>CAVVFD010000002.1:0-580823 GCA_963747505.1 uncultured Actinomycetota bacterium | reverse complement strand
CCTGAAGCGTCCGGTTCACTCACTCCACTCGACGTTCGACCGCACCGCCCGACGTCCTGCCGAGCGGAGAGTCTCTCCCCGCCGCAGTCGAATCGCCAAGTGCTCATAGGACCAGGCCACGGTTTCCCAAGAGAAGTCCGTACCTGCTCTCGTTTTCAGATGAGCTCCCACAGAGCGGACTCTGCTCTCGTCATGTTCGGCCTCGCTCACCGTCAGCGATACCCCTGATGCGTCGCTGAAGTACCACCCCTGACCATCCAGAACCTCGCGGTTGAACACCACGTCATGGGCGATCACAGCGGTACCGGCTCCCATTGCGCGCAACAAAGACGGGTTGGTCCCTCCGACGGAGTGACCGTGGAGGTAGGTGTAGGCGTGAAAGTAGAGCTCATCCAGGAGGTCTTGGTCGTAAACACCCCCGAGCAGTCTGATTCTTGGGTCGGATTCAGCAACTCGCTCAATCTCTCGGGTGTACCCGGCAGAGTATGGTGCCGATCCCACAACGACGAGCGGTTTTGACGACGCGGAATCATGGTAGCCCCGAACAATTTCGAGGACGTGGTTCTCAGGCTCGAAACGAGCCACCACAAGATGGAACTCGCCGGATCGAAGCCCCAGCTCCTCAAGGCCTTGGGCCGACGCTCGTTCCTGGATGGGCGCTCCGTAACGGATCAACTCGGTGGGGACACCAAACTGGTGGTCGTAGTAGTCCACGATACCGGGGGCATCTGCAATGAGTGCGTCGGCATGCCGGACCCCGAACTGCTCTGCCCACCTGTAGTAGGAGCGGCCTCGGGTGCCCCACTTCGCGCGCTTCCACTCCAGCCCGTCCATGTGCAGGGCGGTGGGAATCCGTCGAGCCCGTAGCAAGGGGAGAAACGGGGCGTTGGCCGCGTTGAAGACGAAGGCCACGTCGGGCCGTCGGCGCAAGACCGCGTGCACCGCGGAGAGTCCTGTATGACTGAGAGTCTCGAACTGTTTCGAGGGCACGGCGGGAAGGTGGACGAGGCGGATACCTTTGTACGCTGCATCACGGTTCACTGAGCCCCGTGTGTAGACGGTAAGTTCGTGCCCGCGTTCCACCAGCCTCATCGCCACCTCTTCCACGGCCGTCTCGAATCCTCCGTAGGCGGCTGGCACACCGCGCGTGCCAATCATTGCGATGCGCATACTGGAGTCTCTCATGCCGCGTAGCGCGCTGAAGTGGCTCGCCGATGCCTTGACGACGTGGTCCCACAGGAGAACCTCTCCAACGGACCGGCAGTCGCAACTTCCACGCAGAGCCGCCAACGCAGCGTATTGGTCAGATGCGGCCTGCGGACGACTCATCAATGCACACTCTTTTGTCGTCTTTTTGTCCTTCTCCCCCCAGGGTGTTGCACGATCCCCATAGGATGGACATAATGCAATATTAACTGGTAGCGCCGGTTCTCGTGTGAGCACGAGCCGGTCAGCGTTCATCAGGTATGCGATTCGGGGGGATCTCATGACCACAAGCGAAATCTTCGCGCGACGAGCAAGAACGGCCACCGACATTGGTGCGGAGCGGGTGAGGTGGATACCACCGGTCCGCTACCACCGACTCGCCCTCATCGGCGCAGACGCTGTCCTGATGGCCGGGGCGTTCGCCGTCGCAGTCATGATTGGCAGCGCTTTTCGCGGCTCCAGCGCTGCAGTGCTCACCATGGGAGCCGTGGCAGCGACCGCTGCACTCGCAGTCATGTGGCTTGTTGTTCTCCGCGCCAAAGGGGCCTACTCCATCAGGCACCTGAGGTCCGGAGCCGACGAGTACAAGCGCGTCATCAACGCGTCAGCCATCTCGGCTGGCATCTTCGGCATCGCGTGCTTCCTGCTCAAGTACGACTATCCCCGCCTGACCTTCGCGACGTGGATCGTCACCGGGGTGATGTTCCTGTGGATCGCCCGCTTTCTGCGGCGTCGAGTGATGCAGAAGCTCCACCTGCGGGGACTCCTGCAGACTCCGGTGCTGGTGGTTGGCTCAAGTCATCACGTGGACGAGGCTCATGTCGCTCTTCGCCGCGCCCGTTGGGCCGGCTTCAAGGTCGTCGGGGCAGTCACTCGCGAGCAGGAGCCGACAACCACCAACGGACTGCCTGTCCTCGGCCCCTTCGACTCCGTCGCCGAGATCATCAAGTCCCGAGGCATCGGAACGGTCATCTTCGCAGAGGGATCGTTCGACTCGCCATCGGAGTTCCGTCGCCTCGCGTGGCAGTTGGAGGAGTCAAAGGTTCAGATGATGGTGGTGCCGACGATGGCCGACGTCAGCGCGGAACGACTCGAGTTCGCACCGATGTCCGGCCTCCCCCTGGTGAGCGTGGCACGCCCGCGTGCACTCAAGTCCCTCCGCTGGTCAAAGAGGGCAGCAGACGTGGTCGCCTCCGCAACGCTCCTGATCCTGGCGGCACCGGTACTGCTTGCCACCGCACTGGCGGTGAAGCTGGAGGACGGCGGCCCGGTGGTCTTCCGGCAACGGCGAGTTGGCCTCAAGGGGGCGGAGTTCAACTGCCTGAAGTTCCGGAGCATGTGCATCGATGCCGAGGCGAAGGTGGCGGCGCTTCAGGCGCAGAATGAAGGTGCTGGCGTCCTGTTCAAGATGGCAAACGATCCCCGCATCACCCGGACGGGAAGGTTCATCCGTCGATTCTCCATCGACGAACTGCCCCAGCTGTGGAACACGCTGCGCGGTGACATGAGCCTGGTGGGGCCCCGTCCCGCACTGCCCCGCGAGGTGGCCCAGTACGACGATGACACCAAGCGTCGACTGCACGTCCGTCCGGGCCTCACCGGTCTGTGGCAGGTCTCGGGTCGCTCCAACCTCTCATGGGAGGACACCGTCCGGCTGGACCTCTACTACGTGGACAACTGGTCGTTCGTGCGGGACATGATGATCGTGGCGAAGACCGCCAAAGCAGTGTTGGGATCCGCAGGCGCCTACTGAGGCGTGCCCCGACGCCGAGGATGTATTCCTCACCCAGTCTGGCCGCCGGGTGCGCCCCCCGGGCCCGGTGTGTCCAGCGCTTCCACCACACCATACTTTTTGGGCGTGGTGGAAGTGCACCCATTTTTCGCCCGGACAACCTGCTGGGAGCAACGCTCAGGCGTGCATTCACGGCCGCTTGGGTTATGACTCAACTCGTATTGCACGATGAACGCCGGGGTGGGCAGTACCGGAATATCGGAGAGCTCACGTGCGATCAGACAGCGTTTCGCTCCACCCAGCTCTGCAGCTCTCTCTGTGGCAGGGCGCCGATCTGGCGTGTCGATTCCTTGCCGTCGCGCAGCAGCACCATCGTCGGAATGCTCATGGCCCCAAAGCGCTCCTGGAGGGCGCCGTTCTCATCGACGTTGACCTTGACCACTTTGATCCGCCCTGCGCGTTCCCGGGAAATGCGCTCCAGGACCGGCGCGACCATGCGGCACGGGGCGCACCAGGGAGCCCACAGGTCCACCAGCACCGGAACGCGTGTCGCCGTCACCGCCTCGAAGTTTTCGTCTGTTCCGTTGACCAGCCATGGCAGCTTCGCCTGGCACTGGGCGCACTGCGGCAGACCGGCGGCGGCGTCCGGCACCCGGTTCCGCCTTCCACACGAGACACACGCGACAACACTCATGACACCATCATCCCCCGAGGACGTCCAGAAATGAAGCCTTTGGGTGACGTCGTCCCCCATGTCCGACGGTGATGCCCGCTGGCATTCAGTCGTCCTTGTGCCGCTCATTGAAGCGTGCTGCGGCGCGGTCCCCCAGAGTGGTGAGCTTTGACACGATGCCGTCGGGCTTCAGTCCCTCGCGGGCCTTCTCCCCTGGAACGGTCTCGGAGCTGGTGCCCTTCGGCAGCAGGAGGCTGAGGCCCTGGTTGAGTCGCACCGTGAGGTTCGGGGCCAGCCCATGGGCCCGTGATGCGAGGTGGCTCAGTGGCGAGACGAGTGCGACGCGCTTACCCCTCAGTACGGCATCGACCATCTTCTCCGCCGCCTTCTCCGCGTCCATGGACAGCAGCGGCAGCGAGGCAGCCGGGGCGAACCAGGCGTAATGCTTCGAGGCATCGCCGAAGAACTGCGCCTGAGAATGGGAGCCCGTCCGCATCAAACCGGGCACCAGCGTGGTGGCGGTGACCCCGGTCCCGGCCAGCTCTGCGGAGAGCCCCTCCGTGAAGCCCACCGCCCCGAACTTCGCCGTGGAGTAGGGCAGCAGGCGCGGCGGGGACAGCTTTCCGCCGATGGAGGTGACGACGCCGATCCGTCCGCTGCGACGCTCACGCATGGCGGGCAGAACGGCCAGCGCCATGTTGATGGGCCCCCACAGCATGATGCCGATGGATGCGCTGAAGTGATCCCGCGTGACAGCCTCCACGGGCCCCACCTGGATGACGCCCGCCACGTGGATGGCCACGTCGATCGGGCCCAGCTCGTCGGCCACCCGGGCGACGAACTTCTCGACGTCGTCCGGATTCGTGACGTCGCACGGAATCGGCAGGACGGCGCCCCCATGGAAGCGAAGCTCTTCTGCCGCCTCCTCCAGTGTCTCGGCGTCACGTGCGCAGATGGCGACGTCGTGACCACGTTTGGCCAGGTCAGTCGCCATGATGAACCCCAGGCCGCGAGAGGCCCCCATGACGATCGCTACCGGCCGCTTCGATTGATTCTCCATCCCTCCAGCGTAGTGGCGCATGCAGCACCCGGCCTCGATCGTGGACAGCGGCACACCCGTGCCCCACGACGCGTGCACGTTGACATCGGGTCGCGCCCACAGGTGTGCACATGGGTGCTGAGGCCTTGCGGCAACGTCGGCCAGCGGACACGATCAATCCGTCACGCTCGGTAGTCACGAACCGTATGCTGACCTCACAATGGATCATCCGCATCCGGGAACTTCTCCACGGATGCATCTCGCAACGACGCAGGAGGCCAATCCACCATGAAGAAACTGATCAACGACGTCGACACGGTCATCGCCGACGCCCTCAAGGGCATCGAGCTCTCCGATGACAATGTCCGGGTAGACCATGAGAACCGCGTGATCCACCGCGCGGAGAAGACCCGTGAGGGCAAGGTGGCCCTCATCTCGGGCGGCGGCTCCGGACACGAACCCCTGCACGGCGGCTTCGTCGGCCTGGGAATGCTCGACGCGGCGTGTGCAGGGCAGATGTTCACCTCCCCCACCCCCGATCAGATGCTGGCCGCCACGACAGAGGCCGATGCCGGGGCCGGTGTGCTCCACATCGTGAAGAACTACACCGGCGACGTCATGAACTTCGAGATGGCTGGCGAGATGGCGGCTGATTCCGACGTGCGCGTCGAGACCGTCGTGGTGGCGGACGACGTGGCCGTGCAGGACTCCCTCTACACCGCTGGTCGTCGCGGCGTGGGCCTCACCGTCCTGCTGGAGAAGATTGCCGGAGCCGCCGCGGAGGAGGGCCGTGACCTCGACGGTGTCCTCGAAGTCGCCCGCCGCGTCAACGAGAACGGCCGCTCCATGGGGATGGCGCTCACGAGTTGCACCGTCCCGGCCGCTGGCAAGCCCACCTTCGAACTCCCGGAGGACGAGATGGAGATCGGGATCGGCATCCACGGGGAGCCTGGACGCCACCGCGAACCGCTGGCCAGCGCCCAGGAGATTGCGAAAAAGCTGGTGGACCCCATCCTCGAGGATCTCGACTTCACCGACAGTGACACGATCGTCATGGTGAACGGCATGGGTGGCACGCCGCTGATCGAGCTGTACCTCATGTACGGCGAGGTATACGCCCTGCTGGAGGCGGCCGGCGTCCGGGTGGCCCGCAACCTCGTGGGCAACTACATCACCAGCCTCGACATGGCCGGGTGCTCCGTCACGATCCTGAGGGCGGATGATGAGATTCTTGGACTCTGGGATGCCCCGGTGAAGACAGCCGGACTACGGTGGGGCGCGTGACCAACAGCGAAACCGTCTCCCAGGAACAACTCGTCGAGTGGCTGCACCAGTTCTCGACACTGGTGCACCAGAACAAGGGCTACCTCACCGAACTCGACTCCGCGATCGGGGATGCCGATCACGGCTCGAACATGTCGCGCGGCATGACTGCGGTGCTGGACCAGCTTCCTGCCGAGGGCCCCGTCGACGCGATGTTCAAGAAGGTCGGCATGACTCTCGTCAGCAGCGTGGGCGGCGCCAGTGGACCGCTCTACGGGACGTTCTTCATGAGATTGGCCTCCCCTCTCGGTTCCAGCAACGCCGTCCCCGCGGCGTCGCTGGCAGCGGGGCTCAGGGCTGGTCTCAACGGTGTCGTGTCACGCGGCAAGGCTGAACTCGGTGACAAGACGATGATCGACGCGATGGCCCCGGCCGTCGATGCCATCGAGGAGTCCCTGTCGACCGGCGAGTCGTTGGCGGACGCGGCGCGCGCGGGCGCTGAGGCTGCTCGCGGCGGGCGTGAGGCGACCATCCCGCTCATTGCCCGCAAGGGCCGGGCCAGCTATCTCGGTGAGCGGTCGAAGGGGCACCAGGACCCGGGTGCCACCTCGACCACGTACCTGTTCGAGGCGCTGGCGGCATCAGTCGACGGGGTGTGAGCGTGCCGCTGGTGGGGCTGGTGGTGGTCTCCCACAGCCGCGCCCTGGCTGATGCGGCGGTGGAACTGGCCATGCAGATGGTGCACGACTCCGCGCCGCCGATCAAGGTGGCCGCAGGCATGCCGGACGGTGGTCTGGGCACGGATGCCACCGCGGTGATGGATGCCATCGTCGACGCCGACGCCGGCGCGGGCGTCGTGGTTCTGGTCGACCTCGGGTCAGCGCTGTTGAGCACCGAGATGGCCATCGAACTGCTCGACGACGCCGCGCCGGAGCATCGTGTGGTCCCCGCGCCGTTCGTGGAGGGGTTGATCGCTGCCGCTGTCCTGTCTGCCAGCGGCGCGTCGCTCTCCGAGGTTGCGGACGAGGCGTCACAGGCGCTCGTCCCCAAACTGCAGGCGCTGGGGGACGTCGACGCTTCATCGTCCTCCGGAGCCCCGGACGACTGGCACCCGGAGAGCGTCGCGGAAGCAACGCTTCCCAACCTGGCGGGCCTGCACGCCCGGCCCGCAGCCATGCTGGCCGGGGCAGCCGCCGGGTTCGACGCACAGATCCGCGTCGTACATCCCCAGGGCGGCTCCGTTGCTGCGACGACACCCATCGGTCTCGCCACCCTCAACGCCCGCCACGGCGACGTCCTGCGCATCGAGGCACGGGGCCGCGAGGCCGAGACTGCCGTGCAGGAGATCGTCGCGATGGTGGAGGACGGATTCGGCGAGGTCTGCCGGGAGCCGGACCACCAGGCGCCGCCGCCCTCCATTCCTCTGGGGGTCAGCGCGGGCAGGGTCGTCGGACCCGTACACAAGGTGACCGAACCGATGACCGCACCCCCGGAGGCCGCGCGGGTCGTCGATCAGGAGATCGAGGGTGAGATCAACCGACTCACCTCGGCGCTGGAATCGGTGATTGCGGGCTACTGGGAGCGCGCGGAGCAGTTCCGGCCGGAGACAGCCGACATCCTGCGCGCCACCGCAGTTCTCGCCGGGGACCCCACCCTCATCGATGCCGCCACCCGCCTCGTTCGTGAGAAGGGGCTGGACTCCCCCAACGCCTTCTGGCAGGCAGCCAACAGCGTTGCGCAGACGATGAAGAATGCCGGCGGGATGGTGGCGGAGCGCGCCATCGATCTGGCGGACATCCGGGACCGCGTCGTCAGTCACTTGCTGGACATCCCCATGCCGGGGGTCGTGGATCCCGGCCACCCGTTCGTCCTGGTGGCCCGCGACCTCGCGCCGTCGCAAACGGCGACCCTCGATGGCAGGACCTGCCTGGCCATCGTCACGTCTGAGGGCGGTCCGACCTCCCACACGTCCATCCTCGCGCGCGGCATGGGCATCCCGGCCGTCGTGGGGTGCAGCCAGGCACTAAGCATCGCCGACGGCGTGGTGGTTCTGGTGGACGGCAGTGCCGGCGAGGTGATTGTGGATCCCGACGACGAGCAACGCGCGACGGCCCGCACCAGTCGCGCACCCATGCGGCCGCTCCAGCATCCCGGCGCAACGGCAGACGGCTTCCACGTCTCGTTGTTCGCGAACGTCGGCTCAAGCGCCGACTCGCAGTTTGCGGCCACAGCCGGCGCCGAGGGCGTCGGCCTGTTCCGCACCGAAATCTGCTTCCTGGACCGGACCGACGAACCGTCCATCCCCGAACAGGTGGGAACCTACCGCGACGTCCTGGACTCCTTCCCTGCGAGCCGGGTGGTGGTGCGCACGCTGGATGCCGGCAGCGACAAACCCATGGCCTTCCTGCCCATGCCTGAGGAGCCCAACCCGGCACTCGGCATTCGGGGCTATCGCACCCGTCGTTTCCACCCGGAGATGCTGGAGCGACAGCTGGACGCCATCGTGACGGCCAGCGCGGACCGCAGCGCCGAGACATGGGTGATGGCCCCGATGATCTCCACTGCGGAGGAAGCGGCAGACTTCGCGGCACTGGCCCGCGGGTGCGGCGTTGCCACCATCGGCGTCATGATCGAGACTCCCTCAGCCGCCATGCAGTGCGCGGACATCCTCGCCGAGGTGGACTTCGTCAGCGTCGGAACCAATGACCTGACCCAGTACGCCATGGCGGTGGACCGGCAGGCCGTGGGGCTCGGTGATCTCCAGACCGCCTGGCAGCCCGGAGTCCTGCGCATGCTGCGCTCCATCGGCGAGGCAGGCACCGCGGCGAGCAAGCCGGTGGGGGTGTGCGGGGAGGCCGCGAGCGATCCCACCCTGGCCCCGGTGCTCGTCGGCCTCGGTATCGCGAGCCTGTCCATGAGCCCCCGCGCACTCCAGGACGTGGCCGAGGCCTTGGGACAGGTCACCCTCGAGCAGTGTCGGGCGGCGGCCGCGGCAGCATGTGCGGCGCTCTCCGCCTCCGATGCGCGGGCGGCCGTGGTCACGGCTCTACGGTGACGCGCCGGAGGGACAGTGACGCGCCGGAGGGTCTGCCCACCCGGAACGAGACGGCGTCCCCCCGACTAGTCTGAGGACATGGACAAGACCCACCCGAACCTGATGGCCTCCAACGTCGCCGTGCACCTCCCCGAGGATCCCGCCCTCGCCGAGATCCACGAGAGCGGTAAGGAGGGGTTCCTCGAGGTGGTGCAGCGCCATCCTGAGTCCTCGCTGTGTTGGGCGCTCTTGGCCGAGGGGTGCCTCCGCTCCGACGACCTCGGCTCCAGCGTGGCTGCCTACGCCTACGCCCGCACCGGATACCACCGGGGTCTGGACGTCCTGCGTCGCAACGGCTGGAAAGGCAGCGGGCAGGTGCCGTGGGAGCACGAGCCCAACCGTGGGTTCCTCCGAGCCCTGTGGGCGCTGAGCCGGGCGGCCGGACGGTTGCATGAGACGTCAGAGGCTGAGCGGTGCGCCCAGTTTCTCCGCGACTCCTCCGAGCGGGCCTTCGAGATCCTCAGTCAGGACTGAACCCCCAGTGAGGCGAGAGGGATCACTGGCCGATCTTCGTCCGCATCCAGCACCCTTTCCGTGATTGCTGCACCCCGATGAGGTGGACGAAGGCAGGATCTCACCACTCGGGACGGGTCCAGATGGCGCTGGCACGGGGCCGATCTGACTATTGACGAAACGGGCCCCAAAGCCTCCCAGTCAGATATTGTGGGACGCATGAATGTCCTGAGGCGCACCGTGAGCCGCTCCCTGCCGTCTTGGTGGGTGTGAGGCCGGAGTCCCACGATGACCGTCTTGGAGGGGCCTGAGCACCGGACCCGTGACGGCCACGTCCGCCCCCCTTCAGCACGATCCTCGGCCACCTCCACTGCCCCGTGCACGTCCCGTCCGGAGGAGGGGAACCCGTGCTGAACCTCGACACACAGACCCGCACCCGCGGCCTGACGCTCTTCCGTGACTACAACGACCCACAGCGCTGGTGGTACGTCCGCGATTCGCCCCAACTCGCCCGGGAAGGAGGGGTCCCCCTCTTCCAGCTGCTGCTGTACCGCAGAGACATCACCGACAACCCCAGCTTCAACCCCGACAGTGACCGCGACGGCGGCGGGTTCCTCATCATGACTGTCGACCTCGACGTCGACGCCGGAACCCTGGCCGCGGTGACCGACGAACTCTCGTCCACATCAGGCGGGCGCGTGCGCCTGACACCCGTCCCCTTCGAGGCGGGCACCGTGGCCGTCAAGGCCCTTGGTGTGGGACCGGGCGTTGCTGCGAGCGACGGGGCGGATGAACCCGCCAGCGGATTCGTGGAACGGGTGGTGGCCGAAACCCGTCCCAGTCTGATCGGCGCCAATCGAGCCGTCTTCACCGTCGAACTGGACCACGAGGGGGCACAGCTGCTCCGTGCCTCCCTGGAGGACGACGGGGCATCGGCCATCACGGTGCAGTACGACGTCGAGTTCGTCGGGCTCATGCCAGCCCGGGAATGCTCGATCCACATCGACAACCGGCGCTCCTACGACCACTATCGAAGCCGAGCCCAGGCCAACAGCCTGTGGTTCAAGGCCGACATCGACAACGAGACCGAGAGGCTGCTCACCACCAGCGCCATCACCATCGAGGACGTCACCTACCTGGAGCTCGATGCGGCCGCCACCGCGGCCCGGACCACGGAGTTGCAGGCGCTCGCCAAGGACCTGGCGCAATCGAGCTTCTTCACCCCCACGCTGCGGCCGGGGGACGTCCTGGCCAAGGAGCGCGGGACCCTGTCGGTCTACGACCCCACCACTGCCGCAGAGCAGCACACCAGAGGCTTCACAACGTCCCTCTCCACCGCCCCGGGCGGTCGCGCCAACACGGATGACGGTCCGGTGGTCAACGCCGCCACCACGTCGCGCTCCGGTGGCGTGCGGGGCACCACGACGGACGGCGCGGCAGCTGACACCGGCGCCGGTCCGGGAACTGACAGCACCGAGTCAACGGGAACAGACACGAACGAGGATTCGACGAACGGAACGGGCGAACCGTCGGCCGTGGAACGCTGGAACCAAGCCGGACGGCCCCAGGCCGCGTACACCCTGCGATCCCTGCACCAGGTTGAGCAGCAAACGATCGACTACGACCTGCGTCAGGTGTCGGCGCAGCGCCGCAACCATGCCCCCCAGGGATCGATCCGACTCCTTGCTGGCGATGCCGACCTTTCCGGCCGCATCAGGACGGTGGACCTGGACGACCCGTTCTGGGATCGCATCAGCGGCGCCGTCACGACCAATGCCGACCTGGCGGCGGCCGGGGTGGCCTCGATGGTGGTCCAGATCCGCTACGGCACCAACCCCGACGGAACCGCGCCGAAGGACACCGCCGAGTTCCGGCTGACGGCCGCAGGAGAGTCCCACGAATTCTCCTTCTTCGTCGACGACGGCCTGACCCAGCACTTTGAGTACCGGGTGAGCGTCAACCACCTCAGTGACCACGCCATCGGTGACGAGACATCCGCGACGACCACCGAGTGGATCACCACCACCACCCGCAACCTCGACCTCGACCCCCGCGACGTCGGCGCCGCCCAGCCCGTGCGACTGGTCCCGGGTCAGGTGGACTGGGAAGCCGTCCAACAGGTCCAGGCGACGCTCGCCTACCGGGACCGGGCCAGCAACATCGACGACCAGCGGACCGTCGTTCTTGCGGCCCAGTCCGAGGGCGCAACCGTCCAGGTCCGCCCCGTTCCCGGCGGCGACATCCACCCCTTCTCCGTCACCACCACCTGGTTCTACGCCGAGGCCCAGGAATCGACCGAACAGGTGGTGGAACGCGGTCAGGAGGTGGTCCTGAACCAGCCACCCACGCGGGCCGTCCCCATCGAGTTGACCGTGCAGGATCCCCTCCAGCGCATCGCCAGGGTGGCCATCGAGTTGGCCTATCAGGCCGAGGGAGGTCTGGAACAAACCCGGATGCTGTCTCTCACGGGCGGGCAATCGGCATCGTGGTCGTTCATGCGCGAACGTGCCAGCGATCCCGCCCGGTTCCGCTATCGCGCCACGACCTTCGCGACCTCCGGCACCACCCGCCAGGACGACTGGGTGGAGACCACCTCACGCCAACTCGTCCTGGGGGACGTGTTCCCGAGCCTGTTGGAGGTGGATGTCGAGGTGGTCGGCGACCTCGCGGCGGCCGGCATCCAACTCGCCCGCCTGGTGCTGGAGTACCCGGAAGCTGTGACGCCACCCGGGGTCGACTCCCGCGACGAACGCGCGCTGCGGGCCGGGACACCGATCCCACCCATCCATTGGTCAGTGGCCTCGGCAATCTCGCCTCCCGCGGAGTACCGCTGGGAGGTCACGTGGATTCGGGGACAGGGTGACGTGACCACGGAGCAGGGGCTCTCCGATCAGGAACTGTTGCTGCTGTTCGTGCCCGCACCGGAGGCGGGATCCGATCCCGAGCCGGGGGGATGATCATGGATGCGACGAGTTTCCCATCGCTGGACCCCGTTGGGGACTGGCTGCGCGGTGCCGACCCCGAACAGGTTGGCCTGCTGTCGTCGGCACCGGGCACCACGCGGGTGTCGGCCCGGCTGGCGATGGACCTTCCCCCGGAGCGGGTCGACGAGTTCCTGGGAATGGGTCTGGACGCCGAGGCGGGAATGTCGTCGGTTCCGGGCTCGCTGACACGTGAGCAGGTACGCAGTCTGCTCGATCATCCCGACGTAGTAGGGGTCGGTCCCATCCACAGCTCACAGCCCTTCGACGGACAGAGCGCGATTGAGGAGGGCGACGATGTCTGAGCCAACCCTGCACCCGGACCTTGCCGGGCATGCCTCGGAGCTGCTCCGCGCCCATCCGCACCTCTCAGACGGCTTCGCGGTTACCGCCGGATGCTATGTCCTCAACGACGGCGTGTCCTTCCTCGAACACGGCGTCACCCGCGTACCCCAGTTCGTGCTCAAGGTGGCAGCTGGCGATGGCCAGGTGAGCGAGAACACAGTGTCCTTCGATTCCCTGACCCTGGATTCGGCCGCTGTCGTGCCGTTGCTCGCCATGGAGGAACGCGCCGACGCGGTCCTCGACGATCAGGCGGCCATCGACGCGCTCCTGTCGCCGTACGGCACCCTGGGGGCTCAGTGGGCAGCGGCCGTCGCCACGGCGCCGGACCGGGCAGCGCTGTTCGGCGTCCCGCTGGCCGACACCCGTCCACCGCCCGGTGCCCCCTCCGATGACCCGACGGTGCTGCACGCCTGGCTCGCACGCCACTTCACCTACGCCCCGGGCGGGGGCGACTACTACGCGAAATGGGGACCCGACGGCGCGGCAGGGGTCTTCCCCGACGACACCACGACGGAGTACCGGGAGCACGCCACCGTGGAACACATCCTCGATCGCGCACAGGTGTACGCACTGATCGTCGAGACTGCCCCTGAGGCGTCCGCCGAGGGCTCCTTCTCCGCCACGGAGACCCTGATCCGCATCAGCCCGGTGTCGGATGCCGATCCCATCGTCGACGTTCTCGCAGAAACTTCTCGCCGCGAGAGCAGCGCACTCCGCGAAGTGGTCATCTTTCACGCCGCGGATGGTCGCGGGATCCCCGTGCCACCGGCGGCCCGGGGCACGCTGCGGCCCGAACTGGCCATGGTGGGCGACGGAGTGCTCCAGCCGACCGTCGAGCCGCTGGTCCAGCCGAGGACGACGTCGGACGGGTCGGCCACCGGGACCCTGAAGGTCAGTGCCGTGGTCCGGCCCGGCACCTTCATCGGCGACGACATCCCTGCACTGCCCGAGGGCGTGGAATACCTGGGTGGTCTTCCCGAGGACGACGACGTCGACGCCGTCCCCGCCGAAGGGGACGAGGATGCCGCGGCTGACTCCCAGCAGGAGCACGTCCGATACTTCTCGGCACCGCTGAACCGCCTCGTCGACCTGGCAGCACACGAGGACATCGCCACCCTGTCCGTGGTCCATGTGTCCACCCCGTTCGTCGACGTGGCCCGGAGCACCATCAACCAGGCCACCTACCTGACCAACCTCGCCGTACCGCCGGCCGATGCCGGGAAGGGAGTGGTCATCGGAGTGGTGGACACAGGAATAGACGGCCAGCACCCCGCGTTCACCGGCCGCATCGAGGCGGTGTGGGACCAACTGATCGGCACCGACCCGGCCCATCCGCACCCCACCGGCCGCGCCAACAACTTCGGGCAGGTCTGGGACACGGCCGCCGACATCCAGGCGAACTCCACCGACGAGGCCGGCCATGGCACCCACGTGGCCGGGATCGCTGCGGGCGCGCCCGGTGGGAGCTTCACGTCCACCGGACTGGCACCCGCCGCCACCCTGGTGATCGTCAAGGGTCTCGGCCCGGGCTCCGACAACGACCGCATCCGACGCGGGGTCGAGTGGTGCTTCCGGCAGGCGGGGCGGCGCCCGTGCGTGGTCAACCTCAGTCTCGGCCACCAGAGCCACGGACATGATGGCGTCGACGACTTCTCGCTGTCGATCCGCCGCACGTACCGGCGTCAGAATGCCGCCCGCGACGGCTTCGAATGGATTGCCGGACGCGCGGTGTGCACCGCGGCCGGAAACGACGGCGACAAGCGAGGCCACACCCACGTCGCCTCACTGGCCCCCGCCGCCACGGCGTCCATGCCCCTCACGATCGCATCGCGCACCACTTCTCTGGGTGCCCTTGTCACACCATCCTCGGCCTTCGTCGACCTGTTCGCCCGGCCGTTGCCACGTGCTGTGCGTGGCTGCCGGGTGGACGTGCGGGTCCGGCTGGCCAGCGGCGCGGCGCAGACTCCCTGGTTCACCTTCAACGCGGCCGGCAACACCCAGCAGAGCATGCTCGGCACAGCGCTGGTCCGTGTCATCAACGGACCCTCGCCACGCACTGATCTGGGGTTGACCTTCACCCAGCACCAGCATGTGATCATCGCGGTGGACCAGGTGGGCGGCCTGCCCGCCGGCCAGTACATCCTGGACGTCCGCAACCAGTCCGCAGTCGATGTCGAGGCGCACGCCTACCTGCCGGGGACGTTGCAGAACCGCCAGGGCGATCCGGTTTTCTTCAGCAACGACACTCGGCGCTCCACCGTGGGCAGTCCGGCGACGGCGTACGGCACCGTCCGCGTGGGGGCAATGGTCAACCGCACCTCGTGGCGTCCGCAGGGCGCGCCTGCCGACGGCTCCGGCGACATCCCGAACGACGAGGTCGTGATGGACCCGGCCACCAACCTCTGGTTCGGGACAACGACCTCGCCCGCCGTGGGGGACCTCGCCGTATTCAGTGACTCCGGCCCCGTACGCGGAACCACCCGGACCCTCACGGCCATGCTGCCGGGCGACGGTGTGTTCTCGGCGCTGACCAGCCTCGCAATGGCCTCGCCCAACAACACCCTGTTCGGCTCCACCGACATCATCGATGGCACGACCGGTCAGATGACGGGCACCAGCATGGCGACTCCTGTTGCCACGGGTCTGGTCGCATGCCTGTTGCAGAAACACCCTTCCATGACGGCTCTGGAGGTCACGAAGAGGATGCGGGAGGCGGCCGGTCCTCCCCCGCTCGTATGGGATGCCATCGCATTCGGCGACGGCCCCACCGATGCCGCGCTGATCGACGTCGGCTGACGACTCACCGGGACACCAAGGAAGGGGGACGCCCATGTTGGATCTCAGTACCGCTCCCCGGCTGGTCGCTGGCCTCAGCGTCTTCGCTGACCACGAGGACGCGGGCGTGGCGCGGCTGCTGCCCGACCGGCTGGTCATCGTCGCGGATCCGGATCCCAGCTTCTCACTCGTGCTCTACCGCGGTCGTCCGGACGAGCCGGAGCGCTCGGGTGGGCTCCTGCAGCTGGAGGTAGATCTCGCGCCCAGCACCGCGCAGCTCGACGCCGTCCGCCGGTCCTTCGACGCAGAAGGGCGGTTCCTGCGCCTGGCCCCGCCGGACTGGCTCGACGGTGGAGCCACCGTCATGGGATGGCTGGCCGAGGAGGGTGGCTCGGCCAGCCCTGTGCGGCTGGCCGAGACGCGGCCCTCGCTCGTTGGCTGGCCGCGGGTTGCGGTCACGGCCATGCTCGATTCCGCCGGAGCCTCGCTGGCGTCGGCGGCGCTGCGCGGTGATGCCCTGCCGGCCGGCATCCTGGTGGAGCTCGAGTTCCAGGGGCTGGCCGGCGCACTCGACGTGACAGCGGAGGCTGACCTCGCAGCGGTGCACGACCGCCTGACAGCGGCTGGCGCGCTCACGACACCGATCGGCCGGGCGAGCCTGGCGGCAACCTGGGAGGAGCTGGCCCGCCAGGGGGCCATCCGTATCGATGTCCTCGACCAGAGCGGCGACGTCGACTCCAGCCGAGGTGAGGCCTTGCGGCGCATCGCGGAGGACCTGACCCGGCGGCTGCTGAGCCCGGTCCTGCCCGACGAGACGCCCCCCGTACTCGCGGACGGCGCCGTCGCCCCCATCGAGCTGAGTTTCCGGTTGACGACACGTCGTGAGGAGCTGGGGACCACCAGCCGCTGGGACTGGCGGGAACGGCGGGCCACCACCATCGTGCACCATGCCGCAGCCATGTTCACCGATCTGCTGGGGGGACGGGATCCCGACGACGTCATCACCAGGGTCGATCTCGACAGGGTTCTCGACCAGCCACTGCGTATCATCCTGGCCGGGGAACTGGAACCGGCGGGGCTGTCGGCCATCGAGGTGGAGGTGGCCACCGACGACGAGGCACGCACCGACACCGTCATTCTGTCTCCCGGCGACACCGAGGTACTGCTCGATGTGCCTGTCGACCTCGACACGCTGCGATTCCGCGTCCGATCCCGCTTCGACCGGGCCCGTACCGATCTGCCCGACCAGACCACACCGTGGCGGGTCGTGACTTCCCGGGTGGTGCTCATCGACCCGCAACACGAGTTCCCGCCCCGCCGACTCGCGGTTGCGACTGTGGGAGCCCACCACGACGCCGTGGTCCGCCTGAATGCCCCCGGCGGCACACAACGGGTGGGCCAGCTGACGCCGGGGACCAGCCGGGGGTTCCTGCTGCCGGGACTGGGAGGGGCCCCCCTCGACGTGGCCGTGGCCTTCCGCGGCTGGCCCGGCGGCGAGCCGCACGAGGTGACGATCCGCGACGTCACCGACGAAGTGGTGATCGTCCCCTCCCCGTTCGCGACGGAGACGGAGATCACGTTCGTGCCGATCCTCGACGCCGACGTCACGGCCCTGACGGTGGAACTGCAGCCCGGCCCCCAGCAGTGGACGAGTGCTGCGTCGCTCCTGTGGGAGGCTCCCACAGGGGACCCCGCCGACATAAGAGTGCGTCGGCTCACGTCGGCGCCAGCTGCCGTGCCCTACCGGGTGACGACTGTCCGCAACACGGGTGCCACGACGAGCCACCTGCGACACACCGTCGGTTCGTTCGCGGTGGTCGGCTCCAACAGCGACATGGTGGTGCGACGACATCGGCTCGAATCCGCCGATGGCGGCCCCCTGCAGGGCGCTGCGTTGCTCCTCGAACTCGTCCTGACCGCCGGGGGGATCCGCCGCCACATCGTCATCGACGACCACCGTGTCACCACCGAGATCGATCTCGTGGTCCCCGTGGACGCGCCCGACACCCGGTTGCTCATCCGTGCCCACCTCGTGACCGGTGAGGTGCGCTCCACCGACATCGACGATCCGGGGCCGAGCATCATCGTGCCGCCGGACGCCACCGGAGGCCTCGCCCCGCCCCCGTCGCCCACGCCACCGACAGACTGACGCACAGCCCAAGGAGTCCCCGTGTTCTACAACGATCTGGTCGCCTTCATCGACGGGCTGGAGATCTATCGCGACTTCTCCGACTTGGACAGGTACTACTTCCTTCCCCCTCGCCCCGCAATCTCCACGCTGCCGAATGGAGACTTCGCGTTGCGGCTGGTGGTGTTCCGGCCGGATCTGGCGGTGGACCCACCCGCCGGTATGGAGGACGGCGGTGGGTTCCTGGCGCTGGAGGTGGACCTGGAAGTCAGCGAAGCACGACTCACGCGGGTCCGCGAACAGCTGGAACAGCAGTTCGGCGCCGTCTCCGGCCTGGTGCCGGTCCCCTACGCGGAGGGGGATGTGCGCCTGAAGCTGCTCGGCCGAACAGGCGACGAGGAGGGTTCCACTTTCGTCCGCCGGATCGTTGGCTCGGCAACCCCCTCGCTGTACGGCGCCAACCGGGCCACGTTCAGCGCCGAACTGGACCGTGCGGGAGCCGCCACGATGCTGGCCGTCATCCGTGAGGGCGGCATGATCATGGCGGCTGTGGAGTACCGCCTGAAGTTCGCCGCCATGGGTGAGGCCTACAACCTCAAGATCGAGGTGGACCAGAAGAAGGTGCTCGATCACATGGACCTGCGGCTCGGCGCACACGCCGGAGTCAGTGACGAGAAGACCACCATCATGGCGCGGGCCTCCTTCCACATGTTGATGGAGGAGCTCAAGGATGAACGTGGAGTCACCGTCACCGAGGTGAACCCGATTCCGGGCGAGGGCGGCTCGTCGGCCTCGAAGGAGGAAATCAACGAGATCATCGGCAACCTCATGGGCTCCACCTGGTTCAGACCGTCGCTGGAAAGCGTGAGCCGGATGACGCAACTCGGTGGGTCCGGCTCCGGCTCTTCCGGAACCTCGGACGGAACTGGTGGGACGGGCGGGACGGGAGGCAGCGGGACGGGATCAGGCACCGGCGGCACCGGCGGGGGAGCCAGCGGAAACACGGGTGGCACCGGAGGCACCGGAGGCACCGGAGGCACCAGTACCGACGGCACGGGCAGTACCGACACGGAAACCCCACCCGTGACCCCGGCGGCCTCCGCTCGGCGACAACCGGCCACCTGGACCGAGACCCCGTCCCCGGATCGGTCGGAGGACCACGGCGTCGAACCACCGGAGTTCCAGCCCTCCACGAGTGGCACAACCGAGTCACTCACCGTCCGCGGCGCCGGCTTCGCCGCAACCGTCGACGGAGCCCCGCACGACGCCGAGGGCCAGACACTCAGCATCGACGTTCCCGCTGGAGAGTCCCGGGACGTGGTCATCAGCTGGCCCACCGAGGCCACGGCTCAGCACTTCTACCTCTACTTCGCCTTCGCTCGGCCGCTGGACGGGGAGACCGCTGGCTACGTCGCGGGCACGCCCCGAAACGGTGACGACCGCTTCACGAACTCCTCGCGCAGGGACGATGGCGCACTCGGTCTGGATGGGCTGGGCGGCTGGCTGGACACCCTTCCCGCTGGTACGGCGCTGGAGGTCGCCGGGTACGCATCGCACGAGGTCAACCCCGAACAGACGGCCGAGGAACGCGAGGGGATCAACGACCGGCTGTCCGAGCGCCGCCGGGCGGTGGCGCGAGGCCTCATCCAGGGGGTCCGTCCCCAACTCCCGCACTCCATCACCGACGGCACGGCCGCCGGCGACGATCCGGCCGAGACTGCCAGCGTCCCGCATCCCGACCATGCGGTCGGCAACGATGAGGTCAACGACCGTCCGAACGAGACGAACAGCCTGCCCTGGGATCGGGCGGCGCTCATCACGGCGCGGATCCCCGCACTCCCGGGTGACTCACTGACAGGCACACTCACCCGCCCGGCGGATGAGCCCGGCAACCCGAGTGAGCCGACGGACCCCGCTGACCCTGCCGATCCCGACGGCCCTGCGGACCCGGTCACCCCGGACACCGAGGACGAGGACGGCGAGATGAACGTCGACGTCGGCTTCGAGGTCAACTTCGAGATGATCAAGCGCACGGAACTGATCACCGCCACCTACGAGTTGAGCACCCGCCAGGCTGCCTGGCGCGAGATCTTCCCCACCGGTCAGTTGTCATTCGACGACGCGGACGTGGACAAGTACATCGTCGAGGCTGACGGGGCGATCGACTTCTTCACCCGTCTGGCGATCGAAGTGTCCACCACCGCCGAGTGGGAACTCGACGGCATCGCCTCGATCCTGGTGCGGACACGCTATGGACCCAACAGCTCAGGAGGCTGGCAGGCCCAGCAGGACGTCCTGATCGGACCGGACGGACCGGTGGCCTCGCTGGTCTACAACAGCGAACGGGACCTGTCCGTCGCCGGTGAGCCGGTGGTGTACTGGTACGAGTACCAGATCGAGGTGAACTACACCGGCAGCGTCTCCCTGGGTGACACCCAGGGGGCGGTCACCAGCGCCGGACACCCCGACGCCGACCCCGACGGATGGTTCCGCACCACCAAGCGCAATCTGGTGATCCACCCGCGCGACCTGACACCGACCTTCACCGTCGAACTCGGCGCCGGCCTCATCGACTTCACCGACGTCCAGCGAGCCTCGGTCGAGCTGGCATTCGGCGACGAACGTCAGCACGTCGAGCTGAGGGAGGGCGAAGACCGACGGCGCCTGGTGGCTCGAGCGGACCTGGCTCCCGAGGGCACCGACCTCGTCACGACGGGGACACTGTTCTACACCGACGGCGCCCGCGTGCCCCTGCCCGAGGAACACTGGCAGCCGGGAGAACTGATCCACATCAACGAGCCCCGCAGCCACAAACTCGTGATGCAGGTGCTGCTCGCCGATCCGAACGATCAGTACGAACGGGCCGAGGTCCGGCTGCGCTACACCGATGCAAACCGTGTCCTCGAACACGAGATCGAGCTCACCGACCACGGCCAGGACCAGACGTGGGAGGTCAGGCTCGAGGACCCGGCACAGCGGGCGTGGCAGTACCGCGCCATGCTCGTGCGCACCGATGGTGGCGTCGAGACCGTCGACTGGACCGACGGGCCCGACGACATCCTGATCGTCGGCGTCCAGGCGGCCGGAATGCTGCGCGTGACCGGCACCGTCCTGGTGATCCCCGACGGCGTCGACGTGCTCGCCGTCACGATCGAACTGGAATACGTGGACGTGGACAACGGGGTGGACTGGCGACACACCGAAATGGTGCGCCCGGGCCATTCGGGCTCCTTCGAATGGGTGGTTCCGCTGCTGGATCCCGCCATCTCGACCTACCGCTACCGGATCTCGGAGTTCCGGGCCTCCGGACGGACCGACGGTGCGTGGCACGACGAGACAGCGAGCGCCCTGGTCATCCTGCCGTTGCCATGACGAGCCCTCACGATCTGCTCCTGCGAGCCGCGCTGTTGGCGGGGCTGGGCTCGGACGCGCCCCGCCTGGCTGCCGCCCTCTCCGGTCTGCTGGGACAGCCCGGAGGGCGGTCATGCCTTGAGGCTGGCTCACCCGTGCAGGTGACGGTGGACGCGCCCGGCCCTGCGGAGCTACGGGTGGGCGTGCGCACGGGTGGCCGCGTTGAGGCCGCACAGCTGGGGGGACTGGTCGCCCCCGACGTCGCCGAGCAGCTGGCCTCTGTGTCGGCCAGGATCCCCCTCCCCCATCATGCATCGCTGGGGACCTGGGTGTTCTGGAGTCGAAGGGCCACGAGCCTCTACGTCGACCTGCGCGACCCCAACGAGGAGGGCGCGCTGGCCCGGGCGCGGGTGCTGCTCGGGCCGTCATGGAACGAACGCCTGACTGCCCGGAGGCCGCCCCCTTCTGCGACCCGTCCGTGGGCCGTACGACTTGCCGTGGACGGGAATGGGATCACCAGAGCGCACATGTTGTGGCTTATTCGGCACGGGTACGACGTGGCCGACGTCGCCGCGTCGGTGGCTCCCGGACTGTGGCCGTCCGCCCGCTCCATCCTCGGCCAGCTCCTGCGCAGGCCCGCACACAGTGGCCGATTCGTGGTGACCACCCCCCTCGACGATCCGGCGGAGCCCGGCCTGCGACTCGCCTCCACCGGGTGGGCACTGGTTCCCGAGGACGACGACAAGCGGCGGGCCCTGGCGCACTTACTGGCCGAGCTCGGCGGCCCGCGCGACCATGCCGAGGCGCTGTGGTCTCTGTGCCGCGCCGACGCGACCGGGCGATGGCGGGTCGGGCGGGCCTGCGAGGTCAGGGTCACGCCAGCGACCTCGGGGGTCCGGCTGTTCCTGACCCCCCAGCTTGATCCACCGGACATCTCCGGAGACACGGCCCCCACGCACCCACTCACATCGGCTTCCACAGGTTCCCACGGCACGAGAAGGAGCACGTCATGATCTACACCGGCAGCATTCTGGGGCCTGACGGCCCCCAGTCGCTGGCATTCCAGCACATCAAGTCCAGGATCTGGGGGTGGGCCACGGACCCGGACGACGCCGACGCCCGGAGGTTGCCGCTGCGCGGCGCCATGCAGGACGGCATCATCGGCTTCCACGTCTTCGAACCATCCACACGCATCACCTACCGCGGCACCGTCACCGAGGAGGGGACGACGCTGGTGCTGGAGGGCGACGGATCCGAGGCGGGCCAGTGGGCTGGCGAGGTGGTGGTGACGGAACTCCCGGACGACGAGGTCAAGGCCCTGCGGGTCCTCGCCGCCCAGGCGGACTACGACGACCTGGAGGTCCCGGACCGCCCCGACGACGAGGATGACGATGACGCTGAGGACGACGATGCGGCGCCGACGCCCGATCCCGTCGAGAGCGACGACAGTCGGGCGCGGCGTCTGGAGCGGTTGCGCCGGGAGGAACAGGAACGCATCCAGCGCGAACGGGCGGCAGCCGACCGGCGGCAACACAAGAAGGAGGTGGCGGAGCGGGCGCGCCTGGATGCCATGCGGGCTGAGGCGATCAAGGCCAAGGAGCGGAAACGGGCGGAGCGGGAGGCCAAGGCCACCCACGCCCCAGAGCCGGGAGCCGGCATCCGAGGTGAGTTGCTTGCCCGACTGGAGGCCCGCCGTCGGCGCATGGGACTGCCGGACTGGGTGAAGTCCCGTCGGCAGGGCAAGGTACCGAGGCCCCCGGTGTCCACGGATCGCACACCGACGCCGAGCTCCGGCGGGGGTACGCCAACGGGGACCGGATCCTTGGAGCTCAGGGCCACAGGCGGCCGGGCGGACCAGGCCGACATGTTCTCCCTGTCCCTGTCCTCACCCGTGCTCGGCAACGAGTGGCGCACCGCCCGCTTCCGCGGCGGACGGGCGACGATCGATTCCCTCCCCGCCGGGAAGTACAGCGCGACAATCGACTGCAAGGCCGACATCCCCTGGTCTCCGCAGCCACGCACCTTCAGCTTCGACCTCGGCAACGGGCAGGCCATCCGACGCGACATCCAGTTCTGACGGGGGTCTGCATCTCGCCTGCCGGTCACGACGTCCATGCACTTCCTTGGGGGCGTGGAATACCAGTGGTCCTCGCTGCACCAGCGCTGTACCGCTGGTGCAGTGCGATGTGGCTGGTGCAGGGATTACCCCACCGGATCGGCTGGGGATTCGGGCTGCACGGGACCCGCGGGGATGGCGGCCGGGACCAGCAGGCTGTCCTCAATCGTCTCGAGGACCGGCTGCGGTACCGCCACCCCGTCGGGCCGGAAGCGGGTGATGAGGTAGCGCGCCGGCGTCGCGGAACCGTCGGGGGCGAGCGGGACGAGCAACTCTCCGGGCGCTCTCTCGGAGGCGGTGAATGTCACGCTGTCGACCGGCGACCCTGACTCGTCGAGGAGTTGCACCTGGACCGCGATCACGCCATGTGTCATCAGGTTTTCGCCGGCGATCAGCCGGACGTCGACGCGTCGATGCTGGCCCCGCCCGGGTTGCACCATCACCACCGCGGCCTCCGTCTCGTAGCGATCGACGAACGACACGCCATCACCACGGAGCACGAAGGTCTCCACAACGGCGGGCGCAGGATCAGCCTGCAACGACAGCAGCACCACCTCCACCGAACGCCGCTCGGAGTCCGGCCCGAAGTGCACGGTGCTGCGCCGCGACGAGCCGACCAGCGACAGCGTGACGGTGGCCTCGAGAATGTCATCCGGCAGCAGGGGAAACACCCGGATCCGGCGCTCACCCCGCCAGGGGCCGGGGATCTGGAGCAGCGGGCTGTCCAGAGACATCAGTTCGCCTGTCACCCGCTGTCCGGAGGCCAGGAACCAGGTCGGGCGAAATGTTGCCCGGCCGAGCACTCCGCGCACCACCCCAGAATCGGCCCCCGATGCGGGGGTGTCCCCCGTCGACGCGCCGGGGGACCCCGCCGATCCCCCTCCCCCCTGCCCGGGGGGTGGTTCCGGAGGTCGCGGAAGACGACGGCGATGGCGCACAGACGGTGTCTCCGCGGTCAGGGTCAGCGACGTGACGTGCTGGCCATCCACCTGCAGGTCGACCTGGACCTGGGGAACCTCCTCCATATCCACCGTGCCGGAGGTGACCTCCAGGTCCAGGAGGTCCACCTCCGCGAGGGCATGCACCGCAAGTTCCTGCGCCGACGAGGAACGCCAGGGGCCGTCCTCCAGTGGCGGCCCCGGGATCGGCCCGTCGTCGCGGAACTGGGCCTGCGTCCGATACCGGTACTGAGGTGGTCGCCCGTCGGTGAAGGCGGCGAAACGCTGGGGCTCGGCTGAGGAGGCCGAAAAAGTCAGGGTGTTCTCGCGACGACCGGCGGCCAACTCGTCGGGATAGGCCAGCCTCACATCCATGCGTTCCACCCCCAGCGCCTCGAAGTCCCCGAGCGGGCGCACGTGGACGTCGAGACGTTCCCACAGTGCCGCTGTTTCATGTGCCGGTACCACGACCGGGACGGCATTCAGGTCGCGCAACAGCGCCTGGGGTGCCGCAGACCGCTCCTCGGCGTGCGCCTCACGCCAGTCCAGTTCGACGACCTTGCGCTCCTGAATGGTGATGTCGCGGAACTGGAACTGAAGGTTCAGGGCGAAGGTGGTGGTGCCTTCGGATGCCCCCGGTCCCGCTCCGCTGGCCAGCCCTTTCAGGGAGTCCAGGGGCAACCCGACCCGCTCCGCCAGGCTGCGCGCCATCTCGCTGTCCTCGAGCGCATCCTGGAGGGTCGCCGCCCCCAGTGCGACCGCTGCCGACGTCGCCCGGGCCAGGAGGTCCTCCTGCCCCGGGGGCTGCAGTGAACTGGTGAAGAAGTCACGCAACAGCCGCTCCTGGAACCACTGCACCGCCTTGTCCACGCGGGTCCGGAAATCCGCGTCGTCCGTGAAGTGCATCACCTCGATCTCGATGGCGCCGTTCTCCACCAGCCGACGGGTCGCGATGTCGACCCCAGCCCGCACCCCAACCCCCTGGTAGGCCACGCCGAACTCAAAGCCCATCGCGAACTCGTCGAACACCCGGCCGTAGTCAGCCCTGATCCGGACGTCGAGCGCCGGCCGCAGACCCAGGTAGGTCAACTCGTATCGGATCCCGAGCGCACTCGGGCCACTGTCCTGCGACAACAACCCGTGGACCAGTGAGGCCCCCTGTTCGCTCAACAGCAGTGAGAACACCGCCCGGTTCGCCCCGCCGTCACCGACGGGGGTCTCCCCCAGGGCCCGCTCGACGAAGCCGTCGCCCTCCGACAGGGCCGTTGCGAGCACGGCCCTGCCCGCCTTCCACTGCACGGGCGCCAGCCGGACCTCGGTCATTCCCAGATCGTCGAGGTGGTCGCGGATGGCGGCCCGTTGGGCGTCGTCAACTGTGAGTTCCGTGACGAACGTGAGCAGTGCCGCACCCTCCTCGGTGGCATCCTCCGGCGGCACGGTCTGGAGGGACATGTCCGGACGGCCATCAGTGCTCGCCAGCCGTGGCGCCGTCGGGATCACATGGACCAGCCGGGCGTCGGCGTGGTCGCCGAACAGCACCGTGCCCGCGACCGTACCGAGGGGGGAGTCGAGCGCGAGCATTCAGTCGCTCCCCGGTACCGTGCCGGGCACCACCAGTCGTGATGCCGTGCGCGTGACCGGACCGGCGACCTTCTTGAAGCCCGTCGTCGTGGTCCACGTGGTCGTGGCCTCGTAGCTTCGCCGGGTTGCGTCGACCAGCGTCAGTTCCCACAGCTGGCTGCCCGCACCCACGAGCGAGATCGTCTTCTCCTCCTGGACATCGTTGGCAGCATCCTCGTAGCGCAGGAGAACCTCGACCTTCCCGAGGTCGTCGTCGAACGGTTCGGCCACCACCTCGACCCGCATGACACGCAGGGACTCCTCACCGAGGGCCAGCACCGCGGTGTCGGTCTCGATCCAGTCGGTCTGGATCCGTGCACCCGCTTTGCGGATCAACGTCACCTGGTACTCGAACCGGCGCCTGGTGGGGTCGGCGAGGTTCACGGTCCACTCCTGAGGGGTGGCGACGCTGTCCGCCGAGAACACCAGTGTGGTGTCCTCGTGGACTCCGTTCTCATCGTCGGAGTACCTAAGACCCACGACCAGGTTGTCGACATTGTCCCGGTGGTCGGAGACCAGGACGTGGATGTTCAGGTCCTCGCCGTGGGGATCGGTCACGACGAGTGTTGAGTCATCCATCGGCGCCCAGTCGGTCTCGACGTGCTCGCCCGTCGCACCGGAGAACTCGAGCTTCACCGCAGTGGTACCGGCAACACCGACGTCGGTGCGGAACCGCGACGTGAACGATGGCGTCCCACTCACCAGAAGTTGGTCGGCCTGATGGGTGAACGAACCGTCATCCGCCCGGTGCCGCACGGATGCCTTCACGGCGGGCCACCGGTCGAAGGGGAAGTTCTGAACGGCCATGATCTCGATCTCGTGGCGCTCGTACAACTCCTGGGGAGTAATGGTGACAACCGTGCCGTCGGTGTGGTGGGTCCAGGGGGACTCCTGACTGCCCGAACGGAGTTTGAGGGTGGGCCCCGGCACCTCACCGTCGAGGAACACCACCTCGTAGCGGTACCAGAAGTCGGCGCCGTTGGTCCGGTCCGCCCAGTCGCGCCGAGTCACCGAGGTCTTCGTGGCGTCCAAAGACTCGGTGAACATGCGCGACTGGCCCGTCGCCGGGTCCTGGTACCCCGCGTCCACCGTGACGCTGGCGACGCCGTCCTGCTGCCACGGCGCATGGACGACGATCTCAAGCGGGACCTGTTCGAACAGCGCATCGGCGTCGACCACCGTGCGCAGGTCGTCGATCGTGAGGCCACCGCCCTCGACGAGGGTGTGCAGGTGCGCCTGGGGATAGATGGTCCGCTCGGTTGCCCGTCGGGCGCTCCAATCGATGTCGAGGGTCCGGACCTCCTCCAGCGTGACGTCCTTCTGCATGTAGGAGTACCCCATACCCATGGTGACGCCGTCCTGCCCGATGGTCCGCAGGACATCGGTGACGTCGCCAGCGGTTCCTCCGCCGGCCGGATCGAGGGGTGTGATCGTCGCCTCGAAGAACTTGTCGAAGATCAACTGCCGGACGCTCTGCATCACCGCCTCGCGGTCGCTGTCCATCGCCTCGGCCCCAACGCCCTCGACGGTGACGTCGATGTCGATGATCTTGTCCTCCTCGAAGGTGTCGATGATCTCGCGGACGTCCTTCTCGTAGAACAGCACGTTGGTGTTGCGCCGGGTGGAGAAGTGCTCGTGGATGCGGGTCCAGTCGACGTTCGCCTGGACCCGGAAGGCGGGTTGCAGGCCGGCGAAGGTCAGGTCGTACACCACCCCGATCGGCAGCATGCCGTCCAGCGACCCCGAGATGGCGGCGACGCCCTTCTTGGTCAGACGCGACTGGAAAATGGCGCGGTTGTCGCCGTACAGGGACGGAGACCCGGTGCCCAGCACCTGGACGACGAAGTCGGTGGCCTCGACGTCCTCCTCACGGTCCTCAGGTGTAGCGGCGTCCAGCAGCATGAGCCGGACGTGGCCGGAGCGGAACAGCACCGGGGTGAGGCGCGGCTCCCCCTCCAGGTCGTCCTCGAGTCGGATCCGCGAGGCCGCCTCTGCCACGTCCTGTGGCTCCCAGCGGAGGTCGACGTCGAGGCTCAGAATCCCCACCGCATCCTCGGACCCATCCGGCAGCGTGTCGAGGTCCTCCCGGAACACGATCAGCCGGATGGCGGGTGAGCCGTCCGGCATCAGGGCGATGCGCGGGAAGTTGGGAAGGTAGTAGAACTGACGCGGGTCGGAGAAGTCCGGGAACAGCTGCATGGCACGATCGTCATCGACCATGACCTCCCGGACGCCCTCCCCGAGATACAACATGTCAGGCCACCGGTGGCTGAGTACCACCGCCGACAGGCGAGCCCGGACCGCCGCCCACCGGAGAACCCGGGCCACCACCCGTCGGGGGCTGCGTCCCACCACCCGTCGGAGGCTGCGTCCCACCACCCGCTGGAGGCTGCGTCCCACCACCCGTCGGGGGCGTCCCACCACCCGTCGGGGGCTGCGTCCCACCACCCGTCGGGGGCTGCGTCCCACCACCCGTCGGGGGCGTCCCACCACCCGTCGGGGGCTGCGTTCCACCGGTCGGACCGGTGGTCGGCCGCGGCGCCGGCGGCAGCACGATTTTGGACTTCCTCATCGTCACGGGATCACGCGTGAGGTGGGACCCATCCGGGTACCAGTAGGTCACCGCGTAGGTGTAGTCCCGAGGTGAAGCCTCCGACACCGGCAGGAACCACTGCTGGGACGCCGGGGCAGCGCCCGTGAAGACCAACGACTCCTCAACCTCGACGTTGCGGGCGGGATCGCTGTAGGCGATACCCACCTCGACCACGTTGCTCACCCCAAAATCGACGGCGGTGGGTATGAATTCTGCCCCCACCTTCGGGATCGTGTGCTTCTTGACGAACAGCAGTTCGGTGGTGTCCTCCTCCCACTCGGTCTCCACGGGATCGCCCTCCATCGGGAAGTAGGTGGTCCTGTGGCGATAGGAGGTCGGCCCGTCCGCACGACGCCGGACGGACCACAGGTGCACGTCCGTCGCGGACTGGAACGAGAAGGCGGCCACGTCGGACTCACCGGCTGGATCGTCATAGGCAAGATCCACCTTGATGACAGGCGTGCTGATGTAGTCCGCCACCTGCCCGTTCACGCTGACCTCCAGTCGCGGAGGACCGGCCACCACCACAGGCAGTGCCTGGTCTCCGTCAGCCTCGCGCCATTCAGTGTCCTGGGTGTCGCCGTTGTCGAAGGTCGAGGTGACCTTGTACTCGAACCGGCGGTTGTCGGGATTCGTGAGCAGCACAGCCCACTCCCGGAACTCCTCCCTCGTCTCGAAGCGGTACCGCTCGTCGATGGTGTCCTCGCCCTCAACGTAGCGCAGGGACACCACTGACTGAATCACGCCGCTCCAGGTGCCGGTTGGCAGCAGGGTGACGTCCAGTACATCCACGTCCGGGCGCACGATCAGCAGGTTCTGGGTGGGGCCATCCGTCCGGGTCCAGTCCACGGCCGTCCGGTTGCCGTTCTTGAGCAGGTACTCCACGCGGTACTCGACCGGCTGCTCGAAGGGGGCGAACAACTCCCGGATCCACTCCCCACTCATGCGCTCCGCGGTCAACAACACCGAGTGCGACGACAGTGCCACATCATTGCGCCTGTCCTCATACCGCAGGTGGACCAGGACCGCATCGAGCACGTGCTCAAAGTCCAGTCCCACACCGGTGACCGTGACGTGGAGCTTCCCGGGGGACTCCACCGAGATGTTGAGGTCGCGGGTCGATTCGGTCTGCCATGCGGAGAACTCGGGATTGGCCTGATCCGCGAATCGGACCCGCCAGCGGTAGTCGTACTCTCGTACTCCGTCCACCAGCGAGGGATCCCACCACTGGGGATCGGTCTCCGCCGGGGTGAACGTGAAGGTGTTGGTCTTCAGTCCGCCACCCTGGTCGTAGCGAACCTCGACGTCGACGAAGGACACCTGGTCCTGCTCCCAGTTGGCAAAGGCCCGCACACTCAGTCGCAACGTCTTGAAGAAGTCGTCATCGAGGTCAATCTCACGGACGAACCGGTCCATGTCGCTACGCCCCCGGAAGAACACGGCCAAGGTCCCGTTCGGCGAGATCGTGTGCTCGATGGTCGTCTGGATCTCGGTGGTCTGGTTGAACTCCTTCAGATCGACGTCCATCTGTCGCTTCAGGCGGTAGATCTCGCGCCCGGTGTTCACCACGTCCTCATCGGCCCACTCCTCCAGCGGCGCCTGTTCGACGTCGGCGAAGGTTGATTCGATCAGCTGGGTTGCCTGCTTCGTGGCCTGGCTGATGAGCAGTTGCTGAAGGTCCTCGTCGACGATGCCTCCCATGTCGATCTTCAGGTCGATGAGGCCGGACTCCTTGGCGGCGCTCATCATCGTCTCCGATGTGAAGTAGTCGTCGTCGCAGCCGCTGGAGTCGTGTTCGTGGAACAATTCCTGCAGGGCGGTGTAGACCCTCCCGCTGTCAAAGCTCAGGTGCATCCTCGCCGGCGGCAGTGCCGCCAGCATGGTCAGGTCATAGCGAACCTGGATGGGCGACAGGTCGGTCACTCCCGAGCCGTCCTCCCCCACCAGGGTCTTCTGCATGAAGGTCGCCCCGTTGGGTGTCAGGTTGAGGTTGAAGGATGCGTTGTTGTTACCCAGCAGCGATGCCGGTTGGGACAGGATCTCCCCGTTGACGAGGTTGGGATCGGTGGGGGCGGTCATCGTGACCTGGCCGCCCTTCCAGAGCGGCTCACCGAAGATGACCGTGGGCGCCTCGTCGGGAAGGACCATCTGCTCGACGGCGGCCAGGTCGATCGAGGTGTCGAGGGTCCGCTCCGCCGCCTCGCGGGGCTGACCGTGGTGCCCGGTCCCTCCCCACACGGGGTTGAGGGTGTCGTTCAGTGTCGCCTTGACCTCGAGCTTGCGGGTGGTGCTGCCCTCCCGCGCCTCCACCTTGAGCCTGTCGTACTCCTCGGTGACCAGGGGCTGGAGCGCCAGGACGAGCGCCTCGCGATGGTCATCGCTGATCCGCAGTTCCGCGTCGAACACCATGTAACCGCCACCGGCAGGCAGGTCAGGATCGTCCTCTCGTGAATCATCGGACAGCTTGTACTTCACCAGCATGAAGTAGGGGTTGCCCTCCGGGGTCAACCGGATTTGGGGGAAGCCCGGGATGATGTAGAACCGCCAGAACTGAGCGCTGTCCTGGAAGACGGTGGCGGTCTCACCACCGAACTGGTGGTGCATGAAGGCTGGCAGCTTGAGCATCGTGAAGTCCTTCTCATCGTCATGGATGGTGTCGTGAGGGCCACCGCCGTGGGCGGCGGCTCAGGTGGAGTCGTCTGCGGGCTCGGACGGTGACGGCTGGTGTGGGGGCGGTTGGTCGAGGGGTGGCACGGACAGAACGGGGGCGTTCTGCTCGCCGCTCGGTCCGGGCACGACGACGCCGTCGTGGCGGTTGTAGGTGATGGCGTAGCGATAGGCGCGCCTGGTCCTGTCTCCGATGTCGAGCGCCCATTCGTTGTTGGGTGATTCCACGGTGAGGGTGAGGTGCTCGACAGCTTCTCGATCACCGTCGCCCCATCTCAGCTCGACATCCACGAAGGGGGTGTCCGAGAAGTCCACGGCGAACCCCCTCACGACGACCCGCAGTTGTCCCTCGTTCGCCAATTGTGCGGCCCGCACCACCAGGGCGGTCTCATCGGTGCTCACCGGCCCGACGACGATGGGCTCCCCTCCCGCCACCGTGTGGTACGTCACCGTGTAGGTGTAGGTGTGATCACCCCCGGGCAACTCGGCCGCGACGAAGGTCGCCGGGGTCGCGTCCACGAACGCCAACGTTTCCGTGGTCCCGCCGTACTCGAAGTGGACGGTCACCGCCGGAGTACGGGCGAAATCAACCAGGGTCGGTAGCACCTGCACCTTCAGCTTGGGCGGAGTGAATGCGCTGATCGCGACTGCCTGGTCGCCCTGCAATGTGATCCAGTCGGTCTCGTGGGCTGGAGCCGCCGTCGAGTAGGTGGCCAATACCTTGTACTGGAAGGTGCGCCGCGATGAATCATCCAGCAGGACCTGCCACTCGTGCATCTGCGTCACGTCCGTGAACGTGAAGACCTCATCGAAGACCCTCTGGTCCCCACCGTCGTAGCGGGCGCTGACCACAACCTGTGCCACGTCGGCCCAGTCGCCGGATGGGACGAAGCTGACGTCAAGGACGTCCACCTGGGGCTGAGGCACCGCCACGAGATTCTGCGTCACCGGCACGCTGAAACCCGCCCCGTCGATCACCTTCTGGTCGACGAGCAGGTACTGGACGGCGACCTGCACCTCGCCGGACAGCTGCCGCGTGAACCGCTCCTCCCACCGGAAGGTCGGTTGATTGGTGGTGAGTTCGACGGTGTGGGCGATGTCGACCCCGTCGCCCGTGTGGGACAGCGTGACGGTAGCCGCCTTCACGATGCTCCAGTTGAGGGCGGCTGCGCTGACGTCAATCGACAGCTTCCCGGGGTCCTCCACGGCGATGTTGAGCGAGCGCCCCGAGGCGACCTCCCACGCTGTGAAATCCGTGGTCGTTCCATTGTCATAGATCACTCGATGGCGGTACTCGTAGTCCCGATTTCCGTTGACCACGTTTGCATCGAAAAGCACCGGGCCCGTGCTCTCCGCGGTGAAGGTCATCCCCGGCGCGACCTCGCGGTCCTCGCCCCCGGCCTCATCGACGGTGACGTAGGCGCACTCCACCTCCACAGCACGCACCGGGCCCGAGTAGTCCGCAAACGCCTGGACCTGCACGCCCAACGTCTGGAAGTCATCGAGCGGGACCCGTACGACATGCCTCGCGACCTGCTCGGGGGTCATGCCGGTGAAGAACGTCTCGAGCGTGGACTGCGCCACGATCGGCCATTCCACCACGGAGGAGCGCTCGATCGTGATGCTCAGGTCCATCGACGACGAGTCGGTGCTCTTGCGGAGCTTGTAGCGGGCAGTCGGTGGCACCCACACCCGGACGGACTGCGCGCGGTCACTCCAGCCACCACCCAGCTGGTGTGACGTCGAGGCCAGGCTGCGCGTGGTGCCGGACATCCCCTCACGGTCGTAGAGGGTGACCCGCGCACCGCTGCGCACCTTCACCGACGAGACCCTCTTCGCCAGAGAACCGAGATCGGAAAGACTACTCGTCACCTCCAGGGAGGCGCCATTGAAGTTTGGCTTGTCGTACAACACCGCTGCCCACACGGGTCCGGCGGAATCAGAGATCTCGGGATCGTCCGGATCGAACCCAATTTCTTCCGCATGTCCCATCGACACGGGTTCGAGGAACCGGTCCTTCACCATCGTGTCGAACAGTTCCAGCGCGAAGGCCTGCATCGCCGTCTTGACCTCGTCGGGGAGTGAGGCGTTCTGATCGTCCATCTTGACCGTGACCACACCGCTCTCCACCAGGGTGGAGCTTGACGTCCCGTTCTCTCGATACGTCTCGACCTCTGCGGGCGTGCAGGCATTGTCGCGGTTCGTCTCGGAGACGCTCTGCAGTATCTCGTGGACCCGCTCGGACTGGGCCGAGACAGTGACCTTCACCGGCGGGAGGCGCGCCCACATGGAGAGGTTGTAGATGACGCCGAATGGTGTCAGATCCACCTGTCCCTCCCCCTGCTCATCGACGAGGAGCCCCGCCATCAGGGAAGACCCCAGCTCTGTCAGGTCCATGCTGAACACGGCTGTTGATCCGGCCGTCAGGGACGCGGGCGCCTCACCCACGATGCCGCCCACCAGGTGCTCGCTCTGCGGGGCGGTCAGGCGCACCGTGCCCCCGGACAACAGCAGGTCGGCGAACTCGACCAGGGGGGCCTCCCCCGTGGCCTCCCCAGCGGTGACCCGCCGAACGTGTTCCTGTGCCACCCATTCCTGCAGTTCGCCCCGGATCTCCTCGACCTGGGGTTCCGGGACGTCGAAGGTGGTCTCGAGGTTCAGGTAGCCTCCACCGACGGGCAGGCTGGGGTCGCGGGCGCGGTCCGCGGCCTCGATCTGGTAGGTCGCCAGCAGGAACACCGGCGCGCCGTGCTCGTCGCGCTTGATGCTCGGGCGGGCCGGCACCAGATAGAAGCGGTACCAGAGCGTGTCGTCCTGATAAACCGAGACGTCGGCCGCCTTGCGGATCATCGGAATCTTCAGCATCTCACACCCCTGCCTCAGCGAACTCCGGCTTATACCACGTCCTGCAGTCTCTCACAACTCGACACCGGACGCGTCGGTCGTCGATATTTGAGAGTGAGGAGGAGTCAGACCGAGGACTGGGGACAGCCTGGGGACCCCCCCGGTCAATTCGCGTTCCCCAGAGACGCGGGGTCGTACCTCACGTCGATCCCTTGACATCGCACCATGCCAAGCTCAGGATGAAGCAAAGGTGCCGAGGTCTGGAGACCGCATGCCCACTGGAAGCCGACGAAAAGACATCATGGAAGCCCTGGCCGCGAGATTGCGGCAGAAGGTCGACGTCGAGAAGAAGCAGACGGCCGGCAGCGAGGACGGACGCAGGGCCGATGAGGAGGCGAAGCGGAAAGCCGACGTTGTCGACGCCGAACGCAGGGCCGCATTGGAGAAGGAAGTGCTTCGAAGGAGGCGACCGAGGCCCGGCCCACCGACGCCCGGCAAGGGTCGGCGCAATGACACCATCCTGGTCGATCGGATGCTGCGCGGAGTGAACCTCGTCGACGTCCTCGACGCCCGGGCGGGCCTCACAGCCCACGACCGCACAGTGACCGCTCCGGACGGGCGCGAGGAGTTGCCGGTACTCCAGTCGAGCGCGACGCTCCAGCCCGGCATGCTCTATCCCGCTCGTCACAACAAGCAACTGGGGTTCTACGCCCCTGCCTATCGGGTGGCCGATGACTCCGGCTCCCCGGCCGTCAAACTGACGTTCCTCGGCTCGGAGCCCGAGGTGGGACGCCTTGACATCACCCTGGCCTGGACCGCCCCCACCGCCGGGACGGACGACGTCACGGAGGTACGGGTGATGGACCATGTGGCAAGCCTCGAACTCGTCCACCGCGTCCTCGTCCACGGAAGCGACGGCCAGATCACCGGCTCCGTCACCGAAACGGTTCCCCTCCAACCCGCAGTTGTCAGTGGCAGTGGTGTCGCCACGTCGTCGACGATCTTCGCCGACCGAGCGACGTTCCAGGCGGTGTACACCGCGATGCGCAACGTCGACGCCGGCCCCGAACTGGTGGTGGGGATCAGCGCGCGGGTGGTGGTGCAGTCGTGGCGGCAGGTCCACCTCCATCGGCCCGAGATCGCGGACCTGCAGCACCATCTTCTCGATTCCAATGTGATGATCACCAACATACTGGGGCGACGAGACGTGGTGAAGGCCACGACAATCCTCCAGAAGACGCCGGTGAAGTTCAAGCTCGCGGCGCCCAAACCGGCAGCGAACGTGACCTCGGTGCGGCGGCGCTCGGCCGCCGCCGGGGCCGTGGCCCTGCCGGGGCGTCTCACGCGTGCGAAGCGCCGCGCCAGCGCCTCTGTCACCCGTCCCACCTTCCTGACCTCCCTGGTCGGCGTCAATCGGATGCGGGACCTCACGATCACGGGGCTGCTACCCGGCGGCCGATCCGCCGTGGCCGACGTCGCACCCCCTGACACAAATGCCGAACCAGTACATCTCGTGTCGAGCGTGATGGCGGCTTCGCTATTGCAGGGGCAGCTCCGCGCCGAGTTCATCCCCTCCCTGAAGGACGCCGTCGTTGACAGCGGGATGGTGGTCAAGTCACGCCCGGCCATCCCGGTCCGCGTCGCGGTTGACCGGGAGGGCAAACCGGCGCTCGTCGAGGTTGAGGTGGCGGGCGAACAGCGAATGCCGTTCGTGTACCCGCCGCAGGAGAGCCCAGGCGTCTACAGCGGCGCTGCGGAGGCGGACGGCGCCGCAGCGATCCGCTTCCTGGTTCAGCGCCAGATCCATCGCGAGGGCAAGCCGACGATCACCGTGCTGCAGGACAACGTACTGAAGGACGTCATCCACCTGCCACCCACACAGTTCCGTCTCGGCCGGGACCGGACAAGCCCATACCTGCCCCGCCTCAGCTTCGTCCTGTCGGAGGTGGCGACCACCGATGATGACGTTGATGCCGAGGTACTGTTCCGCGCCGCTGTTGTCTACGAGCTGGAACCATGGACGGACCCCGAGATCGTCGAGGCGGTGCGCGTCGACCTGGCCCCGTCGGGCATCGTGCCCACCTTCACCGTCATCGCACCGCGCAGCGTGCGCTTCCTGCTGGACGGCGAGGAGCGGGCAGATGCCGAGGTGGATCCGCTGATCGGTATTCGCGACATCCTCGACCTCGACGCCGGGGGTTTCGCCGAGCTCACCGGACGCCACCTGGCCGGTTCGGGCCTGGGCGGCGAGGTCACGTTCGACCTCTTCGACGGGAGCGAGGCCCGGGCAGAGGTCCGGCTGTCATTCACTGAGGTCGCGCACGACCTGGTCGATGTGCTTTTCACCGGTCGCGACTCCGGCCAGTGCATCGTGAGCATGCGCAACCGGATCGAGAGCCCCATCACCATCGTTGCCCTCCCCGAGGTGCGCGTCACCGCGGCTGGTCGTGCGGCGCCAGTGAACGGCTCCACGGTGATCGGTCGCCGACTCGCACCGATGGAAGCAGTCGAGGTGCGCTACCAGCTGGAGGACCCTGCCGTTGTGCTCACGGACTTCGCACCTCCCGTCCTTGCGCAGCCCCATCCAGATGTCCAGCGGTTGTGCGCGCAGCTGATCGAGGGCCCGCCCGGCTACGACAGCATGGCCTTCGCCGTTCCGGTGGCAGCCGCTGACGGTGTCTTTGCAGCCACCGACGACCCGGCGACCCAACTCACCGGTTTGCTGGTGGAGTTCGACGACGACTCGCGGGTGACGCTGACCCCCGACGCCCCCGAGGTGGAGGTGAGCCTCATCGGTCGTCTCCTGGACCAGGTGTTCGCGCCCGACGGCGATGACCGCGAGGAACGCTACTTCTACCGGGTGACGAACCTGCACCTTGCCGGGGAGGGAGCACGGAGCGCCTGGCAGGAGGCGAAGGGGACCTCGCCGCTGACGGTCGGCGTCGCGTTGGGTGACCTGACCGGATTGCCGTTCTGACATGTTGGTCCTCGTCGACGATGACGGCGGGTTCCCCGACGACGAGGATCCCACCCGCCGCTACAGGGCGCCGACGGGACTGGTCCCGGTTGTGCCGCCGGGACGGCCGCCGGACGTCGCTCTCGTCACCGATCCGGATGGGGGCGTGCTGACGCTGCGTCTGATGGCGGCCTGGCCCGCGCTGGCAGCCCATGAGCGCCGTGTGCCTCTGGCCGATGGGCGTGTCCGCGTGGTGACGCGCGGCCTCGGGGTGGACGGTGTGGGCGCTTGGGGCCCGGCACACCTCGGGAGCGGACTCCTCGTCGACCGGCGCCTGTCCCTGACCCCGGCGGACGCCCACGTGTTGCGCAATTCACTGAGGGCGGGCGCCTCGGCCGTCGACGTGGAGGTCGAGGTGGGAATCCGCGGTCGAACACCATCGCTGCCGTGGGTGGTGCGCGCTTCCGGCCCGGGGATGGCCGACGCGTTGCGGGCGCTGGTCCTCGACGCTGCGGTGACGTGGTCACGTCTGGTCGATGCCTTCGCCGCGTTGGGTGGCGACATGCTGACGTTGCACCCGCTGGAGGCGGGGGCGATCACACCGCCCGCGGACACCACCTTCGCGATGATCCTCGCCGCGTCTGCACGTGACACCCTCGTCAGTAGAACGGACCAGGGATGGATCATCCGCAGCGATCCCCCGCCGGAGGTGGACCTGTCGCTGGCGGTGCCAACCCTGGCCGTACGCACCAGCCGGCTCCAGTGGTCGTTCAGCACATTCCTGGTCAGCGCGGATGACCCCACCGCCCACGTCACCGACGTCATCTCCTCCCAGCCCCTGCATGCGACCGACCTGCACGTGATCAACGAGGCGCCCCTGGCACCCGACGGGATCCGCCGGATCGACCTCGACGTCACCACTCGTGGCCCCACCGGGAACCTCTCCTGCCACTTCGCGCCCGGGGAGCCGGACGCTGCCCGGCTGCGCTTCGTCGGCGTCGCTGGCCGGGATGATGGATTGACGTGGCGCACCCGGACGACCGTCGACGTGGACGGACGTCCCGTGGTGCTGCAGGGGGACCCGCGGCCGACCGGCCTGCTGCTGCGCATCACACCCAAGAGTCTGGGCCTCGACCCGGTCCTGGTGAGCGTCGAGGAGTCGGTCCTGGCAACGGTGGCCAGCGTTCGGGTGACGCTGGGGACGAGGACGCTGCTGCTGGATGCCACGCGTCATGGGGCCTGGGTCATCGGACGGAAATCCCCGGCGACGGCGAACATCGTCCTCGTCGACACGGACGGCACGAGCCACGACCTGGGCGAGGTGCCCGTCCTCGACGGATCCGTCACGGTCACCGCCACCCTGGCCGGTATCGGAATCCCTGCCACCGTCCGTCTCGCGCCCGCAGACTGGGGCGGTGTGGCCTATCTCGCGATCCAGGTGGAGGGCGCCGGGTGGCGGACCGTTGAGGCGGGAGGCGGTTTGTCGTGGCAGGTCCGACGTCGACACCGTGCGGCCCCGCCGAGCGTGCGCTACCGGACCCGGCACGTCCCGCGGGTCGACGGCGTCACCCTGCCAATGCTCGCCTCAGACTGGCGCGACGCCGTGGGGCCCGACGTCACGGTGCTGGCATGATCCAGCTTCCGCTGCGGCACCACGGCGAGGTGCTCATCGGCGATGATGCCACCACGGGACGGCCACGGATCGTCGGTGGACCGCCACGCATCGCACTGGACCCGGAGGGTCTGCCACGCCTGCGCCTGCTGCGGTGGCCACCCACTGCGGACGGCGACGCGGGGCACCTGGCCGTGGACCTGACCACCACGCCTGCGCCGGAGGGCCTCGCTGGGCTGCCCGACGGGACGGACTTCGTGGAGTGGGAGGACGCGACGGTGACGTTGCAGGGTGCCGGGATCGACGTGACTGGCGAGGCCGTGCTCGGCGGGGCGCCGTTCGGTGCCCTGTCCTCGATGCTCGACCTGCCCGCGGCCGGTGCACTGGAACGCCTCCTCACCGGTGACGGTCCGGGACTCCTCCAAGCGGTCTGGAACGGACACATCCGCGCGAGGATGCCCGCGGTGGAGGTGGTGGCGGCTCTCGACAGGTCAGAGATCACCCGCCGCACCGAGGACATCCGCGGACCGGCACGACGCGAGACCGTCCGCTCCATCATCCGGGCAACGGCCCACATCAACATCCTGGGCGCGGGAGACGACGACCTCATCGAGGCTCTTTCCAAGTGGGTGGCCGACGAACTCACCCGTCGGCTGGATGCAGGACGGGACCTGCAGGTCCGCCTGTCCGCAGCAGATGTGATCTCCCTCCCCGTGCGGCTGTCGGGGACGTTGGGGGCGGTCGACCCGTCCAACCGCGACCGGGTCATCCGTCGCCTCGATGCAGTCCCCGGCACAACCGCCGCAGCCCACACCCGCGTCGTCGTGCTGGCCGACTGGGCCGTGACCGACCACGTGACCCTCGAGGTCGATCCGGACGGCTCCGGGGCCGAGGACACCACGGTGTTGACCGTCCGCGACGAGGCACCGCGGCAGCTCGACCTCGCCAACCGGGCCTTCCGGTGGCGTCTCCGCAGCACTGTGGAGGGCGTCCAGCAGGACTGGACTGCGTGGACCCCGGCCGCCCCCACTCTTTCGCTGACGGTGCCCGTCGCCCCGCCGTCCGCGCCTCCTGTCGAGGTGGTGGCTGTTGGTCTCGACTGGTCCGCCCGCTGGAGTCGGGTGGAGATCTTCCTGACGCCAGCGGGTGCTGGAGAGGATCCGGTCGGGGCGGAGCCCCAGCCAGGGACGGTGAGCACGACTGGACCCGATCTCGTGCTCACCGCGGACCGGCGACGGATGACCCTGCCCTCCACCATCGATGCGGCGGCGATGCTGGCCTCCACCGTGTTCTGGGCCCGGTCGGGCACCACCGTGCGGGGCCATCCCATCCCATTGACCTCCCACCAGTTCGTCATCCGGGACCCCCTCCGGGACGTCATGGAGAAAACGTTGGTGCCTGTCGGTGGCGGCTGGGACGACGTGGCCCTCGCCATGGTCGATTTGCGCCACGTCGACGGCGACCAGCTGACATTCGAGACCGTGCCCCTGGATCCTGGAATGCCGCTGGCCGCCTGGCGGATCCCCGTCGCAGCGGGTCAACCGGGTGAGGTCTCCTGGCGGCTGCATGCCAGCCTCACGGATGGGCAGTTGCTGCAGACTGACTGGGCAACAGCCGCCGAGTCCGTCATCCCTGTGGACATCCCCGGAGGCGCCTTCGTGGACGTCCACGTCGTGATCACCGGCCTTGCCGCAGCCGCGGCCCAACGTGTCACAGTGACCGTGACCGCCGGCAGCACGCAAGAAGTGGTGGAGGCCACCGAGCCGGGGGTTCACACCGTCCGGCTGCCAGTGGGAACGGTCACGTTCGCCAGCACCTGGCGCGGCCTCGACGGCACGTCCACAGCCGGCCCGACGGGCACCACGGACTCGGACACCATCGTCGTCACGAGTCCCCGGACATAGCCGTACCCACCTTCGACACGAGTCACGCCGGCAGGAGCGTGTCAGGAGCGGCGCGCTTTTTGCCGTAAACTCAGAGAGTTGTCCATTCCTGAGGAGCCCCTGCATGCCCATTCGCAATGACCTGCGAAACGTCGCCATCGTCGCCCACGTCGACCACGGAAAAACGACGCTCGTCGACGCCATGCTGTGGCAGTCGGGGGCATTCCGCGAGGGCTCCGAGGTGAAGACCCAGGTCATGGACTCCATGGACCTGGAGCGGGAGAAGGGCATCACCATTCTCGCCAAGAACACCGCCGTGCTCCACAAGCGCCCGGACGGCCAGGAAGTCACCATCAACATCATCGACACCCCCGGCCACGCCGACTTCGGTGGCGAGGTGGAGCGCGGCCTGGAGATGGTCGACGGCGTGGTGCTGCTCGTCGACGCCTCGGAGGGGCCGCTCCCCCAGACCCGGTTCGTGTTGCGCAAGGCCTTGGCGAAGAAGCTGCCGCTGATCGTCGTGGTGAACAAGGTGGACCGTTCCGATGCCCGCATCAGCGCCGTCGTCGAGGAGACCTACGACCTCTTCATGGATCTCATCGACGATGGAGACGCCGACATCCTCGACTTCCCGATCGTGTATGCCTCGGCGAAGGCCGGGCGCGCGTCGTTGACGCAGCCGGAGGACGGCTCCATGCCCGAGGGCGACACGCTCGAGGCGCTCTTCGCCACCATCATGAATCAGGTGCCCGCCCCCCAGTACGAGGAGGGCGCCACCCTGCAGGCGCACGTCACCAACCTGGACGCCTCGCCCTATCTCGGTCGCCTGGCGCTGTGCCGGGTCGTGGCTGGCACCATGCGCCGCGGCCAGCAGGTGGCCTGGTGCAAGGCGGACGGCACCATCAAGAACGTCAAGCTCACAGAGATGCTCACCACCAAGGCACTGGACCGCGTCCCCGCCGACTCGGCCGGCCCCGGCGACATCATCGCGATCGCCGGCATCCCCGACATCACCATCGGCGAGACCCTCTCGGATCCCGATGACCCCAAGCCGCTGCCGCTCATCCACGTCGACCAGCCCTCGATCTCCATGACGATCGGCATCAACACCTCACCACTGGCGGGCCGCTCCGGCAAGAACCTCACCGCCCGGCTGGTCAAGAACCGTCTGGACGCCGAACTGATCGGCAACGTGTCCATCAAGGTCTCGCCCACTGAGCGTCCCGACACGTGGGAGGTCCAGGGCCGTGGCGAACTGCAACTGGCCATCCTCGTCGAGATGATGCGACGGGAGGGCTTCGAGTTGACCGTCGGAAAGCCGCAGGTCGTCACCCGCACGATTGACGGGAAGCTGCACGAGCCCATCGAGCGACTCACCGTCGACATCCCCGATGACTACGTGGGCACCGTGACGCAGCTCATGGGTCTGCGTCGGGGCCGCATGGAGCAGATGGTCAACCACGGCACCGGCTGGGTCCGGCTGGAGTTCATCGTGCCCGCGCGGGGGCTCATAGGCTTCCGCACGGAGTTCCTCACCGAGACGCGCGGAACCGGCATCATGAACCACGAGGCCGAGGGCTACGAACCCTGGGCCGGCAACTTCCGGACCCGCCCCACGGGCTCTCTCGTGGCCGACCGCACCGGGGCCGTCACCTCCTTCGCGCTCTTCAACCTCCAGGAGCGGGGCACCATGTTCGTCTCCCCCGGCGCCGACGTCTACGAGGGCATGGTGGTGGGCGAGAATCCTCGGGCCGAGGACATGGACGTCAACCCCACCAAGGAGAAGAAGCTGAACAACATCCGCTCCTCAACGGGCGAAGAACTTGAACGGCTCATCCCGGCCAAGTTGCTGTCCATGGAGCAGGCGCTGGAGTTCTGTGGCGTCGACGAATGTCTGGAGGTGACGCCGGCAGTCGTGCGGATTCGCAAGGTCACCCTGAACGGCAATGACCGCGCCCGGGACCGCAACAGGGCCAAGAAGAACTGACCCACGCAAAGAGGGGGGCGCCCACCGTGACGGTGGGTGCCCCCCTCTTCTGGTCTCAGCAAGCCATCAGTTCCGGAACCCTTCGCTCAACTGGACAACGCGGAGGCCAGGTTCCCGAGAGAGGCTTCGAGGTCCTCCTCGGGCACGAGCGGGAAGTGCAGCTTGTCACGCAGTTTCTGGTCGCTCACCTTCGACCAGTCGTAGGTGAGGCTCACCTCCGTGGCATCGGCGCCGTCGGCCTTCAACTCCCACAGCCACTCCCAGCCGGGCGGCTCCTCACCGGCGGGGGCGGTCTTCCAGCCCACCATCTGGTTCTCGGCATAGGCGTTCACCCAGTTGTCGGTCTGGTACTCACCACCCATGTGCTCGCCCTCCATGTTCATGGTGAACTTGGAGCCGGTCTTCTGGATGCGGTCCGCATGATCGACCGAGCGCACAAAACCGGATCCGTCGATCCTCACATGGTTCGATGGAAGCGTCAGGAACTCGAAAATCTCCTTGGCGGGGGCGTCGATGCGGCGGGAAACACTGATGCGATCTGTATCGGTCATCCCCCCATACTGTCTCGTTCCGGGGTCAACGCAAGACCTGCCGTGCTGTGGAACGGCCCGGGACCGCAGATCATCCAACTCCTTGCCCAGGTTGCCCCGCGCCGTTGCCTCCCACAGTCTGCGACCCATCGCGGTGGCAAACAAGTGCTCGCGTTCCAGGAACGTGGCCAGGAAAGCGCTCCTGCCCGCAGCCCACTCCTCGTCGGCGAGATGCGGCATCTCGGCCCGGATGCCAGCGACGTTACATCTGTAGGTGGCCTCGTCGGCGCCCAGCCCGCTGAGGTCGGCATCGCACACGCGTTGCCCGCTGTGGTCGTCGCGTTCGGTGTGGTGGCCGGCCGTCAGCAGTATCAGTCGCTGGATCTCGGCGATGTCGTCCTCGTTCTCGTGACCGTTCAGGAGTTGCGACACCAGCCCAGCGGACGCCTGCTCATCATCAGGGGTGCTGTTGGAGTGGACCGCGTCGTGGAACCAGAACGCAATCCTCTCCGTACGGGTGCCGCCCAGCGCGTCCAGGGCGTCGAGCCCATGAATGAGGTGGTTCACCCCGTGGTAGCGACGGTGGGGCTCCTCCCAACGCGTCAGGAGGTTGCGGACCACATCATCCGGCAATAGCCCGTTGGCGTCCGGGTTCACCACAGCCTCACCAAGCCATATGCCAGACCCGCGAAGAGCGCTGCCCACAGCATGCTGGCGAAGGTGCCGATGATGAAAAGCTCCCCCTTGCTACCGGTCGGGGTTCGTAGTTCCGGGTAGCGGCCCAGCCCCTTGACCGCCAGGACGACGGCGATGCCGGCCGGAAATCCGCTGAGCACGCAGGCGAACAGCGCTGCCCGTTCCAGGATGCCGATCCAGTAACCGCCCTTGAGTTGCTCCGCCGCTGCCCCCAGGCCCGGCACATCATCAGGTGGGCGCGTCCCCGACGTCGACGGGGGTTCGCCGGCCACTGTCACCCCCGCTGTTGGCCGCGTCGCGTCCGTGCCATCCTGCTTCTCGACGCGCGCCAGCAACCACCGCACGACCGGTGTCCCGACGACAACAGCCAGCGCGAAGCACGCCACGACGATTGCTGCCTGCGCAACGAAGATCCACACGTCTCTGCCTCCTGGACACAACTCTGTCACGCACCCCCGACATTTTCGGGTCGGCCACTGAGTGTTTGCTGCTGGCTGCTGGCCGCTCGCTGCTGGCTGCTGGCCGCTCGCTGCTGGCTGCTGGCCGCTCGCTGCTGGCTGCTGGCTGCTGGCTGCTGGCTGCTTCGAGGCTCCGCCCTCGGAGCGAGCCAGTCAAGTGATGGGTCGGACAAACCTCGCGCCTCCGCTGGCTGATAGATGGAACCCACCGTCATTCAGGGCGGCCATGGGCCGCACCGTGCTGCGGAAAAACGCACTGCCTTTTGCGGTGGTCGAGTAATCGCAGCGAGGAACGAGCAGCGATACGTCGAGACCCTCATTCAACCGAACACGGTCTCTCCACATGCACGGCTCGTCCCTCCCCGAGCGCTACTCGACCACCGGATGAAACATCACTCTCGTGCCAGCGATGTGTCGATTATCAGGGCGGCCGGTTGGCGGCATCGTGGTGCAGGAAACTGCACTTGCGTTTCCGGTGGGCGAGACAGCGTTTTCGAATCAGTTGTTCAGGCGATTCGCTCCTCCGTGGGTAGAGAAAATGAGCCATCAGGGCAGCTAGTGAAAGTGCTAGTCAACGCTTGTTCAGACCCACTTTCGTGACAGACCTGGCATGCCCGATCCTGGGTTGATGCAGTACGGGAGAACTGCCGCAGAAAAAATGTCAGACCCCCCTCATAGTCTTGTTTCATGGAGCAGATCAGACGGACCACAGCCGAGGCATTGGATGCTTTCGATGCTGTGATGGTCTCTGTCCAGACCGATGACCGTCGTCTGTTGTCAGCCGCCGAGCGGGTGGCTCTGATGCAGCGTGCCCGACGGTTCCGGGACCGGTTCTCCTCCTGGACCTGTGTCCTGACCGATGAGGCCAACGCCGGATCGCTGTCCGCCACCGGCACACCCTTGACGTCCTTGATCGGGATGGATGAGGGACGAGACTCCGGTGAGGCCGCCAAGGAAGTGTTCCAGGCCCGCGATCTGAACAAGCACGGCACCATCCGCGACGCCGCCCTCGACGGGGACCTGTCCCCGCGTCATGCAGCCGCCATCGGCAAGGGGTTGGACACGCTCCCGGCCGGTCTCACCGCGGAGCAGAAGACCGCAGCGGAGCAGGCGTTCATCCGCCGGGCACCCAAGAACACCCCCAAACAGCTCACCGACCTGGCCGACGACATCCTGGCCGAAGTCGCACCGGAGTTACTGCCCGAGAAGAGGGATGAGGACGCCGTCCTGGAAGCCCAACGCCGCCGCGCCCGCACCAAACGGCACCTCAGGTGGGGTGACGATGCCGACGGATCGATGTGGTTCCGCGGCGCCCTCCCGCACCTGGAAGCAGCACCCCTGATCGCACAGTTGGAGGCCTACGTCGAGCGTGACCGGCACGCCGAACGCGACCGCCTCAAAGCCACCCGCGCCACCAAACCGTCCCCCAAGGTGGTGCGGGAACAAGCCGGCGACATCCAGCGCACCCCTGATCAGCGCCGCGCCGACGCCCTCACCCACCTCGCCGCCGAGCACCGCGACGCACCCAACAGCATCGGGGACCGGCCCCGGATCGTGGTCACCATCCGCGAACAGGACCTCCGCGAGGACGCGGAAAAGGCCGGGGCCCTGGCGTCGGGTGCGAAGATCACCGCCGGGGACCTGCGACGGTTGTGCTGCGACGCCGACGTGATGCCCGTCGTCCTGGGTGGCGCCTCCGAAATCCTGGACGTGGGCCGCACCCAACGACTCGTCACCCCGGCGATCCGGAAAGCCCTCACACTGCGCGACAAGGGATGCATCTTCCCCGGCTGCACCGCACCCGACACCCGCTGTGAGGCACACCACCTGCAACCCTGGTGGGCCGGCGGCCACACCGCCCTTCACAACCTGGTGTTGCTCTGCCCACACCACCACACCCTCGTCGAACCTGACCGGTACCGCAGACCCGGCGACCGATGGACCATCCACATCGACCATGACACCGGCCAACCCATCATCACCCCACCGGGAAGAACAGCAGCGTTCTGCGCGACCACACTCCCAGCCAACTCGTTGGAGCTCGCGCAAGACACCAGCACCTCCGAACCGTCTGAAGAAATCGGCCTACTCATCCGAGCCGGAACATGACTACCGGGGTGAGCTCTGCCCGGTTCAGTTGGACCATGTCCATGACACCTCCCGCCGCAGCATGATGTCGACTTGAACTCACGGACGGCTGACGTCGGGTCTTCCTCGCTCGTGAATGAAGGTACTATCTTCATATGGCAGAAATGAAGGAAAAGCCTAACGTTGTGGCGCTGCTCGGCGATCTGGTGGGCTCCCGTACGTCGCAGCGGGGGCCCGTGCACGACGCAGTCATGGCCGCGATCGCTCACGTCAACGAGTCGGTGGCCCACATTGATGACCTGCGCGTCACTGTCGGCGACGAGGTCCAAGGAGTCTACGCAAGTCTTGGGCAGGCACTTGAAGCCGCGGCCCTGCTCAGCGACGAATTGTTCGGCACCGCGGACATGCGATTCGGGTTGGGTGGAGGTGACATTCGCATCATCGACGAGGACCGCGGCATCCAGGACGGCAGCGCATGGTGGCTGGCGAGGGAGGCGATCGAGTTCGTTGAGGAACTCTCCCACCAATCCGGCTACGAAGGTGTCCGCACTGCCGTCCGGGATGAGCGCCCCAACGCTCTGCCAGTAGTAGACGCCCTTGTCAGACTCGTGGACGTGCGCCTTGCCAGCCTGAGGACGGGCGCGCGACGCAGCCTCATCGGTCTCCTCCGGGGCCTCGACAACGCCGATGTGGCCAGGGCCGAAAACATCAGTCCGTCGGCCAATACCCAACGCACGCAGAACAACGGTCTGCGCGCGCTGGCTGATGCCATGCAGGCCCTTCACCTCCTTCCCTGAACCCACCCATTCAGAGAAACGGCTCGCCATACCCGCGAACATCGGCAAGGATCATGACATGACACAGATCACGTACAAGGGCTCCCCGGTCTCCACGCAGGGTGAACTGCCCGACGTCGGCACAAAGGCTGAGGCCTTCTCACTGGTCGGGACTGACCTGCAACCCGTCAAGCTCTCCGACTATGCGGGCCGTCGGGTGGTGCTCAACATCTTCCCGAGTGTCGACATGGGCGTCTGTGCCAACAGCGTCCGGGCATTCAACGAGAAGGCCGCCGGGCTCACGAATGCCACCGTGCTCTGCATCTCCCGCGACCTGCCCTTCGCCCAGGCCCGCTTCTGCGCCGCTGAGGGCATCGAGAATGTCGTGACCGCCTCCGATTTCCGTACAACACTGGGTGAGGACTACGGCGTCACGATGATCGACGGACCCATGGAAGGGCTCCTCTCGCGGGCTGTGATGGTCCTCGACGAGGACGGCGTGGTGACATACACGCAGCAGGTACCCGAGATCACCACCGAACCCGATTACGACGCCGCACTCGCCGCACTCGACTGACCCGACCGCCCACCTTGCGCCCCACCGGCACCAGCCCTCCCCGCATCGGGGCGGGTTGTTCGCACGCGTGGATCGAGTCCAGCCACCTCGGATGACAGGAGACACCCCCATGCCCGGCACCCCGGCTGCCATCGCCATCGATGCCGGCGGCAGCACCACTCGCGCGCTGGTGGTCAGCCGCGACGGGGAGTGCGGCCCCGTCGTTCGCAGCGGGCGTGGCAATCCGGTGTCCGACCCCAGTCATGCTGCCGTGAACATCGCCGAGGCCTGCGCGGGGGCCATGGCGGCCAGCCAGCAGACCCCCGAGTCTGTCCTGGCCGCGGTGGCCGGCACGGTGTCACGGGACTTTCCCGAACTGGGCCGGGAACTGCGTCACCGCGCTCTGCCCAGCAACATCACCGTCGTGAGCGACCTGCTGGGCGCCTACTTCTCGGCCACCCCGGCCCTGGACGGCTTCGTCCTGATCGTGGGAACCGGCGCCGTGGCGGCCCGGATTGTCGACGGGGAGCTGGCTGCCATCCGCGATGGACTCGGGTGGTTGCTGGGCGACCACGGGTCCGGTTTCTGGATGGGTCACCGCGTGGCCCGCGCCGTCGCCGCCGAACTGGATGGCCGTGGGCCAGCCACGTCCCTCACACCACGACTGCTTCACCAGTTGAGCGACATCCCACCTCGCGCGGGAGTCCGCCGGGACGGACTGACAGCGCTGCTGAGCTGGTCCCAGTCCAGAACTCCCGTGGAACTGAGCGCCCTGGCGGTTCTCGCAGCGGAGGAGGCAGCGGCTGACCCCGTGGCAGCTGCCATCTGCAAGGAGGCGGCCGCGCATGCACTGGCCACCCTGGCCAGCCTCGGGGAGCACGTGCTCGACAAAGACGGCGACGCCCCCGTGGTGCTCGGCGGTAGCGTGTTGGACCCGGACGGACCGGTCGGTCGCCGGGTCCACGCAGCGCTGGGGCGGCGAGCCCTCACGGTATCCGACGGCGTGGCGGGTGCCGCCCTGCTGGCAATCAGACAGCTCGGTGGCACTGCGGACGCACGGATGCTGGCCCACGTCAGGGAACAACTTCTGCGGCCCTGAGGCACTGTCGCCACGCGACCCCGGCTCGAGGACCCCGCACCGGGCCGTGTCACACCCTTTCGAATGTGGGCCATCCGGGTCATCGCAGTACGGGGCGGATGTGCAGTCCCACGTCCGGGTCCACGAGGGTCTCCTGCGCAGCGGGGATGTCATCGGCCAGGAGTTGCGCGTCGACGGGCACGTTGCGCTTCACCAGCCCGAGCGCTATGGGACCCAATTCATGGTGACGAGCGCTGGATCCCACGAAACCGACAGCGCGACCGTCCAGCATCAGGTTGGCGCCTGCCTGGGGGAGGCTCGACAGGGATCCATCAAGATGCAACTGCACCAACCTGCGTGGCGGCCGGCCCAAGGTGTGGACCCGGGCCACCGTCTCCTGTCCCCGGTAACACCCCTTCTCGAGGTGGGTTCCGAGGAGGCCTATCTCATTGGGAATGGTGCGATGGTCGGTATCGACGAAGATGCGCGGCACACCAGCCGCCACCCGCGCCGCCTCGAACGCCCACATACCCACCGGCACGGCAAGATCGGTGCCCGTGGGCACCTCCTCCTGGCCGGGCACGAAGACATCGGAGCCTCCCAGGTCGCTGTCACGAACCACCCAGCCCTCGGGGACAGCAACGCGATGGCCAACCCACGCCATCCGCAGATCCGGGCGGAGACGCACGTCCACGCGCGACATGAATCGCATGCGGTCCAGCCACTCCACCAGGGCCGCGCCGTGTCCGGGCTCGGTCCACGCGAGAAAACGTTCTCCGTCGTCCACCCCGTGCAGGACGTGCTCGATGTGCCCCGTGGGGGCCAGGATCAGCGCCGTGGTGGCGACCCCCGGGGCCAGGGACTCGAGATGTTGACTCGTCAGGGCGTGCAGCCATGTCAACCGGTCCGGACCCTCGATCTCCACGACGTCCCGGTTACCAAGGTCCGCCACGCCCACGCCATCAGCCATGCCGCGCCCCTCCGCCACCGGGTTGCCGTGATGCCAGGCAAGCCCGGCGTCAAGGCCCTCGTCCACCATCACGGCGTTCATGTCACACCCTCTTCAGACGCGCCCACATGTGCGGGCGCAGTTCGTGCGACTCGGTGGATCGGTCGAGGGCGTACATCAGGTCGTTCTCAACCTTGCCGTAGAGCCTGGAGCCCGAGGCGTGCGTGACCGCCGCGCCCTCCGCCCGCACGACGGCATCCGTCTGGAGATCGATGCGCGTGACCTGGATCTTGCCCACGAGGACCTCGGTCCACCCCTCGGAACTGGTGAGAACAAGCTCCAGTGACGCGTCCGGCTTCGGACGCCAGAACCCTGTTTCCATGCCGAGCGCGCGACCCGGCTCGTCTCCCCCGACGAGGAAGGTCTGCGACACGTAGTACAGGTAGTCGTCACCGTTGTGGTTGAACTCGATGCGCTGCTCGAACGTGAAGTCGTCACCCTCGTGGTCGGTCCCGTTGCCAGTACCCTCCCAACTACCCACGAGCCAGCCGAGAGCCGTGAGTGCGGGGTTGAGGCCTTCCGGCACGTCGATGTCGATCTGCATGTGGACCAGTTCCTTCTCAGACTTGTTGGAGGCCCGGGGGGTGCCCGGACGCAGGCATCGATTCAGTCTACAGAGCGGCCGCGCTTGCCCCACCCCACGCCGATGGCATAGACACATTGTTCATGCGCGTCGTCATCACCCGGGTCACAGAAGCGAGCGTCACGGTCGACGGTGAGCCACTGTCCGCACTCCCCCGCCCCGGGCTGCTGGTACTGGCAGGGATCGGACACAACGACGGCATGGACGAGATTCGGGCTGTGGCCACCAAGATCTGGAGCCTGCGCATCCTCGAGGGCGAGCGCTCGGCCAGCGACGTGGGCGCCCCCATCATGGTGATCAGCCAGTTCACCCTTCACGCCGCCACCCGCAGGGGACGGCGCCCGTCCTGGGGCGCAGCCGCCGCGGCATCCACGTCCGAGCCCCTCATGGAGAGATTCTGTGAAGAACTCGAAGCGCTGGGTGCCGAGGTCCTGCGCGGACGTTTTGGCGCACACATGCACGTGTCGTCCACCAACGACGGCCCCGTCACCATCCTCATCGACACTGACGCCTGGGCCTGAGAGCAACCGGCACGGGAACTGTCCATGCCCGCAACTGCCAATCCGGCCCTGCCCGGTCCTTCGCCGTGATGTGCGCCGTGGCGGCGGGGCGGTACGTCTCACGGGACCCCAAGAAACTTCAGCGAGCTGATGGAGACGGCGTCGTTGCGACCCACCGGGGCGTCCTCGTCCTGCCCGGATGTCTCACCGGGCACCGTCGCATCGAGGACGGTCATGGTGACCGGACCGCTGACGGTGGTGGGCGGGAACCGGACCTCCTGTGGTTGGCGGTCGTTGGCGGCAAGCGGCTGCACCATCCACGAGCCATCGCTGAACTCCCACTTCACGCTGAGGATGCGACGCTCGGCAAGGTAACGGTCGTCGCTGGATGTGTTGCCGTTGACGAGACGCACGCCCACCAGTTCCTCCGCCTCGGGCAGGACGAACGACACGGTTTCCCCCACCCCCGCTCCGGTACACCTCCAGATTGATGATGCGTCGTCATCCACGAGGTTGGCGGGCGGCTCAGCACTGTCCCCCATGCCGTCGAGACACCTACCGGTGGCATCGAGTGCGGGGATCACTTCCACTGGGCCCACCCAGGGCGCCAGGGTTGTTTGAGGCGACGGCATGGTGGATGGAGTTGCGGAAGCAGACGAGATGGCTGGCTCGGGCGGAGGCGTTGCGCTCGATTGTGCCGTCACGACCTTGCCCAGGCCGAATCCCAGCAGTAGGGCCCCCACCACACCTGCCAGAACCATCGGAGGCGCAAACTCCCGGCCGTCACGCGTCCGTTGCGACGTACCGGTGAAGCGCCGTGGTGCCCGCTCGGGGCCCGAGCCGTCCGCGACATCCTCGGATTCAACGGCCCCGGAAGCCCGGAAGAACTCATCCGGGAGTCGTTTGGGCATGGCGCCCATGGTACCCATCGACACCATCTGCGGGGTCGCTGATGCACCGGTGCGGGCAAACGGGAGGGTGCCACCCCTTACGATTGGGGTGAACAGCCCCCACAGCGACAGGAGGAGTACACCCATGGGCATGGTGCTCTTCGTCTCACCCGGGGCCACGATTCCTGGCGCACTGTCACTCCTGAGCCACGCGACGTCCGCAGTCTCCAGCACTGCCGAGGCGATCATACGGATGGACACCGTCGACGTCACCGTGGTCGACGGACGGGATGACCTCGCCTGGGCGCGAGCCGTCACCACGACGCTACGGGGGGCACGCGCAGACGTGTCCATTCTCCTTCTGGTTCCACCCAACGCGGTGTCCCTCATCGGCCGCGAGTGGGGTTTCACCGACTTCGTCAGCGACGCGAGCGAGCCAGCCGAGTTCGACGCGCGCATCCGGTTGTTGGTGCGGTCAACGGGCGATGCCAGAATCCTCGCACTCGGCCCCATCCGCGTGGATGAGGCGGCCTATCTCGCGACGCTGTCCGGCGAACCACTTGACCTGACGTACACCGAATTCGAGTTGCTGCGCTACCTCATGGCCAACCCCGGCCGTGTCCTGACCCGCGAAGTGCTCCTCAGCCAGGTGTGGGGCTACGACTACTACGGCGGTACCCGTACCGTGGACGTCCACATCCGACGCCTCCGTGCCAAGCTGGGGCAGTTCGACTGGTACATCGGGACGGTCCGCAACGTGGGCTACCGGTTCACACAAGCACGGAAGGTCGCTTCATGAGGGAACTCGCCACCCTGGACGACGACGTTCGCCGGGACGTCCACGAGTTGCTGCGCCGCGTGAGCGAGGCCGACGGCGTGCGCCCCGTCAATGAGTCTGCCGATCTTGTCATCGACGGGCACCGCCCCGGCAGGTTCCTGCTGGCAGAGCGGGACGACCTCCTGGTGGGCATCGCGGTCCTCGACGAGAGGGACGCCACCATCTCGTTGGCCGTCCATCCGGGGTACCGCCGCCTCGGACATGGCAGGGCTCTGCTGCGGGCGGCGATGGATCGGCGCCCTGCCAGCTCCGTCTGGGCTTTCGACACCCAGCCGGGAGCCAGAGCGCTGGCCGCCAGCCTCGGACTGGAACCGGCCCGCGAACTCCTGAAAATGGCCCGACCCCTCGGCGGGGAGGTGCAGCCCGGCGCCCTGGATGGCTGGACGATTCGCTCCTTCGAGGACAGGGACGCCGCGGGTGTCGTGTCCACCAATGCAGCGGCATTCAGCCACCACCCAGAACAAGGAAAACTCACCCTGGAGGAGTTCCACGACCTGACACAGCAGCCGTGGTTCTCCCGTGAGGGACTTCTCGTGGCAACACCGTCCGACGGCGGGGATGTCGCCGGGTTCCACTGGACGAAGCGCCACGACGAAACCGTGGGCGAGGTGTACGTCCTGGCCGTGCATCCTGAGCATTCCGGCCAGGGGTTGGGTCGCGCCCTCCTGGAGGCGGGGATCGCACACCTTGTCACCATCGGATGCACCGAGGTCATCCTCTTCGTGGAAGCCAGCGAGGAACGCGTCGTCGAGATGTATCGATCCGCTAGCTTTGTGACCATCAGTACCGACACCAGCTACCGGAGTTGAGGAATCACATGGCCGTGGAGCACTTGGAACACGACCAGCACCTGGAGGATCCCCTTCCCGCTGACCGGTACTCGGACCGTGAGATGCAATGGCTGGAGTTCAACAACCGAGTGCTCGACCTGGCCCGCGACTCAGTTCGCATTCCGCTGATCGAGCGTGCGAAGTTCCTGGCCATCTTCTCCAACAATCTCGACGAGTTCTTCATGGTGCGCGTCGCTGGCCTGAAACGACGGATCGCCGCCGGCGTCGCTGTTCCGAGCGTCACCGGTCAGATGCCCGGCGAGGTGCACGCCTCCATCCTGCAACGCACCGCCGAGTTGGTTGAAGAGCAGTCGCGCGTCTTCCAGGAGGATGTCCGGCCAGCCCTTCGCGCGCAAGGAGTGGAAATCCTCCACTGGTCCGAGCTGACCGCCTCGGAGAAGGACGAGATGCGCACACTCTTCGCGGAGCGCATCTTCCCGGTCCTGACCCCGCTCGCCGTCGATCCGTCCCACCCCTTCCCCTACATCTCCGGTCTCTCGATCAACCTGGCCGTGATCCTGCGCAACCCCACCACGGGCGGTCGACAGTTCGCCCGCGTGAAGGTGCCCCCGGTGCTGTCGCGTTTCGTGAAACTGGCAGAGGGCCGGTTCCTGCCGCTGGAGGAGGTCATCGCCCGACACCTGGGCCAGCTCTTCACCGGCATGGAGGTCATCAGCTTCACCACCTTCCGCGTCACACGCAACGAGGACATCGAGGTGGAGGAGGACGATGCGGAGAACCTCCTCTTCGCGCTGGAGAAGGAACTGCTCCGCCGCAAGGTGGGGAGACCACCGGTGCGCCTCGAGGTGGAGGATGACACGGACGACGCGATGATCTCCCGGATCATCACCGAACTCGACGTGTCCGAGGCCGAGGTGTTCCGGCTCCCCTCACCGCTGGACCTCTCCGGCCTCTTCGCCCTCGAGGACACTCCGAGGGAGGACCTGAAGTACCCCAACTTCCTGCCCATCACGCACCCCGACCTCGCGGAGGTGGAGAGCGCCAGACCAGCGGACATGTTCAAGGCTCTGAAGAAGCGCGACGTGCTGGTCCATCACCCGTACGACTCCTTCGCCACGTCCGTCCAACGCTTCATCGAACAGGCGGCCAGCGACCCGGCCGTGCTGGCCATCAAGCAGACCCTGTACCGGACCTCTGGGGACTCCCCCATCGTCGACGCCCTCATCGAGGCCGCCGCCATGGGCAAGCAGGTGCTCGCCGTCGTGGAGATCAAGGCCCGCTTCGACGAGCAGACCAACATCGGTTTCGCGCGGGTGCTGGAGAAGGCCGGCGTCCACGTGGTCTACGGCATGGTGGGCCTCAAGACGCACTGCAAGTTGGCGCTGGTGGTGCGCGCGGAGAGCGACGGCAGCCTGCGCCGCTACGCCCACATCGGCACCGGAAACTACAATCCCAAGACGGCCCGCATGTATGAGGACATGGGGCTGTTGACGAGCAACCCCATTATCACCGACGACATCGCCAGGCTGTTCAACCACCTCTCCGGCATGACCCAGGAGACGAACTACCGGCGCCTGTTGGTGGCCCCCCACGGCATCCGTTCCGGTCTGCTGGACCTCATCCACCGCGAGGTGGCGAACCATCGTGCCGGGCTGCCATCAGGCATCCGCATCAAGGTGAACTCGGTGGTGGACGAGGCCCTCATCGACGCGTTGTACCGGGCCTCCCAGGCCGGAGTGTGCGTCGACGTGTGGGTGCGCGGCACGTGCACGATCCGTCCCGGGGTGCCGGGGCTGAGCGAGAACATCCGCGTCCGCTCCATCCTGGGCCGCTTCCTCGAGCACTCCCGCCTGTTCTGCTTCACCGGAGCCGGCACGCCGATGGTGGGCATCGGTTCCGCCGACATGATGCACCGCAACCTGGATCGCCGCGTCGAGGCCATCGTCTCTCTGGGAAACCCGAACCACGTGCAGCAGATCGAGGAACTGTTTGATCTGGCATTCGCGCCCGATGTGGTCCACTGGGAGCTGATTGACAACACCTGGACCACCCACACGAAGGATGCGGACGGCAACCCGCTCGTCGATCTGCAGGACGATCTGATCCGCCAGTCAAGACAGCGCCGCAACCGATGAGCAAGAAACCCGACGTCGTTGCCGCCGGTGGCGTGGTGCTGCGCACCCACCACAACAAGGGCCCACAGGTACTGCTCATCCACCGGGAGAGCTACGACGACTGGTCCCTGCCCAAGGGCAAGGGACTCAGCGATGAGCTGCTTCCCGAGACGGCCATCCGGGAGATCCGGGAGGAAACCGGCGTGACGGCGTGCCTGGATCTGAGGCTGCCCACGCAGAAGTACCCAGTGTCCAAGGGACTGAAAGCTACGCACTACTGGCGGGCTCGCGTGGTGGAGCAGCGGCCACGCAAGCCTGACAAGGAGGTGCAGAAGGTCAAGTGGTTCTCCATCGAGGAGGCGTTGGACAGGCTCACCTACCCCGTGGATCGTGAGGTGGTCAACGCCGCCATGGACCTGCCCACGACGAACGTCCTGATGGTGGTGCGCCACGGCAAGGCGATGTTGCGCAAGGACTGGAGCGGCCCGGATCAGAAGCGTCGGCTGGGCGGTCGGGGCCGCAAGCAGGCCAAGAAGCTCAAGGACCTGCTGGACGCGTTCTGCGTCGAGCAACTCGTGAGCTCGTCAGCGACGCGCTGCTTCCAGACGTTGGAGCCCTTCGCGGAGGCCCGACGCCTGCCCATCCAGAAGGTTGACATCCTGACGGAGGAGGAGGGCACCCAACACCCCAAGCGGGTCGCCCGCTTCATGGCCGAGCTGAAGACGGACCTGGACCGTCCCACCGCCATCTGCGGCCACCGCCCGGTGCTGCCCGCCATGTATGACGGACTGGGGATGGAGCCCAAACACATGGTCGTGGCTGAAGTGGTGGCGCTGCATCTTGACGAGCAGGGAAACCTCATCCGCTCCGAGGTGTTCAAACCGACGGCCTGACCGGCCGCCGGGGCTGTTCACCGGTTGTTCATCCCAAGGGTCAGTGTCAGGACACTTTGGCTCCCTAGCTTTTGATGTGTGGGAAACACATCATGCGGCTCGACCGCAGCCAGCACACCGAAACTTCTTCACGCCCTGGAAGGGACCACAATGAAGTTGCGCTTGACCACAGCCCTCGGACTGGGCGCAGCCCTCTTACTCTCGGCCTGCGCCGCGAACGAGGGACCCGGCACCCCTGAAACCAGCACCACAGCCGGAAGCGGCGAGAACGGGGGCGTGAGCGGCACGCTGAATGGGATGGGGTCCTCGGCCATGGCCGTGGCACAGGAGAACTGGATCGCCCAGTTCCAGACGGCCAATCCCGACGTCACCGTCCTGTACGCGCCCGAGGGCTCGGGCGCCGGACGGGACGCCTTCATGGGGGGCGGCGCTGATTTTGCGGGGTCGGACCGCGCATTCACCATGGACGAGAACGTCGCCGGCGCCTTCGCCAGCTGCGCCGACCAGTCCAAGGCCCTTGACCTGCCCGTCTACATCTCCCCCATCGCCGTGGTGTTCAACGTTGAGGGCATCGATGAACTCAACCTCACCCCGAACCTGCTGGCGGCCATCTTCAAGGGCGAGGTCACCAACTGGTCCGACCCGCAGATCGCAGAACTGAACCCGGACGCCAGCCTGCCAGATCTGGCCATCACTGCCGTGCACCGCTCGGACGACTCCGGCACCACGGAGAACTTCACCACCTACCTGGGCAGCGCCGCGGAGACCGTGTGGGACGCCGAGCCCGACGGCACATGGCCCTATCAGGGCGGAGAGGCCGCGAAGGGCACCTCCGGGGTCATCTCCGCCGTGAACAGCGGAGTCGGCACCATTGGCTACGCCGACGCCTCGCAGGCCGGTGAGACCTCCACCGCAATGATCGGCCCTGAGGGCGCGTACGAGCCGCCGTCACCGGAAGCCGCCGCTGCCGCCGTCGAGGCCTCGCCCGTCGAGGAGGGTCGGGACGAATTCGATCTGGCCCTCGCGCTGGACTATCAGGCAGCCGGGTACCCCGTCGTCCTTGTCTCCTATGCGCTGGCCTGTACTGAGTACAAGGACGCTGCCACCGCGGACCTCGTGAAGAGCTACCTCAGCTACATCGCGTCCGAGGAGGGACAGCAGGTCGCGGCCGACGGTGCAGGATCGGCGCCCCTCTCGAGTGCGCTGCGTGAGAAGGTACTGGCCTCCATCGACTCGATCGCGTGAGTTTTGTGTGTATTTTGGTCAACCGCGTCCGTCCCGGGCAGACTGGGTCAGGCGCGGTTGACTCCTCCACGCCTGCTCTCAGCGAACTCTGAGTCGCGTCGGCCCCACGATCAGGAGCACCATGACCGCCAAGACTGTCCCCGAAGCCCGCGACGAGACCGTCAACGCGCTGCGCCGAAGCGCCAAGCACTTCGGTGACCGCGTCTTCAAGGGATTCTCGACGGGCTCCGGCATCACGATCCTGGCCATCCTGGCGGCAGTTGCCGCATTTCTCGTGGGCATGTCCATCCCCGCCCTTACCGCTGACGCCTCAGAACTCCCATTCGGCGAGTTCTGGTCGTACGTCGCCCCCTACGCCTTCGGGACGGTGTGGGCCGCGGCGCTGGCCATGCTGTTCGCCGTGCCCGTCTCTGTCGGCATTGCGCTTTTCCTCACGCACTACGCGCCCAAGCGGGTTCGCCAGTTCTTCGGCTACATCATCGACCTGCTGGCTGCGGTGCCATCCGTGGTTTTCGGCCTGTGGGGCATCAACGTCCTGGCGCCCCTGATGCGGCCACTGTTCGTATGGCTGAACGAGAACCTGGGGTGGATTCCACTCTTCGCCGGACGCGTCTCCGGCACCGGCCGCACCATCCTGACAGCGGCTCTGGTGTTGGCAGTCATGGTTCTGCCCATCATCACGGCCATCTGCCGGGAGGTGTTCGGCCAAACCCCCAGACTCCATGAGGAAGCAGCCCTCGCGCTGGGGGCGACGCGGTGGGAGATGATTCGCCAGGCGGTGATTCCCTACGGGATGCCGGGCATCGTGTCGGCGTGCATGCTGGGGCTCGGGCGCGCACTGGGCGAAACCATGGCGGTCGCCATGGTGTTGTCGCCTGCGGCAGTCATCGACTTCCAGCTGCTCACCTCCAGCAACCCCAATACCATCGCTGCAAACATCGCGCTGTCATTCCCGGAGGCGTATCAACTGGGGGTCAACCAATTGATCGCGACGGGTCTCGTGCTGTTCGTCATCACACTGGCGGTCAACATGGCGGCACGCTGGGTCATCGCCCGCCGCCGGGACTTCTCGGGGGCCAACTGATGCGCGCGCCATCACTGACGAGGCGACCACCATCGAGCGGAGCCCCCGCCATCAACCCGCTCACCGCCGGGAAGCTACCGCGATTCACAGAGCCTGCGCTGCTGGTGGTCTCAGTTGTCGTTGCTGCCGCCGTCCTGTCCCTCCTGGGCACGGGTGGCATCCTGGCCGTGCTCGTCGTGGGCGCCTTGCTGTTCCTGCTGACGAGTTTCACACTGTTTGCGGCCGTCGAGGGCAGCCGACACGCCAAGGACCGCCTCGCCGCCCACGTGGTCACCGGTTTCTTCGTTCTGGCGCTCGCCCCATTGGTGTCCCTGGCCTGGGGAACGGTGGTGAGCGGGTTGGAGCGTTTCGACGTGCAGTACTTCACGTACTCGATGCGCAACGTCATCGGCGATGGCGGTGGCGCGGTCCACGCCATTTGGGGAACCCTCATCATCACCGGAATGGCAACGTTGATCTCGGTGCCGATCGGACTCATGGCCGCCATCTACCTGGTGGAATACGGCGCGCGCCACAAGCTGGCTTCGGCCATCCGCTTCTTCGTCGACGTCATGACGGGCATTCCGTCCATCGTCGCGGGCCTGTTCGCCTACACCCTCTTCGCAATGGTCTTCGGGCCGGGGACAAAAGTGGGGGTCGCGGGCGCCGTCGCCCTCAGCGTCCTGATGATCCCCACGGTGGTGCGCTCCACGGAGGAGATGCTGCGTCTGGTGCCCAACGAGCTGCGTGAGGCTTCCTACGCTCTGGGTGTGGCGAAGTGGCGCACGATCGTGCGGGTGGTGTTGCCGACGTCGTTGGCCGGCATCATCACGGGTGTCGTGCTCGCGATCGCCCGCATCATCGGCGAGACCGCCCCGCTGCTGGTCACGGCCGGCATGAACCCCTCGTTGAACACCAACCCCTTCGATGCCCCCATGGCCACGCTGCCCGTGTTTGTCTACTACCAGTACGTCACCCCGGGCATCCCGCAGGATCCCTACCACGCGCGCGCCTGGGCCGGTGCGCTGACCCTGATTCTCATCGTGATGCTGCTGAACCTCCTGGGTCGGCTCATCGCCTGGAAATTCGCTCCCAAACCCGGCCGCTGACGAGACAAGGAAGCAGATAGCGATGTCCAAGCGCATCGAGATCAAGGATCTCGACATCTACTACGGCAAGTTCCACGCCGTCCGTGACGTCAACATGACCATCCAGCCACGCTCCGTCACGGCCTTCATCGGGTCTTCGGGCTGCGGAAAATCCACGGTGCTGCGATCCATCAACCGGATGCATGAGGTGATCGACGGCGCGTACAGCACCGGTCAGGTGCTCTTGGATGGCATGGACCTGTACGACCCTGACGTCGACCCCGTGCGAGTACGCCGGCAGGTGGGCATGGTGTTCCAGCGCCCCAATCCGTTCCCCACCATGTCCATCAAGGAGAACGTGCTCGCGGGCGTGCGGCTGAACAACTCCAAGGTCTCGCGTTCGCAGGCCGATGAGATCGCAGAGAGGTCCCTGAAGGCCGCCAATCTTTGGAAGGAGGTCAAGGATCGCCTGGATCGGCCCGGTTCAAGCCTGTCCGGCGGACAACAGCAGCGCCTGTGCATTGCCCGGGCCATCGCCATTGAACCCGAAGTGGTGCTGATGGATGAGCCGTGCTCGGCGCTGGACCCCATTTCCACGCTGGCCATCGAGGATCTGATCCACCAGCTCAAGGAGGAGTACACCGTCGTCATCGTGACCCACAACATGCAGCAGGCCGCGCGGGTCTCGGACCAGACCGCGTTCTTCAACCTCAAGGAGCAGGGCGACCCGGGCGAACTCATTGAGGTGGCCTCCACCGAAAAGATCTTCCACAACCCGGACCGGAAAGAGACTGAGGACTACATCACCGGCCGCTTCGGCTGACACGCCCACGAGCCCGGTGCAACGGGCACAACTCGAGGTGGGCCGGCACGGATCAGTGACCACTGCTCATTGTCCCGGGGCCGTGAGGACCGAGAACGGATGTTGGTCGGTCGTCCAGATTGCACCCCTGCCGACTCGAACTCGGCCCGGCTGCGCGCGGTCAATGGGCGTCGAGGATCTCGCGCTTCCTTGTCTCCATCAGGCTGAGCAGTGCGTTCTCCACCACCTCCGGCAGCGCCGGGTGAATCCAGTACTGACCCCGCGCCATGTCGGGCACGCTCAGGCCGAAGCTCATGGCCTGGATGAGCGGCTGGATCAGGGTGGACGCCTGGGGCCCCATGATGTGGGCACCGAGGAGCCTCCAGTTGCGGGGATCGGCGAGGAGTTTGACGAAGTGTCCCTGGTCCTCCATGGCCCAGCCGTAGGCAACATCGGAGTACCTCTGGTGTGCCACAACATGGGGGGTTCCCCATTCCCGCAACTGCTGCTCGGTGGCACCGACGCTGGCGATTTGTGGATGCGAGAACACCGCATGCGGGACGTAGCGATGGTCGGTACCCACCAGATCACTCTCCAGCGCAAGCAGATTGTGCTGCACGGTGCGCATCTCCGCGTTCGCAACGTGCTTCAGGAGATGGTCCGACGACACGTCCCCCATGGCCCAGATGTGCGGGACGCTGGTGCGCTGCCGTGCATCCACCCTGATCTGCCCGTCCCTGCGGACGTCAACCCCGGCCGCTTCCAGGTTCAGCGATTCCGAATTGCGGATACGGCCCGTGGCAACCAGCACAGCATCGGCGAAGTACTCGTACTCGACGCCGTTGCGATCTGTCGTGATCACCTGGACGTCGCCGGAGGGGCCATGCTCGATGGCGTGCACGTCCTGGTTGAGCCGCAGCTTCACCCGGTGGGACAGGATCTCGGCGAACGCGGCACTGATGTCCTCGTCCTCGTCGCGCAGCACCACGTCGGATCGATTGATCACCGTGACCTCGCTGCCGAGGCCTGAGAAGATGTGGGCGAACTCGGCAGCGACGAACCCGGCCCCCACGATCACGAGATGCCGGGGAAGCTGGTCGAGGCGCATGATGTCGTCCGAATTGCGGATGCACCCCTGAAGCTCCTCGGGCACCTCGACGTCCAGGGGACGCGGCCGGGAACCCGTTGCGATGACGACCTGGTCTGCTGTGATCTGCACATCACCCACACGCAAAGTGTGGTCGTCCACAAAGCTGGCGCTGCTGCGGAAGACGGTCACGTTGGCGCTGCGCTCCCGAAACCCGAGGCCACCCACGGAGATGGGGTCGATGCGCCCGAAGATGCGGTCCCTGATGCCGGGCCAGTCCGCTCCGTCGAACTGCAGTTGCACCCCGAGGCGAGCCGCCTCCTCCGGGCTGACCGCATGGTCGGCGGGCAGGACGAACATCTTGGTGGGAATGCAGCCCCTGTTGAGGCACGTCCCGCCGAACTCCTCGTGAGAATCGATGAGGGCCACCTGGAGACCGGAGAATCGCTCATCAATGAGGGAGTTGCCCGAGCCGGACCCGATGACGGCCACGTCGAAATGCTGCATGCAGCAATGATGACACGCCCGCCACCGCCACCGGATGCCGACGTCATGCGCAGTGCCGCCGGGTGCGGGCGTCCCATGCGCCCTCGGAGGGCGGGTCGTGTCCCGCCTGGACGCCACTACAGTTGTCCCCATGAGCAGTTGGGCAGTGGTGACGGGCGCCTCGGGCGGCCTGGGCGAGGCATATGCACGTGAGCTGGCACGTCAGGGATCCAACGTGGTCCTGGTGGCGCGCAGTGTCGACAAGATGGAGGTGTTGGCGGAACAGCTGACAGCCCGGCATGGGGTCGAGACGATGGTCCTACCCTGCGACCTGTCAGACCCGGCAGCACGGACCGCGCTCATCGCGACGTTGGACACGCTCGAGATCCACACCCTCGTGAACAATGCGGGCTTCGGCACCATGGGCATGCTGGGGGAGCTGGATCGTGGCCGGGTCGTCAACGAGGCCGAACTCAACGTGGTGGCGCTCACGGCTCTGACGCATGCCGTCGTCCCGAAGATGGTCGTCCGCGGCGATGGGGTCATCATCAACGTGGCGAGTCTGGCTGCGTTCCAGCCGATGCCTCAAATGGCCACCTACGCCGCCACGAAGTCCTACGTCCTGAGCTTCACCTCCTCGTTGTGGGGTGAGATGGAGGGCACGGGCGTGCGCGTGGTGTGCATCTGTCCTGGCCCCACCGATACGTCCTTCTTCCACAACGCCGGCAATGGCGACGTCATGAAGCAGCGCCGACGTCCTGAGCAGGTGGTGTCGACCACCTTCGACGCCCTGCGAGCGGGCAAGCCCTACGTCGTGGACGGGCTGGGCAACAAGGTGCTCTCGAAGCTGTCCCGTTTCGTGCCCACCGCACTGCTCGTGCGCGCCGCGGCCTGGGTGGGGACGCGCTGAAGGGGCGGCTGGGAACATGCCCTGTCAGGACACATCAGAACCCTCCGGCTCACTGCGCCGGCCTCAGGACACCGTGATGCTCTTGTTCTCCGAGATGGACCTCAGACCGGGAATGGACTGCACCTGTGTGACGGCCGTCACTGAGTAGTCCCCCGGGGGCAGATCGACGGACACCGACCATGCCCGCCATCCGTTGTCATCCGCGTCGGTGGCCGTCTGGGCAGTGGCGCTGCTCACGATGCTGCCGTCCGCATCATTGGTGATGCGGAGCAGAGGAGCCGTTGCCTCCCGTTTGACGTATCCCTGCACCACCAACTGGCCACTGTCCAACTGCGCCGTGTTCTTCGGCGAGGAGATCCACAGCGCGGGCATGGGCCTCAGCGCCCGGAGGCCGAAGCCCTCGTCGCTCCGCAGCAGCTCGGGTGGGGTTCGTCCATCCGAGAGGAACACCACCCTCAGTTCCGGATCCCCCACGAGTTCGCTGGCGGTGTAGACCATCTGGTCAATGGCCGCCTGAGCGAGCTCCGGTGTGGTCAACTCCTCGAACGCCGAGGGTGAGAGGTTGACCCTGAGTTCGTGACCGATCAGTTCGACGTCGATCAGCCGCCCGTTGACCCAGAGTGACTCATAGTCCGGATCCAACGGTGGCACGACGAAGAGCGCCTCGATGGCGGCCCTCACGAGGTCGCCCGTGGCCGCGAGGTCCCGCAGTTCCCGGTACAGGAGAGCGTTGGTTCGCCCCACGTAGTAGACGGGCACCGATCGCACCTGGGCCGGGAGCGATCGGGATGACGAAGCCGTCGGTGCTGGCGTGGGACTAGGCGAAGGAAGTGCCTCGTCGATCGAGCCGGGGGCGGTGGCCGCGGCAAGCCAGAAACCCAACCCGAGCGCACCCGCCAACAGCGGAACGAAGACCTTCAACGCCACCCCGCTGTGCGTGGAACTGTTCAGGCTGAGCAGTTCTGCTTCGAGCGTCTCCGTGCCGGGTGACTGCACCAGACGCGCGGACGCACGCAGGGTGCTGGTCACTTCCGCCGACAATGAGTCAATGGCCAGGGATGAAGCCCCCGGGTCGGGATCACCCAGCTCGACGCGAAGTCTGTTGAGCCCCTCCTCGAGGCGACGGTTGGACGATCGGACGGTCATCCGCAGGATCCCCGCGAGCTCCGGGCCGAAGGTGGAGAGGTAATGACTGATCACCAGCACCTCACCCAGTCGTACGGGCAGAGCGGTGATCGCCGCCTGAATCTCCTGCTGCCGCGTATTCGTCAGCTCGGGCAGCGTCAGCGTCCCCAAGGGCCCGCGGGTGCTTCGGGCATTGTGCACCACCTCCTCCGCCAAGAACTCCACCCTCTCCAGCGGATCGACGAGGCGATGTGCCCGACGAGACAGCCCGATCATGGCGGCACGGAGGATGTGTCCGGATTCGGATTCGGCGCCCAGCATCACCACGAGCCGGTGCAGGCTCGTGCCGTGTTCCTCATAGAGGTCCACCAGCCACTGGGTCTCGGACTCGACCATTGCTTCGGCGTCAGATTCCCGCGTAGGAGTGGAGGCCGCTGAACAGGAGGTTCACTCCCACGAAGTTGAACCAGAAGGAAATCACCCCGATGACGGCGATGATCGCTGCGGGAGCGCCCTTCCACCCGGCGGTCGCGCGGGCATGCAGGTAGGCGGCGTAGATCACCCACGTGACGAACGACCATGTCTCCTTGGGATCCCAGTTCCAGAATCTACCCCACGCGTACTGTGCCCAGATGGCACCCGCAGCGACGGTGAAGGTCCAGAGCGGGAACGCAAAGGCGTGGAGTCGGTAGGCGAAGACATCGAGCTTGGCGGCGCTCGGGAGCTTGGCCAGGTATCCCCGGACAGGGGCACCGCTCGGCTCCACCCTCTTGCGCAACAGATACAGCACCGACGTGACGGCACCGACGTTGAAGGCGGCGCCGGAGATCGCGGCAGCCACGATGTGGATGATGAACCACACGGAGTGCAGGGCGGGTACCAGCGGTGCAACGTCGACGTAGAACACCGTCACGGCCGCGCCCAGGCCCACGGCTGCCAGCAGCGTCACGCCCAGTCCCAGCCAGCGGGCACCACCCTTCCACACAGCCACCAGGTACACGCTGACCGCAAACATCAGGGAGGAGGACACAAACTCGTACATGTTGCCCCACGGGGCCCGATCGGCGGCGACGCCGCGGGTCACCACGGCCAGCACGTGCACCGCGAGGGCCACCACGGTCACCCCGATGGCAAGGCGCCCGAACAGGTCCACCCTGATGCGGGAGGGATCCTCGGACCCGTCAGCAGGCCGTGCGCCAGCCAGGCCCCTCGCCGAGGCCCACTCCGCGCTGTGGAGGAAGAAGGCCACGAGGTAGGCCACTGCAGCAGCGACCATCGAGAGGTCAGACAGTTCGGATACGGTCACCTTCACGTCCTTGTCTCGTCTGCACCAGCGGTCACGGTCAATTGTGCCGGGTGTTCAACGTCGCCCCCAACCTCGCCGTCACTCCCCGGTGGGGCATGACCGACGGCGTGCGTCAGGCCGGCGACCTCCTCCTCAAGGCCGGTGGCCGCATCGGTGCGATCAAGTCCACCCACCACTGCCTCACAGCCGTCCACCCTCACGAACAGTCGGCGGGGCCGCACGAACAGGCTCGCGCACAGGCCGGCCACCGCCACGAGCAGTGCAATCAGCGTGAGGGTGTTGCCCGGAGTCTGGCTGACCTGGAGCTTGACCCACCGCGACCAACCGTCGAACGACACCGTGCCCAACCCGTCGGGAAGCTCGATACCGGTCTCGGGAGTGAGTCGGACGCGCAGCACCTCGCCCCCGTCCCCCTGCACCGGTTCCAGACCGCTCGTGTCGAGCGAGAACACATTCTGCGGTATCCCCGTCTCCTTGGCTGGTTCGCCCCTCCAGGCGTTCAGGAAAAGCTCAGGATTGGCCGCGTCCGGGAACACCGAGCGCGGACCCTGCTCGTCGAGGACCGCCGTGGGAAAGAAGTACCCCTCGAAGGCGAGCCGCTCGGGTCGCGCATCGGGCACCTTCACAACACCGACGGAGGAGAAGTTGCCGTCCTGGGGCAGGAACACCACGGGACCGGAGAAGGCGAGGTCCCCATTCCCATCAGTGACGGTGACGTAGGGGGCGTACCCGTGCCCCAACAGGTTGACCTGGGTGCCGCCGTCCGTGATGAGCGGCTTGTTGACCTGCAGCAGCTCCTCGCGGGTCGAGCCGTCAGCGGTGAACGTGACATCGGCGTCGAAGCGGCGTGCCGCACCCCGCTGCACATCGCCCGTCTCGAATTCCGTGTCGAACTCGTCGACGGTGACGGTGAACTCCTCCAGCGCATCCGTGTCGCGCCATCCGCCGGAGGTGAATTCGTCGTACTGCGTGATGGAGTTGCTGAACGACCTGCCCTCCACGACGATGGCGCTGCCCCTGAATCCCAGCAGGCTGGACCAGGCCAACCCGATGAGGAGAACCACCAGGCCGCAGTGGAAGACGAGATTTCCGGCTTCGCGTGAGTATCCCCTCTCGGCGCTGACGCCCTCGGCGAAGCGACGGGTGCGGTAGCGCTTGGACCGCAGCCAGCCCTCCGCCCGGTCCAGAGCCCCCTCCGTTGCTCCGTGCAGCGCGGTCCGGCCATTGACCGGAAGCCGCTCCGGGCGAGAGGGCAGGGAGGGTGGAGGCTTGCCGAGCGACCGGGCGTACAGGCCGATTCGCGGCAGGATGCATCCCACCAGGGAGGCGAACAGCAACAGGTAGATGGCCGAGAACCAGGGCGAACTGTAGACGTTGTACATCCCGAGCGGCTCGAAGATCGCGTCCAGCACGGGGTTGGCCTCACGAAAGTCCGAGACCGCGATGGGCGAGATGCTGGATTGCGGAACCATCGACCCGGGAACGGCGGCCAGGGCCAGCAGGAACAACAGGATCAGGGCCGTGCGCATGCTGGTGAGCTGGGTCCAGCACCACCGGAGGAACGCGCCCGTGCGCATGGCGGGCGCCGTGGAGGCGCTGCGCGGGCTCACAGGATGGTCCCGAACGTGGATACCCAGTTGCGCAGCTGCCCCATGGCCAGATCCCACAGTCCCGTCACCATGGAGAGGCCCACCACCAGTAGCAGGACGCCGCCGAGGATCTGCAGGGGGCGCTGCTGCCGCATCAGCCAGCCAAGGTGCGGGCTGAGCCGGGTGAAGGCGGCGGCGAACGCCAGGAAGGGCAGGCCCAGCCCCAGGGCGTAGAAAAAGGCCAGCGTCGCCCCCCTCCCCGCGGACCCCTCCGAGAGGGCCAAGGTCAGGACAACCGACAACGTGGGACCGATGCACGGCGTCCATCCGAGGCCGAAGGCCATCCCCAGCAGGGGTGAGGCCGCCACCCCCATGCGGGGGGCCATGGACAGCCGCACCTGCGGTGGCATGGGCAGCCAGCCGATGAATGCTGCGCCGAGCACGACGATGAAGAGTCCGGCGATGATCGTGATGATGCGAGTGTGTTCCAGCAGGAAGCCACCCAGCCCACCGAACAGCGCTCCGGTCAGGACAAAAACGGCAGCGAAGCCGAGGACGAAGCCCAGGGTGCCGAAAATGAGTGCTCGTCGGTTGCCCGTGCCCTCCCTGATCTGTGCAGCGCCCAGACCGGAGGCATAGGAGAGGTATCCCGGGAGCAGCGGCAACACGCAGGGGGACGCGAACGACACCACACCGGCGAGGACGGCCACGGGGACTGCGAGCAGCATCGAGGACCCCAGGGCCGAGGTGATCCAGCTTTCAAGGAGGATCATCTAGCCTGCCTGCACGTCATCCACGACGCCCGTGAGAACGGTGGTGGTGACTTCTCCGAGCATCCGCGCAGCGACGCGGCCGGACTCGTCGATGACCAGCGTGCTGGGAATCGCCTTCGGCGGCACCTGACCGAAGCCGAGAAGCAGCGTGCCGTCGGGGTCGTAGAGGTTCGGGTAGTCGACGCCGAAGGAGCGCACGAAGGCCTGCGCCGGAACGGGGTCGAGATCCTTGGTGTTGATACCGATGAACTGGACGTCAGGGAGCTGTTCAGCAGCCTCCACGAGCTCAGGCGCCTCGGCCCGGCACGGCGCGCACCACGAGCCCCACACGTTCAGCACAATCACCTGGCCGGCGAAATCTGCGGTGGAGAGTTCGTCACCATCAAGCGTGGTGCCAGTCAGTTCCGGAGCCATCTCCCGCTCATCGGGGGGCAGGATGAGGACGGACCCCGTGCCCTCCTCGAAGCCGATGAAACCATCGGAGTCCGTGCCGGCGTCGCCGCTGCATCCACCCGCGAGCATCACCACCGCGGCGAGCACGGCGACGAGGGTGCGGGTCACGTGCCGACCTTGAACTTTCGCCCCGCCTTGACGGGCAGCAGCTCTCGTGCCGGCTCCGTGTACTCGATCGACGTGACGCGGCCCTGACGGAACGTGAAGGACGTCACCGAGGCCAGGGTGCACTGGCGGCGCCGGGGGTCGTGGGCGAACGGGGCGCCTTCAGCGTCAAGGCGTGCGATCCAGATGGGAAGTTGGTGGGACACCACCAGCGCCTGGCCACCCTCGCCGGCGGAATCGGCGGCATCCGCCAGCGCGAGGCGCATGCGGGCGGCGATGTCGACGTACGGCTCACCCCAGCTCGGCCGCCAGGGGTTGAGCATGTGGCGCAGCATGCCCGGGTCGCGCAGTGCCTTGTTGCTGGGGCCGAAGACCTTGCCCTCGAAAGCATTGGCAGCCTCGATCACGCGCTCGTCGGTCACCACGTCCAGATGCGGGAAGAGGGCCGCGGTGGGTGCCATGGTCTCTCGTGCGCGCTGCAGCGGGGAGCACCGCAGATGGGTCAGCGGCACATCCAGCCACATCGTGGAGAGCAACGACGCCATCTCGTGACCGAGCGTGGACAGACCAAAACCGTCGAGGCGTCCGTACAGCACACCCTCGGGATTGTGAACCTGCCCGTGTCGCATCACGTGGACGATGCGGGGTTCCTCAGCCATGCGTTGCTCCTTCGTCCTGCCTCAGGACAAGCTTATGCGCCCTCGGCCGGTGCTTTCCGACGCTTCCGGCGCTTGCGCATCGAGGGTTTGGTGTCGGGTAGGGACTTGGCGGCCCGTTCGGCCCTGCGGCTCTCGGCGAAGCGCGCGAGACCGTCAGCCACCGACTCGTACGTGGGGATTTCCGCCACGACGTCCACGCGGAGGCCATGCATTTCGCAGGCAGCAGCGGTGGCCGGCCCAATGGCCGCCACGAGCGTGGCGGCGTGCGGCTTGCCCGCGATCCCAATCATGTTGCGCACGGCGGTGGAGGACGTGAACACGACTGCGTCGAACATGCCGTCCTTGATGCGCTCACGCACCTCGGGGGGTGGTGGGGCCGCCCGAACCGTGCGGTACGCCGTGACCTCTTCGGCCTCCCAGCCCAGACGACCGAGGCCCTCAAGCAAGGATGCGACGGAGACGTCGGCGCTGGGGACCAGAACGCGGTCCAGCGGGTCGATCAGGGTGTCGTGTGCCGGGAACTCCACGGCCAGCCCCTCCGCCGTGTCGTCCCCGATGGGCACCAGATCGGCCACGAGGCCATGCTTCGCAAGTGCCTGCGCCGTTCCCCCGCCCACCGCTGCGATCAACACCCCCGACAGTGCCCGGGAATCCAGACCGTATTCGGCCATCCGTTCAACAATGGCCTCAACGGAGTGCGGGGAGGTGAAGACGATCCAGAGGTAGCGCCCGTCCACCAGGCCACGGATGGCCTTCTCCATGGCCTGTTCGGTTCGAGGCGGCTCGATGGAGAGTGTGACCACCACTTCGCTGCTGGCGCCATAACGGGCGAGCTGGTCGATGAGGTCATCGAAATCGTCCTTGGTGCGCGGAATCACGACGCTCCAGTCAAAAAGCGGCTTGCTCCCGAACCAGTCCAGACGGGCACGGGTGGCGCTGGCGATCCCTGGACCCGTGACAAGGTAGTACTCGGAATCCTCGTCGTCCTCGACTGCTCCAATCTCGTCCCAGTGGGCCAGGCGGCTGACCTGCCGGGTGGTGCCGAGCCCGCTGATCTGGAGCACCTCGCCACGTGGGCCGTTGGCCTGCAGTCCGCGCGCCACGACGCCATCGAGGAGCTTCCCAGTGGTCAGGACCACGACGGTTGCGGCTGACGGCCAGTCCTCCGGGGGCGGAACGATCACGCTGGCATCGAGACGTGCCACGGAGTTGGTGGGAGCAATTGCCCCGAAGTTGAGTGCGCAATCCCATCGGCTGATGCCCGGGACGACATGGGTCCTGCTGCGGTGCGTCTCAAGGATGGCGGGAAGCGTTCGGGCATGGAACCCGTTGGGCAGGTGATCATCCGCAGTGACCCTCACCACGTGCCTGCCCCCGTCCACGGCATCCATCATCTGACGGTGCTCGTCGTGAGCGGCCACGACCACCTCGGCGCGCTTGTCGATGTCGAGTTGTCCGACGAGCGTCGCGTACTCGCGTGAATCAACCACCACCAGGTCCGCACGCTCGATGGCCCTGGCACCCGCCAACGCCATCAGGTCAATGTCGCCCGGGCCGGAACCAACAACTGTCAGGGAACCCACGGTCCCCCTGGGATCCGGCGGCACAACTTCCTCGGACTCGCTCACGGACTAAGTCTCCACATCTCAATCTGGTTGCCGCGAAGGCCGCCAGCCGTCCTCCATGGGACGTGGCTGCCGGCCATCGAGCGCTTGCTTCAACGCGTCAGCATCAACAAACCAATAGCCGTGGAGCTCACCATCGGTGAACACCACGGGTACGTGATCGGTGTAGGCAGCATGGAGGTCGTCGTCGCTGTCGACGTCGATTGCATGCCAGCCCACCCCCACATCCTCGCAGGTCCGGGCCACCACATCAGCCGCCTGCTCGCACAGGGTGCAGTCTGCGCGGGTCAGGAGGAGGACCCGTGAGGGCAGGGACAACCTACTTGCCAGCGCGACGACGCTGGATACGGGTGCGCTTGAGCAGTTTGCGATGCTTCTTCTTTGCCATGCGCTTGCGTCGCTTCTTGATGACAGAGCCCACTTCTTGGCCTTTCGGTGTTGGCAGTGTTGGCCCGGACCGGCGCGAGTCCCTGACAGGACCGCCGGATACGGGCGAGACTCTCCATGGTAACCCGGGGTCCGCACCCCGGACCAATCGTGATGTCAGCCCGCCATCTCACGGCTGCGTCTCACACAGGCATCCACCGCCGCCAACATCGCCGCCCGCACCCCGTGGTCATCCAGGCTCCGCAGGGCGGCGGCGGTCGTTCCCGCGGGAGAGGTGACCCGCTCCCGCAGAACGGTGGCGGAGTCACTGGACGCCTCCAGCATTACACCGGCCCCCCTGACCGTCTGATTCACGAGCTCGGTGGCCTGGTCGCGGGTGAGGCCCTGGTGCACGCCAGCTTCGATCATCGCCTCGGCAATGTAGAAGAAGTACGCGGGGCCGGAGCCGGAGAGGGCGGTCAGCGCGTCGAGGGAGGACTCGCCCACCACCACGGCCTTGCCCACGGCCCTGAAAAGTTCCACGACGGCGTCGCACTGGGCAACCGTCGCGTGCTCACCGGGCACCACTCCTGCCATCCCCTCCCCCACCAGTGATGGCGTGTTCGGCATGACCCGAACGATTCCCTGCCCCTTCGGCAGGCCGGCGGCGAGCTGACCCAGCGTGACACCGGCGGCAATGCACACCACGACGGAACTGCTCGAGATGGCGGGAGCCAGACCCGCCAGAGCGTCCGGAACCTGGTGTGGCTTGACGGCCACCACGATGGTCCCGGCGGCAGCAGCCTCGTCCAGGCCAACACCACGGACCCCGTGCCGCGCCTGCAGTTCGTCCACGCGCGGCCCATGGGTGTCCACGATGACGATGTCGGAGGGTTTCCATCCCGACCCGAGCCACCCTGCGAGGAGCGCCTCCCCCATCGCGCCCGCACCGACGACGGCGATCGCGGGGCTCATCGGACGACCAGTTCCGCGATCTGGACGGTGTTCAGGGCGGCACCCTTGCGCAAGTTGTCATTGCTGACGAAGAACACGAGACCCCGGTCATGATCGAACGACTGGTCCCGACGTATGCGCCCCACGAAGGAGGCATCCCTCCCGGCTGCCTGCAGCGGCGTCGGGATCTCCACCACTTCCACGCCAGCGGCCCGTGCGAGCACCTCCCGTGCCTCGACGGGAGCGATGTCGCGCTCGAACTGGGCATGGATGCTGAGGCTGTGGCCAGTGAAGACGGGGACCCGCACGCAGGTGCCGGCCACCCGCAGCCCCGGCAGGTGGAGGATCTTGCGTGACTCGTTGCGCAGCTTCTTCTCCTCGTCGGTCTCGCCTTCGCCATCGTCGACCAGTGTGCCGGCCATGGGCAGCACGTTGTAGGCGATGGGGGCCACGTAGGGCCCCAGCTCCGCCGGTGTGAAGATGGATCCGTCAGCGGCAAGGCGCGCCGGGTCCTCAATGTCTGCCAGCTGGTTCTTCAATGAGCGGACCCCCGCCACCCCGGAGCCCGAGACGGCCTGGAAGGTGGTGACCTGCATGGCCGCGAGGCCGGCCGCGTCGTGGAGTGCCTTGATCGGCGGCATGGCGGCCATGGTGGTGCAGTTGGGGTTCGCGATGATGCCGATTTCGGCGCGGTCCACGTCGTGGGGGTTGACCTCGGCAACGATCAGGGGGACGCGCTCATCCATCCGCCACGCGGAGGAGTTGTCGACGACCACAGCTCCGGCGTCCGCCACCCGCGGCGCCAGCGCCTTCGACGTCGCGCCGCCCGCTGAGAAGAGTGCGATGTCCAGCCCGGTGAAGTCTGCCGTGGCGGCATCCTCCACCACGACGTCGCGACCCTGCCAGGGCAGGGTCCGCCCGGCGGAACGCGATGATGCGAAATAGCGCATCTCGTCCACGGGGTACTCCCGCTCCACGAGTAGTCGACGGATGACTTCGCCCACCTGTCCAGTGGCGCCAAAAACTCCAACACGCATGGGCCTGATCCTACTGAAGGCTGCGTGCGCCACGCATGTCCTGCCCACGACGGCTGTCCGTCGGCGCAGGCTTGCTCTTCTCAGAGCCAGGCGATGTACGGCTTGAGGAGGGCGTAGCCGACGAAGGCAAAGATGTCGAGGAGCGCGTGGCAGATCACCAGGGGCATCACTCGTCTGGTTCTGAGGTAGATGACCCCGAACAGGGCACCCATCACGGCATTGCCGATGAATCCACCGAAGCCCTGGTAGAGGTGGTAGCCACCACGTACCAGCGCGCTGCCGATGATGATGCTGAGGACCCTGCCTCCACTCTGCGTCCAGCGGGTGAAGAGGTAGCCGATCATGACCACCTCCTCCAGAATGCCATTCATCACCGCCCGCAGCAGCAGGACAGGAACCGTCCACCAGGCGGCCGTGAGGTTGGCTGCCGAGACGGATGTGTTGATTCCCAGCTCGCGTGCCGCGAAGTAGAATGCCAGCCCGGCGACGCCGATTCCCGCGAAGATGACGAATCCCCACTTCAGGTCGCTCAGCGGATGCCGCAGGTCAAAGCCCATGGATGCGAATGCTCCCCCCACCGGTTGACGGTGGATCCACAGCAGGTACAGGACCAGGGCGACCGGCATCAGCGGGAAGATCAGCCCCGCCACCTGGTACGCCAGATCCAACCAGGGGCGATCTGGGGTTGTGCTGCGGTTCATGCTGGTGGTCTGCTCGTTCAGGGCCACCGGCAGCGTCAGCTTGTTGATGATGGACAGCACGGAATAAACCGCGGACTGACCCAATGAGATGCCCAGCACCACCAACATCTCCACCCGCAACCGCCTGGTCACGGGCGCAGCCACGCCAGCAGTCACCGCTTGTCCAGCACAGCGCGGCCGTAGCTCATCAACGTCCTGGGTCTCGCCGCGACACGCATGGCGAGGTACTCGTACCAGCCCGGGCCGAAGGGGATGTAGGTCCGGGCCGTCAGACCGATGTCCACCAGTCGACGCTGCTCAAGGGGCCGCACTCCCAGAAACATCTGGAACTCGAAATCGTCGCGGCCCTTGCCGTTGGTCTGGGCGAGGTCGGATGCGATGTTGATGATGCGCGGATCGTGGCTGGCCACCATTGGGTGGGCCGAGGACTCCATGAGTATCCGGAGACACCTCACGAGCGCCCGGGACTTGTCGTGCTCGCGGGAGATGGCAACGGTGGAGGGCGCTGGGTAGGACCCGATGCACACCCTGACGCGGGCACCCTCGGCCGCAAGCTCGTGACAGTCGGCCTCGGCGCGCCTGATGTTGACGGGAATGGTGACGCCACAGCTGGGGTGATGTGCCCGGACCGCCCGGAACAAGTCCAGCGTGGCCTGGTACTCCTCGGGCCTCTGCATCTCCAGGGTGATGACTGCGCCGTGCTCGTCAGCGGTCGCCGCCAGGTCGCGAAGGTTGCCCTCCGCCAGGGTCGGGGACTGCCTCAGCCCCATCGTCGAGGGCTTGATGGAGAGTTCCACGCCGTCGGCATAGGGGCCGAGGGCGCGCAGGAGGGAGGACAGTTGCGTGACCGTGCTCGGCCCGTCGCTCGCCGGGAGATGGTGGAAACTCAGGGCGAGCCCCTGCCGTCTCAATTTCTCGGCCAGGAACACGGCATCCGTGATCAGCTCGCCTGCGAACCACTGCTGTGCCAGTTCCCGCACGCTCTCCGAATCGCGGGCCGCCTGTCTCAGCGGGCCGGACCGGATGAACCGGGTGACAACGCTGCCGGAACGTCGCATCTCAGCCCTTCACTCCCCTGGACTGCATCTGCCGGATCGAACGCAGAGTTTCCGCCAGCAGCTCCTGGCGTTCGTGCCGGGTCTTCGCCCGGCGCGTCGAGACCTCGAGGACGATGTGCCCGCCGAACCCCTGAGCGGCCAGCTCCTCCACGAGCAGCAGCGCCTGCTGATCACCCTCGCCGGGCAGCAGGTGCTCGTCCTTGAAGCTTCCCCTGCCATCGGTGAGGTGGATGTGGGAGAGCCGATCGCCCCAGGCCCGGACGAGATCCCTCGACTGGAGCCGGGAGGTGGAGGCATGACTCAGGTCCAGCGTCAGGTGCTCATAGGCGATGTCGGTGGGGTCCCAGTCAGGAAGATAGGCCTGGAACCCGCCAGCAGGCGTGCGCCAGGGAAACATGTTCTCGACGGCGAAAGTCACGCCCGACTCGCGGTTGAGTCGCCGGATCCCGTCCACGAAGCCCTCGCCGTACTCTCGCTGCCACCTGAACGGGGGGTGCACCACGACGGTGTCGGCACCCAGCAGGTACGCGGCCCGGGCTGATCGTTCGAGTTTCTCCCACGGGTCGGAACCCCACGTGTTCTGGCTCACGAGGAGACACGGGGCGTGCACGGAGAGAACCGGCACCTCGTGGTATTCGCTGAGCTTGGCGATGGCTTCCTCGTCGGTTGTCAGGGGGTCGACACCCACCATCAACTCCACACCGTCAAAGCCCAGCGATGAGGCCAACTCGAACGCGCTTGCCGTCGACTCCGGGTAGACGGACGTCGTGGACAGCAACACTTTGGACACCTGCACGCCGACAACCTTAGCGCGCAGGAAGCGCCCGGACGGGGGCCGATTGGGGGAACCGGAGCACTGGGGGCACAATGTTGCCCATGCATGTCGACCACATGATTTTCGCAATCGGGCCCGACGGTCTCAAAGCTGACACCGAACGGCTCGCCAACCAGTTGGGCACGGAGTACAAGGTGGGCGGTTTCCATCCCCGCTTCGGTACCCGCAACCACATCATCCCGCTCGCCGACAAGCGCTACATCGAAGTGGTGGAGGTACTCGATCATCCTGCTGCCGAGAAGGCCGCGTTCGGTCAGGCTGTTCGCGCCCGCTCGGAGACGGGCGGTGGCTGGCTGGGATGGGTGGTGAGCGTCGACGATCTGGCGCCCTTCGAGGCACGCCTTGAAAGACAGTCCGTGCCCGGCTCCCGGATGTTCCCGGATGGCAGGAAGCTTGAGTGGAGGCAGATCGGGATCCGCGGTTTGATGGCCGACCCGCAGCTTCCCTACTTCCTGGAGTGGAAGTCCGACGAGACGGTGCGCCCGGGTGCGCTGTCCAGTGACGTCCGCCTGGCAGAGGTGGAGATTTCCGGCTCCTCCGAACGGCTGTCCGAATGGCTCGGCCACGAGGTCGTCGACACACTCGACGGTGTGTCCCTGCGACTGCTCGCCCCCAACGGTGTCCCGGGAATCAACACGGTCACCTTCGAGACCGCTACGGGTCGGGTCACCATCTGAGAACACCGGTTGCCCGGGGGCGAACGCTGCATCGCCCCTGTCAGTGGCCATCCCTAAGGTGAAGCCATGGCTACCAAACAGGACTCCTACCAGTGCACCGAGTGCGGGTGGACAACGGTGCGTTGGGTGGGTCGCTGCGGCGAGTGCCAAACATGGGGCAGCGTCACGGAGCGGGGAGCATCGAGGATCGCACAGGTCTCTGTGAGCGCGCCCACGGCCAGCGCTCTGCGCATCAGCGAGGTGGGCACCGACGCTGCACAACGCAAGCGCACAGGCATCGGCGAGCTGGATCGGGTGCTGGGTGGTGGCCTGGTCCCGGGTGCGGTTGTGCTGCTCGCAGGCGAACCCGGCGTGGGCAAGTCCACGCTGTTGATCGATGTTGCTGCCAAGTGGGCCGGCACGGGGGAGACGACGCTCTACATCTCCGGTGAGGAGTCCGCGTCACAGGTGAAGCTTCGGGCATTGCGCACCGGAGCGGTCCACGATGACCTGTTCCTCGCGTCGGAGAATGACCTGGGAACTGTCCTCGGCCACGTCGAGGAGGTCTCCCCCAGCCTGCTCATCGTGGACTCGGTGCAGACGATCACCACAGCGGGAGCCGAGGGCACCCCCGGCGGCCCCTCGCAGGTTCGCGAGGTGACCTCCGCCCTCGCCCGGGTCGCCAAGGGGCGCAACATGGCTGTGCTGATCGTGGGCCACGTCACGAAGGATGGCTCCATCGCAGGCCCCCGCACCATGGAACATCTCGTCGATGTGGTGCTGAGCTTCGAGGGCGACAGACACTCCGGGTTCCGTATGGTGCGCGCCACCAAGAACCGTTTCGGACCAGCCGATGAGGTCGGCTGTTTCGAAATGAGTGAGACCGGCATCGTGGAGGTGACCGACCCCTCCGGTCTCTTCACCACGTCCCACAGGGAACCGGTGCCCGGCACCTGCGTGACCGTGACGCTGGAGGGCCGTCGCCCCCTCCTGGCAGAAGTGCAGGCCCTGGTGGCGCCGTCGCCCAACCAGTCCTCCCCGAAGCGCGCCACCCACGGGCTGGACTCGTCGCGCATCGCCATGGTGCTCGCCGTGCTCGAGCGCAAAGTCCGCCTGCCGCTCTCGCAGCGGGACGTCTACGTCTCCACCGTGGGGGGAGCGAAGGTCACGGACCCCTCCGTGGATCTTGCCAACGCCGTCGCCATCGCGTCGGCGGCCCTGGACCGTCACCACCCCCAACGCCTTCTCGCCCTCGGCGAGGTGGGGCTGGCCGGCGACCTTCGCCGCGTTCCCGGCGTCGAACGTCGCCTTGCCGAAGCGGCTCGTCTGGGCTTCGAACTGGCCATCGTGCCGGCGGGCTCGCGGGACATCACGGTGAAGGTGCCACGGCTCGCCGGTTTGCGGGTCGTGGAGGTGAGCAGCCTGGCTGATGCCCTCGGGGTCCTAGACTTGAGGAGAGCAGCCAACCCCTGAGGGTGTCCACCATGACGAGCATTCGCCTGTGAGGAGTACCGTGCCACGCGCCAGATCGCGTCAGTTCCAGCGTCTGCTGGCTCCCGGCACACCGCTGCGCGATGGTCTGGACCGGATCCTCCATGGACGCACCGGCGCATTGGTGGTGCTCGGCAACAACGCCAAGGTCCAGCAACTCAGTTCCGGGGGCTTCCGGCTGGACGTGGACTACACGCCGCAGGCGCTGCGCGAACTCGCAAAGATGGACGGGGCCATCGTGTTGTCGACCGACCTCAGCCGCATTGTCGCGGCCGGCGTCCATCTGGTTCCCTCCGGGGAGTTTCCCTCCGCCGAGACCGGCACCCGGCACCGTTCCGCGGACCAGACTGCTCAGGCTGCGCAGCTTCCGGTCGTGACGGTCTCCGCGTCGATGTCCACCATCTCGCTGTTCGTGGACGGCAAGCGCAACGTGCTGGAGACGTCGTCACAGATGATCAGCCGCGCCAATCAGACGATCGCCACTCTCGGTAGTTTCGTGATCCGGCTCACGGACGTCCTGAGGCAGTTCAACGCGCTCGAGGTGAGCGAGCAGGTCACCATTCGCGACCTCGTCCAGGTGGCGCATCGTTACGAAATGACCCGGCGGCTCTCGTCCGAGACCCAGTTCCACATCGACACTCTCGGCGTCGAGGGCCGACTCATCGCCCTGCAGCACGCCGAGATGGTCGCCTCCTTCGAGGGGCTGGCGGAACTGCTCGAGGGAGATTACTCCCATGCGCTCGCTGACCCCTCCGAGTTCACTCTCAGGAATCTGCGCAACTTTTCCGTGGACGAACTCCTGAGCGGTCAACTCGTGGCCGATCGCATGGGTTTCGGTCCACAGGTCTACCTCGAGACCCCGTTGAAGTCCCGAGGAGTACGCCTGCTCACCGATGTGGGCCGCCTCCCCAACTCGCTGGTGACCAAACTCGTTGATCGTTTCGAGATGCAGGAACTCTTCGGAGCCTCCGTGGCGGACCTCCTGCAGATTGACGGGGTGGGGCAGGCCCGCGCACGCCTCATCCGCGACGCGCTCCTGCGCATCACCGAGGCGGCATATTCCCGGCCCGACTCCGCGGTCTGACGGTGCTGGCCTCTCCCCGGCCCGTGGATCGTCGATCACGGCCCCTCGCGCGGCAGTGTAGAGTTTTCCCCACACACAGGGGAGCGCCACACGGGCGCTGAGAGTGCGGACATCCGCAGACCCTCATACCTGATCCGGTTAGCACCGGCGTAGGGAGTGAGACTCATCTCACCAGCCTTCGGGCTGGGCCCGGCGACGGGAGGCACCACAATGTCACGAACCAGGACGACAACACCACGGCGGCGCCCACCGGGCAGGCCAGCGATCACCACCATCGCCGCGGCGTTCATTGCAACCGCGGCGCTCGCAGCCTGCTCCCAACCGGCAGACCCGGCCTCTGCTCCGGCTGCCGGAGGTTCCTCCGCCCCGCCCCCCGCGACGTCCACGGAGTTGACGGTGGTGACGCACGATTCATTCGCCATCCCGGAGGAGTTGAAGACCGCATTTGCGCAGGAGACGGGATTGGATGTCACCTATGTCGCGCCGGGCGACGGTGGTGCGCTGGTGAACCAGCTGATCCTGACGAAGGACTCGCCGCTGGGCGATGTGGTCTACGGCATCGACAACACCTTCTCCAGCCGCGCAGTCGCCGAAGGCGTCATTGCGCAGTACGACTCCCCTGCCCTGCCGCAGACCGCGTCGCAGTTCGACACCGGGCCACTGGTCCCCGTCGATTTCGGTGACGTGTGCCTGAATGCGGACACGACATGGTTCGAGGAGAAGGGTCTTGCGGTGCCCACCACACTCGATGATCTGGTCCAGCCGGAGTACAAGGACCTGCTCGTCGTCAGCAACCCGGCCTCTTCCTCACCTGGGCTGTCCTTCCTGTTGGCGACCATCGCCTCGAAGGGCGAGGATGGCTACCTCGACTACTGGGGACAACTCGTCGACAACGGTGTGTCCGTGGTGCCGGGATGGTCCGACGCCTACTACACCGAGTTCTCCGGGGCCGACGGCGACGGCCCCCGCCCGCTGGTGGTCTCCTACGCCACATCCCCCGCCTACACCGTCACCGAGGGCGGGACGGAGTCCACCACCGAGGCCCTGCTGGGCACATGTTTCCGTCAGGTGGAGTACGCCGGTGTGATCGAGGGGGCCCAGAACGTCGAGGGGGCGCAGCAGTTCATCGACTTCCTCCTGTCCGACGACGTCCAGGCCAGCATCCCGGAGAACATGTTCATGTACCCCGTGACCGATGTGGCGCTGCCCGAGGAGTGGGTCAGTTTTGCGCCGCTGCCCGAGTATTCGCTGACGCTTGATGCGGAGGAGATCAGTGGGAACCGCGACACCTGGATCAAGGACTGGACCGCCGAGGTGATCGGTTGACCCGACGGCTGGCCACCTCCGCGGGAGCACGCGCGTCCTGGGTGGTGGTGGGGGCGATCCCGGCCGCCTTCCTGACCCTGTTCTTCCTCGTCCCGGTTGCCAACCTTGTGGTGCGGGGCTTCCACGATGACGGCGCGTGGAGCCTCGCGGGTTTCGAGGAGGTGTTCTCCGCTGCCCGGACGTGGCGGATTCTGTGGTTCACGATCTACACGGCAGCCCTGGCGACCGCCCTGTGCGTCGTGCTGGGCCTGCCGGGCGCCTATCTCCTCTACCGCTGCCGCTTCCGGGGCCGCGGGGCGTTGCGCGCGGTCGTCGCCATCCCCTTCGTCCTGCCCACAGTGGTGGTGGCCGTGGCCTTCGGGTCGCTGTTCAATCCCGGCGGGCTGCTGGCCTTCCTGCAGTTGAAGCAGTCCTACCTCGCGATCCTCCTGGCACTCTGCTTCTTCAACGTCGCCGTTGTGGTGCGCACCACCGGCTCCCTGTGGGCGCGGCTGGACCCCCGGCTCGGTGAGGCCTCCCGCGTGCTGGGGGCCTCGCCGCTACGCACCCTCTTCACCGTGACCCTTCCCGCGTTGGGCCCTGCCATCGCGGCCGGTGCATCGCTCGTCTTCCTGTTCTGTTCCACCGCCTTCGGGATCATCATGGTGTTGGGCGGGGTGAAGTACTCCACGCTGGAGACCGAGATCTGGTACCAGACGACACAGTTGTTGGACCTGCGCGCCGCAGCGGCGTTGTCGATTACCCAACTCGTCATCGTCGGCGGAACACTCGTGGTCACCAACGCACTGCAGCGACGCACCCAGCAGGCGCTCAACCTGAGGGTCGACGACAGCGCCGAACACCCACTCGTCGTGTCGCGGGACTGGTTCGCCATCACCATCACCGGACTGGTGATCACACTGCTCCTCGTGGTGCCCATGGCCAATCTGGTGATCCGCTCCCTGCGCCGCGACGGCGCATGGTCGGTGGACAACTACGCCAACCTTGCCACCACCGGCACCGGCGGGGCCCTGTCGGTGCCCGTCTGGCATGCCCTGTGGAACTCGGCCTGGATTGCCGTGGTCGCGTGCGCCATCGCGGTGTCGATGGGTGTGCTCGTCAGCCTCGTCGCCTCCAGGAGGCCACGCACGACGACGGGGCGCCGGGGCGTGGCGCTGCTGGAGGGCGCCTTCCTGCTCCCACTGGGCGTCTCGGCCGTGACGGTGGGCTTCGGGTATCTCATCACCCTCAACCGTCCACCCCTGGATCTCCGGAGCAGCCTCGTCCTGATTCCCATCGCCCAGGCGCTGGTGGCGTTGCCGCTCGTGGTGCGCACCCTGCTGCCAGCGCTGCGGGCAATCGATCCCCGCCAGCTGGAGGCGGCACGTTCACTGGGCTCCAACGGGTGGCAGGTGTTGCGACGTATCGAGTTGCCACACATGCTCAGGGGACTCGGCCTGGCCGTCGGTTTCGCCCTGGCCACATCGCTGGGCGAGTTCGGTGCGACATCCTTCCTGTCGCGCCCGGACAATCCGACGCTCCCCGTGGTGATCTACCGACTGTTCGGACGTCCGGGGGCCGACAACTACGGCATGGCGCTCGCCCTCTCCGCCGTGCTGGCATGCTTGACCGGCATTGTGATGGCTGTGGCCGAACGTGCCCGACCGAAGGGGGTCTCGACGTGGTAGGTCAACGCAGTGGCCTGGGGATTCGCAACGTCTCGGTCCGCTATGGCGAACTCCTTGCCGTGGATGACGTCACGATGAGCGTCGAACCCGGAGCCATCCTCGCCCTGCTGGGACCGTCGGGTTCCGGCAAGTCATCACTCCTGCGCGCCATTGCGGGGCTCGAGCCCCTGGCCACCGGCGAGGTGCTGTGGGATGGCATCGATCTGGGCCGCACCAAGGTCCACAGGCGCAACTTCGGCTTCGTGTTCCAGGAAGCCCAATTGTTCAGCACCATGGACGTGGGACGCAACGTCGCCTATGGGCTGGGACAGATGCCCCGAGGGCGACGCAGCGAGCGTGTTCGCGAGATGCTGCACCTCGTGGGCCTCCAGGGATATGAGAACCGCAGGGTCACGGAGCTCTCCGGTGGACAGGCACAGCGCGTTGCACTGGCTCGCTCCCTGGCACCGTCGCCCCGGGCTCTCCTGCTCGATGAGCCACTGTCAGCGCTGGACCGCAACCTTCGAGACCGCCTCGCGGACGAACTGGCCCGCATCCTTCGGGAGGTGGGCACCACCGCCATCCATGTCACGCATGACCAGGACGAGGCCTCCACCGTCGCCGACACGGTGGCCGTGATGGATCGGGGACGAGTGCTGCAGCGCGACAGCCCCGATGTCCTGTGGCGGAGCCCCGCGTCCAGGGAGGTTGCGCGTTTCCTGGGTTTCACTGCCTTCATCAACGTCGACGAAGCACGCCTGCTCGGCTGGCCGGGCCAGCTGCGGGACGGCTGTGTGCTGGGAATCGGGCCCCGCAGCCTGGAGATCGCCGACGACGGATACGCCCTGCCCGTCACCAGCCAGGGCTTCGCACTCGGAGAAGTGGAGGTGGGCGTCCGCCTCCCCGGCGGCCAACTGTCCACCGTGACCGCCCCCGAACGCGTTGCTGCCCCCGAAGTCCGTGTGCGCTTGGTGGGCGGGGCCATCACTCCACTGGCGTCCGCGTAGCCGTCGGGCCGGCCGAATCACGCCGCCCCGAGGTCCACCTCCAGGCTCTGACGATGTGCGGCGGCAACGCGCTGAACGACGGTGATGCCGCTGCCGACCGCCACGAGGGCCAGCGCCACCCAGAGACACCACTGAGGAGCCCCCAGGCCCACCGCCAAAGTGCCCGCCAGGGCCACCACGAGGCGATCAGTGCGCTCAAAGAGCCCCACCGAGGCGTCCCATCCCAGTGCCTCCGCCCGGGCCCGTGCATAGGACACCAGGAACCCCAGCACGAGAGCGGCTGTCGCCAGACCCGCACCCACGCCGTCGGCGATGACGGCGCACCACCAGCCGATCGACACGAAGAGGGCGCCGTCTGCGAACCGGTCCATCGTCGAGTCGAGGAACGCTCCGAATCGCGTTCCGCCATCGGCCAACCGCGCCATGGTGCCGTCGAGGCCGTCGCCGAGAAGGAAGAGTGTCACGAGGAGGCAGCCCAGCACGAGTTGTCCGCGCGGCATGAACCAGAGGGCACTCAGCGAGACCCCTATGGTCCCGATGATCGTGATGGCCGACGGTGAGAAACCTCCTCGCAGGAGAAGCCTGGCCAACGGCGTCAGTGCTCTGCCGTACCTCGCACGCAATATCCGGATCACCGTCCCATCATGGCGCATATGTCCTCAAAGTCCCGAGCCGTTACAGTTGCCCCGAGCAGGAGGAAGGACATGCATGGCCAGAGATCGTTTCCCGAAATCGGTGTACACGCACGGCACTGAACCGGATGCACGCTTCACGCTCGCCAACGAGCGGACCTTCCTCGCGTGGGTGCGCACGGGCCTGGCCCTGCTGGCGGGAGGCGTGGCGCTGGAGGCCCTGGGACTGGGGCTGCAGCCCGCATTCCAGCTGTCCGCCTCCCTGCTCCTCATGGTCACGGGGATCGTCGCGGCGCTCCAGGCCTGGCTGGGCTGGGCGCGCTACGAGCGGGCCCTTCGCAGGAACACTCCCCTGCCCAATGCCCCCTTGGCGCTGCCGATCGCCGTCGCCGTCGGGCTCACCGGCGTGCTCGTGGTGCTGGGGGTCGTTCTTCGGTGAGCGACCGTCCGTTCGACAAGGGCCTGCAGCCAGAGCGCAGTGCTCTCGCCTGGCAGCGCACAGCCCTGTCCATCGCCGTGGGCTCCCTCATTTTCGGACGCATCCTGTCAACCTCACTCGGACTGTGGGCACTGCTGCCCATGCTTGCCGGGCTGGCGATGTCTGCTGTTCTTGGAGTGAAGGCAAACAGGCGCTACGCACACCACCACCGCACTCTCACCAGCGGGAACGGCGCCCTCGCCGATGGTCGCCTCAACGCTGCCGTTGCTCTCTTCATGGCGGGCTCCGGGGTATTCGCCCTGGTCATGGTCCTGACGTGGAGGTTCGGCGGCTGAGCGGTGACCGCCCCCCGAAGTGTTGTGGCGCGCCCCACATGGGGACGCGCCACGAGCACTCTGCTGCGGTGGGAGGACTACTCCGGGTCGGGAACAGCCACTTCCAGGTCCTTGACCTCGCCCTTGGAGACACCGGTGAACTTGAAGGGCTGCTCAGAGCCCTTGTCCGCGACATCGACCTGGACGATCTGTCCGGCAGCCAGTTCGCCGAAGAGGATCTGCTCGGCGAGCGTGTCCTCAATGTCCCGCTGCAGAGCGCGACGCAGAGGTCGCGCACCCAGGACCGGGTCATAGCCGCGCTTGGCGATGAGCGACTTGGCCGCGGCCGTGAGCTCGATTCCCATGTCGCGGTCCTGGAGCCGTCCCTCGATCTCGGCCACCATGAGATCCACAATGCGCTCGATGTCCTGCTGTGTGAGCTGGTGGAACACCACCACCTCGTCCACGCGGTTGAGGAACTCCGGGCGGAAGTGCTGCTTGAGCTCGTCCGACACCTTGGCCTTCATCTTCTCGTAGCTGGACTCCGAATCACCAGCGGCCGAGAACCCCAGATTGACACCCTTGCTGATGTCCCGCGAACCGAGGTTGGTGGTCATCACGATGACGGTGTTCTTGAAATCAACCACACGACCCTGGGCATCCGTCAGACGCCCCTCGTCAAGAATCTGCAAGAGGGAGTTGAAAATGTCCGGGTGGGCCTTTTCGATCTCGTCGAACAACACCACGGAGAACGGCTTGCGACGCACCTTCTCGGTGAGTTGTCCGCCCTCTTCGTATCCCACGTATCCGGGCGGGGATCCAAACATCCGCGAAGCGGTGTGCTTCTCCGAGTATTCGCTCATGTCCAGGGTGATCAGCGCATCCTCGTCGCCGAACAGGAACTCCGTGAGAGCCTTGGTCAGCTCCGTCTTGCCAACCCCTGATGGGCCGGCGAAGATGAACGAACCGCTGGGTCGCTTCGGATCCTTGAGTCCAGCGCGGGTGCGGCGGATGGAGCGGGACAGCGAATGCACCGCATCCTCCTGACCGATGTAGCGCTTGCCGAGCTCAGCCTCCATGCGCAGGAGTCGCGCGGACTCCTCCTCGGTGAGCTTGAACACAGGGATGCCCGTGGTGCCCGAGAGGACCACGGCGATCTCCTCCTCGCCGACCACGGCGGGGATGTCCGAGTCCCCCTGCTTCCAAGCCTCCTCCTTCTCCGCACGCTGGCCCTGCAGGCGCTGGACCTCGTCGCGCAGCTTCGCGGCCTTCTCGAAGTCCTGGGCGTCGATCGCAGCGTCCTTGTCCACCTTCAGGCGGGCGATCCTCTCGTCGAATTCACGCAGGTCCGGCGGAGCCGTCATGCGCTGGATGCGCAGGCGCGCGCCAGCCTCGTCGATGAGGTCGATTGCCTTGTCGGGTAGGAATCGATCCTGGATGTAGCGCGCGGCCATCGTGGCCGCGGCCGAAAGGGCCTCGTCCGTGATGGTGATGCGGTGGTGTGCCTCGTAGCGGTCGCGCAGCCCCTTGAGGATGTCGACGGTGTGACCGACGGAGGGCTCCGCAACCTGGATGGGCTGGAAGCGTCGTTCCAGAGCAGCGTCCTTCTCGATGTGCTTGCGGTACTCGTCCAGCGTGGTGGCACCGATGGTCTGCAGTTCCCCTCGAGCCAGCATGGGCTTCAGGATGGACGCGGCGTCAATGGCACCTTCGGCCGCTCCGGCCCCCACGAGGGTGTGGATCTCATCGATGAAGAGCATGATGTCGCCGCGCGACTTGATCTCCTTGAGAACCTTCTTCAGACGCTCCTCGAAATCGCCGCGATACCGGGAGCCAGCAACCAGGGCACCGAGGTCAAGGGTGTAAATCTGCTTGTCACGCAGGGTTTCAGGCACATCTCCACGCACGATGGCCTGAGCAAGACCCTCCACGACGGCAGTCTTGCCCACGCCCGGCTCGCCGATCAGGACCGGATTGTTCTTGGTGCGGCGGCTGAGGACTGTCATCACCCGCTCGATCTCCTGGACGCGACCGATGACCGGGTCCAGAGCGTTCTCGCGCGCAGCCTGCGTCAGATTCCGACCGAACTGGTCAAGAACCTGGGAGGACGATTTCTCCGGTCCGGTCTCCGGGGCACCGGCAAGGGAGGATTCCTTCCCCTGGTACCCGGACAGCAACTGGATGACCGTGGAGCGAACCCGATTGAGGTCGGCACCCAGCTTCAGCAGCGCCTGGGCTGCAACTCCCTCGCCCTCGCGGATCAGGCCGAGCAGGATGTGCTCCGTGCCGATGTAGGTGTGGTTCATTTGCAGGGCTTCACGAAGCGAAAGTTCGAGAACACGCTTGGCCCTCGGAGTGAAGGGGATGTGCCCGGTGGGAACCTGCTGTCCCTGACCGATGATCTCCTCCACCTGCTCACGCACTGCCTCGAGAGAGATCCCAAGGGACTCGAGCGCCTTCGCTGCGACGCCCTCTCCTTCGTGGATGAGACCGAGCAGGATGTGCTCGGTGCCGATGTAGTTGTGGTTCAGTAGCTTGGCCTCGTCCTGCGCCAGCACGATGACCCGACGGGCCCGGTCAGTAAACCGTTCGAACATTGAATTTCCCTCCTGCAAGGTCTCACCAGGTGACGGTGGAACCCCGGCTCCTCACAGCTTAACCAACGCTGCCGGAAGAACCAGAGTTCCACCGTTCACCCGTGGCGAAACCGTCAGTGGGACTGGTCGTACGCGTCCCGGATCTCCTTGGGGACGCGTCCACGGTCCGACACCTCGTAGCCCTGCTCGCGCGCCCACGTCCGCACCGCCGACGCATCACCGTTGGAGGAGGAAGCCCCCCGGGTTGCCGGGCGGCGCCCACCAGTTGTCGAGCTCCGGCGCGCCTTTTCAATGAACGGAGCCAACGCGTCCGACAACTTGTCCAGGTTTGCGTCATTCAGATCAATCTCGTAGGCCTTACCGTCAATCGCAAACGTGGCGGTCCGTCTGGCTTCGCCACCATCCATATCGTCCAACAAGATCGTTTGAACCTTGCGTGCCATGTTTCACTTCTCCGCCCTACCCCCGGCCAATTGTCTCAGGAGCCTTGAAATCATCAAGCAACGACTGTTGCCTCGCATTTACACTTTACTCGATCTCAGGGTTAATGAAAGGTATCAGTGATGGATAATCTCAAACTTGCCATCGGCGGCCTCCCCCTGCCCGCACACAGGTCGCTGTCGCTCGGTAGCCGGCACCCGAGCACGGTCGGCGTCGTGGGCGTGGAGCTGAAAATGGCGCATGATCGCGTGGTCGCGGCCGACGTGCAGCCGGGCTATCTCCACCGAGGTGCCGAAAAGCTGTTCGAGGTTCGTGATTACCGCTCCCTCATCATGCTTGCCGACCGGCACGACTGGCTGAGCAGCTTCTCCGGCGAACTGGTGGTCACCCTTGCTGTCGAGGCTGCGATGGGTCTGATACCACCGCCTCGCGTTGCGTGGGCCAGAACACTTCTCGCGGAATGTGGCCGCATCCACTCCCATTTGTCCTATCTGTCCTATCTGTCCTATCTGTCCGAGGATTCCACCACGGCAGACCTCTGGGACGCGGTCGACGGTCTGCGCCAGATGCTCCTGCTCTGGTCAGGCAACCGGGTCCACCCCATGCTCAATCGTGTGGGGGGGCTCGCATTCGACGTGCCCCGGGATCTGGACCGGGTTCTGAGACCGGTGTTGCGGCTGTCGGAACAGGTGGGGGCACGATTGCGCGAGAGTCTGGATGGCGCCCAGGCCCGCTTTCAGGGGTTGGGGATCGCCGACGCCGAAACCTGCCGGCAATACGGATTGTCCGGTCCGGTCGCCCGGGCAGCCGGCATGCGCGTCGACGTGCGGCAATCAGGCTCGCTCGCGTATGCGGAAGTATTCGTGGCGACTCCCATCAGGGAAGAAGGCGATGCCCTCTCCCGGTTCCACGTTCTCCTGAACGAAGTTCACACGAGCTGTGAAATGGTACGGCGTTGCCTCGACGGACTACCTGCGGGCGATTTCGCGGTGCGCCTTTCCCGTCGCCTCAAAGTGCCCGAAGGTGAGCACCTCAGTGAAGTGGAGGCGCCCTGGGGGCTGGCGAGCGCACTCCTGGTGTCCAGGGGCGGGCCCACGCCGTGGCGCCTGTCCCTGCGGACGCCGACGTTCGCAGCCGTCTCGGCTCTGGCACCCCTGCTCGTGGGAGCCGGACAAGACCACATCGCCGACGTCGTGGCCTCGATGGGTCACGGCATCGGCGATCTCGACAAGTAGCCTCAGGCCCGGAGCCGCGACTCCTCAAAGGCATCGAGTTGAACCCGGGACAGATTCACCATGGTGGGATGTTCGCCGTCGTCCCAGAGATCCTCGACCCTGGGATCGCTCGGGGCGCCATGCCGCGGGAGGTCGATGACGTTGCCGGACTGCTCCGCCTCGAGGTCCACGAGGCGGGCCGTCAGCCCGTCAATGCGGGACTGGCGTTCCGCGATCTCCCCTCGCAACCAGACTGCGTTCCCGCGCATGCTGCTGAGCTCGGCATTGGCGGCGCTGAGCTGCCTGCGCTGGGTAGCGATCACGGACTTGAGGTTGTCCACGCGGTGGGCGAAGCGATCCAGCATGGCCATCGAATCGCCGTGATGCCTTTCGGACTGCTCCACGCGCAGGGCGACCTGGCGCTTCACCTCTTCCTGATGGGCGGCACGTTCCCGTTCGAGTTCTCGCCATGCGACGCCGACGGCGACGAAGGCCATGACCACCGCCACCAGGGCTCCACCGCGGACGAACCAGATCCCACCGAAGAGGGACGCGACAGCGGCAAGGGTGCCGACGACGAGAATCGTCAACGCCAGATTACGTTCGGAGGATTTCTGTGCAACTCGTCGGCCGGACATATCGGCAAGGATATGCCACCTGGCCAGTAAGGGGACAACTCCGGGCCCAGCGTGTTGCACATCGTCCGCCTCGGAGTCGCGGACCGCTCCCATGGGTTTCAGGCGGGACTACCCTCGCGTGTCCCACCCTCGTCGGAATCGTCGTCCAGGGAGACCATGCATGCCTTCTCGAGGGCGTACCCAGCAACGGCCAGGAGGAGGGAGGAGAGGATCGTGGCAGAGCCCTGGAGCACCCGAGCCGATGGTTGCTCCGCGAACAGGGCTCCGACGAATCTCCCCACGTACACCGCGTGCCCCCCTGCCAGCACTGCCCCCGTCATCACCATGGACTTGGCGATGAGCAGGACGGCGACCGCCTCCCCGGCGGAAATCGTCTTCTCCTCACGCCGCTTCGGCAAGCTCCTGGCGAAGACCCAGGCGGCAACGGCCATGATCACCAACACGAGGGGCAACGTCCAGGGCACCACCGGTGGAAAAACGTTGAGCAGATCAAGAACGAACAACAGAATGACACAGAACACTGCTCCAGCCACTGCAGAGATCCCTGCCTGGCGTGGTGTGGTGAGCGTCATCTTGGGGCGCGGTGCCCCCGGCTGGGTCAAAATCGTGTGGCGGCCGTGATGAGGATGTCGTCCCGACGCCGAACGCCTGACGTATCCACCTCAGCCACCAGTTCCGCAATGGGCCCCCGACCCTCGATGGCCGCGTCGGGATCGATGTCCAGCCATGGCACCAGGACAAAGGCACGTTCGTGTGCCCGGGGGTGGGGCAACTCCAGATGGTCCTCGCTGATCCGCTTGCCCACCATGATGATGTCAATGTCCAGGGTGCGGGGCCCGTTGGACACCTCGCGTGCACGTCCGAAGTTGTCCTCGATGGCGAATGCCCGGTCGAGGAGGGTGAGTGGCTCCAGCGTGGACTCGGCCACGACCACGAGGTTGAGGAAGTCCCGCTGCTCGGGCCCCCCGACTGGTGTGGTCTCGTACACCGGTGACACATCGACGATGATCACGTCCGGGGTCTCGGCCAGGAATTCCACAGCTTCGGTGAGTATGGCCACCGAGTCACCCTCGTTGGAACCGAGGCTGAACACCACCTTGGAGATGGGGCGCAGATTGCCCAGTGTGTCGATGTCGATGTCAAAGGGTCCGTTGATCATGTGTGCTCCTGTGGATCGTGACGGACAGGTCTGTGAACTCCTGCTGAACGGGCGCATGTGGTTTGTGGACTGTCACCGTCACCTCGAGGACCCCGTCGAAGGACAGGCAACGATCCGCGACGCGGCCGGCCACCGTCTCGATGAGGTTGAATGCCCGACCGGTGATGACCGCCTCGACGCCCTCGGCCACCTCCGCGTAGTTCACGGTGGCCGACAAGTCATCGGCTTGGGTGTCCAACGACATCCCCAACTCGACATCAACCACGAAGATCTGACCGTCACGGCGCTCCTCAGGGAAGACCCCGTGATGCCCGGTGGCGGTCAACCCCGAGATGGTGATCCGGTCGATGACAGGTCCTCCTTGACGTCGAATGTGCGGCTGCATCGTGTCGTTTCGAGACTTTACCCCACCCTCTGGGGCGGGCCACCAACCGGGGCGCCGTGAGTCACTGCACCGGCAGTTGCGACCCCACGGCGATGGCGTCGAACTGGCTGCTCACCTCATGGGTTCTGACGCCCCATATCCCATGCGACGCGCACCATGCACTGACGGCGGCAGTGGCTGCGTCGCGGCCGATGGGTTGCCGTCCACCCAGCAGATCCCCGAGGAACCTCTTGCGCGACACTCCCACCAGGACCCGGTGGCCGAGGGCATTGAACCGACCGAGCGCCCGCAGGAGAGTCCAGTTGTGCTCGCCCAGTTTCGAGAAACCTATGCCCGGGTCAAGGATGATGCGCGACGGGTCGACCCCGGTTGCCACCGCCGCGTCCCGTCGCTGCAGCAGCTCGGCCAGGACGTCCTCGACGACGTCGTCGTACGCCGCCTCGGCCTCCATCAGGCGCGAGTGGGCACGCCAGTGCATCACCACGTAGTCCACATCCATGGCGGCCACACATCCCAACATGTCCGGGTCAGCCAGACCGCCGGAGACGTCATTCACCATCCGGGCGCCCGCTTCCACGGCGGCCGCAGCAGTCGCCGCACGCATGGTGTCCACAGAGACGAGGACGCCGTTGCCCGCCAGACCGGCGACGACGGGCAGCACCCGACGACGTTCCTCCTCTGCCGAGACCCGGTCAGCCCCGGGACGGGTCGATTCGCCACCCACGTCGATGATCGCCGCCCCCCGGTCCACCAGGTCCAGGCCGTGAGAAACCGCGGCGCCGGCTGAGGAGAGAAGGCCACCGTCGGAGAACGAGTCGGGGGTCGCGTTGACCACGCCCACGATGAGCGTCCGGGGCGTCATCGTCCCAGGATCAGGCTCATGGCCTCGGCCCTGGTGGCCGCGTTGCGCAGATGACCGCGCACGGCGCTCGTGATGGTCCGGCTGCCGCGTTTGCGGACGCCCCGCATGGTCATGCACATGTGTTCCGCCTCCACCACGACGATGACGCCGCTGGCTCCGATGTGCTCCACGAGGGCATCCGCAATCTGACTGGTCAGACGCTCCTGCACCTGAGGCCGCCGCGCGTAGATGTCCACCAGACGGGCGAGCTTCGACAGTCCCGTGACCCTCCCCTCGGGGCCGGGAATGTAGCCCACGTGGACCACGCCGGTGAACGGCAGGAGGTGGTGCTCACAGCAACTGTTCAGCTCGACGTCCCGCACGAGAACGAGTTCTTCGTGCTCGACGTCAAAAGTGGTGGACAGCAGTGCTGCGGGATCGCGCCCCAGCCCCGAGAAGAGCTCTTCGTAGGAGCGGGCCACCCGCGCGGGGGTTCCCTGCAGACCATCCCGATCCGGGTCCTCCCCCACCGCGAGCAGGATCTCCCTGACGGCGGCCTCGATACGGGCGTGATCCACCATCAGGCCCTGGGCCCCGTGGGCGGTCCCCAGGCCGGCGGCTCCCACGTGTCGGGCCCCGGCCTCGGGGGCTCTGCCGGGTCACTTCCCGGCGTGACTGCTGGTGGGGCGGGCGCGGGATGGGCCACAACCGGCCGAGGCGGTCCCGGGGGCACCTCGACGGGCGGCTGACCTGAAGGCACCCGCAGGTCAGAACCGGTCCAGGCGGGGCGCTTGTCGCGACGCCGCAGGGGCTTGAAGATCTCGGCCACCTCATTGCGGTTCAGGGTCTCCTTGGCGAACAACTGACGGACGAGCTCGTCGAGCACGTCACGGTTCTCCACGAGCGTGTCAAAGGCCTCCTGGTGCGCCGCGTGTATCAGCTCCGCCACCTCGGTGTCGACGATGCCAGCGCTGTTCTCGGAGAAGACCTTGCTGGGCTGGGATCCCTGCATCCCCATGAACGGCTCTGAGTCCCCCCCACCCAACTGCACGGCGCCGATGCGGTCCGACATGCCGTACTGCGTGACCATGGCGCGGGCCACCTTGGTGGCCTTCTCAATGTCGTTCTGGGCACCGGTGGTGGGGTCGTGGAAGATCAGTTCCTCCGCCGCACGGCCGCCCATCATGTACGCCATCTGGTCCAGGAGCTCGCCGCGAGTCTGGCTGTACTTGTCATCGTCCGGCATCACCATGGTGTAGCCGAGGGCACGACCACGAGGCAGGATCGTGATCTTCTGCACCGGGTCGGTGCCGGGCATGGCCGCCGCCACCAGGGCGTGGCCGCCTTCGTGGTAGGCGGTGATGAGTCGTTCGCGGTCGTTCATCAGGCGGCTGCGCTTCTGTGGGCCGGCGATGACACGGTCGATCGCCTCCTCCAGTTGCGACTGTCCGATTGCGTCGAGGTTGAGCCGCGCCGACAGCAGGGCGGCCTCGTTGAGGACGTTTGCCAGATCCGCACCCGAGAAGCCGGGTGTCCGGCGTGCGATGGAGGCCAGGTCGATCCCGTCGGCAAGGGGCTTGCCCTTCGCATGAACGGTGAGAATGTGTGTGCGGCCATCCAGGTCCGGCGCCTCCACGCCAATCTGGCGATCGAAGCGTCCGGGACGCAGCAGTGCCGGGTCCAGCACGTCGGGCCGGTTCGTGGCTGCAATCAGTATGACTCCGCCGCGGACGTCGAAGCCATCCATCTCGACGAGCAACTGGTTCAGTGTCTGTTCGCGCTCGTCATGGCCGCCGCCCGTACCGGCACCGCGGTGCCGACCAACGGCGTCGATCTCGTCGATGAAAATGATGGCGGGTGCGGCTTCCTTGGCCTGTTCGAAGAGGTCTCGGACGCGCGATGCGCCGACGCCGACGAACATCTCCACGAAGTCCGAACCGGAGATGGAGAAGAACGGGACACCGGCCTCACCCGCGACGGCGCGGGCGAGCAGCGTCTTGCCCGTCCCGGGCGGACCGTAGAGGAGCACGCCCTTGGGAATCTTGGCGCCGAGCTTCTGGAACTTCACGGGCTCGGCGAGGAACTCCTTGATCTCCTCGAGTTCCTCCACGGCCTCGTCGGCCCCGGCCACGTCGGCGAATGTCGTCTTGGGCGTGTCCTTGGTGGCGAGTTTCGCCTTGGACTTGCCGAACGACAGGGGTCCACCGCCCGAACTGTTCGACATCAGCCGCATCACGACGATGAAGCCCACGATCAGCAGGAGGAAGGGTAGACCCGTGTACAGCAGCGTGCTGAGGATCCCGGGGCTGGGATTGGTGGCAATCCAGGTCTCCAGGGTTCCCGCAGCCACTCGATTGTTGAGGAGCTCGACGAAGTCGGCACTCTGGTTGCCCACCCAGGCCGTCTGGAACTTCTCGCCGTCGTCGGTGATGATCTGGACGAGTTGTTCGCCGTCGACCATCGTGGCCTCGCGCAGCTTCTCGGTACCCTCGAGCAGCGCGAGCACCTCGGACGTGGGCTTGTCCTGGAAGCCGATGACCGCGCCAATGGCCTGCGACCCGATGGCGAACACGAGGATGGCAATGACCACCCACGCCAACCAGCTCATGGGGCTCTTCATGAATTTCTGCAACGCAATCCCGCGATCTCAGGGTAAGGAGTATGGCAATGGCAGACTACCAGCGGCCACCAACGGCCAGCCGACGCGCATTCGTGCTCCCGACCGGTACGGTTGCGGGGCTCAGCTCATGTCGAAGTCGAGGTGTTCCGGCAGCGGCTCATCCGTCTCCGCAGCCGCCGCATAGTCCGCCCACAGGTCCGCCAGGTCCGTGCCCGACTCCCGCAGGTCGGGCAGCACCAGGGTGTCGATGATGCCGCGGGCCTCGGCCAGGCTGCCCTGGGCCACCAGTGCCCGCGCCTCGGCGATCCTCACGCGCGGCAGCATGCGCCTCGTCGCTGGCAGCCGTTCCACCACCGCCAGGATGAGCGCGGGGACGGTGACGGCGCGCGACAGGTAGTCCACCAGGAGATCATCGTCCTCCGGGTCAGCCTCATGGGCGCGCTCGGCGAAATCGAAGGCGTCCCAGCCGTCGCTCGAGCAGGTGGCGAGGGCGTGCAGCGCCATGGCGTTGCGAGGTTCGGCTGCCAAGGAGTTGCGCCACCACTGTTCGGCCTCGGTCGGCTCCCCTCTTCCCCATGCTGCAAAGCCGAGCAGCAGGTCGCGCTGCCAGGACGGTTCGGTTCCCGCCAGTGCCTCCTCCCACACAGCGCCTGTCTGTGGGGATTTCCGTAGCACGGAGGTCGGGGGCTTCCCTCGCGCCACGTCCAGCCAGGCCCGGTGCACCGCGCCCAATTCCGCGGAACCAAAGGGAGTTGCGGGGTCCCCCGGTACGAAACCTGCTTCCACCTCCACCCTTCCCCAGCCGTCGGGCCTGTGCCAGACATCCGGCTCCAGGGTCGCGACCCGTTCGAAGAGTGTGCGGGCCCCTTCCATGGCGACCGACGGCACCTGGACCGAGACCTCGTCCACGGCCTCCTTGAGCTCCCGGAAGGGATCGGCCGTCACCGCTCCGAACGCTTCCACCCACGTCGCGGTGTCGCCAGCCGGCAGCGCGATGTGCTCCTTCTGGGTGCGGGAGAAGCCCGACTGCAGTTCGAAGTACCTTCCGTTGCCGTTCAGCCACTGCTGCCACTTCCCTCCACCACGGGTGTTGCCCCAGGCGAAGAGCTTCTTCCCGCGCAGTTCGGCGGTCGACGCCAGGAGGGTGCCGGGTCCACCAGCATCACAGGCGGCCACCCACGGTGCCGGGTGCGCGTCGCTGCCTGCCGGTGCGGTCTCGAAGAAGTAGTCCACCGCGCGGGGGGACGAAGCCGGGTGGGAGACGTCCGACTCACCCGGGTAGGCCACGCGCACCAGTTCCCGCTCGTAGCTGTGCAGCACGGCGCTGGTCGCGGGGACGAGGACGCGCGATTCCCGGCGCAGGCGGATGGCTGCGTTGGACCACCAGTAGAAGGGCTGGGTCTCGCCGCTGCGGTTCGAGATGCGGGGACTGGTGAACAGGAAGGGGGACTCCTCCGGCAGGAAGACATCCAGTCGCCACACCATGCGGGTGAGGCGTTCCCACGCCCACATCCGCAACACCTCTTGCCCGTCGACCTCGACGACCCCGGCACCGACGGGGGCATTCGTGAGGCCCCAGTGCCCCGTCATGCCCAGGTTCCACTCGATGCCACCGGAGAACCAGGCGTTGCGCAGGGCGAGATTGCCGAACTGGATCCCGTCGGGCTGGAACAGCAACTCCCTGCCTCCCGCCTCCTCGAGACTCCACAGCCGTCCGCCGAGCGTTGGCAGGAAGACCGCCCGGAGGTACTGGTTACTCAGCTCGATGGCCGGCAACGTCGTCTCAGTGAGATGGCGACCGTAATGGTTCTGGCGACGGTAGGGCAACACGCTGACAGGCCGATCCACCAGCGGTCGTCCGGCGTGTTCACCGAGGAGGAGTTTGTCGCCCGGACTGAGACCAAGGACCTGCTCAACCTCCAGGGCTGGGAGGCCCTCCGGACCCAGTTCCGCCATGGGCACTGTGACGTCGATCCGTCGGATCATTGCGCTCTGTCCTCTTCCCGGCTGACGGCTGCAGGAGGCCGGATCAGGCGTAGACGTGGGGGGCAAGGATGCCGAGGTCACGCAGGTTCCGGTAGCGCCCGGCGTAGTCCAGGCCGTAACCCACGACGAAGTGGTTGGGGATCTCGAAGCCGACGTACTTGACGTGGACGTCCATCTCCGCCGCTTCCGGCTTGCGGAACATCGTCATGATCTCGAGGCTCGCCGGTCTGCGGGAGGCCAGGTTGCTCATCAGGTAGGAGAGCGTGAGGCCGGTGTCGATGATGTCCTCCACCACGATCACGTGGCGGCCCTCCAACTCCGTGTTGAGGTCCTTCAGAATCCGCACCACACCGCTCGACTGGGTACCGGAACCGTACGAGGAGACGGCCATCCAGTCCATCTGCACGTGGCTCGTCATGGCACGCTGCAGATCGCTCATCACCATCACGGCGCCGTTCAGGACGCCGACGAGGAGCACTTCGCGGCCCACGTAGTCCCTGTCGATCTGGGTGGCGACCTCGGAGATGCGCCCGGCGATCTCCTCGGAGGTGTACAGCACTTCGGATAGGTCTGGCATCACGTCTGCGGCATCCACTCCACCCACCCTAGTGCCTCGCGGAGCGTGATGATGGCGGAGGGTCGCAGGGCGAGAAAACCAGCAGTTGCGGGGTGATCCTTGCCTGTTGAGGGCATCCCCGTGGAAAGCTTGCCAAAGGCAACACTGCCAAGAATGAGGGGTAGCCGTGACATTTCATGTGGGTTCCGAGGTCCACGAACTGAAGCAGGTGCTCGTGCACCGTCCCGGGATGGAGCTTCGATCGCTCGGACCGGAGAACAAACAGCGCTACCTCTTCGATGAACTGCTGTGGGTGGAGCGGGCACAGGAGGAGCACGACCTCTTCGTCGACGCCATGGAAGCGCATGGCGTCGAGGTGCACCGCCTGGAGACCCTGCTGCGCGAGACCGTCGCCATCCCCGAGGCTCGGAGGGCGATCCTGGAGCGTTCCATTGACGCCCGCTACGTCGGACCGCTCGCTGCCGGATGGCTCAACGACATGTTCCTCAGCATGGACGACGCCTCGCTGGTGCACCACCTGCTGGGTGGCCTGACCCGCGAGGAGGCGAGTGTGCTTCCGGGATGCCCCGGCTCCGTGATGCTGGAACATCTGACTCCCGGTGAGCACATCGTCGAACCGCTGCCCAACCATCTCTTCGCCCGGGATGCATCCACCTGGGTGGGGTCACGGGTCTCGCTGAACTCGATGCACAGGAGCATTCGCAGACGGGAAACCGTGCACTACGACGCGATCTACCGTCACCACCCCATCTTTGCGGGAAGGGTCGACTTCGTGACCCCGGCTGGGGGCGAGGGGCCTGCGACGGTGGAGGGTGGAGACATCCTGGTGCCGAGGGACGACACCGTGATTGTGGGCCTGTCGGAGCGCACCAACGCAGGCGGCGTCGAACGACTGGCCGCACGGCTTCTGGACGCAGGGGAGATCCGCACCGTCGTGATCCTCGAACTGCCACGGAGCAGGGCGTTCATGCACCTGGACACCGTGCTGACGATGGTGGACGAGGAGTCGTTCGTCGCGTACGCCGACCTCCCGCCGCTGCGCTCCTGGACCATGACGGCCGGCGCCCGGCTGCACGAAGAGCGCAATCTACACGTGAGGTCCCACGACCCCGGTGACATGCGCCGCACCATCGCCTCCGCACTCGGGCTGAGCACGGTGCGTTTCCTGGCGGCGGAACAGGACCACCACAGCGCCGCCCGCGAGCAGTGGGACGACGGCTGCAACGTGTTGGCGCTCTCGCCCGGCAGGGTCATCGCATACTCCCGCAACGTCGCGACCAACGCCCATCTCCGCGAGCAGGGCATCGAGGTCATCGAGGTGCCCGGATCGGAGTTGGGACGCGGCCGTGGTGGACCGCGCTGCATGTCCTGTCCGGTGGAGAGGACGCCGGGTCACTGACGAGCCCATCCACAGGTTCCTCCGGGGCCAGTCCGCGGGCATGGCACCATGGAGTGGAAGTGGCGCGGGTTCCCCGCGATCCACGGCGAGCGGGGGGACGACACCCCCAACAGGAGAAGGAGCGCGAGATGTCAGGTCAGATTTCCGAGAGCGCCAAGATGACCCTGCACGGCAACACCGACGGTAATGACAGAGAAGACGGCGTGGGCATGAACGACGGCGTGCCGCTTGCGACGGATGCCGATCAGGTCCAGGAGGGCCAGCCCAAGGAGTACCCGGCTGGTATTGATCCGGACGCGGGCCGTGAGGGACACGGCGAGACCTAGACCGTCGTCTCCGACAATCTGATCGGCCAGGCGAACGAGTCCCCGACCACTGACGAATACCGGCCTGCGCAGCAACGCTGGTGACCCTACGTGACGGCAGTGAGATGGATGCGGGAGCCGCGACGTTCCACGCTCATCCCCGGTATGCGGACCGGGCCCTGACCGCGCCACGACGTTATGAGTGCATCGACGGCCATCACGTGTGCCATGGAGACGATCGATGATTCATCGGCTGTCAACCACTTGCGCAGCACCCGCAGGCGGAGCGCATCCGGCAGGCCGGACACTTCTTGAACGGGGAGGTCTGCGGCCAGGTCAAGACCGATGGCGGCGTCACTGGCCAACTGGTCGAGCAGGTCGGCGTCCATCCGCGCCAGCATGGCCGAGCGCGCCAGGGCGGGGGCCACATCCTGGCCGAGGGCGCCGGACAGGTCGTCGAGATGATTGCGGGCCCGGACGCGGCGAAACCGGTCGTCGGCGTTGTGGGGGTCCTGCCACGCGGAGACCCCCCATTCACGACAGGCCGCCATGGTGGTGTGGCGGCGGACATCGAGCAGCGGACGCAGGAAAGGGCCTCGCACCCGGGCCATGCCCGACAAGGACCTCGTCCCGGAACCCCGCAACAGCCCGAGCAGAACGGACTCGGCCTGGTCGTCAAGGGTGTGGCCCAGCAGAACGGGATGCCCCTCGAAGGCGAGCGCTTCCAGGCGTGCCTGTCTCGCAGCAGCCTCGAGGCCTCCCGGGGCCCCGGGTGCGACGGTGACGCGACGCGACTCCGCCGCGATGCCCTCGTGCCACAGCAGGTCCACCACGCGGCGAGCCACGTCGTCGGAGCAGGGCTGCAGACCGTGATCGACGACGACGCACCGCACGTCGGCGTCACATCGTGGGGCCGCCCACCGCGCCCCGAGTGCCAAGGCCAGCGAATCGGGCCCACCGGAACAGCCGACGATGACGGGCCCCGTCGGCATGACGGCAGCGACCGCCTGCGCAACGGCAAGCGATGCCGGGCCCAACTCACGCCGTGCCATGGACCCTCCGCAGCCAGGCGCTGGGCTCAGTGATCTCGTGCAGCTGCGGAAGAGTCTCGGGCGACTCGTAGGCCCTGTTCAGCGCCCTCCTCCCCGCCCTGATGGACACTGCCCGACAGAAGGCCAGCCCGTCCCGGTACTGGGCATTCTTGTCCATGGCAGGGATGAGCCTCGCGAGGGCCGTCGGTGGACGGTTGCGCGAGAATGCCCGACGGAGCCGCCGCACCGTGGGGATGTTCCTGCTCCCGAGCTTGTCGGAGACAAAATCTGCATGACCCTCGAGGAGGGTCATGGTGGCGGTGACCTCCTGCAGAGCTTGCTGGGCGGCAGGGCTGGCCATGGACGCCACCAAGCCGCGGCCACGTACCATGCTGCGGGCCACCTCCAGGGCACCCACGTCGTCCACCGCCACGGTGGTGAAGCGCTGCATGAGGTGATCCAGGAGCCACGGAGCCGAACTGAACTGGAAAGCATGCGTCTGTTCATGCGCCGCCACCCACAGCTGGAAATCTGCCATCACGAAACCGTGGCTTCGTTGGAGCTGCAGAATGTTGGGCGCCAGCAGGAAGAGGGTGGAGGCCGCCGGATCGAACTGACCGAGCAGTTGGCGTCCCACCATCCCCAGACCGATCCCCGCGAGGGCGCCGTGACCCACACCCCGCAGACCGCGCAGGGGGCCCGACGAGGCCGCCAACGAGAGCTCATCCAGGGCAGCACTCGCCATGCCGGTGACGCCACGCGCCCAGGTTGCGCGGTCGCTCACCACGACCCGCCGGGCGGGCTCCCCCCGCATGCCACTGGTCTTCGCCACGAGGTCACCAGCCCTTGTTGCGGCAAGTCGAAGGGACGCCACGAGCCTGTGTGCCTCCGGGCGGGAAACGATCGGCAGTTCCCCCGCCATGGAACCGCCGAGTCGACGCGCGAGTCCCCAGTCGATGGGCGGCAGGGTCTGCATCAGCAGCCGCAGGACGTGATGACGCCCACCCCCTGGTCCGCCCACACCCTGGCGGCCGATCCGTCGGATGAGCCATTGGTCAGAAAGGCGAAGGAGAGGGACCGGCCGTCGTCGGTGACAGTCGTGCCGGCCAGCGACGCCACGCGCGTCAGAGCTCCGGTCTTTGCCTTCGCCACCCCGCGGGCAGGGCGCGAGATGTCGTCGTTGAAACGGTCGGCGAGCGTTCCGGTCACCCCGGCAACCGGGAGGCCGTCGAGGATGAGGGACAGCGAGGGATTGTCGACGGCGCGACGGATGGTCTGCGACAGCATCTCGGCCGACACCACATTGGACCGGGACAGCCCGGAGGCGTCCCGCAGAATCGCGCCGTTGGTCCACAGCGAGAGGTCCCGCAGTTGCTCCTCGATGGCAGCGACGGAGCCGGCGAACGTGGCGGGGTGGCCGGTGGCGGCTGCCAACTGCATACCCAGCACCTCGGCGAAGGAGTTGTTCGATCGCAGCAACATCTGCTCGGTGAGCACATGCAGCGGCGCGGACTCCACGCGGGCAAGCTCCTCGCCTGTCTCGGCCACAGCCACGGGTACGGGTACACCGGTCACCGTGATCCCGGCGGCGGTCAGCTGGGTGGCGAAGGTGGTGGCCGCTGACAGTGCGGGGGTGCGACTGCGACCACCGCCGGGCTCGCGTCCCTCGTCCACCCACAAGGCGCTGATGGGAGTCACCTGGTCGCGATAGTTCGCGGGCCACGTCTCATTCCATCCCTGGCCGCTGAAGTGGGTCGCATCGTAGGCCAGGGAGACGCTGGTGGTGCCTCCGGCCTGCAGGGCGGCGGCGGTCGACGTCGCCAGCTCCTGCAATGAGGCCCGACGCGGGTAGCCGGTGGTGGGCTCGGCGGTGAGCATCGGATCCCCGCCGCCCACCAGGACGATGCTGCCCGCGGCCTGCTGCACGACCCGCGTGGGGAAGCGTGTCTGCCGATCCATGGCATGCATGACGGCAGTCACGGTGAGGAGTTTGGTGTTGGACGCGGGGATGAGCAGAGCACTTGCGTCCCGGGAGGCGACCACCTGCCCGGTCTCGGTCTCCACCACTTCGTAGGCCAACTGCAGGGCCTCGGCGCTGGCGATGAGCTTCGTGATGTCGAGCGTGTTGAGGCGTTGCTCCACCTCGACCCTTGCGGGCAGGCTCCCCTCCGCGGCCGTCGGCGGCTCCCCCACTGGGCCTCCATCGGCTGTGGGAGTGGCGCTGGGAGCTGGCGGTGGCATGAGCAGTGAGGGCGAGACCGTCGTCGGAGCGCCGGTCACCTCAGCACCGACGGCCCGCATCGCGGGACGCCAGAGCACGAGGACCGCGACCCCGGTCACCAGCAGCACGCCCACCAGGATCCAGGTGATGAGCCAGTGGCGTGCAAGACGTGAAGTGCTCACTCATGCTCCAGACGCGATACTCTGCAACGAACCAATATTCATCCGCTGAGTGCGGGTGAGACACCAATCATAGGAGTTAAGTCCGTGAGCGAAGACTTCGTCGAGAGCTTCGAACTGATCCCTGATGACCGTCGGATCCTGTTCGACGTCACCGTGGAGATCCCGAAGGGCACCAAGAACAAGTACGAGATGGACCACAACACGGGCCGCATCCGTCTTGACCGCACTTTGTTCACCTCGACGCAGTATCCGTACGACTACGGCTTCATCGAGGGCACCCTCGGCCAGGACGGTGACCCCCTCGATGCCATGGTGATCGGCGCCGATCCCACCTTCCCCGGGTGCCTCATCGAGTGCTACGCAGTGGCCATGTTCCGCATGAAGGACGAGATGGGCGGCGACGACAAGGTCCTCTGCCTGCCCACCGCGGACACGCGCCGTCGGCACATGTCAGATCTGGACTCGGTACCGGAGTACATGCTCCTGGAGATCGAGCACTTCTTCTCCGTCTACAAGGACCTCGAGCCGGGCAAGTCCGTCGAGGGCGCCACGTGGGTGGGCCGGGACGAGGCCGAGCAAGAGGTCAAGGAAAGCTACGACCGCGCCAAGGGTACCCCCTACGAGCATCATGCAGTGAACCTGCACTAGGAACGGGCTGGCCGCCCATTCCCGGCTGCAGAAAGGAAGGAGGAGCCGTCGTGACACCCACCAAGGATGCGCCGCAGCCGCATCCCTCCCGTCTCACCCCCTTCGCCGGCCACCCCGTTGTGGCGGGCATCGTGCCGGGCCAGCCAGAACTGGTGACGCTCACCGCCGCCTCCTGGGCTGCTGCTTTGGACGTGGATTTGTACGTCGCCTACGTCGATCCCTCCCGGGTCACCATCACCGAATACCCCGATGGAACGGTGCGCCACAGCGAGATGAGCGTCGACGTCGTGGATGACTCCTGGCGGGAGCGCTCGCAACACATCCAGACATTCCTTGGCGAGGTCCTCGTCGGCAGCGACGTCACCTGGCACTTCCGTTACCTTGCGGGACGGCCCGACCGGTCTTTGACCCACCTCGCACGCGCAGTGGATGCATCGGCTCTGGTGGTGGGGACCCACGCACCCGGCGCAGCGGGGCGATGGCACGACTTCGTGGACGGCTCCATGGCGGCACGGCTGACCCACCACCAGCATCGTCCCGTGCTCGTCGTGCCGCTCAGGGTTGTTGACTGGCACGCAGCCACCCCGTGGCAGTGATGGCTTCCTGGCCAGAGCCGACAGACCCTGATTCCTCGCCACGGCGATCGGGAGTCGGGTGGAGCCTGCTGCTGATCGGGCTGGGTGGTGCCGTCGGGACGATTGTTCGCTTCAGCATCGAGGCGGCTCTCCCACCGGCCGCGAATGGGTGGCCGTCTGCCACCTTCCTCATCAACATCTCGGGCGCCTTCATCCTGGCCGCGCTTCTGGAGGTTCTCTCCCTGCAGGGTCCCGACCGGGGGTGGCGTCGCCGAATCCGCCTCGGTGTGGGGACTGGCGTATTGGGCGGCTACACCACCTACAGCTCGCTCATGGTGGAGACCGCCCTGCTGGGAGGCGACGGCCAGTACCTGATTGCCTATGGCTACGCCACCACCAGCGTGGTGTTGGGCCTCGCTGCGTCGTGGGTCGGCATGGCGGTCGTGACCTCCGTGCACCGTCGCGCCGTGGGTGTGCAGGCATGATCCTCCTCCTCGTCGGTCTCGCTGGCGGCCTCGGGGCCGTTGCGCGCTTTGCACTGGATTCGTTCATCACCAACCGGTTCTCTGCTCCGTTGCCGGTGGGCACTGTGATCGTCAACATCACCGGGTCCCTACTCCTCGGGTTGCTCACCGGCTGGGCGCTCACGAGCGACGACGGGAGCGTGCTGGCCGTGCTGGGCACGGGCCTTCTCGGTGGCTACACGACGTTCAGTACGGCCAGCGTGGAGGCGGCCCGCTTGGCGCGGAGCGGCCGTGGGCTCGGCGCCGCCGTCCACGCGGTGGGCATGATGGTGCTGGGCCTGGCGGCAGCCATCGTCGGGCTGTGGATCACGGGCGCCTGACGATCGAACTTTCCGGGGCGGGACTGGGGGCCTGCCCCGGCGCGGAACTGGGCTGGCAGTCGCGGCCTGTGGTCTGTGGTCTGTGGTCTGTGGTCTGTGGTCTGTGGTCTGTGGTCTGTGGTCTGTGGTCTGTGGTCTGTGTGTCTGTAATACTCGCTCATCGAGTCCGGGAAACGCGACGGAGGCGCAGGTTTCCCGGGAAGAAGGCCAGCGCGAGCGAAGCGAGCCCCACCCCAGGGGTTCAGGGGGCCTGCCCCCCGTGCGGGGGGAAACATGGGGGGCGTGCCCCCGTGCGAGAATTGCGCAATGCCTGACCTATTGCTGCTGCGCACCCCGTCTGCCAACCGTGTCTACGCTGGCGAGTCGGCGACGCTCAGCGCTGCCGAACTCGAGATCTGTGCACCCTTCGCCTCCAGCATTGAGGACGTGGCCCTGGCCGGGGTCGGCTACCTCGGTTTCAGCACGAACGATCTGACGCCCGAAGAGCTGGAGACCGTGGCCACGCAGTCCACGGCCTTCGCGCTGTTCGAACGCCACGATGACCTGCTGCTTCCTGTGGGGCTGCCGGATGTGGAGGTGCTGGACGATGACCTGATCACCATCCCCAAGTACCAGGGGAAGACGAATGAACAGTTCACTCGCCTGCTGCTCAACGTGACCCTTGCCGCGGTGGAGCGGCCCGCCTCCGGTCCCCGCCAGGTACTGGATCCGCTGGCCGGACGCGGGACCACGCTCTCATCAGCGCTCCTGCTGGGCCATGACGGGTATGGCGTCGAGGCGGATGACAAAGCCTTCGAGCAGATGGCGGCGTTCCACAAGACGTGGCTGCGACGCAAGCGCCTCAAGCACACCGCGGACATCCGGCCGGTCCGTCGGGACGGCAAAACCATCGGCAAGCGCTTCGACGCTTCCATTCGACTCGAGGACCGCACACTGCAGCTCACCTCCTTCATTGGTGACACCAGGGACTCGGCGAACCTCTTCGGGAAGAAGAAGTTCGACGCCATCGTCACGGACGCGCCCTACGGTGTCGTTCACGGCTCCTCGACGGATGTGCGCGGAGGAGTCAAGCGCGACCGCACCCCTGCACGTCTCCTGAAGGATGCCGTGGCGGTGTGGGCGTCACAGTTGATGCACGGCGGGGCATTGGGGCTGAGCTGGAACACCTTCGGGATGCCGAGGGAGGACCTCGTCGGACTGCTCCAGTCGGTCGGCCTGACGGTGAAGACCGACGGCCCGTGGGAACGCTTCGCGCACCGCGTCGACGCGTCGATCCGCCGTGACCTCGTGGTGGCCGTCAAACCCTGAGTGGGCGCGCCGATCCGCCGTCAGGCCTTGTCGGGGCGCTCGACGCGTTGCAGGGACACGTGCTCGAGGTTGTCGCGGTCCAGATCTGCCCATGTGCCCTCGAAGGTGAACTCCGCAAAGGCGGCGGTGGGGAACGAGCACTGCAACGCATCCGCCTCCCCCGGATCGCTGGCGAAGCTGAGCTGTGCGCTGAGGCTGGGAATTGTCGGCGCGTGGCCCACCACCAGCAGGCCGGTGATGTCGTCGTCGGTCTCGCTGATGCGTTGCAGCATCGTGTCGGGGCCCTCGCTGTAGAGCACTTCCTGAAACTCGGCCGGAATCGCGAGTCCCAGGGCCTCGAACGTCTGACGGGCGCGCATGGCCGTCGACACGAGGGCGTGCTGCAATCCCAGTTCGGACAGTTCGTTTCCGACGGCCGCGGAGTCGTCGTGCCCCCTCGACAGCAGCTCCCGGGCCCGGTCGCCGTCGGCGTGGTGGCCCTCGGTCTTGGCATGGCGCATCAGGACGAGTCTTCTCATGCCTCCAGCCTAACGGCCGGGCGCGCGCCCACGCCCCACCCATTCCTGCTTCTGCTCCTCAGGAATCCTCCTTCGCATCCCACAGCCCGATTCACCAAAGGTGTTGCGTCGATGCACTGAACCGAAGGACGCTCACGTCCTCGGTGGGCAGCGGCTGCCGCGTGGCCGGTCGAGTCAGACGACGCTCCTGAACCCCGGCATGCCGGGGGCGAGGCGCCGTAGACTGGGACGCGGTCCCAGACGCCCCACGTACCGCACAGGATGGACGCCCATGGCATCGACTGCCGTACCCCGGAAGCGCTCCCGCCGACGACGCATCGCCACGCGGATAGCTCTCGGGTTCTTCGCGTTCCTGGGCCTGGTGGTGGCGGGGTTCCTGATCTGGGCCAACACCGGCGTGATGGGGGCCGTGCCGGGGCCGCTGTCCGCTGTCCGGGACGATCCGGCAGTGACCGTCACCGACAGCGCAGAAGCGATCGTGCTGACGCCCGCGGCAGCGGATTCGACGTCGGGTTTGGTGTTCATCCCCGGGGCGAAGGTCACGGCCGAAGCGTACGTCTCCAATCTGTCCGGCATTGTCGAGGCGGACGGCGTCTCCGTCGTCATCACCAAGCCGACACTCCACCTGGCCTTCTTCGACCTGCGTCCCATGGACACGTTCACCGAGCTCGCTCCCGACGTGGATCAGTGGTTCGTCGGTGGCCATTCCCTCGGCGGAGTGAAAGCCTGCCAGTTCGCCGCTGAACCGGATATCAGCGGGCTGGTCCTCTTCGGCAGCTACTGCGCCAACGACCTGTCCGGGAGCGACCTCCCCGTCCTGAGCATCGGCGGCAGTGAGGATGGCCTGAGCACGCGCGCGAAGATCGCGGATGCCTCCGACCAGTTGCCCCCCGACGCCGAGTTCGTCGAGATCGACGGCGCGAACCATGCACTCTTCGGCGACTACGGTGTCCAGTCCGGCGACGGCACCGCCACCATCAGCAGCGACGAGATGCGCACGCTCCTGACCGAGAACCTTGGCGCATTCTTCGAAGCCGCCTGATCAGGTCAGGCCAGCAGCAGCGGACGTCGCCTCACGATCGAGCAGCGCCCGCTTGATCTCGACGCCGTAGCGGAATCCCCCCAGCGAGCCATCGGAGCCCAGGATCCTGTGGCACGGCACGAAGAGCGCGGCCGCATTGTGGGAGCAGGCCCCCGCTGCCGCCCGCACCGCGGCCGGGCGACCGGCCCGGGCCGCGAATTCGGCGTAGGTGATGGGTTCCCCCGCAGCGACGCCCCGCATCACGCTCCACGCGTGGTCGCGGAACGGCCCCGAACGCTGGTTGACCGGAATGGAGGCAGGAGCATCAACCCGGCCTTCGTAGTGAGCGACCACCGCCTCCCTGGCTGCGTTCATGCCGCGGTCATGGGGCTCCGCCGCCGCGACATCCCCCCGCACCGGGCGCAGCTGCGGATGAATCAGTGCGAGCAACTCGTCCACGTCGGCGGTCCACCCCGAGGCAAGCACTGCTTCGGCGTCGGCGACAATGGTGAATGGCCCGTCGGGCGTGTCCACAGTGGAGAAGTGACAGGTGCTCATGAGGGCGTTCCTTCCGTTCGATGTGGCGTACTGGCTGTCCGCCAGAGGTGCATGACGGCGTGGGATCGCCAGGGTGACCATGCCCGGGAGCGTTCCGCGAGCGCACGATGCGAGGCGGCCTTCACCTGGTCACGTGGAAGGATTCCCGCAGATTGCGCTGCGGCCACGAGCGCCACGTCGCCCGGAAGCCAGGAATCCGGGTCCCCGAGAACACGCATGGCCACGTAGGACGCGGTCCAGGGGCCGATCCCCGGAAGAGCCAGCAGAGCACTCCGCAGCTCCTCCCGGTCCGCGCCCACATGGATGTCCAGATCCCCGTCGAGCATTGCTCGCGAGCATTCCCGCACCGTCGTGATGGAGCGTCGCGGCAGCCGCAGAGGGCGTTCTGGGTCAAGCGGTGAGTCGTGTCCCGGATGCTCAACATACTCGAGGACCCGTCCGGGGCCGGGGAAGAGCCGATGCAGCCCGGGGATGGCGGATCCCCATCGCTCACCCGCGATCAACACCAACCGGTTGAGGTGGGCGGTGGCCCGCGTCACCGAAATCTGCTGACCGACGATGGCGCGGACGATGAGTTCGTGCGGATCGACGGCGCCCGGCACCCGGATGCCCGGCGTCGCCGCGACCATGGGGGCAAGCTGGGGGTCCTTCGACAGAGCGGCGTCAATGGCCAGAGGATCGGCATCGAGATCGAGCAGTCGGCGAACACGTGCCACTGCCGGACCCACGTCGGCCAGATCTGATGCCTCCAGACGCAGCCTCACCTCCCAGACCCCGATGCGGCTGCGCTCGGCTGTGATGTCGACGGCACCTGGCCCCAGGGGTAGGGACAGTGTGCGGGCGTAGCGGAGCCGCCTCGCATCCGTCAGATCGGCCACCTCCACGCCTTCCACCGCACGGGAGGCGAGGAACGAGAACAGGCCCGGAGCGTCGAACGGATGCCGCACGGGCAGCGCCAAGTCCACCCGCACCGTCGAGGCGCCGGCGTCTTCCTCACGCTGCCTTTGCGATGGAAGCGACGCGGCTCTCAGATCGCTGGGACGAACGTTGAACACCTTAAGCATCGTCTCGTTGAACTGCCGGATGGACCCAAAGCCGGACGCAAGCGCCACGTCGGTGATGCAAAGGTCCGTCCCCACGAGCAACGAGCGGGCGGACTGGGCTCGGCGGGCTCTTGCGAGCGCCCCGGGGCCTGCCCCCAGTTCGTCGGCCAGCAACCGCCGCAGGTGCCTGGTGGTGTAGCCGAGCCGGGCGGCCAACGCGCCGGTCCCCTCACGGTCCACGATCCCGTCGGCGATCAGTCGCATCGCCCGGGCCGCCACATCGCGGCGCACATTCCATTCCGGGGATCCGGGGCTGGCCTCCGGGAGGCATCTCTTGCACGCCCGGTATCCGGCCGTATGGGCGGCGGCCGATGTCAGGTAAAAGGCGACGTTCTCCCGCTTCGGGGTGCGGGCAGGGCACGAGGGCCTGCAGTAGATGCCCGTGGAGGAGACGGCCGTGACGAACTGGCCGTCGAAGCGGGCGTCACGCGCATCAATGGCGCGGTAGCGTTGCTCGAACGACGGGTCGCCAGCGGAGCAGCGATGCCCGGTGCCTGCACCAGTCGGCGTCATGCATCCAGTACAGCCAGTCCAGCCTGTGTTTACCAGCGGAAAACGGACATTACGGTGACGTGGCCCCGGCGACAGGTGGTCAACCAACTGTGCCCCACATCTCGACCCCGTCGTGGATTGCACCGCTGAGGGGGAGCGGACGGCTACACTCGTCAAGCAGTCCGAGACGTTCACGGCGAATGTTCCGGCGCTCCGGGTACGCCCTCTCGGCAGACCTGCAGGCAGGCCCCGGTCCTTGCGATCGTCGCCCTCACCGGAAGGAGCCTGATGCGTACCGTGACAGCGCTGCCGCACGAAATCATGGAGGTACCACACCTCTGGATCACCATGTCGGACGGTGTACGCCTGGCGGCCCGGCTGTGGCTGCCGGTGTCGGCCGAGAACCAGCCCGTCCCCGGGGTGCTTGAGATGATCCCCTACCGCAAGCGCGACCTCACCTCCCAGCGGGACTCGATCCACCACCCCTACATGGCCGGCCATGGTTATGCCTGCCTGAGGGTGGACCTGCGTGGGAGTGGTGATTCCGAGGGGCTTCTCACGGACGAGTACCTCGAGCAGGAACTGTGTGATGTCGAAGAAGTGCTGGCCTGGGTTTCCAACCAGCCGTGGTGCGACGGCAGCACCGGGATGATGGGCATCTCCTGGGGCGGCTTCAATGCGCTGCAGGTGGCGGCCCGCCGCCCCGCCAGTCTCCGGGCCATCGTCACGGCATCCTCCACCGATGACCGCTACGCCGATGACGTCCACTACATGGGCGGATGCCTGCTGACCGACAACCTGTCCTGGGCTTCCACGATGTTCGCCTACACCTCCTGTCCACCGGATCCCGCGATCGTGGGTGACCGGTGGCGGGAGATGTGGCAGGACCGCTTGAAGCACAGTGGACTGTGGCTCGAGACCTGGTTGCATCATCAACGACGCGACGAGTACTGGCGACATGGATCCGTCAACGAGGACTTTGCTGCCATCGAGGTCCCGGTCTTCGCCGTCAGCGGATGGGCCGATGGCTACTCGAACGCCGTGTTCCGCCTCCTGGAGGGCCTCCACGTTCCCACCCGAGGACTGATCGGCCCGTGGAGTCACAAATATCCTCACCTCGGCGAGCCGGGTCCGGCCATCGGCTTTCTGCAAGAGGTGGTGGGGTGGTGGGACCACTGGTTGAAGAATGACAAGGACAACGGGGCCATGGACGGGCCCGCCCTCAGCATCTTCATGCAGGACACCATCGCTCCTGCCAGTACGTACACCGAAAGGCCCGGACGGTGGGTGGGAGAGCCCAGCTGGCCGAGCCCCCACATCGCGCAGACCCGCCATCCGCTGGGGCGCAACCAGATCGGCCAACCGTCAAAAGAGGTGCACAGCCCTCCCCTGACCGTGCAGTCCCCCCTGTCGGTGGGTCGGTTCGCGGGCAAGTGGTGTTCGTACAATGCTCCGCCGGACATGCCGTACGACCAGCGGGAGGAGGACGGTGGCTCGATGACGTTCGACAGCGATCCCCTGCCCGAGCGCCTCGAGTTGATGGGCGCACCGGTCGCGGAACTCAGCCTCTCGGTCAACCAGCCCGTGGCCATGGTGGCCGTCCGGCTCTCCGATGTTGCACCGGATGGCCAGGCCACTCGCGTCAGCTACGGGGTGTTCAACCTCAACCACCACGACGGCTCTGCGGCGCCACGGCTGTTGGCCGTCGACGAACGACACACCATCCGGGTCCAGTTGAACGGCATGGCGCAGTCCTTCCCCGCGGGCCACCGCCTGCGGCTGTCGATCTCCACGTCCTACTGGCCGGTGGTCTGGCCCTCCCCCGCGCCGGTGATGCTGACCGTGTATCCCGAGGACAGCTCGCTCATCCTGCCCGAGCGGCCCGTGACGATCGACGACGAACAGCCGGCACCAGTGTTCGGGCCAGCCGAAGGGACGGCGCCCACGGATGTCATCCAGGTGGAGCCGGGTGAGGAGGACTGGACGGTTTCCCGGAACATGGTGGATCTGAGCGGTGCGCTGGACGTGGTCAAGGACATGGGTGTGGCCCGCTTCGAGAACATCGGCCTCGACGTGGCCCGCCGGACACACGAGCGGTACAGCTACACCGGGACGGACCCGAACTCCGTGCGGGGTGAAACCCATTGGCGCATGGGTTTCAGCCGCACGGGCTGGGATGTCCACACCACCACCAGGACGGTTCTGACGTCGACCCCGACGCAATTCCACCTCTATGCCCAACTGGACGCCTGGGAGGGGGATGAGCGGGTGTTCGCCAAGACGTGGAGGACCACCATTCCTCGGGATCACATCTGAGCTCGGTGAGCCCCTTGGCCGCAGCTCCGGCCAAGGGGTCAGGGTTCGCCGTGGGGAACCGGATCGATAGTGAAGTGCAGTGCCTCGACACACGCGGCGTAGACCTGACACAGTTCCGCCTCGCTGCTGCCCCCAGTGAAAATCTGCGCCAGCACGTAGCTGTACGAATCCTCCCCGATGAACCGTGCCAACCGATCCCCCTCGTGCGCCTCGATCGTGATGACCGTCCCGGGGAAAGCATCCTCCAGAGCTTTCACCTCGTCATCGGTGGGCGCCCTGGTCACGATTCCGTCCTCGAAGTGGCGCAGGAACCATTTCGCGGCCACCAGCGCTGAGCCGCGTCGCCGCATCGGACGGGCTGGGCGTCCAAGTGCCACGTCGAGCATGTGGATGTGGTTGGCGACGCCGTCGACCTTCTCGAACAGCAGCGCATGGGACTGCGAATGTCGGACGTTGATCTCCAGCAGTCGGAGAAGGTCTGTCTCCGGTTCCCAGAAGTACTCGACGTTGAAGGTGGTGTGTCGCAGACCCATGGCCGGTATCACGCGCTCGGTGACATCCGCGGCGCGGGACAGGACTTCGGCCGGAAGGCCCGAGGGGTACTGGTAGCGCAGGAAACTGGAACTGTTCGGGAAGCGGACGGAATCAATGACGCCGTAGATGGTGGTGTCGCCGCTCCGAACGGCACCCTCCACCGTGAACTGTCGCCCGCGGGCAGGTTCCTCGACGATGCAGCCGCTTGCGCCCGCGTCGGCGACGTCGGGTGGTAGATCCAGCATCGCGAGCACGTCCTCGAAGGGTGTGGCGATGCGCTCGTTCGCCTGTTGCAACAGTTCCAGACACGAGCTCAGGTCTTCCGGGCTGGTCACGTAGAAGGCACCTTCGGAGGAGACGGATTTCACCGGCTTGATCCACACCGGGAACGCCAGATTCTCCGGCAGTCGGGGCACCGGGCCGCTCTCGTCCAACAGGCCGAAGCGGGGAATTTCCTCGATGACCTTCTGCTGCTCCAGCCGGCTCCAGTACTTGTGCTCACACGTCACCACGCTGCGGAGGGAAGCCGCACGCAGACCGTATTCGTGACACAGGATGGGCACCATCATGCTGCTCGGGAAGTCCCAGAACCCCACGATGGCATCGATGCTGCCCTCGAAGGCGTCCAACTGGCGGCGGGCCGCCGCAAGCAGGGCGGGGACATTCCTGCCCGGCGCCAGCAACTGCTCCTGCGAGAGCAGCTGCCGGAAGTGGTACTGCGACGAGTCGGGCAGACGGCCCAGGACTGCCTCGTTCAGGTCGTCAAGCCCTACGACGAAGATGTTGATGACCACAGAAGCCCTCTCGCTGTTGAGTAGCCCAGATTGTCTCACTGGAATGGCCATCATGACCGGTAACGCAGACTCATCGGACGCTCGATTCCCGCCAGGATGCCAGCAGAGGAAGTCCGATGGTCACCGCCCACGGTGTGCGACGCTACGGTGAAGGGAGCACTCACCACCTCACACCACAGGGATGCACATGAGCCTCATCGATCACGCCATCTGGTGGCACGTCTACCCCCTCGGTGCCTGCGGGGCCCCGATCAGGCAGGCGGACGCGCATCTGGAACACCGTCTCCATCGGCTCGACGCCTGGCTCGACTACGTCATCGAACTTGGCTGCTCCGGCCTCCTGCTCGGCCCGATCTTTGCATCCACCGCCCACGGCTACGACACCGTCGACCATTTCCGCATCGACCCGCGGCTTGGCGACGACGAAGACTTCGACCACCTCATGACCGAATGCAACCGTCGAGGCCTGTCCGTCGTCCTCGACGGCGTGTTCAACCACGTGGGCATCCAGCATCCCATGGTGTCCGAGGCCCTCGACGACCCCGCGACCTCCCTGATCCGTCTCCACCAGGACGGCGACGCCGTGCGGCCCGAGGACTGGGAGGGCCACGGCGGACTCGCCAACCTCGACCACAGCAGGCCCGCCGTCGCGGACCTCGTCACGGAGATCATGCTGCACTGGCTGCGTCGCGGCATCGCCGGGTGGCGGCTGGACGTGGCCTACGCCGTGCCGTCTGAGTTCTGGCGCGAGGTCACCGCCCGCGTTCGGGCCGAGTTCCCGGACGCCATCTTCATCGGCGAGGTCATCCATGGCGACTACGCGGCGATCGCGCAGGCCGGCGCGCTGGACACCGTCACCCAGTACGAGCTCTGGAAGGCCATCTGGAGTTCGCTGAAGGACGAGAACTTCTTCGAACTCGCGTGGACGCTCAAGCGTCACGACGACTTCTCTCGCGATGTCGTCATGCAGACGTTCGTGGGCAACCACGACGTGTCCCGGATCGCCAGCCTCGTGGGAGATGCCGGCGCCGCACTCGCGGTCGCCATCCTCATGACGACGCCCGGCATGCCCAGTATCTACTACGGCGACGAACAGGGCTTTCGTGCCGAGAAGGGCACGGGCGAGGCGGCCGATGACCCGATGCGCCCGCCGCTGCCCGAGTCGCCAGCAGGGCTTGTCCCCAACGGAGAATGGCTGCACCGGCTGTACCAGGACCTCATTGGCCTGCGCAGGCGCAATCCGTGGGTGACGCGGGGCGGCCTCGAGGTGCAGGACAACAGCCAGACAGCCATCACCTATCGCGTCGAGGCCGACGGCCACGTCATGCAGACGGAGCTGGGCTCGAAGCCGCAGCCATACGTCAAGGTTGTCGCCGACGGTGAGGTGCAGTTCACCTGGAACGGCTGAGCCTCGCTCACCGGTCCAGAGCACCCCAGTCCATGAGGACCTCGTGGCCCAGTCTGAGGATGAGGACGCTCACGACGCCCAGAAAGACCACACGGACGAACCCTGACCCCCTGGCGATGGCCGTCCGCGAGCCCAGGTAGCCGCCCACCATGTTCATGGCGGCCATGCTGAGACCCAACCCCCAGACGACGGACCCCGTCGGGATGAACAGCGCGAGCGCACCCAGATTCGTTGCCAGGTTGACGATCTTGGCCTTGGCGCTGGATTGGATGAAGTCGTAGCCCAGGACACTGACCAGCGCGATGATCAGGAACGTGCCTGTGCCCGGGCCCAACAGCCCGTCGTAGAATCCGATGCCCATGCCCATGGCTGAGGCGGTGACAAGGTGCCGTCGCTTCTCGAAGCGCAGAAGGGTGGCCGCACCCATGCTGGGACGCACGGCGACGAATATGAGCACGGCGAGCATGGCCATCACGATGATCGGCTTGAACACCTGCGGAGGCAGCACGGTTGCGACGGCGGCGCCCCCAAAGCTGCCGGACAGGGCCAGGACCGCCATCGGCAGGGCGGTTCGCATGTCAGGCCGGATCTTCCTGACGAAGGTGACGCTGGCAGTGGCGGTCCCGAAGACCGACGAGAGTTTGTTCGTGGCGAGTGCCTGCACTGGGGCGAGGCCGGGTACGAGCAGAAGTGCTGGGAGTTGGAGCAGTCCCCCGCCTCCCACGACGGCGTCCACCCACCCTGCAGCGAGTGCCACGAGCATCACCAGGATGAGCATGTCAAGGCCCATACCCTCAGGAAACCAGACCTCCAGCGGCATCACGGGCGACACTGTAGCTGGTGTGGGACGCTCGACACCCCGGAGCTCACGCGCCTGATCGGGGGTTCCCTCGCAGATGAGCAGCCGTGTGCACGGCGCAGGCCTACCATCAGGTCATGATCAAGGCTGTCGTGTTCGACCTCGGAGGGGTGCTTGCCTCGCCATCAGCGTTGCTGCCCACACTCGCCGCTCGCATCGGCAGCAGCACCGACCAACTCGAGGCGCAGTACTGGGAGGATCGGGGCGCCTACGATGCGGGAGCATCCGCCGCCCACTACTGGGCACCCATATGTGCGGCTGGGGACCGCAATGGAGACCCCGAGACGTATGAGAAACTGGCGGAGCTGGACGCGTCGATGTGGGCAGAACTCCGCCCGTCCGCCTGGCGGCTGCTGCGTGACTGCCACGCAGCCGACGTGATCGTTGCTGTTCTCAGCAACTCGCCCCATGCGATGCAGACGGCCGCGGACCGGGCACCGTGGCGCGAGCTCGTGGACGGGCTGTTCATCTCCGCCACCATGGGCTTGGTGAAGCCTGCTCCGGAGATCTACGCCACGGTCGCGGAGGAGTTGAATCTGTCCGGACCACAGATTGCCTTCATCGACGACAAGCAGAGGAACGTCGAAGGTGCTGTTGCTGCGGGCTGGCACGCACACCTCTGGCTGAGCGACGCCGATACTCGCCGCTGGCTTGAGGACGCCGGAGTGCTCCGGCCACACAACGGTCGCGACGATGCAGGTTGACCAACCACCTCACCGTTGCCGGGTCAGCGGACAAGCCGTCCTTCGGCCAGGTCGAACAGCACTGGCAGCACGTTGCCGGTGCGCAGGCCACTGTGTTCATGTTCGCTGGTGACGCGCACCAGGACGTGGGGCATCAGGGCTGCGGTGGCCATGGAGTGCTCGACGGGCACGAAGCGGTCGTCGTAGTACACCGCCGCCGCCCCCTCGATGCCCGAGGCGGCGATGGCCTCCGAGTCGTACAGCTTCGGCCATTCGACAGCCGCCAGTGCGTCGGCCACTTCCCGCCAAGGTTGGAGGTCAGGCACGGTGTCTGCCCACTCCCGACGGACGTGTTCGCCTGTCAACAGGGTGGAATCCGCGCGGAAGTCGTCTGGCTCAGCCCGTTCCGCAGCCCAGTTCGTGACCACCCCGTCGGCGTAGGAGGACTCGTGCAACACGTAGTACATCGGGTTCCTGCCGCGGAACGGAAGGGCTGCCGCCAGATCATGGCGGAACGCATTCGTGGCGGGCTCCTGGTCGAGTATCTTCCAGAGCGTCTGCCATCCGTGGTCGCTGCCGAGAAGCATGCCGAGCGACCGTAGCCGGGAGACCGACAGGACCTCGCCGTCGGGCAACGTGACCTGCCCCCGGCTGGCCAGATCCACCAGCCGACGCATGGCGTCCCGCTGCTCGGGGAAACGGCGATAGTAGCCCTCGCTGGCGGCACGCATCTTGTCGTACGTGAGGGCGTAGACGTCTTCGGTCGAATGCCCGATACCGCTCAGCCCACCGGTGAAGAAGACCCGATCCAGCGAGGCCGCATCCGTGCTGAGGTATGCCAACGTGGTGAACCCGCCGAAGGACTGCCCCAGCGTGTTCCACGTCTCCGCGCCCAAGTGCTCCCGCATGGCCTCGGCGTCCCTGACGATCGAATCGGCTCGCATGTGCGTCAAGTGCTCGACGACGACGTCGGTCCCCAGTGCGAGGATCTCGTCGGACACCGGCGTGGATCTCCCCGTTCCCCGCTGGTCCAGCATCACCACGCGGTGGTGTGCCAGCGCATCGTCGAGCCACGACGGCGACCACGGAGTTGTCAGGACGCGTGGCGCCTCCGACCCGGGACCGCCCTGGAGGAATAGCAGGAACGGCAGATTCTCGCCGCCCGTGCGGGTGGCAACCGACGCATGCACGTCGACGCTGCGCCCGTCCTCGCCATCCCCCCAGGCCAAGGGGACGGAAATGGTGTGGCCTTCGATGGTGAGATCCCGCATGCGGCGCGTCGTGACGGTCATGCATTCGAGCCTAGAGGGGCGGTCGGCACCGCCTTCAAGCCGCCACCCGTTCAGATGAAACGGACCCAGTTGGGGCCGAGCCCCGTCTCCACCCGATGAAGCTGGATGAGCGCACCATCATCGATCCGGTACAGCGACGCAGATCCGGAGAGCTCACCCACCACCACCACCCGACTGCCGTCCGGGGACACTGCCAGGCCACGTGGCTGCTGCTCCGTGGGGGTGATGACGGCGCCCTCCACGAGGTGCCCGCCGCCGTCGAGCGGGATCGCGGAGATGGTGGACGCCGTGCGTTCGGACGCCACCAGCCAGGTCCCCGCCTGCGCCAGAGCCAGGTCGGCACCCCAGATGAGGTGTTCCCCGCGGGGATCGCGGCCGTACTCGCTCCTGCCGAGCCCTGCGGTCGTGTCGTACGCCGCGAAGGACTCGGCAGCGGTGAGGCTGCCGTCGGGTGAGCGGTCGAAGCGGATGACCTCACCGGTGAACTCGGTGAGGAGGTAGGCATTGCGGCCGTCCGGCGACACCACGATGTGACGCGGACCGGATCCGGGTGGGCATGCCACCGTGGGTTCCGGCAATTCCCTCAATGCGCCGTCGGCATCAATGGCGAACTGCGCGATCAGGTCATCGCCGAGCGACGCGAAGTACGCATGAATCCCCTGCGGGTCCGGCACTGAGCAGTGCAGGTTGCGGTACTCGAGGCGGGACACCACGGGAGAGAGCTCGCCCTCGGAAACGAGCCAGGACGCCCCCCAACCGCCGTGGTACGAGGCCCCCAGAAGCACGTCGCCGCTGAGTGCGAGATAGGAGAGCGGGTCCTCCACATCCCGCCGCGAAATCTCCACCATCTCCCGCTTCTGGCGATCCAGACGCAGCGTCACGATGGCCGGACGCGGCTCCTTCACTCCCACGTACAGGAGGCCCCGTTGCCGGTCCACGGCGAAAGTGTTGCATCCCTCACCCACCCTGCTGTCGAAGAGGGGTCTCAGTTCATCCTGCACGAGGTGGAGGACCGAGAGAGACCCGCCCTTGTCATTGCCCACCACAACCAACGTTTCGTCAACCATGCTTCATCGTAGGCCCGTCTGTGGGCATACTCCCGTGGGGCTCAGCGGATGTCGTCCCCCCCATGGGTTGACTCCAGTGATTTCTCGTGGGGATATACACTTCCTCTGCGTGACTGACGCATTCTTCTCCGCCGTTCTCTTCGACTGCGACGGGGTCCTCGTGGACTCGGAACCCACCACCAACAAGGTGCTGCGGGAGATGCTGATCGAACTCGGCTGGGACATCAGCGAGCAGGAGAGCATCGACCGTTTCGTCGGCAAGTCCTTCCTCGACGAATGGCGGATCATTCACGAACACACCGGTCACCGCATCGATGAGGAATGGATCGCGAAGTTCCGCATCCGTCGCGACATCGCACTGAGGGCCGAGCTCGCCCCCATCCCTGGCGCGGTGGATGCCGTGCGACAGGTGGCCGGGACCATGGGCGAGATGTTCGCATGCGTGAGCGGCGCAGACAGGGGCAAGGTTGAAATGCAACTGGGTCTCACGGGCTTGGCCGAGCTCTTCGGGGACAGGGTGTTCAGTGGCATGGAGACCCCTCACACCAAGCCTGCACCCGATGTCTACCTCGCCGCAGCAGCCGCGTTGGGCGTCGATCCCAGCACCGCCGCCGTCGTTGAGGACTCCGTGGCGGGAGTCAGGGCGGGCGTCGCAGCCGGGGCGACCGTATTCGCCCTGGCTCCCCCGGATCGCGCCTATTCCACCGCTGAACACCTGTTGGCGGCCGGGGCACACCACATCGTCCTCAACATGTCAGACCTGCCCTCCATGCTGTCAGCAACTTCGCCCTGGCGGCAGTCCGCCTGATCTCCGAGCCTCCGGGTGCACTGCACCGCCTGTGGGGACCCAAGTGATCCCGTGGCCGCATCGTCGGCCGGTCAACCCGTTGCGGCCCGTGGGGTTGCTCTGGGGCCACCTAGAGTTGTCCCATGGCGGGACACACACTCAGCGACGCAGTCGTCGCAGTCATCGGCGCCAGTGGCGCCCTCGGATCGATCATCTCCCGTGAGTTGGCCGAACGCGGTTCGAAGGTGATCCTCGTCGGCCGCAGCGAGGAGCGTCTGCGCGACGTCGGCATCGAGGATGCCACCGTGGTGGTGGCAGATCTCACCGACGCCAGGGCCGGCGACTCCATCGTCGAGGCAGCCAGGGATGCCCATGGCCGTCTCGACGGTGTGATCAATGCCGCTGGTGTCGTCGCCTTCGGATCGTTGGCGGACACAGAGGACGCGATCATCGAAGAACTCTTCATGACCAACGTCATCGGACCTCTCTTCGTGCTGCGGCGGGTGACACCGCTGCTGGTCGACACGAAGGGTTTCGTCGTCAACATCTCCGCCGTGGTGGCGGAGAAGCCGATGGCTGGCATGGCCGCCTACTCGGCCACGAAGGCAGCGCTGACTGCTGCCGATCACGCCGTGGGCAGGGAATTGCGCAAGGCCGGTCTGGATGTCTACGACGTCCGACCGCCCCACACGGAAACGGGCCTGGTTGAGCGTGCCCTCGCTGGTCAGGCACCGAAGCTCCCCGAGGGATTGGCACCGGAGGTCACCGCGAAACGCATCGTCGATGCCATTGAGGCGGGCGAGTTCGAGGTGTCGGCGGCCGACTTCACCGCCTGAGCAGCCTCAAACACGACGGCCGACAGACTCGTCGCGTCCGGCAACGCATGCTTCCCACTAGCATTGATGGACATGGCCCAGTACGACTTTCCCCTTGCCGAGCTCCGTGAGTACCGCCCCGACGTGCCCGAGGCACCGGATTTCGATGCCTTCTGGGCGCGGACGTTGCGAGCGAATCAACCCGTTACCGCCCGGGAAGTGGCGTTTGACAACCGATTGACGACCATCGAGACATTCGATCTCTCCTTCAGCGGCTTCGACGGTGCGCCCATCAGGGCCTGGCTGCACATCCCGGCCGGAGCCATGGAGCCACTGCCCACCGTGGTGTGCTACCACGGCTATTCGATGTCCCGTGGCATGCCCTTCGACGCACTCTTCGCGGCCGCCGGGTACGCGCAATTCGTCATGGACTGTCGCGGGCAGGGCTGGAATGGTTCAACACTGTTCGGCGGGACGCCGGACCGGCACGTGGACGCCGGGGACTTCGGCCCGCCCGGACCCATGACCAAGGGCATCGCATCCGCCGAGAGGTACTACTACCGACGGCTCGTCACCGACGCGGCTCGCTTCCTGCAATACGCGGCGGATCATCGCCTCGTCGATCCCAGCCGGTTGTTCGTGGCTGGCGGCTCGCAGGGGGGCTACCTGAGCATCGCGGCGGCCGGCCTGGCGCCGTCGCTGGGTATTGAACTGGCCGGAGCAATGCCGGATGTGCCATTCATGTGCAACATCCGGCGGGGCGTTGAACTGACGGACGATTATCCCTTCGCCCTGGTGGCCGACCTCCTGAAGTCTGCTCCCCATCTGGAGGATCAGGTGTGGGAGACGCTCAGCTACTTCGACGGCGTCTCCTTCGCCGGGCGAGCCCGGTGCCCGGCGTACTTCTCCGTCGCCCTGTCCGATCTCACCTGCCCGCCCTCGACCGTCTTTCCGGCCTTCAACGCCTGGGGCGGGGCCAAGGACATCGAGGTGTATCCCTACAACGGGCACGAGGGCGGTGGCGACGTCCAGCGGTGGAAGCAGCTCGACTGGCTCACCCGTCACTGACGCAGGATCATCGTTGCTTCCGGTGCGCCACCGACGCACCCTCCGGCCACCGACCTGCCCAGCACTATCCGACAGATCCGGCCGGACACGCACCCACCGTTCACGATGCCGTATACGACAGGGGCCGACACTCGATGCGGGCATGCCCGGGTCAATGCAGAACTCGGGGGACGTGGAACGCGGTCCCTCCCCGAAAGGCACGAGAACCGCACGGGATGACCGTTACCCGTTGGTAACACGCCGACGCGCAACTGCAACCGGGAATGTCCAACTCCGTTACCGGGCATCCATTTCGCCGAAATCCTGTGCATACAGGATTACTCCCATGAACGTCCTCGAGATATCTGCCGGTGACACGGCCTGGGTGCTGACCAGCGCCGCGCTCGTGTTGCTGATGACTCCTGCCCTCGCCTTCTTCTACGGCGGGATGGTGCGCGCCAAGAGCGTGCTGAACATGTTGATGATGTCAGTGACAAGCATGGGCATCGTCGGTGTCCTGTGGGTCCTCATCGGATTCTCCATGTCCTTCGGGGACTCCGTCGGCGGCGTCGTGGGCAATCCCCTTGACTTCCTCGCCCTGAACGGACTGATGTCGGAGGACGCCGTGGTGGGAACGATACCGACGCTGGTGTTCGTCGGCTTCCAGGGCGCCTTCGCCATCATCGCCGTGGCACTCATCAGTGGCGCCGTCGCGGACCGCATGAAGTTCTCGGCCTGGGCAGTGTTCGCTGCGGTGTGGGCGCTGGTGGTGTACTTCCCCGTCGCCCACTGGGTCTTCGCATTCAACGACTCCGTCTCTGAGACCGGCGGCTTCATCGCCAACACCATTGAGGCCATTGACTTCGCGGGCGGTACCGCGATCCACATCAACGCGGGGGCGGCAGCCCTCGCCCTGTGCATCGTGCTCGGGCCTCGCATTGGCTTCAAGACCAACCCGATGCGCCCCCACAACCTGACCCTCGTGATGCTGGGTGCTGGCCTGCTGTGGTTCGGCTGGTTCGGCTTCAACGCTGGCTCCGCCCTGGGAGCCAACGGCACGGCTGGCGTCGCGTGGATCAACACTCTCGCGGCAACAGCGGCAGCAATGCTCGGCTGGCTCCTTGTTGAACGTCTTCGCGACGGCCACGCCACCAGCCTCGGTGCTGCATCCGGAATCGTCGCGGGCCTCGTGGGCATCACGCCCGGCTGCGCGGCAGTCAGCCCTCTCGGTGCGTTGGCCATCGGCCTTCTGGCGGGAGTGGGCTGCGCCTTCGCCATCGGCCTCAAGAAGAAGCTCGGCTATGACGATTCCCTTGACGTCGTGGGAGTCCACCTGGGCGGCGGGCTCATCGGCACCATCGTCATCGGCCTGCTCGCCGATCCCGCCTCCCCCACCGGAGCCGCAGGACTCTTCTACGGTGGCGGTTTCGCCGTGCTGTGGGCTCAGATCCTGGGGGCCGCCGCTGTGCTGGCCTACTCGTTCGTCGTCACATTCATCATCGCGAAGGTGCTGCAGAAGACCATGGGGCTCAGGACGCATGCACTGTCCGAGACCGCTGGCATCGACGGCGTGGAGCATGCCGAATCCGGCTATGACCTCAGCGTCGTCGGCTACAGCGCCTACAGCGTCAAGCACAGCATCGTCGTCCCCAGCCCCGAAGGAGAACGAGTATGAGACTCGTCACCGCAATCGTCCAGCCCACCATGCTCACCACCATCGCCGTGGCGCTGGCCCAGCACGGCGTGGCGGGCATGACCGTCACGGAATGCGCCGGGTACGCCCGGCAGCGCGGCCACCGCGAGGTGTATCGCGGGACGGAGTTCACCATCGACTTCCTGACCAAGGCACGCCTGGAAGTGGTTGTCAGTGATGAGGAGGCTGGCGCGGTCATCGACGTGATCGTGGAGGCGGCCCGGACAGGCGCCGTCGGCGACGGAAAAGTCTGGTCCACGCCCGTTGAGGAAGTGGTACGCATCCGCACCGGCGAGCGGGGACTTGCCGCCGTGTGACTCCCGCCACAGCTCAGGGTCGCAGCTTCATGGCGCGACAACAGGAAAGGTCGAGAACAGCGCGTGCAGGCGAGCCTGTGCCGCCTTGGGGATGGGGCCGAATGGCTCCATCCCCAGAGTGCGCCTGCCGGGCCGTCCCTCCCGCCGCCAGAATCCCCTCACCGTGCCCCCGACGACCATTGAGCGTCTGAACACGCCGTTGTTGCCCGGCACCAGGAGTCCCTGCTGCCCCTTCGTCATCGCGAACGTTCGATCCTGGTACCCCAGGATGAACTCATCGAAGCCCGGAAGCAGCATGGGTTGCAGCACCTGCTTGCCCAACTCCCTGACCTCGTCGGTGAGTCCTCGCCGCCAGTAGCGGGGTTCGTCAGCGCCGTCGGACTCCAGGCCGTCCCTGACGCATGGGAGAGCTGCCCTGATGTCCCGCAGTGGAAGTTTGGTCCACCACGCGAAGTCCCGGATGGTGGCCGGGCCGTGTCCCTCCAGATACCGCCGCAGCAGCTCGGCCGTTGCGGCAATACGGTCTCCGTTGAACCTGTCGTCCAGACCAGTTCCGGGCGGCAGCCACCTGCTGGCAAGCGCAATGTTTTGATCCACTCCGTTCCATGCGCCGTGGCACAGGGTGCCCTCCCCGATCAGGTGGGCCAGAAGGTGGTAGCCGACGCCTCCGGAGGTCGGTTGCCCCTCGGTCTCCCAGTGGGCCAGGAACTCCTCTCGTGTCAGCCCGTTGGGAGCATCGGTCAGTACCGCCTCCGCCACGCGCCTCGCCCGGTCCACTTTCTCAGCGTTGAGACCCAGCTGTTGCCTTCGATTGGCGGCACTGCGCAGCGCCGGTCCCGAACACAGCTCACTCATCCAGAGCATGTCCGTGGCAGCAACGAGAAAAACAGTGCCCCGCATGGGGTACCCCCGGACGAGTTCTCCCCTCCGCATCTGCTCGAGGACCAGCTCGACGCTGCCCCCCGCGGTCCGCAGTGCCGCAGAGGCTATGACTCCCGGAAGGTCCTGGCCCTGCATGGCAACGAGCACCTCAACCGCCCGTCGTGGACTGTCATGTGACCGGGAGACAAGGCCCTGGGCGACCAGACGGGCGCGGGCGAGCAGTGGATCTGGCATGTCACAGTTCTACCCTGTCGGGCAGGGACACGGGACAAGGATGCCGGCCCCGTGGCTGCTGGGGGCCCCTCATCCTCCTCAGCACTGCCGTGTCGACGACGCCCCATCCCTGTTTTTCCGCGACGTCACGAAATGCATTCATGCTGGGCGAAAATGAGCCACCCCGGTCGGCAATTCCGCCAACATCTCTCGCCCGCCCACGCGAAAAACCTCGCAGTGGTCTGACCATCCACGAGATCCATTGCATCTACTACGGGGCATAGTTGCGCGCTGAATCCTTTCAATTGTATAGTTCAGCCAGCTCCAAGGGAGGGGCGGAATCCCCCCAGTTATAGGACTCTCGAGTCTGACCGTCCATCTCCTTCCCCGAGAGTCCCGGGCCCCTGCCATCGTTGATGCCAGGGGCCTTTTTTTGCCCGTAGACGAAGGCTGAATACCTTGAGAAAGAGGAGTGAGAACGTCAGAAATCACGCCATCACAGCACGCCAAAACCGTCACCACTCGAATCTTCACGCAGGAGGCGTGAAGGTTCCCCAGTTTGTGAAACACATCAAAAGGCGCAGTGAAGCGAAGGGCCGTGAGTACCCGTTGACCGCTGATGGGCCGCCAGGTGGGCGCTGGCGACTGGTCAGGCGCAGTTGCGGGCCACCGTCGCGGCGACCTCCAGACCTGAACGCACCGCGCCCTCCATGTATCCATTGAATCGTGATGCGTATTCGGCACCGGCCCAGTGAAGGACCCCCACCGGCTCCGAGAGCACGGGGCCGTTCGCGGTCCACACGCCGGGTGCAAAATGGGCGCCGTGGCAGCCCCCGGTGAACTCTTCGGTGGACCAGTCCCGCTCGATGTAATCAATCGGTCTGCCCGCCACGTCGCCGAATGTCCTGGTGACAGATTCCACGAACGAGCGCTGTCGCAGTGTGACGGACCGCTTGGACAGGCTGTCGGCGTCCGCCCCCTCGAAGAACCCCATGAGCAGTCCTCGCTCATTCTCGCCCGTCGTGGAGTCGAAGGTCACGCGGACGGCACCTTCGTCGGCGCTGGATTGTCCGGAAAGCCCCCTGTCACGCCAGAACGGCTTGTCGTAGACGAGAAAGGCCTTGATGACGTTCCCGGCGGGTACCTTTCCCGCCGTCTCAGCGCGCCACTCGGCCAATGGTGGTTCGTGTGTCATGCGTGTGGCGAGCTTGGGCGGCAGGGTCGAGATGACCTGTCTCGCCTCAAAACGGCTGCCGTCGGTGAGCACCGCCGTTGCGGATCGCTCATTGTGCTCGATCCGATCCACCGTGGCACCAAGCCGCAGGACATCCCCAAGTTCTTCGGCCATCGCGCGACAGACCTCGAACATGCCCCCCTCAACGCGACGCTGGTTCAGACCCCCGTTGGAAGCGAGCATCGACTCCAGATCCGGGCCGGAGTTGACCTGGTGCAGCCCCTCCAGCAGGGTTGCCTTGCGGCTCATGGGGCCGAAGGCTGCCGTGTAGACCTCGATGAACCGCAGCTGGGCACCCTGTGTGCGCAGATTGGTCTTGATCCACCGACGCAGGTCCTGCCGCAACCAGGCATCATTGGCCGCTGACCATGCAGCATCATCACGGAGCCGCATCGCGAGCCGACGCAGGCGCAGGAGACCCTGCCCGAGATCGGAGACCTCAAAAGGACTGAGGGCGGGACCCTCATCCGCCGACGGAACTTCGAGGTTCTGTCCGCGCAGCCGCACGACGAGGCTGCCCTTGTTGGGCAGGCTGACGGTGTGTAGGCCGTACCTCTCGACAAGTTCCTGGACCGCATCATGCCCGGCACCGATCCACTGGCCGCCGAGCTCCACGTATTGCCCGTCGTCGAGGATGCCGTTCTCGACACGACCACCCACGCGGTCACGAGCCTCCAGGACCACGACGTCCAAGCCCCGCTTGACGAGGTCCAGGGCCGCGCTCAGGCCCGCCAGTCCGCCCCCGATGATGGCGCAGTCGAGCATGCTTCCTCCTGAAGTGAAAACGCCAGCGCTCCAGCAAACACCGGCGTTGGTCAAGCCTACAAGGCGAGGTTCGGCGCGCCACCACGGCCCCCGGTAGGGCGCTCCCCACGGCCTGCCTCCGCACCCCTGCCGATACCGGGCTCGCCTCCGTGACGGGCGTCCTTCAGCGAGAAACAAAGGAACCCCGGCCGGCCCGACCGGGGTTCCGTACAACGTGGAGCCGCCCACGGGAATCGAACCCGTGACCTACGCTTTACGAGAGCGTCGCTCTTCCTACTGAGCTAGGGCGGCAGCAGTGTGAAACTATAGCGTCGCCACGGCCCGGAGGGAAAACCCGGGAAACCCTCCACCTCGAACCGATCAGAGACACCCCAACCACTGGGCACTGGGCCGTACATCGTCGTCCGGGCAGCAGGTCCGTCGTCCGGGCAGCAGGTCGATGCGGCGTGTCCGGCCGGCTCCCGACTTCTCAGGAGCAGGTGGTGCCTTCCTCGGGTGGGATGCCCTCCTCGAGGTACGTGTCCACCGCGTCGGCGATGCACGTGTTGCCGCCCGTCACAGCACCGTGCCCGGCGCCGTCGAACGTCAGCAGAACTCCGGACTCCAGCTGCTCCGCCATGGACACGGCGTGCTCGTAGGGGGTGGCAGAATCACCCGTGGTCCCCACAACAAGAATGGTGGGCGCGCCCTCGGCCGTCAGTTTCAGCTGGGGGGCCGGGGCAGCGGTCCACGTCTCACACACGAAGTCCAGACCCATGTTGGTGCCGAAGATCGGGGACTGCTTCCTGTTCTCCTCCCACCACTCGTAGGAGGCCTCGAGCCCTTCGTCCGCCGCATCCACGCACCGTGTGGCGGGGAAGGCATAGGCCACCGTCGCCCAGGTATCCTCCCCCCGTCCATTGAGATCGTCCGACGCCTGCAGCAGGTAGCTTCCATCCCCTTGCATCGCTTGGTTGACGACGTAGGCGAGGGAGGGATAGGCCTCCTCGTCGGAATAGAGGAACAGAGCGATCCCGGTGGTCGCCAGCCCCTGCGTCAGGACACGATCCCCCACTTCGATGGGGGCGGCGTCCAGCTCCGCAAGGAACTCGGCAATGCCGTCCACCACCTCGTCGACGGAGTCGCCGAGCACGCACTTCTCGTTCTCGGCACACCATTTCGCAAAGTTGCGCAGCGCCAACTCGAACCCTTCGGACTGCGAGGCGGCTTCCTCGTCGTCGGTGATGTCGACGGCGGAATCCAGCACCAGGCGCCCCGCTCGATCCGGGAACAACTCGGCGTAGACGGCACCCACGTACGTGCCGTAGGAGACGCCCACGTAGTTGAGCTTCCCGGCACCGAGCAAGTGCCTCAGGAGGTCGAGGTCACGCGCGTTCTCGATGGTCGTGATGTGGTCCAACAATGCGCCGGAGTTCTCCCGGCACTGGCGGGCGAACTCGGCCCAACCCTGTTCGAGTGCCGCTCGCTCCGCAGCGTCGTCCGGGGAACCGTCCAGTTCGAAGACCTCGTCGGTCTCCTCCGTGGTCCCGCATTCCACGTTCGTTGACTCCCCGGTGCCGCGGGGGTCCCATCCCACGATGTCGTAGCCATCCCAGGCATCCACCCCCAAATTGCTCGCGAAGCTCTGCCCGCCGAACCCGGGGCCCCCCGGGTTCACGAACAGCGGCCCCCGTGTGGGGTCCGCGGAGGGCACCTTGCGCATTGCGATCTCGACCGCGGCCCTGCCGGGCTCCTCCCAGTCGAGTGGTGCCAAGACCTGCGCGCAGAGCTCTTCACCGCATGGCTCCCACTCCACGGTCTGGTTCCAGTACGGGGTGAGATCAGATCCCAGGGCTTCGGGTAGGTCCAACGCCTCCCCATCGGCGGTGACGTCGAGCTGGCGGTCCTGGTTGAGGTCCTCACCGAGGTCCCACACCTCGTGTTCCTCCACGGGGACCAGCGGCACCCCCGGCTGCGCCGCAGATGGATCCACCGCGGGTGGAGTCTGGACGGTGGGCTCCTCGGAGGGGGCCGGCGGTTCTGGAAGGGGCCCCCCGGCCATGCCCAGGAAGAAGAACGACGCCACCAGCGCCACGACGAGCACGACCACCACGCCTTGGGTCCAACCCACCCAATTCTTCCTCATCGCCAGCCTTCCTCGCCGTCGTTCAGGATCGAACGCTACACAACGGCTCCAAGGCTGAGCCCCCACGGCAGTTTGCGGGGAGGGTGTGCTCAGCCCTCGCGCTCCGCCTTCGAGGCGGCGCGTGAGGCGCGGAAGGCACCGTCAATGCCCCACCTGCCGCCGCCCATGCCAAGGAGGAGGAGACCGACGGCCGCGAGCAGCAGATCCCTGTCGCCCAGGAAGCCGGAAGTGTCAGCCTGGAAGATGGAGAAACTTCCCCAGCGGATGAACGTGAGTGTCGCCACGGCGATCGCCAGGAGGAGGAGTCCGACGAGTCGTTGCAACAGACCGATGACCAGCAGCAGTGCAAGGGCCGCGAGGGTGAAGCCGAGAATCCAGGCCACCAAACGGGGCTCGGGGATGAGCGGGTAGCCAGCCAGGAAGTTGGCGGTCTCGTCCACTCCGCTGCCGAGGATCTGCCAGCTGGTGACACCCAGGATGCTCGCCGTCACGAGTCGCAGCACGAAGAGCGAGAAACTGGGGAAGAACCTGTCCGTGGTGATGCGCGCTGGTCCGGCGTCCTCCCGGCTGGCGTTCTCGGAAGAGGTCGCGACGGCACCGAGGCGCTGCTCACGAGCCTGTCGCTCCGCGTCCAGGCGCGCCTGCAGCCTCTCCTCCTCCACATCCACATCCGGATACGTTTCGTCGGCGACGGCACTGCTCTCTGCGCCGCCAGCCCGGTAGAGGCCATCGGGTACTGCCGCCGTGGTCTCCGCGTCCACCGCAACCACGGCCACCGGCACGGCCTGCGTGGCCTCCATCTCGTCGTCGCCAGAATCCACCGACTGCTCACCCGGGGTCGGATCATCCGCATCATCATCGTCGTCCGCGACGGGGTCGTCACTCGCGATCACATCTTCTGTCCGGCGCTCGGACGGGCTCTCCGACTCCGTTCCGGTGGGGCCTGCATCCTCCCGCTCATCCATCGCAGGATCCACCGGCACGGGCGCAACTGCGAGGTACTCCGCCGCCTGCACGTGGGGCTCCTCAGAATCCTCCCGCTCCTCGGCATCATCGGCGCCGCTCGTCGCTGGCTCCTCGGCCGCGGGCTCCATCCCGTCACGCCCTCCGGATTCCGCGCTCCCACGGGACGCATCCTCTTCGGAGGGGCCACTGGCGTCCGGCACGATGGGACGGGGCCGTGTGGTTTCTTCGCCCTGGTCCTGGACGTACTGGTCCTCACCCACGCCCAGCCCCGTTTCCGCGGCAACCGCCGTGGAGCCGGCAGGCTCGGGCGCGTCGGGGACCGGCTCGGTGCCACGGGCATCAGGGTCGCCGGTGGGATTGTCCGCCGTGCCGGTTTCCGTCTCGTTCGAGCGGTAGTCCTCCTCCGCGTCCGGTTCCTGACCGGGCACGGGCTCAGGATCCCGCCCCTCCGGAGTGTCGGGCGAATCGGCCGTCGGGGCGCCCTCGGGTGTTTGTGCGCGTGGAGCGGCGACAGGTACGGACTGCTCGCTCGAATAGTCGTCCCACTCGGTGGGGCTCAGCGCGGTGCCGTACTCACTCTGCTCCTTGTTCCAGTCCGCGTCGTCACGGGGCGTCCCTTGACGCACCCACTCGCCGTTGGCTCCTGATGTCATGGGGAAAACTCCTCCTGCTGGATTGCTGTCCCACATCCTTCCATCACAGGGGGCAATTGTGCTGACGCCGCGCAGGCAACAGCTCCGTCCACCTCAACTGCGTCCGGCCTGGGCGATGCCCACCATCAACGATTCCATCGCGAGCAACGGCGCCACGTTGCCCTCCAGCGCCGTTCGTGCAGCGAGGATGGCATCCATGGCGCGAAGGGTCTGCTCCCCCGTGGAACGGTTGGCCAGCGGCCGGATCTCGTCTGCGAGGTCCTGGTTGATCAGTGGGGTCTCCGAGGAGCTCTGGGCGGCGAGCACGTCCCGGAAGTAGCCGGTCAGCTCGGTCAGCACCCTGTCGAGGGAATCGCGTTGCATCCGCTTGGCACGCATCTTCTGCTGCTCCTCCATCTCACGGATCGCAGCCTGGGCATTGCGGGGTCTGGCACCGCGGCCCCCCACGCCCAGCGCCTGCTGCAATTCGGCAAGTTCTCGGGCGTCGAGATCCTGTGTTGCCTGCGCAGCTTCCTCCGCGCTGGATTTCACCAGGTTCTCCGCGGCGGTGAGACAGTCCGTAAGTGTCCGCAGACGCGACGGCAGGGTGAGCACCTCCCGACGACGGATTCGGGCAGTGTCCGAGCGCGCCAGCATTCGCGCGCGTCCGATGTGGCCCTGGGCCACGCGGGCGCTGTGGGCCGCCAGGGCCGGCGAAATCCCGTCGCGCTGGATGAGCAGATGGGTGACAGCGTCATCATCTGGCGTGACCAGGCGCAGTTCGCGACAACGGGAGCGGATGGTGACGATCACGTCATCAGCGCTCGGGGCGCACAGCAGCCACACGGTCTTTGCTGCCGGCTCCTCCAGTGACTTCAGCAGCGCGTCGGCACCACGCTCCGTGATCCGGTCCGCATCCTCCACCACCACCACCTGGAAACGGCCTCCCACGGGCGAAACGTTGGCACGACCAACCAGGGCCCGCACCTCGTCCACCCCTATGGAGAGCTGCTCCGTGCGCAGCAGGGTCACATCGGGATGGGCCCCCGACAGTGACGTGCGACAGTCATTGCAGTGGCCGCATCCCCCGGAGTGGCACTGCAACGCAGCCGCGAAGGCGCGGGCGGCGTTGCTCCGCCCGGACCCCGGCGGTCCGACGAAGAGCCATGAATGGGACATGGAGTGCCTGCCACCACTGATGGCGCGCTGCAGCACCGCGACGGCCTTCTGCTGCCCGACGAGCTCATCCCACACACCTTGACTCACAACGGTCATCCTGCCACTCGCCACCGACACTGTGTTCCCGCGCATGTTCCCGCAGCTCTGGTCGCCTGTCGGCTCTCTCAGCCCCCGATGAGTGCACGAACGCGGGCTGCGATTGACCGCCCAAGCTCATCCCGGGGACGACGCGCATCCAGCACGAGATAGCTCTCCGGCGCCCCGTCCGCCAGACGGAGGAGGTGTGCGCGTGCCCTGCGGTGGAACTCCAGCCCGGCCCCCTCCAACCGGTCCTTGTGGCTGATGCGCTCGACGGCTTCCGCCGGGTCAGCATCCAGCAGGACCGTCAGATCCGGCCGGAGGTCCTCGGTGGCCCACCTGGCCACGAGAGCCACCTCGTCCAGCGCGAGCGAGCGGCCTGCTCCCTGGTAGGCGATCATCGAATCGACATACCTGTCGCTCACCACGACGCAACCGCGCCGCAGCGCCGGGACCACCACCTCATACATGTGTTGTGCCTTGTCAGCGGCGTACATCAGGGCCTCTGCACGCGGGGCGACATCGCCGTGGCCGTGGTCCAGGATCAGGGGACGCAGCTTCGTTCCCAGAGAGGTGCCACCGGGCTGGCGGGTGACGACATGGTCAACGCCGGATCCGGCGAGCCATTCGGCAAGGAGATCCACCTGTGTTGACTTGCCCACACCGTCGCCGCCCTCGAAGACGACGAACACCCCGGTCATGTGGACCTCTTCGCTCTGGCCATCAGTCGACGCAGTTCATCCAGCCTGTCGGGCCACAGCGCGACGAAGCGGCCGCGTTCGGTCACGCTGGAGGAACGCACCCGCTCCACCTGTCGGCCCAGCAGATACCCCTCTTCGACCGTCATGCCGTCCAGCGAGATGTCGGACTCGTCCCACTGCGCACTGCAGGCCCGCAGGTGCTCCGTCACGGCCTGCATGCGTCGCGCCAACTTGCGCAGGGGCTTGCCGAGAACCGGTTCGGCGACGGACGCGGACACGGCCAGCATCTCCGCTGCCCCGAGGGCGGCCTCCCATGCCCGGTCCGTGGATCCGACCGTCAGGGCGCCGCACCGCTCGGCCATGATGACCGCGGCCTGCTGCGCACGCTGGAGCAGCAGGGGTGCCGCCTCCTGGCTGGCGACGTCGCCCAGCTTGGGGGCACGCACCTCGGTCACCAGCGCATCGGCGACGTCGAGGGCAACCTGGGCCGCATCGGAGAGGTACTCGAACGGCAGCCCGGCCAGCAGGTGTTCCACCTTTTCCCGCCATGCGGGGGCGAGCGCATGGGCCAGCCCGTGGAGGTCGCGCTGGACTGACACCAGCTGGGCGTTCAGGGAGGCGACGTGGGGGCGGCGACTCCTCTCCGCGTCGAGGAGGAGAGCGGTGATGCCCCACAGGTCCGCGACGAACACCGCCGAGACCAGTTCCTCCATGGTGGCATTGCTGCGTAGTGCCCGGGGGCGCGGGAAGTCTGTCAGGCCTGTGGCGGGTGCTCCGAGGCGCTGTTGCAGGGTGGGGAAGTGTTCCACCTGCGTGGCGTCAATCTCCTCCATGGCTCCACGCACGAATTCCACCTGCTGGGCCGTCATCGCTGCCGTCGGTGTCACCGTCACCTGGCGATAGCGACGGATCGTGGAACCATCGCGTCGGACGATCACCTTCTCATCGGTGACGAGTGCCAGTTCGGCCTTGTCGTCCGCTCGCAGGAGGTGGGCACGAGTGTCGTGCTCGAGCGCGGCGACCGGCCCCAGCGCGGCCCGCCTGAGGATGGGGCCGATCAAGCGCACGAACTCCTCGGGCAGGGTTCCCCGGGGTCCCAGGGGTTCCACACGCTCAGCGGGGAGCCGGGGTTGCCAGGACGGAGCGGCCAGATACCACTGCCCGCGGCCCGCGACCACGCGATGGGCCATCACGATGCCTGCGCGCAGGAGCCGCTCGTCCTCGGAGTCAAAAACCGTGACCTCGCGATGTTCGGCATCGGAGGGATTACTGGAGACTCGATCAATCCCCACCGTCGCGGAGAGCATCGTCGGCGACGGCGCGTCGAAGTCCATCTCGAAGCGAAGCTCCGGCAGCGACTTGGCGGCCATGGTGTCTGGTGTCCCCTAGGCCTTCGTCGTGCCCGACCGCTTGGTGGGTGCTTTCTTGGCCGGGGCCTTCTTCGCCGGCGCCTTCTTGGCGGCCGGCTTCCGCGACGGCTTCTTGGTGGGGCCCTTGGCCCGCTTCTCAGCGAGGAGCTCGAAGGCCCTCCCCGGCTCAATGTCCTCCGGCGAATCATCGCGACGCAGGGTGGCGTTGGTCTCCCCATCGGTGACGTACGGGCCGAAGCGTCCAGATTTGAGGACCACGGGCTTGCCGGAGGCGGGATCCTCCCCGAACTCCTTGAGGGGAGCCGCCGCGGCTGCCCGTCCGCGCGTCTTGGGCTGCGCGTAGACGGCCAGGGCCTCCTCCAGTGTGATGTCAAAGATCTGGGCCTCGCTGGTCAGTGACCGGGAGTCAGTTCCGCGTTTGAGGTACGGACCGTAGCGGCCGTTCTGGGAGGTGATTTCCGTGCCCTCGGAGTCCTTGCCCACCACCCGCGGCAGGCTCAGCAGCCGCTTCGCGGTGTCGAGGTCCACGGTGTCGAGCGTCATGGAAGAGAACAGCGAACCGGTGCGTGGCTTGCGTGACTTCGGTGCATCCTCGGGCAAAATCTCCGTGACGTAGGGTCCGTAGCGCCCGTTCTTCGCCACCACCATCAGCCCCGTGTCCGGGTCCACGCCCAGTTCATGCTCCTCGTCGAGCGGCTTGCTGAGCAATTCCTCGGCCAGCTCCACCGTCAGCGCATCGGGCGCCAAGTCCTCGGGAACGTTGGCGCGCCGACCGTCCGCGGCTTCGACGTAGGTGCCGTAGCGCCCCACCCGGACGTCGATCTCCGAATCCTTGAGCGGGAACGTCGACAGCCCGCGGGCGTCGATGTCGCCGAGTTCGCTGACGAGGGTTTCCAGGCCCTGGTGCTCAGCGCCCTCGGGCCCGCGGTAGAACTCGGTCAACACCTTGAGGCGATCCGCGTTGCCCGAGGCGATCTCGTCGAGCAGGTCCTCGAGCTGCGCGGTGAACGTGTAGTCCACCAACTCGGCGAAGTGCTCCTCCAGCAGCCGGGTGACGGCGAAGGCGAGCCACGTGGGCACCAGCGCCGAGCCCTTCTTGAACACGTAGTCGCGTGCGGTGATGGTCCGGATGATCGACGCGTAGGTGGACGGCCTGCCAATCTCCAACTCTTCCAGCTTGGCCACCAGCGATGGCTCGGTGTAGCGCGCCGGCGCCTTGGTCTCGTGGCCCGCGGGAGTGATCGATTCGGCGAACACCTCCTGCCCTTCTGTGAGCTGTGGCAGTCGGGACTGGGAATCATCCGATGCAGAATCGTCGTCGACGCCCTGCACGTAGGCCTTCAGGAAGCCGTGGAACAGGATCGTGCGGCCCGAGGAGATCATCTCCACGTTCTGCACGGGACCGCGGGCAAGCTCCACGGCATGCGGCGTGCGTGCGTCGATCCTCACTGTCAGTTGCTCACCCCGGGCATCGGCCATTTGTGAGGCGACGGTGCGCATCCACACCAGGCGGTAGAGCTTGAGGGTGTCGCCGTGCAGACCGGTCCTGTCGGGGTGCTGGAACGTGTCACCCGCGGGACGGATGGCCTCGTGGGCCTCCTGCGCGTTCTTCACCTTGGAGGCGTAGACGCGGGGCTTGGCCGGTAGGTACTTCTCACCGAATAGCTCCGCCACCTGCGACCGGGCTGCCGCGACGGCGGAGGCCGCCAGCGTCACCGAGTCGGTTCGCATGTAGGTGATGAAACCCTTCTCGTACAGTTCCTGCGCCACCGACATGGTGCGCTGCGAGGTGAAGCCCAGCTTGCGGCCAGCTTCCTGCTGCAGCGTCGTGGTGCGGAACGGCTCGTAGGGCCGCCTCGTGTAGGGCTTGGCCTCGACCGACGTCACCGCGAGCTTCGCCGTCCCCAGTGCTTCGGCCAGCTTCTTGGCTGCCTCCTCGTCGAGGACCAGGACGTCTTCGCTGGTGAGCTGTCCCTCGGCGTTGAAGTCGCGTCCCTGCGCCACCCTTGAGCCACCGACAGAGGCGAGGCGGGCCGAGAAGTTGCGGGGCTCCGCGCGTTCTCCGCCATCCAGCACCGTGTCGAGATCCCAGTAGGAGGCGGGGACGAAGGCGATGCGTTGACGCTCGCGGTCCACGATGAGACGGGTGGCAACGGACTGCACACGTCCCGCCGAGAGCTTCGGCATGACCTTCTTCCACAGCACGGGTGAGACCTCGTAGCCGTACAGGCGGTCCAGGATGCGGCGCGTTTCCTGCGCATCCACGAGGTCGACGTCGAGCTTGCGAGGGTGCGACACGGCCTCCGCGATTGCGCTGGACGTGATCTCGTGGAAGACCATTCGCAGCGCCGGCACCTTGGGCTTCAGCTCCTGCAAGAGGTGCCACGCGATGGCCTCGCCCTCGCGGTCCCCATCGGTGGCCAGCAGGAGTTCGTCGACGCCCGCCAGTTTCGTCTTGAGATCCTTGATCGTGGCCTTCTTGTCCGCGGCCACCACGTACAACGCCTCGAAGTCCTTGTCCACGTTGACGCCCGTGCGTGCCCACTTCTCACCCTTGTACTTGGCGGGGACATCGGAGGCACCCTTCGGAAGGTCGCGGACATGGCCACGGCTGGACTCCACGATGTAGCCCTCGCCCAGGTATCCAGCGATCTTGGTGGCCTTCGTGGGCGACTCGACGATCACGAGACGCTTGGGTGTGCCAGCCATGCAACCTACTTCCGTTGTTCTCTTCTTGGCTTCGGGTGGACGTGGGGAATGCTAGCCCACGCTCGCCGATGCCCCCTACGCGTGGTCAGCGAAACGCCCAAGGAGCAGCAACTGGTCCCGCAGTGCATCACGCACGACGGGGACCACCTGGGCGGCCACATCGGCGGTGTCCCGGTCCAGGACGCTCGCCACTGCGCCGATGACCTGCCCGAGGGTGAGCTCGCCGTCGAGGGCACCGAGAACCGCGCCATCGGCAGTACCCACCCTGATGGCCCGGAGGAGGCCGGTGCGTTGCCGCAGAACGACGTGGGTGGGATCCTCCGCCCCCGGTTCCCCTGTGGTTTCCTGCACCACGTCCTTCAGAACGGGGCGACTCTTCAGGAGTTCTTCCAGCGGGAGTGTCGCCGCATCGATCGCCGCCCGATTCCGGGCGAAGACGTCACCCACCGGCTGGGCGACTGCGTGCGGCCACGTCTCGAACCTCAGACAGGGCTGCGCGCGCCCGGCCGCAGTCAGCAGCATCCACCCCATGCCCACCTCACTGATGCCGAGGCCTTCGAAGTACTGGAGCCATCGCCGGTAGGCCGGTTCCCACTCCGGTGAACCGGCGAGTCCCGCATCGGTCAGCCACAGCTCTACGTAGGTGTACGCGTCAAGTCGTTCACGCTCGATGACCCAGCAGTCGAGTCCGGTCCCCTCCACCCAGCCGCGGAGCCTGTCCCGCCAGTCGACGCCGTCCACGACGGCCCAGTTGGTGAGCAGTTGCAGGCTGCCACCCTCGGCGAGATGATCCGCGGACTGCCGGACGATGGCTTCCACGAGGCCGTCGGCCTGCAGGTCCCCCTCACGGTAGGTCAGGCGCTGGCCGGTGGGCGGGCTCATCACGTAGGGCGGGTTGGAGACGATGAGGTCGAAGCGTTCCCCAACAACCGGCTCAAAGAGCGAACCCTCCCGCAGGTCGACGCGGGCTCCACTGAGGTCGGCGCTCAGCTGGGCGAGCTGGAGGGCCCTGAGATTGAGATCAGTGCCCACCACTGTGGCGGCATGCCTCACAAGGTGCAGCGACTGCACCCCACAGCCGGTACCGAGATCCAGGGCGCGTTCGACGGGAGAGCGCATGGTGATCTCCGCCAGCGTGAGGGATGCGGGCGATGCGCCCAACACATAGTCGGGACGGGTGGGAGTGGTGAACTGGTCCAGTCCCGGGGTCAGGTCACTGACCAGATAGCCGGAAGCGCCGTCGTCGGGTGACCCGTAGGGCCGGATGTCCACCAGGGCCCGCACCACGCCCTCGGTGCGATGCACCCACCCGGACCTCACCGCAGATTCCACATCCAGCGCCTGTGCCGCGGCATTCTCCACAACGCCCTGCTGCAGGATGAACAGGCGGATGAGGCAGGCCAGCGGATCGATCGCACCGTCCAGATTGATGTCGGCGGCGATGGTGCTGTTGCGTCCCAGCCCCGCCTGTCCGGCCTCGCCGATCCTTTCCAGTACGTCGTCCGTGGTGTAGTTCGCCTCGAGCAACTGGTGGCGGAGGTCAGCGGCAGTCATGAGTTCCACAGTAGGAGGTCGCGCGATGTCCGGGGCACAGGGAGGCAGGCGTTGGCACCGTGACACCATCACTTCGACGCCACCGAATGATCTTCGAGACACTGTGGCGCCAGGGCCCCGCGACGTGTCATGATTCCACAATGGAACGACTCGATCCCAAGCCCGCTCGCGGTGACAAGAGCGCATCCCTTGGCAAAGCCGTGGCGTTCGCCGTCATCGCCGGACTCGTCACCTTCCTCCTGCTGTTCGTGCTCTCCGACCTCAATGGTGGGGTCTCGGTGATGGTCGGAGCGGGCGTGGCCATCGTGGTCGGTGGCCTCGTATCAGCCATCAGCCTTCCGACGCCCCACAGAGAACGCTGACACCCCTCCTGTCCCCGGTCGTCCTGACCGGCCTTCCCCGACGTCACTGGATGGTCCCGGCCGAGGCGACCCTCTCTATGGTTCTGGACTCGCCGAGCAGCGATGGGCGCAGCGCTTGTCTGACGCGCACCTCCACCACGAACGCCCGCCGATCGCCCGTCACCGCACACTCCACCAGCTCTGACTGATTTCGAGCAGCCACCTCCTCGGCGGCGCTGCAGGCGCCGGACTGTTGGGCGTGGGCACTGGCCGCTGCCAACGACGCCAGGTCTGCCGCGTCCTGGACGGAGCTGCTCTGGGCGAGCCAGGAGACCACCATGGACGCCGTCCAGGCGACCACGAGAAGTGAGAGACAGATTCCCGCGGTGAGAAGGGTCCCCGCCCCGCGCTCATCCCTGCTGTGCACTGGCCACCCCCGGCTCCCACGCTGCCCACCGCTTCGTCGTCACGACGACATCGCCCAGTCCGGGGATGGACACCACGGCGCTGACCTGCACGGCGACGCCCTCCTGCCCCTCTTCCACACGGAACCTGGCACCTTCTGGCGCCTCGTTCTGCGCTGCCGCAGCGGCAGCGGCATCGCCGCGCGTCAGCTGTCGCGCCATCTCGGTACTGGTGCGGGCACAGGCAGCCTGCGCGACTCCGAGCAGTACGACGGCGGCGAGCGTGGCCGTCAGCAACGCGGCAGACACGAAGCCGACGGCCAACTCGACGGTGACCATCCCCCGATGATCACCCCTGCCCCACCGGCGCGGGGCAGTCTCCCCTGAAGCCGCCCCCCGCCGGTTGCTCATATCGCCATCGTCAGGTTCTGGAAGACCGCCAACACCCACTGCTGGAGCATCTGGAAGAAGGCATTGTCGCTGAAGATGCGCAGCAGGACAATAGCGGCGGTTGCCGCCGCGACCAGGCCGATCGCGTACTCCACGGTGGTCAGGCCCCGCTCTGCGAGGCGTCGGCCCGTTGGGTCCTCCGGCGTGTGCGCGTCGCACACGACCAGTTCGGTGTGATTCATGTCTCGTCTCCCCTTGTTGGAACGGATGTCTCGTGGCGGATGCGATTCATCCGCCGACACCCCTCACCTTGGGCGGCTGAACCTGCCCATCACCCATGTATCGCGGGCCCTGTGGACATGCTCAGCCGGGACAACACGGATGCTCCGGGCGGACAACACCAATACTGTGGAAACGCGGTGATCAGCCCGTTCCCGTGCAGGTCGATGGCCACTTCGGCGGCCCACGACCACGTCATCCACGGGCCGACGGCGGCGCCGGGAGCACTGAAGCCGTTCGGATCAGTTGGTGTGGAGCAGCGCTCGAAGCAGACGGGCCGCCTTCTGCTTGTCCAGCACTTGGTTGGCGTTGCCGCACTTCGGGGAGACGACGCATGCGGGGCAGCCGGCCACGCAGGCGCAGCCCTCCAACCGTTCGAGGGTCGCTTCCAGCCACTCCTGGGCCACGTCGAAGGCGCGGGCGGCGAAGCCCGAACCACCCGGGAGCCCGTCGTGGACGAAGATCGTTGTCCGATCCGTCTCGGGGTGCACCGGCGTGCTGACCCCTCCGATGTCCCATCGGTCGCACGGCGCGAAGGCGGGCAGTAGTCCGATTGCGGTGTGCTCCATTGCATGCGCGGCCGCACCCATCTCGAGGGGGCCCCACCCGAGAGCCCTTTCCAGCGCAGGGGGAACGCTCCACCACACCGCCTCCGTCATCATGCGGTGGGCGGGTAGATCCACGGGCGTGGAGTCGAGCACCTCATGCGTCACCTCGTCGCGCCGCAGGTAACCGGTGACCTGGGATGTCAGCTGCACCCGGCCCAGGGTCACCTCCAGACCCGACGCGCTCCGACGACGCAGCGGCTGGAGGGCATCGATGTCAAAACTCGACTGCGCCTGCGTGTAGTACGGCTGAGCGAAACCGGACACGAAGGCATGGCCATTTCCGAGGTCGAGGGACGAGACGAGCCACGTCTGGCCCTGATGCAGGTACACCGCCCCGGGATGCACGGTCCTGTCCGCGGCCTCGTGGTCGACGACTCCCACCACCCGGCCCGTCGCCTCCTCAATGATCTCCACCGGTTTCGGACCAGCGGTTCGCAGGTTGATGTGGTCCACGGCTCTGTCCGTGCGCGTCCAGAACCACCTCCGCCCACGGTCACGCAGCACCTTCTGGCGAGCCAGTGCCTCGGCGAGATCGACTGTGGTGGCGCCGAACCACCGCGCGTCCTCGGCCGTCACCGGGTGTTCCTGGGCCGCCGCCGCAAGATGGGGCCCCAGGACGTGGGGGTTCTCCGGATGCAGTACAAGATGTTCCACAGGTGCATCGAAGATGAGTTCGGGGTGCTGCAGGAGGTAGGCGTCCAGGGGGTTCTCCCGAGCCAGTAGCACTACCAGGGCCTCCTGACCCGTACGCCCGGCCCGCCCCGCCTGCTGCCAGAACGAGGACAGCCTGCCCGGATACCCCGACACCAGCACGGCCTCGATCCCCGAGACGTCGATGCCGAGCTCCAGTGCATTGGTGGTGGCCAGCCCCCGCAACTCCCCGGACTGGAGGGAACTCTCCAACGACCGGCGCTCCATCGCAAGGTAGCCGCCGCGGTAGGAGGCGATCCGTGCTGGCTCGGTGGCCTGCTCCTGGGCAGCCACCGACACCCGTTCAGCTCCCGCACGCGAGGGCACGAAGGCGAGGGTCTGGGCCCCGTCGTCGGACAGGCCCGCCAGCAGGCGCGAGGTGTCGTGGCGCAGAGAGGCGGTGGGCTGCCACAGCGCCACCGTGCGCGGGCCGACGGGCGCGGCGGAGACGTCCACCACGTCCACCGCGGGCTCCCCCACGAGACGCCCACCGAACTCGGCAGCATTGGGCGCGGTGGCCGAGGACAGCATCATGGTGGGCGATGCCCCGTACATCTCGCACACCCGTCGGAGGCGTCTCAGAACACAGGCCACGTGGGCGCCGAACATGCCGTTGTAGCGATGCGCCTCATCGATGATGATGTACTCCAGCCCGCCGAGAAAGCCAGCCCAGCGCTGGTGGTTCGGCAACACCGAGAAGTGCAGCATGTCCGGGTTCGTGCACACCAAGCTCGCATGCTCCCGGGCGTACCTGCGTTCCTCCACATCCGAGTCGCCGTCCAGCGCAGTGACGCGCCACGACGACGGGGCCAACGATGTTGCGGCGCGTACCTGGTCATGGGCCAGAGCCTTGGTGGGGGCGACGTACAGCGCGGTGGGACGCTTGCGTGTGAAGCGGGGGCGAGTTCCCCGGCCCGACGGCAGCACGGCATCCGCCGTCGTGGCAGCCAGCACGGGCATCAGGTACGCAAGCGACTTGCCCGATCCCGTGGGTGTGGAGATCGCCGCGTGACGTCCTCGATGCGCGAGGTCCGCGAACTGCACCTGGTGCCGCCACGGCTGCTCGATTCCGGCGGCGCGCACCGCGTCCACGCAGTGCGACGGGAACCAGGACGGCCAGGGGGCTGGGATCCCCGGGCGCGCGCCACGACGACGTGCAGCAACCACCTCGTCGCTGTCCAGCACCCAGTCCCATTCCACGCCACCACTGTGCCACCGAGTTGCGACACTCCCGCGGAGCGCCCCGGCGCGCACAACCGGGAGGCCGTGAAGCCGTCATCACCACAACTCGCTCCACGTGACGCGCGAGGAGACAGACTGGGGACATGTCGAAGTTCACTGGGGAAATCACCGCGGTGGCCGAAGTGGTCGACGACGCCGTCGCCCTGGCCCTCGCATGGCGCACACGAGCGGAGAAGGGGGAGACCCGTAAGGAGCGCGCCACCGGACGCCAACTCTCAGGTCTGCTCGCCGACCCAGAAGGGCTGGCCATGGCGGTCCGGTTCGTCGACGAGGTGGCCCGCGCCGAGGACGTCCACGTGGCCGCCAAGGTCCTCACCACTCTGCGCGGCAGTGCGCAGTTTCTTGGCCCGCTTGACCAGCTCATGCTCGGTGCCGGCGCTCGCCTGGCACCACTCCTGCCATGGGTCGTCGTCCCGCTGGCCCGCAGGAGGTTGCGGCAACTCGTGGGCCATCTCGTCGTGGATGCCGATGAGATGGCACTGTCCCGACACCTCGCCCGCTCCGCCTCCGACGGCGTCACCCTGAACGTCAACCTCCTGGGCGAGGCAGTGCTGGGCGAGGCAGAGGCCGCTTCGCGGGCGCGGCGCACCGTCGACCTCCTGCAGCGCGACGACGTGCACTACGTCTCCGTCAAGGTCTCGTCGTTGGTGTCCCAGATCTCGACGTGGGACACGGCTGGCACCGTACTCAGGGCCTCGGAGCGGCTGCGCGACGTCTATCGTGCAGCCGCTGCCCGTTCTCCGCAGGCGTTCGTCAACCTTGACATGGAGGAGTACCGGGACCTGGACCTGACCCTGGAGATCTTCGAGACCCTCCTGATGGAACCCGAGTTCCTGCACCTGGAGGCCGGCATCGCTCTCCAGGCCTACCTCCCGGAGGCGCTGGGCGCACTGGAGCGACTCATCGGGTTCGCCCGTCGCCGACGGGGGCGGGGTGGGGCCGACATCAAGGTGCGGGTCGTCAAGGGCGCCAACCTGGCGATGGAGGCGGTGGAGGCGGAGATCCACGGCTGGCCCCCGGCGCCCTACTCGAACAAGGCGGACGTGGACGCCAACTACCTGCGCGTCATCGAACGCGCACTCCGACCCGACGCCACGGATGTCCTACGGCTCGGCGTGGCCAGCCACAACCTGTTCGACATCAGCGCAGGGCACCTTCTCGCACAGCGCCGCGGCGTTGCGGATCGGATGGACGTGGAGATGCTGCAGGGCATGGCACCGGCACAGTCGCGCGCCGTACTCGAGGATGTGGGATCCATGGTGCTCTACACGCCCGTCGTGGCTCCGGCTGACTTCAACGTGGCCGTGTCCTATCTCGTGCGTCGCCTCGAGGAGAATGCCCAACCCCAGAACTTCCTGCACGCCACGGCCGGTGACGCCTCGGCCATGGAACGCCAGGAGCAGTGGTTCCGCGACGCAGCGGCGGCGGTCGAGTCCACGCCCGCGGAGCCCCATCGATCCACTGAGCGACCCGCCATCGGTGATCGCTTCGCCAACACGCCGGACTCCGACCCGTCACTGGCTGCAACGCGGAGCTGGGCGGCCGCAGCCCTGGCCGATGACCCCGGAGGGCCGCGGACCCCCTTCAGCACGATCGAGGACATCGACCGCACCGTGTCGACGGCACGGGGGGCGGCCGCCGGATGGGCGGCCCGTGGCCCCTCTGACCGGGCAGGCGTGCTGCGGAAGGCCGCCCGGGAGCTGCAGAGTCGTCGCGGGCAGCTCGTGGCGGCGATGGCGACCGAGGGCGGAAAGACCATCGACCAGTCGGATCCCGAGATCAGCGAGGCCATCGACTTCGCGCTGTTCTACGCGGATGCTGCCCGGCAACTCGACCCGGGCCTTGCCATGACCGACGGTGCGGCCTTCACTGCTTCCGCCCTGACTCTGGTCACCCCACCCTGGAACTTCCCCGTGGCCATCCCCATCGGGGGTGTCCTGGCTGCGCTCGCGGCCGGTTCGTCCGTCATCATCAAGCCGGCCCATCCAGTGCCCCGCTGCACGGAGATTGCCGTCGAGGCACTCTGGTCGGCTGGGGTGCCGCGCGACGTACTGCACGTGGTCCGCACCGATGAACGCGACGTGGGGCGCCACCTCGTCTCGCACGCCGAAGTGGACCAGGTGGTGCTGACGGGAGGCATCGACACAGCTGAACTCTTCACCCTGTGGCGCAGTGGCCGAGAAGGTGGGCCACGCGTGCTCGCGGAGACCTCGGGCAAGAATGCCCTGGTCATCACACCGGCCGCTGACGTTGACCTCGCCGTGGCGGATCTCGTGAAGTCCGCGTTCGGTCACGCCGGCCAGAAGTGCTCCGCAGCATCGCTGGGGATACTCGTGGGCTCGGCAGCGAAGTCCTCCCGGCTCCGACGACAACTGATCGACGCCGTGAAATCCGTGCGTGTGGGCTGGCCCGACGACCTGGGTGCGGTCATGGGTCCGGTCATTGAACCACCCGATGGCAAGCTCCTGCGAGCCCTGACCACCCTGGAGAGTGGTGAGACCTGGCTCGTGCAACCACGCAGGCTGGACGACTCAGGGCGGCTGTGGTCCCCCGGCCTGAAGGATGGCGTGGCCCCCGGCTCCTTCTTCCACCTCACAGAGGTTTTCGGCCCCGTCCTCGGACTCATGCATGCCCGGGACCTGGACGAGGCCATCGCCTGGCAGAATGCCACTCAGTTCGGCCTCACCGGGGGCATTCACAGTCTCGATCCGGACGAGATCAACTGCTGGAGTCGCCACGTGGAGGTGGGCAACGCCTACGTCAATCGCGGGACGACGGGGGCCATAGTGCGACGCCAGCCTTTCGGCGGGTGGAAGAACTCCGCTGTCGGCCCGGGGGCGAAGGCCGGCGGTCCGAACTACGTCGCTGCCCTTGGCAGGTGGCTACCCGACGGATCTCCCAGCCTGCGCCGCCAGCCGCTGCCCCGCGTGGCGGCCATGGCGCACGCCCTGGCGCCCCTCGTGGTCAGCGACGAGGACACGGCCTGGTTCAGGGCTGCCCTCGAGTCCGACGCGTACGCGTGGGAGACCGAGTTCGCCTACGGGCGCGATGAGACCGGGTTGGCCTCCGAGCTCAACGAGTTCAGGTATCGCCCCGTGCCACTGCTGGTGGTGCGCTGCGGAGAGGGAACGCCGTGGGTGGAACTGGCGCGCGTCCTCGCCGGAGCCGAACTGGTGGGGGCGCCCGTGCTTCTGAGCCTGGCGGGATCGATTGCCACCGCGCTCGATGCCCTGCTCGCCGGGAGCGGCGCGGGCCGGGCCCTGGCAGACCTGCTCCGCCCCTCGCGAGTGACCTCCGACGGCCCCGTGACCACCTGGTTCGGTGACCACGACCCGGTGCCGGGAACCAGAATCCGTGGGCTCGGGGACGTCCCTCATCTTCAGGATGGGGTGGCGGTGCGATGGGAGGCGCGCGTTGGTCCGGTGCTCGCCAATGGCCGACGGGAGTTGCTGTCAATGCTCAGGGAACAGTCCGTCAGCCGGACGCTGCATCGCTTCGGCCACGTCCCCCCCGAGCTCGCCCGGTAAAGCACTCGAGGCGACAATCAACAGAACCGGCCCGCAGGCAACCCACAGGATGCTTGTCCGGGCGTCCGTCGAGCTTCTGGACACGGCCGCGAGAAACCCGGGATCAGCAGCCGAGCTCCTCCAGCCTCACGGCTTCCCTGTTCAGCGCTTCGGCCACTGCCGCATTCATCACCTGTCCCGCATGTGTGGTGAGACCACCGGCCAGCGCCGGATCGTCGTCCATCGCCCTGCGCCAGCCCCTGTCCGCAAGGTGCATGACGTACGGAAGGGTGGCGTTGGCGAGCGCGTACGTCGACGTGTGGGGCACGGCCCCGGGGATGTTTGCGACGCAGTAGAACAGTGACTCGTGCACCGTGAAGGTGGGATCGTCATGGGTGGTGGGGTGGGAATCGGTGAAGCACCCGCCCTGATCGATGGCGATGTCCACCAGCACGGAGCCGGGCTTCATCTCCGCCACCAGATCATTGGGGACCAGCTTGGGCGCGCGGGCACCGGGGATCAGGACGGAACCGATCACAAGGTCGGCCTGCCTCACCTGATCCCGCACCGTCATCTCGTTGGAGGCGAGCTGATGGACGGCACCTCCCCAGTGCCAGGAGGCGTCGCGCAGCTTGTTGAGATTGGTGTCCAGGAGGGTGACATCCGCACCCATCCCGTACGCGATGTGCGCAGCGTTGCGGCCGGCCACGCCGGCCCCGAGGATGATGACCTTGGCGTTGGCCACGCCACCGATACCACCCATCATGACGCCCCGTCCGCCGCTCGTGCGGAGAAGGTGATGCGCGCCCAGCTGCGGCGCCAAGCAGCCAGCCACCTCGCTCATGGGCTGCAGCAACGGCAGCGAGCCATCCTCGAGCTGGACCGTCTCGTAGGCAATCCCCGTGGTGCCAGCAGACAACAGGGCGTCGGCCACTTCCGGCCCCGACGCCAGATGGAGGTACGTGAAGAGCACCAGATCGGCGCGAAGGCGATGGAACTCCTCGACCACCGGCTCCTTCACCTTCATCACCATCTCGCCGAACTCCCAGGTGGAATCCGCGTCCGGAAGAACCGTGGCACCGACGGCCTCGTACTCGCTGTCGGGGATGGAGGACCCCACCCCAGAGCCTGCCTGCACTGCCACCTCGTGGCCACGCTTGACCAGTTCGTTGACTCCAGTGGGCGTCAGGGCAACCCGAAACTCGTTGTTCTTGACCTCGAGTGGAACTGCAATTCTCATCGTGACTCCTCGTGATGGGGAAACCTCGCCTCTGGGGGGAGTCCGCTCACACTATCGGCGCGACGAATCGCCCTGATCGATCAGGGGGAGAGCAATCCCCCCAATAGCCCAGCGATGATGGGCACAACACCCACGAGGACGAAAGCGGGGAGAAAGCACGCCATCAACGGGATCACGGACCTGACACCAGCGGCCCGGGCCTCCCGCAACGCTCTCTCCCGGGTCACCAGTCTCGCCTCGTCGGCGTGCACGTGCAGCACCTCCACCAACGACGTGCCCGATCGTGCCGAGCGAGCGACGTCACGCGCCACGGGCCCCCACACCTCATCCTCCGCGAGTTCCTGCCACGCCGACTGCTCCGGAACCCCCATGGCCAACAACCCCACCACCTTCGACAACGCGCTGGAGGTGGTAACTCCCTGGACGCCTGCCACCACCTCGAGGGCGTGCCGCATGGGAGCCCCCGCAGTCAGACACACGGCCAGCAGTTCGACTGTGTCGGCGAGCTCTTCCTGCAGGGCATGGCCAGCCTGCCGCGTCGGCAGCAGTTGTCCTCCGGCCACGACAGTCACCATCGGTGCCGCCACGAGCCCAGCGATCCCGGCGCCCGATGGCAGGAGCGCGAAGAGGACCAGTCCGGTGGCGAGCCCTGTCAGAATCCTGGCGTTCAGTGGAGGTGACCCCCGCCTGCCCCGCACCAGGCGGGCCAGTCCGCCGTCGATGGGGGGTGGGGCGGGTGCAAGGCGACTCAGCCGATGGTGCGGATCCGGTGCCAGCACCCAGGTGGCCGCCGCCAGGAGCAGAATCCCCACCACGGCGTTGCTCACCCCTTCCCCCGCGCAGGTTCTCTGCGACGGGCGATGCGCTCGGTCCACACCACCCCGCCCGCCGCCAGCACAGTCCCCGCGAGGAACGCCAGTTGCCCCAGCCCGGAATTGAAGAGAAAATCAAGTGGTCTGGCCCCCGCCGCCACGCCCAGGCCGATGGCGAGGAAGGGCAGCAGTGCCATGATCCGACCACTGGCTCGCGCGGCCGCAAGTTCGGCGGCCACGACGGCGGCCAGATGGCGTTCCTGTCGTAGGTTTTCCGCGACCCGCCCCAGCACCAGCGCCACGGGCGCACCCGTGCGCTCACTGATGCGCCAGGCAGCGGACACCCTGAGGTACCCCTCGCCCCCGGGTAGGCTGCCGAGTTCGCTGAATGCCGCAGCGACGTCACCACCCAGGCGCCCGGCTCGGGCCACCGGGGCGAGGGCAGAGCAGTCTGATGCTGCATCGTCGAGTGCCCGCGTGGGGATCTGGCCGGCCTGCAGCAGCAGGGCCAACGTCCTTGCGGAGCGTGCCGTCTCGGAGCTGGCTCGTGTCCGCTGCCCCTCGACCCGCGTTCGACGCACCACCCAGGCCGAGGTTCCCAGCAGGACACCGGCAGCCACCACCCATCCGAGCACTCGTGCCCCCAGCAGCAGCCACACGAACGCCAGCAGAGCAGCGGAAAGAACCACCCACGGCGCCCAGCCGGGGCGCGTACGGGCGGCAGGAGGGGGTTCCAGTCTCCGCAGCTGCCGTGCCGGGGCCGATCCCACGGCCAGGATCGCAGACAGCGAGGACAGCACCACCGCGATCATGGCAGCCCCACAAGGGCGCGCAGCGCAGGGCCCCCTTCGTGCCACCACACACCGTCCGGGCCGAAGCTGGCTGCGGGTTCGATGGTGACCCACCCGTCCGCGCCACGCACGAACAGACCAACCTCCGCCACGCCGCGGGACCCGTCGGGCAGCCGGCGGATGTGCACCGCAACCCGCAGGGCCGAGGCGAGTTGCGCATGGCAGGCCTCCCTTCCCAGCCCTCCCAGCGCAGCGAGTGCCTCCAACCGGGCAGGGACGTCTGTCACCGAGTTGGCATGCACCGTGCCGCACCCGCCCTCGTGGCCCGTGTTGAGGGCCGTCAACATGTCACACAGCTCCCCTCCCCGCACCTCCCCCAGCACGATGCGGTCGGGTCTCATGCGCAGCGCCTGCCGCACGAGCGCGGTGAGCGCGATGGCGCCCACGCCCTCCGTGTTGGGGGGTCTGGCCTCCAGACGAATGCAGTGGGGATGGACGGGTGCGAGTTCCCGGGCGTCCTCCACGACGACGATACGTTCAGTGGCGGGCACGAGACCCAGCATCGCGGCCAGCAGTGTGGTCTTGCCGGAGCCGGTTCCACCGCTGATCACGAATGGCACCTTCTGGGACATGAGTCCCACCAGGATCGCGTGCGCCTCAGCATCCAGCGATCCCTGGTCGCGGAGTTGCGCGAGCGTCAGCCGGGCTGAGGCCGGTACGCGCAGCGAGAGGCACGTTCCGGGAGCCGAGACCGGAGCCAGGACGGCGTGGAGTCGCGTGCCGTCGACGAGCCGCCCGTCCACGAACGGCTGGGAATCGTCGAGCCGACGTCCCGCAGCCGTGGCGAGCCTGATGGCGAGCCGTCTGACCTGTTCCTCGTCGAACATCACCAGTTCGGTGCGCTCCAGACCCTCCCCCCTGTCGATGAATACCCCATCGGTGCCGTTGACCAGGACGTCCGTGACTCCGGGCAGGTGGAGCAGGTGCTCCAGCGGCCCCGCGCCCACGCTGTGCCGACGCAGCGCGTCCATCGTTTCCACCATCACGTGGTCGCTGACCACGACCCCCATGGTGCGGAGAGCTCCCGCCACGTCAGCTGCCGTGTGTGGCCGTCCCAGCCTGCCGAGGACACTCTGCAGTTCCTCCATGTGCGTCACGCTCATGCCAACACCCTGTCCACAACAGCACTGACGTCCCGCCTGAACCTCCGGGCTGGCGAGGACACGATGCCGGCGCCTGTGGCTGCCAACTTCGCGACGGCGCGGTCATGGCGGATGGAGCCGAGCAGTGGAAGGCCCAGTGCCTCGGCCACCGCGCCCGGTGGGAGCAGGGCACCCGGGCCGGTGCGAACCAGCAGCTGTGCCGTGGCCGGCCAGTGCCTCTCCGCGGCCATGCGTGCGGCGGCGACTCCCCGGACGTGTGCCGCCACCAGCACGACCGGCAGGACGTCACCCAGCCAGTCCAGGCGTAGACCATCACCCGCATCCACCACGATGAGATCCTGGCAGCGGCCCAGGCTTCGCAGGACTGCCGCAAGTGCGCTCCGGGTGGGCGGGGTCGCGGATTGCCTGCCCATCGCCAACAACGACACGCCGTTGCCCGAGACCAGTTGTTCGTCCAGACGCCCCATTTCCCCCGATGCATCCGCGAGTTCAGTCCACCGCACTCCGCGGGCAGCCTCCAGCCCCATCAGAAGATCCAGCCCACCTCCGCACTCCGCCAGTTCGATGGCTGCCACCCGCACCCCACGTCGCGCGGCCAGGAGCGCGGTGGCAACCGTCAATGAACTCGCGCCCACCCCACCGGAGCCGCCGTAGAAGGCGACAACGGTGGCGCTGGGCTCCGGCTCCCTCCCCCGGGCCAGCACCTCCGCCAGCTGGGCGGAGCACTGGGGCAACGCCAATGCCGGCACCCCGAGTTCGGCGGAGGCCGCAAACAGCCGGGCGTCGGCCTGGCCCACCACCCATGTCCGCCCTCCCCCAACCACCATCCCCGCGGCGCGCACCACCATGTCCACACCCACGAGCCGCACGACGGCTTCAGGCCATGATGTTCTCAACTCTTCGCGGTCCCCCACCACCGTCACTGTTGTCCCCAGCGCCAGAGCCGTCGCGGCGACGGCATCGATGAGCGATGTGTCCCGCGTCGCCAGCAGGCACGTCGATTCCTCTTCCATGGTCCTCACACTTCGACATGTTGGGCACTCCACGGCCGGTATCGGCAGACCCAGCGGCCAACAGTGGATAACCTGATGGCTGGCCATCCTCCCCCTCACGCACCGAAAAGACATGTCTAAGCACAACGCGATCCCACCCGAAGCACTGACCTGGCTGGCTGCCTGGCCGCACGTCCGCGCCCTCGCCCTCCATGGCGGGGCCCCGCTGGCGCGTCGCCTGATCGCCGACGGGCACTCTGTCTTTGCCATGACACCGGACGAGGCCGGCGTGGATCGGCTCCGCGACGTCGACGGAGTGCTTCCACTCTGGGCCCGACCGGAAGCCATTCCCACCGATCCGTGGCAGTTCGACGTGGTCCTCAGCCATCAGGGTTTCCACACCATGGACCATTCGGTGGCCCTGCCCGAGATTGCTCGGGTGCTCCGCCCCGGGGGCTGCCTGAGTGCGTCCTACGTGGTGCGCGACGATTCCGTGCCGTGGGTGCGGCGTCTCGCCGCGCTCCTGCGCCACTACGATCCGGTGGCCATGCGTGGCGACTACGGCCACGACAGTCTGGGAGCCCTGCAGGACTCCAAGTACTTTCCTGAGGTGGAGCAGCGCGCCTTCCGCATCTGGCAGAAAGTATCGTTGCCCGCCCTGCAGAAGCTCGTGACCCGTCAGCCCCTGTACGCCCGGCTCGACGAGGCGGCTCGCGCCCGTCTGGGTGCGGAGGTGGGCGATCTCTACCAGCACTCGGTACGCCCCGGCGAGCACCTGCGGCTACCATTTCAGCTGCTTTGTTGCCGCGCATGGGTCAGTCACGACGAACTGACCGCCCCCGTGAGGGCTCCGGACAACGGCATCAAGATCAAGATGTGACGCAATTCGCCCCCGTGGGCCCTAGTCTGGTGCCCACGTCGAAAGGATGATGATGGTCAAGCCCGACACAGGCGCAACACGAGTGGATGCTGAAGCGCACACGAGAAACGACGGCCCGACGCTGATGGACGCCGGCTCGACGTTCCAGCAAATCAAAGCTTCGCTGGCGGAGTTCGTCTCCAAGGAAACCGAACTCGCCAAGGCTGAAGTGGTTCCCGCTGCCAAACAGGCCGGAATCGGCTCGGGACTGTTCGCCGGAGCCGGGGTGCTGGCTCTGCACGCTCTCTGGATGATCCTCATTGCCGTGGTTCTGGCCATCGCATGGCTGCTCAATTCCGTGACGGACCTCGGCCCGTGGGCCGCTGGCACCTTCGCCTTCATCATCACGGCCGTCTTCTCGCTGCTGGTGGCGTTCATCCTCGTGAAGCTGGGTCAGTCCCGCTTCAAGAAGGTGTCCAAGCCGGAGGCGACGATCACCGAGGCCAGGGCAACCCTGACGGCCATCAGCGACGCGGTCAGCGGGGACAGCGCGGCCGATCGGTCACTTGCCGCCCAGAACGTCATTCCGGGCGCGACTGCCGTGGAGAAGACATAGTCGATTGCCGACGGTCCTCAGGTTCGAGAGCGCGGACGTGAGGTGCCCGTGAGCCTCAGTCGCGCAGAAACCTCGCGGGCACTTGCTGGATGCGGCTCGCGTCCCATGGTCTGGCCCATCCGGCCAGGGCGAGCGACTCGTCCAACAGGTGGGCCGTGAACCCCCAGATGAACAGCTCACCCAGGGCGAACGCCGGGCCCTTGTAACCGCCCGGGTGGCGTCCCCGTACCCGCACCGACGGATCCACCAGCGTTGAGACGGGCAAGGAGTGCACGGCACCCACCTCCCCCGGGTCGGCGGGCCACAACTCCCTGCCCGGGTCCCACACCCCGATGACGGGCGTGACGTCGTAGTTGCTGGCCGGTACCCACGCGACGGGGAGCTCACCGAGGACCCGCACGAGGGAGGGGTCCAGTCCCACCTCCTCCTCAGCCTCGCGCAGGGCGGCAGCCACCACGGTGGCATCGTCGGGCTCCATGGCCCCGCCCGGGAATGCCACCTGGCCCGCATGACTTCGCAGGGTGGTGGCGCGTTCGATGACGGTGACGCGTGGATCGGACTCGTCCGTGAACAGCATCAGAACCCCGGCCCGCCTGCCACCGCGTGGCCGCCTGATACCGCTGGAATCGGGCAGTACCCCGTTCAGCCCGCGGACCAGTTCCGCAAAGGTCTCGTTCACTCACTCCCCCAGGTTTTCATCGATGAAGGCGAGGAGCTGTCCGGTGGACTCGAAACCTCCCACATGCCGGCCGACCACCTCACCGTCAGCTGCCACGAACAACGTCACGGGAAGGCCCGGAATCCTCAACGTCGTCTTCAGGGTGCGCTCCATGTCGGAGACGTGGGGGTAGGTCCATTCGGCCAGCGCTGCGAACTCCAGCGCCCAGTCCGGTTGCGGGTCCTGGTAGTTGATGCCGACGAACGATACTCCCTCCACCTGCTGGAAGGCCTCCCTCAGGTACGGGCTCTCCTCGCGACAAGGCGCGCACCACTGGGCCCAGAAGTTCAACACCATCGGCTCCCTCGGCAGGCCCGCAAGGTTGACCAACTGATCCGTGCCGAGGCACGGCAGTTTCGTCTGTGGAAGGCCACCTGGGATGGCCCCAGCTGCTGGATCGGTGTCCGGGCACTCGGGAAGTCCGTACTGCTGTCGCAGGAGGTTGAGATCGGCCGAAGCAGTCACCTCCGGCATTCGCTCCGGTGGGGGCGAGGTGGAAACGGCCGGCGTCGAGCATGATGCTGTGAGAAGAAATGCGGATGAAGCGGCCAACGCCTTCAAGCCCGTGGCGATCCTCATGTTCGTGGCTCCCGCAGGAGCGCCCGGGCCTTCGCCACGTCGGTCTCGCCCTCCCCGAACGCGGGGCAGAGATCCGCCACGACGCAGGCACCGCAGGCCGGCCTGCGTGCATGGCAGCAACGGCGGCCGTGCCAGATGATCCGGTGGTTGAGCACCACCCAGTCCGAAGGATCGAACAACTCCCCCACCCGCTGTTCCACGACGTCCGGCCTGGCGGAGGCCACCCAGCCCAGCCTGTTCGACAGACGGATCAGGTGCGTGTCCGGCGTGATGCCGGGAACGCCGAATGCGTCCCCCAGGACGACGTTGGCGGTCTTCCGGCCCACTCCTGGCAGCGTCACGAGCTCCTCCAGGGTTGCTGGAACGCGGCCGTCGAAGTCGTCGACGATCCTGCGTGAGAGCCCCATGATGGACGTCGCCTTGTTCCTGAAGAACCCCACCGGGGCGATGATCCGCTCGATCTCCTCGCGGTCCGCGCAGGCCAGCGACTGGGCGTCGGGATACAGCGCGAACAAGGAGCGTGTCACCGAGTTGACCCGGCGATCCGTCGACTGTGCGGACAGGACCGTGGCAACGAGGAGCTCAAACGCACTGGTGAAATCGAGCTCGCACCTGGCATCGGGATACTGAGCACCGAGCCGGGCGTTCACCTCGGCTGCCTGACTGGCGTTCCCGTGCGACAACTAGACCTCGACTATCAGCTCGACCTCGACGGCGGCGTCGAGGGGAAGCACGCTGACGCCCACCGCGCTGCGCACGTGGGCACCGTTCTCAGCCCCGAAGATCTCCGCCATGAGTTCGGAGGCGCCGTTGGCCACGGTGGCCTGGTCCATGAAGTCGGGGTCGCTCGCCACGTACACCACCACGCGTAGGACACGCAGGATGCCGTCCACTCCACCAGCCTCCTGCGCGGCAGCTGCCACGGCATTCAGCCCCGCCACCCGGGCAGCGTGCACGCCGTCGGACACCGAGACGCCACCGCCCAGCTTGCCCCGGGCCACGAGCTCACCATCCTTCAGGGGCAGCTGACCTGCGGTCCAGATGAGATCACCGGAGCGCCGCGCTGGCAGATAGGAGGCAAGAGGGGTGGCGACGGATGGCAACTCAATCCCGGCGGCCGCCATCCTCTTCCAGATGGCCACGGCTCAGCTGTCCTTCAGGGGCCGCTTGAAGTAGCCGACGAGGGTGTCCGGGTTGGGTCCGGGCGCCAGCTGGATGAGCTCCCAGCCGTCCGCGCCGAAATTGTTGAGGATCTGCTGTGCCACGTGGGACAGGATCGGGGCCGTGAAGTACTCCCATTTCGTCATGGCAGGTAGTTTAGTCTTGGCCCAATGGTCGTGCGACCGGAGCGTTCTGGGGGACCCTCAGACCGCCGAGATGTCGGTGCTGTGGCTGACGAGCACCTCGCGCCAGGATTCGATGTCGGGACGAGTGCGCAGGAGGTGCCGACGCTCACGCTCCGTCATGCCGCCCCAGACTCCCCATTCAATCCGGTTGTCAAGTGCTTCTGCAAGACATTCCGACCTCACGGGGCATCCCAGACACACCGATCGTGCGCGCTTCTGGTCCTTGCCCTCCGGGAACAGCGCATCGGCCATTTCGCGACATTTGGCCTGCAATGTCCAATCACTCACTTCTGCCAGAGACATCAGTGCCCTCCCTTGCGCAACTGCTGAAACTTTGTGAACACGACCGTAGCGCATCGTGGGCACAGAGCAACAGGGGGTGCGACCGCGGCAGGAGGCTCTCCGGCTCACGCTGCCCTCGCGCGCTCAAATCGGTATCCAGGCGGGCGTCACGTAGAATCCAACCCATGAAGTCTCCCTCGCTCAGCCGCAAGGCGTATGCACTGCTGATGTTTTTTGCCGTCAGCGTGCTCTCCGGTTTGCTGCTGGCAGGGTTGGCGGTCCCATTCACAGCCCTGGCCAGTAGCGGGACGAAGTACGCAGCGGAAACCATGCAGTACTTGCCTGCGGAGCTGGAGACCCCTCCCCTGTCGGAGCGGTCCAACATCCTGATGGCCGACGGATCCACCCTGGCCACATTCTTCGAGGAGAACCGGGTCTACAAGCCCGCCAGCGAGATCGCGGGCGTGATGCAAGACGCACAGATCGCCATCGAGGACCACCGTTTCTACGACCACGGGGCGATTGACGTACAGGGCCTCGGCCGCGCGTTCGTCAAGACCCTGATCGGCGACACCCAGGGCGCTTCCACACTCACACAGCAGTACGTGAAGCTGGTCCAGGTGGAGGCAGCCAACGCAGCCGGAGACGAGGAGGCCATCGCGAAGGCCACCGAGGTGAGCCTGGAGCGCAAGATCCGCGAGATGCGCTACGCGATGGCGCTGGAGGAAAGGCTCTCCAAGAGGGAGATCCTCGAGCGGTACCTCAACATTGCCTACTACGGTGACGGCGCCTACGGCGTCGAGGCCGCAGCCCGTCACTACTGGGGCACCACCGCCAAGGACTTGACGCTGGACCAGGCAGCGATGCTCGCCGGGATGGTGCAGAACCCCGTGCAGACCAACCCGGTCAAATATCCGCAGAGGGCCATGGATCGACGCGATGTGGTGCTCAATCGCATGCGCGAACTGAACATCATCTCCCTCGAAGAGGCCGAAGCCGCCAAACAGGTCATCTTCGATCCGGACCAGGTGCAGCCGACGCCGAACGGCTGCGTGGCCTCCACGTTCCCCATTTTGTGCGACTACGTCCGTCAGGTCCTGACCTCGGACAGGATGCCAGCCCTGGGCAAGACGCAGGCGCAGCGGGAGAACGTCCTCAAGCGGGGCGGGCTGACCATCAAGACCCTGATCGATCCTGAAGCGCAGGCTGCGGCAGAAAAGGCGGTGGCCGCGCAGATCGCCCCCACGGATCCGCTGCGCTCCTCGTCGGTCCAGATCCAGCCCAGCACCGGCCTGATCATCTCCATGGCGCAGAGCCGCCCCAAGATGGGCGACGGTCCCGGCGAGACGTACTGGAATTTCAATGTGGAGAGGGATTTCGGTGGGCTGGAAGGCTTCCAGGCAGGCTCCACCTTCAAGCCGTTCGTGATGGCTGCGGCTCTCGAGGCCGGCGCCACCCCCAGCAAGACCTACAACGCACCGCGCCAGGGCGACTACGACGGCGACACCTTCAAGAGTTGTGACGGCCCCTTCGTGTTCAACTCCAAGGGCGAATGGAAGCCGGTCAACTACGACAAGTCCTACGGCACCATCGACATGATGCGGGCCACCCAGCAGTCCGTGAACAACTACTACATCCAACTGGAACGAGACATCGGTATCTGCGCCTCCGTTGAGATGGCCAAGAAGGTGGGCGTGAAGCTCTCCAGCGGCCTGGACCTGGCCACTGAGTCGGCCAACCCATCCTTCGTCCTGGGCACCTCCTACGTGACTCCGCTGTCCATGGCAGAGGCATATGCAACCTTTGCAAACAGAGGGGTGCACTGCTCTCCCATCATCCTCGAGTCGGTGCTCAACAAGGAGGGCGCGAATGTGGAGGTGCCATCCGCCAACTGCGAGAAGGTGATGGAGCCGGAAGTGGCCGACGGTGTGAACTACGTCCTGCAATCGGTGATGACCAAGGGCACCGGTCGTCGGGCTGCCATGGACAATGGTCGCGAGCAGGCCGGCAAGACGGGAACGACCAACGACGCGGCCGCCGTGTGGTTCGCCGGCTACACGCCCGAAATGGCGGGCGTCGCGATGATCGCCGTCGATCCCACGGATCCCTACTTCAAGGACAACCCGAACCGCCGCAAGTCCGTGGCCGGAGTTCGCGTCGAAAACGGCAACCGGCTCTCCGGCAGTGGTGGCGGCGACGCCGGAAAGATCTGGAAAGTCGCCATGGCCTCGGCTCTGGAGGACCTGCCGAAGTCCAAGTTCAAGGATCCCTCCAAGAAGATCCTGGAGGGCGAAAAGGTTGCGCTGCCCGACGTCTCTGGCATGGGCTACAACGAGACCAAGCAGACTCTCGAGGCCGAGGGGTTCAATACTGTGCGCTGGTCCGTCTACAGCAGCAGGCGCAAGGGCACCTTCCTGGGCATCAGCCCCAGCCAGACGGCCGTGAAGTTCTCCACCATTTCCCTGCGGGTCTCCGCTGGTCCCGAGCCCAGGCCCGAGCCGAAGCCCGAACCCAAGCCCGAACCCAAGCCCGAGCCCGAGCCGACCAAGGCGCCCTCATCCGCGGCACCGTCGCAGCCCGACCAAGGTGCGGACGGCAACAACTGATGGGGCTTCGCCTCGGACATGTCGCAGGTGCCATTTCGGCTTCAGCGCTGGGCTGTTTCGCGTGGGGATTGCTGGAGGCGAAGCTTTTCACCGTGCGCCGCGTGGTGTTGCCGATCCTGCCCCCGGGTGACAAGACCCTGAAAATTCTGCACGTCTCCGACATGCACCTGACGTCGAAACAGCACTTCAAGCTCGACTTCATCCGGAGCCTCGCTGCCCTGCGCCCCGACGTGATTGTCACCACCGGCGACAACATCGCCGAAGGAGATGCCATCTTTCCCTTGATGGCTGCGTGGAACAGCCTGCGGTTCACGCCCGGCGTCTTCGTCTTCGGTTCGAATGACTACTACGCCCCGAAGCCCAAGAATCCCGTGAAATACGTGCTCGAGGGCCGATCACACATGGAGGCAGAGCCCACGGAACTGCCATGGCGCACTCTCCGGGACAAGATGACCGCGGTGGGGTGGAAGGACCTGATCCAACGCCGCGACATTCTGGACGTCAAGGGCTTTCGACTCGCCTTCCGGGGAACCGACGACGCCCACCTTGGACGCGACGACTACTCCCAGGTCGCCGGACCGGCCGATACACGGGCGGACCTCAACATCGGCGTCACGCACGCCCCCTACACCCGCGTCCTCGACGCCATGACGACGGACGGCATGGATCTGATTCTCGCTGGCCATACGCACGGCGGGCAGGTCTGCGTTCCGGGTTACGGAGCGCTGGTGACCAACTGTGATCTGGACACGTCCCGGGCCAGGGGGCTGTCGTGGCACACCCACGACGGCCGGACCTCGGCGCTGCACGTGTCGGCAGGAGTGGGCACATCACCGTTTGCCCCCTACCGCTTCGCCTGCCGCCCCGAGGTGACCATGCTGACGCTGGTTCCAAGAGATTCTGGTTTCGCGCACGGTGAGGGCGTGGGCTAGTATTTCCGGTGGCCCGTGACGGGCCCATCGGGGTGTGGCGCAGCTTGGTAGCGCGCGTCGTTCGGGACGACGAGGCCGCAGGTTCAAATCCTGTCACCCCGACACATCAGCGCAAGGCCCGGGCCATCTGGCCCGGGCCTTGCGCCTCAATAGGTCTTGGGGGAATGCTCCCTGAGTAGTACCGCGACGAAGGCCAACCCCATCACTCGCGCCACTTCACGGTTCACCAGAAGCCGCTCACTTGAACCTGACGATGTTGTTGAAGAGCCAGCCCTTGGTCCATTCGAACGTCCGGTTGCCTCCCGCGTCGAAGTTGGAGGTGATGAAACTCGCCCAGATGTAGCTGCGGCAGCCGTTGCCTCCCGTGACGGCCGTGTCGCACTCCGTGCGCCACTTGCGGCCCGCGTCAGTGGTCCATTGCCCGGTATACCCCAGGGGGTTCTGGGCCCACTGGGCGCGCTTCATGTACGGCAGGTACGTCATGTTGTTGAAGTTCCAACCGTTCTGCTGCACGAAGGCACCGCCGGTGTAGATCACCCGTGTGGACCAGATCAACGTGCGACAACGCACCGTCTGTGAATACGGCTCACAGGTGGTGAACCACTGCCGGCCGTTCACGTCGTGGAAACCGGGCGTGGAATACAGGTCCGTCTGGCCGGAGGACGGCTTCGCCGTGGGAGACGGGGCAGCCGTGGCCGACGGCACCGGCGACGGCTCCGTCTCTGCCGCCTTCTCGACCAGGACGGCCGCAGTTCTCCCGGGAACCGTCAGGGTGCCATCAGCGGCCACCCACCCCGTCTCCTTGACGACGGCATCCTGACCATCGGCCTGGACCGGGCTGAGCGAGAACTGGCGACCCGCCAGCTCAGGCACTGTCGTCACGATCTCGTCCGGCGTGGCGTTGATGGCCACCAGGACGCCGTCGAGATCCTCATCGACGTCGACCTCGTACTTCCCCGCCCAGTCATCCACCGCCATGAGGACAAGCCCCGGCACCTGGTCCTTGCCGGCCCCCGGGAACGTGACGCGCTCCGTGACGAGGTCGGAGGAGCCCAGCGTCAGCAGCGGCGTCGACTTCCTCAACCGCAATAGGTCCAGCGCCTGACGCAACGAGGTCTCCATGGCTGCCCTGTCCGGATTCAGCGCCGAATTCTCGAGCAGCGGCTCCATGATCGGCCACTTCTCCCGGTTCTTCTCCGCAATGGGCAGCCCGGAGCCAAATGTATTTGTCTGCAGCGTCCAGTCCATGGCGTTGAAGTGATCTCCGGAGTTGAAGGAGTCACGATCCAGCGACTTCGAGCGCAGGATCTCCGTCCCTGCATGCCAGAACGAGGGCGACTGTCCCAGCGCGACGGTGGCCAGGGACACGGTGTTCATCCGCACCCGGTCGGCCATCGACGTGTCAACGGGCAGCTTCAGGATCCCGAGGTCGTACAGCGTCTCGTTGTCATGCGCGTCGACGTAGTTCACGGACTCCTGCGGCATCGCCGCGAACGCCGCGGGCTGACCGTTGTAGTCCAGCTCGGAGCCCCTTTTCACCGTGCCATCGGCCGCAGTGAACGAGTAGTCCTTGAGGTTGCCGGCCATACCGATCCGAATCAGGTCGCTCGAGTTCTTCAGATCGTTCAGGCGCTCCGCCTCCGTCTTCTCCGAGAGCCCGTTCGGGTCTGTGTAGAGGCCGGTGCCGAAGCCCTGGTTGACGCGCTTGTCCTCGTCGAACGGGCCACCGCCGTGCACGGCGTCGCGGAGTCTGTCGTTGAACGCTCCGATACCGGTGCCGTCCAACTGGCCCTGCGTCGCCTGATAGAAGCGTGCGTTGTCGGTGACCTCGCCGAAGTTCCAGCCCTCGCCGTAGAGGTAGATGGCAGAGCCGTCGACGCCGTCCTCCGCCATCGTCAACTCGTCCAGCGCCGCCCGAACGGCCTCCATGTTGGCGCGGGAGTGGTGACCCATCAGGTCGAAGCGGAAACCGTCCACCTTGTAGTCACGGGCCCAGGTGACCACCGAGTCCACCATCAATTTCTCCGCCACCCGGTTCTCCGTGGCGACGTTCTGGCAGCAGGTGGAGGTCTCCACCGCTCCGGAGGGCGACAGTCGGTGGTAGTACCCGGGCACCACCTTGTCGAGCACGGACTTGTCTGCCTGACCCGAGTCGGCCGTGTGGTTGTAGACCTCGTCGAGGACCACCTGCAGCCCCGTATCGTGCAGTGCTCCCACCATCTCGCGGAACTCGTAGCTCCGCTTGCCGCCCACCTGGTTCGCGTCGGTGGCGTAGGACCCCTCCGGCGTTGTGTAGTGCAGGGGGTCGTAGCCCCAGTTGAAGCCGTCCTGATCCGCGACGGCGGCGACAGCAGCTTGCTGCTCCTCCGAAGCGGGACCCGCGTCCGCGGGGATGTCAGGTACCAGTTGCTTGGCACGGTCCTCCTCAATCGTGGCGATGTCGAATGTGGGCAGCAGGTGCACGGTGTCAATGCCAGCCTCGGCCAAGCTCGACAGGTGCTGCATGCCATCCGAGTCAGAACGCGTGAAGGCCTTGTAGGTGCCACGTTCGGCTTCCGGCACCGACTCGTCGCCAATCGAGAAGTCACGGACGTGCAGCTCCCAGATGGTGCGCGACGCGTCATTGCGGACGACCGGCGCAGCAGTGTCGTTCCACTGCTGGGGCGCCAGCGCCGGGTCATTCAGGTCGACGAGCACGGAGCGCTGCGAGTTCAGCGTCAGGCCCAACGAGTACGGATCGGTGACGTCGTTCGTCAGCACCTCGTCCTCGCGTGTCACGTACACGTCGATCGACCACAGGTACTGCGCGTCCTTCCACGACGCGTCACCGGTGACCGACCATGTGCCGTCATCAGACTCCACGGCGTCGACGGACACCGGGTCGCCCATCCCATCGGCGGGCCAGCGCAGCAGAGCCACATCCTTGGCGGTGGGGGCCCAGACCCGCAGCGTCGGCACTTCCTCGTTCCAGACCGGGCCCAGGTCGACGTCCTCGACGGCGTCACCGTACAGCGCGTCGAGCACGGGCGCGATCTGCACGGAGGTGGCCGCGAGCAGGACATCATCAGTGCCCGCGCTGACGATGAGTTCGCCCATCAGGAGGTCTGCCGCTTTCGCACCGTCCCCCTCCGACAGCGTCAGGGCCACGTAGTCCGCCAGGTGCGGATACGCCCCCATCAATTCGGCGGACAGGTCGCCGTCGTAGGTCAGGGTCAGGGTGTCGCCACCCTCGACGCCGTCGCCGACGGTCACCCCGCCCGCGGGGTCATGGTGGAGCGCAAACGTCAGGGCAGAGAGGTCGGCCTTCAGCAGCGACTTCGGCCAGGCGATCACGTTCGGGGTGAGCCACTGCGCCCAGGCCTGACCAACGCCCACCAGCGGCGGGTTGGCGACGTCGATGGTGAGTTCGTGGGAGGTCTCGTCGTAGGTGACCTTCACCACCTCACCGTCACCGGTGCTGAACGAGTAGTTGTCGCCGTCCGGGACGCCGCCGACGCCATAGTTCTCCGCCCAGGATCCGCCGACGGCTGCCTTGATCTCATAGCTGCCGCCGGGCAGGGCATCGGTTTCGTAGACCCACGTGCCGTCACCGAGAGGGCGCATGGCCGTGGCGAGGCAGTCAGGTTTCCAGTCGTCGAGGCACCCCAGTGCCGACTGCCAGCTTCCCGGCAGGGTGACCACGTCGGCGACGGGAACCACCCAGGACAGCATCGTGGTGGGGTTGTGGAAGAACCGTACGGGGGCGCCGTCAGTGGTGTAGGACAGATTGCCACCGTCGGGGGTGCCGTAGCTCTCGTCCCACTTCCCGTCGTAGGCAACCTTCCACTCGTAGTCGCCGGCCGGGATGGTGAATTCGCCGGTCCAGAGGCCCGACTCCTCGTCGAGTGTCAGCGCAGCAGCCGCACAGTCGGGCTGCCAGTCGCCGGGGCAGCCCATGGCGCCGTTGTGGTTGCCGGGGATGGAGACCTCGATCTCGCCGGGCGTCTCCCCCTCGTCAGCGGGTGTCAGCGCGAAGTCCTGCCCCACCCACACGAGTGCGGAATCACCAGCGAGGGTGTCTAGCCCGACGGTGACTGCACGCACCTCCAGAGGGGTGCCCTCAGCCAGTGCGCTCACGTCGGCGTAGACCCGCGGCGTGTCATCCTCGGCGACGCCGATCGTCGACCACGCTGCGCCATCGTCATATGTACGCATCGCGAACGTCGTCTCGGCCCACCGGTCCTCGGCAATGGTGGCAGTCATCCCAACCGTGTTGCCGGTGACGGCGGTGCCGTCCGCGACGTCGAGGGAAACCTCACCCGAGCTTGCGGCGACCATCCTGTCGGCCTTCACCACCACCGCCGACAGCGCAGGGACGGTCAGGGAGACCACGCCGTCGGCATTCGCCGTGACGTCGGCACGGCCGCCGTGGACCGGCGTGTAGGAGGCCAACGGCGTGAGCGTGGTGACGTCGACGCTCTGCTCAGTCGTGGCATTGTTGAGGGCCACGAGGTATTCGATCTTCTCGTCGCGGTCCACACGGGAGAACGCATAGACACCCGCGCCGGAGGATGCCAGTCTTTCGTACTGGGCCCCCGTGGCCAGCGCCGGATTTTCCGTGCGCAGCTCGGCCAGTTCGGCGATGCTCGTGTACAGCGTGGTGTCAGTGTCGTAGCGATCACCGGTACCGACGATGTCCCCGTTCAGCATCGCCTGCGTGGCGTAGGATTCCACCTGCGTCCCAAACATGTCCTGCCGGGCCGCCTTGTCCCCACCCGTGCCGACGAAGCCCTGCTCGTCGCCGTAGTACACCACTGGCTGGCCGCGGGTCAGGTACATCAGTTCGTGGGCCAGGAGGGAGCGGTCCTCGCCCTGCCCGGAGCCCTCCACGAAGTATCCGATACGACCCATGTCGTGATTGCCCAGGAAGGTGGGCAGTGTGGCCGCCGACGTGTCGTCTGTCAGGTAGAGGTCATCGCCGTCGAAGAGTGTGGAGAGGCTTTTGGTGGTGAAGCCCTTTGCGAAGTTTGCAGCGGCCGACTGGAAGGTGAAGTCCAGCGTGGCGTCCATGTCGGTGCGGCGCACGTAGGGAGCGAGCTTGACCGGGTCGGCGTCGTAGACCTCGCCGAACATGAAGAAGTCGGGGTTCACGTCTGCCGCATGTGCCTTGAGCTCAGCGGTCCACTTCTCCCAGAACTCGAAGTTCACGTGCTTGACGGTGTCAATGCGGAAGCCGTCCACACCCATGTCCATCCAGGCGGTGTAGATGTCGACCATGCCGTCCACCACGGTGGGGTGTTCGGTCATGAGGTCGTCCAGGCCCACGAAGTCGCCGAAGGTGACCGATTCGCCCGTCCAGGTGGAGTCGCCACGGTTGTGGTAGAGCGTCTCGTCGTTCAGCCAGGCGGGGGTCTTGGTCACGCCGTCGCGCGGCACGGGGGTGTAGGGGAAGGACACGTCCGCGTCCAGATCCGGCCAGTCCTCGGAACCGGCGAGGTCGGCGACGTCGATGACGTTGCCGGCTGCGTCCTTGTACGGCGACTCCGTGATCGGGATGTAGGAGGACACCCCCTCCTCGTACGCGATGCCATCGGCGGTGTGGTTGGTGATGATGTCGAAGTACACCTTCATGCCTCGCGCATGCGCCGCATCCGTCAGCGTGGTCAGGGCGTCGTTGCCACCCAGATGGGGGTCGATTGTGGTGAAGTCGGTGATCCAGTAGCCGTGGTACCCGGCGGAGACGTCGTCGCCCGCACCCTGCACCGGACGGTTCGTGAACGACGGCGTGAGCCAGATCGCCGTGGTGCCCAGGCCCTCGATGTAGTCGAGGTTGTCCACGAGGCCGGCGATGTCGCCGCCGTGGTAGAAGCCCGAGTTGGTGGGGTCGAAGCCGTGGTCCAGGCGGTCACCCGCGATGCCGCCGGTGTCGTTGGACGGGTCGCCATTGGCGAACCGGTCGGTCATGACGAAGTAGAAGTTCTCCACCTCGCCCTGGCGAACGGCCGGCTGGGCGATGTCCGCGTCGCCGGCGACGTCCTTGCCGCTCGCGGTCAGCTCCGGGACGGTGACCCCAATGCGACGCGTGGCAGCGTCGAAGGAGAACGTCAGCTCCATGTCGACGGGGAGGTTCAGTTTCGCGTCGTTCCCGGGATCGTTGTTGGCGCCAAAGGTGGTGTCGAAGGTGCCGTCGAGCGCGATCTTGAACTTCTGCAATCCCGCCGGTACAAGATACGTCCCGGTGTAGATGCCGCTCCCGGCTTCCTCCTCCACCAGGGCCGTCGCGTCGCAGGCCGGCTGCCAGTCATCGACGCAGCCCAGTTCGGACTGGAAGGTGCCGATCGCCACCACCTGCCCTTCGGCGGCGTCGGCCGTCATCGTGGAGGCGGGCACCACCAGGCCGGCGAGGGCGAGTGGAATGGCCGTGATGGCTGCAAGCAGCTTGTGGCTCGAGGACTTCAACACGTCAGACTCCTTCGTCCGGCACCTTCGGGGGCACTGCATTGGCCCGGGCACTGGCAAAAGCGTAAGCCGTCACTCGTTCATCTGTACTGCGCGATGTGGAGAATTCGCGGTTACCAGTCCACCACATTGCCCGCGCCGTCAAGACACGGGATGTCTGGCAGGTTCCGGGGGATGCCGTTGTTGGCCATCTCGGTGCACCCCACCACGCTCTGCATCGTCAGGAGGGTTTCCCACTGACCACCCCGCTTGCCCCAGATGTTCTGGGACCCCCCGCAGCCGGGAGCGAACTCCTGTCCGGCCGCGTAGCCGTCGGGGTGGAATGCAAGGATCGTGAATTCGCTCGAGCAGCCGCTCGCATCCGGGACACCCACGCGCTCGGCCACAAAGGCCCGGAAGTCGGCCGATGTTCCGGCGAGCTCACCCGCATCGGCTGCGGTCTGCACCGGGACCTCCATCGGGGTCCAGTCGCCCCTCGGAGTGGCTGCCGTGGTGGCCGGAGCGCTGGCCGTCGTCTCGCTGGACTCCTCAGGGGTGCCAACAGGCTCCAGTGGCTTCGGCGTTTCGACGCTTTCGTCGGGGGTCGCGGTGGAGGGAGCCGGGGGGATCTCGACGGAGGGTGTCTCCGACGGCACCGTGACAGCCGGTGATTCGACATTCTCGGTGGACACGCTGGGCGTGCTGATCATCGGCGACGGCGAGGCACTGTCCGTGGTCATTTCCGTCGTGCCGGAGCCGCAACCGGCCAGGAGCAGACCACTGAGCGCCACCGCAGTGACTGGCTTGAACATGGCACCAGCCAACCACACGAGCGGTGCCGCGTCGCCGGGAGCCCCGCGACGAAGTCGCCGGGCGTATCGGAGGGGTCTGATCTCCCACTTCACCCAGCCCTTAGACTGTCGGATTGCTCCACCCCCGCCAGAAAAGGCCACCCATGTCGATTGTGATCCCAGCCGGAGCCCGCCGCGCCCGATGGGGTGTCATCGCCCTGTTCTGGTTGAACGGTGTGGCGTGGGCGTCCATCCTGCCCCGCTATCCGGAGATCAAGGCTGCGCTCGGACTCAGCGACACCTACTGGGGCGTGTCCGTGGCCATCGGACCTGTCGGCGGCCTCGTCGCCGGGCTGTTCACCGCCCGGCTGATGCGACGTTTCAACTCGGCTGTCGTCGCCGCCTGGAGCCTGGTCATCTACATCGCCATGCTCAACGTGATCGGGAACGCACCCATCGCGGCGGTGTTCTCACTCGGTGTCTTCCTGATGGCGGCCTTCGACGCGCTGACGGACATCTCGATGAATGCGCACGGCCTGCGGGTGCAGAAGCTGTACAAGCGGTCCATCCTGAACAGCTTCCATGGGTGGTGGTCCATCGGCGCTGTCAGCGGCGGCTTCCTGGGCTCGGCGGCAGCCCAGGCGCAGATTCCCATCTGGCTGCAGTGCGCCCTCGCCACAGTGGTGTTCGGCGCGATGGCGCTGGCGGCGAGGACGCTGCTGTTGACAACGCCGGACCAGCACGAGATCCCCGTTCCGGATGCAGTGGAGATCGCCCCGGCCCACCGCATTCCACGCACCCTCTGGCTGCGTCTCGCGGCGCTCGGTTTGCTCGGGGCCTCGGCGGGTCTGATCGAGGACACCGGGGCCACGTGGGGCGCCATCTACATGGACCGTGCTTTCGTCCTCACTCCCTTCTTCGCGGGCATGGCCTTCGTCGCGCTGCAGAGCGCGCAGATGGTGGGCCGTTTCACCGGCGACGCACTGGTCAACAGGGTGGGCAATCGCCCGGCGCTGGTGCAGGGCGGCGCCATCACAGCCGCTGGCATGCTCGTCGCCCTCATCTTCCCCAGCCCTGTGACCACCCTGATCGGCTTCGCCTGCGCCGGGTGGGGTATTGCCACGGCCATCCCCTCGGCCATGGGCGCCGCCGACGAACTGCCGGGCATGCAGACCGGCAGTGGCCTGACCATCGTGACCTGGATGATGCGGCTGGGCTTCTTCGCCGGGCCGCCGCTGATCGGGGCGCTGGCCGATGCGAGCACCCTGCGCTGGGCGCTCCTGGTGGTCCCGGGATGCGCCATCGTGATGCTGTTGCTGACGCCTGCACTCAAACCGGTCGTCCCCGACCGTTTGCCAGCGCCGTAACCTTCCCGCCCGCTGACCCCGGTGCCGCTCAGGAGTGGTCGAAGATGGCCCGGATGGCGCGCTCGGAGGCCATGCCGTCGCCGTAGGGCTGACCCTTCTCACCGGAGGGGCGGGGACGAACCGCCACGTCGGCGAGCTGTGTCAACTCCGGATCCAGGATGTTCCAGCCACGCTCCAGGGTCTCGGTCCACTCGGTTTCGGTACGCAGGGTGGTGCAAGGAGTGTCCAACAGGAAAGCCTCCTTCTGCAGTCCACCCGAATCCGTGACGACGCCGGCGGCAGCCATGATGGCGCGCACCATCTGCGGGTAGGCCAGGGGTTCACTGGCAATCAGGCTTCCGGCACTCAGATCGAGGCCGTGTCTCGCAGCGACGGCCACCAGACGGGGATGCGCGAGCAGCACCACGGGGATGGGAACCCTGGTCAGCGCCTCGAGGATCTGCTGGAGCCTCTCCGGATCGTCGGTGTTCTCCGCCCGATGGATGGTGGCAAGGATGAACGGTCCGTCCGGGTCAATCCCGACCGGCACCTGCACCGCATGGTCGGCGACGGCGTCGCGGGTGGCAAGGCACACGTCGGTCATCACGTCACCCACCTGCTGGGTGCGCCCGGCCAGGCCCTCGGCCGCCAGATGGTGGACGGCAACATCGGTGGGGGCCAGCAGGAGGTCGGCGAGATGATCGGTGATGATCCGGTTGTGTTCCTCGGGCATGCGCCGGTTGAAGGAGCGCAGGCCGGCCTCGAGGTGGGCGAGCTTCACGTGGCTCTTCACCGCGGCCATGGCGGCCGCGGCCGTCGAGTTGGTGTCACCGTAGGCCAGCACCCAATCGGGCCGGTAATCCTCCAGGACACCGTCCATGGCCGCGAGCATCGCCCCGGTCTGGCGGCCGTGCGTCCCGGAGCCGACGCCGAGGTGTGCGTCCGGTGCCGGGATACCCAGATCGCGGAAGAACACGTCGGAGAGCAGGGGGTCGTAGTGCTGTCCGGTGTGGACGATGATGTGCTCCACATCGCCGCGGGCCTCACAGGCCTTCACGATGGGGCCCAGCTTCACGAACTGGGGACGGGCACCAACGACGCTCATGATCTTCACAGTCACCCAGTCAACCACAGCCTGTCAGCGCGCGGCAGCGTCGTGGTGGGTGCCGTGCGATCAGGCGGGCAGGACTTCGAGCGAACCGAAGTCGACGTCGCCGTCGGGCAGCTTTGCGTCGAAGCCCGTGATCCGGTTGTACTCGGAGATGATGGCCGCCTCCTGACCCTGCCAGGAGTAGGTGGCCGCCACTTTTTTCACTCGCTCCAGGGGAGGGTCTGCGAGCAGGGCACCCACCTGCTCACCGAACGACACAGGATCCTCGGAGACGAACACCCGCCCCACGCCGTTCTCGGTCACGAACTCGGCCATCAGGCGCGCGTCGGAGACCACCAGCGGCAGCCCGGCGTGCAGGTACTCGAAGAGTTTGTTGGGCATCGCCGCATCGTGGTTCGGCGAGCCGCCCGGCAGCGGGTGGACGGCGACGTCCGCACCGGAGAGGTAGTGCAACAACTGGTCCTGGCTCACCGGTCCGACGAAGCTGAGCCGATCCGCCACCCCGTGCTCGGCGGCCAGCGTCTCCAGCTTCGGGATCATGGGGTGCGGCAGCGGCACCGACACGATGACGAGGTGCACGTCGGAGGGCATGTGTCGAATGCCCTTGATGATGGTCTCGATCCCGCGGGCCCAGCTCATCGTGCCCGAGTACAGGGCGATGCGGACGTCGGCGCCGAGTCCGGCCGCTTCGCGGACTGTGGTGGGCCCCGCCAACGACGACAGTGGAGGCATGTTGAGCAGGACCTTCGGACGATTCGCGAGGCCGTTGTTCTCCCGCAGCACGTCCGCGATCGGCTCCGAAACGGTGGAGACCACATCGGCTTCACCAATCATGATGCGCTCGCAGGCGATGAGCGCCTCGTGGCCGGCTCGCAGTCCCTTCTCGAGTTCGGGGATACCTGCGAAGTTTTCCCGGGCGTCGTACCAGAACTTCACATCGCGGCCCTGTTCGCGCATGATCCTGAGGGCATCCCGTGCCGCGAGGAGAGCCTGGGGGTGGTGGGCGTGCAGGACATCGGGCTGCAGGTCGACGAGAAGGCGGGTGAGTGTGTGGGCGACGTCGGTGACCACGGGAAGTCCGCGATCAACACTGGCCAGGACGAACGGGTCCTTCTGGCCGGCGCGCCTCTCGCGCGCCTGCTCCGCGCGGAAGCTGGCGTCGGACAGGACGTCCTCGGCCTTGAGGTAGGCAACCTTGACGGTGTTCCTGGCCCACTGCAGCGCCGCCTTCACCGAAGCAGGATTGGCTCCGGTGATCCGTTTCCGATAGACGCTTCGGCGACGGTGCAGGGTGCGCCGCGCCTCCAGGTTGTCCACCCGGCTGGCGTCAGCGCCGTCGCGCGGGGCACGGACGATCGGTACCCGGATGACCCGGATGTCGCCGCCGAGCCGGTACTCCCCAGCAATCCCACCCATGGGCTCGAGCGAGATGACGATGGGTTCGTAGCCCGCCCGCGACAGCGTGGTGGCGAACTTCTTGACCCGCGAGTCGATGTCGATGGGCGCGTGCCTGAACAGCACCACCCGTGGTTTTGTCCGCACCTGCTCAGTCCCCCTTGCCGATGACGACGAAGCGGGTTCCCGTGAAGGCGTCCGGGTTCAGTGCCCGGCGCCCATCCACCACCACGGCCACGCCCGGCAGATCGGATGCGCCCAGCTCGTGGTAGGCAGCGTGGTCGGTCTGGACGACAACCACATCGACGTCCTCACCCAGGTGGTACGGGGCGAACCCCAGGCCGGCCAGTTCCTCATCGGAGTACAGCGGGTCATGCACCGCCACGTGTGCACCCCGTGCTGCAAGCGCCGCGACGACGGGGAAGACCCCCGAGAATGCGGTCTCCTTCACACCACCGCGATACGAGGCCCCCAACACGGCAACCCTCCTGCCCCCAAGGGTTCCGGCTGCCTGCTCCGCGAGATCCACGGCATGGGCGGGCATGGCCGCATTCGCGCTGCGTGCGGCCTCCACGACCGTGGCCTCCGGATCGGTCCACAGGTACAGCCGCGGATACACGGGGATGCAATGACCGCCCACCGCAATGCCCGGCCGGTGGATGTGACTGTACGGCTGGGAGTTCGACGCCTCGATGACCTGGTACACATCAATCCCGCTCGCACCTGCGAAGCGGGCGAACTGGTTCGCCAACCCGATGTTGACGTCCCGGTACGTGGTCTCGGCCAGCTTCGCCATCTCAGCCGCCTCCGCCGAACCCAGGTCCCACACACCGTTCCCACGATCCAGGTCCGGGCGGTCATCGAAGCTCAACACCGCCTCATAGAACTCCTTGGCCCGGGCGGCCCCCTGCTCCGACAGGCCACCGATGAGCTTGGGATACTTCCGCAGATCTGCGAACACCCGCCCCGTCAGCACGCGCTCCGGGGAGAACACCAGATGAAAATCGGCGCCCTCGACCAGACCGGAACCCTCCTGAAGCATCGGCTTCCACCTGTTGCGGGTGGTGCCCACCGGCAGCGTCGTCTCGTAGCTGACCAGCGTGCCCGGCTGCAGGCCCGACGCGATCGCACGCGTCGCGTCATCCATCCACCCGAACTCGGGAACACCCTCCCCGCTGACGAACAGCGGAACCACCACCACCACGGCATCGGACTCCGCCACAGCCGCAGCGGTGTGGGTGGTGGCACGCAGGGCACCGCTCGCGACGGCGGCCGTCAGCTTCTCCTGCAGGTCAGCCTCACCCGGGAACGGTTCCACGCCGGCATTGACCAACTCCACGGTACGGGGGTTCACGTCCGCCCCGATCACCTCATGGCCCTGATCGGCGAACTGGACGGCGAGCGGCAGGCCAATCTTGCCCAACGCAACAACAGTGATTTTCACGCGAAACTCCCACGGATTTCAGATGTGGCGGGCCACGGGCGGCGCGGCACACGGCCCGCAGTCTATCGTCTCTGCTTTCCCCCGATCCACGGGCGGGCGAGTGGCTGATGCCCGCGGGTGGAGTCCGTGAGCGGCAGCCACGGTGAGAGTTGCTCGGGGACAATCGTTCACTCCGGCGCCCCCTCGGTGACCTCGCCCACTGCACCGTCCACCGTCACGAGTTGTCCGTCATGGAGCGTGCTGGTGGCGGTGGCTGCCCCCATGATGGCGGGAATCCCGTACTCACGGGCCACGATGGCTGCATGGGACGTCATCCCGCCATGGTCGACGACCACGGCCGCGGCGCGCTGGAACAGGGGGGTCCAGGACGGGTTGGTGGCCGAGCAGACCAACACCTCCCCCGCTCGGAGTTTCCCGAACTCGCTCGGGCCACCGATGATGCGCACCCTGCCGGTCACCCTTCCACCTCCGCTGCCCGTTCCCAGGACGAGCGCCGAGGCGGATCCCCGTCGGTGCGGGTACAGGGTGGTGGTGGCGATGAGAGGGGTAGAGGCGAGTTCGGCGTACGCCGTGGCGCGACGACCGGCGATCCTTCGCAGGTCATCGTTGGCGCCGCCATCACCTGGTGACCATGCGCGCACTTCTTCCAGGGTGAGCATCCACACGTCCTCCACCTCGTCCAGTTCCCCGGCGTGGACAAGTCGTCGCCCCATCTCAAGGATCGTCCGGCGTAGGACCGGCAGGACTCTGGTGATCTCGAAGTGAGTGTCCTCCCGCAGCGCCACCCCTTCTGCGGCCCTCCTCATCAGGAACCACTGCCATCCCACCGGCCGCGGTGCCGACGTCTCCGCCCCGGCCGTGGCTGTCGACGGGCGTTCCTCCCCATCGAGCAACATCTTCACCAATCCAAGGACCGTGCCGGGCGACGCCCCCCAGGACGGGTCGTGCAGCATCAGAACGCTCGTGGTTTCACGGTGGCCGTACGTGGCCAGGAAGCTCTCGAATCGACGCCACCACGATGCGAGGGCTGGTGCCGTATCGGCCGCCGCCTCCATCTGGTCCGCGTCGCCGGCAACGATGAGGTCGCGCAGCTCCGCAGTCCGGCTGGCATCGGCGGCCATGGCCGCCAGTTCGTCGTTCGCGGCCCTTGTCATGGTGGTGGAGGCCGCGAGTACGTCACGGACGGTCATCCTGCTCCGGGAAAGCAGCAGGGAGATCCGCAGTCCCGCGAGGGCGACCAATGCCGACGGGAGGTACGCCACGCGAAGCTCCGTCATTATGTCCACCAGTTGTCTGCCCCGCTCGGGGAAGGCCACCAATTGATCCCAGGACAGACCCGCCAGGTCGGTGTCCTTCAGTTCTGCGGCGCCCCGGCGATATTCGACGAATCGCGCGTCGCTGCGCCACCGCCCGGGGGAGCCCATGAGCCCGCGAACCAGCGACCGTGCCACTCGTGCGGGCGTGTGTGGTGTGGGCCGTGGCCGTGGCGGCACGAACTCCTGGACGATGGCGTCGCGAGTCGGCAGGATCGCAGCGAAGTCGAGAGAGACCCCAGCCAACTCCCATGCCATGTCCATCAGGTGCTTGACCAGGATGGGTCCGATGCTGGCGGTGAGTTCCATGGGCTCGGGCCGACGCGGCAGCAGCTCCAGGACCACGGGGCCGATGACACGTTGGGCCCGTGTCAGTGTGACGGGGGCCGGGGGCAGTGCCGTCATGGCGCGCGACTGGAGGATGACGAGGCGCCCATCCCGGATTGCCCATTCGATGTCCTGCGGCCGCCCGAAGTGCTCGGCAATGCGACGCCCCGTCACGGCAAGCTCCACCACCTGGGCCTCGCTCAGGGCGCATCCCTGGTTCGTCACCTCGCCGGTCCCCTGCACGTCGTTGTCCCCGGTGGCCTTCGACACTGCTCGGCCGCTGAGATTCTCGATGATGTGATTGTCGGCACGGACGAGGAAATGGTCCGGGGTCACCTGGCCGGAGACCACCGCCTCCCCCGGACCGCGGCTCGCGTTGACCACGAGCCGGTCACGAGCCCCCGTCACCGGATCTGCGGTGAACATCACCCCCGCGGCATCCGCAGGCACCATGCGCTGCACCACAACACCCATGGCGACGCTGGTGGGATCCATGCGCAGGCGCCCCCGGTAGTCCATGGCACGCTCCGAGTACAGCGAGGCCCAGCAGTCTCGGACCGCGGCGACCACGGCGTCTCCGCCGTCGACGTCCAGATAGGTGTCCTGCTGGCCGGCGAAGGCGGCGCCCGGCAAGTCCTCGGCCGTGGCGCTGGAGCGGACGGCGACCGGCCCCTCCGACAGGTCTGAGTACGCTTGGCGGATCCTGTTCTCCAGTTCGCCGGAGATCTCCAGGGCTTCGATCTCGCTCCTGGATGAGGCGTCGCCCACGCCTGCACGGAAGGCGGCTGTGGTGACGACGAAGCCTTCTGGCACGGTGAAACCCGCGTGGATCAGCTCTCCCAAGTTGGCGGCCTTGCCCCCCACCACGGGGACGTCGCCGCGCCGCACGTCCTGCAGCCCCACACACCATGGTTCGACCATGGCCTGACTGTAGGCCGGTAGTGGACGACGCGTTCCCGATTCCGTGACAGGGGCCAGACATGCAATGGGGTGGGAGGCGACACATGGCCGCATCCCACCCACACAGCCATTACTACAGGTGAATGGTCTTTCCGTTGTTGGCGGATTCGATGGCGGCTTCGGCCACGGCCACGGTGTTGAGGCCCTGCGCCAGTGTCACGATGTCTGCGTCCCTGCCCAGGACGGCGTCGCGGAAGTTCTCGTGTTCGCGCATCAGCGGCTCAGGCTTGGAGAAGGCGTAGCGAACGACCGTGCCCTCGCTGACGCCCTTGAACTGGGCCAGGTCCTGCCACGTGTTCTCCACGGTGCCGTTGGCGAAGAACGTCAGATCGGCGGTCAGGGTGTCGGCCACCAGCGTCCCAGTCTCCCCCGTGATGACCGTGACCCGCTCCTTCAGCGGGGACAGCCAGTTCACCAGATGGTTGGTCACCACACCGTTGTGCAGCTTGCACGTCATCGAGATCAGGTCCTCGTACTCACGGCCCGACAGGTTGCTCGACTGGGCGGAGACCTGCTTGTAGGCAGACTGCACCACCCACGCGGTCAAGTCGATGTCATGGGTCGCGAGGTCCTTGACCACACCCACATCGGCGATCCTGGCCGGGAACGGGCCCTGACGGCGGGTCGCGACCTGGATCACACGCCCCAACTGACCCTCGGCGATCCGTTGGCGGGCCTGCTGCAGGGCCGGGTTGTAACGCTCGATATGCCCCACGGCACCCACCAGTCCCGCATGAGCGAAGGCATCGACGATCTGGTGTGAGCTGTCCAGATCCACCGCCAGCGGCTTCTCGATGATGGCGTGCACACCGGCCTCGGCCAGCTTCAACGCCGTCTCCAGATGGAACGCCGTCGGAGTGGCCACCATGCAGTAATCCAGCCGCAAATCCACCAACTCGTCGACGGTGTCGAACACCGGACGCCCACCAGCCACGCCCCACTTGTCGCCCCCGGGATCCATGATCCCCACCAGGTCGACACCCTCCAGCGACCCCAACACCCGGGCGTGGTGACGCCCCATCATGCCAATACCAATCAGGCCAGCCCGCAAATTCGCCATCTCACACACCCGCCTTCACCAAAGAGTTGACAGCCTCCACGACACGCTCCAAATGCTCACGCGTCAACGACGGATGCACCGGCAACGACAGGCACTCCCTGGCGGCACGCTCCGTCTCCGGCAGGTCCACCGGCGACTGGAACGGCTTCAACCGGTGATTCGGGACCGGATAGAACATCCCCGAACCCACGCTGAACCTCTCCTTCAACGCCGCAGCCATCCCATCGCGGTCATCGACAACCCGCACCGTGTACTGGTGGAACACATGCACCGCACCCGGCAACGTCGGAGGCGTCACCACACCGTCGAGATGCTCCGAGAGGAACGCCGCATTCTCCTGGCGCTGCGCCGTCCATGCGGCCACCTTCGTGAGCTGCACCCGCCCGATCGCCGCATGAATATCAGTCATCCGGTTGTTCAACCCCACCACCTCGTTGTGGTACTGCTGCAACATCCCCTGATTGCGGTACAGCCGCAGATTGCGCTCCACCTCATCATTGGCGGCCGTGACCATGCCACCCTCACCCGAGGTCATGTTCTTCGTCGGGTACAACGAGAACATCCCAAAAGCACCAAACGCCCCCACCGGGGTCCCGTTCAACGAGGCGCCATGCGCCTGCGCAGCGTCCTCGAACATCATCAGGCCATGCCTGTCAGCGACCGCCTGCAACTCCACCATCCTCGCCGGATGGCCGTACAGGTGCACCGGCATGATCGCCCGGGTCCGATCCGTCACGGCCGCCTCCACCGACGCCGGATCCAAACAGAAATCATCAGCCGAAATGTCCGCGAACACAGGCGTCGCACCCGTCAGGGCCACCGAATTCGCCGTCGCAGCAAACGTGAACGACGGAACAATCACCTCATCACCGGCACCAATTCCGCAGGCCAGCAAACCCAGATGCAGACCAGAAGTACCCGAGTTCACCGCCACACAAGCACGCCCCAACCCGAAATGCTCCGAGAACTCCTCCTCAAAAGCCTTCACCTCAGGACCCTGAGCGATCATGCCGGAACGCAGAACCCGGTCCACGGCCTCACGCTCCTCATCGCCGATGATCGGCTTGGCCGGGGGGATGAATTCAATCACGGGGTGACCTCCACAAGTTGATCGTTGTCTTCGGTGTACACGGCGCCGGTCTGCGGGCAGACCCACTGGCCGGGTTCGGTTCCGGGTTCGAGCGGAACGCCAGCGCGCCCCACCCACCGGATGCGCCTCGCCGGGACACCGGCGACGAGGGCGAAATCAGGAACATCCTTGGTGACGACGGCGCCGGCAGCCACCATGGCCCAGCGACCGATGGTGACCGGCGCGATGCACACGGCGCGGGCTCCGATGGAGGAGCCGGTGCGGCAGGTCACACCTATCGCTTCCCAGTCGTCACCACGCTTCAGCTTGCCGTCCGGGTCCACGGCGCGGGGAAAGTAGTCATTGGTGAAGACCGCGGCCGGACCGACGAAGACGCCGTCCTCCAGCACTGCGGGCTCGTACACCAGCGCATAGTTCTGCAGCTTGCAGTTGTTGCCCATGCGGACGCCGGTGCCGACGTAGGCCCCGCGGCCCACTATGCAGTTCTCGCCGAGCACTGCCTGCTCCCGGACCTGTGCCAGGTGCCATACGGAGGACCCCTCGCCGATCGTGGCGTCACTTGAGACATCAGCGCTTTCCTGGATGCGAACCATGCACTCTCCTCGGTCGTTGCTTCTCCAATCGAGGATCATACAGCCCGGGCTCCCCGTCCTGAGGACCGGGAAGGGTGATGCCGGGCGGACGTCCACGCTCCCGAGACGCGTCCACCGGACCGCACGAAGCCCCCAGAGACGTTCGAATGAGCCTTTCCCCGTTCACAGCGTAGACTTGGCAGCCGTGTCCGGTTCCGCCGCACTCTGAGGTTCCGCCGCTAGTAGGAGCATTTCTGTGAGCAGGTTCACACCCCTTCGCCTCTTTCTCGCCACAGCGTTGACCGCGACGTTGGCGGTTGCGATGCAGCCGACGACGCCAGCCGCCGCGGTCGATGTCTACACCACACCCGGACCGCACTTTGTGAATGGTCGTGAATGGCACACCACGTGTGGGAAATATTCCACCAACGTGAATCGGTGCCGGACGGACATCAAGGCAACGACGGTGACGTACGAGGGGGGCCGATACGTCCAGACAACCGGCTTCGTCTTCAACAACCTCACCTATCTCCCCGCGCCGCGGAGTACGTGGAAGGACAACCCACTCGGCTACACCGGGAAGTGGACAACCGAGGACGGGCGCCAGTGGCGCACTGAGTGCGACACCGCCGTCACCGGCAGCAATGGATGCCGCACGTGGGTATCCGCCACCGTCATCGGCGTCGTGAAGGAAAACCCCCGCACGTATGGCCGGATCACCAAAGAGATCTTCAACAACATCGTCCAGTTCTCCCCGCCACCGCCACCGCCGGCCGAGCCCTGCAGCAACCTGCCCATTCCTGCGGGATTCGCTGTGAGCGTCGTGGATGGCAAGAAGGTCCCGCATGCCGTCAAGACGCCATACAAGCCGAACACGCTCTACAACCCGACGTCCATCTCGAATTTCACCCGAGCCGTTCTGAGGAACACGACGCTGAAGAACGAGGAACGCGAGAAGTGGGATTGTCTTCTCGATATTGGCACCACAGCACTGATGGCCGGGTCGGAAGCCATGCTCTACGACGGGAACCCCGTCCGTTGGTTCCCCTACATGTTCCCCTTCGATGCCAGCGGCACCGAGGACATTCCTGTGCTGCAGCCCGGGTGGAGATCTGGTCTGGCACAAGGCGCCGCACTCGGAGTGATGGCGGAACTCGCGACCGCCACGGGCGACGACACGTGGCTTGACGTGGGCGAAGAGGTACTCAACAGCTTCGACGTTCCCCTTGCCAACGGCGGGTTCCTCAACCGTGAAGAGGACTTCCTCTGGTTCGAGGAGTATCCCACCACGCCCCCCACGAACGTGTTGAACGGTCACCTCGAGGCCATCATCGGCCTCGATCTGTGGCAGCGAAAGACCGGCAGTCAGCACGCCCGTGACCTGTTCAACGAGGCCACCCGTGATCTGGAGGCGGTCCTGCCCCTCCAGGAGGTGGAGGTTGAGGGCGGCACCCTGACAAGCTATGACCTGGTGAGGGGCTACCCCGAGGCACCCCTGCGCGTGAGGTCAACCGAGGGCAGCACCTTCCGGCTGGATTCAGCGAAGCTCAACGGTGATCCCGTCGACCTTCCGGTGATCTCCCAACCCACCCCGCCGCAGCCCAACATCATGAGTCCGGTGATGAATGTGACCATGTCCGGAGCGGTGGAGGGCGAGTGGCGGTCCATAGCACCCCCGGGAGACAAGGTCACCGAGAACGATGGCACGGTCACCATTCGCAGCGACAAGACTTCATGGCAGGGGATCCAGCAGGTTGTTCCCCGTACGTGGTTCCAGGCGTCAGAGCCCATGACCATGGCCGTGGACGCGAAGCTCACCCTGGACTCCGGCCCGGGGCTGTCCGGCCGGGTCGCCGTGTATCAGAAGTGTGACGCGGGCGGGCTATCCCTGTTGCACGAAACGCAGAAGCCCAGGGGCCGACAGTGGAGTTCCTACACCATTGGGTTCACCGCACCGCCCGCCGGGTGCGACATCCTCGTGCAGTTGCTCACCAGCAGCTACGGCAAGACAGGCACCACGGTTGAGTACCAGAACATCGGCCTGAGGAAGGCGGACGAAGTGGGCATCTCCCACTTGTCCAGCACCCCAGAGAACAACGACCTTTCCGTCCGTGAAACTCCCACCGTCGTCCTGTCGCTTGAAGGCAGGGGAACGGCCCGGCTGGAGGCGTACAGCGACGGTACGTGGCAGTCGATCGACGATGTGACGCTCGCGAAAGTAGGTAGCACCGATATCGCGGTGCCCGAGCGCTTCACCGGCCGGAACCTGCACTACGGCTACCACGAGACACATGTGTTCGAGTTGCTCAGTCTGTACAGCCGGGCCCAACAGGCTGGATTCTCCCCTACTGAGGCCGAGTTCCTCAGGTTCTTCGCTGCGCGGTGGGAGCCCATGGCCCCCGCACGTCACGGATCGATTCCAGCGCCCCCCAATCAGCCGCAAGCACGAACGGTGGAGCAAAGATCCAACCTGGACAGCTACGAGCTGCCCCTGCAGGATCCGTTCACGATGCTCGTGGAGGAGTGACCTGCCCCCCGGGATCTGTCCCGGGGGCCCTGGTGGCAGCTCGTCGCGCATGGCTCGGGAGTGACCCTGCCGAGCACCACGAGCCCCGCAGCCGGGTGCCCTCAGCGAGCAGCAGGCAGCGACGCGATGAGGGTTGCGGCCTCGTCGTAGGTGCTGGGTCGAGTCGGGTCGGTGATTTTTGCATTCTGCGCGGAGGTTGTGAGGCTGGCTCGCCACTCGGTGTCCGTGGCGAAGCGGCGCAGCGCAGCCACGGTCTCGTCCACGGATTCGACGAGGGCCCCGGCGCCGGTTCGATCCAGCAGTTCCGCGACGCGTGGGAGCGGCGTGGCAATGGTGGGCAGGCCACTGGCCATGTACTCGTAGATCTTCGACGGCATCGCGTCGATGAAGGCGGGGGTCTGCGCGAGCAGGCAGAATCCGAGATCGGCGCTGCTGGCGATCTCCCAGGAGCGCTTCGGCTCCTGCCTCCCGTGGTAGCGGATGCCCCTGCAGTCCGGATCCCCCAGCCGCGCCTGCAGCCAGTCACGGTCCTTGCCGGACGACGGTCCGATGATGTCCAACTGCCACGGCTGTGCATCCGACGCTGTGGCGGCAACCGCCTCCACCATTGTCTGCAGCCCGCGCGAGCGGCGGTTGTCACCCACGTAGACAGCGCGCCAGCCGTCTTCACCGTCGGGCTTGCCCGCGGTCCGGAGGAGGGCGAAGTCCGGCTCGTTGCGCATCACATACCGATGGGGGGCGCGTCGCGGGGGGACGTGCTCGTCCGCCACCAGCACAAGGTCGGCGTGCGCGATGAGCCAGTTCATGGCGCTGACCCCTGCCTGCAGGAGCGCAAGCAGAGGACGCGGGACCCAGGAGCGGTCGCGCAACAGCTCCCGGTAGTCCTCGTGGACGTCGGCCACCCAGGGGATGCCGCGCATGCGGGTCGCCAGGAGCGCTCCGGGTGAGGTGTCGGGGTCGATGGTCACCAGCACGTCCGCGTGGACCCGCAGGGGCCAGCTGAAGGCCCGCGCCGCACGCGTCAGCTTCCCGGCGGACAGGAAGGTGGTGACGGAGCACCCCTCCGGGGCCCGGTTGTCATCGCCCAGGCCGAGCACGTGCACGTCGAACCCCGCCCTCTGCAGTGCCGCTGCCGTCTTGTGCAGACGGGCGTCCCCCACGTCGTGGCCCGTGGTGACGATGGCGAGCGTCCGGCTCAGAAGTCCTCCATGATCATTTTCTCGTCGCCCACCTTGAGGAATTCGAGGTAGGCGTCGCAGACCTGCTTGGGTTCTCCGCGTTTGATGAGCCTGCCCTTGTGGAGCCAGATGACTTCGTCGGAGAGGTCCTGGATGGTGGCGAGCGCATGGGAGACGAGCAGCATGGTGCCAGCCTGGTCCATGAGCGCATTCATCTTCTTCGCGGCCCGCTCCTTGAAACTCGCGTCGCCAGCGGAGAGCGCCTCGTCAATGATGAGGATGTCCGGATTCATGTTCACGGCCACGGAGAAGGCCAGCCGGGAGAACATGCCGGAGGAGTAGGTGCGCATGGGCATCTCGATGAAGTCACCGAGATCGGCGAAGTCAGCGATCTCGTCGAACTTCTCTCTCACTTCGCTGCGGCTGAGTCCAGCCGCCAGCGCGCCCAGCGTGACATTCTCCCGGCCGGTGAGCGCGGAGTTGAACCCGACGCCCAGTGCAAGGAGGGTTGACACCTTCCCCCGAACCTCGATGCTCCCCTGCGTGGGCGGCAGGATGCCAGCGACGGCGCGCATGAGAGTGGACTTCCCGGCGCCATTGGCTCCGATGAAACCGGTGCACTGCCCCCGGGGCACTTCAAAGCTCACGTTGCGCAGTGCCCGGACCTCGCGGTACTTCTGTCTCTGCCCCTTGCCCGCCTTCACCAGCGCATTCTTCAGGGTGGATTTGCGCTCAAGGTTCACCTTGTACGTGATGTCCAGTTCGTTGACAACGACGGCTCCATGACCCGACGGCTGGGCCAGTGGCGTGACCGATGAATCGGCCACGGGCTCGGGAGCGCCGGGATCGCGTTCCATGGGGGCTTCAGAGGCGGACAGCGAACTCACGCTCCCTCGACATGAAGTACAGAACACCGATGAACAACAGACCGAACGCCCAGGCGAACATGATGCCGACGTACAGCAACGGTGGGCTCTGTCCGTGGAGGGCGTCGGACCAGACGCCGAGCGGCGAGAACATCGGATTGATCTGGATGAGTTGCCCCACCCTCTTGCCGATCGACCCTGTCAGGAAGACCTCCGCCGAGTACAGGACGGGTGAGAGGTACAACCAGATCCGGATGAAGTACGGCAGGAACTGCGCGGTGTCGCGGAAGTAGACGTGCCACGTGGCGACCAGGGCACCGAGACCCACCCCCATGATGGTGACCACCAGGATCACCACTGGCACCCAGAGCAACTGCAACGTCCACGGCTTCCCATAGGCAATGTGGATGACCAGGTACACGAGGAGGGTGGGAAGGAACCGCCGAAACGCCAGGTACACGTTGGAGAGGATCAACAGCATCTTCGGGAAGTTCATGTTGAGGATCAGGCTGCCCGCGTTCGTGATGGACGTGGCACACGCCGTCATGGAACCGGTCAGGTAGAAGAACAGGAACAGACCCGAGGTGATCTGCGCGAAGTCGGCGCTACCGCCGGACCCGCTCAGCACCTTCACGAGAAGAAAGTAGACCCCGGCCAGCAGCAGCGGATTGATGACGAGCCACGCCTGGCCCAGCACCGTGTTGGTGTTGGCCGCGCGCATGTTCGTGTGGCTGAGCTCCATGGCGAAGTCGCGACGACGTCGCAGTTCGGAGAAGTATTCCCGCATGTTCGGGAGGCCGGCCTTGTGCGGTGTGTAGATCCTGTACTGCTCGCCCGTCGTGGCCGTGGAGTCAGACACCTTCCACCCTCCCCGGCAGCCAACGGCTGCAATTCGTCATGGACGGGCGCTCCGTCCGGCTGTAAGTTTCGCATACACCTCAAGGAGGCGGGCAGCGTCGGATGACCAACTCAACTCCTTGCGTGCTGCCTCCACGGCGGTGCGGAACCCCTCGTATCCTGCCACGGCCTCGCCCACGGCCCGAATCAGCGCACCGGCGTCACCGGGCGCGTACAGGGTTCCGAGGCTGTGTTGGCGCACCATTCTTGCGAGTTCGCCCACATCCGTCGCCACCACCGGGACGCCCAGGCTCACGGCGTGGAACAACTTGTTCGGCATCGCCAGTCTGTGGTTCTCCCACTTGTCGGAGTGGGTCACCAGCGCAAGCCCGGCGGCCTGGATGAGTTCGGATGCGCCCTCCAGCGGCAGGGCGGGACGCACGTCGAGGCGGCCGGGCTCGAAGGAGGTGAGGAACGTCTCATCGGCCGGACCCACCACCGTGATGGGAAGGGCCACGTGGTGGCTGGCCGCGGAGATCGTCTCCAGTTCCCTGAACGCGGCAACCCGCCCGGCGTACACGAGTCCAGTGGGTGTGTGGAGGTCAGCGGGCGTTTCGAGTCGGACCGGAAAGCTGTTGCGCACCACGGTGATGTTGCGCCAGCCGTACTGACGCCGCAGTGCATCAGCGACGCCGTCGCAGACCGTCAGCACGGCCGCGGCCCGGCCACCCAGAGCCGACTCCAGGCGCCGCTCCCTCCTGTCGGCCAGGGGGGTTGGCCGGTGTTCCCGCGGAAGGCCCGACCAGAGTTCGTGGGAGTCGTAGACCAGGGGCACTTCGTGCTCGCGGGCGAGACTCTCCCCCACTTCCAGGGCAGTGAAGTCATGGGCGTGGACCACGTCGAACTCCCGTGCCCGCGCATCCTCGCGGGCGCCAGCGGCCCACCGACTGAAAGTGCTGCGACGGTGGTGCGGCAGGAGCACCCAACGGGCGAAACGCACTGGGGCGGTCAGTTTCCGCCCACTGAGGGAGGCCTGCCCCTCGGGGCGGAACGCCGACGAGGATCCCACGCTCGAGACCGTGATGCCCTCGAACGCGTCGAATCCCTCGGGGACGGAGCGTCCCACGATGTGGACGCTGTTGCCCGCCTCCACCAGTGTCCGCGCCTCCCGTAGCACGCGGGTGTCGGTGGCCACGGACGTGGCAACGAGCATGAGCACTCTCATGGGAGGCTCGTCACAGCCCCATGAAGTCAGCCAGCACGGCGGCGCTGGCCCGTCCGTCATGCCAGCGTCTGGCGTAGTCCCGGCCCGCCTGCGAGAGGTCCGAGACCCGGTCCCTGTTCTCCAGCACGGCCTCGAGGACTTCGCGCAGGTTGTGCCAGGAGGCCTCGACGATGGGAACATCGCCGTCTATCCGCTGCCGGACACGATCGGCCACGTGACCGACGACCACCTTTCCCCCGGACATGGCCTCCACGGCGGTGATGCCGTAGTCACCCAGGCGCAATTGATCGATGACGATGTCGCAATCCATCATCCTTTCCAGCATCTGCTGGTGGGTCAGACTCTCCTCGCGTACATAGCGGATGCGTCCCTCGGCCTGAAGTCGGAGACAGATCAGGTCGACATCGTCGGTGCCCTTCATCGACCCCCTCGATGGCACGTGGAACACCTTCGGTGCGCCGGGTCGCGTCAGGGGCACGAAGTCGCTGGACCAGATATTGGTATCCACGACAACCGGAAGCCACGTGGCGTCGGGGAGATAGTCCATGAGGTCCATCGTGGTGACGAACACCGGGCCATCAAAAGCAATGACGTGTTGCGTGATGGCATCCACCTGCGACTGCAGGACGGACGTCAACTCGTCCTCGGGATCCCGGAACGGAGAATCGAGTTCCAGGGCCGCGTGCAGGCGTGGGTTCCGAATGTCGGAGCCGTGGAAGACGAGAGCCTGCGCGATGCCCACCTCCTTGAACCATGCCGTTTCCTCATGGAAGTATTTGCCAAACTTCGCCCCCACCGTGGGACGGCCGCTCTCGGACAGCACATGCGTGACCCGATTCTCCAACTTGCGCACGAGCTGCCGCTGGAACGCCGGCGCGACCCACTGGGGGTAGGCGACGCTCTGGTCCACCGGGAAGCTGAACGGCTGGTCTCGCATGAGCCACACCGATTCGGCGATGGCCTCGGGGTGTTCGCGCATGAGGGACGTGGCCCAGAGCTTGGCCTGGCCGCCGGTGTTGGCGTTGCCGATGCGCAGCCACGGCCGGCTTTCGAAGATGTCCGAGTCGGCCAGGGTGGCCCGTTGCCCCAGCATGTCCGTTCGGATGGCTCTCAGGTGCTCGTCGAGTGTCCCGGGCCGCAGCCCCTCCCTGACCCGCGTGGACGTGGCATGGAGGCACACTTCCTGCATCGTGGGCAGGAACGCCTCAAAGCTGTGTTCCGCCACCATCTCGTCGGTGAAGCGGGACCTGTAGTCATCGATGTGTGCCAGGAGCTTCGTCGTCGCCTCCGCGACGGAATCGGGATTGGAGTGCTCGAAGACCTCCCCGATCCCCAGCTCGGTGACCCGCTGTCCCAGCCATTGCATGTTTGAGGTCAGGATGGGCAGGCGGGCCTGGACGGACTCGTAGTACTTGTTGGGTGCCGCCCAGTTGTGGTTGCCCACGGGGAGGAACGGGAAGATTGCCGCCGTCGCCGACGCGAGGTATTCAGCCACCTCATGCGTGGGGGCGAAGGGAACGAAATGCACCCGGTCCGTCACATGGTGCTTCTCGGCCAGTTCCTCCAGTTCCAGGACATAGCTGCTCCCACGGCGCGCCCCGATGGCCAGGTGGACGCCCGGGAGCTTTGGTAGCGCGGCGACGACGTCGTGGACGCCGCGGTGGTAGGACAGCCCGCCGGCGTAGACAAGTAGTGGCACGTCGTCATCAATGGGCAGGAGGTCCCGGACGGTCAGGGGGTGCTCCACGGCCGGCAGAGCGTGAATGGGCGCGTTCGGCACGAGTTGGGGTGTGACGGCCAGGCTGTACTTCTCGGCCAGGAAGTCGGCGATGGGTTGACACACGGTGACGGTGGCGTTGCAGGCTCCGATGTACTCCGCCTCCAGCGCCGGGAACCCCTCGGTGACATTCCTGTCCTCACTGGCCAGGCCATAGACGTATTCGCGAGCGTCGTAGACGACGCCGATGGCATGACCCTGCGCGCGCCAGATCTGCGCCACCTCGGTTGCCACCGGCAGGAGGTGGACGTCGGTGACGATCAGGTCGGGACGTAGTTCGAGGAGGTGGGGCTTCATGGCCCGGATCATCTCCGGCACGTGGGGCAGCGCCCTCTCCCACATCTTCAGGTCCTCCTCCGGCGCCGGCGCCGGCGGCCGTACCCTGTTCTTGAGCGCGCGGGCCTTGTCCCCGACGAGGTGTGTGGCCTCGTCGATCCGGGCAACCTGCTTGAGCACCTGCTGAGGAGGGCGACGGTTCGCCGCCAGATGGAACGCCTTGCGCACCCCCCGGTACACCAGGGACAGCGGGCGTTTCGCTGGGGCAGCCCCCCGCGGCGGACACAACCGGTACGGCATCCCCGCGATGAACCCCCGGGGCGGTATGCCGGTGCCGAACCCCACCATCGTCACCGTGTAACCGGCTGCCAGGAGGGCCAGTCCATTGCGGTGTGCTCGCGCATCGATCTCGATGTTGTTGGGAAGGGCGATGACGGCATGCGGTTGCTGCATGTCTCTCCTGTTTACGTGGACGGGGCTTTCGAGGGGGAAACCAGTTCCACACTCTAGCGGCCGTGGGGCAGAACGAAGTTGAGCCGATACAGTGGGCGCCGTGTCCAAAGTCCTGACTTCCCTTCCCGTCGGCGAGCGCGTCGGCATCGCCTTCTCCGGTGGCCTCGATACGTCCGTGGCTGTCGCCTGGATGCGCGAGAACGGTGCCGTGCCCTGCACGTACACAGCTGACATCGGCCAGTACGACGAGCCCGACATCGATTCCGTGCCAAGCCGGGCGGACGTCTACGGAGCCGAAATCTCCCGCCTGGTGGACTGCCGGGCAGCCCTCGTGGAGGAGGGCCTCTCCGCCCTGGCCTGCGGCGCGTTCCACATCCGCAGCGCCGGTCGTGCGTACTTCAACACCACCCCCATCGGTCGCGCCGTCACCGGCACCATGCTGGTGCGTGCCATGGCGGAGGACAACGTCTCCATCTGGGGCGACGGTTCCACGTACAAGGGCAACGACATCGAGCGGTTCTACCGCTACGGACTGATGGCCAATCCAGCGTTGCGGATCTACAAGCCGTGGCTCGACGAGAAGTTCGTCACGCTGCTGGGCGGACGTACCGGCATGAGCGAGTGGCTAACGGACCGGGATCTTCCCTACCGCGACGCGAAGGAGAAGGCGTACTCCACCGACGCCAACATCTGGGGCGCCACGCACGAGGCCAAGACGTTGGAGAGCCTTGCCGTGTCCCTGGAGACCGTCGAGCCCATCATGGGGGTGAAGTACTGGGATCCCTCGGTTGTCATCGACACCGAGGACGTCAGTGTCACCTTCGAGCTGGGCCGACCCGTCGCCATCAACGGACAGCGGTTCGAGTCCGCCGTCGATCTCGTGCTGGAGGCCAACGCAATCGGTGGCCGCCACGGATTGGGCATGAGCGACCAGATCGAGAACCGTGTCATCGAGGCCAAGTCGCGTGGTATCTACGAAGCCCCCGGCATGGCACTGCTCTGGATCGCCTACGAGCGTCTGCTCGCGGCCGTCCACAACGAGGACACGATGAGCAACTACTTCTCACAGGGCCAGCGGCTCGGTCGGCTGCTCTACGAGGGCCGCTGGCTGGACCCACAGTCGCTCATGCTGCGTGAATCCATCCAGCGCTGGGTGGCGTCTGCCGTCACCGGCGAGGTGGATCTCAGGCTGCGCCGTGGCGATGACTACACACTGCTCGACACCCGCGGCCCCCACTTCTCGTACCAGGCGGACAAGCTGTCCATGGAGCGCGTCGAGGATTCGGCCTTCGGCCCCACGGACCGCATCGGGCAGCTGACCATGCGCAACCTGGACATCGCCGACTCACGCGACAAGCTGGAGCTCTATGCCGCCCAGGGCACCCTCAGCGGCAAGGCTGCCGATCTGATAGGCAAGCTGACCCCCGGCGGCGCCCATGAGATCGCCGAGATCGGTGCCGTCCGGCCGGACGACGACGTCGACTCCGCCGGTCTGCGCTCCGCCATGGACACCGGCACCGACTGAGGAAGCGAGTCACCACAGAAGGGCGTCTGGACAATGGTGCGTGTCATCACGTATGGAACGTTTGATCTGTTCCACGAGGGGCACAGGCGCCTGCTCGAACGCGCCAAGGCCTTGGGCGACCATCTCATCGTCGGCGTCACCAGCGAGGGATACGACGACGCCCGCGGCAAGCTGAACGTCCGCCAGTCGCTGGTGGAGCGCATTCACAACGTGACGGAGTCCGGGCTGGCGGATGAGGTCATCGTCGAGGAGTACGACGGCCAGAAGGTCTCTGACATCCAGCGCCACGGGGTGGACGTCTTCGCCATCGGTTCGGACTGGACCGGGCGCTTCGACTACCTGTCCGACCACTGCGAGGTGGTCTATCTGGAGCGCACCAAGGGGGTTTCCAGTACGCAGCTGCGCGACGCCGGGCGGGTGATCCGGATGGGGGTGATCGGGGCTGGCCGCATCGCCGGCCGATTCGTTCGGGAGGCGCGTTTCGTCTCCGGTGTCAGCGTTGAAGCGGTGTGGACGCGGGATCCCGAGAAGGCTGCCGCTTTTGCTGCCGAGTTTGAACTCAAGTGGGCCAACGACTCGCTCGATGAGCTGCTCCGGCATCTTGATGCCGTCTACATCGCAACGCCCCACGAGACCCACGTGCCGTTTGCCCGCCGGGCGATGGAGGCTGGTGTGCACGTGCTGTGCGAGAAGCCGCTGGCCCTGGCTCCCGAGGAGGTCGAGGCCCTCTTCGCGCAGGCAGACGAGAAGGATCTCGTCGTGCTCGAGGCCCTGAAGACGGCCTTCTCGCCCGGGTTCCAGCGGATGGTTGCCATCGCCCGGAGCGGGACAATCGGCAGCATCCGCTCCATCGACGCCACGTTCACCAAACTCGTCGCGGAGGGCCGTGAGCTGGACCCGCCGACTGGCGGCGCCATCGCCGAACTCGCTTCGTACCCGCTCCTGTCGATCGTCAAGTTGCTGGGCGAGAAGCCGTCGTCCGTCCAGACCCGCACCTACCGTCCGGAGGGCAGCGCGGTCGACCTGTTCGCGCGGATCGACGTGGACTATCCCCATGCCATCGCCACAGCCACCGTCGGTCTTGGCGTGAAGGCGGAGGGCAGCCTCGTGGTGGCCGGGACGCTCGGCTACCTCTATGTCCCCGCCCCGTGGTGGTTGACCGAGTACTTCGAGACCCGCTTCGAGGATCCCCGCAACAATCGCAAGTACTACTACAAGTTCGATGGCGACGGACTTCGCTACGAGCTCGCCGAGTTCGTGGGAATGATCCGGGACGGATCACGCGAATCCTTCAAGCTTCGCCGGGCCGATTCCCTGGCCATCGCCTCCCTCATCCATCAGGCCCGCGCCGATTCTCGGGTCTTCCAGTGATGTGTGTGAGAGGCACCTGATGCGGCGCGGAGCGATAACCAGGGCAGTCCGGCTCAGTCCGGCACTGAGCCGCGTCGCCACCGCATGGCATCTGGTCCATACCGCCCTCATCCTGGTGCGGGCAAGGATTGGACACGTTCTGACGCGGCTGCAGCAGCGCGGCCAGAAGGGCGACGGCACCGTCTGGACGCGGGTCGCCAGCCGGTCGCTGATTGCCACACCCGTCGAAAGCTTCCGTTCCGTTGATGCAGCAGCCGCTTCCCTGGCGGGCCTTCTGACCGCACTGGATACGGCGGGTGTCACCGGGAAGCTCCTCGTCTCGCCTCCCGAGCTGGCGCGCGTCGCAGTGAGTGACGTCCCCGAAGCTTTGGCGGCACTCGCCAGCGCGTCGGACAACTGGTACATCAAGAGTGACGCGAAGGTGACACCTCTGCGCTGCCGGAACCGCTTCGAACCCCTGCACTCCGCTCTGGTGTTCCGTGCCTGGGCCACTGCGGATGGACGCTTCCTCGCCGGCGCCGACGTGGGCGTCGAGCTCGTGACAAAGGGTGGGGGCGATGCCCTCGGTCAGGCTCCGTCCTTCCCGGTGGACGCCGTCATCACCTGGGTGGACGGCTCGGACCCACAGTGGCAGGCACGGAGGAGGGCCCGCCGCGCAGAAGTCACCGACGAATTGCACCCGACGGCGGACAATGAGGCGCGCTACGAGTCCTTGGATGAGCTGAAGTACTGCCTACGTAGCATCGAGATGTATGCGCCATGGATCCGTCGCATCTTCCTGGTGACTGATCAGCAGGTCCCGGTTTGGCTGGATCCGGCGGATGAAAGGGTCACTCTCGTTGACCATACGGACATCTTCGACAACTCCGCCGATCTGCCCACGTTCAACTCCCACGCCATAGAATCTCGCCTGCACCACATTCCGGGCCTTGCGGAGCACTGGATCTACTTCAACGACGACGTCTTCCTGGCCCGCGCTCTGCCACCCTCGTTCTTCTTCGCATCAAACGGATGCCCCAAGGTCTTTCTGGCCGACGACGAGATTGACGAGGGGCCGCGCACCGCATTCGACCCGCCTGTAGTGGCAGCCGCCAAGAACAATCGAGCAATAATTCGCCGAAACACAGGCTACCTACTACAGAAAAAACTCAAGCACGTCCCACACCCCCAGCAAAAAACACTCGCTGCTGAACTTGAAGCTAGAGCTCCGGACTCCCTGATGGCCACCAGCAAGAGTCCTTTTCGCACCTCATCAGACCTCTCCATGGCCTCGTCCCTCATGATGCACTTCGGGCTGGCCACGCAGAGAGCCGAAGCCAGCAGCATCCGACACTTCTACGCTGACGTGGCCTCACCTGAGCTACGCTGGCGACTTCCCAAGCTGCGGGAACGTCGCGATATCGACGCCATATGCTTGAACGAAACCACACAAACTACTCCAGAGGTAACACCTCTGCAGCGGATCATCAAGGACTTGTATCCCTTACCAAGCCCCTGGGAGCACGTAAGGTGACGGACTAAGACGGGCAGGTCCACCAACCCCGCCGCTTCCAAAACCACGCTGCCCGAGGGGCTGGTGCGATTTTTAGCAGTTGAGCCTCGACAAGATCGACTGTCGCAGACGCTCTGAGTTATCTCCACCGTCATAGGCAAAGAACCGCTCGACCCGCTCACGGTAGCTGGGCTCCAATACAGACGATCTTCCGAACAACTGGACCAATTCATCCACAAGAGACTCCACAGATTCCACCACCGGCCCGAAGCCGTCGCGATCATAACTGAAATAGCCCTCGGAATAGAGATGCGCAGCGAAGAACTCTTCACGGTCCCCCTGGACGTACACAACAGGCTTTCGCAGGTAAGCAAAATCGAACGCAACACTGGAGTAGTCGGTCACAAGCACGCTGCCAGACCTAAAAAACTCCCTATAGTCGTGCGGATATTCCGATATTGCAATATCGCTGGACGGCTTGAACGTCGATGCTTCAGCCGCGTGGGATGGGTGCAACGCGAAGATTCCTCGATAGCCACCTTCCCGCATGGCGGCATTGAGTCGTGGATGCAGGATGACTTGCTGCCAAAAAGCACAGTACTCACTACGCGCAAAGAGTGTGGAACTACCCACTCTGCCGGTCGCGGTGTCCAGCTTCCCCGTCAATCCTTTACGCCACGTCGGCGCAAACACGACCAATTTTTCAGCCGCATCCTCCAAACGATCGAAACGCGGCATTCCCGTAAGGACCACCTGCTCTTTCTGGTAACCATAGCTTTCATGCTGGATAGAATTCTGTTCCGCCGTGGAACTCGTCACAACGGTGTCGAAACCTTTACTCCATCTGTTTAACCACTTACTTTGATCATCCTTGGTCACGCCGTGCTGAAGGAACACTGAGTGGTGCCGAACGAGATCGTTCATGTACGTTCTTCGTCCTTCATCCAACGGGTTCAACATGTAATCATCCGCGGAAGAGTTCATCACGACGACCGAATCAATGTAGGTCTTCCGGTGGGCTTTGGTGTCTGGTTCAATGACCCGCCCCAACCGTCGCAAAAAGCCATACTCCTCAGCATCCTTCCGCAGGACAAAACAGGGGTCAATATCTTCGTGGGGAAGCGAACAAAGGTGTCTGAACATCGCCTCACCGTTGTCACCAGCTTCTGACTTATGATCACTGATCAGCCAGGTCTGCTGTTTCTTGAACGCCTGTCGTAGGCCTGTCAGCAACCGGTCCCTGAGGATCGCGATGGAAGCTCCGGCGCGCCGCGCGCGCAGCACGAATCCCAACTCCGCCCTGACTACGCCCAGAAGAGACATGGACAGCCGCTCGATGGCAAATTTGCCTTGGCTACGAAACACCGTCCTTCCATCTCGTCGGAAATACGCTACGCCGGATCTCCCGCTGAAGCCCGAAAAGCGAAACATACGAATCTCGACAGGAACCACAGTCGTCTTCTCGTCCGCGGCACCAACGAGGATAACCGGACGAAGCCTCTCCCCTGACCGAAACTTCATTTCCGCTGTGAACGTTACGGACGCATCAATCTCTTGACCATAGCTGAATCGTTTCGACCGCGGATCCTTCGACGGTTCAACCGGATACAGCCTCCCCCCCACCTCCATTGCAAAGCCCCAGTCAGATATGCTTGGAACTCGGAACGTACCTTGGATGCTAACCGTTTCAGCGGTGACGCTGAAAAACTCGATGTCACACCTGGGGGGTTTGTGGTGTGTGCGCCGATTGTGTTCCAGACTGTAGATCTCCCTCGACCCCAAACGATACGAGAGGCCGCGCTGATGAATGTTTTCCCGCAAATTGCCGTTCTCGCGAAAGTTCAACATGCTCAGCCGTACCTCAATCGGAGCGCGTTGCGCCATAATGACACGGACATCTATCTGCCGGAGCAAATCGGCCAGCGTCTGACGGTAGGCCGTCTCCAAGTCAGGATTCATGGCCGTGAGATCAGCGCGGAAGCGCCACGACAGGTCGTATGACACCACAGCCTGCGCGTAAGGCGGAGCACTCCCGTACAGCTCTTTTCCGCAGTCCAACATGCGCTGATAGGCACGCGTCGGGATCTCCGTATAAAATTCGTCTCGGAAGTGGCTACTGGAGACAAGTGAGCCACCCACCGGGTATCTGCGATTATAGTAGCGGGCATCTGAAATGACCCCGTACTTCATTTTTCGCATTATCAACTGCGTATTCAGAGTCTGATCTTCGGAGATAAAGAGGGCAGTATCGAAAGTAAGTCCGCTCTCAGACAACGCCTTACTACTAATGAATGTTCCGCCCCCGTGCGGCTGCGTAAGGTTCCACTGGTCTCGGACATCTATAATTCGTGTCCTATCGAATCGCGACCGGTTGTTCCAGTGAGGTCCGGAACGCGCCCCGAACATGAAGATTGGAATTGCCACAAGATCGCAATCATCACCATGCTCTTCGAAAAAACCAGCTACGCGCTCCAGTGCGTTGTCTGATATGCGATCATCCGCCCCCAAGAATCCCAGCACTTTGCCCGCTGAAGCCTGTATGCCCGCGTTCATTGCCGCCGATACGCCTTGATTTGGTTGGTGGATTACCTTGACATGCCAAGGAAATCTATGCGCAAAACCATCCACGATTTCCGCTGTTGCATCCGTCGAACCGTCATCCACGACCACGACCTCAAGAGTGTCGAGACCAGAAGTTTGGTTGAGGACCGATGTGATCGCCTCACCAACATACTTCTCGCCTTCGAATACAGGAATAATCATCGAAAATAGGGGTGTGCGCTCTACGATCTCACTCAACTCGTCTTCACATTCTGGTGTATGGGATGAATACAGACCCGGGCTACTGCTTCTCGATGCCACTCAGGCTGCCCGTGTCTGCTGCAGGTTGCAGCGCCTTCCTTCGTGCTCCAGGGCACGCCGTGCCAGACGCCTGACACAAAAGTATCAAAGAGGCGGAACTGACGACGAAACCTGTAGGTATCGATGCGATCGCCTCCCTCTTGCACCCTCAACGGGACTTCAGTTGCGGCATGTCGGTAGTGGGCAACGGGTGGGCTACCCGTCGCCTTGTACCTCCAGACTGCTGCTCAGAGGGAAATATCTCTCCAGGAAGCGCGGCACCTCTGTCTGCGCGCGGGCCTGCCCGGAGGGATGGAGGCCAGTGTCATTGAGACAGAACGCGTCGAACTCACGGACGGACAACCATCGCTGAAAAATGCGGTGAACCTCTGGGCGCGACACATCCGTGTAGTTGTAGCGTATGGCACCCCTGAGAGCTTTTCCGGTAGCGGCACCATAGTGCTGAGCCAAGCTGGAGAGGATCGAATAATCGTTCACGGTTCGAAAGCGAGCGCTTACGTTGTTCTCAAAGAGGGTCGGAAATCGGTTCTCCATCTCTTCCAGCAGTCTCTTTGAATGCGCGTGGGGGGTATGTTTAAGTTTATTGGCAATAGTCCGACCGAGCGCCTTATTCAGAAGTTCTCGGTTGTTTTTCGCCGCGGCTGTCACAGAGACGTCCGAGTTCGCTCTCATGTCCGGGTCGATAAGTGCTTTGCTCAAGAAAAATTTTGGATGGCCGGCGCCGCTGAAGAATAGCTCTGGCCGGACAGGGCGCCCAAAGAAGACGTCGTCGTTCATATAGATGAACTGCTCAGAAAGCCCGTTGACTTTATGGAGACGGGATTCAATGGCATGTGAGTTGAACAGGGGCAACTCAGAATCGGTGAACAGATCTCTGTGATCGACGACAGTCAGCCGAGGATGGGACACGTCCAGCCAGCGCGGTATCTGATTATCGGTGACCAAATAGATGTGGTTGTACCAGTTCGCGAACATTTCCACAGAGCGTAGAGAGTACCGCAGCTCATCCCTGTTCTCGAAGCGGGAAATAACCTGCGCATCCGTCGTCGGCGTCCCGCTTGCCTCATACTCAGCTTTCTTCGCGAGCCACTCTGGATCTGATCCGTCCACCCACGTATACACGAGGTCCACGGGTTGTGTGACGGCATCAATCGAGGGAAGCCAGGCGACTGGCACGCGAGGTTCAGCACGGATGCGATCTTTCACATTCGGAGCGAGGTACGAAGCGAAAGAATTGCTCCTCGAGGCAACCAAGGTCCCTGCAGCATGGAAGCCACCATCTACTCTTGGCACAGTTTCCGCTGCGACTTGCGCCCAGCCTTCTAGCCGTAAGAAAATGCGCTCATCTGCCACCAATTCACCGTTAGGGGCCCGGAGTCGCTGAAAAATATTTAGCCACGTGGAGGGATCCGGAGAGCTGTAATCACCGAAGCAGCGCATCGAGCCGTCGGGACTGCGCGCCCAAAAAGTGCGCATGCTGGCCGTGGAGCACAAGACGCTCCAAGCTCTAGGGCAGTCTGCCGAATTGATGACGAGAAGAGGTGTGGTCTGATTTGGCACCTCGAACACATCCATCGATGCGTCAACTAGAGCGGTCACGACAGCATCCCGCATCTCGGATAGATGTTTCCATGCGTCATAGTTCGTGACGGTTACTGCTTTGTATGGGCGAAGAACGCCTCCTACTACTTGGTCACCATGTCCGGCGACATGTACCTTACTCGCAAATTCGCGGACCCGGGTCAGCATTTTTTGCTGAGCAGGTGTCTCGCCGTGGACCAAGGTCAATGCGCGGGTCCGTATCGGTTCGGGAAACCGTCTATAGGCAGCCGCGAGTGGGCGACGAATCAAACCCGAGGGAAACCTCATTACTCTCCTTGATAAATGACCAATGCTTGAGCTATCGCCGGAGCCACGTCGTCGTTTGACACCACCATTCTCAAATGAGCACCAGCCGCCCTTGTCTGGCCATACGAGCTATGGTCCTCCATGGCAAAGGCTCCCGACGGCCTTCAACTGCCCACGGGGTGTCTGTCCATCCATCGCGCCAACCCTGCATCCAAATCCGGAGTGGTCTCAGCTTTCGAAATCTGAGGAGCTGTATCACAGTCCAGTTGCCGACGTAGATCCAGCTCAGGGGCCAGGGCAGACATCGTCGTGCCAGCCAGACCCTGTTGCGTGCGTTGGAGTAGTAGTACTGCTCATGGCGGGTAGGCTCCACCACGGGGTGTCCCACTTGGAGGTCCCCGTGGTACTCCACGCGTCGGCCCTGGTCCCAGACGCGCCACGCCAGCTCAATGCCCTCGTGGGCGTAGAAGAAGGAAGCTGGCCAACCGCCCGTTTCCTCGAACACGCGCCTCCGGATCACTACTGCCGTCTCAAGCACGGAGAACGCCACGCTGCTGCGTTCCGGATCGCCCTTGCGAATCCGTGGGATCCACCTGAGCGGCTCCTCTCCCGGTCGAGCGGGGTCCACAATCCGGGGCTGAATCATGCCAATTCCGGCATCGGTTGCGAGCCGTTCCCAGGTCTGGCGAAGGAAATCCGGGTCGATGAGCCACGAGTCATCATCCAGGAAGAGAAGGAAATCGCCGTCGACCTGGGGAACACCTGCGTTGCGCCCCGCAGGGATTCCCGCGTTCTCCCGGAGGTGAACGCCCTTGACATCGTCCGGGAGGTCTACTGGGTTCCAGCCATTGCCCACCACCACGACGTCGGTGTGGACGCCGTTCTGGCTTCTCACCGACTCCAGGGCACTGGCCAGCTCCTGTGGCCTGTCGCCCATGGTCAGGACCACGACCCCGAAGGTCGGCTCGCTTCCCGCGCTCACTCTGCAGCCAATCGCGGGGATCGCCAGATCGCGAGGACGTGACCGGCGGCCACCAACCAGATGATGACCAGCAGTGTTGCGACGTACGCCTGCCACCAGGTGAGCCCACCCCCCGCAATCGCCACCACGACGGCGAACGCAAACGTCGCCAGGGTCAGCTCGATGGAGTGGAACATCCTGTGCACGGGCAGGTAGCGTGCCGCGCGCCTGGCTTGACCTGCCAAGGAGCTCGCTGGCACAGCTCGCACTTCGGGTGAGTCCGGCAGCTTGGGCAGACCTGCGTTGACGCGCGCCACGGTCACCATCATGTTCATGGACTTGTTGAGCCAGATGCCTGCCAATAGAAGCGCCCCCATGAACGCATACCTCCAGTCGAGTGGGCTCCCGTCGCCGATGCCGAACAGATTCGCCGCCTTCAGCCCAAGAAAGAGCCCGATGGATCCCTCTGCCGCATAGTGGCCCACTTGGTCCAGGAAGATTCCCTTGGGGCTCGCCATCCTTCTCCAGCGGGCCACCTCGCCGTCACTGCAGTCCAGGAGCATCTGCAACTGCGTCATCAGCACGGCAACGACGGGACCCCACAATCCGGGGAGGAGCAGCGCAGGACCGGCGACAAAGCCCGTCATGATCATCAGGATCGTGACGCCGTTGGCAGTGATCGGTGTCCGCACCAGCAGCCACGTCAGGTGAACGGAGATGCGACGCATGTAGAGCGTTCCGGTCCAGTGCTCCGCGTTGGCCCGCGCGAGGACGGCGTCGGGCTGCACCACAGCGCGCAACTCAGCCACTGTGGGATGCGCGGGGCGCGGGGCGGCGGTGGTCACTTCTTCGACTTCTCATACGCGGCCACCACTTCGTCGGTGGGCCCGTCCATTTCCAGGACGCCCTGGTTGATCCACAGCGTCCGCTGACAGGTGTCTCGAATGGACTGCATGGAGTGGGAGACGAGGAAGATCGTGCCCGCGTCTCGTGCGATTTCACGGATTCGCGCCTCAGACTTCTTGCGGAAGCCCTTGTCACCGACGGCCAGCGCTTCGTCGACGATGAGGATGTCGTGGGCCCGCGACGCGGCGATGGCAAACTTCAGCCTCGCCTGCATCCCGGAGGAATACGTCCGCATCGGCAGATCGAGCGAGTCCCCGAGCTCCGCGTACTCCCCAATCTCCTGCTGCATTCCCCTCAGCTCTGACCGGGAGAACCCGAGCGCCAGGCTTCCCAGCACGATGTTGCGGTCGCCGGAGAGCGCCGGCAGCAGGGCAGCCCCCACACCCAGCAGGTTGGGGCGGGACCGCGCGTACACAGCGCCAGCTTCCGGTGGAGTGAGTCCGGTCAGTGCCCGCATCAGCGTCGATTTTCCCGAACCGTTCGAACCGATGACGCCGATGGACTCATTCTCGTACGCGACGAACGAGACACCCCTGAGCGCGTGCACCTTCCGGATACCCCGTGTCATACGCAGAATGCCACTCTTCGCGTTGCGTGCCGCCTTGCCGGACGCGAACACCCGATAGGTGACGTGGAGGTCGTCCACCACGACGACGGGGGTGCGGCCGGGATCAGTCTCGGCCATAACGCTCCTCGGCCGACCAGAAGAAAAGGGCCCCGGCCACGAAGACCACTGCAGAGATGACAGGCAGCGTGATCCAGTAGTGCGCGGGAAAGGCCGGTGCGTCGATCATGTAGTGGCGCGCCATGGTCAGCGCTTGGTACAGCGGGTTGAAGTCGTAGACCCTCACCACCCACGGATGGTCACCGAGGATGCGGCTCACGTCGAAGAGCACGCCGGAGGTGTAGAACAGTATGCGACTGATGAACGGCAGCAGCTGTGAGAGATCCGAGACGTACACCGTCAGCCGGGCGGTGATGAAGGCGATACCGGCGCTGAACAGGATGAAGGCCATCAGCATGGGCAGCACCATCAACCATTGCCACTGCGGATAGTGTCCGAAGAAGGCGAGGATGGGTACAAGCACCACGAGCATGACCCCGAAGGAGATGAGTCGCTCCACAATGGAGGCGAGCGGCAGGGTTATGCGAGGGAAGGCCAGGGACTGCACGAGGCTTCGGTTCTGCACGATCGCCTTGGAGCCGTCGTTGAAGCAGCCCTGGAAGAATTCGAAGATGAATATTCCAACCACGACGTAGGCGGCGAAATCCGGGGGGCGGCTGTCGCCTTGAAGCAGTCCGAAGATCGTGCCGTAGATCACCGCGTTGAGAAGGGGCCGCAGGACGACCCATCCGATACCGAGTCGGTTCGCCTCGAATCCCGAGCGGAGCCGGTAGCGCGCCATGGTGGCGATGAATTCACGCCTGCGCCAGACTTCGGCCACGTAGGGCAGAAATGGAGGTCGCGCGCCCACCCTCGGCAGCCCATGCTCTTGGGCAAACTGGGACAGTGACATCGAGACAGGCGCCTTTCAAAACGGCTTCAGGGTGGGGTGACCCGCGCCGCAGTCTACCTGCGACGATCGTTGCAGCCCTGATGCCCCGGTTCGACGCTCCGTGTCACACCGGAGCGGTGACCAACCAGTCGACGACGGTGATCACGGCTAGTCTCGATACGTGGACCCAACGACGCAGCCCGACCAGAGCCTCCATCTTCACCAATTGGCACTTGCCGAACTCGACGTGGCCAACCAGCAGCTGTCGGATGCGGGACGCACGATCGACGAGCTCCGCTCCGACGTGTTGGCGCTTGCGACGCGGGTCGACAGCGCCCGGGCCGAGGCCGAGTCGTTCAAGAACAGTGTCCAGACGCTGACGGAGAGGAGCACTTCTCTGGCGACAGAACGGGAGGCTCTCGTTTCCCAGGTCACCGTGCTTGAGTCAACCAACAGCGGCCTCGAGGCTCACGTCGCTCAGCTGAAGCAACAGATCACCCAGCTGACGCAACAGATCGCACGGCTGAAGCGACTGCTGGAGAAGCCGGGGCGTCTTCTTGCCAAGAAGGTTCTGCGACGTGGGCCCTACGTGGACCCGGCTGGCCCATGACAGCCACCACATCGCTGGAACCGGTCCTGGCTCTCCTGCGCGAACGCCACGACTACGTGGTGATTGCGGTCACGTATCCGCATCAATGGCGCACCGGCTCCGAGTACGTTCGCGGACGCGTCGATGCATACGCTGCCGCGGGGTTGCGGGGGGTGGTCGTGGACTATTCGCCCCTCAATGTTGGGGAGCCGTACGTCTTCGCAGACATTCCTGCGCCAGTCGCCGTCATCCGGCCCGACGACTTGCCTGTGGCGCTCGACCACGTCGCCCAATCCGGCTCCCCCGTTCTGGCCCACTCCCCCACCCCTCAGGCGCTCCACGAGCTCCGCACCCGGTTCTCCCAGGGACAGCTGGCCGTTTGGTTCCACGGCTACGAGGTTCGCGACTACCGACGCCTGCAGTGCAACACGACCACGAAAGAACTCTTCGCCATCCGGCACATCCGCGATGCCCAGAATCGCGACCGTTTTCGCGCCGCCGCCCCGGTTTTCATGGACCCGGCAATCACCAAGGTGTTTGTCTCAGAGACCCAGCGCCGCTACTCGGAGTTTGACGTCGGCGTCGAGGCGAGCAACGTGAGAGTCATTCCCAACCACATCGACGCGGAGACGTACCGCCCGCGGGAACGCGGCGCCGCAGAGGCCCGGAAAATTTTGCTGTTGCGCGGGTTCGCCCAGCGCAACTACGCCAACGACGTTGCGCTTCGAGCGCTGGAAATCTGCTCCCGGCGCGATGGATTCTCGGATCTGGAGATCATGGTGAGAGGCTACGGTCGGCACTTCAGCGCGGAGGTTGCCGGGGTCCGGCAGTTCGACAACGTCACTGTCGAAGAGGGCTTCTCCAGCCCGGCCCAGATGGCAGCGCTGCACGAGGCACACGGTATCTTCCTGTGCCCCACCCGTTATGACACCCAGGGGGTGATGCTCGGCGAGGCGATGTCCAGCGGCATGGTCACCATCACGAATCCCGTTGCGGCCATCCCGGACTTCACCGACGACACGTGCAGCCTGCTGCCGCGGGGCAACGATCCGTGGGCTTTTGCCGACGCCCTGTGGTTTCTGGTGCAGCATCCGGAGCTCATGCCGACGCTGTCCCGCAACGCGGCCGCCCGTGTCCGACGCCAGTGCGGCCGGGAGGCGACGATCAGCCAAGAAATCACGTTGATCGGGAGTCTGACGTCATGACCCTCCACACACCGGTGGTCGTCACGGACGACAAGGCAGTTGCCGCCGCCGCCCGGTCCCGTCGCTGGCCCGTGGTCCACCGAGTGGGTGAGACGCTTCACCTGACCGGCGTCGACCAGGTCATTCCCCTGCCCGAGAACTCGATGCAGATTGAGGCTGGCTCCCTCTCCGGAGCACACGTCGCCGGATGGAGCCTTGTCCTCGACTGGCTTGAGAAGCATCTCCACCGCCCGATGATGGTCGTCCAGCCACACGGCTGGGCACAGGACCTTGCCCTGTGGTCGGCGTCATCGCGCAGTTGGCCGCTGGCGGCCTGGATCCATGGTGAGCAGCCTGTTGTCGCAACCGCTGGGGCCGTGGCGCTGGTCGGTGCGGCAAGGGGTGTCCTGTTCCTCGACGCCGGCGTCAGGCAACGCTTCATCGCCTCATGGCACTCCACCATCGCGGACCTGCCGAGCGCCGTCCTCATCAACGTCGACGATCCGGCTGCACCCACGCCATCGACCCGGCGGGATGGGGTCATCCGCGTTCTTCTGGTGGCCTACTACGCGGGGGACAATCCGAAGGTGGGAGTCGAGCGCCCCACCTACTGGTTCGACATGCTCGAAGAACTGTCCGGGGGCGACATCACGGTTGATCTCGCGACTGCAGCGCCGTGGCAGAACACCACCGGCCGCGTGCACCACGTGCAGGACCTTGGACCCGCCACCTTGGCACCGAATCGCGATTCCATCGAAACCTGGGCCACCGTCACCTTCGGACATGCAGCGAACGAGCCGTACGCCCCCACGCGACAGGTCGGTGGATACTGGCACGTGGCACTGGAGCAATACTTCGCTGCTCGAGACGACCACTACGACGTGGTCATCATCACCGGCAGCCCGTGCGACTACTTTGGTTTTGCGGCATGGGCCCAGGGTCACTGGTACGCCAGGACACTGCTGGACTACCGGGAACCGTTCGCCCTCAATCCGCGTCGTACCTTCACCAAGAAGTCCCGAGCTCAGGCCATCGACTGGGAGAAGGGCTGGAACATGGCTGCGGACGTCATCACGATCGCGCACGCCGCCAACCGCAACAGCGTCGTGCCCAGCGGCCCGGACATGCGAATCGAAGTGGTACGCACCGACGATGCAACCATCCGCCGATTCTTGGCTGACTGCGATGCGGGACCGCACGGTCCGAGCCGGGTTGAACCCCTCGGCAGGCGAACATCCGCCCTGGAGCTCGTGTCCTTGGTGCGCGAGCTGGGCTCCGCACCTTCCGCGGAGCGGCCACGCTGAGGGGGACCGTGGATCGGCGACGCAGCATCGCCGGGGCCGGCACAGGATCACGATCATCGGCGAGGATGACAGAGGACTCGGCGCCGTCCTGCTGAGGTGGGGGACGAGACATCCCCCCACCCCCTTGCAGGGATCAGACCAGACGCTGCTTGGGCGACTCCGTCAGTGACGGGTCCTTCTGGACGACGTCTGACAGTGCATCGTCGATCGAGCGCATCACGTCGTCCTCCAGCTTCAGGCCCGAGATCTCGGCACTCGGCGCAATCTGCTCCGGCTTGGAGGCCCCGATGATGGCCGTGGCCACGTTCGGGTTCTGCAGGACCCAGGCGATGGCAAGCTGTGCCATGGTGATGTCCAGGCCGTCAGCGATGGGCTGAAGCTTCTGGACGGCCGTGAGGACGTCGTCGCGCATCCAGCGCTCGATCATCTTCTGGCCACCCTTTTCGTCCGTGGCGCGGCTGCCTTCAGGGACGGGCTGGCCCGGCTTGTACTTGCCACTCAGGACGCCCTGGGCCATGGGCGACCACACCACCTGGGACATTCCGAGTTCCTCACACGTGGGTACCACCTGGTCCTCGATGACGCGCCACAGGGCCGAGTACTGGGGCTGGTTGCTCACCAGCTGGAAGCCGAGGTCATCGGCGAGTGCATGCCCTGCGCGCAGCTGCTCCGCGTTCCATTCGCTCACCCCGATGTAGAGGGCCTTGCCCTGGCGGACGATGTCGGCGAAGGCCTGCATCGTCTCCTCCAGTGGTGTCTCGTGGTCGAAGCGGTGCGCCTGGTACAAGTCCACGTAGTCCGTCTGCAACCGGGACAGGGAGCCGTCGATGCTGTCCATGATGTGCTTGCGCGAGAGACCGGTGTCGTTGGGCCCCATCGGACCTGTCGGAAAGTACACCTTGGTGAAGATCTCCAAGGACTCGCGCCGTTCCCCCCTGAGAGCATCCCCAAGGACCACCTCGGCGGCGGTGTTGGCATAGGTGTCCGCTGTGTCGAAGGTGGAGATGCCCGCATCGAGCGCAGCTTTCACACACGCATTGGCGCGTTCATTCTCCACCTGCGATGCGTGGGTCAACCAATTCCCATAGGTCACAGCGCCGACCTTGAAGCCGGAATTTCCAAGTTTGCGGTATTCCATTTTTCACCTTCCAGATTGAATGTGTCCACAACGAGCTCCACGCTACGCCGTCTGTCAAAAACTCTCATCCCACCCTTGGGGGTGTAGCGGATCCACCGCGGTAGCGAGACGCATCCAAACAGTGGCCCACTACGGACTGTGTCGATCCAACCAGGTCTCAATGCCAGTTCTCGTCGCCCTGAGTATCACTACTCAGAGGCATTGGTAACAGACACCCAGTCAAGTCAGGTAAAACCTCATACTTAAGGGTCTATTGCGCACCACAGCTTTACGGCAACATGGGAGTCACGATGATTCACCAGTCACAGCAATCGTGCGCGATAACCAGCGAAAGGAACGATCCAGTGCCTGCAGATGAGACGCAAACGCCATGCATAACCTACGCCAACGTGTTCCTCAATCCCCTGCTCGATGACGCCCAGCCCGCGGGCAGGCATTCGAGTCGTCGTGAACAGGCGATGCTTCGCACCCAGGCAGAGAAGATGTGCGCAGGCTGCCCCATCCAAGCGCAGTGCCTCACCGACGCGGTCGCAAAGTTCGACGTCAGCGGCTTCGTCGCCGGCACGACGAAGAGGCAGCGCCAGGAAATCCGCCACCGTCTCGGTGTCGTGGTCAACGACGAAGATCTCGACGCCTACGCCGGCGTCAACTCCGGCCGCCAGTTTGACCGCAACGAGATCCATCGCCTCCGAATGGCCAACCCCAACGAGCCGCTGAGCGCCATCGCGTCCCGCATCGGATGCTCCGTATCGACCATCAAGCGCCACCTCCGCCGGATAGAGCGAGACGGACTGGCGCCCACGCCGCGCAAGGTTCGGCCGACGCCACAGCAGGTGATGCGCGTCGCTGAAGAGGTGAAGGCCGAACCACGCCGTCGGGTGGCCGCCGCCTGATCGCCCTCGTACGACCTCCGAACGGTTCGCCCACGTATGAGGGCGAAGGCACCCCGTTCGGGGGTCTGTGCGATGGGGTACACCGCGCCACGTCCCCGGAGGCACACCCCTCGCGTCCTGGGTCAGAACCAGCGGTTGAGTTCCTCGGCGGTGCCACCGTCCTCGAAGCGTGCCGTTACGTGATCCGCCACGGCGCGCACGCGCTCCGGCGCGTCCCCGATCGCCACTCCGCGCCCGGCCCAGGCCAGCATCTCGATGTCATTGCCTCCATCGCCCAGGGCAAGAACGTCTGCAGCTCTCAACCCCAGTTCGTCCACCACGCGCTGCAACCCGTGGGCCTTGTCGATGCCGTTGGGGGCAATGTCCAACCAGGCGGACCACCCGATGAAGTACGCCACCTCGTGCAGGCCCAGCGACTGGGCCATCCCGTTGAAGGTGGCCTCCGAACTGTCGGGATCCCGCACCACGATGCGGGACACTGGGCGCGACGCCAGTTCCTTGAGGGATTCGACCCGCACCTCACCCGGCAGTTCCCCCTCCGGGAACGGCCTCGTCACACGCCAAGCCAAACCCTCCTGCACGGCGATGATGGCACCCGGAGCCGCCTCGGAGACCTTTGCGATACTGTCTGCGGGGTCAAACCTGACCTCGGACTCGATCTTCAGCGGCGGGTACGTCACGAGCATGGCCCCGTTGGCCGTGACGGCCCACCCGTGGGGCAACTGGAGTTCATCGATGATGAGATCCGTGGAGGTCCATCCCCGTCCGGTGGAAATGACCACCGGAACACCGGCGGCGACGATTCGCGCGACCGCCTCCTTGATGTCCCGGCGCATGACACCATCGCCGTCCACCAGCGTGCCGTCCACGTCCAGTGCCACCATCTTGGGCACGAAGGAGCCGGGCTCGGACCGATCTCCGTTCAACCCGTCCTCCCGCTGCGTGGCATTCCTCCCTCGGCGTGTCATGTGGTGGGCACCAGGAACTCGCGGCCTCCCAGGTAGGGACGCAACGCTTGCGGGACGGCGACGGAGCCGTCGGACTGTTGATGGTTCTCCAGCAGCATGATGATGATGCGCGTCATGGCGCAGAGCGTCCCGTTCAGGGTGGCGACGGGCTCGGTCCCAGCCTCGCCCCGGTATCGGATGCCCAACCGGCGGGCCTGGAACTGGGTGCAGTTCGACGTGGAGGTCACCTCGCGATAGCGGTCCTGGGTGGGCAGCCAGGCGTAGCAGTCGAACTTGCGGGCCGCGGAGAGACCCAGGTCCCCGGACGCCACGTCGAGGACCTGGAACGGAACCTCCAGCGCTTGCAGGAAGTCCTTCTCGTAGTCGAGCAGCCTCTCGTGCCAGGCCTCGGCGTCCTCGGGACGGCAGTGGACGAACATCTCCACCTTGTCGAACCAGTGGACACGGAAGATGCCGCGGGTGTCACGGCCATGGGAGCCGGCCTCCCTGCGGAAACAAGGGCTGTAGGCGACGTACTGCCGGGGCAGCGTCGCAGCTTCCAGGATCTCGTCCGAGTGGTAGGCGGCCAGGGCCACTTCCGAGGTGCCCACGAGGTAGAGGTCATCGGCGGGCAGGTGGTAGACGTCCTGGGCCGCCTGTCCCAGGAACCCCGTCCCCTCCATGGCCGACGGCTTCACCAGGGCTGGCGGGATCATGGGGGTGAAGCCCCACTCCGTGGCCTTGGCCATGGCCAGGTTGAGCAAAGCCAGCTCCAGCATGGCCCCCACCCCCGTGAGGACGTAGAACCTGGACCCGGAAATCTTGGTTCCGCGCTCCATGTCGATGGCGCCCAGGGATTCGCCGAGCTCCAAGTGGTCCTTCGGCGCGAAACCCTCGGCAGCGAAATCGCGCGGCGTACCGACGGTCTCGAGCACAGTGCCCTCATCCTCGCCCCCCTCGGGAACCCCTGCAGCCACGAGGTTGCCGAGCTGACCCATCAGGACCTCGAAGCGGGCGCCGGCGGCGTCGGCCGCGGTCTGGGCTGCCTTGACGTCGGTTGAGAGCTGCTTCGTGGTGGCCAGGAGCGCCGTCTTCTCATCGCCGCTGGCCCTGGCGACGGCCTTCCCGACGGTCTTCTGTTCGGCACGCAGGTTCTCGAACCTGGCAATTTGTGAACGGCGCTCGCCGTCGGCAGCGACGAGCTCATCCACCAGCTCCACCGACTCGCCGCGGGCCGCCTGGGAACGACGAACGCGGTCGGGGTCGGTGCGCAGCAGCTTCGGATCAATCATGAACCTCAGCCTACTGAACGATCCCGTGCCCTCGATACGTCGGCGATCAGGCATGCGGGGCCACTGGGCGCGCGGGCGCGGATGATCAACGCACGTTGGCTGCATGCGCGGGCTGGTTCGACAGCCCTGCCGGATTCGACGGGCGGCACGCTGACCATGGAACAATGCGCCCATGAACATGTGGCAGCGCTCGAAGCTCAACGTGGTTGCCACGGCCGTTTTCGCCGTCCTTTTCGGTCTGTGGACGGCGCTCCTGCCCACCGCAGTGGATGACCTGTGGCAGGTATCCGCGCCACCGGCACAAGGGTGGCTGGGCCAAATAGGGGCGGGGATCGCTCTCATCAGCCTCCCTGCGGTGCTCTACCCCTTGCTGCTCATTGCCAGCGTCTGGGCCAGCCGTCGGCAACTCACCAGTCTGTCCGCTGCCCTGGTCCTCTCCGTGGCGCTCGGCTTCGGGGCCTCGACACTCCTGAAGGAGTTGATCGGACGCGACCGCCCGGCGTCGGCATGGGACTTCCTCATCACCCACCAGGGGCCCGGGTACCCAGCACCCCACATGGTGGCGGCAGTCACCGTCGCCACCATGTTTGCCACGCTCGCCACCGCGACGGGGCGTCCACGCCGCACCATCCGGACCTGGCAGGTCACCGGGGCCGTACTGGTGCTCGCCTTCGCCCTCAACCTCCTGCTGATGCGCGCCCACCAGCTCACCGACATTGTGGGCGGCATCCTGCTGGGTGGACTCGTCGCGAGCGTCGCCAGCCTGGTGACCGGGGTGAACGCCGTGCGGCTCCGCAGACCCACCGACGGCGGCGGTCACGCGGCCGTCATCTACAACCCCACCAAGGTGGTGGACGAGACGGTCTTCAAGGCTCTGATCGAGGGTCACCTTGCGGAGAACGGGTGGGAGTCGCCGCTGTGGCTGTCCACCACCGTCGACGACCCGGGCCGGGGCATGGCGCAGCAGGCGCTGGACGCCGACGTGGACCTGGTGCTCGTCGCCGGAGGAGACGGCACGGTGCGCGTCGTGTGTGGGGCGTTGGCAAATTCCGGAGCCACCGTCGCGATCGTCCCGTCAGGCACGGGCAACCTTCTGGCGGGCAACATGAAGATCCCCTTCGACGCGGAACGCGCCCTCGACGTCGCACTCCGGGGGAGGACGAAGACCATCGACATCCTGAGGGTGACCGATTCCGACCGGGAGGTGCAACATGCCGCCGTGATGTGCGGCGTGGGTGCCGATGCGGCCGTGCTCAACGACACCAATGAGGAGTTGAAGAATCAGATCGGCGTTGCCGCGTACGTGATCGCCGGCCTGAACCACGTCAAGGTTCGCCCCTTCCATGCCACGGTGACGATCGACGATGACGAGCCGCTGGTGCGGGATGCGTCGCTGGTGATGGTGGGTAACGTGAGCGACCTGCAGGCCGGCCTGACCCTGATGCCCGCCGCCTCGGCCAGCGACGGTGTCCTGGACGTGCTGATCGCCTCCCCGAGGAACCAGGTGGAGCTGACCCAGATGGTGTCCGCGGTACTGGCACAGAGGAAGGAGCCCTCCACGATGGATCGCCGAACGGGCGAACGCGTGCGCATCCAACTCCGTGGCGAGGCGCTCTACGAACTCGACGGCGACGTCATCGGCAAGACCACGGACCTGGAGTTCGAGGTGCTGCCGCAGGCGGTGCGGTTGAGGGTTCCCCGCTGAGCTGAGTGGGCTCGGGCGGAACGCGACCGTTTCGCCCGTGCGTCGTCCGGACGTCGAATCGACGTGCTGACGCCACCCCGGGGCGCCGACGATGTCGTCGTCAGAGGACCTGCGCCGCCAACCAGCCGGCCGCGAGCAGCGGCAGGTTGAAGTGCAGGAACGTGGGGATCACGCTGCCGCGGATGTGGTCGTGCTGACCGTCGGCGTTGAGCCCCGCAGTGGGCCCGAGCGTGGAGTCCGAGGCCGGGGAGCCGGCATCGCCGAGGGCTCCGGCAGTGCCGATGATCGCCACCGTCGCCACCGGTGAGAAGCCCAGCGTCACGCACAACGGCACGTAGATGGCGGCGATGATCGGCAGCGTCGAGAACGAACTGCCGATGCCCATGGTCACGATCAGCCCCACCAACAGCATCACCATCGCGGCAAGCGCCCGGTTGGTGCCGAAGATGTCAGAGCCCTGGGCCACCAGGCTTTCAATGTCGCCGGTGGCGTTCATCACTGACGCGAAACCCTGGGCCGCGATCATGACGAGTCCAATCATGGCCATCATCCGCATGCCGCCGGTGAACACTCGATCGGCTTCGCTCCAGCCGACGACGCCGGTGCTCATGAAGAGCGCCAGCCCCACGAGCGCACCAACCAGGAGGGGGTCCGCCTCGGTGCCAAGGGCCGTCATCCATGCCTGGATCGCGAAGCAGGCGACGATGGCCAACAGCGAGACGGCCACCTTATAGCGGGAGATTCTCGTGGGGGTCGGAGCGTCGGCGTCGATGACGGCCGGGTTGTAGTCGCGGGGCTTGCGGTAGGAGATGAAGACGGCGATCAGCAGGCCAGTCACCATCCCCAGCGCCGGGATGCCCATGGCGGAGAAGATGCTGACGTCTGCCACGTCCATGCCGGCCCTCTCGATGTTGCCGAGAAGGATGTCGTTCAGGTAGATCCGGCCGAATCCGATGGGCAGGAACATGTAGGCCGTGACCAGACCAAAGGTGAGGACGCAGGCGATGAGGCGTCGGTCAAGGCGCAGCCGCGTCAGGATTCCCAACAGGGGTGGGATCAGCAAAGGGATGAAGGCAATGTGGACGGGGATCAGGTTCTGGCTCATGACGGCCATCGCGAGGACGCCTGCGATGATCCCCCACTTGACGCCCTCGACGGCTCGCTGGTTGGGCGCGTCGGGGTCTCCGAGCTTCCGCACCATCCAATCGGCAAGGAGCCGCGGCAGACCCGAGTGCGCCACCGCCATGGCGAACGCTCCCAGTAGTGCGTAGGACAGCGCAATCTTGGCGCCGGCGCCCAGTCCGTCCTGGAAGGCGACCATGGTCCCGTCGAGTCCGAGTCCGGCAACGACGCCTCCCACCACTGCACCCGCTGCCAGAGCGAGGACAACATGGACACGGACAACCGCGAGCACGAGCATCACGAGCACTGCGATGAGGACGGCATTCATGTGTGAACTCTCCGTGAGACGACGCGCCGAAGGCTATCGGAGGACTATTCGGTTCGTGAATGCGGCATGGGTTTTCGACGACGTCCGCAGGTGAGGGGATCGCCGCGGTCGTCGGGGTGCAAGGGCCCAACGCATCGCACCAGCGACCCGACACACCGCAACCAGTGACCACCGAGCCGAAGGCCGAATGCTGCCTCGGCCCACACTCGACGCGGCGTGTCCGGCCAATACGGGGCTCCGGTCCCAGTCGGAGGAGGACGTCTCTCAGCCGGGGGCGGGACCTGCCGGGCGTTCCAGGTCGGCGAGCCACTGCGACGCGCTCCGAAAATCAGCATCGGAAAAGCCCCGAGGAACATCCGGCGGTTGCTCGTCGGCACGTGGGTACGAACCGAGGAAGATGACGCCGCGACAGATCCGGTGCAGTCCCAACAGCGCCTCAGCCACGCGGTTGTCATGCAGATGGCCCTCGGCGTCGATGGCGAAGCAGTAGCTGCCCAGGACGGTCTTGGTGGGGCGGGACTCGATGCGAGTCAGGTTCACCCCACGAACCGCGAACTGCTCAAGGATCTCCAGGAGGGCGCCGGACCGGTCCTCCTGCATGTACGCGACGAGGGTGGTCTTGTCCGTCCCGGTCCGCTCCGCGACAGGCCCCGGCCGACCCACCATCACGAAGCGTGTGACGGCCCCCGGGTTGTCCTCGATACCGAAGGCCACCTCGTCGAGCCCGTAGATCTCCCCGGCCACGCGGGCACAAACAGCGGCATCGTGTCGCGACGCCGGATCCGACACCTCCTGGGCCGCGCCGGCCGTGGACCCCGCCGCAGTGACAAGTGCATCGGGGAGCTCTCGAGACAGCCACTGGCGCACCTGCGCCAACGCGTGACCATGGGTCAGCACATGCCGGACGTCAGCGAGTTCCGTGCCAGGCCGCGTGTAGAGACCAAACGTCACGGGAATGACAATCTCCCCGACGATCACCAGACGTTCGCCGGCAATGAGCTCGTCGAGCGTCGCGGACACCCCACCCTCCACGGAGTTCTCGATGGGGACGACGGCGCGCTCCACTTCGCCGGAACGGACGGCGTCGAGCGCCTGGGCGACGCTGGGCAGCGCGACGGCCTCCTCATCCGTAATGGAGAGGAGGGCCTGGTGCGTGAACGTTCCCGCCGGACCGAAGTAACCGAACACGTCGACGAGGCTAGTGCATGCAGCATCATTTCAGGTCCGCAGTCCGGTCCGGAGTCGGCCGATGCACGTGGCGCCGAGACAGGGCCGCGCAGTGATCCAGATGTTGGACGTCCTCAGACCCCTCGGGCTTCGCGACACGAGTCCTCGAGCTTTGCTCACGTCAGCGTCGCGGCGACCCTCTGTTTCACCGTCGCCCCACCATCATTGACCTACAGCGTTAGAGTGACGAAACATCTCCCATGACGAGAGGCCACGAGAGAGAATGAACAACACCGAGGAATCCGGACGGGTGGTGGTCCTGGGGTCCGCAAGCCAGGACCTCTACGTGGAGATGGAGCGCCATCCCACCACCGGCGAGACCGTCATGTCGGGCGACATCGTGCAACGCTTCGGCGGCAAGGGCGGCAACCAGGCGGTGGCTGCCGCGCGCGCCGGGGCGCCGACCCTCTTCATCGGTCGAGTGGGCGACGATGCTCCCGGCCGCACCTACCGCGACCGTCTGGTTGGCCACGGCGTCGACGTCAGCCGACTCATACTCGAACCCGACGTCCCCACGGGCACGGCCCTCATCATGCTGAATGCCGACCGCGACAACATGATCGTCGTGGCGCCTGGCGCGAACCATCACGTCGACGCAGACCAGGTGGCGGCACTGCACGACCTCGGGCCCGCCGATGTCCTGCTCATGCCCATGGAACTGCCCCTCGACGTCACCGCCTCGGCCATCACGACCGCTGCTGGGCAGGGCGCCCGCGTCATTCTCAACCTCGCGCCCTACGCACCACTTCCCCAAGATGTTCTGGACGCCTGCTTCCTGGTCATCGTCAACGAGAAGGAGAATGCCCTCATGGAGGGCGACGGCCTACGAGCACCCGATGTCCTCGTCACTCTGGGCACGGAAGGATCACGCTGGGGGGATCTCGAAGTCCCTGCGCAGAAGGTGGATGCCGTCGACACCACGGGCGCCGGAGATGCCTACTGCGGAGCGTTGGCAGCCGCACTGGTGGCGCGGGCCGACAAGCGGGAAGCGATGGTGGCGGCGACTGCTCGCTCCGCCGCCACGGTCCAGCATCTCGGTGCGCAGCCCGATCCCGACTTGGGCTGAAGCACCTCTGGAACCATGGCGACTGCGGTCCAATCCGCTCAACCACTCGCGCTCACTCACCCCCCACCCATGGGTGTGAGTACAGCTACTCGTCTGGATCATGCAGGTCCGACGTGACCCCTCGAGACACCTAGTGTGTGAGGTGTCAACACGTAGCGACGAGTCAACTGCGCCCTTCACAGCGATTGGCCGGAGGACTCCCGCCCGTCGAGGGGGTGTTCGGATTTCATGGGTGATGAGGAAGCGGATCGCGAGGCCATGATCAGGGCAGCCCAACAGATCGAGGCAAAGCACCAGCAGATCCACACGCTCCAGCAGCGTCTTCAGAAGCAGATGATCAACCTCTCCACGAGGTGGCCCCGCAATTTCTCCGCAGCATTTCAGCGCCGGTATTCACGGTTCGACACGGAGTTCGAGAGAGTCAAGCAGGGCCTGGACAGAATCCACACGTCACTTGTTGAGGACTCCCGCCAGCACCTTCCACACGGCGGAGCGACCGGTGCTTCAACCCGCCCCCTCCGCCGGTTCACCATCTGACGACGGCCAGTTCCACCGCCCCCAAGGGAAGACGCAATGAGCACAGCACCAGACGATCTACCATCCGGATTGCAGGAGGGCGTGTCCAGCCTCTCGAAAGCCCACGAGGAACTGTCCGACATCCTGGATGAACTGGAGTCAGAACTCAGCGCCTCACTCGGCCAATGGAAAAGTAGCGCCCACGACACCTACGTCGAAGTCCAGCGCTCATGGGAGGCCTCCACCGCAAGGCAGCGGGAGATCGTTCACGACATCCCTGATCTCCTCGGCACCACCGAGGATGACGCCGGCGTCGCCGGTTCCCCGGATGAGGGCGACGAGCGCTAGAGGGACCCCACCGGAGCTACTTCAGCAACTTCGACATCCGGCGATCAGCCAAGCGTTTGCCTCCCGTCTGGCAGCCGGGGCAGTACTGCAGTGACGAATCCGCGAAGGACACCTCCGCAATGGTTGCACCACACACGGCGCACGGCTCGCCCGCGCGCCCGTGGACGCGCAGGCCACTGCGCTTGGCGTCCTTGAGTTTCCCGATGTCCACGCCCCTCACAGCTTCCAACGCACCGGTCAGGACGGCCAGGACATGCTCGTGCAACTCCGCGGCGTCGACGGTGTTCGCCGGCGTGAAGGGGCTCAGCCGGGCCTCGTGCAGGATCTCATCCGACCAGGCGTTCCCAATTCCCGCGATCAGCTTCTGGTCCCGCAATACACCCTTGATCTGCCCCCTCCCGGCGGCGTGAAGGATTCCGGCGAGCACCTCAATGGTGAAGTTCTCGTCAAGCGGGTCCGGGCCGAGTGCCGCGATGCCCGGCACGTCCTCGGGCGAGGCGACGACGTACACCGCCAGGTGGCGCTGCGTGCCCGCTTCGGTCAGGCTGAAACCCGAGCCATCGTCGAACTCCAGCCGCAGCGCCGTGGCAGATTTGCCCGGTCTGGGCAACGTCGTGGGTACCTGTGGATGCCAGGTGACCCACCCGGCGCGGGCGAGGTGGAAGATGAGATGGACGCCCTGGGCGTCGAGGTCGATAAATTTCCCGTGCCGCCTGACGCCGGAGACCTCGAGCCCCGCCAATGAATCCAGCGCAAGAGCGTACGTTTTCAGGGCACTGAACGCCAGGAGATGACCGGCCACCACCACCTTTCCAGCGGTGCGTTCGGCGAGCAGCTCGACGATGGCCTCAACCTCTGGCATTTCCGGCATGTCATCCATCCTCCATCATGGACAGCAGCACCGTCCCGGACATCCGGGATCTCTCGGGCTGGCTCCAGGCATTGTTGTGCGCGCGGCCCAACTCCTCACTCAACAACTCCAGGTAGGACGCCCGCGGAACGGTGTGTGCCCCCATGGACTCCAGGTGGGGGGTGAGCCACTGCACATCCAGCAGGTCAACGCCCACACGCCTGAGTTCCACACTCAGACGCAGCAGGGCCACCTTGGACGCGTCGCGGCCATGCCCCGGATCGTGGAACATCGACTCCCCGGCAAACATCCCGTTCTGGTGCACGCCATAGAGCCCACCCACCAGTCGGCCCTCCATGTCCCACGTTTCGATGCTGTGCACGTAGCCCACGTGGTGGAGGACCGTGAATGCCGTCCTGATGCGCTCGTCGATCCAGCCCCCCGGCCGGGCGGGATCTGCGCAGGCATCCAGGACATCGAGGAACGCGGTGTCCACTGTGGTGGTGAACCGCTTGGCGGACTGACGCAGGGATCTCGTGATCCGCAATTCGTCCAACGGGAGCCGGGCTCGCTCCATGGGCGACCACCAGCCCATCTCACCGTCGAAGACGCCGTTCTGCAGGGGCATCGGGAACACCCCGCAGCGGTAGGCCATCAGGGCAGTGCCCGGATCGAACTCGTCGGAGTATCCGATGAGGTCCTGATCCGGCCACTGTGAGTGTGGCCCGAAGAGCGTGTCAAGCATGCATTCCAGTCTGTCAGGCACCACCCACACTTGGCACGGTGAGCCGCGGCCCCCCTCTTCCACCGTCTGTTCCCGATGAACTCCTCGGCGCTTGGAAGCGGTCCGGTATGACGGATCGGGGACGAAAAGTGCCAACTCCCGAGGATCGGGGACTTTTCAGGGCCAAGATCCGGTGGGAACGCTTGATGTGGTGTGCAACTCTTGGACGGTGAGCTTCGGTGATGCTCAGATGAGGAGGCGTGGCATGAGTGAGCCCAACAACGTCGTGGCCCTGGCCGAGGGGCTGACGGCGGACGCCTTCCACCAATTGCTGGATCTCGCCATCGAGGGCAAGGGCAGAATGCCCGGAGCCCGAACGGCCGCCAGAAACCTCCTGAACCAGCATCGGGACCCGGAGACGGCCATCACATGGCTCGTGAACCAGCACATCGCCTATGCCAGCGGGCAGGGCTTTGCCACCAACTGGGGCGGCTTCTTCGTCTCACTCGTCACCATCCCCGCCAACATGGCCGCCGCGGCGTTCCTCCAGGCCCGCGTGGTGGCTGGGGTGGCACATCTCAGGGGGTATGACCTGGCGGACCCGCGCGTCCGCACCGCCATCCTGATGGTCATGCTGGGCCCCGGAGCCAGTGCCGGACTCATCTCCAAGGGCGTCCTGCCCTCCTCCCCCGTGGCCGTGGCCACCGCCCCGATGTTCGACGCAAAACTGGACCGCCTGGTGAGCAAGGAACTGCTGGATCGGTCCATGAACCAGCTGGGGGGAAAGCGGCTCGGCGTCCTCGTGGGCAAGAGTATTCCCTTCGTGGGGGGTGGCGTGGGGGCCGTCGTCGACGGCTGGAACACCAATTCCATCGCTCGACATGCCACCGTGGAATTCGTCAGTCGACGGCCGAGGCTCAGTTCCTGGACCTGAGGGCGGAGCCCGTCCCCACGTATCGCCTGGGCACCCGGGAGGAGATCAGGCAGGTGACCTCGTAGGTGATCGTGTCCATCAGCCCTGCGATCTCCCCAACGGTGATCTCCTCAGCACCGCTTTGCCCCAGCAGCACGACTTCGTCGCCCACGCGCGCGGCCGGTCCATGGGGACCGAGATCGATCATGGTCTGGTCCATGCAGACGCGCCCCACCACTGGCACGGCATGGCCGTTCACCAGCATGCGTCCCCTGTTGGACAGCAGGCGCGAATAGCCGTCGCCATACCCGATGGCGACCGTGCCGATCCACGTGTCGACGGGTGCCGTCCAGGTGCGGCCATAGCCCACCGTTTCACCGGCGCGCACCTGTTTGATGAAGGCCAGACGGGACGTCCACCGGGCAACCGCCTCCGGGGTGCGCGCCGCAGGAGTGGCAGGATCAGGGAGCGACCCGTAGACCATGATTCCCGGGCGCACCATGGTGGTGTCCGCGAGGTCGTGGCTGAGGATGGCACCCGAGTTGGCTGCGTGGATGAAGGGAAGCGGCCCGGTCACATTCTCGACGGCGCGGGCGGCGGCGGCGAGTGCGCGGAACTGTTGCCGGGTGAACTCGTGTCCCTCCGGGGTGTCGCTGACCGGCAGATGGGTGTACATCCCGCCCAGACGGAGCCCGGGATGGGCGACGATCTGACCCGCCAGCGCGACGGCGTCCTCCGGCTGTGCCCCGATGCGCCGCATGCCGGTGTCGATCTTGAGGTGCACCTCCGCGCTCACGCCGGCAACGACAGCGGCCTCCCCCAGTCGGGCGATGTTCTCGGCATCACCCACGGTGAACACCACGCGTGCCGCGAGGGCCTCGGTGAATTCGTCGGGCAGGGTGATCGAGAACTTCAGGATGGGCAGGGCGATGCCTGCGGCGCGCAGGTCCGTCGCCTCGGCCACCGTGGCCACGCCCAACCACGGGGCTGAGCCGCCCTCCTCAATGCTGCGGGCAACCGGCACGAGGCCGTGCCCATAGGCATCTGCCTTGACGGCGACCACCACCGTCCGGTCCGCCGCAAGCCGGGCTGCGAGCGCCACGTTGCGGTTGAGGGCGTCGAGGTCAACGACCAGTTCGCACGTGCCGGGCATGGCACCATCTTTGCCCCCCGCGCCCGATCGAACAAACGGCTGAGCAACCCTCGCGCTGACGCGTTGGCACGGGGCCCATGGTGGCGACCGCCCACGGCGCCGCCGCACCCACCTCAGAAGAGCAGTGCCAGCGCCGGCTCCGCCAGAATTTCGGCAACGTCGCGCAGGAAGCGTGACCCCTGTTCACCATCGATCAGCCTGTGGTCGAAGGCGATCGTCAGGGTGGTCACGTGCCTCGGCACCACCGTCTCGACGCCGCCGTCCGCTATCACCCAGGGACGACGCTCGATGGCCCCCATGCAGAAGATGGCCGACTCGTTGCCGTTGATGATGGGGGTGCCCGCGTCGACGCCGAAGACGCCGACGTTGGTGATGGTGAACGTGCCGCCCTGGTAGTCACCGGGTTGCAGCTTGCCCTCCTTGGACACCACCACCAGTTGGTTGATGGCCCGGCAGAGTTCCAGCAGGCTGAGCTGCTGGGCGCCCTTGATGTTGGGCACCATCAGGCCGCGCGGCGTCGCGGCGGCGATGCCGAGATTCACGTTGCCGTGATAGACGATCTCGCCAGCCTCCTCGTCCCAGGAGGTGTTCAGATCGGGGTTGCGGCTCAGTGCCAGACAAATGGCCTTGGCATAGACCAGCAGGGGCGAGATGCGGAGCCCGGTGAACTCGCGTCGGGCCTTCAGCGTCTCCACGAATTCCATGGTGCCGGTGACGTCGACGGTCACCCATTCGGTGACGTGGACGTGCGTGTTGACCGACTTCACCATGTTCTCGGCGGTGGCCCTGCGGACGCCGCGGATGGGGACTCGCCGCTCGCCGCCCTGGCTCGGGTTCGACGTGGGGCCCTGGTTGAAGGGCTGGCTGAACGCGGCGGAGCCGTCGAAGTCTCCCGTTGGCATGGACTGGTGTGCCGACGGCGCCTGCTGGAAGCTCGCGTGATCGTTGATGATGCGTCCCTGTGCCGGGGCGTCCGCCATGCGCCGGAAGGCCATGGCGGCCTCCACGTCGCGGCGGGTGATGGTGCCGTCGGGTCCCGTCCCCACCACCCCGGCGAGATCCACGTCCAGGTCACGCGCATACTTGCGCACCGGCGGCTTGGCGCGTACAGAGCTGGGATCGGAGGCCAGGACGAGTTCGGATTGCGACGGCGCGACGCCGGGGCCGGGCAGGGGGTCGCCCACTGCCTCTGCCGTGTTCTGGCCCGCGGGCTGCACCTCATCGGGGCGACGGCTCGGTTCGCGCGGCTCGTAGGAGTCGCTGAGCGCCTGCCTCACCTGTGCGTCCTGGTCCGTGCGTCGTGTCCGACGGCGTCGGCTCGGACCGGAATCGGAGGCCCCGTAGCCCACCAGATTGGGTTCTTGAACAGGTGTGGACTCGTCCTCACCGTCCTCGATCTCGACGATGGGAGTGCCCACCTCCACTGTGGACCCCTCCTCCACGAGAAGTCCGGTGATCTCTCCGGCGAACGGGGAGGGGAGCTCGACCAGCGACTTGGATGTCTCGATCTCCACCAGCACGTCATTGATATCGATGGTTTCACCCACGGTGACCCGCCAGGCGACGATCTCGGCCTCGACGAGGCCCTCCCCCGGGTCCGGCAGGCGGAATTGGCGCTTCATGGACTCGACTCCTAGTAGGCCAGGGACGCGTCCACCGCGTCCATGATTCGGTCGACGCCGGGCAGGAACTCGTCCTCGATCTTCGACGGCGGGTACGGGATGTCATAGCCGGTCACCCGCAGGACGGGCGACTCCATGACGTAGAACAGGTCCTTGTGCAGCTTGGCGGCAATCTCGGCGCCCACGCCCAGCGTGCGCTGCGCCTCGTGCACGACGATGGCCCGGCGGGTGCGACGAACCGATGCGGTGATCGTCACCCAGTCGATGGGACTCAGGGTGCGCAGGTCGATGACCTCGAGCGAGCGGTCCTCCTCGGCGGCGACCTCGGCAGCGTCCAGGCATGTCTTCACCATGGGACCGTACGCCAGCACGGTGGCATCGGTGCCGTAGCGCAGGACATTGGCCTGGTGCATCGGCTGCGGCCGGGCGGAGAAGTTGACCTGCCCCTTGGCGTGGTAGCGCCGCTTGGGTTCCAGGAAGATCACCGGATCATCCGAGGAGATGGCCTGCTGGATCATCCAGTACGCATCATTGGGGGAACTGCAGGTGACCACCTTCAGCCCGGGCGTGTGCACGAAGTAGCCCTCAGGCGATTCGGAGTGGTGCTCGATGGCACCGACACCGCCGCCGTAGGGGATGCGGATCACCATGGGCATCTTCACGCGGCCGGAGGTGCGGGCGTGCAGCTTGGCCACCTGGGTGACGATCTGGTCAAACCCCGGGAAGACGAATCCGTCGAACTGGATCTCCACCACGGGACGGTACCCCCGCATGGCCAGGCCAACGGCGGTGCCGACGATGCCGGCCTCGGCCAGTGGGGAATCGACCACCCTGTTCTCGCCGAATTCGGACTGCAGTCCCTCGGTGATCCGAAAGACGCCTCCGAGCTTGCCGATGTCCTCACCCGCCAGCATCACCCTCGGGTTGGCCTGCAGCGCGCGACGCAGTCCGCGGTTCAGTGCTTTGGCCAGTGTCAGTGTCTCGCTCATGCGGGCTCCTCGAAGGTGGCGAGGTAATCCGCGTACTCGCGGCGCTGTTCCTCCAGCGCCACGGACTCCTCGGCGTAGACGGTGCGGAACTGCTCGTCCATCGTCTTGTCGGTCAGGGTCGCGATGGAGGCGCGGATGCCGGCCCCGTAGTCCTTGGCCTCCTCATCCAGTCTCGCCATGTGTGCGTCGTCGACGGCTCCCTCAGCGCGCAGGTACGTGGTGAGGCGGGCGATGGGGTCGCGGCCGCGCCACTCCTTGGTCTCGGCCTCCCGTCGGTACTTGGAGGGGTCGTCGGAGGTGGTGTGGGCACCCATGCGGTAGGTGAACGCCTCGATGAAGGCGGGACCCTCACCGGTGCGCGCCCGGTTGAAGGCCCATGCACTGGTGGCGTGCACGGCCAGCACGTCGTTGCCGTCCACCTGGATCCCGGGGAAACCGAAGCCCTGGGCGCGCTGGAAGAGCGGGATACGGGACTGCAGGGCCATGGGCTCGGAGATCGCGTACTGGTTGTTCTGGCAGAAGAAGACCACGGGAGCGTTGTAGCTGGCCGCAAAGACGTAAGACTCGTTGACGTCACCCTGCGAGGAGGCGCCGTCCCCGTGGTAGGCCACGACCATCGCGTTCTCGTCGGGGCTGTCGTTGCCCACCATGCCGTCATACTGCAGGCCCATCGCGTATCCGGTGGCGTGCAGCGTCTGGGACCCGATGATGATCTGGTAGTTGCGGAACCTTTCCAGAAGCTCCCAGTCGCCGGCATCGCAGCCGCGGAAGAGAGCCAGAATTTGACTCATCGGTACTCCCAGGCACATGGCGACGGCGTGCTCGCGGTAGGTGGGGAACACCACGTCGTTGGCCAGCAGCGCCCTGGCTGATCCCACCTGGGACGCCTCCTGACCGAGCACCGGTGGCCAGAGTCCGAGCTCCCCGTGTCGTTGCAGCGCAGTGGCCTCGATGTCGAACCTGCGTGCCAGAACCATGTCACCCAGGTAGCCCACGAGGTCCTCCGTCGTGCCGGTGAACTCGAAGTCATCGTGTTCGACGCGCACACCCTCGGGGGTCAGCAGCTGGACCATGTTCTCGCTCTGTCCTTGCACCTGCATCCTCTTTCCGTTTTTAACCTACGCAAGCGTAGCTTACGGCACCGTAACTCCTCGGTTCGGTGTCGGAGTACCGCTCATCCGAGGATGAGAAGCCCTTTCTCACCATAGGGACACCCAAGGACAGTTTCCCAGCCCCTTGACGTTCCGGGGTCGGATTGGGACAGTAGGTGTCTCTTCACACCCACAGCGTGCCAATGGGGGCATGCACGACAACGGAGAACTGCATGAACAAACCATTCTCGCGCGGGGCATCAACCCTCGCGGCGTCCGCTCTCATGCTGGGAGGCATGACTTTTGCTGCCGGCGGCGGTATCGCCCAGGCAGCTCCGGGAGACAGCTGTGACGATCCCCGGACAATTTCGGTTTTCGAGTTCAATGACTTCCATGGCCGCATCTCGAAGGCGGCCGGGCTCTTCACGCCCGTCGAACAGGCTCGCGAGAGCATGGGCGAGGACAACGTGCTGCTGGTCAGCACGGGTGACAACATCGGCGGCTCCACCTTCGAGTCCTTCATCGATGACGACAACCCGACGATCGACATCATGAAGGCCGCGGGTGTCGAGGCGATCGCCACCGGCAACCACGAGTTCGACAGGGGCTGGGCCGACCTCTCCGAGCGGGTCATCCCCCGCATGGATGTACCGCACATCAGCGCGAACATCTACGACGCCGGCACCGCAACCATCGCGGATCCCCTCGATGAGTACATCGTCTTCAACAAGGACGGCGTCAGGATCGCCTACGTGGGTGCGGTCACCGGCGCTCTCCCCTCGCTCGTCTCTCCCGCCGGTATCTCCGCCATTGACGCCGGTGATCCCGTGGAAGCGGTGAATCGCGTCGGCAACATGATCAAGGACGACGGACTCGCCGACATCATCATCGCCGGCTTCCACGAGGGCGCTCCGGACGGCAGCAAGACACCCGCGGAGAACGCCGCGATGTCGCCGGCCTTCGATGACATCTACAACGAACTGGACGAGGGTGTCTTCGACGTGGTCTTCAACGGCCACACCCACCAGGTCTACAACTGGGAGACGCTCGACGGACAGCCGCTGATGCAGGCTGGCTCCTACGCCGAGCACCTGTCCCGGGTCGACCTGGAGATCAACACCTCGGGCCAGATGCCTGAACTGTGCTCCTTCGAGGCCTCCACCGTTGATCCCGCCGCTGGCGATGGGATCGGCACCCAGCAGCGCATCCTCGACATCGAGGAGATCGCCGCGGACGCGGCGGCCAAGGCTAAGGAACTGGGCGCCCAGCCCGTGGGCTTCGCCAACACGGCCATCAGCACCCCGGCCGACGGCTCATCCAACACACGCAACGTCGAGTCTCCCATGAGCAACATGGTGGCGCAGATGTTCAAGGAGCAGCTGCAGACCGAGGACAACGCGGACACTTTCATCGGCGTCCAGAACCCCGGCGGCACGCGCGACAGCTTCGACCGTGGCACCGTCACCTACAAGGAGGCCGCCAACGTCGCGCCCTTCGCCAACAGCCTGATGACCACCCAGCTCACCGGAGCGCAGTTCAAGACGATCCTGGAGCAGCAGTGGCAGCCCGAGGGTGGCTCCAGGCCGTTCCTGGCCCTGGGCCTCTCGGACAATGTCTCCTACACGATGGACGAGTCGCGCGACAAGGGTGACCGCATCACCTCCATCAGCATCGACGGCCAGCCGATCGACATGGACAAGCTCTACACCTTCGGCTCCGGAAGCTTCCTGATCTCCGGCGGCGACAACTTCTTCGAGTTCACCGAGGGTACGGGCATGGTGGACACGGGCCGTGTTGACCTCGAGGCCTGGGTGGAGTGGATTCAGGACAGCGACGCCCTGTGGCCCGACTACACCAAGCGCGGCGTCTCCGCACCGACGGTTGCCACCACCCTCACCGAGGGTGCAGCCCCCGTGGAGTTCGTCCTGGGCAAGCCGCTTGAGGGCGGCGTCCAGGTCGACACCCTCGACATGCTGCTGGACGCGACGGGCGACAGGGTCTCCCCGCAGCTGTTCAACACGAGCATCACGGCCTACATCGGCAACGAAATGGTCGGCGGGGGCAACGTGGTGGACGGCGTCGGCACCGTGCAGGTGGCAATCGCCAACGACACGGACATCGATGCTGGCAACAACATCATCGATTTCGTCGTGGAGGAGTCCGGCACGGTCATCAGCCTTCCGGTCACCGTCAAGCTGGTCGACACCCCGGTGACACCCGTCGACATCTACACGACGCCGGGATACCACAAGGCCAACGGCCGCGAGTGGATCACCACATGCGAGCCCTACTCGGTCACAGAACGGTGCCGGACCTTCATCTACGCCACACAGGCGCAGCTGATCCAGGGCAAGGTTGTCCAGCGCAACGGCTGGTTCTTCAACAACCTCACCTACAAGGCGTCGCCTCGCAGTGTCTGGAAGAACAACCCGCTCGGCTACACCAACGAGTGGACCAGTACCGAGGGACGCAAGTGGAGGACCGAATGCGACACTCCCGCCACCGGGGGCAACGCATGCCGTTCCTACATCTGGACGAAGACGCTTGACTACGTCAAACAGTCCAACGGCAGCTACATCTACAAGCCGAACACCAAGTTCGTCTTCAACAACATCGTCAGGTTCAAGTAAGCGATCTGACAACGAGGGGGGGCGGGCCATCGGGCCCGGCCCCCCTTGCTGTGTCCCTGCTCCCCCATCGCGTTCCACGGCACCACCGATGCCGGGAAACGGGCTACCCGGGACATGGCACCCAACCCGGGTTCGCTTCGCATCCGGGCGCCGCCGGGGCTGCGTCAGGAGGATTGCAGCGTGGCCACGAGCAGGGCCTTGATGGTGTGCATGCGGTTCTCGGCCTGGTCGAAGACAATGCTCGCCCCGGACTCGAAGACCTCATCGGTGATCTCCAGCCCCTCCATTCCGGTCAGCTGGAAGATCTCCTCGCCAAGAGTGGTGGCTCGGTCGTGGAAGGCGGGCAGACAGTGCATGACACGCACTTCCGCGTTGCCGGTGGCGGCCAGCATGTCGGCATTGACCTGATAGGGCCGCAGCAGGGCAACCCGTTCTGCCCACAGCGCCTTGGGCTCACCCAGGGACACCCACACGTCGGTGGAGATGAAGTCGGTCCCACGCACACCCTCCTCGACGTCGTCGGTCACGGTGACACGGGCGCCCGTCGAGCTCGCGATGGTGCGCGCGCGCTCCAGAATGCCCGATGAGGTCTGCTGCTGGACGGGCGCAACCATACGGATGTCCAAGCCCATCATGACGGCCGAGATCAGCGTCGAATTTCCCACGTTGTTGCGCACGTCACCGACGAAGGCGCAGCTGACCTCGTGCAGGGATTTCCCGGAGTGCTCGAGCATGGTCAGCTGGTCCGCGAGCATCTGGGTGGGGTGCCAGTCATCGGTGAGGCCGTTGTAGACCGGGACGCCAGCGTGAGACGCCAACGTCTCGACGATGTCCTGGCCGGCCCCGCGGTACTCGATGCCGTCGTACCAGCGTCCCAGCACCCGCGCCGTGTCCGCGGCGGACTCCTTGTGCCCGATCTGCGAGCCCGCCGGATCCAGATACGTGGTGCGGCCACCCTGGTCCGCCATGGCCACCTCGAAGGCGCAGCGCGTCCGCGTGGATGTCTTCTCGAACAGCAGGGCAACGTTCTTCCCCTGCAGGCGTTGGTGCTCCCGGCCCGATCGTCGCTCGTCCTTGAGTACAGCTGCAAGGTCCAGCAGATGCAGCCATTCATCCGCGCTGAAATCCAGTTCCTTGACCAAGCTGCGGCCCGTGAGGTCCACCACGTATTCCTCCATTGATCGGCGAGGTGGCCAAGGATATCGGTGGGCGCGCTGCGTCAGAGCCAGTCCCGTCGCTTGAACTGCCACCACAGGACTGCCGACGTCGCCACCATCAGCACCAGCGAGAGCCAAGCTCCCCACACGGTGCCGATACCGGCGATTGCGAGGTTCTGCCCGTAGAAACCGGTGATCAGTGTCGGCACGGCGATGATGGCGGCCCAGGACGTGACCTTCTTCATGATCTCGTCCTTGCGTTTGCTCTGGAGCGCGAGGCTGGTCTCCAGAATGCTCGAGAGGTGATCGCGCAGGGAGTCTGCCATCTCGGACGCGTGCAGAGCGTGGTCGTGGACGTCTCCGAAGTAGGGCTGCAGCGGACCCGACGTGTCGACGACGGACTCCCGCCGTGCCAGCGACGCCGTCATCTCCCGCAGGGGAGTCGCCTGTCGCCGGACCTCTGCGGTGTCACGACGCAGCCCGAAAATTGTGCGCTGGAGCATGACCTGCTTCGACTCCCTCTCGAAGAGCAACTCGCTGAGATCCTCCGAGCGGTCATTGAGCTCATCCAGGGTGTCCATGACGTTGTCCACCACGACATCGAGGATGGCCCACACGACGTAGTTGGGTCCACAGCGCGCCAGGTGCGCGTTCAGGTCCATCCATTCGGCCACCTGACCGACCGGGAACAGGGGATGTCTGACCGTCACCACGGCGTTCGCTGTGATGAAGGCGGTCAGGGGCGCCGACGACGTCCGTCCGTCCTTGCCCAGTGCCACGTTCGTGACGCGCATCAGTGTGTGGTGGCCGAACCGGCTGACCTTTTGTCGCTCGTGTGCCGTGAGCGCATCCTCAACGGCCAGGTCGTGGAGATCCAGCACTCCCGCCAGCTCGTTCAGGGTGTCGACGGAATCGGTGGTGAGATCGATCCAGGCAAACGTGTCACCGTCGCCAGTCTTGTCCTCGAGCCGACTCACGAGCTCCACGGAGGAGACGTCAGCGGCTTCCAGCACGCCGTCGACCCAGAGTCGCTGATGCTTCATGCGTCCCAGTCTCCACCTCGGGAGGGACGAAAAAGGAGGAATCTCCCCATGGCCGCCATGGGGAGATTCCTCGCATCAGGAGATCAGGAAGTCAGGCGGTCGCCGAAACGTTGCTCGACGATGGCCGCGACCTCGGCGATGACCTCCGCCGGCTCACCCACGTTGACGGCCTCGACACCGGCCTCCATCTCGCCCAGCACCTCCAGAGTGGCGAGCTGCGATTCCAGCATCCCGGTCTTCATGTAGTGGCCCGGCCGCGAGGACAGGCGTTCCGCGTTGACATCCTCCGGCAGTACGAGGTGGATGAAGAACACCTCACCATCGGCCTGGCGAAGTATGTCGCGATAGACCTCCCGAAGTGCTGAGCAGGCAACCACAGACGAGTGGCCCTCGTCCGCCTGCTGCGACATCCAGTCACGCAGGGAGCGGAGCCAGGGCCAACGGTCCTCATCCGTGAGCGGGTGACCGGCCCCCATCTTGGCCTTGTTGGCCGCGCTGTGGAAGCCGTCACCCTCGGCGAGGGGGAGGCCGAAACGTGTCGCCAGCCCCTCACCGATGGTTGTCTTGCCGGTTCCGGCCACGCCCATGATCACAAGGTGAACGGGCTGCTCGGTCATCCCGCTACACCTGCCACACCGAACACTGCCCAGGCGAGTCCGAAGCCCATGAGTGCGATGGCGGTCTCCATGACGGTCCAGGTCTTCAGGGTGGTGGCCACGTCCATGCCCATGAGGCGGCCCACGAGCCAGAAGCCCGAGTCGTTGACATGCGATGCCGCCACGGATCCGGCTGCGGTGGCCAGGACGATGGCAGCAAGCTGGAACTCGTTCAGGTTGGCGGCGGCAACGGCGGGAGCCATCAGGCCAGCCGTGGTGACGAGCGCCACTGTGGCCGAGCCCTGGGCGATACGCAGAATGATCGAGATCAGGAAGACCGCGAGGATCAGCGGCACTCCCAGGTCGCCCATGACACCGGCCAGTGCATCACCGATACCGGAGGCGCGGAGGACGCCACCGAACATGCCACCGGCGCCGGTGATCAGGATGACTGAGGCGACGGGGCCGAGTGCACTGTCGAGGGTCTTCTCGATGGCCGAGCCGTTCTTGCCCCGGCGGGTGCCGAGGACGTAGGCGGCGACCAGGACGGAGATCAGCAGTGCCACGGGGGTCTCACCCAGCAGGCGCAGCGCCTGCACCCAGCCGTCGTCGGGATCGACGACGCCCGTGGAGGCCGCCATGTTCAGCCCGGTGTTGAGGAAGATCAGGAGCATGGGCAGCAGCATGATGCCCATGACGGTGCTGGCCGACGGAGGGTTGGTGATCTCGTCGTCGTCACGCTTGCCGCCCGACAGCAGGTCCGGGACCGGCAGGGGGAACTTTTTACCGAGCCAGGTGCCGAGCAGGTACGCGGTGACGTACCACGTGGGCAGCGCGACGACGAGGCCCACCAGGAGAACGAAGCCCACGTTCGCGCCGTAGAGCTCGCTGGCCGCGATGGGTCCGGGGTGCGGCGGAAGGAACACGTGCATGACGGAGAACGCGCCGGCGGCGGGGAGCCCGTACAGCAGCACCGGCGCCTTCATGCGACGGGCGACGGCGAAGATGATCGGCAGCATGACGATGAGGCCTGCGTCGAAGAAGATGGGGAAGCCGAAAATCAGCGATGCAACCCCCAACGCAAATGGGGCGCGCTTTTCGCCGAACAGGCGGATGAAGGCATCCGAGAGGGCCTGCGCGCCCCCGGAGGTCTCCACGAGCCGGCCCAGCATGGCGCCGAGTCCGACGAGCAGGGCAACCGAGGCCAACGTGCTGCCAAAGCCTCCCGTCATGACCGAGACGATCTCCCCCAGCGGCACACCCGTTGCCAGCGCGGTGGCCAGCGAGACGATGATGAGGACGAGGAATGCGTGCAGCTTGAACTTGATGACGAGAAACAGGATCAACGCAATGGCAGCAGCGGCTATGCCGAGCAGCGGTGCGACGCCCAGTGTTTGGGTCCAGTCTTCCACGTGAAGTACTCCCTTGTACTGACCGGTGCGACCTTCGCACCCGTAATGATCACACCATTACACATTGATGTGACCATTGCAATTCCTCCGGTCGACGCTTCAGTAGGCTGTTCCCCATGTCCTCCCGCGTCGCTCCGCTCGTCGAGGCCATCGTTGATGAGATTGGCCTGGCCATCGTCAGTGGAGAGATCGTCCCCGGGGATGCATTCACCCTGGCCAGCATCACCGACAGGTTCAACGTTTCTCGCACTGTGGCGCGGGAGATGATGCGCTCCCTGGAGGATCTGTCACTCGTCGAGGCTCGGCCACGCATCGGCATCACCGTGCTACCGGCCACGTCATGGAACGTGTTCAGTCCCCGCGTGGTCGCATGGCGGCTCCAGTGTCAGCAGGGGGCCCAGCTCCGCTCACTGACCGAACTGCGCGCGGCCATTGAACCCTCGGCGGCCTACCATGCCGCCGTACGGGCAACACCCGGCCAGCGCTCCCGGCTCGTCGAACTGGCCGCCGAATTGCGACGGCTCGGCGAGGCAGGCCACGGTGACGGTGATGATTTTCTCCGAGCCGACATCGAGTTCCACTCCCTCCTGCTGGAGTCGTCGGGCAATGAGATGTTCGCCGCGCTCGGCGACACGGTGGGGGAGATCCTGATTGGCCGCACGAGTCTCGGACTGCAGCCCGGACACCCGGAGCCAGAGGCCCTGGCCAGACACGAGGCGGTCGCAGCCGCGGTGTTGGCCGATGAGCCACTCAAGGCCGAACTCCACGCCCGTGCCCTCGTCGTGGAGGTCCGCGACGCGCTGTCACGGCAACACTGAACGGTGCACACGCACGCGTCGGCGAGCAGTGCGCTGCGACTCGACGCTGAGCGCCGGGGCCGATGTCCTCAGTCGAGAGCAGCCACGAGGTCCGCAACAAGTCTCTCGGCGCCCAGGTCAGTGGAGTCGACCCCCGGGCTGAATCCCATGCGCACGACGACGAGGTCCGAGGAGGGGACCACGTACAGTCGCTGGCCGTCGTGACCAGTCGCCCAGAAGGTGTCCTCGGGAAGCACGGAAGTGGCGAGATCCCCGTCGGCCAGAAGGTTCGCCCGCCATCCCGCGGCGTAACCCACCTCATCGGAGCCAGCCACCGGCTGAACCGTCGTCGACTTCCGCATCCAGCCCTCGGGGAGCAGTCGCTGACCCTCCCAGACACCGTCCTGCAGGGCGAACTGGCCCAGGACCGCCCAGTCGCGGGGCGTTGCCCAGAGGTACGAGCTGCACACCGGGGTACCCACGGCGTCCGGCTCCCACACCGCAGACGCCAGGCCGAGCGGCTGGAAGAGCTCCTCCACCGGCAGATCCGCACCCCTCCCCGTTTCCTCCGTGAGGACTGAACACAGCAGGATCGTGCTGCCACTCGAGTACTGCTGGTACTCCCCCACCGGATGCTCGAGGTCCTGCTGCGCGACGTAGCCAGCCATGTCCTCCTCCAGGTACAGCATGCGGGTGATGGGGGTCCCGAGATCGTAGGTTTCGTCCCAGGCGAGCCCGCTGGTCATGCGCATGAGGTCATCGATGCTGATGGTGGCTCGTGCGTCCGTCCACTCGGTGCGCAGATTCGTGTCGGCCACGTCCACCAGCCCCTGCAGGGCGAGCCTGCCCGTGAGCAGGTTCGTGATGCTCTTGGCCATGGACCATCCCAGCTGCGGGGTGGAGGCGTCGAATCCCTCGGCATAGCGTTCACCGACCAATTCCCCCTCGTGCATCACCACCACCGCGCGTGTTCCGAGATCACGACGGCCGGCGCCACCCAGGTCGTCACCGAAGGCTGCGGCGATGGCGTCTGCCACTGCTGGCGTTGTCGCCGGTGCGGAGGCGTCGGTCAGATCGTTCGGGGTGACGGCGGGTGCTGGCGGAAGGTCCGGGGCGCTGTCGGCGATGGTGCACCCGTAGCCGTCGGTGGACCATGCACGCTGACCCGCGAAGAGGCCCAGCACGGTGGACCTCACCCCGGCGTCGTCGGTCGTGTACCGCAGGTAGGGGACCAGAGGATTCGGGGGTAGATCCGGCCCCCTGTCCGCAAACTTCGTCATGGCGCACGCACTGTGCGCTGCATATCCGGTGCCGGTCAGCAGCAACGGCCGCGCATACCAGTAGCCCGCAACCCCCACCACGAGGAGGACGGCCAGAACCACCAGCAGGATTCGTGTGATCCGGGGAAGCATGGATCGAAATCTAGTGCCGTCGCACCCATCTCCGCCCCGCTTTCGCGTTTGTCACAGCCACGTCCCCGTCCCAGCCACCTCTCAATCCTCGAACTCGTCCAGGATTGCCGGCATGGCGGCCTCGACGGCGGCGATCGTGTCCTGGAAACCCTCGTCATCCCCGTACCAGGGATCAATCAGCGGAGTACCCGGATCAACGTTGGGGTTGAAGTCATTCAGGAGACGGACGTTGTCAGCGCCCGGGGCCATTCGGCGGAGCTTGTCCACGTGGAACGGCTCGACGCCCACCACCAGATCCGCCGCCTCGATGTCGGACGGCTTGATCTGTCGGGCTGTGTGGCCCTGCGCGTCGTAGCCACGCTCCTCGAGCACGGCCACGGCACGCGCATCGATGCCCCACCCCTGGTTCTCTCTCGCCAGTCCAAAGCTGGTGACCTCCAGCTTCAGTCCGCGCTCCTCGGCCATGCCCCGCGCCACGCGCTCACCGATGGGCGAGCGGCAGATGTTGCCCCAACACACGAATACAAGTGATCCCATGGCGCCCACCTTATGGGCGGCACGCGGCATCAGCGTGGCGAGCCTGGGGCCTCACCAGCCGACAGTGCGCTCCTTCAACCGGAGATAGGTCTCCATCACGGCGGGTTCCGGCTCCGCGTCGTAGTCCTCCACGCGACCCATTTGCCACGCCGGTGGTTCGGCCGAGCCTGACTGGGCCCACGCGGCCTGGCGCGCAGCGCCGAGTGCCACGTACTCACCCGGAGGTGGTACGGCCACGGAGCGACCGAAGACCGTCGGGGCGAGCCGCCGCACCGCTTCGGACCGGGCGCCGCCGCCGATCAGGAGGATGCGCCGCGCCTCCTGCCCCGCCACCCGCTCCACGGCCAGGACGGCGTCGGCAAGCGCACACAGCAGCCCCTCGACGCAGGCGCGGGCAATATGCTCTCTGCTCGTGTCCGAGGTCAGCCCCGCGAAGACGCCTGTGGCGTCCGGCCTGTTGGGTGTGCGTTCCCCGTCCAGGTACGGCAGCAACACGAGCCCGCCGGCGCCGGGGCGGCTGGCGAGGGCCAGTGCGGAGAGCCCGTCGTGGTCCACGCCCAGCAGGCGGCAGCCGAAGTCGAGCACCCGTGCCGCGTTGAGCGTGGTGCCCATGGGCAGGTAGCGCCCCGTCGCGTCGGCGAAGCCGGTGACGGTGCCGGAGGGATCCACCGGCCGGTTCTCGCTGACCATGGCGGCAACGCCACTGGTCCCGATGGACACCGAGACGTCCCCCGGCCCCAACGACAGGCCCAGGGCCGCCGCCATGTTGTCACCCGTGCCGGCCGCCAATGCTGCTCCGGACGATGTGCGAGCCATCACCGCCTGGGGCGTGGGGGCCACCTCCGGAAGCCTCACCCGGTGCCCCAGAGCCATCTCGACGAGGTCCTGGTCCCATGCCTGGGTGCGCAGTGAGTAGTACCCGGTTCCGGAGGCGTCCCCCCTGTCGGTGAAGGGGGCACCTCCGCCGGCCAAGTGGTGCGAGACGTAGTCGTGGGGCAGAAGGACCGAGGCCGTACGACGGGCATTCTCCGGTTCGTTCTCTGCCATCCAGCGCAACTTGGTGGAGGTCATGGAGGCCACGAGGACGTAGCCCAGTTCCGCCACGCACCGCTCGGGCCCACCCATCTCGTCGACGAGTGCCCGCGCCTGCGCGGCGGATCGGGTGTCGTTCCACAGCAGGGCATCGCGTACCACCTCGCCCTGCTCGTCGAGCGCCACCATGCCGTGCTGCTGACCGCCCACCGCAATTGCTCCAGCCCGTGGCAACAGCGCTCCGGCCGCCTGGTCGACAGCCGCCAACCAGGCCCGGGGGTGCACCTCGGTGCCGTCCGGATGGGTTGCTCTGCCACTGTCCACCACCTCCCCCGTCCCGGCGTCCACGAGCAGCGCTTTCGTGGACTGTGTGGAGGAGTCGATCCCGAGTACGAGGGTCATCACTCAGCTCCTGGCGCCCATGAGGTGCTCCACGGCCAACTGGTGCAGACGGATGAAGCCGTAGTTGCGCTCGCCCAGAGCGACTGGGTCGAGGTTCCTGACGGCGTCGTCGGCCAGTAGATCGGCCGCGGTCTCGCCGTCGGCAAGAGTGGGCTCGGCCATCGAATTGATGCCCGCCTCCTCGAGGGCGGCCTGCACCTCCGGATCGGCGCGGAATGCCAGTGCGCGTTCCTTCAGGATCAGATAGGTGCTCATGTTGGCGGCGGCGGAATCCCAGACACCGGCCAGGTGGTCGGTGCGGGACGGCTTGTAGTCGAAGTGACGGGCACCCTCGTAGGCCCCGGGGCGCGACGGGAAGCCGTTCTCCAGCAGGTCGACGGTGAAGAAGGCGCTGATCAGGTCGCCATGTCCGAAGACCAGGTCCTGGTCGTACATCGGGCCGTGCTGGCCGTTGAGGTCGATGTGGAACAGCTTGTCGGCCCACAGTGCCTGCGCGAGTCCGTGGGTGTAGTTGAGGGTGGCCATCTGCTCGTGGCCCGTCTCGGGGTTGACCCCCACGATGTCCTTGTTCTCGAGCCGCTCGATGAACGCCAGTGCGTGACCGACGGTAGGCAGGAAGATGTTGCCGCGGGGCTCGTTGGGCTTCGGCTCCAGGCCGATCCGCATGTCGTAGCCCTGCGACTTGATGTAGCCGGCCACGGTATCGATGCCCTCGGCGTAGCGGTCGAACGCGGCCAGCAGATCCTTGCTGGAGTCGTACTCCGACCCCTCGCGTCCGCCCCACATGACGAAAGTGGTGGCGCCGAGGCGTCCGGCGAGGTCCACATTGCGCAGCACCTTGCGCAGGCCGTAGCGGCGGACATCGCGATCATTGGAGGTGAACGCGCCGTCCTTGAAGATCGGCTCGGCGAAGGTGTCGGTGGTCACCATCTCGCAGGTGATGCCCGTCTCGGAGATGGTCGATTCGAGTTTCCCGATCAGCTGTTCGCGCTCGTCCTCGGAGGCGTTGAAACCAATGACGTCGTTGTCATGGAAGGTGAAGCCCCACGCGCCCAGGTCGGCGAGCTTCCGGATGCTGTCGAACGGGTCCAGGTTCGGGCGGGAGGCCGCCCCGAACTGGTCTCGCGCGGGCCATCCGACCGTCCAGAGCCCGAAGGAGAACTTGTCCTGGGGAGTGGGAGTGAGCATGATTCTTCCTTTCGCGGTGCGCCGTCGCACTCGGTTAGTATCAAACATAAACTAATTATCGCCCTGCGGCAACCAGCCTGCTGTTTCTGTCCTGATCTCATCTCGTTGAGGAGGTCGACGGCGACAGCGAGGAGCAGGACGAGACCTTTGATGGAGAATTGCCGGGAGGGATGGACGCCCATGATCCGAACGACGCCACCAGTGACCGCGGCGCCACCGAAGAAGCACCCAGCGATGGCGTCGAGTGCGTGGTTCTGGCCAGCTACCGAGGGCGGCGCCCGCCCTGGAGGTCCCGCCCTGGAGGTGACGAAAACAATGTGGCTCGGCGACGCCATTCAGGAAAAGGCGAAGCCCTTGGGGACACGTGCCGCTGTGAGAGATAATGACCTCATGCTCGACTCCCGGAGATCCCCGTCGCCTGCCGTGGGAAGCACGCCCTCCTCTGTGCGGGTCTCCAATCTGTCGCTCATACTGCAGGAGGTGCTGCGCTCCCCCAGACCCATGTCCCGGGCGGACGTGGCAGCAGCGCTGAACCTCACACGCTCCACCGTGTCGCGGCTGGTCGACGAACTCATTATCGGCCGATTCCTCGCCGAGGGCACGCCCGTCTCCGGCCCCAGGGGCCGACCGGGCGTTCCGCTCACGGCTGCCCCCGAGGGCCTCATGTCCCTCGGCCTCGAGGTGAACGCCGATCGCATGGCAGCCATGGTGGTGGACCTGAGGGGTTCGGTGATCAGGTCCTCGACCATGGACATGGACGTCGTCGCAACCGGCGCAGCCGAGGCACTCCGCGAACTCGCCGAGAAGGCCGTCGCCCTCGTCGATGACCTGCCGGCTGCATCCCGTCTGGTGGGTGCACACCTCGCCATCCCCGCCCTCATCGACAGGACGGGCACCACCGTCGTGCGCGCGCCGAACCTGGGGTGGGACGGTGTGCGGCCAGCCGATCACCTCGTCGCACTGCTGCGCGGGCGACAATGGGATTTCCGGTCCTCCAATGACGTGGATTGCTCCGCCCTCACCCTCCTGCGGGGACCCTCGACGGAAGTGAGGGAGGGTGGGTCATTCATCTACGTCACCGGCGAGGTGGGCATTGGCTCGTCGGTGGTCATCGACGGGCGGCAACTCTCCGGCAGGCACGGCTGGGCCAGTGAACTCGGCCACGTCTGCGTCGTCTCCGACAACGGGCTCACCTGTGGGTGCGGGGCCACGGGGTGTCTGGAGACGGTCGTCGGGCTGCGTGGCCTCCTGACGCAGACGGGCGCCCCGTCCATCGATGGTCTCGTCGCCATGCTCGAGAGCGGAGAAGAAAGGGCGGTGGGCGAACTCGCCGTGGCGGCACGCGCCCTCGGACGCGGACTGGGGGCTGCTCTCAACCTGCTGGACCTGGAGCAGGTGGTGCTCGGTGGACACCTGGGCACACTTTCGCCGTGGCTGATGCCGGACCTCGAGGACGAACTGGCCATTCGCGTGATGTGGTCACCCCAGGAACAGATCACCCTCACCACCGTGGGCCCTGACCCCACACGCACGGCGCTGGGGGCCGCATTCGCCGCCATCCGACCCGTGATTGCCAACCCTGCGGCCTGGATCGACGGCGATTCCTGATGGCCACCGCCCACACCACTGGTATCCCACAGCCGACTGTCGCTGTGTCGGCTATCGGTTGTCAGCCGATGGTGGCAGGCTAGGGACATGCAGATCCTCGTGGTGGATGACGACCAAGCCGTGCGCGACTCCTTGGCCCGTTCGCTGAAGTACTCCGGGGACGAGGTCATCACCGCCAAGGACGGCATCGAGGCCCTGGCCAAACTCTCGGGCCACACACCCGACGCCGTCATCATGGACGTGATGATGCCCCGCCTCGATGGCCTCGAGACCACCCGCATGCTCCGTGAGAGCGGCAACGACGTCCCCATCCTCATCCTGACGGCACGCGACGCCGTGGATGATCGTGTCGACGGTCTGGACGCGGGCGCGGACGACTACATGGTCAAACCCTTTGCCCTGGACGAACTCCTGGCACGCCTGCGGGCCCTCACACGTCGGTCCAAGGCGGTGCCAGAGTCCGAATCCAGAACGCTGTCGTTCGCGGATCTCACCCTGGACCCGCAGCACCGTGAGGTCACCCGGGACGGCTCCCATATCTCCCTGACGCGCACCGAGTTCGCCCTTCTGCAGGCCTTCCTGGAGAATCCGCGAAAGGTCATGGAGCGCAACACGTTGCTGAACGAGGTCTGGGGATTCGAGTTCCCGGCAACCGCCAACTCGCTCGAGGTCTACATCGGGTATCTGCGCCGCAAGACGGAAGTCGGCGGACGTGACCGACTGATCCACACGGTTCGTGGCATCGGGTACGTCCTGCGCGAAACGCCCCCGTGATCCCCACGCTGTGGTTCCGCTTCCGTCGAGGAGTGGAACGGCTGTTCACCGGCCAGAGCCTGCAGGGACGTCTCGCGCTCCTCACGGGCACCAGCGTTGCACTGGCGGTGCTTTTCGTCGGTATCACTGCATTCGTCATCACACGGGTGTCACTGCTGGACCAGCTCGATCGTGAGTTGCTCTCCGCCGCCCGAGCTGCGTCCACTCTCATTGCCGAGGATCCACGCGGCAGCCTGACGGATCTCAGCGGCCCCGGCATCACCGACCAGTGGCTCGCCCGGGTCTCGGCACAAGGCGAGACCCTGCCCTCCCCCGAGGACGGTTCCCTGCTGAAGGGTGGGGCCCCCGAGATCGCCGTTGCCCGCATGCAGACCGGATCCTCCACGCGGTCACTGGTGACGGGGTCCGACGAGGAGTTCCGCGTCGTCTCGGTGCCCCTGACTCTTCTGGACAGCAACGACACCCCCACCCGCTACGCCGTGATGTTCGGTCGTCCGCTGACAGGCCTCACCTCCACGTTGCAGTCTCTGAGGGTGGTAATCCTGGTCTCCGGGCTCGCCGGCATCATCGCCACAACCCTCACCGCACTGTGGGCCGCGCAAACTGCTCTTGCCCCGGTGCGCCGACTCTCCTTGGCCGTCGGCAACGTCACGAGGACGGATCAGCTCAACCCCATTCGCATCTACGGCCGCGACGACCTCGGAGACCTCACGAAATCCTTCAACAGCATGCTGAAGTCCCTCGCCAGCTCACGGGAGCAGCAACGGCAGTTCATCGCCGACGCCAGCCACGAGTTGCGGACGCCGCTCACGTCCATGCGCACCAACATCGAGCTGCTGGTGGCCGACGACAGGTCTGGCATGCTCCCCGAAGGCGCCCGCTCCGAAATCCTCGATGACGTCTCCGCCCAACTTGGCGAGTTCTCCGCGCTCGTCGGAGACCTCGTGGCACTCACCCGGGATGATCATCTGGCTCGGAAACCCGAAATCCTCGGCCTCTCGGAAGTGGTGGAGTCCGCACTCGCCCGCGCCCGGCGCCGTGGCCCCGGAATCACCTTCGACGTCAACCTCGACGACTCGCAGTGTCTCGGTGACGCCCAGAATCTGGAGCGGGCCATCACCAACCTGCTGGACAACGCCATCAAGTTCTCCCCGCCCGAGGGCACGGTGAGCGTGACTCTCACCGAGGGCCTGATCTCCATCGTCGACGAGGGCCCGGGCATCGCGGAGGAGGATCTGGAGCACATCTTCGACCGCTTCTACCGCTCCGACAGGGCGCGCAACACCCCCGGTACCGGCCTGGGACTCTCCATCGTGGCGCATACAGCCGATGCTCATGGCGGCGTCGTCCGCGCGGGGAATCAGGCGGGGAGCGGCGCGAGGTTCACCCTTCGCGTGCCCCCCATCGTCGTGAAGGCGGAGCCCGAGGAGTAGCTCAGGTCATTGCTGCGGAATGATCACTTCTTCTAACCTACGGTTGCGTAGGTTACGCTGGAGTCAATGACAGATGCAGCGGCCGCCGCCGGAACGCACCCGAACAGCCCCTTGGCCCTGGCAGGCAGAACGGTGGGGCGGTTCGTCAACGCCCTTGTCACACCGCTGGTGCCGGGTGACTACCTGGACCTGTTCAGCCCCCTTCGCAGGGGTGCCGACCTCCGTGGCCGTGTGGTCGCCGTTGAGCGCCACGAGGGTAACGCCACCACCGTGACACTGCGGCCCGGCAGAGGTTGGAAGGGCCACCGCCCGGGCCAGTACATCCGCATCGGGGTTGAGGTGGACGGCGTGCGCCTGTGGCGTGCGTACTCCATCACGAGTCCGGTCGGGGATTCTGCAGGCCTCATCACCATCACCGTCCGCGCCATCCCCGAGGGCCGGGTCAGCAACCACATCCTGCACCACCTCCGTCCCGGCAGGCTGGTGATGCTGGACCAGGCCACGGGTGATTTCACGCAGCCCGAGCACCAACCCGGCAAGGTGCTGTTCATCACCGCCGGGAGCGGGATCACGCCCGTGATGGGGATGCTGCGCAACCACCAGTTCAGGGATGCCGTCGTTGTGCACTCATCACCCGATGCCTCCCAGATGCTTTTCGCCGACGAACTCCACGACCGGGCGGCGTCCGGACAGTTCCGTCTGGTGGAGCGGTTCACCGCTGCGCAGGGCACTCTCCCGGCCAGCAACATCGGCGCCGTGGTGCCGGACTGGCGGGAGCGCACTGTGTGGGTGTGCGGGCCCACGTCCCTGATGGATGATGCGGAGGCCCATTGGGAGGCGGCCGGCCTCGCAGAACAGCTGCACGTTGAGCGCTTCCGACCACGCATCGTGACCGAGGGCGACGGTGGAGAGATCACCTTCACCAGCTCCGACAAGACTGTGGACGCCCCGGCGGCCACACCCATCCTTGACGTCGGTGAGGACGCCGGCGTCCTCATGCCGTCGGGCTGCCGCATGGGCATCTGCTTCAACTGCGTCGCCACCCTGACGTCCGGCTCCGTGCGTGACCTGCGCACGGGCGAGACCACGCGAGCCATCGACGAGGACCCGGTCCTCATCCAGACCTGTGTGTCGGCAGCCGCCGGCCCATGCAGCATCAAGCTTTGAGGATTCACCGTATGAGCACTGCCACCATCGACACAGCCCGGAACCACACCGACGGCGCAGACGCCACATCCACCACTGCTGCGAGCCGCGCGCTGAACAACCGCATCACATCGTCCCGACCCGGGGAACAGGCCGCCACACATGCCAGCGGCAAGCCCAACCCCATCGCACACCTGAGCCCCGACGACATCGAGGCCATCGGTCGCGAACTCGACGCCATCCGGGACGAGATCATGAATTCCCGCGACGAGGACGACGCGCACTACATCCGCGGCACGATCAAACTGCAGCGTTACCTGGAGCTGGCCAGCCGTGGCGTGCTGCTGTTCAGCGGTTTCTGGCCCGCATTCCTGGTGGGAACCGCCGGCCTCACGGTCGCGAAGATCTTGGAGAACACCGAAATCGGGCACAACATCCTCCACGGCCAGTGGGACTGGATGAGGGACCCGAAGATCCACTCCTCCACCTGGGAATGGGACTTCGCCTCCCCGGCGGAACAGTGGAAGAAGTCCCACAACGTGGGCCACCACACCTACACCAACGTCGTCGGCATGGATGACGACCTCGGCTACACGATCCTGCGCGTGGACCCTGCCCAGAAGTGGGAACCCAAACACCTCTTCCAGCCGGTCACCAACCTCATCACCGCCCTGATCTTCGAGTACGGCATCGCCATGTATGACCTGGACGTCAAGGGCTACATCGAGGGCACGAAGAACAAGAAGCAGTTCCGCACCGAACTGGTCAAGGTGATCACGAAGATCCGCAACCAGATGGGCAAGGACTACGTCCTGCATCCCCTGCTGAGCGGGCCGAACTTCCTCACCACGTTGGCCGCCAACGCCATCGCCAACACCCTGCGCAACGTCTGGACGCACTCCGTCATCTTCTGCGGACACTTCCCCGAGGGCGTCGAGACATTCGAGGTGGACTCCATCGAGGGCGAGACCCGCGGCGAGTGGTACCTCCGCCAGATGCTGGGCTCCGCCAACATTGAGGGCTCCGAGGCCATGCACGTGATGACCGGCAATCTGTCCCATCAGATCGAACACCACCTGTTCCCGGACATGCCCAGCAATCGCTACAAGGACATCGCGCCGAGGATCCGCGCGGTCATGGCCCGCCATGATCTGCGTTACGTCACCGGTCCGCTGCACAAGCAGGTGGCGTCCGCCTGGGGGAAAGTCTTCCGGTACTCGCTGCCCAACCCGTCGCCCACGCGGTCGCAGCTCGGGCAGATCGTCGACGGCATCAGCGCCCAGGCTCGTCGCACCACGCACGCCATCGTTGCCCGCTCACGGCGACGGGCAGCGCTGACCGCCTGAGGGCCGACGCGGGCGTGGTCTCCCTCGAGCCCTAGCATGTGGACATGGCGCGTCTGAAGCGAGTGAATCCCTCGATGGAGGGCTGGACCCGTCGTCGTGCTGGCAAGGGATTCAGCTACCGCGACGCACGCAACCAGAGGCTGTCCCCGGATAGGGTGGCGCGCATCAAGGCCCTCGCCATCCCGCCCGCGTGGAACGACGTCTGGATCTGCCCATTGCCCAATGGGCACCTGCAGGCCGTCGGCACGGATGCGGCTGGCCGCAAACAGTACCTGTACCACCCCCAGTGGAGGCTGCGCCGGGACCGCAAGAAGTTCCTTCGTGTCACCGAGGCAGCACACCATCTGCCCTCGGCCAGGAAACAGGTGCAGAAGGATCTCGACACCTCTGGTATGAGCCTGGAGCGCGCCTGCGCCGCCGCCGTGCGCCTCCTCGACGTCGGCTACTTCCGTATCGGCAACGATGCCTACACGGACGCCAACGGTTCGTTCGGACTCACGACGCTGGAGCGTCAGCACGCCCGCCGACGCGGCGATGCCATCGTGTTCTCCTTCATCGGAAAATCCGGGATCAGCCACACGATCACCGTCGATGATCCGTCGGCGGTGAAGGCGCTGGAGGTTATGAGGACGCGACCGACCAATGACAGCCAGCGCCTCCTGGCACACAAACACGACGGCGAGTGGGGCGACCTCGGATCGTCGGAGGTCAACGGCTACCTGCATCGACTCTTCGGGGGATCGTTCACGGCCAAGGACTTCCGCACCTGGCACGCAACGGTGATCGCGTCCGAGGTTCTGGCGCTCGATGATGAGCCGGGCGACACGGAGGCCTCCCGCAAGCGAGCCATCAAACAGGCGGTGATGGAGGTCTCCAGCTATCTCGGCAACACCCCCGCGGTGGCCCGCTCGTCCTACATCGACCCCAGGATCATCGACGCCTACGAGCGTGGGGACACCATTCAGGAGGCAGCCCGCCGACTTCACGGCAGCCCCCAGATCCGGCAGGACATGCTCGACAAGGCTGTTTTGGAACTACTCGAGGACTGACCAGCCCACCCGGCGCACCCACGCGCCGGTCGGGAGTGCACCGGGACGGTCGTCAGAGATCCTCCAGCCACAGGGGCGCGGCGACGATGGCGACGGGGCGGGTGACGTCGAAGAGTTCCGGGGCGTTCTCCCACCAGCTCGGTCCCACATCGAAAACAGCCACGTTGTCCGACTCGCGGTTGGCAACGGCCAGGGTCCCGTCCTGCTGGGCGAACCGCATGGGCCATTCACCTCCGCAGTCGATCTCCGCCACTGGTTCGATGCCGTCACGGCCCCTGGTGAAGATCCCCAGGGTGTTCAGGTCACGATTGGCGGTGACCACCACATCGGCCTCCGGTTCATAGGTGATGTCACCCACGTGGTTACGCTCCAGGGCATCGGGCAGCCAGCGATTACTCGACGAGGAGAGGGCAATGGCATCCGGCCCGAGCCGGGAAACACCGTTGGAGAGTTCGTGGCTGACCCACAGGCCGCCCGTGGAGTCGCGACACATATGCCGGGGGCCGGAGCCGACGGGCATCCGACGGTGGACTCCGCGATGCACCAGTTTGCCCCCGTGAATGGCCACCTCGTGGATGACGTCATTCCCGAGATCCGTGACCAACAGATCACCGTCGCGGCCCACCCAGTGGGGATGCGACGCGTCCTGGCGCTGGGGATGCGTGCCGGACCGGCCGACGAACTCGAAGGCGACCCGACTCAGGACGTCCGCCACGTCTCCGTCCTGCAGTCGGATGGCCGAGAGGGTTCCCTGGCCATAGTTGGCAGACAGGAGAACAGTGGGCTCCCCGCCCCCGCCGTCGTCATCGGCCAGGAGAAGGAAGCACGGCACCTCCCCCACTCCCGCGACCTCAGCGACGTCGCCGGAGCGCAGGTCCACGGAGGTCACGGCTCCCCCGTCGTTGTCGGTGGCGACGTAGACGATGGGCAGGCTGGGATGCACGGCCAACGCGTTGGCCGAGCCCTGCTCGATGACGGCGACCCGCTCCGATTTCTCGAAGCCGAGCGCGATCAGCTCAACGCGGTCCCGGCTCTCGCTGGCGACGAGGAAAGCTGCCTCCACCACTGTGCACCTCCGGGTTGTGACTGTGGGACCACGCTATCGGCAGAGGGGGACGTGCTCGGGGCGGCTCAGCTGTCGCCGCGACCCGTCTTGGCCTGCAAGCGCTCAATATGTTCCGAGGCTTCGGACTTGCTCAGGTTCGCGTCGAGTTCCTCGCCCGCCTCACGGGCAAGGGTATCGAGGTAGCTTCGCTGCGCGGCCGTGATGGGCTGGTCTCCGGTCACCCAGTCCGCAGGATCCTTCTCGGCACCACTGGGGCCGCCGTCGCCGCCGAGGGTCTCGCCGGTGGCGAGATCCTGTGCTCGATCCTCGGCTGCATTGTCATTGGTGTCGGCGGTTGGGGATGTCGTGTCTTCGCTCATGTCACCAAGCGTAGGCGGCACCCCTGACCAACTTGGCGTTTGCTCCCCGGATAATCGTCAGTGAGCAATCGAGCCCCTCGAGGTGGGCAACACTCGATAGGGTTGCGAGGACAGCCAAGGAAAGGGAAGGCCGTTCATGGATCTACTCACTGACAAGGATATTCAGAACCTCGCGAAGACAGATGGGGACGACGTCCACGTCTCCCTGTTCATGCCCACCCACAGGTACGGGGGCGAGGTGCAGGCAGACCAGCTCCAGTGGAAGAATCTCGTTAACGGCGTCGAGGCCGCCCTCCACGAGGAGATGCGACGCCCCGACGTCGAAGCACTTCTGAAGCCCGCGCGTGATCTTCAGCAGGACGCCATGGCATGGCAGTACATGAGTGACGGGCTGGCGATGTTCCTGACATCCGGCTCGTCGGAGACGTACCGCCTGCCCGCACCGCTGCCAGAGCTCGCCACTGTCGGTGATCGCTTCATCACCGGACCCCTGATGCACCTGCTCTCCGGGGACGAGCACTACCTGATGCTCGGATTGAGCCAGAACGAGGTCCGGCTCCTCGACGGCAGCCGTCACTCGGTGGTGCAGGTTGAGCTCGAGGATGTGCCCACGAGCCTGGAGGATGTCGTCGAACCGCGGGAATCCCGCTCCGACGCCGTGACCCGCCCGGCGAGCGCTGGGCGCGGACGCGCCGTGTTCTATGGCCACGGCACGGGCGACGACACCTCGGGCGAGGCAGATCTCAAGCGATTCCTCCGCCAGGTGTCCATCGGCATGAAGGACGTGCTGCGCGGGCAGATCGCCCCCCTGGTCCTGGTGGGACTGGACCCGAGCGTCGCGGCGTACCGGGAGGTCAACGAGTACCCGCACATCCTCGACGAGGCGGTCATCCGCAACCCCGACGACCTGTCCGTCGACCAGCTGCACCAACAGGCCTGGCCGTTGGTGGAAAAGCGCCTCAGGGCCGAACGGCAGACCGTGATCGACCGCTTCCACGAGTTGCATGGTACGGGCCGCGTCGCGAGCGAGCTGCCGACGGTGGAGGAGGCCGCCGAGCAGGGTCGCGTCGACACGCTCTTCATGCGGGCGCACCCCTGGTGCTGGGAGCGGGTGTCCGGCGACGACCTCGCCGTCGTCCGCCTCGGCAAGGACGAGCGCTACGCCGAGTGCGAGGCCCTGGACAAGGCGGCCGTCGACACCCTGAGCAACGGCGGCACGGTGTACGCCACGTCGCAACACGTGGTGGACGACAGCGAAGTGGCCGCGATCATGCGGTACTGAGCGCTCTTGCGACAGAGCGGGCTGAACGGAGCTCGCGATCCTTTCTCAGTGGGTGGGCCGGGCCCGAGGAATCGGACCGGGCCCACCCCCTGTTGTCGTGGCGGACTGCCATCATGGGGCCATGAGAATCGTCGTCGTCGGTGGAACCGGCCGGGTCGCCTCCCTCGTTGTTCCGCGCCTGGCACGTGAGCACCAGGTCGTGGTTGCCGACCGCCAACCGGCCACGTGGTGGGACGGTGACTTCACCTCCATCGACCTCCTGGACCACGAACGCCTGCCCGAGCTGTTCGACGGTGCGGATGCCCTGGTGTTCATGGCCATGGGACCAATGGAGGACTGGGGCACCACGCAGTGGGCAAGGCACCACTTCGACGTCAACGTGACCGGTCTGTACCTCGTCATGCAGGCTGCTGGACGCGCGGGGGTGCGGCGCATGGTGCACACGAGTTCGGGCTCCGTCTTCACGAACTGGGAGCATCGGCACCCGGATGAGAGCCCCGACGCCATCGACACCTACGGCCTGAGCAAGGCCTGCGGCGAGCTGGTGGCGCGGGCCGCGGCGGCAGAGTTCAACATCCCCGTCGTTGCACTGCGATTGTTCCTTCCCAAGCCGGACGAGGTGTACCGGGCGCTCGCGGACAGCGACGGCGACATCGCCACGGCGGGGTCGGACGTGGCGAACGCCTATCTCGCGTCCCTGGATGCCACGCTCCCCCCCGGGTTCCACGTCACCCATATCAGCGGCAACCGGGCGGGCAAAATCTCCATTGCGCACGCGAACAAGCTCCTTGGCTGGAGGCCCCTGATCACGTGAGACCGGTGGTCCCCCGCATCATGGTCTGGCGACAAGACCGCGTGCTTCAAGCCAGTCCGCGGCAGCGCTGGCTCCGTCCTCCTGTGACAGCGCCCGGCCCACCGCGGCGGCTCTCAACCTGTACCCGTCGCGGTGTGGGCCTCGCACCAGCTCCCAGAGGAGTTCGGCCAAGCTGTCCACGGTTACCCGGCATCGGGCCAGCGCTTTCGGCCCCACGCCCAGCTCATGCACTCGTCGGCCATGGAAGGGTTGGTCAAAGCCGTGGGCAATGATCGCCGACGGCACCCCGGCGGCCAGCGCAGCATCCGTGGTGCCCGCACCCCCGTGATGGACGACGGCGCCACACCGTGGGAACAGCCAGCGGTGGTCTGCCTGGCGCACGACGCGGACCCTCGTGGTGGATTGCAGGCCTGGAGCGCTGTCATCGAGACGGTGCACCACGGTGACGCCAGCGGCGCGCGCGGCTGTATCGATGAGTTGCAGGTCTCGCACGGGGTCTTTGCTGAGCATGCTCCCGAAGCCGAGATACACGCTGTCGGGATGCTCCCGCAGCCAGTCCGCGAGGTCTTCGTCAATCGTCCCGGGCTCGCCGGCAATCTTCCAGGCACCGGTGACAACGGCGCCCCCGGGCCAGTCCGGTTGCGGGGGCAGGAGGACCGGCGAGGCCGCCACCATCACCGGCATGTCCACAGCGCGTCGCGCCACCGTCCACGGTGAGCGCCACGGGAGGTGCAGCCGACGGCGAACCGCGCGTCCGAGCGGGCGCCCCAGCGCCAGACTGCCGGTCCACACCCCGTACCGCGTCCAGAGGGCCACCAGCTTGTTGGGCCTCTTCGTCAGCGGAGACATCATGGCCAGGGAGCCCGCCGTCGGGAGGGTCGCGCTGAAGGTGACGTGCACAGGCGTGCAGCCACGGTCCTCGGCGAGCGCGAGCGCGGAGGCCACCCCCACCACACCCGTGATCAGCAGGTCGTCCGCCCGGATCTGCTCGACGAGGACGGGCGCCAATGTCTTGGCGATCAGCCACTGCCACCCCTGCAGGGCGATGGCCGCCGTGAACGGATTGCCCACGAGGGCCTGGGCTCGACGTTGATCACCCGCACGCTCCACGAGGCCCGCCCCGAGGCTGACGCACGGGATCCCCTGGCTCCGCGCGATGTCGGTGTATTCCGGATGCGCCAGCACCAGGGTGTCGTGGCCACGGTCGGCAAGCTCTCGTGCCAGGGCAACCATCGGCACCACGTCGCCACGCGACCCGATGGAGAGGAACACGACGCGCGGCATACCCGCCATCCTGCCACCGGCCACGACCTGTTCACTCTCGTGCGGCACGTCTGGGTCTGCAGGAGGGCTTCCACGAACCACCACGGCGGCAGTTATACCCCATGGGGTATCATGTGGGGAACTCGGACCAAGAGTCCACAACGACACTCGGAGGCCGTCATCATCGAGATCGCCACAGCGCAACGCGAGCCCTGGCGCTCGCTCAGCACGGCCGGGATGGCACTGCAGATGTGGACACTACGGCAGGTCGTGGCCGCAGCAGGCTTCTCGCTGCTCTTCGCGCTCCTCGTCGGCATCCCCACGGTCATCATCCCCAATCCGGTGTTCGGGCGCGAGATCGCCGTCCTGGCGTGGAACTATCCGGTTTGGTTCGCCTCGTCCGTGCTGGCCGGGATGCTCGCCGCGACCTACGTCCGGCCATCGAAGAGCACTCCTCTGCCCGCCAGCGACGACACCGAGGGAACCAGGCAGGGGAGGTTCGGTATCGTCGGGACAGTCCTGGCATGGTTCGCCGTTGGCTGCCCGGTGTGCAACAAGCTGGCGCTGCTGGCGCTCGGCTATTCCGGGGCACTCACGTGGTTCGCGCCCTTCCAACCTGTCCTCGCGGTCGCAGCGATACTGTTGACCGGCGGCGCGTTGATCTTCCGTCTTCGCGGACAGATCTCCTGCCCCGCCAGCACCCCACCGGCGGATGGTTCCACCACCGTCCTGGCTACTACGACGACTCAGGAAGAGGTCTCCCCATGATCATCTGCGCACCCGTCACTCCTGGCGGTGAGATCGGACACAGCTGGGGCCGCGCCCACACCGTCGCACTGTTGACGGTGGAGGCTGGTGAGGTCGTGGCGTCGGAGAGAATGGATGTTTCCTGGGATTCGTTGCACGATGAGGGAACGGAGGGTTCGCACCATGCGCGGGTCGCGCGTTTTCTCAAGGAGCACCGCGTCAACACCGTGCTCGCCTCCCACATGGGTGCACCCATGGCGAACATGATCCACAAACTCGGAATCCAGCTGCACCTCCAGGCGGGTGGCAACGCGCGTGAGTCAGCGCTCGCGGTGGCAGCCGAAGCTGCTGCTGCACCTGAAGGCTGAGGCTCGGACACAGGTCAGATGTGGTCGGTCTGGCCCCCACGATTGACCATCGTCCGTTCCCGATCGCAGCCCCATTGCCGGTCACATGGCGTGGCCAGCAGTTGTGGCGCGCCCACCCCGACGCAATGAGTGCCGGTGGATTTCCGAAGAATTCCAGCGAATCGGCGCTGTTCGTCACGGAGCGGAAACCTCCGTTGGTGAGCGGTCGGCATGAGGTCCGGGAAGCACAGCCGTGCCGGGTCTCCCGCAGGAGCAGACGACTCCCCACGCTCACTGCGCCGGAAGCGTCACGGCCATCACCTCGGCATGGGGCAGATGTGCAACGTCAGAACCCCGCATCGCAACCTTGCTGCCCCGAGTACCCGAACCAACCACCACCCATTCAGCCTGCGCGACCTTCTCATCGACGAGGATCGGCCACTCGGCGGGCAGGCCCACGGGGGTGATGCCGCCGTAGGCCATCGAGGTCAAAGACGTCGCGGTGTCCATCCCGGCGAACGAGATCTTCCGGACGCCCAGGTGTTTGCGGACGGTCGTGTTGACGTCAGCCCTGTCGGTGGCGAGCACCATGACCGCAGCCAACCGGGTGTTCTCGCCGCGTCGGCCCTCCACGATGACGCAGTTGGCGGACGCAGCCAGCGTCACTCCGTAGGCCTCACAGAACGCCGCGGTGTCGGCGAGGTCCGCATCGATGGGGGCCACGAACGCCTCCAGCTCACCAATTGCTGTCGCCGTGACTGGTGCGAGCAATTCTGGATGCTCGCGAGCCGGTTGCCAGTCCAGGTCTCCGGGGAGGTTGATTGGGGTGATTGCCATACCTCCAATCTAGCCACGTGTGCCCCATGGCACCGCGGATGCCCACGCTGTCCCCTGCGCTTGGCGTCCTCCACCCAGCAGATCCACTCATTGCGTGCCAGCGGCGTGATGTCATGCCACGCGTCAAGGACCGTGGCATCGGCCACCAGGGCATCTCGCATATCTGTCGGCACGGTGTGCACCGTCCCCGACGGAACGCGTTCTCCAGCCATGCTTGATCGTAACGCGGACCGCTTGACCTTCACCGAACCGGTCTCGGCGACGTGAGGAGTCGAATGTCGTGAAATGGCTCGACGCGCTCCAGATCCGCGCCGACACATGAGGGAGGGTGGCTCTTCCCAGCGCCGGCGGCGTTAGTGTGGCCGGATGAGACGTGCATTCGCCCAGGTCGATGTCTTCGGCGCCTCCCCCTACAAGGGCAACCCCGTGGCGGTTGTCCTCGATGCCGACGGCGTGGCCGACGGGGCGATGCAGCAGTTCGCCAGCTGGACGAACCTGTCCGAGACCACCTTCGTCCTCCCGCCCACACATCCGGACGCCGACTACCGACTACGCATCTTCACGCCCGGCGCCGAGCTGCCCTTCGCGGGTCACCCGACGCTCGGCTCTGCCCACGCGTGGTTGGAGAGCCGCGACGACTTCCCCCCGGGCCGCCCCGTCGTCCAGGAATGCGGTGCCGGCCTCGTCACGCTACGGCGCGACGAGCACGGACTGGCGTTCGCGGCGCCGCCAGTCATCCGCGGCGGCGAAGTGGAGCCAGACCTGATCGCCAGGCTGGTCCGAGGGCTCGGCTTCACGGAGGGGGACGTTGTCGCGGCACAGTGGGTGGACAACGGACCCGGCTGGGTCGCCGTGCAACTCCGGAACGCGGAGGCCGTCCTTGCCGTGGAGCCGGATGCACGCGCCCTTGCGGACCTTCGGATCGGCCTGGTCGGGGCCCATCCCGACGGCGCACCGGAGGAGTTCGAGGTGCGCGCCTTCGCCTACGGCGTGGGGGTGGATGAGGATCCCGTCACCGGCAGCCTCAACGCGGGTCTGGGCCAGTGGCTCATTGGCTCCGGCCGTGCCCCCGAGCGCTACCGGGCCCGGCAGGGCACTCGCCTCGGCCGCTACGGGATCGTCCGGGTGGAGCGCGTCGACGGGGACGTCTGGGTGGGTGGAGCCACCACCACCCTGGTCTCCGGCAAAGTGAACCTTTGACCCCCTGCTGGAGCATCCCGGGGAGCCGACGTAGCATTTCCCCAGGAGCGCGTGCGCGGGCTTCGACGGCGTCACCACAATCGTTGTGCTGGATGACCGGATGCACCAGAAGCGGCCATCACAGGCAGTGGTCTGCGGTGGATCATCGTGCGCCCGACACAACGTACGGACGGCCCGCTGGGCGAGTACCGAAGCGGTGAGGGAATCAGGGCCAGTGACTCGTCGTCGGCGATCAGTCGCGCCGGTGTCGCTCACTTCATCCTTGATCAACTGACGCACAACGAGTTCGTGGGTGCCAAGCCCAACATCATGGGTTGAGCTCGCCCGCTGACGGAAGGTAGCCGTCAGACGGGTGGAGAAGCTCGGAGTTCCGCCTACAGAAAAGGCCGGACTTCGGAGAGTCCCGCATGGGAGAATGGTGGGTACTAGCTTTTCGGGCTGAGCCGCAGGGGGCAACCGTGTCAGAGCGTGACATGCGGGTGGGTGACGCCGAACGTGACGCAACGGCCGCCCAACTCTCGGAGCACTTCGCCGCCGGACGACTGGACCACTCCGAATTCGCCGAACGAACCGAGCAGGCTCTCAGCTCTCGCACCCGTGGGGAACTCGACCTCGTTCTGCACGATCTGCCCGTTCTTCCGGTGGCGGTGCAGGCCTCAACCGCCCCGGCTCCCGCCGAGGAATCCAGCCCCGTGCAATTGTCGGCGCGCGCCCAGTGGCGGCGGTCGACGCTGAGCACGTGGGCCGTCTTCGCCGTGTTCTTCGTCATCCTCTGGGCTGCGACGGGAGCAGGCTACTTCTGGCCGGTGTTTCCGATCCTCGGATGGGGAATACGCGTGGCGGTGAGCGGCATCCAGGCATACGGCCGTCCGGACACGCTGACCCCCGAACGGGACAACCCCACCATGCTGCCGCCCTTCAGCGGTGACCCTCGCAGAACCAACCCGAAGGACCGGAACCACCCCTGACGCGCAGGAATGGAAACCCTGTCCCCTGCCCCGGGTCCACTGCCGGAATCAATGCCTTAGGAGACATCATCGTCGGTCAGTTCGTACCCCCCCAGGCGCCATGGAACCTGGAGAACCCGGCGTTGCAAGTACTGTGAACCCAGTCCCGATCGCACACGGTGAGGCCAAAAGAGTCCTCCCAGGAGGTTGAACCCGGATGAGCCCCTCCCAGAACAAACTGCCAGACGGCCCGGAGCGCAGACCCACGGTCAGGCGTGTCATCCGCGAGGTCACTGAACCCGGATTGGTCCACCCGGCCCTGATTCCAGGCATTGGCGTGGAGCACACGGGCCGCAAGTTCTCGACGAATTGGACAGTCTTCGCCATCGCCGGCCTCGCCGTGGTCTCGGTCATTGGCTGGGCGATCGTGGCCCCCAGCAGCATCACAACGGTGGGCGATGCGTCGCTCGCATGGGTGACCAAGAACTTTGGATGGCTCTTCGGTGTGCTCGCGGTGATTATCTCGCTGTTCATGCTCGTCCTGGCATACGGACGCACCGGCGGCGTGAGACTCGGCGCAGACGACGAGGCCCCGGAGTTCACCACGGTGTCCTGGATCGCCATGCTGTTCTCCGCCGGCATGGGCATCGGTCTGCTGTTCTACGGTCCCTACGAGCCACTGACCCACTTCCTTGATCCACCCCAAGGGATAACTGCGGCGGCCGGCACCCCGGACGCGATGATGGCGTCGATGGCCCAAGTGATGCTGCACTGGGGCCCGCTGGCGTGGGCCTTCTACGCCCTCGTGGGCGGCGCGATTGCCTACAGCGCCTACCGACGTGGACGCGCGCCACTGATCTCCGCCATCTTCGAGCCGATCTTCGGCTCCAGGGCGTCTGGCCCGCTCGGTGCGATCATCGACATCTTCGCCATCATCGTCACACTGTTCGGTACGGCAATCTCCCTCGGCATCGGTATCAAGCAGATTGGCCATGGAGCCGAACTGACCTTCAACACCGGCCCATTGGGCAACGGGTTCCTCATCGTGGCGATGGGCATCCTGACCGGGTTGTTCATCCTCTCGGCGGTCTCGGGCGTCAAACGGGGCATCCGGGCGCTCTCCAACGTCAACATGGTGCTGGCAGGACTCCTGGCGGTCTTCGTATTCATCGTCGGCCCCACGATCTACCTGCTGAACTTCATCCCGGCATCTCTCGTCGAATTCTTCAAGGACCTCGGCATCATGCTTGTTCGCAACCCGAACCAGGGTCCGGAGACGGCCGAGTTCATGGCTTCCTGGACCACGTTCTACTGGGCCTGGTGGGTCTCATGGACCCCCTTCGTGGGACTGTTCATCGCGAAGATCTCCCGTGGACGGACTCTGCGCGAGTTCGTCACGGTCATCATGGTCGTCCCCTCCGCCGTCTGTCTGATCTGGTTCGGCATATTTGGCGGCACCTCCATGTGGATGGAGTCCAATGGCCTCAACCTGAGTGAACTCGGCTCGGGAGAAGAGGTCCTCTTCGAGCTCCTCCAGAATCTGCCCTTCGGCGTGATCACCACCTTCGTCGCGATGATCTCCATCATCATTTTCTTCGTCACGTCCGCCGATTCCGCCTCCATCGTCATGGGATCGATGAGTCAGCGGGGCAAGCCCAACCCCTCCCCCTGGGTCACCATCTTGTGGGGACTCCTCCTCGGACTGGTGGCCGCCTCACTTCTCCTGGCGGGAACCGACGCGGGAACCGACCCCCTGGCAGGGCTGCAATCCATCATGGTGGTCTCGGCACTGCCCTTCGCCTTCGTCGTCATCGGGATCATGATCGCCTGGGCGAAGGACCTGAGGACGGACCCCTACATGCTGCGTGAGAAGTACGCTCGCGCGGCCATCGCGCAGGGTGTTCGCCTCGGCATCACCGACCACGGCGACGACTTCGTCTTCGGCTCCAGCAAGGTCGCCTCCGAAGACGGGGCCGGCGCATGGTTGGACTCCGAGAACCCGTCCCTGTCGGAGTGGTACGTGGACGCGACGACGACGCCGCCGGCTGCACTGGACGCCGAGGACGTGCTGCGGACGCTCGATCCCGGCCAGATCCAGCCGCGAGGTCCAGAACGCTATGACCTCCTCGCATCCGGAGACACCGCACTGCGAGGTCGATGGAAGCTTCCGTGGACCTCGGGGAGCACCCCGACCGAGGTGGACGACGAACCCGCGACGACCGGCCATGGCGGCGACGGGGACGACGCAGCACGGACAGAGTAGTTGCACAGCCCGAAGCCTCGGGGAGCGGGGCCGAGGCTGAGCCATGCCAGTAGGCTGGCCGCATGTCTCCGTTCGTCCGACGTGCCACGGCGGCGGACGTGTCCGCGATCGCAAACATCTATGGGCCGGCGGTCCGCTCCAGCATTGCGACGTTTGATGTCACCGAGCCGCCGACCTCGTTCTGGGAGGACAAGATCTCCGAGGGTGTTCCCGGCAACCACGTCCTTGTCGCCACGGACGGATCAGGTGTGGTCGGTTATGCCTACTCCGGGGTGTTTCGGCCGCGTCTGGCGTACGCCCGGACCCGGGAGACCTCGGTGTATCTCGCACCAGAGGCGGTCGGGCGCGGTGTGGGCCAGCTGATCTACTCGGAGCTACTGTCCCTCATGCGCGAGGACAACATGCACGTCGCGGTGGCGGTGATCGCCCAGCCGAACCCGGCTTCCGTCGCCCTCCACGAGAAGCTCGGCTTTGAATTTGTCGGCGCCATGCGAGGCGTCGGCCGCAAGTTTGACCGGTGGATCGACACCTGGACATACCAGTTGATGCTGCAGGGGTGATCCTGCGGAGTACGAACCCGCTCACTCCTCAGGGGCGGGCGATGGCTCCGTCGGAGTCGAAGGGCTCGCCGGATGTGCTTGTGCCTTTGCGCGACGGCGTTGCAGCACGGCGCGGATCACGAAGAGCAGCACGAGCCCCACGATCCACACCGGCGCGGAGGCAATGATGAACGTGAGCAGGCCCGTCATGAGTGTTGCGGCGCCCCGGATACCAGCGGTGATTGCCTCGACGAAGCCCCACGACTCGCCGCCCGGTCGCACGACTGCCCGTGGCTCCGAAAGCTCGACGGTAATCGTCGCCATGGCCGCCTGTCGCTCGAGGTAGGTGACCTGCGCGTCCAGGGACTCGATCTCACCACGCACCCGTCCCAGCTCGGTCTCTATCGCCAGCATGTCCGTGACATCCTCGGCGGCATCGAAGAACTCCCTGAGCCGCACCTCCTGGGCGCGCAGGTTGTCCAGTCGCGCGGACAGATCCACGTGCTCCTGGGTGACGTCGTTGGCGGCCTCGGACTGGAACTTCACGATGCCGAGTTTCGCGACGGCGGCAACGAAGTCCTCGTACTGGTCGGTGGGAACACGCACGGTGACCCAGGCGCGCAGGGCGGTGCCGTCACCCTCGGGGTACCCGTTCTCGTTGTACCGGTAGAGCGGCTCGTCGCCGTCGGTGGCCACCTGGAGATCCGAGACGGTTCCGGAATGAGCGCCGGTGAGTTGGCGGATGTCCTCCATGGCGGCGGTCGTGTCGTCGACCTCGAGCCGCAGGGTCTTGGAGCGGATGACGAGGCGGGCATCATCGCCGCCCGCGTCCTCACCGTTTTCCTGCGGGAGACCCGCCCCCGCGGTGTCGGCTGCAGGAGCCTGTTCGTCGGCCGACGTCATCGACGCGTCGTCGGCGGCGGTGCAGCTGGCGAGCAGGGCCGTCGTCAGCAGCACAGCAAGGAGCGCCAGGATCCTGCGGAGCCCCCTTACTGGCGTTCTAGGGCGCAGTGGCGATGAAAACCTCGGCTGCAGTTCGTGACGAGTGGCCATATCAACCCCTTTGCTGGAAGCGATACCGCCACCACACCACAGATGCCGCCCCTGGAGCAGGCAGTGGGGGTCACGATTCAACAACGATCCGCAGGAGCACGCCTCACGCGGGCGATTGCGTCAGCTCGAATGAGCCCGCGCCGGGGCTCTCCACAGGTGCGTATGCGGCTCGGTAGGAGTCCCGAGTCCATCGAATATGAGCGTGAGGCCGAACTCGAACTCGTCGCCGAAGTCGTATCCGGGTTTCAGCACATGTTGGGTGGTGAGTTCCAGCAGGTGTGGGTATTTGCCAGGAGGGAACTGTCGGGCGATCGATTCGGCAAGCTCGGCCATGTTCTCACCACTGGTGGCTGGCAGGTTCGCCTCCTGGAGGGCGAAGCCATAGATGTAGGAGTCGATGAGGGCGTAGGCGTGACCTGTCAGCTCAAGGGTGAACCCGGCTTCGCGCAGGCACCTGAGCACAGCGTCGTGGTGGGTCAGGGTGGCTGGACCGGGGTTCGTGCGTGACTCCATGAGGGCCGGCGCCCAAGGGTGCCGCGCCAGCACGGCCCGCGCCGAGCGTGCCCGCTGTCTCATCGCCTCCTTCCAGCCGAGGCCGCTGGGTGGCAGCTCGATCTCAGCGAAAACGCGGTCCACCATGCCATCGACGATCGCTTCCTTGTTGGGGACGTGATGGTAGATGGTCATGGGCTTCACGTCGATGGCGGCTGCCAGCTTGCGGATCGTAAAGCCCTCCATCCCGAGTTCATCGGCGAGTGCCACTGCCCCCTCGAGTACGCGGTCCCGGCTCAGGGATGCCCTGGTCGGAGCCGCCACGTCAGTGCTCGTGGGTGCCATCGTCGCCCTCCAAAAAATTTTCTCTTGACTGTTCGTACATTGTACGACTACTCTATCAACAGTTCAGCCGTACTAAGTACGAGACTGCAAGAAATGAGGCCAACGCCCCACCATCACCAGGAGGTCATCGTCATGACGAACACAGGAACCACCACCGGTCGTCGAACATCGACGAGCTCACCCAGCGCGGGAGCCGGACAGGGACCAGGCATGACGGCCATCGTCCAGGAACGCTACGGTTCCGCCGACGTCCTCCAATTGAGGACGATCGAACGGCCGACGATCGCCGACGACGAGGTCCTCATCCAGGTCCATGCCGCCGGCGTCGATCGCGGCACCGAACACCTCATGACCGGACTGCCGTACCTCGTCCGTCTGGCGGGATTCGGCCTCACCAGGCCGAAGAACCGGGTTCCCGGTCTGGACGTCGCGGGAGTGGTCGCGGCCGTCGGGCCCGGGGTCACCCGCTTCGTCGAGGGAGACGAGGTTTTCGGCATTGCCAACGGCTCGTTCGCCCAGTACGCGGCGGCCTCACAGGACAAGCTCGCGCACAAACCGGCCAGCCTCACCTTCGAACAGGTCGCGGTCGCGGCGGTGTCAGGAATCACAGCTCTTCAGGCAGTGACCGATGTCGGGCACCTGCACAGTGGTCAGCGAGTCCTGATCCTGGGCGCCTCCGGCGGGGTCGGCACCTACGCGGTGCAGTTCGCAAAGGGCGTCGGCGCCGAGGTGACCGGCGTCGCCAGTACCGCAAAGCTGGACCTGGTCCGTTCTCTCGGGGCCGATCATGTCATCGACTACACCCGAGACGACTTTGCCAAGGGCGCAGTCCGCTACGACCTGATCCTCGACATCGGAGGGCGAAGCAGCATCGCTAGACTACGACGCGCCCTGACCCCCCAGGGAACCCTGGTCATCGTCGGCGGCGAGGGTGGCAACCGCATCACCGGCGGTGTCGGCCGTCAACTGAGAGCGATGGCGCTCTCTCCCGTCGTCAGCCAACGTCTCACCGCCTTCATCAGCAGTGAAAGCCAAGCCCTCATAGAGCAACTGGCCAATCATCTTGCTTCCGGCGACGTCGTGCCAGTCGTCGGCCAGCGGTTCGAACTGGCTGGGGTCCCCGAGGCAATGCGGCGCCTGGCAGCCGGCCACATCAACGGCAAGACAGCCATCACTGTCCACCCAGAACCCCATCCCCTGCCATGACGCCGAAGACACCGGACCTCCGCACGCATCCTCCACGCTCCAGCGCGAGCGACTGGCAACCAACCCACCATGAGCCCGCGATTGGAAACCCCATGACACCGACTGCCCCACCACTGACCGAGAACCCACCGACCTCGACGAGACCGCCCCGCTCCGATACGACCCCGAGAACCGCCGCCCGCATCGCCGGCGTCGGCTACGTGATGCTGTTCGCACTCGGCATCTTCGCCAATTTCATAGTGCGCGAAAGCCTTGTCGTCACCGGCGACGCCCAAGCCACCGCCGCCAACATCGCGGAGTCCGAAGGGCTCTTTCGCCTCGGCATGGTCGCTTTCCTTGCCATCTTCTTCCTCGACGTGATCGTGGCCTGGGCGCTCTACATCGTGTTCAGGGACACCAACCGGGACCTCTCGGTACTCACCGCATGGTTCCGAATCGTCTACACCGTCTTCCTCGGCGTCGCCCTCGTCCACTTCTTCGAAGCGCTGCAACTCCTCGACGGCACCAGCTTCCTCACCGTCATCGACACCCCCCACCGAGAAGCTCAAGCACTCGCAGCCCTGAACGCATTCAACTCGACCTGGCTGATCGGCCTGGCCGCCTTCGGGGTCCACGTGATCCTTCTTGGCGGGATGATGCTCCGATCCCATGGCGGTCCGAAGGGACTCGGGCTCGTCCTGATCGCCGCCGGTGCGGCCTACGTGATCGACACCCTGGCCCACACCATCCTCAGCAATTACGCCGACTACGAGACGCTCTTCGTCGCCGCCGTCGCCGTCCCCTCCATTGTTGCCGAGGGGTGGTTCACACTGTGGCTGCTCCTGCGAGCCGGCAGACGACCGAAGGGCTCCTTTTCGTGACACCCGCCACGGCCACGGAGAGTGAAATAGGCTTACAGAATTCGCGTGGCGAACGAATGTGAGGAGATGCGATGCGACGACTTCTGCCGATCCTGGCACTTCTGATGGTCCTCGCACTTCTCACCGTCTCTTCTCCTTCCATCAGCTCCGCCCTGCCACCGGAGGGATCGATTGAGGACTTCATCGATGCCGAGATGCCCGCCTCCGGCGTGCCCGGCCTGGCCTACGCCGTCGTCACCGAGGGCGAGGTCACATCGATGGGCGCGCGCGGTGTCCTCAGAAGCGGCGGCGACAGCGAGGTCACCCCGGACACGCCTTTTGTGATCGGCTCGATCTCCAAGAGCGTCACGGCGCTGGCCGTGATGCAACTCGTCGAAGAGGGCGAGATCAACCTCGACAGCGACGTCTCCGATTCTCTCGACGGGTTCGAGGGCCAGCCCGCTGGCGCGATCACAATCCAGCAACTGCTCAGCCACACGAGCGGCTTTTCCACTCTGCAGGGGAATACCTCATACCCGGATGTTTCCAGCGGCAAGGATGAGCTCGGGGACACGGTGGATCGGCTTGCAGAGGTGCCCCCAGCTCACGAACCCGGTGAACGGTGGGAGTACTCCAACACCAACTACCAAATCCTTGGTCGAGTAATCGAAGTCGTGAGCGGGCAGGAGTACCAGACCTATGTGGCAGCCAATATCCTGGAGCCAATCGGCATGGACGACAGCTTCGTCGCCGACGGCGAGGTTCATGAATCCATGGCCACCGGTCACAGGCCCTGGTTCGGCACCAAACGACCTCTTCCCGACAACACGACCGACCGAGCAACGGCTCCGCAAGGTGGTGTCGTCGCGACCGCCAGTGATCTGGCGCTCTACCTGCAGGTGATGATGAACGGCCGGGACGACGTACTCAGCGCTCAGGGCAAGGCGGCAATGATGCGTCCCGCGAGCAATGAATCGCCCTTCTACGGCTTTGGCTGGTTCGTGGAATCCGGCGATGACACCGTGTGGCATTCCGGGCTGACCCCGGGCGTTGAAACGCTCGCGACGATGGTTCCCGCCGAGCAGAAGGCAGTTGTCGTGATGGTCAACGGCAGCAGCGGGCTGGGCTTTGGCGAGACGACCCAACTCATCAACGGCATCACCGCCAGGGCGCTCGGCCTGACCTACGACGGGGAGGGGTCCCGGTGGTCCCAGAAAGCACTGTTCATTGGCCTGGTGATCCTGCCGATCATCTACCTCTTCAGCATGGGCTGGGCATGGCTCCGACGAACCGAGCTCCGAGCCAAGCTGCAGTCCGGGGCTTTCGGCCTGTTCAGCCTGTGGTTCCCGCTGCTCACCACGCTTGTTGCCGCCTGGGTCATCCTGTCTCTGGTGCCGAGCCTGTTCGGCTCACCGCTCGACACGATACGCCTGTTCTCGCCCGACTTCGGCCTGGCCCTGATCGCAACCGCCGTGACTGGCGTGCTGTGGGCGGTGTTCAGACTTGGGATTGCCTACACCGGTCGAGGTGGCCGCGCCTGACCACACGAGTCCATGACGGAGGCTCACACTACGCCTCCCGCGATGCCCGGAGACCGGCCCGGAAGTGCGCCCCCGGCGGTAATCCTGACGGTCGCTTCAGCACTCGGTCCCGGGCGCGGAGTCGTGGGCGGCCGACGTGTCCTGAATGCTCAGCGTCGTAGAGCCCGGACCGAACCACAGGGTGCGCTGCGGGAAGGCTATGACCATTCCGGCCTCGTCCAACCCGCGCTTCACCGCTATTGCCACGGCGTTGCGCACCCGCCACCGTGAAGCGATGTCGGAGGCATGCCAGTAGCGCACGGCGCAGTTGATGGTGGAGTCCCCGAAGCTCTCCACCCACACCTCCACCCCCGGAACGGCCGCCACTCCCTCTGCCTCTGCGCAGGCCGCCAACAACACGTCCCGTGCCCGGGAAAGGTCGGTGTCGTAGGCGAGACCGACCTCCAGTGAGGTCCGGTTCAGTGGCGTCCGGGTGAAGTTCACGATGGGCGCCTTGAGCACCTCCGCATTGGGCAGGTAGACGGTCAGTCCGTCGTAGGTGGTCATTTCGACCGTGCGCAGATTCACGTCGTTCACGGTGCCCTCGAAGTCGCCGCTGCTGATCTGGTCGCGGACCCGGAATGGCCGTCGGATTTGGAGGAGCACCCCGGCCACGAAGTTCTGCAGGATGTCCTGGGCAGCGAAGGCCAACGCCACGCCCCCCACACCGAGCGCGCCGAGCAGCGGGGTCACCTGGATATTCAGGATTTCAAGCACGTACACCATGCCGACGACGACAATGAAGACACTGAGGAAGCGGCCCGTCAGGCGCCCCACCCGGCGGTCGGCGTCGCCCCGGTCCAGCAACCGCACAGCCAGCCTGCGGAGCACCACGGCGGCCACCAGGATCGCGACGAAAACTGCCACGGCGAGCCAGATCTGCGCACCCGAGATATCTTCGCCCACGCTTGACCTCGCTCGCCCCGGCATAGTGCTCATGGCATCGTGCCACTGCTCGTGACAACCTATCCCAACGTCGGCCCGTTCAACCGCGGATGTTGTTGGGGGTGACCGTGATCTGCCAGGCGATGCGGGGATGCTCAGCCTGGCAGGAAAGAACTCTTGCCCCTTGCTCCACCGCTCGCTCCTACTCGTGCTTCAAGGGTCGAGGAGTGGCCTCAAGCCAAGGCGCCTCGTGGAGAACCACGATGCCCCCTCGTGCCATCAACGGACCCGAACCACGTCGTACAACGTCAGCCCATCCGAGTCCTGCAGACAAACCGATCGGCCGGTCATCGCAACCTCAGGCGGGCGGCACGCGGCAGGCCTCGGTGAAGCCGGCCGGCGCGATACCCAGGGCCTGGATCACCCGTGCCCAGTAGTTCACCTGGGCAGCGGTCGTGGCCAGGATGACGAGTTCGCGCTCGCTGAACTCCTCACGTAGCGCAGCCAAGTGCTCATCCGGGAATACCAGTGGAGAGGATGAGATCCGCCGGGTGTACTCGATCGCCAACCGCTCCCGCGCCGTGAGGGTCGGGACGGCGTCGGCGTCCCCGCCAGCCAGCGCAGCCAGTTCGGCGTCACTGAGACCGGCGCGGTCGTGTTCAAAGCTGTTCATGTCCACACAGAACGCGCAGTTCGCGGTGATGGACGCAGTGATGCGCACCAGCTTCAACAGCCGTTCGGACGGCTCATGGTGCGCCACCAGCGCTTCCAGCACACCGGCTCCGATGGCGGCCTTCGGATACCAGGCGAGCAGACGGGCGGGCTCCATCCGATGCTTGGTGGTGCGCTCGGCGATCCTCACCCCCACTCGCAGGAGTGGATTCATTCGGCGGGGTTCAGCTATTAGTGCCATGTAGTCAATCATGTCAGCGCCTGTGGGCGCATGAACTTTGTTGACGATGCCAGTCCAGAGGCCCGAACGGGGAGATCCGCCGATCCCCCGCACCCTGGAATCGGCCGAGTTCCTGCATCTGTGTCGCCGGTGCAAGACAGGTGCAGGGAACTGCGCTCCCTGCCGATCAGGCTCCAGCCCCAGCCATCGCCCTATCGGTCTCCAGCAAGGTCTTCAGACTGCTGAGCACCCATGGCCAGCCCCCTCCACCCGCTCCGGCGTCACCGCCACCACGCACGTCCTTGGCAGTGTTCGGCGCTCCGAGGCACTCGTGTGTCAAGGTCAGGCAGCAGGCGTTTCCGGGAAACTCCTTGATCTCATACGTGAGGGTGGTCTCCGGCTCGTCGTGCCAGACCGGCGACCACTTCTGCACGAGTTTGTGCGGCGGATCGACTTCCACGACAGTGCCGGTCGCGGCCACGTCGCCCATGCCCATCTTCCTCATCTCCGGCGTCGTCAGGTCACGCATCGCCCCACCGGGAGTGAGGTCGAACTCCACCTCGCCGCCGTAGCCATAGCGGGTGGAGAACTCCGAGGACGTGATCGCATCCCAGATCCGCTGCGCGGGAGCATCGATGTAGATCGCGAAGATCTGCACCTCGGGCGCCGCCTCGTCAGATGCTGCCATTGACGGTTCTGTTGTTTTGCCCTCGGGTGTGGTGTTCATGCCTGTTCCTCCAGGTCTCGTTTGAGCTTGGTCAGCGCCGCCACCCGGCGCTCGGTGTACTTGCCGATCCACCGGTCGTGGATCAACTGGATCGGGACCGGGTTGAGATAGTGCAACTTCTCGCGGCCCTGCTTTCGGCTGAGGAGCAGCCCTGCAGCCTCCAACTGGCGCAGGTGCTTCGAGACCCCGAACCGGGTCATCTCCGCTTCCTCGGCGACCACTGCTTCCAACTCGCTGAGGCTGCGGCCCTCGCGCACGAACAGGGCATCGAGCAGCCGCCGCCGCGTCCGGTCGGCCAGCGCCTTGAAAACCTCGTCCTCCTTCATGGAAGAAAATATAAGTGACCTTTAAGTCACCTGTCAAGGTGATGCACAGGCCGGAGTCGATACGTCACACCGTCGGCTCGGACCCACAGCGGTTTCCCTATGCTGTGAGTGCGGCGTCGCGCACGTCGTGCTGGCGGCAGTCCGGGCGCAGTCCACCGAACGGAGGCTCTGACGTGAGAGTCATCCACACCTTGACCGCGTCCGTCGTCGGCTACCTCAACCAGCGCTTCGGCCTGCAACAGCCGGTGAAGGTCCTCCTGACCTCCACCGTCCGGCTCACGACCGCCGCCGTACTCGCCTATCTCATCACTGTCTGGTTGATCGACGGACCGGTGGATCTGACATGCGCATTGACCGCCCTCCTGGTGACTCAGACCTCCGCCCGGTCGTCACTCAAGATGGGCGTCGTCCGCGTCGGAGCCGTGCTGACCGGCGTACTGGTGGCGATTGGTGTCTCGACATGGGTGGGGCTCACGTGGTGGTCCCTGGCCATGGTGATCGCGCTGTCGCTGGTCCTCGCCGCCGTTCTCCGCCTGGGCGATCAGGCACTGGAGACCCCCATCAGCGCGATGCTGATCCTCGCCGTCGGCGGTCAGGAGATCGCCGCTGAGACCCGGGTGTTCACGACGCTGATCGGGGCCTTCGTTGGGATGTCGTTCAACCTGTTCCTCCCTCCGCGTCTGCCAATCGCAACCGCCGTGCATCAGGTATGCGATGTCGCCCGGCAAGAAGCCGAATCATTGCGCGAAGCGGGATGGTCCATGATGCAGCGGCCGGTCACCCGGGGCGAGGTGGGGACATGGCTCGACGGCGTGAGGGACATCTCCGACACGGCGCGCCGGGCACACGAGTCGGTCAGCAGAATCGAAGAGCTGCGACACCTCAACACCCGCTCACTCAGCGCGCCGCGGGTCGAACCCATCCTGCGCAGCGCACTCGACGCACTCGATCGCTCCCTGTTCGCGGTAAGGGGACTGTACTTCCTCATGCACACGGAGGCGCCGGAGATCAGCACTCTCGATGACGGCTACGGCGATGACGTACGGGCCGCCTTCGCGGTCCTGCTGGAACACGTCGCAGATTCCGTCGAGGGCTTCGGCGCGCTCGTGCAGGCCGACGCGGAGGGTGCGGACGATCAGGTCGATCAGAGTCTCGCGGTGAGCCTTGATGCCAGCGGCGAAGCCATGGCGATCCTGACCGACCTGCTCATGGTTGATCCCCGGGATGAGACCTCCCTGTGGCTTCTGCGCGGCTCCATCCTGGTCGCCGTGAAGCAGACAGTGGAACCCCTGCGACTGCAGGATCGAGCCCGACTCCAGACACAGCGAAACAGGCGTCGCTCAACTCGGCGCTGAGCGACGCGACCGCCCGCTCACTGTCAGTGGTCGTGGACGTCCCTACCGTGGCCAATGGTGATGGAATACGGGCTCCCTCTGCTGCCATCGTCCCCGTCGAAGGAGGCCGCGTCCTCGCCATCTTCCAGCGCCTGGGGCAAGGGCCGACTCTGCTCGGGAATGACGGTCACGGCGGCTCGCGGACCGCGCCGTCCGATGACCGCCTCGCCTCTCGAGAGGACACAACGCCGTAGTTACAAGCCTGTAGTTATCCACGCCCTGTGCATAAGTCCGTGGACAACTCCGTATTCTCTGCGCGCATACTCTGGACACATGTTCAACCCCTCGTCCGCGCTGCGCCGCACCATCGGTCACACTCTGCGCAGCCGAGTTGCCGGCCCCGACGCCGACGCCAAGGCCGCCCTCATCTGGGACTCCCCCGGAGAGCGCTGGCACTCCCCCGATTCCATGATCTGGCACATCAACGGCGACGCGGCCATGTATGCGGGGGGGATTCGCTCCCTCCTCCTGCAGGCGCTGCACCCGGCCGCCATGGCTGGCGTCGCGGGGCACTCCGGCTACCGCTCGGACCCGTGGGGTCGTCTGCAGCGAACCAGCGAGTTCCTCGCGATGACCACCTACGGACCCATTCCAGATGCCGAGAGAATGATCGCAAGAATCCGGGGAATCCATGAGCGCGTACGCGGAAAGACCGACGACGGCACCCCGTACCAGGCCTCTGATCCCCATCTCCTGCAGTGGGTGCATGTCGCAGAAACTGAAAGTTTCCTCACCGGCTTCCACCAGTTCGGGGACAGGAAGCTCACACAGGAAGAGGCCGACAGCTACGTTGCGGAGGCGGCGCCGGTCGGCGAACTCCTAGGTGCGGTCAACCTCCCACGAACAGAAGTCGAACTCCACGCTGCTCTGGAGCGCTACCGTCCTGAGCTACGCGCCTCGGAAGCGGCACTCGACACGGTGGCGTTCCTGGTCAGGACCCCGCCTGTGCCGTGGATCGCCCGCCCCGGCTACTGGATGCTGGTGGCTGGGGCCATCAGCTCCCTTCCCATGTGGGCCCGCCGCGAACTCAAACTTCCAGCCAACAGATGGTTTGACCGGTTGGTGGGCAGACCGCTCGGCAGTTTCTCAACGTCGGTGGTGCGGTGGGCACTCACGTCCCCCGGCCGCGTGCAGTCCGGCACCTACTCGACGCCTGCCTGACGCGACCGCTGCCCGTCCCTCTCAGTCGGCGCTGCCCTCACGGAGTGGGGCAACGGGGGTGCCGTCGGCGCGTCGGGACAGGCTCTCCATCGCCTCCCAGATCGCCACGTTGCCATCCCGGAAGTGGATGGTCACGCCAGCCAGATCGGTACGGCCGATGACACCGACGGCCAGTTCGGCGACGTTGGCCCGGGAGGTCTCGCCCTCCGTGACATGGTCCCCGTACTCGATCCTGCCGCTGCCCTCCTCAAGCGTCAGCTGGCCGGGCCCCAGGATGGTCCAGTTCAGGGAGGTGCCGCGCAGGTGTTCGTCTGCTTGGGCCTTCGCCTCGGCGTAGGCGTGGAAGGGATTGTCCTGGGGCACGTCGTCGCGCCCGGCACCCACGTAGGACACCATGACAAAGCGGTCCACACCCTCAGCCACCGCCGCGTCCATGACGCGGATGGCGGCGTCCCGATCCACTGCATAGGTACGTTCCTTGCTTCCGCCACCCGCTCCGGCCGCGAAAATGACGGCGTCCTGTCCGCGGACCAACTCCTGCGTGGCATCGGCGTCGAGATGTTCCACATCACCCAGACGAGCTTGCGCTCCTGTCTCCTCGATATCAGCGCTCTGCTCCTCTTTGCGAATCACCGAGGTCACCGTGTGACCGCCAGCAACCAGCATCGGGGCAGCCAGAAGGGCCACCTTCCCATGTCCACCAATGATCATGATCTTCATGACGTCGACCCTACCTGCGACTCGGATCGACGCAGGCGTACAGTCGAGCACATGAGCGGATCCGACCGAGTTGAGACAGCCTCCACTCGATCCCGGAGCCGACCGGATCCCAAGTGCCCCCTGCGACCCGGTGAGCCGTGCACACTGTGCCAGATGAGTGTCACCGGCCCTCAGGACTGCCCGCTCGTTTATTTGGTCATGGACGACCCGGAATACCGGGAAGCCCTTGCCGAGTCGAAGCGCCGCTGACCACGCTTCCCGGATCAGCTGAACATTGAGTGAGCGGTGCGGTCGATCCCTGTTCACAGCGGTATCCCCGCAACGTTGATCTTCTCGACGGCGGTCGTCTCGACGTCGAACTGACCGGCAAGGTACTCGTTGCCGTCGGGCGCCCAACCGGCAGGGATGACCATTTGCACCTGTCCGGCAACGCCGTGTCGTGTGTCGGAGAACGCGCGCACCGTCGATGGAACACGAGAGAACCCCGGCCGCAGGGCCGGGGTTCTCTCGTGTTGGGAGATTCGATGCCCTCAGTTGGCGACGACCTCGAATGGGACGTGTGCGGTGACCGCACTGTGCAACTTGATGGCTGCGGTGTGCTCTCCGACGGACTTCACCGGCTTGGCGAAGCTCACGGAGCGCTTGTCGATCGCGGGGCCCCCGGCCTTCTTCACTGCCACGACGAGGTCGCTGGCGGTGACAGAGCCGAACAGGTGACCTGCGTCGGAGACGCGGGCCGGAACCTTGATGTCCAGTCCCTCAATCTGGGTACGAATCTCGGCGGCATGATCTGCGCCGCGGACTTCACGAGCGTCGCGGGAGCGTTTGATGCCCTCGATCTGCTTCTCGTTGCCGCGGGTCCAACGAATCGCCTTGCCCTGGGGCAGGAGGAAATTCCGGCCGTAGCCGTCCTTCACCTCGACGACGTCGCCGGCGATTCCGATCTTGTCAACGGTGCTGGTGAGAATGAGCTTCATGATGCACTCCCCAATCAGCGAGCGGTTGAGGCGTAGGGCAGCAGAGCAACCTCACGCGCGTTCTTGACGGCAATTGCGACCTTGCGCTGATCCTGGACCGAGAGGCCAGTGACGCGGCGGGCGCGGATCTTTCCACGCTCCGAGATGAACTTCTTCAGCGTGTTGATGTCCTTGTAATCGATGTTGGCGACGCGAGTCGTCTTCACCGGCATGATCTTCTTCTTGTTCACAGGCTTGCGCTGTGGACCGGCCATTGTGGTGCTCTCCTTGAAGTGCAGGCGCCTCACGGCGCCCTGTGGAAGCCCGTCCTATGTCAGACGGAATGTGCCAGCTGACCCTTGTTCCGGGTCAGTTGTGGTGGATCAGAACGGGGGCTCTTCAGCGTTGCTCTGCGCCCACGGATCACTTGCTCCGCGGTTGCCGCCGGCCGACGACTGGCTGGACCACGGGTCCTGCCCTCCGCCACCGCCGCTGTTGGAACCACCCTGGTTCTGGTTGCCCTGCCACTGGCCGCTGCCGCCACCGGACCCACCAGAGGTGGTGCGGGTGACCTTGGCGGTGGCGTAGCGAAGGGCGGGACCGACCTCGTCAACATCACACTCGAACACGGTGCGCTTCTCACCCTCGCGGGTTTCGTAGCTGCGTGACTTCAGACGGCCTTGGACGACGACGCGGGCCCCCTTCTGCAGGGACTCCGCCACGTTCTCGGCGTACTGACGCCAGACCGAGCAGTTGATGAACATGGCGTCGCCGTCTTTCCATTCACTGGTCTGACGATCGAATGTGCGGGGCGTGGACGCGACGGTGAAGTTCGCGACTGCTGCACCGCTCGGGGTGAAGCGCAGCTCGGGGTCAGCGGTGAGATTGCCGACCAGCGTGATCTGTGTTTCGCCTGCCATGTTTTCCTCCGGGATCGGACGTTTGTCTGTTGCTCATCACTGTGGGCATCAACCCGAGTGAATCACCAAACAGAACTGGTGGTGTTGAAAAGCTCAGACTTCCGACGTGGCAGCCTTGGAGTCTTCCGACGTGGCGCCCTTGTCCTTGGACTTCCTTGGCTCCTCGATGCGGAGAACCTTGGTGCGGACGATCTGCTCGTCAATGCCCATGCGGCGATCCATCTCCTGGACGACTGCCGGTTCTGCCGTGACCCTGAGGACGGCGTAGATGCCCTCGGACTTCTTGTTGATGTCGTATGCCAGACGGCGACGCCCCCACAGGTCGTTGCTCTCGACCGTGCCACCACCTTGGGTGATGATTTCGAGGTACTTGTCGACCAGACCGGGAACCTGACGCTCATCGACGTCTGAGTCGATGATGATCATGACTTCGTACTTGCGCATGCTTTGGCACAACCTCCTGTGGACTGACGGCCGCGGGTCGATCCCGCGGCAGGAGTGCGTGGCCGGCAACAAAAGCCGACCGAGGAGAGACTCTACCCGAGGGTGGGCCCCGAGGCGAAAGCCGCACCCAAAGCGGGGACGAGGCGCAGCTCAGCGGGCAGGACGTCGCCCCACTTCATCCAACTTCCCGGAGGCGACGATGGCGTCCCAGAAAGCCTCGGCCCAGCCGGCATAGCCCTTGTCGTTGGGGTGGAAGAGATCATGGGATGTGTAGCGGAGGTACCCGAGCCGTCCGACGGCTCGCGACGCCTCGTGGATGGCCACGAGATGGTGGCCGAACTCCCCCACGAGTTCGACGGCACTGGCCGCCATCCGCCGGGACGCGCCGTCCATTCCGGGCACCATGAACCACGGCACGTCCGCCACGAAACTGCCAGCGGGCAACGCTGGCAGGATGGAGCGCATCGAGCGTGTGAACGTCTCCACGTCATGACCGGGGATCAGGACGTCATTCGCGCCGATGTCCATGGTCACGATGTCCGGCGTGAAGGGCAGGTCCGCCAGTTGCGGCAGCTGATGATCGACCACGTCCCCGCTCACGGCACCGGAGACGGACATGTTCGTGACCGCCACCTCGCGCCCCGTCGTCTCGGCCAGCCGGTCGGCGACCAGCGCCACGTACGACGCCCCGACACTCGAGGCCCCCACGCCCTGTGCGGCCGAGTCCCCAAGGGCGACGTAGTGCAGCACGCCGTGGGGGAAATTGTTGGGCCGGACGCTCCAGTGCTCGGCGTAGTCAGCCACGTGCGAGTCGATCACTCGCCGTCCCACCCAGTAGGAACCCGCCGCGGCCACGAGCCCTGCTCCGGCCACGGCCGGCACCGCCCAGTTCATCGGCGGCGGTAGGGGCCGGGGATGGCGGGGTTTCCCTCGCGGATCCACGCGAAGAGCCCACCGGCAATGGATTCGGCCAACATGCCCTTCTCGCGCAACTCGGCAGCGGCCACCGATGATCGCAATCCGTTGTCGCACATCACAATGATCGCGGCATCACGTTCGGCCAGGGGATCATCGCCGTGGATGGCCAAATCGGCATCGTCGTGCAGCGCTTTCGGGTCCACCGGGCGCGCACCGGGAGCATGTCCATTCTCGTACTCGGCCCTCGTACGGACGTCGATCAGCACCGCCCCCTTGCTGAGTGCCATCAACGTCTCGTCGATGCTCAGACCCGGCATGCGCTTGCTGAGGAAATCCATCAGTCCCATGGAGGACATGGTGCCCCCAAGCACCCCCGGAAGCAAAGGGCAATCCTCTTCGGCCGGCTCAGATGATGCCCAGCGTCCACTGGCCGGCACCGAGAACTGCGACGCTGGCGCCGAGCAGCACCAGAACCCACCCCAGCCACCTCCTGCGCGCACACACCACGACCGCGGCGGGGACGGCGAGAAACCCGACACCCAAAACCGCGTACCCAATCCGCCACCCCAGACCGACACCGCCGATGGACTCCTGATCAGTGCCGGACACATCCGTGAGCGTGAGCACCGCGCCCAAGAGCAGGGTCACCGCGGTGACAGCCACCAGGACGAGGGAGAGAGCCCCCAACGCCAGCGCCCCGGGCCAGGTCGACCACCAGATCCGCTTCGTGGCTGGACTCACCGATCCGAGCGGAGCCGGTCGAGACGGGCGTACATGTCCTCGATAGCGGTCTTGAAGCGCTCCTCCACCTGACGTCTCTTGACCTTGAGCGTGGGCGTCAACATCCCGTTGTCCATCGTGAAATCACCGTCCATCACAGCGGTCTCACGGGGACGTTCCTGGCTGGGCAACATGGCAGTCAGTTCGGCGACACGTCGCTTCACCTCGTCACGGAATTCCTGGCTGTTCAGCCAATCTGCCAGTTCCCCCGGCCATTGCGCCACCTTCGCCAGTTCCTCGACGTGGGGCAGGGAAGGCTTCACCAGCAGCGTGATGTAGGGCCGGTTGTCCCCCAGCAGGACGGCGTACTCGAACAGCGGATCCGCCAGGATGAGACGCTCGATGGGCTGCGGCGCGACGTTCTTGCCGCCGAGGGTGACAATGATGTCCTTCAGCCTGTCCGTGATCACCAGATAGCCGTCGGTGTCCACGTACCCGATGTCACCGGTATGGAGCCAGCCGTCGACGATGGCCTCCCGTGTGGCCTCCTCCTGGTGCCAGTATCCAGTCATCAGGTTGGGGCCCCGGTACTGGATCTCCCCGAGTTCCCCCACGCGCAGTTCACCCCCACTGATCACACGGCCAGCGGTGCCGAACTTGAAACCGCCCGGCGAGTTGAAGCTCACCAGCGGGGAGGCCTCGGTGAGGCCGTACCCGGTGTAGATGGGCATACCGATGGATGAGAAGAATTCCTCCACCTGCTTGCGGATCGGGGCACCGCCGCAGGCCAGAACAGTCTTGGTGCCCCCCATGGCGGCCCGGACATTGGCATGGACCAACTTGTCCGCCACGGGCAGCTGGGCGCGCCACCACCAGGCGGGGGTGCGGCCCTTGCGGAAGGAGTGCTGATTGCGGGCACCCACGTGCAGCGCCCAGGTGAAGATCCTGCGCTTCACAGCCGATGACGCCACCTTGGCATGCGCCGTCGCGTACACCGTCTCGTAGAGCTTCGGCACGCTCACCAGCAGTGTCGGTTTGGCCAGCACCATCTGCTCCGCCACGGTGCGGGCATTCTCCACGTAGGTGTTCATGCAGCCCTTGAGCAGGACCACCGTGGTCCAGGCGCGTTCCAGCGCGTGGGAGAGGGGGAGGAAGGCCAGCGAATGATCCTCGGGCCCGAACTCGAAGAACTTCTCGATCGACTCCTTCTGTCGCACCAATGCCTGGTGCTGCAGCATGACGCCCTTGGGATCTCCCGTGGTTCCGGAGGTGTAAATGATGGAGGCAAGATCCTCACCCGAGGCTTCGGCGAGCCTGTCCGACAGGGAGGACTGGTCCGGCGCGACGCGGAAGTCGTCGTAGGGGATGACCTCCTCCGGCATCCCGTCGTAGGGCTTGAGGATGACGATCGTCTCCAGGCTGGGCATGTCCGCTTTCACGGACATGACGCGCTCGCACTCGCTCTGGGAGCTGACGAACATGACCCGCAGTTCGGAATCGCCGACGATGTGGCGGATCTGGATGGGCGTCGAGGTGGCATACAGCGGCACAAGTACCCCACACGCCGTCGCTACGCCGAAATCGATCTCGGACCATTCCGGGCAGTTGCTCGCAAACAGGCCAACTCGATCGCGTGCAACAAGGCCAAGGTTCACCAGCCCCTGTCCGACTTCATCAACCTTGGTTCCGAACTCACGGTAGGTCTGTGTCTGCCAGGCATCGTCGACGCGGATCCGGGTGGCTGTGCGATCGGCGTGTTCGGCAACGGTGGCGCGAAGACGTACCGCCATGTGTTCCATCGTCGCGTCCTTCTCCCCATGGTCCATCATGATTCTCATCCCCTTGTCGACGCTGGTCTGACCAGCTTGGTTACGCGACCGTAACCGATGTTGCGACCAGCTGTGGCTGGAATGAACACACTGATGCGGCGACCCGCCCCAGACACGCCCCGCCCACCCGCACCACCTACGACGGTTGCCGTGGCCGCGCGGGTGGGCGGTGCTCGAGAGGTCAGACCGGCTCGGGCCCGGGGTTCTCAGAACCCTCTCCCCTGACCTCGGGCAAGCCATCCAGCTCGGGCCCGGGATTCTCGGACGTCTGCGCGGGCGGCTGATTCAGGCCACCAAGGTTGGGGCCGGGGTTGTCAGAACCCTCAGCAGGGAGCTCCTCCGGGACCTCTTCTCCATAGCCTCCGGGGTTGTCGGAACCCTCGTCGGGCATGTCGTGCACTTCACTCATCATGTGACTCCTTCGTCATCGGTTCGTGCACCGGCTTCGGACGGCCGGCGGACTGCCCTTCAGTATCACCGTTCGCCCTGCGCGACGACAAGGGCCAAGGTAATTCTCGCGGGTTCGCACCCGTGTTCGTGCACCTTTTTGCGGCTGGTTCACCCCACGCCCACACGAGACTTCGTCCCTTCGAGCCGCCAGAGAGGACAAGGCAGGCGCGGGAGCGGGACTCAGCGCTGAGTGGGCTCCTCGGGGTCGCGTCCCTCAGCCGGATCCTGAGGGTGTGGGGTGGTGGCGGTTTCATCCGTACCGGGGGATTCCGCACCTTCCGCGGGGGCGTCCGAGGACACTCGATCCGCGTCTTCCAACCCGTTGCGGTTCTCACTCATCATTTCCACTCCCATGCCACAGACAGCGGCGCGGCCCACTGGCCGACCGCACCTCCATTGTCCGTGTTTCGGGTTCACCCAGCGCCACTGCGCGGTGAGAAACCGTGCGGACGTCACCCCCGAACCGGCTGTCGCGGACAATCGGCTGAAGACCCGGCCACCAACATTGCCGAACCACACGGGTCAGCGGAAACCTCCGTGCCACACTGAAGCAGGTGTCGCAGACAACCAGCACGCCCAACAACCAGATTGCCCAACTCAATGGGCCAGACAAGAACTGTGGTGTCGAGGTGAGGCCCATGAGCGGTCGCGGTAGGCGCCGGACATCGAACGCGTCCAGCGGCCGGCAGAACCAGCTGAGTTTCGGGCTCGGCACTCTGGGCCGGGACATGGTGGCAGCCATGGTCAGCCTGTACCTGATCTACTACCTGACGGATGTCGTCGGAGTCTCTGACAGGCAACTGGCGGCCGTCACCACCATCATCGTTGCTCTGCGGATCTTCGACGCGCTCAACGACCCGGTCATGGGCGTCGTCGTGGACAACACCCGCACCAGGTGGGGCAAGTTCAAACCATGGATAGCCACGGGAGCGCTGCTGTGGGGAGGCGCCACCCTGCTGCTGTTCGCTGACGTCGCCCTTGCCGGACCCAGCTTCGTTCTCCTTTTCTTCTTCGCCTACCTCATCTGGGGCATCAGTTACACAATCAACGACATCTCGTTCTACGGCATGCTGCCCTCGCTCTCGCGCAACCTGAAGGACCGCGAGGGCGTCGGTGTGCTCGCCCGCATCATGGCCAACATCGGGCTGTTCTCCGTCGTGGTGGGCATCGTCCCGATCACCGAATGGCTGACGAGCCAGCTGGGGAGTTCCCAGAGGGCGTGGTTCCTGTTCGCCGCCGTCGTGGTGGCGATCATGCTCGTATTCCAGTCACTCACCCTCGTGTTCACGAGGCAGAAAGTGGTGGCCCCCACACCGCATATCCCCTTCCGTGAGCTCTTCCGGACCATCGGCCGAAACGACCAACTGCTGTGGGTGACGGTGGCGATGCTCCTGTTCATGGCCGGCTACACGGCCACCACCAGTCTGGGCATCTACTACTTCGAGTACATCTACGGCGATCTGGGGATGTACGCCATCTTCGCGGCCATCCTCGGCGTGGCACAGCTGTGCGGCCTTGCTGCCTTCCCGCTGGTGTCCGCCCGCCTCACCCGGCGCCAGATCCACGCGCTGGGCTCGGCGATGTGCGTCGTCGGTCTGACGCTCTTCGCACTCGCCGGCTCCTCGATGATCATCATCGGCGCGGCGGGCGTACTGCTCTTCATGGGCCAGGCGTTCATACAGCTCCTGATGCTGCTCTTCATCGCCGACTGCGTCGAATACGGTGAGTGGAAACTGGGCCGTCGCGCAGAGTCCATCACTTTCTCTCTCCAACCCTTCATCTACAAGTCCTCCAACGCGCTGGGGACCGCGCTGGTGGGGCTGGCGCTGTTGAGCTCCGGGGTCAACCGGGCTCAATCCGCCGCGGACATCACTGCCGGCGGGCAGTTGGCCTTCAAGGTTGTCATGATGGTGGTGCCCATCGTGTTGATCATCACCAGCTGGGCCATTCTCCGTCGGACCTACACCCTCGACGAGAAGCGCTATGCCGAAATCGTCGCGGAACTCCGCGTCAGGGAGGAACACCTGTGAATCAGCACGGCCTCATGGATCGCTCGTCGAACCTTGGCGACATGTACGACCATCCACTGGGCCGCGACATCATCGACAGGCTCCTGCTGCAGCTCGGCCGCTCACCGAAGTGGGTGGACAACGCCGTCATCCGCCGGCTGCCGCTGGGACTGGTGGAACGACTGGGGCGACCCTTCACGGGCGATGGCTTCTTGGACACCCTGCTCTCGTTGCTGAACGATGTCGCCGAATCCCCCAGGCGCACCACCGGTCCCGTGACACCCCACTGGTGGAAGCAGGCCGTCTTCTATCAGGTGTACCCCCGCTCCTTCGCGGATTCCGACGGCGACGGGATGGGCGATCTGCGCGGCGTCATCGATCACCTCGACCACCTCGAGGACCTCGGGGTGGACTGCCTGTGGTTGTCCCCCATCTTCGCCTCCCCCAACGAGGACAACGGCTACGACATCTCCGACTACCGCGCGGTGATGCCGGAGATGGGAACTCTCGACGACGTCGACGAGCTCATCGCCGCCTGTCACGCCCGGGGGATGCGAATCATCCTCGATCTGGTGGTCAATCACACCTCGGACCAGCACGAATGGTTCAAGGAGGCCCGCCGGGACCCGGAGGGGCGCTATGGCCGGTACTACATCCTGCGGGAAGGGCACCCCGACGAGCTGCCGAACAACTGGTCGTCATACTTCTCCGGCCCGGCATGGACGTGGCTGAAGGATGCGAAGCGGTGGGCCCTGCACCTGTTCGCTCCCGGCCAGCCGGACCTGAACTGGGACAACCCCGAGGTGCGCCGAGAGGTGGCGGGCATCGTGGGCTGGTGGCTGGAGCGTGGCATCGACGGCTTCCGTCTCGACGTCATCAACTTCATCTCCAAGCGCGAGGGGCTGCCCCAGGGCAACGCATTCGTCGGCTCCCTCATGGAGTTCGCCGGGGTGGAGCACTATTTCCATGGACCGAACCTCCACGCGTATCTCGCTGAACTGCGTCGTGACGGCTTCCAGCGCCAGGGCGAGGTCAAAGAGGCGCCGGGGCACGATCCGATGGCTGTCATGATCGGCGAGACCCCCGGCATCGGCATAGAGGCAGGGAGACTCCTCACCGCAGAGAACAGGCATGAACTGGATCTGGTCTTCAGCTTCGACCACCTGGAGAACCCCGGAAAGATCCGCTGGGACGACTACAGGTATGACCTCAACCACCTGAAGGCGTACCTGATACGGCAACAGTCCCGGCTGGGATCCGGTGACTGGGTGAGCATCTTCTGGGAGAACCACGACAATCCACGCATGATCTCCAAGGTCAATCCCGATCCGCTGTACCGCACAGCGCTCGGCAAGGCGCTGGCTGCCATCCAGCTCCTCGGGCGGGGCACCCCCTTCATCTACCAGGGACAGGAGATCGCGGCCATCAACCAGGGCTTCCCGGACATCTCCGCCTTCAGGGACATCGAATCCATCAATCGACTGTCGGATCGGCACGGGGGGCCCGTGAATCTCGACGTGGTGCGCCCCGGCTCGAGGGACCACGCCCGCACCCCCATGCGCTGGGACGACTCCCCCCGCCACGGGTTCACCTCCGGCGAGCCCTGGATCGACTTCTACGAACTTTCCACGGGCTACACCGTCGCCGAACAGCACGAGGACCCGGATTCGGTCCTCAACTTCTACAAGAAACTCATCGCACTGCGGCGCGCCCATCCAGCACTGCGTCTGGGGGATGCGCGATTCGTGTATCGGAGTCGTCGCGACTACTTTGCCTGGTTCCGGGAACTCGACGGCGAGTCCTTTCTCACCGAGGTCAACCTGTCCGCCCGGGTCATCTGGCGTCCGAAGTACACGGCCTCCCTGAGTTTGGTGCTCACCACGGGGGGCGACAGCGCCAGGCTCCGGCCCTACGAGGTGCGGGTGCATCGCGTCGTGACCTGACACCGATCCGGGTTGGACATGCCCATTCAGAAGCATATGCTTGCGTCATGCAACTAACTGATGAGTTGACGAGGCTGTTCGCCAACATGGGCCAGAGCCTGGCCCGTCGAGCGCATCAGGGGATGGACAATCAGGACTTCTCGACGCTCGTCGCCCTGTCATCCGGGGCCTGTCCCGACGGCACACGGCTCCGCGACCTGGCCGCCATGCGTGGGTTCGACGCCTCCACCATGAGCCGACGTGTCTCCCACCTCTGCGAGACCGGGCTGCTCGAACGCAGCCCTGACCCTCATGACGGCCGCGCCCAGTTGCTGCACGTCAGCGCCGCAGGCCGTCAAGCCCTCGCCGCGGAACGTGCCCGACGCGTACACATCATCACCGAATCGCTCGGGGAGTGGACACCCGACGAGAAGAGTGAGCTCGCCCGCCTCATCAGTCGACTGAACGACAGCCTGGAGAACGCATGACAAGCCCCGCCCCCGTCCCAACAGTGGGGTACAAACTCTCGCCGCAGGACCGGCAGGTCTTCATCGGTCTGATGATCGGCATGCTCGTGGCGTCCGTGAGCCAGACCATCGTCGGCCCCGCCATGCCCCGGATCGTCGCCGACCTCGGGGGCATCGACCACTATTCCTGGGTGGCCACCGCCGCCATGCTGACGTCGGCCGTCAGCGTGCCGATCATGGGGAAGCTGTCAGACCTCTACGGCCGGCGGATGTTCTACATCGGTGGGCTGTCGGTGTTCATGATCGGCTCGGTCGTCAGCGGCCTCAGCGTCAACTTCTGGATGCTGATCGCGGGCCGCGCCATCCAGGGCCTGGGCATGGGCACCATCATGCCGCTGTCGCAGACGATCATCGGCGACATCATCCCACCGCGTCAGCGCGGCAAGTACCAGGGCTTCATGGGTGCCGTCTTCGGCGTCACCTCCGTGGCCGGTCCCCTCGCCGGCGGCCTCATCACCGACAACCTCGGCTGGCGGTGGAACTTCTTCTCCACACTCCCCCTCGGTGTCATCGCGCTGTTCTTCGTGGTGCGCTTCCTGCACGTGTCCCACGTGGAACGCAAGGCGGTCGTGGACGTCCTCGGCATCGTGACCCTCGCACCAGCGCTCGTGATGATCCTTCTCGCCACCTCGTGGGGCGGCACCACCTACCCCTGGGGCGCGCCTGTCATCATCGCCCTGTATGTGGTTGGCGGGCTGCTCCTCGGGCTGTTCGTCTTCGTCGAGCTCAGGGCGGAGGAGCCGCTCCTTCCGTTGCGACTCTTCCGCAACTCTGTCTTCACAGCCAGCAACATTGCAGCGTTCTCCGTCTCCATGGTGCTCTTCGGCGCCACCATCTACATCCCGGTCTACGCCCAGGGCGTCCTGGGTGTCAGCGCCACCGACTCGGGCCTCATCCTGCTGCCACTGATGATGGGGTTCATCCTGGTGGGCATCGGCGCCGGGCTGCTGATCACGCGTACCGGACGGTACAAGGAGATCATGCTGCTCGGTGTGATCACCATGTTCGCCGGGGTCTGGCTGATGACACGGCTCGACGCCGACTCGTCGCAACTCCAGCTCAGCGTGGCCATGGTGGTGCTCGGCGTGGGTCTGGGTGCCTCGATGCAGCAGTACACACTGGTGGTGCAGAACGCCGTGGCCAAGCGTGATCTCGGGATCGCCACGGCGTCCACGCAGTTCTTCCGCAACGTGGGTGCCACCGTCGGCATCGCTGTCTTCGGCTCATTGATGACCGGTGGCCTCTCCAGGGCCATCATGGAGCGCCTCCCACCGGGCGTGGCTGAGGACATGGGCGATTCGGTCACCTCCTTCGGTGTGGGGGACGTGCTCGATCCCTCCGGAACGGCTGGGCTTCCCCCCGTGGTTGCCGACGCCATCCGCCAGGGCCTGGCGGACCGGCTGCACGTGGTCTTCCTGGCCATCCTGCCCGTTCTGGTGGTCTCGTTCTTCGCCACCCTGGCCATCAGGGCAGTCCCTCTGCGCGACACCATCTCCACCCCGGAGGAGGCCCGCCGGGAGATGCTGGACACCATGGGCCAGAGCAGCGCCGGCGGCGAACTCGTTCCCGGCCTGAACCACTACGACACCGAGGGTGCCCGCACCCGCGAGCGCGTCCTCGCGCTCCAGATGGATCTGCTCGTGCGGGAGTCCCGCCGTGAGGATCGTGAGTTGTTGCGCCGCGCTGTCACGGAGATCGGCGACGGCGACCTCCGCGACGGCCAGGCAATCCTGGCCCGTACGGCCGCAATGCTGTCGGCCGACGACCCGGAGCAGGTGGCGGAAGCAGAGAAGTACGCCTGCTCCCTCGCGGAGCGCGCAGCCCGCAGGGGTGGCGTGCTCAGCGAGGACATCCGCAAGGAGATCGCGGTCAAGGTGGCCGAGGGCCGGGAACGCAAGGACGTCCTCGCGGGCCACGAGAAGGCAGTGACGGACAACTTTGAGGCCGTCGACGTCGGACAACTCCGCGGAGCTGCCAACGACCTGGCGACCGTTCTGTTGCTGGACCTCGGCGTCAAGGGCTCCTGAAGGGGCGAGCGCCACGACGACCTGGCGTGAGGCAAGGAGAAACCCGGGACACGGCTTCTCAGCTCAGTGGTCGTTGATTTCGGAGAGGAATTCCTGGGCGCGCTGCGACTGGGGGGCGTCCAAAAGCTGGTCGGGGGCCCCCTCCTCCGCGATTCCCTTGTCCGCGATGAGCACCACACGATCCGCCACGCGGCGGGCGAAGCGCATCTCATGCGTCACGCAGATCATCGTCATGCCCTCTTCGGCGAGGTCCTTCATCACGGCCAGCACCTCGCCGACGAGCTCCGGGTCCAGCGCCGAGGTGGGCTCGTCGAAGAGCATCACAGCGGGGTCCATGGCAAGGGCGCGGGCGATCGCGACCCGCTGCTGCTGCCCACCCGAAAGGCTCCCCGGATAGGCGTCGGCCTTGTGGGCCAAGCCAACCCGATCCAGGAGACTGTGGGCCCGGTCGACGGCCTCGTCCTTCTGCCTGCCCAGCACGTCACGCTGGGCGACCGCGATGTTCTCCGTCACGTTCATGTGCGGAAACAGGTTGAAGGCCTGAAACACCATGCCAATTCGGGAGCGGATGCGGTTGAGATGTTTCTGGTCATAGGCCAGGGTCTGCCCCGCCACGACAATATCGCCGGAGGTGATCTGCTCCAGGCCGTTGACGCAGCGCAACAAGGTCGACTTACCGGCGCCGGAGGGTCCGATCAGCACCACAACCTCGCTGACACCCACGTCGAGGTCAACGTCCTCGAAGACGACGGTGTCCCCGAACTTCTTCGTGACGCCACGCAACTGGACGATTGCCTCGCCCTTGTCCGCATCGCCGCTCAGGAAGCGCTCCGCGGCAGCGGCTTGCCGTTCTTCTTCTGATTCGCTCATGGTCACCTCAGGACTTGTATCGGCCCAGACGAGTTTCCATGCGGTTCACCACGGCGGTCAGCACGAGGACGATCGCCAGGTAGTACACGGAGACAATCGCGTAGGTGGACAGGGGTTTGTACGTGGCGGCGGCCGTGTTCTGGGCGGTGCGGAACAACTCCGTGAGGCCGATGAAGGCGACCAGGGAGGAGTCCTTCACGGCGATGATGAACTGGCTGCCGAGCACCGGGAGAATGGCGCGGAACGACAGTGGTGCCTGCACCCGGACGAGGGTGCGCCTGCGGGACATGCCGAGCGATCGTGCCGCCTCGACGAGACCCTTGGGCACCGACTGGAAGCCGGAGCGAATGATCTCGGCGATGTAGGCCGAATTGTGCACGCCCAGTGCAATCGCGCCAGCCCAGAACTTGTCCAGGACGATCAGGCTCGAGAGTCCGAAGTACAGCAGGAACAATTGCGCGATCAGCGGCGTTCCGCGGATCAGGCCAATGAAGCCGGAGGCCAACCACTTCAACGGAGGAATCCCGCTCATGGACATGGCCGCCACGCCAGCACCCATCACCAGAGCGAAGAGCAGCGCGACGGCCGTGAGCCCGAGTGTGACGCCGGTCGCCTCAATGAAGATCGGGGCGTACTCGGCGAACATCTCGAAGAAGTTCACTATGAAATGTCCTCGCCGAACCACTTGTTGCTGATCTCGGCATAGGTGCCGTCATCCTTGATCGTCTGCAGAGCCTCGTCGATGTCGTCCTTGAGAGGATTGTCCTTGGCGACGGCGATGGCTGGGCTCTCCGTGTACAACGGCTCCCCGCACTGCCTCAGGTCGCGATCGGCGTCCTGGATCTGGAAGAGGCCGACCAGCAGACCAGTGATCGTGCCGTCGAGCCGTCCGGCCTCGGTGTCCTCGAGAGCGGTGATGTCGGATTCAAAGCTGGTCACTTCACCCTTGAATCCCTCATCCTGCAGGTATGCATCGTAGGTGGTGCCGTTGGCCACGCCCACATTCAGATCGGCCTCAATGTCAAAGGCCTCGCAGTCGGAGTCCGTCGGTACGAAGTACCCCGCGCCATCGGTGTAGTAGGGCTCGGTGAAGTCCACCACTTCTGCGCGCTCCTCCGTCGGGGTGACGGATGCAATCAGCGCGTCGTACCGGTTGGACTGGAGGCCCTGGATCAGTGACGCGAAAGCGGCGGTTTCGGTCTTGAGTTCGAGGTCCAGTTCTTCGGCAATGGCTGCGGCGATGTCGTAGTCGAAGCCGGTGAGCTCATTGCTCTCGAAGTAACTGAAGGGCCGGAACTCACCGCTCATGGCGATGACGATCTCTCCATCGTTGACCAGTTGGGCGTTGCTCTCGCCGCCGCTGCCTTCGGTCGGATCTCCACTGACCTCAGCACCGTTGTCCGTGCCGGAGCAGGCGGTCAGTGCCAGGGCGCAGGCTGCCGCGGCAGCGACCGCGCGTGCATGCTGTCGAAAGTTCTTCATCTGGTCGTCTCCTCGGGTTCCGGGGCCGGAGAATTCCGGCACCTCCCATCCACCACCACGCAAGGTGTGACACATGCGTCGAAGCAGGAATTGCTTTCAGGCGCAGCGGATGAACTGGTCCGACCCTACGGAAATCGGGGTGCAATGGAGATATCCGGAGCGCTTCCGTTATCAATCCGTTATCTTTCCGGGAACAAAGGATTCCACTATTTCTCCTCCGTCGGGTCGTTCTCCGGCGCTGCCGTCGGGAGCTTTCCGATGCCGGACCCACCGAGCTGTGGGCTGCTGAGAGCCATCACCGCCGCACCACGGTCTGCAGCTCCGAGGCCAGATCACCACGCGACGCCACCACCACATCCTCCAACCCCAGCCAGCGAGCCATCGACCACAATTCGCCGGCGAGCTCGAACGCGGCGCCCTGCGGGGCTCCCGGCTCCCGCCAGGCGGACTGCACGAGGAGTTGCCCGGAGGCCCGATCCGCCTTGAGGTCCACCCGGCCCACGAGGGAGTCGTCGAGCAGGAAGGGCAGCACATAGTATCCATGCACCCGCTGGGCGGCCGGTGTGTAGATCCCGATGCGGTAGTGAAAATTGAACAGCCACTGGGCGCGGTTGCGTTCCCAGACGAGCGGGTCGAAGGGGCTCAGCAGGGCACGGGCATCGATCCGTCGCGGGACTGTCGCACCGGCGAGTAGGTAGGCGTCGGTGCCCTCCACGGACACCGGCTCCAGCGTTCCCTCCTCGGTGAGTTCGTTGACGGCCCGCCGGGTGGCGGCTGCTTTCGTCCGCCAGTAGTCGGCCAGACACTTCACAGTCGCCACTCCGTGCGCCCGGGCTGCGACCATGACCAGTTCACGGATCGCCTCATCGGCCGACGGCGTGGGTGCGTTGGCCACCGCTGACGGCAGGACGCGTTCGGTGAGGTCGAAGACCCGCTCGAACTGGCTGTTGCGTTCCACGACGCCGAGCTGTCCCGTGAAGAAGAGGAACTCGCACGCTGTCTTCACCACGGACCAGTTCCACCCCCAGTGCTGACGCAGGGCGTCGGGGCTGTGGCCGAGTTCCGCCGTCAGCCGCCGTGCCGAGCTGGGCCCCAGTTCCGTGACGGCCGCCAGAACGTCCTCCACCACGTCGGCATGCTGGGCGCCAGCGCGTTGGACTGATCCCCAGGCCTCGTCCCGGTACGCCTCCATGCGCCACCGGAACAGAGGGTGCAGCCCCACGGGGATGAGGGCCGCCTGGTGCGCCCAGTACTCGGTGATCCGCCGAGGCTTCCTTCCCGCCGCCCGCTCGAGCAGGGACCGGTCGTAGGCGCCGAGACGCGAGAACAGGGGGAGGAAGTGACTGCGCGTCAGCACGTTCACCGAATCGATCTGCAGGACGCCCATCCGATGGATGGTGGCGTCGATCTGCCTCATCGTCACCCTCGTGGGGCGTGGGAGCGCGAGTCCCTGTGCCGAGATGGCAAGGCGGCGGGCCTCCGCCAACGAGAGTGAGGGCCGACGTCTCGAGGGCGGCGAGGGCATGGGGCCATTGTGGCAGGGGTGCTGAGGATCGTCGGGCGGTGGCCGCTTTTCGTGGGACCTGGGTGCTGGTGGATCGGCACCCAGGGCCCACCACAGCGGATGGGTGCCCGACTGCACGCTCCGAGGGCCCATCCCATCGGGCCGGCACTCCCGTTAGGCTCGTGCCTCATGAGCAGTATGCGATTCGGAGCCCACGTCGGCCAGCATGACCCCATCGAGGAGGCCCGGGCCCGCGGCGCCGATATCGTGCAGATCTTCCTGGGCGAGCCCCAGAGCTGGAAGAAACCCCAGGCCCAGTACCCGGGAGGCGCCGAGGCGCTTCGAGTTGCTGCCGAGGGCGTTGGCGTCGGCCTCTATGTGCATGCGCCCTACATCATCAACGTGGCCTCCACGAACAACCGGATCCGGATTCCATCGCGCAAGCTGCTCCAGCAGACCGTCACGGAGGCGGCTGCGGTCGGGGCCCGTGGCGTCATCGTGCACGGCGGGCACGTCACGGCCGATGACGACCCCGAGAAGGGCTACGACAACTGGCGCAAGGCCGTCGACGGCCTGAAGCTTGAGGTGCCGATTCTGATCGAGAACACCGCTGGCGGCAACAACGCCATGGCCCGACACCTGCAGGCCATCGAGGGCGTCTGGAGCGCCATCTCCACCTCCGCGAACATCGATTCGGTGGGGTTCTGCCTGGACACGTGCCACGCCCACGCGGCGGGGCTGGACCTGAAAACCGTCGTGGAGGACATCCGGGGGATCACCGGCCGCATCGACCTCATCCACTGCAACGATTCCCGCGACGCGGCCGGCTCAGGCGCCGACAGGCACACCGGCTTGGGTAACGGCACCCTCAACGTCAATGACATCGCCGCCATCGTCCGCGCGGCGGCGGCCCCCGTCATCCTGGAAACGCCGGGCGACGGCCACGCCGCTGAGATCGGGTGGCTGCGTTCGCTGTGACGTGGGCCGCGGGTGGGGTTGGATGGAGCCCATGAAGGTCCTCCTGCCCAACACCATCGAACTGAATCCTTCTCTGCCGGAGGGCGTTGTCGCAGTCACCTACGACGCAAGAGCCCCCATACCGGATGAGCACCTCGACGCCGAAGTGCTCGTGGACTGGGAAGTGAGACGCACAGTCATTGCGGATTCGGCGGCCCGCCTGCACGATCTCAAGTTGGTCCAGGCACTGTCCGCAGGAGCCGATGGGGCACAGAAGGCGCCGTTCGACGACTCCGTGGTGATCTGCTCAGGGGTCGGACTCCATGACCACACGGTGACCGAACACGCCATGGCTCTCATTCTCGCTCTACTGCGACGTCTGCCGGCATGCCTGCGAGCGCAGCAGCGTCGTGAGTGGGCATGGGAGCTGGGCGGCTCCCAGACCCTGCGCACCGACAAACACATCACGACGTTGATGGGTGCCCGGGTCCTGGTCTGGGGGTTCGGCTCCATCGGGTCCACCCTGGCCCCCGCGCTGAGATCGTTGGGTGCCCACGTCACGGGTGTGGCGCGCACTGCGGGTGAACGGTCCGGGTTTCCGGTCATCACGGAGGAGGACCTCTCCGGGGAACTGCCGCGCACCGACCTTCTCGTCATGATCCTGCCCGGTGTCGCGGCCACCACCAAGGCACTCGACGCCGCGCGGCTGGCGCTGCTCCCCCAGAGCGCGCTGGTGGTCAACGTGGGGCGCGGCACCACCATCGATGAGGATGCACTGCTCTCCGCTCTGGCAAACGGCACCATCGCCGGAGCAGCTCTGGACGTCGTGGCACACGAGCCACTGCCTGAGGACTCGCCACTGTGGGACGCGCCCAACCTGCTGCTCACCCCGCACGCGGCGGGCGGGCGACCCGTCGGCGCCGACGAGCTCATCACGGCAAACGTCACGGCGCTGCTCAACGGAGAGGACCTGCGCAACGTCGTGGCCTGACGCGACGGGCTTGTGCTCATTGGTGCCTGTTTCGGGAAGCGTATCCCGTGACCGGAGTACCCCGCGAAGGTCCACCCCTCAACGGAAACAGACACCCCCGGTCCTCTTTGGGACTGCTCAGCTCTCGGTGGGCACCAGCCCGTTGAAGTGGAGCAGATTGTCCACCGCAAGGACGCTGTCCAGCGTTGCCTCGTCCAACAACCCGCGCTCCAGAACAACCTCACGGACGCTGCGCCCCGTTGTTGCGGCCTCCTTCCCCACCGAGTCCCCGGCGGCATGGCCGATGAGGTTGTTGAGGAAGGTCACGACGGAGATGGAATTGGTCACGTAGGCAAGGCAGACGTCACGGTTGGCCGTGATGCCCTCGATGCACTTGGTGCGCAACGTGTCACAGGCATTCTTCAGCAACGAGATCGACTCGAAGAGTGCTTGGGCAATCACCGGTTCCATGGCGTTGAGTTGCAACTGGCCGGCTTCGGCGCTGACCGTGACGCAGACATCGTTGCCGAGCACCTTGAAGCAGGCCTGGTTCACCACCTCCGGGATTACGGGGTTGACCTTGGCCGGCATGATCGAGGATCCGGCCTGCACCTCGGGCAGGTTGATCTCGTTGAAACCGGCCCGGGGCCCCGACGACAGCAGCCGCAGGTCGTTGCAGGTTTTCGAGAGCTTGAGGGCCAGTCTCTTGCACGCGCCGTGCGCGGTGACATAGACGCCTGTGTCACTGGTGGCCTCGATCAGATCGGGGGCCGTACCGCACGGCCGTCCGGTGATCTCCGCGAGATGCTTGATCACCACTTGTGCGTAGCCGCGTGGAGTGTTCACCCCGGTACCGATGGCGGTGGCCCCCAGGTTCACCTCCAGCAGGTACCCGCGCACCATGTCGATGTGACGCAACTCCTCTGAGAGGGTCACCGCGAAGGCGGTGAACTCCTGGCCCAGCGTCATCGGTACCGCATCCTGCAGCTGCGTCCGGCCCATCGTCAGGATCTCAGCGAGTTCGGCACCCTTCCGGTGCAGAACATCGACCAGCTGTTCCACCCCGACGGCAAGCTCGCCGAGCCGGGCGTCGAGGGCGATCCGAAGCCCCGTGGGGTAGGCGTCGTTGGTGGACTGGCTCCGGTTGACGTGGTCCAGCGGATTGACGATGTCGTAGCTGCCTTTGGCGCACCCGAGATGCTCGAGCGCCAGATTGGCGAGCACCTCGTTGACGTTCATGTTGGTGGAGGTACCAGCACCTCCCTGGAACACGTCGATGGGGAACTGGTCCAGGCAACGATCCCTGTCCAGCACCTGGTTGCAGGCCCATACGATGGCGTTGACGATCTCTGGGTCCACCACACCCAGGTCCCCGTTGGCGAGTACCGCCGCCTTCTTGACCTGCACCAGTCCGCGGATCAGGGCCGGAAGGTCGTTGATGGTGTGCGAGCTGATGCGGAAGTTCTCCATCGCCCGCACAGTGTGAATGCCGAAGAACGCATCGGCCGGCACTTCCCTGGCCCCGAGCAGGTCAGTTTCGACTCTGGTGCTCGTCAACCTGGGCTCCTTCGGCAGTGGGTCGTCCTCACACCGTAGCCAACCGCGTCACCAGACGGGGCTCCACGGCTGAGATCGACGGGCGCTAGGGTGGTCCCTGTGACTCGCAGCGTATTCATTGCCTCGTCGGAGCGGCAGGTCAGCAAGAGCGTCATCGCCCTTGGTCTGGTCGAACTCTTCAGCCGCCAGGTTCGCAACGTGGGGGTGTTCCGCCCCCTCGTCGAATCGACGACCTCCGATGGCGTCGCCTCCGCACTGCTCGCCCTCAAGTCCATGAAGAAGCAGACATTCGACGAGGCCGTCGGTGTCACGCATGAAGACTTCGCCGAGGACCCCGGCGCTGCGATCGACAGGATCGTGGCAAAGTTCACGGATCTGGCGGCCCGTTGTGACGCCGTCGTGGTGGTGGGATCGGATTACAGCGGCTTCTACTCCAGCACCGAACTGGACCACAACGCCGTCATCGCCGCCAACCTCAACGCACCCGTGCTCTTCGTCTGCGGCGCCACCGACCGCACCCCTGAGCAGGTACGGGGCATCATTGAGGACACAATCGAATCCTTCGAGGAGCGCCACAACACCGTCGTCGGCGTGGCGGTCACCCGCACGAACCCTGACGACGTGGAGGCCATGGCCAAGGCCGTGGCCCACATCCGGGAAGCCACCTTTGTGGTGCCGAACGACCCGGTCCTGGGCGCACCGTCGGTTGGCATGCAGTGGGAAGCCGCCGGCGCCACGCACTGGCTCGGGAACCGCTCATTCCTGGACAAGGAGGCCGTCCACACCATCGTGGCGGCCATGACGCTGCCCAACCTCCTGCCGCGGCTGAAGCCCGAGTGCACGGTCATCATGCCGTCCGACCGGCTGGACCTGCTCCCCGGCCTGCTGATGGCGCATGCCTCCCCCGCGTTCGGCCCCCTTGCCTCCATCATCCTGACCGGTGGCTTCGACATCCCGGAATCCGTCACGACCCTTCTTGCTGGCGTGGAGGTGGACCTCCCCATCGCCATCACGGAGAAGGACACCTTCGCCACTGCCTCCACTCTGCAGCGCATCAACGGCGTTTCCACGTCCACCTCCCGCAAGACGGATGTGGCGCGCAACCTGTTCAGCACCCACGTGGATGAGGACGAGATCCTGCGGGCCATCGACCTGCCCCGCTCCGAGATTCGCACGCCCACCATGTTCGAGCACCAACTGATGCAGCTGGCCCGCTCCGACAAGAAGCGCATCGTGCTGCCCGAGGGCTCCGATGACAGGGTCCTGCGCGCCGCGGCCGTCGTCCTCCAGCGACAGGTGGCAGACATCGTCATCCTGGGAGAGCAGGCCTCCATCAGCCGGCGCGCGTCGGAACTGGGGATCAATCTGCGCGAGGCGCAGGTGGTGAACCCTCGCGACGAGGAGATGCTCGATCGTTTCGCCGAGGAGTACGCCACGTTGCGCGCCCATAAGGGGATATCGGTTGAGCAGGCACGCAAGCAGTTCGAGGACCCCTCCTACGTCGGCACCATGATGGTGCATCTGGGCATGGCCGACGGCATGGTCTCCGGAGCGATCAACACCACCGCCAACACCATCAAGCCCTCGCTGGAATTCATCAAGACCAAGCCTGGGGTGGGCGTCGTCTCCGGCTCGTTCCTCATGGCCATGAGCGACCGTGTCGTGGTGTACGCCGACTGTGCCGTAAATCCTGACCCAACTCCGGAACAGCTCGCCGACATCGCGATCTCCTCCGCCGAGACGGCCCGCGCGTTCGACATCGAGCCACGCGTCGCCATGCTGAGCTACTCCACCGGCACCTCCGGGAAGGGAGCTGACGTGGACAAGGTGCGCGAGGCCACTCGCCTCGTGAAGGAGCGCGCCTCGGAGCTGAAGGTTGAGGGTCCCATCCAGTTCGACGCCGCAGTGGACTCAACCGTGGCCGCCAAGAAGATGCCGGACTCAGAGGTGGCCGGACAGGCATCGGTCTTCATCTTCCCGGATCTCAACACGGGCAACAACACCTACAAGGCCGTGCAGCGCACCTCAGGCGCGGTGGCCGTGGGTCCGATCCTGCAGGGGCTGAAGAAGCCGGTCAACGATCTGTCCCGGGGTGCGCTCGTGGATGACATCGTCTCCACCATCACCATCACCGCCATCCAGGCCCAGAAGAACACCTGAGCACCACCCATCCCGACCATCAAGGAAGTGCACTCCACGTGTCCCAGCCGATCCTGCTCCTGAACTGCGGTTCGTCCTCCATCAAGTACCAACTGCTCCAGACGGACACCGAGGAGGCGACTGCGGTGGGCATCGTGCAGCGCATCGGTCAGTCCGGCAGCACGCTTGACCACGAGGTGCACGACGACGAGTTCCATGTGGAGAAGGACTTCGGGGACCACACGGAGGCTGTTGCTGCCGTGGTCGAGATGTTCGAGTCACACGGCCCAAGCCTCGCGGACGTCGTCGCCGTCGGGCACCGTACCGTGCACGGAGGTGCCACCTTCCAGGACTCGGTGCACATCGACGACGAGGTCATCGCGGCCCTCCACGAGCTCTCCGATCTGGCCCCACTGCACAATCCCCCGGCCATCGCCGGGATCGAGGCCGCCATGCGTGTGCTGCCGGACGTGCCCCACGTCGCCATCTTCGACACCGCCTTCTTCTCCACCCTCCCCCCGGAGGCATACACCTATGCCCTCGGCCGCGACGTGATGCGCGAGCACGGCATTCGCAAGTACGGCTTCCACGGCACCTCGCACCAGTACGTCTCGCAACAGGCAGCGGTGTTCCTCGACCGTCCCGTCGAGGAATTGAAGACCATCGTCTGCCACCTCGGCAACGGCGCGTCCATCTCGGCCGTCGACGGTGGTGTGGCGATCGAGACCTCCATGGGGCTGACTCCCCTGGCCGGCCTGGTCATGGGCACACGATCCGGCGACATCGATCCCGGCCTGCACAAGTTCCTGGCCAGCAAGGGCATGAGCCTCGATGAGGTCGACTCCTTCCTCAACAAGGAATCGGGAATGCTCGGCCTCTGCGGCTACACCGACATGCGCGACGTGGCCACTCAGATCGCGGCCGGGAACGAGGACGCGACCCTGGCGCGCGACGTCTACGTCCACCGACTGGTGAGTTACATCGGCGCCTACATGGCGATCATGGGCGGAGTGGACGCACTGTGCTTCACCGCAGGCGTCGGGGAGAACGCGGCCCACATCCGTGGCCCGGTCATCGAACGTCTCACGGCCATGGGCTTCGAACTCGACGCCGAGGCGAATGAGGAGCGCTCCAAGGCCTGCCGCGAAATTTCGACACCCGCCTCCCGGGTCCGGGTCCTGGTGATCCCCACCAACGAGGAACTGGCGATGGCTCGCGAGACCCTGAAGGTCATCAGCGCCTGACGCGCATCACCCCCGGGCTCCACGACATATCGGCCGGTCTGCCCACCCAGATGTTGTGGAGATTCCAGCCCGGATTGTGGCAATCCCACAATTTCTGTCCCGCGCCCCTGTCAGTTTGCGACCGGCGTCACTCCAGCGTCACCGCGTCAGCTTCCACACGTCCAGCAGGGGGGATACCGTAGGCCCATGGCCACAGCTTTGATCACCGGCGGCACGTCCGGCATCGGACTCGCGTTCGCCCAGGAGCTGGCCGGACGGGGCACACATCTGGTGCTGGTCGCGCGCGATGCGCAGCGACTCAACGAGGTGGCCGGCGAACTGGAGTCCCAACACGGCACCGATGTCGAGTGCTTCCCCGCGGACCTCTCGGACCGTTCGGAGATGGAGCGCGTCGCCAAGCGGCTCGAATCGGATGACTCCCCCATCGACATGCTGATCAACAACGCCGGCTTCGGGTTGCACTCCACCGTCCTCGATCCCACCGACGTCGACACCCACGCAAAGGCTCTCGACGTCATGTGCCTGGCCCTCCTGGTACTGGGGGGCGCTGCCGGCCGCACCATGCGTTCGCGTGGCCGCGGACAGATCATCAACGTCGCCTCCTCGTCCTCCACCATCTTCACGGGCAACTATTCGGCCGTGAAGGCATGGGCGCGCACCTACTCCACGAGCCTCGCCCTCGAACTGCGAGGGACCGGCGTGACGGTCACGGCCCTCCTGCCCGGCTGGGTCCGCACAGAGTTCCACGAGCGCGCCGGCATCACGGCGACGAACCTGCCGGACATCGTGTGGATCGATTCCGACGTCCTCGTCCGCGAGTGCCTCGCCGATGCGGACAAGGGGAAACTGGAGTCCATCCCCACCTTCAAGTGGAAGGCTGCCATGTTCGTGGCCGACCATGGACCAAGGGCATTCATCCGATGGTTCTCCATGAAACTCACCAACAGTCGCAAGAAGCGCTGAGGCCCCCATACAGTGGCCAGGGACAAGGGTTTGAACAGGGACGAGCGAGAACGGTACTCGTCCAAGCTGGGTGCGACGACCCGTCAGGCAGCGCAGATGCTTCTGCTGAAGCCCTACCTCTGGCGGTTGCTGCGCGTCCACGTGCACGGGGCTGCCAACGTGGACGCACTGGATGCGCCGTTCGTCGTGTTCTCCAATCATTCATCCCACCTGGACGCGCCGTTGGTGCTGGGTTCGCTTCCCCACCGGTTGTCCCGCTACATCGCGACAGGCGCCGCTGCCGACACGTTCTACGACAAATGGTGGAAGACGGGCCCCATGACGCTGTTCTTCAACAGCTTCCCCGTTGACCGGGGCAAGGACCGGGGCGACGGCTCATCGGCTGGCCGGGGCCAGAAACGCGGTATGTCCTCCGCGCTCCTGACTGAGGGCATCCCCCTGCTCATCTTCCCCGAGGGGACACGGTCGCGGACAGGCGCGATGGCACCGTTCAAGCCCGGCGTGGCCGCGTTGTGCATCTCCCGCGGCGTCCCAGCGCTGCCGGTGGCGCTGGTGGGGGCCTACTCCGCCTGGCCGTCGCAACAGAACCACCTGCCCCGGGGCCGCCCCCAGGTGCACGTGGTCATCGGCCGCCCGATGCACCCCCTGCCCGGTGAGATCGCCCACGAATTCAGCGAGCGGATGCGCCGCCAGGTGCTGGAACTGCACGACTCCACTGCCCGCGCCTACGGGGAGAAGACCCTGGCCGAGTACGCCCGCGTCGTGGCACTCGAGAAATCAACGAAGAACGAGCTCACGGCGCTGGCAGAGGATGCCAAGCGACGTGCGAACAAGCAGGAGGATCAATGATCGACGGAGTGAAGCAGCAGAAGTGGTGGGGCTGGGGTGAGGAGGGCAAGGCCTACAGCCATCACGACAAGCCGAAGTTCGCGCCGTTCGTGAAGAAGATCGTGGGGGTGGACATCAACCACTCCCGAACCTCCGTGCCACCGTTCTCATCCCTGGACGTCCCCGCCACACAGCTCACCGACGAGTTGCGCGCGACGCTGGAGCGCATCGTGGGCGCCGGCTACGCACAGACCGACGACGAGACCCGAGTGGTCCACGCCTTCGGCAAGGGTGTCCGCGACCTCGTGCGCGTACGGCGGGGCGAGCTCGGCCGCGTCCCGGACGTGGTGGTGTATCCCGGCGACGAGGACGAGGTGATCGCGCTGGTCAACGCCGCCGTCGAGCATGACTTCGTGCTCATCCCGTTCGGTGGGGGCTCCAACATCGTCGCAGCCACCGAGGCAGTCCCCGGCGAGAGCCGCAACGTCGTCATCGTGAATCTCGGACGCATGAAGAGTCTCATCGACATCGACGAGACCTCCGGAATCGCCCGCATCCAGGCCGGGGTCTTCGGACCGGACATGGAGGACCAGCTCAACGCGCGCGGCTGGACCATGGGGCACCAGCCCGACTCGTTCGTGTGGTCGACGCTGGGCGGCTGGATTGCCACCCGCAGCTCCGGTATGCAGTCCGACAAGTACGGCGACATCTCTGACATCGTCCGGGGCCTGCGGATGGTCATGCCCGGCCAGACACTGGACCTGCGTCCTCTCCCGTCCACGTCGTCCGGCCCCAGCGTCCGCGAGATGGTGCTCGGATCCGAGGGCCGCCTCGGCGTCATCACGGAGGCGTGGGTGCAGGTGCATCGCATCCCCGAGCAACGCGAACTGCAGGCGTACTTCTTCGGCTCCTACGCAGACGGGCTGAAGGCCTGCGAGCAGATCGCCGCCTCCGACGCCAACGTGATGCTGGCTCGCGTGTCCGATCCGCTGGAGACGCAGTACATCATGGCCAACGGCAAGAAGTCCGGCCGCGTCGGCAAGCTGGCCAACAAGGCCATCCAGGCGATGATGGTGCGCAAGGGCTGGGACCTGGAAGAGATCTGCATGTCGTTCGTGGGCTTCGAGGGCGGCGCCAACCACGTCCGCTACCACAAGGGACTCGTCTCCAAGATCATCAAGGCGAACAACGGCATGGGAGTCGGCAAGGGCCCGGGCTCGCTGTACGACCAGAAGAAGTACGACACCCCCTACATCCGCGATTTCATGCTGGACCACGGCCTGGTGGCCGACGTCTCCGAGACCTCCACCCCGTGGGCCTACACCGAGCAGATCCACACCAACACCGTCGCGGCCGCACACAGGGCACTGGAGGAGAGGGGTGTGCGGGGCGTCGTGTTCTGCCACCTGAGCCACTCCTACCATTCGGGTGCGTGCCAGTACTTCACATTCGCCATCGCGGACGACTCCGAGGAGAACCTGGTCTCCTACGACCACGTGAAGCGGGCCATCCAGCAGTCGTTCATGGACAACCACGGCACCGTCTCCCACCACCACGGCGTCGGCGAGGAACACAGCCCCTGGCTGGACCAGGACATCTCTCCCGCCGGCGTCCACATGCAGCGGAAACTCTTCGAAGGCATCGATCCGGGCCACAACTTCAACCCGGGCAAGATCATCCACGACGGCAAGCCTGGCATCAGCAGCAACTCAGCCGACGCCTGAGGCTCCGATTGTGCAATCACGGGTGGGATCCTTGATCCCTTCCCTTCCACTCTGTTCCCGGAGAACGCCGCCCGTGCTGACAGGTATGGCGGAGTTGAATCCTAGTGGCGAGCATGTCATCGACGATGCCGACGTCGCCGTTGTCGGGGCCGGTTTCGCGGGCCGGTCGGCGGCCAGGGCCTTGCGCGCGCGGGTCTTTCCGTCGTGGTGCTGGAGGCTCGGGACAGGGTTGGTGGACCCAGCCGCACCGAGTACTTTGACGTGATGCACAGGGTGGAACTGGACCAGGAGCCACCGGGCCCGACGCGTCCAAGCGGCCCTCGTGTCCGAAGCATTGTGGTGACGGCGGCTGCCGTCGCGCTGTTCTGGTTCGGCATGAACCTCCCCAGCAAGCTCTCCCACCTGGCTCCGCTGACGTTCCTGCGGCTTCCGCTGCTGCTGCTGGCCTTTCTTGCGGTCATGGTGGCTGTCCGACCCGCCGCCTCGCGCACCAGGATGGCGTTCGCCGTTGTCGTGGGGGTTCTGGTGGGCTCGCTCAGCATTCTGAGACTGCTGGACATGGGATTCCGTGAGGCCATCGGCCGGCCATTCAATCCGGTTGTGGACTGGGGCAACGTGGGCTCCGGCGCATCCCTGCTGCTGGACTCACTCGGCCGCGCCGCCGGGGTCGCGCTGATCGTGCTGGCCGCCCTGCTGGTAGTGGGCCTCCTCGTCGCCATACCGATCGCGGCCGTGCGTGTCGCCCGCGTCGTGGGCGGCAACCGTCGGGCCGCTGGCTGGACCACCGCGGCATTGCTGCTCGTCTGGATTGGGCTCAGCGTGGGCGGGGTGGAGGTGGGACGCACCGAGATGGCATCCAGCGACGCCGTGACCTACGCCTACAAGCAGGTGTCCGAGATCCCGCAGGGACTCCGTGACAGGCGAGAGTTCGCGGAAGCGGCCTCGCAGGATCCGCTGCGCGCCGTTCAGGACGACGAACTCCTGACGTCGCTGCGCGGCAAGGACGTGTTGTTCGTCTTCATCGAGAGCTACGGAAGGGTTGCGCTGGAGGATCCGGGCCTCTCCGGCGGGATTCGCGAACTGCTCGACGATGCCGGGACCCGGCTCGGCGACGACGGGTTCTCCGCTCGCAGCGCCTATCTCACGTCCCCCACCTTCGGTGGCATCAGCTGGCTCGCCCACGCGACGTTCCAGTCGGGCCTCTGGGCGGACAGCAAGCCGCGCTACGACGTCCTTGTGGCCAGCGAACGCCTCACGCTGAGCCACGCCTTCAAGCGCGCCGGCTGGCGGACCGTGGTGAGCGTGCCCGCCAACTACGAGGATTGGGACAGGGCGGACTTCTATGACTACGACCAGCTCTACGACTCCCGCAACGTCGGCTACGAGGGACCGCGCTTCGGCTATGCGAAAATCCCCGACCAGTACACGCTGGAGACCTTCCACCAGCTCGAGTTGGCAGAAACGGATCGCGCGCCAGTTATGGCGGAGATCGATCTCATCTCCAGCCATGGTCCGTGGGCGCCGCTGCCACGGCTGGTGGACCCCGACGACCTCGGCGACGGCTCCATCTACGATGGCATGGCGGAGGGTCCCACTCCGACGGACGCGGAGACGACGCGTGCCGCATACGCAGCGGCCATTCAGTACTCGCTGCAATCGGTGTTCTCGTTCATCGAGCGTCACGCCGACAACGACACGGTGCTGGTGGTCCTCGGCGACCACCAACCATCCACCATCGTCTCGGGGGATGACAGCGGCACCGACGTACCCATCTCGATTGTGGCGCACGACCCCGCAGTTCTTGATCAGATCTCGTCCTGGAGCTGGGATGAGGGACTGGCCCCCGGCACCGACGCACCGGTCACCAGAATGGACGAATTCCGCGACATGTTCCTGCGCGCCTACAACTGACGAACTCCCGCTCTGTGGACCTGCTCCGCATTCCTGTCGGTCATGGGTGGCATCGTGGCCCCCAGGAAGGGTGGTGCGCCCGCACGGAGCGCCACACGGCACCCGAGGTCAGGAGGCGTCATGAGCAGCGGCCAGCAGCTGGAGCAGCCTGTCCTCGAGGATCCGTCCGTCCAGACCTATCGGTATGTCCGGGCGGCCATCATCGGATCGATGCTGCTCCTGTTCGTCTCACTGGCGCTGCAGGTCGCCTCGGACGGCTGGGACGTGAAGTCGTCCATCAGCGAGTACTACTACTGGCCCGTCCGGGGTGTTCTCATCGGCACGCTCATGGCGACGGGGGTGGCGATCGTCGCCATCATGGGCAGACCGGGGCTCGAGGACTCCTCACTCAACATCGCAGGAATGCTGGCGCCCGTCGTGGCACTCGTCCCCACCCCGTTGACGCCCCCGGCGGGACTGCGTTGCCCGGGAGCACAGCAACGGTGCATACCGGCTGAGTACCTGCCGGGCGTGGTGAACAACATGTCGGCTCTCCTCGTCCTGGGCCTGCCCCTGCTGGGTTTCGCGTGGTGGACCGCCATCGGCACGGGCCGCTGGGATCGCCCCACCCGAACCAGCCTCGTCGCCGCAACGGTCGTCTGGGGCGTTTTCGCCGCGTGGCTCGGTCCCACGGACGGATGGCCCCTGCGCAGCTCCTTTTTGTCCTGGTCCCACTACGTGGCGGCCATCGGGATGTTCGGCCTCATCATCGTGGTCGTCTGGTTCAACGCCCTGCGAACCGATTGCCACTTTCGCATGGGGCAGAAGCCGGTGTCATACCGTCTCGTGTACTTCGTCGTTGCGACGGCCATGTCCCTGACGCTGGTGGTGTCCGTGGTGGTGTACTTCGCCACATCAGAGGCGTCACGGGAGTCGTCATCCCTGGTCTTCTGGCTGGAGGCCGTGCTGTTGCTGCTCTTCGTGGTCTTCTGGATAGCCCAGACCGTCGAGTTCTGGGATGACGGTCTGCCCTCGGAGGCCCGGCACATGACCGCCTGAACCGACGACCCGGCTCTCGGCACCTGGCATTCGGCTCCCAGCGAAGGATTCTTCGCTATCTTGATGTGTCCGGGCGCAAGGGTGCGCCCTGAAAGGGCAACCATGCGAGTAAGTGTGGACGGTGACATCCTTCGGGACGAGCATGGACGACAGCGGGTGTTCCACGGCATCAACCTCGTCCAGAAGGGGGCCCCGGGTTCCCATGCGCCGACGGATTTCGAGGGGTCATGGACGGAAGCAGACGTGGCAGACCTCGCATCGCGCGGGTTCACCGTCGTCCGGCTCGGAATGATCTGGGCGGCCGTCGAACCGGAACCGGGACGCTACTCGGAGAAGTACCTCACATGGCTGGACAGCCAACTCGATCTCTTCGCCAGACATGGCCTCGGCGTCATCCTCGACGCGCATCAGGATCTGTTCTCCCAGTCCTTCCGAGACGGTGCGCCGCCGTGGGCGACGTTGACGGAGGACGACTTCGTGGCCACCAACCTGTGGAGCGATGCGTACCTGACAAGCCCGGCTGTGCACAGCGCACTCGACGCGTTCTGGGCCAACGAGCCCGGACCCAACGGCACAGGTCTCCAGGATTCCTTCGCCGCCATGTGGGCGCGGGTTGCGAAGAGATTCCGTGACCATCCGGCACTGATCGGCTACGACATCCTGAACGAGCCCACACCCGGCACCCCATCCCAGGGCATCTTCGGCGCCCTCATCAGAGCATTTGCGACGGCCACCGGGCAGGACCCGAATCAGGTGGCCGCCGAGTTCATGAATCCCGAGACGAAGATGTTTCAACTCGAGCGTCTGGACGACGTCGCCGTCCACCGGGCCATTGGCAACACCATCGTCCCGCTGCTCGTTGCCTTCGAGAAGAACGCCGTGGCACCGATGATGGCGCGGGTCGCCGCCGCCGTGCGGGCAGTGGATCCTGTTGCGCTGCTGCTGCGCGAGCACTCCCACTTCTCCAACCTGGGCATCCCATCCGGCCAGCGGCCCCTCGATGGGGACGCGTGGGTCTATTCCCCGCACGGCTACGACCTCACCGTCGACACCCCCGCCATCGCGCGGTCCAGCAACATCCGGGCGAGCACGATCTTCGCGCGCCACAAGGAGACCCAGGAACGCATCGGGGTCCCCGTCCTCATTGGTGAATGGGGTGCCTTCGGCAGTGCCGAGGGGGTGACCGACCACGCACGTTTCCTCCTCGACACGTTCGACGCGTATCGCTGGTCCTGGACGTACTGGTGCTGGGACGAGAACTTCCGCGACTCAGAGGCCGCGAAGGCCCTGGCACGGCCCCGGCCCGTCGCCTTCGCCGGCGACGCCGTCTCCTGGCAGGTCGACGGTGACACGTTCACCGCTGTCTGGGACGGCCACGACGCCTTGGAGCCGTCCGAGTTCTGGTTGCCGCACGTGTCCCGGACAGAGGTGCTCGTCGAGTGCGACGGTGTCCGCAAGGCTGTGGAACACACCGACGGCCGAATCCTCGTTGGAGCCGGCCCGGGCCGGCACACTCTCACCGCCACGTGGCACTGAGGCCCTGTGGTGAGGTCCGGGTCCATGGAGTGTGACTGTGAGTGCCATCGGATCGCACGACTTCTCCGACGTCCAAGGGCGACTGCTGACCCAGAAGGATACCCTTCTGCCACTGCAGGGGATGCAACCGATGCTGCGAGGGAGGCCGTATGACGAAGCGACCAACACTGAACTCCATAGCGGACTCCCTGGGGCTGTCCCACCAGAGGTGTCTCCAATGCCATCAACCGTCCCCACGTGGTGAAGCAGGACACCCTGGACCGCGTTCTTGCGGAAATTTCCCGCACCGGTTACGCCCCCGAACTCTGCGGCGCGTCAGGTGGCGTCCAAGAGGTTCACGACTGCTGGCCTTCGGGATCCGGCCAGCTTCCAGGGGGCTGCACGGCGGTGTGGTGGACGACCTCCTCCACGCCTTCACCGAGCGAGCAGCCGCGCAGGGCTATCACTTGTTGGTGTTTGCGGCGTCGGACGACGCGGATGAAGTTGTTCAGATCGAGAGGCTTCGCGCCTCCGCCAACATCGATGGTGTGGTTCTGACCGACACGACGACAGATGACATCCGTCCCAAGCGGCTGTTGCAGACATCCGTACCCTTCGTCGCCTTCGGTAGGCCGTGGGCACAGAATTCCTCACACGCGTGAGTGGACATCGATGGCGCCACGGGCTGTCGCACGGCCACGACATGGCTGCAGGAGCATGGAGCGGAAACGGTGGGTTTTCTGGGCGACTGTTCGACCACGCCCCGTGATGCCGTCGTCAGGATCCAATACGCCTGGCGAGCGAACTCGGTTGCACCATGGCTCGCGGCGGAGAATACTGATGCCACAACCAACCAGAGGTCTGTCTCCCATGGGAAGCGGGGTGGTGACGTGATACTCACTGTCGTCGTCATCCTGGTCGTCTCGGGTGCGCTGCTCCTCGGCGCGGCCTGGGGCATCTTCGGCTCCATGCCGGACAAGGTCGAAGGCTTCATCGTCGCTCTCGCCGGCGGCGCCCTGTTGCTGTCAGCCGTGTTGGAGTTGATCAACCCTGCGATTGAGACCACCTCGATCTGGTGGGCATCGGCGTTCGTGCTTGCCGGTGCTGGCGTGTTCGCCTTGCTCGACTATCTGGTGGACGAGCATTGGGGCTCCAGCAGCGGGGGCGGCCTGCTCGCGGCGATCACGCTGGATGGGATTCCGGAGAACCTCGCTTTGGGGGTGGCGCTGATTGGGGCGGGGCCGCTGCATGTTGCAGCCCTCTCCGGCTCAATCCTGTTGTCCAACCTGCCAGAGGCCGCCGGGGGAGCCAAGGCGATGACCGGCAGCGGCCGGTCGAAGGCGGCCGTGTTCGGGCTGTGGGGCGCCACAGCGGCGTTGCTGTCGGTTGCCGCTCTTGCCGGAAACCTCCTGTTGTCCGGCGTCCCCGACGCCACCCTCGCATGGATCCGCTGCTTCGCAGCCGGTGCCATCGTCGCCTCGCTGGCCACCGAGGTCTTTCCCAAGGCATTCAAGGACGACAGCTACGCGGCCGGAGTGGCGACGTCCGTCGGTCTGGTGCTTGCACTGGGCCTCCACGAACTGGGTGGCTGAAGGCCGGAGGAACCTGATCATGATTCGCGCTCTCGTCCGGGACTACGAGTACATCCACATAGTCATCGGCATCGTCGGAAACCTGTTGTTCGTCTTTGGTTCGGTGCTGTTCTTCAAGGCCTTCGAGCGGTACTACACGCTGGCGGTAACCCTGTTCGTCGTGGGCTCCACCTTCATGTTCATCGGCTCGCTGGGAAGCGGTCTGCGCAAACTGTGGCAACACCGGGAGAAGAAGCTCTCCCAGCACGACTGAAGCCTGACCACCGTTCGACAGCCGACGCCGTACGCCCTCGACGAAAAACTACGTGGGGATGCGGTTTTCGCGCCGCAAGTCGCCAAAAACTGAATCTGGCCGCACTATTTCGTCAGGGATTCGCCGCACCCTGTCCGCCCCGCGGCAGGGGCGGCGCAGCGGCGACGGCGTCGGCCACGTGGTGGTCGCGATCACGCCCGCGCGCCCGCAGGCCCTCCACCACGCCGTCGCGATCAACCTCCGTCCTGTTCCGCGACACCTTGAAGCGGCCCACCACCTCGGTGATCTCCAACTCCAGCCCGACGATGCCCTGCAGCATGGCATCGGTGAAGTCGGGCGGCGCCTCCTCCTCGCGCCAGGGCCCCCGCTCGAGGTCAGGACTCTGCGGGGTCTCGGACAGCCGATTGGCGTCAAGCATCTCCGCCTGTTCCAGAACCTCCGAGTGGAGGCGCTCGGGGTCGCGATGCACGCGCAGCCACCCGGCGATCTGCACCTGCATGTAGTCCCAGGTACCCACCGCCCGGCCCTCGGCCCGGCCTCGTGCCAGACCTCCGAGCTCAGGGGGCTGGACGCTCGGGTACCAGCGCGGGCTCACATAGGTGTGGGAACCCTGAACGACGACGCGACACGGGACCGGGTCGTTGCTGGGTAGGTCGAACTGCTCATTGTGGCCGGAGGCATGGGCCAGCAGGAGACCATCGCGCCAGAGCGTGGGCAGCAGGGTGACGTCCGGGACGCCGTCAGTCCCCGTGATCCAGGAGGCGGCACCGACGTCAGCCAGCAGTTGGCGGCACCGGTCCCAGTCGTCGACGCGCTGGCTCGCGGGGCAGTAGACGCGGCTGAGAGGGAGGAAGGCCATGCCCCTCATGCTAGTCGGGGGGTTCCCCGCCGCGGGGGGCTGCAGCCAGCCCACATGGTGAGGAAACTGTGAGGAAATCGGGAAAGGCCAGTCAGGTGCAGCACGCACACTGAGGAATGTGAAGACACCATCGCCTCCCGGCGGCAGCGACGCGCAACTCGCGATGCCTCCGGACGCTCTTCACGAGGCCGTGCTGGAACAGGAGCACGTGATGACCACGCACCTTGCGGTCATCGAGGGCTGGTTGGAGATGCTGGAGGATGACACCCTGGACGGAGAACAACGCTGTCGGGCGGCCGCCGTGATCCGGGAACGCACGGAGTCCCTACGTTGGGATCTCCGCGGTCTCCTGTGCACGATCAAGAAGGGCATCTGTCCGGGCTGACGGCCCGGTTTTCCGGTCAGGTGGTCAGTCCGCGCAATGTGACGACGAACTCGGCCCCGGGACCGTCGCTGCGATTCCTGCCCTCAACCGTTCCGCCCATCGCCTCCACGAGCGTGCGCACCACGTGCAGCCCCAGCCCGTGCCCGGTGGAGCGAGACCCCTTCGAGAAGGGCGTGAAGGGCTCCACTCCCTCCGGTATGCCCGGACCGTCGTCACGCACCAACAACTCGATGGCGGAAGCGGAGCCGGACCGCGTCATCACCTCCACGCATCCCGATTCCTCCGTATGGTGCATGGCGTTCTCGATGAGATGCCGAGCCACCGTGTCCACCGCCTCCCGCGAGCCCAGCGCCCATACCCCCGCTGGCGGCTCGACGCTCACCCGGCGGCCCGACAGGCCGCGGTAGTCAGCAGCAGCGGAGGCCACCACTTCGGCGACGTCGAGCGGTTCCGCGACGAGGTCGTCGGCCTTCGCGTGTTGGGCAGCCTCACTCATCAGCCCCTTGACGTGCCCCGCGAGGGCGTTGGCGTTGCGTTTGATGGCGCCGACGGCGTCCTCACGCGTCGCCCTGTCGAGATCATCGAACGATGCCTCCAGGATGCCTGCCCATCCCTCGACCACGGAGAGGTGCGTGCGCAGGGTGTGCTCCACACGAGACAGGTAGTCGGCGTGCCGGGCCGTCCGCCGCGCCCGTGCCTCAGCAGCCTGATGCAGCTCGGTGACGTCGACGGCGGTTCCCCGGAGCCGAGCAACCTCCCCGCGCGAGTCCATCACCGGAGCAATCCGCGCGTTGAAGCGGCGCATCACCCCGTCGGGACGCACCATCTCGCACTCCAACTCCGTGGCGCGCCCCGCCCCCAATGCACTGCTCACCGCCGCAACGATCTCGGCGCCGTTCACCACCGGAGCGATCAGATCCTGCAGGCCCAACTCCCTCTCCACGTTCAACAACCCGTAGAGCCGCCGCAGCTCGTCCGACCACTCCCACGTCTCCGTCGCCAGTTCGAAAGACCAACTGCCCGCGCCTGCCAGGCGTTGGGCTTCGTCGAGCTCCAAACGGCTCTGCCTCAGGTCATCCAGCATCGCCTTCTGCTCGGTGACGTCCCGCAGAATTGCGGTCATGTGCTGCTGACCGTCCCTGTTCCAGACCGCGACCGAGTACTCGCAGACGAGGAGCGACCCGTCGCGTCGGCTCAGCTCCGCGTGGTGGGTCCGTTCGGTTGCGGCGATGACCTCGGACGCGGAGAGGTCGGACAGCCAGCGAGTCACGACGTGATGGAACCGCGGTGGCACCACCACAGTGAAGGGGTGGCCCAGCGCATCAATTGCTTGGTGGCCCAGCATCCGTGTCGCCGCCCGGTTCCAGGCAATGATCGTTCCCGCCTTGTTGATACTGATGATCGCTTCGGTGCTCGACTCCTTGATTGCGTCGAAGCGTGCCTCCTCCTCGCGGAGGGACTGTCGGGCTGCCATCTCGGCGGCAATGTCCCGGAAAGTGCCGAACGTGGCCGACGACCAATTCTCCTCATCGAGGGCTGTCCTCAGCGTCACGCTCATCCAGCGATGTCCCCGCTGGACGTTCCGGAGCCGAACCTCGGTGTGTTCTGAGTCGCTCCCGGCCAGACGCGCCAGGGCGTCACGCAACTGATCGCGGTCCAGGGGATGGCTGAGATCTGTCAGTTGCCGGCCGATGAGGAGATCCGGCTCCCAGCCGAGGACGGACTTCACCGAAGGCGAAACCCAGACAAACCGTCCGACGGTGTCAGTGCGGAACACCACATCGGAGGCATTCTCAGCGAGCAACTGGTATTGGCGGCGAACCTCGGCCGCGCTCAGGGCGGCACGATGTCTGTCCGTCACATCCCGCCACGTCACGCTCAACCTGTCACCGGAGACACGGGCGGCACGGAGGTCGTAGTGGAGGACCTCCCCGAGGATTTCGTTGTCGTAGGTGAAATCGTTGAGTGCCACGGGCTCCCCGGTCTCGAGCGCCTGCACCCACACGTCGAAGAGCCCGGCGTCCTTCACGCCCGGCAGGACGTCCAACAGGGAGGCCCCCACCACCAGTTCGTGGCGAAGTCCCCAGTACTCCAGCGCGGCCCGATTGACAACCAGCATGCGGAGGTCAACCACACACCCGTCCCCATCCCGCACGGCCTCAACCAACAGGTGCGGCTCCAGCATGCCGTCGACGGTGTCCCGCAGGAGTTCCATGTACGTCGCAGTCATGTGTGTTCTGCGCAATCCCCGCGACGGACGGGCCGGGGACTTCGTCGTCCATCCCCTTGTGAGCCCCTCATCGCGGTGCTCCTGCCGAGTTGATCGCCGCCGTCACCAGCTCCGGAAGGGTCAGTGGGTTGAAGGGCTTGGCGATCCCTCCCGCGTAGCCTGCTAGCGGAACCAGCGTGGAGGCGGAGCCCTCCACCGAACCGCTGAGAACCACCACGGGGCGTCCTGCAGCCCACGCAAGGACATCTCCGGCGGAGCCGTCGCCCAGCTCATTGTCGGTCAGGATCGCGTCGATCTCCGACGATTCGAGTTCCCGCGCGGCGGCGGCCAGCGAGTCCGCCGCGATGACAGTCCAGCCGCCGGCCAGCCGGAACGCCACCTGGACCAACGAGCGGACGTCGGCGTCGTCGTCCACGAGGAGGATGGTGGTCATGGACACCATCAGGCGGCGAATCGGAAGCCGACACCGCGAACGGCGTGCGCGATTCGTGGCCCGCCGCTGGACCCGATGCGCTGGCGCAGTCTGGACAGGTGGACATCCAGATGGTGGTCGTTGCCGTACCACTCCCCCCAGACGCGTTCGACGAGCTGCTCCCGCGTCAGAACACGCGTGGGATGCTCCGCGAGCGCCGCGAGCAGGTCGAACTGGATGCGCGTCAGGTCGACGAGTTCCTCGTTGACGGACACGGTGCGGGCGTTGAGGTCAATATCGACGCCCTGCTGACCCAGCCTGGTGGCCTCGACCGCGCGCCGGGGCCCCTCGCGACGGCGCAGGATGGCTGCGATACGGGCCAACAGCAGGCGATGGTTGACTGGCTTCGTCAGATAGTCGTCGGCTCCGGTTGAGAAACCGACGATCTGATCGATGTCATCGCCATGCGTGGTCAGGAAAATGATCGGCGCGTCGCTGTCCTTCCGGATGCGTCGACACACCTCCAGTCCGTCGATCGTGAACGGACCCAGCGAAATGTCGAGCAGGACCAGATCGGGGGCATGCGCGTGGAACTTCTGCAGGGCAGTCTCGCCATCGGCGGCCTCCACGGTGCGATGTCCGGAGTTGGTCAGCATGACCGTCATGAGCTCGCGCAGGTCGGGATCGTCCTCGACGACCAGGACGAGTGACTGATTCACGGCCGGCCGCCTGCCACGGGGTCGAGCAGCGACACGATCTCGGAGACGCGGCCCGGGTACTCGGTGGCGCCAAGTCCGCCTCTCAGGTCCAGCAGCAGTCGGTGGGCTGCCTCACCGGCGGCCTCGTGACCGAACACACCGAGCTTGCCCGCCAGGCGATGGACCAGAGCCGGGAGTTCCTGGGGGCTGGCCAGTTGCAGTTCCTGTGCAGCCGTGTGGGCCACTGCCTCGCGACGATCTGCGATGAGCGCCGCAACCTGCGGTACCAAATTGTTGACCATGTGGGTTCCTCGGGTTTCTCGGAACAGAGCTTGGGGGCGCTCCGTCCAAGGAGGAGCCTACTGCGCTTCAGCCATCGCCGCACGTGCGGGTCGCCCATTCCCGGGTAGGGCGAGCATGATCGCGACCAGGGCGAGCCCCCCCGCGAGGAGCATCTGCGACGTCGCCTCCCGCAATGTGGGCAGAGGCAGCCCAGCCGTGGGGATGGCAACCGTGTAGACGGGAACGGTGTCCGAGGTGACCTCGAGCAGCCACGCGTCGGGGGCGGGATTGTTGTCGCCCCACGTGGTCACCATGGTGCGACCGCCCTCGCGTTCGACGCTGTCGAGGCGGTGGACGAAAAGGCTGGAGCTGTTCGGGTCCGGCAGAACCACGACATCACCCTTGTTGATGTCTGACAGCGCTTGGTCCCGCACGATGATGATGTCTCCCGCACTGAAGGTGGGTTGCATGCTGTTGGACAGGACCCGAGTCACGTGGAAGCCACCGACGGTGGTGGCCAGTGCGACGGACACGGCCGCTACGACCATGACCACGAGGACCGTCCACCCGATCGCGGCTCGGATACGGGCGGACGTTGACGGTGCGGTGCACTCGACGGCGCGACGGGGGCTCATGGCAGCGACTTCCTTCATGGAATCGGGAATCAAATGTTCGTGGTGGGCAGGCCGAGAAGCTGCGACCGGGAAACGGCTATGTCGATCGTCGATCGAATGGCGGTACGCGACCGCCCCACGGTCACTTGGACGGTTACGCGCTCACCGGGCTGCAGCGTCGCATCGAGTGTGAACCTGCCATCGAATGGTGATTCCAGAGGCGCAAGAGTCCCGGAGCACTTGCCGTTGTTCTTCCACGATCCCGACGTGCATGTGGCCAAGTCGAGGGAGGAAGTCACACTTTCTCCGTCCTCGGTGTCCACAGCGGTGACAATGATGTCAGCGGCAGACATGGGCCGGCTGCCCACATTGACGAGGTCGAAGAACTCCGTCGTCCTGGGCCAGCCATCCAGCATGACCACCAGCGGCGCTCCGGTTGTCACGATCGCCCCCTCCTCTACGGCCACGGCGCCCCACGTCGCCGTGGTGGTGACCATGACGGACCGCGCCGCCGCCATGGTCTGGGCGGCAGCAGTGCTCGAGATCCCGAGAAGGTGGACGGCGAGCAGCGCGATGGCGACGGTGGCCGGACGAGAGAGCTTCATCGTCTTCCTTTCATGTGGGTCTTCGTCAAGAGGTTCGTGATGGGTGGGCGCAGTCCCCCCGAACTGCGCCCACCCGGTCTGTGGTGGAGCTGGGTGGGCGCGGTCCCCCCGAAACGCGCCCACCCGGTCTGTGGTGGAGCTGGGTGGGCGCGATTCCCCCGAAACGCGCCCACCCGGTCTGAGTCGCTGGGATCAGCGATGGGTGGTGGCCGGTGCGGCCTGTGCCTCGGTGAAGGAGTACGTCAGGTCGACGGAGCCGCCCTGAACGGTGTTCACGGGAGCGACGCCGTTGACGGTGACCTCGTTCTGGTCCGGCAACGAGACGCTGACCTGCAGGCGGGTGGTTCCGCCGGCGGTCAGACCGGTGGTGGCGGTGAACGGGTGCGCGGTGGCCAGCGACGCCAGCGGTGCGGCGGCCAGCTCAGTCTTCGTCACTCCCGTGCAGTCCCCCGTGACGGCATCCCAGGCAACGGAGCAGGACTTGACGCTCACGCGCAGCGCCTTGCTGGTGCCGGCGTCGGTGATGAGGGCTGGGGTGCCGGTGGCGGCAACGTCCAGGCTCAGAGCGGTGGAGGCGAGCGTCCCGCCGTTGCTGAGATCGACGTAGCGGTTGGACACATCGCCGGGAGCGAGGTTCTCCACCTTGGAGGCGAAGCCCGTCGAGCCGGAGCCCGCACCCAGCGTCAGGCTGAGCGTGCCGCTGTCGGCAATCTGCGGGGTGACGTTGTTGGCTTCGGCGTTCAGCGTGGCGTAGACGCCGTTCGCGCCCACGCTCAGGGCAGAAACGCCGATCAGGGCGACGGCGGCGATGCGGAGGCTGTTCTTGATCTTGCTGCGGTCCATGGTGTGCTCCTCGAGATGTGCGGGCGGTGTGGCGCCCCCGGTGGTGTTTTTGCTGATGAAGCCAAGACAACCGGGTCAGGTTTGCTGTTCCGACACCGGTTCCTCACCGATCGGGCTCGAGTTCCTCACATTGTGTGAGGTTCGCGTGCTTTGTGTGAACCCCACAACGATCCCTGGCCAAGCTTGGATCGGCCTGTCACTGCGCTTGCCAGGTCTCCACAGGTGACATCCTGACTCGCAGGACCCATGGGTGACCTGCATGATGGGCAGAATCCACACCCTCGTCGTGGGTCCGTCAGGAGGTATCAGGTGTTCAAGCGCATCGCCATTGTCAACCGTGGTGAAGCAGCCATGCGGCTGATCCACGCCGTTCGCGATCTCAACGCCGAGCATCCTGATCGCGACCCGGTTGTCACGATCGCCCTCTATACCGACGCCGAACGCTCGGCCATGTTCGCCCGGGAGGCCGACGAGGCCCACCCCATCGGGCCCGCCTCGGAGCGGCCGTACCTCAACCACGAGCTCCTCGCCCGTGTCCTCACCGAGGTCCGGGCCGACGCCGTCTGGGTGGGGTGGGGGTTCGTCGCGGAGGATGCCGCGTTCGCGGACCTCGTCGAATCCCGTGGCATACGGTTCATCGGTCCCTCCGGCGAGGCGATGCGCAAGCTGGGCGACAAGATCGGCTCCAAGCTCCTCGCCGAGGAGGTGGGCGTGCCGGTGGCGCCGTGGTCGCGCGGTGGCGTTGACACCCTCGACGACGCACTGGCCTCCGCCGAGCGGATCGGCTACCCCCTCATGCTCAAGGCCACCGCCGGCGGTGGCGGCCGCGGCATCCGCAAGGTCACCTCCGCCGACGACCTGACCGACGCCTACCAACGCACCCGCGACGAGGCCCAGCGCTCGTTCGGCTCGGGGGTCGTGTTCCTGGAGAAGCTGGTCACCGGCGCCCGCCACGTGGAGGTGCAGGTCATTGCCGACAGGCATGGCAACGCCTGGGCCATCGGGGTCCGCGACTGCACCGTGCAGCGACGCAACCAGAAGATCATCGAGGAATCGGCGTCCCCGCTCCTCTCAGCAGAGCAGACCAGTGAACTGAAGGCCTCCGCGGAGCGCCTCACGCTGGCCGTGGGATACGTGGGCGCCGGCACCGTCGAGTTCCTCTACCATCCCGGCGAGCAGATGCTCGCGTTCCTCGAGGTCAACACTCGTCTCCAGGTGGAACACCCCATCACCGAGGTCACCAACCAGTTCGATCTCGTCAGGGCCCAGATCCATGTGGCCGACGGTGGCCGTCTGGAGGAGCGGCCCACCGAGTCAGGCCATGCCGTCGAGGCCCGTCTGAACGCCGAGGACCCGGATCGCGACTTCGCCCCCGCGCCCGGGCTGATCACCCATCTCGCTCTGCCCGCCGGGCCCGGCATTCGCGTCGACACCGGCGTCACCGAGGGCGATTCCATCCCGGCCGATTTCGATTCCATGATCGCCAAGATCATCGCCTTCGGCCGCACCCGCGACGAGGCGCTCGGCCGACTGCGCCGGGCCATGGCTGAGACCACGGTCGTGGTCGAGGGTGGCGCGACCAACAAGGCGTTCATCCTTGAACTGCTCCGCCAACCTGAGGTCACCGGCCCCACCGGGGGTGGTGTGTGGGCGGACACCGCCTGGATCGACCGCACCCGCGCCGACGGAGGACTCGTCGCCGATTCCCACGCCGGGGTCGCACTCGTCGTGGCAGCCATCGAGGCCTACGAGGAGTCCACGTTGCTGGAAGTGGACCGCCTCTTGTCCACCGCACGAGGAGGGCGACCGCAGACCGCGCATGCGGCGGGTCTGAAGGTGGATCTCAAGCTGCGCGGCGCCACCCACTGCGTCACGACGTTCGCCATTGCACCGCGGCGTTACCGGGTGGTGGTTGACGGTCAGGCCACCGAGGCGGAACTCACCCGTTTCGACGACGTGCACGGTCGCATCACCGTCGGTGATGAGCGCCACCGCATCACCTCGGCCACGCATGGTCCCATCCACGCCATCGAGGTGGACGGTGTCACGCATCGCGTGTCCCGGGATGAGGGGGGCGTCCTGCGCTCCCCTGCTCCCGCACTGGTGGTGGCCACGCCCGTGGCCGTCGGCGACGAGGTGGAGGCCGGCGCCCCGGTGGTCGTTCTCGAGTCCATGAAGATGGAGACCGCCGTCCACGCACCGTTCCCGGCACGCGTGAAACAACTGATGGTGATGACGGGCTCGCTGGTGGAATCCATGGCGCCGCTGGTCCGCTTGGAGCCGCTCGGCGACGGGGCGGAGGTGGCCGCCGTCGAGAGCTCGGCCGTGCACGTCCCCACCTCTCCGAACCAGCTGGACCCCACCGCACTGACCCACCGCCTGATCGGCGACCTGTCGGCCGTGCTGATGGGCTTCGACGTGGACCCGAGCGCCACCACACTGTCCAGCTACCTGTCCGCCCGGGAGGAGGCCCGCGCAGCGGGAGCCGACGTCCTGGACGACGAGATCAAACTCCTGACGCTGTTCGCAGACCTGGCGGAGCTCGGGCGCAACCGGCCCTTCGACGAGCAGGCCAGCACCGAGTTGCGGGTGCACTCGGACCGTGAACACTTCCACCGCTACCTGACAGCGCTGGACACCGAGCGGGCCGGCCTGCCGGCGTACTTCGTGGATCGCCTGGCCACCGCGCTGCGTCACTACGCAGTGGATTCCATGGAGCGCTCGCCCGCTCTCGAGGAGGCCGTCTTCCGCATCTTTCTGGCGCAGAAGAGGATCGCCTCCGACATCCCCCTGGTGCTCGGGATCCTCGACCGCTGGATCTCGGAGGCCGCTCCCGACCCGGATCGTGCCGCCTGCGCCCGTGCGCAGCTGGAGCGACTGGTGCGGGCCACCCAGCTCCGGTTCCCGACAGTGGGCGATCTCGCAAGATCCGTCCGGTTCCGCTGGTTCGACCAGCCGCTGGTGGATGCTGAGCGGGCCTCGATCGTCGCGGGTGTGGGCGACGAGGTGGAAGCCCTGGCCGCCCATCCCGATGCACCCGACTACGACAGGCGCATCCTGGAACTGGCCGCCATCCCGGAGTGGACGGCGAACTTCTTGGGCGCCCGACTTGGGCGAGGAACGCCTGCGCACGAGCCGATGCTCGAGGTGCTGCTGCGCAAGTACTACACCGAGTATGGCCTGTCCGACGTCACGCGTCGCACCATTGACGGCCGCTCCGTCATTCTCGCGGACTACGTGCTGGAGGGTAGGTCACGACGGTTCATCGCCTCCGTCGGGATCGCCGAGGAACTCCTCCCGGATGGCGCCCTCGCCCTGTTGGTGAAGGAGCAGGTGGCTGCTCGCACGCCGGGCCACGATGCCGTCATCGAGCTCTACGTCCTGTGGCCGCAACACTCCGATGCGGACGACATCTCCGGGCAGCTGCTGGAGCGGCTGCGGTCCTGGGAGTGGGACCCCTCCGTCAAGCGCGTCGCCATTGGTGTGTGCAGCGCCGACGGGAAGGTGGAGTACCGCTCCTTCCGGTTCGACGAGTCCGGGATCCACGAGGACGAACGCATCCGGGACCTTCACCCCATGACGGGACGCCAGCTCGACCTGTGGCGGCTACGCGACTTTCACACGACGCGCCTGCCAGCCCCGGCTGACGTGCTGCTGTTCGACTGCATCGCGAAATCCAACCCGCAGGACCGACGCCTGGTGGCCATGGCCCAGGTGCGTCAGCTTGCCGTCATCCGCAACGACGAGGGCGTGCTCGTCAGCCTGCCCCACGCCGAACGCGCCGTTGCCAACTGTCTGGAGGCCATCCGGCGGACCCGTTCTGCCCGCGGCCCCGCCGGCACCAAGCTGGACGTGAACCACGTCTGGGTCCACGTCTGGCCCGAGATCGACATCGATCTCGTGGACATCACACCCATGCAGGACCGCATCACGCCCCTGTCCGACGGCGCGGGAATCGAGGAGGTGCTGTGCCAGGGCCGCTTCGTCCGGGGCGACCGGCTCGTGCCCCTGGCCCTGCGCTTCCACGCCCAACCCGGCGCGGGCGTGACCACCACGATCACCGCACCACCGTCGGAGCCCCTGAAACCGCTCGACGACTACGCTGGCAAGGTGCTGCGCGCTCGTCGCCGCGGGCTCGTCTACCCCTATGAACTGACGGCCGCGCTGGCAGGCAGTGGCGGCTCGCTCGTTGAGCTGGACCTCGATGCCGATGGCCGTCTCACCGAGGTGGATCGCGCACCAGGGTGCAACAGGGCCGGCATCATCGTGGCCCGTGTCACCACCCCGACTGCCCTCCACCCCCGGGGCATCACCCGCATCGTCCTCTCCGGAGACCCCACCAAGGGCCTCGGCGCCCTCGCGGAACCGGAGTGTGCGCGCATCATCGCCGCCATCAACCTCGCCGAGGAACTCGAGGTACCGGTGGAGTGGTTCACACTGAGCTCGGGCGCGCGCATCTCCATGGACTCCGGCACAGAGAACATGGACTGGGTGGGTGCGGCGCTGCGCCGCATCGTGGAGTTCACCCAGGCCGGCGGCGAGATCAACGTCGTGGTCGCCGGCATCAACGTGGGCGCCCAGCCGTACTGGAACGCCGAGGCCACCATGCTGATGCACACCAAGGGCATTCTCGTCATGACACCGGATTCCGCCATGGTGCTGACCGGCAAGCAGTCGCTGGACTTCTCCGGCGGTGTCTCCGCGGAGGACAACTTCGGCATCGGCGGATACGACCGCGTGATGGGCCCGAACGGTCAGGCCCAGTACTGGGCCAACGATCTGGGCACGGCCATGGGCATCCTGATCTCACACTACGACCACACGTGGGTGGCACCCGGCGAGACCGGACCCCGCAGGGCCCCGAGCGAGGATCCCGTGAGTCGCGATGTGTCGACGTACCCCCATGCCGGGGACTTCGCCACCGTCGGGGAGATCTTCTCCACGGAACACAACCCGGACCGCAAGAAGCCGTTCGACATCCGCACCGTCATCGCCTCCGTGTGCGACCAGGACCATCCCCGCATGGAGCGCTGGGCAGGCATGGCGGAGGCGGAGACCGCCGTCGTCATCGACGCCCGCGTTGGCGGTCACTCCGTGAGCGTTGTCGGTATCGAATCGACGCCCGTCCCCCGCGCCGGTTTCCCCCCCACGGACGGGCCCGACACCTTCACCGCAGGCACCCTGTTCCCGCGTTCGTCGAAGAAGGTGGCGCGTGCCATCAATGCGGCCTCGGGCAACCGGCCCCTCGTGGTGCTGGCCAACCTGTCGGGTTTCGACGGTTCTCCGGAATCGATGCGCAACCTCCAGTTGGAGTACGGCGCCGAGATCGGCCGGGCCATCGTCAACTTCGATGGCCCAATCGTCTTCGTCGTGATCTCCCGCTATCACGGCGGCGCGTTCGTCGTGTTCTCCAAACGGCTCAACGAGAACATGACTGTGCTGGCCGTCGAGGGTTCGTTCGCCTCCGTCATCGGCGGCGCGCCCGCAGCGGCAGTGGTCTTCGCCCGCGACGTGGACCGGCGCACCAGTTCCGACCCCCGGGTGGCGGACCTGGAGACGAGACTCCGCCGGGCGGCCCCCGAGGAGCAGGCCGAGTTGCAGCTCGAGTTGGCTGACGCGGCGGCGTCGGTGCGGGCCGAGAAGATTTCCGAGGTGGCAGCAGAGTTCGACGGTGTCCACAGCATCCACCGGGCCGTCGAAGTGGGCTCCGTGGACAGGGTGATCGCGTTGGCGGATCTCCGTCCGGCGATCGTGGACACGATTGAGTCCCACGGCCGCTGAGAGCGCCGGGAAGAAGTTTTTTCTCGGGCAAGTGCATCCATGGGCGCCACATCTCACGAAGAGATAGATAGGAGCTGTACATGACGGCTTCCCCCCTATCCAAGGAGTAGCCATGAAGATCAAGACCGTTGCCGCCGCAGGTATCGCCGCCCTGGTGTTCCTGTCCGGCTGTGCCAGTGACGCGGACGAGGCCGAGACCGACACCACCACCGCGACTGAGACGACCGAGATGGTGTCCGAGGAGCCCATGGAATCCGACGAGCCCATGGAATCCGAGGAGCCCATGGAATCCGACGCACCGATGGAAGAGCCCGGCACCATCGTCGATGTTGCCGCCGGCAATCCTGACTTCGAGACACTGGTCGCCGCTGTGACTGCTGCCGATCTTGTCGAAACCCTGTCCAGCGAGGGCCCGTTCACAGTGTTCGCCCCCACTGACGAGGCCTTCGAAGCCCTGCCCGAGGGACTCCTCGACGCGCTGCTGCTGCCTGAGAACAAGGACGCGCTGACCAGCATCCTGACCTACCACGTCCTCTCGGGCGAGGTCATGGCCGCTGACGTGACCGCCGGCGAGGTTGCGACCGTCGAGGGCTCGACGATCGAGATCACCACCGATGACGGCGTCATGGTCAACGACGCCACCGTCGTGCAGACAGACGTTGACGCCTCCAACGGCGTGATCCACGCGATCGACGCGGTGCTGGTGCCGAGCTCGGTGGATGTGGACGCGCTGCTCAACTGACGTCCGGCCCCCCGATGGAGATGGGGCCCGTCCGCACCGCCAGCACCCTGGCCGCGGACGGGCCCCGTTTCGTGGGAGTTCAGGGGGTCACGGCCTTGCTCCGCCGGGCAGGGTCAGCGTCGCTCTCACCCCACCGAGGACGGATTCACCCAACACGACGTCACCGCCGTGATCGCGAGCGATCTCCCGCACGATGGCCAGGCCCAGGCCGCTGCCGCCGGCTTCACGCTCCCGCGCCTCGTCGAGGCGAACGAATCGTTCGAACACGCGCTCACGATCCTCCTCCGCAATGCCCTCCCCGTCGTCCTCCACGACGACGCATCCATCCGAGACGCTCACCCGCACGAGCTTCCTCGCGTGCCTCGACGCGTTCTCCACCAGATTTCGCACCACCCGGCTCACGGCAGCGGGGTCCACGTACGCCGTACCGCTCCCGGTGATGTCGACGCCCGGCCCGGACCGGGCACTGCTGACGGCATCCTCGACCACCGAACGCAGGTCCGCGACGGACCGGGATGTGGGGGCGGCACCCACGCGTGCCAACAGAAGCAGGTCATCCACCAGCAGCTGCATGCGCAACACCTCCGGCTCGAGGTCCATGGCGAGCTCGCCATCGGTCCAGGCGTCCGGGTAGGACTGGGCAGCCTCGACTGTGGCCCTCAGGATGGAAATCGGGGACCGCAGCTCATGCGCGGCATCCTCCACGAAGGACCGCTGTCTGGCAGCGGCCAGCTCCAGCCGGTTCAGCATCTCGTTGAGGGTCCGTGCAAGCGCTCCGAGCTCGTCGTGCGAAGCGGGAACCGGAAGCGAGCCGGGGCCGCCCTCCCTGGAAACCCGTGCGGCGGCACTGCGAAGCTGTTCGACGGGACGCAGCGCCCGACCCAACGCCAGCCAGATCACCCCGGCCAGGAGGAGGCTCAGGGTGGGGACCACGCCCACGAGTGAGACGCGGAGGGCGTCCAGCACTCCTTCGATGTCGCGCAGCGGCAGGGACACCACCACGCTCACCGGCCCGCCCCGCCATGATGCCGTCATCGCCGTCACGCGGGCCCGCTCGTCATAGGCGGTTGCCAGCGTCGCGGCTGGCTTCTCCTCGAGGCGGACGAGTTCGGGGGCGGTGACCACGGGCAGCGTTCGGCTCGCGTTGGCGGAGCTGGCGACAACCAACCCTGCGGAGTCGAGCACCTGGGCCACCTCACCGGCCTCGGCCACGGGTAGGGGCTCCGGGAGGCGATCCTCCTCTGCGAGTCTGGCAATGGTGGCCGCCCGGGCGGCCGTCAACTCGTCGAGTGTCGAGATGCGGCTTGCCGAGACCACCGCCGTCAGCGCGATCGCCCCCATGACCAGGCCCACAGCCAGCAGGCCGGTGGTCACCAGGGTCAGTCGGAGGCGGAGAGACAGCCCGCGCCATCGCAGGCGGCCACTCATCCCAGCATCCGATAGCCGGCTCCCCGGATGGTGGCGACAGCCTCGCGGCCGAGCTTGCGCCGAAGATAGCCCACGTACACCTCCACCACGTTGAGGTCCTCACCGTCGCCGTCCCAGACGTGGTCGCGCAGTTCCACCTTGCCCACCACGCGGTCTGCGTGGCGCATGAGGTACTCCAAAAGGGCCACTTCCCGCGCGGTGAGTTCAACGGGCCTGCCGCCTTGGGTGACTGCGCGGGTTGAAGGATTGAGCTCGGTCCCCCCCACTGCGAGCACCGCCGGGCGCGCTTCGGAGGGTCGTCGCACCAGCGCCCGCAGACGCGCGACGAGGACGACGAAGGAGAACGGTTTCGTGAGGTAGTCGTCCGCACCGAGATCCAGGGCGTCGGCCACGTCATACTCGCCGTCCTTGGCGCTCAGCATGATCACGGGTGTCCAGACCTTGCGCTTGCGCAGGGCGTCCACCACGTCGTAGCCGTTGCGACGCGGCAGCATTACATCCAAAACGATGGCGTCATAGTCGCCGTGGGTGGCCAGCGAGAGTCCTGTCTCCCCGTCGTGGGCACAGTCGACGGCGAAACCCTCAGCCGCCAGGCCGCGCTGGAGCGTGCGCGTCAGCCCACGCTCGTCGTCGACCACCAATACCCGCACTCGTCCATCATGCCAGCGGGCCCACACTGTCCACGCGGTGGCTGTGACAGGGGATCATGCCTGAATGCGCAGTCGTCCCTCGTAGGCGGCGAGCAGGCTGTTGTTGTGCTCGTCGCCGCCCGGGATGTTCGCCGAGATGTAGAGCGGCGGGATCAGTCCGCGGGCGGTCATCTTTTCTGCGGTCATCATGGTGAGGAGTTGGGCGACGAAGGCCGCTGTTATGGAGCTGACCGCGCCCGCCTTCAGGCCGGAATCGAGGCTGACGGTGACGTCGCCGAAGGGAGCAAGGTTGTCGATCGCCACGTCGGCGACGTCGCGGAGCCGCCTGCCGCTGGGGTGCTTGGGGCTCACCGCCTCGGTGTGTTCGAAGCTCGTGAGGGCGATCAGCGAATGTCCAGCCTTCTTGACGGCCAGCGCCAGGCCGACGACTGAGCCGTTCACCCCGGAGTTCGAGGCGATCATGAAGACATCTCGCGGATCTTTCGGGTGGATGGCGAACAATTCGTCGGCGACCGTGTCGTCACGCTCGAGGCTCGACGCTGAAAGCTCGGAAACCTCGTGGGAACCGTGGAGCACGACGTCGCGGAGCGAAAGCTTCGACGTCGGGATGAACCCGCCTGCACGGCCGGCCATCTCCATCGCGAATGCCTCCGAGTGGCCCGTTCCGAAGGCGTGGATGACGCCCCCTGCGGCGAGGCAGTCAGCCATGATGTCAACGGCCTCGGCGATCGGGCCGGAACTGGCGTCCTCCGCGAGACGGTCAAGGCGTCTGACGACCTCACGGTGAAAAGATGCAACAGGATTGGTCATGCGAATCCTCCTTTGTCCCTCAGAGGCTAGCGTGCAGGACTGATCGGCGATGCAAGGAGGGCGCAGTGCGCACAGTATTGGCAGTCGACGCGGGGGGCACGACCACCCGTGCCGTGCTGCTCGATGAGTCAGGACACTGCCTCGGGGTGGGCAGGGCCAACGGCGGAAACCCCATCGCTCTGGGACCTCCGGTGGCGATGGCCAACGTGGTGTCCGCCCTCATGGAGGCACTGTCAGGGCCCATTGTTGCCGTACCCGAACTCGTGCTGATGACAATGGCGGGGGCCAGCACCTCAACCGACCTGGCCGGGGAGGAGGCCCAACTCACCGCGGCAGGGGTCACCGCCCCCGTCGAGTTCGAACCGGACATCCTGAGCGCATGGTTCTCGGCCACGGCGTCCTGCGACGGCACGGTGCTGGTGGTCGGCACGGGTGCTGTGGCCGGTGTTGTCTCCCACGGGCACCTCGAACGCATCGTCGACGGCGGTGGGTGGCTGCTGGGGGATACGGGTTCCGGCTTCTGGATCGGGCGCGAAGTGGTCCGGGCAGTGGCGGAACACCTCGACGGACGCGGACCGGCGACCGCTCTCACCGAAGCCGTCATGGCTCGGGTCGCCGAGGCTCCCGATCGTCCCGGGCCGGGGTTCAACAACGGATCCCACCGTCTGCTGCGTCACGTGTACGGTGCGCGTCCGGTGACGTTGGCGAAGTTCGCACCGCTCACCCTGCAGTACCCGGACGATGCCGTCGCCTCCGACATCCTGGCCCGTGCTGCCGCTGCGGTGGAGCGGACAGCCCGCGTGGCTGTCGATCCGGCGTCTGGGGACCCGATCGTGCTGGCGGGCGGCCTTCTGGATGAGGGCTCGCCGATCACGAAGCACTTGGTGGACGCTTTCGGGGATCGTTGCATCCTGGCGGAGTCGGGGCTCGCGGGCGCGGCGCTGTTGGCGCTGCGACACCTCGGGGTGCGCTCGGGTGAGGCTGAGCTGAGTCGGATCAGGGCTTCGCTGGCACGGATCAGCTGAGGGAGCACGGACTCGTGCCCACTCGCCATCAACCATTCATACCTGGCCCTCCACCCTGCCAGCGCGACTGCTCTCAGCGTCCTCACAGCCAGGTCCAACTACGCTGGCAAAATGTCATTCACACAGGCGGACCGCCGTTCCTTCCTCCGCTCCCCTTGGGTGGTGCCGGTAGCTGTCTCCAGCGCCGTCGCGCTCTCGCTCGCCGCCCAGCCACTGTTCGCTGCCGGTGAGTCCAACGATCTCCCCGACATCACCGCCGAGCAGCTGATCACCGAGGTCCTCGACGCCGAGCCGCAGGCCATGTCGGGCACAGTCGTGCACACCGCACGCCTGGGTCTGCCCGACATGCTCTTCACCGAGGCCACCGGCGCCGATCCCATCTCGCTCCTGGGCGGCAGCTCCACCATCCGTGTGTGGACCGATGGCGAAGAACGCTCCCGCCTGGCCCTGCTCGGCACGATGTCCGAGTACTCAGTCGTGGCCGACGGCCCCCAGATGTGGACCTACTCCAGCTCTGAGGACGAGGCCGTCAACTACTCCTTCAGCGACGCCGATCTTGCGGAACTCGAGGCGATGAGCGACGAGGCCCGCGCCGAGATGCTCGACCGCAAGGCCGAACTCCCCACCCCCCAGGAGGCCGCTGAGCAGGCCCTGGCCATGGTGAAGGAATACTCCACGGTCGAGATCGACGCGCAGACCACCGTCGCCGGCCGCGACGTCTACCAGGTCATCGTGACCCCCACGTCGGATGACACCCTGGTGGAGCGCGTTGCCATGGCCATCGACGGCGAGACCATGATCCCCCTGCGCGTCCAGACCTGGAGCACCCAGGATCCGAGCGCACCGGCAGTTGAGGTGTCCTTCACCGACGTCGACTTCGGCATGCCGAGCGAATCCGTCTTCGACTTCTCCGCCCCCGCCGGCGCCACCGAGCGCGACGTCGTCATCCCCCTCCCCGAGAAGGATGGCACCGACAAGGTGACCGGTGAAGAGCACGCCATGCCCACCGTCATGGGTGAGGGCTGGGAGAGTGTCATCGAGTTCACCGACCTGGACTTCGCCGCCCTTCTCTCTGAGGATCCCGCCTCCGTGACCGACGCCGGCGGCCGCATCATCGGCTCCGACGAAGCACAGAAGATGCTGGAGGAATTCGTGCCCGAGTCCGACGGCATGAGCCTGGAAATGGACGAGCTCTACGGGCAGCTCACCACTGAGGTTCCCGAGGGTGACCTGTTCAGCACCGCGCTGCTCAACGTCCTCGTGACCGACGACGGACGCGTCCTCGCGGGCGCCATCTCCGCCGACGCCCTGCGCGCGTTGGCGTGAGTGCACCAGCAATTCGCACTGAGGGACTGACGAAGCGGTTCCGGTCCGGCCAGGTGGCCGTGGACGGGATCGACCTCGCGGTCCCTCAGGGCGCTGTCTACGGCTTTCTCGGGCCCAACGGGTCGGGAAAGACCACAACCATCCGCATGCTGCTGGGCCTCGTCAGGCCGACGGCCGGAGAGGCCTGGCTGCTCGAGAAACACATGCCCGACGAGGGCGCAACCGTCCTCCCCCGCGTCGGTACGCTGGTGGAGGGCCCCGCCTTCCACCCCTACCTCAGTGGCCGCTCCAACCTGGTCCGTTTCGACGCCTGCGACGTCACCGCAGATCCGAGCACCGCGAAGGAACGGATCGACACGGCGCTGGAACGGGTCGGCCTCTCGGCGGCCGCCGGCAAACTCTTCCGGCAGTACTCGCTGGGCATGAAGCAACGACTGGGCCTGGCGCTGGCGCTGCTGCGTCCCAGGGAACTCCTTGTACTGGACGAACCCACCAACGGTCTCGATCCGCAGGGCACCCGAGAGGTGCGCCACCTGATCCGGGAGCTCTCCAACGACGGCACCACGATCCTCGTCTCGTCGCATCTCCTGTCCGAAATCGAGCAGGTCTGCACCCACATCGGCATCATGAGCCAGGGCAAGCTCCTCGCGCAGGCCGCACGCGGCGAACTGGAGAACGACGACGATGCACGTCTGGTCGTCACGACGACTCAGTCCCACGTCGCCGGGGCCGCCACGGTCCTCGAATCGCTCGGCCTGCCAGACGTCAGGACCGACGATCACACTGTGCACGCGCATCTCGGGGACGTCGCGCCGGAGCGGGTGTCGGCAGCGCTGGTCCACGCCGGCGTGGACCTGGTGGGTCTCAGAGTTCGCCGTCGCAGCCTGGAACAGCTGTTCGTGGAGCTGACCGGGGAGGGCTTCGATGTCGCGCGCTAGGGGTTCGTTCGGACGGCTGCTGCGCAGCGACATGCGTCTGCTCTTCGGACGCAAGCGCACGATCGCACTGTTGGTGGGACTCGCCCTGGTTCCCCTGATGCTTGCCATCGTCCTGTTCATCGCACAGAGCTCGGGGCTGGACGGCCAGGGCCCCGGGTTCATCGGACGTGTGACGGGCAACGGTCTGTTCCTCGTGATCGCGTCGTTGTTCCTGTGCCTGCCATTTCTGCTTCCGCTCACCATTGGGATCACCGCGGGCGACGCCATCGCCGGGGAATCCCAGGCGGGGACGCTCAGGTATCTCCTGACGCTGCCGGTGGCCCGCACCCGGTTGCTGGCGTCGAAGTCCGTCGCATCCCTCGCCTTCGCCGTCGCCGCCGTGTTGTTGATCGCCGTGATCGCGCTCGCCTCCGGGGGAGCCTTTTTCGGACTGACGGACATGACGCTGTTGTCCGGCTCCACAGTGAGCCTGGCAGGCGGTATGGCCCGCATGTTCGGGGTCGCGATGTACGTGGCGCTGTCACTGACGGGACTGGTGGCCGTCGGCGTGTTCTTCTCGACGCTGACCGAGGTCCCCGTCGGGGCCATGGCTGCGACGACGGTGGTTGCAGTGATCTCGTCGGTGCTGGACACGCTCCCGCAGTTGGCCTCCATCCATCCCTACCTCCTGACGCACCACTGGTTCGATTTCGCCGAGTTCCTGCGCATCCAGGTCGACTGGGGCGTGCTCAGCAGCGGCATGCTGGTGCAACTTGGTTGGGTGGCCATCTTCGGGTCGCTGGCCTGGGGTCGCTTCGTGACGGCCGACGTGACGTCCTGACCCGCCCTGTCGCTGGCCGTCGCCCACGTTTCGGGCCGACTGCGACACCGGCGATCGGTACGATGCCGTCGGGGACAACACGAGCGGATGTCCCCCACATGACTGAGCGACGGATGGGGACACCATGGGATTGATGGCACTACTGGGCAGTGACAAATCCGCGACGAAACTCACGCGGGAGGCGATGGGAGAAGCGCGTGCCCTTCGCACCGAGGAGCGAGCGTCGAAGCGTGGCCGGGCGGGATCGACGGACACTCCCGGGGACACGGGGGAGACTGACGAGCAGAACTCCGTCGTCGGGGCACTGCAGACAATGGTGGAGTCCTTCCGTGACATCGGTCTGGAGGGGAAGCTCCACTACTCATCGGCCGCCGAGGTTGCCGCCCAGGCCTCCAACCGATCCAGCAACAAGCCGAAGAAAGCCATCCGGCACGTGGTGCGCCGGCACCGACGGACGGTCACCGTGGGAGGCTTCCTCACCGGCCTTGGGGGCCTGTTCACCCTCCCATTCCTCCTGCCAGCCAACATCTTTGAGTTCTACGTGCAGGCCACACGCATGTCCGGCGCCATAGCCGCCATCCGCGGCTACGACCTCGATGATGAGCAGGTGCGCAGCCGTGTTCTGGCTGCTCTCGTGGGTGAGGAGTCCGACGACGTGCTGGCCAGCATCGGGCTCGGACCCGTCGCGGGAGCCGCCACCCGACAGATCACCAAACACGTGCCACTCCCGGCATCCTCGGCGGTTGCACGTGCCATTGGCGCACGAGTGCTGCGTCGCTTCGGGCTGCGATCAGTGCGACTCTTCGGCAAGGCCATCCCGGGCCTCGGCGGAATCATTGGGGCCTGGGCGGACCGCAGGATGCTGAAGAAGGTCCAGCGAAGCACGATGAAGAGCTTTCCTGCCCTCCAGTGACGAAAGTTGGTTCTCGGCCACCAACCATGCCCCCCGACTCCCAGCCTGCTGTCAGCCTCCTTGACGGCCCGGATGAGGAACGTGAGACATTGAACCGGACCGGAGGCCCAAAAATGTTTGACACCACATGTCCCCAGTGCTCGACGGACACCCATGTCCACGGACAGGCCACACAGGATGGGGTCCTGTTGACCTGCGCCGCGTGCGAGCGATCCTGGCTACGGGCCGAGCGACGGTGCAGGTCGTGCGGCGGTGCGGAATCCCTGACGCGTCCCCAAAAACTCGTCGTAAATCCGCGCGGTAACCAACTGGCCACGGTCGGGCTCAGCGAGGCGCGGCTGTGCCCGTTGTGCGACGCGGCAATCCTCACCGACAGCGGACCAGGTCAGTGGCTGCCCGACGGGTACGTGTCCCGCTTCATCAACGGCGCTCCCCGGACTGCCAAGCCGGAGAGGAAGCAGGCATCCGCCCCTCCAAAGAAGCATTCAAGGCCAGCCTCGGCCCCCACATCACCATCGCGGCCCCCTACTCCCCCGCAGCCCTCCCCGCCCCCGCCAACGGACCCAACCGTGCGGGAAGCCATGACTGCGTCCCTCTGTGAGGTCAGCGGTCTCAATCCCGGCGTGATCACCCTCCTGGCCATCCGGCTGGGACCCTCAACCCGTACCAAGGCCCTGGGCACCGCAGCGGATGCAGACCACTTGGCCGCCTGGGTCAGGGAGTCCAGGCTGCCAACGTCAGCGTTGACGACGGTGAAGGCGCTGGTGGCCCATTGGCGAACACAGGGTTGGCTCTAGCAGCTGCTTCCGGACGTCATGGTCAGCGGGTCTGTTCGCGCCTTGCCTCCATGCTCTGGTCCGCCAGGTCCCTTCCAGCGCCGCCGTACATGTGGACCACGACGTCGATGCCGCGTGCGTAGAGTTCGTCGACGTCCTCGATGTAGAGCGCGACGGCCGCCACCGTGCCTGTGTAGCCGCGGACACGGATCTCCTCCAGTGCATCCGTGTTGGCATACTGCGAGGGCATGGCGAGGACGAAGACCTCAATGAGACCATTACGGATGACGCGGTCCCAGAAATCCGTGTCCGTGGCGTCGCCCTCGATGACCTTCATGCCTCTCTTGAGCAGGCTCTCGACGCGGTCCGGATCGTGCTCCACGCCCACCGTGTTCAGCCCGTACTCGCGGGTGAGTTGCTCGTAGGCGGCACTGCCCACTCGTCCCATGCCGAGCACCATGGCCCGTGCGTTGCCGATGGGAATGTGCCGGTCGTTGGGATGCAACTTCTCTCGCGCGCGCGGCGGTATCCGGCTGGCGAACTGCGACATTGACGAGGTGCGTCGCGGGTTCGCGATCGCCGAGAGCACGAAACTGGCCGCGACGGCGATGGTGATGGTGACCAGCCAATGAGCCGGCAGCCATCCCGCCGCGACACCGGTGGACGCAACGATGAGGCCGAACTCCGAGTAGTTGCACAGCACGAGACTCGTCAGGAGGTTGGTGCGATGGCGCAGGCCCTGCACCCAGAGCAGGAGCCAGTACCCGATTCCCTGCACGGGCAGGAGCAGGAGGAGGAGAAGCCCCACGAGGATGTTCTGGCTGTCCGGAAGACCGGTGAACCCAATGTTCACGAAGAAGCCGATGAGGAGCAACTCCTTGAGCGTGAAGAGGGTCCGCGCCAACTGCTCGGCGCCGGGATGAGTGGCGAGGACCATCCCCATGACCAGCGCGCCGAGGCTGCCGTAGAGACCGACGTAGTCGAACAGCGCGTATCCGGGGACCAGCGCCATGAAGATGCCGAACAGTGCCTGCATCTCGGCCCGGCCGAGGCGGTTGAAGCGCTTGAAGAATAGCCACAGCAGTGGAACGAGGACCAGCAGACCAAGCGCCAGCGGGCTCGGAGGCGTGCCACGTGAAACGGATATGAACGCGACGGCGGCGATGTCCTGCACAATCAGCACCCCGATGGCGATGCGGCCATAGAGCGCCTGCTCGTCACCGCGGTCCTGGAGGATCTTGATGACGAACACTGTGCTGGAGAACGACAGGGCAAAAGCAAGGACGGCAATGATGGGGAGGCTGTTGACGGTGAGCGCACCGAGCCAGGCGAGCAGGCCCAGGAAGCCAGCCCCGACGATGACGGAGCCCACCATGTGGATCGACGCTGTCAGCCAGACCTCTCTTCCGAGCAGGGACTTCACGTTCAGTTTGAGGCCGATCGCAAAGAGCATCAGCGTCACGCCGAGATCCGAGACGAAATTCAGGCCCTCGATCTCGTCCACACCCATGCCGTTGAGGATGAATCCTGCAGCCAGGAAGCCGACGAGCGGTGGGAGCCGGATGGCGATGGCCAGCAGTCCGGCAGCGAAGATCACCAAAAGGTAAATCAGTACCGTGGTCACGCCATCACCCTCGCTGCATTGGCATTGGCACCATTGTTTCACTCTCGAGGCGGCCACGAGGCGCGACTGATCAACGACGCCGCCGCCCGTCCCTGACGGGCACGTCGCCACCCCGACCAGACCACGACCGGGCACCCGACAATCAGCCGCCGCCCCGAACAGAACCGACAAGAGACCACGCAATCGGCGACCACGGCACCGTATATCGGTGCCAAACCCACTGACGCGCCGTGGCTGGCCGACCCACAAGCGAGGCGGCTGGCCCACGGCGCTCACCGTCGACCAGCCGCCTGCCGCAGGCGCTCAGGACATCAGGGCTTGCGCCGCGGAGACTCGGTCCGCAGATCGTTGCCTTCGGCGACGTCGGCCCGCTCGGTGCCGTCCAGTACCGGGTCGCTCGCGCTGGAGGCCGTGGCGACAGCGGCCGTGGGAACCTTCTCGCCCTCCTCGGAGTGGACGTGGGCGTCCGGGTCACGCTTGTCCAGTGCCCACTTGATGAAGAACAGCGCCGCGACCATGGCGTAGGCAATGAGGAAGCTGGTGGGCGTTTCTCCACCCACCACGGGCGCCCCGGCGTGAATGATGCCGAAGAAAGCCAGCACCCCACCCACCGCGGCACTGATGGCAGCCGCGATGGTCCTGTTACGGATGGCGAAGATGGCGATGGAGCCCCAGATGAGGGAGGTCAACGGCGCGCCGTTGCCCAGAGCATAGAGGCCGGTGTAGTTGGTTCCCGTCGCGTCGAGCGCCGCGAAGCCCACCTGGCCGGCATTGGTTTCCAGTGCCCGCATGACGTTGCCGGACAGGCTGAGGCCCCAGTTTGCGATCCACGGGAACATCGCGATGAAGATGACCGGCACCTCGATGCGAGGCGTCTCCCGCACCACCTGGTTTGCGGTCACCACACCAATGAAGATGAGAATGGGCGCAATGGCCGCGAGCGGAACGATCGACAGCAGGAGGCTGCCGAGGCTGAACAGACCCACCAGCAGCATGGCCACACCGTTGAGCAGGGTGTAGCCGACCCCGGCGTTCATGGTCTTGTAGGCGGAGTGGCCGACGTAGACCGTCACGGGGAACGGGCTGCCGAAGATGTTGCCGATGAAGCCGGATCCTGCGTCGGCGAGGATCACGGGGCGCGTCGGGTAGGGGTCGCCCTCGGTGTGGGCGGCCTCGATGTTCTCGATGTCGAAGACGAAGTTGGCCAGGGCAAGGGGCACAGCCGAAGCGATGTAGGGAAGTGCGACGCCGAAGTACTCCCAGATCTCGTTCACGTGAACCTGCGGTGGGGTGAAGCCTGCACCGGCGAGGGCTTCGCGGATGGCCTCGGGGGACATGAGCCCGAATGCCCATCCGAGGGCGGTACCGACGACGAGCAGGAGGAGGCCGGTGGGGACCTTCTTGAAGATTGGCGACTTGCCGAACCAGTTGATGAAGATGAGGGTCAGCACCACGAAGGCAACGACGGGGGTCGCGAAGGACTGCAGCATCGGGTTCATGGCGAGCAGCAGCAGACCGAGGCCCGCGAGGCAGGCCAGCAGCACGGTGCGCGGGACGGCGCGGCGAAGGCTGTCCCCGAGGAACGCGCCGACGAAGAGGATGACGTTCTCGATGAAGCCCCACACCAGTGCGATACCGATGGCCAGGGCCGGGTCGTTCGTCGTCGTGTAGACCGGGAGCAGCACCAGGAAGGTGATCGTGAAGATCGCCGGCGCGGCGGGGCCGGAGGGAAGGGCCGTGATGTCGGTACGACCGAGGCGCCGAGCCATGCGGTTTGCGAAGATCACGTAGGCCACGGACGCGAAGAACACGCCGAGACCGAACGCAGGGACGATGCGCCCGAAGACGATTTCAGTAGGCAGCCCGACGACCACCGTGAGCAGCGCGATGACCGTCAACAGGTTCGTGAGGTTGTTGGTGAAGAGCGCGAAGAAGGCGGCAAGATCGCCCTTCTTCCACAGCGGGAGCGGCATCCGTGAGGTGATGCGGCTGGGTTCAGTGGTGGTGGTCACTGGGAGAGCCTTTCAGCGAGGGCGAGTGTTGCCTGGTGGAAAACTTCGAGGGGTGGGTGGGTCAGGCCAGCGCCGATCATGCCGATGCCGGCGTCCTTGTGGGCGATGGCGGTGTTGATGATCGGCAGCATGCCGGTTTCCTCCACCTTGCGAACATCGATGCCCGTGGCCACGCCACGGAAACCGAGGATGGGGATGGTGAGGTTGGGGTTCGTGTCCGTGGTGATCTGGATCATGGCCCGCGAGTACTCGATGGCCTCGGACACCGTGCCGCCGACGAGCGGGACGATTGCCGGGGCGCAGGCCATGGCGAAGCCGCCGATGCCGTAGGTCTCGGTGATGGCCGAGTCTCCGATGTCCAGGCCCTTGTCCTCGACGGTGAAGCCGGCGAACAGGGGGCCCTCGACGAACTGCGCCGGGCCGGTGAACCACTGGTCACCGGTGCCGGCGACGCGGACGCCGAACTCGACACCATTGCGGCACATCGCCACCACGACGGTGGAATCCTTGATGCCCTTGGCGGAGTCCAGCGCCGCCTTCGAGGTGGCCATCCACGTGGGTCCGGAGAAGTACTCCGAGCTCTTCACGAAGTTGAACACATCCTGCTGATCCTTCGTCGAGAACGACGAGTTCAGGATGTGAGGCGTCAGGGCCTGGATCAGCAGCGTCGTGCCGGCGTTGTTGCGGTTGTGTGCCTCGTCGCCCATGTGCAGGCCCTGGGCCAGCATCATGCGGAGATCGATCTCGCCCGCGGATTCCATTGCGTCGCGAAGGACGGGTCCCAGCACATCGCGCATCCAGTTGAGGCGGTCGATGACGCTCTGGTCATTGGCACCCATGCGGAGGATCTTTGCGAGTTGTTCGGACAGGTTCGTGTAGGCGCGGTTGCCGTAGGGGCGGTTCTCCACGACGTGCATGAACATCGATGCCGACGTCACTCCCGCCATGGATCCCACGCAATCGTGCTCGTGGCACGGGGCGAATGTGATGTCGCCGGAGCGGGCGACGGCGTCGGCCTCCTCGATGTCACGCGCGAGGCCCTCGAACACCAGCGCACCGGTGACGGCGCCCTTCATGGCGCCAGCCATCCTGTCGTATTCGATGGGCGGGCCGGCGTGCAGGATGGTGGTCTTCGTCATCCCGGGCACCACCTCGATCGCCGGGGCGAATCCCACGAGCACGGGCTGCGAGGTGATGATGCGCTGGACGGCTTCGGCATTGGCTGCCTCGATCCGCTCCGCGACATCGCTCTGGGCGAGCTTCGTCAGCGCTGCGACGACGTCGGGGCGGCCCCCTCCGGGCGGGCTCCACTGGAGGTGCGTCACAGCCGCACCCTGGATTTCCACGTCCTCGGCGAACATGGCAGCGCCGACGTTGATGACGGACAACGGTGAAGTGAACAGGTCAGTGATGGGGCTCATGCCCGGTCTCCCTTCGAGACGAATTCGCGGGCGAGCAGGCCCGTGTTGGTGGAGGAGGATGCCCAGGTGACATCGGCCTCAGCGAGCTTGGCGACCTGCTCGTGGAGGCCCTGCGAATCGGCGTCGGTGCCCAGGATGTAGGCGAGGATCTCCAGGTGACGGCCTTCGGAGGCGGCCTGTTCCTTGGCAGCCTTGAACGCGGGCATCATGACACCGACGGGGTCGGGGTTGGAGCCGTAGCCCAGGACGAAGTCCAGGACAATGCAGCCCACCTCGGGGTCCTTCGCCTCTTCGAGGAATCGTGCGATCCTGTTGGAGGGGTCGATCATGGGGTGTGGCTTGCCGTTGGTGAACTCGTCCTCACCGAAGTCGAGGAAGGTGTGGGCGCGGGAGGCATCGCTGCCACCCAGCTTGAACTCGGCCTCCTTGCGAATGTTGGAGTACACATCGTCGTACTTCTCCATGGCGAGGAACATGGCCTCGTCGCAGATGGTGCCGCCGCAGTAGAGGGCGCGAATGTACTTCTGTTCCGGGGTCAGTTTGCCGCGGATCTCCTCGATGAGGGGCCAGTTCAGGGAGTGCAGGTCGAGGTCCTCCTCGCGGACACCGGTCAGCTTCACGGCCTCCAGCGCAGCCGGCTTGGTGCGGTTGGAGAAGACGATGCCGCGCTTCTCGGCCTCGGCGGCGATGTCCTCGCCAGCACCCAGGAAGCAGGCAACCGAGGGCTTGTCCGACGCGGCCAGACGGTCGAGCACCTTGGCCGCCACCTCGGCCGCCGGGGGCTTGGAGATGACGACGATGACCTCGGTGCCCGGATCGGCGTCGAGTGCCTCGATGCCATCGAGCATCATGATCCCGCCCACCTCCCTGCTGAGGTCGCGGCCACCGGTGCCGATGAGCTGGGAGACGCCTGCCCCGAAGTCGTGGATGCGAACGCTCATCTCCTGGGAACCGGTGCCCGAGGCGCCAACGATGCCGATGCGACCGCGACGGACCTCGTTCGCGAAGCAAAGGGAGACGCCGTTGAGAATGGCGGTGCCGCAGTCCGGGCCCATCATCAGCAGACCCTTGCCGTGCGCCTTCTTCTTCAGCGCGATCTCGTCGTCGAGGTCCACGTTGTCCGAGAAGAGCAGGACGTTCAAACCGCTGTCGAGGGCGGCGTGCGCCTCGCGCGCCGCGAAGGCGCCGTTGACGGAAATGACGGCCATGTTTGCCTGGGTGCGAGCCTCGGCTGCGCTCACCACGGTGTGGTAGGTGACGGAGTCGCCCGTGTCGGCGGCGGGTTTGCGGTCGAGCAGGGCGATGAGGCCCTCGAGGGCGTCGTCGGCCGACTCCTCGACGTCGGTGACGACGATGAGCACGAGGTCGCCGGGGGTGGCGTCCTCGATCTCGGGGCTGATGAGTTCCTGCTCGGTGAGAATCGCCTTGTTCATGGGCGTGGCCATGGCTGCGACGGCGTTGGTGACGCCGGGCAGGGCATTGGCCTTGGTGGAGATCGACATCAGCGACACGGAGTCGATGTAGGTGTTCTTCTTGACCAGGGTCCGAGTGGACATCAGCGTTCCTGACTTTCTTGGTGGAGGCGGACAGCGGTGAGCAGACCCAGTGCCAGGTCCGCTCCTGAGGTATGACCGATGGCGTAGACGTCGGTCACGAGTCGGTGGGGGTTGTGGGTGTCGGCCCCGCAGAGCCATGAGTAGAGATCCTCGATGGGTTGGACGGCTCGACCCCGCAACGCACAACGCATGGCCGTCAACGAAATGTCGTTCGTGGTTCCCGTGTCGGCGACGAGCGCCACCGCGTCGCGCACGACGTCGAGAGATCCATTGAGGCGGCTGGCGGCGAAGGCGGCGCCGGTGAGCACATCGTCTCCCGTGGGCGTGAGCCCGGGCCCAAGACCGACGAGGGAGGCGGCGGCATGATAGGCCGCGTCCCCATCACCGGCTCGGACCGCCCTGCGAAGTTCGGCGAGCCCGTTCTGCAGGGATTCGGCGACCGCACGCTCGAAGGCCGACTTCCCCGGCACGTGTCGGGCAGACAGGAGATCCTCGAGGAGGCCGATGCGCGACGCGAGGGGAGATCCGTTCGGCGGGCGCTCCTCCCAGACGGGGGTGGCGGAGACGACGACGACGAAGTGCTCACCGACGCGCAGCGTGTGACCGTCACTGGAAACCCGATCGCCCACGGCGATTCCCAGCCGATCCATGCGATCAATGCCGAGCTGGATGGACCGTGGTGCCCTCGCCACGGACGCGGCGGTGAGGCTCATCAGGTCGGGATGCCCAGTGGTCACGTTGATCACGGATCGGAAGGCGGAGTGGACACGGCCGTGCATGCCGGGACGAAGGCTGACGAGCACGTCGCGATCTCCCCCCAGCGCCGTCGTGTACGCAGAGCCGCCCATCCCGGATCAGGCCTGTGCTGCAGTGAGAAGTTCGGCGATCTTGGTGAAGCCCTTCTCCTGTGCGTGCTGCAGCGGGCTGACGCCCCACTGGTCCACCATGCCCGGGTCCGCACCAGCTTCCAGCAGGAGCCTGACGATCTCCTGCTGTGCGGGGCCGCCGTCGCGCAGGATGATGGCCTCCAGCAGGGGGGTCCAGCCGCAGATGTTGGTGAGGTTGATGTTGACGTCCGTCTGTTCGGCCAGGTAGCGCACAACTTCCACGTGCCCCTTCTCCGCCGGCGGGTGGATGCCCACACCCCCGAAACGGGTGAGCAGGGTCAGATCTGCTCCGGCCTCGACGCCCATGCGGACGAGATCGAGATTCCCGGAGATGCAGCCCCAGAGGTACGGGTTCAGGCAGATGTTGTCCTGCTTGTTGATGTCCGCTCCCGCGCCGATGAGGGAGGCCAACACGTCGAGGCGGCCGGCCTTGGCTGCGATCAGTGCTGCGGTACGGCCGACGGTGTCAGTTGCGTCCAGATCGCGCTCCCCGAGGCTGGATGAGATCTCCTCCAAGGGGGCCGTCGCCACCAGCGTGGGCCACTGGTCCGCAGTTTGTGGGGCTGTCCTCATCGTGAACCTCTTTGTCTCTTACGTCGCGTAGTTGCATTGCGACATATGGTATACCACATACATGAGAATTGTCCTGGCCCTCGGCGGTAACGCCCTCACCGGCCCCAACGAATCCGTCCAGCCCGCACACCAGATTGCCGCAGTCGAGGCGGCAGCACCCCAGATCGCAGCACTCGTCGCAGAGGGTCACCAGGTCCTGCTCTCCCATGGAAATGGCCCCCAGGTCGGTAACATCCTGTCCAAGAACGACATCGCCAGCCCCGTGCTCTCCCCCGTCCCGCTCGACTGGTGTGTTGCCAACACGCAGGGCTCCATCGGTTTCATCCTGCTGAACGCACTGGACGCCGCCATGTCGCGTGCCGGGCTCACCACCCGATCCACCGTTGTGGTCACCCGTACCATCGTCGACGCGGCGGATCCGGCCTTCAGCAACTTCACCAAGCCGGTCGGCCGATTCATGGAGGAGGAGATCGCCAGGCGCCTGTCGCTGTCAGGTCAGCACTTCGTGGACAGCGGGGAGCAGGGCTGGCGACGGGTCGTGGCCAGCCCCCAGCCGCTTGAAATCGCCGAGGCCGGCCCCATCAAGGCATTGCTCGACGCCGACTTCCTCGTGGTCGCTGGCGGCGGCGGTGGCATCCCCGTCGTCCGCATGGAGAACCACGACCTCAAGGGCGTGGAGGCGGTCATCGACAAGGACCTCAACTCCGTGCTGCTGGCGGACCAGATCGACGCCGAGGTGCTGGTTCTCGCCACCAATGTCGACAATGCGTGGCTCGATTGGGGCACGGACAAGGCACGGGCACTGGGAGTCGTCTCGGTCTCCGAGATGCGCGGCCACCTGGCCGACGGGCAGTTCCCGCCCGGATCCATGGGCCCCAAGGTGGAGGCCATCTGCCGCTTCGTCGAGACCACCGGAGGCAAGGGCATCATCACCAACCTCTCCAACATCGCCGACGCCATCACTGGCAACGGTGGGACGGTCGTCGTCCCGGATGAGGGGGGCGAGAACCGATGAGCACCGGCGTTGATCACGTGCAGGGCCAGGGGCTGGTCGACGTCTCCGAGGCACACGGCAGATGTGCCCCGATCGCGGCTGCTGTCGTCGTGTCGATCGGGTATGTCCTCACCGGCCACGCCGCGTCTCGCGACGGCATCGCCATGCAACTCCCCAGCACGTTCGGTGTGCGGGGCGCCTGCTTTCCCTCCTGAGCGGGCTGATAGCCGGGTTCCTCGTCTTCGCGTATGCGAAACTTCCCTGTCGAGAAGCTTCGATCAGTGAAATACTGCTCTCATGAGCGTCTATCCACTGCATCTGGACACCACCTCGGTCAACGTCCCTTCCCAAGCAGCAAAGCGACTACGGATCTTCAATGCCGTGATGGGGTTTCTGCACCTCGCCTCCGGATCAGCGATGGTCGCGCTTACCAATGACTTCACCCTGCCGGTTTCCACGTTTGCACTGAACGGGCCACCCGGCACTCCCCTGTCCCAGGGCGTGACGAACCTCGTGTTCGAGGTTCCCCTCGGCATCACCACCGCGTCGTTCCTGTTCCTCTCTGCGATTTTCCATTTCCTGATCGCCTCCCCGTGGGGTTTCTCCCGCTACATCCGCGAACTCTCCAGGGGTCGCAACCGTTTCCGGTGGGTGGAGTACAGCTTGTCCTCGACGTTGATGATCATCCTCATCAGCCTGGTACTGGGGATCTCCGACATCTCAGCGCTCATTGGCCTGGCCATCGCCAACGTTTCGATGATCCTGTTCGGCTGGCTGATGGAGATGTCCAACAACGGCCTGATGCACGGCAAGTTCGGACGCTCGGACCGTGGGAACCGCGCTTGGTGGACACCATTCTGGTTTGGCTGCATTGCGGGGATCGGCCCGTGGCTGGCAGCCGCGATCTTCCTCATCGTCAACGTGGGCATCGAGGGTGGCGAGGGCCCTCCGGGATTCGTTTACGGCATCATCGTCTCGCTGTTCGTCTTCTTCAACAGCTTCGCGCTCAACCAGTGGCTCCAGTACAAGCAGGTTGGCCGTTGGAAGGACTACCTGACCGGTGAGCGCACCTACATCGTTCTCAGCCTGGTTGCCAAGAGCCTCCTGGCGTGGCAGGTGTTCGCCAACGTGTTGGTTGGCTGAGCGCAGCTTCTCAGAGCATCGGGGCGATCAGTCGGTCCGCGTCTGCTGACCGAACAGCACGTCGCCAGCAACGCGGCGTGACGTCTCGACGTGGACGCGCGCAAGTTCTCGCGCGCGGTCCTCGTCGCGGTCGGCGATGGCATCGGCTATTTCCCCGTGCTCCCGGCAGATGTCGGTCACGTCCAGGTTCTGGCGCAGCAACCATTGCAATCTGTTCCGCAACGGTTCGAGCACCTGGGCGAGCACGGGGTTGTGACCCATTTCCACGAGCACGTCATGGAATTCGCCGTTAGCTGCGTCAACGGCGTCCCGGTTCCCGGCCGCCCCCGCCTCATCCGCAGCGGCAACACAGGCCCTCATCCGCTCGATGTCCGCGTCGCTCGCACGCCTGGCAGCCAGCGCGCACTCCGTGACCTCCAGGGCCAGCCGCACCTCGAAGATGTCGTCCAGGTCCTCGCGCTTCAGTTCTGTGACAACAGCACCCCGGCGAGGGGAGAGCGTGACGAAACCTTCCATGGAGAGATCACGCACGGCCTCCCGGATGGGGATGCGAGAAATGCCCAGCTCGGCCGAGAGCTCGCGTTCCTTCAACCGGAACCCGGGCGGATACTCACCCATGGTGATCCTGGAGCGGATGTAGTCCTTGGAAACGTCAACAAGGGATTTCTGCAGGTCTCCCGGGCGCGGGCCGGTGATGCTCCGCGGTGCAATGGTCACGACTCAATCTCCTCTGCTCAGCCCTCGGGCCAGAATAACCCAACCGCATTGTCCTGGTATACCAACCTCTGCGGGGTCGGCGGTGAGGCGATTCCGGTCATCTCCCGGACATCAACGCCTGGTTAGACTTCGACTCATGCTTGCCCTCCTGTCCCCGGCAAAATCGCTCGACTTTGCATCCCGAGTGACCACGTCGAAATATTCGGAACCCCGCCTGACGCGCGCAACGGCCGAGCTCATTGAGGTCATGCGAGGAAAGTCGGTGTCCGACGTCTCCTCGCTGATGAACATCTCAGAAGAGCTGGCCACGCTGAATGCGAACCGGTACACCCAGTTCGAGGAGGAGCACCGGCGCACGAACTCTCGACCCGCAGTTCTTGCGTTCAACGGCGACGTCTATCAGGGACTCCAGGCACGAGAGTTCGATGCTCGTGACTTCACCGAGGCCCAGAAGACGATACGCATTCTGTCCGGCCTGTACGGTCTATTGCGCCCCCTGGACCTCATCCAGCCCCACCGTCTGGAGATGGGCACCAAGCTGAGAACCAAGCGCGGCAAGGACCTCTACCAATGGTGGGGCAACGAGGTGACGGATCTCGTGAGAGCGGATCTGGAGCAGTCTCCGGGCACAAACGTCGTCGTCAACCTCGCCTCACAGGAGTACTTCAACGTGATCGACGCCTCCCGTCTGGGAGTGCGCGTCATCAGCCCGCGCTTCGAGGATCGGGACGCCGACGGCAAACCTCGCATCGTGTCCTTTCATGCGAAACGTGCTCGCGGCCTGATGGCGTCCTGGCTCGTGCACAATCGTGTGCGGACGGCTTCCTCCATCACGGACTTCGAGGCCGACGGCTATGCAATCGACTCGGCAAGGTCCACCAGGAATGTCCCCATTTTCGTGAGATGAGCGGCGAGACATTTCGTCCTTCGGCACCAACGCCGACTGTGATCCGGTATCCCCCGTCCACGGATTGACCATTTCCGCACACGTCCGGTGTGACGCTGTGGTTGAATTCGGCAAGCTCGGAACCTGACGGGCTGGGGGCAACTGAACCGACGGAGCCCTCCCGAGGACAGCCGGAGGACACATGTCACAGGCAGCCACCAAGGCACCGAAACGGGAAGTGTTCAATTCCCGCAACTACTTCATCCTTGCCGCCATCGGTTCTGCCGTCGGACTCGGCAACATCTGGCGCTTCCCGTACGTGGCATACAGCGAGGGTGGCGGAGCCTTCATGGTTCCCTACCTCGTGGCCCTGATCAGCGCCGGCATCCCACTACTGTTCTTCGACTACTCCATTGGGCATCGCTATCGCGGCAGCGCCCCGCTCGCACTGCGCAGGCTCGGCGGCTGGACGGAAGTCTTCGGTTGGTGGCAGGTGCTCATCAGCTTCGTCATTGCCATCTACTACGCCGCCATCATCGCGTGGGCGGCGATGTTCACCTGGTTCAGCTTCTCCGAGGCATGGGGTGACGACCCGGCGGCCTTCCTCTTCGGCGACTTCCTCCAGCTCGCCGAAACCCCTGGTGTCAGCTTTGACTTCGTCCCGCAGGTGATGCTGCCGATGCTCGCGGTGTGGGCCATCACGCTCATCGTGATCTCGCTCGGCGTCAACAAGGGGCTGGCCTTCGCCAACCTCGTGTTCATGCCGCTCCTGCTGGTGATGTTCCTCTTCATCGTGGCCAACGCCCTGTTCCTTCCTGGTGCCCTTGACGGCCTCAACGCACTTTTCACCCCTGACTGGAGCTCCCTGAGCGATCCGGGTGTGTGGGCCGCCGCATACGGTCAGATCTTCTTCTCGTTGTCCGTCGGCTTCGGCATCATGATCACGTACTCGTCCTACCTGAAGCGTCGGACCGACCTCACGGGCTCCGGACTCGTGGTGGGATTCGCCAACTCCAGCTTTGAAGTGCTTGCCGGCATCGGTGTCTTCGCGGCGCTCGGTTTCATGGCCCAGGCTGCAGGCGTCGGTGTGAGTGACGTCGCCAGCGGCGGCATCGGCCTCGCATTCGTGGCCTTCCCCACCATCATCTCCGAGGCGCCGCTCGGACCCATCCTCGGCATCGCATTCTTCGGCTCGCTTGTCGTGGCCGGGCTGACGTCGCTCATGTCGATCATGGAGGTGGTGATTGCCGGCGTTCGCGACAAGATCGGCATCTCCAAGCCCATGGCCGTCGCGGCGGTTGGCATCCCCATGGCCGCGATCTCGACCCTGCTGCTGGGCACGACGACAGGTTTGTACTTCCTGGACATCACCGACGAATTCGTCAACAAGTTCGGCATTCTCGCCGGTTCTTTCGCGGCCATCATCGCGGTGGCCTGGATCGCACGGAAAATTCCGCAGCTGGCACGTCATCTGGACCGTTTCTCCAGCTTCCCGGCCGGCAGAATCTGGATGCTGATGATCGGCATCGTCGTCCCGCTGGTGCTTGGCTACATCCTCGTTCTCTACACCATCGAGCGCATCGAGGTGCCCTACGGGGACTACCCGATCCAAATGCTGGGCATATTCGGGTGGGGTATGGCCGGATCGTTGATCGTCGGCGCCATAGTGCTGAAAGTGCTCCCGTGGCGCAACAAGGAAATCGTCGAGTTCGATGAGGTTCACAACGAGCACGACACCGCTGCACGCGCAGAGGGGGTGACCCAATGACCGCCGAAGCACTCATCATGCTGGTCGCCTCCATCCTCCTCGTGTGGGGTGGGCTCGTGGCCGCAGCCGTGAATCTGTTCCGCCGCCCGGACCGCTCCGTCCACGATGAGGCACCACCCGTCACCAACGCCCAGTAGCAGCAACACCGCTGCCGAGGGCCCGTTCGACAACCACGTTCTCACCGCCGCACGACATTCGTGTGGCGGTGAGCTCTGTTCTCCCGGAACTCGCGGGGCTAGTCGATCTGGATCCCCGATTCGCGGGCCAGCTGTGGCCCCAGGTCCATGAGTTGCTGCATCGACATGGTCGCGCCTGTCAGGGATGCGGCACCGTTCACCACCCCCAGCTCTGCTCTCCGCAGGTCGACGTCCTTCAACGCGGTGTTGTGGAGGGTCAGCGTGCCAATCCGTGAACCGGTGAATCGCACGCGCTCGACGGTTGCCTGTCCCAGATCGAGCTCGTCGATCTGGCAGTCGGTGAAGGTGACATCCGTCAGCGTGGAGCCTCGCAGGTTCAGGTAGTTCACCCTGCAGCCACGAAAGTGCATCGCCCTGCCCCGCACGTCGTACGACTCCACGGCCCCGAACCGGCCACGCTGGAAGCTGGAGCACGACGACCGCACGGCCTACGAGTTCGACATTGAGGACTCATCCAGAGACGAGATCGAGGTGGAGGTCAACGTCAACACCGGCGAGGTCCGGCTCGACGACTGACCGTTGCGCTGCCCGTGGCGCCCACGAGGTGGGATGCCACGGGCAGCGTCTTTCTTCTCAGCTGTTGCGCTCGTTCAGAACCGCTCTGGCCGCCGCAAAACGGGCGATCGGCACCCTGAACGGTGAGCACGACACATAGTTGAGGCCCACCGAGTGGAAGAACTCGATGGAGTCCGGATCCCCGCCGTGCTCGCCACACACCCCAACCTTCAGCTTCGCTTTGGTGGCGCGGCCCTTCTCCGTACCCATCCTCACCAACTGGCCGACTCCTTCGACGTCGATGGACTCGAACGGGTTGCGTTCCATCACGTGGTCCACGACGTAGTTGGTGAGGAATCCGTTCTCCGCATCGTCACGGGAGATGCCGATGGTGGTCTGGGTGAGGTCGTTGGTGCCGAAGCTGAAGAAATCGGCGTACTCGGCGATCTCGTCCGCAATCAGGGCCGCGCGGGGCAGCTCGATCATCGTCCCGATCGTCACGGGCAATTCCCTCCCGGACGAAGCCAACTCATCAGCCATCGTCGATTCCACGATGCCCCGCTGCACCTTCAGTTCAGTCGTGAGCGCCACGAGGGGGATCATGATCTCCACCTCGGCCGTCTCACCCTCGCGTTCCAGCACGGCGAGCGCCGCACGGATGATGGCCCGGGTCTGCATCTCGGGGATTTCCGGGTACAGCATCGCGAGCCGACATCCGCGCGTGCCGAGCATCGGGTTCAACTCGTGCAGTCGTCGAACCTGGCCGAGCGTCGCGCGTGCGGCGCCGAGCTCCTCGGCATCGCCGCCCTCCAGTTCCAGTCTCTGCACCAGCAGCGACTGTTCCGTCAGGTTGGGCAGGAACTCGTGAAGTGGCGGATCCAGCAGGCGAACGGTGACGGGGAGGCCCTTCATGGCGGTGAAGACGCCTTCGAAGTCCTCCTGCTGCATGGGCAGGATCTCCTCGAGGGCGGCGGCCCGCTCCTCCGGCGAGTCCGCAAGGATCATCTTCCGCACCGCGGGCAGCCGATCCGCGGCCATGAACATATGTTCCGTGCGGCAGAGACCAATGCCCTCGGCGCCCAGTTCGCGCGCCTTGGTCGCGTCGTCGAACGTGTCGGCGTTGGCGCGGACGCCGAGCGCGCGGACCTCGTCGGCCCAGGCCACCATCTTGCGGAAGTCGGCGTTGATCTGCGGCGGCACCAGGTCCAGCGCCTCGCCGTACACGTCGCCGGTGGTGCCATCGAGGGTGACGGTGTCACCTTCGTGGAACGTCTCGTCCCCGATCGTCAGGGACTTGCCCTTGACGTCAATGCGGATGCCCTGGGCACCGGCGACGCAGGGCTTGCCCATACCGCGTGCAACGACGGCCGCATGCGAGGTCATGCCGCCGTGGGCGGTGAGGATGCCCTGGGCCACGATGATGCCGTGGATGTCGTCCGGCGTGGTCTCATAGCGGACCAGCACCACGGGTTCACCCTTGGCGCCTCGCTCGGCGGCGGTATCGGCGTCGAACACCACCTCACCGACGGCAGCACCGGGCGAGGCGGGGAGCCCCTTCGCGATGGGGCGGCGGCCGTGCTCCGGGTTGATGGCCGGATGCAGCAGCTGGTCAAGTTGGGACGGCTCGACGCGCAACAGCGCCTCATGCTTGTCAAGCACTCCCTCGTCCACCAGGTCGGAGGCCACCTTCAGGGCCGCGGCGGCGGTCCGCTTGCCGTTGCGGGTCTGCAGCAGGAAGAGCTTGCCGTTCTCGATGGTGAACTCCATGTCCTGCATGTCCTTGTAGTGGTCCTCCATCCTGTGCATCGTGTCGACGAGCTGGTGGTAGGCCTCGGGGAGAATCTCCTCCATCTCCTCCAGGGGGCGCGGCGTGCGGATGCCGGCGACGACGTCCTCGCCCTGGGCGTTGACGAGGAACTCGCCATAGAGCGCCTTCTCGCCGGTGGAGGGATTGCGGGTGAAGCAGACGCCGGTACCGGAGGTGTCGCCGCCGTTGCCGAAGACCATCTGCATGATGTTGACGGCCGTTCCGAGGGAGGCGGGAATATTGTGCGCCCGGCGGTACACCTCGGCGCGGGGGTTGCCCCAGGAACGGAACACCGCGTCAACCGCGCGGTTCAGCTGCTCGTGCGGATCGTTCGTCCAGTCCCCTCCCAAGTGTTCCGAGGAGATCTCCTTGAAGGACGCGACGAGTTCCTTCAGGTCAGCGGCATCCAGGTCTGTGTCCTGCTCGACGCCACGCTCTTCCTTCAGTGCCATCAGCGCATCCTCGTAGGCGTGGCCGGGTACACCCTCCACCACCTCGCCGTACATCTGGATGAACCGGCGATAGCAGTCCCATGCGAAGCGTTCGTTCCCGGACTCCTCGGCCATGGCCTTGACGGATGCATCGGACATACCGAGGTTCAGGATGGTGTCCATCATGCCGGGCATCGAATGCACGGCTCCGGAGCGCACGGAGACCAGGAGGGGATTCGAACTTCCGCCCAGCTTCTTCCCGGTTCGTTCCTCGAGCCGCACCAGGCCCTCAGCAATCTGGTCACTCAGCCCGTCCGGCCACGTGCCCTTGTTGTCCATCGCGGCCACGCAGGCCGTCGTGGTCACCGTGAAGGCGTCCGGGACCGGTACCCCGACGCGGGCCATCTCCGCGACGCCTGCGCCCTTGCCTCCCAGCAGGTTGCGCATGGTGGCGTCGCCCTCGGAGAGGTCATAGATGAATCGCTGGTCACTCATATCCGTCGTATCTCCCTTGATCGACTCAATTCAAAATCTCCGGAACTCCCTCGTCCCGATTTCTCCACCCAGCGTATCGCTGCCATCCCACCGCAGGTGGGCGGGTCGGCACATCCCTCCCGCCCGAGCTCCACGTGCTCACCCCGGCATCAGGCTGGGGGCGGGCGCAGCGAAGTGGTCCCAGCCGGCTTCCGGAGCCGCTGACCCATCCTGCGGGCGCGGGTGTCCACCATGTCGATGATGCGCGCGGCCGCTTCCTCGAGTGCGACCCCGGTGGTGTCGATGATGGGGCAGCCGAGCTTGCGCTGGATGCGACCCACCTCGTCGAGCTCGTCGTAGATCCGGGCCAGATCCGCGTAACCGTCCTTGTTGCCGAACCCGCCGAGACCCTTGACCCGCTGGCTGCGGATCATCAGCAGGCGCTCGGCGTCAATGGTCAGCCCGACGACGCGCCACCGCTCCAGCTCGAACAGTTGCGGGGGCGGGTTGATGCCGGGGACCAGCGGTACGTTGACCACCTTGTACCCCAGGTATCCGAGGTAGATGGACAGCGGCGTCTTGCCGGAGCGAGAGGCCCCCACCAGACAGATGTCGCACTCGGCGAAAGCGTCGGGGAGAGCGCCGTCATCGTTGCGCACCGCGAAATCGATGGCCGACATTCGCACGAAGTAGTCGGCCTCAACACCCACCGGCCGCATGGGAACCATGTCGGCCGGGGTGCCGGTCAGTTGCTCCAGTGCCACCATGGGACCCGTCATCAGGTCCGCGTGGGGGAGCCTCAACTCCTTGCAGGCGCCTGCGATGAGGTCGGCCAATTCCTTGTTCACGAGCGTGTACATCACTGCCGTCGGCTTACCCGAGCGCTCACGCAGGGTCTCAATCACCTTCAGCATCGCTTCGACGGTATTCAACCGTCGATGCCGCACGAACGTGAAGTGGTTCCCGGGGAACTGCGCAATCGCGGCGCGGACGATGCGCACCGCTGACTCGCCCGTGGAATCGGCAACAATGTGGATTTCCAGCGGCTCTGCTGACATGTCCCCACCATAGCGACGGTCCTCCGAGGCCAAGGCGTGGATGGGATGAAGCCGCTGCGCACCAGCCGCAGCGATGACCTCGATCAGGCTGGCAGCAGTGCGACCGCTCTCCTGCCCACCGGGGCGAGGGCTGCCACATGCGATCGATCACAGTTTGCGAGCATGGCCCCGTGACGCACAGCGCAACGTTCACGAGGTGGAAGTCGTGACCTGCCCGTGCCCCGTCAGAGGGATGGGGTCCACAGTTGGGCCGACCAACGACGTGTCATCCGCAACGAACCGCACCGCATCGCATCATGCACGGACAGACAGGGTCGAACCTCCGCGAGCGCCCCGGGTGATCTCCACACGCTCGGGAATGCGCGTTTTGAGTTCCGCCACATGGCTCACGATCCCTACGGATCGCCCACCGGCCTGCAGCCGGGACAACTCACCGAGCACACCGTCGAGGGTGTCGGGATCCAGCGACCCGAAGCCCTCGTCGATGAAGAGCGTGTCGAGGCTGAGGCCCCCCGCCTCACTCGTGACGACGTCGGCCAACCCGAGTGCCAGGCAGAGCGAGACATAGAAGGTCTCTCCTCCCGACAGGGTGTGGGGGTCGCGGTTGGTCTCGGTGTGGTGGTCGCGAACGACCAGTCCAAGACCGGCCCTGCGCGCTCGGGCTTCCCGCTCGTCGGTCCTCAGCAGCGAGAAACGGGAGCCGGACATGATCGTCAGACGATCATTGGCAGCGGCCACGACGTCCTCGAAGCGTCGCAGGAGGACGAATGTGGAGAGCGTGGTGGACCTGAGGTTTCCCTCTCCGGCGTTGGCCAGGTCCCCCATCCGGATGACCGCGGCCGCCCGCTGAGTCAGGCTGCGGTGCTGCTCCAGCGTCGCCGTCAGGCCCCGGCGTGCATGCTCGCAGCGCTCCAGCATGGCCGTGGCGACGGCCTGCTGTGCGGCCGCCGCATTGACGGCTTCGCAGCGGTCGTCGTGCATGGCCGTGGCGGCCGAGACATCCACGCTCTCGTCACCGCTGAGCGCCGCCACGGCGTCCTCGGCAAGACCGCCGGAAACCCTCGCCGCGTCGGCGTCATACGTGTGCACGAGGATCTCACAGTGCGTTCTCTCGGTTGGATGCATCTCTGCCGCCCGTGCGGCCGCCACATTCGCGAACCCTGCTTCGCCCAGTGATTCTGCAAGTGCCGACGTTGCGTCGGCCAATCGATGCGTGGCGTCGTGATGCTCCTGGCGCGCATCAACCAGTCGCCGAGCCATCGCCAGGCGGGCGTCCAACCTTTTCACCCTGTGGGCGACGCTGGCGTGAGTGCCTGCCGCCAGCTGACAGCGCTCCTGGTCGGCTGAGACCTGTGTCCGCTGACCGCTGAGCCGCTCTGACGTGGCAGCTGCCGTTCGCTCTCCGGCCATTACTCGAAGCCGCAGGGCTTCCGTCTCCGAGTCGAAGGAGTTGACGGCCTTCTCGGCTTCATCGATGAGACGGACGGCGTTGCGCGCGACGGCGACGTCGGCCTCGGCCCGGGTGAGTGCGGCTGCGGCATCTGCGACGCTCGCATGCCCGGCAGCCTCCTGCTGCGCCTCGAGCCGCTCAAAGGTCTGGACGCGCATCGTCTCGGCCTGCCGCAGCGCGGCGACCGCCTCCTGAGACACAGTCGTCGCCTCCTCCACGTCCTCGAGGGTCGCGTGGTCCGGCAGTTCCGGCGCCGGACTCGGGTGCTCGACAGCACCGCAGACCGGGCATGGCTCCCCGACCTCCAGTCCCCGGGCGAGAGTGCCTGCCATGCTGTTGATCCATCGCAGCCGGAGGGCACCCTCCCGCTCCGACAGCTCCGCGGCGCGGACTGCGGCAGCGGCCAGTGAGCGCTGAGCCCTTTCGAGTTCCGCGCACAGCTTCTCGGCTCGCCGGGCGGCATCGCGCACGGTGCGTCGCTGCTCGGCGGACTGCTCGGCAACCGACACAGGTGTGGCTTCGCGTCGCAGGTCACGCACCGTGCCCACGAGTTGTTCACGCAGCTCCGGCCGTTGGGCCAGCTCATCGCGTTCTCCACCCAGCTCACCCACGGCACGCTCCAGGAGTGCCTCGGCCTGGACGAGGGACTCCATTGCGGCTGGAAGCCCTGCTTCCAACCCCGCCAGAGCGAGCAGCCCGCCGCGTTCCTCGGAGAGGCCATGAATGAGGTCGCGCAGCATCACCAGATCAGTGACCCCCGCCAGGTCCGGGTCATCGCCCTCTCGCAGGGCCCCAAGGTGAACCCCCAGGGCTTGCCGTGTGCGCTCCTCGCTCTCGACGGCAACGGCGTGGGCCCGCAGCACCCCGGACACCGTGGCCGCGCGTTGCCCGGTTGCAAGCCGCTGCCTGTGGCTGGTGATGCAGTCCTCCCGCTCCATCAGGGAGCGGTGCTCGGCGAGCAACGAGGCGCGGCGAGCGAGGGTGCGCTCCAGGTCCTTCTGCACATCCAGCGCGGTCCTGGCCGCGGACTCCGCGGCGCGGGCTGTGACCACCATGTCGCGAGCCGTCGCACACTCACGCTGCATGCTGGCGACCGCCTCCCCGGTGATGCGCCGCAGCTCTTTCTCATCCAGAACCGAGCCTGCCGCCAGCAGTCGAGCGACGGCCGGATCGTCGTCCAACAGCAGGTGTGTGAACGCCCTGACGGCAGAGCTCATCTCCGCCTCCGCGACGGAAATCTCTCGCTTCGCACTGCGGGCCATCTCAGCCAGTTGGTCCTGCATCTGCTGGTAGATGGCGGTGCCGAAGACGTCGCGGAGCACATCCGCCCGCTCGTCCGGCTTCGCGCGCAGGAAGGTGGAGAATCGACCCTGGGGAAGGACGACCGTCTGCATGAACTGGTCACGCGTGAGGTGGACCAGGCGCTGAACCTCGGTGCCCACCTCCTGCGCGCCCGCCGCAAGCGGTTCGCCGACCGGATCGTCGACACTCGACAGTCGCCACAGCTTCGCAGTCGCGTTCTGCGGCGTGACACCCTCCCCACGCTTCTTCGGGCGGGACCACGGTGGGGTGCGTCTGGCCCGGTGGATTCCGGCGCTCGTGGAGAAGACCACCTCGATGACCGGCTCTGTCAGTGGCGCGTGGGCGGACGGCAACCGGGTGTCCAGCTCCTTGCCGAGCGTCCCGTACAGGCCGAAGGTGATGGCGTCGATCAGCGTGGACTTCCCGGCGCCGGTCGGCCCCTCGAGGAGGAACAACCCTCCGGCGGACAGCTCATCAAAGTTGACGTCGTGGCTTCCGGGGAACGGACCGATGGCCTCGATGTGCAGGTGGTGGATCCTCATCAGGCGCTTCGATCCGCCGCCAGCGCGGCCTCGTATGCCGTGAGCAGCACCGCGGCCTCGTCACGGGTGGGCGCTGCACCGCTGACGTTCCTGACAAACTCGGTGCTCACCTCGACGGGATTCGATGCACTCGTGATCGTACGTATTTGTCGTGTGGCTTCGGCCTGCGACGGCCGGTGCTGAATGATGAGCGCGTTCGGGAAGCGCTGCTTGATGCGCCTGTGGAGTTCGGTGGGCCGCACGGCGTCGGTGACGTGAACTCTCACCCAGTCAGCCCTCTGCGCATCGAAGGCGCGCGAGAGCAGTTCCTCCATGGTGCCGGCGGCCTCGCTGAGCCTGCGAGGGCGCGGGGTCTCCAGTAGGCGGACATCGAACACGCCGTTGGCGTCCAGGCTGACCAGCGCGCTGGACTTGGTGTGGTGCATCTCGGAGAACGAGAACGCCAGCGGCGATCCGGCGTACCGGGCAACAGGGCCAGGCGCGGCCACGTCGAGGTCGCGACCGATGCCTTGGGCCCCATGGAGATGCCCCAGCGCCACATAGTCCGGGCCAGCACCATCCGGAGTGCCCGGCGCCTCGGCCCTGGAGCCGGTGAGGACCCCGAGCGGAACCGAGTCCACACCACCCACACGGATGTCGCGCTCCGATTCGGACGGCTCCCCGCCCATGACGAAGGCATGCGCCATCACAACTGCCGGCACACGTGCACCCCGGGATCGCCGGGACGTGAGGTCAGATCTGACGCGCCCCATGGCCGCGGCGGCCACCGCCTCATGCGACCGCGCCGGGACAACCGGCGCGCCCTCGTGGTCCAGCGCGGGGCCGGCGAGGCGGTGTCGGACCATGTCCGGATCCAGATACGGCAGGGCATAGACGAGCACTGAGCGTTCACCGTCGGCGCTCGGAATCACGACGGGCGAGCCCACGTCCTCGACGCGGTTGCGCACCACCAGACGGTCACGAAAGAGCGGGGCGGCGAACCCGAGCCGGGTGGCGGAGTCGTGGTTTCCGGGGGTGATGACAACACGGGTCAGGTCGGCGAGCCTGACAAGCGTCTCGTTCAACAGTTCGACGGCAGCTACGGGCGGGATGGCCCGGTCATAGACGTCCCCCGCCACGAGCACAGCGTCCACCTCTTCGCTGCGCACCACCTCGACCAAGTGGTTGAGGAACGTCGACTGGTGCTCCAGCAGATCCACCCCGTGCAGGGTGCGGCCCAGGTGCCAGTCGGAGGTGTGGAGGAACCGCATGCTGACCACGGTAACCGGGACCACTGACAGGTTCGGACAGGGACCCCCCGGCTGCCGCAGGACCACTCCGCCCACCGCTCCTGTCCAAAGGTCTCGGTCCGCCCTGCCCTTTGCTCATACCCGTCCTCCCGTGCACCACGGACAGAATAGTTTTCCCAGACATTGCACGGTGGTGCGTCAGTGTTTGCACGGAGCGGCTCTGGGCACGGGTCGGCCTACTGTGGCCGGACACTAGAATCTGGGCAATGTCGCCTTCTCCCAGCCCGTCCGATGAGGGCTACACCCCCGATCCACGACGGTGGCGCATCCTGGCGGTGCTGATGGTGGCGCTGTTCATGTCGCTGATCGACGTCAGCATCGTCAACGTCGCCCTCCCCTCGATCCAACTCGGGCTCGACGCCAGCCAGTCGCAGTTGCAGTGGGTGTTGTCGGGTTATGCGCTGGCTTTCGGCGTCGGCTTGGTGGCTGCCGGGCGCGCCGGGGACATCTACGGCCGCGGGGCGCTGTTCATCTCCGGTGTTGCAATCTTCACAGCCTCCTCGATCGCCTGCGGACTGGCGCAGGACGCAGGCGTGCTCAACATCGCCCGGGCATTTCAAGGAATCGGGTCCGGGCTGTTGAACCCGCAGGCCGTGGGCATGATCCAGCAGCACTTCCGCGCACACGAACGCGGGCGCGCCTTCGGGTTCTTCGGCGGCGCCGTCGGGGCCTCGGTGGCCATCGGGCCGGTGCTCGGTGGGCTGTTGATCAAGGGGTTCGGCATGGAGCACGGGTGGCGCTGGGTGTTCTTCGTCAACCTCCCGGTAGGCATCGCAGCAATCGTCCTGGCGAGACGATGGTTCAGGAAGCCTCTGGTGAACAGGCAACCCGGCGATGCCACCGGGAGGCCTTCAGTGATCCGCAACCTGGATCCCGGAGGTGCTGTTCTGTTGGGTCTTGCGGTCTTGATGATTCTGCTGCCGTTCGTCGAGACGGGGGCCAGTTCATGGATCTGGGCAACGCTGCCGCTTGGTCTGCTGCTGGTGGCTTCGTGGCTGTGGTGGGAGCGCCGGCAGAAGCGTCTGGGCCACAACCCGATGGTGGATCTCGCCATCTTTCGCGTCCCCAGCTTCGCCAACGGGACACTGCTCGTGTCGTTGTACTTCGTCGGCATCACCAGCGTGTGGGTGCTGCTCGCTTTGTACATGCAGAACGGCTTGGGGCACAGCGCACTTGCGGCCGGCCTGATCGGTCTGCCCAGCGCACTGCTGTCCGGCGTGGCGGCCCTGTGGGGCGGACGCAACGTCGGCCGATACGGTCGGCAACTCGTGATCGGCGGCCTGTATTTCGCGCTGCTGGGTCTCGCCGCGAGCATCCTCGTGGTGTGGTTGCAATCACTCGGCATGGTCAGTGAGTGGTGGCTGCTGCTCACCCTCGGCTTCATCGGCATTGCGCAGGGAACGGTCATCAGCCCCAACCAGACCCTCACACTCGCCGAGGTGCCGCTGACGTACGCAGGCAGTTCCGGCGGCATCATGCAGACGGGGCAGCGGATCGGCACGTCAGTGGGCATCGCGGTCATCACGGCGTTGGCGTTCACGGTGCTGGCGAGCAGCGGCTGGCCCAGTGCATTCATGGCGGGCTTCGCCGCCATCATGGTGGTCGTGGTCCTGACGCTCTTCGTCGCCTATCGCGACCTGCGACTCCGCCGCCGCCAAACGGCCTGAAAAATCATGTGGTCACGTCCGCGCGGTGACCTACCCGTGGCCGGCCGAGCCTGCTCGCATCTTCTTCAGTCGGCCGGCCACCACATCCGCCTCCCCAATGACCTTTCGGGTGACGGCCTTGTCGGGACCCGTCCTGCCGATGGTGACTGACATGTCACCGAGGACCTGGTCCGCAAAGCCGTCATGGGTCATGGCGTCCGCAGAGTCGTCTCTCGACAAGACCTTGGTACGCCTTGACCTCTCCTTGTTCCACATCTTCTCGATCTCATCCGCTGCGACGTCTCGATCCTCAACGGTCAGATTGGGTTCGAACAGCACGGAGGACGTGGCCACCAGGACGGCACTACCGGCCGCGGCAACATCGTCCGGCGACTGTGCGCGGGCCAATTGTTGGACCGCGCTCTCCGCCAGATCCGCGATCGAGCCCAACTCGCGCCATCTCCCCGGCTTCGAGGGGCTGATCTGGACCTCCAGCACGAAGTAGCTGAACCCGCCGGCCGGCACCCACTCACCGTCGGGCGAGTCCCGCATGTGAAGTTTCGATCCGTCCACGCGCAACCGCTCCACCGAACCAGCGTCACTCGGCCAGTCGGTTACGACCAGGAACCCCTCCTTCAGTCGGTCCGCCTGTATGGACGTCTGCAGGGCGATGAGCCCGATTGTCTCGTCATTGCCGAGGAGTTTGTCGACCCCCTCCACCACCTTGGCCGCGACTGGCGCCGCCGCGGTGAGCTGGGGAACCTGCGTCAGGCTGGCGAGGTTGCCGAGGAAGTCAGTGGCGCGTCGAAGCACTGATCCGCCGGGCGCCGCCAGCAGTCCCACCACGACGTTGACGGAGTCCGAGTTCATGGGCAGGTCACCGGTCAACGCGACGTCCTGTTGCACCATGCGGGCGAAGCTGCCCTCGTTCAGTGGGGCGAAGTTCGACGGCCCCAGCGTGTTCGAGACCGTGATCTGTTCGTCTCCGCTCGGCCAGATCACCTGGGACTGGAGAACCGGGAGCCGATCACCGAAACGCCGTCTGTCATACCGAATCGCCAGGTCCGTGCACATGATCGACAGGTAGTGACGCCCCTCCGCATCCCGCTCGTAGGTCTTCGACCCCGGTATCCAGCCGTTGACAACCGTTGTGGACTCGCGCTGGAACAGCTCACTCAGCATTTTGATGATCCCCATGACGCCTCTTTCTCAGTCGAGGAGTCCACAGTAATTGCCCGTGATATTTCTGGTGACGATTACTGCCAACGTGATCACTGGCCGTCAGCCGCGCGCAGCGCCTCCCATCGGGTCCGGCGTTCGGCCTGCTCACCGGGGTCGGGCACCGGGAGCGACGCAAGCAGGCGACGGGTGTAGGGATCGCGCGGCGAGCCCAGCACTTCATCCCCGGTCCCCTCCTCGACGACCTTCCCGTGATAGAGCACCACAATCCGGTCGGCCAGCATGTCGACAACAGCCAGGTCGTGGCTGATGAACAGCGCGGCGAATCCCATCTCACGCTGGAGTTCGTGGAAGAGGTCGAGCACCTTGGCCTGCACGGACACGTCCAGAGCCGACGTCGGCTCGTCAGCGATGAGCAGCTCGGGCCGCAGGGCGATCGCCCGGGCGAGGCTCGCACGTTGACGCTGGCCACCGGAGAGCTCGTGCGGGAAGCGGTCACCGAAGGCCTTGGGGAGCTGGACGGACTCGAGGAGCTCGTCGACCCGTCGACGGGCCTCGTGGGCGGAGCCTGCCTCGCCATGCACCACCAGCGGCTCGGCGACGCACTCGGCGATGGACAGCAGCGGGTTGAAGCTCGTCGCCGGATCCTGGAACACAAAGCCGATCCGGCGGCGGACCGGCCTGAACTGCCGCTCGTGCACGCCCCTCATCTGGATACCGTGCACCTTGAGGGAGCCGCCACTGACCTTGGTCAGCCCCGCGATGGCGCGGCCGATGGTCGTCTTCCCACTTCCGGACTCGCCGACCAGTCCGAGCACCTCTCCGGGACGAATTCTCAGGTCGACACCGTCGACTGCCACGAAGTCAGGCTGCCGGAACCGGCCGGGGTAGACGATCCTCAGATCACTCGCCTCGACCACGGGAGTCTGCTCCGCCCAGCCCTCGGGGCGTCGCGCCGCGCGGTCGTGCGCCCGGGCCAGGCCCTCACCGATGCGCGGTACCGCCGCCAGCAGTTGCCGCGTGTACGCTTCGCGCGGGGAGGCGAACAGGGTGCGGACGTCGGCCTGCTCGATGATCCGGCCCTGGAACATGACGGCGACCCGGTCCGCCAGGTCCGCCACGACGCCCATGTTGTGCGTGATGAGCACGATCGAGGTGCCGAACTCGTCGCGGCAGCGGCGCAGCAGGTCGAGGATCTCCGCCTGGACGGTGACGTCCAACGCCGTCGTGGGTTCGTCGGCGATGATCACACCCGGATCGAGCACCAGGGCCTGTGCGATGACGATGCGCTGCTTCTGGCCGCCGGAGAACTGGTGCGGGTAGTGGTCGACCCTGACCTCCGGGTCAGGAATGCCCACCCGGCGCAGGATGTCGATCGCCTGGGTCCGTGCCTCGGTGCGGGTGTAGGTCCCGTGTGCGCGGAGACCCTCGATGATCTGCCAGCCGACGGGGTAGACGGGGTTGAGTGCCGTCGAGGGTTCCTGGAACACCATCGCGGCATCACGCCCGCGCAGGTGACGGAGCTTGGCGCCGGAGACCTGGAGCACGTCGTTCTCGGCCGACCCGTCCTTGTGCCGCAGGATCACCGCGCCGCGGGTACCCGCGGTCTCGGGGAGCAGGCCCAGAATGGTCTTGGCGGTGACGGTCTTGCCGCTGCCGGACTCCCCGACAATGGCAAGCACCTCGCCCGGATGTACTGACAGGGTGACCCCGTCCACCGCGACCACGGTGCCCGCGTCGGTGGCGAACGAGATCCCCAAGTCCTGGATGTCAACGACGTCGCTCATCGCGTGGCCCCTCCATCGGTGGGATAGAGGTCGACACCCAGGTCCTCCGACGGGGTCTGCTCCGCAGCGCGTCGGGTGCGCAGACGCGGGTCGGCCAGATCGTTGAGGCTCTCCCCGACGAGCGTGAGCCCCAGCACGACGAGCACGATCGCCAGGCCCGGGAACATCGAGGTCCACCAGATGCCGCTGGTCACGTCGGACAGCGCCTTGTTGAGGTCATAGCCCCATTCGGCGGCGGCCGAGGGTTCGATGCCGAAGCCGAGGAAACCCAGCCCTGCAAGGGTCAGGATTGCCTCCGACGCGTTGAGGGTGACGATGAGTGGGAGGGTCCGCGTCGCGTTACGCAGCACGTGCCGCCCCATGATCCGAACGTTGGAGGCGCCTATCACCCGGGCGGACTCCACGAAGGCCTCCGACTTGATGCGCACGACTTCCGAGCGCACCACCCTGAAGTACTGGGGGATGAAGATCACGGTGATGGACAGTGCAGCCGCCAGCACACCCTGCCACAGCCCGGACTGTCCGCCGCTGATGACGATCGCCATGACGATGGCCAGCAGAAGGGAGGGGAAGGCGTAGATCGCGTCGGCCATCACGACGAGGACACGGTCGAGCCACCCCCCGAAGTAGCCCGAAACCAGGCCGAGCAGCACACCGACCACGATCGACAGGGCGATCGCGATCACGATCACCAGGAAAGCCGTGCGCGAGCCCCAGATCACCCGCGAAAGCACGTCATACCCGCCGACGGTCGTTCCGAGCAGGTGGGTGGCCGAGGGTTCCTGCTGCGCACCGAAGGCGCCGCCTGCATCCCGCAGCTGCGCGTGGCCGTAGGGCGCGAGGACCGGGGCGAGCAGGGCGGTGAGCAGGAAGACACCGGAGAGTGCCAGCCCCGCGATGAGCATCCCGCGCTGGAGGCCGACGCTCTGGCGCAGCTGCGAAACGATCGGAAGGCGATGCCACAGGGGTCCGCGCCCGGCGGGAGCGTCAGGTGCGGCGGGGCTGGTCTGCGTCGCGAACATCAGTACCTCACCCTCGGGTCGATGAGCGCCGCGAGGACGTCCACCAGGAAGTTCGTCACTGCGACGATGACTGCCAGCACGGCGACGATCCCCTGGACCGCCACGAAGTCACGAGCCTGCAGGTAGGCGGCCAACTGGAATCCGAGGCCCTTCCACTCGAAGGTGGTCTCGGTCAGAACGGCGCCTCCGAGCAGCAGGGCGATCTGCAGCCCCATGACTGTGATGATCGGTATGAGGGCCGGGCGGTAGGCGTGGGTCTTGAGCAGACGGCTCTCCGGTACCCCACGCGACCGGGCCGCGTCGACGTAGCCGCTGCCCAGCGTGCCGATGACGTTGGTCCGCACCAGCCGGAGGAACACACCGGCGGTGAGCATTCCAAGGGCCAGGGCCGGAAGGACGGCATGCTGCAGAACGTCACCGATGACACCGAGATCACCTGTCTGGATGGCGTCGATGAGGTAGATCCCGCTGGGGTGGTCCAGGACCTGCATCCGGATCTCCGCGCTGGTGCTGGCTCGGCCTGCGACCGGCAGGACGTCCAGCCAGACCGAGAACACGAGCTTGAGGAGGAGGCCTGCGAAGAAGACGGGCGTGGCGTAGGCGAGGATCGCGAGGACCCGTAGCACCGCGTCGGGGGCCTTGTCCCGGTGGTACGCGGCCAGGCGGCCCAGGGGGATGCCCAGCAGCAGCGCCACGACCAGGGCGTAGATGGCGAGTTCGAGGGTCGCCGAACCGAAGGTCGTCAGGACCTCGGTCACCGGCCGGCGGTCGCTCAGCGTTGTGCCGAAGTCGCCGCGCACAATCCCGCCGAGGTAGTCCAGGTACTGCGTGAACAGTGGGCGGTCGTAGCCCGCCTGGGCAATCCGCTCCGCCAGCTGATCGGCCGGCAGACGACCGCCCTGGGCCGCGGTGATCGGATCACCCGTGGCCCGCATGAGCATGAACACTGCTGTGACGAGGATGAACACGGTCGGGATGATCAGCGCGGCGCGAACCACGATGTATCGTCCCAGGCTCCCCCCGCGGTCACGCTGAGCCGTGACGGCCGGCTCAGCATCGACCTCCGGTTCGCTCGTGGCCGTCATCGTTCCCGCTTCCTCGTGCTCTGCCCCGGATCGCTGATCGCCGACGATGGTGCGATCAACCCTTGCTGAGCGCGCCGTAGCGGAACTTGAACGAGGCGTCGAGCGTGTCCTCGGCGCCCTCGACGTCCGATCCCACCACGGCCACCTGCGCGCCCTGGAGGTACGGCACTGTGGAGAGGTCGGCGGCGACAGTGGCCTGGATGTCCTCGATGAGCGCGGTGCGCTCCGCCGTGTCCGGCGTGCTCGCCTGGGCCAGGATCATGTCGTTCACTTCGCTGTTGTCGTAGTGGTTGCCCAGGAAGTTCTCCTTCAGGAAGAAGGGTGTCAGGTAGTTGTCCGCGTCGGAGTAGTCCGGGAACCAGCCGAGCTGGTAGGCGGGGTAAACATCCGAGGTGCGGTCCTTGGAGTACTGGACCCACTCGGTGGTCTGCAGGTCAACCGCGAACAGACCGCTCGACTCCAGCTGGTCCTTGATCAGCGCGTACTCGTCGCCCGAGGACGGGCCGTAGTGGTCGTTGGAGTACTGGAGGTTGAGTGCGACCGGAGTGCTGATGCCGGCGTCCTCCAGCGTCGCGGCTGCCTTGTCGACGTCCGGGCCGCCCGCCCCGTCGCCGTAGAGCTCCTTGAGCGATTCGGTGGCACCGGTCAGGCCCGCCGGCACGTAGGAGTACAGAGGTGTGTAGGTGCCCTTGTAGACCTGGTCGGAGATCTCCTCGCGGTCAATGAGGTCTGCTACGGCCTGGCGCACGGCCAGGGCCTTGGCCGGGTCCGCCTCCGCGGTCGTGCCACCGAAGGGCTGGGTGTCGAAGTTGAACACGATGTAGCGGATCTCGCCACCGGGCCCGTCAACAACCTTCACGGAGTCGCTGGTCCGCAGGTCCGCGATGTCGGTGGCCGAGAGGCTCCGGTAGGCGACGTCGATGTTGCCCTCCTGGATCTCCAGCTTGAGGTTCGACGCCTCGGCGTAGTACTTCACGTTGACCGACTCGGTCTTTGGTGCGCCCAGCAGCCCCTGATAGTCCGGGTAGGCCTCGTAGGAGATGAGGTTGTTCTGGTCGTAGCTCGTGATGACATACGGTCCCGCAAACGCCTCGCCCGCCACGATGTCCGCATCGGGGGTCAGCGCGTCCGCCGCGAAGACGTCCTCGTCGACGATGGGGCCCGCAGGGCTCGACAGGATCTGCGGGAAGACCTGGTCATCTGCGGTCTTGAGGTTGAACACGACGGTGGTGTCGTCCGGTGCATCAACGCTTTCGAGGTTGTAGAGCAGCGAGCCCGGCCCGTTGCCGTCGTCCGCGCCGCTGGCGAAGATCGCCAACTGCCGGTCGAAGGTGAACTTCACGTCCGAGGAGGTCAGATCATTGCCGTTGGCCCACTTCAGATCCGGCTTCAGGGTGACGGTGTACTCGGTGGGGCTGGTGAATTCGGCGGACTCAGCGATGTCGGGCTCGACGTCGGGGCTGCCGTAGGGGGTGTTGAGCAGGAAGGGCAGGACCTGGTTCATCACGGCGAAGGAGCCGTTGTCGTAGGAGCCCGCCGGGTCGATCGTGGTGATCTTGTCGGTGGTCCCGATGATGAGGGAGTCCGAGCCGCCCCCGGATGACCCGCCGTCCGAGCCACTCGAGCAGGCGGTCAGCGCCAGGGCGGCGACGGTGAACCCCGACAGCGCAAGCACGGCGCTTCGGTGGAAACTGATCGGGGATGACATGAGAGAACCTCTTCCGTGGCGAGAACTGCGCGTGGGCGGATCACCCCTGCAGGGGTGGTGCGTCGTCGGTCCATGATTAGCACAGTCCCAGCGCTCCGGGAGGCTGATCTCGCCAGCTGTAACACAGCTGCAACACGCAGGGCAGCGTGATGGGATGCACGGTCCGGACGGGTGCTGCTCGATCAGGCCCGCAGCGCGCGCTCGACGAGCCTGAGGGCCTGCGCCGTGTCGAGTCCCAGCCCGCGCACGGTTGCGGCGTAGCTCCTGGCGGCAGCCTTCGCGGCGTTGTTGGCGTCGTCGTCGGCCACGAACGTGCCTGCACGCCCCCTCCCGACCAGAACTCCATCCAGTTCCAGTTCGCGGTAGGCGCGCGCCACGGTGTTCGGTGCGATACAGAGGTCGCCGGCGAGCCGGCGGACGGTTGGCAGTTGATCACCCGGCTCCAATTCGTGCGCGATGACCCGGGTGGTGATCTGTTGCCGCAACTGTTCAAAGGGGGGAACCGAGGAATCGGGATCGATGGGCTCGAAAGGCACTGGTCCAGACTGCACCGAGGAGAATTGTGTGTCAATACAGAACGAAACCCTCACCCCGGCGCATCTCGTCCACCACCCGGGCGTAGCATCTGGTGCCAACGGGCGGCGACGACGCCGTCGGTGGACCTCACAGGAGTGGTACACGATGGGCGTGACACCGCGGACACATCAGCGGACGACAGGTATTCGACGGCGGCCACGCTGGGCAATGGTGGCGTTGGGGCTGGGTGGTGCCATCGCCCTGACGTCCTGCGCCGCCACGCCGCAGGCCCCGGGCCAGGACGAGGCAATGGGAGAGGCGAACCTGCAGCTCCCGGACCTTGGCAGTGTCAGCTTCCTCGGTCTCCCGGGCGACGTCCTGCTCGGCCTCGGATTGGTGGTCTGCGCACTGGGACTGGCGTTCGGCATCGCCACATTCCGCCAGCTGAGCGGCCTGCCCGTGCACCAGTCGATGCGCGAGATCTCTGAACTGATCTATGGCACGTGCAAGACCTACTTGAAGCAGCAGGGCAAGTTCCTGCTGGTGCTGTGGGCGTTCATCGCCGCCATCATCGTCCTCTACTACCTGTTCCTGGAGCAGATCGGCGTCGGTCGCACCGCCCTGGTGGTGTTGTTCTCCCTCATCGGCATGGCGGGATCCTTCGGTGTGGCCTGGTACGGCATCCGTATCAACACGTTCGCGAACTCCCGCACCTCTCACGCCGCAATGGCCGGGAAACCCTATCCCTGCCACGACATCCCGCTGCGCGCGGGCATGAGCATCGGCATGGTGCTGATCTCCGTCGAGCTGGCCATGATGCTCATCATCATGGTGTTCCTGCCGGGTGAGATCGCCGGCGCCTGCTTCATCGGCTTCGCCATCGGTGAGTCGCTCGGCGCGTCCGCGCTACGCATCGCGGGCGGCATCTTCACCAAGATCGCCGACATCGGCGCCGACCTCATGAAGATCACCTTCGGCATCAAGGAGGATGACGCCCGCAACCCCGGCGTCATCGCTGACTGCACCGGTGACAATGCTGGCGACTCCGTCGGCCCCTCCGCGGACGGCTTCGAGACCTACGGTGTCACCGGTGTCGCCCTCATCACGTTCATCCTGCTGGGCGTCGAGGACAGCACGACCCAGGTGCAGCTGCTGGTGTGGCTGTTCGTGATCCGCGCCGTCATGCTGGTGGCCTCCGGCATCTCCTACTTCGTCAACAGTGCGCTCACCCGCGCACGATACGCCGATGCTGAGGAGATGGACTTCGAGAAGCCACTCAGCTCGCTGGTGTGGATCACCTCGGTTGTCTGCATCCTCATGACCTTCCTCACATCGGTGCTGCTCATCGGCGGTCTCGGTGACGGACTGTGGTGGAAGCTGTCGTTGATTGTCAGCTGCGGCACCCTGGCGGGTGCCCTGATCCCCGAACTCGTCAAGGTCTTCACCTCGACGAACTCCAAGCACACGAGGGAGGTGGTGGTCTCCTCCAACAAGGGCGGCGCCTCACTGGGCATTCTGTCCGGGCTTGTCAGCGGCAACTTCTCCGCCTACTGGATTGGCACGGCCATCACCGGCCTCATGGCCATCTCATACTGGATCTCCACCCTGGGGCTCGGCGACATCATGATCGCCCCCGCGGTGTTCGCCTTCGGCCTCGTCGCGTTCGGATTCCTCGGTATGGGTCCGGTGACCATCGCCGTCGACTCCTACGGTCCGGTCACGGACAATGCCCAGTCCGTCTTCGAACTCTCCACCATCGAGGACATGCCGGGCATCTCGTCCGAACTGGAGCGGGACTACGGCATTCAGACCGACTTCCCGAAGGCCAAGTACCTGCTCGAGGCCAATGACGGCGCCGGCAACACCTTCAAGGCCACCGCCAAACCCGTCCTCATCGGCACGGCCGTCGTGGGTGCCACCACCATGATCTTCTCCATCATGATCAGCCTCACGAACAGGCTGACCGAGAACGTGGAGAACCTGTCGCTGCTCCACGCCCCGTTCCTGCTGGGCCTGCTGCTGGGTGGAGCGGTCATCTACTGGTTCACCGGCGCCTCCATCCAGGCCGTCACCACGGGCGCGTACCGGGCCGTGGAGTTCATCGGTGCGAACATCCACCTCGACGGCACATCCAGGGCCAGCGACGAGGACTCCAACAAAGTGGTGGAGATCTGCACCCAGTACGCGCAGAAGGGAATGCTCAACATCTTCCTGGGCATCTTCTTCGCGACGCTGGCTTTTGCGTTCGTCGAGCCATTCCTGTTCATCGGATACCTGATCTCCATGGCCCTGTTCGGCCTCTACCAGGCCATCTTCATGGCCAATGCCGGTGGGGCCTGGGACAACGCCAAGAAGATCGTGGAGGTGGACCTCAACGCAAAGAACACGCCACTGCACGAGGCCACGATCGTCGGCGACACCGTCGGCGATCCCTACAAGGACACCTCCAGCGTCGCGCTCAACCCGGTGATCAAGTTCACGACGCTGTTCGGCCTGCTGGCCGTGGCACTGGCCGTCGAGTTGACCGCCCAGAGCGGGCGATTGCTGACGGGCGGCCTGGCCGTTGTCTTCTTCCTGATCTCCGCGTTCTTCGTGTGGCGCTCGTTCTACGGCATGCGGATCAACCAGGAGGTCGAGGACATCGTCGTGGAGCGTGGGGCGGATGTGGGCGCCACCGGACAGTAGGCCATCCCATCGATTACGTGGAGGTACTCCCCACCTACCCGCCGTGACGGTAGCGTGACGGGAGGCACGTGCCGTTGCATGAAAGGAATGACTCCATGAGTACACCTCAGAACCCGAACGATCCGTACAACCAGCCGTCGGCCAACCAGCCGGAGGGCCAGGCTTGGGGACAGCAGCCCGAGGGGGATCAGTGGACAGGTCAGAATCAACAGTCCGCCGGTGGTCAGTGGGGCGGCCAGCAACCGGGAGATCCGCAGGGCAATCAGTGGGGCGGCCAGCACGGTCAGCCGCCAGGCGATGCGCAGGGCGGCCAGTGGGGCGGGCAGTACGGCCAGCAGGCCGATCCCTACGCAGGCCAGTGGCAGCAGCCACAGCAACAGCAGTGGGCCGGGCAGCCCCAGCAGCCGGGCATGATGCCCAGCGACGGCAAGAGTTTCTTCAGCGCCCTGTTCGACTTCAACTTCAACTCCTTTGTGACGCCGAAGATCATCAAGGTCGTCTACATCATCGTCACCGCCGCAATCGCCCTGGGCGTCCTCGGCTTCATCATCAGTGGCCTCGCCACCGGTGAGGCAGGGTGGATCATCGGCGCCCTCATCTTCGGTCCGCTGTTCGGCCTCATCTATCTCGCCCTGGCCCGCATGTCGCTGGAGCTGTACTACGCAGTCATTCGCCTCTCGGAGGATGTCCACGACCGCCTGCCACGCCAGTGACCCTTCACTGACACCCCTGGAGGCGCGATAGGTTGGGCGACGTGAGCATCACGGTCAAACCCATCGCAACCGAGGAGCACCTCGCCTTCATCGCGAGGCTCGGTTCCGCCAGCTTCCTGCAGACACCCGCATGGGCGGCAGTCAAGAGGGAGTGGCGGGGGGAATCACTCGGGTTCTTCGACGACGACACCCTGATCGGCGTCGGGCTCGTGCTGTATCGCAAACTGCCCGGGCTGAAGCGCTATCTGGCGTACCTGCCCGAGGGCCCCCTGCTTGACTGGGAACGCGGGGATGTGGACCAGCAACTGCAGGCGCTGGTGGCCTACGCGAAGAAGGCCAGGTCCTTCGCCGTCCGCATCGGCCCAGCCATCGTGCATCGTCGCTGGTCCGCCGAGACCGTCAAGGCCGCCGTCGCCGACGACGACATCACACGCCTTTCGCAGATGGAGCCCGACAACACATCACTGGTAGCCACCCGCGTGCTCAGGCAACTCCAGCACCTCGGGTGGCAGACCAGCGAGGACGGCGAGGGTTTCGCCGCCGGCCAGCCCATGTTCAACTTCCAGCTGCCACTGCGCCACGAGGACGGTTCCGCCCGCACTGAGGCCGAACTCCTGAAGGGCATGAACCAGCTGTGGCGGCGCAACATCAAGAAGGCGGACAAGGCCGGGGTCGAAGTGCGCACCGGGGAGCGGGCAGACCTGTCCCGGTTCCACGAGATCTACCTGGAGACGGCCCAGCGCGACGATTTCACGGGCCGGGCGCTGTCATACTTCCAGACCATGTGGGACGCCCTCAACGAGGAGGAGGACGGCCGGATGCAGGTCTACCTCGCCGAGCACGAGGGCGATGTCGTGGCTGCAACGACGATGATCCGAGTGGGCACCCATTCGTGGTACTCCTACGGCGCGTCCACCACCGCCAAGCGCGACGTGCGCGGCTCCAATGCCATCCAATGGCGCATGATCCGCGACGCCGTTGCGGCCGGTTGCTCGGTCTACGACCTGCGCGGCATCACCGAGGGCGTCGGCAAGGACGATCCGGAGCTCGGTCTCATCCAGTTCAAGGTGGGCACCGGTGGGGAAGCGGCGGCGCATCTCGGCGAGTGGGACAGGGCGATCAACAAGGTGCTGCACCTGGCCTTCCTGAGCTACATGAAGCGGCGCTGACATGACCCTTCGCCTCACCGTCTCCCTCAACCAGTGGCGCACCCACCAACGCGCGCTTCTCGCCGACGTCCCCGGCGCAGTCCCCGTCACGAAGGGCAACGGCTACGGCTTCAGCCTGGATCTCCTCGCACGGGAGGCCTCCAAGCTGGGCACCGACGCACTCGCCGTCGGCATCGCGCAGGAGGTGGCAGCCGTACGCTCCGCTGGCTGGCAGCGCGACGTGGTGGTACTGAACCCGTGGCGTCCCGGCGATCTGGCTGCCACCGACCTGCTCGCCGATCCGCGCGTGGTCACCATGGTCTCAAGGGCGCAGGACGTTGAGGCCATCAAGGCGTCCCATCCCCACGCCCGCGTGCAACTGGAAATGCAGACGTCGATGCACCGGCACGGTCTCGTCGCCGACGACCTGCCCCTGGATCTCGGAACGCTGCGGTTCGAGGGCTGGTCCATCCACCTGCCATCGGCTGGCTCCCTGCCGGAGGCGACGGAACTGGCGAGCAGGGCGCTGGCCTGTCGGAGGGGCGCAGTCTGGTTGTCGCATCTCTCCGTGGCCGATTACCGGCGGTTCCGCACGGAGATCGGCGTCCAGACGCGCATGCGCATCGGGACCCGTCTCTGGCTGGGTGCGCCGTCGGCTCTCACCACGACGGCGAATGTGCTGGACATTCACAGGATTCATCGGGGCGAGCGGCTTGGTTACCACCAGTCACGCGCACCTCGTGACGGTTTTCTCGTCATCGCCAGTGGTGGAACTGCCCACGGCATCGCCCTGGCGGCCCCGGTCCCGCAACGCACACTGCGGCAACGCGGCGTCACGATCACCGAGGGGCTGTTGCAGGCAACGGGCAGGACACTGTCGCCCTTCAGCATCGGCGGCCGCAAGCGACCCTTTGCAGAGCCGCCCCACATGCACAGCTCGATGCTGTGGGTGTCGGGAGACAAGCCGGCCGTGGAGGTGGGCCAGGAGATCCCCGTCACCTGTCGCATGACCACCACCACCTTCGACGAGGTCACCCTGGCATAGCAGCCGGTTCCCGCTCCCGTGTCGACGCACCCAGCGGGTCGCTGTAATCCGGTGCCCGGAGGACGTCCTGTTCGGGGCGGGCCATGTCACGGTAGAACAGCACGAGGAGCCATACGTCGACGATGACGCGGAAGGCGATCGTCAGGAAGTAAAGGTTGGTCGGCCCGTTCTTGGCGGCTGTGAGGTGCCCGGACAGATAGCCCCAAATGGCAAACCAGTACACCAACTGCACGGCCGTGAAGACGATGTACTCGAGCCGGAAAGGCCTGGCCAGCACCAGCGCGAAGAGCAGCCACAACGCCGTCTGTGGCGAGAACGCTGCCCCCGACAGGCACGTCAGGAACACGAAGGCGGCAACCAGTGTTCCCACACGGGGTCGGATCCTCCTGCCGTAGAGCCATGCCACGGTGCTCACCATGGCCACGAGAAGCAGCATCAGCCCCAGGTACCCGGCGGAGCGCACCTTCCAGCCGGTGAGCTCCGTCAGGAACCAGAGGGAGCCGTAGGACGCCTCACCGCTGACCTGCCCCTGGTAGAAGGCGATGACGGCGCGCCAGTCGCGCAGCAGGAGTGGGAGGTGGATGACGAGCCACGTAACCACGGCGGAGACGACGAACTTCACCACGTGGGCCAGATGTCCACGCAGTCCGATGCAGACGGCGACTGCGAGGATGATGGCGATGGGCATGGTGCCAGCGGCAGCCGCGAGCCCCAGAACGATGCCGCTCTCAATCAAACGTCGGCGGGAGAGTTGGTAGAGACCTATTGCACTCAGCCCGATTGGCAGCAGATCCCAGTGGATCAGACCACTGGCCAGCACCACGGGCGAAGCGGCGATGAGCATGCCGTCCCAGCTCCGGAATCGTCCGCGGGAATCCCTGCCCATCAAGGTCATGGAGACCACCCACGCGAGGAAACAGACGAACAGCATCACCATGTTGACGGCGAAGAAGAGCTGTGCCCCGTCCAGTTGCAGTTGGACGTCGGCGTCGGGCCGGATCACCGCCCCCAGCCAGCCGGAAATCTTGACAGCCCCCAGCATGAGCACCCCGAGCACGGGCGAGAACAGCAGGGAGTCGCCACCCAGCGGCGGCTTGCCGAGCCCGAACTCCTGCCCCGTCCACATCAGCGGAATGTCCGAGTAGCAGAGCCGGATGAAACCATCAATGCTGTTGGTGGCCTCGGTCTGGATGCAGGGCACCTGCCGCAGCGCGAGCACCACGAACAGGACGCTGGCCACCAGAATCGCCCACGGGAGAGGATTGAACCACACACCGGCAGGCTTGGCATGGCGACCCATCGGTCCGCCGAGGCCGGGCAGCAGAGCGTTCTTCACGGGGACACCCTAGGCCTCGGTCACGTGGTCAGACCTCGTTGTCTTGGGCAGGCGGCGCTGCCGATTCGGCCTTGGTCGGCTTCGTGCTGGCCTGCTTCGTCGGCTTCGTGCTGGCCTGCTTCGTCGCCTGCTTGCTGGGCTGTTTCGTCGGCTGCCTCGTCGACTGCTTGGTGGGCTCGGTGGTGGGTTTGACGGTCGCCTGCGTTGGAGTCGGTTCTGGAGACGGGGTGGTCGGCTCCTCGGTCTTCGTCGGCTTACTCGTGGGCGTGGGCTCCGCGGCGGGCTCCTCACTGGCGGTTTCCGACGGCGTTGGCGACGGCGAGAGGCTCTCGGACTGCTCGCTCGTGGGGCTTGGTTCCTCGATCGGCTCGGCCGGGCGCGTTGACTCCTCCTGCGGGGACTTCGTCTCATCCCTGCCCTCCAGCTCCGTGGGCTCGTCGAAGTCCAACACCTCCATGCCCTCGCTGGCTTCGGTCATGAAGTCGACCCAGGTCATGAGCGGGTAGGACGAGCCGAAGAACGTGGGGTCCTGCGGCCGCTTGAAGTCATCGAGGTCCTCGTTGCCGGAGTCTCCTGCCACGTACATCACGGCTGTGGAGATCTGACGTGTGTACCCCACGAACCAGGCTGACGTGATGTCGTCGCCCACACCGTTCGTGCCGGTCTTGCCCGCCACGGGACGGCCGAGGGAGGACGCCTTGCGGCCGGTCCCCTCGGAGACCACGCTCGTCAGCGCATCCGTCAGGTTGGCAGCGACATTGGCGTCGATGTTCTGTTCTGGGGATGCATCGGCGGAGTAGACGACGTTGCCGTTGGTGTCTTCGACCGTCGAGACGATGTGGGCCGGCTTGTACTTGCCCGAGTCCGCGAACGTGGCATAGGCATTGGACATGTTGACGGGCGAGACCTCGGCGGCGCCCAGCGCGATGCGGTTGTTGGGGCTCCACCCGGCCTCACCCGAGACTCCCGGAGCGCCCGCGTCGTTGGCAGCCTGGATGACCTTGTCGGGTCCGCCCTCGATCTGCTCCGTCATGTCCACGAACGCCGTGTTGATGGATTCCGCCACTGCTCGACGCAGAGTCACGGGTCCGTACTGGTTGGAGAACTCGTTGCGGATGGTTTTGGTGTCGCCGCGGGGGGTGAAGGTGTCGCCTTTGAGGACGCTCTTCAGGGAGAAGTCGTCGCGCATCCCCGCCACCGCCGCGAAGGCCTTGAACGTGGAAGCCGCGGGTCGTCTGGTGGTGGCCCAGTTGCGAGAGCTCTCCACGTAGTCCGACCCGCCGTGCAGCGCAAGGATTCCACCCGTGGTGGTGTCCACCGAGGAGATGGCGACGTGGAGGTCGTCGGGGTTCTGGGGATCCTGTGCATCCTCGGCGGCACGGGCTGTGTACTCGGCCGCGACGGCGTCCGCCGAGGTCTGCATGTCCTTGTCCAGGGTGGTGATGATCTTCAGCCCGCCACCGGAGATCTGGCCCTCGTCGAAGCCCTGCTCCGCGAGTTCGTCCTCCACCATCTTGATGAGGAACCCCTTGGGGCCGCCGTAGCGATCGTTCACGGGAATGTCGGGGAAGTCGGGCAGCGACTGCGCTGCCTCGTCGTGCTCGGCCTGGGTGATGGCGTCCATCTCCAGCAACCCGCCGAGGACGTACTGGTAGCGGCCCTCCAGCGCCTGTACTTTGTCCTCGCCTCCCGATGGGTTGAAACCGGCCGGATTGTTGAGGATCGCGGCCAGCGCTGCGGCCTCGGACAGCGTCAGCTCGGCCGCGTCCTTCTGGAAGTAGGACTTTGCGGCGGCCTGGATGCCGTAGGCGCCCCGGCCGAAGTAGATCGTGTTGAGGTAGCCTCCCAGGATGTCCTCCTTGGGCAACTCGCGTCCCATCTTGATGGCCAGCATGAGTTCTCGCACCTTGCGCGACAACGTCCGCTCGGAATCGAGATAGTAGATCTTGATGTACTGCTGGGTGATGGTGGAGCCACCCTGTACCTCGCCGCCGGTCGCGATGCTGAAGGCACCCCGGGCAATGCCGGAGATGGAGAACCCGGGATCCGTCCAGAAAGTGCGGTTCTCGGCGGCGACGACGGCGTCCTTCATCACCTGGGGCATGTTCGCGTACTCCAGGGTCTCGCGATTCTGCACGGCGAGGGAGCCCAGCTCATTGCGGCCATCGTTGTAGTAGATGAACGTGGTGTTGGTGGTGAAGTCCTCGTTGGGATTCGGGAGCTCCGTCGTGGAGTAGAGGAACAAGAACGTGCCCATTCCCGTGAGTCCCACGACGAGGAACACGATGAGAGCGCCGAGCCCGATGCGGCCCCAGATTTTGCGGGTCCGGCTCTTGCCGGGCTTTCTCCGCTTCACAGTGCTCGCGCTCTTCGCCTCAGCCATAAATGTCCTCCACCGTTCTTCGCCGACGAGGCGGCTTGCGCTTCTGACCATCCCCAAGGAGATAAGTCCTGATCATGTGGTTCCAGCCGCACTCGGCGCACACCTCGACGACGCACACCTTGAACTCACCGAATTCATCCTGCATCTCGTCCAGCTCGGCCGGCGACTTGATCCGCCCTGAATACTGCCCGAGTTGTTCGCCAAAAACATAGTTGAGGTGCATCATCGGTGCGTGTTCGCAGATGGGGCACGCTGTGTCCGACTCCTCCCCGTGGTGCAGGGCGGAGCGGATCAGCAGGGGTTCGGCGTCGCACACGTCGGCCCTCAGTGCGCGCGGGGCCTGACGCCACGACTCCAGGGTCGCGCGCCTTTGCAGCGCATAGTCGACGACTTCTCTTCGGGACCACATCGACATCAAGCCTAGGCGCGCGGGCAAGTCAGCGCGGCACTTGCCGGCAGCCTCGGCCACATGTCGGTGGGCAGACCAGCCGAAATGTTGCGAAGTCGCCGGAGGTCATCGACTACTGCGGCACCGAGGGATACAGGATCGGCCCACGAATCCCGGCGGCCGCGCAGGCCTCCTGGGCGCGACGGCGCACTTCCCGCACAGCCGCCCAGTGCTGATTGGCCTGTGCCTGGACGGCGAGCTTGATGATCATCGTGCCGCCGGACATCGAATCGACACCCAGCACCTCGGGCTGGTCCATCAGCACATCGACGAAGGCTTCTTCCTCGCTCATCCCCTTCAGAGCGTCACGCAGGACGGCAATCACCTTGTCCGGGTCCTCATCGATGGCGACGGGAATCTCGATCCACTCCACGGAGAAGCCCTGCGAGATATTGCCGAGCGTGAGGATCTCACCGTTGCGGACGTACCAGACCACCCCCGTGAAGTCGCGCACCTTGGTGACCCGGAGGGTGACCTCCAAAACGGTGCCCTTGATTTCGCCCACCGAGATGATGTCTCCGACTCCGAACTGGTCCTCGGCGAGCATGAAGACACCGGAGAGATAGTCCTTCACGAGCGACTGGGCCCCGAAGCCGATGGCCACACCGCCCACACCGGCGGATGCCAGAAGCGGGGCCATGGGAATGCCCACGATGGACAGCACTGTCAGAAGGGTGACGATGCCGATCACGACGTCCACAACATTGCGCAGCAGTGATCCCAGCGTGGTCACGCGCTGGCGCTGGCGTTCGCGCGAGACCACCCCTGCCCGAACGAGCAGGTCACTCTTGGAGCCGGCCCCCTTTTCGTTTCCGGCATCGGGCGCGCGGGACACCAACGCCCGCACGCTGCGGTTGATGATCAACACCAGCACGAGGCGCAGTGCGATCGCGATGACCAGGACGATGGCGAGATAGATCAGCCGTTGGGGGATGTCAGTCATCCGCCCATGATGCCGCTGTCATGCCGCCGGCGTCGACTCCACCCCGCTCACGGATGGCTGCGGCGTGGTGGTGACCTGGGTTGTTCCCCGGGCCGCCTCCGTGGCGCTGGGCGGCGCGACGGCACTGGGCGGCGCGACGGCGCTGGTCTCCTCCGGTGCGGCGGCGGGTGTGGCAGCAATGGTTCCGCCACTGATCGGGGTGGCGGTGGGCAGCGTGGGGGTGCCGGTCGCCGTCGGGATCACGGGGGTGGGGGGGTCCGCCGGACCTGGCGAGGCAACGGGTTCCTGCGCGGGATCCGGCACCGTGTCCTCCGCTGGGATCGAGGCACTCGGTGTGGCGGCAACGCATCCAGAGGTGTTGTCGCCGGGGTTGCCGTCCGGGGACGGCGACGGTGTGGAGCAGGGTGTCGGGCTCGCCGAGGCGCTGGGACTGGCTGACGGCGTCACGCTGACAGATGGCGTGACGGTGATCGACGGCGTGACGGTGATCGACGGCGTCGGTGGCGCCTCGGGTGCAGACACCGACGGTGACGCGCTGGCTGTCGGTGAGGGTGTGGGCGTTGCGGGGGCAGGAGGTGTGGCGGATGCAACGGGGGAGGCCGACGAGGCGGTGGGGTTGGGCGCGGACGGCAGTGGCGAGCCGGGCGTGCCCGGGAGTCCCACGCGCATGCCCGTGGTGTCAACGACAACGCTGCTGCCGTTGAGCCACGGCTCGGGGTTGGTGAACTTCCCGTCGGCGATGACCTCGAAGTGCAGGTGGCATCCGGTGGAGAACCCCGTGCTGCCCACTCGTCCCACACCCTGGTGCGCCTCCACCTTCTCTCCCACGGTGACGCCGATGGCGGACATGTGGTTGTAGGTGGTGACGACGTGGTGGCCGGCGACCGTGCCGTGATCGACCTTCACCTGGATGCCGTTGCCGCCTGCCCATCCGGTCCTCACCACGGTGCCCGCCGCCGCAGCTCCGATGGGCGCGCCGCAGGGAGCGGCGAGATCCAACCCGGAGTGCAACTTCCAGACGTGCCTGATGGGGTGGAATCGCATGCCGAAGCGGGACGTCCTGCGCCCCTTCAGGGGCGTGGAGAGCAGACCGGGCTCGACAGCAGTGGGAGTCACCGATGGGATGGGGACACTCGGCACAACCGAGGGCACCGTGAGGATGGTGGTGTCCTCGCCGGGTGCCTCCTCCGGAACCGTTGGGGAGGCAGTCGCAATCCCCGGCGCGCGAGGATCCACTGCCACCAGCGCCACAGGATCAGCGTGAAGCGACGGGAGGGTCGGGGCGGCGGTCCTGGCCGAGAAGGGAGAGTGGGGCTGGTCGACCGATGCCGAGGGCACAGCCGCGAGCTCATTGGGCTGGGCACCGAGCGAAATGATGAGGGCAACGGCCATCACGGAGGACACGGACGCAATGAGCGACCTGACCGCCGGCACCTTCATTGGACTCCCCCATGAATCGCGGGGAGCAGACCACTGCTTCCACGAAGACTCCCATGCAACCACAAACGCCCAAGCTTCACCAGAGGATCGCCAACATTTGGCTCCCATCAAGGACGAGTGGAAACCACACGTGATCAGGAGTTCCGCAAGGGGTGGGCGTAAGGTAGGCGTCCATGCCCAGCCTCACCGAAGCCCAGACGAACGCCGTGGACCAGTTGCTCCGCATTTCGGCGATCATCGACCACCTCGGGCACATGTTCCGCGAGGCGGGACATTCGCTGTATCTGGTGGGTGGGTCCGTGCGCGACGCACTGCTGGGTCACCTCGGCCATGACTTGGACTTCACCACGTCTGCGTCCCCGGATGTCACCCACGAAATACTGAGGCGCTTCACCCCCTCCACCTGGGACATCGGCCGCGACTTCGGCACCATCGGCGCCGCCAAGCACGACGGAGAAAGCGAGTGGCTGATCGAGATCACCACCTACCGGGCCGACGTGTACCGCAGCGAGTCACGCAAGCCCGAGGTGGCCTTCGGTGACACGCTGGAGGGCGACCTCATCCGTCGCGACTTCACCGTCAACGCCATGGCCGTCGACGTCCTGACCCATGCGTTCGTCGACCCGTACAACGGCTTGGCGGATCTGGCCGACGGCCTTCTCCGGACCCCCGCCGCACCCGAGGCGTCCTTCTCGGATGACCCGTTGCGCATGATGCGCGCCGCACGCTTCGCCTCCCGTCTCGGATTCCGGGTCGCGCCCGAGGTGGTGGCGGCCATGACGGCGATGGCCGAGAGGATCACCATCATCTCGGCCGAGCGTGTCCAAGCCGAGTTGTCCGGTCTGCTGCTGACGGATTCCCCGCGAGCCGGCCTCGATCTCCTGGTGCGCACAGGCATTGCGGAGTACGTGTTGCCCGAACTGCCCGCAATGCAACTCGAACTCGACGAGCACCACCGCCACAAGGACGTCTACGAGCATTCACTGACGGTGTTGGAGCAGTCCATCGACCTGGAGAGGGTACGCGGGCACGCCCCCGACCTGGTGGGACGCCTCGCTGCTCTCCTGCACGACGTCGGGAAGCCGGCCACCCGTCGCTTCGAGGGCTCCAAGGTGACGTTCCACCATCACGACGTGGTGGGCGCCAAGCAGGTGAAGCGGCGGCTGCGTGCTCTGAACTACCCCACCGCCGTCGTGCGTTCCGTGGCCAGACTCACGGAACTGCACCTGCGCTTCCACGGGTACGGCGAGGGTCAGTGGACCGACGCGGCCGTGCGCCGCTATGTCAGGGATGCCGGCGACGAGCTGGAACGACTACACATCCTCACACGCTCGGACTGCACCACCCGGAACAGGGACAAGGCCACCAGGCTCCGCCGCAACTATGAGGAGCTCGAATGGCGCATCGACGAGTTGGCGAAGGCCGAGGAGCTTGATGCACTGCGCCCGGACCTGGACGGTAGGCAGATTATGGACATCCTCGGCATTGCGCCCGGGCGCGAGGTGGGTGAGGCATACCGCTTCCTGCTCGAACATCGCGTGGAACACGGGCCCAGTGGTCGACCTGCGGCGGAGGCATTGCTCCGCGACTGGTGGAACTCCCGCCCCAGCCAGCCCTGATCAGTTCCCGGGTGCTTCCCGTCTACCATGGAGCGGTGAATGCGCATCGGTGGGTCCTGCGCGCCCTCGTGGCGTTGGCGCTGCTGGTCCCCGTACTCACAGTGAACCCCGCAACGGCCCGCGCTGACCGCCCTGGGCTGATCGACGTCACCATCACAGAGAACTCGAGCCCGATCATTGACCTGTCCGATCCGGATCAGGTCGTGGAGCTCAGCGGTACCATCATCAACACATCGGCGACCCGGGTGCAGTTGACGGCTGTCAACTTCTGGTCATCCGCCACCCCCATCACGTCCCAGAACGAGCTCGACCAAGTACTCACATCACCGGCTGCAGACCCGATCGGTGCGCGAACACCGCCCTTCTCCCTCGAGTCCGGCCATGTTCAGCTCATCAGGGCAGGTGGGTGGTTCAGCCCTGGCGACCGAGCCATGTTCACCGTCCGCGCAACCGTGGGAGAGCTGGGATTTGTCACCGACGAGGCCGCGTACCTCGTGGGCGTTCACGTCCGGGGCGTTGCTGGAAGTGGCGGGGGCAACCGCACGGTGGGGCGTGGCCGGATACTCGTGGCGGCCACGTCGTCCCCGCTGGCATCGTCGCAGGTGGTGAAGCTGACCGCCGGACCGCAACGAACGCCCGACGGCGACTTCATCGACGACTCCCTGGCCGAAGCCCTCACCTCCGACCTCGACGAACTGCTCGACGTTGCCGAGGAACCGAACAGCACTGTTCTGCTGGACCCGATGCTGCTGATGGATGCGCGGGCGCTGGCGGAGGACCACACCGTCGACGGCGTCGAACAGTCCCCGCTGCAGGCGGCCGCCAAGTGGGCTTCTCGGCTGGAGGACCTCATGGAGGACGATCGGGTTTTCCGAGTGCCGTGGAGCAACATCGATCTGCCGCGTGCGCGCGCCATCGGCCATCTGGAGGATGCCGTGCGCTGGGCCGATGATGCCCTCACGGATCCCGACCTGCGGGCTCTGCCACTGGCTGCAGATCTCGACACCTCCGCCAACTCCGACGTGGCGCGAGAGCTCTCACAGCTCGGATTCTCCATGGCTCTGGCCCGAAACACCAGCGGCGGGAGCATCGGTTCCCTGCGCATGGTCCCCCTCACGGAGCCGAACATGAAGGGCATGGGACCGGGCGGAAGCAACACCACTGCACAGCAGCTGGGACGACGCGTGGCCACCGAGGTGGTCTCCAGAACACCACCCACCTACCTCATCAGTTCCGTGGAGGACGCCCGCGACGTCACCGCCCCACAAGCGGAACGCACCGTCGAGCCCATCGCCGGGGACGACGGACCCGCCACCTTCAGTCCCACACAGGATGCTGCCGCGTGGCGGGAGCTGTCCTCGCGGATCGAGGCACTCATGGACGATACGGCCTTTCGCCGGGACCTCACCGGCAACGACGATCTCCCGCAGCTGGAACGGGTGGCCGCGATGGCCCTGTCCTCGGCCTTCACCACGGAGGAGGCCGCACTGGAATGGATGTCGTCGGGCTCACTGGCCGTGGCCGACCCGGACCGGATCACCATCAGCGCGGCCGGGCAGTTCGTCATGGCGTCCCGCTCCAATACCTTTCCCGTCACCATCACCAACGGCCTCGACGTGCCCGTCACGCTGCGCATGGTCTTCGACAGCGACAGCCCGCAGCGCATCCGTGTACCCGACACGGACTTCGTCACCATCGACGCCGGTGAGAACCAGGTTGTCACACTGACGCCCGAGGCGTCGTCGAACAGCGCCGTGAGCGTTGAGGGATGGATGGAGACCAAGGGGGGCCAGCGGTTCGGAGCACCTGTCACCATCGAGATCACTGCCACCCAGCTGGGGCGGGTCGGATGGATCATCATCATCGTCTCCGGTGCGGTGGTGTTGGGTGGGACTGTGTGGAGGATCCGCGCAGTACAGTCCGAACGTTCCAAGGGGGACATGTGAGCAGCCAGGTCTCAACGACGAGGAGGCTCCTCTCAGCGAGCGCCCTGATGGCATCGGGCACCCTGATCTCCAGAATTCTGGGGTTCGTGCGGGTGGCGCTGATCGCCTTCATCCTCGGCAACACGACGCGGCAGGCGGACATCCTTGGGCTGGCCACGTCAGTTCCCAACTCCCTCTACATCCTGTTCGCGGGCGGGGCCCTGAACACCGTGCTCGTGCCGCAGATCGTGCGCGCCATCCGACATGACGCCGACGGTGGTGAGGCCTACACCAACCGCATCATGACGGCCTTCATGCTGATCGTGGGGGCCGTGGCGATTCTCGTGACGGTTGGGGCGCCGGTCGTGATAGGCATCTATTCCGGAGGCGAATGGAAGGCACCGGAGCTTGCCTCGCAGTACGCCTCCATGGTGGCGTTGGCCTACCTGACGCTGCCGCAGATCTTCTTCTACGGAGCCTTCTTCCTGCTGGGCCAGGTGCTCAACGCCCGGGACAGGTTCGGCCCCATGATGTGGGCGCCGATCGCCAACAACGTCGTCGCCATCGCAGTCCTCAGCACCTACCTGGTGGTGTGGGGGACCGGCGGTGACCATTCCGGTGCCTTCACCTCCGGCCAGATCTGGTTGCTCGGGCTGGGCAGCACCGTGGGGATAGTGGTTCAGACCGTGGTACTGGTCCCCTACCTTCGCAAGGTGGGGTTCAGGTTCCGCCCACGGTTCGACCTCAAGGGCACCGGCTTGGGCAAGACGTTCTCCCTCACCAAGTGGACGATCGGCTTCGTCGCGGTGAACCAGCTGGCGCTCATCGTCGTCCAGAAGCTCGCGACATCGGCCACGGCCCTCAGCGCTGACGGTGCCGGTGGGTTGTTCGTGTACCAGAACGCCCACCTCGTGTGGATACTCCCCCACTCCCTGATCACTGTTTCCCTGGCCACCGCCATGCTGCCCAACGCCTCGCGTCTCGCTGCCGCGGGGGACATGCCGGCTGTGGCCGAGGAGGCCACCAAGACGATACGACTGGCGCTCGTGGCCCTGGTGCCGGCCGCCGTCGGTTTCATGGCGTTGGCCTCCCCCATCGCCGCGCTGCTGTTCGGCAACGGTCGCGGCGCACAGGATTCGCAGTTCGTCGCCGTGGCGCTTGCCGCATTCGCGGTGGGACTCGTGCCGTTCACGGTGCAGTTCGTGTGCCTGCGCACGTACTACGCCATTGAGAACACCCGCACGCCCTTCTTCCTGCAGAGTGTGATCGCCGCCGTGAACGTGGGGGGCGCGCTCCTCTTCGTCTGGTGGGTCGGGGACCCGACGCTCTTCGCGGCCGCGCTGGCCCTGGCGTACTCGCTGGCGTACGTGGTGGGTGTGCTGCTGAGCTGGAAATTCCTGAAACGCTCGGTCCCCGCCCTCGACGGGGGCTCGATGGTCCTGCACATCGTACGTCTCGCGCTGGGTGCCGGCCTGGGCGGGGCCGTTGCCTTCGTCGCATCGCAGGCCATCGTCGACGCATTCCCGGACAGCAAACTCGGCCCGCTGCTCGCGGTGCTTGCCGGGTTGGGAATCATCGGCATCGTGTACGTCCTCGTGGGCAAGGTCTTGCGGGTGCATGAACTGGGCAGCCTCACCGAACTCCTCCGCACACGCTTCGGGCGCCGCAGGGGCAGCGCCGCCAGCGAGGGAGCCGGGGAAGCGGCCGGTGAAGAGGGAGAGACAGCGACCGCTGCCCAGCCCGCCGCAACCTCCGGATCGCTGGCAGAGGATCTGATGCCCACCCAACTGCAGGGCGTCATCAAGCCCGGGGACTCCAAGGAGGAGACCGTGTCATCTGATCCGGAATCGGGGCCGGAGACCCGGGTCGCCCCCGCCGTCGCCCCATCCGGGGCTGACTCGCCAGCGGAGAATGCCGACCACGCGGAGGGTGCAGCAGGGGTCGTCTCTTCGTCACTGGGCACCAGCGGCGACCTGCTCAGCACCCGGTACCGGTTGGAGGAGCCGCTGGCTCGCCGCAACGGGATCGAGAGCTGGCGGGCACACGACCTGCAGCTGTCGCGCGACGTCCTCGCCCACATCATGCCTGCCGATGACGCCCGAATCCCCCAGGTCCTGGACGCCGCCCGCACGGGAGCCTCCGCCACGGATTCGCGCTTCCTCCGGGTCCTGGACGCCGTCTCCTTGAGTGACGCTGGCCGCGTTGGCGGATACGTCGTCTGTGAATACGCCGCGGGAACTGCCCTGACTCACCTGCTGTCGTCCGAGCAGCTCAGCACGGAGGAGGCCACCTGGATCGTGTTGGAACTGGCCGATGCCCTCACGGCGATGCACGCCCAGGGCCTCTTCCACGAACAGATCACCCCCGACAACGTCGTCATCACCGCCAATGGTGCGGTGAGGGTGGTTGGTTTCGGCGTGGAATCCGTGCTGTCGGAGGTGGAGCGGCCGCAGAGTTGGAGCGCCAAGGAGGACGCCGACGTGACGGCCCTGGCCTCCCTGCTGTACGCGATGCTGAGCGCCCATTGGCCGCGCGGCGCTGCGTGGGGTCTTCCCGCGGCTCCTGTCGTGGCTGGCGGTCTTGTTGGCCCGCGACGCCTGCGTGCCTCCGTCCCGGCGTCGCTGGACGCGATCTGCATGTCTGTCCTGTCCGATCGCGGGGCCCTGGGCGACGCCCGCATCAGCACCGCCTCCCAGCTCGTCGCGGGTCTCTCCACCGTGCTGGGCACCGCGGATCCCTCCTTGCGCCTCGAGGAGCGCATTCGCCGTCGGGAGGCCGAGTCCGACAGGGGGACGGCTGCCCCCGTGGCCTCCCTGGCCGCCGTGACCACGCCCTCTGTCCGTCAAACGCTGCAGGAGCCCGCCGCGACAAACGACGTCACCCGGGAGTTCGACGCGTACCAGGAAGATGCGCGGGAGGTGGAGACAGAGGACCGGCCCACCCGCCGCGTCCCGCTCCTGTGGATCGTCGTTGCGCTGGTGATCGCTGCGCTCGTCGTCTGGATCGCGACCACCGGGGACCGCTCGGCAGAGGACCAGGCGGGAACGGCGACCTCCGCGTCGTCCTCATCGCAGGACGGCCCCTCAGGAGCGCTGTCGATCGTTTCTGCCGTCGATTTCGACCCGGAGGCGGACGGTGGAAACGCAGAGGAGAATCCCTCCAGGGTGAAGGACGCCTTCGACGGCGATCCTGCGACGGGATGGTCCACCCTTGAGTACCACAACCGTCCCGACATGGGCGGACTCAAGCCCGGCGTCGGGGTCGTGGTGGACCTCGGTGAGGTGTACGACATCTCTTCGGTCGAGGTCCAGTTCGCAGAGCCGGGGACAACCGTGGAACTGAGGGTTCCCGCGGAGCAGGGGACCGACTCCGCTCCCATGACGACGCAGGCCGACTGGGAGGTGGTGGCAAGCCGGGCCGAGTCCGACGCCACGGTGAAGCTGACGCCGACCGAGCCCGCTTCGTCCCGCTTCCTGCTGGTGTACCTGACCGACCTCCCGGAGGTCAGCACAGCCAGGTACCAGTCCGAGATCACCGAGATCGTCATCAACGGCTGACCACCGGGAACCGCACACAAGGAAGCCGGGCGGCGTGGGTTTCCCCACGCCGCCCGGCTCCGTTGATCAAGTGTCCGCCGGGATCAGGCCTCGACGTCCTCATCCACCCAGTCGAAGGTCCGTGTGACGGCCTTCTTCCAGTTGCGGTAGAGGCGCTTCTGTTCCTTCTCCTCGATGTTGGGCGTCCAGCGCTTGTCCTCGGCCCAGTTGTCGATGACGTCCTGCTCGCCGTTCCAGTAGCCGACGGCGATGCCGGCCGCATAGGCTGCGCCCAGAGCGGTGGTCTCTGCCACCTTGGGACGCACGACGTCCACGCCGAGCATGTCCGCCTGGAACTGCATGAGCGTCTCGTTGGCGGTCATGCCACCGTCCACCTTGAGCTCGGCAAGATCCACACCCGAATCGGCGTTCATGGCATCCAGCACCTCGCGGGTCTGGAAGGCGGTTGCCTCCAGGACGGCGCGGGCGATGTGGCCACGGTTGACGTAACGGGTGAGGCCGACGAGCGCACCGCGTGCGTTGGACTTCCAGTACGGGGCGAACAGGCCGGAGAACGCCGGCACGAAGTACGCGCCACCGTTGTCCTCCACCGTCTTGGCGAGTTCCTCGATCTCCGGTGCGGAGCTGAACATCTTGAGGTTGTCGCGCAGCCACTGCACCAGTGAACCGGTGACAGCGATGGAGCCCTCCAGTGCGTAGATCGGAGCGTTGTCGCCGATCTTGTAGCACACCGTGGTCAGGAGTCCGTTCTTGGAGGGAACGATCTCCGTGCCGGTGTTCAGCAGCATGAAGTTGCCGGTGCCGTAGGTGTTCTTCGCCATGCCCACCTCGAAGCAGGCCTGGCCGAACGTCGCGGCCTGCTGGTCACCCAGGATGCCTGCGATCGGCACGCCGGTGAGCAGACCCTTGGCACGACCCTCGCCGTACACCTCGGCCGAGCTGCGGATCTCCGGCAGCATCGACATGGGGATGGTCATGTCCGAGGCGATCTCCTCGTTCCAGCTCAGGGTCTTCAGATCCATGAGCATGGTGCGAGAGGCGTTGGTGACGTCGGTGACGTGGATGCCACCGTCGACGCCTCCGGTCATGTTCCACAGCACCCAGGAGTCCATGGTGCCCATGACGAGGTCGCCGGCTTCGGCCTTCTGGCGCGCGCCCTCGACGTTGTCCAGAACCCACTTGACCTTCGGGCCGGCGAAGTAGGTTGCCAGGGGCAGACCCACGCGATCCTTGTACTTGTCCTGGCCTTCGTCACCTCCGAGGTCATCGACGATCTTGGCGGTACGGGTGTCCTGCCAGACGATGGCGTTGTACACCGGCTGCCCAGTGGTCTTGTCCCAGACGAGCGTGGTCTCACGCTGGTTGGTGATGCCCACAGCGGCGATGTCGGCGTTGTTGAGTGACGCCTGGCTCAGCGCGTCGGCGACGACGGAACGAACGTTGTCCCAGATCTCGATGGCGTTGTGCTCCACCCAGCCTGCGCGGGGAAAGATCTGCTCGTGTTCCTTCTGACCTGTGGCGACGATCTGGCCGCCGTGGTCGAAGATGATGGCGCGGGAGCTCGTTGTTCCCTGGTCAATTGCTAGTACGTACTTGTCAGCCATTGGTTCTCACTTCCTTGTGGTATGCGACTTGTGCTTGACGGATCAGACGAGGAGGAACGTGCTGGCGACACCGCCGAGCACACCACCGATCAGCGGGCCGACGATCGGCACCCATGCGTAGCCCCAGTCGGAGGTGCCCTTGCCCTTGATGGGCAGGATGGCGTGCATGATGCGGGGACCGAGGTCACGCGTCGGGTTGATGGCGTAGCCGGTGGGGCCACCGAGGCTGGCGCCGATGCTGACGACCAGCAGGCCAACGCCCAGGGCGCCCAGCCATCCGAGGTTGACTGCCGCACCATCCGGTCCGGCAGCGGTGGTGATCCCCGCGGCGAAGATCACGAAGACCAGCACGAAGGTGCCGATGATCTCAGTGATGGTGTTCCAGGCGTAGTTGCGGATCTCCGGGCCGGTGGAGAAGACGCCCAGCTTGAAGGCGGGGTTCTCCTCGGCGTCGAAGTGCTCCTTGTAGGCCAGCCACATGAGTCCGGCGCCCACCATGGCGCCGACAAGCTGGCCAGCGAAGTAGACCAGCGTCGAGACAACGCCGATGGCGATTCCGGGAACGAAGTCCGATTCACCCAGGATGCCGTTCCTGGCGATGATGCCGACGGTGACTGCCGGGTTGATGTGGGCGCCGGATGCACCGGATGCCAAGACGCCGGCGAAGACGGCGAGACCCCAGCCCCAGTTGATGAGGAGCCAACCGGTCCCTTGGCCCTTGGACCCCTTCAGCAGGGTGTTGGCGACAACGCCACCACCCAGCAGGAGGAGGAGCATCGATCCCACGGCTTCTGAGAGGAAGACCCCTCCAAGCGAAATTTCCAACACTTCCATTGTGCGACTCCGTTTCCTGACATCAGTGTCAGCTCGTGCGTCCAGGTGGACGCTCTTGTTTGGGACGGTGTCCCGTGTACAACGTTGACGGGGAGCGGCCACAAATGTGCGCCGGAAACCCCCGAGCAACCTCAGCATCACTGCCTTTGCACATTCTTGCAACCATGCTGCACTTTCGTGCACTCAAGGGTGAGAATAACTGCACTTTGATGCGTTTCACAGTGTGCCAAAGACGGAACTCCCGCGGGCCCGTAGTGAAAAAAACGGGCCACCTCCCCTGGCACACCAGGCACGACGCACTCGCTGTTCCCAACGCCGTTTTTCGACGTGGAACAGAGTCGTTGCGGCATGGTCTGCCCGTACCGGTCAGACCTGGCCGGACACCCGTCTGCGGAACTGGTTGGCCGTGAGCTTGCGTCGGCTGGAGATGGCGAACACCGAGAGGATCAGCGCGATCACCGCCACCAGCAGCATGCCGCCGATGTGGCCCGCCATACCCGTGCCAGCGGACACCCACGTCCGGATCATCAGGAGACCATTCTGTACCGGTGAGAACGACGTGACGGCGTCGAACACCATGGGCGTGGCCGATGTCAGGCCCAGCGCCACCGTCAGCAGGAGAAGCAGTATGGAAATGCCCCGTCCCACGTTGCCGAGCCAGGCGGTCAGGGCGTGATTGACCAGTATGAAGACGGCCCCGAGGACGGCCAACAAACTCATCAGGCCCAGCAGTCGTCCGGCGGACAGTTCCAGCACGACGCCGCCCATCAACCCGAAGAGCAGGCCCTCCGCCGCCGTGAGGAGCATCGGGGTCCCGAGGGTCCGCAACCAGAGCGTCGCACTCGATGCGCTGGAGGTCAGCACCGTGGAGGGGACGGCCCGTGCCACGACGAAGGTGGCCAGCGACGTGAGCCACAACATGGCGACGACGGCGAGCGCCACAAGGGCTGCCCTGTTGGTGTCCACGAGATCATCCGACTGCGCGACCGGGCTCGTCACCACCGTCGACAGCTTCTCGCGGGCCTCGGGTGTGTAGGACGGGACCTGGTCGGCGCCCTGCTCGAGTTCCGAGGCGAATGTGTTGAGTCCGTCCGCGAGCTGTTGAGTGCCATCGTCGAGTTGGACGATGGCGTCGGAGAAGGTGCTGGCACCCTCGGCGGCGGAGTCGACACCGGCGGTGTACTGACGCACGCCACCGACGTACTGGGACACGCCCGCCGCCAGATCGGCTGAGGCTCCGCTGAGTTGGCGGACACCATCCGCGAGCCGGGACGCACCTCCGCTGAGCTGGTCCGCCCCCCCGGAGAGCTCGGTCACACCGCCGGACAGCTGCGAGGCGCCGTCCGCCACTGCGGCGGCACCCGTCGAGAGCTGCGACACACCCTCGGACAGCTGCGAGGCGCCGTCCGCCACTGCGGCGGCACCCGTCGAGAGCTGCGACACACCGCCGGAGAGCTCCGACGCGCCGCCAGCGAGTTCGGATGCACCCGGGGAAAGTTGCGACACCCCGCTGGACAGGCCCGCGGCCCCCGCCGCCACCTGCGACGCTCCCTCTGAGAGCTGGGACGCTCCTTCAGGCAGAGCTCCGATCCGGACGTTCAGCTCATCGATGCCACCCAACAGCTCGGTGGCGCCCGAACTCAGCTGATCCGCATTGTCGACCAGCGGTTGCGACTCGGTGACGAGGGTGCCCGCGCCGTCGGACAGCTGCTGCAGGCCTGCGATGAGTTCGCCGAGCTGTTCCTCGGTTGCCTGCTGGATGTGTGCGGGAAGATCCGCGGTGCCTTCGGCCAGGCCTGCAGCCCCCGCTGCGAGTTCCCCACTGCTGCCTGCGAGTGCTGCCGCACCCTGCTTGAGTGAGGTACCGGACCGCGGGTCCGGAGTGTTCAACGCGGCCGAGCCCGTGGCCGTACCAGCTTGGAATCCGGCATCGAAACCAGCCTGCACGCCTGCCTCGACGTACTGGCGAAGACCGGCGCAGACAGCGTCGTCCTCACTGGGACAAGGAAGGTCTGCAAGGACTCCGGCGGTGACCTGCTGCCGCGCCTCTCGCACTTCTTCCGGTAGTCCGGCATTGCCGGATGCGAAGGCGTTGAGGTTCTCCTCCACGGTGCTGATCCCTGCGCTGACACCCTGGGCGCCCTGATCCACCTGTGCGGCCCCGTCGGCCAGGTCCTGTGCGCCCGCAATCAGGGGCTCGAGCCGCGCGCCGGGCCCGGTCACCTCACCGTCGCCGCCGGTGTCCGGGCCGCCGCGGAGGCCGGCGAGGATCTCGTCGATGCCACCCTTCAGCTCCGAGACGCCGCCGACGGCCTCCTTCGTGCCCGATGTGTAGCCCGGGATGGACCCCAGCAAGGGCTCAGCGCCCGTGGCCAGCTCGTTCACGCCGTCGGCGAGCTGGGGGGACTCCTCTGCCAGCTCGGAGATTCCGTCATCAAGTTGGGACGCCCCGACGGCCAGGTCGGCAGCGCCGGTGTCGAGCTCTGAGATGCCTGCACTCAGCTGGGCGGCTCCGTCGGCGAGTCCTGTCGCGCCGGGCGCCAGCGCAGACAGACCGGTGTTCAGCTGAGAGGCCCCATCCGCCAGATCGGCCGCGCCGGGCGCCAGCGCAGACAGACCGGTGTTCAGCTGGGACGCGCCATCGGCCAGTTGTCCTGCACCGGGGACGAGCTGCCGGACACCGTCGGCAAGGTCGGAGGCGCCGGAGGACAGGCCGTTGGCGCCGGGGACCAGTTGCGACACCCCGTCGGCCAACTGGCTCGCGCCGTCGGCCAACTCCTCGCCGCCGCCCACGAGTTCCATGGAGTTGTCGGACAGGGCGAACAGTCCGTCGGTGAGCTGGGTGGCCCCGTCCGATGCCTGGTCAGTTCCATCCGCCAGGTCAGCGGCACCGTCGGCGAGTTGGTTGGCCCCGTCGACGATGGTGCTGAACTGATCCCCCACCTCGTTGAAGCCCACATAGATGTTGTCCAGATAGCTCTCGGTGAGCTGGGAGTTGATCGTGTCCGCGGCCAACCGCGCGATCTCCTCGGCAATCGCCGCATCGGTGACGGGCGCGTTCTTCGAGGTCTTCACGGCGACGGTGGCCTGCCGTGCCGTGTCCGCGTCGTTCTCGCTGAAGGAGGTGGCCGCCGCGGAGAACTCCGGTGGGATGGTGACGACGGCGGCGTATTCGCCACTCCTGAGACCCTCGCTGGCGTTCTTGGCATCGGCCAGCGTCCAACCGATGTTGCCACCCTCGCGTTCCAGGATTGCGCCGGCCAGCTGACGCCCCAGAGGGACCGTCTGACCGTCGAGTTCGACTGCCTCGTCGAGGTTGACGACGGCGGCGCTGACGCGATCATCGTTGTTGTTCCCACCCAGTGTGATGAAGGCTGCCACCGCCAGGAGAGGCACCAGGGTCAGTGCCACCAGGGCGGGCCAGCTCACGCGGTGACCGGCGTGCGTGCTCTCGGGCCTCATGCGTTGCTCTCCTGCAGGTTGGTTTCGGCGACGGCCATGGTGCCATCGGGGTGGAAGTCTTCGAGTGGTGCGGCGCTGGAGGCGCACAGGAACAGTGCGAAGTCCTGATGGCTGTGGGCTGCGTCCACCAGTCGCGAGAGTTCCGCGCGTTGGGCAGCGGTACCCACGACGTCGACGGTGTCCACCACCACGAGGCTCCCCGGACGGGGCGTGATCCCCTGCAGAGCCCGCTCCACGTCGTGCGCGACGGCGAGGTCCACGTGGTGGGTGCGTCGCCGCACGCCGGAGGCCGACTGCGGCAGCAACTCGCCCGCCACCCGGGCGCGGCCCGACGTGGTCTCCAGCCGGCCCGTGAGTGCCATGACTGCGCCGGTGCGTGCACCCATCGGCCCGATGATGCCCACCACCGCGCCAGCCGGAACCGCGAGGTCGATGGGGTTGACGATGCCCTCGACGGCGAGGCCCTCGGCGTGGACGAGGTCGTCGGTGCCGGGCCAGTTGGCCATTTCCAGCTTGTGGGTGAGCACCTCGCCCTCCACGTCGAATGTGGGGAGGATCCTGTCCAGCCACTTCGGCAGCCACCAGGCCTTGTCGCCCAGGAGCGCCAGCACTGCCGGTACCAGCGTCATCCGCACCAGGAACGCATCCACGGCCACGCCCACGGCCAGCGCGAAGGCGATCTGTTTGATCGGCCCCATGCCCTCGGGCACGAAGAACGCGAACACGGAGAACATGATGACGGCGGCCGCCACCACCACGGGGCCTGAGGCGATGAAGCCGTCGCGGATGGCGTCGATCGCACTCTTGCCGTGCACGTACTCCTCGCGCATGCGGCTCACGAGGAACACCTCGTAGTCCATGGCCAGGCCGAACAGGATGCCCATCACGAGGATGGGGAGGAAGCTGATGACCGGCATGGGCTGCTCCAGGTTGATCAGCTGGCGCAGGAAGCCGTCGTTGAAGACCAGGGCCGTGGCACCGAAGGCGGCTCCAACGCTGAAGAGGTACCCGACGGTGGCCTTGATGGGGACCGCCACGGACCGGAAGACGGCGGCCAGCAGTACCAGTGACAGCCCCACGACGAGCAGTCCGAAGGGGAGCAACGCGCCAGCCAGCTTGTCGGTGACGTCGATCTGCACGGCCGTGAACCCGGTGACGGCAGTCTCCACGCCGTAGCGCCGTTCCCAGTCATCCGTCATGTCCCGCAGACGCTCGACGAGATCGGCGGTCGCCGGGTCATCGGCGGCGGTGGTGGGGATGATCTGGATGAGACCGGTATCGGCGTTCTGGTTGGGGGTTGCGAGGGGAACGGAGGCCACGCCGTCGACGTCCTCGATGTCGCTCTTCAGGGAGTTCATCACGCCCAGAGGATCGGTGGAGCCGATGATGTCGGCGGTGATGACGAGCGGACCGTTGAAGCCGGGGCCGAAGTACTCGTCGATGAGGTCGTAGGCGATCCGGTCCTGCGCATCGGCCTCGTGTTGACCGGAGTTGGGCAGGGAGAGCTGCAGACCGACGGTGGGGATGCTGAGCGCCCCGAGCCCCAGGACCACGATGACGATCGTGACAATCGGGTGGCTGGTGGTGAGGTTCACCCACCACGCAAACGCGCGACCCTTCTCTCTCGGCTCCGCCATCTCGGCGTCACCGTGCTCTTCGGCGGCCTCCTTCCTGGCCCTGCGGGAGGCCTTGACCCTGGGCCGCATGCGCTCCCCCAACAGGCCCATGAGGGCGGGCAGCATCGTGATCGCGATGATGACGGCCAATGCGACGGTCAGCGCGGCAAAGATGCCCATGGTGGTCAGGAACGGAATACCCGCCACGCCGAGACCCAGCAAGGCGATGAACACCGTCAGTCCGGCAAAGATGACGGCGGATCCTGCGGTGCCGACGGCCCGACCCGCCGACTCCTCGGGTTCCATGCCGCCGCGGAGCTGGTCGCGGTGGCGGGACAGGACGAACAGGGCATAGTCGATCCCGACGGCCAGGCCCAGCATCACTGCGAGGAGGGGCGTGACGGAGTTGATCGCCGCGAAACTGGTGATCACCAGCAGGATGGACATGGAGATGCCGACGCCGATGAGGGCCGTCAGGATGGGCAGCCCGGCCGCCACCAGCGACCCGAGCACGACGAACAGCACCACCAGCGCCACGATCAGGCCAACACCCTCCACGATGCTGATGGCGGGCAACTCGACGTTGTAGGCCTCGCCCCCCATGTGGACCTGTGAGCCTTCCGGCAGTTCTGCCTCCAGCCGGTCCGCCGCCGAGGTGATGTCAGCCAGCTGTTCGGTGGTGGGTGTCTCCTCCACGTCGAGGGTCACCTGCACGATGGCGGCGGTGTTCTGCTCGTTGACGAGGCCGTTGACCAGTCCGTTCCACGGGGAGGTGGCGGAGTCCACGGTGTCGAGGTCCTCGAATTCGGAAAGGTTGGCCTCCACGGCGGGGCGGAGCTCATTGACGCTCGTGCCCTCGGGAGCTATGACGATGGCACTCGCGCTCAAGGCAGCGCCCTCGGGGAAGGTCATGCGCAGTTTGTCGAGGGCCTCCTGCGACGTGGAGCCCGGAATGCGGAACTCGTCGTTGAAGTCCCCCATGAGAAGCAGGCCGGAGGCACCCAGGAGGGCGAGCAGGGCAAGCCACACCCCGATGACCTTCCAACTGTTGCGGAAACACCAACGGCCAAGGGCGTACAACTGCGCGGACATGAAATCCTCAGGGCTTTCGATACAGGTTTGAATCCAAAAGCATACAGTTGTGTATCCGGTAGCCCAAAAGACTCCCGCGGCCCCGGAAACATCCTCGTGGCCGCGGTGTCCTAGGCTCGCCCCGTAGCCCCCGCTCCTGAAGGAACCATGACCGAGACGACACCCCGCCGAGAGCAGACGCGCATGCGGCTCGTGGAGGCAGCCATCGATGAGTTCGCCGTCCGCGGTCTCGACGCCACCAGCGTCGAGCAGTTGTGCGAAGCAGCGGGCTTCTCACGCGGGGCGTTCTACTCGAACTTCACGACGAAGGACGACCTCTGCATCGCGATCATGGAGTTCCATCGTGACCAGGTGCTGGCAGGTCTCTCGCAGGTTTTCGACAACCTGCCCCAGGATGCCGACGTGGAGTGGGTCACCGGTGAGGCGCTCAGCGAGTTCTTCCGCATCGTCGCCCCCACAGAACACTTCCAGCGCACCCTGGTGGAGATCAGACTCCGCTCCACGCGCAGTCCAGGGCTCGCCGAGCGGCTGGAACAGGTTGGTGCGGAGATTCGCCCGGGGATGCACAGCTTCATCGACGGGCTCGCGGATCAACTGGGCATCGAGTTCCGCCTCACCACGGCTCAACTGCTCGATGTACTCGAATCACTCTTCTTCTACGACATGAGCTCTGCACGGACCGATGTGCGTGATGTGATCGGACCAGTGGCACTAGCTTTGTCCCAACCCAAGGAGATCTGATCATGGCTGACATCCAGCACCTCGTGACGGCCGGCAACCACGACCCCCAGGGTCCGCCTGAGCACGAGAACAACGTATGGCTCATCGGCGATGACCAGGAAGTGCTCGTCATCGATCCCGCACACGACGCCGCCGGCGTGGCCGACGCCGTCGGGGATCGGCGCGTGGTGGCCGTCGTTCTCACGCACGGCCACTGGGACCACGTCCGCGCCGCCCGGGACTTCGCCGCCCTCGTGAACAATCCGCCCGTGCACCTCTCCCCCGAGGACCGGTTCCTCTGGGCGGAGAGCCACGGCGATGCTGACTTCGAGCCCCTGCTCGAAGGCAGGAGGTTCGATGTCGGCGGCACCTTCCTGATGGTCCTCGGCACCCCCGGCCACACGCCCGGCTCCATGAGCCTGTACTGCGAGGACCTGCGCGCAGTCTTCACCGGCGACACCCTGTTCGAGGGCGGTCCGGGCGCGACGCGTTGGGACTACTCCAGCTTCCCCCGCATCATCTCCTCCATCCAGACGCAACTGTTCACGCTCCCTGATGACACGGCGGTCCACACCGGGCATGGCCCCTCCACCTCCGTCGCGGCCGAGAGCGGTCACCTGCAGGAGTGGATGGACCGCGGCTGGTGACGCAGGCCCGTGGCTTCGCGAACATCTCGGTGGGCTGACCACCCGAGATGTTCCCGAAGGGATGAATCCATGGCGTCGGTTCGAAGCGACCACTGCCTGACCAGCTGTTCGGCCTAGGATGAGCCTGTGAGCAACCGGGAAGAACGGACCGCCGACGCCCGCAAGCGCGTGGAGCTGGGCGAGCAGGCCGCGCGTCGGGAAGCCCGCGCCGCGCAGATCCTGATCGACGAGTTCATCGAGAAGGCCCATGCGCAAGGTCTCTCGCCCGTGCCCCTGAAGGCCACCACCCTCGACGGCCACGTGGTCAAGACGGACAAGACCGGCTGGTACATCCGACAGAACAAGTCCATCGCCATTGACGTCGACGGCGGCTACCACTCCCTCACCGTTCCCGGCGGCTGGATGGAACGTTTCAAGGGTGTGAAGCTGCAGGGGGACCAGCCCTCCCTCAGCGTCGGCAGGGGTGGGCGGGACGGAGAAACCGGCACCCTCAAGGAATTTCTTGGCTGGGTTCTGGCGGGGAAGGTCCCGCAGTCCTGAGCGTGTCAACACGCCTGTTCATCATGTGCGCAACTCGGGCCTCGAAGGATCCACGGCGCCATGGACGTGGCTCTGGTCGGGTCAGCGACATGTGTGGCAGCGTCGGCGGGTTTTCCACAGATCTTCGCGAGAAGGCCACCCCCTCCAGTCTTCGCACCATATATTACGAGGTCCAAGAGGAGGTTCGGCATGCTGCGCGACCGGCAACAATCCACGGCGGACGTCACACCGCCACCGGCTCCGCGGCCGGATGCCGTCCATCTCCGGGCCCGGAGGAGCCCCCGACTCATCGCCCTTGGCGTGCTGGCCATCGTTCTTGGTGCTCTCGGGGCTGCGGCGCTCTACTCCTTGAACACCGACCTCGTCCAGGTCGTCGTCGCGACGCGCGACGTCGTCCGCGGAGATGTGATTGAGGTCACGGACCTGGCCGTGACCGACATACCGGCTACTCTGCAGGTGGAAGCGAGCCCTGCCCGTGACCTCGAAGCGATGATCGGCCAGAGGGCGCTCAGTGACCTTCCTGCTGGTTCGTTCCCGCTCACTCGACACCTGGGAGAGGCGCCCATTCCGCCGGGGAATTCACTGATTGGCATACGCCTGGCGGCTGGCCGCCTGCCCACTGCCGCTCTGCCACCCGGAACCCGCATCCAGCTGATCAGCCTCGCCGAGGGCGATGAGACCGTGGTCGACGCCCTGATGGCCTCCAGCCCGGTCCTCCTCGACGACGGCTCGGGTCATCTTCTGGACGTCACCGTGCCGGACGATGTGGCGGCTGCCGTCGCATCCCTGGCAGCGACGGACCAGCTCGTTCTCATTGCGGTGGGTGGTCGTTGATGGCCGTCGTCGTCTGCGCCAGCGCCGCTGGCGCTCCGGGTGTCACCACCACGGCTCTTGGTCTTGCGCTCACCTGGCCTCGCGACGTACTGCTCGCCGATTGTGACCGCGACCCGTCACAAGCCATCCAGGCTGGGTACCTGCGCGGCATGGACCACGGCGGTCGGGGGCTCGCAGCACTGGCACGGCTCCACCGGGAGAATCGCCCGCTCGCCCCGGACCTGTGGCGACACACTGTTCCCCTGGTCCAGGGCGGCGATCAGCAACGGCGTTTCCTACCCGGATTCTCACAGCCAGCAACAGTGCGGCTCTTCGACAGCGTGTGGCCGGAACTCGCCGATGCCTTCTCCGCGTTCGACGAGCGCGACGTGGACGTGATCGTCGACGCCGGTCGCATCGGCCGGGAGGGCCTCCCCCTGCCCCTGCTTGCACAGGCCGATGCGATCTGCATCCTCACGCACACGAGCCTGCGGGCATTGGCAGCGACCCGACTGCATCTTCCCCTCGTCGCGGAGCAGTTGAACCAGTTGCCCGTTGCCGCTGCGATGGGGATCGTCCTGGTGGGTCCCAACAAGCCCTACACGAGCAGCGAGATCTCCGCACAGTTCGGCATCCCCTGTTGGGCGGAGGTGGAGTACAACGACAAGCTCGCGTCCGTGCTCTCCGACGGCGCCCCGGAGCCCAAGAAGTTCCACATGAGCTCACTGATGAATCAGTACCGCGCCATGGCCTCCAGGCTTCGGGAGCGGATCACCAGTGCCGCCGAGCTGGGCCGTGCCTGGACCGCGAGAACGGTCGAGCATGTCTAGCCCGGCGTCACAGCTGCCCAGCCTCGGCGGCGCGTTCAGCACGCTCGCAGCCTCCGACTGGCATCCACCCAGCGCGCCCCGTCACGAGGCCGAAGCCGTGCTTCCCCCCTCGACGATCATCGAGGTGGACTGGCAACTCGTCGTGGCACTGCGCCGAACCGCAGCGGAGCAGATCGGCCTTGCCAGCGATCAATGGAGACAGGACCGGAACGCGCCGATGCCGCCGGAGGATCGCCGTGTCCAGGGCCGCTCCATCATTCGTTCCGTCGTCCACAGTCACGCCGAACGGCTCAACGACCTCGGCGAGGCTCTGTGGCCACTGGAACTGGAGAACCGCTACGCGAGTGCGGTGGAGAATGCCATCTTCGGTTTCGGGCGGTTGCAGCCGCTGTTCGACATCCCCACGGCCGAGAACATCGAGATCCACGGCTGGGACTCGGTCATGGTGCAGTACGGCGACGGAACTCGCCGCCCCCATCCGCCGGTCGCTGATTCCGATGAGGAGCTGGTGGATGCCATTCGGTTCCTCGGTGAGACGGCAGCCGCCCCTCGACCCTTCGACGACGCACATCCCTCGATGACCGTCGCGCTCGGCGATCGTTTCCGGCTCCACGCGATGGGGTTCTCCATCACTCACCGCCCGAGCATCGCCATCAGGCAGCACATCCTCACGGAGGTGACGCTCGCGGACCTTGCCGAGGACGGAATCCTCCCGCAGCCGGTCGCCCGGTTGCTCCAGTCAGCAGTCATGGCCCGCAAATCCATCGTGATCTCCGGCGACCAGGGAGCCGGGAAGACGACGTTGCTGCGCGCCCTGATAGCTGCCATCCATCCCGGGGAGCGCTTTGGGACCATCGAGACGGACTACGAACTCCTCACCCACCTGCAGCGGGGACGTCGCAATGTCGTCGCCCTGCAGGCACGGATCGGCCTCGGCGAGAGCGCTTCCGGACGCGACGTCGGGTCGTGGAACGTCGCGGACCTGATCCCTGAGGCGCTCCGCCAGAACCTGTCGAGACTGATCATCGGTGAGGTCCGCGGCGCCGAGGCGGGGGCGATGTTCGAGGCCATGCAAACCGGGGCAGGGACCCTCAGTACGACCCACTCCCACTCCGCCAACTCCACCATTGACCGACTTGCGTCCAGGGTCGCCCAGGGCGGTGTGTTGACGGTGGAGGAGGCCATGCGCCAGATCGCCCACAACATCACTTTTATCGTGCACATCACCCTTGAGGACGACTCGTGGCGAGGCGGGGCACGGCGGCGGCGTGTCAGCGAAGTGCGCCAGCTCACCGGCGCCATCGAGAACGGGCGGCCAACCACCCATCTCGTGTACCGGGCCACCACCTCACTGCACGGCGAGCTGTTTCATCCGGAAGCAGAAATGGCCGCCGAGCTTGCGCCATTCGAGGCGGGTCTCCCATGGGGTCAGTGACCGCGGGCTCGGTCGGGGCCATCCTCGCGCTCGGTGTGCTGGTGTTGATTTCCGGGCTTCGTCGCTCTGAGCGAGGGTTTTCCACAGGACGCTCCAGAGGGCTGTGGAGACGGGTGAACAACGGGTGGACCTCATGGTCGCGCGTGCGACAGCTGTTGGTTGTCACCTCCCTCGCTCTCGGGCTGCTGATCGCCGTCACCACCGGATGGCTGATCGCCGTCCTGCTCGTGCCTGCTGCCATCCTCGGCATCCCTGCCCTGCTCTCGGAACCACCCCAGCGCGAAATCGCGACCCTGGCCGGACTGGATCGCTGGGTTCGACTGTTGGCACCGTCCATCGCCACGGGGAAGTCGATTCGGGACGCCATCCTCTCGACACGGGCCCAGGTCCCTGCAGTCCTGCACGAACCTGTCACGAGGATGGTGACGCGTATTGACCAGGGGTGGACCACCAAGGAGGCCTTGTTGGCCATGGCCGACGACCTGTCATCGGCCGACGCCGATGCTGTGCTCGCCGCACTTGCCATCTCGTCCACCAAGGGTGGCGTGGGAACTCGCACGACGCTGGCCGCACTGTCCGAGAACACGCAGGAACGGCTGCACGCCCTCCGCGAGATCTCGTCGGAACGCGCCAAGCCCCGAGCAGTGGTGCGACAGGTGACCATCATCACCCTCGTGGTGCTGGGAGGTTCCATCCTCCTCGGCGGAGACTTCTTCGAGCCGTACAAGAGTCCGTTGGGGCAGGCCCTGGCAGTCGGACTGGCAGCGGCCTATGTCGGCTCACTCGTCATGCTTCGTCGCCGCACCACCCCGGCATCCGCAGCACGCTTCCTCCGGGGTGCACCATGATCAGCACTCTGGGGCTCATGGTGCTGTGCGGCACAACCGTGGGCCTTGGGGTCGCCTCCGTCCTTGCGGGCTCCTGGAGGGGCACTCTGCGGCTGAGTGATGCGCTGACGGTGCTGGACGGCGTGGATCCGGTTCCGCTCCGGCACGCCGATGGCGGACTTGTGGGGATGGAGGCCGTGGGAGGCTGGTTGCAACGGCGACTCCGTCTGCCCCTCACGATGAGGCAGCAGCAACTGCTCCTGCTCCAGGACCGCTCCGTCGCGGATTTCTTCACGGAGAAGCTGGTCCTGTCGCTCACCGGTGTGTTGCTGCCCACCCTGTGGTTGGTGCTGCAGTTGGTTCTGGGCGCATCGCCCGGAGCGCTTCCGCTGTTGTTCTCCGTCCTGGGCGGGGTTGGCGGGTACTTCCTGGCAGATCTGCGCCTGTCCCGGTCCTCCGTTCAACTCCGTCGAACCACCACGGAGAGCATCCACACCTTCTTTGATCTCGTGGCGCTCGAGCGCATGGCGAATGCCTCCGCGTCCCAGGCCGTCTCGGCCGCAGCAGGCATCTCCGACGCGCCGCTCTTTCGCCGTATCAGCTCGGGTCTGGAACGCGCCCGCCTCGAGCAGGCCACACCATGGCCAGAACTGAGACGTGTCGGAAGGGAATGGAACGTCCCTGAGCTGGATGATTTCGCCGATGTCATGAAACTGGAGGAACAGGGAGCCGCGCTCGCCGGTGTGCTGCAGGCACGAGTCAGGGAGCTCAGGGACGCACACCTTGCCCAGCAACGCGCGTCAGCCCATGAGGCCACGGAGTCCTTGACGTTGTGGATGACCCTTCCAGCCCTTCTGCTTGGTTTGGCGTTCATCATCCCGCCCCTCCTGAAACTGACCGCCTCATGAGAATCGTGCCCAGAAAGTCTGTGGACAAGTGGGTTCACCTGCTCGAGGTGACCACAGTAATGAGAAAGGAAGGAAGCCCATGAAAACGCTACAAGTGGTCCTTGCCGTGTGGTGGCAGCTCACGCACCCGGCGCCCATGGAGAAGGATCAACGAGGACTGTCCCAGTCCACTGAGAACGCCATCCTGCTCGCAGGAGCCGTCACCGTCGCCGTCCTCATCGTCACTGTCATCACGGCCTATGTGAGCAATCGTCTCCCAGCCTGAGAACCCACTGCGGATCGCGGGATTCGCGGACACACCAAGGGTCGAGAGGGGAGGAACGTGATGAAAGCGCTGCGAGCGCTCGGAGCATTCGTGATGCTGGTTCTACTGCTGGGAGGCATTCCTGCTCTGCTCCTGGCATGGGGAGATCCCTTGTCCCTTGCGGGGGTCACTTGGTCCACCGCCCTGATGCGCCCTGACGACGGAACCATCCTCCTCGGACTGCTGAGCGCCATGGGGTGGTTTGCCTGGGCGATTGTCGCGGTGGTCTCGCTCATCGAGATGGTCTCGTTGCTCTTCAGCACGAGAATCCACATCCGTGTTCCGGGGATCGCATGGCTGCAGCCCGTCATGGGAGCACTCGTCGCGATGGCACTGACACCCGTCCTGTCCAGCCATGCGGATGAACCAGCACCGACTCCTGCCAGCCGTGCGCAGCAGGAAGTGTCAGAGCTCACTGACAGCGTCACGCCGGCGCTCGTGGTGCAGACGTCCTCCTCGCGTGCCCACACCGTCATCGCCGGTGATGAACTGTGGGACGTCGCCGAGCGTGAGCTGGGCAACGGCGCCGACTGGAGACGCATCGTCGCGCTGAATCCCGGCATGACAGCCGACTCCGTCCTGGTACCCGGCCAGGTCATCCAGCTGCCGGCGATCGTCGAAGCATCGAGCGGGACGAGCCCAGAAGGCCCTCCCGACGTGATCGTCGAGCCCGGCGACACCCTGTGGGACCTTGCCGAGAAGCATCTCGGGGACGCACGTCGTTGGCCCGAGCTCTTTGAAGCCAACCGCGACGTGGTGGCCGACCCCGATGAGATCGACATCGGGTGGCAGTTGTCACTGCCCCCGGTCGCGGCGCCCCCCACCACTTCGCAGGATGTCGCAGAACCGCGCGGGGGTCGATCGACGGCGCAGAGCTCCGGCCAGGTCGAGCGCGTCACCCCCGACGCGGAGCAGGCCGGCCGTAAAGCGCCAGGCTCCTCCACGGCATCCGACGGTCCAGCCACCCCCGCCGAGAAAACCACCCTCGGGACCGTTACCCCCGTGCGCCCAGCCCAGCCGGCGCCCAGCAACCTGCCGGCATCCACCACCCGACCCCCGGATCCACCAGCCTCATCGGACAAGCATTCGCGGACCGGTGTGTTCGTCGGCAACGAGCTCAGGGGCAGCCCGTCTGCCAGCCCCGCCGACTCGCTCGGTCCCCTTGGTGGGGCACTCGCAGCAAGCCTTGTGGCCGGGATCATGGCGCGTCGTCAGGTCCAACTCCTCAATCGAGGCATCGGCAACCGCATCTCCCCCATGGCACCAGCCCTTCAACGCTTCTTCGCAGAGCTGATCCATCGTGCCGAGCCGACGCCGGGAGGAAAGCCGGGGCGGGACGCCACCTCGGTCACCCTGGGCTGGAACACGGACGGAGGCGTCGCCGTCGATCTGGAGCGTGAACGTTGCACACTCCTGACCGGCTCGGACGAGAACACGACAGGCATGGAGGCGGCCATTCTGACCAGCCTGCTGTGCGCGGACTGGTCCGCTGGCGTGGAAGTCGTCGCCGTTCAACCCGACGAAGAGTGGTCCAGCGCACTGGATGACCCCCGACTGACCAGCGAGGTTCACGTCGAGGGGGCACTCACCCACCTGCAGAAGCTCTGCGCACAGCGACGGCTGCAGCTGGGTCATGACAGCTTGGCCGATGTCCGGGCAGATCCTGACAGGGCCGATATGTGGGCTCCGACGGTCTTCGTCTTCCACCACACCCTCACACCCCCCAGCCTTGAGCGAATACACCACTGTCTTTCTCTCGGTTCCGTGGGGGTCAGCGTGGTCGCTGCCTCCCAGCCGTCGGCGGACGTGGGGCCCCACGCCTGCGTCGTGCACATCGAGTCAGAGGCCGACGCGAGACTGAACACTCACACGGTTTTCGAACCGCAACTGCTCAGCCAGCCCGCGCGCCGCGCGGTGGTGTCCCTGTTCGCATCGGCCGTCGACGACTCAACAGCACCGGCGCCATGGTGGCGCAACGGTGAAGAAGCAGTAGCAACCGCATCGCCGAACACGACGATGGCGCCCTCCAAGGACGGTGCGATGTCTGCCTGGCCCACACGACCCCAGAACCCCACGCTGCTCCTCCTCGGACCGGTGGAACTGCTGGGCTGCTCCGGTGAGCGTCCCACCCGCGCCGTGGGGCAGTGCATCGAGTACTGCGCCTGGCTTCTGATGAACCCCGGATCCACCCCCACCAGCATGGTGCGTGACCTGCTCGTCGCGGAAAGCACGCGCAGATCAAACATGAGCCGCCTGCGCATGTGGTTGGGGACCGATGCGGAGAACAGGCCCTATCTGCCGGATGCCTACTCCGGGCGGATCTCACTGGATCCGTCGGTCACCTCCGATTGGGAGCGATTCCAGTCCTTGCTGGCGGGCGGCGTGAACGTGAGTAGTACCCCCCTCCTGCGGGAGGCCCTGTCACTGGTTCGGGGCCGCCCCCTGGACGGCGTGTCTTTCCAGTGGCCGTGGACGGTGCAGTGGCTCACCGACATGACGAGCATGATCAGCGACGCCGCCACCGTCCTTGCTGACAGGTCCCTGACGGAACAGGATTACCCGGCAGCCCTCTGGGCCATCGCCCAGGGCCTACTCGCGACAGGTGATGACGAAACTCTGGCGGTACGTCGCATCCAGGTTCTCGCCCACACCGGGGCGAGCGCTGAGGTTGATGCAGCCGTCCTCCAGCTCACACGCTCTGCGCGCGCCATGAACCGGGACCTCTCCCAGGACTCCGTCCGGCGGGTGCAACACGCCCTACACCTCACGATGCAGCGGGTCTCCTGATCCTGACACACCCGTGGGACGCACTCCGAGAAGCAATTTCGTGATGTAAGAATGGTCAATGCTTCCCTACGAATTCGTCGGCGACTGGTCGGGCCAGCTGGTGGCCACCTCCATCCACGCCGGCCATGACCTGCGCCCCGAAGTGGCTGACCTCATGATCCTGGATCAATCCGAGCGGCGACGCGAGGAGGACCCCTACACGGATGCCATCGGCTCCCTGATGCCCGCTCGGCTCCTGGTGCACCGCTCCCGGTTCGAGGCCGATCTCAACCGTCCCCGGGACATGGCCATTTACGCCGGACCCGAATACTGCTGGGGTTTCGACGTGTGGGGCTCCGGCGGACTGCCGGAGGATGTGCACGAACGCAGCCTCGAATACTGGGACACCTTCTACGCGGACCTCGCTGTTCGCCTTGACGAAGTGGCCGCCCGCGGGCCGTTCGTCGTGCTGGATGTCCATTCCTACAACCACCGCCGTCCCGGGCCGGACCAACCGGACGAATCGTGGGAGGACAACCCCGAGCTCGACCTGGGCACCGGCAAGGTGGATCGGGAGCAGTTCACGCCCGTCATCGACACACTGCGGGATGTCATGACAGCTCAGGGCTTCGATGTCCGGGACGAGATCAAGTTCTTCCCCAAGCAGTTCTCCAACTGGGTACATCACCGCTATCCCGGCGTGGGATGTGCCATGACGCTCGAATTCAAGAAGACGTTCATGGACGAATGGACGGGCATCCCGGACCTTGAGCGCCTCGACGAACTCGCCCACGCCCTCGCCCGGTGCACCGAGCCCCTCGAGGCAGCTCTGACTGGACTCGTCACCCCAGCCTCGCAGGAGTCTCCGGATCAGCTCGCCAGCTGAACCGTCCCGCGCCACCGAGCGGTAGGCACTCAGGGCTCGCGCCCACCTCGGTCAGTGCGGAGGTTTTACTCCTTGAGAGATACATTCTTCGAGTTTCGAATGATTGCGGTTACGTTGGTATCCCGGCACACCGGCATCCCGGGAGCCAGCCCCACGTTGAGTATTCAGGAGCTGTATGTCCGCCCCGACGAAGGTCGTCCCCTCGCCCGCCAGCAATGACTCGCAGGCCCGTCCCTGGCCCGCGTTGTGGGCGCTCGTGGTGGGCTTCTTCATGATTCTCGTGGACACGACCATCGTGTCGGTGGCCACTCCGACGATCATCGCCGAACTGGATGCAGGTGTGAGCGAGGCCATCTGGGTCTCCAGCGCCTACCTGCTGGCCTACGCCGTTCCGCTGCTGATCACGGGCCGACTGGGCGACCGGTTCGGACCCAAGCGGGTCTACCTGATCGGGCTCGTCACCTTCACGTTGTCCTCTCTTGCATGCGGCCTGGTGGGCAGCGTCACTCCCCTGATCGTTGCTCGCGTTGTTCAGGGGCTGGGGGCATCCCTGATGACACCCCAGACCATGGCCACCATCACCAGGCTGTTCCCCGCCAACGAGCGCGGCAAAGCCATGGCCATCTGGGGTGCGGTGGCGGGCATTGCCACCCTCGTGGGGCCTGTTGCGGGGGGGCTGTTGCTGGATTCACTCGGATGGGAATGGATCTTCTTCATCAACGTGCCCGTCGGGGTCGTCGGCTACCTCCTCGTGATGAAGTTCGTGCCCGCCATGGACGTCAACAAGCACCGCTTCGACTGGCTGGGTGTGGCGCTCAGCGCCGTCGGCCTGTTCTGCATCGTCTTCGCTCTGCAGGAGGCCGACACCTTCGACTGGGGCACCATCTGGGGACCCATCAGCGTCCCCTCGCTCATCGTCGTGGGGGGCGTGGTGCTCGTCGGCTTCTTCGTGTGGCAGAAGTACAACCGCGGTGAACCCCTGCTCCCTCTTTCGCTGTTCGGGGACCGCAACTTCGCCGTCTCCAACATCGCCATCGTGCTCGTGGGCTTCGCCGTGACCGCCATGCCCTTCGCCCTCATGATCTGGGCGCAGTCCGCACGTGGCTTCTCCCCCACCCAGGCCGCACTCCTCAGTGCGCCGACGGCCGTCATGTCACTCGTGCTCGCGCGCCCCGTCGGCAATCTGGTGGACCGCATTCACCCACGCATCCTTGCCTCCTTCGGGCTTGCGCTGTGGTCCGCGTCGCTGTTCGGGCTCGCCGCCGTCATGAACACCACCAGCCCCGTCTGGCTCATCCTCGTGCCCATGACGACACTCGGCATCTCCAGCAGCTTCGTCTGGGGGCCACTGTCCACAGCCGCCACCGGCAACCTGCCGCCTCTGCGAGCCGGCGCAGGCTCGGGCATCTACAACACGGCCAGACAGGTGGGCGCCGTCATGGGGAGCGCCGTCATCGCGACGCTCATCAGCAGCCGCATCGCCGCCAAACTGGGCTCCACCGGCGCAGAATTCTCCCCCGCCAGCCTGGGCGGCGAAATCCCCGAGGCTGCACGAGAGGGGCTGGCGACCGCCATGTCGCAGGCCGTCCTGGCGCCCGCGATCGTCATAGGTATCGCCGTGATCGTCGTCCAGTTCTACAGGAGGCCCAGCCACCAGCTCCGTTGAGCGGCCCCGTGGCCTTCCCGACCGGTGATGTGGAAGGGTTGGGGCATGGATTCGACAATCATGGGCAGTACGGGCCGCAGGGTCAGCGCGATAGGACAGGGGTGCTGGCAGTTCGGAGGGGACTGGGGCAATGTCAGCGACGAGACCGCCATGCAGGTGCTGCACGCGGCAGCCGATTCCGGCGTGACCTTCTTCGACACCGCCGACGTGTACGGCGACGGCCACAGCGAGGAGCTCGTCGGAGCGTTCCTGAAGGAGCGCGCCGACACGTCGCTGATGGTGGCCACCAAGTTGGGCCGTCGCGCCAATCCGCACGAGCCGGAGCAGTACACCGCCGAGAACCTGCGAGCCTGGAACGACCGCTCCCGCGAACTCCTGGGCGTGGAAACCCTGGACCTGGTCCAACTCCACTGCCCACCCACCGCCGTCTACAGCGATGACACCGTGTTCGACACCCTCGACGAGATGGTGGCTGAGGGACGGATGAAGGCCTACGGCGTCTCCGTGGAAACCGTCGACGAGGCGATGGCCGCGCTGGAGCGCCCCAATGTGCGCAGCATCCAGATCATCCTCAACATCTTCCGGCGCAAGCCGCTGGAGCAGGTCCTGCCGGCCGCCAAGGCGTCCAATGTCGCCATCATCGCCCGGGTGCCCCTGGCGAGTGGGTTGCTGTCGGGGCGGTTCTCCGAGGAGAGCACCTTCGCCCCCACGGACCACCGCACCTTCAACCGCCATGGTGAGTCCTTTGACCAGGGCGAGACGTTCGCCGGGGTTCCCTTCGCCGAGGGCGTCGCCGCGGCGCGCGAAGTTGCCGCCGTGTGCCCGCCGGAGATGACACCCGCCCAGTTCGCGCTGCGCTGGGTGATCGACCAGGACGGTGTGAGCGTGGCGATCCCGGGCGCGAGCCGTCCCGAACAGGCCCGCTCCAACGCAGAGGCAGGTTCCCTGCCTCCCCTCACGGCTGAGCAACTGGCCGCGGTCGAGGAGATCTACAACCGTCGCATCCGGCAGTTCGTGCACTCCCGCTGGTGACCTGAGCGATACCCCGCTTTCTCTCCATGATCCGGCCATGCAGCAGGCGCGGCGGTGAGCACGCGCATACGGCGCGGGCACCCTCGTGGCCACCTTGAGTGGTCAGAAGCTGCCCTGGGTTCCTTGACCGCTGCCACTGCCACTGCCACTGCCACTGCCACTGCCACCTCGTCTGACACCACGTCATTCCCGAGCTCCCAGGCCGAAACCGGAGCAATCTTGTCGTCGTACGTGGTGACCGGGGACAGGTGACCTGTTCCGGGGCCGTCCGATTTCACGACCGGTGCCAAACGTCATGGCAGCAGGTTGCGGCCACCAGTCCGCCCGGGGCGCTCCTTAACCGTTGATGATCTGGGGGACGCCCACCGACTTCAGACCCTCGACACCGAACTCGAGACCGTAACCCGAGCCCTTGACCCCGCCGAACGGGATCATCGGGTGCACTCCCCCGTGGGAGTTGATCCACACGGTTCCGGCCTCGATCCGGGCAGCAACCTCGCGTGCTTGGTCACGATCACCCCAGACGGATGCTCCAAGTCCAACATCCAAGCCATTGGCGCTGGCAATGGCATCCTCCACATCGCTGTACGAGATGATCGGCAGCACTGGCCCGAACTGTTCCTCATCGACGAGCGCGATACCGTCGTTCACGTCTGCCACGAGCGTGGTTTGATAGAAGAGTTCCCCCAGATCCGTTGCGGGTGCTCCACCGGCGACGATTCGGCCGCCGTTGGCCCTGGCGTCATCCACCAAGCGGCTGACGATGTCGAACTGCGCTTTGTTCTGCAGGGGGCCAAGCACGTTGTCCTCGTCCAAACCGTTGCCCATCGGCATCTGTTCGGCGACGTCCTTCAGCACATTGACGACGTCCTCGTAGATGGATTCGTGCACGTAGAGACGCTTGAGCGCGGCGCAGGTCTGACCGGTGTTGATGAATGCGCCCCAGAAGAGGTCCTGGGCGATCGCCTGGGGATCCGCGCCCGGCAGGACGATACCGGCATCATTGCCACCCAGTTCCAGGGTGAGACGCGCAAGGTTCTCCGCGCTGCTCTCGATGATCTTGCGCCCCGTGGCTGTCGATCCGGTGAACATCACCTTGCCGATGTCGGGGTGGGAGGCGAGCCGCGCACCCACCTCGCCGCTCCCGGAGACTCCGATGAGCACGTCGGCTGGCAGGACATCGTTCATCACCGACAGCATCGCCAACACGCTCAGCGGCGTGTATTCACTCGGTTTGACAACGACTGTGTTGCCCATCCGCAGCGCCGCGGCAATCTGCCAGATCGAGATCATCAGGGGCCAGTTCCACGGGCCGATGGCCCCGACCACGCCAATCGCCCTGTAGCGCAGTTCTGCATGCACCTCACCGTCATCCACGACCACCTGCGGCTCAAGAAGTGTCGCGGCGGTGGCGCGCAGCCACGCGCAGCATGCGCCCACCTCGAAACGGGCATTCGGGCCATTCAGCGGCTTGCCCTGCTCGCGTGACAGCAGTCGCGCGAGCATTTCTGAGTTCTCCTCCAGAGCATCTGCAGCCTTCATCAGGAGCTCGCTGCGCTGTTCATGTCCCCGTGCCTCCCAGGCCGGCTGGGCGGACTTTGCTCGAGAGATCGCGTCATCGAGATCAGCAACCGACTGCTCTGGGGCGCGGCCGATGATCTCCCGTGTGCCAGCATCCGGAATCTCACGCCCACTTCCTTCTGGTGCCTGCACACGACCCAGCAGTGTCATCTCGTCGAGTTTTCCGGTGGAATTGGACATCCGTATGCTCCCTTGCATTTCTGGGACCGTCACCACTGACGGCTTTCCTCCACACTAAATCTGCAACACGGTTCTGCCTTGTCAGGCAGTGCTCAAAGGATGACGCACAGTGAACCATCGACGCTTCGCAGGCCCACAACCCAGGGCCCACGGCGTGCGCTGAGTGTCGTCATCCTCACCGGGGCATATACTCCACCAGACGGCAAAGAGGCCGCCCGGGGGGTGGGATCGTGGCTCAGTTCGGTGAGAAAACAGACATCACCGTGGCTCCACGCGCTCTCGGCCTCGCCGAATGGCGAGCCACCATCAATGCATCCTTCGTTCCCCTGCAGATTGATGAGCTCAAGGGCGTCCCTTTCCGTGGGCATCTCGACAAGACCGTGGTGGAGGACATCACGGTCTTCGAGATCACGGCCACGCCACACCAGGTGAAACGCACACAGGAACTGATCGAACGCAGTCCGGGGTGTTTCTACAAGCTGAGCCTGCAACTGGTGGGAACTGCGGTTCTGGAACAGGATGACCGACGCGCAGATCTGGCTCCCGGAGATCTTGCCATCTACGACACCCATCGCCCCTACACCCTGAGCTTTACCGAGAAGAACCGGGCCATGGTGATCATGTTTCCCCACGACGTGGTGGACCTCCCCCGGGACGAGATCCGGCGCGTCACCGCCACGCGCTTCCCGAGCGACGAGGGGTTGGGCAGGGTGATCAATCCCTTTTTCGTCGAGCTCGGCCGAAACATGGATCAGATCGAGGGCCCCCACTCCGCGCGGCTTGTGCACTCCGCGCTCGATCTCCTCGTGACGATGCTGTCCCAAGAACTGCGGCGAGGTGGCAACGCCGGGTTGGCACTCTCCCGTGAGGTACGTGACTACATTCTGCAGAACCTAGGGGACCCACAACTCAACCCAGCGGCAATCGCAGGTGCGCACTACATCTCGACACGCCACCTCTACACGATTTTCTCCGAAGAGGGAGAGACTGTCTCGGCGTGGATTCGTTCCCGCCGCCTTGAACGCATCCGACGCGACCTCGCCGATCCGCTGCTCGCGGACCGCCCGGTCTCTGCCGTCGCCACCCGGTGGGGCCTCGTGGACGCAGCCCACTTCTCACGCCTCTTCCGCGCCGATTTCGGCGAGTCGCCCAGCGCCTACCGGGCCCGCCTCACTCGCACTGATGTTCAGCCCGAGTGAGGCGAAGCCACGTCACTGGGCGTTGCCGGTTTCTCGCAATTCGGTCATGACGCGACGCGCCGTTGTGATGCCGGTCTCGAGGGCGCCGTCAACGACGACGCCGTTCCAACCCTTCGCAATGTCCGCGCCGGCAAAGTAGAGCCGTGAATCGGTGTTGTGGAAATGGTGCCAGCCGTCGGTGAACCGCCCGGACTTGATGGTGGCCCAGGTCTCGCCGCTCCACTTGTCGGCAACCCAGTCATAGCCATCAGTCTCGATCACTTCGAGATCGGGACGCCACCGTCCCACCAACTCCTGCACCTGCTCCACGTCGTGGAGATTGATCGCGGCGTGGTCCGAGCCGAAGCCCACGAGGATCGTCGTGTCGTCATCCAGGAAGTACTCGCTCTTCATCATGGCGATGACGTTCCCGCTGGGGGCGGTGGCGATGAGGGAGTGATGCCCCTTGACCTTGATCCAGATCTTGAAACCGGTGCTGTTGGTTCCCTCGTCCACCATTGAACGCATGGCCGCGGGCAGCTCCGGGACGAATTCCAGGTGCTTCATGGCACCGATCGGTGCTGTCACGATGACGGCATCGGCCCTGCGTGCGCTCCCGTCGGCGAAGGTGAGCTCCGCCTCGGTGCCGGAGTGCTCCACCCGTGTCACGGCGGTGTTGAGGTGGATGGGGCCGCGAACGTCCTCGCCCATGGCGTTGTAGAGGCCCTGCATGCCGTTGGTCAGCTTGAACTTCAGGGTCTGCTCATCCAGCAGCCCCAACTGGTGGTGGGACAGCGATGCCCAGTGCTTTGCCATGAGAGGCGACGCGGTGGCGGTGTGGCCGTTGTACCCGGCGGACCAGTACGCGTCACAGACGTCGATCTCCTCCTGGCTGTACCCACCGTCACGCAGTACGTCCAGAACACTGCCCTGATCCGCAGCACGCATCCGTTCCGGCATATCGGCGGAGCCATCGTAGTCGGGGCTCAGCACCCAGAGCGGGTCGTGCGGATAGGGGAAGAACTCCGCGGATCCCTCGAAGATCTTGTTCTGGGGGCGTTGCAGGGTCTGATCCAGCGCCTCCTCCGATCCTTCCCGCACCTCACCTCCGGTCATCCAGTAGGCGCGCTCATAATCCGGGCTCTGAACGAGCGTCTGCCCGTAGCGGGCAATCTCCGTCCATACGAAGGGCTGCATCCAGTGCACCCACGTTGCACCCAACTCCAGGGGGTGCCCCATGCGCTCCTGTGTCCAGGCACGGCCGCCGATGCGATCCCGCGCCTCGAAGATCTCCACCTCAATGCCAGCGGCCTCGAGTTCCCTCGCTGCCACGAGCCCGGCGAATCCCGCTCCAATGATGAACACTTTATGTGTTGCAGACATGTGATCAGACCTTTCTTGTGGTTCGTGATGTGCGTTCGTCGTCGAGCGGCAGGAGGTGGTCAGCCGATGTCGGCGTCGCCCATGGCGTTGAAAATCTCGGGGCGGGTACGGCGCAGGATTTCTCCCCAGACGAGCCCCGCCAGTCCCGATCCGAGAATGATGGCGGGCATGACGACGACGAGCAGTGATGGCCCTTCTGCGCCGATCATCACGTCGAAGTTCAGCAGGACGAGGACGAACACCGCGCCCAGGCCGATCGCGGCCAGCGCGGGCGCCACCAGTCGTACGAAAGCCGAGTATCCGCGGTGATCCTTGAGGAAGAATCCGATGATCGCGGCGGAGGTGACGGCGAGCAGGAACACCAGGCCGAAGGCCCCGGCATTGGTGAGCCAGGTGAACATGGTGATCACCGGGAACAGCTCCCCCAGTTCCGAACCGACGCCGAAGATCGCGAATACGACGATCAGCACGAGCGCCAGTGCCGACTGAGTCAGGGATCCGGCCACTGGGGCGTGGTTGTCCTTGCCTGTTCTGGCGAGGAACCGCGGCAGCACTCGGGCACGGCCCATGGAAAAGAAGTAGCGGGCAGCGGCATTGTGGAATGCGATGAGGGCTGCGAGCAAACTGGTGATGAACAAAACGTTGGCGATGTCGGACAGGAGGGAGGAGCCCTGCTCGTTGAGGAACACGAAGACCAGATCCGGGCCGAATTCCTGGGACATGCCCACCACCTTGGAGGGGCCCACCCCCACTGTCAGCGCCCACGCGGAGAATGCGTAGAACAGCGCGATGATTGTCACGGCGATGAAAGTGGCGCGGGAGACCGAGCGGCGTGGGTCCTTGACCTCTTCGCTGTAGATGGCACCGGATTCGAAGCCCATGAAGGCGGCGATTCCGAACGCCAGAATGGCGCCTATCCCATTGGTGAGGTAGTTCTCGGGCTCAAAGGCTGCACCACTGACACCCTCAGGGGCGGCGACGAAGGACATGATGTTGACCAGGATCACGACGATGAACTCGAGCGCCACAACAACGGCCACCACCTTGGCCGACAGGTCAATCTTGTTGACACCCAGCCATCCGACGAGGACCCACCCCACGAGGGCCGCCACCCACCAGGGCACGCTGAAACCCAGCGCGCCTGAGACGAGCGAGGCGCTGGCGAAACCGAAGAGGCCCCACAGTCCCACCTGCATCGCGTTGTAGCTCACGAGCGCCAGCAGGGACGCACCAATGCCCTGCCGGATGCCGAGACCAGCGGTGACATATGCGTAGAATGCACCGGCGTTGTGTACTTGCGAACTCATCGCTCCGTAGCCGACGGCGAAGAGCACCAGGATGATGCCGAGAATGAGATATCCCATGGGGACCCCCACCAGGCCGGTGACCGCGAAGCTCGTCGGCGCCCCGCCGGCCAGGACGGTGAGCGGCGCCGACGCCGCGATGATCATGAAGACCAGTGTCGGAACGGTCAGCGTGCGACGTGCATCGCTTGGTCCGCCGGACAGTTTCGGATCCGCAACTGCGGTCTGCTGCGTCGGGTTTGCCATGGGCCACTCTCCTCATGCTCCAGCCGACGCGTGCCCCGTCATTGGGGCTGGTGCGCTTCTCGACTGCCTATGACCTGACCATAGGAAGGTGCCGGCCGTCACCGGAAGACTTGAGCCATGGTGTGCCATGCAGGGTCAAGTGCCCTGCGCTGATAGTCAAGGCCAGGACGATGGAGTAGTCGAGCGCCGATCGTCGCCACCTCGGCGCCGCACGTCCTCAGTGCGGAAACTAGGGCCTTCACTGCATAGAGTTGGCTCTGTGACCCACCGAAACCCGCTGCCCGCGTCCACGTACCGTCTCCAGTGCAACAGCACCTTCACGTTCGACGATGCCGCCGCCCAGGTGCCGTACCTGACCGGGCTCGGGATCACGCACATCTTCTGCTCACCGATTCTCCAGGCGGCCCCAGGCTCCCAGCACGGCTACGACGTGGTGGACCACTCCCAGATCTTCGACGAGTGCGGGGGCGAGGAGGCCTTCCGCCGTCTGGCCACGACCGCACACGATCACGGCCTCGGCCTGGTCGTCGACGTCGTCCCCAACCACATGGCTGTGCCCACCCCGCTGTGGCACAACCACGCGCTGTGGGAGGTGCTGCGCAATGGACCCGAATCCCCCTTCGCGCACTGGTTCGACATCGACCTCACACGCTCCCAGGCCATCCTGATGCCCGTGCTGGGCAACAAGATCGGCAAGGAACTGGCAGCTGGCACGATCACGGTGGAGACGCGGGAGGTTCCCAACGCCGATGACACCGTGTCGGAGCAGCCCGTCGTCGTCTACCACGACCACGTCTTCCCCATCCGCCCCGGCACCGAGGATCTCCCCCTCACCGAACTGCTGGAGCAGCAGTGGTACCGGGTGGCGTACTGGAAGGTGGCGAGCGAGGAGCTGAACTACCGCCGCTTCTTCGACGTGGACACGCTCGCAGCAGTCCGCGTGGAGGACGACGACGTGTTCATGGCCACGCACCGGCTGCTGCTGTCGCTGCACGCCGACGGCCTCATCGATGGCTTCCGCATCGACCATCCCGACGGCCTCGCCAACCCGCGCCAATACCTGGAGGATCTGCAACGCGCCACCGGCGGCTGCTGGGTGGTGGTGGAGAAGATCCTCGAGGCAGACGAGGAACTGCCGGAGAACTTCGAGTGCGACGGCACCACCGGCTACGACGCCCTGCTGCGCGTCGCTGGCCTCTTCCACGACGCCGCAGCGCTGCCCCGCCTCACCGACCTCTGGGAGCGAACCTCCGGGTCCGGCGAGGGGTTCGCCGCCGCGCTCGCGAAGGCCAAGGAGGAGGTGGTCTCCGACATGTTGTTCACCGAGGTCAACCGCCTCACCTCCATCGTCGTCGGCATCTGCGACGGCGACATCCGGCTGCGCGACCACACCCGTCGCCAGATCTACAGCGCCATCAGCGAACTGCTGATGGGCATGGACCGCTACCGGGCCTACGTCGAGCCAGGGCACGTGGCCTCGGAACAGGAGCGCGAGGTCATCCGTGAGGCCGCCGAACGCGCCCGCCAGCGGCTCGCCGACGACGAGCAGGACACCCTGGACCTCGTCGTCGCCCTCGCATGCGGCGATCCCGGCACCGGCGAGGAGGGCCGCGGCGCCGAGACGCTCCCGAAGCCGCAGACCCGCGCCGTGACCACCGAATACCCCGAGGAGGATGTGGAGACTGACTCATTGCGGGCCGAGTTCATGGTCCGCTTCGCCCAGACCTGCGGCCCGGTGATGGCCAAGTCCAAGGAGGACACGGCGTTCTACCGCTGGAACCGTTTCGTGGCCGTGAACGAGGTGGGCAGCGAACCCACCATCGTCGGTATTCCCCCGGACACCTTCCACGACTTCTGCGCCGACCTCAACGAAACCTGGCCTGCCACCATGACCACGCTGTCCACCCACGATGCGAAGCGATCCGAGGACGCCAGGGCGCGGCTGTCCTCCCTCACCGAGTTCCCCAAGGAGTGGGAGGCGTGCCTGACTGAACTGCGTGCCGCGACGGAGGAGGTCCGCGCGGAATCCGTCGACGGCGCCACCGAACTGCTGCTGTGGCAGACGGTGCTCGGGATGTGGCGCCTGGCAGGGACCACGACGGGCCAGACCCCCATCAGCCACGAGCGGCTCAGCGCCTACCTGACGAAGGCCATGCGGGAGAACAAGTCACACACCACTTGGACCGAGCCCGACGAGGCGTACGAAGAGGCAGTGCAGGGACTGGCCGCTGCCGCGCTCCAGGACGAGCGGGTGGCAGCGGCGATGGATGAGTTCGTGGCACTGTCCGCCCCCTCCGTGCGGGTCGCGGTACTCGGACAGAAATTGCTGCAGCTCACCATGCCCGGCGTCCCCGACGTCTACCAGGGCTGTGAGGTGGTGGACCTGTCGTTGGTCGACCCGGACAACCGCCGCCCCGTCGACTTCTACCGCCGGGCGGGTCTGCTCGCCGGGGTTGACGCCGGCAGCGGCAGCGGGCTGGACGCCGAGAAGCTGCTTGTGACCAGCCGAGCGCTGCGCCTGCGCCGGGACCATCCCGACGCCTTCCGCGGCGAGCGCGCCGAGTACCGGCCCATCGCAGCCACCACCGGCCACGCCGTCGCATTCGCCAGGGGTGTGGCGGACGCCGAGGAGGTCACGGCCATCACCGTCGCCACGCGGCTGCCGTCCGGCCTGCACGACCGCGGTGGCTGGGGGGATCACACGCTGTTCCTCCCGGAGGGTCGCTTCCGCTGTGTGCTCTCCGGTGTGGAGGTCACCGGTGGCCAGACGCTGCTCGCGGATGTGTTGGCCGACCTTCCCGTCGCGCTGCTCGTCCCCGTGGCTGACACCGCCCCGCCCGCCGACAGTGAATCCACCGACTGAACCCCGTCCCCGAAAGGGCTGAGCCAGAAGGAGCAACCCCACATGCATCACCGAAACCCCCTTCAACTGGACGTCTGGGCGCCGCGTGCCACGACCGTGGAGGCCATCGTCGACAGCCAACGTCTCCGCATGACCGAGGACCCCGTCCGGCCTGGCTGGTGGGTGCTGAGCGGCGAACTGGAACCCGGGACCCGCTACGCCTTCTCCCTCGACGGGGGCGCGGCACTGCCCGATCCCCGCTCGCAGTTCCAGCCCGACGGGCCCCACGGCCCGAGCATGCTGGTGAACCCGCTGCTCTTCAGTCGGCCGCAACCATGGGGGGGCCGCGACCTCAGCGGTGGCGTGATCTACGAGATGCACGTGGGCACATTCACCGAGGACGGAACGTTCGACAGTGCCATTGACCGGCTCCATCACCTCGTCGAGCTGGGTGTGGACGCCGTCGAGGTCATGCCCGTCGCCGACTTCGCTGGCACCCGCGGCTGGGGATACGACGGCGTGGGCCTGTTCTCAGTCCACCGGGCCTACGGTGGGCCGTCGGCATTCCTCCGGTTCATCGATTCCGCCCATGCCCTGGGGCTGGGCGTCATCCTCGACGTCGTCCACAACCACTTGGGCCCCGAGGGCAACTACCTGGCCCAGTTCGGGCCCTACTTCACCGACACCCACGAGACCCCGTGGGGTCCGGCCGTGAACCTTGACGCTCCGGGGACCGAGGAGGTTCGCGCCTTTCTGCTGGACTCGGCGCGCCAGTGGCTCGTCGACTACCGCCTCGACGGACTGCGCCTGGACGCCGTCCATGCTCTCGCCGACGATTCGGACACGCACTTCCTCGCTGAGCTGTCGGAATCCGTTGCCCAGTGGGAAACCGAGGTGGGACGGCCCCTGATGCTGATCGCGGAATCCGACCTCAACCAACCGTCGATGGTCTCCCCGGTCACGTCCAGCGACGACGCCCGCGGGATGGACGCCCAGTGGGCTGATGACATCCACCACGCCCTCCACAGCTTCTTCACCGGCGAGACGCAGGGCTACTACGTGGACTTCGGCCCCGCAGAGGTCCTGCAGAAGGCGCTCGACGGTGTCTTCGTGCACGACGGCGAGGTCTCCACGTTCCGCGATGAACCCTGGGGCCGGAAGGTGGACCAGACGTCGTCCGACTACGACGGCCATTCATTCGTGGCATTCCTGCAGAACCATGACCAGGTGGGCAACAGGGCCGTCGGCGATCGCATCCACGAGACCATCTCACCGAGCCAGCACGCGGCGGCCGCGGCGCTGTACCTGCTGGCGCCCTACACGCCCATGCTGTTCATGGGCGAGGAGTGGGCCGCGTCGACGCCGTTCCCCTTCTTCAGCGACCTCGGCGCGGAGCTGGGGCCGATGGTCACCGCCGGTCGCAGGCGGGAGTTCTCCCGCATGGGATGGGACACCCCCGTGCCGGATCCGCAGGCGGAGGGCACCATGCAGAGCGCTGTCCTGCAGTGGGAAGAGCGCGCCCGCCATTCCCACACGAGGATGCTGGATTGGTACCGACTCCTGATCCGGATCCGTCATGAGCAGCCGGATCTCCTGGACCCCCAGCTGTCGCACACCACCGTCGACGTCCTGGACGACGACACCATCGTCATGCGACGCGGCCGGATCGTCGTGGCCGCCACCCGGGCCACGGACCATTCCGTGGAGCTGGATCTGGGGCCCGTCCAGGAGGTTCTGGCGAGTTGGGATCCCTTGGCAGAGGGTGCCGGGGCCGGGTTCCTGCCGGGTGGGGCCATCGTCGCCCTGCTGTCGTCAGCGGACTGAGTTCGCCGCACTCGGGCTGGAGTGCCCCGCGGTCGTTCCTGACCCGTTTGGGTGCTATTTTCTCTACATCGCTCCCGTTCACGGAAATAAATTCCCCCACCGTGCGGGCCAACTCAATGAGGAGACAAGAATGAAACGACAACTCGTGACCGCAGTGGCTGCGGCCCTGAGCCTCGGACTGGCCGCCTGCGGCGGAGCCGAGACACCAGCGGAGACCGACGGCGGGACCACTGCTGACAACTCGGGGAAGACGCTGACCGTATGGATCATGGAGGGCACGAACCCGGACGCCACCGCATTCTTCGAAGACGTAGAGGCGGGTTTCACCGAGGAGACTGGCGCCAACCTGGATGTGCAGATGGTCCCGTGGGCCTCTGCGAAGGACAAGTTTGCCACCGCCATGGCTGGCGGCACTGGCCCCGATGTGGCCGAGGTGGGGACCACATGGACTCCGGAGTTCGCTGAGGCCGGAGCCCTGATGGACGTGACGGAGCAGGCCGCCGAGGCCGGCCTCGATGACGGCATGGTGGAGAGCCTCATCAACGCGGGGACCTACGACGGCGGCCTTTACGGCGTCCCTTGGTACGCCGGCATCCGATCGGTCCTGTACAACAAGGAGATCTTTGCGGAGGCGGGAATCGAAGAGACTCCCACCACATGGGCTGAGTTCACCGATGTCATCGACAAGATCAAGGCCTCCCAGCCCGACGTGATCCCCTTTCCAGTTCTCGGCGCGTCCGAGTTCGCCACCTACCCCTTCATCTGGGGAGCTGGCGGGGAGATCGCGGAGCAGGAGGGGGATGGTTGGACCTCCACCATCGATTCACCGGAGTCCCGTGAGGGTTTGACGTACTTGACTGACCTCAAGACGGAGCACGACGCGTCCACCCCGGCAGCTGACACGTGGAACGAGAAGGACGCTCTGACGGCTTTCCAGCAGGGCGACGTGGCGATGGTGATCGCGGGCAACTGGACCCCCGGCACGGTGAAGCAGAACAGCCCTGATCTCTATGAACAGCTGGGGGCTTTCCCCATCCCCTCGAAGGATGGCGGTCCCGCCGGTTCGTTCGTCGGCGGCTCTCACCTGAGCGTCTTCGAGCAGTCGGAGAACAAGGATCTGGCTTGGCAGTTCGTTGAGATGATGACCACCGGCAAGTTCGCCTCGCAGTGGGGTGAGGAGTCCGGGTTCCTGCCCGGTCAGGTGGACGCACTGGACAAGATCCTGGACTCCGGCGACGAACTCGAAGTGCCATTCGCCACACAGATGAAAGAGGCGGGCAAGACAGTTCCTGCCACCCCGTCCTTTGCCGCCATTCAGGGCCAGAAGGTGGTGCCTACCATGATGCAGGCCATCCTGACCGGCAAGGCATCTGTGGATGAGGCCACCACCACGGCCGCGCAGACGATGAACGACGCGTTCAGCGGCTGAGCAGCGACACAGCGGAAAGCGGCGACACGATGACGGCTATCTCCGAACGGGGAGCCCCCACTGCCCAGGGTGCACTTCCCCCATCCACTGCGGGCCGTCATCGTCGTCGCCGTGAGGCTCGACGCCCGTGGCTTCTGCTCACTCCAGCACTCGTGGTGCTGGCGGTGCTGCTGCTGTGGCCACTGGGCCGTGTGGCCTGGCTGTCCATCCAGGACTATGGACTCAGGGAGCTCAACCAGGGCACCACCAACTTTGTGGGGTTCAGCAACTACGCCGACATCCTCGGGGATCGATACCTGTGGAGCGTGGTGCTGCCCAATACCGTGGGCTTCGCCGCAGCCTGCGTCATTGGAACAGTCATTGTGGGAACACTTGTGGGACTGTTCCTGAACACACTCGGCCCACGGTGGCGGTTCCTCTGCTCCTCGGCCATCATGGTCGCCTGGGCGGTGCCCGCCGTCACGGGCACCTACGTCTGGGTGTGGCTGTTCGATCCGCTCAACGGCTTCGTCACCCACGCGCTGGACGCCATCGGTCTGATGGACGCTGGCAGCATCAACTGGTTCACTGACCGTCTCAGCTTCTATTCCATAGCTTGGCTGAACATCGTGCATCACGGCTTCCCCTTCGTGGCGGTGACCATCCTCGCTGGCCTCATGACCGTGCCACAGGAGCTCTACGAGGCCGCCACCATGGACGGCGCCAACGCCTGGCAGCGGTTCTGGCGCATCACTGTGCCGACGCTGAAGCAGGTGTTCGCCGTCGTCACGATCCTGTCAACGATCTGGGACTTCAAGATTTTCACGCAGGTCTATCTGATGCCCGGCGGCGACGGCAGCAACCCAGAGGTGTTCAACCTCGGGGTCTGGTCCTACATCGAATCCTTCGCCCAGAGCAAGTACGGGATGGGGTCTGCCATCGCTCTGCTGCTGACCCTGCTCCTGCTGCTCATCACCATCGTGTACCTGCGCACCCTGTTCCGGGAGGACGAACTGTGAGCCAGAAACTCTCCCGCTCACGACGCGGTGGCGCGTTGCGCGTCGTCGGCATCGTGGTGCTTCTCGTCTACACCCTGTTCCCTGCGTACTGGATGCTGAGCACGGCCATCGATCCCCGCGCTGGAAACCGGGGCGCCTCCCTGCTTCCCAACGGGTTCACCCTGGAACACTTCGAGCGCGTTCTGGCGGATGCCGGCTTCGGCCGCTTCCTGCTGAATTCGGCTTTCGTGGCTCTGGTAACGGTGCTCCTGTCCGGGCTGATCGCACTCCTGGCGTCGGTGGCGGTGGCGCGCTTCCGATTCAAGTTTCGGACATCTGTCCTCATCATGATCCTCATGGTGCAGATGGTGCCGCTGGAGGCCCTTGTCATCCCCCTGTTCCTGCAGGCCAGAGATCTGCAGATGTTGAACAGCCTTCTGGGGCTGAGCATCGTCTATCTGGCATTCTCGCTGCCCTTCGCCATCTGGATGCTGCGGGGCTTCGTCGCTGCCGTTCCGGTGGACATTGAGGAGGCGGCCTACGTCGATGGCGCCACCTGGTGGCAGATGTTCTGGCGCATCCTGTTCCCCCTCGTGGCGCCTGGCCTCGTCGCCACGAGCATCTTCTCCTTCATCACAGCCTGGAACGAGTTCATCTTCGCGCTCACGTTTCTGCAGGACCAGAACAAGTACACCGTCTCGGTGGGGCTGCGCCGATTCTTCGGAGAGTATCTGCAGGAGTGGGGCCCAATCATGGCCGCGTCCAGCCTCATCACGCTGCCTGTGGTCTTCTTCTTCGTCCTCGTCCAGCGCAACCTCGTGTCCGGGCTGGCGGCGGGGGCGGTGAAGGGGTGACGACGAGGCCCTCACCCACCACGGCCCGCCAGCTTGCACTGGGCGTGCTCATGGGCGGCTTCGAGGGGACGACCGTCCCTGATTGGCTGTTCCAGGAGGCCGATGCCGGGTTGGCGTCGGTCTGCTTGTTCTCGCAGAACACACCCGATGTAGGGACCGCACGCCGCGTCACGGAGCAACTCCGGCACCGCTCACCCAACGTGGTGGTGTGCATCGACGAGGAGGGCGGGGACGTGACGCGGTTGCAGACCTCGCAGGGTTCCGGTCTGCCCGGCAATGCAGCGTTGGGCCACCTTGATGATCCGGATGTGACCCGTTCGTGCGGCTCCGCGCTGGGCTCATTGTGTGCAGCGGCAGGCATTGATGTGGCGCTGGGACCCGTCCTCGACGTCGTCAGTGAGCGGTGCAGTTCCGTGGTCTCGACACGCTCCTTCGGCTGCGATCCGGCGTTGGTCTCCCGCCAGGCCTCCGCATGGTTGGACGGTCTGGCCTCCAGTGGAACGCGCAGTTGCGCCAAACACTTTCCGGGCCACGGAGCCACTGCAGTTGACTCCCACTCCGCTCTGCCAGTGATCTCCGCCGGAGCCAAGACCGTCCGCGAACGGGACATGGCTCCCTTCCTGGCCCTCAGCGACCGACTCGATGCCATCATGACCGCCCACATCGTCGTTCCGGAGCTGGGAACAGAACCAGCGTCCCTATCCCTGTGGGCCAGAGACGCCCTCCGGGACCATGGTTTCGAGGGCGTCATCATGACGGACGCGCTGGGCATGCGGGCGATCACCAACACCCGCTCCCTGGGCGCGGCGAGCGTGGCATCGCTCGCCGCTGGCGCCGATCTGATCTGCCTCGACGCACCCCACGAGCGCGAACCCCGGGCAGCCCTCCTGGAGGCAGTGGATGCCATTGCGGGTGCAGTTCTGGACGGAACGCTGGACCCCGACAAACTGGAGGCCAGCGCTGCCAGGACGCGGTTGTTGAAGCGCACTGAGATCACCACAGACGCCGTGGCTGCAGAAGCAGAACTGGACAGAGTGGGCCTGAGCGCCGCCCGCGCTGCGCTCTCCATCACCGGCAATTGTTCAGTGACCACTGCGGTGGCGGTGGTGGATCTACGGGTCCGCGGCAGCCTCGCCGTCAGCCACTCCACGGCATTTCTCACCACCCTGCTAAAGCTTCTACCACACAGTCGGGTGGCTGCCCATCCCGCTGACATTCGCCGGGCCGAGACGCCACTCATTGTCACGCGCATGGGGGGCTGCCATGAGGATGAGGATGCGGCGCTCCAAGGAATTCTGGCCGTCCATCCCGAGGCGATCGTCCTCCATGCCGGAACGGCGAGCACCGCTCCTGGTCACAGCCGTGAACTGATCTGCCATGGAACAGGGCGAGCGAATGCGCAGGCGGCCGGAGAGTGGTTGTGCCGATGAGGGTGCTCGGGCTCATGTCGGGAACATCCGTCGACGGGATCGACGCTGCGCTGGTCACCATCACCGCAACGAGCTCGCACGATGGCACCGACGGTGTCCCCCACCTCGGGCTCAAGCAGCACGAGGGGTTCCCTTGGCCGCAGGAAGCGTGCGGTCAACTACTGGCGACCATCGAGCGTTCAGAGGTGGGCGTCGCTGAGCTCTTGCCGGGCGCGGACCTGACGGCCACCCTCGTCGAACTCACCGCTCCAACAGTGGGGGGAAAACTGCCACAAGGAGTATTCGGCGCCGCGATCGGCGCGGAGCGGCATCGGTCCACTCGCGCCACTGCGGCGGCGACTCTGGGCTCACTCACATCTCCATCGGCCATGTTTCCGGGATGCATCAGCCGTTTGCCAATCCGCCCAGTGCTGCAGCAGCATCTCGCATGACGCCCTCTGTGCTTGGCATCCTGAGAGGAAGACGGGGTGGTCTGCAGCCATCGCTGAGACGGGTGGCGGATGCCGTCCTCGAGGACCCGGCCGCCTGCGCTGAACTGACGGTCACCGAACTCGCGAAGATGTGCGGCGTCTCCCAGAGCACGGTGATGCGGATGTGTCGAGCCCTGGGACTGGACGGGTACCGCGAACTCAGAACGCGTCTGGTGTCCGAGATCGCCGTCAACGATGCCAACGGCGTTCGGGAATTACTGCGGGGAGACATCAGCCCCCTTGACGATCTCGAGTCCGCAGTGCGAAAGATCGTTCACGCAGATGTGCAGGCCGTGGAGGACACCATGGCAGCTCTGTCACTGGCCGACCTCGCTGTGATTGTCGATCTCATGCTCTCGTCACACCGCACGCTGGTTTTCGGCGTGGGCGCCTCGGGTCTGGTGGCACAGGACTTCGAATCCAAACTCACCCGCATAGGTCTGCCCGCCCGAGCATTCACCGAAACCCATGCGGCTCTCATGTCGGTCGCTCTGCTCACCCCGGCGGACGTGATGGTGGCCATTTCGCACAGCGGAACGACAACGGAGATCCTCGATGTCCTTGGTTTCGCCAAGTCTCGGGGGACCCCCACCGTCGCCATCACCAACGGAGCACAGTCCGAGTTGGCCCTCGCTGCCGACCACTGCCTTCTCACCGCAGCCCACGAATCGTCCTTCCGGTCGGCAGCCACGGGCTCTCGGCTCGCACAGTTGGTTGTGGTGGACTGCGTCTTCGTGGCGATTGCCCAACGCAGTTACGCCCACAGCCAGACCGCGCTGGAGCTGACTCGCGATGCAGTCGAGTCGAGGAGGCGCGGCCGTTAGCAGGACTGCCGAGCAGGCGACGGCGCGCTGCTGGTCCACGTCATGCCCTTGCCACAGGCATCTCCGCTCTTTGGGTCGAGAGCACCTCCTGACTCGAGAACGCCGTTTCAGGGAGGGATTGCCGCGCCACGTAGTCTTGCTCCACTGGTGACGGCATCATCCTTGTGCGTGGGAGGAATGGACCGTATGGAGCGTGGCGGGAAAGGTTGGGCGAAGGTTCCTTCGCACACCACAGTCTTCCCCTGCACGGTGATTGGCGCCACGTCCATTTCATCCACGTTTCACCGGGTGCACCTGCGCGGTCCCGAGTTGCTTCGAGAGGTCGGGAATCATCCCACCATGTGGGCCAGGTTCGGGTTCCGCAAGGACGACAGGGCACACCAGCGTGCCTTCACTCTGATCAATGCGAACCCCGACGAGGGCACCTTCGACATCGACGTCCACGTTCATGGCGGAGCGGCGGGCACATGGGCCAAGGAGGCCGTCCCGGGAACGATGATCGACGCCACCGTCCAGAACACGGGTTTCGCTCCTCCACGCGCCAGCACAACCCATATGCACCTCGTGGGCGACGCCCCGTCGATCCCGGCGATCCGCACCATCCTCGCAGCCTTTCCTGACGTGCCCGCAACCTTGTGGTTGGGTCAGCAGGATGACAGCGAGGTCACCATCCCGCTGCTCACACGGCCCCTCGACGAGGTGGTTCGGATCCCCTACGACGATGGCGACGCCTTCGTCTGCTCCGTTCGTCAGGGACTCGCCCGGCGCCAGTCGGAGGGCGGGTTGCAGAACGAGTGGTTCTGGTTGGCCTGCGAGGCATCCGCGAATCGCGCCCTGCTGGTGCACATTCGGGGTGAGCTGGGGGTGCCGCGCAGCAGCATCGCAGCCATGGCCTACTGGAAGGCCGAGTAGCGCCCGTCGCCTCGTACGGGCTCCGCTTGAGCGGGGTTCTCCACCGTTTTCCCTCAGTTTTCCACATGTCTGCGATCTGCCGCTCTTCGGGAGGTAGCCCACCCTTATGGGTGGGTGGAGGATGCGGAAAGAAATTCACAGGCCACGCGGGACCAGTTCTCCACAGGCATGTTCACACTTGTTGAGAACACTCGTGATTGTTCATGAAACTACCTTCGGACAAGGTGTTTTCCTGGCAATTCGAAGTTTCCACAGCAGAGGCATGGCTGGGGACAACGACGCTGGGCCCCTCTGGCGCAGGTTGCGTGGCTCCTCCAGGTCGTGGTACCGGCTCATGTGTCGTCAGAATCGCCCGAATGATTGGTCGGCATATTTGAAGTGTCGTTTTCCACAGAATATTCGTCATTGTCAACAGTTGCTTCGACCTCCGTCGATGTCTCCGGCTCGACGTCGTTGATCGCTCGTCCTCGACACCACAGCCAGAGCACCAACCCAGCCAACACCATGGGCACGGACAGCCACTGCCCCATGCTCAACCCGAGGGAGAGGAAGCCCAGGTAGGAGTCGGGCTCCCGGAAAAACTCCGCAATGAAGCGGAAGATGCCATAGCCCACGAGGAAGAGGGCTGTGATCTGACCGCGGTATCGCGGCTTGCGTGCGTAGAGCCAGAGCAGGATGAACAGCAGCAGGCCCTCGAGCAGCGCCTGGTACAGCTGGGACGGGTGTCGAGGGACGTCCCCACCGGTGGGGAAGATCATGGCCCACGGCAGGTCTGCCGGCGCTTCGCGTCCCCACAGTTCGCCGTTGATGAAGTTGCCGATGCGCCCGAACATGAGACCCAGTGGGGCGGCCGGCACGAGGAAGTCGCCCACCTGTAGGAAGGGCCGCCCGGCGCGCCATCCGTAGATGGCCAGAGCCACCACCACGCCGATCGCGCCGCCGTGGAAGCTCATCCCACCGTCCCAGAGACGCACAATGGCGAGCGGGTCGGCCAGGTACTCCAGCGGCTTGTAGAACAGGACGTAGCCCAGCCGGCCACCGATGATCACTCCAGCCACGGCGGCCAGCAGGATGTCCTCGATGTCCGCGGGTGTCCACGGCTTCGGCTTGGTGATCGAGCGGTACGGCTCGTGGTGCAGGCGTCGTCGCATCAACAGGTAGCCAGCCGCGAAGCCCAACAGGTACATGATCGCGTACCAGTGGATCTTCAACCCGAAGAGGTTGATCGCCACGGGGTCGATGTCGGGAAACGTCAACACAAGGGGTGCCATGCGCCCAAGCATGACACTTCCCGCCAAGGCTCCAACAAGCTCAGCAACATCAGCGCTGGTCTGCCCACCAGGATGTTCGCGAGACTCCCCCGTCTGCGCTCGTTTCTCCCTCGCGTCGCCATCTGGGTATGATGATCCGGCTGTCACTTCGGGGCATTAACTCAATTGGTAGAGTGCCACCTTTGCAAGGTGGAAGTTAGGGGTTCGAGTCCCCTATGCTCCACAACCCGAAACCCTCGTTCCACAAGTCAAAACAGCCGTAAAACACCTAGTCAGCAGCGTTTGAGCTTGCGACAGACTGCGTCATACCACCAGAGCGCATCCACGCTACGCAACGCTGCCCGAAGCCGTCGAGTACTGCAGAAGTTCTCGACGATCACTGGAGCGCCGCATGGCCGAGGGCAAGCTCACCCGCTACAAGAACGGCTTCCGCCCCCTCGTCGACTTGAACGAGATCGACGCACTCCCGCGGCGCGAACGCCGCTGACCTCCTCGCGGGAAGGGGCGACCTCAACAGCCAAAGGTATCGGTATAGCATTTGCTATATTTTGATATATGGCAACAAATCTGGCAGAGGTGGCTCGCCACTCGGATGAGGCGACGGCGCAAGCTCGTTCCGACCTGGTCCGCGCTGTCAGGCAGGCGGCGGCCCAGGGCATGACGCAGTCCGAGATCGCTCGGCAGATCGGTCGAAGCCAGCCAGAAGTTTCGCGCCTGCTGCGCTTCCATGGCACGTCGCCGTTGGCACGCAACCTGCGCCGCAACGCAGAGCAGATCCGACGACTCGTGACCGACGTCGGCGGCGCCCATGTTCGGGTCTTCGGATCCGTCGCGGTGGGCGAGGATCAACCCGACTCTGACGTAGACCTGCTGTTCGACATGACAAAGCCACTCAGCTTGGTGCAGTTGGGCCGGTTGGAACGACAGATCGCGGACCTATTGGATGCGCCCGTCGACCTGGTGCCGGAATCGGCTCTCCGGCCCGACCTGCGCGAGTGCGTCTATGCCGAAGCGGTGTCATTGTGAGCCGGAATCGAGGTGTTGGCTCGGCTGGACCTCCATGTGCGGAACACCCTGTTCGGACGACTGGCAGTTCATGTCGGGGATGAGAAACCGTATCGCTCACGGCTACCTCTTGGTGAACTCTGACATTGTGCACCAGACGGTCCGAGCCGACCTGCCAGACATAGTTCGGATCGTCAGACGAGAGCTCAACCGCGTCTGAGGCCGTGGTCCCTGATCCGTCGCCGCACCAGAGGCATCGGTCAAAAACTCCGTGCGGTCACTGCTACTGACCGTTCAGCAGGATTGACCGCTGGACCATTGCGTGGTCATTCTTTGCGTTTGTAATGCTTCTCCACTGAAACCCGACTAGCTTTGCTGGCAGGAGGCGGGACCATGAGCACCCTGACAATCCGCCAGTTGAACGAACTCACCCATGCTCGTTTGCGTGCACGTGCGGCCAAGCACGGACGCTCCGTCGAGGCGGAGGTCTGCGCGATTCTGGACGCGACAGTCGACCTTCCCGAAGAGAACACCCTGCTGGCCCTGCAGGCCACATTTTCCGAGGCCGGGGGCGTAGATCTCGAGTTGCCAGATCGGAGCGAGCCACCGCGTCCGGTAGACCTGACGTAGTCATCGTCGTACTGAGCCACGGAGGCAAGTGTCCATCGCGGTTGGCGACAAGGCCGATGGCTATTCTCGATCCAGGAGGTGCCACAGGTGCAGACACTGCTGATTGCACGCAACCCGGAAACGGATTCGTCGCTGCCCTACATCGTGAGGATCCCACTGGGCGAGGGCATCGTGCTGCGGGTCAAGGACACATGGCCACGCACCTCCAAGATTTACTGCCACCCCCACGCCGAGGGCTGGCCTGAGGACGCCGACCTCGTCGAGGAACTGACACTGCGCTCCTGTGTTCGACGAGGGGCAGCGATCAGCATCGAGGTCGACCGGACACGCGAGTCCCGCTCTCAGTTCGTCATCACCCAGGCACGCGGCCGGGAGATGATCTTCTGGCAGTCGGCACGCACCTCCAAGGTCGCCCGCCCCAACGTCGCCATACCGACCGCGCGCGCCTCCGGGGTCGCCGCCATGGAGATCATCGTCGACACCCGGGAGCGGTACGCCTGGAAATTCAGCACCCAGCAGGCCACCACCACGAAGGAAGCCCTCCAGGTTGGCGACTACGGCGTGAAAGTCGACGACGAGTTGATCGCGGTGGTCGAGCGCAAGTCACTGACTGACTTCGCCAGCAGCCTGACCAGCGGCAAGCTGGAGTATCGACTGGCTGACCTGGAGCAGGTCCCCCGCGGCGTGGTGCTGGTGGAGGACCGGTACTCCGCGATCTTCAAACTCGAGCACGTCAGACCGTCCGTGGTGGCCGACATGCTCGCCGAATGCCAAGTCCGGCACCCCACGGTCCCCATCATCTTCGCCGAGACCCGGGCACTGGCCCAGGAATGGGCCTACCGATTCTTCGGCGCCGCCGTCCGAGACCGACAACAGGCCGACGAGAGCGCCACCCGCTGGTAACTGGCTCGACCAACTGTGAGAGTTTCCTTTCACTGCCAAGTGGCCAGCTGAAGGATAAGGGCTCAAGGTTTAACGGACCGGCCAAGGTATCGCAGACGATCCCCACCCAGGACCGGACATTGCAGAAGCCGGCTGCTCGACTCAGGCGTTCAGGCCGAGACGCTCCATGAGTGATGGGATGTCTCGTCGGAGAGTCACCAACAAGAGGTTGTGGTTGTCGAAACCGCCTCGCACCCAGGATGGGTTTCAGTGCGCAGAAGTGCTGCTCCACTTGTTCCATCATCAAGTGGAGGTACAGTTACCTGTACAGAAAGGAGCTTCATGAAGACCATGAGCTACACCGAGTCCCGCGCCCGGTACGCCGAGGTGCTCGATTCTGTGATCGACGATCGAGAAGAGATCGTGATTACCCGTGCCGGTCACGAACCCGTGGTGATCGTTTCCCTGGCTGATTTCGAGTCCCTCCGCGAAACTGCGTACCTCATGCGGTCTCCGGCCAACGCCCGGCGCCTCCTCGACGCCATGGAAAGGCTCGAGTCCCGCGACGGACAGGTCCGAGACCTGCTCGACGCCGACTGACCGCACGTGAAACTGATCTGGGATTCCAACGCGTGGGAGGACTACCTGTGGTGGCAGACCCAGGACCGCAAGGTCCTCAAACGCATCAACCTGCTCATCCAGGACGTCGTCCGCAACGGCAACGAAGGCATCGGTAAGCCCGAAGCCCTCAAACACGACTTCGCCGGCTACTGGTCACGCCGGATCACCGATGAGCATCGGCTCGTTTACAAGGTGATCGACGATGAAGTTCGCATCGCTGCCTGCCGCTACCACTACGGGCGTTGACGGTACCGACGCGACGCAACACGCCTCCGGCGCCCTACTGCTGGCTGAGGGTCTCCATCTGTTGGATCACCAGCTTCACAGCGCCTTCCGACTGGTCCGGCGGGTACTTGTACTTTCGCAGTAGGCGTTTGATCTTGGCCCGGATGGCCGCACGGACGTCGTCACGCACGGTCCAATCCGTCTTGGCGTCACGGCGCAGCAAAGCGACCAGCTCGCGGGCGATGTCGCCGAGGACCGGCTGCGTGAGTACCTCCAAGGCAGACTCGTTGCTCGCGACGGCGTCGTAGACGGCCAGCTCATCCAGGGCCAACGGGGGATCGAACTGTTCGCCGCGCTTGGCTTCAGCGGCCACATCCTGGGCCGTCTGGTAGAGCTCGAACAGCACCTCTGCGGAGGTCAGCTGACCATTGGTGTACTTGTTCAGCAGCTGGGTGACCCTGTCACTGAACGCCTGCTGCCGCACGAGGTTGCGGCCTGAGACCCGGATGGCCTCGAGTAGGAGCGCAGAACGCAGGGCTTCGATGGCCAACTGCGGATCGGTTGAGGCCTGCGCCTCCTCCAGGAGCGCCGGGGTCAGGTTGCTGAAGTCCGGCCGGGTGATCTGAGCCATCTCATAGATGTCGATCACCTCCCTGGAGTCCGTGGCGTCCTCGACGACCGCGAGCAGCGCCCGTGCCACCTCCTCTGGAATGGGGCGGCCGTTCGCTTCTCGTTCGGCCGCGTCGAGCTTGGCCACCCAGGCGCGGACCTCGACGTAGAACCGGACCTCGTCGGCGATATCAGCGAGGTTGTCGGCCCCGGCGGACAAGGCCCATGCGCGTCCCAGCTGGGTGGTGAGATGCCGGTACCGATCGGTGAGGGTCGCCTGCCCCTGCTCGACCTTGTTGCCGGGGTTCCTGAGGTCTCGCAGCCAGGCGGTCACCATGCGGGCGGCGTCCATCCAGCCCCTTGGCGTGCCGAGTCTCTTGCGCCATTTGACGGGTTCCAGCAGGTCCCGGATCTGACCGACAAGGGCGCGGGCCAGTTCGATGGCCTCACCCACGTCCCGGCCCATGGGCCGCTCGCGTTGATCGGTGAGGGTGTACTCGGCCAGCGCCCGGGCGAGGTTGTCGGTCAGTGGAGCGTAGGCCACGAGCATGCCCGCGGACTTCCCTCGGAATGTGCGGTTCACCCGGGCAAGTGTCTGCATCAGCAGGGCACCTTTCAGGGGCCTGTCGAGGTAGAGGGTGTGCATCGGGGGAGAGTCGTAGCCCGTCAGCATCATGTCCTTGACAATGACCAGCTCCAGCGGGTCGTCCTCGTCGGCCAGGCGGCGCTTGATCACCTTGTTCTCCGACTCCCGACGTACGTGGTCACTGATCGGGGGCTGGTCCGATGCGCTGCCGGAGTAGACCACCTTGATGACCCCCTCGTCGATGGCCTCGGAATGCCATTCGGGATGGAGTTCGATGATGGCTGCATAGAGGTCAGCACAGATCTTGCGGGTGGCGCCCACAATGAGGCCCTTGCCGGGGCCCTCGATGTCCGGCCGCATCCGCGCGCGTCGCTTCTCCCAGTGCTCGACGATGTCCGCGGCCAGGGTACGGATCCTCTCCGGCGCACCGTAGACCGAGTTGATCACCGCAACGGAGCGCTCGATCTGGTCGCGCTCGGTCTCGTCAAGGTCCTTGGTGAGTTCGTCAGCGGCGTCGTCGAGAACTTCTGCGGTGACGCCGCGGTCAAACCCGACGGTCACCAGGCGTGGCTCGTAGTAGACGGGTACGGTCGCACCGTCTGCGACGGCGCGCGTGAGGTCATAGATGTCGATGTAGTCGCCGAAAACCTCGCGGGTGTTGCGGTCTGTGAAGCTCACCGGGGTGCCGGTGAAGGCAATGAGGGTGGCGTTGGGCAGCGCGTCAGCGAGGTGGCGCGCGTAGCCGTCAAGATCGTCGTAGTGGCTGCGGTGCGCTTCGTCGACGATCACCACGATGTTTCGGCGGTCTGAGAGGAGAGGGTGCTCGGCCCCGGAGGCGCGTTCGGCCTCGCTCCGGCCGAACTTCTGCAGCGTTGTGAACAGGATGCCGCCGGTGTTGCGTTCGGAAAGTCCCCTGCGCAGCGCTTCCCGGGTGTGAATCTGCTGTGGTTTCTCCGGGAACAGCGTCGAGGCAACGAAGGCGTCGAAGAGCTGCCCGTCCAGCTCGGTTCGATCCGTGACCACGACGATGGTTGGATTCAGCATCCTCGGGTGCCGGGAGAGCATGTTGGAATAGAACTCCATCTCCAAGGACTTCCCCGAGCCCTGCGTGTGCCATACGACTCCCGCCTTGCCATCGGACTCCACCGCCTGGATGGTGCTGGCGACGGCCTTGGTGACCGCGAAGTACTGATGCGGCTTGGCGGTGCGTTTGGTGATGCCGTCCTCCCCGGCCGCAAAGGATGTGAAGTTGCGCATCAACTGAAGGAAGCGCTCCGGGTTGGCAACGCCATCGAGCAGACTGTCCAGCGCCGAGTGGTCGGCCGGCAGGACATGGCCCTCGTCGTCCACGTTCCACGCCGCGTAGTGGTTGAGCGATGTGAAGGGATTGCCGTAGCGCGCGACAACGCCGTCGCTGACCATGGTGAGGACGCATGCACGAAACGCCATGGGGAACTCACGCACGTAGGTCTGGACCTGAGCATGAGCTGCTGTGACGGTGGCGCGCTCGTCACCCGCATTCTTCAGTTCGATGACGGCCACGGGTAGCCCGTTGGATTGGGCGGGGGCAAACTCGGCCTCACCGGCAGCCAACGGCGGCGATGAGCGGTTCAGCTGCACCGCCTTCCTGCCGCCCTGTGTCATTGAAGCAGCAGGAGTTTCTTCTGCCTTCAATAGTTGGCTTCACCGTTCACATCTCACCCATTCGCGAATCCACCTCACTTGAGCGGGTCACCAACAGGCCGTTTGTCCGTACACATGACGCTTCAACGAACTGCCTCCGTGAGGTGCCTCGGGCGCCTCGTACCCCCGACGAATAGAAGTGTCACACACCCACTGCACTGTCGGATCGAGTCAGCTTTATCGCAGCAGAAGTCACGGTCCGCGCCGGTGTGGGGGTACGCCTCTGCGTCCGGGGTACGGTCGCCCGCCGGGTCCCCGCTTCGCACAAAGAGTTCTGAGGTCCACCGCATGGATCGGCTGAACAGAGACTTGGCACGACATCCCCGAACCGAGTCCGAGCCGCCGCATCGGCGACACACCTGTCACTGGCAGCGCCGCGGGATGTGACTCGTCGGTACAGTCGGGAAATCATGATGGTCACAGATCTGCAGCACTACCTCGACCTGCCCCCTGACGTTCCCGGGCCCACTCGACGACTGGCCGATCAACTGGGCAACATCGTCCGAGCGGCCACCGCAGGCGACGCAGGATCGACATGGGAGAGCGCGCTGCCATGCCATCGGATGCCCGGGCACCGTCGCTGTACGGGTCGGATGCTCATACGTCGCGACTTTGATGTGGAAGCGCCGATCCGGTGGGAGTGCAGCGTCTGTCCCGACGGAGGCTCGATCAGCAACTGGGCCGGTTCGCCTTTCGATCTGCGCCCGAAGCGACTCACTCGCGTCGACCCCGTGCATGAGGTCGCTGTCTCCCTCGAGGTGGCTGCGGTACTCCGCGACCTGCAACTCCTGAACCCCGACAGCGAACGGCTCATCTTCCGGATCCGCCCCCGTGACACCGGCGCAATCCTGACGGCCACCGACGACGGCCTCGAGGACCTGATCGAGGCGGTCGCCGCCGAAGCCAACCACGAAGCGAGTCGGCGCCGTCAGCAACGACTCGATGCCGCCTTTGAGGCGCTCAGCGACGCTGCCTACGGTGAAGGAGGCTGGTGAAGCCATGGCTCTGCCTGACCTGGACGTCGCGCGAGTGCGCCGCTGGTGTGCTGGGCGAGTACCGGAGCGCGCTCTCCACCAGGTCCGTATTGAATGCGACGTTGCTGCCCGGCATCTGACGATCGTTGAGCGACGCGCACCGTGGCGCGAGGATTTCGGACCGGAGTGGAGCAGCTTTCCGATCGCCCGCTTGCGCTACACCGCGACCAGCAAGGTGTGGACGCTGTACTGGTGTGACCGCAACCTCCGCTTCCACCTCTACGACCGCCTCGCCCCGTCGGACAACGTCCAGGAACTCCTTGCCGAGGTGGATCGGGACCCCACCGCCATCTTCTGGGGCTGACCAACACGATCACCGGCCTCCGCCACGCAAAGGCAATCGGGGCGGATGACGACCCCCGTTGATTCATCCCACCCGAATTCGACCCTGTCCAGCAATCCGTTTGCGCCATAGCCGGACTGGCCGGCCTGGGGGTCGTCGCCGTCGGGGATCCGGTGGCTGCTGAGCAGATGAAGGCGCTGTTCGGCTGCGGGATCCACCCGAACATGGCCGCCCGCCTCGCCGCCCTGCCAGTGGATGCATCGCCCGAGGAGATCAAGGACGCAGTGCGGCTGGGCCGACCGTTCCCGGTACATGCAGCCACGACGGCGTTCCACAAGGAGGTCGCGATTCGTTGCGGCCAGTGGCAGACGCTGAACGCGACGGTGGCGGAGGTGCCAGTTGCTGTCAGGGCGGCGGTCCGCAACAGCATCGCTCGGGAAAATTCCTCCGTGCGGTTCGGCCGAACTCCGAGCGAGTTGGAGCTGTCGTCGGAGGTGGCACGGCTCTCGCGTGACCCGTCGACGGCGTGCGCCGGATACGACATGACGTTCACACCGGTGAAGTCGATCTCGGCTCTGCGGTTCCTGGAGCAGCGGGCACTGTACGCCCGTGAAGGCGCGGGCGAAGTCCGTCAGGTCGACGTCACCGGCTTGATGGCCGCAGCGTTCGTGCACCGGGACTCCCGGGCCGGGGATCCGAACCTTCACACACATGTGGCGACCGCGAACAAGGTGCAAACCTTCGGCGGGAAGTGGCTGTTCATCGATGGCCGGCTGGTCTACAAGTCGAAGGTGGCGATCTCGGAGACGTACAACACCCAACTCGAAGCTCACCTCACCGGTCTGGGCATCAGGTTCGCTCCGCGACTTGGGCGCGACCCGAGGAAGCGTGACGTGCGGGAAGTCGCCGGAATCCCCCCGCATTGAAGTTGTCCGCTGGAATCGACGTGCTGGCACGGCTGGATTCACACGTGCGAAGCAAGCTGTGCGGGGACAACTGGCAGTTCATGAATGCGCAATCGCCTTACTCATGGCTATCTCCTGGTGGACGCTGACATCGTGCGTCGAACTATCGAAGTCGATCTGCCAGACATTCTTCGGATGATCCGACGAGAGCTCTCCGACATGTGATCCTGCGATCCCCAAAGGACCACCGTCGGCTGATCGTTACCCACCACGGCGCGGGCCGCCTCCGGCGATCCATGGGCCGAGTCCGGTGCTACCGCAGGCATTGGTCGCTCAAAACCAGCAGGTAGACGAGAATGCGATGCGGGGGAAGGTCCACCCTTCGGCCGCTGAAACGTCACATCTCCAAAGTTTCGGGGGTACGTTTGTTCGCCCTTGTCAGCGCTCGTTTCGCTCTGGGTGTACGTCCATCGCATCGGCCTGGGGGAACGTTGTGGAGGACGTCCAGGTGTGACAGTGCAGCCAAGGGGTACCACTTCGTGAAAGGCGATCCAGCATGGCCAGCACTCGAACGTCCGCAAGACCGCATCCACGCTACGCGACGCTGCCCGAGGCCGTCGAGTACTGCAGAAGTTCTCGACGATCACTCGAACGCAGAGTCTCTGAGGGCAAGCTCACACGCTTCAAGAACGGCATTCGCGTACTCGTCGACCTGAACCACATCGACTCACTCCTGCGAGGCGAGCGCCGCTCATGACCAGCGATCCCTGTGGAAGAATCGGCGCCATGCTGGTTTTCTCGCGCACCGTGGGCGACAACGACGCCACCCTCACCTGCTATATCCAGGAGCCCAGTCCTGAGCTCACCAACGCTGCGGTCCGCCCAGCCGTCCTCATCCTGCCCGGCGGCGGCTACTTCATGACCTCGGACCGCGAAGCCGAGCCCGTGGCGCTGGCCTACCTCACGGAAGGATTCAACGCGTTCGTGCTGCGCTACTCCGTGGGTGCGGAGTCACCATTCTCGATGTCCTTCGCCGACGCCCAGAGCGCACTCGCCCACGTGCGCGACAACGCAGCCGAACTCCACATCGACCCGGCGAAGGTCGCGGCCGTCGGATTCTCCGCCGGCGGTCATCTGGCCTCCAGCCTCGCGACAGCCGCCAAGGCCAAGCCCGACGCACTGGTGGTCGGCTACCCCGTCACGCTCGAGGAGTTCGGCCCTCCGGTGGGCAAGGAACTCCTCGATGTTCCGAGCCACGTCACCGCTGCCACACCCCCGACGTTCCTGTTCAGCACTTGCGACGACACGGTGGTCCCCATCAAGAACTCGATCGCTTTTCTGGCGGCACTGGCCGAGCATGGGGTGCCGTTCGAGTCGCACATCTACCTCCTCGGCCCGCACGGGTTGAGCCTCGCCAAGCCGTCGACCGCCAACGGGCAGGGCACGATGGTGGAGCCGTCGGTGGCGCAATGGGTGAGCGAGTCGGTGCGATTCCTGCACACCGTCTTCGGCACATTCGCCTACGAAGGGGAGCCGGAGAGCTTCCAGACGCTGCGCGACCGGCGAGTGCCTAGCCTCGACATGCCGCTCGGCCGCCTGGTCGCCGACGAACGTGCCTCTGCCGTTGTGGCGGCCCACGCCCCCGAGTTGATGAGCGCGATGGAGGCTGACCCCTTCGTCGCGGCGGTGTCCATCCGCCAAGTGCTGGAGTACCGACCCGAATCGTTGACGCCTGAAGCGCTGGCCATCCTGGACGACGAGTTGCGCGCGCTGCGCTGACCGCGGGCCCGGGAAAGTCGAAGACTGTGCCAGCCTGGACGTTGGTGACCCGCAGATCGTGAGCGAAGGCCGCGCATAGCTCCACGGCAGCATGCGGACACAACAGCCCACGCGTCTCCCAGCTCGCGATCAAGTAAGCATCGAGTCCCCTATGCTCCACAACCCGAAACGCCAACACCGGTTCCTGAGTAGCCCCGCGACGAAGAGCCGGGCGTATCGACGGGCCCTCGCCAACCACACCATCGACGCCCTCACCCCGCCACGGAGTGCCGTGAATTGCGGCTCACCTTCTGAGCCCCTGGCGAGGCAGTCATGGCAACAGGCAGGCAGATCCGGCTACCCAGCGGCGTGCGCATCAACAACGGCGCCTACCAGGTTCGCTACATCGGACCCGACGGAAAGCGCCACTCGAAGACCTTCACACATCTCGAGGATGCCAAGTACTGGCAGGGGGTGGGGTCGAATCTCGGATGATCGAGCAGAGCCAGTGGACTCCCCCTGCGGTCCGCGAGTACAAGCAGAGCGCCGCAGCCCTCACCGTTTCCGAGCGGGCGGAGCAGCGGATCCACGCGTGGGCGACGCGTTTGCGGTCACCGATTGTCGGCAGCACGGTCGAGGGCTACAGGCGAGCCTTCCGGCTCCGCATTTCGGTCGTGCGCTGATCTCTTGAACCACTCATTCACATTCAACCTGAACCACACCGTGTTCCACATAGAGCTGGGGTCGCCCTGTGAGCGGGGGTCACTAGTCGAGCAGCTCGAGCAGGTGCTGGCGGTACGTCTGATAAGCGGCTCGACCCGCACTGGTAATTGTGAATCGCGTCTGCCCGCTCCGCCCGTAACCAGTCTTTATGGTCACCACGTAGCCCGCATCGCGCAAGGCGCTCATCTGCTTGGACAGGTCGGAGTCAGCGAGTTTCAACTGCTCACGCAGATACGAGAAGTCAGTGGTGGTACTGGACACCAGGATGGCCATTGCCGCCAATCGCTTCGGTGAGTGGATCGTGGCATCCAGATCAGCGGGAGTGCTCACGCCAACCTCGCTCGAACATCAGCGCACGCAGCAGGATAAACCTTGCGTTCATACCCCCAGAACAGCGCGGTGAAGACGAGGAACGCCACCACGACAGTCACAACAGGCGGACTCACGAGCCCGACGACCACAGTCAGCACCAGAGCCACAAAGAGCCCGGCAAAGCAGCGGCGATAGGCGCGACGGATCTCAGCGGGCGCTTCACGCATCTGCGGCCAGGTTCCCCACCGGGAGCGATACCAACCGCCGAAGATGCCGACGGCCACAAGTGCGGCAACCCCCAGCACTATCCCGGCAACGACGTTGCCGTGATAAATCAAGAGCAAGACGGCCGCCGTCGCTGAGAAACAGCCACCCATCAGGATCGGGTACCACCAGGGCGTGGGCGGATAGTCGATGAACGGACGTGCTGCTGCCTGATCGAGGTCGCGCAGTAAATCATTGCTTTCCATAACTGCAACCTAGCGTGTACTTGCCAATACTGCAAGCATTGGCGCAACGATCCTGCGTTCACTTGGGCCGCCATCAGAATCTCAAGCTCGTCGGTGTCGCGTAACCCATCTGACTCGTATCCCATGGGTGGTGAGGCACTTGGGTTACGAACAAGCGGGCTTCAGGCAATTGACCCAAGGGATGGACCTACCGTGGAGCCAGCTCGCGGCGTCGTGCCCCGTTGACGTGAAGGCACCCATTTGGGATCGAAAGCTGGCCATACCCAATGGTCGAAGCTACTATCAGCCTCAGATGATTCTTGGAAAGTCGTTACCTCGCCGGCTGACACCCATTCGGGATTCCGTCACAGCCACCCCGCCCTGTAGAGGGGCTCCGCCCTTGCCGCGAAAGGCACTACCGTGCATCGAATCACGAAGGCACTCCTCACCAGTGCCGCAGCCCTCACTCTCATCCTCACCGCCGCAGTCCCTGCATCCGCTGGCCCACTCACACCCAATCGGGGCCGGTTCGCGGCCGTCGGCGACTCCTACGCCGCCGGGGTCGGGAACACGCCGCTGAAGCACGCCGGCAGCACTGGCCGCTCGGCCTCCGCCTACCCCGTTTTGCTCGCCGGCAGGGACAACAAGGTCACCTTCCTGGCCGAGAGCGGTGCCACGACCGTGGATGTCATGACCACTCAGGTGCAGAATGTCCTGCCCCAGACCCAGCAGATCACCGTCACCGTCGGCGGCAACGACGTCGGCTTCGCCACCGTCGTGCTGGCATGCGCCGCCTCGCCCGGCCGCGCCTGCGAGGCCGCCATGGCAGGGGCCGGGGCGGCAATTATTGCCCTTCCGGAGCAGTTGGGCGCCCTGCTGGCACAACTGCAGCAGAAGGCACCCGGTGCCACGATTTACGTCACCGGCTATCCCATGCTCTTCCAACCCACAATGGCTGCCGAACCGTGCCCGGGGCTACCAGGCTACGACGCGGCGGCAATGGGAATGCTCGATGCCGGCACAGCTCAACTCAACTCGGTAATCCGAGGAACGGCCACAGCGCTCGGATTTGAGTACGTCGACGTGACACCCGAGTTCGTCGGGCACGGCCTCTGCGATGGAACGAACAGCTACATCTTTCCGCCGACCTTCTCTGGAGGCTATCCCGATCCCTCCAGTCTGCATCCGAACGCAACTGGCCAGGAAGCCTACGCAAGAGCAATCGAGGCGACGACGTTCCACAGCGCTGCTGAAGGCTGAGTCGGAAGAATCCCGGACAGGGTGAGCATCGTCTCATTCACGAAGTGGTCGACGACGAAAGCTTGCATCGCTGCCTGCGGCTCCCATTTCGGGGCCCTGACGACCGACCCTCACCATCGGGCAACGCATCACGAAATCGTGGTCGGTTCAACGGGACCCCAAGCAATCCACGGCGAGGTATCGGTGACACCAGTTGTGCAACAGGAAACCCGGGTCGCTGTCTTGAGGGTTCCGCTCGAACCACTCCTCGGCCCAGGTGCCCATCGCGATCAGGACGGGGCGCAGGGCCAACCCGGCCGCGGTCAGAGTGTAGCGGTGGCCACGCCCCTGGGGATGGGGCTCGATAGCGATGACTCCTACCCTTTCCAGTTCGTGCAGTCGGGCGCTCAGCAGTGTTCGCGACATCCCCGGAGCGCCGTCGGCCAGTTCGGTGAAGGTGTCGGCTCCGGTGATCAGGTTGCGTAGCACGATTGGAGTCCAACGCTCGGCCTAAACTTGGGAGGCTCGAGCGATGGGGCAGTACTGCCTGTATGTACGCATGAACCAGTCTCCCTCCCCGAAGCGGTCATGACCAGTACAGATTCTGTCCTTTACGAGGTCACCGACGCGGTCCACACTCAAGGTATCCGCACCCAATGGAGGAGAAGTGAACGCGCAACCACCCCACGCACACCCTGCGCCGGTCTACCGCATCCACCAACAACTACTGACCGACTCCGGCCTTGTTGGCAGCACTCTGCGCACAAGCGACGGCGCCGGGGTCCACACTTTCGAACGGGGAGAAGGACCACCAGTGCTGATGATCCACGGCTCGGGCAGCCCAGGACTCTTCTGGCTGCCGCTTCTTCAGCGACTCGACGGCGTACGAGCGATCGTGGTCGACAGGCCCGGCTTCGGTTTGAGCGACCCAACCGCATCTGGCTTCGGTCCGTCTGAGAGTGTGGCCTGGATCAGCGAAGTGCTTGACGCCCTCGAGCTTCCATCGGCGGTCATTGTCGGACATTCGATAGGTGGGCTCTGGGCGTTGCGTTTTGCTCTCGAATGTCCGCAACGCGTCCACGGACTCGTCATGGTGGGCACTCCCTCCTTACCGGGCACGAAAGCACCGCTTCCATTTCGGCTTCTTGGCACCCCGGGCGTGCGTGCGCTGATCGCTCGACAGCGCGAGACGCCAGCGTCCTTCCATCGCTTCGCAGCCATGGTCGGCGAAGGGAATACGATCGGCGATCACCCCGAGTTGGTAGATCTCATGGTTGCGGTGGGCAACGACCCGGTGGCTGGCAGAGCCATCCGGGAGGAGGTTGGTCGACTGCTCTCACCGTGGGCGTTGTTGAGCCGGACCGGATTTCGTCGCGGCGCCCGTGTCGGCGAGGCCGACCTTCGTGAACTGACCGTGCCGACACTGCTGTTGTGGGGAAGCAATGACCCGGTGGGCGGCGGTGACGTGGCGCGCCGAGTCCAACGGCTCATTCCCGACGCCGAACTCGAAGTCGTACACGGCGGCCACGCTCCGTGGCTGGGTGAGCCGACCAAGTCAGCCACCGCACTACTGGACTGGGTGCGGCGGATCGGCGAGTAGATCGATTCGTGGACAACCGACCACAACAAGATCTGCGATCTCCGCCACCCGGGTTACCGATCCGAATCCCCTCCGACATGTGGGTTCGGGCCACAGGAGCTCGTACAACGCAGGGCCGTGCACCCGTCCCGGGTGCAGATCCTTCGTCGTCCCTGGATCAGTTGATGTACTCGTCCAGCCATTCCAGGTCGTCGGCGGTGTCGAGGCGGTAGACACCGCTCGTGCCGGCGCACGTCGAATTCATGCCGAAGGACGTCACAGCAACAACCGTGGTGGTGTCCTCGATGAAGGTCGGGCCACCGGAGTCACCAAAGCAGGTGCCACCGGTATGGGCGTTGTTCGTCAGGACGACGTAGGCGTCGTTTGCCTTGCCCCCGTTGAACTGTCGGTCGCCGATGAGCTCCCCGCCGGCCTTCAGCTTGGTCCACTCAGCCTGGTCCATCCGACCCTGGCCGCTGCTGTCCGGCATCGCCCACTGCAGGCCGTAGCCGACCGTGGTGTAAGCGTCGCGGTCCTGCTTGCGGGTGCCGAGCTGCACGTCCCAGTAGCCCTTCTCGGGCAGCGTGCCGAATTGATCGAAGCTCGTCCCCGCCGCGAGCGTGATCTCGTCGACGACGCCCACGTCGTTGAGATAGAAGGAACTGGATTCAAAATCGGGGTGGGTCAGCACCGTCGTGCTCCAGGCATCGGCGTCCAGAGAACTGTTCTGGTCGATGGCCTCCTCGTAGAGCACGAACTCACGTGCCTCCTGGACCGCGCCCAGGTCGTCGCCGTACCAGATCGCGACGGCGTCGGCGCCGTCCGTGCAGTGGCCGGCAGTGAGGAAAGTGTCCTCGTCCATCTGGGTGCCCGTGCAGCGCCAGCCCGCCCTCAGGACGCCCGCGTCGTCCTCGACGTACGCAACCATGAGTCCGACATAGGGATGCTCTCCGTCATCTGGCTCGCCGTACTTGACAGCGGACGCCGGGACCGCGGTGGCCGCGACCATGGCCAGTCCTGCCGCTGCCGCGAGGATCGTGTTCATCTTGCGCATTTTGCGTTCCCTTCGGAGTACGTCCACAGACGTTTGGCGCGCGCCGGAGACCACGCTACTCGCGACGAAGGTCACTTGCCTGGGCCTTCTCGAGAGAGGTTTTATGCCATCGCGGCACTGTGTCAGCGCCTGCGCGTAGGGGGCGTCATGACAGTGGCGTTTCGACCGGGCCAGCAATGGAACGGCTTGCGTGTGTTCATCATGGTCGGCCAGCAGGAGTGATGCAGGAATGACGGTGAACGGTGGAGCCACCCACCACGGTCAGCGGGCGAGGTCCCGGCGGCGGAAGCCAACGAACCCGATGACCAGGAACCCGAGTGTGAACAGGGAGATCCAGATCAGGCCGGTGAAGTCTGCATCTGTGACGGTGACGTGGGGGATGTGCCAGAAGGGGCTGATGGCCAGTGCCCAATCGGGTAGCCCGAATGTGGGTCCCAGCAGGGTGAGTCCGTAGGACGCCAGGACGCCTGCCCAGGCGGCGAGGCTCATCAGCGGGCGAGCGCCGACGACGGCGACTGAGACGGCGACGACAGTCCACACAGCCGGGACGGTGCCAACTGTTTGAAGGATGGCCTCGCCAAAGCTGATCCCAATGTCCGCGCTGCTCGCGAGGAGCCCGATGATGGCGCCTGCGATCAGGAGGTACAGGGTGGAGGTTCCCAGCGCGAGGAGGACGTTGCTGGTGTAGTAGCGGGGCCGGGTCACCGCGGTGGCCATGATCGGTTCGACGCGGTCCTCCAGTTCCTCGCTGCGCACCTTGAGCATGACCTGGACCCCGGGCACTGCGGTGATGATCCCGACGAGGCTCAGGATGGACACGAGGAAGGCGGCGGCAAGCTGGTCGGGGGTCACGGCCCCGGCTGCAAGGATCCTCTGCACGGCGGAATCGGAGCCGAGGATGTCGCTGATGGAGGTGGTGAAGTACCCGAACACGACACCCAGGATGAGGAATGCGATGCTCCACGTGATGATCGGGCCGCGGTTAATGCGAAGAGCGAGGCGCCAGGTACTGCGGTCCCGGCCACGGGCAGGGCCGGGGGCTGGCTTGATCGCGCCTTGACCGAAGTCTCGGCGGTTCTGCAGGACGAACGCAATGCAGAACAGGACGACGGTGAGCGCAATGGCTGGCAGCAACGGCCACCAGTGGTCCCCGGTGGCGGGGCGTGTCTCCACCATCCAGGACATCGGGTTGACCCACGACGTCCATTCGGGGGCGCCGATGGAGTACGCGAAGCCCCGGAGCACGAACAGTGTGCCCAACGAGGCGACGGCCATGGAGTTGGCGGTGCGTGCGTCGGAGCCGATCTGGGCGGTTACGGCGGCGACCGCGGCGAACATCCACCCGGTCGCAGTGAAGGTTGCGCCGAGCAGCATTGAGGCCTGGGCATCGCCGCCGCAGGCGATGGTGACCAGGCCGGCCACCAGTCCGAGGACCAGCGAGCCGATCATGGCCATCGCGGCACCGATCATCAGCCGACTGGAGCGCCCCAGCACACCAGAGGCGAGGAGTTCGGCCTGGCCGGAGTCCTCCTGTGCCCGGGTGGCCCGGGTGACGGCAAAGATGGCACCCAAAGCGGCCAGGAAGCCACCGAGTGCGACGGTTCGCCACGCGTTGAACCCGTCGTCGGTGCTCAGGTCAAACGCGGGACCAAAAATTAGACCCAGAGCGGGATTTGCTCCGACTGCAGCGGCCAGCCCCAGCCTGTCCGCTTCGGTGGGAAACACCCACGGGTACACCAGCACCGAGGATGTGGACAGGGCCGTCACGAACAGGACCCACGGTGCGAGCAGCCTGCCGTCGTGTTTGAGGGAGGCACGCAGCAGGGGCAGTGTCCCGGTCAGGCTGCCGCCTCCACCGCGCGTATCGGTGATGGTCGCGCTGCTCATCGGATGGCCTCAGGCGTCGTGGCGACATCTTCGTACATCCGCAGGAACAGGCTCTCCAGCGACGGTGGCTCAACGGTCAGCGAGTCCAGCCCGTAGCCGGACAGCAGGATCATGGCCTCGTTGATCCGGTCGGATTCAATGGTCGCCGTCAGGTGATCTCCATCCAGGTGGACGTCATGCAGGATCCCCAGGGCGCCCAGCTCGGGTGTCTGGTGCAGGATGGCGTGGATGGTGGTGCGGGTGTCGCCGCGCAGGTCAATCAGGGTTCCGCTGCGGACGATCCGCCCATCGCGGATGATACTCAGGCGGTCTGCCAGCGTTTCGATCTCGGACATGATGTGGCTCGACAGCAGCACGCTGGCACCCCGCTGCTTGCTCTCACCGATCACCTCCTGGAACACCTTCTCCATCAGGGGATCCAGCCCGCTGGTGGGCTCATCCAGGATCAGCAACTCGACGTCGGAGGCCAGAGCGGCGACGATTGCCACCTTCTGCTTGTTGCCCTTGGAGTACTGCCTGCCGCGTTTGGTGGGATCCAACTCGAAACGCTCCACGAGATCGGTTCTGCGTCCCTCGTTGAGGCCCCCGCGCATGGTGCCGAGCAGATCGATCGCTTCGCCGCCCGTCATGCCCGGCCACAGCGACACATCACCGGGCACGTAGGCCAGCCGGCGGTGGAGTTCCGTGACGTGGGTCCACGGGTCCTTCCCGAGCAGCCGCACCGAGCCGCCGTCGGCCTTCAACAGGCCCAGCAGGACGCGAATGGCGGTGGACTTGCCCGCACCGTTTGGCCCGAGGAAACCATGCACCTGACCCTGTTCCACTCGCAGATCCAGGCCATTCAGGGCCTTGAACCGGCCGTAGGACTTGGTCAGCGCATCGATCTCGATGACCGTGCTGGATGGACTCATCGTCCTGCTCTCCCCGCGTTACGGGCCCCCAGGGACGGGGCCACGAAAAGAAGTCTACAACCGAGGAACTCATCAAGTGAGGGGTACCATGGTTGGGTGACCGATGACCACCAAACCCCCGCGCCACAAAGGCGGCAAAAACCGACAGGCCGGCGCACCGGGGACAGCGGCACCCGAGACGCAATCCTCGATGCAGCCCTGGCACTCTTCGCCGAGCGCGGCTACGACGGAGCCTCCGTACGCGCGATCGCATCCCAGGCCGGCGTCGACCCCGCCCTGATTCGCCACTTCTTCGGCGACAAGGACACCCTCTTCGCCACCGCAGTTGCCGATCGCACCACCATCCACCAGCAACTCGGGGACTCCTTCAACGGTGCCGCCGACGTGATGGGGCGCCGCGTCGCGGACACCTACCTGCGACTGTGGGAGGATCCGGCGACCGGCCCCATGCTGCAGGCCCTCGTCCGGTCCTCCACAAGCTCACCCCGCGCCGCAGAGATGCTCCGTGGAGTTCTCGGGGCACGCATCCCCGATCTCGACTCCCCAACTCCCGACGACCACCTTCAGCGCCTTGCCCTCGCAGGCTCACACCTGTTCGGCGTCGCCTTCGCCCGCCACGTCGTGAAGCTGCCACCCCTGGCATCGGTGGACCATGACACCCTCGTCAATCTGGTCGCCCCAGCAGTCCAGTCCTATCTCTTCGACCCACGCTGAGAATCTCCGGACGGACGGCAACCCAGGTTCAGGTGGTTTGTGTCGCGGGGGTGAAAGTGCCGTAGCGATCCATCCGCTGCCACCTCAGGCGGATGCCGGACAGGGCAGTCACAAGGGACTGGATCACCACCGCGCACATCATCTGCCGATAGCACAGCTGGGTGAGCGGTAGAGCCCAGAGGACACGGGGGCTCTCGCCGTCCAGCCGAAATGCGTAGCGCGCGACGATCAGGTCCAGCGTCTGGAAGGAGAGCCAGATGGCCGCCGTCGTGCCCGGGTCGCGGAAGAGCACACCGTAGATCGCGAACACGTCCACGGCGGGTGCCAGGAGTGGCAACAGGGTCTGGAAGACCAGCATGTAGGAGATGCTGCGACGGGAGTACCTCCCACCCGCCCCCCGGTCAAGGACACCCTGGCGATGCTTCCACATGGCCTGCATGGTGCCGTAGCACCACCGGTATCGCTGGCGCCACAACGCCCGCAGGCCCGCGGGCGCCTCCGTCCATGCCCGGGCATCGTCGGTGAAGACCACCCGCCAGCCAGCGCGGCCGATGGACATGGTCAGGTCGGTGTCCTCCGCGAGGGTGTCGGCGCTGACCCCGCCCACGGCGCGCAGGGCTTCGGCCCGGAAGCCACCGACCGCTCCCGGCACCGTCGGCATACACGCCGCGAGGTCATACCAGCGCCGATCCATGTTGAAGCCGATCACGTACTCGATGTGCTGCCACCGCCCGAGCAGGCCGCCACGGTTGGCGACCTTCGCATTTCCCGAAACCGCGCCCACTTTCGGATCGACGAATGGACGCACGAGGTGGCTGATCGTCTCGGGCTCGAAAACCGTGTCGCCGTCAACCATCACCACGAGATCGTGTTCTGCCGCTGCGAGACCGGCGTTCAATGCTGCTGGCTTACCCGCGTTCTCCTGCCGGATGAGCAACACCTGCTCGAGGTTCATCGCGGCCACAATCTCCGAGGTCCGATCGGTGGAGCCATCATCGACGACCACCACCTGCACGCGATGTGTGGACGCGAGAAGCGAGCGGACTGAAGCCTCGATGCCAGCCTCCTCGTTGTAGGCCGGGACGATCACCGAGACCGGAGCCGTCATTGACGTGTCATCCCCCGTGGGCATTGCCAACAACCGGTGCCGACGGGCGCTGAGCATCAGCATCAGGGCCCGCCCAACGGCGACGACACCGCCCAGCACCATGGCGCCGATGACCGCGCCAACAAGGAAGTTGCTCGCCCAGAAGCCCCCCAGCAGTATCGTGCCGAGCATGACGGTCGGTGCGGGAGCCGCACCAGTGGTGCCTTCCAGCCCGAGAGCTTCGCTCGCAGTCGTGAAGCGATAGCCAGAGCTCTGCAACTTCGGGATGAGTTCGTCCAGAGCCGCCACTGTTTGGGCCCGGTCTCCCCCGCTGTCATGCAACAACACCACCTCGCCTTCCGGACCGGGCGGAGTGATGTTGGCCATGATCACGTCAGCTCCCGGCTTGGCCCAGTCCCTCCCGTCGAGCGTGGCCAGGACGGTCACGTAGCCATGTGCCGCCGTGGACTGGGCCGTGGCCCAGGACTTGTTGTCCATCGCGCTGCTGGTTGAGGAGAACGGTGGCCGCATCAGGGCAGTGTTCTCGCCCGTCGCACCCGCGACGACCAGTTGGTTCAGCCGCATTTCGAACTGGTCCCGCCATGCCCCTGCGACGTCAAGATTCACGTGTGAGAATGAGTGCAATCCCAGTTCACTCCCCTGAGCCCGCACCTCCCGCAGCATTTCAGGGTGTTTCAAGGACTGGTCACCCAGCACGAAGAAGGTCCCGGTCACGCCGTGACGGCTCAATACATCGAGGATCCGCGGCGTCCATTCCGGGTCGGGCCCGTCGTCGAAGGTGAGAGCGATGGTTCGTTGTGCTGGCTCATAGCTGCGGAGTTCCCTCTGATCGGTACCAATCGCCGGCCCGCCGTCAAGGATCTGCGGGGGCACGTCGTCGTCGACACCAGCGGGGACGGCCGAGTACAGGTCGGGCACCCCCGACTTCAATGGCGCCTGCACAACCAGACCGACAAGCAGCAGGCACAAAAGGGTGCTGAGAAGCACCCAATGTGCGCGGAGCCGCGGCCGCCTGTCGGGCATCACCCCGCGGCGCCGCCGGTTGTCGGAACCCACTACGCCGTTTTCCCCGGCCCGGACGAGGGCTTGCCGGTGGATTTGTCATCCGTCAGCGGCCCGGGAGGCGCCGTCGGCTTGTGAGCGGCCCTTGCGGTAGGTGCGCCCGGCGGCGCGGTCGGTTTCCGAGTGGTCTGGTCCTTCGGTGTCGCTGGCAGCACAGTCGGCTTCCCCGTCGCCCTGCCGGTCGGGACTTCCGGCGGCGCGGTCGGCTTCCGAGTGGTCTGGTCCTTCGGTGTCGCTGGCAGCACAGTCGGCTTCCCCGTCGCCCTGCCGGCCGGGACTTCCGGAGACGCGATGGTCTCGGCGGGCACCGTGGCTGTGATAGGAGCCCCAACGAAGCTGGGCGTCGGCGACGTGACGCCGGACGTCGTCAGCGGCGAGCTCGTGGGGCTTGCGGCTGAGACTGTGGCCGCCGCCCGTGATGAGCTGTCCTGATCCGGACCGACGGTGAAGCGAGGCGGCTGGATGATCAGCGCCTCAACTGTGCTCCGGCTGGACGGCTTAATCACGGATCCAGAAGGTGTCTGGTTGGCTGGCGGCCGTGGCGCGAACGGAAAGCTCCAGTCGGCCGGAGCACCCAACGAACCGATGAGCAATGCGGCGCCGACCGAACCGAGAAACAGGATCCCGAACGTGCTGCCGAACCACGCCGTAGCCCGGACACGGAACAACCTTCGCCCGGAGTCGTCCACAAAGACCGGCGACTTCGACGGCTCACCCGTGGTCGTGGACGCCGAGTCGTCCACCTGTTCCTCGCCAGTATTCACCACCCGACTTTATGCAGATAGCCAATGAACGGCAAGGTCGCAATGACGCTCAGGCAGCGTGCCGGGCCAGCGAGCACCCACCAAACGGGGCTCCTCGTCCCAAGAGACGTGGGCTGGCGATCAGGCCAGAGACTTGGGCGATGAGCACGGTCATCGGTTGGCGGTGCGCTCTCGCGCGTCCGCCCGAGTCGTACCGGAGAGCACAACGACCGACCCGGGCCACCTCGGCTTCTGCGGTCTGCGCCGGCTACTCCTCCTCCTTGTGGCCGCGGCGAGGTGGCAACCGCACCGGTAGTTCATCGACCTCTTGACGCTCGGGCGCGTCCTCCGGCAGCACTGTGTCGACGTAGCCGCCGTAGCGTCGGCTGAGTGAAGCCGCGCTCAGGCCGTGCAACAGGATGCTCAGGATGATTGTCCACGCCGCCACGCTGAACACTTGCTCCGCACCTGTGATGCGACCAGCTTCCGCGATGATGACGGCGTAGACGATGGAGGCGAGGCCGCGCGGCCCCGCCCACCCCAGGAACGCGACACTCCTCCACGACAGGTTCGATCCCATCAATGCGATGACGGTGGCGAGGGGACGCACCAGGAGGAGGCTGAGGGCAGCGTAGGCGGCGGTCTGCCATGTCAGGTCGGACAGGACGTCCCCGGCCACCACCGCCCCGAAAAACAGGAACGTCAACAGGGTCAGCAGTTGCCCCTCGGTCTCGGCGAAGATGCTCGTCGTGTCCAGGAGGGACCGTGCCGTGGTGCCGATCGTGAGGCCCGCGACGAAGGCGGCAACGAATCCGTTGCCGCCGACCGACTCGGCCGCGGCATACGCTATCGCTGCAATCGAGAGAGTACCCAGGCGCTGCGTCGTCTCGGTAGTCCAGTGGTGCGTGGCGCTCCAGGTCAGCACTCTCCCACCCAGCCAACCGACAACGGCGCCCGCTAGCGCACCGAAACCGACCATCGCCACGAACAGCCACACGTAGTGCCAGACACCCCCGGCCTCGCTCCGCGCCAGATCGACCAGCACCAGGAGGAAGGGCAGTGCCAGGCCATCGTTCAGACCGCTCTCCACATTGAGCGTCTGACGGATCCTCTTCGGGACGGCGTCGTTGGTGACGAAGGACTGTCCCAGAGCGGCGTCGGTGGGGGCCAGAGCCACGGCGAGCAGGGCAATCGTCAGGAGCGGCAGGCCGGGATACAGCACCACCCCCGCCACGGCGCCGAGGATCATCGCCAGCGGCATACCCACCGTGAGCAACCGGACCGCAATGGAGTGCTCCCTCAGAACTGAGCCCAAATGCATCCGGCTCGCGTCTGTGAACAGAACCGCCACCAGCGCCACTTCCGCGAGCACACTAACGGCCTCGCTGTCCAGCCCGACGTCAACGACGCCGAGAACGTGTCCTCCGAGCAGCAACCCGACGCCGGCGAAGATCATCGGCATGGTCAGGGGCGTGCCGCCAAGTCTTCCCGCCAACAGGGCGAAGCCCAGGACGACGAGGGCAATCAACAAGATGTCGATGTCCACGCGGATCACGTCCCCTTTCGGTTGCGCCCTGTCACTGGTCAGCTTCTGACGCCGGTTCTCACGTTCATGCCCACTCTTGCCGATCACGAGGTCATCGTCGGTGGCGAGTGGCGCTGTCGTGGCGCGGCATCCGAGGGGTTCACCACCCCCATCGTGGTTGCGAAGTCGGCTCCTGGTCAGGCCCTGGAAGCTGCGAGTGCCGCGGCCCGTTCGAGACCCCCGTGCTCAAGGCCGGCCACCGAGGATTCACCGGCCCAGACCTGCCTTCCACCGCGACTGACCTCCACGCGCAGGTGTCCGGAGAGGTGCTCAATGGCACCGGGAACCGCCCGACGCTCCCCCACCACCGGCACGGGCAGGACGTGTGCCGCGCTGAGCGGCGCATGCGCATCCACCCGGACCACCCAGCCGCCCAACCGGCCCTCCAGACGCCAGTGCTCATCCCCGACGTCGGCCACGACGGGCGACGTGACAGGGTTCCCCAGTCGTAGGACCTTCCCATCGGGCAGGCGTACAACGAGCCCCGTGACCTTGGTGCGCAGCGGTCCGGCGACGACCTCGCCACCAGCGAAAGCAACACACGCCTCGGCGTCCGCGAAACCGTGTGCCTGACCCCACCACCACATGTCGGGAAACCCTGCCCGCCCCCAGTTCTTCTCGCCGTAGATCTGCGCGGCGTCGACCTCCCAGCGGGAGCCGCCTGCGACGACGGTCCCGGAGGCCCTTCCTCCCAGCAGCCATGGGTGCCAGTACTGATTGAGCCCCGGGATCATCTGGAACCAGCTGGAGCCGCCGAACGGGCGGGACGACGGCCACCGGGCGAGTCCGTCCAGGCGCAGATCGAGACGGGCGTGTGCGCCGAGGTCCACCACCACCCGCTTGTCGGTCCCGAAGAACGACCCGCCCGCTCCGGAGGCGCGTGCCCCGAGGCCACCGCGACGGGCCTGAGTCGTCTCAATGATGGCGTGGCGCCAGAACCCGTCGGATGCCCCCAGACCCGCCATCGCCCACCGACCCGTGTGATCGGTCTGGACGCCGATGAGCGCAATGACCACCTGCCCGCTCGCCGGGTCCGTCACCCGCCAGAAGTAACCCTCCATGGCCACCCCATGGGCTCGCTCGAGACCTCCGAACGGCGGGTCCGCCCCGGAGGCCCGGTAGCCGATCCTCATCACGATGACCCCACGGGTCCGAGAGCACGTCGAGTCGTCCCCCGACGATCTCGCACCCGTGCCTCCACCGCTCCCATGGCGCCACCCTAGGTCTTCGGCCTCGGCCCCCGCAGCAGAACACCTTGGGTGAGAACTGGTGGTTCCAGCGCGTTCCCGGACGTTCTGTCAATCCCGCCACGTGCGCCACAGGTCTGCGTACTGTCCGTTGAGTTCCAGCAGCTCGTGGTGCGAACCGATCTCCACGATCCGGCCCTCGTCGACGACGGCGATCCGGTCGGCGTCATGGGCGGTGTGCAGTCGGTGCGCGATCGCGACCACGGAGCGGCCTGCCAGCAGTGCCGCCATGGACCCCTCCAGGTGCCGGGCCGAGGACGGGTCGATGAGCGACGTCGCCTCGTCCAGGACCAGGGTGTGTGGATCGGCAATGATGAGCCGTGCCAGCGCCACCTGCTGGGCCTGGGCAGGGGTGAGGGTCGCCTTGCCGTGGCCGAGTTCGGCATTCAACCCGCCGGGCAGCTGCGACACCCAGCCCCAGGCGTCGATGGCACGCAGGGCCCGCTCCACCTCCTGGTCGGAGGCCGAGGTCTCGCGTGCCAGCACCACGTTGTCGCGGACAGTGCCGACGAACACATGGTGTTCCTGCGTCACGAGCGCCACCTCAACGCGGAGCCGGTCAAGCGGGAGGTCCATGACATCGACGCCGCCGATGGTCACCTCCCCCGTCCGGGGCCGGTTGATCCCTGCGATGAGCCGCCCGAGCGTCGACTTCCCGGAACCGGAGGGCCCCACGATGGCGAGCCGTTCGCCCGGCTGGAGGTCGACGTCGATGCCGTGGAGCACATCGACGTCGCGCCTGTAGCCGAACCGCAGGTCGTTGCCGGTCAGCTTGACGCCCTGCGGCGTTGCCTCGCCGGGGCTCCGGTCGTCGTCCAGTTGCGCAACGCCGATGAGGCGCGCGGTCCCGACGATCCCGAGCTGCAACTGGTCCAGCACGGTGATGACCCGGTCCAGCGGGCCCTGCAGCTGCGAGATGAACAACGCCGCCGTCGTGATCTGGCCAATGGTGACCCAGCCCTCGGCGTTCCCCCAGACCCCCAGCAGGACCACCCCTACCAGCGGGAGTTGGAAGGAGGAGTCGACCATGGCGAACAGCAGGTTGCGCAGGGTCATCGTGTACCGCTCCGCCTGGCCTGAGACGGCCGTGTCCGTGTCGATCTGCGCAATCCGCAGATCGCCCAGTCCCAACGCCTCGACGGTGCGGCAGCCCTCCACCGTCTCGGTGGTGGTGGTGTTGATGACCGAGTACGAGCGGGACTCGGCGATGTAGCCAGCGGTCGCGCGGGCAAGGTAGTAGCGCCCACCCAGCCACATGACCAGCGCCGTCCCCAGCATCGGGAGGGTCAGCACGAGCGAGTTGACCACCATGGCAACGATGGTGGCGCTGATGAGCACCACGGAGACGATGAGGTTGGGGAACGCCCAGCGGGCAGCGGTGGCCATCTTCGACACGTCGGACGTGATCCGGGTCAGCAGGTCACCCGAGCCCGCGGACTCGACGTGGGCCAGGGGAAGCCGCAGCACGATGCGCACCACCTCCTCCCGAGCCGCCGCGAGCAGGTCATACCCGAGCACCGCGGACGCACGACGTGCAGCAAAGGTGAGCAGGGCCTGCGCCATGATCATCCCGGCGATGATCCCGACCGTCGTGGCGAGCCCGCTCCGCTCGAGTAGTCCGCCGGTGACACGGTCCACCAGATCACCCAGGAGAAACGGGGCCACCAGACCCGCGACCGCCGCCGCCACGTTGAGCAGGACGGCCCACACCAGGATGGCCCGGCGCCCCCGCAGGAGAGATCCCAGGAACCCGAGAGCCTGCGAGGACGTCGCCACCGGAAACCCGGCCCGCGGCGAACGCGCCTCGACGTACGCAGCGTGGGCCGCGTCCGTGCGGACACGGTGGCGCCGACGAAATGCAGCCATTCGACGACGCGGCCCTCCGCCGCGGGGCACATTGAGATCCTCCGGCAGACGCGGCGACGCGGGCGCATCGCTCCATGTCGCGACCGATGAGGCCGCCAGCGAGTGTTCACGCATCAGTGTCCTCCATCCCCCGGGCGATGACGCGGTGGTAAGCGGGGTGATCATGCAAGTCGGCGTGGCTGCCACGGGCAACCTCGCGGCCTTCGACGATGACCGCGATGTCGTCGCAGCGCTTCAGCAGGAGCGGTGATGCGGTGACGACGACGGTGGTACGCCCCTGCCGGTGCTCTGCGAGCCGACCGGCGATCCGCGCTTCAGTGTGCGCGTCGACGGCGGAGGTCGGCTCCACGAGGATGAGGACCTCGGGGTCCCTGAGTAAAGCGCGCGCCAGCACGATCCGCTGCCGCTGCCCGCCCGAGAGGCCCCGTCCCTTCTCGTCGATCCGCCCCTGCCAGCCACCGGGAAGCGACTCGTAGATGTCCTCGGCCGAGGCGACGACCAACGCTTGCTCCGCCTCCTCGCGGCCGTGGGTGCCCCACGGGTCCACCGCGGTCTGGAGCGTCCCGGAGAAGAGGATGGCGTCGGTGTGCGACAGGACGATCCGCCGCCTGAGGTCAGCGATGTCGAGCGACGAATAGTCCACTCCGTCGGCCGTCACTCCCCACGCGCGCGCAGCCAACTCGACGTCCTCCTGGGCACGACGCGCCCGGGAGGCGATCCGCTCACGGCGGGCGACCCTGCGCGCCCGCCCCGAGAGGGCCTCCTCTGTGACTGGGTCCGGCGCCTCCTGCGGCAGATATTTCCCCAGCCGGTCAGCCAATGCTGCGGAGGCGTCGGGATTCTCGCCCACGATGCCGAGCATTCGTCCCCGTGGCACGGTCACGCCGGACACCTCGTCCCGTAGGACCGGGCTGGGGCTGAGCGACCGGCCCGTCTTCGCCCATGGCACGTCGGCGCCAAGGAGTAGCAGCGTCTTCTGGGCTGCGACGAGTCCCTGCACCCACTTCTGCGCGAAGTCGAAGAACGCCTGCATCGGCGAGGTGAGAAACACCGCATACCCGAAGAAGCTGACCAGTTGTCCGACGCTCAACGTGCCGTCGAGGAGGCTGAGGGAGCCCAGGTACACCAGTGCCACGAGCAGCAGCCCGGAGAGCAGGATGCTGGTGGCCTCAACCACCGCCTGCCAGGTACCCAGACGCACGCCGAGGGCGCGGACCTTCTGCGACTGCCGCTCGTAGTTGCGTGCGAACGTGGCCTCCCCTCCGACACCGCGAAGGATCCGCAGACCCGTCACGATGTCACTGGCCTGCGAGGTGAGCGTGGAACTCTCCGACCGCTCGGCGGACTGGGCCCGGGAGAGCGGGCGCAACACCGGAGTGGACCCCAGGAGCAGCAGCGGAGTGGCGATGAGCACGACGATTCCCAGGGTGGGCGACGTGGTGAGCATGAGAGTGCAGGCAAGAGCGAAGCTGACAGCCGCGGCGACGACGTGGCCGAAGGACTCGATGGTGGCGCCGAACTGGTCGCTGTCGGAGGACGAGACGCTCAGCACCTCACCGGTGGGCACGCGGCGATTGAGGACATGACCCAGATGGACCGCCCGGCGCGACACCCGGCGCTGGGTGCCGTAGATGCCGAGCAGCCACATGCGCACCGCGAACGTGTGGTAGAGAATCCCGGCACCGACACCGATGGCGATCACGAGGAGCAGGAGTCCCACCCAGTAGAGGGAGGCCGAGGTGTCCCCGCGCGCGATACCGACGTCAATCGCCCTGCCGAGCAGCCACGGCGTCAGCGCCGCAGGCACCAGCCACGTGGACGCGGCCAGCGTCATCGCGGGCACCACCCAGCCGTAGGAGCCGATCAGCCAGAAGAGGAACCGGCTGGGTGAGCGCACGTCGGGTCGCGAGTCGGAGGGGATGGCGGGCGGGAAGTCGAAGCGCCCACCGGGCTGTGCATGCATGGGTCAGGTCCTGACAGGTGGCGTCTGGTGACGCGACAGGGATGATGAGGGAGGTGGGACGCTGGGCGTCACCGGAGGCGGAGCTCGGGCACGGTTCCGGTCAGCGGGCGAACGCGCGCAGCCGACCGGGAGCGGCAGAGTTGATCAACATCTGCAAGCACCTCCAACGGATCGACGACAGGCACACAGTAGGGATGCCAGCTCGGCTCTGTCAAGGATCAGCACGACGGCGCCCCTCGGGGTCGGCAATGGTCGCGGTGTCCCGCCCCCGCAAGGTGGCACCATGTCGAGCAACTGGTTCTCCCCGAGCAGGACGGATCGAACGGACACCACATGACCACACGTGAACTCGACATTGCGCTCTTCGGCGCCACCGGCTTCGTTGGAGCACTGACAGCCCACCATCTCGCCGAGCATGCGGGCGCGCACGTGAGGATCGCCCTGGCTGGCCGATCGCGCCCCAGGCTGGAGGCAGTTCGCGCAGAACTTGGGCCTGCTGCCGCCGGGTGGGAGCTGGTGGAGGTGGACGCGGCTGATGCCACTGGGCTTCGAGAGCTGGCGGCTCGCAGCACCGTGATCGCCTCCACCGTCGGCCCCTATGCCCTTCACGGCAAGGAAGTGGTCCGGGCCTGCGCGGAGGAGGGAACGCACTACGCCGACCTGACCGGTGAGGTGCTCTTCGTACGGTGGTCGCTCGACGAGATCGCCGCCCGGGCCCGGCAGACCGGTGCGCGCATCGTGCACTCCTGCGGTTTCGACTCCATTCCGTCCGATCTGGGCGTCCTGATCACGGCCGAGCGTGCGGCGAAGGATGGGGCAGGAACCCTGGGCGAGACCACGCTGGCCGTCGTCCGACTGCATGGCGGGCTTTCAGGCGGCACCATCGACTCAGGCCGCCAGCAGATCATCACCGCGCGCAGCAACAAGGACGCACGCACCATCATGACCGATCCCTACAGCCTCAGCACACGACGCTCGGAGGAGCCGCCGTCGGCAGCGTTTACGGTCCGGGGACGTCTGGCGAAACTGCGGCGGATGGTGCCCATCAGTCGCGATGCCGAGACGGGGCGCTGGAACGGGCTGTTCCTCATGGCACCGTTCAACACGCGCATCGTGCGGTTGTCCGCCACACTGACCGACTGGTCCTACGGCCAGCAGTTCCGCTACCGCGAGGTCACTGCCCACGGCACGGGGCCGTTGTCCCTGCTGAAGGCCATCGGGGTGGTGTTCGGGCTCGGATCGGTCCTTGGGGCCATGGCCTTCGCTCCGACGCGGGCACTGGTGGACCGGCTGCTACCCAAGCCGGGGGAGGGCCCGAGCGCCGATCAACGGGCCGCCGGGAACTTCCGCTACCAGATCCGCACCACGACGACGAGCGGGGCCCGGTATCTCACCACCGTCGGCGCCGAGTACGACCCGGCCTACGACGGCTCTGCAGTCATGCTCGGCGAGTCCGCCCTCAGCCTGGCCTTCGACGGCGACCGCTTGCCCCACCGCTCAGGTGTTCTCACCCCTGCCACCGCCATGGGAGACGTCCTCGTCGAACGATTGAGGGCTCATGGGTTCATGTTCGAAACCTCCGTCGATGCCGGTGAAGCTGACGCAGCTGAGGAGCAGGATCAGGAGATGCACCACTCGGGCAGAACTCTCAGCGTTGGGAGGTCAATTCACGTGAGAACCATGTCCACGGAGCGCTGTCCGGCAACGACGAATCAGAGCAGAAACTAGTTGCGGTGACCAACACCGTTTCCAGGAACCAACCATCGCGATGACACCGGGGGAAGGAAGCTGACACCGCGGTATGACGCTCCCGCGGCTCACCGGCCGGAACGGACTTTCCGCCCCTGCTGGGATACTGGCCTCATGCCGATTCTGGAGGACCTGTGGGGTCGCGTGACGGCGACGAACCCAGTCCCGAATGCGGACACCCTCCTCGTCATCGCATTGGCGGCGCTCGCCTGTGTGATCCTCGTCTGGCCGGCGGTCCGGATGGCCGTCACGGTGTGCCACGAAGCCGGTCACGCCGTCGCGGCCACACTTTCCGGTCGCTCACTGGAGGGAATCCGGCTGCACTCGGACACATCCGGGGTGACCCTGACCAAGGGGAAGCCGGCTGGGGCAGGCATGGTGTTCACGCTGCTCTCCGGCTACCCTGCCCCCTCCCTCGTCGGGCTCCTGGCCGCTACGGTCGCCGGAACCGGCCATTCGGTGGGCATGCTGTGGCTGCTGGTGGGGCTCCTCGCGCTGATGTTGCTGAAGATCCGCAACATCCACGGGGCACTGGTCGTTCTCGCCCTCGGCGCGGTGCTGGCGCTGGCGACTTGGTACGCGCCTGCCCACTACCTCGTCTGGCTCGCCCACGGGCTTGCCTGGCTCCTTCTCATCGCTGGCCCGAGACCCGTGATGGAGCTTGCACTCAGCCGGCGCATTGCAACAGCAGGATCAGACGCGGAGCAACTCGCCCGGCTGACCCATCTGCCCCGCCTGCTCTGGATCGTCCAGTGGTTGGTAGTCACGACGGGAGCGCTGGTCCTGGGTACCGCTTTGATGCTGCCGGGACTCCTCCCCGGAGCTGGCTGACATCCCAACTGTCGTACCCCGGCGACAGTACGCGGCGCCCACCCCCACATGAGGGGACGAGCGCCGAGCAGCGTGCGATTGGGTCAGATCAGACGAGAACTCCGTCACCGACGATGTCGTCGGCCTCCATGCGTGCCGCGGACGCCGCATCGTCCGTCCTGGCTTCCTGGGCGGCGAGTTCGGCAGCGATTCGGGCCCGGTAGTTCGCCTTCTCCCCGGCCGTCTCCTCGTCGCTCCACCCCAGCACACCCGCCGCGATCTCCGCGATCTCGTCGACGGTGGATCCGCCACGATCGGGGGATTCGGAGTTCAGTCGCACCCGCGAGACGTAGATGTCCTCCAGGTGCAGAGCCCCCTCGACGGCGCAAGCCCGGTGCACCTCGGCGCGCAGGAACTGCGGCGCACCCCTCAGTGGCTCGCCCAGCGAGGAGTCCTCGTCGATGGTGGCCAGCAGCTCCGGGAGTTCCGAGCCGTAGCGACGCATCAGGTGGTGCATCCGATCGGCATCGAAGCCGTACCGGGCCCCGAGTCGATCGGACTGGTTGAGCATCGCGTCGAAGCCCACCGCACCCAGCAACGGCAGGTTCGCAGTGACCGAAGGGGTCTTCCTGGCCTGCTTCTCACCCAGGGCGAAGTCGACGGCGTCCTCGGCCATCACGCGGTAGGTGGTGTACTTGCCGCCGGCGATCGCGACCATGCCGGGTGCGACCTCGGTGACGGTGTGCTCGCGGGAGACCTTCGTGGACTTGGACTCATCCAGCACCTTTGGCTGCAGGAGCGGCCGCAGGCCGGCGTAGGTGCCGATGATGTCGTCGCGCGTGAGGGGTACGTCGAGCACTTCGTTGGCCTGCGCCAGGATGTAGTCGATGTCCTCGCTCGTGGGGACGGGGTGCTTGAGTTGCTCGTGCCACGCGGTGTCGGTGGTGCCGATGACCCAGTAATGCTGCCACGGGATGACGAACAGAACGGACTTCTCGGTGCGCAGGAACAGTCCCGCCTTCCCCGCGAAGCGTTCGCGGGGAATGAGTATGTGGGTGCCCTTGCTCGCCAGCACCTTGAGACCGCCGCTGGCCGAGGCCATGTCCTGGGTGTCCTCGGTCCAGACCCCGGTGGCGGCGATGACGTGCTTGGCCCGGACCTTCACCTCGTCCCCGGTCTCAAGATCCGTCACGGTGCCACCGCTGATGCGTCCGCCCGCGTCCTTGTCCAGCTCCGTCACCTTGGCGCGGCTCACCGCGACGGCGTTGTACCGCAACGCGGTCCGGATGAGTTGGATGACGAGGCGGGCATCGTCCACGCGGGCGTCGTAGAACTCGATGGCACCGATCAGCGCCTCAGGGCTGATGTCCGGGAACCGCTCCATCGCACCCTTCTTGCTGAGGTGGTGCTGAATGGGAACGATCTTCTTGCCGCCGGCACCGGCGATCGACATGGCGTCGTAGAGGCCCACGCCCAGTGCGGAGTAGGCACGCTCAATGACGCGGGTCTTCAGCGGCCACAGGAACGGCTGGGCCTCGACGAGGTGGGGGGCAATTGTCGTCAGCAGACGGGCGCGCTCTGTGAGCGCCTCGAAGACCAACTTGAAGTCCAGGTTGTAGAGGTAGCGAAGCCCGCCGTGGATGAGCCGGGAGGATCGCGACGACGTGCCCGAGGACCAGTCCTGTGCCTCGACGACGGCCGTCCGCAGTCCGCGGGATGCAGCATCGAGAGCAATTCCCGCCCCTGTCACGCCGCCCCCGATGACGAGGACATCAAATTCTTCAGCTCCCAGCGCATCCAGCGCCGTGGACCTCTGGGACGAGGTGAGTGACTCAGCCATGAATGCTCCTTCAATCCGGGGTATACCAACCTCTGTCGACTTGCACATATTCACAAGCCTCGTGCACGTTTGTGCATGCGCCGCTAGGATGTCGCACGGGGCACCGATTCATCGAACCAATCCTAGGTCGGGTCCTCCACACGACAAGGGGACAAGACGTGGATCGCGACAACGAGCTCCTCCTCCGGGTGGCGCGGCTCTACCACGTTCAGGCGGAGACGATGGACTCCATTGCCCACCAGCTGGGGGTCTCCCGGTCCACCGTGTCCCGGCTCCTGAAGGACGCGCGGGAGCTCGGACTGGTTCGTGTCACCGTCGTCGATCCGGAGCGCCCCCTCACGCGGCTGGCCGAACTGTTCCGGAAGCATTTTCATGTCACCGCCCACATCGTCCACGTCCGAGCCGGAGCCAGCGGTGTCTTCCGTCTGGACCACGTGGCGCGGGTCGCCGCGAAGTTGATCGATGACACAGTGCAGGCCGGGGACACCATAGGCGTTGCCTGGGGCACCACCACCTCAGCCATCGCAGTGCAGTTGCGGCCCAGGGACCTGACGGGCGTCACGGTGGTGGGATTGAACGGGGGTGCCAACCACCGCACCACCGGACTGCCCTATGTGGGCTCGATCCTCCAACGCTTCGCCTCCGCCTACCGGGGGGAGGAGCAGCTGTTCAGCTTGCCGGCCTTCTTCGACGACCCGCTCACGAAGGCTGCCATGTGGCGGGAGCGCAGCACGCAGCACATCCTCGAGGTCCGCGCACGGAGCCGTGTGGCGGTGTTCGGCGTCGGCGGACTGGGCGCCGAGTTGCAGAGCCATGTCTACGCGGCCAACTATCTTGACGCCGCGGACCTCGCGGAGCTGAGCCGCAGCAAAGTGGTGGGGGATGTCTGCACGGTCATGCTGCGCGAGGACGGTTCCTGGCGTGACATTCCCTTCAACGAGCGGGCCACCGGCATCACCCCCGCCGAGTTGAGGGCTGTGCCGAAGAGGATCTGCGTGGTCAGTGGCCTGTCCAAGGCGGCGCCCGTGCTGGGCGCCCTTCGCGCTGGAGTGATGACGGAACTGGTGATCGACGACGAAACCGCGCGGGCGGTCATTCGGCGCATGCAACCGAACCTGCGCATTGACTGACACCGACCCAACGGCCAGCGTTCACCACAGGAAGGGCAGGACCGCCACGTAGCCGACGATGAGCAGAGTGCCCTCGCGGCGTCCCACCCTGTATCCCGTCCGCATGAACACCAACGCGAGCAGAGCTGCGGCCACCATGGCGCCGGCACCGATGCTCGTCAGGTTGCCGCCATCGAGCGGTCCGGGGGTCAGAAGCAGCACAGCACCACCCACTGCCAGGCCGTTGAAGAGGTTGGACCCCAGCAGGTTGCCGACGATGAGGCTCGTTTCTCCCCTGCGGCCCGCCGCGATCGCCGTCGCGAGTTCCGGCAGGGACGTTCCCAGCGCCACGATCGTCACACCCACGAAGCCACCGCTCAGGCCGGCCAGCTCCGCGATGCCCAGCGCACCTCGCACAAGCAATTCCGCCCCCACGATGATCGCGATAAGCGACAGGACGGTGCGCACCACATCGCGTGTGATGGGTGCCGTTTTCCTCGTGCCGCCACCGGCTGGTGGCGTCGCCCCCGTTCCCGTCGCGACGGACATCCGTTTACCCCCCCGGAGCAGCATGATCAGAGCGGCAACCAGGAGAGCCAACAGCAGGGCGCCCTCCCATCGGGCCAACCCGCCCTGGATCGCGACGGCGAATGCGATGGTCGCACCGAGGGCAAGAAGCACTTCACGCCGCAGCGTCTTGGAGGAGACCGCCAGCGGGGCCATGATCGCAGCCGCCCCCAGCACCAGCGTCAGGTTGGCCAGGTTGGAACCGATGACGTTGCCGATTCCCACCTCCGGCGAGCCGGAGAGTGCAGCCACCACCGAGACCACCAACTCCGGCGCCGATGTCCCGAACCCCATCACCACCACCCCCACGGCCAGGGGCGACACCCCCAGCTTGCGCGCCAGATTGGAGGCGCCGATCACGAACTGGTCGGAAGCCACCCAGAGGAGTGCAAGCCCAGCAACAGTCACCAGGATCAGGAGGGCAGGCGTCATGTGCGTCGAGTCTTCCTGGGAGCGGGTGCGTCCGTGGGACGCGGGCGGGGCATTTCCTGACCATGATAGGCGGTCGCGCCGCATGCTCCTGCGCGCTTGCGGGTCACGCCCGCCACGGGGCAACGCCCCACGATCCTTCAGATCCGCGCCCGAGGAGTGGCATCCGAACTAGTCTGAGCACCATGTCTGAGCTCATTGTTGCCCGGGAGGAGGCCGGTGTCGGCCACCTCCAACTCAACCGCCCCCGGGTGATCAACTCGCTCAACAGGGAGATGATCGACGCCGCCATCGACGTGCTGCACGGCTGGGCGCGCGACGACGACATCCACTCCGTCGAACTCACCGGCACCGGCGAGCGCGGCTTCTGTGCCGGTGCGGACGTTCGCGAGATGTCGCGTCTCGTGACCTCCGCCGACGGCTGGCTGGAGTTCCTCGAGGCCGAGTACGAACTCGACGCCCTCGTCGCCCACTTCCCCGGGCCCGTCACCGCGCACATGCGCGGCATCACCATGGGGGGCGGCCTGGGTTTCGCGGCCGCGGCTTCGCGGCGGATCGTCGACAGGTCCAGCCGGATGGCGATGCCGGAGACCAAGATCGGGCTGTTCCCGGACGCCGGGGTGATGTTCCAGCTGTCCCGGGCGGGAGCCGTCGGCACCCACATCGCTCTGACCTCCGCCCCTTTCGGTGGCGGCGACGCCCTGGTCATCGGCCTGGCCGATGAATCCTCCGAAGGCCCCCTTCCCGCGCCGTTGGTCGATGCAGCCGGGGACTGGATCGATGAGTGCTACGCCGGCGACGATCCCGTGGGGATCGTGCGAGCGCTGGAGGCGCACGCCCATCCCGATGCTCGGATCGCGGCCCGGGAACTCCGTGCACGCAGCCCCTTCGCCGTCCACGTCGCGCTGAGGGCCCTGCGTGGCGCCGCCTCACTGAATCATGACGCGGTGCTGGCCCAGGACCTCCGGCTGGCCGAACGCATGGTGCCGGTGGATTTCGTCGAGGGTGTTCGTGCCCTGCTGATCGACAGGGACAACATGCCCGAATGGCGGCACGCCCGCATCGAGGAGGTACCGGCCAGCGCAGTGGACGACGTCTTCGCCGGGTGAGACCTCGCTGCCCTCAGCTCCCGGACAACGCCTCGTCCAGGGCATCCGCCGCCCGGATCAGGCCGAGGTGACTGAAGGCCTGGGGAAAGTTGCCCGCCAGGCGCCGATTCTTCGGCGAGTACTCCTCCGAGAGCAGTCCCTGCTCCGTGGAGACCGACAACACGGTGTCCATCATCGCCCGGGCGTCCCCGACCCTTCCCGAGCGGGCGTACTGCTCAATGAGCCAGAACGAACAGATCAGGAAGGGGTTGTCCTCGCCGACGAGGCCGTCCTTGCCCGACGTGGTGCGGTAGCGCCGCAGGAAACCGTGTTGGTCCAGCAACTGCTCCTCGATACAGGCCACAGTGCCCAGCATGTGGGGGTCGTCGTGCGCCACAAGGGAGATCTGGGCGATCTGGAGCAGCGATGCATCCACCTCCTTGCCGCCGTAGTACTGGACGAAGGAGTTGAGATCCCTGTCAAAGCCCTTCTCAAGGACCTCGGCGCGCAGTTGGTCACGCAGTTCGCGCCACCGCTCCACCGGTCCGTCGAGCCCGTGGTCCTCCACGGCCCGCACTCCCCTGTCGAAGGCCGCCCACATCATGGCCCGTCCGTGGGTGAAGAATTCGGTTTCGCCGCGCATCTCCCAGATACCGTGGTCCTTGCACCCCATCCGGGCCTCCTGGAAGGCGAGCATCGATTTCTGCAGATTCCAGGACAGCTCGTTCTCCTCGATACCTGCATTCCGTGCCATGTCGAGCGCCATCATCACTGTGCCCACGACGTCGGCCTGATACTGCTCGGCAGCGCCATTTCCCACCCGGACGGGGCGGGAGTTCTCGTAGCCCTTCAGGTGCGGGAGTTCAGTCTCCGGCATGTGTCGTTCACCACCGAGTCCGTACATGATGCGCATCTGGCTGGGGTCTCCGGCGATCGCCCGGAGCAGCCACATGCGCCACGCCTTCGCATCATGGGTGAACCCGTGCGAGACCAGCGCCTCAATGGTGAGTGCGGAATCGCGCAGCCAGACGTAGCGGTAATCCCAGTTGCGCACGCCGCCGAAGTCCTCCGGCAGCGACGTCGTCGGGGCGGCGACGATCCCGCCCGTGGAACTCTCCGTCAGAGCGCGGAGGGTGATGAGAGAGCGACGCACCTGCTTTGCATACGGACCCGTCGCCTCGATGCGGGAGGCCCAGCCCTCCCAGAACTTCAGAGTCTCGTTCAAGGAGGAGCGCTCTTCGGGCCGCTCGGGATGCTCGAGGTAGGACTGCCACCAGGAGAGGACCCACTGCAGTTCCTCCCCTTGTTTGAGCGTGAAGTCACCCTGATGGCTGCTGTCGCGACACTCGAGCTCCATGCCCCGCAGTGTCACCTGGTCGGGCCCGGCGACAGCGTGCACCTCATGGCCCTCGCCGGAGCCGGTGGTGCGGAAATAGGGCGTCGCGGCGCCGTAGTCGAAACGCAGGCACAGCACGTGCCTCACCGTCGCGGTGCCCTCGACACAGGAGACACGGCGCACCAGGTCCGCCACGGGCTGATTCCTGCCGGAGTGGACCGGCATGTAGTCAGTGACAATCACCCGGCCGGTGGGCCCGCGCCACGTCGTCTCCAGGACACAGGTGTCGCCGATGTACGCGGAGGACTCCACCTCGCCGTCGACCACGGTGAGGTTCCAATGTCCGTCCCTGGTATCGCCGACGAGATTGGCGAAAATCGCTTGGGAGTCGAAACGGGGAAAGCACAGCCAGTCAATGCTGCCCTCCCGCGACACCAGCGCGGCGGTGTGGAGATCGGACAGCAGTGCATAGTTTTCCAGCGGTGTGCTCACGACAATCCCCGTACTCTCTCTGCGGCGGCCACCCGGCCTGCTCCCGAACAGGATATGCGGGCGACCCCCTCCATGACCTTGGTGCACGCTGGATGCTGACCGACCTTGGGGTAGTCACTGCTCATGAGGCCGTATGTGACCTCACAGGGGACTCGTTGCGGCGCGTCCCACCGCTCTCCGGTGGGGTGCCATTGGCCGAGCACCCACGAACCACTCAGCGGCTCTCGACCACGGTCGCCACGACCCGTCGTGACGCCTCCTCACCCAGCCTGGCCACGAGTTCCACGTCGCGCCCGGCGTCGAGCTGCTTGAAGCACGCATCCAGCAGACCGCGAACGAGCGCCGCCCCCACCATGGCGGCATCACGATCATCGACGAGTTTGCCCCAGGCGTCCGCCAGGACGTCTCGCATGACCGCGTGCGCAGACTCCATGACCTTGACGGTGGATTCGGAGGGCGTGGTGGTCTGCCCGAGGCTCATGAGCCAGCCGTGACCACTGCGGGCGGCCTGCTCCACGTTGGCGCGCACCCAGACGGCGATGCGGTCGGCAGGATCGTTGATGGTTGCCAGCTCGTTCTCGACGGCATCGAGCCAGGAGGGGAGGTGTCGGGCCAGCACCAGACCACGCAGGTCGTCCACGCTGTCCACATACCGGTAGATGCTGTTGCGCGCGATGCCGACGGCGTGGGTGACGGCCGATGCCGTGAGCGCGTCCGGCTCGCGGGAGCGGAGGATCTGTTCGGCGGCGTCAACGAGCTGCTGCTGCACCATCGTGCGGTGTTCGGCGACCGTGGGCGCTGAGATACGAGGCATGCGCAGCTCCTTCCTGTACTAGGGGTCGCCTTAGCATATCCCACCAAACATTTGACGACACCCCGTCCTCATCTTAGACTGGCACCAACTTCGGGACACACCGTCGCTGAGATCTCGAGGAGGCTTCATGACGCGCTCCACCGCCCTGTTCCACCGTGCAACTGCCGCCTTCACCGCCGCCGGAATGCTCGCTTGCCGCCACTATCGCGAATTCGCCATTGCGGGTGTGTCCGGCCGCGGCCACATCACGTTGACCGTCATGGTGGTGCTGTTCCTCGTCGCGCTGCGCGGACGGCTCGGGACCGACGCCGATGTCGCCCGCGACAACTCGTTGACGCCGGTGCCTGATGACTGACACCCTGCAAACTGGCGCGGCACGTCCGACGCGTGCAGACTGGATCGGTTTGTGGGTGCTCGCCCTCGCCCTGGCGATGATCGTCCTTGACGGCACCATCGTCGGCGTCTCCCTGCCTGTCATCATCTCCGAGCTTGACCTGAGCCTCACCGAGGCCCAGTGGGTCAACAGCCTGTATGCCGTCGTCTTCGCAGCGTTGCTCCTCACCTTCGGCCGCCTCGGTGACCGCCTGGGCCGACGGAGGCTCATGATCCTCGGCGTCTCCGTCTTCATGGTGGGCAGCGTGATGGCCGCCCTCTCGGGCGCTGGGGCTCTGCTCATCGCGTCGCGTGCCGTCCAGGGCGTGGGTGGTGCACTCGTGCTCCCCTCGACCCTCTCCACAGTCAATGCCACGTTCCGTGGAAGGGACCGCGCCGCCGCGTTCGGCGTCTGGGGCGCCGTCATGTCCGGCGCCGCCGCCATCGGTCCCCTGCTCGGCGGGTTCCTCACGACGATGGCTGACTGGCCCTGGATCTTCTGGGTCAACATCCCCCTGGGAATCGGCGTCATCACCGCTGCACTGTTCTTCGTCCACGAGACCCGCAGCGATGCGCAGGGTAAAGGCTTCGACATCCTCGGCCCCGTCCTGTCCGCATTCGGCTTCGGCGCGCTTGTATTCGGCCTCATCGAGAGCACGAGCCTCGGCTGGTGGACTCCACGTGCGGAACTCGGACTCGGCCCGTGGACCTGGCCCGACGACGCCGTCCTGTCCCCTGTACCTGTCGCCATCGTCCTGGGGATCGCGACCATTGCCCTGTTCGTGTGGCGGGAGAGTCGACGTGCCGCCAGTGACCTGTCCGCCCTGCTCGACACGAGCCTGTTCCGCATTCCGACCTTCTCGTGGGGCAACGTGACTGCGGGGCTCGTGGCCGTCGGTGAGTTCTCACTGGTGTTCATCCTGCCGTTGCATCTGACCACCTCACTGGGGCTCGACGTCCTGGGCGCTGGCTTCGTCCTCGCAGCAATGGCTTGCGGAGCCTTCCTCGCAGGCGCCTCGGCCCGTCACCTTGCGGCACGCCTCGGCTCCCCGAACGTGGTGGTCCTCGGTCTGGCCCTGGAACTCGTCGGCCTCGTCGGCACCGCCCTCGTGGTGAGCGCGACCGCCTCCGCCTGGCTGGTGGCTCTCGTGCTCCTGCCCTACGGCCTGGGGCTGGGCCTCGCGTCGGCGCAACTGACGTCCACCGTTCTGGCAGATGTCCCCGTCAACCAGTCCGGCTCTGGCAGCGCCATGCAGAGCACCGTCCGCCAGGTGGGCTCCGCCCTCGGCAGCGCCCTCGGAGGCACCGCTCTGGCCATTGCTCTCGGCAGCAGCAGCTTTCGTCAGTCCAACCCGTCCACCTTCGCCTCAGCAGCCGGCTCCGCGGTGTGGGCGGCCGCCTCCGTGTTGGCACTGGGACTCGGGTCCTCGCTGCTGGTTCGACGCGCCGCCCACCGCAGAACCACCCCAAACGGCGGCCGGACGGCGCCCACTTGGTCTTCGTCCTAGGATGGTCCGAGGTTCACGACACTCAACGCAGAAAATCAGGAGTCTTGCATGTCCGCTGATATCCACGACGTCATCATCGTCGGATCAGGACCAGCCGGGTACACGGCAGCCATCTACGCAGCGCGCGCCGCGCTGAAGCCCGTCCTGTTCGAGGGTTCCCTGGACTCCGGCGGCGCACTCATGAACACCACCGAGGTGGAGAACTACCCCGGCTTCGCCGAGGGCATCATGGGGCCCGACCTCATGCTGGAGATGCGCGCACAGGCGGAGCGTTTCGGCACCCAGATCCTCACCGACGACGCCACCGAGCTGAAGCTGGAGGACGCGGTCAAGGAGGTCACCGACTCTGATGGCACCGTCTGGCGGGCGCGCGCCGTCATCCTCGCAATGGGTTCCGGATACCGCAAGCTGGGCCTGCCCGACGAGGAGCGACTGTCGGGCCGGGGCGTTTCCTGGTGCGCCACCTGCGACGGCGCCTTCTTCCGCAACAAGGAGATCGCCGTCGTCGGAGGCGGAGACTCCGCGATGGAGGAGGCAACCTTCCTGAGCCGCTTCGCCAGCAAGGTCACCGTCATCCACCGTCGCGACGAACTGCGCGCCTCCGCCATCATGGCCGGCCGCGCCGAACGCGACCCCAAGATCGACTTCGCCTGGAACTCGTCGGTGTCCGGCATCGGCGGCGAGAACTCGGTGGAGAGCCTGACGTTGACGGACACCGTGACCGGCGAGACGCGCCAAGTCCCCATGCAGGGACTGTTCATCGCCGTCGGGCATGACCCCCGTTCCGAGCTCATCAAGGGTTCCGTGGAGCTCGACGACGAGGGCTATGTCCTCACCCAGCCCGACAGCACCGGAACCAGTCTCGTGGGTGTCTTCGCCTGCGGCGACCTGGTGGACCACACCTACCGGCAGGCCATCACTGCAGCCGGCACCGGTTGCTCGGCAGCGCTGGACGCCGAGAAGTACCTGGCTGCCCTTGACGACCTCGCCATGACGGCTGCCCCCACATCCTGATCGCAAGAACTAAACTGGCAAGGTTGCACGGCAGTCTTGAAGGAGTGACGCAATGGCAGTGACAGACGTGAAGGAATCCTCGTTCGCCGACGAGGTCCTGATGGCGCCCGGGGTCGTGGTGGTGGACTACTGGGCGGACTGGTGTGCACCGTGCAAGCAACTCTCCCCCATCCTCGACGAGCTCGCGCGTACGTACGAGGGGAGGGTGAAGTTCGTGAAGGTGGACACCAGTGCCGAGCCGGGTCTCGCCGCGCAACAGGGAATTCTCAGCCTCCCCACTCTGCAGTTCTTCAAGGCAGGCAGGGTGGCCAAGTCGCTCTCGGGCGGAAAGTCCAAGAACGCCTTGAAGAAGGTCATTGACGAACTGCTCTGACATGAGCGACCCGGGAGAAGACCAGGAGAGGCCGACGGATGTCGAGGCATCCGGAGCCGAGGCCGATGGGCCGTGGCGCAACGTGCCCAGGCCCACCACGGAGGAGTTGGTGTCGCCGTCAACACAGACGGTGGATACCCCGAGCATTCCTCGGGGCGTGAAAATCGTCGGACTGTTGATCGTCATCGTTCTGCTCCTGCTCTCGGTCTGGCTCGGACTGAGCCTCGGCCGATCCGGTGCCGAAGCACCGACCCCCACACCCAGCGTCGATAAGGCACTCTGGGATCTGGAGGCCCCCACGCAAGTGGGATCGCTTGTGCGCGGGGATGTGAACACCACCCCCGGAACGACCACCGGTGATCGCGACATCCTCACTGCCACCTACACCGACGGCACCGACACAGTGGTCCTCCTGCTCTCGCGTCCCGAGAACGATCTGAACACCTATCTCGAGGACGTCAACGTCACCGATCCGGAGCCGGTGCAGGGTGCAGACGACATCAGTTGCGGTAATTCAGCGGACAACGCGGTGCCGTTCTGCGCCCGCATCGTCGACGACACCGCCATCGCCGTTGCGGGGCTCAGCGAGCAGGACTATGCCGCGCTGACCTCGCTGGTGGACTCCTTCTACGAGGAACTGCGATGACTCGCCACGATCTCACTGCGGGAAGTGCGCCCGCGCGGGGCACTTATCCGCCAAGGTGGGACCTGTGACCGCTCCCATCCCCCGCCGCGACACCCGCCTGGATCGCTTCGTCGACAACTACGCCGAGCGTACGCACGGCATGAAGGTGTCGGCCGTCCGCGCCCTCTTCGCCGTCGCCAACCGGCCGGAAATCGTGTCCCTGGCCGGGGGCATGCCGAACATCAGGGACCTCCCACTGGCAGACATCGCGGGGCACATGGCCGACATGATCCGTACCAACGGCATGCAGGTCATGCAGTACGGTTCCGGACAGGGTGAACCCCGGATCCGCGACCACATCTGCGAGGTCATGGCCCTGGAAGGCATCTCCGCCCATGCCGACGACGTGATGATCAGCGCCGGGTCCCAGCAGGGTCTGGACCTGGTGACCCGGATCTTCTGTGATCCCGGAGACGTCGTGCTCGTCGAATCACCGTCCTACGTGGGGGCCATTGGCACATTCTCCAGCTATCAGACCGAGGTGGTGCACGTCCCCAGCGACGATTCCGGGCTGGACCCGGCAGCGCTGCGCGACACCGTCGCCCGTGTCCGGGCGGCCGGGAAACGCATCAAGTTCCTCTACACCATCCCCAACTACAGCAACCCGTCCGGCCTCACGCAGCCGTGGGACCGTCGTGTCGACATACTGCAGACGTGCGTGGACCTCGGCATCCTCGTGGTGGAGGACAACCCATACGGACTCCTCGCTCTCGACGCCGAACCGGTGCCCGCCATGCGGTCTGTGGACACCGACGTCATCTACCTCGGCTCGTTCTCCAAGACTTTTGCCCCCGGCTTTCGCGTCGGCTGGGTGCTCGCCCCCCACGCTGTGCGGGAGAAGCTTGTCCTCGCACAGGAATCAGCCACCCTGTGCCCGCCTGTCTTCAGCCAGTTCGCCATTTCCAACTATCTGGAGACCTCCGACTGGAAGGGGCAGGTTGTCAGCTTCCGCACCATGTACCGGGAACGCCGCGACGCCATGTTGCAGGCCCTGTCGGACCACATGCCGGCCGGCACGTCCTGGACCCATCCCATCGGCGGATTCTTCGTCTGGGTGACGTTGCCCGAGGGTATCGATGCCCAGGCAATGCTCCCGCGAGGGGTGGACCACCGCGTCGCCTTCGTCCCCGGAACGGCCTTCTACGCCGATGGTCAGGGAACCCGCAACGCGCGGCTGTCCTACTGCTTTCCCCCGGCAGCCCGCATCGTCACGGGTGTGGAGCGGTTCGCCGACGTCGTGCGCAACGAGATGGACATGCTGGACATCTTCGGGATCAACGCCCCCTCACCGCACCCCTACACACCCGGTCCCGGGGCCGAGATTTCGTGAATCGACATGACTGTGACAAGGACTGATGAACCCATGACCATCATCGTGATCTCCGGCGGACTGAGCCATGAGCGGGACGTGTCGCTGCGTTCCGGCAGGCGTGTGACGCAGGCCCTGCGCGAGGCTGGCCACACGGTGGTGGAGTCCGACGTCAGCGCGGCGCTCGTGCCGATGCTCCAGTCCACCCAGGACCCCGTCGTAGTGCCCATGCTTCACGGTGGCATGGGCGAGGACGGTGCACTGCGTGAAGTTCTGGGTCTCCTCGGCATACCCTTCGTCGGTGCAGAGGGCTCGGCCTCTCGTCTGGCCTTTGACAAGGCCATTGCCACCAAAGTGGTGGCCAATGCAGGGCTGGGCGTGACAGACCAGGTGGCTCTGCCCCACGACATCTTCAGGGAGCTGGGTGCGTCCGCGCTCATGCTGGCGCTGGGTGAGCGCCTCGGCTACCCCCTCATGGTGAAGCCGTCGAGATCCGGATCCGCACTCGGCGCCCTGATGGTCTCCGACCAGGGGGCGCTCGCCACGGCTCTGGTCGGCGCCTACGCCTACGGCCCGGTCGCCATCGTCGAGCAGTTCGTCAAGGGCACCGAGCTCGCTGTCACCGTCCTCGAGACAGACAGTGGCCCGCAGGCGCTTCCCCCCGTCGAGATCCGCCCCACGTCCGGCGTATATGACTATGAGGCTCGCTACACCGCTGGCTCCACCCGCTTCGTGACTCCTGCCGAACTCCCCGAGGACGCATTGCACGCAGCGCAGGAGTTGGCGCTCGCCTCCCATGTCGCACTGGGCCTGAGACATCTCTCACGTGTGGACATGGTGGTCACCACCGACGGTGTGCCCACCTTCTTGGAGGCGAACGTCGCTCCGGGCATGACCGAAACATCACTGTCGCCCTTGGCGTTCGAGGCCGCCGGCATGGACCTCGGTGGCGTCTTCACGGCGTTGATCACCCTCGCACGCGGACAGAGATGAGCCTCTGGCTCCGGCGCGCCATCACCATCACCGTCGGTGTGGTGGTGGCCATGGTGATGCTGATCCTCGGGGTGTGGCAGATGTCCAGCTTCCAGCGATCGGTCGTGGACATCGCTGAAGAGCGTGCCTCCCAGGCCCCGGTTGCACTGGCTGGGAACATTCGTGCCGACGGCGTCGTCGAGGACATCTACGGCCGACGGGTGGAGTTGTCGGGGAGCGTAGTTCCCGGGCACACACTTCTCGTGGGCACGAACTGGCCCCTTCGGGTCGCGGTGCCCTTCGAGATGACGGACGGCCACATCGTTGCGCTGGTCCTTGGGGTAACCGATGATCCGGTGGCCGTCCCGGACGTGGACAGGACGGATGTCCGGGGAGTCTTCACTGCAGGCGACGCGGACGCTGACGTCACTCCCCCATCCGATACTCCTCCTGGCTCAATGTCGACGCTGCGGCTCCAGGAGCTCGCGCAGACATGGCCACAGCCCCTGGTGGCGGGATATGTCACTCTCGACGCCGCTGGCGCCGCTGCGTTCGGTCTGGAACCGGCCGTCGCTGAACTGCCCGAGGCACGGGGAACGTCGATGCACCAGGGCTACGCACTCCAGTGGTGGGTGTTTGCTGCGGCAGCCATCGCCTTCAGCATCGTGGTGGCCCGGGGGCTCAAGCCCGGGGCGGGGCGTACCTCCTGAGCGGTTCAGCATCGGGCACTGCCGGGACCGTCAGATTCCATCCTTTGGTGACGATGCCGCGTCCCCTCAGTGCGCGTCCGATTCAGCCGCCACCGACGCTCCCGCCTCGGCCGCGGCCAACCTGGCTCTCACGTCCTTCGTCGCATAATGCTCGGCGACGAAGGAGAGCATGGGTACCGTTCCAGCAGCCATGATCATCAGGACCCACTTGATGGACCAGCCCACCCGACGACTGAGGTCGTAGGCCGTGATGAGAAGGACCATGTACAGCCAGCCATGTGGGATTCCTGTCCACGTCACGACCCGGCCGTCCCCACCCACATACTTCAGTGGCAGTCCAACGAGCACCAGGACGGCCAGCAGAATTCCCACGACCCACGCCATCACGCGATAACGAGTCAGCGCCGCCTTCGTGGAGGGGATGTCTTCGGGGTCGATGTGCTCAGTGATGGTTGCTTCAGACACCACATCAGCCTACTCCCCACCTGCCGAGACGCTGCTGCCCGACATACCGCTATGCTGTTATAGCTCTTTGTCGCTATATTGGTATCCTTGCTTATCGTTATAGCGTCCTCTGGTCGATGATGGCGAGGATGCGCTCGAGGTCATCACCGGAGGCGAACTCGATGACGATCTTGCCCTTTTCCCGGCCGATGTCCACCTTGACCCGCGTGTCGAAGTGGTCACTCAGCGAGCGGCCCAGCCCAGCCTCTTGGTCACTCGGCTCGCGAGGTCTGCGTGGTGCCCTGGGCTCTTTCCCGCGGCCCTGCCCCATGGCCACGATTTCCTCCGTGCTCCGCACGGACAGCCCCTCCGCGATGATGCGATCCGCCAGGAGTTCCTGCGAGCGGGAATCCCCCAGTCCCAGGAGGGCACGCGCGTGTCCGGCGGACAGGACACCGGCCGCAACTTTCTGCTGCACGGTCAGGGGCAGGTTCAGCAGGCGAAGCGTGTTGGAGATCTGGGGACGGCTCCGGTGAATGCGGCGACCCAACTCCTCCTTGCTGCAGTTGAAGTCATCCAGCAGTTGTTGATAGGCACTGGCCTCCTCCAACGGATTCAGGTTGGCGCGGTGCAGGTTCTCGAGGAGCGCATCGCGCAACAGCGCCTCGTCATCGGTGGCCCGGACGATGGCGGGAATCGTCTCCTTTCCCGCCCGCTGACTGGCGCGGTAGCGTCGCTCCCCCATCACCAGTTCAAATCGTTGGCGCCCCACCTCACGCACGACGACAGGCTGCAGGACCCCGAATTCGGCGATGGAGGCTGTCAGTTCCTCCAGTTCGTCCTCATCGAAGGTGGTTCTGGGCTGACGCGCATTGGGCTTCACGTGATCAAGTGGTAGGTCGGCAAAGTACGAGCCGTCCTCGAGTGGTAGGGACTTCCCGTCAGCGCTCGATTCCTCGTCCGTGCGGGCGAAAAGGTCGCCGAGACCTCGTCCCAAGCCGCTGTGGTGCTTCGGTGCAGCCATCACTCCTCCTTCTTGACCACAGCCGCCGATGCGATTTGCTCGGCCGCCTTTACATACGCCACGGCCCCCGATGACTTGGGTTGATACGTCAGCACAGTCTGCCCGTAGCTCGGAGCCTCGGCGATTCTCACTGAACGCGGGATTTCCACGTCCAGGGTCTGTTGTGCGAAGTGTTGGCGGACTTCACCGGCGACTTCACGTGAGAGGTTGTTGCGTCCGTCGTACATGGTCAACACGACGGTGGTCAGTTCCAGTCCGTCATTGAGATTACCCTTCACCTTGTTGATCGTTCGCACCAACTGTGAGACCCCCTCGAGGGCGTAGTACTCGCACTGGATGGGGACCATGATCTCCGTTGCTGCCACCAAAGCGTTCAACGTCAGGAGCCCAAGCGATGGGGGACAGTCGAGGAAGACATAGTCCACGTCCGCACTCTCCATATATGTGGTGAGGGCGCGCTTCATGCGCATTTCCCGACCTGATTCGTTGACGAGTTCAAGCTCCGCCGTCGCGAGGTGGATGGCCGCGGGAAGGACGTGAAGGTTGGGCGTATGGGGGGATCGCTGCACCAGATCGGCGATACGTGCATCGTCGAGAAGTACCTCATACGTGCCGGGCGTTCCGTGCTCATGTTCCACGCCCAACGCGGTCGAGGCGTTTCCCTGAGGATCCGTGTCAATCACGAGGACGTTGAGACCGCCAAACGCCAGCGCTGCTGCGATGTTCACCGTTGTGGTGGTTTTCCCCACCCCGCCCTTCTGGTTGGCGACGACAAGCACGCGCGGCGTCGAGGGCCGGGGGAGTGACAGGGTCGGCACTCGGGGTTCGGGTTCCGAGCCGAAGTCGTCGTGAGCCTCGGATCCCCAGTCGTCCTCAGCTCGGTCGAAGGCCGCTCGTTTGGGTCCAGCCGGCAGAGTCACCCCCGTTTCACGTGAAACGGCGCTCGTCCGTTCAGTGACGCCTTGCCGGGTATCAGCGATCAGGCCTTGGGGGTGGGCTTTCCCAAAAAACAGTGCCATCGTGGTGAGTCCTCTCGAAGACCGCCACTGAGTGTATCGGGAAGCGGAGAGTGTCCGTAACCGCCACACCGCGCGTCTGTATGGTCGTGACGGCTCCACTCGTATTCGACCGGTCCAACCGACCCCCGTGCTGTATCTTTACATCGTTTAGTCGCTTTATCGTCTGCGAGACGGATTTACCGGGTGCGCTCGTCTCTCAGACCAGCTCGACTCTCCGTCGCGCACCGAGGGCACTCGGGTCCGCGTCGCCCGCCATGACGCCGTCGGCAGTCCTGGTCCTGCCCCGGATGTGCGACGCACGCTCGGAGAAACATCGCGGGGGAGTGGCGAACACGACCGCGACGCCGCCGAGACAGGCCGCAGCACGGAGAGCCCGCAGCACGCGGAGTCAGCAGCACGCGGAGTCAGCAGCACGCAGAGCCGGCAGCACGGAGATTCAGCAGCACGGAGAGTCCGCGGGCCCGTGCATGTCTCGTCGCTGCGCGTGCTGGCCATGGGTACGAGCCAATCACGGACAACCGACCCGCTTCGCCATTGCGCCAGCGGGGAGCGACCCCTGCGTCTGAACAGTCAGCCCCATGGGGCTGGGTGACATGCCAGCGCACGGGGACTGTGCACGCGCTGATTGAGTGCCAAAGCCCACCGTCGGTTTGGGGGAGGCAACCTCTTCTGCGTCACTGACGCCCTCCACAGCACATGCCTGAAGGTCAGACCCCGTAAAAACGGGCGAGGCTGCGAGGAGGCACCCACGTTTGAACCCAACTCACCACCGCAACGTTTCACGTGAAACAAAGTGCTATATCGACTTACAGCCTTACTTGCGCGCTGTGACCCTGATCGCGCGCGTGCCGTCGACATCCGGCGTCGCCCTGACCTCCAGGACGTCAGCACGCAGATGCGACCGGGACAACAGGGTGCTCGCCTCCGCGACCTCCCGTTCGGCGCTGGATCCTTTGAGCGCCAGGAGTTGCCCACTCGGGTAGAACAGGGGAGTGGTCCACCGGAGGAGCTTTTCCAGTCCCGCGACGGCACGGCATGTCACGACGTCGAACACCTCGTCGCAATCCTCAGCTCGCACACGCTCCACCCGGACGTTGGTCAAGCCCAACTCTTCCACCGTTTCCGTCAGAAACGTCGTCCTTCGTAGGAGCGGATCGAGCAGGACGACCCGGAGATCGGGCCGGACGATCGCCAGGGGGATACCGGGCAGGCCCGCCCCGGAACCCACGTCTGCCAGATCGGTGCCCTCACCCAGAACGTCGACCAGCGCCAAGGAGTTGGAGATATGCCTGCTCCACAGCTTGTCGCCCTCCCGCGGTCCGAGAAGTCCCCACTCGATGCCCTTGCCCCGGAGAATCGCCCCATAGCGATCCAGCTGCTCGGCGCCATCCGGGAAGCGTTCATGCAACGCCGAACGCGCCGCGCGTTCCACGCGCTCCTGCTCAACTTCCACCCAGTCCTGCTGCCCGTCGGCCGCGGGGGTGTTCACTTGGTGACGACCACCCGACGGTTCGGCGGCTCGCCTTCGGACTCACTGTTGAGCCCTGCGGCAGCCACCTCATCGTGCACAATCTTGCGTTCGTAGGCATTCAACGGCGCCATTCGGACACTTTCGCCGCTCTCCGACACCTCGGCGATTGCATCCTTTGCGAGCGCTATGAGCTCCACGCGTCGCCGTTCTCGATACCCGGCCACATCGAGGGTCAGCCTCGAGCGGTTTCCCGTCTCAGTCATGACCACCAATCGGCACAGCTCCTGCAGAGCCTCCAGCACCTCACCGTTCTTGCCGACGAAGCGCTCGTCATCGGTGTCGATGGCGATGTGCGCTCGGCCATTGACCACCGAGTTCTCGATATCACCATCGAGATCCGCAATGTCCAGGAGCTCTTCGAGGTAATCGGCCACGAGGTCACCATCGGACAGCAACGTCTCCTCGGCCGAGCTCGCCTTTGTCGGCGCGGGTGTGTTTGTCTCAGTCATGTCAGCTGGTCATTTCCTTGTCCGGTCACTTCTTCTTGCGAGTAGAGCGAGTGGTGGTGCGCGGCTGCTGGCGGGGCACCACAGTCTTGCCGTTGCCGTTGCCGTTACGCACAGTACTGCGTGTTACCTCCTGGCGGGCGACCGAGGGCTTCGAAGGCGCCTCCTCGGATCCCTCGGCGTCCGTCACAGCGGTGGCACCACCCACGGTGCGCGATGTGGTGCGTGCATTCTTCTTGCGGCTCCGCTTTGCCAGCTTGGCTGCCATGACATCCTTGGGATCCTTGCCCTTCGCGCGCAGCCGCTCCTCCCAGTCGATGTAGGCGGGGGTGTTGGGCGCAGGATTGTTCCGGATCAGGAGTGCCTGCTGCACCATCGTCCACAGGTTGGTGGTGAACCAGTAGATGAGCACGCCGATGGGAATCACGAAGCCGGAGAAGAGGTACATGACGGGGAAGATGTAGAGCATCATCTTCTGCTGCTGTGCGAGTGGACCCGTCAGGGCTTCCGGTGGCATGTTCTTGCGCATCAGTTGCAGCTGCGTGATGAACAGGGTGACCACCATGGCAATGACCAGGAATCCGCCCAGGATCTGGGTGGCGCCGATGGGTGGGAAGCCTTCCCCAATTCGACTGGCGAGCCCGGCTCCGAAGAGCTCAGCCTGCTGCAGGGACGTCACGAGATCCGGATTGTCCTTGAAGAACTTGCCGCGAATCTGGCCGTCGGCCACGCCCTGGAGGACCCTGAAGAGGGACAGCAGGATAGGCATCTGGATCAACAGCGGCACGCAGGAGGCCGCGGGGTTGACACCCTCCTCCTTGTAGAGCTTCATCTGCTCCTCGCCAAGCTTCTGGCGATCAGACCCGTGCTTCTTCTGAAGCGCCTGGATCTTCGGTTGCAGGAGCTGCATGTTGCGGGCCGAGTTGATCTGCTTGACGAACAACGGGATGAGGAGCGTTCGGATGAGCACCGTCATGGAGACGATGGCGAAGGTCCAGGCCACTCCGGAGTCCGCATCAAACACCCGTGACCACAGGGTGTGGAACAGGACCACCAGCCCGGACACCGCCCAGTAGATGGGCTGCATCATCGTTGAGAGCGCACCGTAGATGCTGTCCCAGATGGCGAGTAGAGGAATCATCAGGTCAATCACGGGGCAACCTCGGAGGCAGAATTTTCGGGACAGGCGTGGCCTGATGGGGAAGTGGAGTTCGCTTGTTCGGCCCACACGCGGGCCTCGGTCGTGCCGGGAACGTAGTCAACGCCGCCCATGGACCACGGGTGGCAGCGGGAGATGCGCCGCACCATCAACCATGTTCCCCGCAGGCCGCCGTGCACCTCCAGTGCGCGCAGGCCATAGGTGGAGCAGCTCGGATGGAACTTGCACACTTCCCCGTAACCGGGGGAGATGAACCGACGCCACAGCTTCACGAACCACATCAACGGATGCTTCAGCATGATGCCGCCCTGGCGAAGGCACGACGCCAGGCGCTGGCGAAATCCGCCGCGAGCCGCTCGGGTCGCTGGGCGGCAGGCGGCAGGGCCCGCACAACAACGTCTGCGGCAAAAGGCGTGGGGGAGGGGGGTACGAGGTGCCTCAGCCGACGTTTCACCCGGTTGCGATGCACCGCATTGCCCACCTGTTTGGAGACGACAAAACCCACCCGGGACACACCGGGTGGTGAGTCGGCTGCAGAGCGGGCCACGTGGACGACGACGCTCGGGGTGGCCGCACGCACTCTCGACGAGAAAACCGCGGAGAACTCAGCGGAATTCCTCAGTCGTCGGGCACGTGGCAGCACGGCTTGTGGCTCAGCCAGCCAGTTCGACGCGGCCCTTGCGACGGCGGGTGGCGAGAATGCCACGGCCGGCGCGGGTGCGCATGCGGGCGCGGAAGCCGTGGGTGCGGCTGCGGCGACGGTTGCTCGGCTGGAACGTACGCTTGGTCATCGGATTGACTCCCTCGAGGAATCTTGTCGGAATTTGCCCAGGATTTGAGCAGGGAAGGGTCACGGTCCAGAGGACAGCGACTGGTCAACGATACGTGGTCACTGAGGGTTGGGACAAACCGCGTCGGCCCGCATGTACAAGTGAGCAAATTACATGGACGTAGTCCACGCGACACTCCGGGAAATCCTCCATGGATGTTGCGCCGCCCTCCATCTGCCACTACTTTGACAGGCCTGCGCAGTGCTTATCCACAGGAATCGCACTGGCGGGGGCTCCATGGGGGTGAGTTGTACCCGGCTGTGGAAAAGTATGTGGAAGAATTCATCACGGGGCTGGCCCCTGGCGACATGAGCTGGAAGGGGTCTGGTGAGCGAAGTACCCACCCCTGAGCTCAATGGCCTGTGGGAGGACGTCGTCAACGCTGCCGACATCCCCACGCGTGCCTGGCTTCGACGAACCAAACCGCTGGCCATGCATGGCACCACCCTGATGCTGGCAGTGCCCGACGAGACCACCCGCGAGCGCGTCGAATCGAAGCTCAGGTCCGAGATCGAACGTCGGCTCAGCGAGCACGCCGGACGTGCCACGCACCTAGCCGTCATGATCGATTCGACCCTCGTCCCCGACACCCCCGACGCCGCGGCCGAAGTTGTTGAAACCGACAACGTCCACGTACCCCTGTTACCGCGGCCCAGGGCCAGCGCCGATCCGGTCAAGCTGAACCCCCGGTACACGTTCGAATCCTTCGTCGCCGGCTCATCCAATCGGTTCGCCCACGCCGCGGCCGCCGCGGTCGCGGAACAGCCCGGGAAGTCCTACAACCCGTTGATGATCTATGGACCATCGGGGTTGGGCAAGACTCATCTGCTCCACGCCATCGGTCACTACGTCAACGCCTACTACGACAACCTGCGCGTGAAGTACGTCTCCACGGAGGAACTGACCAACGACTTCATCAACGCGATCTCGGACAATCGCACCGCAGAGTTTCGTCGTTCCTACCGGGACGTCGACATCCTCCTGGTCGACGACATCCAGTTCCTCGAGTCAAAGATCCAGACGCAGGAGGAGTTTTTCCACACCTTCAACACCCTTCACAACGCACAGAAGCAGATCGTGATGACCTCAGATCGACCCCCGAAGCTGTTGGAAGCCCTGGAACCACGACTTCGCTCCCGCTTCGAGTGGGGGCTGATGACCGACATCCAGCCGCCCGACCTCGAAACGCGAATAGCGATCCTCCGCAAGAAGGCCGCCTGGCAGCGCCTCACCGCTGGCACACAGGTCCTCGAGTTCATCGCCTCGCGCATCACCACCAACATCCGGGAACTCGAAGGTGCACTGACGCGGGTTGCCGCGCTGGCGAGCCTCAACCGCCAGGAAATCGACATCTCGTTGACAGAGGATGTCCTGAAGGACCTCGTGCGCGACGGCGGCGAGGTGCGTGTGGACGCCGACGCGATCATGAACGCGACGTCCGTCTACTTCAACATCTCCCTTGACGAGCTGACGGGCACCAGCCGCGTCGCCACCATCGCCTCGGCCCGACAGATCGCGATGTACCTCTGCAGGGAACTGACGGAGATGTCCCTCCCCAAGATCGGCGCCAAGTTCGGTGGCCGTGACCACACCACGGTCCTGCACTCGGTCCGCAAGATCAACGAGAAGATGGGCGTCGATCGCGACCTCTTCAACCAGGTCACCGAACTCACGAACCGCATCAAGCAGTCCTGACAGGGTCTGGATGGGGCCCGCCCGGGAACGGTCCGGGACGAAGGCGCTCGCCTGTGAGGAGCAACTTCCGGCAACGCTCCCGTCCACCAACTGTCTCGAAACCCTCCCAACTTCCCGGTTGACCCTTCCATCCTTGGTTCTCAACGGCGCGGAACTGTCCACATCTTGTGCCCAACCGGCTGTGGACTCGCTGTTGACGACGGCGACGCCGACGCAACGGGACGGGGTTCCCCACAAATCCTCCCCGTGTGGTTCAGAGTTGTGCCACTCTTCGTCCACATGGGTGAACCTGCTCTGACTACGCCGTTGAGCAGTTGCCCACAGGATCCACAGCAGCTATGACTACTACTGAATTACAACTCTCATTACAGTTCTTCAAAGTCTGATCCGGGTGAAAGTGTGGACAACGACGTGCGCCTCACGCTCGTCCCGGCGCTGGTAACTTTGCGAAGTGACTATTGCAGCAAGCGCCACCGGACTGTCCAAGCATTACGGCAGGGGATCGGCCGAAGTGGTGGCGCTCGACGACGTCGACTTCGAGGTGGTCAGCGGTGAGTTCACCGCCATCATGGGCCCGTCGGGATCCGGCAAGTCGACGCTCATGCATCTGTTGGCGGCCCTTGACTCACCCACGTCCGGACGGGTGTTCATCGGCGACACGGATGTTGCCTCGTTGAAGGACACTCCACTCACCGAGTTGAGGCGGGATCGCATCGGGTTCATCTTCCAGGCGTTCAACCTGGTTCCCACCCTCAGCGCCCAGGAGAACATCGTCCTGCCCCTGTCCATTGCCAACAAGAAGGTGGATCAGGAGTGGTTCGACCGCATCGTGGGCGTGCTCGGGTTGGGCGACAGGCTCACCCACAAGCCGTCGGAACTCTCGGGTGGCCAGCAGCAGCGAGTCGCGTGCGCACGGGCACTGATGAACCGGCCGGACATCATCTTCGGCGATGAGCCCACGGGCAACCTGGACTCGGCGTCGGCTGCAGAGGTCCTGTCATTCCTTCGACGCAGCGTGGACGAGTTCGGGCAGACCATTGTGATGGTGACCCATGACGCACTGTCCGCCAGTTATGCGGATCGGCAGGTCTTCCTCTCGGATGGCCGCATCATCAAGGAACTCCGCAACGCCACCCAGGATGAGCTTCTCAGCACCATGGCGCACATCTACCCCCGGCAGGACCAGAAGCCAGAACCGACGGCCGAAGAAGAAGGCGGCGGGGATGGGCCCCCCTACGCGCAGGAAGCCGGTGCCCCTGTGGATGCCCTCTACCGCGATGGGGGGAATGCACCCCGGGCGGAACATCTGCCTGAGGCCTCGGTGTCCGTGGTGGAGCAGACTATTCCTCGCCGGGCGATCGCCGACTGACGACCATGTTGCACGCCACGTGGAAGTCCCTTCTGGGACGCAAGCTGCGGCTGCTCCTGAGCGCCTTCTCGATCGTCCTGGGCATTGCTTTCGTGTCCGGTTCGCTGATGTTCACGAACCTGCTCGGATCCAGCTTCAACGAGATCCTGAAGTCCGGGATCGCGGACGTGAACGTCTCCTCCGGCGGTGGAGCCTTCGGGGACGCCGCGGGGGCAATGGCGCTGGGGGTGACGCCAGAACTTCTCGATGAGATCTCCTCCATCGACGGGGTGGCTGAGGCCACCGGCGTGGTCGTGAACACCAGCCTGTACCCGCTCGACAGGGCGGGCAAGGTCCTGGCCTTCGGGGGAGCGCCCGGCATCGGCACCAACTGGTACACCACACCGGCCGCCGGAGGTGCCGAGGGTGCCAGGGTTATCGAGGGCGAGGCCCCCGACACCGACGAGGAACTGGCGATCGACCCCGCCACGATGGACCGCGGGAACTATGCCATCGGTGACGACATCGAGGTCTCCACACCGAAGGCCGGCATCCGCAGCTACACAATCGTCGGTACGGCAACGTTCGGATCAGGAGCGACCGCCGGTGCCAGCTACCTGTTCTTCACCCTCGACGAGATGCGCGCCCTCACGGTGGAGGGGCAGGAGTCGTTCACCAGCGCGTGGATCGCGACCGATCCCGCCGCAGATGTGCAACGGGTCACAAGCGAGGTCGCTGACCTCCTGCCCGAGGGGCTGTCCGCCATTTCCGGCGAGGAGCAGGCCGATCGATTGGAAGAGCAGCTCTCCATCGGGTTGTCGTTCGTCAACACGTTCCTGCTGGTCTTTGCGGCCATTGCGTTGGTCGTCGCGTCGTTGTTGATCCTCAACACGTTCTCGATCCTGGTGGCGCAGCGCAGCCGGGAACTGGCACTTCTCCGGGCATTGGGGGCAAAACGCAACCAGGTGCGCAATTCGGTGCTGCTCGAGGCAGGGGTCATCGGCGCCGTGGGTGCCACCTTCGGCATCGCTGTCGGGTTCGGCCTCACTGCACTGATCGGACTGGGCCTCGGTACGTTCGGTGTGGACATCGGCACCACCGTGCCGGAACTGACATGGCAGGCAGTCGTCGTGTCCTATGCCCTCGCGCTGATCATCACCATGGTGGCGGCCTGGGCTCCCGCTCGCAGGGCGTCGGCCACCCGTCCGGTGGAGGCGATGACTGAGGCCGCAGCTCCGACCGACGCCATGGGTACCGGAGTCCACATCGGTTTCGCGCTCCTCCCGCTTGGTATCGCCAGTGTCATCTGCGGCCTCTTCTTCGATGTGCAGCAACCGCTGGCATGGGCCGGCATCGGCTGCGTTGCAGTCCTCATCGGCTGCGTACTCGCCGCGGCCGTGATCGGCCGCCCGATCGTGTGGCTGTTCGGACGCGTTTACCGGGCCATCTTCGGCGAGATCGGAAAGCTCGCCGAGCGCAACGCCACGCGTCAGCCCCGCCGGACGGCCGCAACTGCCTCGACGCTCATGATTGGTCTGGCGCTTGTGACCACCGTCACCATCCTCGCCGAAAGCACCACCACGTCGGTGCGCGCTGGCCTCACGGACACCCAGCGTGGCGATTTCCTGATGTCGCCTGTGAACTTCAGGCCTTTTGATCGCGCCGTCGCGGACGCGGCGGCGGCCGTGCAGGGCGTTGAGGAGGCATGGAGCTTCAGCAACAGTGCGTCGGTCGTGGGAGCGGAGTCCGTCTTCCTCACCGGCGCAACCCCGGAGGCGGTGAGCGACGGGAGTGCCGTCGGGATCATCGGAGGGCAACTGAACGAGGAGGGTGGCTCGGCGCTGCTGTCGTCGGAGGAGTCCCGCGCCCTGAACCTCCCCCTGGGACGCACCTTCCAGCTGCCCGCGCGTGATGGGACTCCCGTCGATGTGCTTGTCACAGGCATTTTCGACGGCGACTCGGACCCCACACAGCGCGGCGGCATCATCGTGAACATGGACACCTATGCGCAGGTGGCCGACGCGAGCGTCGTGTCGTTGGTGAAGATCGCCCTCGCCGAGGACGCGGACGTGGACGCCGTCCGCGCGGGCCTGGAGGAGGCGGCTGCGGACCTCCCCACTGTGGTCATCACGGACAATGCCGAGTACGCGGACAGCCTCGTGTCGCAGTTCGCCCAGGTGTTCGCTGTCATCAATGCCCTCCTGGCCCTCGCCATCGTGATTTCGGTGCTCGGCATCGTCAATACCCTCGGCCTGTCCATCATGGAACGCACCCGCGAAATCGGACTGTTGCGGGCCGTCGGCATGACGAGGCCGCAGTTGCGACAGGTCATCCGTCTGGAGAGCGTGGTGGTGGCAGTCCTCGGTTCTCTGCTGGGCGTCGGTCTGGGGGTGGCATTCGGTGCCGTCCTCGTCGAGCTGCTGAAGGATTCCGGTATCACGAACCTCTCGATCCCCGGCTGGCAGCTGACCCTGTACGTTGTGGTGGCCGCTCTGTTCGGCATCCTGGCAGCCATCACCCCGGCACGTCGGGCGTCCCGGATGAACATTCTCGAATCCATTGCCATGGACTGACGGGGGTGCCACGACAGCCAGTCCGGAGCCGGTATGCTGTGGCCGAAACCGCGTCCTGCGCCCCGAGCGTGGGGGGCACGTGAGCGAACATCGATGTATCAATGAGGAGCGGACGACGTGAAGATTCGAGTGGAGCGCGATGCGCTGGCCGACGCAGTGGCCTGGGTGGCCCGCAGCCTGCCGAACCGTCCGACCGCACCGATTCTTGCCGGCCTCCTGATCGAGGCAGAAGGTGACTCGGTCACGCTGTCCAGCTTTGACTCGACCACCTCGGCCAAGGTGAGCATGGCCGCCGAGGTCAGTGATGAGGGCACCGTGTTGGTGTCGGGCCGGTTGTTGTCCGACATCGCCCGCTCGTTGCCGAACAAGCCCGTCGAACTCAATGCGGACCATTCGAAGGTGGAGCTGACCTGTGGCTCCGCCCGGTTCACGCTGCAGACGCTTCCGGTGGAGGACTACCCGAGCCTGCCCGAGATGCCGACGCAGACCGGTGAAGTGGCTGCTGATGTGTTCGAGAAGGCCGTCTCCCAGGTGGTGGTGGCGGCCGGCCGCGACGAACTTCTCAACGTCTTCACCGGCGTCCGTGTCGAGATGAACGGCGACCAGCTGTCGCTGCTTGCGACGGACCGGTACCGGATGGCGCTGAAGGAGATCAACTGGAAGCCCTCGTCACCATCGGTTGAGGGCGCCGTCCTGGTGCCCGGAAAGGTGCTCGCCGACACCGCCAAGTCGCTCACCTCGGGTGACACGGTGACCGTGTCGCTTTCCACCACCCAGTCCGAGGGCGAAGGCCTCGCCGGGTTCATCGGCGAGGGCGTGAAGGGATCACGGGAGGCCACCACGCGGCTGCTGAACCAGGCGTTTCCCAAAGTCCGTCACCTGATGGATGTCAACGCCACCGTCGCCGTGCGGGTGTCCACCGCAGATCTCCTTGCGGCGGTGAAGCGGGTGTCCCTGGTGGCGGAGCGCAACACGCCCCTGCGGATGATCATCAACGAGGACCACATCGCGCTGGAGGCTGCCACCGGCGACCAGGCGCAGGCCTCCGAGGCAATCGCAGCGGACGTCGACGTCACCACGGACGAGCAGTCCATCAAGGCGGCCGGATTCAACCCGCACTACCTGTTGGATGCGCTGAACTCCATCGACGCCCCCTACGCGCACTTCGCCTTCACCGCCCCGGGCAAGCCCTGCCTGATCACCGGCCTGGCCAGCATGGACGGCGATCAGCTCCTGGACTACCGCCACGTCATCATGTTGATGCGCCTGCCCAACTGAGATCACGCCTGCCACGCACGGCGATGAACGTGGGGTGAAGACCATTTTCAGCCCGCGACTACCATGCACACGAAGATGAAGAACTATCCAGCGTGGGTTCTCGAACCCACTGAAGCCGACCTCGTTCGATTCTTCGGGACCTCGACGTATGAGCGGGGCCTTGAGTACGCGGCCGAAAACCGTGTGGGAAGCATCCTGACTGCAGAGAAGCTGATTTCTGCTCAGGTTCGCGGATCGGGACACAGGTCCTACCGGGTGTCGGTGGTCCGGGATCCCAGGGCGGGCTTCATGACGTCAGTGTGCGCCTGCCCGGTGGGTCATGCCTGCAAGCATGCCGCTGCGCTGCTGTCCCATGCCCGAGCTACGCAGACACGGCGCACCGTCCCCCAGTGGCGTCTGGCACTCGACCCGATGCTCCAGACCCCGGCGCCCCTGACCAGAGGTACTGACCTGGCTCTCCAGGTCGACGTCGACGTCAGTGGGCCGACTCTTCGACCGCTGAGGATGGGCAAGGGGCGGTGGATCAAGACGGGGGCCTCATGGAACGACCTGAGGTACAGCCGAGCGGGCCTGGACCCCCAACAGCTGGAAATCGTCAATGCGCTGCGCGACGCCACGCGCAACGACTACTTCTACGGCGCCGTGAGCACGCTTCGTCTGGGCGCCGCCCGTCCCGTCGTGTGGGACCTCCTTCACCGTGCCGTCGCCGCCGGGGTTGTCCTCGTGGCGGGGGAGGGGCCCAACCGGTCCCTGCTGCCAGTGCCGGAATTGATGGAGGTGGCCGAGCTGACACTGGCCCTCGAGGAGACCGGGCAGGGAATGGAACTGACTCCCATGGTTGCGGTGGGGGATCAGCAGTTCAGGTTCCAGCGGCGGGACCTGCTCGGCTCACCGGCGCATGGCATCGCTGTGCGCACGGCGGAGCGTTTCCTCCTGGCGCCCCTGCCCCACGCCCTGTCGGAGTCTGAACACAACCTGTTCGTTGCCGGCGGGATGACCATTCCGTCCAATGATGTCGGGATCTTTGCCACCGGGTACCTGCCCCGGTTGCAGGAGCGTTTCACGGTCGCCGTCCCCGACGGTGTCGACCTGCCGGAGGCGCAACCACCGCGCCTTCGGTGCACCGTGAGCTTCGACGGCCACTCAGCGCAGGTGGAGTGGGGGTTCCGCTATCTGCTCGACGATCTGGTTCAGGATCTCGGCGTTCGTCCCACCGGCGCCGAGCCCCCCTTGCGCAATCGCGCAGCGGAGCGGGAGCTGGCCACCAGCATTCCCGAGGGGCCGTGGCGGGGGACCGACGAGAAGGGCAACGCGGTTCTCCACGACGGTGCGGTCAGTGGACGGCCGCTGATCGCATTCGTTGACGAGGTGCTTCCCGCACTGGAGGAGCGGGCCGACGTGGTCGTCGTGACGACTCAGGACGTGCCCACGTTCCAGCGCGCCCTGGAGGCGCCCACCATCTCCGTCAACCTCGATGACTCCCGGCAGGGGGACTGGTTCGACCTCGACGTCGACATCACCGTCGCCGACGAGAAGGTGCCCTTGACGCCCCTGTTCCAGGCGCTGGCCGCGGGACAGGACCACCTCATCCTCGATTCCGGCACCTGGTTCATGCTGGATGTCCCCGAGCTGGAGCAGTTGCGCACCCTCATCGAGGAGGCGCGAGTACTCGTCGATCACGAGGGCGGCACCTTCCGGCTGCGGCCCGAGCACGCCGGGCTGTGGCAGGAACTCGTGGAGCTCGGGGTCGTGGCGTCCCAGTCGGCGGCCTGGCAATCAGCCGTGGGGGCGCTGCTGGACCACAGGGAACTGGCTGATCTGGAACCACCCACGGGCCTGCGGGCAACACTGCGGCCGTACCAGCGCGAGGGTTCTGCCTGGCTGAGCTTCCTGTGGCGCACCCGGCTCGGTGGCATCCTTGCCGACGAGATGGGGCTGGGTAAGACGCTGCAGTCCCTGACCATGGCCCAGTTCGCCCTTGAGGCCGGCGAGTTGGATCAGCCCATTCTCGTCGTCGCCCCCACCTCCGTGATCGGGACGTGGGAGGCGGAAGCCGCGCGGTTCACACCGGAGCTCACGGTGGTCACGGTCAACGGTACCGAGAAGCGCAGGGGCGTGCCTCTCGCCCGCGCGATCGACGGGGCGCACATCGTGTTGACGTCCTACACGCTCCTGCGCCTGGAGGCTGACGCCTACCTGGACCTCGACTGGTCCGCGGTCCTCCTCGACGAGGCGCAGTTCGTCAAGAACTCCTCGTCGAAGGCATACCAGGCGGTGCGGCGGCTCCGTGCCCGCGTGAAGATCGCACTCACGGGGACCCCGCTGGAGAACAACCTGATGGACCTGTGGTCGCTGCTGTCGATCACCGCCCCCGGCCTCTTCCCTGAACCCAAGCGCTTCACGGAGGTGTACCGCAGGCCCATCGAGGGCGGCGACGGTGACGCGCTCGCCCGGCTGCACCGTCGAACCCGGCCGCTGATCCTGCGGCGCACGAAGGCGACGGTGGTCACGGAACTTCCGGACAAGCAGGAGCAGATCGTCCCCGTGTCGCTGTCGCCGGGGCACCGCAAGCTCTATGACCGACACCTGACGCGCGAACGTCAGAAGGTGCTGGGTCTCGTGGGGGACATGAACCGCAACCGCATCACCATTCTCCGCTCCCTCACGCTGCTCAGGCAGCTCAGCCTGGCGCCGTCGCTGGTCGATCCGGAGTATCCGGCCAGCTCGGCAAAGATCGACGCCCTCCTGGAGTTGATGGAGGAGGTGCGCGGCGGCGGACACAGAGCACTGGTCTTCAGCCAGTTCACTGGCTTCCTGGCGCTCGTCAAGCAACGGCTCATCAACGAGGGCATTGCCTTCGAGTACCTGGACGGCCGCACCCGCAATCGTCCCGAGCGCATCGAGTCCTTCCGCGGCGGCGAGGCCCCAGTGTTCCTGATCAGTCTGAAGGCCGGTGGCTTCGGGTTGAACCTGACGGAGGCGGACTACGTCTTCATCCTTGACCCGTGGTGGAACCCGGCCAGCGAGAGCCAGGCCATTGACCGCACCCATCGCATCGGTCAGGACAAGCCGGTCAACGTGTACCGGCTCGTCAGCGCGGACACCATCGAGGAGAAGGTTGTCGCGCTCCAGGAACGCAAGCGTGATCTCTTCGACGCCGTCGTCGGGAAGAACTCCGACGTCGCTGCCCCGCTCTCGGCTGACGACATCCGCGGCCTGCTGGAGCCGGACGGCCCGCCCGAAACATCAATGGGTTGAGCGGCACGGGTTGTGCTCAGTGTTGGTGGGCAGACCAGCCAACGTCGTCCTCCCCCGGAAGCGACTGGCTCGGATTGGGCGAAAGGCGCTGAAAAGGAAAGAGGTGGGGGGCGGAGTGCGATTGTGGTTGGACGGCCGGCGCACGCCTTCGCCTCCACCTCAGCAAGCCAGGATGCTTCGAGCAGGAGCATCGACCAAGGACCTTCCACGGCGAACGCCTAGTATCGAGGGACCATGTTCGTGACCGAGCTGTCCCTGACGGACTTCCGCAACTACGCCACCGCCAGCCTTGGGCTGTCCGCTGGGGTGAACGTGTTCGTCGGCTCCAACGGTCAGGGCAAGACCAACCTCGTCGAGGCGGTGGAATACCTGTCCACGATGGCGTCCCACCGGGTCGCGTCGTCGGCACCGTTGATCCGGTCAGGCTGCGATTCCGCCATCCTGCGGGCCAAGGTGCAGGCCGCCCATGACGACCCGCGCCTGATTTCCGTGGAGTTGGAAGTGGCGCATGGACGCGCCAACGTCGCGCGGCTGAATCGTGCGCCCGTGCCCAGGCCGCGCGACATGGTGGGCGCGTTGCGCACGGTCGTCTTCTCGCCCGTGGACCTGGCGATCGTGCGGGGGGACCCCGCAGATCGCCGTGGCTGGCTCGACTCCCTCGTCGTCACACGCTGGCCACGCATGGCGGGCGTCCGTCAGGACCTGGATCGCGTGCTCAAGCAGCGCAACGCCCTGCTGAAGTCCATGGCCGGGCGATCCATGAAACCCTCCGGCGGGGACGCCGACACCACCCTCGCTGCATGGAACGAGCAGCTCGCCGCCGTCGGGGCAGAACTGCTGCATGCCCGCCTCGACACACTCGCCGACGTGCTCCCGCACCTCCAGGCGGCCTACGAGGGGATCGCACCGATCAACAACGAGGTGCAGGCCACCTACAAGACCGGCCTGGATCTCGACGGCGTCGCCGGGAGCACGGGTGTGCGTGAGGCACTCCGGGAGCGGCTGCTGACCTCCATGGAGGCCCGACGCGGCGAGGAACTCCACCGTGGTGTCACCCTCGTCGGGCCACAGCGAGACGACGTCGACCTCTTCGTGGGAGATCTTCCCGCCAAGGGCTACGCCTCGCACGGCGAGTGCTGGTCGTTCGCGCTGGCCCTTCGACTGGGGGGCTTCGCGCTGGTCCGCGACGACGGCACTGAGCCGGTCCTCGTCCTCGATGACGTCTTCGCGGAACTGGACACCTCCCGGCGTGATCGACTCGCTGGAGAGATCATCGACGCCGAACAAGTCCTCATCACCGCCGCCGTCGGCTCGGACGTTCCGGACTTCCCCTCCGAGAGGCGGTACCGCGTGGACGGTGGGACCGTGTGCGAGGAGACTGCTGATGAGTGACAACATGGTGCCGCCGGAGAGCGGCGACGAGCCCTTCGGCGCGCAACCCCACGACCCGACGGGCCTGGATCTCGCCAGCGAGATCGCCCGACAGACGGCCCGCAACACGCCCCTGTTGCCGCCGGAGGCCCCACCGGCGTCGTCGCTGAAGCGACGGCGCTTCGGCCGGTTCGAGGAGCAGCGATCCGGCGCGCGTCCCGATGATCGTGATCCCCAGCCCTTGGGGAGCGTCCTGAACCAGGTCAGCCACAGACGGGGCTGGGTGAAGCGCATCTCGCTGTCCACGGTCCTGCGCAATTGGGCCGACCTCGTGGGGGAGGACAACGCGGAGCACAGTCAGCCGGTGAATTTCGTCGACGGCGTCCTCACGGTGCAGTGCGACAGCACGGCATGGGCCACCGGTATGAGATTCGCGGCGTCGGCGCTGGTTGCGCGCCTCAACAAGGAGTTGGGTGAGCAGACGGTGCAGCGCATCGACATCCGCGCCCCCAACCAGCCCAGCTGGAAGAAGGGCCGACGCTCGGTCCGCGACGGCCGCGGGCCCCGCGACACCTACGGCTGATCAGGAAGTGTCCACGGGTCGCCGGGTACGAGCGCGGACTTGTGAACATTTCGGCTGGACTGCCCACCGAAATGTTGGTGAGCCCCCCGATTCCGCAGTGACGTCAACTGTGCGTGCGCTCCTGCCACTGGCCAATGCCGTCGAGCGTGCTGCCGGGCGGGGGGTTCCGCAGGTCGGGGTCGCGCTTGAGGTAGGCCCTCGTCTCGCGGGCGATCAGACCGGAGCAGATCAACAGACCGATCAGGTTCGGCAACGCCATGAGGCCGTTCATGATGTCGGAGAACGTCCAGACGGTGGCCAGTTCCGTGGTGGCGCCGATGAAGACCACGAGCGTGAAGATCACGCGGTAGACGATGACGGATTTGATACCGAACAGACGCTGCGCGCAGCGTTCGCCGTAGTAGGCCCATCCGAGGACGGTGGAGCCGGCGAAGAAAACGACGGCCAGCGTGACGATCAGGCTGCCCCACTCACCCGGCAGGCCCACGCTGAACGCCTCGGATGTCATGGTGGCGCCGGGGTTCTCACTCTGCCAGGCACCTGTCGAGACGATGACCAGGGCGGTCATGGTGACGACGATGATCGTGTCAATGAACGTCTGGGTCATGGACACCAGCCCCTGGCGGACCGGATGGTGGGTCTTGGCGGCGGCGGCTGCGATGGCGGCGGAACCGAGCCCGGACTCGTTGGAGAAGATGCCGCGCGCCACACCGAACTGGATGGCCAGGGCGACGCCCGAGCCGAGGAACCCGCCCGCCGCGGCGGTGCCGGTGAAGGCGTCGGTGAAAATCATGGTGAACGCGCCGGGGATGCCACCGATGTTCAGGGCAAGGACCACGAGTGCGGCCAGTACATAGAGGACGATCATGGCGGGTACCACGGCGGAGGTGACTTTGGCGATGGACTTGATGCCGCCGATCAGCACCAGCCCGGTGAAGACCATGAGTGCGAGCCCGGAGACCCAGGGGCTCACGCCGAACTGGTCGCTGACGACGGCGGCGACGGTGTTGGACTGGGTCATGTTGCCAATACCGAAGCTGGCCAGAATGGCGAAGGCGGCGAAGGCGATACTCAGCACCACTCCGGGGCTGCCGGGTATGGCGCGCTTCAGGTACCACTGCGGTCCGCCGGAGATCTCCCCGCGCGCGTCGGTGGTGCGGAAGCGCACACCCATGAACGCCTCGCTGTACTTGGCCGCCATGCCGAACAGTGCAGTGATCCACATCCAGAACACCGCGCCCGGGCCACCGAGATGAATGGCGGTCGCGACGCCGGCGATGTTACCGACGCCCACGGTGGCGGCCAGAGCCGTCGCCAGGGCCTGGTAGTGCGAGATGTCGCCGGAGGCGCCCTCCTCGCTGCGGTCCACGAACGCCACGCGCAGCGCGGGTATGAGCTTCAGGAACTGCAGGCCGCCGAGTCGGATCGTCAGGTAGATACCCGTACCCAACAGGAGGGGAATGAGGAGAAAGGGCCCCCAGATGAAGCCATCGATGCGGTTCAGCCAGTCCGTCATGTGATTCTCCTCGCAGTCAATTGCCCGCCGCTGACTCCCATTGACCGGTTGCGTGGCGACTGGTGGAGACACTATCCGTCCTCATTGCCGCCCGGTGGGACATCTCAACGATCGGTTTCCGGGTGTCTTCGGCGCCGCCAGCCGTCGAGGCAAGCCCATGACGGCCCTGACAGGGAGCCCACAGGGACGCGGACCCGTCATTCCCAGGGATGAAATCATCCGGTGTTCGCAGCGCGGATGAAGGCCGTCGGAAGGCCGTGTCTACTGCAACATCAATGTTGCCGTAGACGTTGCAGCTGCCCGAGGACCCGCGTGGACCGGGTGATCGCGCTTGGAGTTCCCCCACCACGAGAGAACCCTCTCCTCCTCCAAGGCTGCGAGCGCGAGGGGGCGGTCATGGGGGTGACGACCGTGCTTCTTCCTTACATACATCCGCGCATGACCGGAGACGGTGCTTGAATGGCAGGCAGGACCTACCATCGAGAGGACCCCCATGACCAGCACGTGGCGCACGCGAGCAGAGTGCGAAAGCCCCGAACTCACCGACGAGCATCTCGATGACCTCCACGCCTGGTGGCGGGCGGCCAACTACCTGTCTGTCGGCCAGATCTACCTCATGAGGAACCCCTTGCTGCGCGAGCCGCTGCATCGCGACGACGTCAAGCCACGCCTGCTGGGGCACTGGGGAACCACGCCCGGCCTCAACTTCCTCTACGCCCACCTGAATCGTGTCATCTCCGAGCGGCACCAGAGGGCCCTCTACATCACCGGCCCCGGCCACGGCGGCCCGGGACTGGTGGCGAGCAACTACCTCGACGGTGTCTACACCGACGTCTATCCGGAGATCACCCGCGACGAGGCCGGTCTGCAGCGGCTCTTCAAGCAGTTCTCCTTTCCCGGAGGCATCCCGTCCCATGTTGCGCCGGAGACCCCCGGCTCGATCCACGAGGGTGGCGAGCTCGGCTACGCCTTGAGCCACGCCTACGGCGCGGCCTTCGACAACCCCGACCTGCTGGTCTTCGCCGTCGTCGGTGACGGCGAGGCCGAGACCGGCCCCCTGGCCACCTCGTGGCATTCCAACAAGTTCCTCAACCCTGTCAGCGACGGCGTGGTCCTGCCCGTCCTGCACCTCAACGGTTTCAAGATCGCCAACCCCACGGTGCTCGCGAGAATCAGTGAGGAGGAACTGGTGGACCTCATGCGGGGCTACGGCCATACACCCCACATCTTCACCGCCGGTTTCGACGACGAGGAGCCCGAGAGTTACCACCGTCGCTTCGCCGAGATGCTCGACACAGTGGTGGACGACATCGCCACCATCCGGGCGACAGCGGCTGAGCAGGGTGAGGACCATGCGGAGCGTCCGCGCTGGCCCATGATCGTCTTCCACACCCCGAAGGGTTGGACGGGCCCCAAGGAGATCGACGGCAAGAAGACCGAGGGCAGTTGGCGCAGCCACCAGGTGCCGCTGTCCAGCGCCCGTGACACGGACGAGCACCTACAGAACCTGAACGACTGGCTGACCTCCTACAAGCCGGAGGAGCTTTTTGATGACTCCGGCGCACCGCGGGAGAAAATCGCGAAGCTGGCCCCGCCCGCTGGTCTTCGAATGGGTGAGCTGCCAGTCGCCAACGGAGGAGTCATCCGCAAGGAACTCCGGTTGCCTGACTTCCGGGACCACGCCGTCGAGGTCCCCCAACCGGGGGGTGCCATCGCGGAGGGCACACGCGAATTGGGCAACTGGCTGACGGGCGTCGTGGCGGAGAACCGCCACAACTTCCGCATCTTCGGCCCCGACGAGACCGCGTCGAACCGGCTGCAGGGCGTCTACGACGAGACGGACAAGCAGTGGGTGGCCGAGTACCACTCACCCGAGGTGGACCAGCACATGGCGCGCAGCGGCCAGGTCATCGAGATGCTCAGCGAGCACCAGTGCCAGGGCTGGTTGGAGGGGTACCTGCTGACGGGCCGCCACGGCCTGATGTCGTCCTACGAGGCGTTCATCCACATCGTCGACTCGATGGTCAACCAGCACGCCAAGTGGCTGAAGGTCACCGACGAGTTGGAGTGGCGTCGCCCCATCGCCAGCCTGAACTACCTGCTCAGCTCGCACGTCTGGCGGCAGGACCACAACGGCTTCTCCCACCAGGACCCGGGATTCATCGACCATCTCGTGAACAAGAAGGCCGATGTGGTGCGCGTTTACCTGCCACCGGATGCCAACACGCTGCTGTCAACGTTCGACCACTGCCTGCGCTCCACCCAGTACATCAACGTGGTGGTGGCGGGGAAGCAGCCGAGCCCGCAGTGGCTGACGATGGATGAGGCCGTCAAGCACTGCACCCGCGGTCTCGGGATCTGGGAGTGGGCAGGCACGGAGGAGGAGGGCACCTCACCCGACGTCGTCCTCGGCTGCGCGGGCGACGTCCCGACAGTGGAGGTGCTCGCGGCCGCCGACCTGCTGCGCCGGAACATCCCCGGTCTGAAGGTGCGCGTGGTCAACGTCGTGGATCTCATGCGCCTGCAGGACGAGGATGAGCATCCGCACGGGCTCTCGAATCGCGACTTCGACACCATCTTCACGCCCGACAAGCCCATCATCTTCAACTACCACGGGTATCCGTGGCTGATCCACCGCCTGACATATCGCCGCACCGGCCACTCCAACATCCACGTGCGTGGCTACAAGGAGGAGGGCACCACCACGACGCCGTTCGACATGGCGATGATGAATGACATCGACCGCTACCACCTGGTGATGGACGTCATAGACCGTGTCCAGGGACTCGGCCCCCGTTACGCCGGCCTGCGCCAGGAGATGTCGGATGCCCGACTCGATGCCCGTGCCTGGGCCCGGGCGCACGGCGACGACATTCCGGCGGTCAAGGACTGGGTGTGGCCGGATGCGGGCGATGCGGCCACCCAGAAGCAGGCCGACCAGATGACCACCACGGGAGGGGACAACGAGTAGTCCCCCGACCTGAAGCCGTGTGTGGCCAAGCAGGCGGGGATGGGCTACGTCTTCCTGACGACGAAGCATGACGAGGGTTTCAGTCTGCAAGACACGGCCCTCAACAATTTCTCTGCGCCGGAGGCCTGCGGGCTTTGGTCGCGGAGGCGGTCGAGCCCATCCGTGCCGAGGGATTGCGGGTGGGCCTGTATCACTCGCTGATCGACTGGCACCACCCGGACGTGACCGTCGACTGGGTGCATCCTCAACGGGACGACGCCGACGCGACAGCCGTCAACGACGGCAGAGACATCGAACTCACGCTCCGCTGAGGGAGTCCGTCCGTGCACATCTGTGTGCCCTGACCAACGGGAATGTTGCCGAACCCAGAAGGCGACGCGAAACGGTTCAGCCTGTGAAGCTCGATTCGTCGAAAACGAGGTGGGCTGCGCCCAGCAGGATGGCGTCGCGCGTCGACACCAGGCAATGGCCCTGTGAGCGCCCAGGAGACGTCGAAGCCGTATCGGGAGTACCACCGGGCCCCCGGAATCGCTCCAGACATGCGTCCCGTGCGTTTACGGGCGGTTCCAGGAGTGCCGGAGACAGCGGTTTCGCGCCGGACAGGGTAAGATGAAGGGGTTGTCCAGGCCGTCGGATTCCGACGGCTGATCTGTGTGAACGGGAGATTCAGTGTCGGAAGAGCTCGCAGAGGAATTGATCACCGAGCGGTTGGAGGAGTTGACCGATACGGGCGACACCACTTCCTCAGGTGTCTACGACGCTGGACAGATTTCGGTCCTCGAGGGCCTGGAGGCCGTCCGCAAGCGTCCCAGCATGTACATCGGCTCCACCGGCGAGCGCGGCCTGCATCACCTGGTCCACGAAATCGTCGACAACTCCGTTGACGAGGCACTGGCCGGCTACTGCACGCAGATCGACGTCGCCCTCCTCGACGACGGAGGGGTCCGCGTGTCCGACGATGGCCGAGGGATCCCGGTCAAGGAACACCCCATCGAGAAGATCCCCACCGTCACCCTCGTGCTCACTGTGCTGCACGCTGGCGGCAAGTTCGGCGACGGCGGCTACAAGGTCTCCGGAGGTCTGCACGGCGTCGGCTCGTCTGTGGTGAATGCGCTGAGCCAGGAGTTCATCGTCGAGGTCAGGCGTGACGGCCACCGCTACGCCCAGTCATTCGAGATGGGGGTCCCCAAGGCAGATCTTGCCGAGCTGGAGGAGACGGAGGAGACCGGCACCACCATCACGTTCTACCCGTCGGCCGACATCTTCGAGTCCACCAGGTTCAACTACGACACCATCGCCACGCGTTTCCGTGAAATGGCGTTCCTCAACAAGGGACTGAAGATCACCCTCACGGATCTGCGCACCCGTGAGGGCGAGGATGCCGCCGATGACGAGGACGACGAGCACCGTCACGACTCCTTCTGCTACCAGGACGGTCTCATTGACTACGTGAAGTTCCTCGCAGGCTCCAAGGACCCCATCCACAACACGGTGATCGCCGTGGAGGCGCACGCGGAAGCGCAGGGCATGGGCGTCGAGATCGCCATGCAGTGGAACTCGTCCTATACGTCCAGCGTCCACACCTTCGCCAACACCATCAACACGCACGAGGGCGGCACGCACGAGGAGGGCTTCCGCTCCGCCCTGACCAACACTGTGAACCGGTGGGGCCAGACGTGGGGACTTGTGAAGAAGTCCGAGGACCGCGTCTCCGGCGACGACATCCGTGAGGGTCTCACCGCCATCGTCAGCATCAAGATGTCGGAGCCGCAGTTCGAGGGCCAGACCAAGACCAAGCTCGGCAACACCGAGGCGCGCGGCTTCGTGCAGCGCGTCCTCAACGATCGGCTCGGCGACTGGTTCGAGCGCAACCCGAGCGAGGGCAAGGACATCGTCCGCAAGTCCCAGGCCGCTGCCGCCGCCCGCGTCGCGGCTCGCAAGGCACGCGACATGGCGCGCAGCCGCAAGGGCCTGCTGGGTGGGGGTGGCCTTCCCGGCAAGCTGGTGGACTGCCAGTCCACCGATCCGGAGGAGTGTGAGGTCTTCATCGTCGAGGGCGACTCGGCAGGCGGTTCGGCCCGTGGTGGCCGTGATCCCAAGACGCAGGCAATCCTGCCCATCCGCGGCAAGATCCTGAACGTCGAGAAGGCGCGCATCGACCGAATCCTCGCCAACAAGGAGGTCGAGGCCATCATCAACGCGCTCGGCGCCGGCATCCAGGAGGACTTCGACGTCAACAAGCTGAGGTACCACAAGCTCATCCTGATGGCCGACGCCGACGTGGACGGCGCCCACATCCGCACCCTGCTCCTGACGCTGTTGTTCCGTTTCATGAGGCCGATGATCGACGCGGGCCACGTGTATCTGGCGCAGCCACCACTGTTCCGGTTGCGGTGGACCAACTCGCCCCACGAACTGGCCTACAACGACCTTGAGCGCGACGCGCTGCGCAACCGTGGGCTGGCCGAGGGCAAGAAGCTTCCCAACGTCAACCCCATCCAGCGCTACAAGGGACTCGGCGAGATGAACGCCGATGACCTGTGGGACACCACCATGGATCCGGAAAAGCGCATCCTCCTGCAGGTGACGCTCGAGGACGCCGCCATGGCGGACCAGATGTTCTCCATTCTGATGGGCGAGGACGTCGAACAACGCCGCAACTTCATCCAGCACAACGCCCGCGACGTCCGCTTCCTGGACATCTAGCAATACACGGGGGGCGACCTCCTGTGGACCCCACGCCGGGGTTTCGTACCAACCGCACAACTGAAAACACGAGGCGCACGGGGGCAAGCCCCGGTGCGCACACGCAGACCAGACGAAAGATCCGAGCTCGAGGTAATTGATGACTGACACACCGCAGGGCCCCACGGGCAGCACCTCCGACGAGAGCCTCGTCGACGAGATCATCCCGCCCGCGCTGGGCACCGTCCAGCCCATCGACCTCCAGGTGGAGATCCAGAACAGCTACCTCGACTACGCCATGAGCGTCATCGTCGGTCGCGCCCTGCCCGACGTGCGCGACGGCCTCAAGCCGGTTCACCGTCGGGTCCTGTACGCGATGTGGGACGGCGGCTACCGCCCGGATCGGGGCTGGAACAAGTGCTCCCGGGTGGTGGGTGAGGTCATGGGCCTGTACCACCCGCATGGCGACTCGGCGATCTACGACACCCTCGTGCGCCTCGCTCAGCCCTGGGCCATGCGGCTGCCGCTGGTCTCCGGGCAGGGGAACTTCGGCAGTCAGGGCAACGACAAGGCCGCGGCCATGCGATACACGGAGTGCAAGCTCGCCTCGCCGGCCGCCGAGATGGTGCGAGAGATCGAGCAGGACACCGTCGACTTCAAACCCAACTACGACAACCGCGAGTCCGAGCCGGTCGTGCTGCCGTCCAGGTTTCCGAACCTGCTCGTCAACGGCTCCACGGGTATTGCCGTCGGCATGGCCACCAACATCCCGCCGCAGAACCTCCGCGAGATCAATGACGCCGTGCAGTGGTCGCTCGAGAATCCCGACGCGTCGAAGGAAGAGCTGCTGGAGGCCGCCATTGCGCGCATCCAGGGCCCGGACTTCCCCGGCGGCGCCCTGATCGTGGGCCGCTCCGGCATCGAGGATGCCTACCGCACCGGCCGTGGCTCCGTGACGATGCGGGCCGTGATGGACCTGGAGGAGGACTCCAAGGGACGCACGCTCATCGCCATCACCGAGCTGCCCTACATGACGAACCCGGACAGCCTCGCGCTGAAGATCGCCGAACTCGTCAACACGGGCAAGCTCACGGGGATTGCCGACGTCCGGGACGACACCTCCGCCCGCACCGGGCTCCGGCTCGTCATCGTGCTCAAGCGCGACGCCCAGCCGCGCGTCGTCATGAACAACCTGTACAAGCACACGCAACTGCAGGACACGTTCGGCTGCAACATGCTCGCCCTCGTGGACGACGTCCCGCGCACGCTACGCCTGGACCAGTTCATCTCGCTGTGGGTCAAGCACCAGATCGAGGTCATCCGTCGCCGGACCGAGTACCAACTCGCCGACGCCGAGAAGCAGGCCCACATCTACCGCGGCTTGGTGAAGGCTCTCGACGCCATCGACCAGGTCATCGCCCTGATCCGCCGCTCACCGAGCACCGACGATGCGCGCACCGGCCTGATGGAACTGCTGGGCATCGACCATGTCCAGGCCACCGCCATCCTCGACATGCAGCTCCGTCGCCTCGCCGCGCTGGAGCGCCAGAAGATCATCGACAACCTGATGGCACTCGAGGCCAAGATCGAGGATCTCAAGGACATCCTGGCCCGCGAGGAGCGCCAGCGTTCGATCATCGCCACGGAACTGCAGGAGATCGTCGACAAGTTCGGCGATGAGCGCCGCACTCGCATCGTGGCGGCTGACGGAGACTTCTCGGACGAGGACTTCATCCCGGACGAGGACGTCGTCGTCACCATCACCCATGGCGGCTACGCCAAGCGGACCCGCGCCGATTCGTACCGCGTGCAGCGCAGGGGCGGCAAGGGTGTTCGGGGTGCCACGCTGCGTCCCGACGACGAGGTGGCCCACCTGTTCCAGGCCACCAATCACCAGTGGCTGCTGTTCTTCACCAACCACGGCCGCGTCTACCGCAGCAAGATCTGGCAGCTGCCGGAGGCGGGACGCGACGCAAAGGGCGGTCACGTCGCCGGTCTCCTCTCGTTCCTTCCGGAGGAGAAAATCGCCCAAGTGCTGACCATCGGCGGGTACGAGGACGCTCCCTACCTTCTGCTCGCCACGAGGAACGGGCTGGTGAAGAAGACGGCGCTGACGTCGTACGACTCACCTCGCCAGGCCGGGGTGATCGCCATCAACTTCCGCGAGGAGGGTGACGAGCTGATCGGGGCGCAGCTGTGCGGCTCCGAGGACGATGTGCTGCTGATCTCCCGCAAGGGGCAGGCCATCCGCTTCCAGGCATCCGACGACCAGCTGCGACCCATGGGCCGGGCCACCTCCGGGGTGACGGGCATGAAGTTCCGTGATGGGGACGAGCTGCTGAGCATGGCGGTGCTCCGGGACGCAGAGGACCACTCCGACAGCTTTGTCTTCACCGTGACCGACGGCGGGTTCGCCAAGCGCACGCTCGTCGATCAGTATCGCCAGCAGGGGCGTGGCGGCCTGGGGATCAAGGCCATGCGTCTGAATGAGGACAGGGGCTCCCTGGTGGGTGGGCTCATCGTCGCCGAGGGCGACGAGGTGATCGCCATCAAGATGTCCGGTCAGATCACCCGTAGCCTCGTGTCCGAGGTGGCCGTGAAGGGACGCGACACGATGGGCGTCAAGTTCGTGGGTGTTCGTGGCGACGACACCGTCGCGGCCATCGCGCTGTACCCCGAGACCGAGGTGGGGAGCGTCGAGAACGGCGAACTCGAGGAGGCCGCTGCCGTGGACACGTCGCCCGACGACATGGCCGAGACGTGGACAGACGGTACCGTGGAGTCAGACACGCCAACCGCTCCGGTTGACGATGTGACCCAGGAGGACGGCAATGAGTGACGCCCCCCGCTGGCCCGGGGCCGATGGTTCACCGGGCCTGGACTTCTCGTTGGACCGGGACAAAGGGGGTGGCGACCTGTACCGCGACGGGGGCGGTGACAGGAATGCGTCGTCAGCGAGGTCAGTCGACGTGAGCTCGCCCGCTTCCCCCGGTCCGCACGGGAACGAGGACAAGGAATCAGCCGCGGAGACCACGGTTGCCTCCGGGACAGAAGATCGCAACCAGTCGGCTGTGGCGTGGGCCACACGCCCGCTCGGCACCGCAGTGCCGGCGCCGGCAAGGCCGATGAGGAGTGCCGGCAGTGCGGCGAGCACCGCTTCCGCGCCTGTTGTTCCCATGTCCACGGGATCCGCCGACGGCGCGTCGCAGGCCTCCCCGAGGACACCCAGGACCGGTTCGCGGCGCACCCGCAAGGCGCGACTGCGGTTGGCACGCATCGATCCCTGGTCCGTCATGAAGACCACGTTCCTGTTCTCCATCGGCTTCGGTGTGATGATGATTGTGATCGTCTACGTTCTGTGGGCGATCATCCTCGGCTCCGGGGCACTCGAGGCAGTGAACTCCTTCGTCGGCACGCTGGTGGGTGACGGGAGCCCGGGTGGAGATTTTCGGGTGCAGGACTACATCGGGGGGTCGCGGATCCTCGGTTTCGCTGCGGTGCTGGCGGCCATCGACGTGGTCATCATCACCGCCGTGTCCACGCTGTTCGCATTCCTGTACAACCTTGCCGCAACCATTATGGGCGGCCTCGAGGTGACCCTCGCTGAGGACTGATCCATTCGGTTTGATCCGGTGCCAATCGTTGCGATAGGCTCAGCGAGCGGTACGAGGGGCCTATAGCTCAGACGGTTAGAGCGCTGCCCTGATAAGGCAGAGGTCACTGGTTCAAGTCCAGTTAGGCCCACCACTGAGAACCCGCATCTGACAGGCTCAGGTGCGGGTTCGATCTGCTACTGCGGTGTTGTCTCTCGGGTGCGACGTCGTGGGAGCGAGGAGTTCGAGTGTGCCCGGTGGATGTCGTATCCGCTGAAGAAAACCGGACCGTTGAGTTCCAGTCGCGATCGAACTGCAACATCTGACCCCTGGTTGGCCTGGATGCTGTGTCACCGGTCATACCCTCCCTGTGTTGAAAACTGCTGCAGGGACAGATCTGCGCATCAACCAGCCCTGACGTCCTCGGGCGTCACGTTGATCAGCACTTGGGCAGGATCAACCACGATGAGCACTCGGCCAGCCGCACCTGATCGAGATCACCGGAGTGGCCTGACGGCACCTCATTGCCATTTCACAGGCTCGGGACGCGACCTGCGGCGAGGGTGGCCAACGTATCAGCAAGGGCGCCCAGCTCATCCTCTCCACCTACTCGCAGGACGTAATCACGGATGCGGGCGTATTCCTGATCGTGCTGGTCCGGCGGCACCGTGCGCAGCAGCTTGTGCGTACCGAGCGCAACGGCGATGGTGACGGGACGTGCCATCCCGTGCCGGGCAGCCATGGCGAAGGCGCCGAGGAAGCGATCGCCCTCGGCCATTTTTCGTTGCGGGTCGCGCCCGACCCGATCAACGGTGTCGTGCAGGGCGCGGTTGGAGAACCGCTTCAGCAGGTCGTCGACGTTCGCGCGCAGCGCGGTGAAAGGCTCGCCATACTCCAGGGATAGCGCTCGGGCAACGGTATCCATGACCGCTTCCACGAGACGGAACACATCTGGGCGGCAGATCGCGTCGGCGATCTCGGAGTCGCCGAGCAACTCACCCAGGTAGGCCGTCATGCAGTGCCCCAGATTGTGCAGGTAGAGCTTGCGATCAGAGAAGAAGGAAAACGGGATATCCCGGCGACACACCAAGTCGGCCACATTGGGAAGCGGCGCCTTGGCTGCGGCGCAGTCGAGCGGCAACTCGCGGTACGGCTCGACCGCAATCCAGCTTGGATCCTCCCTGCGCTTCTCCCGATTGGGAACCGGAATCATGCGACCGATGGAGGTCTCAAGCGTCCCGACGGAGTCCAGGATCTCGGGGGAGCGCTCGCCCAGATGCTCGGCGAGCAGTCCGCGGAGCACGCCGCTCGCGTCGTGGAGGTTTTCGGCCAGTAATATGTCGAGCGGGCCGCGGCACGCCAGAATACGGCGTCGCAATCCCTCGGCCAAGACAGGCGCGATGTGTCTCATGTTTGCGGAGCCCACAGCAGTCGCTACGAAGTCCGTCGAGGCGACGGTTGCGGAGACACTCTCCACATCGCGACCGTCGAGGGCTTCGACACCTGTGATCCAGCGCTCTTCGGCGGACTCGTCAGAGATTGTGACGTGACGGTAGCTGCCCGAGTTCAAGGCCTCGACGAGGGTGGCGTCGGTGTCCACGAACGTGACTCGCCACCCTGCCTCGGAGAAGACCTGTCCGATGAAGCCGCGACCCACACTGCCCGCTCCGAAGATCGTGATGTGCTTCATCGTGAACTCGCGTCAATGTCACTGAGGCCCTGCCCACGCAGATGCCGGCCGACGACAGCCCGCGCGAACCCGCCCGCTTGGATCGGCTCGTACCCGAGATGCAAGGCCCGGAGGAGTCCGGCCGTGAGTGCATCACCGGCGCCCACGGTCGTCTTGGGATTCTCGATCCTCTCCGCTGGGAACCAATGCAGTTGCCCGGCCCATGTGTCGGCAAGGGCGGCAACGACGTGCCCACCTCGGGCTAGGCGCTCAGCGCCAGCGGTGGCCAAGACGAATCCCAAGGACCCCGCGGACAGCTGTACGACGGCGGCACCCCAGTCGAGCATCTGGAGGGCGAGCGCCGTCATCGCCTCCCGCGACGGGCGTTCCGTGAGCCTGAGGGCGCTGGACATGTCGTCCCAACTCGGAGACCACACGTCAGTGTGGGGAATGGTGCGGGCGAACCAGGCGGACCAGTCGGTCAGCGACGCCACGGACCCGTCCGCGACGTGTGCCTGGTCAAGCGACGTGGTGACCCCACGAGAGCGTGCAGCTGCGAATGCCTCCGACAGGAGACCGGCGTCCCGACAGAGACCGGGGAGCAACGACGGGTAGCCGACGTGGAACAGCTCAACCTCGGGCTCGAGCTCTACTCTGCGCGGGTCGAACTCGGCGTTGGCTCCCTCGTACTGCCAGAAGGTGCGGTCGTGCGCGCCGTGCTCGACCACGATGCTGTATGACGTGCCGAGCTCAACTGACGTGGCCAAGTGCGTGCCGCCGGTGATGGCACGGCCCAGCAGTCGCTGGCACAAGTCGCCGAGCTCATCATCGCCGATGGTGGCGTGTGTCTCGACCGCTGCCCCCAAACGCGACAGGGTGCCCCCGGTATTGGCAACGGAGCCCCCCAACCGCTGGTTGAGGGCGCCCACGGCGTAGAGGATGCCCGGTTCCAGGCCTGGGCTGTGCCCGATGAGAGAGGGCGTGAGGTCCACGCAGACGTGGCCAGCAGTGACGATTTTCATTTTCGACCTACTTCGAGAGGCAATGTAGAATAACGTTATCCTATCGCGGCGATGTCGACGACAGACAGCGGCGGAAAACTGCAGCGCGAGATTCCTCTCCCCCCGACCCTGGTGGGACAGGCCAATAAGGGGCGAAATGAATCCAGATCGGGCACAGCGCAACGGCGTCCGGCCACCGACCATGAAGGACGTGGCGGAGGCGGCAGGCGTGGGCCTCAAGACCGTTTCCCGGTTCGTCAACGGAGAGTCCAACATCAATCCCGCCCTAGGGGAGCGGATCGGCGCCGCGATCGAGCAACTCGGCTACCGACGAAACCTCGCGGCAGCCAGCATCCGTCCAGGATGGACCAGTCGTGTCATCGGGATGATCACCAGCGATCTCGCCAACCCCTACTACTCGACCCTTGCGCATGCGGCGGAGTCGGTGGCGTGGTCGGCAGGCTACCTGCTCACCACCTTCAGCTCAGAAGAAGATGGCGAGCGTCATGACCTCGCCATCGACAGGCTCATTGATCAGCGCGTGGACGCCCTGTTGGTAGTCCCTCCGCGGCGACCGGGAAAGAATTGGTCCGATCTCCGCGGCACGCACCCTCCGGTGGTATTCCTCGACCGGCCCTCTGTGCTTGATGGGGCTCCCAGCGTGCTGGCCGACAACGCCGGGGGCTCGCGAGAGGCTGCTATCGAGCTGGCCCGGCACGGCGCGAAAAACATCGCCTTCGTCGGCGACTCCGACGAGCTCTACACGATGTCAGAGCGGCTGCGGGGCTACCGCGACGGGCTGGCACAAGCTGGACTACACCCCGGACCGGTTTCGCACGAGGCGCACTCACAAGAGCAGGCACATGAGGTGGTGGCCGCTCTATTGAAGGAGGAAAAGGCGGACGCCGTCTTTGCAGCCAACAACCGCGCGGCCATCGGCACGCTGCATGCCTTCGCCGATAGTGGCCGGCGACTTCCGATGATCGCCTTTGATGACTTTGAGGGGGCGAGGGTCGTGCGGCCGCAGGTATCCGTTGTCAGTCAAGATGTCGCGCGCATGGGCGCCCTGGCTGCGGAGATCGCCATCGGCATCCTCAAGGGGCAGGCTCCGTTTTCGGACCGCACAGTGCTAGGCACGAAGTTGCTCTTGCGCGGCTCCGAGCTTCCGAGCCAAGCGTTTTGAAACCCTTGCCACTGACTGGACCCCGACTCGTATCCTGAGGAAATGAAGCCTCAGCCCAAGTGAGGCAGGCGGAAGGAGCGCGCTGGCCTCACTTCCAAGTAGCAGGATTTTTTGACCGGCGAGACGCAAATCTGCCCTCGGCTCAGAGGTGTCCAGTTCGTGCCTAGCGTTCATCGCCTCCTGGGGCGGGACGCCGAGGTCGTGGCAAGTCGCTCGGATGACACCGCCCTTCCTGCATCACGGCAATGCTCAGCCTCCTGAGTGCGCCCTGGTCGCCGAGCAACGGTTGCGGCGCGCCGGGCGGCCATCTACTACCCAACGTCTTTTTGGCAGGCTGAGTTGTGCATGCTGTGCGAGGCTGCTTGATGCTTCGCGCTCCACTCGATCGGTCATCGGGCTGTAAGCTCGAGGTTACGTTGTCTCCCGCGCAAATCGCTGGATAAGCCGGCCCCAAAAGTCCGCTTCTATCGGTTGACCGCCGTCTCAAGCGGTGTTAGGGTCGTGGGACTGAGACAACGATGCCTCATGTTGAGGTGGAGGGTCGGGCGGCACAGCTGGGATCGCCGAGCGGGGCCCGCCAAGTCAGTCGCAACGGCAAAGGAGCTATAGGCATGACAGAGATCAAGCGGGTATTGATCACCAATCACACGCACCACGACATCGGCTTCAACGACTTCCAAGCCGTGAGTTTCAGGCAGCACGGTGAGTTTGTCAAGGGCGCCCTCGACCTCATCGAAGCCACCGCTGATCGTCCGTACGAGAGCCAATACCGCTGGACCTGCGAGGTCACCGGTCCCCTAGTGAAGTGGCTGAAGGGGGCTGGCGCGAGCGAGGTTGAGCGCATGCGTCACTGGCAGGCGCAGGGAGCGATCGATATCTGCGCAATGCAGTACAACACGACTCCAATGCTGACGCCGGAACAGATGCGCCGCAGTCTTGAGCCGGTTCGAATCCTTCGCGATGAGTACGGACTCCAGGTCGACACAGCGATGCAAGACGACGTTAACGGCGCTTCTTGGCTGTTTACAGACTACTTGCTGGACAGCGGCATCGACTTCTTCACGATGGCCATCAACCAGCACCGAGGCCGCGCCCCACGTCCGTTCCCGGGCGGTTTCTGGTGGGAGGCTCCCTCCGGTCGTAAGCTGCTGGTGTGGAACGGCTTCCACTACCTTTTCGGTCGAAGCCAGGCGAAGTTCGGAGACTGGGAGCGTGTCGAGAACGCTTTTGGATATTATCTTGAGACTCTGCAGAACGCGGAATGGTTCCCGTACGACACTCTGTACTGTGAGTCCACCCACCCGATGCGCGTCGATAATGGCCCGTCCGACCAGCGGATGGCGGATTTTGTCAACCGTTGGAACGAGGAGGGTCGCGGCCCCGTTCTCGAGTTTGCGCACCCAAAGGTGTGGCGTGACGAGCTCAGGAGTCGCTACGCGGACTCTCTGCCGACGGTGACGGGTGACTGGACTGACTGGTGGGCCGACGGCGTGGCTTCGTCCGCCCGTGAGACCGGCATCAGCCGCTCGACTCACGAACTGATCGAAACCGCGGAGATGCTTGGCACTTGGCTGCCGCAGGCCGCAGCAGGTGTCACTCCTGAGCGCCTTACCGAAACCTACGAGACGATGTCGCTCTACGACGAGCACACGTGGGGGGCCTTCTCCAGCATCGATGCTCCGGACGCATTGTTCAGCGAGGCTCAGTGGAACTACAAGTCCGGTCTTGCCTACACGGCTGCGATGGAGACGCACGACATGCTCACGCGGTCGGCGCGCGACCTCGCGGACCAGTTGGCCGAGCGCGGACCAGAGGGTGTGTTCAACTTGGGCGACCTGCCCGAGGCAGCGGCCTACCCCGAGCAGTTCGGAACGGACTTGCTCGTCTTCAACCCTCTGCCCTTCGAACGGGACCTGGTGGTTGAGGTGCCGCAGTACCGGGCAGGTGGCGCGCCAGGTGGCATGCTTGAGTCCTTCTTCCCCCGTGACGTTCCTTGGGGAGGCAACCCCTCGACGCCGGTCGAGCGCCGCAGGGTGACTGTGCCGGCCTTCGGTTATGCATTCACATCCCCCGAGGAAGCTATTGGGGAGGATGGTCTCTCCTCGTCCGAGTCGTCGATCGAAAACGACTTCTATCGCGTGGAAATCGACAATGCGGCGGGCATCATCACCAGCATCTACGATAAGGAACTCGATCGAGAGATTGCTGGCTCTTGGGAGTTCGGCGGTCCCGCCTCCTACGTCTACGAGACGGTTGACGTGCCCGATGCCCGCAATGTCATCTTCCAGCCGGACTATAGCCAGTGGGACTTCGGAACCTGGAACCCCGACACACCGTTCAATCGTCGTGGGCCCCGCTCGTCGAACGTCACGGTGGAGTCACCTGACAGTGGCATTGTGGCGCTCAATATGGAGATCGAGGCCGACGGGATCGTCACCGGTAACCTGCGGGTCTGGCTCCAGTCGCGGGAGCGGGCGGTCCACCTCGACTGGCTCCTCGACAAGACGGAACACATCGACGTGGAGTCTGTCTACATCGGGTTCCCGTTCAACCTTGGGGAAAGCTCTTATCTGGTGGACCTGAACGGTTTGCCGTTGAGGCCAGGAGAGGATCAGATCCAAGGCACTGCCATGGACTTTCACCCCGTGCGTCGGTGGGCGGCGGTCAGCGACGGTGAGCACACTGTGACTCTTGTCCCGCAGGACACCCCGCTGATCCAACTCGGGGGCATCAACACGGCGCAGATGCTCGACAAGCCATTTGAGCGTAGCGCGCCGATTTTGGTGGCGTGGGGAGCTCAGAACCACTGGCACGTCAATTTCCAACCTCAGCAGAAGGGTCGAATCCCGATGAGGTTTGTCGTGACTAGTCACGCTGGGACGCCTGATGTAGCCAAGATCAACATGTTCGCCCAAGAGCAGTTGGTGTCGCCGGTCATCCTTCGCGACTACAAGGCGACCGGCGAACGGCAAGGCAGCTTCCTTGATTTGGTAGTCCCGGCCACTGTCGAAGTGAATGCACGCCGCATCGGTCCGGATGGCGCTACTGTGCTGACCCTTCGCAACATCGAGTCCGGTGCAGTCAAGGTTTCGGTCCCCTCAGGGGCCCGGCCATTCAATGTCTTCTCCCGGCAGGTTTCGGGCGAGGCCCTGCCCGATGCCCTTGAGATCGCCGGACGCGCGGAGATCTCGATCCTCCTCCCAACGAGCAAGTAACCCTTGAGCCAGGCCTCCGCCTTGCCTAACCGGGCCGGGCGGCCTTCGGCCACGACAGCAAGTCCGAACAGGAGTAACTATGCGTAACAACCCGACCTCTCGCAAGACCGCTGGTGCAGCACTTGCGTTGATGCTGGCACTAACAACCGCCAGCTGTAGCCAGCCGAGTACCACACCTAACGCCACCGATTCGACATCTTCGGCGGTGACGAGTTCGCCTGATGAAACGACAGTGGGTGAAACCACGAGCATTGGCTATGTCGTCAACTTCGGCGCCGCAGAGTGGTACCAGAACGTGATAAAGGGGGCAGAGCAATCCTGCGCCGAGATGGACTGCACGCTTGACTGGGCCGATTCAAACATGGACCTCAACGGTCAGATCAACAGGGCCACCGACATGCTGACGCGCGGTGTCGACGTCCTCATGCTCTCGCCGGTCGATCCAGGCGGTCTCGGCAGTGTCATGGCCGACGCCGAGGCAAAGGATATTCCCGTCATCGCGGAAACCAATCCCATTGAGGGAGTGGAGACGACCGTAGGGGTCAACAATTTCGAGGCTGGCGAGACCTTGGGCGAATATGCGGGTAACTACATCACCGACGAGCTGAAGGCTCCCGGCAAGGTCCTCATCATCGGTCTTCCCACCCTGAAGGACACCCAGGACCGAACTGCCGGATTCACGGCGGGCCTTGAGGCCAGCGGCGCTGACTTCGAGATCGTACAGGAAGTCAACGGGTCCGGCGTTCGTGACGCCTCCCTCGAACAGGCTACCGACGCGCTGACAGCGAACCCTGACATCAACATCATCTTCGGCATCAACGACGACTCGACGCTGGGTGGTGTCCAGGCGTACACCGAACGCGCCGGTAATGCTGAAGGCTTGGCGGCATTCATCTTCGGTGTGGAGGGAGACGCCGCGAAGGCCGCACTTTCCTCAGACTCTGGCATCAAGGCAGGGCTCGGAATGTTCCCCGAGTACGTCGGCCGGACCCTGATCCGACAGGCTCTTGCAGCTGAGGCTGGTGAGGAACTCCCCGAACGCACCGTCACCCCGGCCCATGTTCTGACTCCTGAGAATCTCGGTGATTTCTACACGGAGGATGGGGACAGCTGGCAACTCGACTACGACGCAGTCGACGAGCTGAACTGACACGCGATGACCGCTCCGCACTCAGACAGCGCCGCCGCACTCCGCATGGAGAGCATCGGGAAGAGATACCCCGGCGTCCAAGCCTTGTCGGATGTCACGCTCACCGTGAGGCCGGGAAAGGTCCAAGGGCTCATCGGTGAGAACGGTGCAGGGAAGTCCACGCTGATCCGGATCATGGCGGGGATTGAGACCCCCGACAGCGGGAGCATCAGTCTGAATGGCGAGCCGATCCACCTGACACCCCGAGGGGCCTTGAGCCGGGGTATCAGCGTCGTCTTCCAGGAACTGAGCCTGGTCCCCTCGCTCAGCGTGGCAGAGAACATCTATTTCGGCGACCTCCCCGCCAACGGGCCGATGGTCCGTTGGCGGGAGGCGCTCGATGGTGCGGAGCATTGGTGCCGTCGCGTCGGTGTCAGCGTCAACCCCAAGACCCTGGTCAATCGGCTCCCGGTCGCCCAACGCCAACTAGTCGAGATCGCCAAGTCTCTTGCTCGAGAGCCCAAGTTCATTGCGTTCGACGAACCAACCTCGGCCCTGGGGACCTCCGAGGTTGCGAAACTTTACGAGATCATCCGGTCGCTGGTCGAGGATGGCGTCGGGGTCCTGTACGTCTCACACAAGCTGGACGAGTTGTTCGAGCTCACCGACTCCATCGCTGTCCTTCGCGACGGTGATCTCATCACGGATGAGCCCACGTCTGACCTGACGGAGGAACTGGTCATCCGCAGCATGGTGGGACGTGACGTGTCTTCCTTCCATGAAAGACGGCAGTCGCATGCTCGCTATTCAGACCCCCCTCTCCTCGTCGCTGACAACATTTCGACCGACAAGATCCGTAACATCTCATTCGATGTGCATTCGGGTGAGGTGCTGGGATTCGCTGGCCTTATGGGGGCCGGACGCACCGAGTTAGCCCGTGCTTTGTTCGGCATCGACGGACTCACGGGTGGAGTTCTGACACTGGGCGGCAATGCTTATCGACATCTAAAGCCGTGGAATGCTGTGGCGGCCGGTTTGGGTTACGTGCCGGAAGAACGGAAATCTGATGGCCTCCTGACGCAGGCGTCCGTGCGCGACAACGTCTCCATTGCCGGACTGCAGCGATATTCCAGCGGCGGTTTCCTGCGGGAAAAGCTGGAACAGAGCGCGGTTGCGGAGGTTGTAGAGTCCCTGCGGGTTAAGACGGACGACATACATCGACTCATCACCACCCTCTCGGGCGGCAACCAGCAGAAGGTCGTCTTGAGTCGATGGCTGATCGACCAGGAACTACGGATCCTCATCTTGGATGAGCCGACGCGTGGCATCGATGTGAACGCCAAGTCCGAGATTTATGACATGGTCGAGCGGCTATCGGCAAATGGCCTGGGCGTCATCCTCATGTCGTCCGAACTACCCGAACTGATCAGCATGGCTGATCGGGTGTGCGTGATGGCTGGCGGGACCGTAGTCGAGAGCCTCGACAAGAACGAGCTAACTGAGGAGCGAATTGTGAGTGCTGCAGTCACGCGAGGGACGAGCGTATGAAGACCGGGGCAACGACGGACGAGCGTATAGAGGCCAAGGCAACAAAGAGAGTCAAGCCAGGAGTACGGTTCGAGCAGATGCCGCTGGCGCTCACACTGCTCCTCATCAGCATCCTTCTCTCGATCGCGACTCAAGGCCTCTTTATGACGCCGGGCAATCTAACGAACGTACTTCGAGCGATCTCCATCGAGCTCATCGTTGCCGTGGGGATGACCGTGGCCATGATCGCGCGGCAGATTGACCTGTCCGTCGGGTCTGTCCTCGCGGTTGTCGGCGCAGCTACGGTCGGCGTGTTCAACCTGTCCGGCAGCCTGCTGGTAGCCGCCGTAGCCGGCATCGCCGTGGGCGCGGTGATTGGTTTGATCAACGGTCTCCTCGTCACCACGCTCAACGTGAACTCTCTTGTCGTCACCCTCGGCATGCTCACGCTGCTGCGGGGCGTGTCGTACCTCACGACGGATGCCCGGCAGGTGCAGGCGTCGCATCCCGGGTTCACTGAGCTCGGAGTGGGGTTTGTCGGACCGATACCGATCCCCGTGCTCGTCGCCGGAGCCTTCGCCGTCGGCGTTCATGTATTACTGAGGTATACGACTTTGGGCCGCAAGATTTACGCGGTCGGTGGCAACCCGGAGGCGGCGCGCTCGGCGGGCCTGCGTGTCATGAGCATCACGGTCTTCAGCTTCATCCTGGTCGGCAGCTGCGCCGCCGTCAGCGGCGTAATCATGGCGAGCAGGCTCAACTCCTTCCAACCCACCATCGGAACTGGATTCGAGCTAACCGTCATCGCAGCCGTGATTCTCGGCGGTACTCGCCTCACCGGTGGAGAGGGCAGCGTCGTCGGAACCGTCTTAGGTGTGCTCATACTGGGCGTTCTCAACAACGGAATGGTACTTCTGGGGGTGAGCACGTTCTGGCAGGACGTGGTGCGGGGCGGGGTCATCATCATTGCGGTAGCGATTGACGAGTTCCGGAAGAACAGGGAGAAGGGAAAATGAGCCCGGCCAGGAAGCGGTATCTAGCGATCTTGGCTGGCCGGGGGTCGCGATCCGAGGCGGTAAAGGGAGATTGCGCATGAAGAATCGCGAGATCTTTGGTTCCGGGGCGAACGTCTTCGAGGATTCTGTCCATCTGAACTGGCTCCGCATGCATCGGGACAGCCTCCTCGACTTCTATCAACCCGGTGTGAGACTTCCCTCCGGGGGGTTCGGGTACGTCGACAATCATGGTAAGGCGCTGCCCGAGATGGGGGCCCAACTCTGGCTCGGAGCCCGGATGCTCCATGTCTTCTCCATCGCCGACATGCTGGGGAGGCCTGGGGCTGCCGACGTCATCGAGCACGGCCTCCGCTTCTACGCCGACGGTGCTGGCCACGACCACCGTTACGGCGGCTGGTTCGCCACAGTCGGGGGCGAATTGCCGTCTGATCGCAAGGAACTCTACGGGCAGGCGCACGTGGTGCTGGCTGCGGCATCCGCCTACACCGCTGGGTTCGATCGCGCGGCGACGGTGCTGGATGAGGCTCTTGAGATCGTGGAGCGCCATTACTGGAGAGAGAATGAGGGCCGCTGCGTCGAGGCCTTCGACCGAACGTTCACTGAGCTCGACACGTATCGCGGACAGAACGCCAACATGCACCTGACGGAGGCGCTCCTGGCGGCCTACGAGGTGACGGGAGAGGCGGTGCTCCTCGAACGTGCAGTCCGGATTGCCTGGAATATTGCGGGCCGCGCCGCCTTGGACGTCGAGGGTGCCTGGCGCCTGCCTGAGCACTTCTCGAAGGACTGGAACGAGCTGCTCGACTTCAACCGCGACGACCCGCGCCATCCATTCCGTCCCTACGGTTCGCAGCCGGGTCACTGGCTTGAGTGGTCGAAGCTGCTCATGCAGGTCAAGGGCCAGGGCGTCGACGAGCCATGGATCGCAGCGGCTGCCCGGAGCCTTTTCGCGGGAGCCTTCAGGGACGCCTGGATGCCCAACGGTGGATTCGTCTACACCGTTGACTGGAACGGCAGGGTCGTCGTGCCCGAGAGGTTCTTCTGGGAGCCTCCGGAGGGAATCGGTGCTGCACGTTATCTATTCCTCGACACCGGTGACAAGGACTTCGCCGATGCCTACCGCACGATGTGGGACTACTGCAATGAGCACTTCATTGATCACGACGGCGGTTCGTGGTTCCCAGAACTCGACTCGCAGAACGAGCCGGTCGTCCATACTTGGCGTGGCAAACCAGATGTTTACCACGCATTCCAAGCAACGCTGTACGCCGAAACTCCGTCTCATTTGGGTTTGGCCGCCTGGGCAAAGAATCAGGCCGCCGGAGCGCGACCTCAGCCCGTCGTGTCATCGCCGGGCCACCTGTTGAACTAACTGGAAGGAACTAGTCGAATGCCGCTTTATGAGTTCTACGACAACGCTACCAATGACATTCCACTCGCCCAGGAACACCTCGCCCGGGTAGCATTGGGGACCGACGCCGTCATCGAGAAGTTGGTCGAGGCCCTCGCCGAGGGGGCGCACATGGGGATTGACGGCTGGTACGGCGTCGATTGGAAGGCGTTGACGAGATCCCTTGCCGACGCCGCACGGGCCAAGGGCGTTGACCTCACCCTGGTCCCGTCAGCGCAGCTATTCATCTCGCAGGAGAAGATCGCCGAGTACCAAAGAGCCTACGAGACCGACGATCCGTCGTTCGGATGGGTCAACTCCGATGGTCTTCTGGAGGACCTCCTCGACAAGACGGCCGTGCAGGAGTTGAAGAGCCAACTCGAGAAGGGTGAGGGCACGGTCGTCGTCTACGGCCCAGGCGCCTGCGTGAAAGACCTTGAGGCGAGCTACGAAACCCGCGTGTACGTGGACTTCACCATGCAGCCGATGCTGTGGCAGATGTGGGGCGGCGAGCTTGTCCCATTTGGCACCGAGGAGCCTTCGTCGAACTACTTCTGGAAGAAGTACTACTACAACGACTTCTATTTGCTCTACCGTCAGAAGAAGGTGGCGTTCGAGGCGATGGACATCTACGTCAGCGCAGTCCACCCCGACGCGCTGGTCGCTCTGGAACGCGAGGGGTACAACCACGTCATCGACGAGTTGGTCAAGCGTCCGATCAAGCAGGTCAAGATCCTGCAGCCAGGTCCGTGGGGCGCCTATCGCTACAAGGACCTGTGGGAGGTCCCCGGCCTCGAGGCGAACGCCTGGAACGAGTTGGCCGGGATCGAACTGAGCATTCTGGTCAATCTGGGCCATGAGGTCCTGTTGAACATGCCGACCCAGAACATCATGCAGCGGCCGGAACAGCTCGTCGGCAAGCATGTCCACGAGAACTATCCGGACCTCTTCCCGCTGCAGGTGTGGCTCGACGACGGCTACTTCCCCAAGCCGGTTCCGTTCGAGCGCTCCAGCATGCCCATCCACGACCACCCCAGCACCGACTACGTGCGAGAGCACTTCAATGAACCTCTGGGGCGCTACGAGACGTACTACATCATCGAGTCCTACAAGGGCTCCAGCACCTGGATGGGCTACAAGGAGGATGCGGACCTGGAGGAGTGGGAGCGACTCTGCCGGGAGTCCGAGAACCTCAAGGAGATCCCGAACTGGCAGGACTACGTGTGCCGCTGGGACACCAACGTCGGTGACCTCTTCCTCATCCCACCAGGCACCACCCACGGGCACGGGGGCAACCAGATGATTCTCGAGCTCGACACTGGACCGTCCGTGGCAGGCACCGAGTACTCGTTCTTCACCTATGACTTCGCGCGCCCCACGTGGGACGACGAGACGAAGACGATGACGGGCAAGCCCATGAAGATGCACACGGCGCACTCGTTCGACAATCACAGGTGGATCAGAGAGAGCCGGGTGCGCTCACACCATCGGGCCCGACCGATCACCGTCGACGGCGACGGGAAGTTCCGCAAGGACCAGTACACGACCATCCCCGAGATGCCGTTCCACATCGAGCGCGTTTTCCTCGAGCACGAAGCCGTCAACGACACGGAGGGCAAGTTCGTGCACATCGCCACGTTGGCCGAGGGCAAGCGTGTCACGGTCCGCTCCAAGGAGAACCCGGAATGGTCGACGAGCATCGATCGGTTCCAGTCCTGCATCATCCCGGCGGGCATGGGAGAGCATGAGTACCTCAACGAGGACGGCTCCCACGCACTGATCGTGATCATCCGTCTGAAGGAAGGGTAAACCGTCTTGATCGAGATCTCGGGCGGAGGGGTCGCAGCCCGCATTGCCCGCCACGGCGCGACGGTGGCCGCCACGTTCGACCTGGGGGACCGCGGTCACGACCCCTTCTACGAAGCCCCGTGGTTGGGCAAGTGGCACGAGGACCCGCTGCTGGCCAACCTCAGGGGTGATTTCGTCTGTGTCCCGTTCGGGATGCCCGGGCATGGATTCGCGGCGAACCATGAGTGGGAGTCGAGGACCTTGTCGGCCGAGCGGGCGACCTTGTCGATCGCCTATCCACAGGATCATCCGGTGGAGCGGGTGACTCGGGAAGTGGTCTGCGCCGACGGTGCCCTTCAGTTTGCAGACAGTATCGTGATGCGCGAGCAGGCTGTCCTGCCGCTCGGTCTGCACCCCATGTTCCGGCTGCCCGAGAGATTGGGTGCGGCCCGGCTGGAGTTGCCGTGCGCGGCCGCAATTCTGACCCCCCCCGTATCCCCGGAGCCGACGGCCAGGCTCTTGGCGGATCAATGGTTCACTGACCCGACGAGGGCGCCCAGCACGGACGGCACGGCGGACCTGACTCGGCTGCCGTGGTCCGGCAAGTCGGAAGATCTGGCACTGCTGGTTGACGTGGCTGCGGGCCGGGTCGCCCTCGTGGCAGACGGGATCACAACTGTGATTGAGTGGGACCAGACGATGCTCAAGCACTGTCTGTTGTGGATCAGCAATCGTGGCCGTGACTATGCCCCATGGGAGGGTCGCAATCTCTGCCTTGGGGTGGAGCCGGTGACGTCGGCGTTTGATCTCGGCGAGCTGGTAAGCGCAGGCGACAACCCCGTGGCTGCGGCAGGCTTCGAGACGGCGGTATCCCTCAGCCCGGGTCAGGAGCACGTTCTTCGGCACCGGGTGACGGCCACTGAATCGCCCGGGCAATAGCCTTGTGGCATACAAGCTCTGTACCCCCCGTTCAGCGAACATGGAAAGCACCGCAGCGGCATTCGCCTGCTCCGGTACCGACGTTTCGTCGGCTTCCCGGGCGCCTGTTCCTTCGGTGACGGCTGCCAGCTCGGCATCGTGGTGGACCGTCTGATCGCTTTGGTGAGTGCGATGACTGCGGTGTTCGTTTGAAGCGGGATCCACACGATTCTGTTTGGAGGAGTCGCCGCGCCGCAGGTCAGGTGGGCCAGGGGTGGTTCGCGCTGGTGGGGCTGCTGACGTTCTTCTCGATGAGGGCCGTGCTTCCCAGGCACTCGATCTGCCTGGCGATCCTTCTGGCTGGCGTCGTCGCAGTGGGCGCCCTTGTGGGTTCAGGGCTCAGATCGGGATCTGGGCCGTCTGTGTCGGCATGGCAATCATCACGTTGACGGGTAGCACAAACGTGGGGGTCACCTCTGAGGAGCATGCCCCTGGCGAACACAGCAGGTTCGGCGTGCAGCTATCTCGTGGGCCTTCCTCCCCGGATGGGAACGCCCTGTCCCTGTTCTGGAGCTGTTTCGGCGATGATGCCACGCCAGATGGAACTGTCGAAGGACCGCTTCGATTTCCGGCGGTCCTCAGCGATAGATCGAACGTGGAGGCGTTGTTCCCAATGGCAGAGGCATCAGTGCCGCTGTCTTCCGGCTCCTTGGGTTCCGCTGCACTTTTCTCCGCTATCAGTCGAGCTAGTCCAAAGCGTGCTTCGGAGCCTCGGACCCAGCGGGGAGAAATGGGGAGGCCTGAGGGATCCAGTGGACTCCTAGCTGTACCGGGCAGCACGTTGGTTGCAGGTGGCTGGTTGGTGGTTTCCCGCCGAGTGCGCTGGTACTCGAGAAATTCCCGGGCTGGAGTTGGGACCTGGACAACCCACACCCCACCCGAGGGGCCCTCACCTCATCAACACAACCCACCCACTGCCACCACCCCACGGCCGGGGCCACCCAGCAGCCGGCTGGGACAATCGCGGGAGTGTCCATGGTCGGTGCGTGAACGGCTGCTGCCGGTCTACGATGCCGTATGGCCCACCCGACGCAGCAGCTGGTCGACGACGTGGTGGCCATGGCCAACCCCGTCTCCCGGAACGTGGCCATCACAACCTGCTACCGCGACCTGGCGCTGGCTGTCGCTGACGTCGTCGGGCGACGAGACGTCAACTGGCTCGCGTTCGGGGCGTGGGCGAGCGGGACGGCGGGCCGGGTGATCCGGGGCGAGGGACTGCCCATCGACTGGGGAACCTCACAGGCCGTCGCCGAGGGCAACCGGACGATCATCGCCGACGTCGCACCTCGTCCGCTGGCTCGACGAGGTGGACCGCGCCGGTGCCCCGAGTCGCATGGCGCTCGAGGTTGCGCTTGCCGATTCGCTCTTCGACCCTGCCCCCGACCTCGCGGATGCCCTCGAGGCGTACCAAGCGGCCGTCGTGCTGAGGGAAATCGTCGGTGACCCACCCTCGGACAGCGAGGCCGACAGCGCCCTCGCCGAGCTGATGTTGTTGGGCAACGTCAAGGTCGCGGCACACGAGCAGCGCATCGCTGACGACCTCATCGACGAGGCCATGCCGCTCGGGGGACTCTTCGGCCGCATCACCACCCGCTTCGTCGAGGTCATCACCCCTGATGGCCCGCTGGACGTCTGTCGGGACGTCCCCATCCCCGGCTACCTCGCCGGGAACCGCTACCCGCCCGTCCTGGCACAGCTGGCCCGGGCGGAGCTCTGCGAGCTCGCCGACCGCTTCGACCACGCACTCGACGGCAACGTCATTGGCAGCCGCGCCACCTGCTGGGAGTGCTACGACGAGCGGATGGGCTTCATCTTCTGCTTCTTCCGCGCCTTCGCCCGGGATGCCCGATACTTCGACGTCCCCACCGAGTTCCTGCGCTGAGCCGCAGGGCGCCCGTGTGCGAATGCTGCCGTACAGGTCTGCACTCGCCCCGAAAATTCTCACGCCAGACAGTGGGGTGGTCCGGAGAAGTACCGATGTGACCAGTGGTTCTCCCCCCCGAGCAGCGCGAGATCGTCCCTTGCCGGGTCTGGCCTCACGTTGCTGATCGCCAACCTCGCCTGGGCAAAAGGGCTGACGCCCGACCGCGTCGCCGTGGTGGCGGGTTCCGCTGAACGACGCCACCCATTGGGTTTTCGCCGCGGGTGGGGCCCGCCGGTAATCTGGCAACCAATGGAATCCTCAGTCGCCGCGGAAGCGGCCCGACGACGCACGATCGCCGTCATCAGTCATCCCGATGCAGGCAAGTCCACCCTCACCGAGGCCCTCCTGCTGCACGCGCGCGCGATCGGGCAGGCGGGAGCCGTCCACGGCAAGGCCGGTCGCCAGGCCACGGTCTCGGACTGGATGGACATGGAGAAGGATCGCGGCATCTCCATCAGCTCCTCGGCCCTGCAATTCCCGTACCGCGACACGGTCATGAACCTCGTCGACACTCCAGGCCACGCTGACTTCTCCGAGGACACCTACCGGGTCCTGACTGCCGTAGACAGCGCCATCATGCTCCTCGACGCCGCCAAGGGCATGGAGACGCAGACCATGAAGCTCTTCGAGGTCTGCCGCGCCCGCCGCATCCCGATCATCACCGTCATCAACAAGTGGGACCGCCCCGGCCACGAGGCGCTGGCGCTGCTGGACGAGGTGGAGGAGCGCACCGGCATGGTCCCGACGCCGTGGACCTGGCCCGTCGGCATCGCCGGCGACTTCCACGGGGTCATCGAGCAGAGGAGCGGCGACTTCGTCCGGTACACCCGTACCCCCGGAGGAAGCATCGTCGCCTTGGAGGAGCGGTTTGCGCCCGACGCCGTCGAGGAGCGCGACCGGGTGGACTACGATGCCGCCCGCGAGGAGGTCGAGCTGCTGGCTGCCGACGGCTACGTCCACGACGCGGAACTGTTCGACGCGCAGGCGACGACACCGGTGCTGTTCGCCTCCGCGGTGTCCAACTTCGGCGTCGCCCACCTGCTCGACGTCGTCGCGGACATGGCGCCGGCCCCCTCCGCGCGCCCGGACCGCCACGGCGCGCGGCGCCCCGTCGACTCCGGTTTCAGCGCTCAGGTATTCAAGGTGCAGGCGGGCATGGACAAGGCCCATCGTGACCGCCTCGCCTTCGCCCGCGTCTGTTCCGGGATCTTCCACCGCGGCGACGTCATCACCCACGCCGCCACGGGTCGCTCGTTCACCACCAAGTACGTCAGCAGCGTCTTCGGGCGGGACCGGGAGACCCTTGAAAAGGCGTTCCCGGGCGACATCGTCGGCCTCGTCAACGCCGGCGCCCTCCGGGCCGGGGACACGCTGCACGGCGACGAGTCGGTCGAGTTCCCGGCCATTCCCGCCTTCGCGCCGGAGCACTTCCGCACCGTGCGGGCCGCGGACCCCTCGAAGTTCAAGCAGTTCCAGAAGGGGATCGAGCAGCTCGACCAGGAGGGCGTCATCCAGGTGCTGGACTCCGAGACCCGCTCCCGGCAGAACCCGATCCTGGCCGCCGTGGGCCCGATGCAGTTCGAGGTAACCAGCCACCGCATGGCCAACGAGTTCAACGCGCCGGTGCGCTTCGACGAGCTGCCCTACACGCTGGCGCTTCGCACCCGCGAGGAGGACCTCGGCGCGATCAATGCCACCAGTGGCGCGGAGGCCGTGGAGCGACGGCAGGACGGCGCCCACTTGGCACTGCTGTCCGGCAAGTGGCAGATCACGTGGATCAAGCGCAACCACCCCGACGCGCTGCTGGAGGCCGTGAGCGTTGACGTCGGCGCGTAGGTCAGGGACCCGGTCCGAGCCGTGCGGCCGCGGTGCACAGGTCTGCGCGTACCGCCAGATCCGCCACATGGGCTGACATCTGCAGCTGGGCGCGAACTGCGTACTGTGGACCGACGACGCTCAGGGCTGCAGCCGGACCTCGATTGCCGTCCGATTTGTCCATCGCCCCGCTCCTCGACGCCAGCAGGTGGGGGAGGAGGTCATCCTCACCGTCCCCGTGCCACCAGTGCACGCACGACGTCGTCCCCCGCGTGGCCGATGGCCTCCAGGTCCCCGACGACGAGCAGGCGGTCCGTCGCACGCGACAGCCCGACGTAGAGCCGCTCCCGGAACCGGTCGCGGGTGCCGTCCTCGTTGACGCAGAGCACGACGGCGCGTCGCTCCAGGCCCTTGAACCCCAGGACGTGGCCGTAGAAGGGGATCTCGTCGTCCCAGAAGGAGTCCCAGTAGTCGCTCTGGTCGGGGTCGGCCTCCTGCCGTGCCACCTGCTCGGGGTGGCGCCGCCCCGTCGTCAGCAGCGCAGTGTGGCCTGGCGACCAGCCCTCGTCGAACAACAGGTCCATCTGGTCATCGGCGACGTTGAGCGCGTCCTCCGGGCTGGCCTGGACGTGTACCACCTCCGGTCCGTCGCCGCCTTCCAGCCGCATCCGCAGCGGGGCGAGCGGCTTGAAGACCTCAGCGATCTGGCGGGTGTTGCGCAGGTTGTGATCCAGCACGAGTGGGACCAGGGGGACCGGCGGGCGGCCGAACCGCTGGAAGAGGCGCTGGTTCTCATCGGAGTAGAGGAACAGCCCGCCCTCCTCCTCGACGCGCATCGCGGCCACCAGCGGCTGCCACCACGACTCCGCGAAGTCCTGCGCCTCGTCGACCACGAAGGAGTCGAACCGCAGGTTGGGCGGTAGCTCGGCCGCCTTCTCGGCCATGAGGTGGGGGAGGCGGCGCTCCCAGAAGTCGGGGTCGTCGCGGGCGCCGGACGGAATGCCCCACTGGTTGGCCAGGGCCTCGAAGGTGCCGACGAATGCAGGGCGCTGCCGGTGGGGCCACGTCGCGACCTCCCGCTGGAAGAAGCTGGCCAGCCCGATCGAGTAGCAGAGCAGGGCCACGCGTTCCGACCGGCCGTTGCGCCCGCTCGCCAGCTGCCGGGCCTGTGTCAGGGCCAGGACCGTCTTGCCGCTGCCCGCCCCGCCCCGGATCTCGACTCGCCTCAGGAGCCGGGTCACGCGCAGCAGGAGGGCCTGGTCCTCGGTGAGGCGATCGGCCCGGGCCTGGCGTTCATCGGCGTCGTCGAGCACCGTCGCGACGGCGCTCGTGCCGCGGGCGGTAAGGATGTCGACGATGGCGTCGCAGGCCTCCTCGTCCGGGGGCCGGCGGTGGGTCTCGAACCCGGCGGGGACGTGCGCGAGTCGTTCGGCGAGCGTCGGGAGGTTGTACTTGTCGTGGAGCATCCAGCGGGGGCAGTCGGGCAGCTGCAGGTCGGGGCCGAGATCGGTGAAGGGTGTGACGACGGCGTGCAGGTAGCGGGCCCTCGGGCGAGAGCTGTCCGCCCATCGGCGGTCGCACTCGACGTAGTCGCGGATGGCGTACTTGGTGTCGCGGGCCTGGGCGACGGGGTCGACGTCGCGGCTCTGGCCGCCGTGGGTCATTGTCCACCGGCCGTCGACGCAGGCCACTCCCGAGCCCTTGACCTCCACGACGAGGACACCCACGTCGGGCATGACCACCGTCAGGTCCGCCTCGTGATCGCGGTGGACGTCGGTGAGGCGGAGGTTGGCGATGAGCGTGTCCTCCGGCCGCAGCGAGTCGCGGAGCCGCTGCCACACGGCACGCTCGGACTCGGTGGTGAACCGGGGGTCCTGAGGGATGAGCCGCGGGGTCATGGGGCCACGGTAGTGGCGCGGCACCGTTGCCGGGCCGGGTTCGGGGCGAAGGGGCGGGGAACTGACGAAGCGAGGGGTCTTAGTGATGCATTCTCGGACTCACACAAGCTTCACATTTCCCGCACGGTGGCTTCATCACCGGCCCGTAGCGTCTCTCTCATCAGTCAACCACGACAAAGGAGAAGGACATGAACACATGGCAGAGCCGAACTGCCGCAGCTGCGGCGGTGATTCTCGCGCTGGGCGGCGGGGCCACCGCAATTGCCCAGGCGGCGCCCCCGACGAACCCGACGCCGGGCCCGGTCGCGACGTCGACGGCCACCGTCGACGCCGCGGTGGCCGAGCAGATCGCTTTCATGCGTGACGAGGAGCGCATGTCCCGCGACGTGTATCTCGCGATCGCCGAGCTCTATCCCGACGCGACTGCCTTCAGCCGGATCGCCTCCTCCGAGGAGAGGCACTTCGACGCAGTGGGCAGGCTGCTGACCCGCTACGGGCTGGACGATCCGTCCGAAGGGCGTGACGCCGGCAGCTATGCCGATGCCAGCCTGACCGATTTCCACGATCAGCTGATGGCGCAGGCCAAGGTCTCGGTGGACGAGGCCTACAAGGCGGGTGTCGCGATTGAAGAGGCTGACATTGCCGATCTGGAGGCCGACCTTGATGGTGACCTCCCGGCGGATGTGGAGGCCGTCTGGACCAATCTGCTGGCTGGCTCGAACAACCACCTGGCCGCCTTCACCGCCCTCCGCGACGGCGAGGTCCTAGGTGCCCAGGATGGCACTGGAGCGCAGAACGGCAACCGCGCCAACCGTGGCCAGGGCAGTGGCAGGCCGTCCGACGACGGGGCCGCAATGGGCCAGGGTCAGCGCGGTGGCGAGCGTGGAGGCCAGGGGGCCGGACGTGACGGGAGCACTTTCCGTCAGGGGGACTGTCGGTTCAGCTGAACCAGTGAACTACGGTGGGTGGGGTGGCCGGGGGCGCCCCACCCACCGTTCTCCAGTCTGAATCCCACCGCACCACGAAGGGGTCGCCATGGCCAGACGGATTCTGATCGTCGACGACGAGCCAGCGATTCGTACGGTCCTGGCTGCCTACCTGGATGCCGACGGATTCGAGGTGGTCCAGGCCGGTGACGGTGCCGAGGCGATGCGGCGCGCGCTCGATCCGTCGGCCGGGATCGACCTGGTGCTCCTGGATGTGGGCCTGCCGGACCTCAACGGACTGGAGGTGCTCTCCGCCATTCGCTCCCAGTCGGCGGTCTTTGTGATCCTGGTGACCGCACGGGCCGAGGAGGTCGACACGTTGGTGGGGCTCAGCGTCGGCGCCGACGACTACATCACCAAACCGTTCAGCCCGCGGGAGGTGGTGGCCCGCGTGAACACGGTGCTGCGCCGTGTCCGCCACGGGCCGCTGACGGCCGCTCGAGGTGATCGCGTGATGACCTTTGGTGACCTCGTCATCGACCCTGACCGACGTGAGGTGGCGGTGGCCGGGGTTGTGGTGGAGATGTCCGCGCTGGATTTCGACCTGCTGTTGGCGCTGGCCCAAACACCGGGGCGGGTCTACTCCCGCGCGCAGTTGCTGGAGAAGGTGTGGGGCTACGACTTCTACGGCGACGGTCGGGTGGTGGATGTGCACGTCCGCAGCGTGCGCAGCGCCTTGGGGGATGACGCAAACCATCCGGCCATCATCAAGACGGTGCGCGGAGTCGGCTACAAGTTCCTGCCCGTTCGATCCGAGGCGTCGTGAATCGGCTCAGCGTCCGGTTGGTGGTCAGCCACTTGCTGGTGGCGCTGATCGGAGGGCTGGCGGCCTTCGCCGTGGTGCGGTGGTTGGCCCCGACGCTGTTCGACGAAAACCTGAGGCGCGCGCCCTTCAACAGTGAGGGGTTCGGCCGTGGCGGACAGGGCATGGCCCTGCGGGAGCAGTTCGCCGACGCAGTCGACAGGGCGCTTCTGGTCGGTGCGGTGGCCGGCGTGTTCGCGGCTGCGATCTTTGGGGCGTTCGCCGCCCACAGGATGATTCGTTCGCTCAGGGGGGTGCAAGCCGCGACGCGTGAGTTGGCCAGGGGCAATTACGACGTGCCCGTCCCGGAGCCGAAGGAGATCGAGCTGGCTGCACTGGCGCGCGACGTGAACCACTTGGGCGATGAACTGGCCCAGACGGAAACCCGACGCCTTCGGCTGCTGGGAGAGGTCGCCCACGAGTTGCGCACTCCATTGACTGTCATCGATGGCTACGTGGAGGCGATGATCGACGGCGTGCTACCGACGACGCCGGAGAACCTGGGCCAGATCGGCGAGGAAACTCGACGACTGCGTCGGTTGGGCGAAGATCTCTCGTCCTTGAGCAAGGCTGAGGAGGGGAGCCTGGCCCTGCACATCTTCGACGGGGACGCCGGTCAGATCGCCCGTGCAGCCGCCGAAAGACTACGTCCCCAGGCCGAGGACGCCGGGGTGAGACTCGTGGTTGGTCCTCTCGCCCCGTTGCCGGTGCGATGCGATCCTGACCGGATAGCGCAGGTGGTGACCAACCTGGTGGGCAATGCTCTGCGTGCCACCGATTCGGGTCAGCAGATCAGCGTGAGCGCCCGCGCCACTCAGGGACGCGCTCTGATCGAGGTGTCCGACACCGGTGTTGGGCTTGCCGCCGATCAGCTGGAGAAGATCTTTGAACGCTTCCATAGAGCGCCCGGGGCGCGGATCGGCGAATCCGGTTCAGGAATCGGCCTGACCATTTCTCGCACAATGGCACGGGCCCACGGCGGTGAGCTGACGGCCACCTCGCCCGGTCCCGGGCGGGGCTCCACCTTCGTCCTGTCGTTGCCGCTGGAGGATTCGCGATAGCCACTGCGGGCTGTCTTCGCGGGTTGCCTGACACGAGTGGCTTGGCATGGAGGGGCTGCGCTGTGGGGGAGCATCGTGAACAGGGTCGCGGCAGCGCCCCGTCGTCCCCCGATGCCCGGCGGACAACCCGCCCGCAGGGCGTGAGGTGACCGGCCAGGATGTGAACAGCAGGATGTGAACAGCAGAACGTGAACAGGTAGTGTGGCTGGTCGTTGGTCGGGGACCGTCGACGTTCCCTGAACGGAACCGCGCCCACGTCTCGTGACTTCAGCAACACCGTGAAAGGACCCCGATATGCCCACACCGCACATCCGCGCCGAGAAGAATCAGATCGCGCCCGCCGTCATCATGCCCGGCGACCCCAAGCGCGCGGAGCGCATCGCCCACCTCCTGCTGGACGACGCCGAGCTGGTCACCGACATCCGCGGCATGCTCGGCTTCACCGGGACGGTGCAGGGCAGGCCACTCACCGTCATGGGTTCAGGCATGGGCATGCCATCGGCCACCCTGTACGTCACCGAGCTGTTCGATCACTACGACGTGTCCCGCATCATCCGCGTCGGCACCTGCGGTGGTATGTCCCACGACGTGAAGGTGGGCGACGTCATCGTCGGTCTCGGCGCGCACACGGACTCGAACATGAACCAGCAGCGCCTCCCCGGCCTGAACTTCGCAGCGCTTGCGAGCTTCAACCTTGCGGCGGCCGCCGTCGCTGCCGCCGACGATTCGATGACTGTCCACGTGGGCCCGATCCTGTCCAAGGACCACTTCTACTTCGAGGGCGCCAGCAGCATCGAACTGCTGAGCAAGTACGGCGTGTTGGGAGTGGAGATGGAAGCCGCCGGCATCTACGGTGCGGCTGCCGAGTTCGGCCGTGAGGCCCTCACCGTCCTGACGGTGTCCGATCACCTTCTGGACCACGGCTCCGACATGAGCGCCGAGGACCGGGAGACCAAATTCCTGGGTGCGCTGAAGCTTGCCGTCGCAGCAGCACTGAGCTGAGCGCCTTGATGAACCACACCCGCGCCGCAGGGTCCACCGAGCCGAAACATGCGGTGCCATTCTTCCTGCATGCCATCGTCATCCTGGTCGGGGTGTCGATCACACTGCGGCTGACGGTCAACAACGTTGCTCCCGTGATCCCCGTCATCCGGGAATCACTCGGCCTGTCCGAGAGCGAAGCCGGCTTGTTGGGGTCGCTCCCGTTGATCGTGTTCGGCATCTTTGCGTTCGCGACCCCCGCAGTGGTGCGACGGTTCGGTGCGCCGGTGACGATCGTCATCCTGTTGACCATCGTCGCCGCCGGCACGGCCATCCGGTTCATCCCCACGACGCCGGCGCTGATGGGTGGAACCATCCTGCTGTCAGTCGGGGTGGGGATGGGCAATGCGGTGGTCCCAGTGGCGATCCGCACGTTCTACCCGCGTCGGGCCACCGCCTACATGGGCTGGTTCTCCGTGGGGCTGAACGTGGGTGCCTCCATGGGTGCCGCCGCGACTGTGCCGCTCATGCAGCAGTGGGGACTGAGCTGGAACGCTGCCATCTCCGTCTGGGTCGTCGTGATCGTCCTCGTCCTGGTGTGGTGGCTGATCGGATGGGGGCTCGCCAAGAAGCGCGACAGCCCGATGTTCCGTCGGGAGGAGAATTCCTCGGTGGCCGGCGTCGGCGCCATGTTCCGCAACCCGACGCTGCTGGCGATCACCGCACACATGGGCGTCCAGTCGGCCATGTTCTTCGCGATCATGACGTGGGGGCCGGTCTGGTTCCAGGAGGCGGGGGCAACCGACGCCGAGTCCGGGGCCGTCATCGGCGCCTATGCACTGTCAGCCATCCCGGGGGCCTTGCTGGGGCCGAAGCTTCTTGAGTTCAGCCGGTGGCGTGTGATCCTGGTCGCCTACGGCATCCTCTTCATGCCCGCGGTGGTAGTCATGGGTTTCTTCGGGTTCGGCAGCTCCACGCTCGGATGGGCCGCGACGTTGCTGGCCGGCCTCTGCTCGGGGGCCCACCTGGCCATGTCGCTGGCACTCATCGTCGGCTATCCCGACGGCACGAAGGTTGCCGGCCTGTCGGCGCTGGCCAACGGCCTGGGCTTCATTCTCGCCTCCATCTGGCCCGTCGGCCTAGGACTCATCGCGGAGCAGCTGGGGGGTTGGAGCGTCCCCATCATCGTCGTCGCCCTGATGCCCGTCATCACCCTGGGGATCACGTTTGCGATCAACCAGAGGTTCCAGTCGGAACGAGAAGAGCTGGTACGCCTCCAACCCCACCTCTGAGCGGCGGGACCGAGCGGGAAACGGTGCATGGGAAAGGCCCCGGGGAGGAATCCCCGGGGCCTTCGAGTCGATTGGTGCATAGGGTCAATGTCACCCGTCATCGCCGGGACGCGACGAGTGGCGGAGGCTCAAATCAGACCGTTCTCCTCCAGCCAGTCGGCTGCAATGGTGGAGGGGGAGGCCTTTTCGTCGCCCTGATTGCGGGCGTTCATGTCGATGAGGTCCTCCGTGGTCAATGCCTCACTCACGGCGTTCAGCGTCTCGTCGGCGCTGTCGGGCACCCTGTCGCTGACCAGCGGGAACACCTGCTGGGTCACGATCATGTTCTCGGGATCCTCCAGCACCACGAAGTCCATCTCCGTGATGGCCGGAGTGGTGGAGTAGAGATCCACCATGTCCACGTCACCGTCAACCAGCGCCTGCACGGTGAGCGGGCCGCCGCCGTCGTCGATGGGGGTGAACTCAATGTTCTCGGCGGGCACGCCGTAGATCTCCGTCAGACCCATCGGACCGTAGGGACGGTTGGGAAGTTCCGGGTTGGCCGCCAGACGCAGGGTGCCGTCGAAGTCCTTGAGGTCGGCGAGCGACGTGATCCCGTTCTCCTCGGAGAACTCCGTGGTCACCACGTAGGAGTCCTTGTTCTCGGCGGAGGAGGGCTCGAGTACCCGGACATCCTCGGGGGCCGCCTCACGCAGCGCGGAGAGGACCTCGTCCGCCGTCTGGGCGGTGGCCTCGGCATCGTAGAACTGCAGGAGATTGCCGGTGTACTCGGGCAGAAGGTCCACGGAACCATCCTCCAGAGCCTTGATGTAGGTCTCGCGTGAACCGATCTGCATGTTGCGCTCGACGGTGACGCCGTCGGCCTCCAGGGCCTGGGCATAGAGTTCGGCGATGATCTCCGCCTCGGGGAAGCCGGCGGAGCCCACCCGAACGGTGCTGGACATCGTCTCCCCACCCGCCGTGTCGTCGGTCGTGGGATCGGCCATGGGGTCTGCACTGGAGCACCCGCCCAGCAAGGCGGCCGCGGCGGCGATGCCCACCAGGGCACGCCTCGGGAAGAGAGAAGTCATGGGAATGGTCCTTTTCGAAGGGATCGATGTGCTCTCGATGCTAGTCGGCCCGGGGAGCGACCGTGAGGTCCCGGGGTTCGCTGAGAGCAAATACGACCCACGGATGGGTGCCGATCAGGTCTGGTCGACCTTGGTGACCGACGTGGCCGTGCCGAGCGCGATGTCGACGCCCTGGGGAAGGAGCACCTTCTTGGCCAGAAGGATCAGCCCGTCGATGGACAGCGCCAGCGCGATCACGATGATGGCGCCACCGAGCATCTGGGTGTAGTCGCGCACCGCCTGGCCGTCGAAGATGAAGCGACCCAACCCGCCCAGGCCGAGGTATGCGCTGAGGGTCGCCGTGGCGATCACCTGCAGCATCGCGGACCGCAGACCTCCCACCAGCAGCGGTCCGGCCAGCGGAACCTCGACGCGTTGGACGATCTGCCATTCGTTCAGACCCGTGGCGCGTGCGCCGTCCACCACCTCACCGTCCACCGCCTCCACACCCGAATAGGACGCCGCCAGGAGGGGAGGGATTGCGAGGATTGCCAGGACGATGGTGGACGGCACGATGGCGAGACTGAGGCCGAGCCCCATCGTGACGGCCAGATAGGTCAGCAGGCCGAGCGAGGGCAGAGCGCGCAGCGCGCCGGTGAGCCCGATGGCAATTGCACGGCCCCTGCCGGTGTGGCCGATGAAAAGGCCAGCCGGCACAGCGATGATTGCGGCCAACCCGATGGCCAGCAGGGTGTACCAGAGGTGTTCGAGGACGCGGATGGCGATGCCACCGGAGCCGGACCACCTGGCAGGATCCAGTATCCAGCCGAAGGCGTCGATGATCTGGTTCATGCACGCCTCCGGTCCGTGGCCCGCACCCAGGGCATGAGGAGGCGCCCGATCAGCACGATCGCGGCGTCGAAGAGGACGGCCAGCACGACCGTGCCCAGCACACCCGTCAAGATTTCCGTGGGGAAGGCGCGCTGGTAGCCGTTGGTGAAGAAATAGCCGAGTGAGGGAACGCCGATCAGGGCGCCCACTGAGACCAGCGACAGCGTCGACGCGCTGACCACCCGCGTCCCCGCCATCAGAGGTGGACCGGCCAGCGGCAGGGCCACGCGCCAGAAGACCTGCGCCGGGGAGTGGCCGACGGCGAGCGCGTCGTCGCGCGTCACACGGCCCACCGAGTCGAAGGCATCAACTGCGGTGCGCACCATGAGCGCGATGCCGAACAGCGTCAGCGCGATCACGAGGTTGATGGGGTCCAACACCTGCGTCCCGATGATGACCGGCAGGAGGATGAAGAGCGGCAGCGAGGGCAGCGCGTAGAGCACGCTGCTGACGGGGACCAGGATCCGTCGGGCATTCATCCGACGGTGTGCCCACCAGGCGAGGGGCACCGAGATGACGAGGCTCAGCACGATGGGCAGCACGGCCACCCTGACGTGGGCAATCGCCATCAGGAGGATCCGGTCGGAGTTGTCCGCCATCCAGTCGAATCTCATCCGGCCAGCCCGGAATCGTCCTGCATCACACCCGTGACCTGACCGGCAGCGTCGACCACGATGTGGCGACCGTCCCGCATCTCTGTGCGGAGCCGACGGCGTGGCCCGCCGATGAAGTCGGCCACGAACTCGTCGGCCGGATCGAGCAGGATGTCGGCGGGCGAGCCGCTCTGCGCCACCTCGGCACCGGTGCGCAGCACGAGAACCTTCTGGCCCAGGAGGAACGCCTCGTCCACGTCGTGGGTGACGAACAGGATGGTCTTCGCCAACTCGTGTTGCAGCCGCAGGAGTTCGGTCTGCAGTTCGGCACGCACCACGGGATCGACGGCGCCGAAGGGCTCGTCCATCAGCAGGATGTTGGGGTCCGACGCCAGCGCCCGGGCCACGCCGATGCGCTGGCGCTGTCCTCCGGAGAGCTGGCTGGGATACCGCTTGGCCACACCGGGCGGGAGACCCACGATGTCCAACAGTTCCGAGGCACGGCCGTGAGCGGCCCGCCGGGTCTGGCCCAGCAGCAGGGGCACGGTGGCGATGTTGTCCACAACGGTGCGGTGTGGCAGCAGGCCGCCTGCCTGCATGACGTAGCCGATGCTGCGACGCAGCTTCACCGGGTCGGAATTCGCCACATCCGCGCCGTCGATGGCGACCTGCCCGGAGGTCGGGTCCACCATGCGGTTGACCATGCGCATGAGCGTGGTCTTTCCACAGCCGGAGGAGCCGAGAAGCACCACAAGTTCGTGGGAGGGAATCTCCAGCGAGAAGTCAGCAACGGCAACCGTGCCATCGGGATACTCCTTGCGCACATTCTCGAATGTGATCACGCTGTTCACCGCTTTCATCGAAGGTGGTGTCGGACCCAGCCAGAACAAGCCGTGGCCAGCGTAACAGTGAGACTGTTCGGCGATCGAAGGTCATGTCGTTGCGCGGATCGGGCGCGGGTAGCCTGTTTTCGTGTCACAGCAACAGGTTCCCCCCGACGTCGGGGGCTGGTTCCGTACTGCGCGGGTGGGACGCAGCGTCCTTCAGAGCCAGGCGTGGGGCCCACCCGACGACTCGTCCTTCGGGTTGGTCTCACCGCCGGGGGACGTGATTGCTGCCGCAAGGGCCCTGCGCAACGCCGCGACGATGGTACTGACGGGGGCTGGCACGTCCACCGCGTCGGGGCTTTCCGACTACCGCGGTCGCGGTGCCATCCCCCGCGCCCCCATGACCTACCAGGAGTTCGTGACCTCTGACGATTCACGGCGGCACTACTGGGCGCGCAGCGCCGTCGGGTGGCCGTCCTTCCGGGTGGCTCGACCCAACGCCGTGCACGAACAGGTGGCCTCCCTGGGGAGGATGATGCCGATCACCGGCGTCGTGACGCAGAACGTCGACGGGTTGCACCAGGCAGCCGGTTCAGGCCCGGTACTGGACCTCCACGGCAGGCTCTCGACGGTCACCTGTCTGTCCTGCGGCACCGTCGTCGACCGTGAGGCCCTGCAGCGGCGGTTGTTGGAGTTGAACCCGTCCGTCGCTGCCCGTCTGGACGATCTGGCCCTGCAGGCTGAATCCCTCCCGGACGGTGACGCAGAGGTGGATCGGACGGAGGATTTCGTCTACGCGAGTTGTGTGGTGTGTGGTGGGGTGCTGAAGCCCGACGTCGTGTACTTCGGGGAGAACGCCAGCCGGGAGGTGGTGACCGCTGCGTTCGACCTGTTGGACGCCTCCGACGCTCTGCTGGTGCTGGGGAGCAGCCTGACGGTGATGAGTGGATTGCGCTTCGTGCGCAGGGCGTCGCGCGACGGCAAGCCCATCGTCATCATCAACGACGGCGCAACCCGGGGTGATGACCTGGCGACCCACCGTCTCCACGGCCGCCTTGAGGACGTGCTTGCGACCGTCCTCCGCGTCCTGAATGACCCGCAGCGGCACTGATCGTGGCTACGGTGGGCAGCATGCGGACACGAGCGGACATCGAATGCTGGCTGACGGACATGGACGGCGTGCTGGTCGAGGAGGACGAAGCGCTGCCGGGTGCTCGAGAACTGCTGGAGAAGTGGATGAAGGACGGCACAGAATTCCTGGTGTTGACGAACAACTCGATCTACACGCCGCGGGATCTCGCAGCGCGCCTGCATGCTTCAGGACTCGAAGTTCCCGAAGAACGGATCTGGACGTCGGCACTGGCCACGGCGGCCTTCCTGGAGGATCAACTGCCGGAGGGCTCCGCCTACGTCATTGGCGAAGCCGGACTTTTCACCGCCCTCCACGAAGCTGGCATGATCATGACGGACAGGGAACCGGACTTCGTGGTGGTGGGAGAGACGAGGACGTACTCGTTCGAGTCGATCACGACCGCGATTCGACTCATCCTGGGTGGCGCACGGTTCATCGCCACCAACCCGGACGTCACAGGGCCCAGTCCCAGCGGACCCCTCCCGGCAACCGGCGCCATCACTGCACTCATCAGGGCGGCCACCGGGAGGGATCCCTACGTCGTGGGCAAGCCGAACCCCATGATGTTCCGGTCTGCGCTGAACAAGATCGGGGCCCACAGCGAGACGACGGCGATGATCGGCGACCGCATGGACACCGACATCGTCGCCGGCATAGAGGTGGGGATCCACACGATCCTCGTCCTGACCGGCGTCTCGAAGAAGAAGGAAGTGAGCACCTTCCCATACCGGCCCTCGGAGATCCTTGAGGGAGTCCATGAGCTCCTGGACTCCTCCAAGGCCAGTTCGCAGAAGAAGTAGGGGGCTCAGTCGAAGATCGGGTCGACGTCGCGGCTGCGCTTCAGCTCGAAGAATCCCGGGTAGGCCGTGACCTTCACCACGCCGTCGAACAGGTCGCCTGCCTCCTCGCCCTTGGGGGCGGGAGAGATCACGGGGCCGAAGAGGCTCATCCCGTTGATGCGGATGACGGGCGTGCCCACCTCATTGCCCACCGGGTCCATGCCCTCGTGGTGGGAGCGACGCAGATCGTCGTCCAGTGCATCGGTTCTTGCGATCTGAAGGATGTCGGCCTCGAAGCCACACTCAGCCAGCGCCTTTCCGATGGTCTCCGGCGTCTGTGGTTCCTCGCCAGGATGAATCCGGGTGCCCACCGCGGTGTAGAACTCTCGCAGGGCCTCGGAACCGTGACGCTGCTCGACGGCGAGTGCAGCGCGGGCGCCCACCCAGGCATTGTCCATGAGTTTCTGGTACTCATCAGGGACGTCGCGCCCGTCGTTGAGGACCGCGAGGCTCATCACGTGGAAGGTGGTGTGTACGTCGCGCACCTTCTCCACCCCCAGCATCCATCTCGAGCTCATCCAGGCGAAGGGGCAGGAGGGGTCGAACCAGAAATCCACTTCAGTCGTCATGGGTCAATTCCAGCACAACACTCCAACATGGCAACTTTTGCCGAACGGCCGCGCTGTGGCTTGGAGCACCGGAGAATGGAGAACAGGGCGCATCGGAGCGTTCACGCCTGAAGGGAGACACGATGACGATCGGCCTCGTCCCGAACCTCCAGTTCGACGGGAAGGCCCGCGAGGCCGTCGAGTTCTACCACCGTGTCTTCGGCGGAGAACTCGGACTCATGACCTTCGAGCAGGGGATGGGGGACACCGACCCCGCAACCTCCGGGCGCGTGATGCACTCCTCGCTCTACCTCGACCGGGGCGTCCACCTCATGGTCTCCGACGTGCCGCCCGGGATGGAACGGGACACCAACGGGACCCTGTCCCTCAGCAGCGACGACGCGGCGGGCGGCGATGCCGAGCAGTTGACGTCCTGGTGGGAACTCCTGCAGGAGGACGCCGTCGTCACCATGCCGTTGGAGCAGGCCCCCTGGGGTGATCATTTTGGTCAACTCACGGACAAGTTCGGCGTCAAGTGGATGGTGAACATCCCCGCAGCTCAGAAGTGAGGCCTACCGGTCCACGGCTAGAGCGTTGACGCCGTCGCGCGGAGAAACTCTCGCCAGCCGTCGGCATCCGCCAGGGGACGGGTGATGCCCAATGAAGCTTGAATGGGGCGCAGCGCCCCGCGCGTCTGAGTATCCCAGCGTCCCGTGATCTCGACGTCCGCGCCGAAGACTCGTCGGCATGCAGCTTGCACCATCTGGACCTGCACCCTCGAGCCGGATCGGAACGTCGTGGGCTCCCACCTGGAGGTGGCGTTGTCCACGTGGATGTGGTTCTGGTGCGCCTCGTTGTAGAGGTGCGTCAGCGTGTATCCGAAGTGCAGGTGGAGGGAGGCGGCCAGCCGCCAGTAGTCCCGCAGCTGCGCGGCGGTTCCGGGGCCCCAGACGTCGTGGCGGCAGGACACCGAACCGCCGGTGTGTTCCACCTCGGCAATGTCGAACGCGCGGCCCGCCGCATGGAAGGAATCGCACTTGTCCACGTAGGCGCCGTAGCTCCACACGGTGATCATGCCGCCCAGCCCGCTCATGGCGCTCCAGTCCTCCGCCCACGCTTCCAGGAGTTCGACGAAGCGCGGGTCGGCCTTGTAGGTGGTGATGGTGCGGCCGACTTCATAGCCGAGCGTCGCGCCTCCAAGCGTCGAGAACTCCACCAGCGATTCGGGCTTCCGACAGGTCCCCGGCACGCGAGGTTCGGGCAGCGATGGAAGTCCCGACGCGCAGCCAGTGGTCAGGGCAGCGAGGCCACCGGCCAGAACGGCACGGCGGGAGAAGGAGTTCACCCCTCAACTGTAGGAGGGTGATCAGAAGGCTCGTGCGGGAGCTTGGGCTGCTCCTCAGTCCCCGAGACCCGTGCCCACGTCGCGTGCCGCCTTGATCCACGAGTGATCCAGTGGCACCAGCGCCAGGTTGCCGGCCACGTCCTTCAGGGGCACGGGTGCGGTGTCCTCCCCGCGGGAGGCCACCATGATCCCGTGCTCGCCGTCGGCGATGAGTTCGGCCGCCGCGGAGCCGATGCGCGTCCCGAGCAGTCGGTCCTCGGCGCAGGGCGTACCGCCGCGCTGTACGTAGCCGAGGATGGTGACGCGGGTGTCGAGGCCCGTTGCCGCCTCCAACTCCCGGGCCAGGCGGAACGTGTGCTCACGATGGGTGTCCGTCACGTTCGCCAGATGGTTCTTGGCGGCGTTCTTGGCCTCCGGGCTGTCCGCCGAGGACTTGAGTGATTCGGCGGCAGCGATCTCGGCGTGGGCCTTCACGTCGTGGGCGCCCTCGGCGACGGCGATGACACTGAAGTTGGTGCCACGGTCCCGGCGGGCCTGGATGGTCTCTGCGATGGAGTCCACGGTATAGGGGATCTCGGGAAGCAGGATGATGTCGGCGCCCCCCGCCATCCCGGCGCCGAGTGTGAGCCAGCCGGCCTTGTGTCCCATGATTTCGGCGAGGATCACGCGGTGGTGGCTGTGGGCGGTGGAGTGCAGGCGGTCGATGGCCTCGGTGGCGATCTCCAGGGCGGTGGAGAACCCGAAGGTGTTGTCCGTGTGCGCGACGTCCTTGTCGATCGTCTTGGGGAGATGGACGACGTTCAGCCCGGCCTTGGACAGCCGCATCGCGTTCTTCGCCGTGCCGCCACCGCCCAGCATGACGAGGCAGTCCAGCTTGTTCTTCTCAAAGGTCTCGGCGATCGTCGGGATCATGTCCTGCGGCTCGTCGTCGACCATCATCTTGTGCACCTTGTCGCGGCTGGTGCCCAGAATGGTGCCGCCGATCGTCAGGATGCCGGAGAGGTTGGCGTGGGTGAGTTCGACGCTGCGGTTCTCGGCGAGCCCGCGCACGCCGTCGCGGAATCCGATCAGTTCCATGCCGTGACGTCCCAGCGCCGCCTTGCCGAGCCCACGGATGGCCGCGTTGAGGCCGGGGCTGTCGCCGCCGGCTGTCAGAACGCCGACGCGCTTGCTGGATTTGCTCACTGTGTGACTCCCTTCGCTCAGCTGGATGCCCCGAGCCTACCGGTGTGCGTCCGGGCGAAAGCTCTTCCTGACCAATAGCACCCCGCGCGTTGACGAGAACAGGGCGCGGATACCTTGGCTGGCATGGCACGGGTACTGATCGGCTGGGCGTCGCGGGCGGGCGCCGCCTCGGATGTTGCGGAGGTGTTGGCCAGCGAACTGCGCACTGCGGGTCATGATGTGGACGTCGCGGATGTGAGGAACTTGCCCAGCGCGGAGGGTCGGGATCTCGTGGTGCTGGGCAGCGGCGTCCAGGCGGGCCAGTGGTACCCGGAGGCGACGGCGTGGATCTCGGCCAACAGAACACCGCTGGAAGCGTCGTCGGTCGCGGTGTTCAACGTTTGTTTGAACGCGGCGAATCCGTCGAAGCGGGACGAGTCGCTCGGATACAACAGGGCGGTTCTGGGGCAACTCGCGCCCGTTGCGCAGGAGTCCTTCGGTGGCCGATATGTCCCGGAGAGGGTCTCCTGGTTCAAGCGGCTGTTCTTGCGAACGCTGCAGAAGCAGGCGCAGGACCACGTGGACGAGGATGCCGTGCGCGCCTGGGGCAGGACGTTGGCGCAGCTTGTCTCCCGCTGACCTCTGCGCTTCAGGCTGGTGCGTGAGATTCACCGACGCCGGCGCCACCCCGGTGATCAACGCCGGAGGTGTCTCGCCGACGTGCGCGAAGGAGGCGGCGCACAGGTGCAGGGGAGGCGCGCAGAAGCAGGGCGGCCGGGCAGGAACGCGGCGGGCATCGACGTCAGCCCGCAACGGCTTTGGCCGTCTGGAACAACTCGGCAGGCATGGGCTGATCCAGACGCCACGTGATGGCGACGGGCCGACTGCCCGTGTGGCTGACGTGTCGCGCCCGGCCGAGGAAGGTGTAAGGCGCCGTCCCCAGTTCGTCTTGTGCGTCGTCGCGGACAAAGAGCAGCGCGCGACTGCTGTCGCTCACGTAGCGCTGACCTGTGGGTGACTGGAGGGATGTCTGCGACTGTGATTCCCAGTGGAACAGCTCCTGGCTGATGGCGTAGTCCTTGTACATGGTGGTGGGGGAGCGGTCCTTTCCGGACTTGTTCAACGTGACGAGCAGGGCATCCACGTTCATGTCCGGCACGTACAGCACGCCCTCGCGGAAGTTGCCGGGCAGGTTCGACGGCGACGCATGGTCCAGCGCCGACAGGATTTCCTCGCGCTGGTACCGGGCATGGACACGCAGCGGCAGCGTCGCCAACCCCTCGCCGAGAGTGGTTGTCAGGATCCGGTTGCGATCGAAGGCGAAGTCCATCACGTGACCCAGTTCGGTTGTGACTGCCGATTCGCGGCGCAACGCCTCCAGAGCGGCGTCAAAGTCGTCGAAGCCCAGTTTCGGCCAGACGGAGAACACGAGCATCCGGGCAAGACGTTGGGCGGTGGGATCGAGCTCTGAGTAGGGGACTGATCCCGCAAGCACGTCCCGATAGCCCCGCACACGGATGGCGTCGTCGACGTGGGCAAACGCTCGAACACGCTTGAGGAGAGGCCCTTCGCCGGGTGTTGCTGGTGCTGTCGGCAGACCGGCGTCCCTGCGCAACTGCGTCCAGGACCGCTGTCCCTTCTTCAGGACATCCGCGAGGTCCCGCTGTGAGGCGTCGAGGAATCCACGCAGATCCGTGTCGCCGAGGCTGCGCAGTTCGGAGACCAACGTCGACCAGTTGCCGCGCTGGACCTGTTGGCGCAGGCTGGCCAGGACAGCTCCCTGCGTCTCCCGATCCAGCATTATTTGGCACCCTGACGGCAGGAACGGGAATCCGCCCGCCACATCCTCCCCCAGCTGGCCCGGGAGACGACCGGTGAGTGCGCGCAGCTTCTGGTCCCAGCGGAACTCCTTGCGGTGATGGCCGACGAAGTCGAGCACCGTGAGCACGGCCTTCCCGGGGCTGTGACGCAGACCGCGTCCCAGCTGCTGGAGGAAGATCGTCGCACTTTCGGTGGGTCTGAGCATCAGCAGGGTGTCGACGTCGGGAAGGTCCACACCCTCGTTGAACAGATCCACGGTGAAGACGCAGACGATCTCGCCGCGACGCAGTTGGGCACGTGCCTCATCTCGCTCGATGTGGCTGCTGGTGCCGCTCAGGGCGACGGATGGTAGCCCTGCCCGGTTGAAGACGTCTGCCATCCAGTGCGCGTGGACAACGCTCACGCAGAACCCCAGCGCCTTCATGGCGCCCGGATTCAGCACCTTGTCCTGCAGTTGCGTGATGATGATCCTCGCGCGGGCATCGTTGCCGGTGTAGAGGTTGGAGAGCTGCCTCTCGTCGTAGCGACCCCGTGACCACTTCAGCCCCGTCAGATCCGTGTCGTCGGCCAACCCGAAGTAGTGGAAGGGCGAGAGCAGCTCGGCCTCCAGTGCGTCCCAGAGACGCAACTCTGCGGCAGTGCGACCATCAAAGAAGGACCGCACATCCACACCGTCAGCCCGCTCGGGAGTGGCGGTCAGACCCAGCAACTCATGGGGTGCGAAGTGGGTCAGGAGTCGACGGTATGTTGCGGCTTCGGCGTGGTGGAACTCGTCGATGACGACGATGTCGAACCCGTGCGGATCGAAGGCACTCACCGTGGTGGAGTGGAGTGACTGAACTGACGCGAAGACGTGGTGCCAGCGATCCGGTTGGTGCCCATTCACGAGCAGCTCGCCGAAGTTCGCGTCGGCCAGCACCTCCCGATAGGTCCGCAGCGACTGCTGCAGGATCTCTCTGCGGTGTGCCACGAAGAGGAGTGAGGGTCTCTCCCCGTCGACGCCGCGAGCCAGCTCGCGGTAATCCAGCGCGGCGATGATCGTCTTGCCGGTTCCCGTGGCTGCGACGATGAGGTTGCGGTGCCGGTCATGCACCTCGCGCTCCACGGCGAGTGCCTCGAGGATAGCCTGCTGGTACGGGTGTGGCCGCACCTCCAGACCGGAGAGGTCCAGGCAGAGCCCGGGACCGACCCCCGCTCCCGTCCCCGCCCGGTCGAGCGCTGCGTCGAGCCGTTCCGCGTCCACGTCGGGGTCATAGGGCTCGAAGGAGCGGTCGTTCCAGTACGACTCGAAGGTGGCACGGAACTTGTCCAGCAGGGTCGGCGTCGCGATACGGGAGAGCCGGACGTTCCATTCGAGACCATCCAGCATGGCTGCCCTAGACAGGTTCGATGACCCGACGTATGCGGTGTCGAAGCCGGTGTCGCGTTCAAACAGCCAGGCCTTGGCGTGCAGACGGGTGCGATGGGCGTCGTACTGGATGCGGACCTCGGCGCCGAAATCGCGCACGAGTCGGTCCAGCGCCCGGCGTTCAGTGGCGCCCATGTAGGTGGTCGTGACGACGCGCAGCGGGATGCCACCATCCCTGAGGTCCCGGAGTTGATCCTCCAGCACCCGAACGCCGTGCCATTTCACGAAGGCGCACAGGAGATCGACGCGATTGGCCGACGGCAGCTCCTTCTGCAGCTCGGAGCCGATGGATGGCTCGGAGGGAGCGTTGGTCAGCAGCGCCGGATCCGAGAGCCGGATGGCCGGACGAACGAGCGAGAGGGATGCCCGTCCCGGCTGGGGCGATGGGGACAGGGACAGGAGTTCGGTGGCGGGTGTGAGTACCTCGTCGCCATGGCGCAGATGCTGGAGGAGGCTGTTGGCCAGCGCCAGGCGCTTCGCTGAATCCTTTTCACGGCTGAGCGACTCGTGGATCACGCCCGCCAGGTGACGGGTGAGTGCGACGGGCTCCTGGCCGACGCCGATGGGGTCGGTAGTGGCGTCAAGGCCTTGGCACTCCGACAGCGAGTCGTGGAGCGTGGCGGTGAGCAGTCGCTCGTAGAGGCCCGCAGCCAGCTCATCAGCCATGGTGCCCAGGGTGGCACAGCGTGTGCCGTGGTGCGCGCACAGGGTCTGACGAGTTGTGAATTGGACGTCGGCGATGGGAGTCGTAGCGTGGTTGACGGCTGAAGGAGTTCCGAGTGGGCAAGCGGTTGGTAGTGGGTGGGCTCATCGTCGACGACGCCGCGAAGACCCCTCGCGTGCTGGCCGCGCGGCGCTCCACGCCCCCCGTGGGGAGGTGGGAGTTCCCCGGCGGCAAGGCGGAGATGACGGAGTCGCCACGGGCCGCGCTCGCCCGCGAGATTCGGGAGGAACTGGGAGTGACTCCGACCATCGGCCAGCGATTGGACCCGCCCTCCGGTGGTCGCTGGCCCATCTCCGAGTCGTTGGAGATGGAGCTCTGGTGGTGTGCCCTTGATGAGGTGCCGTCGGCCGGGGACTCGCATGACGAGCTCACTTGGCTGATGGCCGAGGAACTCAACACGCTCAACTGGCTTGACGCGGATCGCGCTGCCCTCCCGCTGGTGGCAGCTGGCCTTCGTGTGGGGCGATCAATTGTGACGCGCGGTGACTGCGAAAGCGATGACGCCGGTCAGTAGCTCGGCCACCATGAGCAGGAACAGGACCAACATTACGTCTGCGCCCAGCCCGACAGCCACCGCGGCTCCGCCCGTCAGCGGTAGCGCCAACAGACCGACCGCGGCCAACGCGCGGGTGAGCACGGCGTCGTCGCGCTCATCACCGTGCGAGGTCCAGGCGCGTTCGAAAGTGGTGGCGCCGGAGCGTGCCCGAGTGGTGCGCCACACCATGACGATTGAGGCGAGGATGGCGATGGCAGCGCCACTGATGAAACCGTTTCCCATGTTGCCGGGTGCGTACTCGTGCAGCAACAGTCCAACCCCGACGATAACGATGAGGCCAGTGGCTGCGATGAGCACTTTGAGGCCCTTTCGGCGGGTTGTCATCTCAGGTCTCGACATGAAAAATCTCCTCAACGGTGCGATGGAAGTGCCGGGCGATGGTGATCGCCAGAGGCAGCGATGGGTCGTATCGCCCGGTCTCGATGGAGTTGACTGTCTGCCGGGAGACGTTCAGAATCTCGGCCAGTTGGCGCTGGGACATCCCGCTGTCCATGCGAAGCAAGCGGACGTCGTTGTGCATGCAATCCTCCTTCGAGGTCAAGGTGACTTGACATGTCAAGGCTACTTGTCATGCGGAGATGTGTCAAGGGTGCTTGTCTCAGAATGGCACCTCCCGAAGCACTTCTCACTGTGTGGATGAGGTGCTGGTGCGCCTTCTCCAGGTCCAGACCTGAGGGAAGCGTTCCGGATTCCTGGGGCAGGAGGGGCTACTCTCCGTGACATGAGTGAAGAATCCCTGGCCTCCGTGCCCGTTGGGCAACGGGTGAGCGTGCGCCGCCGATCGGAGGACGGCCAACCCACTGACACCGTCGGAATCGTGACGGCGCATGACGAGGAATCGGTCACGCTGGAGACCCGGCAGGGCCCGGTCCGCGTGCAGTTCTCCACCGTTGCCATGTTTCGGTTGGTAACCCCCGCCCCGTGGCGGATTGCGAATTTCCTGGCTCGGGGCGAGTTGGCAGTGCTGCCGCTGAGTACGCTGCTCGCACCCGACGCACCGACGCAGGACATCGCTGATCTCATCGATGGCCTGATCACGGCAAAGACACCCGTCTTCCTGCTGACCGAGAACGAAACCGGGGCCGCCGCGGAGCTGGAGGGCCACAGCCTGGGACACCTCACCCCGCTGCTGCTGAGCCCCGACGCGGACCAGCCCGGGAGCGACCACCTTGCCCTGGCTCACGCCAGGTTGCAGGACCAGTTGGGCTCCGTTGTCGCGGTGGGTGACGTGCACTTCACCGCCACCGAACCTCACGTCGTCGAAGCGGCACGAAAGTTCGGTTGGCAGGCCAGGATCTTCACGCCACCGGATTCAGGGGCTTCGCGGAGCTAGGCTCCCGAGCGCACCGCACATCCTGCCCACCGAGGTCAGCGATGTGCACGGTCTGCCCCCTTGCTGGCCACAGCGCGCAGATTCATGGAGACTGCAGACCAGCCGTGAAGTGAAGCCGGGTCACGCACGCAGACGGGTGAGGACGGCCTGGACACGGCGTGCGGCGGTGGGGGAGCATTGACTCTCGCCATTGCCGCGCTGGGCGTTGTCAGGCCGGTGGGGGGCAAGACGAGGAGGCCGGAGTTTGTCTACCATTCCACACATGACCGATGACGATCTGGCCCGGCTGTTCCCCCCATTCGGACTCGTTGTCACGGCCGGGAACATCACGCTGCGCCTCATCAGGGACAGTGATCTGCCGGCGTACGCAGACCTGACCGCGTCACCAGTGTTCGCCGACGAGAGGGCGAACTACGTCTTCAACTGGTTGTCCGCGGAACCAGTGGATCGGCTGCTGAACAGTCAGCAGTTTCTGTGGAGCGCCCGAGCTGGCATCGGGCCCACGGACTGGAAGCTCACCCTGGGAGTCTTCGACTCCGGGCGGCTGATCGGCTCCCAGGACCTCTCCGCGCAGGACTTCACCAGGCTGCGCGTCGTCACGTCGGGCTCCTACCTGCGCCTGTCCGAGCAGGGGAGGGGAATCGGCACATTGATGCGGCAGATGATCCTCGTCCTTGCGTTCGACCACCTCGGTGCGACCCGGGCGGAGTCCAGCGCGATCGTCGGCAACGAGAGATCACTGGCCGTGTCGCGCCACTGCGGGTACGAGCTGGACGGCACCGAAGTCAAAGCCCACGGGCAGCAGCGCGTCGAACTTCAACGGGTGGCTGTGACGCCGGAGACATTTGTCCGTCCCGACGTCGCCGTCGAGGTGGCAGGGCTGACGCAGGATCTGCGGGAACAGTTGGGAGCGCCTGCGTTGGTTGCCGAGGCCTGTCCTGACCTTTGAGGCCGAACTTGTTTCGACGTCGACGCTCTGGAGGGTTCTCTCTTGCACCCCGAACGTCCACTCATCCGGTTCTCCCGGCATGTCACGCAAGCACCCCCCTGTCAGTGGCAGGATGGCAAGCATGTATCCCACGTATGTACCAGACCCTGATCGCTACGACGGCCGGATGCCCTATCGACGCTGCGGCCGCTCAGGCCTCAAACTGCCCCTGATCTCCCTGGGGCTGTGGCAGAACTTCGGCGATGACAAGCCCATGGAGACGCAACGGGCCATCATCCGGCGAGCCTTCGATGGTGGCATCACCCACTTCGACCTGGCCAACAACTACGGCCCGCCCTATGGCCAGGCCGAGATCAACTTTGGCACCATTTTCAAGCAGGACCTGGCCCCGTTCCGCGATGAGCTCGTCATCTCCTCCAAGGCCGGCTATGACATGTGGCCCGGCCCGTACGGCGAGGGCGGCGGCGGCCGCAAATATGTGCTGGCCTCGCTGGATCAGTCGCTCAAGCGCATGGGCCTTGACTATGTCGACATCTTCTACTCGCACCGGTTCGACCCCGACACGCCCGTCGAGGAGACGATGATGGCGCTGGACAGGGCGGTGCGTTCCGGCCGGGCGTTGTACGTGGGAATCTCGTCGTACTCGGCGTCGAAGACCCGCGAGGCGGCGCGTATCGCCCGGGATCTGGGGACGCCGTTGCTCATCCACCAGCCGAGCTACTCGATGCTGAACCGCTGGATCGAGCCGGACCTGCTGGACGCCTGCGAGTCCGAGGGCATGGGCATGATCGCGTTCACGGCCCTGGCGCAGGGCCTGCTGACGAACAAGTACCTGCACGGTATACCCGATGACTCCCGGATGGCACGCGAGGGTTCCCTCCCGAAGGACCAGCTCGACGAGCAGACGCTCACACACATCAAGGCGCTGCACGAAATCGCCCAGGAGCGGGGCCAGGAGTTGGCGCAGATGGCACTCGCGTGGGTACTGCGCGACGAACGCATGACCACGACGCTGATCGGTGCGTCATCGGTGGGTCAGCTGGAGGCCAACCTCAAGGCCGTCGAGAACCTGGACTTCACCGACGACGAGCTTGAGCGCATCGACCAGCACGCCAAGGACGCGGGCATCAACCTGTGGGCGGAGTCCACGAACCACTGACGCCCACGCAGAACCAACGGGTCCGCTGATCTGGCTGCTGTCCCCGGCGTCGCCCTGCCACCGATTTCCGGTTCACGCCTTTCCGGAGGATGGTGCAGTGGCGACGAAGGGGGCCGTCCTCGGGTAGAGGTCATGCTCGACGACGTCGAGGAGGAATGCGCCCAGGTCAGCCCGCGTGATCTTCGTGGACCGTGTGGACTGGTGAGCGTCGTGTTCCAGCTTCCCGGTGGCGGCGCCCTCCGTCAGGCGGGGCGGGCGGACAAGGGTCCATTCCAGATCTGAATCCGCCCACACCCTGTACTCGGACGGCTTGTCCTTGACCGCATCTCCGCCGAGCTTGTTGATCAGCCAGCTGATGGCCTTGTCCCGTGTGGACTTGCGGTCCCCCGGGATGTCGATGCCCGCGCCGCTGACGCCGACGAAGCGCCTCGGGCCCGAAGCGGACATGACCGACACCAGGGCTCTGGCGGTTCTCGTGTGGAGGTCGGGCTGCCTGTCGGTGGGACCCAGCGCGGACACCACCGCATCCACGTCGCCCACCAGCCTCGAGAGGGCCGCTGGATCAGCCGCATCCCCCACCACGACGGTCACGCGAGGGCGCAATGCAGCCGGGAGCCGCGTGGGGTCGCGCACCAGAGCGGTCACGTCTTGGCCACGGGCGAGCGCAGACTCCAGGACATGCGCACCGGTACGGCCGGTGGCACCAAGCAGGGCGATTTTCATGAGGCGTCCTTGCGGGTTGTGGGTGACTGCGGAATCCAGGTGTCCCGTTCTCGATGCGCGAACTGCGCAAAATCCACGGGCTCGCGATGCAGAACAGTGCGGACGTCGTCGCTCAGACCAGCAGACAGGCCGAGGCGGGCGGTGGTGTAGATGGCGACGGTGACCGCAACCATGGCCCACGGCATCTGGAGACGCCGACGGGCGTGGCGGGCGTAGGCGACGATGCCGGGACGCCGGTAGTGAATGGGGCGCCCAAGCTCGGCGGAGAGGACCTCGGCCACGTGTGAGTAGGTGAGGGCCCGTGGTCCGGTGATCGTCCAGGCACGATGGGCGTGGGACTCCGGGTCCAGCAGCGCGGCGGCGGCCACGGCGCCGACGTCGACAGCGTCGACGAATGCGGTGGGGGCGCCGCCCGCGGGCACGACGATTTCGTCGCGGTCGCGGATGTCCGTCAAGTGCGTGGTGAGGAGGTTCTGGTTGAAGAACGATGCCCGGATGAACGTCCAGGTCATGCCTGACTCCCTCAACCACGACTCCACGGACGCGTGCGGGACGACCTTGTTGTGCTCGGCACCCTGGATCGACAGGAAGACCACGTGCTGAACCCCGGCCTTGCGGGCCGCCGCCAGGGCGGGGAAGAGGTCGCGCTTCACGTTGCCGACGGCCGGGGGGCGCACGAGGAGCATGGATCGCACACCGTCGAATGCCTGCTCCCACGTCGCGCGATCGGTGAAATCGAAGAGCACCTCCTGCGCCTCACCCGCGGTGGGTGACCGCACCGCGAGCCGGGTCTCCGCGCCCGCTTCCCGCAGCTCATGGGCCACGATGCGCCCGACGTTCCCTGTCGCTCCAGTCACAAGAATCATTCCGTGCACTCACCCCTCGTATGTGTGTATCGTACACAGATGGACAAACGGGATCTGGAAAGGCTCGATCAGGCACTCATGGGGCTGCGTCGGTTCGTCACGGCGCCCCAGGGGCTCGACGACCGCGGCCGCAGCGTCGATCTGTCCACGCTTCTCGTGCTCGATGGCCTCCCTTCCGACGGGGAGACCGTGGGCGACGTAGCTGTGCGTCTCGATGTTGCCCACTCCACCGCGAGCCGCTTCGTTCATCGTGCGGAACTGGCAGGAATGGTCACCCGTTCGCCAACGGCCGACGATGCACGACGCACGCTCGTCTCGCCCACCGAGGTCGGTCGTGGTTTCACCGCGAGGGCGCTTGATCACCGGCAGGGTCGTCTGGCGACCATCATGGTGGAGTGGAATGACGAGGATGTCCACACCTTCACCCGGGGCCTCTGCCGTTTCGTGGCTGGGGCGGCGAACCGGCATCGTGCCGCATCCACCGGAGGACCCGCTGAAACAGGGGTCCGTGACGGCTGAGGGTCGCCGCGTCGGACCTCTTTCGCGAGCGGGCCGGAGCTCGCAGCACGAGGATGTGTGACATTCTCTGGTCGTGAGATTTGGGACGGACGACGGCTCAGGGACGGCTGGTGCGCAGTCCCCACTCGCCTGGGTGGTGGGGATCGCGCTCGCCGGGTTGATCTTCGACGGGTACGACCTCGTGGTGTACGGCGCCGTCATGCCCGAGTTCCGCAGGCCGGGCGGATTGATCCACGCGGCACTCTCACCCGAGAGCCAAACGGCACTGACCGCCTCGGCGGGACTCGACCCGGCCGCCCTCACCCCGGCGATGCGCGTGGCCCTCGGCGAGGCCGCTTCTCTGGGGGGACTGCTCGGGAGCGCGGCGCTGTTCGGTGTGCTGGCCGGAGCATTGGCGGTGGGAGCGGTCGGGGACCGGGTGGGACGTCGTCGTCCCATGCTCGTCGCGATCGCGTGGCTCTCGGTGGGAATGGGCCTCACCGCGCTGTCCACTTCGGCGGTGATGTTCGGGGTGCTGCGGTTTCTCACCGGGCTGGGGATTGGAGCGCTCGTGGCCACCACCGCCGCGGTGGTGGCGGAGTTTGCGCCGAGGGGCCGCAGACACGTGCTCAACGCCGTGGTCTACAGCGGGGTGCCGCTTGGCTCGACGTTGTCCGCACTGGCCGCCCTCGTGCTGCTGGAGCCCATTGGTTGGCGCGGGCTGTTCTGGCTCGGGGCGCTCCCGCTGGTCACACTCCTGCCCGTCGCGTGGCTGAAACTGCCGGAATCTCCCACCTGGCTGGCTTCCCGGGACGCCCGGCGAGCGGACGCACTGCTCTGGGGCGACAGCACGCGCCCGACGGAGCGAATCGGATTCGCGGGCCTGCTGGGGCGACGCTTCCTGTTCCCCACCGTGCTGCTCGGCCTGCTGAGCGCGACCGGATTGCTGCTCGTCTACTCCCTCAACACCTGGTTGCCGCAACTCACCGGCCCGCTGCTCGGCTCCCGTGCGGCGCTGACGCTGCTGTTGGCGCTCAACCTGGGCGCGGTCCTCGGTGGACTCATCGGGTCGACGCTGGCCGATCGCTGGGGTGCCAGACCCGTCATCGCCTCGTTCTTCACCTTCGGTGGGGCGGGGATCCTCCTGGTGACCGCGACCGACACCCCGGACCTCGTCGGCCTCCTCCTCGTGGTGATCGGGGTGGTGGGGATGGGGACCTCCGGCACTCAGACGCTCATCTACGGCTTCGTCGCCAATTACTACCCCACGTCCATGCGCGCGGCGGCCGTCGCGTGGTGCGCGGGATTCGGGCGGCTCGGTGGTGTGGCAGGCCCCATCATCGGTGGGCTGCTGGCCGCAGCGTTCCCCGGCAATCCGACCCCGGTGTTCTGGGTGCTCGCCAGCGTGAGCGGCGTGGGGGTCGTGCTGTGCGTTGCCACCCCTGCCTCCAGGAATGCTACGGCAGCCGGGGAGACCGCGACCGGTGGCCGGGGCGTGTAGCTCCTCGGGCAGTCATGCGGCGTGTCGGGTCGGGGCTCGGGGTGGTCGTGGCGGACCCGGGAAAACGCGATCAGTGGGGACCGAGGCGAATATCTCCTCGGTGGACACTCGATGCGGAGTGTCGCGCCGAGTGGGGAGGGGGACCAGGCGGGCCGGGACCGGGTCGGGCTCAGCCGACCTGCACGGTGCGCACGTGGTAGCCGGTGGGGCCATCGGGCAGGACGTCCTGGACGGCGTCGGTCTGCACCTCACCGGAACCGTCGGTGGCGCGCGCGGTGATCTGGTGCGTGCCGCCGCTGGCGTCCCACGGCAGTTTCCACTGACGCCAGTAGTCGTCGCTGACGTCCGCGCTGAGGGTGGCCTCCTGCCACGGGCCATCGTCGACGCGGACCTCGACCTTGCTGATGCCCCGGTGGGTGGCCCACGCGACGCCAGCGATCGTCGCCTGGCCGACATCGAGTCTGTTGCCGGGGACATCGATGCGCGTTGCCGTCTTCACCGGACCCGTCTCGCCCCAGCCCCGGGTGGTCCAGTAGGCCTGGGCCTCGTCGAAGGTGGTCAGGGTCAGCTTCTCGAGCCACTTGGTGGCGCCGACGTAGCCGTACAGGCCGGGCGTCAGCAGCCGGGCGGGGTATCCGTGTTCCCGCGTCAGGGGCTCCCCGTTCATGGCGACGGCGATCATGGCGTCGCGGCCGTCCAGGATCACCTCCAGTGGTGTGGAGGCGGAGAAGCCGTCGGCGCCGGAACTCAGAACCTGTTCGGCGCGGGCCTCCGGGTCCGCCCTGCGCAGGAGGTCGGCCACGAGTACGCCCTGGAAGAGGGCACCGCCCACGTACGGACCTCCGATGGGATTGCTGACGCAGGTCAGCGTGACGTTGCGCTCCACCATGGGCATGGCCAGCAGTTCGTCGAAGGTGATCGTGTAGGGGTTGCGCACCATGCCGTCGATGACGAGTTCCCAGTCGTCGGCCTCCCGGCGCGGGACGCTCACCGCGATGTCGATGCGGTAGAACTCCTCGATGGGTGTGCGCAGGGGCGTGAGACCTTCCACTCCTTCGAGTCCGGGTGGCAGCGCTGCGGCAGGTGTCGGGGTGGGGAGGATGAGGGGTGGTCGACCGACGGCTGCCGGGCGGATGAACCCCTCCACGGCGGCCAGCCCTAGTCCGCCCACGGCCACACCGGCCCCTCCGATCATGAACAGGCGGCGGTTGGGCTGATCGATGTGCGCGTTGGCCGCCTCGTCGAGTGCCACCACCCGGCCGATTCCCCACCGCAACACCAGAACAGCCACGAGGGCCGCCACCATGCCGGCGATGAGGCTGGTGGAGGAGGAACTGGGACGCAGCATCGCGATGATTCCGGACCCCACCCCGAGCACTCCGAGGAGCAGCGCCCCGGCCCATCCCGTTCGACGCTGGGCCACTCCGGCGAGCCAGCCGAGTGCAGCTACCGCGACGGCGATGACCACGAGGAGGAACGCCTTGTCGGCAGTCCCGAAGGTGCTGACGGCCCACTCCTTGACCGCCGGGGGAGTGATGTCGATGACCGCGCCGCCCACGGCATCCATCGGAGAGGATGAGGGCCCCGTGACGATGGAGGTGATCTGCCCTGCGAGCACCCCGACGAGCGCCGCGGCCAACCCCCAGATGCCGGCTGTCCAACGACTCGTGAGCGCCATGGGGAAATTTTACGTGTGTAGGGCAAACCTCCGGTCCCCGGAGAATTCAGTAAGATGGACCCTCGTTATTAACACAGGTAAGGCTGTGCTAACTTTTTTTCCATGACACTGGTGGAGCATCTGGGACGGCGGCAGTGTGCGGCCGCTGGCGGCCGGGCCAAGACGTGCAGCCTCGCAGAACTGGGCTGTGCCTGTCCGGCCACGATTGTCGGCTTCACCTCTGACGACCAGATCTCCCGCCGACTCTTCGATCTCGGCTTTACCCCAGGTGAGCTAGCCGCCCTCGTGCGGAAGGCGCCCATGCGTGACCCGCTCGTGTTCAACGTCGGCGGCTCCGAGATCGTCCTGCGCAAACGAGAAGCCAGCAGGATCCTGGTGGAGCGGCAGTGAGTCGTCACGCCGAGCCGCCCACGAGGACGGGTGCGGCGACGCTGCGATACGCCCTGGTGGGCAGCCCGAATGCGGGCAAGACAACGCTCTTCAATTCCCTGACCGGGCTGCGTGCGAAAACGGGCAACTACCCGGGCGTGACGGTCGCCCGCTACGAGGGCGTCCACAAACTCGATGCTGCCACCGAGGTGATGATCGAGGACCTGCCCGGGACCTACTCGCTGGAGCCGATCAGCCCCGACGAGCAAGTGGTGGCCCGCGTGCTCAAGGAAGGATCCAGCGGGGACCAGCAGGTGGACGGCCTCGTCGTACTTCTCGACGCGACCAATCTGCGGCGCTCGCTCGGGCTGCTCGCGCAGGTGCAGCAGTTGTCCCGGCCGATCGTGGTCGTACTGACCTTCACCGACGAACTCGCCCGACGAGGCGGGTCCGTGGATGTGGAGGCACTCTCGCGCGCCGTCGGCGTCCGCGTCATCCCGGTCATCGCCGGTGACAGGAGGGGCGTCGCCAGTCTGTCGGCGGCAATGGCGGACGTCTCAACGTGGCAACGGCCGATGCTTTCTCCCCCCACCGACCCTGCGGGCGTCGCGGACTGGGCCACATCCGTGCGGGAGACGGCGTCCTATCGTGCGCCCGGCTCGGACAGGCGCACCAGCCGGATCGACGGCCTCCTCCTGCATCCGCTGTGGGGAACCATCATCTTCTTCGCCACGATGATGGCGTTCTTCCAGGTCATCTTCACCGTCGCGGCCCCCCTGCAGGACGCCATTGAGTCGGTCTTCGCGTGGCTGGGGGCGGTGGCACGGGCCAACATTTCCGTTGGTTGGCTCTCGAGCCTGGTGGCCGACGCGCTTCTCGCCGGAGTGGGCGGCGTCCTCGTGTTCCTGCCCCAGATCGCACTGCTCTTCCTGCTGATCTCCCTCCTCGAGGGCAGCGGGTATCTGTCTCGGGCCGCCTTCCTCATGGACAAGGTCATGGGCTGGGCCGGACTCGAGGGCCGCGCGTTCGTCGCCCTGCTGAGCTCCATGGCCTGCGCCATCCCGGGCATCATGGCGACGCGGACGTTGCCGTCGGCCAAGGACCGGATCGCCACCATGATGGGCGCGCCGCTCATGACGTGCTCGGCCCGTTTGCCGGTTTACGTGCTGCTCATCGGCATGCTCGTCCCCCCAGATCTGCGGCTGGGTCCCTTCGGCGCCCAGGGTGCCATCATGTTCTGCCTGTACCTGTTGGGCGCGATCTCCGCGATGACCTCGGCGTGGTTCTTCAAGAAGATCATCGGGCGCTCGGGCGTCGGGCTTCCGTTCTACATGGAGATGCCGTCGTACCGCCTGCCCAGGATTCGGACGATCCTGGTGTCCGTCTGGGACGCAGCCAGGTCCTTCCTGAAGAAGGTCACGAGCATCATCATGTTCACCACCATCATCATGTGGGGGCTCCTGAACTTCCCGTTGCGCTCCGACGCGGACCTCGCCGAGGCTGGAGTCAACACCAGCGACGAGGTGGCTGTGCAGGCCTACGTGATCGACAACTCGTTGGCCGCTGGAATCGGCCGCGCCGTGTCGCCGGTCTTCGAGCCGCTGGGCTTCGAATGGCGCATCAACGTCGGGGTGCTGTCCTCCCTGGCCGCGCGCGAGGTCTTCGTCTCGACGCTCGGACAGGTGGCCGCTGCGGAGGATCCGGAGGATCCGGTCGCGGCCCTGCAGACCATGACCCATACGGAGGGGCCGGACGCCGGCGAGCCCGTGTTCACCCCGTCCACCATCGCGGCCCTCCTCGTGTTCTTCGTCTATGCGCTGCAGTGCATGTCCACCCTGGGTGTGATGCGCCGGGAGACTGGCACATGGAAGTGGCCCGTCGTCGCGTTCGTGTACATGGGAGCACTGGCGTGGATGATGGCGTGGTTCGCCAAACTGGCAGTGGGGGCGATCCTGTGAGGCGCCCCATTCATCCCGAGGCCGTCACGGACGAGCCCCAGGCCATTCGGTGGGTCGTCGACACCGCCGGGCTCGGCTCCGGTGAGGTGCTGCATGCCGCCGGGACGCTGGGGCCGATGATGCAGTACGGCGTGATCCCGCGGATGCTCGTGGAGCGCGGATCGGTGTGGACATGGTTGGCCGAGGGGCACTCATGGGCTGATCGCGGCCCACGTGTTCGGGACGCCGTCCTTGCCGGCATCGACGCGGACGGTTGGGAGATTACCGACGGTTCGGCCGATCTCCTCCACTTCATTGCCGACGACGTGGTCCGTGGCCAGTTGTCGTCCTACATCTCCTCCCACGGGGGGCGGATCCGCGTGGTGTCGACGACCGTCGACTCCGTGATGCTGGACTTCGGCGGCGCCTGCACTGATTGCCCGGCGGCAGGGAGTACGCTCCACGACCGGGTGGAGGTGGCCATCCGTGAGCGCTACCCCCGGCTGCGGGAGATTTCGCGGCTGGCCCCGACGGGCTCCGCCGTTGCTCCGTCGCGGTTCCCACTGTTGCGCCTGATCCCGCGCCGCTAGCGCCGAGCGGTCAGCGGGCACCTTCGGCGTCACCCCGTGCACGGCAAACTCGCCAGCCCCGTGCTCAGCCCTGTGTGGCGGGGGAATGCCTTGTCAGTATTTCAAGGAAGTCGTCGACGGTGACCTGGGACTCCAGATGGTGCCGGAGATGTGTCGTGCCCAGCACCGCGTAGCGATTGCGCCGGCCCACCTTCTTCTTGGTCAGGTAGCCCTGCTCCACGAGGTCGGCGACGATCTGCTGCACTGCTCGTTCGGTGATGCCCACGCCGCTGGCGATATCTCGGATGCGAGCTGCGGGGTCCCTCGTCAAAGCGACGAGCACGTGCCCGTGGTTGGAGAGAAACGTCCATTGGTTCTGCCTCACCCACCTCACCATACGGGAAACGGACTTTCGGATTTAGGCGAAGCCTAGTACCAGTATTTTACTTACTGCGAGTTGCCTCAGATCTTCCTCCGTCCTTGACGGGGACCCACCTCGACGGCCACCTCGGCGGAGTGCACGCCGTGGGAGTGACCGTTTCATGCGACGGGCCCCACGGCCGCGCGGCGGTACCCTTGCCGGCATGGCTGAACCCGCGACGTCCCCCGTGTGTCACCGACACCCGGACCGCCCCACCCGCATCTCCTGCCAGCGGTGCGGCCGCCCCATCTGCCCGGAGTGCATGAATCCGTCAGCAGTCGGTTTCCAGTGCCCGGACTGCGTGGCGCGGGGGAGGCGCGAAACCCGCCAGGGGCAGCTGCCCTATGGCGGTCGACCGAGCGAGGATCCACGCACCACGACGTTTGCCCTGATCGGCATCAACGTGGCGGTCTGGGCAGCCGTGCTGATCACCGGCGGTGCGTTCGGGAGGCTCTTCAACCTGCTCGCCATCACACCGCTGGGCAGGTGTGAGGCGACCGATGGCACCGGCTACTTCCCCGTCGGCCAGGCGGAGTGCACGGGCGCGGGGGTGCTGTGGGTGGATGGCGTGGCATCGGGTGCCTGGTGGCAGCTTCTGACCAGTGCCTTCACGCATTCGGAGGTCATCCACATCGCGTTCAACATGTTCGCGCTCTACATCCTCGGCCCCCAGCTGGAGCGGCTTCTCGGACGGGCCCGGTTCCTTGCCCTCTACCTGGTCTCCGCGCTGGCGGCGTCGGCTTTCGTCATGTTGTTCTCCGGAGCGTACGCGTCAACAGTGGGCGCTTCGGGGGCCATCTTCGGCATGCTGGGCGCGTTCCTGCTCGTGGCCCGCAAGCACGGGGGGGACGTGCGGCAGATCCTCATCCTCCTGGGCGCCAACGTCGTCATCACGGTGGTGGGTTCCTCCTTCATCTCCTGGCAGGGCCACCTGGGGGGGCTGATCGGTGGGCTCGCCGTCACTGCGGCCCTCATCCATCTGCCGCGGGAGCACCGCAAACGCTGGCAGTGGCCGGCGGTGGGACTGCTTGCAGGGGTCTTCCTGGCTGCGGCCGTGGTCGCGGGATTTCAGCTGAGCTGAAGCTGAAAGACCTCAGTGCAAGTGAGCGGCTTCGGGCACGAGAACGAGACGAACCTGAGGTTTTCTTAGCAATTCCTAGGTTTTTCCACCCACCTTTGTCTAGGGTCTCTGATGTCACGACACGGACAAGGGAGATCACGTGCGAGGTCTGAGAATTCTTGGCTCTGCCATCATGGCGACCATCCTTTCGGCACTGCTGGGCACCGTTCCGCAGGCCAGTGCCGCAGGCCTTCCCGACTTCGCGATGGCACTACCCGTGCAGTGGGGTGCCACGGTGAGCGCCGGGGGCACCCACACGTTCGCCAGCGGTGTGCGCAGCTCCATTGATCTGGGAGCCTCCGGCAACGTCAGCATCCCCGTGGTTGCCGCCGCTGACGGCGTGGTGCGTGTGGGGTCAGCCAACGGCTACTCGCGCTGCTATGTCACCCTCACCCATGCCGACGGCTGGCAGACGCTGTACTACCACCTCAAGGGGATCCCCTCCGACCTCCGCAACGGGGATCGTGTCGTGGCCGGCGAGACGATCGGCATGACCGGCTACCCCGGACAGGACACGTGCGGCCGGGGCACCTTCAGGCATCTGCATTTCACGCTGATGAGGAACAACGTCGAGCAGCCGATCCACGGGCTGTCGCTGGGCGGCTACACGGTCCGTGACGGATCCCGTGCCTACTGCGGCTCCTGGACCAGGGATCGCGACGGCGCCGTCGTGGCTGATGCCCGTCGGGCATGCCTTGCTGTGCCGAAGCTGGTCAACACCATCGTCAATCCCTCCACCCTCGGGGACCGCGATGGCAGTGGCTCCCCCAGCAGGGGGGACGGGCGGCCGGAGATTGCCGCTGGCGACACCATCGCCGCCGCCGAGCTGTACACCACCGAGGGGGAGCACACCGTCGGCGGTCGGACGTGGCGAACCACGTGCGAGCCCTACTCCCAGACCGAGCGCTGCCGCACCGAGATCTGGGCGACCATCGTCTCGCGCGACGGCGGTGCGTACGACCGGCGGCAGGGCTGGGCATTCAACAACCTCACCTACGTCGAGTCCCCTCGCGCCCTGTGGACCGACAACCCGTTGGGCAACGACAACGAGGCCAAGGGCGGCTGGACCACCTCCGACGGACGCAAGTGGAAGACCGATTGCGATTCCGCCGTCACGGGCCAGGGAGGATGCCGCAGCTACGTCTGGGCCACCACGGCATCCGCCTCCCCCAAGTCGTCCGGCGGTTACAGGTTCAGCACCACGAACCAGTGGGTCTTCAACAACATGGTGCGCTTCTCCTGATCCTCAGGAGAACAGCGCCGTGATCAGCGGCGCGGCCGACTGCGATCCCGACACACCGTCCTGCACGAAGGCGGCCACGGACACCGTGTCATTCCACGCGATCATCCAGCCATGCGTCTTGTAGGCACCGACGGTGCCGTACTCGGCCGTCCCGGTCTTGGCCCCCTTCATCAACCCCGCCAGGGACTTCCCCGACCCATCGGTGACCACGGCCATCATCATCTGCTGCAGCTGCGTTGCTTCCAGCGGTGTGAGGGGCTGCGCCGTGGACAGGGCCTGCTCGCCCGCCACGAGCCACGGGATGATTGTCTTCCCGCTCGCCACGCTCGCCGCCACGGCCGCCATGCCCATCGGGGACATGGTGATCTGGCCCTGGCCGATCATGCTGGCGGCGCGATCGATGGGGCTGTTGTTGGGCTGCACGGTGCCGAAGTTGGACGTGAATCCTGCGTCGTAGTCCGTCCCCACGCCGAGGCTGCCAGCAGCCGCGTGGAGTTGCTCGGGGGTGACTGCCCCGGCCGCTCCGGCGAAGGCGGTGTTGCAGGAGTTGGCCAGCGCCTCTGTCAGAGTGATGGAGCCCACCTTCGTTGCGGGGTAGTCCGAATAGTTGGTGAAGGTCTTGCCGGCCACCTCCAGGCTCGCCGGGCACTGCACGGCCGAGGCGGGGGTCAGGCCAGCCCGTAGCATCGCCAGCGATGAGACCACCTTGAAGGTGGAGCCCGGCGCGAACTTGCCGAAAGTGGCCTGCGGGTAGGTGCCAGCTGCCGGAGAATTGGCGGCGGCCAGCAGCGCGCCGTTGTCATTCTGTATGACGACGAGTGCTGCCAGACCGGGTTGATCGGCCAGGACGCTCTCGGCCCTGGACTGCAGCTCCCTGTCCAGACTCGTCGCCACGGGGTCGGGCACGCTCGAGTCCTGCAGGAACAGGTTCTGCTCCACAAAGGCCTCGTCGGCGGTGGTGTCCTCGTCGGTGACCCGCCCCACGAGGTCCACGCGCACCTCCGGCACACCGCGCAGTTGCGCCTCGTAGCGGGACTGCAGCCCGCTCAGCCCCACCGTGTCCGAGGCGGAGACGTCGCTCTCCGGGTCATCGAGCATCGGCTGAGTGGGGGAGCCGACGATCCCGAGAAGGCTGGTGGCGAACGTGTCGCTGACGGGGACCATCGCGGAGGTCGGCAGCACCTGGGCGCCTGTGACCTTCCCGACGTCGGGGGAAATCTCCTCCTGCCGCATCGTTCTCCCGACGACGAACTGTCGCTCCCCACCGGCTGCCACCCTGGCCTGGAACTCGGCGGGATCGATCTCCAGAAGGTTCGCGAGTTGCTCGGCAGCGGCCGCCCAGTCCGTCGCGGGGATCTGGGTCTTGTCGATGCCCACCTGGTAGAGCTCCCGTTCCTCCACCAGGGCCAGGCCCGCATTGTCGTTGATGGCTGCGCGTCGGGGGAGTGTGCGCTGGTGGCGCATCCGGGAATCGCTGGTGAGTTCCGGATGGATGATGGTGGGACTCCACGCGATACGCCACTCGTCGTCGACGAGATCCAGCGCGGCGGAGGTCTCGTAGTTCCACCCGTTCTCCCCGAGTGGATACTCCATTGCCAGCGTTGCCCGCGCCGATTCGTCGGCAGCGGAGTACTGCACCTCTTCGACGGTGACGGTGGGCGTGATGTCATCCATGCCAGCGAAGACGGCTTCAAGCTCAGCCTGAGCAGCTTCCGGGTCCTCGACCGGGAGTGCGGTGACGTCGAAGTCGGTGAGCGCAGTGGCCAGGCCTGTGACGACGGGATCCGCCGAGGGCATGTCGTCCGGCAGACCCGAAGTCGATGGTGATGGTTGCGGGGTCTCGGATCCGCCACCCATCGCGGTGCATCCCGTTGCCAGAACTGCGGTTGCCAGGAGAACTGCGATCCAACGTCGTGACTGCATGGCTGTCTGCCTCCCGTTGAAGATGCCGCCACCGATGCTACCGGTGCCAGGTGACGACGATCACAGCGGTTACGATTGTTCGGGGCGCTCCCAGTTCGTCGTGGGTGGCGCCCCGGGGGCTGCGGCCGCGCCCACCGTCAACCACGTCAAGGAGTCCCACGTTGTCTGAACCCCTCTGGATCTGGGGACTCACCATCCTGGTGATCGTCGGCCTGCTGGCCTTCGACTTCTTCTTCCACGTCCGTAAGGCACACGAACCCACCATCAGGGAGGCGGCCATCTGGTCTGCCATCTACGTGGGGCTGGCTCTGGTCTTCGGTGTCGTCGTCCTCATCTTCGGCGGGGCGCAGCTGGGATCGGAGTACTTCGCCGGTTACATCACGGAGAAGGCGCTGAGCGTCGACAACTTGTTTGTATTCCTCGTGATCATCGGCAGTTTCGTCGTGCCCCGCAAGGACCAGCAGAAGGTGCTCCTGTTCGGCATCGTTTTCGCGTTGATCGCACGCAGTGCCTTCATCTTCGCGGGCAAAGCCCTGATCGAGAACTTCTCGTTCATGTTCTACCTGTTCGGCCTGATCCTGCTCGTGACCGCCGGCAAGCTGCTGGCGCCAGAGCAGGAGGGCGAGGACGAGGCGAACAACTTCGTCATTCGCATGGCCAAGAAGTACCTGCGCACCACCGATCACTACGACGATGACAAGCTGTTCACGTATGAGGACGGCAAGCGCGTTCTGACGCCGATGCTGCTGGTGATGGTGGCCATCGGCGGAACGGATGTGTTGTTCGCGCTGGACTCGATCCCCGCCATCTACGGGCTCACCACCAACGTCTACATCGTCTTCACCGCGACGGCCTTCTCCCTGATGGGTCTGCGTCAGCTGTACTTCCTCATTGAGGGCCTGCTGGACCGCCTCATCTACCTCAAGTACGGGCTGTCGTTGGTGCTCGGATTCATCGGTGTGAAGCTGGTGCTGGAAGCCCTGCACACCAATCAGTTGCCGTTCATCAACGGTGGCGAGAACGTGGAGGTCTTCACCTTCACCGCCGCGACGTCGCTGCCTGTCATCATCGGACTGCTCACCGTCACGGTTCTCGTCAGCCTCTACAGCAAGCGTGGCCGGATCGCGAGCGCCGTCGGCTCCCTCGACCGGTTGGCGCACTCCTACCTGCACACCGAGTACAAGGAGAGCCCCGAGGCACGGCACGAGCATTTCGCCAAGATTCTGGCTGGCGAGGAGAAGCTCAAGGTGCTCGACGAGAACCTCGTAACGGAAGAGGCGGAACGACTGGGCACGCCCTGGACACTGGAACGCGCCCACCGGCTCCATGCTGAGGCGAACGGCTCCTAGGTTCTTTCGGGTATGGCAATGGGTCCCGCACTGCGGCGGCTGTGGCGACACGAGCCGTTCCGGCGATTGCTGACGCTGCGGTTGCTCAGCCAGGCCGGGGACGGCACGCTCCAGGTGGGCATGGCGTCCTACATCCTGTTCTCCCCGCAGAGCCAGCCGAACGCGTGGGCCATCGCGGGCGTACTGTCCATCACGTTGATGCCGTACACGGTGCTGGGACCTTTCGTGGGCACGCTGCTGGACCGCTGGTCCAGGCGTCAGGTGACAGTCATCTCCGACATCGTCCGGGCGGGCCTTGCCCTCGTCGTGGGCCTGCTGATCCTTTTCGGTCTGACCGAAGGCCTGTGGCAGGTGTTGTTCTACGGGGCGCTGCTGGTGGCCATGAGCGTCAACCGGTTCATGCTGGCAGGGCTGACCGCGGGGTTGCAGTACACCGTCGAGCCCGACGAGTACCTGAGCTCGTCCTCGATCATCCCCACGGTGGGGCCGCTCGGCGTGGTGATCGGCGCCGTCCTCGGAGCCGGCGCGCGGGTGGGCCTGGGGCCCGTGATCGGGGCACACCGGGCGGATGCCCTCGTGTTCGTGGTGGCGGCCGTGTTGTTCGCCGGCTCCGTGCAGCTGGCGCGCGGTTTCCACCGGGACGCGCTGGGGCCCGAACCCGGCCAGCCGCGGAGCTCCGCGGGGGAGGTGTGGCACGGTCTCAGAGTTGGCCTGCGGCACCTCCGGACACGTCCGGCGGCCGAGTTGGCCTTGGTGGGGATGGTCGTGAGCCGCCTGTTGTTCGGGCTCTTCAGCGTCACGGTGATCCTGGCGATTCGCAACTTCTTCAACTCCGATCCGGATGAGGCTCTGGCCGACCTGACTTTGTGGGGGCTGGCAACGGGCGCGGGCTTCATGGCATGCACCGTGTTCGTGCCGCTGCTGGCCCGACGACTCGGCCTGCTCCGCACCGCCATCGCGGTGCTCGGGATCTGTGTTGTGGCGCAGGTGGTGCCGGTGCTCTGGCCCTCCATGTGGGTACTGGTGGCGGTGTCGTTCTTCATCGGGTTGGGTGTGCAGTCGTTCAAGATCTGTGTGGACACGATCGTGCAGGCCCACGTCGACGAGAGCTACAAGGGGCGGATCTTCACGTTCTACGACGTCGGCTTCAACGGCGCCTTCGTCCTTGCGGCGGTGATCGCGGCGCTGTTTCTGCCGGACACGGGCATCGACATCGTTGGTTTCGCCGCGATGACGGTCGCCTACCTGGCGCTGGCCGTGGGTTTCGTGCTGGCCGCCCGGCGCATCGGCGCCACGGTCTTCGAGAAAGGCACTCAGGACCTCACGAGCCGCTGAGGGACGGGTTCCATCGATCTCAGCGGGGCATTGTGGAAGTTGACGTCGCGGCAATTTCCGAGCACCGCGTCCATGGCGGGACACGTGGGCGAGCCTGGTCACCCAACCACGGGATCGGTCTCAGCGTGGGTGGCCGGCCATGGGAGAATGGCGCATGTGCGGATTCATCCTGGCGGGCGGTGCAGGGACCAGCCCGCACCGCGCCACGCAAGCCGTCAGCAGACAGCCGGCGCCCGTGTACGACAGGCTGATGATCCACTCCCTGCCGACCACTCTGATCCTCGTCGGCATCCGGGAGGTGCTGGTCATTGACACCCCCCGCGAGTGGACCGCCTTCCGGTGCCCGAGGGGTGTCGGGCGGCGAGGGATTGCAGCACTCCGCCCACGGAGCGCACGGGGTCACCGTGGTGAATCGGGTCCACCGGGTGCGAGGGCAGTCTCACGAGTCGATCCTGCCGCGCGGAACACCATGGTTGGACACCGGCACCTTTCGGGTTGTGGCAGCTGCTCCAGGCCGCTGCTCGAGGCCGCATGACGACGCAGCGGCTCCACTGGGCCGATACCGCCAAGGCCCTCGCCGTGGTTCTTGTGGTCGTCTACCACGTCTCGCTGACCACCCTGAAGAACCTGGCTCCGGGCATGGCTTACGACGAGCAGCCCTGGGGGATCCTCAGCACGTGGCTGCTGCCGGTGAGGATGCCGCTGTTCTTCCTCATCTCGGGGGTGCTGGCCACCGGTGCTGTGGCCCGGCCGTGGCCCCGGGTCCTCCGTAGCCGGGTGCTGGACCATTTCTGGACCTTCGCTCTGTGGAGCGTCGCGATCTCCGCGCTGTACGCGTGGGCGTATGCGCCCCAGGCTTTCGGCGCGTTCGCTTTCCAGGCGCTCAGCTGGACCTTCACTTTCGGCGGCTTCTACTGGTACCTGCCGATGTTGATGCTGTTCTTTGTCACCGCCAGGCTGTTGCGCGGCGTACCGGTGCTGCTGGTCGGTGGGGCGGCGGTGCTGTACTTCCTGGCCCCCGACCTCCCCCGCACCGTCGGGCATCCGATCGCCACGGACGCGATGCTGAGCATCATCCGGTACTGCCAATTCCTGGTCTGGTTCGCCATCGGCACCTTCGCACGGCCACTGGTTGAGCGGTGGGCCAGGATGCCTGCGTTGGTGGCCCTCGGGGCTGCGGTGCTGTACGTGCCCGGCGCCGCCATCACCTACGGCGGGGGGCCGGATCTGACGCCGATCCTTTCGTTCCTCGGCATCACCGCCGCCCTCGGATGCAGCAGGGGCCTGTCCCGGCTCTCGGCGCCGCGCCGCCTCGGTCGTTACCTGGCGGAGCGGACGCTTCCGATCTACCTGGTGCATCCGCTCGTGCTGACGTTGCTGTTGATCGTGCTACCCGACATGGCTCCCCTCGGGGCGGCGGCGACGACCGTCATTGTTCCTGCGGCCGTCGTGGTGCTGGTGGCGCTCAGCTGCCTGACCTACGACCGCACCCGGGACGGCCTGCCGTGGCTGTACGCGACGCCTGGGGCGCCACGCACAGCCAAGGCGGCGGTGTAGCAGGATCGGCAGCCCTTCCGCAGTGCACTGATCGCGAGGATGCTGACCATTCCCGTCGCCCGGGGAGCGGAACGCGGATGGTTCCCATGCGCACTGTTGTTCGGTCGGCAGGTGAGGCGTACGGCTTCACCCTGCGGCCTGCCGAACCGAGACCTGCGACCACTCCAACAGGGTCGGGGGCGTTCAGACGACGATCAGGTGCGACCTCGCCTCGTCGGAGGTGCACCGAGGACACGAGGAACCGTTGGCTGGCTGTATCGCCAACGCCGCGGGGCTCGTTATGCTTCTCAGCAAGTCCTTGGGAGCGAACCATCGACGCCCGAGTCCCTTGCCGTGCGCTTTGGGCCTCACCGCCAACAGCATGCGAAAGTGCGGGACGACGATGAGTGGTGAAGAACGCAGACGGCAGCTCGGCAAGAACGACGCGCCCCTGGAGGACGAGATCGCGGAGTCCTTCGACCGCATCGTCGAGGAGGGGGCCGAACGTCTGGCCCGATCGTGGACGACGACTCTGGTCACCGGGACCTTCGGTGGAATGGAGATTGGGCTGGGGGTGATGGCCTATCTGGCGGTCCTGCACGAAACGCAGAACCATCTGTGGGCCGGTTTGGCCTTCGGTATCGGGTTCGTCGCCCTGCTGCTGGCCAAGAGCGAGCTCTTCACCGAGGGTTTCCTGGTGCCCATCTCGGCCGTTGTCGCCAAGGAGGCGAGTTTCGCCCAGTTGATGAAGCTGTGGGGTGGGACGCTGGTGATGAACCTCGTCGGGGGCTGGCTGTTCATGTGGCTCGTGGTCAAGGCATTTCCGCAGTGGGAGCCAGAGTTGGCGGCCGCCGCCATGCACTTCGTCGACGCGGGATTCTCCTGGCAGTCGGTGTGCCTGGCGATACTGGGGGGAAGCACCATCACGCTGATGACCCGCATGCAACATGGCACCGAATCGGACATGGCGAAGATAGTCGCCGCCGTTGTCGGGGGGTTCTTGCTCGCGGGCCTGCAGCTGTTCCATTCGATCCTGGATTCGCTGCTCATCTTTGGCGCCATGCATGCAGGGGTGGCCGTGACATATGCAGACTGGCTCGGGTGGTTCGGGTACACCTTGGTGTTCAACATGCTGGGTGGGCTGCTCCTGGTGACAGCGCTGCGTCTGCTGCGCAACACCACCTTGATCAGGGAGCGACGGCAGGCCGCGCCCAAGGATCCGGATGCGCCGAGATGACGGATGCCGCCGGGCGGTGACTCCTGAGTCCCGCCGGCCACCACCATGGGGATCTCTTCAACGTACGTGAGGTGTGCGAGGACATCGTCTGGAGGGGCCCTGACATACTGACATTGGTTCGGCGCCGCCCTTGGGGCCGCGTGGCCCGTAAGGCTCAGTCCTGGAGTGGACCGGCTGTTTCAAACTCGGCATCCGCCGGTACGCTCACGGCACCAAGCTCACGCCCTACTGCGTGTTTGACATAGGAAGGCACCGCGATGAACGCCTTGCCCATCGTCGCGATCGGTGCCATGGGTGGCACGATCGCCATGAAGCCATCGACGCCCACTGGCGCCAGTACTCCGGGGTTGGAGGCAGCGGACCTGGTGAACGCGGTTCCGGGTCTGGAGGACATCGTGGAGTTGCGGGTGGAGAACATCTGCAACCTGCCGTCGCCGTCGATCGGGATGTCGGAGGTTCTGGACGCCCTCGGTTTTGCGCGGCGCGCCGTGGCAGCGGGCGCCGTCGGGGTGGTCCTCACCCATGGCACGGACACCCTGGAGGAGACCGCCTACCTGCTGGATCTCCTGTGGGACGAGGTTGCCCCCATCGTGATCACGGGGGCCATGCGTTCGGCGACGGCGGCGGGCGCCGAGGGTCCGGCGAACCTCCTGGCGGCCGTGATGACGGCGGCCTCCCCGCAAGCGCGTGCTCTCGGGGTCCTCACCTGCCTCAACGACACCGTCCACCTCGCGTCACGGGTGCAGAAGACGTCGTCCATGGCGGTGGAGGCCTTCGACTCACCCGGCCTCGGGCCGGTCGGGCGACTGGTGGAGAGCGAGTTCCGCCTCCTGTGGGGGCTTGTGTCCCCGCGGCCCGACGCCTTGCCACCACCCGGCAGGGGGCACATCAACGTCGCGCTCCTGGAGTGTGCGCTGGGTGACGACGGACGACTGGTCCGGCTCGCCCACGAAGCAGGCTTCCGGGGCATCGTCGTCAGTGGTCTGGGTGTCGGCCACGTCCCCGTCGCCGTGGCGGATGCACTTTCGGAGGCCATCGCGGCTGGGGTGACGGTGGTGGTGGGTTCGCGGACGGCCCATGGAGGCACGGCGAGCAACCTGTATGGGTACCCCGGCTCGGAGGCTGATCTGATCAGCCGCGGGGTGATCATGACCGGTTCCCTGTCGCCCCGCAAAGCGCGGCTGCTCCTTCACGTCCTGCTCAGTGCGGGATATGGTCCGGATGCCGTGCGCGCACGGTTGATGGTGCATTCCTCGACCTAGCGAGGGGTCGCGCGATCCTATTCCCCGCCGGCCGGACGGGCGATAGTGCGGAGTCGATGCATCACCTCATTCGTACCCCGGCCGAAGTGGTCGTGCAGCAGAAGGTATTCCTCGTAGAGGGCGTCGTAGGCTTTCGCGCTCTCGGGGTCCGGTTTGTAGGCGGCCGTGTTCTTGGCTCCCATGGCTGCCGATGCGTCGGCTGTGCTCTTGTATGCCCCTGCGGCGACTGCCCCGAAGATCGCGGACCCGAGGGCGCCAGCCTGTTCGGTGGTGGCCACGGAGACGGGCATGTTGAGGACATCGGCGTACATCTGCATCAGGAAGGCGTTCTTGATGAGACCTCCGGGCGGCATAGACGAGCTCGCCGGTCAGCCGCCACACCAGCCAGTCGAGCGCATCGGCGTAGACGTCCGCGGCGGCGAACACCTCGGGATCGCGTTCCAGGGTTTCGAGCACCTTGGGTACGAGCAGTTCCGATGAGATGATGCCGCCGTAGCGACCAAGCCATTTCTCGTTGCGCTCCTCGGCCAGTTCCACCATGCGCTCCGACTGCTCGTGAGCGCCGTGGTGCTTCCACAACTTCACGTACGCGTGCGGACGATTGCGGAACTTCTCCAGTTCGCAGAGGGGGGTCCCGTCCTTCTTGGCCGCGACCACCGTGGCCGACGTGACGTCGAGGCCCGGGCCAATCACCGCCGAGGCATCGATGCCCGAGGACTGCAGGGCCTCTGGCACTGCCTCACGGAACACCGCCAGGTAGTCGTTGGGCACCTGCAATGCGAAATCCGGCGGCAGCTTCTGCCCATCGCCAGCGGTCAGGGATTCATCCATGACGCCGTGCTCGTAATCCGCGGCCGCGGAGGCGAGGACCTCACCATCACTGACCCGCACCACCACCGCGCGTCCATTGAGGGTTCCGAAGTCAACGCCAACCACGTACTGCTCTTCCATGTCACTCCTCCATTTCTTGACGGTCCCAGAAGCCATCGGCGGCAAAGAGGCTGCGAACGATGTGTGAAGAACTCTCGAAACTTCGCCGAGGCCCCGGTTCGGAGACGACGCCCCTGGCAGTCGTGGCGTTCTTCAAAGCTCCGTTGATCAACTCACCCATGAGGTCCTCGCCTTGTCCGCCTCGTGGTCGACGATGTCGTGCGCCCATCTGCAGCCCCCTGAAAAGCATCACACATCCCGGGGAACGTGGACCGCTGCGGGTGCCTGAAAGGACGGCCATGTCGATTCCCGGTCAACTTCGGCTGAGTTGGGGAGAACCCAGAGAGGTCGGGGGGAGGACGCGGGCCGGTCAGGGTGCGGCGCCGGTGGGTTCAGCCACCTCCACGGTCGCCTCCCAGTCCTTGAACCTGGCCATGTCTTCCGGGGAAGTCTCGTTGTCGGTGATCACGAGATCGAAGTCCCGTAGGTGGGCGAAGGAGTGAAGTGCATGCCGGCGCAGCTTGTCGTGGTCCAGAAGCAGGATGGAGAATCGCGCCCCGTGCAGCATCGCCTGTTTCACCGCCGCCACGTCCTCGTAGGGATGGAAGCAGCGCCCGTCCTCAATACCGGAGGCGGACAACACACAGACGTCTGCGTCCAGCGTCGAGAGCGTGTGCAGAGCGGTGGGTCCCATGAGGGCATCAGCCCATCCCTGGTACTCGCCGCCCGACATGAAGAGTTTCACGTTCGGCATGAGGTTGGTTTCTCGGGCGACGAGCAGCGAGTTGGTGATGACAGTCAGGGGGATGTCCGGGCGGAGAGCCCGCAGGACGAAGATCCCGCTCGTGGAGTCGTCGAGCATCAGCGAGGATCCCGGGGCGATGAGTCGTGCCGCGACAGTGGCCAGGGCAGCCTTGGCTCCGGGTTGTTGTTTGAGCCTGAATGCGGCGCTGGCCTCGTGCAGCCCGGTCGCAACGGCGGTAACACGACCACGGTCTCGCTGCAGCAGACCCGACTCCTCCAGAGTCGTGATGTCCCGGTAGACGGTCATCACCGAGACTCCCATTCGGTTGCAGATGTCCTCCACGCTCACCGATCCCCGCCGCAACACCAGTTCCACGATCGCGCGCTGCCGGGCCTGCTGAGTTCGGTGGACAGCACGGCCGGGGGTCTTCTCCGCGTCAGACATCCTGACTCCTCGATCATTGACGGCTGTGTTCAGGATAGAACCTGGAGCGCGGCCATGATCATCACCGCCGCCATGGGCGCTACGGCCGTGGCTGCATCCGCTGGTGGAGGAGCGAGTCGCCCGAAGCGCTGACGAATGTGTCCCTCGTGCTGCCCGGTCCTCAGATGATCATCGTTGCGCCACAGGACGAAATCCACGCTGGAGGTGTCCGAAGACGCCCCGTCGTCGAGAGTGACGCGAATTGTCCGAGCGGTGAGCGGCGGGATCACCGCTCATTGCAGGGTGGTGCGGGTGTGACGCGAGAACTTCTTCGTCCACGGTTGGTCAGGAGTCACTCGAACACGAAAGGTGTGACGTCGGCCAGGGACAACTCGGACAATGCGATGGGATCGCTGGCCCGCACGGCAACTCCGAGGCGTCAGGGAGTGACGGCGATCTTGACGCCCTGCCGGCTCTCCACAGCTTCGAAGGCCTGATGCGCGTCCTCGAGGCCGAAGGTGTGGGTGACCAGGGCGCCAACGTCCAGCCGCCCGGTCTCCAACAACTGCACCGCACGCACCACGTCGCGGCGACGAGCGTTGGAGCCGCCCGTCACGGACAGTTCTTTGTAGTGGATCAGGTTGGGCTCCAGAGTCGACGTGCTTCCCTTGGGAAACCCTGCAAAATAGTTCACTCGACCACCGATGCGTGCGAGCTCCAGGGCCTGCTGGGCCATCTCGGGCACGCCGATACAGACAACAACGGCGTCGGCGCCCCTGTTGTGAGTGGCGGTCATCACCACGTCACTCAGACTCTGGCGGGTGGGGTCCACTGCATGGGTGGCGCCGGACTGCATGGCCAGATCGCGCCGGCCGGCTGACCGGTTGGACACAATGATCTGATCTGCGCCCGAAAGCGAGGCCAGGCTTGTGTGGATGAGTCCGATGGGGCCAGCTCCCATGACCACCACCGTGTCACCCGGCTCCACGCGGTAGTTCGACAATCCATTGAGGCAGCAACTGATCGGCTCTGCCAGAGCCAGCGTGGTGGCGGGCATCTCCTTGGCCGTCTGAATGATGTTGTTGTTGCGCACCGCGTCCCTTGGCACCAGTAGATAGTCGCTGAGTCCTCCGTCGATCTCGTACCCGATGAGTGAAAGATTGAGGCACATGTGCTCCATGTCGGCCAGACAGGCATGACACGCGTTGCACGACACAACTATGGAGACGGTCGCCTGGCGCCCGACCTCGAGACCCTCGACGCCCTGGCCCAGTTCAGCAACCCTCGCGGCCACCTCGTGACCCAGCACAACTCCGGGGCGCACCCCGCTGGTTTTTTCTCCGCGCAGGATGCGCCCGTCCGTCCCACAGAGGGTATTGGCCTCCACTGTCAACAGAACCTCGCCGGGCCCGGGAGTGGGGGTGGGGCGTTCCTCAAGGCGTAGATCCCCCGGCGCATGCAGCACAGCACAACGCATGATTTCTCCTCCTTCTCTCGGCCGACGTCCTGATCATTCGTGCGCGCCCGGTCCGGCCCACAGTCATCCGACGGGATTCCGTCGATGAGCAGCGCTCGCCAGTTTGCTCACAACCGGTGCAGCCCCCCCGTCACTCCGCAAACACCAGGCGCCCTGCATGGAATTTTCCGGGTCACCACCCACGGCGGTGCGAGGGGAGTGACGTCCGTGAAGTCTTGGTGCGCCCTGCATCAGGGATGAGACTGGTCGTGATGGCCGGGGCGGGGATCCCCCGAACGGGTGCTTGTGGTCATGACTTCGAGGATTGGTCACCGGAGATCCTTATGGTCGGGTCATCGATGAAAGATGACCAGCGTATACCTCAGAAGTGAGGCGTTCTGGACAAACACGTGGGGACCTGAGACCTCCTGGGCCTCGCGCCAATGTCAACCATCAGGAATCGGTGCACTCCACCGGCGGGCGCCCGGGCAGGTTGTGGATCGGCATACGATGGCGGACGGTGTCGAACACCTCAACCATTTGAACGGGAAGGCATCCATGCCCCTGCTGCAGATCATCATCGGCTCCACCCGCCCCGGCCGCGTCGGCCTTCCGGTAGCCGACTGGTTCACCACAGTTGCACGGGAGCACGGTGGGTTCGACGTCGAAGTCGTGGACCTGGCAGAAGTTGACCTGCCCATGTTCAACGAGCCGAATCATCCCCGTTTCCACAATTACGTGCATCAGTCCACCAGGGACTGGGGCGCCACCGTCGAGCGTGCGGACGCCTTCGTGATCGTTACGCCCGAGTACAACCACGGATATCCGGCATCGGTGAAGAACGCCCTTGACCACCTGGCCAGGGAGTGGGCCTATGCCCCCGTCGGGTTCGTCTCCTACGGAGGCATCGCCGCCGGCACCCGCGCGGTGCAGCAGCTCAAGCAGGTGGTGACAACGCTGCGCATGGTGCCCTTGTTGGACAGCGTGAACATCCCCCGCATCGCGTCTCTGGTCCACGAAGGTGTGTTCGAGGCTCCGCCTGCGGCCGTTGCGGCGGGCGAGGCAATGCTCGCCGAACTGGTCCGCGTCGAGGCCGCCATGCACGATCTGCGGCACGCTGCTGTGACGCCTGAGGGGTGAGCGGGCGCCAACCACTGCACCGGACCTGAGTGTCGGGGGAGCAGTTCCTGCAGCACGTCCGGGCGGACCCCGGGCTCGACGACGCCGCCCACGACGCGCCGTCGCACCTCGGCGATCTGCGGGCCTACGATCCGCAAACGCCCTTCGCCCGCGTCAGCGATCACCACATCCACCATCGCTCCGCTCTCGTCCTTGGTGGCCAGGCCCCGGTCCTCCATCCGGATCGCCTGGGGTGAGAGCCGGCTGCGATGCCAGTCGAGTTGACGCCCCTGTCGCCTGACGGAGACCGTCCACCGCACGCACGTGCACCAGCGTGCTGGCGGCCCCCGCGACCCGGTGTGGTCGTAGGGTCGAATGCATGACAAACACGACACGCTCCATCGGTCAACTCCGCGTCTCTTCCATCGGTCTGGGCGCCATGCCCATGTCAATGAGCCAGGGGGAGTTGCCTGACGAGGAGCAGGCAATCAGGACGATCCACGCCGCACTGGAGGCTGGCGTCACACTGATCGACACGGCCGACATCTACGCCCCCAGCTGGGACCAGATGGGCCACAACGAGAAGTTGGTGGCCAAGGCGCTCAAGGCCTACGGAGGGCGACCCGACGATCTGGTCATCGCCACGAAGGGCGGCATTACGCTGAGCCGCGACGGCGGGGGACGCGACGGCTCGCCCGAGTACCTGCGCAAGGCAGTGCAGAAATCGCTTGAGGCACTGGAGGTGGACGTCATCGACCTGTACTACTGGCACCGACCAGACCGTCACCGCCTCTACTCCGATGTCGTCGAGACGTTCGCCGATCTCAGACGAGAGGGCCTCATCAAGGAGGTCGGCATCTCCAACGCCAATGTGGAGGAGATTGAGGTGGCAATCGAGGTGCTCGGTGACGGCGGGCTGGCTGCCGTGCAGAACGAGTTCTCCCCTCGATTCAACGACACGAGCAAGCCGGAACTGGACTTCTGCGGCGAGCACGGCGTCGCGTTCCTGCCCTGGTCACCGCTGGGTGGCACCGGCGGCGACGCAAAGCGCGTCGGGGACAGCTACCCCGCCATTGCCCAGGCGGCGAAGGCCCACGGTGTGAGCCCCCAGCAGGTCACCCTGGCCTGGGAGCTCTCCCTGGGGGATCACGTCATCCCGATCCCCGGTGCCTCGCGGCCGGAGTCCGTCCGTGATTCCGCTCAGGCAATGCACCTCGAACTGTCCCGGGACGAGTTGGAAGGCATCTCCGCCGCTGTGCTGTAGGAGACATGTCGGGCGGAAGCATCGACGCGTCCTGAGTGGGGCGGCGGATCCTCCCGCAGCCGCGCGACGTCTGTCCGACACTCTGACCCACCGCAGCGCTGGTCCACGCCGTGGTTGAGGGGATCTCCAGTCGCCGTGCTCGTGACTCCGAGGACCGCGGCCCGGATGAAGTGCGCGAGGCCGTCCGGATCACCGCCCCCCCGTAGAGGCTCCCTCCCGCCGTGTCGCAGGGATGGGCGCTACTGCCCGGACGGACCGGAGTTCGGTGGGGGATCCCCCAATTCCGGCGGGTTGGCACCACGTGTGATGGCCCGCATGGTCTCGCGCGGAATGGTGATGGACATGATGCCCGACAGCACCTCCGCGGCCTTGGCCATCAGTTGGTGGCGTTCTGCGTCCGACGCTGTGGAATCGGCCTTCCGCACGAGCTTGATGGCTGTGTCCGCCTTGGGACGGTCGCCCGGCGCCAGATGGCTCACACCAAGACGCGTGGCCGAATCCAGTGCGGCGCGCCACAGCACTTTGAGCTCCGCAGCCGCGGCCACGGTCTCGTCCACGGTCCAGCCGCCACGATGATCCTCCCAGACCGTGAGACTGGTGAAGAACCTCTTCGACGCGGGAACGGCCACATCCCACAGCGCTGAGTTGGTGATGCTCCACGCCACGTCAGTGCGAAACTCCCCGAGTTCCTCCTTGATGTTGTCCACGAGTTGAGTCGCTGCGTCTCGTCGCTGCGTGTGGGGCGCGATGGCCTCGGACGGTACCGCCCGACGGGGGAGGGTGTTCATCCCCGTGTTCCTCGGGGCGGGAAGACGGTTGCCCACCCAGATGGAGAGCTTGACCACGAGGAACACCACGAGGCCCAGCGCAGAGCCGACCACCAATCCGATCCAGAGCATGGCTGACGGCTCACTCCGCGGCGGTGAAACGAGCGGCCATGCCCGGCCGCCGATTCCGCAGATCGCTGTGGTTCATCCTCACAACGTACCCGTCACACCACGCGCGGACGATCACGTCACCGGCTGAGACGTCCACACTCATGGGCAACCAGGATCAGGCCGACGCGGCCGCCTCGAACCTGAGTGTCGGGCCCGGGCCGTCTGGCCCGCATGCTTGAGGAAGTTGGTCACGCTCTCCTGCACCACGATCACCGACAGTGAGTGTGCACTGATGCGGGTCGAGCGGTGTGATCGCGAGCTGTTGCTCGGTACTGTCTGACACATGATGCGCAAGGTCTTCTGGTTGTTCACGGTGGTTGGCGCCACCTCTGTGGTCCTGAACTTCTTGGACCGACGTCGGGCCAAGCGGCGCCGGGATCTGTGGGCCGAGGCCACGGACCCGCTCTGATGGTGAAGGTGCTCGTCGTCTCCGACACGCACGCGCCCAGGCGGTGGAGGGGCGTGCCGGAGTCCTTGATGGAGCCGTTGCGGCGCTGCGACGTGATCCTGCATGCCGGAGATGCCTGTCAGCCGGGCGTGCTCGACGAGCTCGCCGCCTTCGCCCCCGTGCACGTGGTGCTGGGGAACAACGACGGCGACGACGTTGCCGCGTGGGGTGCGCCGTTGACGCTGGAGGTGGAACTGGGGGGCGTGCGTGTCGCCATGATCCACATCGCCGGGCCGACGCAGGGCCGCGGGAAGCGCATGGGTGCCCGGTTCCCCGGGGCGGACATCGTCGTGTTCGGCCACTCGCACATGCCCGTCGACATGGTGGAGGGCGGCACACACCTGTTCAATCCGGGCTCCCCGACGGATCCCCGTCGTGAGCCCATGGGCAGCTACGGCTGGCTGGATCTGGACGACGGCGTGATCCAGTCGCACGAAATCCGTTTGATTCCGCGCCCGTTGACGCTGGCCCCTGACTCAGTAGCCCAGCATCGCCTTGCGCACCGGTAGCCAGGCGATGGCGTCGCGGACGGCGTCGGTCTCCGTGAGCTGTGCTTCCCAGCCGAGGACGTCCTTGGCCTTCTTGCTCACGGTGTAGACGCCGGCGACGTCGCCGGGGCGGGGGTCGCCGAACTCCACCTTCAGCGGGTCGCCGCTGATCTCCTCGAACGAGGCGGCCAACTCCTTGACCGTCACGCCGTTGCCCGTGCCGACGTTGAACTTTTCGTAGTTGGCGCTCTCGGTGGCCTTGTCGAAGTTCTCGAGCGCTGCGACGTGGGCGCGTGCGAGGTCCCAGACGTGGATGAAGTCGCGGATGCCTGAACCGTCGCGTGTCGGCCAGTTGACACCGGTGACCGTGAAGGTCTCGTGGTTCTCCCAGGCCTGCAGCAGCATGGCCAGCACATGACTCGGCTTCTCGAGCTGCTGGCCCGACCGCATCTCGGGATCGGTGCCGATGGGGTTGAAGTAGCGGAGGCTGAGCATGCGCACGTCGCTCGCCGCGGCGAAGTCCTCCATCACCATCTCCACCATGTACTTGGTGCGGGCGTAGGGGGATCCGGGGGCCAGTGGGGACGCCTCGGTCACGACGAAGTGATCGTCGGGGGCGTAGATGGATGCCGAGGAACTGAAGAGGAAGCGGTGGACGCCGTTGCGTTGCATGGCCTGCAGTAGGGTCAGCGTCTTCGCGACGTTGTTCTCGTAGTACGTCAGTGGTTCGTCAACGGACTCGGGCACGATGATCTTGGCGGCGCAGTGCACAACCGCATCAACTGCGTGCTCGGTGAACAGGCGGTCCAGCAACTCGTCGTCGGCGACGTCGCCCTCGAACAGCGGGCGATCGCCGATGAATTCGCGACGCCCTGTGGAGAAGTCGTCCAGGATGACCACGCTGTGGCCGGCGTCCTCGCAGGCCGAGGCGACGGTGCTGCCGATGTATCCGGCTCCACCAGTGATGAGTACCTTCATGCTGTCCTCTCGTACACGTTCGTGAGTCTCCATCGTAGGACTCGCATGGCTGGTCACCAGCAGTGCTCCCCAAAAGAGGGCGATCCGGTCGCGCCGTCTGGGAGGATGATGAACGAGTCACCGTCGAGCACTGAGGAGGCCCGGACATGGCCGATTGGAAGCAATTGCACTCTGCCGTCGCTGAGATCCTGCGCAAGCTGCCCGACAATGCCTACCTGGCCATTCGCAACGACGTCTACCTGATGCAGTTCGCCGCGTTGGAGTCAGCGCAGGGGCGTGTGTTGCGGGCGGAGGTGTGCCGGGACTCACCGGAGGATGAGCCGCGGTTGCGCAGCAACGGGTGGGAGCTCGTCGACTCGTGGTCCGGGCTCTGGCGGCTTGATATTCCCGCGGAATCCGACGGCCCTGCCGTCAGCGCGTTGGCGATGGAGGCGATCAAGGCAATGCGCGTGTCCTTCGGGGTCAGGCAGCCCGACGGATTCACCTATCTGTCCTGGCAGGAGGCGTCACCCAAGGCGGGCTGGCAGTTCTGGAAGTCCGGGGACGACAAGGAACTCACCTGGCCTGATCTTGGTCTGCCGAAGGGGAGGGACAAGGCCGACTGAGCATGGCGATCCCGGCCACCGCCGTGCGACTCAGCTGGTGATCTCGTAGCTGAGCAGCTTGGCGCGGTCCGCCTTCGACGTGGAGCCCTGCAGCGCCAGGAGCTCCGCGTAGATGCCCCCTGAGACGGCAAGTTCCGCGGGCGTCCCGATCTCGTCGATCTGCCCGTTGCGCAACGTGACGATGCGGTCCACGGACGAGATGGTGGAGAGCCGGTGCGCGATGATCAGCGTCGTGCGTCCCTGCATCAGTTCCTCCAAACCTGCTTGGACCAGTCGCTCGGATTTGGTGTCCAGCGCCGACGTCGCCTCGTCCAGCACCAGGATCGGGGCGTCCTTCAGCAGAGCTCGGGCCACTGAGATCCGCTGCTTCTGACCGCCCGACAGCTTGATGCCGCGCTCGCCGATCTCGGTGTCGAAGCCCGCCGGGAGCCTCTTGATGAACGGCAGGGCGTTGGCGCGCCGAACCGCCTCGGTGAGTTCCTCGTCGCTGGCGTCAGGGCGGCCATAGGCCAGGTTCTCTCTGATGGTGCCCGAGAACAGCGACGCGTCCTGGAAGACGACGCCGATCTCGCGGCGCAGCGCCGCAGTGGGAACCTCGGTGACGGACTGGCCGTGCACGTCAATGGTGCCGCGCGTGGGGGCGTACAGCTTCATCAGCAGGTTGACCAGCGTGGTCTTTCCACCACCGGATTCGCCGACGAAGGCCACCTTCTCGCCGCGATGGATTGCCAGATCAATGTCGCGCAGGACGAGGGTGTCCTCGTCGTAGCCGAAGCTGACGCGGTCGAACTCGATGACGGGATCGTGCTCCACCCACTGCACCGTCGCTGCCCCGTTGGTCTCCAGCGGGTTGTTGAGTTCGTCCAGCTCTTCCATCACCGTGAAGTACTCCTGACTGCCGGTGATGGCACGCTGCCAGCTGTCGACGAGGTAACTCATGGATTCCACGGGCTGTTTGGCCATGTTGACGAGTTGGATCAGCAGCACCATGGTGCCGAGGCTGAAATCCCCTTGTGCGGTGGAGACGAAGATGACGGCGTAGAGGCCGAAGAAGACGACGTCGAGCGCCCCCCGGCGGATGATGTCCATCTTGTGCCAGAACTTCGACTGGGAACGCGTGAGGGTGACGGTTTGCTCGTACTTCGCGGTGAAGGCATCAAGTTCGGACCGCTCGGTGACGAAGGACTTCACCACGCGCATCTGGCCGATCACCTCGGCGAAGCGGCCGCCGGCGACGTCGTAGAGGAGGTTCTTCTTGCGCTCCCAGACCTGCCACTTCCTCGACGTCAGCGTCGTCAGCCCGACGAACGTGGGGTAAATGATGATGAGCATGAGAGCCAGCCACGGCGAGTTGATACCGGCGATCACCAGCACGGCCACCACGGTGATCACAGTGGTGAAGAATCCGTTGGAGAACATCTTGAGGAAGTCCGTGATGGATGTGATTGAACGGTTCAACCGGGAAATCAGAGTGCCGGTCAACTCGGAGTCGTAGTACCGCTGGGGTAGCCGCAGCAGCTTGTGGAAGTACCGCTGCGACAGGATCACCCGGAGCTGGGTGCTCATCAGGTCGCCCATGTAGCCCCCGATGTTGGAGACCACGGAGCGCGTCAGCATGGTGCCGAGCAACGCGAGTGCCAGCCAGAGCAGGTTGGAGATTTCGCCCTCGTTGTTGCTCGTGATGGACTCCACCTGGTTGACGGCCTCGGCGATCACGAAGGGGGCGAGCAGCGCCGTCACGGCTGTGACGACAGCCGCCACGACGATGCCGGCGTAGAGCGGCCACAGCTCGCGGGCCGTGACCAGGATGCGGGTGATGCTCTTCATGTACTGCTTTCACGGATGGTCTTGGGGTTGGTGCCGCTGACGTGCAGCGGCACAACCTCCTATTCTTCACCCGATGGGAAGTGAACGCCGCATCAGCGCGCGGCGCGGGTGAGCGATTTCGATGTCCGAGCGCCCGTAGGGCCGGCGCGTCACCGCCTTGCCGACCGCGCATGTTGCAACCACTGGCGGCCGGGACAACTGTCGGCCTTCGGCTCGGTGGTCAGTGCGCGCGGCGTGTCCGGCCGCTCTGGGCTGTGGTGGGCCTCCGTGGTGTGGGTCCAGCGCTCAGACGCCAGCCGGAATCCACGGGCAGCTGGGATCGGAGGTGAACGCGTCGCCGGTCATGGCGTGCGTCCGGGCCCGTGAGCCACCACAGATGCTGTTGAACTCACAGACACCGCACTTGCCCGAGAACTCCCGGGTACGGCGCAGCCGCTGCATCGTCGGCGAGGTCCGGTAGATCTCGCTGAAGGGCGCGTCGTGCACGGATCCGCAGGGAAGGGGCAGGAAGCCGCTCGGAAAGACCTCACCGATGTGGTCGATGAAGGCGAACCCGCGCCCGGCGTCGACGCCGATCGGGGGACGGGGTACGCGTCGCTCCGTGCAGACGCCCAGCCGCTCCAGGGTCTCAGCGCCGAGCTGTGCGTGGAGCTGACCGGTCACCGGCATGGGTGTTCCGTCGACCCGCGCGGACTCCCGCTGGAGGGCGAGCCGACGGTAGGCCGGCGCCTCGGTGACCTTGATGGCGATGCGATCGGACTCGTCATGCAACCAGTTGAGGACGTCCTCCATGGCGTCGGGCTGCAGGGGCTGCATGCCGGTGCCGCGGCCCATGGGGACCAGGAACAGCAGGTACCACATGTTCGCGCCCATCCCGATGACGGTCTCCAGCAGGGCCGGCATCTCGTGGACGTTGCCGGCGGTGATGGTGGTGTTGACCTGGAAGCGGAAGCCGTGTTTCCGCACCAACGTCGCCGCCCCGAGCGTCGCGTCGAACGTGCCGGGGAACCCACGGAAGGAGTCGTGGGTGGCGGCGGTGGCGCCGTCGAGGGAGAGGGAGAACGCCTTGATGCCAGCCTCGCGCACCTCGGCGAGCTTCTCGTCGGTCAGGAGTGGGGTGACGGAGGGGGACAGGGACATCGCCAGGCCGCGGGACGTGCCGTGCTCGATCAGTTCCGCGAGGTCGGGGCGCTCGAATGCGTCGCCCCCGGACAGGACGACCATGGGGCGGGGCGCGCCCGAGCCGGCGATGTCGTCGAGGAGGTCCTTGCCCTGTGCCGTCGTCAGCTGCCGTGGGTGGGGCAGTTTCTGTGCGTCGGCGCGGCAGTGCTTGCAGGCCAACTGGCACGCCCGGGTGACCTCCCAGACGACGACGTGGGGGCGGTCGTTGACGTCGTGGTGCAGTTGCCGAACCACCGGGTGGCTGCGTGCCGTGGTGCTCATGGGGATCCTTCGTGTGGCGATGACCGCACGCTACCGAGGCTCGGTTGGGGCAGCGGTGCCGGGGTCCCCGAACTGTCGCGCGTGGGGCGCGCCAGTCAGTGCGCAACCACCGGCCGCCGAGCCGCATACCGACGTGGCGGGGCAGGCGCAGCACAGGTGCTGGCCGACGAACTCGGGTTCGCGACTGAGAACACAGCGAAGTGGTGGCAGAACCACGTGGTAACCGGAGAAACCTTGTGCGCGGGCCAACTCGTCATCGTCGATGAAGCATGCCTTGCGGGGACAGTCTCGCTGGGTCGTCACGGGCCATCTCGCCTCTGCGTTTGGGTGGGTTGACGTCGCGCCGGTTCACCGCCGGGGTGGCATGCTCCATGAGCCACCACGGCTTCTGCTCCGCAAGCGAACTGCAGCGGGCGGCTGAGAATGACACTTCCTCGATGGCATCGCGCGTCGGCAGCAGGTAGTGGTCGTTGGAGATGAAGTCGACGTCGCCGGTCCAGGCGGCGCAGTCCATCTCGGACGTGTGGCACCCATGAAGTTGGTGGTGCGGGGGGATTCCGCGAGATCCGTTGTAGCACGCCGTTCTCGTCGCGCAGGTCGTCGCGCAGGGCGTGGGAGGAGAACCGGTTGAGGTCGAGCAACTGGGTGGGATTGTTCTCCGTGGCCGCGATGCGCGGCGGAATGATCTGGTTGAAGTCGGAGTAGTCGTAGACGTTGTGGCAGCCCAGTTCGTTGTTGACGTGCCCGGCGATCAGCGCAGGATGGTCCGCGTAGCGTTGGCGATCCTCTCGACGAGTTGTAGGGCGTGCTCCCGGAACACGGGCGACGTGGGGGGCCAGTGCAGGCGGCCACCCCGGGACAGGACCACGCCGTCGCGGGTGACGGGCAGGATCTCCGGGTGTGCCAGGCGGGTCGCGCCGTATGGTGCCTCCCTCGCGGTCGTTCTGCTCCGTCGTGCGGTCGCTGTAATCGCGGCCTCCAACCTGGCAGGCGAACGGGCCGCCGAACCACCTACCGGTTCAACGGCCCGTGCACGGCTGGGTTGGCTCAGCGTTGGTCAATGGGCACGTAGGTGCGCTCCGTCTCACCGACGTAGATCTGCCGCGGACGGCTGATCTTGCGAGTGGGATCTGCATGCTCCTCACGCCACTGGGCGATCCAGCCGGGGAGCCGGCCCAGCGCGAAGAGCGCGGTGAAGTACTTGGCGGGGAAGCCCATGGCCTCGTAGATCAGACCGGTGTAGAAGTCGACGTTGGGATACAGCTTGCGCTCGATGAAGTACTCATCGTTCAGCGCCGTCTCCTCCAACTCCAGTGCCATGTCCAGAAGGGCATTGGACTTGCCGGAGGCCCGCAACAGCTCGTCGGTGTGCCCCTTGATGATCTTCGCGCGGGGGTCGTAGCTCTTGTAGACGCGGTGACCGAAGCCCATGAGTTTCACGCCGGCCTTCTTGTCCTTGACCTGGGACACGTACGTCTTCATGTCCAGGCCCTCCTCACGGAGTTTGACGAGCATTTCCAGCACCGCCTGGTTCGCGCCGCCGTGCAGCGGTCCCGACAGGGCGTTGACGCCCGCAGACATCGAGGCGTAGATGCTGGCATCGGAGGAACCGACCATGCGAACGGTGGCCGTCGAGCAGTTCTGCTCGTGGTCCGCGTGCAGGATGAAAAGGGTCTCGAACGCCTTGACGACCGCAGGGTCGATCTCGTATTCCTCCTGCGGTGTTCCAAAGGACAGGCGCAGGTAATTCTCCACGTAGCTGAGCTTCTTCTGGGGGTACTGGAACGGTTCCCCCACCGAGCTCTTGTACGCGTAGGCAGCCAGGGTGGGCATGGAGCCGATAAGTCGCAGGCTCGCGGCCTCCACCTGGGCGGGATCATGCACGTCGAGGGTGTCACGGTTGAACGAACCCAGTGCCATCACGCCGGCCGCGAGCACCTGCATGGGGTGTGCGCCGCGCGGGAAGCACCGGTAGAGCTCGCGCATGCGCTCATCCAGCATCATGCGGTCCGACACGTCAGCCTCGAAGGTGCTCAGTTCGTCCTGCGTCGGCAGCTCTCCGTGGATCAGGAGGTGGGCCACTTCGAGGAAGGTGGCCTGCTCGGCGAGCTGCTCGATGGGATATCCGCGGTACCGAAGAATGCCCTCGTTGCCGTCGATGAACGTGATCGTGGACTCACACGACGCCGTGTTGACGAAGCCGGGATCCAGCGTGACGTTGTTGGTCGTGGACAGGAGTTGACTGATGTCATACCCGTCGTTGCCGTTGCTGGCCTCCACGACTGGGAACTGCAGTTCCGTGTCCTGGTGCTTGAAAGTGGCGCTATCGGTCATCGTGTAGAAAAGTGCCTTCCTGGAGCCGGTGACATCGCGGTCGCCCGGTTGTGTCCAACGCTGGTGTTCCATGGCAACCATACAGCCCGGGGAAGCATCTGTTGTGGGGAACCAACAGGGGGCATCGATGCGCGCGCCGCCCGGAGGGCCACGTCGGGCGGCGCGAGGCGAATGGGTCCCGTGGTCGGCTCTGCCGGTGCTGGGCCTCAGAGTCCGTCGCGGGACTCTGAGCGGGTGACGGTTTCACCCGTCCCCGGGTCCGCCACGGTCCGGGTCTCCGTGCTGCGGTTGTGCTGTGAGGCGATCAGGGCCCAGATCAGGCCCACCACCCCGGCCGCCATGAGGATGTAGCCGACGAGGTCAAGGCTCACGAAACTGATCTCGGCAGTGACGGCGAAGGTCAGGACTGCGCCGAGCGCCAGCAGGAAGATGGATGTACCGATGCGCATGGATTCTCCTGGTTCGAAGTGTGTCCGCCCGGGTGGGCCCACTCACTCTAACGCCGACCGGTCTCATGGGATCTGCGCGTGGAGGGCTGATGGTCGTCTACGGTGTCGCAGATGAGCACCATTTCCGGCGACGGCATTGATCCGCAGCCCCCCTCCCCCGGTGACGCCAGGAGCGCGTCCGACTGGACAGAAGGGACATTGGCGACGGAGAAGGCACCGGCGTGGAAGGTACTCAGCTGGGCGATGTGGGATTGGGGGACGCAACCGTTCCAAACCGTCATCACCACCTTTGTGTTCTCGGTGTACCTGACGTCCTCGGCGTTCGGTGACACCGAATCGACGTCGCTCGCCCTCTCGCTGGCAACCGGTATCGCAGGGGCCTTCATCGCGCTGCTGGCCCCCGTGCTGGGGCAGGGGTCCGACCGCTCCGGCAAGAGGATGTTCAACCTCAGGTGGCAGACGTGGTTGCTGGCCGGGCTGTCGGCGTCGCTGTGGTTCGTGAAGCCCGATCCGGCCTTCCTCGTGCTGGGACTGGTGCTGCTCGGGTTGGGCAACATCGTGGCCGAGATCGCCAACGTCAACTACTACTCGGCCATCGACCAGGTGTCCACGCCACAGTCTGTCGGCAAGGTTTCGGGGCTCGGCTGGGGGATGGGCTACATCGGAGGGATTGCCATCCTCCTGCTCATCGTCGCCCTGCGGGGAGCCGACTTCGACGCCGGCGATGTGCGCTTCGCCATGCTGCTGTGTGGCGCGTGGACTGCCGTGTTCACCGTTCCCATATTCCTCGCCCTGCGTGACAAACCCGACCCACCCACGAGGAAACGGCTGAATCCCCTGCAGGCCTATGGGGCCCTGTTCAGGTCACTCGTGCGCATCTACCGCACGTCGCCCAACACCATCTGGTTTCTCTTCTCGTCGGCACTCTTTCGAGACGGCTTGGCCGGGGTCTTCACCTTCGGGGCCGTCCTCGCGGCGGGCACCTTCGGGTTCAGCTTCGGCGACATCATCATCTTCGGGATCGTCGCCAACGTCTCCGCGGGTGTTTCCACGATGATCTTCGGCCTGCTGGACGACCGAATCGGCCCCAAGAAGGTCATCATGATTTCCCTTGTGGCGCTCGTCCTGCTCGGATCAACCATCTTCTTCCTCCACGATGGCGGCAAGCCCGTCTTCTGGGTCTGTGGGCTCGCGATGACGCTGTTCGTCGGCCCGGCGCAGTCCGCCAGCCGATCCTTCCTGGCCCGCATCATCCCGGCAGGCAAGGCCGGGGAGATTTTCGGGCTCTACGCGACCACAGGGCGCGCCGTGTCCTTCCTGGCCCCCCTTGCTTTCGGTGGCGCGATCCTCCTCGGCAAGCGCTTCGTCGACGGCGATGCCCAGTATTTCGGCATCCTCGGCATCGTGCTGGTCCTGCTCGTCGGACTGGTGGCGATGTTCGGCGTCAAGGAGGAGGGCCACGCCTTCCACTGAGCCGGGAGCCCCAAAGTGAACACACCCGGCTCCCGTGGCGTCGGCGTGTGGATAGGGTATTGGCCATCATGGACAAGGGATCAGCGGCCGGTGACATCGTCGTGTTCTCCGGATCAGCGCATGCTGCTCTGGCTGATGACATCTGTGCGCATCTGGCCACCAAACGCAGCGGTGTAACCATCTCGCGCTTCAGCAACGACTGCCTTCAGGCCCAACTCCTGGCCAACTGCAGGCAGCGTGACGTCTACATCGTGCAGCCGCTCGTGCCCCCCACGCAGGAACACCTCATGGAGCTGCTCCTGATGATCAACGCGGCGCGGGGTGCCTCAGCCAGGAACATCACTGCCGTCATCCCGCACTACGCGTACGCGCGCTCGGACAAGAAGGACTCCTCCCGCATCTCCATCGGCGGCCGCCTGGTGGCGGACCTCCTGGAGACCGCCGGCGTGGATCGCATCATCACCATGAACCTCCATGCCCCGCAGGTGCACGGCTTTTTCAGCGTGCCACTGGATCACCTCACCTCGCTCGGCGTGATCGCACACCACTACCGGGGCCGGGACCTGACCGACCACGTCGTCGTCTCCCCGGACCTGGGCAATGCGAAGCAGTCGACGCTGCTCGCCCGCATTTTGGGCCTGCCCGTGGCTGCCGGCAACAAGCAGCGGCTGGGCGATGACAAGGTGATCATCGACTCAATCGTCGGCGACGTGGAGGGAAAGAAGGCCATCGTCCTGGACGACGAAATCGCCACCGGGGGCTCCATCGTCGAGATCGTGAAGCGACTCATGGATTTCGGCGCCACCGGCGCCTCCGTCGCGGCCGCCCACGGGCTGTTCACCGGGAAGGCGGTGGAGAGGCTGCGCTCGAACGCAGACATCCACGAAGTGGTCTCCACGGACACGGTGCCCCCTCCACAGGACTTTCCGGAGCTCCAGGTGATCAGCGTGGCCAGCCTGTTCGCGGAAGCCATCCAACGAATCCACGACGGCAAGTCCGTGTCCAAGCTGTTCCGCGGTGTCGACCCCTCCTATGCCCCGCCCCAGGAGGGGCTCTTCTGATTTCTGGCTGGAGATCAGTGCGGCCGACGGTACCGTTCGGCCACTTCCCGCCACGTTGGGACGATGACCCCCTCGGACTCCATCTGGAGGCGCAGCCGACGGCGGGACACGAAGACCCCGATGAGGCCGAGCGCAAAGAGTGGGAACTGCAACGCCATGGCCCATCCCAGCTGCTCGGCGGTGTAGCTGCCACCGTCTCCGACGGCGTCGAGGAACAGTCCCATGGCGAGAATGATGACGGTGCCGCCGGCGAAGGAACCGGTGATGACCATGCCGTTGCCGGCGCCCAGGCGGTTCGCGGGAAGCTGTGTGCGGGCGTAGTCGAAGGCGATGCCGGTGCCGGGGCCCCCGGCGGAGATTGACACCACGAGGATGAGCAGGAGCCACAGGGGGGCCGGTCCGGGCCAGAGCAGCACCGCCGCCCAGCTGATGATCATGAAGAAGATCACCGTCAGCGCGAGGTTGCTGCGGCGCAGCGGATGGCGGGAGGTCAGCCAGCCCAGCAGTGGCCCGATGAAGGCACCGAAAATGGCCGTCAGGCTGAACAGCACTCCCGCCTCAGCGGTGGACCTACCCTCGCCGATGGTGAGGTAGGGGATCCCCCACATCAGCACGAAGGCATTGACGGGAAAACCGGACGTGAGGTGTAGCCAGAAGCCCAGTTGGGTGGCGGGGTGCCGCAGCACCTGCTGGATCTGGCGCGGGATCTCCGCGGGGCTGCCGCTGGTGACCACCCGTTCGACGCCCCGAGGGACATCGCGGACGGCCAACAGGCTGCAGACCGCCATGACGAGGCACACACTGGCCGCGAAGAGGAAGGTTGGCCGCCAGCCTGCCACGTCGATCAGGGGAAGCAACACGGCCACCGCCGACACCTGGCCCAGTTGTCCGAGCATGCCGGTCAACTGGCTGAGGATCGGCACCCGGCTCGGTTTGAACCAGAAGGGCAGGAGCCGCAGGATTCCCGTGAAGATGCAGGCATCCCCCGCACCCAGAATGACACGGGCGGCGATGGCCACCCCGAACTCGTCCGTCATACCCACAGCCACCTGACCGACGGCCATGACGAGCGACCCGGCCACCAGCATGGTGCGCGAACCAAATCTGTCCAGGAGGACGCCCGCCGGCATCTGCATGAGGGCGTACGTGGCGATCTGCACCACCACGAACGTTGACACGATGCCGACGGTGGTGCCGAAGTGCTCGGCTGCCTGCGTTCCGACGACGCCCAGGGACGTGCGCTGCATGACGGCGGAGATGTATGCGGCGATTCCCACCCCCCAGACCACCCAGGCCATGGGGGAGGGACGAACGACGGTCTGCTTCACCTATGCGTCAGTCGTTGAAGGTGGAGGTGTCAATGACGTAGCGGTAGCGCGCTTTCGAGGACACGACATCGTCGTAGGCCTGGTCGATGTCGTCGCCGCCGATGATTTGCACCCAGGCCCCGAGGTCGTGGTCGGCGCAGAAATCCAGCATCTCCTGGGTCTCAGGGATGCCACCGATGTTGGATCCGGCCAGCACCTTGTTGCCGCCGATCAGTCCGCCGACGTGTATTTCGCTGGGTGTTGACGGCAGGCCCACGACGACCAAGGCGCCCTCGGCGGAGAGGAGAGACGCTGCGACGGCCACCTCCTCGGCGCGCTGTTCGAGTCCCTCGTCGCGCTCAGCCTCCGGGTATTCGCCCAAGCCGCCGGCGCCACCGTCACGCACCTGCGCACCAAGAGCGCAAAGCACGAGATCGACTTCATCGTCACGAGCAGGAACCACCGATCAACCGTGGCGGTCGAGGTCAGACTCGCGCCCACCGTGAAGCCCGCGACGTGCGCCACCTGCGCTGGCTCAAGGGGATCATGGGCGACGAGCTGCACGGACATGGTCGTCATCAACACCGGGCGGTACGCCTACCGGCGGCAGGACGGAGTCGCAGTCGTCCCGCTCGCGCTGCTGGGACCCTGACCCAACGGACAGGCTGCGCCGGTCCGCGGCCAGGATCCCGGCTCCGATCAGACGCGCTGACCCGGCGGCGCCGGTGTGTACCCCGCTTCGGCCAGCCAGGCTCGCGCCCGGCCGCGGGTACGGTCCTCGGCGAAGGCGAACCACATCTCGGCGAGGTCCGGCCAGCGCGCGATCACGTCCTTGAACCGTCGGAACGCACCGCGGCCGGTGATGGCGATCTCGAGCCGGTCCGCCTGGTCGGGGTCGTCGAGGTCGGCGATGAACGCCTCCATGTCGCGGTAGCCGGGTCTCGAGCCCTGCGACTCCGACCCACAACCACCGCTGTTCGTCGACGTCGTCGTCGCCGTCGTCCTCGTCCCCGCCCTCCTCGTCGAGCTCGTCCAGCGCCAACTCCCGCCAGACCTCACCGGTGCGCGGGTCGATCCGGACGCCGCCGTAGGCGGGGTCCCATTCGAGGAGTGGAGGCGAGGTCTTCCAGGTATATCGGGAGCGGCCGCAGCAGCGGCGTCGGAGCGTCCCCGAGCCGGGCCGACAGCGCCTCGGCAAGCTCGTCGTCGCCCTCCCACCCGCGCCCCGCGCAACTCCTCGACTCAGCGCCTGGCCAGAGGCGCCGCGCCCGCCACGGACGCGGCCAGCGCGACGAGCAGGCCGTCACCGGCCGGCTGGAGCCCGTGCACGGGCCAGCGGTCCGGGTCTGCAAGGAGGGTGACGACGGCTGGGCCGTCGCCCCGGTAGACGGCGCCTCGGAGGTCGGCGCGTGGACCCTGCATGTCTCGATCGTCCCCCCGCCGGCCACGCGATCCCTGCGAATGCCCCGACCCGGGCGATCGCCCGGCAGGATGAGCGGGTGTTCGTCGTGCGAGCCACCAAGAAGCTGCTGCGCCGGATCGGCCCGGCCACCCTCGGCGCGGACGAAGCGCCGACGACCCTGCTCGGGGACTGGTACGCCACCGCCCTGTCCTGGCGGCCCCAGGTCGCGTCGTTCGTCGACGAGCGCACCCTGCTGCCGGTCCTGACCCCGCTCGCCCCGGCCTCGACTCTGCTCGCCAGGTTCCCCGACGCGCTCGCCACGGTCCTAGCTGCCCACGGCGTTCCCGCCGCGATCATCACCGACGAGCTGGACAAGATGCGGGAGCATCGCCTGGCACCGACAGCCAGCCGCAGTGTCGTCGGGTCGATGAACGAGTTCGTCTTCCACGCCGACGCCAGTCGCGGCGTCGGGACCGCCCCGGACCTACTCGAGCTGTCGCTCCAACTCGCGACGATGCCGTGCAGTCCGCTGTACCAGCGCCACGTCAGCCCCGACCGCGAGCTCGCCGCGCTCGTCGGGTCCGTGGGCTGAGGACCGTCAGGAGGCCAGCCTGGCCGCGCGCGGGTCGCGGCATGTGCGGATGCCGACTCGGGCAGTTGCCGCCGTGGTCGAGGGCGATTTCCGCGCTATGGCGAGCGATGACCTGGCTCACGACGAGCGGGAGGTTGTGGCTCTGAGGATCAGCCCAGCTGAGTCCGCTTGCCGACCGCGCGTAGCATGGGCGCCAGCGTCGCGTGTCGGTGGCAGGCTGTGCCAGGCATGGAGGCGTGGTTCAGAGAGGGCGACGCTGTGCGCGGCGTTAACCCACTGACCTCCTCGTTGCGGTCACCCAACCCCGCGAAGCACCCGTTCATCTCCTTCGCCCTGCTCCCCGCGTACGGGCACGTCTTTCCCGTGATGCCGTTGGCGGAGGCCACCGAGCGGGCCGGTGCTCGCGTCCAGATCGCAGTCGGCAGTCCGTTCCACGGCAACCTTCCCTTGCCCATCGTGCTCGGATCAGACCTGGACCCGATCATTACAGCGGTTCCCGAGTTGACCCGCGCGCGCTTTCCCGCGGTGGTCGACGATGTCCCGCGCCGATGGGTTCAGGCCTTCTTCGGCGTGATGCACGCCCTGCCGGCTGTCGCTGCGCTGCGCCGGACTTGGCAGCACGACCGCCCCGATCTGGTCGTCTACGACCCGGCCAACCCGGGCGCTGCCGTTGTCGCCGAAGAGCTCGGTATACCTGCGGTGCTCTTCAGCGTCTTCCACTACCACCCGTTCATCCTCGGGCTCCCCGGCATCACGCGCCGGGCGCTCGATCACCCCGACGTGCTGCCCTGGGAGCCGATGCCCGAAGGCGCCCAACCCGCCCGCCCGTACATCGACCCGGTGCCCCCTGCTCTGCAGATCGGCCCGATCGCCGAGCACGACGACGTCATCCCCATCCGCACCGTCCAGTGGGACGACCCGAAGGCCACATCCGTCCGGCCAACCGGCCGCGATCAGACGCGACCCTTGCTCTACGTGACGCTGGGGACCGTCGTCGGCACCCCGGAGCTGCTTCGCGACGTCATCCTCGAGGCGGCACAGATCGGTGACGTGATCGCGTCGATCGGCCCCACCGGCAGCCGAGCCCAGCTCGGGGACCTGCCGGCAAACGTCTCAGTCCATCAATTCGTCCAGGCGCGCTCAGTGATGGCCGCAGCTGATCTCGTCGTGCACCACGGAGGTATGGGCACGACCCTTGCCGCCGCCGCCCACGCGGTCCCGCAGCTGCTCCTGCCCCAGATGGGCGACCAGTTCGCGAACGCCCAGGCCGTGAGCAGCGCGAAGATCGGCCAAGCCCTGATCGGGCCGCGCGCGGACGGAGCCGTCGCCGGCACGCTCACCGCTCTGCAGAACGACCCCGCAGTCAGGGGCGCCGCCCACGCCGTCGCACGCGACATCGCGGCAGCGCCGGACCCTTCCCAGGTCGCACGAGAACTCATCAGTCGCGCCAGCCTCGGTCCCTGATCCGCTGCACCGGAGCTGGGTCGAGCATGCGGACCACTCGTGACGGGAGCCGACGACACAAGCGCCCGGACACGAACCCCAGCGGCCGCACCCTGCCGGAGTCTCATGGCGGAGAGGCGCAGCGGAGCGCCAGCGGAAGAGCGAAGCGGGTCCGGGCGAGCAACGCACCCACGACCGTGCAACGGTATGCCGCCATGCCGGACAGCGGCATGTGCGGATGGCTGCTTGGTCGAGGTCTGACGCCGTAGGGTCACGGCGTGGTTGCGTTTCATGTCCCCATCCGGGCGGAGTTCGGCGTCCGGCAGACGTGGCTGTGCGATCCCGAGTTCATGGCGCACAACGCTGGCTGGGACCTGAGCTACGAGGGCTACGACCGCGACACGGGCTGCATCCAGTGGCCCGAGAGCGAGTGGGATGCCTTCGCCGAGCGTCTTGGCGACTGCCCTGATCGCCAGGGCTACTTCTTTGTACGCGACACCGCGACCGGCGAGTTCGTGGGCCACGCTCACTACACGGTCCAGCCCGACGGCGCTGCGCTCATCGGGCTCAACGTCGTCCCCTCGCGGCGTGCTCGTGGGCTCGGTGAGCGGGTCCTGCGCCCGCTCGTCGATCGGGTCTGGCGCGACACCACGGCAGTGGAGATCGTCAACGACTTCGAAGACGAGCGCGAACCCGCGGTCTGCGTTCATCGCCGTTGCGGTTTCGTGCCCGACCCCGACACCCACTCCGGCTGGGGACGCCCCAGACTCGGATGTGGCGACTCGGTCGGCCGTAGGCGCCCGCGTCGCGGCTACCGGATGTCGCAGCCTTGCGCAGCAAGCTCGGCCGACGTACAGTTTTCTGTACAGGAGGTCGTCGTGAAGACGATGAGCTACACCGAGTCGCGCGCCCGCTACGCCGAGGTGCTCGACGGCGTCACCAACGACCGCGAAGAGGTGGTCATCACCCGCGCGGGTCACGAGTCCGTCGTCATCGTCTCCCTCGAGGACTACGAGTCCCTGCGCGAGACCGCCTACCTGATGCGTTCTCCCGCCAACGCCCGGCGTCTGCTCGACGCCATGGAGCGTCTCGAGGCCGGCCGCGGTCAGGCGCACGACCTGGTCGAGACCGACTGAGGTGCTCCTGGTCTGGGACGAGAACGCCTGGGACGACTACCTCTGGTGGCAGGCCCAGGACCGCAAGGTCCTCAAGCGGATCAACACCCTCCTGATCGACGTCCAGCGCAACGGCAACGAGGGCATCGGCAAGCCCGAGGCGCTCGAGCGCGACTTCGCCGGCTACTGGTCACGACGCATCACCGATGAGCACCGCCTGGTCTACAAGATCCACGGCAACGAGATCCGCATCGCCGCCTGTCGCTACCACTACGGATGACCTGCTCAGCGGCATAGGACCGGGCGAGGCGGCCGCCGCCCTCAACGCGGCTACATGACCGTGCAACGCTATGCCGCCATGCCGGACAGCGGCATGATGCGGGCGCTAGTCGATTGACAGCGGCCACGGGAAAACTGCCGGAGACGGCCAAGTAGCTGCCCGGTGGCGGACATGAGAGTTGCCCGCTGGCGGTCATGAGATCTGCCCGACACGACGTCGTTTGCCTCGCCGCTTCCCGCGGTTGAGGCCCCTCCTGGGGTGCGCTTCGCGGTGCTGATGCGCTCACCGCCCCCTGGAGGGACACCGTGAAGTCTGCCGAGGAGATCATGAACATGTTGGAAGCATTCGACTTGACCGGGTCGTTGCGTGATGCCGCGGAGCTGGCCGGGGTCTCCCGCCACACCGTGGCCAGGTATGTCGCGGCCCGCGACGCCGGCGCGTTGTCCGATCGGGCCGCGGCCCGTGCGCAGCTGATCGACGAGTACCTGCCCAAGATCGAGGAGTGGGTGGAGCGGTCCAAGGGCAAGGTCCGCGCGGACGTGGCCCACGACAAGCTCGTCGCCTTGGGGTTCACCGGGTCCGAGCGCACGACCCGGCGCGCCGTCGCGATCGTGAAGGCGAACTACCGGGTGGGCCGGGTCCGGGTGCACCGCCCGTGGGTCACCGAGCCGGGGATGTGGCTGCAGTACGACTTCGGCGACGGGCCGGTCATCGACGGGGCCCGGACGACGTTGTTCGTCGCGCGGTTGGCGTGGTCGAGGTTCCGGGTCGTGCTGGCGATCAGGGAAAAGACATCACCGTCGGTGATGGCCGCGTTGGACGTGACGATGCGCCGCCTGGGTGGGGCACCGACGTATCTGCTGACCGACAACGAGAAGACCGTGACCGTCGAGCACGTGGCCGGGATCGCGGTCCGCAACCCCGCGATGGTCGCGTTCGCCCGCCACTACGGAGTCACGTTGCACACGTGTGTGCCGGTGGACCCGGCCTCCAAGGGCGGGTCGGAGTCGAGCGTGAAGATCGCGAAGGCGGACCTGGTCCCCAAGGACACGAACCTGCTCGATGAGTACGCCTCGTTCGCGGACCTGGAGGAGGCGTGCGAGGCGTTCTGCGCGCAGGTCAACGCGAGGGTCCACCGGGTCACGCGGCGGACTCCGGACGCCATGCTCGCCGAGGAACGCGCCCGGTTGCACCCGGTCCCGGTCGACCCACACACCCTCGCGTTCGGCCTCACGCGTGTGGTCCCGGCGAAGATGCCGATGGTCACGTTCGAGGCCGGGCAGTACTCCGTCCCGCACCTGCTGCTCGGGGAAACGGTGTGGGTGCGGGTGCATGGCCAGGGCGCCGACGAGCAGGTGATCATCGTGCACGTCGGGCCTACCGGCCCGCTCGAGGTCGCCCGGCACGCTCGCGCGACGCCGGGCAGCCCGAAGATGATCGACGCTCCGCACCCGCTGTCCGGCTGGGAAGCCGACGCGCTCGCGCGCTCGCCCGAGCTCAAGGCTCTGACCCCGGATCAGGCCGACGCCGTCACGGCGCCGGTCGCCTCGCGGATCGCCTTGTGGACCTCGTAGCCGTACCGGTCGGCGCGGCGTAGCGCGCCGAGCACGATCGTGTCTGTGTGCCCGCGCAGCAGGTCAGCCGCGAACGGGTCGGGTGGGTAGTTCATTGGCACGTTGAGTACTATAGCAGCACTAGTACTACACGGTTAGCGGCGGCGCCGGCGGTGCGCGACGGGCCGAAGTAGTGCTCGCAGACCTTGGTCAGGTCGTCGTCGTAGCGATGTTGCCCGGGTTAGCGCGCATCGCAACGACGATGTTGGCTACCGACGGCACCAGGTGGGACCGCGGCACCAAGGTCCGAACACCCGGAACTCGGCACGAGCCCCCCGACAGCGCCCATGACCGTGCGAGCGTAGCCGCCCCGAGAGCGGCATGTGCGCGCGTCTGTCGCGGGCTTCGGCCCCGAGTAGGAGGCCGGTACTCCACCGGTGCGGCGGGGCGGTCAGCGATCGTCGGTCAACGACGCGGTGACCGCCAGGGTGGTGTAGGGCATCGTGAAGCGTCCGCCGAGCAGGTCGATTGCTGTCCCCACGGCCTGCAGGATCTGCTGGAGCGCCCCGGGTGGCAGCCGGGTGAGCCCGCCGGTCGTGGGGAGGAGATCGAGCCACTCGTCGCGGGTGTAGACGCGCTCCCAGTCGCTCTGCCAGTGCTCCGGCTCGAGGAACCGCCCGGTCTGGCGGATCTGTTCGGCGACGCCCTGGAAGCCCTTCTGATACGCGTCCCGGAGCCGGATGGGGGGCATGGTGGCGCACGGCGAGTCGGGCACGGCCCGGCGGAAGGCCGCGGCGAAGGGCTCGGCCAGCTCGGCGGGTGGTTCGTAGACGTGGGAGAAGACGGCCAGGATCCCGCGCGGACGGAGCACCTGCGCTGCCTTGGAGGCACCGGCGGCGGGGTCGATCCAGTGCCAGGACTGCGCGGCCACCACCAGGTCGAAGGTTCGGCCGGCCGGTTCCCACGCCTCGAAGGTCGCGACCTCGACCGGGACGCCGCGCCCGCGCGCGAACTGGGCCATCCGCTCGTCGGGCTCGACGCCGAGCACCTCGCACCCAGCGGCCTGGAGCTGACGGGCTGCGATGCCCGTGCCACACCCCACATCGAGGGCATCGGGGCCAGGACTTGCCTCGACCAGGCGCCGCACCAGGGAGTCGGGGTAGGGCGGGCGCGCCCGGTCGTACCGCTCAGCGTCGATGCCGAAGCTCTCCGCCATCTGGCGTGACCGGTGCGGCGATACCGACGGGGAGCTAGGGTCACCAGCGTCGGGAGTGGGCATGCGCCCATCCTAGTGGGCAGATGCCCACTAGGATGCATCCAGTGTCCGCGCACCGACCCGAGGAGACGCAGGTGCCCACCGGAGTCCACCTTCGCGACGCGCGTCAGCAGCTTCTGGACGCCGCCGAGCGCGTCCTTCTGCGCGACGGTGCGGCCGGGTTGACCAGCAGGGCGGTCACCGAGGAGGCCGGGTGCGCCAAGGGCGTCCTGCACCGACACTTCAGCGACTTCGATGACCTCTTGACCGCTCTCGTCCTCGACTGCGCGAGCCGGCTCGACGCGGAGATGGCGACCCTGCGCGCGTCAGTTGGCACCGGAGCGGTGGTCGACAACCTCACCATCGCCCTGGACGCGCTCCTCGGGCCGGTGCCGACCGCGATCATCCCTCTCATCACGTTCCGCGACGTCCTGCGAACCAGGCTGAGGGAGGCGACCCCCGGCGGTGGAATGGCCATCCTGGCCCACGCCACGACTGGGATCCGGGACTACCTCGCCGCCGAGCGCAGCAGGGGCCGCCTGCGCGCCGGCGCCGACCTCGACGCGCTCGCCCTGTCGCTTGTCGGAGGAGGACACCTGATGGCGGCCGACACCATCGCGCCACCATCCCGGGACGCCGTGCGCCGGTTCGTCGCCGGTGCCCTGACGCGCAACATCTAAGCCTCGATCCACCGACGGGCTGGGTGTCGAGGACGGGCGTGGGAGCGCGAGAATGCCCTTCTGACCTGGGAAGATACGACTTGTCTAAGGTCCGTATCGTCAGTTCAAGAAGGGCATCTCGTAGATGCAACTCTCTCACAGCCGTCCGGTGGTCTCCGCGGTGTTCGACGAGCCGAATCTCGTGTCGGCGGTGGGACTGGTCCCGGTGATGGGGCTGGCCGCGCGGGCTGGGCTGGGTGAGCTGGCCGACCAGTGGTTGAGTGTGCCGACGGACAAGGGCGCCAACGCCGGGCTGAAGATCTCCTCACTGGTGGCCGGGATGGTCGCCGGGGCGGACAGCATCGATGACATGGCGTTGCTGCGCCACGGCGGTATGGGCAAGGTCTTCGCCGCGGCCTACGCCCCTTCGACGCTGGGCTCGTTCCTGCGGGCGTTCACCTTCGGGCACGTGCGCCAAGCTGATGCCGTCGCCTCGAGGTTCCTGATCAACCTGGCCGAGGAGACCTCATTGCTCGGCTCGCGGGACGCGACCGAGACGGTGATGGTCGACATCGACGACACGATCGTGGAGGTCCACGGTTATCAGAAGCAGGGGGCGGCGTTCGGGTACTCCGGGGTGCGGGGCCTGAACGCGCTGCTGGCCACGGTCTCGACCCAGACCACCGCCCCGGTGATCGTCGCCCAGCGGCTGCGCAAGGGCAGCGTCGGGTCCCCACGCGGAGCGGCCCGGTTGATCACCGATGCTCTCGCGCTGGTCGGGCGCACCCACCTGACCGGTCGCCCGGTGCTGGTGCGGGCGGACTCAGCGTTCTACTCCCACACCCTGGTCACCGCGGCGATCAAGGCCGGCGCTGATGTCTCGGTCACCGTGCGGATGGACCCGGCCGTCAAACGCGCGATCGCGAGCATCGCCCCCGATGCCTGGGCCACGATCAAGTACACCGACGCGATCTTGGACCAGACCACGGGGACCTGGGTGTCCAAAGCGCAGGTCGCCGAAGTGCCCTTCACCGCGTTCACCTCCAAGAAGAAGACCGACCAGGTCCCCGGGCGGCTCGTGGTCCGTCGCATCCCCGACCTGGCCCCCAAAGCCGATTACGGGCAGGGGACACTGTTCGAGACCTGGCGGTTCCACGCGTTCTTCACCACCACCAAGGTCGAGACCGTGACCGCTGACCAGACTCACCGCCGGCACGCGATCATCGAGAACGTCAACGCCGACCTCAAAGCCTCCGCGCTGGCGCACCTGCCCTCCGGGTCCTTCAACGCCAACGCCGCCTGGCTGGTCTGCGCGGTCATGGCCTTCAACCTCACCCGCGCTGCCGCCACGCTCACGAAGGTCACCTCCCTGGCGAAGGCAGCCACCGCGACGATCCGCCGCAGACTCATCACCGTCCCCGCCCGGATCTCTGCCTCCGCCCGGCGCCTGCACCTCCACCTACCCCGGAGCTGGCCATGGGAAACCGCCTGGTCAGCGCTCTACGACGCAGTCTTCGCCCCGCCTGCCACCGTGATCTGACACCCCACCAGAACCGATCGATCAAGGACCGACAGTGGAAGAGCCGGGCAGACCGGCAGCCCCTCTTTGCGCCCAGCACCGCCCCAGCCAGCGCGCCCCAAGGACGAGGCCGACACGCGGCCCGTCGGTGGATCGAGGCTAAGTGACCAGAACGGACCCGGGCGAACACGCGGCCGCGGCGGCGACCGCGGTCCTCGCTGACCGCGTCAGGCAGGACGAGCAGCTGCTGCGGACGCGCACCGACACCGAGTAGGGAAGGGTGCAACCCGAGCCGTTCAGCGCCCCGATCGCCCGCCTGAGCGCGTCGTGGCGGCGGCGGTAGCGCGCTCGCATCGTGCGTGCCTGGCGGTTGTAGGCATGCGACGTGAGCATCTCGGCCAGGGTGAGCTGGGCGGGGGTGTCGGTGCTGTGCGCCGAGTGCAGTTTCGCCTCCGTAACGCCGCCGCCGCCGGGATCGGCGCGGTCCTGGCCGGCCAGCGCCGCCAGTGACCGGGGCGCGCGCCGCTGCCGTGCTGCTGGGTACGGCTCAGCTCGTGCTAGGCGTCGCGATCACCTCCTCGCCGGGACTCGTCCTGGGCGGGATCGGCGTCGAGTGCGATGCGGCGGCGCGCACCGGCGCGCGAGTCCTGGGTGCCCGACTCGTCGGCCAGGGCGCCGTGGTCGCCACCGCCGGGCGGTCGTGGGTGCACGAGCTGTCCGCCGGGGTCGATGAGGTGCACGCGCCGCGCATGGCCGCGCCCCGGCCAGAGACTGTGCCACCGCAGCCTCCACACTGATCCTCGTCGCGTGCATCAGCTCGACGTGGTCACCAGGCCGTGGTGCCCGGGCCGAGTGCCTGGGGCGAGAGGCAGCAGCCGGCGACGCCACCCCGAAGGCAATTCGGGCGCTGTCGGCGCAGGGGCCGACAGGTGGGGCGCGCTCCGCCCTCGTGCGCGGGCCCCGTTGGCGTGTCACGATGCGACGTGGGCCCGGTCGCACGGCCCACCTGGGCAGTTGGCGCCGCCGGGCTTCATGACGAGGAGGTCGACGATGAAGGTCCCACGAGGAACCATCCAGGAGATGCTCCACGAGCGAGGCGAGCACGACGCTGCCTCGGGCGCTGAGACACGCCTTCCGGTCGAGGTCGACACCACCGATGACGCGGCCGCGCTCAACGAACTTGGCCTCGACGAGCAGGCTGTCCGGGGCTACCTCGACGACCACCCCGGCGAGGTGGGCGCCGTCTAGGTCCACGCCACGCGGCGGGCTCGCCCCTGGTGGCCAACCAACCGCTTGCGCACCGACACGATCGACCTGCTTCACCAGGGTCGACCCGAACGTCCCCACCGAGGACGTCGCCGGCGCCGTCGCCGAGCTCATCAGGGCCGGCAAGGTTCGCCACTTCGGCCTGTCCGAGGCCGGGGCGGGCGCCATCCGGCGCGCCCACGCCGTCCAGCCGGTGACGCCCTGCAGTCTGGGTACTCACTGGGGTGGCGCGAACCAGAAGAACAGATCCTGCCGACCCCCGCCGAGCTCGGCATCGGCTTCGCCCGTTCAGCCCACTCGGGCGTTCTCCAAGGAGACTTCCGCAACACCTCCTCCCGATTCGCCGACCCACAAGCGCGCAACGCCAACCGCGCATTCGTCGACCTGCTCGGGCAGATCGGGACGCGCCACGACGCAACCACCGCTCAGGTGGCCCTGGCCTGGATCCTCGCCCAGAGACCCTGGATCGTGCCCATCCCTGTTTCAACGACGGCTGAAACCTGAGCAGGTATCGACGGGGTGGTTTCCGCAGGAATGCGGACGGCGGAAGCTGTGGCGTGCACTCTGCCAGGGTGACTGCGGCAAGCCATGCGTCAAGGACTGCCCTCATCCTTCGACGCCGGGTCCGTCCCGGACTGCCACCAACCGACCCGCGCCGGACAGCTGGTGGCTCGGCCGTCAATCACGCAGAATCGCCAGATGACACGGACCGATCGCGTGAGCCGCACTGTCGCGGCGCCCCAGTACGAGGTATACGGCGCGCTGGTCGATAGGCACGCCGTGGAGGCGTGGCTGCCCCCGGATGGTATGTCGGGGCGGATCGAGCAATGGGATCCGAGGCCCGGTGGCGGGTCTCCCGCACTGTGCCGACCTACCTCGATCCCAACGAACGCTCCCGGCAAGTCGTCTGACGCGACCGACGTCGTTGACGTCGCGTTCGCCGAGCTCGTGCCGCCGCTCAGCGTCGTCCAGCTCGCGGTCTTCGAGTCCGACGACCCGACCTACGCGGGTACCACTACCATGACCTGGCGTCTCGAGCCAGCGGGCAGCGGCACCGAGGTCACGGTCACCGCCACCGACGTGCCGTCCGGCATCGACCAAGCGAGCCACGAGGCCGGGATCGCCTCATCGCTTGCCAACCTGGCGGCCTACGTCGAGGGAGTCGGACGCAGTAGGTGACACCCCACACGACGGCGGCCGACGCGAGCGGCCCGGCGGCGGGGCCCGGCCGGTTGGTGCCGTTGCGCTCCACGGTCCGGACGGCGGGTCTGGAGGTGGCCCCTTCGGGCAAGCTGGCCAGGTGGCGGCCCCCTGGCGATGGCCCGGCATCACCCGCCAGGGCTCATGGACCTAGCGTTGTCGTTGGCCCAGGGTGGGGACGCCTGCTCGGACTTAGCGGTGGCGCGCACCGAGCCGGCCGTCGGGCCGGTTGACTTGAACGCGAGGTGCGCGCGCACGTTCCGGCTGTGGCAGGCGATGCTGACCGGGCGCTGGCCCGCCAACGACCGGGATAGGGCCACAGCCCGAGCACGGGCCTGGGAGCTGGCCCGGGCCAGCACACCGGACCACGGCGTTCGGGTGTGGGTAAGCGCCGCGCCTTCCTCGCGCAGGTCGAAGGGTTCGCCTCGCACCCCCTGGCGGGGCGAAGGAGGCATCGGTTGTGGCCGAGCAGCAGTCGCCTGATACTGAATTGATGGCACCCCTCGAGAAGTCCGGCCCCGAATCCACGGCCGACGAGCGCGCGGCCGCGCGCGAGCGGGCCAAGGAACACAAGGCGCAGGAGGCTGCCGCAGCGGCGTTGCAGACGGTACTCGACAAGATCGCTTCGCTCGACGAGCCGGACAAGACGAACGCTGAGCGCATTCACGCGATCGTCACGCGGGTCGCACCGTCTTGTAAGCCGCTCAGACGGCAGCCCCGCCTATGCCAACGCGGACGGCAAGCCCGTGCTGTTCTACCAGGAGCGCGCGAGGTTCAAGGCTCGCTACGGCAACCTCGCGTTCTTCGGGCCGGCACAGCTCGACGATGGCACGATGTGGCCCACGTCCTACGCCATCACCGAGCTCTCGTCGACCGACGAGTTGGTCATCGCGGGCCTTGTCCGCAAGGCGATCGGCGATTGAGGGGCATGTGCCGCTACCGCGGCGGTGGGCGCGTGGTCCGGCGGTGACGGCGACCGCGTCGAGGAGGGTCCGCGGAGCTGATCGGCGAGCCGGTGCACGTGGGGGGTGTCGCGGTCCTCGTTGGCGGCGTTGAGCTTGATCTCGATGGTCCGCGGCGGCCTGGCAGAACACGCAGTGCGAACCACCTAGTGGTCGCCGGAAACCTTGGCGTGCGGGCCTCACCGGGTCGGCTTGTCCGCGTCGTCGAGGTCGTGAACGAACTGTCGCAGGTGGTCGTCGAGTATCCGGACCGCGGTGGTGCCTTGCAGGCCGCTGGGATCGGTGAGCATGTGCAGCAGCAGGCCGTCGACGAGGGCGGTGGTCACGGCCGCCGCCGCCTTCGGGATCGAAGTCGCTGGTCGCCTCGCCGGAGTCCTTCGCCGCCTGGAACACCGTGCGCGCACACCGAGCCCGCATCTCCCCGAGGAGCTCGTGCTGCACCTCGGCAAGTCGCGGGGTCACGGCAGCGCGTGCGGCGAAGGCGAGGTAGACGCGGCACTCGCGGCGGCGGAGGTCGTCAAGAGGAAGGAACTCGTGCAGAGCGCCGCCGCAGCACCTCGTGTGACCGTCCCGGTCCGTTGCGTTACCGGCCGCGCTCGGCGGACATCCGGTCGAGGATGTGCCGGAACGCCATCTCCAGCATCTCGTCCTTGGATCGGCAGTAGTACTGCACGGTCCCGATCGACACGCCTGCCTGCGGTGGCCACCTCGCGGATGCTGACCTGGTCGAGGCCCGCGCTCGGCGGTGATCGACACGAGGGCGTCGAGGAGGCGTGCCTTGGGTGACTCGCTCACGGGTGGCGCCTCTTGCTGCGCGGCCCATACAAATGTATTGGACAGTCGTATGGTACGGTCGTATGGTCGCGAGTCATGACACAACTCGGATCCACGAGCTGAAGACGCTGAACGCGCACGTCGAGCCGTGCAGCGGTCGGGCTGCGCGACTCTGTTCAGGCGGCGCAGCGTGCGGATCGCGTCGGTGGCGTGGGCGGCGACGAACGTGCCGCTCTGATCGCGCTTGGGCCGGTGGGCGCCTTCCCTTCCATGCCGCCAAGCTGCGCCGACCAGCCGACCGCGGGCACGGTGCTGCAGACCAACGCTGATGTTCGTCGAGGTCTTCGCGCTGATGGCGTGTCGTGCACCTGCTGACCCGCCGGCGTCCGAGCTGCATCGATCTCGCGGCGAGGGCGCTCCGAGCGTCCGGCTGAGCGGCCCGCGAGACGAGCGCTCGTGCTGGCCTACGGGGTCGCTCGCGATGGCCGGCGGCTACCTCGCTCGGGACCGGGCTCTCGGCTGGCACGCCTTCGGCTTCCACCTCGATGGGATGGTCATCGCGCACCGGTCAGGCCGTCGTCCCCCGCGAGGCCCTGTGCTGGGCGGCCTACAACGCTCGTGGCCTACGCCGTGCTGCCGTTCGTGGTACTTCCGACGGCGCTACACCGGCGAGCAGCTGAGCCTGCACTCGTCGAACCGGCGCGCCGACCTCGAGGCTGATCCTGGCATCGTGCTCGCTCCTCGAGTCGGCGGTCCAGCTGCTGCTCGAGCCACGCGGTGCTCGAGCTGAGTGCCCGCCAGCTGCTCCTGGGCGCTCCGCTCACGTTCGCGCTCTCCTTCGCCGGGACCGTGCTTCCGACGATGGTGTTCGTCTACTGCATCCTCACCCCGCGCTACCTTCGTCTGACCGGCTCGTCATGCGGCGACCGTCGATCCTCGGTGGGCTGACCTACGCCTCGCTGCACGTCCTCGACGGCTGGACCGATCTGGCCTCGCCCACAGGCATCACGTGCTCTCGGTGCTCTACGTGCTGCTCTTCTACGCCGCGCCCGGGATGTTCAAGACGTTCCTCACCATCCGCACCGGCAACGCCTGGGTCGCATGTCTGGGCCTACCACGCGATCGCGCCGCACACCCTCGATCGATACCCCGATGTTCGTGAAGATCTTCGCCATCAGGTGACTCGAGTGACGACACCGCGCGAGCCCGTGCCGAACCGAGCGGCCACCTCGACGTCGCGGCCCGCGTCACGGCGGGCGGCCCCCGTTCGTCCCCGACGAGAGCGCCAGCTAGTTGGTCGAACTGCGCCGGGCGCAATGGTCGGTCGCCCGCCGGGCGGCCGGACGGAAGCGCGTCGTCTATAGGGCCCTACGGTTGGTCGCGATCGTGTGCGCAGCCCTGGTCTTCGGGTTGACGCTGAGCCACGTGCTGCAGGCGCCGGGCAGCCGGAGACTGCCAGCGGCAGCCTGGCTGGAGGTGCAGCACACCTTCTACGGCGGCTTCGCGATCATCGGCGGAATCGCCGAAATCGTGGGACTGCTCAGCTCGTTGCTGCTGGCCGTCCTGCTGTGGCGGTCGAGTCGGACGATCGCGGACGCCCGCACCCGCGCGTGGGTCGCTCCGGGGGTTGCCGCCGCGACCCTGCTTGGCACGCTCGCGGCCTACTGGGTGGGAAACCGCCCGGTCAACGCCAACGTTGCCATGTGGACCGAAGCGACGCTTCCAGGGGACTGGTCCTCGGGCTCGCGCGATGTGGGAGAACGCCCACGCCGCCTCGGCGGTCCCCAGCGGGATAAGCCTCCCTCGCACTTCTGGTGCCACTGGTGTGGCAGGCGAACACGCCCGCACGGTCCAATCGAGACCGTGGCACCCGACCGCCCGAGGCCGCATGACCACGGCCGCGGAGATCGGTCGTCGAACCGCACTGGTCACGGTGCCGGCCGGGCAAGAGTCGACCGTGCCTTCGAGTGAGCCGCCATGCCGGTCCGCGGCAGCCACGGCTCGGGTGCGAACCCAGGTTGACGACGAACAGGAGGCGCTCGGCGCTGCTGAAGCACGTTGACCACGGCCCAGGCGCCAGCTTCTGGAGGCCTCCGCCAGCTCGGCGCCGAGACCTTGTATCCGTGGCGAGTTGCTTCCTGCTCAGCCGTTGACACCGGCCAGGCTGGGATTGACCCCCGGCGGCGGATTGGAACCACCGGGTCAACGCCGACGGGCACCGAGAGACCCAGGGCATCGACGTTCTCACCGCCGAGGACGGGGCCGGGTGGTCGGCGTTCCTCCGGGACCTGGTCGCCCGCCGCCATCGAGTGCGGCACGCGTTGCGGCGTGATCATCAGCAACCGTCTCGATCACGGCGGGATCGGTGTCTGGGCCTGGCCCGTGTGCTTAGGTCCCGACGTGACGTTCCGGATTCGGCTGGAACCGGCGCGCGTGCCTGGTACTCGACGACGGGAATGGTGGTCGCGTCCCGGGGGCGCCGAGCGCCGCGGGCTCGCCGCGCTGTGATCACCGCGGGCCGTGACAGATGTCACCTCGGCGTCGTGATGTCCGGACCAGAGGCTACGGCGCCGGCGGGACCACGATGGCTGCCATGACAGCTACCAGCACAGTGCCTCGGGCGCAAGGGTGTGACCCCACCCGGCCCACCTGCCGCGGTCGACCTGACCGCGGTGACCAAGGACTTCGGGTCGGTGCACGCCGTGCGCGGCGTCGACCTGCACATCGAGCAGGGCGAGATCGTCGCTTTCCTCGGCCCGAACGGAGCGGGCAAGACCACCACGATCGACATGGTGCTCGGCCTGTCCAGGCCGACGTTCGGCGACGTCTGGGTGCTCGGCCACGAGCCGCGCCAGGCGATCTCCCGCGGCCTGGTCTCCGCGGTGATGCAGACCGGAGGCCTGCTCAAGGACCTGTCGGTACGCGACACGTTGCGCTACACCGCGAGCCTGTTCGCCGACACGGCCGCCGTGGACGACGTGCTCGCCACCGCCGGCGTGGCCTCGATCGCCGACCGCAAGGTGGGCAAGTGCTCCGGCGGCGAGCAGCAGCGGCTGCGGTTCGCGATGGCCCTGCTGTCCGACCCGGCGCTGCTGGTCCTCGACGAGCCGACCACCGGGATGGACGTTGAGGGTCGGCGAGGCTTCTGGGACGCCATCCGCCAGGACGCCGAGCGCGGCCGCACCGTGGTGTTCGCCACGCACTACCTGGAGGAGGCCGACAGGTACGCCGACCGCGTCGTGCTGCTGAGCCACGGTCGGATCGTCGCGGACGGCACCGGCAGCGAGATCAAGGCGCTCACCTCCGGGCGCACGGTTCGGGCCACCCTGCCGCACCCGACCAGGGCGCGCTGCGTGCGCTCCCGGGGGTCGACAGCGTCGAGATCCAGGCGGAGCAGGTGTATCTGCGCACCAAGGACAGCGACGCGGTCGCACGCTGGCTGCTCACCCAGACCGAGGCGCACGATCTGGAGATCACCTCCAGCGGCCTGGAGGACGCGTTCCTCAGCCTGACCTCTGGCGACGACGCCGAGCCCGACAGCGCCGACCCCAAGGAAGGAGCACGGCGATGACCAGCAGCACCGTCGACCTGTCCACCCGCCGCGTCCCGCCGATGGG
>CAVVFD010000001.1:0-2292258 GCA_963747505.1 uncultured Actinomycetota bacterium | reverse complement strand
ACGCAGCAACTTGCCGAGGTCCAGGCCGTCGGAGACTGTGCAGAGGATGATGTCGAAGGAGCCGCGGAGTGCTGTGAAGGTCTCTTCGTCCTCGGTGGCGTAGTAGGCGTCGGCGCCCATCTCCTTGCCGTCGTCCTGCTTGGACAGCGTCCGGCTGAGCACGATGGTCTCGGCGCCCATGGCCGCCGAGATCTGGACGGCCATGTGGCCGAGCCCACCCATCCCCACCACACCGACGCGCTTGCCGGGCCCCGCACCCCAGCGCTTCAACGGGCTGTAGGTGGTGATGCCCGCGCACATCAGCGGCGCAGCGTTCTCCAGGGGGATCTCGTCCGGAATGTGCAGCGCGTAGTCCTGCTCCACCACGAACGCCGTGGAGTAGCCACCGACGGTGGGCTCGCCGTCGCGGCCGATGGCGTTGTACGTCCCGATCATGCCGCTGCCGGTGCAGAACTGCTGGTTGCCGTCCTTGCATTCCTCGCACTGGCGGCAGGAGTCGACGAAGCAGCCGACGCCGATCCGGTCACCCACCTCGAATTCCGTGACGTCCGAGCCGATGCCGGTCACGATGCCGGCGATCTCATGCCCGGGCACCAGGGGAAACCTGGACGTGCCCCACTCCTCGCGCGCCGTGTGGATGTCGGAGTGGCAGATGCCGGCGTAGGAGATGTCGAAGGCGACCTCTGTGGGGCCGGGGTCACGGCGGTTCACCGTCGTGCGGTGAAAGCTGCCGGTGGGGGAGTCGATGGCGTAGACAGTGACTTCTGGCACGTGGAACCTCCTGGGGTGGGATCCCTGCCAATCCTATGGCCTGGGATGGATAGGATCGTGCCACCGGCAAGTCTCCTCGGCCCGATGATCAGGGCAGCAAGGGGTTGAACCGGGTCAGTTCGGGGAATCGAGCGAAGTCGCTGTCGGCGCTCACCATGGTGAGACCCTGCTCAATGCACATCGCGGCCAGGATGGCGTCGTTGATGAGGCCGGCGCGCAGATCGAGATCCAGCATCAGGTGGCGAAGGATGCTGTCGTGCCCCCGCCCCGGTTGGGGGATCCATGCAGCCTGGGCCGCGGTCCATGCATCGACGAAGCCCCATGCCTGGTGGGGTGACAGCGGTTCACGACTCGCCCGCGGATTCGTGGAGATTCTCATGAAGCCCACAGCGAGAGCCACGGGACGCCCACCCGATGCGGGCCGTTCAACGTTTCCGTGAGCCATTCGCTCGCTCGGTTGTGGAATGGGCTGTCCTCGTCAACGGAGTACAGCAGGATATTGGCGTCAACGAGCATCAGCGTGCATCGGTTCCCTCGAGAATCTCCAGAGCGTCGGCCACATTGGATACGTCGATCTTGAGTCCCATGGGCTGGCTCCTGGGGGCGCAGGGCTTCGCGTCGCCGCTGTCGTGCAGGCCGCGTCGGATCAGTTCGTTGATGGCTTCGCTCAGGCCACGACCGTGCTCCCTGCGCAAACGTTCCACCGCCTTGGCGGCGCGCGGTGGCACATCTGGCTCACGGCCCGTCTGCGTTGCCGCATCGGCTCACAGCCAACCGGCTTCACGCGCCGCTCGCACGGCCTCGGCGCGCGTGGAGGTGTGGGTCTTGCCGATGGCCGAGCTGAGGTGGTTGCGGACTGTGCCGGGGGACAGGAACAGCTCTGTGGCCATGTGTCGAACCGGGGCTCCGGCCTCGGCTGCCCGGAGGACGTCGCGTTCGCGCTCAGTCAGTGGATTGGCTCCCACGAACAGCGATTCCTCGGCCAGGACGGAATCGAAGGAACGCAGACCTGCATGGACGCGCCGAACAGCCTCCGCAAGATCCTCCGAGGGTGTGTCCTTGACCAGGAAACCACTTGCCCCTGCCTCGACGGCGCGACGCATGTATCCGGGCCTGCCGAAGGTTGTCACGATCAGCACCCGACACGACGGGAGCGCTTCACGCAGCGCCCGCGTGGCGTCGATGCCATCCATCCCCGGCATTTCGATGTCGATGAGGGCCACGTCCGGCCGACTTGCGAGGGCGGCGTCGACCACTTCGTCGCCGCGACCCACCTGAGACACGACCGTGAGATCGTGCTCGAGTCCCAGGAGACTGGCGAGGGCTCCCCGGATCAGGCTCTGGTCGTCGGCGAGCAACAGCCGGATCACAGTGCCACCTCCACGCGGGTGCCGGGACGTGGCGATCCCGGATGGGCTTCAGTGATCACGAACGAGCCACCGGCCTCGACGACGCGGTCCCGCATTCCCCGCAATCCATTGCCCTCGGGACCGTCTTCTCGACCCCGGCCGTCGTCCGTGACGGTCAGCTCTCTGTCCGACACCACAATGACGCAGTGTGTTGCGCCCGAGTGGCGCACGACGTTGGTGACGGCCTCGCGGAGGCACCAGGCGAACAGTTGATCCTGTGGACGGGCGAGGTCTGGGATGGGAGTGGTCAGGCTGACGCCGATGCCGGCGGCGGCAAGGGCCGTCCGCCCTGCAGCAATTTGGGATGTGAGTACCGGTGCCTGCAGTTGACCGACGGTGGCACGTACCTCGCTCAGCGAAGAGCGGGCCAGGGACCTCACATCCGCCAGCTCCGAGCGGGCACGCTCCGGGTCCACTTCCAGCAGCCTGCTCGCCAGGTCTGTCTTGACGGCGATGACGGTCAGGGAATGACCAAGAATGTCGTGGACGTCACGCCCCACCCGTTCCCGTTGCCTCGAAAGAGCCAACTCGTGTTCCACCACCGCCCTGAGCTTCAAGGAATCGATGACGCGACGGATGGGCAGCATCAGGACAAGTGGTGCCACAGCGATGGGAACCTGCCACCCCAGATGCTCCGGCCGACCAACGACGACGAGCAGTGTGATGGCCACCGCGATGGGGCCCAGGGCGCCGATGGCATCCCACGGAGTGGGAAGGCGAAATACCGATATGGCCACCAGAAACGGGAGGAAGGACAATGCATCGGCGCCGATGGCCGGCACAGTGGCGATCCCGAGAACACTCAGGAACACAGTCCAGAACCCGGCTCCCGCGAACCCCGTCAGCGGCCCGGGGGTGGGGTGGAGATACGACACCACATAGCCGATGGCGAAGAGGGCAATCGATGCAGCTGCCAGGAGACGCCATGGTGAAGGCGCATCGGACGAGACGACCGCAGTGACGGGGAAGGCCAGGAACAACAGCCACATCCCACCGAACACCGCGGCCGCCACTCTGTTCTCGCGAGTCGCTGTTTCTATCATCGCTTCACACCCTTACACACGAGAGGTGACTCGACGGGCAGCGAACAGGGCAATCCAACCGAAGACCCCCGCCCACACTGTGACGTTCAGGACCAACATCCACAGCTCGTCGGGGGGCACATCGGGCCCGGACGCTGCCGTCCAGCCCTCCAGTTGTGGCCACCGGGCGAGGCCCGCCAGGCCATACAGGGGGGTGAAGCGAGCGATGCTGAGCATCACGCCGGTCAGTGGAACAAACAGGTTGCCGAAGAACGAGAGAACCACCAACAGCCCGGAGGCGACGCTGACGGCTGTCTCGCTGCGGAACAGCAGCCCGGCGGCCAACCCGTAGAGGGCAAATGTCGCGGAACCTGCAACGACGATGGCGGCCGTACTCAGCCAGCGCAGCCCCGTCAGTTCCGCACCGTTCAGCCACCCCACCGTCATGACGAGCCCAACCGGCAGCGTGGCCATGGCGAGTGCCACGAGTACCTTGCTGGCCACGTACAACCACGGGGGTGCGGGAGACAGCGCCAGTGTTCGACTCCAGCCCTTTGCCCGTTCCACGGTTGCTGAGCCGGCGATGTTGGAGGTTGCCAGTACCGCCCCGTAGACGGCCATGGAGGTCATGATGTAGGCAGACACATTGCCCTTTCCTGCAGGGGCAGCGGCCTCGTTCCCCGACATGCCGGAGAACATCAGGTACAGCGCTGTGGGCAGCACGAGCACAAAGAACACGGATTCAGCCATCCGCAGATTCCGAAGGAAGTCGAGGACTGCGTAGCGCAGCATCGCCACGAGCGGCTGGCCGGGTCGCCTCGCCGGCTGCGTCGCGGTGGACTGGAGTGTGTGTGTCATGAACTGGCCCTTCCGAGATGGGTGAGGTTGATGAAGGCGTCTTCCAGTCGCGGGGGTGAGATCGCCAGGTGTGATGCTGGCGTATGCATCAACAGGTGCCGCGCCAATGCATCGGTGTCGAATGAGGTGCACACGAGGTAGTCGCCGTCCCGCTTGTGTGACAGAAGGTGAGGCAAATCGGCGGGATCTCCGGCGATCGGGTCCCATCGACACGTCAGCGTGCTGGCACCCGCCATGTCCCTGATGTCGTCGGTGGAACCGTCGGCCACGATGGCGCCACGGTCAATGACGATGATGCGGTCGGCGAACTCCTCGGCCTCGGCGAGGTAGTGCGTGGCGAACACCACTGTGCGCCCGAGCCTGGTCTCGGCCCGCATCGTGGCCCAGAAGTCACGCCGGACATTGACATCCATACCGGCCGTGGGTTCGTCGAGTATCAGGAGCTTCGGGTTGGGCAGGAGTGCCAGTGCGAACCTCAACCGCTGCTGTTCACCGCCCGAGCACTTGCCCACCTTGCGGGATGCGATGCTCATCGCCCCGGATCGTCGGAGCGCGTCGTCGACATCAACGGACCCGTGCAGGGCGGCGACCATCTCCATGGTCTGGCGAACCGTGAGGTCATTCAACAGTGCTCCGCTCTGCAGAACCGCCCCCACCAAGCCCTCCTGGACGGCTTGACGAGGCGTCAGACCGAATAGCTCCACGTCGCCGGCGGTCGGGCGGGTGAATCCGAGCACCATGTCGAGCGCGGTGGTCTTCCCGGCGCCGTTGCGGCCGAGGAAAGCCACAACCTCACCGGCCTCGATGTGCAGGCTGATGTCGTCGACGGCGTGGACGTCACCTTCCGAGGTGCGGAACGTCTTGCGGAGATCAGTGAGGGCGATGGCTGCAGCGGTCATGTATCCAGCGTCGGCCACCAGGCTTCGACAAGGAACCGTGTTCTGTCACGACAAGTCCATGACAGGTGTCACGGCCGACGCGTCGTCGAGTGTGACGGGGGTCACAGACCTACCCGGTGCGGGATTCGCACGGTCGTGACAATCCTAGGAGGGATCATGACCACCACCGCACCCAGAACCGGGACGGAATCGACACCCACAACGCTGCTCGACAGGGGCATCCCCGGCATCACTGCCGGACTGGCTGGCGGCCTCGTCTTCGGCATCATGATGCAGTTCATGGGCATGATGCCGATGATCGCAGCCATGGTCGGCGCGGAGTCGGTGATTGTGGGATGGCTCATCCATCTGGCGATCTCCATGTTCATCGGCGTCACATATACCGTCCCGTTCGCCCCGGCGAAGTCCCTCGTGCTGGCTATGGAGACCGGCCTGGGATGGGGGCCGCTCTGGTGGGTGCTGGGCCCGCTGCTCATCATGCCCACCGCCCTGGGCATGGGTCTCTTCATGATCAACCGACGACGCTCATGTCATTGCCGGGCCATCGGATCTCCGGTGCGATCCTTGGGACGTTCGCCACAGTATGGTTGTCCCGGACGCGGGCGGGAGGCGGGCGCAGGCCCGAGATCCGTCGGTGCGCCAAAGGGAGTGGGGGCGCGGGCCTGGGGGGGCTCACGCCCCCACTCCTCTTCCGTTGTCGTTCTATTGTCGGCTGAGGGCTTCGATCCAGCTCTGCTGCGTCGGGGCGCCCGGCAGGGGGATCTCCGCATCGGTGTCCGGGACGGAGCACTCGGGCAGCTCACCCGGAGCAGGCCCGAATTGCTTGCCACCGAACACATGCGTCCTGGCGAAGTCGTAGTAGGCGGCGTGCTGCCCGGTGTCGTAGGGGTTCTCCAGCGCGCAGCGGCCCACGTAGTATCCGACGACGTCGGCGAAGGTCTCGGTGACGCTGCTCCCGGCGTAGTCCGAGAAGCGACCCTCCGAGGCGTACAGGCTCTGGAATGCCTTCCAGTACTCCGGTTCGCTGTAGCGGTCGGAATTCAACACGTGCGCCATTTCGTGGGCGACGAGTCGCACGAGACGGCCGTCGTCGCCGCTGTCCAGGGCCTGCTGGAACTTGGAGAAGTCCATGGTCACGTGGTTGGGCTTCGTGAGGCTCCAGTCTCCCCATGCGAACCCGGAGATGCTGGCTGCGTTGATGCCCACGTTTCCATCGACCTTGGCCTGCAGCTTCACCACATAGCCCGAGCACTCGACGGCGTCGAGTGTCTGCCACAGGATCTTGATGGAGCCGCGACTCGCCTCAGTCCACTGGGGCCCGGTGAGGCCGAAGCCGAAGTTCTCGGCGAGGGCTGCCGCGATGACGTTGATCGACACGTCCTGCCCGGGCCACTCGTGGGAGACGGGACAGGGTGCCGGGATGCCAGCGACGGGTGCGACGGGCTCGGGTGCCAGAGGGAGGGCGGACGCCTGTGCAATGCCGAGGGATGCAGAAATCGCCACCACAGCGGTGGTGATCTTCAGCAGCAGAGTACGCAACCGCCGGCTCCTCAATCCTCGTGTCCTCGGTATCTTCTCAGGGTTCTGCGACCAATTCCAAAGTGCGGGGGCAAAGGCCCAGTTTCACTGCTCCCGGAACAGCCGATCTGAGCCGCACATGCGGCATCCACGAAAACTCCGCTCGCTTCGGCGGGGGCCCTCATTCAACGAGCTGGGAGTGGAGGTTCTCCAACGCGGCGCCGAAAAGCTCAGCCGCTTCGAACGCGTAGCTGTCGGGTGCAAAGTAGTTGTGACTGAGACGGAGGCTGAGGTTTCTCTCTCGGTCCACGAGAGTGCACTCGCTACGGCCGGTGCTGGAGAAATCGCCGAGGTTCACTATGCCGAACTCAGGATCAAGTTGGGGCCTGGGTTCAAAGGTGCACGAGGTGGCGGGAGACCGTAGGGAAATCATCCTGCGTGTTTCCCTCGACCCGCCGGCGAGGTCGACCTCACCGTCTCGGGGAAGGCCTGGAGCGATGATGCCATCCACGATGGTCAACTCGACAAAGAAGCCATAGCCGAACGTTGCACCGTCGCCACCGTAGGCAAAGCGAAAGGCTGCGAGTTGTTCTTCGAATTCTTCGTCGAGCCGATCCACGGTGGGTTGGAATCCTTCCTCACGCAGTTCCAGGTCATTGCGTTGCGTGCCCATCAGTTCTCGCGGAAAAGTGGCGAGCGTGATGGGAATCGGCTCCGGCATGGGATCCGGCTGAGTGACGGCCAGCGTCGTCAGGCCGCCGACCAGGACCCCGACGATGGCTGTGATGGCCAACATTCCCACCGGCCGGGGGCGTCGTGGACCAGACTCATCAGTCACCACTCTGATGGGCTCCCTGTCGACCGGGGTGCCTGGCTCATTCGGCGTGGGGGCGTGGTAGGGCCACTCTCGGGGCACACCGGATGGTTCCTGACCAGGCCGCTGAAAACTGTCCTGTGACATTCATACACAGTAGACCGACGGCTTTTCGGCGCTCAGATGTCCAGTTCGTGAACCACTGACGCGTGGTCCCGGTGAGACTCAGCCCACCGAGGCGAGCGCGAACGGCAGGACGGCGTCGGCACCGGCTCGTCGCAGGAGCCGACCTGCGACCGTCATGCTCCAGCGGGAATCGACGAGGTCATCGACCAGGAGCACCGGCCCACCGAGCCCTCGCAGCTCGCCTGCCATGGCATCGGGAACGTGGAAGCGTCCCCAGACGTCGCGGATCCGGTACGCGCTGTTGGTGGAGCGGGTCAGCTCCTCCGCTTTTGGGGCCAGCCCCAGTGGCCCCAGGGTGGGAAGCCGTCCCGCGGTCGCGATCCCGGTGGCCACTGATTCGACGAGGCGCGGGCGCGTGAGGCTCGGTATCCAGGCGACCGCCGCCGGCCGCACGTTCCAGTCCCACCCCTTGAGAACCCGCAGGCAGGCCTTGGCCAGCTCCAGGGGGAGCTCCGCGTCCAGCGGCCGCCCGTCGTCGTCTGTTGCGAAGAGATTCCGCAGCGTGGCGCCCCATCCGAGATCGGTCAGTCGGGCAACGACGCGGCCCTCCAGTACCCGGTCTCCGTCCGGAATTTTGCCCTTGACGGCCTTGCCTTCGGCGGTCACGCCCAGGCGATCCAGACCGTTGGGCCAGAGCGCGCGAGGAGCCAGCGGGACGCCCACCCGGTCCAGCTGTGACTGCGCCGACCGACCCGTTTCGACTGTGACCTCCGTCGGGTACCAGGCCTCAGTGCACACATCGCACCGGCCGCAGGGTGCGGAGTGTGGGTCGTCGAGTTCGGAGGTGAGGAACGCCATCCGGCACGACTCGCCGCGTTCGTAGGTGAGCATGGAGTCCTGCTCCGCCACGCGGGCCGCGGCGATTCGGTCGTAGCGGGGCTTGTCGTAGGTCCACGGTTGCCCAGTGGAGGTCCAGCCGCCCTGCACGTACTGTACCGCACCCTCGACGGCCAGCACCTTGAGGAGGAGTTCCAGCTGCCCACGCTTGAGGTCAACCCGGGACTCGAGTGCTGGGGTGGAAAGGGGGCCATTGGCCTCGGCCAGCGCAGCAAGGACGGCGTCGGCACGTGCCTGGGTGGGCATGGCGTTGGTGGCGAAGAAGTGCCAGATGTCTCGATCCTCAGGGCCGGGGAGAAGAAGCACGTCGGCGTTGTCCGTGGCGCGGCCGGCGCGCCCCACCTGCTGGTAGTAGGCCACCGGTGAGCTGGGTGCACCGAGGTGTACAACGAAGCCGAGATCCGGCTTGTCGAAGCCCATGCCCAGCGCGGAGGTGGCCACCAGTGCCTTGACCTCGTTGCCCTTCAGTGCCTCCTCGGCCTCGACCCGCTCGGCCGCATCGGTACGTCCGGTGTAGGCGCGGACGGCGTGGCCAGCCGTGCTGAGGAGCGCGGCGGTATCCTCCGCCGCCGACACGGTGAGTGTGTAGATGATGCCGCTCCCGGGCAGGGCGTCCAGATGCTCGGACAGCCAGGCCAGTCGGCGCCACGTGGTACCAAGATCCAGTACACCGAGGCGCAGCGATGTGCGGGCCAGGGGGCCCCTGAGCGTGAAGACCTCGTGGCCGCCGGTGCCCATCTGCTCCGCAACGTCCTCCACCACACGCTGGTTGGCCGTGGCGGTGGTGGCGAGGATTGGCACCTCGTCGGGCAGTTCGCCGATGAGGGTGCGGATACGACGGTAGTCAGGGCGGAAATCGTGGCCCCAGTCGCTGATGCAGTGCGCCTCGTCGATGACGAGCAGGCCCATCGCCGCGACCAGGTGGGGGAGCTGTTCCTCACGAAAACGAGGATTGACCAGGCGTTCCGGTGACACGAACAGCACATCGACGGCGTTCGCGGCGAGGAGGCGTTCGATCTCCCGCCACTCGGTGGCGTTTGCGGAGTTGATGGCCGCCGCCCGCACGCCCGCCCTCTCCGCCGCTGCCACCTGGTCCCGCATCAGCGCGAGCAACGGCGAAACGATGAGGGCTGGCCCGGCGCCAGAGCGTCGCTGCAGGAGTGCGGCGATGAAGTACACCGCAGACTTCCCCCAGCCCGTTCGCTGCACCACGAGCGCTCGACGATGCTCCGCCACCAGCGCCTCGATGGCCTCGAACTGTCCCCGATGGAAGTGGGCATCAGGCCGACCGGTGAGATCCCGGAGGACCGCCAACGCCTCATCGCGCAGCCCGTCGTTGCCCCGATGCGCGGTGGAGGTTCGTGAAACTCGCTCGCCCTGCCGCATCGCGATACCGGCTCTGGGATCCACCGATGCCGATGCCGATGCCGATGCCGATGGCTGTGGTGGTGGTGGTGGCACGTCCGGCCCCGGCGCAGCGGGCTCGTCGAAGGGGTCGGGCGGGAGATCCCATGGGTCCGGCGGCGGTTCGTCCGCCCAGAACGGACGAGAGTCAGTCATGGCCCCACCCTGCCACGGACACCCGACGCGACAGGGCAGGCTTGATGGAGACGGCCATTGGGTCCACACCCGTGGTGGTGGGATCGTGCACATCCTGTCCCTGACGGATGGGAGGATGGGAGGATGGCGCCATGGCTGGAAAGGCGCCGAAGACTGCTCCCACCGCCCAGGACCCCCCGCGACTTCATAGCGGGCCTGGACAGTGCACGTCGACGTGAAGAGGGCGCGATGCTCCTCGAACTCATGCGCTCTGCCACCGGCACGGAACCCGTGATGTGGGGGCCGTCGATTGTTGGCTACGGAACAATGCACTACCGCTCCCCCAGTCGGGCCAGTGAGGGCCGATGGCCCCGCGTGGGCTTCTCGCCGCGGAGGGCCAAGCTTTCGCTCTACGGGCTACAGGGTCATCCGGAGAGCGAGGCACTGCTTGCGGAGATCGGCAGGCACACCTTGGGGGCAGGATGCGTCTACGTCCTCCGCCTGGAGCACCTTGATACCGACGTCCTCAGTAGGCTTGTGTGCCATTCCTTCGAGGACGTCGTGAGTGCTGAGACCAAGTGAGCCTTGCGGGCTTCCGTCGAGGGAATGCGGCGGCAGCGACAGCGTGTCGCGTACTGTCCCGCCGTCGACCCTCATGGTGATGCAGCTAGTGCGCCGAGAGCCTGCCATGGCATGGGACTGCGGGCGCGGTAGGCAGCCGTGCTGTCATCGCACGGAGGCTCGCTGCGACGGTCTGGGGGCACCCTGTGTGGATCGCAGTTCACATCGCAGTAGGCCTCTGTCCTGCCGGGTGGGGTGATGACTGGTAGGCCGGTGTGGTGGTCGATGTGGATGTGCCATCGGTCTGCGGGTCTTCGGTACCGGTCGGGCTCCACGAGTGTGTGGTGGTGGCCGCAGAGCAGGACGAGGTTGTGCAGGGCGGTGTGGCCGCCGGCCCACCACGGTTGCAGGTGGTGTGCTTCGCAGCGGGTGTCGGGTGCGGTGCAGCCGGGGAAGATGCAGCCACCGTCGCGCAGGGTGAGTGCTTTCCGGATCGCCGGTGTCACCAGCCGCTGGGTGCGGCCGACATCGAGGATTTCGGAGGGGCCACCCAGGACGACGGGCATCACGTCCGCGTCACAGCACAACCGCCGCAGCTGACCGGCGGTGACCTTCGCACCCGACGCCAGGATCCCGGCCTGTTCTGCGCGGTCCTTCGAGGTCGTGTTCGCGGATGGTGACCACGATGCGGGGCCGGTCCCCGATGCTGTTCGGGGCGTCGCGGTGCTCGACGATCAGCTGGGTGAGGGCGTCGGCGCGGCGTTGGTCGGGGGTGCGCTGGATGTCGCCAGCCTGTTCCCGCACCACCTTCGGGGATGGTTTCGTGGCGCGGGTGGCCTTCAGGCGGTCGCGTTCGGCGTGCCGGTCACGCTCGACGTAGGCCTCCAGCTGCGCGATGAGCGGTGCCGCCTCCACATGCGGCAGTAAGGCACGGAACCACATGGATCCGTCGCCGTCGTCGCCCCACCGCAGCTGCCGTTTGGTGCGGGCCCTGCGGCGTTGGGCTTCCAGGACGGCATCCTCATCACAGCGGTCGGGCACCAGGTCGGGTGCGACCTCGGCGAGGATTTCATCGGCCAGGTCGGTGAGTTGCTTGGGGGTGTTCTTCGGTGCCCGCCGGATGAACGCCCGCTCCGCGGCGGTCTGCTGCTCCGGGGTGAGACCGGCCGGGAGTGTGTCCAACCCCTTCGCGATGGCGGCAGCGTGCCGCGGGGACAGCTCCCCCACCAAAGCAGCATCACGGATCGCGCTGTGCCTGTTCACATCACGGGCCTGGAACACCTCCGTGGCGGCCTCACCGGAATCACGTCCCTCATCAATCCCAATCAACGAGGTCAGCGGAGTGCCGGTCGCGGCCTGGGAACCTGCGTTGGCCTCATCGGTCAGAACACAGGCCAAAGAGGAGACCCGGTCCCGGAACCGGCGGGCCCGTTGCATCAGCACGACCCGTTCCGGGGCGGTGAGCCGCGGCCGGTCATCACTGCGCAGGGCAGCCATGACAGCCTCGAACACGTCAAGTGCCTCGGCTGCGGTGTACCTCTTCTCCTCCATGAAACAACTCTATTGAACCCCACTGACATTTTTCGAAACGGCTAACGCGCTGGGCATGGGTCCTGCATCGGATGTTGCAACGGCCTCCATCTCCTTCCTCTCTGGGCCGTGCTCGACCACTGGACCAAGATGTCTGCACGATCCAGGACGGCGAGCAGGGGTCATCCCCGCGCAGGCGGGGCGGACGCGGACTCGCAGATTTCTGCTCGGGATCGCGTGGGATCATCCCCGCGCCCAGCTTCCGGGGGAGTGGCGGCGAGGCTGCGTTGGGGCCGGTTCCGTCGGTAGCTTGACTGCTCTATGAGGTGCCATGCGATCGATCAGCGGGAAAGGCCGCCTGAGCAGCAGCCGACGCGTATTGAACGCATCACCCTGCAGGACGGCGGGATTCGGCAGCGGTCAGTCGACGAGGTCGGCGTGGATGTCGACAAGTTCGTCGCGGAGCCAGCCAGCCGTCTGGGCATTGTTCTCCACCCAGCCGCTTCCCTCGAGGCGAAGTCCCACGTCGTGCTCCTCGTCGAAAAGGACACACTGCGTGCGCGCGGAGACTCGACCCTGATCCAGCCAGAAGAAGACATCCTTGGAATCGTCGTCAAGAATGTCGGAGAGCTCAATCGGTGGCGGCTCCTCCCGCGAGGAGTCCTCCGAGACACACGTCGTCCGACCAGAAGTGAGCGACACCACCCACGGTGTCTCGCTGGCATCGGCAGCCCCGGCGGTCGGCACCGCGGTGGGGACGCGGCCGTTCACGATCGTCAGTGCGTACGTCCCGTACGTCAACCTGGCGCCGTCGTCGCCATACGCGATGCGGTGGCCCTCCATCTGATCCCTGAACTGGGCGTCGAGGCGTTCCGGGGCAGGCGTGGACCATGTATCGCGCCACTGGAGATCGTCGCGCTCCTGACCGAGAACCTTGCGAGGGAACGCGTCGAGGGTGATGTGGACGCGTGAGAGCCGCGGCTCGTCGATGAGAGCGACGCCAACGATCGTGCCGACGATCAGCCCGGTCAGGCCCGTCACCACACCAGCCCTGATCCGAGAGCCTCCCCGCGGCTCATTCAGGGTCCCGCGGCCCGCTCTCGACGGCGGCGCTGTCCCTGTCCGGGGAACCACCGCAGTGTCAGGCTGCCACACGCCCGCATGTGGACGCATCGGTTCGCCGTGCGATGCCGGGGCGGCACCCGGCCGTCGGAACGGCTCGTCTGACATGGGCCAAGGTTAACCGTCGGCTCAGGAAACCAACTGCTCGTGCAAATCCCGCAGCGCATCGCTGAATTCTGCAGCGGCTCCTGGCGCCGTGGAGCCGCGCACTCTCGGATTGTGGGCAACGCGGAGGCTCAGAGTGCGGTCGGGGTCAACGAGGACGCACTCGGTGCGACCGATGCCGGACAGGTCGCCGAACTCCTCCATACCGAGGCTCGTGTTGATGACCGGTTGCGGCTCGAAGGTGCAGGACACCGTGGATGTGTCCAGTGAGATCATCCGACGGGTTTCGCGTACACGGCCTCCGAGGTCCATTGCGCCGTCGCGGGGCACACCGGGCGCGAGGATGCCGTCGACGATCGTCAGGTCGATGAGGCGGCCGTATCCGAACGTCGCTCCACGGCCGCCGTGTGCGAAACGGTGGGCCGCGAGTTGTTCCTCGAATTCGTCGTTGAGTCGCTCCACCGTGGGGCCGAATCCTGCTTCCCGGAGCTGTATGTCGTTCCGTTCCGAACCCATGAACTCCCTGGGGAAGGTGTCCAGCGTGACGGTGACGGACGGAGCGCCGGGTTCGGGCCGGATCGTCGCAGTCATGACCACGCCGCCCACCAGAGCACCCACGGTTCCGGCGACCAGTGCCACCACCCAGGGTCGGACACGGCGGGGCTGACTTCCACCCTCCGTTTCGACCACCACGTCCGCCTCCAGTGGTTCCATGTCATCAAAGGGAGCGCCGGGCTCATCCTCGGGCGTGGGTGCGTGATACGGCCACTCGACGGGTTCCGGGCGCACGGCCGCCCCCGGCCGCTCAAAGTCGCTCCCCGACATGATCCAAGGCTAAACCGGCCGGATTGGTTTGGCCATGGCACGTGGGGTCCACAGCGTCGTTGGACCCGGCCACCGTTGATGGCCGGGTTCCATGACCGCTGTGCTCAGCGGTGCACGTGGCCACCGCCACGGACCGAGACGACCCCGGCATCCAGAGCCTTCTGCACGACGTTGGCCTCGTCCCGGGTCAGCGTACCGTCGGCGACCGCCTGGTCGAGCGCGCCGGTGTCGTCCGCCAGCCGCGCGGCCTGCCTCTCGCTCTGCAACGCGGAGAGTGCCTCTGAGACGTCGGACTCCTCGATGCCCAGTTCGGTCGCGAGAGCCCCGGCCAGGGCGTCCTGGTGGGCGCCCCTCGTCTCATCTGTGACAAAGCGCTCCGACCGCCACTGGTCTCGCACCGCCGACAATGCATCGGAGACAGTCTGCTCGTCCATCCCCAGCGCCGTTGCCAGAGCCGAGGGGTTGAAATCCACGCCGCCATGACCATGCCCGCCGTTGTGCTCCCCGAAGCCTGCAGCGCCGTGTGGGCTGGGCGCGCTGACACTTGTCGTGGGCGTTGGCGAGGGGGTTTCGGCCTGCGCGGGTAGGACTGCGACCACCCCCATGGTCATCGCCACGGCTGCCCCTGCGGCCAACAACTTTGTCCTCATGATGGTTTTCCCTTCTCTCCGTCCGGTGTCTCCGGTGGTGGTCCCACCATCCAGCGGTCGACTGTGCTGGCACTGTGGCGAAGCTGAGGAAACGATGAGAAGGATGGGATCAGCGGGCAGACACCTCGGGGAGCCGCAGTGCCCCGATCACTCCGATGATGCCCAGCACGGCGAGGAATCCCAGAGCCCAGCTCACGCCCAGTGTTGCCAGCCCTGCGGTCACACCCCCAGTGGCCAACAGGATGACGCCCATGGATGAATTGGACACGGCGACGTATTCGGTACGTTGATCACCGCTGGCCATGTCGACGACGTACGTTTTGCGGCCCATTCGCACCCCTGTGTGCACCAGCGTGACCACGAAGTAGGCACCAACCAACAGCACGGTCCACATCACAGCGTTGTCCGTGATTCCCGGCACTGCACCCACGACGATCACGATGATCAGCACCAGAGACGCCACCGAGGCCCCGACGGCCATGAGCGTGCGGCTGGAGCGGTCCGCGAAGCGCCCGAAAAGAGGGCCACCGATCAACGAGGACACGCCTGAGGCCACGACGAAGACCCCCAGTCCACTCACGGTGCCGGCGCTGGAGGACACAGCCTGCGTCACGATGAAAGGAGGACTGAGGGAGGAGACGAGCAGCAGGCTGCGGACGATGACGAACTGACGGAAGGGCGCGTCGTCGCGCAGCAGGCCGACGCTGCGCCGGAACCAGCCGGTCGGCCGACCGGTGGCATCCGATGTGTCGCCACGGGCGGCTTCGGAGTTCGTCTCGGGGTGGCTTTCGTCACCCGGCTCCACCACGGTGGCATACACCCACGCGGCCACCACCCACAGGAGTGCCCCACCGACGAGCACCCAGACGAGTTGGGCGACGGACAGCTCCCCGCCACCGAGGACACGCAGGCCCAGGCCCAACGTGATGGCGACGATGCCCGACACCGTCGTCGACAGTCCGTTGATCTGCCCGCGCTCGCCCTTGGGGACCGTGCGCCCCTGAACATCCTTGGAGGAGATCGATGAGAGACTGCGGCCGAAGGAGAAGACGGCCAGCGCGCTGAGGATGAGCACACCGGCCGGGAGACCGTCGGCAACTGCAGCCACCAGAGCCATGCACGCCACGGCGGCGGCCTGCACCAGAGCTCCGACGACGAACACCCACTTGCGATGCCGGACGCGCATCACGACGGGGGTCAGGGCGGCCTGCGGGAGCATGGAACCGGATTCGCGGATGGGGACGAGCAGGCCGGCGAGGGCAGGGGGGACGCCCAACGCGTTGAACAGCCAGGGCAGCACGGTGGAAGCCTTGACGGCCTGGTCGCCGGAGGACTGCAGGGCCGAAGCTCCGATCAACCGCAGGGCGTTCGCGGGAACATTGCGCTGCACCGTCTCCGGCAGTTCCTCCGCGGCCCCGGGGTGCCGTTTGACCAGAGCCTCATACACACGTTGACCAGTGATCACCCTGCCGACTCTAGAACAGGGCCGACACTAGAACTGGACTGTGCTGAATCGCGGGTTCCAGCCACCTGAAATCTGAACGGCCCCCGGGGGCCGGATGCCCCACCCGAGACGCAGGACCCAACCCATGACGAACACACGCTCTGAGTGGGCTCGCTGGCGGACCTGAGCGTGGGACGACGCATCGGCGGCTGCGCATCGCCTCTCAGGGAGCGGGGACGAGGATGTCTCTGACGAGGGAGTCGAGGTCTGCGTCGGCTGCCAGGAACTGCCGCAGTGTCGTGCGGGTGGGGCCGAACGCGTCGAATTCCTCCACCGCCATGCCGTCCTCGTCGTAGGCGCGGCGGAAATCCTCGAGGCGGCAGAGCTCGTCCAGGTATCCCTGGCGCACGGGCTGGTCGATCAGGGAGACCGCCCGGTAGTCGGAGTCGTTGATGATCTGCTGCCACTTGAACGGCGGTGAGACCACCAGATCGCCCCCCACCAGTGCGGCCCACTGGTACACGTTGCGGAAAGCGGCGGACAGAACACGTGACCGGAACCGGCGTTCCGTGAAGATGGCGTGGGCCTTCTTGAGGCAGGCGACGCCCGCCCATTCCAGTGCGGACATGTCCATGAAGATGCCCTCGCGGGCGACGACTTCCTTGAGCCAGTCGTCGAGGCGGCCCCCCATGATGGTGACGACGGGGCCCATCCGGGACACATCATGCCCCTCGGCCTCACGACGGTCCAGGCCCCGCTCAATGGCTTCCGCTGCGCGTACCGCCTGGGGTACAGAGAACGAGACCGTGACGTTGATGCTGACTCCTCGAGCGGTCGCCTCCTCAATGGCCGTGATCCCCACGCGGGTGGCTGGGACTTTCACGACGATGTTGTCAGCCATTTCGTGGAACTCGACGGCCTGCGCCACAATTGCGTCGGCGTCGCGGTGCAGACGGGGATCCGTCTGCACGGAGAGGCGGCCATTGCGCCCGTTGTGCTCATCGAAGAGTGGCTTCAGCAGCTCCGCGGCCTCGATGGACATTTCCTTGACCGCCTGCCAACCGATCTGCGACTCCCCCCACGTGGGGTGGGCCTCGGCGATGGCGCGGATGCGGGGCCCCCAGATGTCGAGGCGCTTCTTGATGGTGGTGTAGGCAATGACCGGGTTGCACGTGGCTCCCACCGCGCCGAACGAGATGGATGAGCGCAGCTCATCGAGATCCGAGGAATCGTTCCACAAGGCCGTGGGGGTATTGCGGGCTGCCTCGAGCAGCGGGCCGGGGGTGGGGGTGACGTCAGTCATCGAGGGCTCCTGGAAGAAACGGACGGCATCCGCGCCGTCAGGTATGTGACACGCTCAGTCAACCCCAATGTCATAGCCATGTCAAGGGATTGTTAGGACAAAGTCTCACCCACTGAAGAGGGAGAACTTGAACGAGTACAGGTCGGGGCGGTAGACGTGTTTGCCGATCTCGACCGAGCGGCCCTCGGCATTGCGTCCCACTCGGTGCATGGTCAGCAGCGGTGTGCCTATTTCCTCACCCAGCAGTCGAGCCTCCTCAGCGTCGGCCTTGCGGGCGCCGATTTCCTGCTGTGCTGAAGTGATGTGTACTCCGCGATCACCCATACAGCGATACAGGCCCCGCGAGCCCAGTTCCTGCCAGGAGGGGGCGATGTCCAGCGGGATGATGTTGGTGAGGATGGCGAGGGGGTGGTCATCCGCGTAGCGGAGCCGACTCACGGACAGCACACCTTCCCCGGCGTCAATGCCCAGTAGGTCTGCCTCCTCGGCAGTGGCCTCCCGGGCAACATAGTTGAGCACTTTCGTGGACGGGGTGAAGCCTGCATCGGCAAGGTCCTCGTTCAGCGATGACAGCTTCATGGGGCGGTGCACGTGGGTGGGAGTGACTCGCGTACCCACTCCGCGACGTCGGGACAGGAGCCCCTTGTTCACCAGTTCTTGCAGCGCTCGTCGGGCCGTCGGACGCGCCACGTCCAGCCGCGCCGCCATGGAGACCTCGTCCTCGATCATTGCGCCGGACGGCAGTTCCCCCGAAAGAATTGCAGCCTCGATGGGCTGGGCGATCTGTTCGTACAAGGGTGTGGTTGCGTCCCGATCAATTGCGATCACCGGTGCGTACGCCTTTTCCATGTCGTCCCCTCGTCGCGTGCGATGTCCAGTGCGCCCCGCGCGCAGGCCCACGCGCTAGGGGGCCATCGTAGCCGGAAAACGACTCTTTTCATGTATGGACAAAGAGTTGACCGAACATGACTGCTGAGGCAGACTGGCAACGGACGAAGGAGGACATCGGAGTGGATGGCTCATGGACGCCTGAAGTCCTGACGATCGGTCGGTGCAGCGTCGATCTCTACCCCCTCCAAGCGGGGGTGAAGCTTGAGGACGTTGCCACTTTTGGCAAGTTTCTCGGTGGTTCGGCCACCAATGTGGCCGTGGCCGCCGCGCGCCATGGCCACGGCGTGTCTGCGCTGACTGGCGTTGGGGATGATCCGTTCGGCGTGTTCGTGATCAAGGAACTCGAACGGCTCGGGGTCGATGCCTCGCACGTCGTCACCAATCCGTCGTTCAACACCCCGGTCACCTTCTGCGAAATCTTCCCCCCGGACGACTTTCCCCTGTACTTCTATCGCCAACCCACTACTCCTGATCTGGAGCTCGCCGCGACGGATCTGCCTGAACGGCTGACGGACTACAAGATTTTGTGGCTGACCTCAAGCGGGCTCTCCGCGGAGCCGTCCCTCGCCACCCACCGCGCCGCCGTCGCCGCCCGCACCGGAGGCCGCACCGTCCTCGATTTGGACTATCGGCCACGTTTCTGGCCCGACGAGACCACCGCATCCGGGCAGATCGGGGACTTCCTGGGGCGGGTGGACGTCGCCATCGGCAACCTCGAGGAATGTCGCGTGGCGGTGGGGGAGAGCGACCCCGAACGGGCCGCCGACGCCCTCCTTGAGCGAGGCGTGGACGTCGCCATCGTCAAGCAGGGCATGGCCGGCACGCTTGCCAAGTCCCTCGACGAGCGCACGTTCCTCCCCGCCACGCGCGTCGAGGTCCTCAATGGTCTGGGCGCCGGCGACGCCTTTGGTGGTGCGGTCTGCCACGGTCTCCTGAGCGGCTGGGACCTCCGCCGCACGGTCGCGTTCGCCTCAGCCGCCGGAGCCATCGTCGCGTCGCGGCTCGAGTGCTCCACCGCCATGCCCACGACGGATGAGGTGGAGGACCTACTCACTGGTACCCCCTCGCGTCTGCTCGGACAACATTCACGATGAGACTCATTGAGCGTCTCTCCAGCATCCGCTTCGCCGATCCGGCCGCCATTGCCGAGGCTCTGGGTGGGCGGATTCCTTCCGCACCGCTGGGCTCTGAACCGCTCATGGTGGTGGCGGCCGATCATCCCGCCCGTGGCGCCCTGGCGGCTGGCGATGACGCAAACGCCATGGCCTCCAGAGAGGAACTGCTGGAACGCTGCTGCGTCGCGCTCTCCCGCCCCGGCGTCAACGGTTTCCTCGGCACACCGGACATGGTCGAGGACCTGGCACTGTTGGGGATGCTTGACGGCAAGACGATATTCGGCTCCATGAACCGTGCGGGTCTGGGGGGTTCCATGTTCGAGGTGGACGACCGCATGACGGCGTTCGACACCGCCGGAATCGTGCAGGCGGGTCTGGCTGGCGGCAAGATGCTGCTGCGCATGGATCCTGACAACCCCGCCACCCCTGGCGCACTGGAACGAATCGCCGAGGCCGTGAATGGCCTTGCGGCGGAGGAACGGATAGCGCTCATCGAGCCCTTCATGTCCTCTCGACGAAATGGCGCACTGGTCAACGACCTCACATCAGCGGCCGTCATGCGGTCCATGGCCATCGCGTCGGGACTCGGGCGAACTTCCGCCCACACCTGGTTGAAGGTGCCTTGTGTCCCGAACATGGAACAGGTCATGGGGGCGACCACTCTGCCCTGCCTGCTGCTGGGCGGCGAGGTGTCCGAAGATCTCGACGCATCGGTGCGTCACTTGGGTGCCGCGATGCGCATACCGAATGTCAAGGGGCTCGTCGTCGGACGGGCGCTGCTCTATCCCCGCGGGGGCGACGTTGCCGCTGTCGTGGACCAACTCGTGGAGGTTTTGTGAACGACAACGACACGTACGTGATTCGGGACGGTTCGAGCGGCCATGGCCATTTCGAGACCGATGTCGACGCAGAGCGCGCTGGCTGGGACTGGTGCTCCATCCGCGTGCTGGGGTTGCCTGCGGGGGCCTCGGAGGAGATCAGCACCGGGGAGGAGGAGATCCTCGTGCTCCCCCTGGCGGGAGGCTGCACGGTTGACGTGAGCGGTGAGACATACGCACTCACCGGCCGCGATGCGGTGTGGAACGCTGTCAGCGACTACCTCTACCTGCCGCGCGGCGTGACCGCGACGGTGCGCAGCGAGGCTGGCGGGCGATTCGCGCTGCCCGGATCCCGGGCCACCACGGACCTGTCCGTACGCTACTGCCCGGCAGCCGAGGTCCTCACCGGTCTGCGTGGCACGGGTAACTGCTCGCGACAGGTTAACAACTACGCCCTCGGTAACGACGTCGAGACGTCCCACCTGCTGGTGTGTGAAGTCCTCACCCCCGGCGGTAACTGGTCCTCGTACCCACCCCACAAGCATGACGAGCACACCGAGAACGAGCGTGTGCTGGAGGAGATCTACTACTACCAGGTGCGCCCCGCCGCCAACGGCACCACGGGCATGGCGCTGCAGCGCGTCTATCCGTCCTCCGGCAACGACATCGACGTGTGCGCTGAGGTGGGATCGCGCGACGTCGTCATCATGCCGCACGGTTACCACGGTCCCTCGGTGGCCGCGCCTGGCTATGACCTCTACTACCTCAACGTCATGGCCGGTCCGGCGGAGGACGCCACCTGGCTGATGACGGATGATCCCCACTTCACGTGGCTGCGCGAGACGTGGGAGGACGTCGACGTCGACCCACGTCTCCCCATGACGCCCCTCAACCCCCAAGGACAGTGACCATGACCACAACAGTTCGCCTCACGGTCGGACAGGCCGTCATCCGCTTTCTTGTCAACCAGTTCACCGAGAGCGACGGCGAAGAACAGCGCCTCATCGCCGGCGCGTTCGGGATTTTCGGCCACGGCAACGTCGCCGGCATCGGGCAGGCGCTGCTGCAGAACGAGCTGGACCCGGAGCCCGACGGCGGTGAAATGCCGTACATCATGCCCCGCAACGAGCAGGGGATGGTCAACGCGGCCACCGCGTTCGCCAAGGCCACGGGGAGGCGGCAGACGTGGATGTGCACGTCGTCGATCGGGCCCGGTGCGCTCAACATGGTCACGGGCGCAGCCGTCGCCACCACCAATCGGTTGCCGGTGTTGCTGTTTCCCTCCGACCAGTTCGCCACCCGCAACCCTGATCCAGTGCTACAGCAGGTGGAGGACCCCACTTCTCCTCTGACCGCAGCCACCGACTGCTTCCGTCCCGTGTCCCGGTTCTTCGACCGGATCGAGCGGCCCGAGCAGCTGGTGCCGTCGCTCATGGCAGCCATGCGGGTCCTCATCGACCCGGCCGATACGGGCGCCGTCACCGTCGCCCTTCCGCAGGACGTGCAGGCCGAGGCGTACGACTTCCCCGAGGAGTTCTTTGCCCGGCGCGTGTGGCGGATCCGCCGCCCAGCACCGGAGCCGATCGCGATAGAGCGCGCGGCCGACATCATCCGTCGCGCCGAGCGGCCGCTGGTGGTCTCCGGTGGTGGCACGGTCTATTCCGGGGCAAGTCAGGCACTGCGGGACTTCGCTGCCGCCACTGGCATCCCCGTCGCCGATACCCAGGCGGGCAAGGGCGCCGTCAACTTCGACCACGAGTGCGCCGTCGGCGGCGTCGGCTCCACCGGCACCACGGCGGCGAACAAGCTGGCCGAGAGTGCAGACCTCATCATCGGTATCGGCACCCGGTACTCCGACTTCACCACTGCCTCCCACACCCAGTTCAAGAACCCGGACGTGCAGTTCGTGAACATCAACGTCGCCGCCTTCGACGCCGCCAAGCACGCAGCCGAAATGGTGGTCTCCGACGCACGTGCCGCGCTGGAGGCCCTCACGACGGCGCTCGAAGGCCACCGCGTCGACGATTCCTACAGCCGGGAGATTCTGGAGCTGCGCGAGGAGTGGGCCGGTATCACCGACGAGTGCTACCACCGCGGCCACGGTCCCCTGCCCGCGCAGACCGAGGTGTTCGGGGCCCTCAACGAACTCATGGGGGATGACGACGTCGTCATCAACGCGGCGGGCTCCATGCCGGGCGACCTGCAGTGCTTGTGGCAGGCCCGCACCCCGGCCCAATACCACGTCGAGTACGCCTTCTCCGCCATGGGCTACGAGATCCCTGCCGCCATGGGGGTCAAGCTCGCCAGGCCGGATTCGGAGGTGGTGGCCATCGTCGGTGACGGCACGTACCAGATGCTTCCCATGGAGCTTGCGACGATCGTGCAGGAAGGCCTCAAGGTCATCCTCGTGCTGTTGCAGAACCATGGCTTCGCGTCCATCGGGGCCCTCTCGGAGTCACATGGCTCACAGCGCTTCGGTACCCGGTATCGCAGGGGCGGCGGTGAGGCCCACACCATCAATGCCCAGCTGCTTCCGGTGGACATCGCCGCCAATGCGGAGTCCTGGGGTGTGACGGTACTGCGCGTGACGTCAATCTCGGAGTTCAAGGAGGCCTACGCCGAGGCCACCTCGATGGACCGCGCTGTCATGATTCACATCGAGACTGACCTCGTAGGACCCAATCCACCCGGATCGAGCTGGTGGGACGTGCCCGTGTCGGAGGTTTCCCGGATCGAGTCCACCCAGCACGCTCGCGCCTGGTACGAGTCCATGAAGGGAGCCCAGCGCCACTACCTGCAGTGAGCCCGGGCGGAACCGGCGCAGAACGAAGACGCCGGACGCCTCGCGTGAAGCGATCGGTTGCACTGACGGAAGTGGGTGAAGAGGGCTCGGAAAGTTGCGGCGCGTTGCCTACAGGCGGACGACCCGGCCCTCGAGGGCGCTGATGGTGGCGGCGTCGGCAAGTCGAAGGGCCTCGTAGCCGTCGCGGAGCGAGGGTGACATCGGGCGCTCCTCTGCTACGGCGGCCAGGAAGGCGTCGAGTTCCAGACGGTAGGCGTCGACGTAGCGGTCCAGGAAGAAATCCAGCACCCTCGACTTCGCCTCGGTCTGATGCCGGGTGGCCTGTCGGACTGCTGTGGCCGTCAGGTTGTCTGCGCTCAGCGCGCCTTCGGAGCCGAACGCCTCCAGCCGCTGGTCGTAGCCGAATGCGCAGGTGCGGGAGTTGATGATGGTTGCGATTCGTCCGTCGCCGGACTTCAGGGTCACCATCGCCTGATCGAAGTCTCCCTGTGCCCTGATGGCCTCGTCCACGTTGGCGCCGAGTGCCACCACCTCGACGATGTCACCCAGGAAGAAACGCACCATGTCGAAGTCGTGGATCGTCATGTCCTTGAAGATCCCGCCGGAGTCGGCGACGTAGTCGGCCAGGGGTGCGGAGGGGTCGCGCGATACGACGGTGAGCTGGTGGAGTTCACCGATCTCTCCCTCCGCCACCCGGCGGTGGATTTCGTTGAACGTGGGATCGAACCGGCGGTTGAACGCCATCATCACGTCGGCGTCGGCGTTGTCGCCGAGTGCGGCAACGCAGCGTCCGGCCTCCCCGAGGTCAAGGGCCACAGGCTTCTCGCAGAGCACCTTCTTGCCGGCAGCGACGGCGGCGAGGATGTGATCAACATGGAACCGGGTGGGGGAGCCGATGATCACCGCATCAACATCGTCGGAAGCGAAGACCTGCTCGGCGTCAAGGCACCACGCGGCACCGTACGCGTCGCCGAGTGTCTGGGCGTTGACCTCGAAGGCATCGCACACCAGTGTCAGCTCGGCCTGCGGGTGGGCGTCGACGGCACGGGCGTGCACCCGTCCGATACGGCCGGCCCCGATGATGGCAATGCGGGTCATGTCCAGCTCCTCCTGGGGATGGGTGCCCCCCTGATGTCCCGTCGACGTGAGGTTCGGCGGTATCGCCATATGTCCATACAACTATAGGGGAGATATGGGCGTCCGCAAGTGCTGGTCAATAGGATAGGGTTTCTTTGCTAGTACAAAGTGCCAATGCTAGTCTCGGTCTGGAAAGTCGACGATGACGAGCCTCTTGGAGCAGACCATGAAAATTGCTGGAGCGCCCATCAGTTGGGGAGTGTGCGAGGTGCCCAACTGGGGCTACCAGATGACTCCCGAGCGAGTGTTGGCGGAAATGGATCAGATTGGCCTGACCGCAACAGAGTTTGGTCCGCAGGGCTGGTTGCCGGTGGATGCTGAGGAACGCGCGGAGGTTGTTCATCGTTTTGGGCTCAAGCCCGTCGGGTCCTTCTTCCTGGCGGTCATGCACGATGTTGACGTCGACCCGATCCCGCAGGTGGAACAGGAGCTCCGTGCGTTCGACGTGGCGGGTGGCGAGTTCCTCATACTTGCGGCGGACTCGGGGCGCGACGGCTATGACGACCGCCCCGTCCTGGACGAGACCGGATGGCAGACGCTGTTCTCGAACCTGTCCCGCATCCGTGAGGTGTGCGCGGCCAAGGGCGTGATCGCCTGCCTCCATCCGCACTGGGGGACGATGGTGCAGAACGTGGATGAGGTGGAGCGGGTGCTCGACAATTCGACGGTCGGGCTCTGTCTGGACACGGGGCATCTCGCCTGTGGCGGCGCGGACGTCGGCGACGTGGTGGGCAGGTATGCCGACCGCGTGGAGATCGTGCACGCCAAGGACATCCGCAAGGACATCACCGATCAGCTGCTCCCGGGGCAGATCACATGGAGCCAGGGCATCAAGGCCGGCATGTTCACCCCCATCGGACAGGGCGACATCGATTTCGCGGAGATCGTGCAGCTGCTGGACGCTGCCGGCTTCGACGGTTACTGGGTGCTGGAGCAGGACATCATGCTTGATGAGGAGCCGCCGACGGGCGGGGGTCCGATCAACAACGCCAAGGCGTCGCTGGACGCGCTCACTGCGCTGGCCTGAGCGGTGCTCACGCGGACGGGCGGGTTCCCGTCCGTGCAGCCTCGTGGGTTGCGTCCGATCCGTCCGCTTTCACCGTGGCAGCCGGCGGAAAGTGGTGCTGGCGGAAACTGACGATGCCATGACGACGTGGGAGGAAGCCGACGCGATCGCTTGGTGAGTTCGCTGAGGCGTCACCATGGATCCCATCGCAAAACGGCTTCGCGGGTCGATTCAGGTGATCTCGGACACCATTACCGGGCGGTGCTCGTCGCGGGACTTGTTGCAAGCCAATGCGATCTTCAGGGCCTCGACGGCGTCCGCGGCGGTGCAGGCGCTCGCCAGCCCGCACATGGTGTTGCGCAGAAAATGGTCCAGCTCGCGCTCGTAGCAGGGGAGGAATCGCGCAATGAAGTCGTCCCAGGGCCTCTCCGGCGGAAAATGGACGCCATCCTCCACGGAGCGGAACGGCACCTTGTTGTCGAGCCCAACGTTGGCTGAGCCAGCGGTCCCCATGAGGTCGAGCCTCACCTCGTAGCCCTGGCCGTTGTAGCGGGAGGACTGGACGCTGCCGACGGTGCCGTCGTCGAAAGTGAGGATGGCCACGGAGTCGGAGAAGTCGTTGTTTGCGGCGAAGGCCTTTGAGCCGCGGGCTGAGCCGGTTGCGTACACCTCCACCACCTCGCGGCCGGTGACCCAGCGCAGGATGTCGAAGTCGTGGACGTTGCAGTCGAGGAATACCCCGCCGGAGCCGGGGATGAACTCCTCCGCGGGTGGCTTGGGGTCGCAGGTCAGTGCGTGGAAGCGCCGCAGTTCGCCGAGCTCTCCGGCGTTGAGAAGTTCCCTGGCCCGTGTGTACCCGTCGTCGAAGCGACGCTGAAAGCCGATGTGATGGGGCAGTTGGACTTCGTCCAGGGCCTGTTGAGCGGTGAGTGCCTGCCGCAGATCGAGGGCGAGGGGCTTCTCGCAATACGTGGGCAGGCCAATTGCGGCTGCTGTGATGAGCAGGTCTGCGTGCGTGTCCGTGCCCGTGGCGATGACAAGGCCATCCAGAGCCAGCGGGTTGTCGGGATCCAGCACCTTCTCGACGGCTGCGCTCTCACACCCCAACTCGACCGCTGCCTGTGCGGCGCGCTGCGGATCCACGTCGGCCAGGACCAGACGCTCCACCAGGGGATGACCCGCCAGAATACGGGCATGCATGGCGCCGATCCGTCCGATTCCCAGAAGGGCCACATCGTGTCGCGGGGTGGACGCATTGGGGGCGCTCATGGCAGCTCCTCCGTCGAGCATGGATTTCACGGGACCCTACTAGGAACGTATTTGTACTGTCAAGCGTCTGAGCTGTACCGCGGCCAAAAGTCGGTCACTGGTACTTGCTAGTAGTACTAAAGGGGACTATTGTAAGCACAAAGGTGGCCTCGTGTTCCGAGAATTGGATGGCGCGGAAGACCACGGCCCCGGTGGGTGCCGCAGGCGCACCAGCAACGGCCCAACGCAAGCAGGACAGGAAGGCGCGATCGACATGACGACCACCATCACCCACTGGATTGGCGGGGCACCCCACGAAGGATCCCCGACGCACCGGATCCCCGTTGAGAATCCGGCCACCGGGAAGGTCGAGGGCGAACTACTTGCGGCCAGCAAGGCCGACGTGGACCATGCAGTGGAGGTGGCACGGGAAGCGCAGTTCGAGTGGCAGAAGACGTCGTTGGCGAAGCGGACCGCCATCATGTTCAGGATGCGAGAGCTGGTGCTGGAGCACTCCGACGAACTCGCGAAAGCGATTGTCCGGGAGCACGGCAAGGACTACAACGACGCCATCGGCGAGATCCAACGCGGCCGCGAGACCCTCGACTTCGCCTGCGGCATCGGTGCCGCCCTGAAGGGTGAGTACTCCTACGACGTCTCGAGTGGCGTTGACATCCACAGCATCCGTCAACCCGTGGGTGTGGTAGCCGGGGTCTGCCCATTCAACTTCCCCGTGATGGTGCCCATGTGGATGCACCCCGTGGCCATCGCCACCGGCAACGCCTTCATCCTGAAGCCCGCCACGCCGACGCCCTCGGCGTCGATGCTGGTGGCGAAGCTCTACAAAGAGGCTGGACTCCCCGACGGAGTTTTCAACGTGGTGGCCGGTGACGTCGAGGTGGTCACCGCTCTTATCGAGCATCCGGGCGTCGACGCCATCTCCTTCGTGGGCTCCACCCCGGTGGCCCGCATCGTGCAGGAGAAGGGCATCGCCAACGGCAAGCGTGTCCAGGCACTCGGGGGTGCCAACAATCACGCCATCGTGATGCCCGACTGCGATCTCGCCTTCGCGGCCCAGCATATCTCCGCCGCCGCCTTCGGTGCCGCTGGGGAGCGATGCATGGCGCTGCCCATCGTCGTTGCCGTTGGCGGTGTCGGACCCAAGCTCGCGGAGCTGGTCAAGGAGCACGCTGTCAACATCAAGGTGGGCAACGGCCTGGACGATGGAGTGCAGATGGGCCCCGTCATTTCCAGGGCGGCGAAGGAGCGCATCGTCGGTCTCATCGACGACGCGGAGCAGCGCGGAGCCGCCGTCGTCATGGACGGCCGGGCCCTGGAAGTGGACGGCCACGACGACGGCTTCTGGCTCGGACCCACCATTCTCGACGATGTCCCTCTCGACGCTCCCGCCTACCAGCAGGAGGTATTCGGCCCGGTGCTGACGGTGGTGCACGCCGACACGTACGCGGAGGCGATCGAGATCGTCAACGCCTCGGAGTTCGGGAATGGCGCCGCGATCTTCACCAACGACGGCGGGATGGCTCGCGCCTTCCAGCTCGACGTGGAGGCCGGGATGGTGGGCGTCAACGTGCCCATCCCGACGCCAGTGGCGTTCTACTCCTTCGGTGGCTGGAAAGGATCGCTCATGGGGGACACCCACATCCACGGCCCCGAGGGCGTGAAGTTTTACACCCGCCTGAAGGCGATCACATCGCGCTGGCCCTCCGAGTCGGGCGCTCACGCGGCGACAATGTCCTTCAAGCGCGAGGAGTAGGCGAACGGTGAGAGGTGGGGAGGGGTGGTGTGTGCTCGCGCGCCCCCTCGCTCTCCGCTGTGAGGGTGCAGGAAGTACGGAATGAACGTGCTTCGGTTCGGTCGAGGTGGGTCGGATAGGGTTTCGCCCATGGCGCTTCTCGACCTGCAACGAACCTCCACCCCCATCTCGGACCGGGAGCGGGCCGCCGCCCTGGCCGATCCGGGCTTCGGCCGGTACTACACGGACCACATGGTTCTCGCCAACTACACCGAGGGCCGGGGCTGGGAGAACCCGCGGATCGTACCTACCGCCAACTTCAGCCTCCACCCTGCCACCTCGGTGCTGCACTACGGGCAGGAGATCTTCGAGGGTCTCAAGGCCTACCGCCACGACGACGGATCGATCTGGCTGTTCCGGCCCGAACGCAACGCCAGGCGCTTCGTCGGCTCTGCGGAGCGCCTGCAGATGGCGCCGCTGCCCGAGGAGATCTTCCTTGCCTCGATCCTGGAACTGGTGGACCTGGAACGCGACTGGGTTCCCGAGAACACTGGTGAACAAAGCCTCTACATCCGGCCGTTCCAGATTGCCGACGAGCCCTACCTGGGTGTGCGCGAGGCCCACAAGTACCTGTACGCCGTGCTCACCACCCCGGCGGGCGCGTACTACCCGGACCCCGTGAAGCTGTGGGTCACCCCGAACTACACCCGGGCCGCCAAGGGTGGCACCGGCACCGCCAAGTGCGGCGGCAATTATGCGGCCAGCCTCGCAGCAGCCGCGGAGGCGGCTGAGCACGGCTGCGGTCAGGTGCTCTACACCGACGGTGCCGAGCACAAGTGGCTCGAGGAATGCGGAACCATGAACTTCATGGTCATCACGCGCGATGACGAGCTCCTCACGCCAGCGCTCGGCACCATTTTGGAGGGCGTGACGCGCGACTCCATCCTGACCCTGGCCCCCGAGCACGGGCTGACACCCATCCAGCGCGCCATCTCCATCGACGAGCTGCGCGACGGTCTGGACAGCGGCTACATCACCGAGGCCTTCGCCTGTGGCACGGCGGCCGTCATCACGCCGATCATCGGCTTCAACTCACCCGACCGTGGCGAGGAGGTCGTCGGCGACGGCAAGTCCGGCGCGCGCACCCGGCAGCTGCGTCAGCACCTCCTGGACATCCAGTACGGACGTGTGGCGGACCGTCACGGGTGGCTGCGCCGCGTCGACTGAGCGGGGTCCGGAATCCACGCCGGCGAGGCCACCGGTCAGCGCCCCGGTGTGCGCTCTGACAGATCGACTCCGTGATCGGACTATTCGACGCCTGCCTGCTTGATGTGTTCGTCGAAGAAGGACAGCACACGCTGCCAGGAGTCCGCTGCGGCCTCGGGGTCGTGATTGCGCCCCTGGTCGTTGAAGAACGAGTGCCTGGCCGCCTGGTAGACCTTCACGTCGTGCGGGGTCCCGACAGCGGAGAGCTGGACGTCGATCTTCGCCGCCGCCTTCGTGGTGAAGTCCTTGCCGGGCCAGGAACCCACCACCGGGCACATGCGTCGGATGGCCTCCTCGGATCGCGGTGCCACGCCGTAGAACGGGGCAACCGCGCCCAACCTGTCATCCGTGCAGGCCCACGTGGAGATGATGGTGCCGCCGAGGCAGAATCCGACGGCGCCGATCCGTTTCGCATCCACTTCGGGCATGTCCGCCAGCCGGGTGAGGGCGTCCTTCAGTTCCGGCACGCCACGGTGCTCGAGGTTGCCGGCCATGGCGCCAGCCATCATTCGTGCCATGCAGATGGCCCGGTTGCGGCCATCGAACAGATCGACACCGAGAGCGGCGTAACCCTCTTCGGCGAATCGCCGGCAGATGTCGCGGATGTTGTCATTGAGGCCGAACGCCTCATGGACCACCACCAGGCCGGGGTGCGGTCCGGGCCCATCCGGGATTGCCAGGTACGAACTGCCCACGGACTCTGCCCTCATTCGGTCAGAGTACAAAAACCTCAGCCGTGATGTTGCGAGTGCGGCGGATCAGGAGTTGGCAAGCACGTCCTTCATGGCCTCGGGGCCCCACGTGAGAATCTGGAACTGTGGACCTGCCGTGAAGTGGACGGCATTGCCGTTGCCGACGAAGACCTTTCCCCCCGGGATCTCCGCGTAGACCTCATAGCCAGCCTCTGCCGCGCTGCTCTCCACCATGGCGATCACGGCCGCCGGATCCTCGTCGGCCATCATGATCGTGGGCGGCTCTGCCTTCGTCACCAGGGTGTCCTCGGGAATCCTGATGCCGGATGCTATCTCCATCTCCATCATGTTGGCGGTGATGGTGTCGGTGCTGACCTCACCCTCGAACGTCAAGACCTCGCCGTTGTCCTCCGCGGGATCACCCGGGTCGGCTGGCTGCGTCGAGGTGTCAGGAGCCCCACTTCCAGGCGGCGTGGCTTCCAGCATCGTCGCAGGCGGGGCCATGGGATCCGGCGCTGTCGGTTGCTCGCTGCTGGAGGTGCCGCATCCGGACAGGGAGACGGCCAGGGCTGCGCCGGCGAGCCAGGGGGTGATGCGCTGCAGGGCGTTCGACATGACCCCCATCGTAGGCGCTTGCGTGACGGCTACGGTGGGAGCCGTGATGCGAGTGATCATCGGAACACTGGGCTACGTGCGACGCGGCGACGAGGTCCTGCTCGTCCATCGTGAACGCGACGGCGACGACCACCAGGGCAAGTACAACGGCCTGGGCGGCAAGCTGGAGGTGGGGGAGGATGCGGTGGCCTGCATGAAGCGTGAACTCCTCGAGGAGTCGGGGCTGGTGGCCACCTCGCTGACGCTGCGGGGAACCATAGCGTGGCCCGGCTTCGGCTCGGACGGATCCGACTGGTTCGGTCTCGTCTTCCTGATTGATGCCTTTGACGGCGAACCACCGGCCCACAACGAGGACGGCCCACTCCGGTGGGTGCCCATCAGCGAACTCGGCGCCCTGCCCATGTGGGATGGGGACCGCTACTTCCTTCCCTGGGTGTTCGACGACGACCCGCGCCAGTTCCATGCCGTTCTCCCCTACCGGAATGGGGTGCTCCTCACCGACGCCGTCGCCGTCACACGGCTCTAGCTGGCGGCGGAAACCACGATTCAGGGCAATGTCAGGGTGCAGCAGCCTTGTGGGTGAACCGCCGCGGCACCACACTGGTGACCAAGCACAATCCATCAGTTCACGACGAAGAGCAGGAGGACCCATGACCGAGCACGACAGCAACGTCGACCCGACGAGCAACATCAACGAGAGCACCATCAACGACACTCCCGGGGACGAGACGACCCCGGACGGGCCGAATCCTGAGACGGGTGACGCCATCGAGAATGCGCCGGACGACCAGAAGGCGACGGCCGACAACATCGGCGATGCGGCCCGCAAGGTTGCCGCCGAAACCGCCTACGCGGCCGCCGGTTTCGCCGGGCTCGTGGGCGAGAAGGCGAAGGCCTTCTACGACGAGCAGAAGAAGCAGTACGCGGACGCCCATCCCGACGAGGACACACCGGGCGCCCGAGCATTTCTGCAGCAGCTCTCCGACCAGCTGAACCGGTTCACCGAAGAGCTCACCCGCGGCTACCGGGACCTGGCCGAGAGGGGCAGGGGCGTCGTGCAGAGCAATGCCGCTGCCAGGAGGGGATCTGTCGATGACACGTCCACGCCGGATTCCGCGTCTGGCGGCACCGTCAATGACGGCGAATCGGCCATGACCGGCGACGGCCCCGCGTTCTCCAGCAATCTTGCTGAGGACATCTCGGAGACTGACCGCGGCAACGACGATGTGCTCAGGGATCCCGGCAAGCAGGATGGCATCCTGTAGCCCTCACACGCCGCAACCCCGACGGGCGCCGGACCCTGCGTGACCAGGGTTCGGCGCCCGTTACGGCGTGAGGTGGGCGTAACGCGTCAGGCCTTGGCGTCGGCGTCTTCCACGCCGGGTTCCGGCTGGTCTTGCCAGACGACGATGGACCATGCGTCAAGGCGGGCGTAGTTCTCGACGATCTCCCCCTCGCCCTCGGGCCAGAAATTGTGCTCGGGCTCCGCCCAGGAGTGCGTGTCGAGGAGCCTGCGCCACACCCGTCCCCGCTCCGCGAGCGGGACGCGGAAGTCCACCGGCCCGTCCGACATGTTCACCATCAGCCAGAAGTTGTCGCCCTCGCTGTTGATGAAGATGGAGATGGCGCGGTCACCCTCTGCGGGGTGGGCCATGAGCGTCGGTGAATGGTAGAGGTACGAGACGTCCCTGTTGTCCGCCACGAGATCGCCGTACTGCTTCTGCTGCAGCGAATCGTGGCGGTGCCGGAGGTTGGTGACGAAGGTGGCGAAGCGGAACAACCCATTGACATTGCCCTGCGTGTTGAACGTGCCGAAATTGTCGTGGTAGAACGCTTCCACACCGTCCGCGACGGGTACCTCATGCGGACTGTTGGTGGGGATCATCTCGTAGTTGTTGCGCATGGCAACACTGTTGAGCGCCCAGGGGTTGTTGTTGCCGTTCTGGGTGCGGCCGAACTCGTCGCCCGCCACCACCATGGGGATACCGCGGGAGAAGAAGAGCATCACCCAGAAATTCCGTGCGCGCTGGCGACGGAGCACCTGGTCGCCGCGGGAATCCCATGACTCGTTGTCGTCGCTGCCGCCGTCGGAGGGTCCGAACGGGTAGGGCTGATGGTTGTTCTTGGTCTGGTAGCTGACGAGGTCGGCAATGTTGAAACCGTCGTGGGCGTCGATGAAGTTGATGGTGTTCTGGGGGCCGCCCGTCTCGGCGAAGTGGCGGTGGTCCCCGTTGATCATGTCGAGGAAGGCGCTGGTGTTGCCGTCACCCTTGAGGAACTTTCGGACGGTGTCACGATAGCGACCGTTCCATTCGGCCCAACCGGCGGGGAAATTGCCCACCTCGTAGCCCCACATGTCCCAGGCCTCGGCGATGACCTCGATGTGCTCATCCTTGGCGAAAGAGGCGATGTCCAGCAGGAGCGGGTGCTCGGAGAAGAAGCGCTTCTGCTTGTCCCAGTCGTTCGGATCGGCCTCGGCGGGCAACCGGCCCAGCACCGTGGCGAGGTCGAAACGAAAACCGTCCACGCCCATCTGCCGGGTCCAGTAGGCGAGGGAGTCCTTCACCAGGGACCGTGCCGCCTCTGAGGAGTAGTTGAGCTGGTTCGACGTGCCGGTGGCGCCGTCGACTATGGCGTGCTCGCGGGTCATGACGTAGTAGTCGGCGGTCGCGAACCCCCCAAGGTTCGTGAACCCGGTGGTGGCCACGTCGTTCGCCCAGTTCCCGCCCTCGGCGGTGTGGTTGTAGACGACGTCAAGGAAGACCTCCATGCCCACCTCGTGGAACGCGTTGACCATCTCCTTGAACTCCCGCGTTGGGCCGCCGAGACTCTTGTCGGAGGAGTACTGGCGGTTCGGGGAGAAGAAGGACAGGGTCATGTAGCCCCAGGCGTTCGTGAAGCCGTCCTCCCCGCTCTCCGAGGCATTCGTCTCGTGGACGGGCAGCAGTTCGAGCGCCGTGAACCCGAGCGCCTTGAGGTAGGGCGCCATCATGCCCGCGCCCTTGAAGGTGCCGACGAGGTCCTCGGGGATGTCCAGCACGTCCTCGAAGCCGGGTTCGTCGCGGAGAAGCTGGCTGAGACTCATCACCGAGGGGTGTCCACAGAGTTGCTCCACCTGCGCCTCGTAGATGGAGGAGCGCTCGCCGGGGATGCGGGGCTTCGGGCGCAGCGCCGTCGTGTCGGAGATGATGACGCCCTTGGGCACGTAGGGGCCGGTGTCGACGTCGCGACGCTTCTGGCCGTCGTAGTCATCGTCGCCGGTCCCGAACACTCCGTTGTCAACGCCCTGGTCGCGGATGACGTCGGAGTACATCGTGTGGGTGATCTCGACCGCGTACGGATCGAAGAGCACCTTGTTGGGATTGAAGCGGTTGCCCTTCTTGTCCCGGTCGGAGATGAAGCCGACACCGGAGCCGGGCTTCCAGGACACCCTGTACGGCCAGTTCTTGCCCCACGCGCGGTACGCGTACATGGTGCCGATCAGGACGCCGGAGATCTTGGCCCGCCACACGCCGTCGGAGCCCTTGGCAAGGACGAATGCCGCGCCTGCCTCGGCGCCGACCGCCTGGTCGTAGAACTCGAGCTGCAGGCGGGTTGCTGCCGGAGCATGCACGGCGAAGGTGACACCGTCGGAGGAGACGTGTGCACCAAGGGGCCAGTCGGCGTCGGCCCACATGTCCTGATCCACTGGCTGCATCAAACTGAAAGTCATTTGCAAATCTTGACAGGTCAACCCGGAAATCCCGCATTCGCCGCATGTCGGGGCCGCTGGTCCCACCGGTTATTCTGGCCCATGTGAATGCCCAGAAGCGTCTCCTGATGGTCCATGCCCACCCCGACGACGAGTCGAGCCAGTCCTCGGCCACCCTGTCCCGCTACGTTGCCGCGGGGGCCCAGGTGACGCTCGTCACCTGCACGCTGGGGGAGCGCGGGGAGATCCTCGTCCCGGACTGGACGCACTTCTCGCCGGCTGAACTGGGCGAGCACCGCATCGAGGAGCTCGCCACGGCCCTGGGCATCATGGGTGTCACCGATCATGTCTGGTTGGGCGGGCCCGGCACCTATCACGACACTGGAATGAGCACGGACGACGGAGGTCGTGTCATCCCACCCGAGGACGCCCCGGAGAACGCGTTCTGGAATGCGGATCTCCTGGAGGCGACCAACCACCTCGTCGAGGTGATCCGCTCGCGTCGGCCACAGGTCCTCAGCAGCTATGACCCCAACGGCAACTACGGGCATCCGGATCACATCCAGGCACACCGCGTCACGATGTACGCCGCGCAACTGGCCGCCATCGGCGCCCACCGGGCGGATCTCGGGGAGCCCTGGCAGGTTGCAAGGATCCTCTGGAACACCATCAACCCCGCCATGTGGGAGGAGGCGGCGCGGCTCGCCAAGGAGGAGGGCCTGGACCTGTTCGGGAACCGCTCCGAGGAGCCGGATGTCAACCGGCCGAGTCCGGCTGAGGTTGCCGTCGTCGTGCCGTACGGCGAGTTCCTCCAGCAGAGCACCGACGCGCTCCTGTCGCACCGCAGCCAGGTGGACCCGGAGCAGGACTTCTGGCGCTTCTACACGATCATGCGCAAGCTGCCGACCGCAGGCGAGGCCTACCTCTGGGCCGGGGGGCAGCCCCTCCCCGCCAGCGATGGCCCCGCCGACGACCTCTTCGCGGGGCTGGACCTGTCAGCCTGAGGATCGTGCTCGGGTCGGGTTGCCGGCCAGCCGGGGCTCCACGGTGTCTCAGCGGCGCAGGGCCCGAATGACTGCGCTGGCCGCGACCAGCCCGACGGCACCCGCAGTGTAGAGCGCCGTCCTGACCCAGGTGTTCGACGGCAGGCCCTCGGCCGCTTCACGCACCGCGTCGTCGAAACCCATGAGGCCGCCCGGCGGTCGGGGGATGTAGTCGTCGATGTCGTGTTCACGCACGACGGTGTCGTGCAGCAGGCTGCCGACCAGTGGCCTGGCCATCTTCGTGTCGATGTCGGTGACCAGGCCCACCCAGTGGGCCGCCAGTCCGGGTGTGGTGACGGGGGCCGTGAACATCGGTCCGGAGCGGAACCCCAGAGCCTGGCCGTAGCGGTCCATCATGCCGGCGTAGGTCAGGACATCGGGCCCACCGATGTCGAACGTGCGGTTGACGTCGGACGGCAGGTCGGCGGCGGCCACCAAGTAGTGGAGAACATCACGGGCGGCGATGGGCTGGATGCGATTGTTGATCCATTTGGGTGCGATGCCGGCGGGCAGACGCTCGGCGAGCTGCCTCAACATGGTGAACGAGATGGATCCGTTGCCCAGCACCACGGCGGCCTGGAGGACAGCGGTGGGGACGCCGGAAGCCATGAGAGCCTCGCCCACCTCGACGCGGCTTGCCAGATGTTCTGACAGTTCCTCGTCGTCGGGGTGCAGGCCACTGAGGTAGACCAGGCGTTGGACGCCCTCGGCTTTCGCCGCGTCGGCGAACACCTCAGCCATCTGGGCGTCGCGCTGGGCGAAGTCCTCCCCGGATCCCATCGAGTGCAACAGATACCAGGCCACGTCGGCGCCCCTCATGGCGCGCAACACGTCATCGCGGTTCGTCGCATCTCCCGCGACCGCCTCCACGCGGTCGGCCCAGGCCTGGGACTTGAGCTTCTCAGTGCTCCGGGACAGGGTGCGAACGCTCCAGCCGTCCTCCAGAAGCTTTTCCACAACGAGGCCTCCGACGTAGCCGGTGGCCCCTGTCACGAGTGCAGTGCGGGTGGTCATAGAACAGCCCTCCAGAAGTCGAGTGCGGGTTGTAAGAAGTACAGCATCCCCAGTGACCAGGTCAGATGGGCGGTGATGGGGGCGAGCAGGGCGCCGGTTCGCTGACGCAGCCATTCAGCGAGTACACCCATGCAGGCGGCGGCGAGCGCCAACAGGGGGATGCCGGAGGCGGCCGTCACGAGCGTGTAGACGACGGTGGTGCCGACGAAGCGTCGGGCGCGTGTGCCGCCGAGTGATTCGTGGAGCGCGCCCCGGAAGAAGATCTCCTCCGTGACGCCGTTGAGGACCGTGATCAGGGTGACGACCGAGAGCGCCCCGAAGCGGGCATGCGCCAGCAGTTCCTCCACCGGATCGGCGAGGAAGTCGATGCGCGCGACGACGCCTGCGCCCAGGAGGAAGATCACCAGGAGCACCAGGCCGCCTACGGCACCAAGGCCGAGGTTCTTCCACAGCCGGCCCTCCTTGATGCTCCCGAAGGTGCGGCTACGAGCCGTGAGAAAAGAGCCCACCACCCATACGGCAGCCAGCGCGACGGTGAAGATGTAGAAGCTGGTGTCGCCCGGCTCCACCTGGACACCGAGGTAGAGCAGCACCGCGCCGGTGATCCCGGTGGCCGCGGCGATACCCCGATTCCTTCTGGCGCCGGCCCTGGTGACGACGCCCTCGGTGGAAACACTCATGCGGAGGAGGTGCTCCCGCGGTCCCGGAGCAGACGGACGAGCCAGAAGGCGAGCAGAGCCGCCACTGCCGCGAAGGCGGCGATGGCCACCGCTACGGATTCAGGTCCGGTGGTGAGGCGGGCGATCCCGATCCACAGGAGTCCCCAGCTGAGCGCCGTGGTGACGGTGATCCGGGGCCCGAACACCACGGTGAAGAGCACGCCCAACCCAATGGCCACGACGATGACCACGATGGCCAGGGCCTGGTTGCCGAAGGATCCCAGGTCCCAGCCGGAGGACACACCCGCCGAGGTGATGTTGGCACACGTGGCGGCGGTGACCCACCCGAGGTAGAGGCCGAAGGTGCCGCCCGTGATGATCCTGTCGGCAGCGCTGCTCGCAGGGTGTCGTTGCAGGGCGGCGAGAAGGAACCCGAGCACGATCGCCAGCGTCAGGATCACCGCGACACTCACCCAGATCCAGCCCACCTGCGTCACCAGCAACCACGTTGCGTTGAGCACCATGGAGGCCGCCGCCAACCAGCCGACGGAGCGGTGGCGCGCCGACGTCTTGTTGCGTGGCAGCCACTGCCAGATCGTGTAGGCGAACAGACCGGCGTAGATGATCGACCAGATCGAGAACGCAGGGCCCCCCGGCGCGAGCAGAGTTGAGTTGGCGGCGAGGGCACCTCCGGAGGACTCCTCCACCCTGGTGCCGAGCACCCCGATGCCGAACAACGTCCCCACAACACAGAAGATTTCGCTGGCCGTCACGACAACCTGTCGAGCAAGGTCGTTCCTCTGGTTCACGCCGACTCCTCTTTCCGTCGTGGAAGGACTCACACGGCCGATACTACTGGGGGCTGGTTCCCGACCCGGGGTGGACGAGCATGCCGTCGCACCGACGAGAACGTGGTGCCGGGTCCCTCTCCCCCTGCACTTCCCCTGTCAGGTACCACTTCCAGGCACACCGGACCCACCCATTCGGGTGCCATCAGGTGAACCGCAGGACTTTTAATGTCAACTCTGAGCTCCTTGCTCAACGCGCACGGCTCACCACCGGCGTCCACAAGAATTTGGAGGAGACGATGGCTTACCCTGACCAGTCACCAACCGGCTCTCCGGTGCCGGGCAATTACAGCCAGCGGGACAACCCGCTGGGCGGAGATGCCCCAGAAACTTCGTCGAACCACGGTTCGCAGTCCACGAAGGATGCCGCCCAGCGCGTTGCCTCCGAGGCCGGTGATCGAGCGAGGGACGTCGCTGGCACTGCCCACCACGAGGCAGGCAGGGTTTCGGAGGCGGCAAAGTCAGCTGGCTCGGACGTCGCTGACACCGCACAGAAGGAGGCGGGCAATGTCGCCGCGGAAGCGGGTGGGCAGAGCCGCCGTGTCCTGGATGAAGGCATGTCCGAACTGCAGTCGCAGGCGAGTGCCGGGCAGCAGCGCCTCGCGGGAATGGCGCGCTCCTACGGCAGCGAACTCCAGTCAATGACGCGCAACACGGATCAATCCGGTCCCGTCACCGATCTCGCAAACAGCGCACAGGAGATGCTGGACAACGCAGCGAACTGGTTGGAGCGCACGGAGCCCTCCGGCGTGGTGGAGTCGGTGCGTCGCTATGCGTCGCGCAACCCGTGGCAATTCCTCGCCATCTCCGCAGGTATCGGATTCGTGGGGGCCCGCATTGTTCGCGGACTGAAGGACTCGCCCGACCAGCACCACGGTCAACCGGCGATGGGCAGCGCCCACGACCACCTGGAGCAGTCACGGGCCATCACCGGCGGTGCCGCACCCGGAGCTGCCCCCCGCAGTGGGGGGTACGACGACGACGGGTACCCACGTCCGGTGGGGACGACGGGTCCTGTTCTGAGCAGTGAGCCGGAGGGCGGAGTATCGCCGGGGGTGGGAATGCCGGCGGATCCGAATCCCCATGGCGGCGGCGCCCGGGGCTTCTGATGCCAGCCCAGTATCCGGAGCACGGCGTCGGCGCCCACGGCGTCGAGCCCCATGATGACGAGAGCTACCAGCGATACCGCCGGGAGGATCGGTCGCTCGGTGACATTGTCTCCGAGGTCATGGACAACGCGTCGACACTGGTGAAGCAGGAGGTTGAGCTGGCCAAGGCCGAGGCCAAGCAGTCCGCCACTCGCGCTGGCAAGGGTGTCGGCATGTTGGTGGGCGCCGGGATTGCCGCCTTCATGGCACTCTTCGCCATCACGCTCCTCCTGTGGTGGCTCTTCGCCATCCTGATCGGGGACACCCTCGAGCCGGCGCTCGGCTGGAGCGGACTCATCGTCACGGGCATCTGGCTCGTGCTGGCCGGGGTGCTGGCCGCGCAGGGCAGGAGCGCCCTGAACAAGATCAAGGGGCTCCCGAGGACCCAGGAGACCGTCAAGAAGATTCCCAACGCCGTGAAGGGCAATGAGGAGGAGAACCGATGAGCAATCCAGAAGATATTCGCCAGGAGATCAGCAGGACGCGCGCCGAGTTGAGCGAGAACGTCAATGCCTTGGGTGACAGCGCCAGCCCGGGCAATATCGCCCGCGGTCAGGTGGACAAGGTCAAGCAAGGAGCGGCCGGGCTGAAGGAGAAGGTGTTCGGTTCTCCCGACGATCCGTACGACGACGGCCTGGTCGGAGACGCCAGGTCCGGACTCGGAAACTCAGACGGCTCAGCGTCCGGTATGACATCCGACGCCAAGGATGCAGTCAGCGACGCTCCCCGCCAGGTGGAGTCCCGCACACAGGGCAACCCCATCGCCGCAGGTCTCATCGCCGTGGGTGTTGGGGCACTGATCGGTGGACTGATTCCGGCGAGTCAGAAGGAGTCCGAGGCGGCGCAGCGGTTGAAGGAGGCGGCTCAGCCCTTGGTGGACGACGCCAAGCAGGTGGCAGCAGAGGCCAGGGACAACCTGCAGCCTGTTGTTGAGGACGCCGTCGGCTCCGTCAAGGACAGGGCACGGGACGCCGGTGGGAACGTGGAGCAGGAGGCCGTGCAGGCCAAGGACGAGGTGACCCAGAAGGCGAAGTCCTCTGCGGACACCGTCAGGGGCGACGCCCAGCAGGCCGCGGAGAAGTCCAAGCAGGATGCCCAGCAGACAGCCAAGGGCCAGCAGGGGGATGAGAGCCTGGACGGGCCCAGCACGTTCTACGGCTGAGTTCCGCTTGATCTGAGGAGAGGGCCGTCCCCGTGTGGGGGCGGCCCTCCCGCCAGGTGGGGGCCGGGGAAGCCCGGGCCGACCACCCGGCGGTGGAGAGGGCTCGTCAGAAGGGCGGGTTGGTGAAGCGGCTGTAGTGGCCCTGGAAGAGGGCGTCGAGCTTGCCGGTCTCGCCGTTGCGGTGCTTGGGGATGTGGAAGGCCGCCAATCCGCGCTCCTCGTCGCTGGGGTTGGTGGTGTACATCTCCGGCCGGTGAATCATGATGACGATGTCGGCGTCCTGCTCGAGCGAGCCCGACTCGCGCAGGTCGGAGAGTTGCGGGACGCCGTCCTTGCGCTGCTCAGTGTTGCGGCTGAGCTGGCTGAGCGCGATCACCGGGATCTCGAGTTCCTTGGCCAACAGCTTGATCTGGCGGGAGAACTCGGAGACCTCCAGCTGGCGTGACTCCACCTTCTTGCCGGAGCTCATCAGCTGGATGTAGTCGATGGCGATGAGCTGCAGGTCATGGCGCTGCTTGAGACGGCGCGCTTTGGCCCGAATCTCCATCATCGTCAGGTTGGGGGAGTCGTCGATGAACAGTGGCTTCTTCTCCATCATGACGGACTTGTCCGTGATGCGCTGCCAGTCCGACTCGTCCATCTTGCCGCCACGGATCTTGCTGAGGTTGATGGAGGCCTCGGCGCTCAACACCTTCATCACGATCTCCGTGCGGCTCATCTCCAGTGAGAAGAAGGCGGCGCACAGGTCGTGGTGGAGCGCGGCGGAGCGGCAGACGTCCAGCGCAAAGGTGCTCTTACCCACGCCCGGACGTGCCGCCACGATGATCATCTGACCCGCGTGAAGGCCGTTGGTGATCCTGTCCAGGTCCACGAATCCGGTGGGCACACCCGAGAGGGCATCGCCGGAATTGCTGATGGCCTCCATCTCATCCCAGGTGGGCTGAATGAGCTCGGCCAAGGACTTGTAGTCCTCCGACGACTTGTTCTCGGTGACCTCGTACAGGGTCTGTTGGGCCTCGTCGACGATCTTGTCCACCTCACCCTGGCCCATGTATCCGAGCTGGGCGATGCGTATGGATGCGTTGACGAGCCGCCGGAGGACGGCCTTCTCACGCACCAGTTCCGCGTAGTAGATGGCGTTGGCGGCAATCGAGACACTCGCCAGGAGATCGTGCAGGTAGACGGATCCTCCCACCTTCCCCAGTTGACCGGACTTGCCGAGCTCCCCGGCGACGGTGATGGGATCTGCAGGCTCACCGCGGCCGTACAACATGATGATGGCATCGAAGATGGTCTCGTGGTTGGGTCGGTAGAAGTCACCTCCTCGCAGTGTCTCCACGACGTCGGAGATGGCGTCCTTGCTCATCATCATGGCACCCAGCACGCTCTGTTCAGCAGCCAGATCCTGAGGCGGCGTGCGGTCGAGCTCGTTGATGCTCGCCTCGGACATGAACGTGTCCGTAGCCATGTGTCCCCCCTTTCACCTGACCCATCTGCAGCAGGTCGACGATGGCTAGGTTAGCCCTTCGGTACCGACACTTTTTCCCACGGGGACAGCCAGCAGGGCCTGCCTGTGGAGCACTCTGGGGATCAGCTGTGGAAAGATTTGGCTTCGCGCCTCAGCAGCTGTGGACTACTCGCCCTGAAATGACTTTTGTCGTCTTTATATTCGTCCAATTCGATGATCGAATGGCCTGTGGATCGTCTTGTCCACAGGGTGTTCCGTGGTTGTCGACGCCTGTGGTGTGGGGGCGCGGGCACTGGACATGAGTGCTGGGATGTGTGGACGTGGCCCGAGTCATACCGATCTGACTAGGTGCGTCACTCCTCCTCTTTCACTTGTGGACCCCGCGGACGGAGACCCATGAGCTGTGGTGTAAGGCCGTTCTGGACAATTCGGCGGTGCGCGCGGCGGGATTCGCTGTCTTCCACGGCTTCGTCCACAGATCACGTGCCCAAACTGTGGAGAACTCTTGGGGCGAGCTTGCCCAAGCTACCCCCTAGGGGTATGATGGGCACTCAAGGAGGGCACAACATGATCGAACATGGGGCGGTCGTTTCGACGCCGAAGGCTGGCGTCGGCCAGCATGGGTACACACCGCAGAAACAGGCCTACCTGCGCCGGCTCCGACTGATCGAGGGGCAGGCCAGGGGGATCGCACGGATGGTGGAGAACGATGAGTACTGCATCGACGTCCTGACCCAGGTCTCAGCTGTCACCAATGCCCTGAAGGCAGTCTCCCTCGGTCTGCTCGAGGACCACCTTGCGCACTGCGTCGTCAACGCCGCGCGCGAGGGAGGAGATGTCGCGGATGAAAAGCTGCATGAGGCCATGCTGGCCATCCGACGGCTGGCCAAGTGACGTCGCTGCCCTGACGTGCAGCACACCCCAGAACAACCACAACACAACACAACACCACACCAACAAGGAGACAGCAATGATCTCGAAGTACACCATCACCGGAATGACCTGCGGCCGTTGCGCAGCCCACATCACCGAGGAGGTCTCCGAACTCGACGGCGTCACCGGTGTCAACGTCCAATTCGAGGACGCCAGCATGGTGGTTGAATCCGAGGATCGCATCCCCTTCGATGCCATCATCGAAGCCGTCTCCGAGGCTGGCGAATACTCGGTCGTCGAGGCCTGAGACACTGCTCACCGCGTCACGACGGGTGCCGCGGATGATCGCCGCCGGATCCCGCCACATCCCAGCAGCAACGCATGAAAGCCAGGAAGCATGACAACCACCATTGAGGACAGCAGGAAGAAGAGCGACGTCGACGTCTCACTCGACATCTCGGGCATGACCTGTGCGTCGTGCGCCAACCGTATCCAGAAGAAGTTGAACAAGGTGGATGGGGTCACCGCCACCGTCAACTACGCAACGGAGAAGGCCACGGTGCAGGGGCCACGCGGGATGACGGCGGAGGACTTCATCGCCGTGGTGGAGAAGGCTGGCTACGGAGCCCGCAGGACCGCACCCGAGACGCCCACGATGGACCGTGCCGACGTCATCAAACCACGCATGCTGTTGGCCTTTGCTCTCGCCATCCCTGTGGTGGCCGTCTCCATGGTGCCAGTGCTGCAGTTCCCCGGGTGGCAGTGGGCGGCGCTGGCCCTGACGGCCATCATCGTCTTCTGGTGTGGGCGGTCGTTCCATGCGGCGACGTGGGCCAACCTCCGCCACGGCACGACGACGATGGACACACTGGTGTCGTTGGGAACCCTGGCGGCCTTCGGCTGGTCGGTGGTGGCGCTGTTCTTCGGTCACGCAGGTCGGATCGGCATGCGCCACGAGTTCAGTTTCGCCCTCACGCGCTCTGATCCCATGGGCAACGTCTACTTCGAAGCGGCCGCGGCCATCACTGCCTTCCTTCTGTTGGGTCGATGGATCGAAGCGCGCTCCAAGAAGGAGGCCGGGGCGGCTGTTCGTGCACTCATGGAGGTGGGCGCCAAGGAGGCAGTCGTCCTCCGCGACGGCGTCGAGGTTCGCATCCCCGCCGGCGAACTGGCCCTGCACGACCTCATCGTCGTCCGTCCGGGGGAGAAGGTCGCCGCGGACGGCGAGGTCGTCGAGGGCGAGTCGGCCGTGGATGCCTCCATCATCACCGGTGAATCCCTGCCCGTGGAGGTTGTCCCCGGCAGCACGCTGGTGGGTGGCTCCGTCAACGCGACGGGGCGGCTGCTGGTGCGTGCCACCGCTGTGGGATCGGCCACGCAGGTGGCACAGATCGCCCGCCTCGTGGAGGAGGCACAGACGGGCAAGGCCAACGCCCAGCGATTGGCGGACCGGGTCACCACGTTCTTCGTGCCAGCCGTCATCGGCATCGCCGTGCTGACCTTTCTGGGGCACTGGTTGGTGGGGTCGGGCATCACGTTCGCCCTCACCGCCGGGATCGCCGTGCTGATCATCGCCTGTCCGTGTGCGCTTGGCCTGGCCACGCCGTCGGCGCTGTTGGTGGGGACAGGACGCGGCGCCCAGTTGGGGACCATCATTCGTGGCCCCCAGTCGCTGGAGAAGGCGCGCAGCATCACCACTGTGGTCCTCGACAAGACCGGCACCCTCACGACCGGACAGATGTCCGTGCTGAGCGTCGAGCCCGCCGACGGTGCGGACGAGCGGGAACTGCTCGCGGTCGCGGCCGCCGTCGAGGCTGGCTCCGAGCACCCCATTGCTCGGGCCGTGGTCTCCCGGGCTGGGACAAACGGCCTCACCGGTGTCGCAGTGGCGTCCGCCCACTCGTCGGTCCCCGGCAAGGGTGTGACGGCGCAGGTGGCGCTGAACGGGTCTGACCCGGCGGAAGTGGGCGTCGGATCGCGCAGGCTCATGACGGACATGGGCGTGACGGTGGATGCGGCTGGGATCGGTGCTGATGTCATTGGCAGCGAGGTCTTCGTCGCGAGTCAGGATCGCTTTCTGGGCCGGATCGTCGTGGGCGATCAGTTGAAGCCCACGGCGAAGCTCGCCGTGGCCCGGTTGAAGGACCTCGGGCTCACCCCCGTCCTGCTGACCGGCGACAACCGTGCGGCGGCCGAGAGGGTCGCTGCCGAGGTGGGCATCTCCGAGGTACGTGCGGAGATCCTGCCGCAGGGCAAGGCCGACGCCATCGCGGACCTGAGGCGCGGGGGCCAGCGGGTCGCGATGGTTGGGGACGGCGTGAACGACGCCGCCGCCCTGGCGAGCGCGGACCTGGGCATCGCCATGGGAGCCGGGACGGACGCCGCCATAGCCGCCAGCGACATCACGCTGATGCGCGATGACCTGCTCTCGGTGGTCGACGCCGTGCGCCTGTCGCGGGCCACGGACTCCACCATCAAGTCCAACCTCGTGTGGGCCTTCGGGTACAACGTGCTCGCGATTCCCGTTGCCGCGCTCGGCATGTTGACGCCGATGATCGCCGGCGCGGCCATGGCGTTCTCCAGCGTCTTCGTGATGCTGAACAGCCTTCGGCTGAAGGGCTTCAGGGAGGAAGAGCGAAACCACTGAGAGATTCTCAGGGTTTGTTTGGGAATCATTCAGGAAAGAGTTATTGTGAGGGAGTCCGGGGGATCACCCGGACTCCCTCACTTTTTGGAGTCACCACTCATATGCGCAAGCAGCTCTGGATCCCCGCCGCCGCCGGAGGCGCGGCTCTCGCGCTCGTCGCCACCACAGGGATTGCCACGGCACTGCACAAGAACGACGTCGACCTCGTGGTCGATGGCGTTTCCACCACCATCGCCGTGCGGGAGGACACCGTCGGCGAAGTGATGGAACTCGAGGGCATCGCGGTGGATGAACACGACATCCTCGTCCCGGGCGCCGATACCCGCGTCACGGACGGCATGGAGATCACGGTTGCCTACGGCCGCCCGCTCACCGTGACCGTGGATGGCGAGGAGCGCAGCGTGTGGACGACGGCGCAGACCGTCGGTGACGCGCTGGCCTTCCTGAACATGGACAGCGCCGATTCCAAGCTCTCCGCCTCCCGTTCCACGCCGATCGGACGCACCGGATTGACGTTGGAGGTGGCAACCGCAATGGACGTGTCGTTGACCGTCGCCGGAACACCCACCGAGATGACAATCGCCGGCACCGTGGGAGACGCTCTCACCGCAGCCGGAGTCACCCCCGACGCGGACGACATCGTGACGCCCGCCGCGGACACAGCGCTCACCGACGGCCTCGACATAGCCTTTGTCGACGTCGAGGTGGGCTCGAGCACCAAGACCGTTGACATCCCCTTCACGAAGTCGCAGAAAGCCTCCGCGAAGATGGAGAAGGGCACCAAGAAGGTGACCACCAAGGGTGTCAAGGGCTTCAGGCGCGAGACCTACTCTGACGTCCACCACGACGGGGTGCTCGTCAGTTCCACGCTGACCGACAGCGTGATCTCCAAACAGCCGGTGCAGCAGGTCACCACCGTCGGCACCAAGGCCGTCCCCAAGGCTCCCGCGGTGGAGAAGGCACCAGCCCCCAGCGCCGCAGCCGCCGATTCGGGCTCGTCCTCGGGCAAGGGTCTCAACACTGCTCGAGCGGGGATGTGGGACCGGATCGCCAGCTGCGAGTCCGGCAACAACTGGAGCATCAACACGGGCAACGGCTACTACGGAGGACTGCAGTTCAACGCAGCCACCTGGCGCTCGGTGAACGGACAGGACTTCGCCCCGCTGCCACACCAGGCCAGCCGCGCCGAACAGATCACCGTGGCCAATCGTCTCTACGCCATACGCGGCACACAGCCGTGGAGCTGCGCCTGAGCGCTCGGCCCCAAGACGTCACCCCCAGCTATCCCCCCACTGCTGGGGGTGACCTGTGTCCGGAGCGCCCGGCGTGGGCAGTGTCCCGCCGGGCGGCTCCGGACAGATCTGCTGGTGGCGCCCGTGCAGTGGGGCGCTCAGGAGAGCTGGGCCAGGGCCCGGTTCATGGTTTCCACGATTGCGATCGACTCATCGAGGGGGATGAGCGGGGACTCCAGCTGCTGGTCGGCGACCAACTGTGCGAAATGTGCCGCCTCGTAGGCCAGTCCCTCGTGATCGGTGATACGGGGTGTGGGTGAATGCTGTTCGTCACCGCCCCGTGGCACGAAACGCACTGACTGGGGTCTGTAGAAGTCTCCAGGGATTTCAATGCGGCCCAGTGGGCCGGCAATGGTTGCCGTGGTGGGCGTCTTCGCGGCCAGGGTGGCGTTCAGGAGGGCGTGGGCGTCCCGGTGGGCGTCGAAACCATCGAGGATCATGCTGACCTGTCGGTCCACGCCGGTGGATGCACGGGTCCCGACGGCGCGGACCCGCCCGGGGGCACCCAGGACGAACGAGGCGAATGAGACGGGATAGACCCCGAGGTCCAGCATGGCCCCGCCAGCCAGATCCGGGTTGAAGAGACGGAACTGGGGATCGAAGTCAAAGTACTGGCCGTGGTCTGCCTCCAACACTTCGATTTCGCCGAGGGCGCCGTCCTCCAGTAGCTGTCGAACGACGTCGATGTCTGGCAGGAATCGTGTCCACATCGCCTCCATGCAGGTGACCCCGGCCCTTTGGGCCGCGGCAACCACGTCCCGTGCCTCGTCGGTGGTCTTGGTGAAGGCCTTCTCCACGAGCACATGCTTGCCGGCCTCGATCACGAGCTGTGCATGCTCCGCGTGATGGCTGTGGGGGGAGGCGACGTAGACGGCGTCGATGTTGTCATCTGCCACCAGCGCCTCGTAGCTGTCGTAGCAGCGTTCGACGTCGAACTCGTCTGCGAAGGCGTCGGCCCTGTCCTTCGAGCGGGAGCCGACGGCGACGATGTCCTGGCGCGTGTGCTTGCGCATGGCGTCGGCGAACGAGTGGGCGATGCCACCGGGGGCGAGGATGCCCCATCTCAGGGTGGGGGCGTCGTGGGGCTCCGGGGTGCGGGTGATCGGCAGGCTCATGGACGTCACCCTAGTGCGCGCGCGGACGCGTGCAGGGGTTCGTCACACTGCGATCGCAGTTTCGTTGGCCACGCGCTCGTACAGAGCGAGCATCTCGGTGGCCTGCGACTCGATGGTCCACTGCCCCGCCAACCGCTTCGACGTGTCGGCAGCCTGCTGACGCCAGACAGGATCTTCGAGTCTGTTGATGGTCCGCATCAGGCCGGCCGCCAATGATGCCGCCGTGGGACGTGTCAGTTCCCCGTTCACGCCGGGCTCGAGAACCAGTTGCAGTCCCGGATCCACGGAGACGATGGGCAGTCCGGCGAGCGCGGCCTCGTGCAGCACGAGTGCCTGGGTATCGGTCTGGCTGGGGAAGGCGAACACGTCAGCCATGCCGTAGAAGGCGCCCAGGGCGTCGCGCTTCTGTTCCCCGGGCAGGATCACGTTCCCCCGTTGTTTGCCGTGGGCCAGCAACCGTTTGATGCGGGGGTATCGCTGCCAGTCACCCACCACCATGAGACGGGCATCGGGGCGTTGCGCCGAGACAAGCTCGAAGGCTTCGCACAGCAGTGGAATCCCCTTCTCAGGCGCGATGCGGCCCGCGTAGAGGATCAGTGGACCGGCATCCCGGGCAACAGGTGGGGGACCCTCGGGTAGGGCATTCACGCCGTTTGGCACCACGACAACTCTCGCTGACGGGGCGATCTCCCTGCAGCGCACCGCGGTCTTCGGCGACGGCGTGGTCACCAGTTGGGCGGACTCCAGCATCTTCTGGCAGACCCCCAGCAGGGAGGCGGTGGAGCGGCCACGGTCCTCGTACCGGATGGCGGCTGCCTTGAGGTCCTGGGAATCCACCAGCTCACCCCTGGTGATGCGGGTGAAAGCGTGCAACACACCGGTGAGCAGCGGCAGGACTGCGGAGTAGTGGTCGGCATAGGCATCGAAGTCGGTGTGCCAGGTGAGCATGAGCGGGGTGTTGAGGCGGCGCGCTGCCCAGACACCGAGGACGCCGACGGTGCCGAATCCGTGGACGTGGATGACGTCCGGGCGAATGCGTCCCACTTCGTCGATAGTTCTGTCGAAATGGCGGCCATTTGCGACTCGTGTTGGCATGTTGGGGACTTTGACCGAGGGCAGCCGGATCTCTTGGCGACCTTTCCTGCCGAGGTGCGGATTGGGACCCTTGGCCTTGGGTGCGACCACCAGTACCTTGTGGCCGGCGTCCAAGAGGTTGCCCTCCAGTTGCTGCACGGCGAACATCAAGCCGTTGCTGCCAGGGCCGTAATTGTCCGTGAACTGGGCAACCGTGAGGGGCCGCGCGGCGGCGTTTCCCGGAGGTTGGTTGGTCACGAGCGTCACTCTATCGGCCCTCTTGACCCCATTGGTTGAACCCTCGGGCATGTCCTCCTCGTGGAAGATGACGGTTGTGGCCGAGGCGTGGTCGAGTTCAGAAAGGTACGATCTCCTTGCCCGGGATAGGGAGAAAACCGACTCTTCAGTTGTCGGGAACGAGAGGGAGACGCGATGCGGACAGGCGTGAGCATGTCTCACATCAGCAAGTACAACGAGAACGCCGTGTTCCACGCCCTCCGCAGGCTGGGACCCACCAGCCAAACCGAGATTGCGCGAGCCACAGGGCTTTCGGTGCAGGGGGTGTCGTCCATCGTGCGATCCCTCACCGCTGGCGGGCTTCTGACAGAGGTCAGGCGGGAGTCGGTGGGGCGCGGTCGTCCGAGGGTAATTCTGGACATTGTGGCACATGCCCGGTACGCAGTTGGCGTACATGTGGACCCGTCCCTGATGTCGGCTGTCGTGCTGGACCTGCGCGGCAGCGTCGTCACGTCCCTTACGAGCGAGGACGTTGACCCCGAGGATCCTGAACGCTCCATCCGGGTCGCAGCCGGGCTTGTCCGGGGGGCCTTGATGACATCAGCCATCGACGAGCAACTCGTGCTCGGTACCTGCCTTGCGGTCCCGGGCCCGCTCAACGACACATCAGGTTCCATCGTTGACACTGTGTGGCTACCCGGCTGGACCAACTTTCCCTTGGGCAGGGCGCTGGGTTCCGTCCTGGGAATGCGGGTCCCGGTCGTCAAAGACACCCTCGCAGCGGTGATCGGCGAGAACTGGGTGCGAGCGGGGGCCACGTTGGAATCCACAATGGTGTTCGTCTACGTGGGCACGGGTACCGGAGTGGGCCTGTCGTTGAACGGCGAGCCGGTACGAGGCTTTTCGGGCAACGCGGGAGAGGTGGGCAGGATGCTGGTGACTCTGGGAAGGTCTGCTTCCCGAGGTGTCGACGGCCTCGACAACGATCCAGTGGTCCTTGTGGAGACGGCACACGCCATGAGAGTCCTGGAAGGAGAGACGCCTCGCCGGGGCGACCTCCGGTTGGTGGATCGGCAGTTCCGGGAGTTGTGCCAGATGGCGGGTCGTGGTCACCCAGACGCATACGCAATCCTTCAAGCTGCTGCTTTGCGGATCGCTGAGATGGCGGTGATGACATCGGACCTCTTCGATGCTGACACTGTCGTTTTCGGCGGACCGTACTGGGACCTCGTCAGAAGTTTCTATGAGCCGGCCGCGATTTCCGCACTCAATCAGCCGTCGGCGCGGGGCCCCCACCCGGTGACTGTCCTGTCAACGGCGATGGGCAGCGAGGTGGGAGCCATCGGAGCCGCTTCCGTCGTGCTGGACGACCGCTACGTTCCGCGGGCGCCGCGACGGCACGCGAGTGATTTTTCTAGAGTAGGGAATAAATGATAACGATTGGGTAACGAGGAGCCAGGGCTCCCTTGACAGGATTTGATCCGCAATGAAGAATAATTGTGAGAGCGACCGCGACGACGCGGCAGCCACACTTTTTCATCGTCGGAGAAGAATGATCACTCTTGCCAACGCACCCGTTTCCTATGGAGTCTTTGGACTCTCCCGTCCTGACGTCGTGTCGTTGCCCACAGGACCTGAACTGCTGGGGCTTGTCAGCGCCGCGGGGTACGCCGGGATCGATCTGGGTGAGCATGGTCTCTTCGGAGTGGGTCATGAGTTGGTGGCCAACCTGGCGGCCAGCGGTGTGGACCTGTGCGGCGGGTGGATCGACTTTCCCTTTGTCGGCCCCGATGAGGACTTCGAGGATACCTTGGCCGCTGCCCTGCCCGTACTCGATGATTTTGCTCTGGTGGCAGCTTCGCAAGCCGGGCCTGCGCCCTTGCCAACCCTGGCCGACTCGGGTTCCGCACTGAGGAAGGCCCGCCCTGGAGGAGCACCGGAGTTGGAACTGCACGGTGACGTCTGGCTGACCTTCGTCGAGCGGGTCGAACGCGTGGCTCGGGAGGTTCGCGACCGCGGGCTCGAACCAACGTTTCACCACCACGTCGCCACGCACATCGAAACTCCCGTCGAGATAGACAGATTCCTCAACGACACCACCGTTGACCTCACCTTCGATTCCGGCCATCTGCTCCTGGGTGGGGGCGAGCCGGGATCGGACTACAAACGTTGGGCGTCACGCATCAACCACCTTCACCTGAAGGATGTGGATCGCAGGATTCTCGCCGAGGCCCAGGGCTCGGAGGATCCCGTCCGTGACGTGTGGGAGAAGCGCGTGTTCGTCCCACTGGGCGCGGGGGATCTGGACATGCCAGCCCTCCTGGAGGACATCGTCAGCAGCGGTTTTGATGGGTGGCTGGTGGTCGAACAGGACGTCGTGCTCCTCAACGATGACGATGTGGCCCGAGCCGTGGCGGATCAAATTGCCAATCGTGACGCGCTGAGCAGGTGGTTCCAGTGAAGCCCGTCCGCATCGCCGTCGTGGGTCTGGGAGGAATCAGCCAGTCGGTGCACCTGCCCGTCATCCAGCGCAACAGGGCCAACGTGGAACTGGTCGCGCTCGTAGAGCTGTCAGCCTCACGGCTTGCCACCATGGCTCGCCGCTACGGCGTTGACGACACCGGACTGTTCGCCACCACCACAGAGCTTGCGGCAGCGATCGCGAAGAATCGCATCGACGTGGATGCTGCCATCGTGGCAACACCCGGTGGACACACCGACGACGCCCTCATTCTGATCCGGGCCGGCGTCCGCGTGCTTGCGGAGAAGCCCCTGGGCTACAGTTTCGCCGAACTCGGCCGTCTCGAAGACAACCTGCAGAGCCTCGGGCTGCGTCCACATGAGTGGCTACGAGTTGGCTACATGAAGGAGCACGACCCGGCCGTCGCGCAGGCGAAGGCCCTGCTGTCCTCCGTGAATGTTCGCGAGGTCAGCATCGAGGTGTTGCATCCGGCCGATGACAAGCAGATTCGATTCGCCAACCTTGAAGCCGCGGCGGTGGACGTCGATCCTGCCATCCTGGTCAGTCTTCGTCGCACCTTTGAGGAGGGGATCTCAGCTGCCATCGGGGACGACGGGGGCGACCATCGCCGCCTCTACACCAACGTCCTGCTCGGCTCGGTTGTGCATGATCTGGCCCTCACACGTCACCTCGGTTTCGACCTGCAGGACGTGCACCATGCAGCCCGGTACGGTCCGCAGTTCCCGGGGACGGTGATCGCGTCGGGAAGGGCTCGTGCCGACGTGCCGTTCTCTCTTCGTTGGCACTTCATCAGTGACTATCCCGAGTACCGGGAGACCATCACGTTCCATCACGAGAGGGGAAGCATCGAGCTGGAATTCAAGACGCCCTACATTCTGAACGCCCCAACCGTCCTTCGCACATTCACCAACGGCGGCGACCTGGCCAGCTCTCGTGCAGAAATGGTCTGGCCACAGGAGGAGGCCTTTGAGCGTCAGCTCAGGGTCCTGATGGATATGACGCGAAGCACATTCTCACCCGGATCCAGCATCGATGCTGCCCGGGAAGACCTACGTAGCGCCCAGCGCCTGTGGAGGGCTTGCGCCACCAGCGCGGGACACAGTGTGACACCTGCATGCGAAGCATACGGATCATCCCACGGGAACAACAATACCGATTCTCACCCCGAACATCCATGAAAGGGATTCTGATGAAAAGCACAATTCGTCGCGTCGCCACAGGCGCCGCACTGATGGGAATGGTCGCGCTGAGCGCGGCTTGCAGCACAGGACCAGACAGCGAGGATCCCACAACAGGCGACAGCGCCTCGCAGGGGGCGCAGACAATCACCCTTACGTCCAACGCCATCGTCGGCGGAAAGAACGCCGCCGAGGCGGAGTGGATCAACGAGTGGCTTATCCCCGAGTTCACCAAGATGCAGAAGGAAAAGGGTGTTGATGCCTCCGTCAACTTCGAGCCCCAGGGCGTGGACGACGAGGACTACAAGACCAAGGTGGCGCTTGACCTGAGCTCGGGCAAGGGCGCCGACGTCATCTCTCTCGATGGAATCTGGGTGGGAGAGTTCGCCCAGGCTGGCTACATCAAGCCACTTGACGAGGTCACCGATATGGCAGCCGACTGGGACGGTTGGGCCCAGATCCCGGACGCCGTCCAGGGCGCTGCCTCCTTCGAGGACCAGCGATACGGCATCCCGCAGGGCACTGACGGCAGGGTGATCTACTACAACAAGACACTGTTCGAAGAGGCGGGTCTTCCATCCGATTGGCAGCCGACGTCGTGGGACGAGATCCTGTCCGCTGGCCGTGCTCTGAAGAAGATCGACGGCGTGGTCCCGATCCAGCTCAACGCAGGCACCGCGATGGGTGAGGCCACGAGCATGCAGGGATTTCTGCCCATGCTCATGGGCACGGGACAAAGACTGTGGGAGGACGGCAAGTGGGCCGGTGAAACCCAGGGTGTGATGGACGTCCTGAACCTCTACAAGACGATCTATGTCGACGAGGGTCTGGGTGATCCGATTCTTCAGCAGGAGGCCGCGGGCCGCGATACCTCGTTCTCGGAGTTCGCCGCAGGCAACATCGCCATCCTGTTGGAGGGGGACTACTTCTGGCGCTCGGTGATCAACCCGGCCGAGGGTGTGGGCACGGCGCCGATGGAGAACCGTGATGAAGTGGTTGGATACGCCAAAATTCCATCCATGACGGCTGGCTCCGGCATCGCGGGCCAGGATTTCGTCTCCATGTCCGGTGGCGCCGCGCGCGTACTGAACCCCAACTCCGAGAACGCTGACCTCGCGTGGGAACTCCTGGCCTTCATGAACTCTCCGGAGGCGTTTGAGGCGCGTGCCGCGGGCACGCTGTCGATCTCGCCGCGCGACGACGTGAACGCCGAACTTCTGAAGAGCGACCCGATGCTGACGTTTGTCAGCGAAGAAGTTCTTCCGGTGACCGCGTACCGTCCGGGCCTGGCTGAGTACCCTGAAGTCTCACTCAGCCTGCAGCAGGCCACCCTTGACGTTGTCTCGGGCACGTCTGTGGAGGAGGCCGCCAAGATTTATGCAGACGATCTCGCTGGGATCGTCGGGGCCGACGCCGTTATGAGCAACTGAGGATTACCGTGTCAACCCTCACCGAATCGCCGCCGGTGGCGCGCACGCGTCACCGGCAGCGGGCCGATGACGTGGCGGGGCTCGGCGCACGCCGAGCCACCGTCTTCGTGGGGCCAGCCCTCCTCGTCATTGCCCTCTTCCTTCTCTTTCCGGCGATCTGGACCGTCTATCTGGGGTTGACCAACTACCGGCTGACCGGCTTGGCAGCGGCCAACACCAGCTTCGTCGGTTTAGAGAACTACGCGAGCGCCTTCACGGATCGCTCCTTCTGGAACTCGCTCCGTCTGACTGTCGTGTTCGTGGGCGCTTCGGGAGTTCTCGGGCAGACATTGCTCGGGTTCACGCTCGCCTGGTCACTCCGACGGGTCGCGGGCTGGGCGAGGTCGACGCTCGAGGCGCTTGTATTGGCAGCCTGGGTTATTCCCGGATCGGTGCATGCCTTCCTGTGGATCGCCCTGCTTGATCGGCGTGGCGGCACCCTGAACACCATCCTGAACACCCCCGGCAAGGCGTGGCTGATCGACAATCCCATGACGGTGATTGTCCTCTTCAACATCTGGGTGGGTACAGCCTTCTCCATGCAGCTCTTCTCATCGGCGCTCTCGGCGGTGCCGCCGTCTCAGTTGGAAAGTGCCCGCATGGCGGGAGCCGCAGGGTGGCAGCAGCTGCGGGACGTCGTCATCCCCAACATCCGTGGGCACATCCTCACGAACACGCTGATGATCACGCTGTGGACCTTCAACACCTTCACGCCGTACCTTCTGACGGCTGGCGGTCCGAACGGCAAAACAGAGATTCTTTCCGTGTACATCTATCAAACGGCAATTCCGGGTGGCCAACTCGGTTTCGGAGCGGCACTGTCGATGATCATGTTGATCATCAACCTGTTCATCGCTCTGATGTACATGCGTGTGGGGAGGAGAGAGAAGTGACCACCAGTATCGACATGAAACTCAAGCAGCCCACGGCCAGCAGTCACCTGCTCAAAATGTTGGGGCGCATGGCCTTTGTTCTCATGCTCGTAGTGATCGGCCTGTTCTTCGCGATTCCACTGACGTGGCTGGTGGTGGCGCCCTTCGACGCAAATCCGACCATGGCTGTGAAGTGGCCTGCATGGACCCTCAGAAACTTCGAGCGGCTCCTGCAGAACCCCTATGCGCTTGGTTCCATTCTCAACTCGCTGCTGCTCGCCGCAGGGACAATGGCGGTGACTGTTGTCTTCGGTACGCTCGCCAGCTATGCGCTGTCCCGTGTCCGGATTCCCGGCCGGGATGCCCTGCTCTACGGCATGCTGCTGCTGTCCTCGATCGTTACGGGAACAGCAGCGATGGTGCCGACGTTCCAGCTCATGAATGCCATTGGTCTGATCAACACCCAGACAGGCGTCATCCTGGTGATGGCAGGCGGAGTACTTCCCACCGTGATCTTCATCCTCAAGGACTTCATGGATTCCGTCCCGAAGTCCTACGAGGAATCTGCTCGCCTCTACGGCGCCAAGCCGTACCAAATCCTTCGGGATGTCGTCGTTCCTGTTGCACGGCCAGGTATTGCCTTCATTGCCATCTGGACCGTTGTTCAGGTCTGGGGCAACTTCCTCGTGCCCTACATCTTGTTGCGCGACCCCACAAGTCAGCCTGCTGCAGTGATGATGTTCACCTTTTACACGGAGTCGGGCCAGGCTGATCTGCGATTGATCTCTGCATTTTCGCTGATCTTCGCCCTTCCGGTCCTGCTCATTTACTTCCTGGTGAACCGAAAGTTCGGTTTCCGCTTCTACGGAGGAATCAAGTCATGACATCGACGATCACCACCACCGCACTGGTCAAGGAGTATCCGAACGGTGTCCGCGGCGTTGACGGCGTCGATCTCAAGATTGCCGAGGGCGAGTTCTTCGCCCTGCTGGGTCCTTCAGGGTGCGGCAAGACCACGCTGCTTCGCTCCATTGCTGGTCTTGAGACCATCAGCGACGGAACCCTGCACATCGGCTCGGAGGACATGACTCATCGCGAACCCGGTGAACGTGGTGTGGCAATGGTTTTTCAGGACTACGCGTTGTTCCCACACATGGATATTGCGGACAACATCGCCTACCCGTTGCGTATCCGGAAAGTGGCCAAAGATATTCGCCGCGCGGCCGCGGGCGAGACTGCGGGCCGGCTTTCTCTCGACGGACTTCTGGAGCGTCGTCCGGGTCAGCTCTCAGGCGGTCAGCAGCAACGCGTGGCGCTCGCCAGGGCGATCGCGACCCGACCCACCGTCCTGTTGCTGGATGAGCCGTTGTCCAATCTGGATGCGCGATTGCGCCTGGAGGCACGCTCCTTCCTGAAGGAACTCCAGCGGGAACTGAACGTCACGTCGGTCTACGTCACCCACGACCAGGCCGAGGCGCTCGCCCTTGCGGATCGCATGGCGGTGATGAAGGACGGGCGGATCCAGCAGATCGGTACGCCGCGCGAGGTATTCCACACCCCCAGCAACACGTTCGTAGCCTCGTTCATCGGTTCGCATCCGATGAACCTGGTTGACGGTGTCGTACGCGACGGGAAGCTGCACGTTCTGGGGAGCTCACTGCCCCTGCCAACGGACCTGGTGGGCGTCGTGGCCGAGGGGAGCACGGTGGTGGTGGGAGCCAGGCCGGAGTACGTGTCGTGGTCGGCAGGACCCACGCCGGACGCCATTGAGGCCACGGTCTCCGTGATCGAGAACCTTGGTGCCGGGGCGCTTGTGGTGGCCGATGTGGGCGAGGAGAGGTTCCAGTGTGTTGCCGACGAGGAGTCGGTCCCGGAAGTGGGGCAACGATGCTGGTTCACCATCCCTGCGGCCAAGACACTCCTTTTTGACGCGGAATCAGGCGAACGGATCGTAGCGGCATGAATCAAGCACTGGCGTCCCGAGTGTGGGTCATTCCCCACACGCACTGGGATCGTGAATGGTATGAGCCGCATGACGTATTCAGAGCTCGGCTCGTTGCGATGATGGACGATTTGCTCGACACCTTGGAAGGTGAGCTGGAATACCGGTTCACCCTTGATGGGCAGAGCGCTGCCATCGACGACTACCTGGAAATCCGGCCAGAGAGGCTCGAGCAGGTCCGGGCCGCCGTCCAGCGCGGGCAGCTGGCAGTGGGCCCATTCCAGATCCTGCTGGACGAGTTTTGCTGCGACGGTGAGACGATAGTGCGCAACCTCGAGCACGGGATCGCTTCTGCGCGCAGGCTCGGCCCGGAGATGCGGGTGGGGTACCTGCCCGACATGTTCGGCCATGCCGCACAGATGCCACAGATTCTCTCGGGGTTCGGGATCTCGGATGCCTCACTCTGGAGGGGAGTTCCAGCACGCGTGGGTGAGCATGCTTTCGTCTGGGAGGGGCTCGACGGCAGCCGGGTCCGCGTGGAGTACATGTGGGACGGCTACGGCAACGCACTCAAGCTCTTCGAACCTCTCCACAAACTCCCGGAGCTCGTGGTCGGATACGTCGAGGAGAATGCCGCCTGGTTCCGAGGCGAGGACGTGGCCGGGATGTTCGGCACCGACCACATGGCACCCAGAAGAGATCTGATTGACATCCTTTGCGCCAATGACGGGGGCGACGCTGGCATTGACCTGCGGATTGGCACGATGGAGGACGTCACCTCCAGTCGGGATCACTCTCCCGAGGCGCTGCAGAAACTGGCACACGTCCGCGGGGAACTACGCTCGCACGCCCGCGGAAACCTGCTGCCGGGTGTTTTCTCCATCCGGACCAACATCAAGGCGGCCATGGCCGGGGCCGAGCGTGCCGTTGGCACCGCAGAGCGCTTCGACGCCTGGGCTGGTGGCGCGTCACGCACATCACTGCTGCACCGTAGCTGGGGTCTCGTGATCGAATCAACGGCCCACGACTCCGTCACGGGCTGTGGATCGGATGCCACCGCCGATCAGGTGGAGTCGCGTCTCAAGACAGCCATGCACACGGCTCGCGGTGCCATCGACATCGCACTGACGACGTTGTCGTCGCGCGCTCCGGTCGGTTCGGTCTCGGTGTTCAACCAGAGCGGCTGGGCCCGGGACGTGGCCGTAGAGATGGTGGTCGAGATCTCAGATGTCGCCCTCCCTCCGGGCGCACAGAGGCTGGAGGAGTTGCCTACGGTCATCGGGGACGAAACGGTCGAGAACGCAGACCTGCCGCGCATCATCCGAAGGATTCATGGTCAGGAGCTCTTTGGGAAGCAGATCAGATTCTGGCGCTGGGATGACGATGGCCTCGTGTTCGAGGTGGCAGATGTGGCGAACGGCGATTTCGATCTCGCCGTCTTCTCCGCCGAACTACAGGTGAGAATGGCCGGAGCCGCGCCCGGTCAGTCGTGGCGTGTCATGACCACCGTGCCCAGAAGGTGCCGCGTCCTGGTGAGCGGCCGGGTGGCGGGGCTGTCACAGCTTGCCCTGGATGTCGCGTCGGCGGACATGCCGGAGTGCCCCGTCAGCGTCGAGGACGGGACGATCACAAACGCTTTAGTATCGGCGACTGTCCTGGCCGATGGTTCGGTGAGGATCCAGGATCTCACGCAAGGCATAGTGCTCGACCGGGCCCTGCGGATCGTTGACGAGGGTGACCGAGGAGACTCCTACAACTACGGACCCCTCGACGGTGGAGCCGTGACGGTTCCGGTTGAGGTGCAGACCGAGACCATCGAAGCCGGCCCCCTGCGAGGCAGGATTCGCATCCGCCGCACCTTCCAGCTGCCCGCCCACCTGAACGGTGAGGACAGGGGATCGCGCAGCCTGGAACTCGTCAACCAGCTGGTGGATACCGTGCTGGAACTCCGCCACGGGGAGTCATTCCTGCGGGTGGAAGTGTCACTCGTCAACCAGGTGGCGGATCACCGGCTGCGGGTACTCATCCCGTCAGCTTCAGCCCATGTGGATTCGTCGTCATCGGCAGGACAGTACGGAGTGACCACCCGTGGGCGGAGCGCCGAGGGCGGGTGGGGCGAACACCCACTCCCCACATTCCCTGCGACCCGATTCATCCATGCTGGCCGAGTGGGCCTGCTGCTCGACAAGCTCGTGGAGTACGAAGTGGTCGACGGGGATGACGGTATCGACGACATCGCACTGACGGCGCTCAGATCGGTCGGCATGATGAGCGTCAACCTCCATCCACTGCGCGACGAGCCGGCCGGATCAGAGATCCCGACTCCGGGAGCGCAGTACCTCGGAACATCGGTGGCGCTCTCGTTCGCCGTGGATCTGGGATCTCCGGTGGGGTGGCAATCCTCCACGCTTATCCAGAACTCGGACACGTTCCGCTTCGAGCCCGTCGTGGCGCCGGGGCGTTCCAGTGGTGAGATGGCGGTCGAGCTGCCTTCGCCGATAGAAACGCACGGCGCGGTGGCCTTGGAATCGTTGCGTCGGGTGGATGACACCCTTGAGGCCAGATTCGTCAATTACCTGGACACTGCTCAGCCCCTACGGGCCGTCACCGATGGCCGGTGGTTCGTCACCAATCTTGCGGGCGACGTGGCTGAGGCCACTGTTGATCCGTGGGATTTCGAGGTGGGTGCAGGCACAATTCTCACCCTGCGTCGGAAGTGACCATGGACATGCGATCAACGGTGCAGGCCACCCTGAAAATGCAGGCTACCGATCGGTACGTCCGCGTCCCCTTTGAGGTGCCGTACGGTGCGTCCTCCTTCGGGGTTACTCTGTCCGTTCCCGAAGGGGGCGGGGCAGTGGTGGACCTGGGGTGTGAGGGGCCGACGGGGTGGTGTGGCTGGTCAGGAGGGGCTCGGCGATCCTTCGTCGTGACCTCGGACGACGCCACGCCCGGCTACCTGCCCGGCGTTCGACCGGGCACCTGGCACGTTGTGCTGGGGTTGCATACGTTGCCGCCAGAGGGGGCCGAACTGACGGTGGACGTGTCTGTTCCAGCCCATCACAGTCCGGACCACGGTCCGTTGGAGGCGCCCGTGGCACGGGTCTCGCGTGGGAACACGCGCGATCTGCCCGCTCTGCCCGGGATGAGATGGTTCGCCGGGGACACTCATGCCCACTCGCTTCACTCCGATGGGGTACTGAGCCTCTCAGAGCTCGCCAATGAGGGGGTGCGCTCTGGACTCGACTTCCTGTGTGTCACCGATCACAACACCACCAGCCATCATCGGTTCCTGCCTGAAGTGGGGGACCGGCACGGCATCGCACTGGTGCCCGGGCAGGAGGTCACCACTCACGCGGGGCACGCCAATGCCTTCGGCGAGATAGGGTTCATCGACTTCCGACGTCCCGGGCAGGAGTGGGTGGACGTGGTGGCTCAGCGAGGGGGGATATTGTCGATCAACCATCCGGTCTCGGGTGACTGTTCCTGGCTCCATCCCCTGACACAGGAGCCTGCCGGCGTCGAGCTCTACCATGGCTCCTGGTACATCGATCCGATCGACACCTCAGCGCTGGCCTGGCTCCAGCGGTGGCGTCGCGATGCCGTTCTCTTGGGTGGTGGAGACTTCCATAATCGATCCACGCCACTGCGTCCGGGAATGCCCACGACCTGGGTCATGGCTGAGGATGGCTCACCGGATGCCATCCTGGATGGTATCCGGGCGGGACGAACAACGATTACCGGCTCGGTCAGCCTTGCTGAAGGTGTGGGGCGTCCTGTCCTGCAGGAGTCCCCCATCCTCATCCGTCAGGGGGAGTCGTTGTTGGCACTCGCCGCGGCAGGCCTGGTGCTGGTCACCGGCGACAATCGGCGCCACGTCGTTTCTGCAGATCGCGAGAGCGTGGCTGCTCCAACTGGCCAAGGTCCCTTCCGCCTGGAGGATGCCGACAGAATGACGCTGGCCCTGTGCCAGTGATCGTGCTGGACCATCTGAGGGGCCCATACGCCCGCGGGTAAGGTCAGCGCCTTGCTGCCCACACCAGGTCAGGCTGACGACGCGCTCGCAGGCACCCCCGAGTGATGGATCGTGGATTCGCCATGGTGGGTCGCGCCGATGGCCCACGGCCCCCACGCTCCGGCGATGACGAATGTCTTTCCATGGGCCACAAACGGTAGGCCCCATCGATTGCTCGAGGGGCCTACCGTTTATGGAGGGGTGATTACCTGGGCCTGAACATCACGATGTTGTTGAAGACCCACTCGTTGGACTGGCTGAAGGTGTAACCGCCACCCGGTCGCGGTGTCGCCTTGTAGAGCGTCACCTCGGCGTAGGAACGGCAGCCACTGCGTCCGGTTCTTGGCGTGTCACACTCAGTACGCCACTCCCGGCCATCAGCGGCGGTCCAGTTGCCGTTGTGACCAAGGGGATTGTTTGCCCACTGCGCACGCTTCATGTACGGCAGGTAGGTCAGGTTGTTGAAGACCCAGCCCTGTTTGAGTGCGTACCCGTCGCTCTCCCGCGTTACGGTGGTGGCCCAGATGTTCGTCCGGCACCGCATTGTCTGCGAGTACGGCTCACAGGTGGTGAACCACACGCGGCCGTTGACGTTGTGCAGCCCCGGCAGCGTGTAGGGCGCGCTCGGTTCGAAGGACGCCGGAGTGCTGGGAGTGGGCACTGGAGAACTTGGTGGCGGTGTGGTGGGTGACGTCGGATCCTCGATGACCGGGTACGACCAGGCGTTCACAGCCCCGGTGTCGGACTGGAATGAGATGAGGATGGTTCCATTGTCACTGAGGGCTGTCTTCGCGGCCGCTGAGAGCGGCAACGCCACATCGCTCGATCCCGCCCCCACCGACACCGTGGCGCTGGCCAGCAGATGACCACCCATGTCATCACCCCATGCGGCGGCGGTGTTGTCGTCCGGGGAGCAGAGCGAGAATCCGAGCTCATCACCTTCACAGCTTGTTTTCCACACGGGCACCATGCCGAAGTCGCCCTGCCACGCGAACGCGCGGACGGTCCCGGCTTCAGTGCTGGTGGTCTTGATGGTGGCTGCGTCGTCCTCGATCATGACTGAGTTGATGGTCATTGCACGACTCGCTGGTAGACCGGAGATCGTGACACCACGGGTGGCTGACTGGTGGATGGTCTGCGGCGATTCCACGCCCATCAGGGCGGTGTCGGGGATGATCGGATCTGTGGGGACCCTGCTACTCCCATATGGTGCGGTGTACCCGTCGAGGTAGGCGTGACCCCAACGGTAGGGCTCGGACTGCTGGCTGCCGAAGGGCGACCATGCAGTACGGGTCTTCCCGATGTAGGTCTGGACGTCCGAGTCGTAGGGCGTCACGTTCAGCCCGAGGTAGTCCGGATCGACGTCATTCGTGGCTGGGTCGCCCGTGGGCGCGACGCCCGTCCTCACTGCGGCGGGCAGATCTGCGAGGGCAATCCTTGTCTCGATGGTGTATCCACCATCGACGTAGCTTCCGTCGGCGTTGCGGGCGCCGCTCACAGCGACCTGCTGACCGGGAGCGTTGGGTGCATCCTTGATGGTGGAGGCGAGCGGTCCCGACGAGAAGCCCTGGTGGTTGTCGGCGTCGCGGCTCCAGCAGGGGCCGTTGATGCCGTTGCCGGCGACGTTGGTCGGATCGTCCGTGAACGGCATGATGCCGGACTTGTACGTGGTCGAGGTGTCTGGCGAGCCGCCCAGGGGATCGAGGAGAACCTCGACAGAATCCACCAACCAGTGACCGGTACAGCGCTCCGGGGGTGCAGCTGCGCCAGCTTTGTCGTCGACGACCTCCGCAATCACGAAGAGGTCTTCACCGTGCCACGCCAGGCGCATGGTGCTGCCAGCACCACAGTCAATGCCGTTGGGGTCGCAGTCCCTGCCCTCCCACTTGCGTCCGATGTCCAACTCCGGCCCGTAGCCATCGTCGGCCACACCGTCGAGCGTTGGAGCTGCCGTGGCAGCGGGGATCACGGTGCTTGGCGTGACGACGAGGCTCAACGTCTCCACGCTCGTGGATCCTCCCGGCGCGGCGGTAGTGGTGATGGTGACCTCCGCCCTCTGCCCACCCGCGGCTGAAGGATCCGTGTGGGTGAGGAGGAAGTCCACAGTGGTCTCGCTGTCAGGGGCTAGATCTGCGAACGACTTGCTCGTCCCATCTGCGATGAACCCTTCCGGTAGCTCGAGACCGACGTCACCCGACTGGGTTTCGGTGGTGCGGTTGGTCACCACCACGGGGATGGTCACGGTCTCCCCGGCGCCAATCTGGCGTTCTGCAATAGATCGCCCGCCGACGCGGGTGAACTCGTCGGCCCAGTCCTCGTACTCCGCGAAGTTGCCCCAGCGCTCGAAGTTGCCCTCAACGCCGGGAACGAGCGCAACCAGTGTGTTGCTGTACGCCGACACCGAGCCGTTGTTGAACGTCGCCGAGATCTGGTGACGAGTCAATGACGCGTCTGCCGACGGCGTCACGGTGAAGGTCGCGGTGGAGGTGGCGTCTGCGGTGATGGGGCCCAGATTCACGGCAGGAGTGACGCTCCAGCCCGATGGCACCCCGAGCGAGACATCCCCCTGAGAGATCTCTCCAGCTCCTGAACGGGCGGACACAGTTACCTGGAACGGGACGCCCGGCGCTTGGAAGTAGTCCTCGACGTCGATGGCATAGGTGGATCCGAGGGGCATACCGCCGGGATCCGCGACAACTGCGCCGAACAGGATGGCATCGTCGCGTCCGTTCGCCGCGGAACCACTGGGTTGGAAGGGAACGGTTGATTGCATGATGTCGTAGCGCTCGCAGGCCCCATCCCGGAGTCCAGCGAATTTGGTGCGGGCCTGGGTCGCGTGAGCCATGTAGCCTTCCCGCCCGACCTGCGCCCACGTCTTCGGGCTTCCGGCAGGTTGTCCCTGGATGTTGCCTTCCACCCACGTGTAGGGCGAGTCATACCCGGTCCAGGTGCCGACCACCGTGAACGGATTGTCTGCAGCGGGGATGAATCCGGTGTTGCAGTCAGGTGCGAGTTGGCCACCCGTGCCCTGCCTGCCGAACCAGCTATTGGCGATCGTTTTCACCTGCCAGACATCGACGGCGTCCGGACCAGTGAGCTGTTCGGGGAACATGGTGGGATCCGCAGCCATGGCGGCTGCCTCCCAGACCACGCGACCGGCGTACTGATGATTTCCGTGGCCGACGGCCATGTAGGGCGGCCATCCCACCAGGATCTCGGGCTGCGTCTGCCTGATGACGTGCACCACCTGACGCTGGACTCGATCCGATCCCCACACCTCTTCCGTGAGCGGCGCGCTCGTGTTGTAGTAGAAGTCAACGGCGTCGATGTTGTAAATGTCCACTGTGCCGGAGCGGTAGTTGGATGCCCGGTCCTCGTTCTCGCGGCGCAGTCCCAGGTCCGGGCCGGCTTCGTCGCCGACTGAATTGGATCCACCCTCACCCCGGGTGAGCATGATGATCCCGCAGTCCACGTCGTAGCGGTCGTGCCAGACGCCGCACGGAGTGATGAACCCTGCATCATCGTCCGGATGCGCCCACAGGCCCATCACGTCGACCTTGTTGGGGTTGACCTCCGTGGCCACGGAGGGCTCACCAACGGCGAGGGAGGGTGGTTCTTCCCCTGACGCCGGAAGCGCTGTGCTCAAGCCGATCAAGAGTGCGGTGGCCGTCATCAACATCCGACGACCCAATGTGGGTGTGACCATCGTGCAAACCTCCAACTGCGAACGCCGTCGTTCGCTTCCGTTTAGTTGCCGCTGACGGGGTACACAGTAGAGAGAATTTGCTTCAAACCGCAATGGTTTGCAAGATACTGATTGCAACTGCTCGCAGCACGCTCGTTGGAGGAATCGGCTGGCACAGCGCTCTCCATCTACCGGAACAGTGCATCAATCTGCGGGTGGCTGCTGCGGTACCCCGCGAGCAATTCCTTGCCGAGACGGGGGGAATTCACGAGCGGATGTGTGGCGAACCCCTCCCATGCCTTGTCGGCGGATCCGGTGAGCGCCGCAGTGCTGATGGCTGCCTCGGATGCACGCAGTCGCGCCATCATGCCCAGCTGACCGAGGCTGAGCGGCGCGACCGGAACGGGGTGGATACCGTCGCCGTCCACGACGCATCCCACTTCCAGCACCAGGTCGTGGGGCAGCTCGGGTACAACGAGTCCACCGCCAGAGTCGTTGCCGACATCAAGGATCATCCGTTCCGGCGAGCCGGTTGCCAGCGCGGTCATCAGGCGGAGCGCGACCTCTTGGTACCCCCCGCCCGCGATGTCCTCCTGCCGCCGCTCGTCGTCGCGCGCCTCAGCCATGTAGGTGGACTCTCGTTCGTGCAGGGCCTCACGCCAGACCTCCAGCGGGGAGGCGCAGCAGCTGAGGTTCTCATCGAATCTGCGCTGCTCCACCGCCAGGAACTCCCCGCGGGTCTGGCCGGCGCCCAGGATGTTGGCGATGGCCTCGTCGGTGTGCCAGTAGTAGTAGAGGTACTCATTCGGCAGCGCACCGATGGTACGCACCCAGTCCTTGCCGATCAGCCGCGCTTCCTCGATCTCATCGAGGGCCGCGTCGTCGGCCAGAACGGCCGACAGCCGCTCCACGCCGTCGATCCGGACTGAGCGAAGCCAGCCCATGTGGTTGAGCCCGATGTAGTCGTATTCAACGCGGTTCTGGTCATTCTCGAGTGAGACACCGAGCAGTCGCGACACCCGCCGTACCAGACCAATGGGGGTATCACAGATGCCCACGACCCGGTCGCCGAGCACCTGGCGCATTGCCTGCGTGACGATCCCCGCAGGGTTGGTGAAATTGATGGTCCACGCGTTCGGAGCGACCTCGGCGATCGTCCTGGCCACGCTGTGCATCACAGGTATGGTGCGCAGCGCGTAGGCCAAACCTCCGGGGCCAACCGTCTCCTGCCCGAGCAACCCCAGATCGAGGGCCACCCGCTCGTCGAGGGCACGCCCCTGCGACCCGCCGACGCGCACGGCGGAAAACACGAAGTCCGCGTCGGTTAGCGCTCGGCGTACATCAGTGGTGGTGGTGACCCGCGGCGCGGTGCGCGGATCAGGGAGTTCTGCACTGCGTTCGGAGAGGATCTGCTCGATCGCGTGAAGCCGCTCCGGGGATTCGTCCTGCAGTGCGATTTCGTCGATCGTGATGCTGGGCCGTCCGGCTGCGGTGAGCGCGTTGGTGACGATGGCGTCGTGGATGAGTGGAACCCGGAAACCACCGCCGCCGAGGATCGTGAGTTTCATGGTGTCAGGACCTCCAGGTGGGATTCGGGGGGGAGGGAGAGTTGTTGGGGTGATAGACCGTGGTCAGTAATCAGTCCGGTGAACTCAGTCAGCGGAGCGATCTCGAGAAACCCCGAACCAGGGAACTTCTGGTGGTCGGCCAGCAGCCAGGATCGGGAAGATATTTCGAGCATGGCGCGTTTGATGGGCACCTCACTGGGAGTGGAATCCAACACGGCGCCGTCGGATCTGACGCCGGCGGCCCCGAGGAACGCGGCGTCGACTCGGACTTGTCGAAGGCAGGACTCTGTGAGTACTCCAACCATGGATTCGTAGTTCGATCGGAGCACTCCACCCATCACGACGAGGTCTATCGTGGACGCGGTGGCCAGTACACGGACGACCGCGAGGGAGGCCGTGACCACCGTAATGCGCCTGGATCGGAGGTGCTCGCACATGGCGAAGACTGTGGTGCCGGCGTCCAGAGCCACCACGTCCCCGTCGTCGATCCGATCGACGGCGAGACGTGCTATGCGGTGCTTCTCCTGAGATGCCTGTTCCGCCACCACCGCGAACGGGTTGAGGTCCGCCTCAGGCCTGATGGCAGCTCGCTGCCGGCAGGCACCGCCACGCACGCGTTCAAGGAGGCCCCGGCGTGCCAAATCGTCAAGGTCACGACGCACCGTGGCCTCTGACACGGCCAACGAATCCACCAGATCGGCCACCGACATCGAGCCACGGATATTCACGATCTCAGCCATCCGGCGCTGGCGTACTTCAGTGATCACGGGGTCAAATTACCACTGGTCGATCAATTTCGATTAAATCAGCTCAAACAGGTGCAAGTGCTGTCATGTTCTGACATGCTGATGATGTCTCACTATGCAGGAGGATCCAATGTCGTCTCATCCCATCACGCGCCGGTCCTTGTTGACGGGAACTGCTGGTCTGTCCGCCGCCGCCGTGCTCACTGCATGCGCACCGGGCGACAGCCCGGACCCGCAGGAGGGCACCTCGTCCTCTGCGCCGGCCGACGTCGAAACTGATCCCTCGGCCCTTGGCGACGTGGAACTCGTCGTGTGGGACCAGGAGGTCCGCGGAAGCCAGAACGATGCCCTCGTCGCGTTGAACACCGCCTTCGAGAAGCAGTATCCAAACATCACGATCAACCGCACCAGCCAGGCTTTCGATGATCTGAAGAACCAGGTCACTTTGGCGCTGTCGGGCGATGATGTGCCGGACGTGGTACAGGTCAACAATGCCCGCGCGGACATGGGCCAGTTCGTCAAGGCGGGACAGCTCGTTGACCTGACGCCCTATGCCGAGGCGTACAACTGGGAGGAGCGCTTCCCGCCCTCAGTGCTGAGCAAGGTCCGCTATTCCAGTGATGCCACGACCTTCGGTGAGGGCAATCTTTACGGCCTTCCCCAGACCGGTGAAGTCGTCGGCATCTTCTATTCGACGACGAAGCTCGAGACGGTGGGAGGCACCCCTCCCGCCACGTGGGAGGAGTACTTCGCGATGCTCGACGATGCCAAGGCGGCAGGGGAGCAGCCGATGGTGCTCGGCAACATCGAACAATGGCCCGCGTTGCACGTCTTCGGACCGTTGCAGGCCCATTTCGTCGACACCGAGGAGGTGGTCAAGCTTGCCATGGGCAATGAAGGCGCCAGTTGGGTCGACGAGCAGAATATGGAGGCCATGAAGCAGTTCAGCTCCTGGGGTGAGAAGGAGTACTTCGGCCCCTCGCCGAATGGTCTCGACTACGACCCGGCTTGGAATGACTTCACCAAGGGCACCGGCGTCTTCCTGCCGGGAGGCTCCTGGCTCGGCACGGACATGGAAGCTGCGATGGGCGAGGACCTGCACTTCATGGCACCGCCGCCCGCCAAGGACGGCAAGCTCGCCACCACCGGCGGCACCGGCATCCCCTTCTCCATCCCTTCGAAGGCGAAGAACGTGGATGCAGCCGCCGCCTATATCGATTTCATCACCAGTGACGACGCCATGCAGATCATTGCCGACAACGGCGGAATGCCGGTCCTTCGCACCGCAGAACTCGCCCCTGACAGCGGGGTGCAGAAGGAGATATTCGAGGCGTTCGCCGACGTGTCGACCAACGGCACCCTGCTTCCGTACCTCGACTACGCCACCCCGACGTTCTCGGATACGGCCGGCCAGGGACTGCAGGAGGTCCTTGGCGGCCAGAAGACCCCGAGTGAGGTGCTGCAGGACTTCCAGGACGACTACTCGGAGTTCGTCAGTGGCTGACAGGCCCACGAATCGGGCGCGGGGGCGACCGTCGGCGGTCGTGCGGCATGTCGCAACGCCGTACCTGTATATCTTGCCCGCGTTCGTCGTCTACGCCGGTTTCATGTTGTACCCGCTGGTCAGGGCAGGACAGTTCTCGCTGTACGAGTGGCCCGGGTTCGGGCCGGCGGCGTTCGTCGGCTTCGGCAACTACGTCGACCTCATGGGGGATGAGCGGTTCCTGGCCTCGATCGGTCACGCGCTGGTGCTGATCCTCTTTTACTCGATCCTTCCGTTGATGATCGGCCTCGTGCTGGCGGCTGTGCTGCGGCGTGGCAGCGTGCGAGGCTTGGGCTTCTTCCGGGTGGCAATCTTCCTGCCGCAAGTGATAGCACTCGTCGTCGTCGCCGTGGCATGGCACCAGATCTACTCTCCCAGCGGCTCCCTGAACGACTTGCTGCGCGCGATTGGCCTGGGAGACATCGCCCGCGGATGGCTGGGCGACCCGAATCTGGCATTACCCGCCGTGGGCGTCATCGGCTTCTGGCTTGAGACGGGTCTTGTGATGCTGTTGCTGCTGGCGGGCATGGGCCGAATATCCGATCAACTGTACGAAGCGGCGAGACTCGACGGCGCCGGTCCCGTCCGTGAGTTCTTTGCGATCACGCTTCCCAGTGTGAAGGCCGAGATCACCACCGCGCTCGTATTGACGATCATCGCCGCACTGAAGACCTTTGACCTCATCTACCTGACCACATCGGGTGGCCCGGGTACCGCGACGACGGTGCCCAGCTACGAGGTGTACAACCGGGCCTTCAACCTCAAGGATGTTGGATCCGCCTCGGCGGTGGCGATCGTGCTGACGATCATGGTGTTCGCCATCAACGTCGTTGTGTCCCGGATTGGCGAGGACAAGGTGGCGCGGCGATGAGGATATCCACCCCCGAGAAGGCGCTGAACTACATCATTCTGGGCCTGTTCGCCCTCTTTGCACTCACCCCCATCGCCACCATTGCGGCGACCGCCCTCGGCCCCCAGGTTGGCGACCAGACGACCGGTCTGCATTTCGCCAACATCGTAGACGCATGGGAAATCGGGAGCTTCGGCCCTGCACTCGGGCGCTCGATGCTTGTGGCCATGCTTGTGGTGGGCTCGGCGCTGACACTGTCGATACTGGCGGGTTATGCCTTCGGAACCATGCGGTTCCGCGGATCCACCGTGCTCTTCTACCTGTTCTTACTGGGTCTGATGGTCCCTGCTGAAGCCATCATCATCCCCCTGTTCTTCGACCTGCGCACCGTCGGCCTCATCGACACGGTCTGGGCGGTGTCGCTGCCCCAGATTGCGCAATCGGTGGCCTTCGGCACGTTCTGGATGAGGGCGCAGTTCCGGGCCCTGCCGCCCAACTTGGTGGAGGCGGCTGCGATCGACGGCACCAGTGGGCTACAGACGCTGTGGCGGATTGTCATTCCACCGTCGCTGCCATCCATCGCGACGGTGACGGTGCTGATGTTCATGTGGACATGGAACGAGTTCCTGATCCCTTTGGTCATGTCGCCGGGAGCGACGTGGCGCACCGCACCGCTGGGACTGGCGATCTTCAAGGGTCAGTACACCGCCGACACCGCACTGATAGCCGCCGCCGGCGTGATCATCGCCACACCCATCGTCGTGGTGTTTCTTCTGCTGCAGCGCTACTTCATCAACGGCATGTTGGAAGGGGCGGCCAAGGAATGATTGACCACATCCACGAAGACGAGTTCTGCCCAACGTGTTGGCGATGGGACCCGCTGGCCGATACACGTCGCGACGATGACCCGCCTCTCGACGTGATTACCACCGGCGTTGTGTTCTTCGACATCATCTTCACGGGCCTTCCCCGCCTGCCTTACCCGGGCGAGGAGTTGTGGAGCACGGGCATGGGCTCCTGCCCGGGTGGCATCGCCAATCTGGCCACTGCATCGGCCCGCCTCGGATTGCGCACCGGACTGGTCACGGGCTTCGGCGACGATGCGTACGGTGACTGGATGCGCGCCACCCTGGCCGACCAGGAACACATCGACCTCTCCTCCTCCCGCGTCTTCAAGGACTTTCATTCGGCCACGACCGTGTCGCTGGCGTTCGAGGGTGACCGGGGCATGGTTAGCCACGGCCATCAACTACCAGAGCCCCTTCTCGCCGACGTCTCGCAGATCCCGCACTCGCGGGCGGCGGTGGTCGATCTGACAGGCGACATCTCCTGGCTGGATGAGTTGGCGAGCCGCGGCACCCTGGTCTTCGCCGATGTCGGCTTTGATGAGACGGAGCGGTGGGACCGGGCGGACCTCGCGGGTCTGAATCGGTGTCACGCTTTCACGCCAAACGCCGTCGAGGCCATGGCGTACACGCGCACATCCTCGCCACGCGAGGCCCTGCACCACCTGGCGGAGCTGGTACCTCTGGCCATCGTCACCGATGGAGCAGATGGCAGCCATGCCATCGACCAGATCACCAACGAAGAGGTGCACTGCCCAGCGCTTGACGTTGAGGCGATCGACCCGACGGGCGCCGGGGACGTCTTCGGGGCATCGTGTCTGCTCGGTACCCTGGCAGGTTGGCCCCTGGAGCAGCGGTTGCGACTTGCTTCGTTGAGCTCGTCGCTGGCTGTCCAGCAATACGGCGGTTCGCTGGCTGCGCCCGGTTGGGGCGACCTGTCAGACTGGTGGCGCGACATAAGGCGCCGGCAGGATCCGGCGGCTCTGACCCTGCGGCAACAATACGGATTCCTGGACGAGCTCATTCCGCGTCACAGGGTCCAAGGTGTCCGCCGCGCACATGGCACGTTCGCGACCGTCTCCGACGCGTGAGTGGACGGGCACACCGCGATGGGTAGTGGCCGAACCGTGCAACTCCCTACGGTTTGCGGAGTACAGCTTGGCCAACGGAGCACAACGCAATGCCCGCGGTGGGTTGGGGCGTCACTGACGCCATAGTGCGCATCCGGTCACAGCCGTCGCGGTGGTCGCCATCAGGCGAGATGGACGACGCGATCGCAGGCCGCGATGAGTTCCGGGTCGTGCGTGATGACCAGCGTCGCTCTTCCCGTGGCCGCGCGCCAGACGTCATTCATCAGGGCCCGGGCCGTGGCGGTGTCCAGGTGTTCGGTCGGCTCGTCGAGGATGAGTAGCTCGCGGTCGTCCGCAAGCACCCGGGCGAGGGCGAGGCGCCGACGCTCCCCGCCCGACAGCGTGGCGCCCGCCTCACCGATCAGACGATCCGCCGATATCTCGAGTCCCGCGCCGATGAGCGCCAGGGCCACCTGCTGATCGGTGGCGTCCTTGTTGCCGATCCGGACGTTCTCGGCCACCGACGTGGTGAAGATGTGTGCGTCCTGTGCCAGGTAGCCCACCCTGTTGGCGCGACGCATCGTGCCGCCCAGGGGCGGGATGAGACCCATGGCGGTGGCGGCCACCGTCGTCTTCCCGATGCCGGAGGCCCCCACCAGTGCGACGCGCTCGCCGGGATCGACGTGGAAGTCGAGGGACTCCTGGACGACGCCAGCCCCGGGCCAACCAACGCTGACGCCCCGGAACTCGAGGCCGAGGGCGGGGTTTGGAGAAGCGGTGACGTCGCCGGCGCCAACGGGATCGGCGTCGAGCACATCGGTGATGCGGCTGAGAGCGGCCCGAGAGCGGGTCCAGGTCTGGGCGGCCGAGGTGAAGGCGCCGAACACTTCGTGCAGGGCCAGGGGGGTCAGGACGATGACGGCCAGCAGCCGGGGCGCCAGATCGCCGGAGGCGACGGCAGGGCCCCCGATGGCCAGAGCCGCGACCACGGCGACACCGGCCGCGACGATCTGTCCCGCGGTTGCCACGCCGCGTACCCAGGCGGCACGGGCCTCCAGACGGCGCAGGGTCTCGTCGGTGGCCAGCAGTTCATCGAGGACCGTGTCCTCGGCGCCATACGCGACGAGGTCGTCGGCGGTGCGCGATAGTTCGCGCACGCCGTCGGCCAGCGCTCCGCGGGTGGGGACCGCCGCCAGATCAGCGGCGCGGGAGGCTCGTTGGGCGAGCAGGGGCAGCAGCGCCCCAGCCACGATGGCCGTGCCCAGCAGCACCAGTGCAGACGGCAGGTTGAAGCGCGCGAGCATCGCCGTCGTGCCCACGATGACCAGGGAGGCCGACAGCACGGGAATGGTCACCCGCACCACCAGGTCCTGCACAGCCTCGACGTCGGCGACCACCCGGGTCAGGAGGTCTCCCCTTCGACGACCGATGAGTGTGGTGGCCGAGAGCTTCTCGTAGACCCGGATGCGCAGGGCCGACTGCATCCGCAGGGCGACGTCGTGGCCCACAAGCCGCTCCACATAGCGAAAGACTCCGCGGGAGATGCCGAAGAACCGCACCCCCACGGCGGCGGCCTGGAGGAAGAGGACGGGCGGCATCTCGGCGGCGCGGCTGATGAGCCAGGCAGCCACCCCCATGAGCGCGACGGATGCGCCGGACGCCATGGAGGCCAGCAGGACGGCCAGGGTGAAGCGTCGCTTCCCGCGGGGATCGGTGGCCAGCAGCTCGGTCAGAAGCAGCAGGGTACGGGTGCGTCTCATGCTGCGCCCCGCAACTCGATGACACGGTCCGCGGCTGCCATCACGGCCAGCCGGTGCGTCACGATCACAGCGCCCACGCCGGAGGCGCGCACGGCCTCGATGGCGGCGGCCTCGGTGCTGGAGTCCAGGCCGGCCGTCGGCTCGTCGAGCACGAGAAGCCTCGCCCCACCCAGCCGAATGCGCAGGAGGGCGCGTGCCAGGGCGACGCGACGGCGCTCGCCTGCGGACAGGCCCTCGCCGTCGTCGCCGACGCCCTTGGCGCCGTCGAAGTTGGCCCCCGCGTCGTTCAGCGCCGTCGCAACGTCGGCGGCGGAGGCCTCCGGGTACCCCAGCAGAACGTTGTCAGCGACAGTGCCGTTGAGCAGCCCCGGCTCCTGTGCCACCCAGGCAAGCTCACGGCGCCACGCGCGTGGATCCAGCTCCGCCAGATCCGCGCCGTCCACGGACACGCGGCCCGAGTCGGGAGACAGAAAGGCCATCAGGAGAGCGAGGGCAGTGGACTTGCCGCCCCCGGATGTGCCGCGGATTGCGAGCACCTCACCGGGTGAGATCGTCAGGTTGACGTCTGTCAGCGCAGGTTCGGTGGTGCCGGGGTAGGTGTAGAAGACATCCTCGAAGCGGATACTGAGATTCGACGGCACGGGGTCAGCGCCAGAGCCGATGGTTCCGGCGTCGATGAACCGGAAGGCCGAGTCGGCGGCGGCCACGCCGTCGGCGGAGTCGTGGAAGTGGACGCCCACCTGGCGCACCGGCAGGAACGCCTCGGGAGCAAGGATCAGGACGAACAGGGCTGCCTCGAAACCGATGTCCCCGTAGACGAGCCGGAAGCCGACGGTGACCGCGACCACGGCCACCGAGAGGCTGGCCAGGAGTTCCAGTGCGAGCGCCGAGAGGAAGGAGACGTACAGCACCCGCATCGTTGCTCCCCGATACTTCTCCTCGCCCAGCTCGACGCCGCGACGCTGTGCGCGGGCACGGGCGAAGGCCTGGAGCGTGGGGAGCCCCTCGATGAGGTCGGCGAAGTGGTTGGCCAGCCGGTCCGAGACGGCGAAGCTCTTCGCCGTCGCCATCTCGGTGGTCCAGCCGACCAGCGCCATGAAGACGGGAATCAGCGGCAGCGTGAAGGCCACGATGATGGCGGACTGCCAATCGGTGAGCAGAATAGCGCCGCCCACGAGGAACGGCACGGTGGCGGCCAGGCCCAGCTGGGGGAGGTACTTGGAGAAGTAGCCGTCCAGATCGTCGAGGCCGGTGGTCACGACGGTGACCATGGAGGCGGACGAGGTGGCCGAGTCGCGGGGTCTGGCCAGCCGTGCCGACAGCACGTCTTGACGGAGCTGCGACTTCACGTTCGCCGCCGAGCGTTGCGCAAAGGTCTCGTTCAGCCAGGACAACACAGCCCGCCCAGCGAAAACCGCGGCCAACCCTCCCAGAATGACGGCCCAGTTCTCGGGCAGCGACCTCTCACGGAAGACGTGGCTGATCCCACGTGCCAGCAGGGCGGCCTGGAGAATCAGGAGGCCAGCCGTGAGCAGGCCGACGACGACAGAGGCGACCAGGTAGTTCCTGGTCGCCCCTGCGCGCTTCAGCAGTCGAGGATCAATGGGCCCTGCCATCACAAGCTCAGGCCACCGCCTCGACCTCGTCAGGAATGTTCTTGGTGCTGATGCGACGCTTGAACACCCAGTAGCTCCAGGACTGGTAGCCGACGACGATCGGCACGAAGATGACGGCGGCCCACGTCATGATTGTCAGCGTCGTCGGTGAGGAGGCGGCCGTGATCATGTTGAGGTGCTCGGTGACCGCGATGCCAGCGTCCTGGGCGAACCCGAGGTTTCCGTACATCTTCAGGAAGATCCCGCTGAACAGCGACACGATGGCCACGCCACCGAGGATGAAGCCCCAGCCCTCACGACCACGAGTGGTCATGAGCACCGAGCCTGCGAGCGTCGCGACGGCGAGAATGGCAGCGGTCCAGGCGAACACGGTGAAGTCGCCGAAGTTCGAGTCTGCAGGCCAGAAGATGTTCTGGAGGACCACGAAGGCGGCCACGAGAACGACGGTTGCCCAGCCAATGGTCCTCACGAGACGTCGTGCGTCGTCGTGGATCGTGCCGCGGGTCTTCAGTGTGATGAATGTGGCGCCGTGCGTCAGGAACAGCGCCAGGAGCATCACTCCTCCCAGCAGTGCGTAGGGGCTGAAGAGGCCGAAGAACGTGCCGTTGAAGAGGAGGCCGTCATTGGGCAGACCGATGACGAAGTTGGCGAAGCCAACACCCAGCACCAGCGTGGGAAGGAAGGAGCCCACGATGGCGAACCAGTCGAGCATGTTCTTCCACTGGGCGTCGGGGCGCTTGGCCCGGTACTCGAAGGCGACGCCGCGGAGGATGAGGCCCACGAGCATCAGGAGCAGCGGGAGGTAGAGGGCCGAGAACAGGGAGGCGTACCACCCGGGGAAGGCGGCGAACATCGCACCGCCTGCCGTCAGCAGCCACACCTCGTTGCCGTCCCAGACGGGGCCGATGGTGTTGACCAGCACACGGCGCTTCTTCTCGGTGCGGCCGAGAATGGGAAACAGCATGCCGACGCCGAAGTCGAAGCCCTCGAGGAAGAAAAACCCCAACCAGAGGACAACGATCAGCATGTACCAGACGAGGGCCAGTGTGGGCACGGATTCGAGAAGCATCATGTCAGCTCAATCCTCTCAGTATGCGAAGGACATGGGGGCGTCCTCGTCCGTGTGGTCGTCGAGGGCAACCTCGGTGTCGTCCGGGAGGCCCTTCTTGACGTAGAGCAGGAAAAGCCCCACTTCGATGACCGCCAGGGCCCCGTAGACCAGCGTGTAGACGATCATCGAGATCAGGACCGACACCCCACTGACGCTCGCCGACACGCCAGCGGCTGTGGGCATCACGCCGGCGACGATCCAGGGCTGGCGCCCCATCTCCGTGAAAATCCAGCCCAGGGAAATGGCGAACAGCGGAAGCAGTGGCAGGGCGAACATGGCGGGCGTCCAGACCCTGTCCCAGAACCTGCCCTCGGGAGGCAGCCTGTCCTTGCGGAGCAGCCACAACACCGCGAGCCCCAGCACCGTCCCCAGCATCCCGAGGCCGATCATGAGCCGGAAGGTCCAGAACGAAACGGCCACGTTTGGTGCAGGATCCACGCCGGGGTAGTTCGCTTCCAGCTCGGCTGCGTACTCCCGCTGGATCTGGGTCTGGGTGCCATCGTTCTTCACGAAACCCTCGGCTGCGTACTGTTCGCGCAGGTCGTTGACCCCCTGCACGGTTTCCTCACCGGAGATCAGTGACAGGAGGCCCGGCACCGTGATGGAGAAGATTTCCTCGGTGGCGTCCAGGTTGCCGATGACGAACAAGCGCATACCGGCATTGGTTTCGGTGTCGAAGAGACCCTCGGCGGCTGCCATCTTCATGGGCTGCACCTGGGTCATGATCTTGCCCTGCAGGTCGCCGGAGACGATGGTGAGGACGGAGGCAACGATGAGCACCCAGGCGCCCATCCTGGCGCCGAAGCGGTGCGCTGCCACGGCCTCGGGGTCACGATCGGCGCCCTCGCGGCGCAGTTTCATGAGCCACCAGCCGCAGATGCCGACCATGAGGCCACCGGCCACCATGTAGGCAGCGGTGAGGACGTGGGGGAAGGTGACGAGGAACACGGGGTTGGTGAGGACGTCGAGGAAGCCCTCAAAGCCTGCCAGCTCCGCACGACCATTGTTGAACGTGGTGCCCACGGGATTCTGCATCCACGAGTTCGCGGCGAGGATGAACACTGCCGAGAGCATCGTGCCGATGGCGACGGCGTAGATGGTCATCAGGTGCAGCAGCTTGGGCAGTCTGTGCCAGCCGAAGATCCACAGTCCGAGGAAGGTGGACTCCAGGAAGAAGGCCAGCAGCGCCTCGAGCGCCAGGGGTGCACCGAAGACGTCTCCCACGAAGCGCGAGTACTCGGACCAGTTCATCCCGAACTGGAACTCCTGGACGATGCCGGTCACGACGCCCAGCGCAAAGTTGATGAGGAGCAACTTTCCGAAGAACTTCGTCAGTTGCAGGTAGCGAGCGTGGCCTGTTTTGTACCAGATGGTCTGGAGGACGGCAACCATCATCGCCATGGCGATCGTGACCGGGACGAAGAGGAAGTGGTAGACGGTGGTGATGCCGAACTGCCACCTGCCGAGGGTTACGGGATCCATGCGGGAATTCTACTACTGGGGGTCGTTGTTACCAACTTGGAAACACCCCGTCGCGTCCATGCAGCCTATGATGTCGCGCATGGCAAATCGTGGACCGCTCGAGCAGTCGGTGATGGAGTTCCTGTGGGGCAGCACCTCCCCGCAGAGCGTCGCCGACGTCCTTGAGGGACTCGACACAGGTCGCGACTTGGCCTACACCACCGTCATGACGGTGTTGGACCGCCTTGCCAAGAAGCGTCTGGTCACCCGGGAGAGGGTGGACCGGTCCTGGCGCTACCTGCCCGCGGACAGTCAGGAAGTTGTGGTGGCGCGCGACATTGCCGCGGAGATGGCGGACGTCAGGCCCGAGGTTCGGCTCAAGGCGCTGCAGTGTTACTGCGCCTCCCTCTCCCACGTGGAGCGAGCAGCCCTCCGCGAGGCCTGCGCTCTCGACTGACCGGCCCCGCCAGAAACAAGAACCGCGACCGAGGTGACGTCAGCCCTTTTTGTCCCGCTTCTTCAGCTTCTTCTTCCACTTCTTCGGCAGGTCCGCCCGGGTACCCAGTAGCTCCTGTTTCTGCTCAACGGCGGCGTCCACCTCTTTCAACCAGGCCTCCTTGCGTGCAGCTGCCACCTCCTCGGCCCCGGCGTCGTCGATCCCGGGGATGGCTGCCACCTCATGGCGCACCTCGATGCTGTCGACCATGGCGGAATCGACGTTGTCGTGGGTCTCCTCCAGCGACGTGATGAGCGCCTCGGTGGACATGGATTCCGCCAGCTTCCGACGCTGCGTATCGACGCTCCACCGCGGCTTCGGCCAGCCGAGATCCATTTCGCTGAGCGTGCGTGTCAGGATTTCCGTGATGGCCAGTCGCGGGAACCACTTGTGGTCTGCCGGGAGCACATACCAGGGAGCGTGGTCGGTGCTCGTCCTCTCGAAGACCGCCTGATATGCAGTCTGGTACTCCTGCCACTTCGAGCGGGTGGTGAGATCGCCGGTCTTGTACTTCCAGTGCTTGTCCGAGCGATCCAATCGCTCCATGAGCCGGAGACCCTGCTCGTCGTGGGAGACCATCATGGCGAACTTGCACACGATCGTGCCCTCCTTCACGAGGTCTGCCTCGAACTTGTTGATCTCGTCGAAGCGCTTCTCCCACTTCTCCTCGGGGACGAGGTCGTTGACGCGGACCACGAGGACGTCCTCGTAGTGGGAGCGGTCGAACACGCCGATGCTGCCGGCGGGCGGCAGTGCTTTGCGGATCCGCCAGAGGTAGTGGTGCTTCGCCTCTTCCTCCGTCGGAACGCCGAAGGAGCTCAGTGCGACGCCCTGGGGGTCCACCGCTCCCATGACATGGCGCACGACTCCGCCCTTGCCGGCGGTGTCGAGGCCCTGGATGATGCACAGCACCGAGCGCTTGCCGCCCGTTCGTCCCTCAGCGAAGAGCCGCTCCTGCAGCTCGGGAAGCAGCGCGGCCCGCGATGCCATGAGCGCCTTGGCCTCCTTCTTGCCCCCGTCCCAGCCGGGTGAGCTGTTGCGGTCCACGGCGGCGAGGTCGAACCCCTCACCGGCGCGCAGCACCTCGCGGGGGTCTGCGAGCCAGAGGTTCTTCGGCTTCTTGCCCATGGGATGTCCTTTCGGAGAGAGTCGCCCCATTGTTTCAGCCACCCCGGTCACCAGGTGCGGAGCTCAACGAGAGACGGGCCCAAACGTTCGACGGACGCGGACCGGGGGCTGGAGGGTCTCGGACAGATGCGGCCGAAGAGATTCAGTCGTTGCGGCGACGCTGCTCGGCCAGTACTCCGGACTGCAGCGGACGACAGGCCTCGGCTGCCCCCAGCGTCAGCAGGAAACCGACGGCGACGGTGGAGACCAGCATCACCACGCCGACGGTGGGGAACCCGTCCAACTCAACGGCCGCCACGGTGGACAGCAACAGACCGAGGGGCACCGAGGTGCCCATGGCGACAGCCAGTGGCACGAGAACCTGGCTGCGGCGCACGGCTGCGTGGACGCTTCGGGGTACACCCATGCGGTCGAGGGACACTGATTCGGGTGCCCGGTCGAAGACCCCGGAGGCCTGGGACATCAGCGTCGCCGTGGCTGCCAGAATCAGACCGGCGATCAGCGTGATGGCCACGCCCGTCTGGATGTCCCGGACGAAGGAGGCGCTGTACACGTCGGTTGCGTCCCCGGTCCTCGTCACGGGCATGGTGACGACGAAGCCCGCGATGAAGCCCAAAAGCGCCACCGACGACACGTTGCGCCATGCTGCCCGCGGGTCATCGAGGATGCGACGGGCGGCCAGCAGTTTGGGTACCCGGGACGTGCGCGTGCGGGGGCGGGCAACACGCTGCAGCAGCCATGGTCCGACGAGGTTGATGGATCCGATGGCCACGGCCAGGAATGCCACCATGCTGACGAGTCCGGGGATGCTCTGAATGTCGGAGAACCGGGAATACACCAGGATGCCGACCACCAGCAGAACCACGGCCACCAGACGCCACATCTTCAGGCTGCGGGGCGACTGGTCCCGGGCTACGCCCAGGGGGGAGATGCTGACGCGCCTCAGCCCCAACACGGTGGAGGCAACGGCCAGCATCAGGAGAACACCCCCCACGGCGAGCCACAGCCACCACGGAGGTACCATTTCGTCCTCGCCGATGGACTGCCGGTGGAAGGTCACCAGTTGCCAGGCGGGCAGACTGATCACGAACACCACCGAGCCGAGGACAACCCCTGCGACGGCCTGGACGATGGTCTCGATCACTGACATCCTCACCACCTCGCCACTGGTCATCCCGATCAGACGCAACGAGGCCAGCCGACGGGCCCGGCCGCGAGCTCCGAGTCGCGCCGCCCCGCCACCCAGGCTGAGGATGGGGATGACCAGCAGCGCGCAGGCGAAACTGGCCAACGCGACGTAGGCCGGAGCGACATCCATCCACATGGGATCATCCAGTGAGCCCGGGACGCGCCAGCGTTGGAGGAACATCCACGTGCCTCCGGCGACGGTCAGGGCGAGCCAGGACGAAACCGTGAAGGCGAGGACCGCCATGGCGTCGAGGACACCGGCTCCCCTTGTGGCACGAATGCGCTCCACGGCGAGCCGGGGAGCAAGGGTGACTGCGACGCTCATCGGGCACTCCTGCTGGTCAGCTGGTCGTCGTGGATCATCGCGTCGCGGATCTCGACAATGCGCTCGCACCAGCCGGCGACGGCATCGTCGTGGGTGACGAGGACCAGCGTGGCCCCCGTCATGCCGGTGGTGGTGGTGAGAATCTGCATGACCTCATGGCCCGTGGCCTGGTCCAGTGCACCTGTCGGCTCGTCAGCGAACACCACCGCCGGCCCATGGACGAGTGCCCGTGCGATCGCGACGCGCTGGGCCTGGCCCCCCGAGAGTTCACCGGGACGACGGGCGCCGGCGTCCGGCAGACCGAGCCGGAGCAGCCACTCGTCGGCGGAGCGCAGCGCGTCATCACGACTCCTCCCAGCAAGCAGCAACGGCAGCGCGACGTTCTCCCGCGCCGGCAGTTCTGGCAGCAGCTGGCCGTCCTGGAAGACGAAGCCGAAGTGCCGTCGCCGCAGGAGGGAGCGTTGCGTGTCCTTGAGCGCTGACACGGCGTCGTCACCCATGGTCACGGTTCCGGAATCGGGTACGAGGATGCCGGACAGGCAGTGCAGCAATGTCGACTTGCCGGAGCCGGAGGGTCCCATGATGGCCACCGACTGGCCAGCGGGAATGTCGATGCTGACATCTGCCAGGGCGCGGATGGTGCCGTAGGACGTGGAGAGTTCGCGGGCAGTGAGCGTCGTGCGAGGGGGTGCGGTTGTGTTCATGACTCAAGTGGACCAGTGGATGACGGTGGGCACCATGGGTCCAGCTTCCCAAATGGGGTGGACCCAGCTCCACCTTTCAGTGAACCTGACGCCGATGAAGTGGCGCCGGGTCAGCGCGCTCCTAGAGTAAACCCATGTCCAACACCCCTGAGCGCCGCCGACGCCACCTTTTCGGGTGGCAGTTGGCCGCGGGTGCTGTGGGCGGGCTCGCCATCGCCCTGGTGCTGGTCCTCGGGCTGGCGTTCGCTCCGGGAGTCGGGCTGGCAGCCGGCGCAGTGGTGGCTGGGCTGACGTGGTGGGTTCTTCGTGCCCTGGAGCGCTCCAAGTTCGAGCAGGAAACGGTCCCCGTGTCCGATGCCGACTGGGCCCGGGAGTTGCGGGAGGTCCGGGATTCGCGGCGTGTCATCGTCTCCGCCTTCGAGATCGAGCGGCGACGTATCGAGCGCGACCTGCATGATGGTGCCCAGCAGTACCTCGTGGCCGCCACCATGAAGCTGGGGGAGGCTGCCATGCTGGTCGAGGACAACGATGGGGACGTGAGCCGAGCCGTCGCCACCCTGCTGGAGGGAGCTCACCGGGATGCCGAGGAGGCGCTGCGCACGCTGCGGGCGACGGTCTCCGGCGTGCATCCCCAGGTGCTCACCGATCTCGGACTGCACGCAGCGGTTCTCGACATGGCCGAACGCAGCGGACTCGACGTCAGGGTTCGGTGTCCCCACCGGCTTCCGGACATGCCCGAAGAAGTGGCGGCCGTCGCATGGTTCTTCTGTTCCGAGGCGCTGACCAACATTGCCAAGCATGCGCCAGGCGCCTCTGCGACCCTCCTGCTCGGGGCGGACAGGCAACTCCACGTCTCCGTCATGGATGATGGCCCCGGTGGTGCCCGGTTCACCGAGGGTCGTGGTCTCGTGGGGATGCGGGAACGGTTGGCGGCCTTCGGCGGAACGCTGGAGATGGCCTCGCCCCGAGGAGGACCAACGAGGCTTTCAGCCCGCATTCCACTCCTGCTCACCCCCACCCATGAAAGGCCGCACGGCGCATGAAGCTGATCGTTGCAGACGACTCCGCCATCCTGAGGGAGGGACTCGTGGGGTTGCTGGAGAGACAGGGGCACGTGGTGCTCGCCGAGGCGGCGAGCTCGCCGGAACTGCTTGCGGCCGTGGCCGCTGCCCACCGAAGTCATGGCCTCCCCGACGTCGTCATCACCGACGTTCGCATGCCACCGGGCATGGGCGATGACGGCATGGCCGCGGCTCTCGAAATCCGACGAAGTCATCCGGGCATCGGGGTTCTCGTGCTGTCCCAGTACGTGGCAGCGGCCTATGCGGCGGACTTGTTCGGCGGCCGCGGAGGCGGAGCCCTGATGGCTGCACCTGGTGGAGGTGGGGGCCTCGGGTACCTCCTCAAGGACCGCATTTCCCGTGTGGCGGACTTCATGAAGTCCCTGACGATCATTGAGGCTGGCGGAGTGGTCGTCGATCCGGAAGTGGCGTCCCGCCTGATCCGGGGGCAACGGTCATCCTTGAACAAGCTGAGTGGTCGTGAACTCGAGGTTCTGGAGTTGATGAGCCACGGTCTGAGCAATCAGCAGATCTCCGGGCGGCTGTTCCTCTCCGCCAGTGCGGTGTCCAAGCACGTGGCAAATGTGTTCTGCAAACTTGGACTGACCACTGACCAGGACAATCGTCGGGTCCGGGCAGTACTTGCGTATCTGACGCGTGATTGACGTTTCCTGATGGGGGGCGAAAGCTTCGTGGCGCAGTGCCACGGGCCAACCCGTCCCCGCCCATGACGGATCACTGATGCAGATTTCGCGCGCCGTGATCGAGCGCTCATCGTGTTTTTCGGGTTGGCAGGATGACTCCGTCTCGGATTCGCAAAGCGGCCCCGTTTTCGGGTGGTGAAGCGCGGATCGTCGCTGAGTGCTCCCCAGCGCCGAAGCACCGCTGGTTGGCAACGTCCGCGCTCGCCCAGATGTGGCTCAGTCCAACGCCGCAGGGGCCGCCCGAAGATCTCGCAGCGCTCGGAGCGGGACCATTGGGCCCGCTTCGGTCGCGACGGTTCATCCCATGCCCTCGTGCCCACGGACGAGTACTGCGTGCGGCTTCCCGCCCCGGACCAGTGCCCGGACGAGAAGCACAGTCGCGGGAAGCAGCAGGAATGCGGCTGTGATGTTCAGGGCTTCGAATCCACCGAAGGCCAGAATGGGTCCGGCGGCCGCGGCCGCACCGGCCCCGGCATAGTTCATGCCTGCGTCGGTGGCACCCTGGAGCCCCACCCGCACGTGTTCGGGTGCTCGTGCCGTCACCAACGCGGAAGCGGAAATCACGGCGGCCGACCAGCCCAGGCCCAGCAGCGCCAGCGCGAGCATGGTCAGACCGGTCCCGCCGGTCGCGGCCACATATCCCGTACCCAGCGCAGTGACCAGCAGCGAGATGCCTGTGATGGCCACCGTGATGGGTCCGAACCGGTCAGCCATGGACCCGAAGACGGGGCTGAGTGCGTACATTCCCAGCACGTGGAGGCTGATCACGATGCCGACCAGTTGCAGGGTGTCGCCCTGATTACCCATGTGCACGGGTGTCATGACCATCACCATGACCATGACGGCATGCGCCGTCGCGATGAGCACGACGGCGAACAGGGCCACGGAATCACCCGCAGCCCAGCGGAGCGCGCCCAGCGCCCCGACCGCGGGCGCCGCGTCGACGGTGCCATTCGCGCCAGTCGCCTGTTCCTGGTGAACGGGGGAGGGACGAAAGACAACGGCGATGACGGTGGCGGCCGTCGCGAACGCCACGACGGAGAAGAGGAAGGGGCCTGCATACTCCGGCAGTCCGAAGCCGGCGCCGAACCTGTCCCCGGGCCCGGCAAGGTTGGGTCCGGCAACCGCCCCGACGGTGGTCGCCCACAGCACGACGGACATCGCGCGGGCCCTGGCAGCGGGCCGGACGCTCTCAGCTCCGGCGTAGCGGGTCTGCAGGTTGACGGCCTGGGCGACTCCGAACAGGCTCATACCCAGCAGCATCACGACGATCTGGCCGGTGAGCGCAGCGGCCACGATCAGCAGGGCGCCGACGGTGGCCAGGGCGTATCCGCGACTCAGGGAGACCCGTCGACCGCGTCGCGCTGCAACGTTTGCCAGCGGGACGGCGGCGATGCCGGCGCCGAGTGTGCTGGCCGCCTGGGCCAGGCCGGCCATGGTGGTGCCACCCAGGCTTTGCGCCAGCAGACCTCCGACGGCGAAGCCGGAGGCCACCCCCACACCGCCCAGAAGGTTGCTGAGGATCAGCACGCCGATGCTGCGTCCGTAGCGGTGGGTCATGGAATCTCCTGTTCGGGGCAGCACAATCTGGCGCCGCGAGTGCATCGTGCGCAGACGCATGTCCGCCGCCCGGGAACGAAGATACATCCCTCTACGATGGCGCCATGAACGATGCCCTGGCACGAAGGTGAGGGTGACCGCAGCCTGGGCACATGGCGCAGCGACCATGAGCGGGCCTTCAGGGACTTCGCGAGCCATGATCGTGGTTTCGCCCCGGACATGCCGGTGGTTCTCGAGCGCTTCGAGGTGATCCACCCAGCGATCGACGAGGGCACCGGGGGAAGTGTCCTTTCGTGTGTGGTGGATCAGGAGCCGGACACGCCTGGTCCCGTCCTCGGGGAGACGCTCCCATGCTCCCGCCCACCACCGAGTCCGTGGACTCAGTCTCCAACGCCACTGTGGCGGGGCAGCGGGTCTCCAAACGGCGGGCTCACAACTGGTGCTTGATGCCGTGGAACACGGTGCCCTGCACCTTCCATCTACTGAGGTCGATGCCTTGTGTGTTGGGACCTGAGCCCTTGGGCGCGCACAGACGCCACCAGTTGACCGGCGCCGCCCATTCCTGGGTTCGCCCGGCGCGCGGCCAGACCGGGGGCATCAAGAAGGCCGTCGTGGATGAGCGCGGGCACGGGGAAATCATCGAGGCTGGTCAGCCGAACCCCGATCGGGGCAGGGTTCGTGTCGACGGTGCCGGCCCAGGTGTCCCACCCGTCGGGGCCGTCGATCCCGCCGACGTAGTTGACGTCCGCCTTCGTGATGGCCGTGGCCTTCTGGTAGCCGGTGGCGTCCTTGTCGGAGCCGGAGAAGCCGACCTTGTCGACGAGCATGCCGAGGGTGCTCGACGCGCCCGCCGCGATGTCGATGTCCTTCGACATCATGTGGGACACCTGCGCGGTGGAGACTCTCTGGTAGAGAAAGGCGCGTCCACCCATGGTGACAGCGGCGATGACGTGGGTGCCGTGGTTGTTGATGAATGTGGCATAGCTGTCGGCGTCGTAGTCGGCGGGGAGCGCGGCGACGGCGGTGACGAAAGCCGGGTCCAGAGTGAGGCCGTCCCACGAGTCGCTGTCGAACTCCGCGCGGTAGGTGGTGCGTTCCTGGTGGGCGTAGGTGATCGAGGCACCGACGGAAGTGGCGTTCTCGCTGAACTGGCTGAAGGACGCCGACAGGGATCCGGTGAGGACGCGCTGTGCCTTCAACGAATCCGGGGCACCCGCTTCAGCGGCGGCGTCCGCCGTCAACTCCTGTCCACCCGTCGTGTCCTTCTTCTGGGGCTTGGGGTCACGGCCAACGGAGACGGAGAAGCTGCTGCTGTGCTCGTAGTCCAGCGCGGTTGTGATGACTCGGCTGGGCCAACACCGTGGGTGGCCGTCCGTGCAGCGCACGCTGGGAAGGAACGCTGGGGACTCCGGGAGGTGTCAGACGCAGTCGAGTGCCTCATGGGGGAGGTCCGGCAACTCGATGGAAATGGTGTCGCCAGGCCGTATCCGGCCACTCGAGATGACGATGCCCATGATGCCTGTTCTGCGCACGACCGATCCGTCGGCTTCGCGGTGTACTACCTCCTTGAGCAGCCCTCGTTGGAAGTCCTCGATCTGGGAACAGGGGTTGCGCAGTCCCGTCACCTCGATCTCTGCACTCCCGCCGATCCGCAGGCGGGCACCCCGGGGGAGACCCAGTAGATCGATGCCGACGGTGGTGATGTTCTCACCCAGGTCGGCGGGCCTGACGTCGAAGCCCCGGGCTCTGAGGTCGTCGAGCAACTCGCTGTGGATGAGGTGGACCTGACGCAGGTTTGGTTGGTCGGGATTGACTCGCGCCCGGGAGAGGTGTTGGACGGTCCTGCTGGCGTGGCAGTCGCCGTCGACGCCGAGTCCCGCCAGCAGGGTGATGACCTCCGCAGGTGCCTTGCTGAACCGATGGGCGTCGTCACGGCTGACGGCAACGACAGTGGCTCCCGCGGTGCGCTGCTGCTCAGCCATGGCTACATCGTAGTGCTGATGACCGGGTGCGGGTTCCGCGACCGCAGTTGCAGTGTCAGTTCTCATCCGTCCGTGCCGGGCGGGTCTCGCCGATGATGGCGCGCCGGTTGCGACCCGACGCCACCCAGCGTGCCAGCTTGCCGTGTTCGGCCAGCAGTTCCAGGCGGTGCTGAGTCCTCTCCAGCACGCTGTTGGGCACGGCCAGCACCATGTGGTCGCCAGATCTGAGGCGCATGTATTGATCGGGAACCAGGATCTCCTTCCCGCGGATCAGCATGGAGAGCACGGCGCCGCGGGGCATCCGGAGGTCGGAGACATAGAGGCCGATGAGCTTGGTCCCTTCCGGTACCTCGAACTGCAGCATGGAGGCGTTGAGCCCCTCCATGGGGGACGAGTCGAAGCGGACGGCTGTGGGGGACAGTTCCTCTGTGATGCCGGACAACCTGGCGGCCCAGGGGAGGGTGGGACCCTGCAGGAGAGTGAACGTGGTCACCAGGACGAAAATGATGTGGAACATCTGGTCTGCGCCGGGGAGGTTCTGCGTGAGGGGGATGGTGGCCAGCATGATGGGGACCGCTCCGCGCAGGCCCGCCCAGGATGCGAACGCCTGCTCACGCCAGGGCACCCTGAACGGTGTCATGCACAGCAACACCGACAGCGGCCTTGCCACGAAAGTCAGCGCCGAGCCGATCACAAGGGCCGGGATGATGGCCGCCGGCAGCAGCGACGGCGACGCCAATAGCCCCAGCATGACGAACAACCCGATCTGCGCGAGCCAGCTGAGCGCCTCGGTGAACCCCTCCGTCGTCTTGTGGTGGGGCAGGACCTGGTTGCCGAGCCAGAGCCCAGCGGCGTAGGCCGCGAGGAGCCCTGACGTACCCGCCACACCCCCGAGCGCGAAGGCGATCATGGCGATGGCGAGGGTGGCCAGTGGATACAGGCCGGCCGACGGCAGGGAGACGCGCTGCAGGATGGTCTGACCGACGCGGGCAATCACCAGCCCGACGAGCGTGCCACCAACGAGCTGGTACAGGCCGGTGCCGAGCATCCCCACGACGGAGCCCTGGTTCCAGGCGTCGGAGACGACGACGGTGACGATGATGATGGCGGGAGGATCGTTGAAGCCGGACTCGCCCTCCAGGGTCGTGCGGACCCGGGCCTTGATGGGCAGCCGTCGGAGCACCGAGAACACGGCCGCGGCGTCGGTGGAGGACACCATGGCGGAGAGCAGGATGGCGGTGCGCAGATCGATTCCGAGCAGCAGTATGGCCAGTGTCGCGGTGATGCCCACGGACAGGAGCACGCCCACCGTGGCCATCAGGCCGGAGCGCATGGCCACGGGTTTCAGGTCAGCCCAGCGGGTGGTGAACCCGCCATCGATCAGAAGGATGGCCAGCATCACGGTGGCCACGTTGTAGGCCATCTGGCCGTCGTCGAACTGGATCCCAAGACCCGATTCGCCCAGGAGCAGACCAATTCCAAGATAGAGCAGCAGACCCGGCATCCCGGTGCGTGAGGAGATGCGCACGGCCGCGACGCCAGCCAGCAGCACTCCGCATGCGCTCAGGACCAACAGGTTCAGCTGCTCGGGGCTCATCCTCCGGACGCCTTACCCGTCGGCGGCGGAAGACAGGTGTGGACCCCGTGCTCCCCCGAGCGGTGGGCGGCGTTGGGGGTCATGGAGCCATTATGTCGTGACCGCAGCGCTGAACTGCGACTCGTACAGGTCGTGGTACGCGCCCCCGGCCGCCAGGAGCTCGTCGTGGGTGCCCTGCTCGACGATGGCGCCGTCCTCCATGACGAGGATGAGGTCCGCGTCGCGGATGGTGGACAGCCGGTGCGCGATGACGAAGGACGTGCGGCCACTGCGCAGCGCGGACATGGCATGCTGCACCAACAGTTCCGTGCGGGTGTCCACGGAACTGGTGGCCTCATCGAGAATCAGCAGGGACGGATCGGCCAGGAACGCCCGGGCGATGGTGATGAGCTGCTTCTCACCCGCGGAGATGTTGGACGCCTCCTCATCGATCACGGTGTCGTAGCCGTCGGAGAGGGAGTGGACGAAGCGGTCGACGAAGGTGGCCGTGGCGGCCTCGATGATCTCCTCCTCCGTGGCTCCGGGACGACCGTAGGCGATGTTCTCCCTGATGGTCCCGCCGAAGAGCCATGCATCCTGCAGCACCATCCCGATGTTGCTGCGGAGGTCCTGGCGGGGGATGCTTGCGATGTCGATGCCGTCGATGGTGATGGTGCCGCCATCGAGGTCGTAGAACCGCATGAGCAGGTTGACCAGCGTGGTCTTGCCCGCTCCGGTGGGGCCGACGATGGCGACGGTCTGGCCGGGTGAGGCCTCGAGGTCCAGGTCGTTGATCAGGGACTGCTCGGGGGAATAGGAGAAGTCGACGGCATCGAACCTCACATGACCGTCCAGTGCACCCAGCTCGCCGGCCGGTTCGAGGCTCATCTCGTCCGCGTCCATCAGTTCGAACACCCGTTCGGCCGAGGCCACGCCGGACTGCATGAGGTTGGCCATGGAGGCCACCTGAGTCAGCGGCTGCGTGAACTGCCGCGAGTACTGGATGAACGCCTGCACGTCGCCGATGGCCATGGTGCCCGAGGCCACCCGCAGGCCGCCTATGACGGCGATCACGACGTAGTTGAGGTTCCCGACAATCATCATGATCGGCATCATCAGCCCGGAGACGAACTGGGACCCGAAGGCGGCCAGGAACAGTCGCTCGTTGCGCTGCCGGAACTCCTCCGCCACCTCTTTCTGCCGACCGAAGACCTTCACCAGCGCATGGCCGGTGTAGGCCTCCTCGATGTGGGCGTTCAGGTCGCCCGTGGACTTCCAGTTCGCCTTGAACAGCTTCTGGGAGCGCTTGCCGATGATCGTGACCATCACCATGGCCACCGGAACACTGACCAGGGCCACCAGAGCCAGCGTGGGGGAGATCCAGAACATCATGATCAGCACACCCACCACCATCAGCAGGGAGTTGAGGAGCTGGGAGAGGGTCTGCTGGAGGGTCTGGGACACGTTGTCGATGTCGTTGGTGACGCGGCTCAGAAGTTCGCCGCGGGGCTGGTTGTCGAAGTAGGCGAGCGGCAAGCGGTCGACCTTTGCCGACACCTTCTGGCGCATCCGGTGGATGCTCTGTTGCACGGCGTCGTTCAGGACGTAGGCCTGCGCGTAGGAGGCGACGCCGGAGATGATGTAGAGCACGAGCACCGTGAGGAGCACCATCGCGATGCCGTCGAAGTCGACGCCCTGGCCGGGTACGAAGTCCAGCGTGCTGAGGAGGTCAGCGAAGTCCGGGTTGCCAGCATTCTGGGCGGCCTGGATGGCTTCGGCCCGCGTTGTTCCCGCAGGTATCTGCCGGCCGATGAACCCGGTGAGCAGCATGGTGGTGGCCTGCCCCAGGATCTTCGGGCCCACGACGGCCAGCGCCACCCCCGCGACGCCGAACATGATCGCGATGATGATGCGGACCCGTTGTGGACGCAGCTCGTGCATCAACCGCCTCAGGGAGGCGCGGAAGCTGACCGCCTTCTCGCCGGGGGCGGTCATGGGTCCGTGGCCCGGTCCGCCGCCGCGCTGGGGTGCGTGCTCCGGACGCTTGTTCGCCCTGATGGGGGCGGAGGCCGGGACGGGGGCCTGTTCCTTCTGACTCATGCTGCTGCCTCTTCTGCGCTGAGCTGGGACTCGACGATCTCCCGGTACGTCTCGCAGTCCACCAGCAGTTGGTCGTGGGTTCCGCGGCCCACGATCTCACCGTGCTCCAGCACGAGGATCTCGTCGGCATTGCGGATGGTGGTCACGCGTTGCGCCACCACGAAGACGGTCTTGTCCGCAACCCGTGGCGCCAGGGCGGCACGCAGCCGCGCGTCGGTGGTCACGTCGAGGGCGGAGAACGAGTCGTCGAAGATGAAGACCTCCGCGCCGGTCGCCAGGGCGCGGGCGATCGCCAGGCGCTGCCGTTGGCCACCGGAGACGTTGGTGCCGCCCTGGGATATGGGGGAGTCGAGGGCGTCGTCGCGTTCGGCGACGAAGCGGTCCGCCTGGGCGATACGCAGCGACTCCCACAGGTCCTCATCACTGGCGTCGGGCTTGCCGTAGCGCAGGTTGCTGGCAACGGTGCCCGAGAAGAGGTAGGGCTTCTGGGGAACGATGGCCACGCGGTCCCAGAGCTTTTCGGGGTCCATGTCGCGGACGTCGACACCATCGAGGAGCACACGGCCGCCCGTGACGTCGAACAGTCGGGGCAGGAGACTGACCAGCGTGGTCTTTCCGGATCCCGTGGAGCCGATGACGGCGGTGGTGCGGCCGGGGCGCAACTCGAAGCTGACGCCCCTCAGCACTGGTTCCTCGGCGCCGGGATAGGAGAAGCTGACATCGTCGAAGACCACGACGCCTTCGGTGCCTGCGGGTGCCACGGGGTGGGGTGGAGGGGCCACGGAGGATTCGGTCTCCAGGACCTCAAGGATGCGATCCGCACAGACCGCAGCGCGTGGCGCCAGCACCAGGAGCATGGTTGTCATCATCACGGAGATGAGGATCTGCATGAGGTAGGCCAGGAAGGCGGTGAGTTGCCCGATCTGGATGTCGCCGGAGTCCACGCGCTGCGCGCCGAACCACATGACACCCACGGTGGAGACGTTCAGCACCAGACCGACGAAGGGAAACAGCACCGCCATGAGGCGGCCCACCGTGGTGGCGGTGTCCACCAGTTCGGTGTTCGCCCTGCGGAACCGGCGGGCCTCGTGGTCCTCGCGGACGAAGGCACGCACCACCCGGATGCCGGTGATCTGCTCACGCAGCACGCGGTTGAGGTTGTCGATGCGCTTCTGCATGATCGCGTACAGCGGGCCCATTCTGGAGATCAGCACCACGACGCCGGCTCCCAGGATGACGACGGCCACCAGGATGGTCCAGCTCAGCCCTGCGTCCTCACGGAGCGCCATGAAGACGCCGCCCACCATGGTGATGGGCGCACCGACGAGCATGATGCAGGTCATCAGCACGAGCATCTGCACCTGCTGGACGTCGTTCGTGGTGCGGGTGATGAGCGACGGGGCACCGAAGCGGTTCATCTCACGGCTGGAGAACGCGAGCGTCCGGTCGAAGAGGGCAGCGCGCACGTCGCGGCCGAAGAGCATGGCCGCCCGGGCGCCGAAGTACACGGCTCCCACCTGCCCCAACCCCTGAACGAGGGCGAGCAGCAACATGACGCCGCCGGTGCCCCAGATGAAGTCGGTGTCACCCGTGACGACCCCCTCGTCGATGATGCGGGCGTTCAGCGTGGGCAGGTACAGGGCCATGATGGTGGCCACCACCTGCAGGGCCACCACGAGGCCCAGCAGACCCCAGTACTGGCGGATGAAACGGTTGATGAGGGTTGCCAGCCGACGTATCACGGGCGGTCCTTCCGTCGGGCGCCGTCCAGCGCGAAAAGCGTGAGATCCTCCGGGGTGAGCCCTCCCGGCCGTGCCATGGCCAGGCCCATCGCGAGCGCGTTGAGGTAGTGGGCATACGTCTCGGGGGTGACGGTGAGTTCGTCGGCGTGGGGGGTGATGGTCGCGACCACCCAGTCGCTCAGGTCGGTGAACCGCTCCTTGTGGGCGTCGCGCACGCAGACCGCGTGGGGTGCGCTGGTGGTCTCGTGGCGCGGGGCCGGGAGTACGGCGTGGATGTGCGTGAAGTAGTCCACAATGCCGCGCACGCAGCCCAGGGTCCGGGATTCAAGGGTGGCACCCATCTCGACGGTGGCGAGGCGTGCCATGAGGCGTTTTTGGGAGAGGAATTCGGTGTAAGTCGCACCCAGCAGGTCGGGGAGCGTCGGGAAGACGCGGAAGAGGGTGCCCTCGGCGACTCCCGCGGCTTCCGCCACCATGCGGGTGCTCAGCTCGGGGCCGTTGTCGGCGAGAAGGTCGACCGCAGCGTCGACGATGGCGGCCCTGCGCTGTTCCGGGGGCATGGGAGTGGCTCGTGTCACTCCACGAGTGTAGTGAGTGAGTGCTCACTCACAAAATGGCGCTCGGCCCCTTCTCGCCGAAGATGGCTTGCACCACTGCTGATGCAGCTCACCACTGGGTACAGCGGTGGTTTTGGCTGGACCAGTGGTTTTTCGCTGTGTGGTCTACTCGCGCGGCGGCCCGGGAGGGGGGAAGCTGCGGGGGATCGACTGACCGGGAGGGTCGCCGTCGATGGTCGGGTTGCGCATGGCATCGGGATCCTCGACGAATCGGGCACCCCTCGGCTGTTCACCGGGGGCCAATTGCGGATCGTCGACCGTCGGATCGTCAACGCCCCTGCGGCCGTACGGCGGGTCCACGATGGGCTCGGGGTCCTGGTCCTCGCGCTTCCTCATCACGACGACGGCGACGATGACGACGACCGCAACGAGCACCACCGCCGCGATGACCCAGATCAGAACTTCGGACACGATGCCTCCTGAGTGTTCGTACCGAGTGAATGCCTCTCACAGCACACGGTGCCACACCAGGGAGTCAGCAGTGGCCCTGATGTGACGTCCCCCCACTGACATCGGGTGCTCCCGGACGACGCAGGGCCCGGGAGCACCCTTGCGGCCAGTTGTGTCAGCTTTCCGACCGAGCAAACCATGCCGTCGTCGGAGGTGCAGGGCAATGGGGTGCGGCAGCCGTCACTAGAATCGCCACTGGCGCCGCCACACCCCAGCCGGGGACTGCCCCATCTGCACATGAAGGAGCGTCCGTGACCGACGTCGCCCTCACCAGCTTCCTCCAGTACCTGGACCTGATCGGCGTATTCTTCAACGCGATCTGTGGGGCCGTCATCGCCCGGAACGCCCGCCTCGATCCCATCGGGTTCGGCGTGCTTGCGGTCACGTCCGGCCTCGGCGGCGGACTGATTCGAGACACGCTCCTGCAGGCCGGGCCGCCGATTGCTCTGGTTGACTGGCGGTACTTCACCACTGCCATCGTGGGCGCGGGGTTCGTGCTGATTCTCCCCATTGGAGGACGCTGGTGGGACCGGATCTACCTGCCCATCGACGCGATTGCGGTGGGCTGCTGGGCTGCCGTGGGCGCTGCGAAAACCATTGGCCTGGGGTACGGCTGGCTGCCGGCCGTCCTTCTGGGTGCCATCACGGCCGTGGGTGGCAGCTTCGTCCGGGACATGGTGCTGCGCCAAGTGCCTGCGATCCTGGGGGGAAACACGCTCTATGCCACGTGGGCGATGGTTGCTGCCGGCATCACCGTGGTGGGCGCGGAGCTGCACCAGACCGCGTCGGGATCAGTGATTGCAACGATGGTGGGCGCGGGGTTGGTGCTCCTGTCGAGACGCAGGCACTGGGCCTTCCCACAAGGCGACGACGCGGCCACTGTGGGGCAGGCTGTCAGCCGGATGCTCGCCAAGCGAACGGCGAGGGCCGAAGGGCACGAAACAGCGCGGAGGGCCGACGAGTGACCGTGCTCAGCCGCCCACTGTGACGTTCCGGTGGTGGTGAGCCTGGAGAGTGCTCAGCCGTGGGGGCGTAGCAGAGGAAAGAGGATCGTCTCCCGGATTCCGGCACTGGTGAAGAGCATCACGAGGCGGTCGATACCGAGTCCCAGGCCACCCATGGGCGGCGCGCCGTGTTCCAGCGCCTCCAGGAAGTCCTCGTCGAGCTGCATGGCTTCGGCATCACCCTGGGCGGCCCTGGCCGACTGGGCGGTGAGTACCTCACGTTGGACGACGGGATCGACCAACTCGGTGAAGCCGGTGCCGCGTTCCATGCCGCCGATGATGAGGTCCCAGGCCTCCACCTTGCCCGGCTCGTCCCGGTGGGGACGCGCGAGCGGCTGGGCGAGCGACGGGTAGTCGTGGACAAAAGTAGGCTGGATGAGACCGGGTTCCACGAGGTCCCCGAACAGTTCCAGGGCCAGCTTGCCGTTGTCCCAGGCGGGGTCATACTCGACGCCGCGCTCATCGGCCAGGCGACGCAGTTCGTCGACGGGGGTGTCGACGGTGACGTCGGTTCCGAGCTCAGCCGACAGTCCGTCGAAGAACTTCAGCCACGCCCATTCGCCGTCGAGGTTGATCTCGCCGGCCTCCGTCGAAACCCGGCGGCTGCCGAGTGCGTCGGCGACGTTGACGATGAGGTCCTGGATGGTGGCCGCGATGGTGCGCTGGTCACCCCAGCTCTGGTACGCCTCGAGCATGGTGAATTCGGCGGAGTGCGAGGAGTCGATTCCCTCGTTGCGGAAGATGCGGCCCATCTCGAAGACGCGGTCCGCGCCGCCCACCATGGTGCGCTTGAGGTGGAGCTCGAGTGCGATCCGGAGCGTCATGCCGAGCTCGAAGGCGTTGAGATGGGTGTTGAACGGGCGCGCGGCGGCCCCGCCGTGGATGAGCTGCAGGGTGGGTGTCTCCACCTCCAGGTAGCCCTGCTCGTACAACGTTTCGCGGATGGATCTGGTGATGGCTGCGCGGGTGCGCACCATCTCGCGGGCCTCGTCGCGGGCGATGAGGTCGACGTAGCGACGACGCACCCGCGATTCCTCCGAGAGATCCTTGTGGAGCGCCGGCAGCGGGCGGAGCGCCTTGCTGGCCATCGTCCACGTGGAGGCCATCACCGAGAGCTCGCCGCGCTTCGACGCGATGACACGGCCCTCGACCCACACGTGGTCGCCCAGGTCGACGTCGGCCTTCCAGGCGGCCAGTGCCTCCTCGCCCACCTCCGCTAGCGACAGCATCACCTGCAGGCGTTCGCCGTTGTCGTCGGGGGTGAAGCCGTCCTGGAACGTGGCGAAGCAGAGCTTGCCGGTGTTGCGGATGAAGACCACGCGGCCACCGATGGTGACCACCTCGTCGGTCTCCTCGCCGGCTTCCAGATGCCCCCACGACTCGCGGATCTGGCGCAGCGTGTGGGAGCGGGTGAGGTGGGCAGGGTAGGCCTGCCCACCCTCGGCAAGAATCCGCGACCGCTTCTCCTTGCGGATGGCGGTCTGCTCGGAATCGCTCGGGGCTCCAGTCTGGTCAGTCACGAGAAGCGATCCTACCGGTCCGCGCCCGCCCGTCGACTTCTGGGCGGACGCGGAGCCGCGAGGTCTCAGAGCTTGTCGAGCTGGTCCTGCAGCGTACTCATCAGTTCCTCCCAGGGCTGGATGAACTTCTCGACGCCCTCCTCGCCCAGCACCCTGAACACGTCGAGCATGTCCACGCCCTCGGTCTCGACGGCGTGCATGACGGTGCGGGATTCGTCATACAGGCCCACAACGGTGTCGCCCCGGACCTCACCGTGGTCGGCGAAGGCCTGCATCGTCGCTTCCGGCATCGTGTTGACGGTGCCGTCGGTGACCAGCTCCTCGACGTAGAGGGTGTCGCGGTAGTCGTCGCTCTTGGTGCCGGTCGACGCCCACAGTGGCCGCTGCGGGCGTGCCCCGTAGCCCGCCAGGGTCTTCCAACGCTCGGAGGCCATGGCGTTCCCGTACGCCTCATGGCAGAGACGGGCGACGGCCAGCGCGGTCATCCCCTTCAGCTGCTGTGCACCGGGAGTGTCCAGGGCGTCCAGCCGTTTGTCCACCTCGACGTCGGTCCGGGACACGAACACGGAGGCGACGGACTGGATGTCGGTGAGGTCGACGCCGTTCTCATGGGCCTGCTCAAGCCCGGTCATCCATGCGTCGAGGACGTCCCTGTAGGACTGGATGGAGAAGATCAGCGTCACGTTGACGCTGATGCCGGCCGCGATGGTGGCGGTGATCGCGGGCAGCCCCTCGGTGGTGGCGGGAATCTTGATGAGGACGTTCGGACGGTCCACGAGGTCCCGCAGGCGACGCGCCTCATCGATGGTCCTCTGCGTCTCATGGGCGAGCCGCGGGTCCACCTCGATGGACACCCGGCCGTCCATGCCCTCGGTGGAGATGTACAGATCCGTGAAGAGGTCGCAGGCGTCGCGGACATCGTCGGTGGTCAGTGTGGTCACGACCTCTTCCAACGAAGCGTCGGCAGCCTTGAGTTCCCGGAGTTGGGCGGTGTACGCGTCGCCGGAGGACATGGCCTTGGCGAAGATGCTCGGATTGGTGGTGACTCCCACCACGTGCGACTCATCGATCAGGTCCTGCAGGCTGCCCGAGGTGAGGCGTTCCCGCGAGAAGTCATCCAGCCAAATGGAGACCCCGGCCTCGCTGAGTTCCTTGAGACGATCGGTCATGATGTGCTCCTCTGTTCTCGGTTGTCCCCATGCTAGGCGCTCAAGCGGGGCTCGGCAGGCGTTCCTCGCGGTGCCCAGGAGTCAATTGCAGCCACCGAACGCAAAAAGCTCATGCGTCCTTGCTGTTCGGCTTCCTGCCCTCTCCGAGTCCAAAGAAGCGGTCGAAGAACGTGCCGAGGCGGCCAAGCACCCGCAGCTTCTTCTCTCCGTGCCCACCGTGATGCGCAAAGCGAGAGACCGGCGGCAGAATGGTGGTGACAGCGGTGCCGGTGCTCTGCAAGAGGCCGTCGGCGAAGGCTCGCTCGACGAACGTCCGGGTCTCCGCCGGTCTGAGGTGTTCCTCGTCGATGATCGACTGGAGTTCGGCTTCCCGGCGCTCGGCGATGTAGGCGCGCCACTGGTCGTCCAGCTCCCCGTGCGCGGAGACCGAGTCGACGAAGTCCTCGATGAGGTCCTTCTTGCTGCGCAGCGAGGGGGAGGAGTCGACGGCGCGGGTGATGGTGGCGCGCAGTTCGGTGTCATCGCCGTCGCCCCGTTCGCGGCGGTACTTGTCCACCAGCATGAGGATGTAGTCGACGTTGATCTCCACCTGCTTGACGAGCTCGATCTCGAAGACGACGTCGTCGTTGATGGCCTCCTTGCCAGCATCGGTGTCCTTGCGGAAGTCGGCGTGGAGGTCGAGGTAGATGCTGCGGTAGTCCTGGCCCTGCCGGTCGGTGAGGATCTGTTCGCTCACGAAGTCGTCGAACGAAGTGAGGATGTTGGTGAGCCTCAGGATCGAACCGAACAGTGCAATGAATGCCTTCTGCTCGGACTCGCCGATGATCTGCACTCCGATGGGGAACCGGTCCAACAGTTCGGTGACCTTCCCCACGTACTCGTCGTAGTAGTCGCGGTACGGCTTCAGCAACACGACGCCGCGGGCGTTCCTGTTGCCGAACAGCGCGATGGCGTCGTTGGTCTCCTGCTCGAGGTTGCGGAAGGAGACGATGTTGCCGTAGGTCTTGACCGAGTTGAGGATGCGGTTGGTGCGCGAGAAGGCTTGAAGAAGGCCGTGGGCCCGCAGGTTCTTGTCCACGAACAGGGTGTTGAGCGTGGTGGCGTCGAAGCCGGTGAGGAACATGTTGACCACGATCACCAGGTCGAGGTCGCGATTCTTCAGGCGCATCGACAGGTCCTTGTAATAGTTGCCGAACCTGTCGGCGGAGGTGTCGAAGCTTGTGCCGAACAGGTCGTTGTAGTCCTGGATCGCGTCCTGAAGGAAATCCCGGGCGGAGTCGTCGAGGCCGTAGGTGTCCAGACCCTCCTCTTCCAGGGCGCTGTCCTCGAGGGGTTCATTGGGAGCGTAGGAGTAGATCAGCGCAATCTTGAGCTGCTGGTCCGGCGGCAATTCCTGTTGGCGGACGACGAACGCGTTGTAGTACCGGCGCGCGGCGTCGATGGAGGCGGTGGCGAACAGTGCGTTGAATCCGCGGACCCGCTTCCCGGCGAGGGTGTAGCCCTGTGAGCGTTTCGTCTTCTGGTCGAAGTGCTCGAGTGTGTAGTCGACCACTTTCGCGATGCGCTCCGGGGCCAGCAGTGCGCGCTCGGTGTCGATCGCGGAGACCTGCTTGTCGACGATGTGACCCATCTGGACGGTGTTGACGTAGTCGATGCGGAACGGCAGCACGTTCTTGTCCGTGATGGCGTCGACGATGGTGTAGGTGTGCAGCTTCTCCCCGAACGCCTGCTCAGTGGTCTTCAGCCCTGGGTTGCCGCCGGTGCCAGCGTTGGCGGCGAAGATCGGGGTGCCGGTGAACCCGAACAGGTGGTAGCGCTTGAACGCTTTCGTGATGGAGGTGTGCATGTCGCCGAACTGGGAGCGGTGGCACTCGTCGAAGATGATCACGACGTGTCCGGTGTAGATCGCGTGGCCCTTGTTGGCCTTGATGAAGGTGGCGAGCTTCTGGATGGTCGTGATGATGATGCGCGCGTCCGGATCCTGCAGTTGCCGCTTCAGCACCGCCGTGGACGTGTTGGAGTTCGCGGCGCCCTTCTGGAACCGTTCGTACTCGCGCATGGTCTGATAGTCCAGGTCCTTGCGGTCGACGACGAACAGCACCTTCTGCACGCCGGCCATGCGGGTGGCGAGTTGCGCGGCCTTGAAGCTGGTCAGCGTCTTACCCGAGCCCGTGGTGTGCCACACGTATCCGCCAGCGTCGATGGTGCCGAGTTGCTTGTAGTTGGTGGAGATCTGGATCTTGCTCAGGATCTTCTCTGTGGCGACGATCTGGTACGGACGCATCGCCAGCAGCAACCGGTCGGAGGTCAGCACGCAGTAGCGGGTGAGGATGTTCAGCAGGGTGTGGCGTGCGAAGAAGGTCCTCGCGAACGACGGCAGGTCCTGGATGGGCCGGTTCGTCGAGTCGGCCCACCACGAGGTGAACTCGAACGAGTTCGACGTCTTGCGGGTGCGCCTGGAACCGATGGCCTCTGCAATGTGCTGGCGACGGGTGGTGTTGGAGTAGTACTTCGTCAGCGTGCCGTTGGAGATCACGAACAGCTGCACGTACTCGAACAGCCCCGACCCGGCCCAGAAGGAATCCCTTTGGTAGCGGTCGATCTGGTTGAACGCTTCGCGGATGTCCACGCCGCGGCGCTTCAGTTCGACGTGCACCAGGGGCAGCCCGTTGACGAGGATCGTCACGTCGTAGCGGTTGGCGTGGCGTCCGCCCCCGTCCCCCTGTGCCACCTCGTACTGGCTGATCACCTGCAATCGGTTGTTATGAATGTGTTCCTTGTCGATCAAAGCGATGTTCTTCGTTGACCCGTCGTCACGCCTGAGGAGTTTGACGTGGTCCTCCTGGATGGAGACGGTCTTCTCCACGATCCCGGAATTCGACGATGCCACCTGCTCGGTGAGGAACTGCGCCCATTCCGCGTCGGAGAACGTGATGTGGTTCAGCGCCTCCAGTTGGTGGCGGAGGTTCGCGACCAGTTCAGCCTCGCTGTGGATGGGCAGACGCTCGTAGGCCTGCGCCTCCAGCAGGCGCACGAACTCCTGCTCCAGTTCCGCCTCCGACTGATAGCCAGCCGACGACCCGTCGGGGACGTGCTCGGCGACGACGGTGCTCTCCGCGCTGATGGCGATGGGAGAGAAATGTGCTTCGGTAGGTCGTTTCACGGAGCGATGCCCCGGTCTTTGAGCGCGGACAGGAGTCCGAGCGCCGTTCGGGTGGCCAACTCGGCCTCACTTTCGCCTATGGGACGAGCGGCGTAGCGGAGCTGGTTGCGGGAACGCCGAAGCCGGTCGAAATGCCCGGCTTCCATCTGTCCTGGCGGGTTGTCCAGCACCGCCCTGAGGAACCGGCCGACTGCGTCGTGTTGGCCGGTTCCTCCCAGGGTCCTGAAGCCGTACGCGGCGAGCAGCGCTTCGCCGAGGTCGTGGCATGCATCGTAGGCCAGTACATACCGGTTCTGGCTTCTGGTGAGGTTGGGAAGATCATCAATCGCTTCTCTTGCTTGCGTGACGAAAAGACGTGCGCGTTCCAAATCCGGTGGCACGGCCGCCAAACGGCGTTGCTGCACGATCGCGTCGATCGCTCGACGCTGCTGTGGGGTCAACTGGGTCGGGCTCACGGCACCTCGCCGAGGATCGTCACTGTCGGACTACTTCGCACATGTGCGCTGAACCCGCTGTCAGCAGTGAACTCCTCGACGGTCAGGACCGTCGGGTTCACGGGGCGTCCCACTTCTTGCTCCACTTGCTCACAGACTCGGTACACCTTCGAAATGTCCGGATCTCCGATGACCATCACGTCGATATCTCGTGGAGATGGTCCATCCACACCCCGCATGCGGGCCGCGAAGGAACCGTACAGGAAGGCCGCCTCAATGCCCTCAAGTTCTCCCAGTAACCCCGCGAGCAGGACCGCTGGCCCAGTGGACACCAGCAGTATCTGACGCAGCGGATCGGCCAGTGGACTGTCCCAATTGGTCCGGATGAGCCGGGTGCGGCCAACCGCCCGTTCCGCCAGAATGCCTGCGGTCAGTAGCCGGGACACTTCCCGGTGAGCCGTGGGATACGCGAGGTCGGCGCGGGCGGCGAGATCACTGATGCTCAGTTCGGCATCCTCCAGCAAGAGCACCGCCAGCAGCCGCGCCTGGCCCTCAGACCGAAAGATCGGCGCGAGGAGCGGCGCAGCGGTTCTCATGAAGTGGATATTATTGTTCATCTTAGCGATAGTCAAGAGAAACGTCGTTGCGGCGGACGTCAGAGAGAGTCAAAGAAATCTTCGTCCAGGCGATGCAGGGTCACGGTGGTCTCCGCTTGAACGCCAACGCCATTGGCCACCAGCAGTTGCGCCAGACGGGTGCCGTCAATCAGCTCGATTCGGGCATTGATACGGTCCGCCTCGGCGCGGGCCCCTTGGGTGAAGCTCGACGTGGTGATGAAGACCCCCCGATCGCCCTGCTTCCCCAGCAGGGCGCCGGCGAACTCATGAATACGGGGACGGTCGATGGGTCGGTCGACGGCGTAGCGTTTCGCTTGGATGTAGATCCGGTCCAGCCCCAGCGGGTCCTGGCTGATGATCCCGTCCACGCCCGCGTCCCCCGTGGCGCTGGTGCGTTCGAGGTTGCCACTGCGCCCGTAGCCCATCGCGCCCAGTAGCCGCACCACGAGTTCCTCGAAGCCCGTGGGGGAGAGCGACAGCGCGGCGGCCAGGACGTCGCCTTCAACTGCCGCGCGGTTGGTGCGCACCGCTTGATCAACCAAGTCAGCCGGTGTTGCTTCAGGGAGTTCGTGCTGTGCGCTGGGTGTTGGGGAGTCAGGGATGGGCGTGGGGGCGGGTTGTCGTGTGCGATCGCGGAACGCGATGTACTTCGGGTACGCCTCGAGTACTTTCATGTCGATGCGCTCTGGGTACTGACCCAACGCGACCCGTCCATCGTCGGTGATCCTCACATGCCCTCGGCTCGGGCGGTCGGTTAGACCCGACTGCGCGAGATACGTCAGCGCCCATCCAACGCGGTTGTCTATGATGCGCTGCCGACCGCTGGGCAACATCTCCGCCCGCTCCGACTCCGACAATCCGAACTGATCGGCCATGGCGTTCTTGACGTCCCGCGACCTTCGTACTTCCCCGTCACCGAGCAGAGCGAGCACCGGCCGCATGAGAGTCTGAAAATCGGGAATCATAGCTTCTCCTCAAACGTCAACAGCTTGTCGCGGTAGTACTCATACTGCTTGCGCCGAGCGATCAACTCTGCGGGAAGGCCGACGCTCAGGTCGTTGATGAGAGCGTCGAAGCTGTCGAGGGCCTCAACAATGCGGTCCTGGTCAGCCCTCGGTCGGACGGCGATGGGGATCCGCGCGAGGTCCGAGCCCGAAAGCCTCTTGATTTTCGCGCGTGCCACGTATCGGGCCTTCGCGGAATGGAAGGCCGCAGTCTGGCTCCAGTAAGCGACGTATTTGGGGTTCATCGAGTGACGGAAACTGAAGCAGTCATCATGCACCGCGATTGGTTCGCCCCCGAGCCAGGCCACTGACTTGCCGACGTCCTCGACCGTCTCGCCCACGGCAGCGAACACCACATCATTCGGCTCGGCGAACCTGAGCTGCGGGCGCAGATCGGAGCGCACGGACGTGGCCGCCGTCGATGCGAACGTCCCGTAGTGCGTGTAGATCTCGCCATAGTGGATCGCTCCGATGCCGTCGTCGACACGATCGTTCTTCACAAAACGCCTGCCACGCTCGAACGATCCCACGCTGCCCATCGGCTCGAAACTAATGGCACCCTCGCGCAGCAACCGGTCGCGAAGTTGGCCATACTGCACTCGCCGAGCCTCCAGCTCCGCTTCCAGCTCCGCTTCCAGCTCCGTGAAGTGGTCCAAGATGCGAACGATCTCGCGCTGTACCGCCAATGGTGGAAGAGGCACGCGCACTTTGAGTAATTGGTTTGCGGACACGTCAATGACCTTCGTTCCTGTGGCCAACGCTCGCTTCTGCGCAGAGAAGGACGGCGTCTGGAACCAGTAGGAAAGGTACTTGGGTTCTTGGCCGTGGCGGATCACCGTCGCGTGGCCGCCGGTGGCAATCGGCTCGTCGCCGAGCCATGCAACGGCCTTCCCCACGTCCGCCAAGTTCTCGCTTGTGTTGGTGATGATGATGTCACCAGGCGCGACGGAAGCCAGTTTCTCCGCAGATTCGTGCGAAACGAAAGAAATTGTGTCTGTGGCCCAAGCGCCGTAATGGGTGTAAATCTGGCCATAGTGAATCGCCCCAACGCCTGAGTCTGTGAGCTGTGTCTTGGGCATTCCGTTGCCTCGGACCAGCGTGGCGAAATCACCCAGCCGCGTATAGGGAACGCCGTCCGGGCGGAGTTGCTCAATCAGCTCATCGAGTCGACTCATCGCGACCGCTCCAGGTCCGCGACGATCTCGTCGATCGCCGTCCGCAACTCCTGCTGTCTTGCGACGATGCGGGCGATCTCGGCGTTGAGGGCCGTGATGTCGATCACCTCGCGGGTGTCCTCCTGCTCCACGTAGGACGTGACGGCGATGTTGTAGTCGTTGGCCGCGATGTCGTCGGCGCTGACCACCTGGGCGTAGTGCGCCTCGTCATCCCGGGCGGTGAACGCTTCAAGAATGCGCTGCTGGTGGACCTCGGTGAGCCGGTTCTTGTTGCCGAATCGGGTGAACTCGGCCGTGGCGTCGATGAACAGCACGTCATTGTCGGTCTTGGACTTCTTCAGCACGATGACGCAGGTGGCGATGGTGGTACCGAAGAACAGGTCCGGCGGGAGCTGGATGACCGCGTCGATGTAGTTGTTGTCGATGAGGTACTGGCGGATCTTGCGCTCCGCGCCGCCGCGGTAGAGCACACCCGGGAACTCGACGATGGCGGCGGTGCCGTCGACGGCGAGCCAGTGGAGGATGTGCATGGTGAAGGCGAGGTCGGCCTTCGACTTCGGGGCCAGGACGCCGGCGGGGGAGTAGCGGGGGTCGTTGATCAGCAGGGGGTTGGCGTCGCCGTCCCACTTGATGGAGTAGGGCGGGTTGGACACGATTGCCTCGAACGGCTCGTCGTCCCAGTGCGCCGGGTCGGTGAGTGTGTCGCCATGGGCGATGTCGAACTTCTCGTAGTTGATGTCGTGCAGGAACATGTTGATGCGCGCCAGGTTGTAGGTGGTCAGGTTGATCTCCTGCCCGAAGAAGCCTTGGCGGACGTTGTCCTTGCCCAGCACCTTGGCGAACTTCAGCAGCAGCGATCCGGAGCCGGCGGCCGGGTCATAGACCTTGTTGACCGACGTCTTCCCCACCACTGTGATCCGTGCCAAGAGTTCGGAGACCTCCTGAGGGGTGTAGAACTCGCCGCCGGACTTGCCTGCGCTGGAGGCGTACATCGTCATGAGGTATTCGTAGGCGTCGCCGAAAAGGTCGATGGTGTTGTCCCCGAAGTTGCCGAGTGGGAGGTCGCCGATGGCATCGAGGAGCTTGACCAGCTTCTCGTTGCGCTTGGCGACGGTGGGGCCGAGTTTGGAGCTGTTGACGTCGAGTTCGTCGAAGAGCCCTTTGAGGTCGTCCTCGCTGGCGGTGCCGAACGCGGAGCCCTCGATGTCCCGGAAGACGGCCTGCAGGGTCTCGTTGAGGTTGGGGTCGTGTCTGGCGCCCCGACGCACGTTGTCGAATAGCTCGGAGGGGAGGATGTAGAAGCCCTTCTCCGCGACGGTGACCTCGCGACCGAACTCGGCCTCCTCGTCACTGAGTTGCGCGTAGTCGAAATCGGAGACACCGGCCTGCCGCTCGAACCCGTTGATGTAGATGGTCAGGTTCTCCGAGATGAAGCGGTAGAACAACATGCCCAGCACGTAGCTCTTGAAATCCCAGCCGTCGACGCTGCCCCGCAGGTCGTTGGCGATGCGCCAGATCGTCTTGTGCAGCTCTGCCCGCTGGGCTTGCTTGGTGGAGGGGGCCATCTCTTCGTCCTTCATGTGCAAAGGGCACTTGTCTCGGTCGGTTCGTGCTCACCGTATCGGGTGCCACTGACATCGCTGGCAGGACGCTGGGCGTGGGGATGTACCTGGCGCAGGATCGTCCGGACGCCTGTCGCGCCGAGGCAGTGAGGCGGCAGTGAGGAAGGGGACGTGAAGGCCTTGAGGTGAGTATGGCCCACGGGGTACACCGCCTGCGTACGCTGAAGGTATGGAACTGGGCTACGTCACTGATCAGCCGGAACGCGCCGACATCGACGCACTGCCGGGCGTCACCGTCCTGCAGTTCGGCACCAACTGGTGCGGCTACTGCGCCCGCGCGGAGCCGCACATCGCCGCGGTGATGGAGGGGGCGTCACAAGTGCGCCACATCAAGGTGGAGGACGGCCCGGGACGGCCCCTGGGCCGGTCGTTCGCCGTCAAGCTGTGGCCCACCCTGATCTTCCTCCTCGACGGCGTGGAGGTTGCTCGTGTGGTGCGACCGCGCACACGGGACGAAGTCGAAGAAGAGCTCGCCACTCTGCGCTGAGCGGGGCCACTCTCCCTGCCGCATCATGACCGGCCGGGGGCTGGCAGCTCGGCAGCTCCTCCTTCTTGACGTGCACCGGGGGCGTCAAAGCCGCGCGAGCACCTCGTCGAACATCGGTCCGGTCAGCTTGCCGGTGAACGTGTTCTGCTGGCTGACGTGGTAGCTCCCCACGAGCCGAACCTCCCGGCCGTCGGCTGTCGTCAGCGTGGACTCGGCGCCGTGGGTGAACCTCGGTTTGGGGGAGGGGACGTGCCAGCCCCGACGCCGGGCGGCGCCGATTGTCGCATCCCAGCCGATCAGTCCTAGCGCCAGGATCGAGCGCAGCTGCGGCTCGGTGAGCTCCAACTCCCGATCCAGCCACGGCGCGCAGGTCGCCTTCTCTTCGGTGGTTGGCTTGTTTGCCGGTGGAGCGCAGCGCACGGTGGCGGCGATGCGAATCCCTGTCAGGTGCAGACCATCACCCGCGGCCACCGACGACGGTTGCGAGGCATAGCCGGCGCGGAACAGCGCGGCGTACAGCCAGTCTCCCGAGCGGTCGCCCGTGAACATGCGGCCCGTCCGGTTGGCCCCATTGGCCGCGGGCGCCAACCCCACGACAAGCACCTCCGCCTCGGGGTCACCGAACGAGGCGACGGGGCGGCCCCAGTACGGCTGGTCGGCGAAGGAGGCGCGCCGCCCCGTGGTGGCCACCGACTCCCGCCACTCGACCAGCCGCGGACAGGCCCGGCACACGGTGGTTCGGGCATCCAACGCTGCGAGGTCCGGCGCCGACGCGGCAAGCTCCGCGACGTCGACCTCGGAGTGCGCGACGGGGGTGCCGGCCGTCGCGGGGTCTCCCGGCCAGCTCGTCCCCGGTGGCACCGGGGAGCAGAACAGCTCGCCAGTTACGGGGTGATGGTCACCGGCCTCGGACATGCGAATGAGTCTGCCATCGCAGGGCCGATGCCGTTGCCCGCCCAGCATCGCTGTCGTCGGTCGCCGGGCAATGAGGCGCAACTCCCGAGCCTGTCGAAGGGGAGCCGCCGTATCGAAGGTCCCACGAACTCCGCGACGCCCTTCGATACGACGACGTTCGTAGCTCACGGTCGTCACTCGGCTTCTCCGCCCACGCCCCGCGAAGCCCCTCGAGAAACTCATGAGTGGATTCTTTGTCCGGCCGAACGGGCTGTTCGATTTTCTGTCAGTGGTGACCGGAAGAATGTATGACATGAACAACGACGCGACACAGGGCCGGACGGAGCTGGACGCTGCCCTGGAATGCGTCGCCGTGATGGCGGCCGCCGCCAGAGGTGATGCGTCCGGATTGTTGGACGTGGTGGCCCGGATTGACGGCTTGTGCGACCGGCTCGCCGGCCTCCGGATGGAGCTCCTGCACGAGGCCGAGTGCTCACGGGAGCCGGGACTCAGCGTGGCGGAGCGTCTGCACGCCACCAACCGAGTCTCTCGGGCCGCGTCGCGTGCCGACGCCCGGCTGTCCCGCGACCTGGCAGACCGGTTCCCGCTCGTCGCCGCGGCCTGGTGTGACGGGGTGGTGTCCGCCCAGCAGGCCCGCGGCATCGTGGCGGGACTGAAGCATCTGCCGCTGCCGTTGTCCACCTCGCAGCTGGAAGCATGCCAGGCCGACGTCGTCGGCTTCGCGGACCGATTGGACCCGGACGAGCTGCGCAAGGTGGCCGAGCGGATGGCGGAGGTCATCGATCCGGACCATGCCGAGGCACTTGAGGCGGACCGTGTGGAACGGGACGCGCGGATCGCGTTTCGGCGGCGCTCACTGATGGTCGTGCCGGATCACCACGGCTCCATGCTGATCCGCGGTCAACTGCCCATGGCCGACGGGCAGCTGTTCCTGGCACAGCTGGACGCGCTCCTGCCTTCCGCTGCGTCCTACCACCTGACCAACGAGGTGCCCGATCGGCCGGCCCGGCGCGCGGACGCGTTGGTGCGGTGGTGCGCCATTCAGGCGTCCTCCGGTGAGCTACCCACCCAGGCTGGGGATCGTCCGCAGGTGGTGTTGACGCTGAACCTGAGCACGCTGACCTCGGGCCTCGCGGCCGCCAGCGTCGTGAACTGCGGCGAGCAGCTCTCTGCTGGTGAGGCGCGTCGCCTGTCCTGCGATGCGCACGTGACCCCCGCCGTGCTCGGCGGGAGTTCTGAGCTGCTCGACGTCGGCCGTACCCACCGGTTCTTCACCAAGCCTCTTCGCACCGCCCTCGTGCTTCGGGACCAGGGTTGCGCCTTCCCGGGCTGCGACGCCCCGCCGGCGGCATGTGAGGCGCACCACAACCGGCCATGGTGGGCTGGCGGCGATACGTCCTTGGGCAACGGGGTCTTGCTTTGTCCGCACCATCATCGCCTCGTCGAACCCGATCCCGGCCTGTCACCACAGGTGCAGTGGCAGATCCTGATCGACCCGGTCACGGGGCTTGCCTGGTTCACTCCGCCGAAACACATTGATCCGGAGCGCGCACCCCGGTTGCATCATCGCTTCCTGCTCCGGGGGACGAGTCCGCCGTCGTCGACGCCATGCGAGGAGTGCGCCACGCTATCTGATCTGCGACAGTCGCCGCAGTGGCACGCCTGAAAAGCTGGCTCAGGTGGCGGGTAGTGGATGTCCAAACAGCGGTGGCGCGGCTGTGGCATCATGTTCGGTCTGCAAGAAGTCCACCAGCTCCTCCAGCAGATCTTCAGCCTCCGTGCCCCCCGAGCTGATGACGACACGCTCGCCGCACTTGATGCCCAGGGCCATGACGGCAAGGACGGAGGCGCCATTGACGCTGGTCCCGTCGGGGCGTCCCACGGTGATGGGCACGCCGGAGGCCGCGACCCTCCTGCTGAACTCTGTGGCGGGGCGGGCATGGAGCCCGACGGGTGAGGCGATGATGGCTACGTGGGAGGGCATTGTGTGTGCAACCTTTGGAGTCGACGTTGACGAAAGGTGGGTGGTGTGACTCCAATGGTACCCGAGACCACAGGTGCTGCCGCGCGCGGCGGTCACCTCCGCCACAGTTGAAAGGTCCCTGTCATGCACACAGACATCAGTTCCATCGTGATGCGCGCCGCCGGCGTCAGCCTCGTGCTCGACGTCTCGGCAGGCCAGTTGCCGGCGGTTGTGCACTGGGGTGCCGACGTCGGCTCCCTCACCAAGGATGACGCCGCCGGCCTGACCCTCGTCTCGGTGGACCCGACGGGCCCCAACCAGCCAGACCTTCCCGTGCGGGTGGCCATGATCCCGGAGCAGTGGACCGGCTGGATGGGGCGCCCGGGCCTTCGGGGGTCCCGGCAAGGAGGCGCCTGGTCCCCGCGCTTCACGACGCACGCCATCACCGTCGACGGCGAACCCCACGGGGGCGGCGTGGTGGAAACCGGAGAGGCGGTGGTCCGGGTGGAGGCGCGCGATGAGTTCTCGGAGTTGGCGCTGTCCCAGACCATCGAGATGCTCCACGGCGGCGCCATTCGGACCCGTGCCCGGGTGACGAATCTGGCGCCCACGCCCTACCAGGTGGACGGGCTGGACCTTGCGCTGCCTGTTCCGCCCATCAGCGACGAGATTCTCGATTTCGCTGGACGGTGGGCGCGCGAACGACTGCCGCAGAGGCGCGACTTCACGGTCGGAACCCACCTGCGGGAGAACCGGAGGGGCCGCACGGGCGCCGACTCCGCCTACGTCCTGCACGCAGGTACTCCGGGCTTCGATTTCAGCAGCGGCGAGGTCTGGGCCGTCCACACCGCGTGGAGCGGAAACCACGTCCATTGGGCGGAGAAGCTGTCCAGCGGTGAAAAGATCATCGGTGGTGGCGAGCTCATTCTCCCCGGCGAAGTGGTGCTTCAGGCAGACCAGTCCTACGAGTCACCCTGGGTCTATGGCTCCTTCGGAGACGGGCTGGACGCCGTGGCACGTCGATTCCATACGTTCCTCCGCTCAGGTGAGAACCACCCCACCGCAACTCGGCCCGTGACCCTCAATGTGTGGGAGGCCGTGTACTTCAACCATGCGAGCGAGCCGCTGTTCGAGTTGGCGACCCTCGCGGCGTCCGTTGGTGTGGAGCGCTTCGTACTGGACGACGGCTGGTTCTCGAGCCGTCGCGACGATCACTCGGGCCTGGGTGACTGGTGGGTCTCCGACGACGTCTGGCCCGAAGGTCTGACGCCGCTCATCGAGAAGGTGACAGGTCTGGGGATGGAGTTCGGCCTGTGGTTCGAGCCCGAGATGGTCAACCCGGATTCCGACGTGGCGAGGGCACACCCGGAGTGGGTCATGGCCGCCGAACCCTCGCGGTGGCCCGTGGAGAGCCGGCACCAACAGGTGCTGAACCTGGGGATCCCCGACTGCTACGCCCACGTCCGCGACCAGATCATGGCGCTGCTGCGTGACAACGACATCGCCTACATCAAGTGGGACCACAATCGGGACCTCGTGGAGGCGGGGGACCAGATCAGCGGGCGCCCCGGGGTGCGGTCCCAGACGCTGGCCTTCTACCGGTTGTTGGACGAGATCAGGGCGGCGTTCCCCGCCCTGGAGATCGAGTCCTGCTCCTCCGGCGGTGCCCGCATCGACCTGGAGGTGCTGCAGCGGACGGACCGCGTGTGGACCTCCGACTGCATCGACCCGCAGGAGCGGCAACTGATGCATCGCTGGACCACGCAGCTGATCCCGCCGGAGCTGATGGGGGCCCATATCGCATCAGACGTGTCCCACACCACCGGTCGCTCGCACACCCTCGGCTTCCGCGCAGCCTCCGCCATCTTCGGACACCTGGGCGTCGAATGGGATCTGCGCCAGGCCACTGAGCAGCAGCTGGGCGAACTGCGGAACTGGATCGCCTTCCACAAGGAGCACCGGGCTCTCCTGCACGGCGGTGACATGGTTCGGATCGACCATCCGGACGAGTCTCTGATCGGTCACGGCGTCGTTGCCCGGGACAAGAGCACTGCCCTCTATTCCCTCGCTTCTGTGGGCCGCTCCGTGACCAGCACTCTCGGCCGTGTCCGGCTTCCGGGGCTGGATCCCACCCGTCGTTACCGCCTCAGACCAGTCGTGCCCGGCGGCACCCAGACCGGGTTGGTCCCGCCACCGTGGTGGGCCGGTGATGGCCCTCCTGCGGAGGGCTCAACAGTGGCGGCGCCCGGCGATTCGGTCAGTGGGCTGGCTGGTATCGAGACCACCGGTCGAGTCCTGTCGACGGTCGGGGTGGCACACCCGGTGGTCAACCCCGAACAGGCGGTCCTCTACTGGGTGGAGGAGTGCGCCTGAGCCACGGCGCCAACCCGCGCGCCCTCTAGCCCTTGGTGGAACCCAGCGTCAGCCCGGCCACGAACTGCTTCTGCAGGACGAAGAAGACGATGAGCACGGGCAGAGCCACGAGAACCGAGCCCGCTGAGAGCAGGTTGTAGTCGGTGAAGAACTGGCCCTTGAGGTTGTTCAGCGCGCTCGTGATGGGGAACTTGTCGCCCTGGCCCCCGAGAAGGACCGTGGCCCAGAAGAACTCGTTGTAGATCCACGTGACCTGCAGGGTGGCAAGTGCAGCCAGGGCCGGCCGCACCAGCGGCATGGTGAGCTTCCAGTACTGCAGCCACACGCTCGCCCCGTCGACCTCGGCCGATTCATAGATCTCGTGCGGGAGCGTTTTCATGTAGTTGCTCAGCACGAAGGTGCAGAATCCCAGCTGGAAGGCGACGTTGATGGCGATCAGCCCCCAGTAACTGCCGAGCAGCTGACCGGATGCACTCATGAATTCCGGAAGGGGGATCTGCCGGTACATGCGGAAGATCGGCACGAGAAGCGCCTGTGGGGGCAGCAGGTTGGCGGCCAGGAAGACGGCCAGCAGCGTGAGGTTGAATCGGTAGCTGAACCTCGCCAGGACGAACGCAACGAGGGATGCGAGGAACAGCGTCGCGATGACGGCGGGCACCGTGATGATCAACGAGTTGACGAAGTATCTACCGAGGTTGCCGTTCTCCCACACGTTGCGATAGTTGTCCAATGTCCAGCCGCCGAAGGAGAGGTAGCCGTTGGTCTGGGTGTAGGCGTAGTTGCGGAAGGAGTTGAGGACCGCCCAGAACAGGGGGAAGATCCAGGCCAGCGCCAGGATTGCCATGGCGATTGTCGCCACTCTGCCCCGCGGCCTGTTCAGGGCACCGGACTCGGCATGCTCCTTGCGTGGCCGGGGAGGACGCCCCGCCGCGCGGGGCTCCGTGACTGCCGTACTCATCGGCGTTCCTCCTTGAAGACGATACGCAGATAGAGAACGATGAACACCGATGAGATGATCATCATGATCACCGCCATCGCCGAGCCGAAGCCATAGCGCGAGGCCTCGCCCACAACGTTCTGGGACACAAGGGCTGCGAGAATTTCCAGGCCGTTCGTGCCGCGGTTGACCACCCAGACCAGGTCGAAGGCACGCAGCGACTCGATCACCACGATGACGAGGACGATCATGTTGATCGGACGCATCACGGGGAAGATGATACGAAAGAATGTCTGGCGCTCTGACGCCCCGTCGACGGCGGCGGCCTCCCGGAGGGACCCGTCGACCCCCTTGAGCCCGGCGAGGTAGATCAACATGATGTAGCCGGTGTGCCGCCACGCGGTGGCCACCAGGACAGCCCAGAGGTTGATACTGGCGTCGCCGTACCAGTCCACCTCCGTGCCGAAGACCTGGTTGATGAGGCCCTGGTCTCGCGAGTAGAACAGCTGCCAGATGAAGCCCACCAGTGCGAGCGACAGGACCACCGGCATGTAGAACGCGGTCTGGTAGAAGCGGCTGAACTTCATGCCCCGGTCCAGGATCACCGCCAGGAACATGCCGAGCAGAGTGGGGATGAAGAACAGGAACGCCAACCAGATCAGGTTGTGCTGGACTGCTGGCCAGAACGGCGGATAGATGGTGGAGATGTCCGAGTAGTTCTTGAAGCCGATCCACTCGATGTTGTCGACCGGACCGATGCCGTTCCACTTGCCGAAGGACAGCACCACCGACAGGAACGCCGGGATCCACACCAGAACCACCACGAACGCGGTCGGGATCAGGATCATGAGGATGACGACGGCCCGGTCCCAGGGCGGCAGCCGACGCTTCTTCCGGCTGACCGCCGGCTCCGTCACCCCTGGTTCATCCACATCTGTGGTCGTCATCGGTGTCTCCCTCGTCGTTGAATCCAACCGGTCAGCTACCGAAGATGGCAACCTTCTGTTCCTGGATGCTCTTGGTCACGCCGTCGATGTCCGCAGGTTCGCTGAGGAACTGCTGCAGCGAGGGGATGATGACGGTGGAGGCGAAGTCGGAACGGGTGTCGCGGTCCAGGAACTGGGCGATGTTGCTGGCAGCACCCACCACCTCGGCGGACTTCTTCTGCAGGTCCGAGTAGCCGCTGGTGTCGGCGTTCTCGTTGGCCGCGATCATGGGGGTGGTGCCCTCGTTGGCGGCATTTGCGGCCTCGGCCGAGCCCAGCCACTTGATCATCTCCTTGGCAGCATCCTGGTTGTTGCCAGCGGCAGCCACGCAGAAGCCGTCGATCGGTGCATCGAGCGCATCCGCACCGATGGAGGAATCGAGCTCGGGGAAGGTGAAGAAGTCCAGGTCCTGTTCGTCGTCGGGAATGGCGTCGACGACGAACGTGCCCAGAAGATACATCCCTGCCTCGCCCTGGCTGAGCGAGGTGGCGGCTTCCTGCCACGTCCGGCCCAGCGCATCGGGCTGGTGGTACGGGAGCAGGCCCCGCCACGTGTCGAAGACCTGCTTGACCTCTGGAGAATCCCAGGTTTCCTCGCCAGACATCAGCCGCATGTGGAAGTCGAAGCCGTTGATGCGCATGTTGAGGATGTCGAAGGTGCCCATGGCGGGCCAGCCATCCTTGTCGGCGAACGCGAAGGGCACCATGTCGTTGCCCTGCATCTTGGTCATGAGCGTGGTGAGCTCCTCGAGAGTTCCCGGCACCTCGTAGCCGTTCTGTTCGAACACCGACTTCTTGTAGAACACGGCCCACGGGTAGTAGTCCTTGGGCACGAAGTACTGCTTGCCGTCCTGGGCGGTGGACGCGGTCTTGAAGCTCTCGTTGAGGCCGTCGATGGGCCAGACGTCGCTGATATCCGTGATCAGCCCCTGCTCAGCGAATTGGTTCATCCGGAAGCCCGCGAACCAGGTGAAGACATCGTCCGGGTTGCCCTGGAGGTAGGTGTTGATGTTCTGCTGGAACGTGTTGTGGTCCACCTCGTTGCGATCGACCTCCACGCCCGTCTGGACAGCGTAGGCGGTGGCCATGTTGACCAGACGCTCATAGGCGGGCCCCGCTCCGGAAGCCTCGTTCATGCCGAACTTCACGACGCCCGAGGGCTCACCGCCGCCGTCGCTCCCTGCCCCCCCGCCGTCTCCGTCGTCACCGCACGCGGACAGCAGGCCGGAGGAACCGACCAGGGCCGCACCCGCAAGTGAGCTGCGAAGGAACGTACGACGTGACGACGTCATGCCGGCCACCGACCGCGGGATTCCAGAGTCGGGCAATGGGGTGGGACGAGACATGTGAACCTCCAAAGTGCGAAGAGTTGCTGCAGAACAGTAAGCAATGTCACCTTCACACGTCTTTGCAGTTATTGAGGCACGAACGAGGAATCTGTTACTGATTCGAGACCTGATCGCCGTTCGTGAGGCGTGGCCCCACGGCGCGGTTCTTCCCCCCGCGCATCGTGGCGGATCAGAGCAGGTCGGTGAGCTCCGCTGAGGCGGCCGCGTGGACGGCCTCCCGGGCACTTTCGCCGGAGTCTGCCCCTCTGGCCAGTTCGGCGAGACGGACACACTCGTCGGCGGTGTGTGTGGACAGAGCCCACCGGACCATGGGAACGCGTTGGACGGACATGGACAGGCTCGTGGCCCCGAGGCCGGTGAGGACCAGCGCCATGAGGGGGTCACCGGCGGACTCACCGCAGACACCGACGGGCTTGCCGACGCTCCGACCCCCGTCGCAGGCGGCAGCCACCATGTCCAGGACCGCAGGCTGCCACGGGTCGAGAAGGTCCGAGAGTTCGCCGACCATGCGGTCCGCTGCCATCGTGTACTGAGCCAGGTCGTTGGTGCCGATGCTGGCAAAATCCGAGACCTGCAGCACCCGGTGGGCACGCAGCGCGGCGGCGGGGACCTCCACCATCACGCCGGCCACCGGCAGACCGGCGGCGTGGGCACGGTCGGTGAACCAGGCAGCTTCCTGGACGGTGGCCACCATGGGTGCCATCACCTTCACCAGCGCCCCGGTATCCGCGGCGGCCATCGCCAGGGCGGCGAGTTGGTCATCCAGGAGGTCCTCGCGCTCCTTCATGAGCCGCAGGCCACGGCGACCCAGCGCCGGATTGGGCTCGGGCCCAAGGTCAGCGAACGCCAGCGGCTTGTCGGCCCCGGCATCAAGGGTGCGGACCGTGACGGGACGATTCCCGAACGGCGTCAACACACGGATGTACTCGTCGCTCTGCTCCGCGACTGTGGGGGCCGTGGTGGCCGACAGGTGGAGGAACTCCGTGCGGAACAGTCCGACACCCTCCACGTCCGCCGCACCGGCGAGTTCGGCGTCGGCGACGTTGCCGATGTTGGCCAGCAGCATGACCGGATGCCCGTCCGAGGTGCGGCCCGGACCGCTGCGCTCGGAGATGCGCTCCCGTGCACGCTTCTTCTCCTCCTTCGCGGCCAGCCAGGAGTCGTCTGGATCCACGACCAATTCTCCCGAGTCGCCGTCGATGCCCACCCGGATGCCGTCCTCCACCTCGAGCGCACCCTTGGCCTGCACGATGGCGGGGATGCCGCGCTGAGACGCCAGGATGGCGGTATGGCTGGTGCGGCCTCCGGCCTCGGTGACGATACCCACCACCATGGCCGGATCCATCACGGCCGTGTCGGCCGGTGCCAGATCGTGGGCGATGACCACACTCGGCTCGGAGAGCTCGGGAACTCCAGGCATCGGGCGTCCCAACAGGATCGCCTCGGCACGGGCACCAACGTCGAGCAGGTCCGTGACGCGCTCGGCGAAGTATCCACCCAACTCCTCGAATTGTGCGGCATAGCCGGCCACGGCCGTGTTCAGGGCGTGGGCGGGGCCCATGGTCTTCAAGTTTTCGGCAACAGCATCCAGCAGACCGGGATCGCGGGCGATCGCAGCTGCTGCCCCGATCATCTCGGCTGCGTCACCACTCAGCGTGGCCGCTGTCGCCTCCAGTCGTGACGCCACAGATTCCAGGGCATCGCCGACCCGGGCAAGGTCGCCTGCCTGATCGGCGGAGGCGTCCTCGTCGGGCAGCGGTTGGGGCAGAGCGCAGAGCGCAACCACACCCACGGCGGATCCGCCGCTGACACCCAAACCGTTCACGGTGGTCATGCCGCTCACTCCTTCGCGTCGTGGTCGGTCTCGAGGAACTCGACGAGCTCCGCCAGAACCTCGTCAGCGTTGTCGCCCTCGGCGGACAGAATCACTTCCTCGTTGTACTTGGCGCCCAGGGACATGACGGCCAGCATCGAAGCTGCGTTCACGGCCTTGCCGCCCTCCTTGGCGATGGTCACGGGAACTCCCGTTGACGCGACCTTCTTGGTGAACAGGGTTGCTGGGCGGGCATGCAGCCCGACGGAGGAGGCAATGGTGGCGGTACGAGATGACATGGTGGTGGCCGTTCTGTCGACGATGACGGATGATGACAAGTGTAGGAGAGTTCAGGTGGCTGGTGGCGGGGGACGGCGTAGGTGCTAGCTGGAAGTGGCGATGGGGCCGCTACTGTCACCGCCCAAGGGATGTGACTGCCGATGCCCGGAGTCGTCGGATCACCTGGGCCGAACCGTTGCATGTGTGAGAGCACCTGGAGTCCGGGCACGAACCCAGGTCATTCTGCGGACACGGAGGCTGGTGCTTGTGTGTTCAGCGGGTGAGGGGGGTGGACAGGGAAGGGAGTTCTGTGGACACGATGACGCGGTCGATGTCGCCCGGCCCGGGGACCTTGCTGCCCGGGAGCGACACGGCGGCGGATCCCCAGGCGACGGCCGAGGCGATCGCCGACTGGGGGTCTGCGCCGTCCTGCAGGGCCTGCAACAGCCCCGCCAGCAGACAGTCGCCGGCCCCGACGGTGGACAGGGGGGCGGCGACGGCCGCCGTGGCGAACCAGTGACCCTCGCTGGTCACGGCAAGGGCGCCGTCGGAGCCGAGGCTGACGACGACCATCCCCACACCGCCTTCCACCACGGCGGTGGCTGCCTCCAGGATGTCGGTAAGGGTGGGGAGGGTCCGCCCAACCAGTTCCTCCAACTCTTCACGATTTGGCTTGATGAGATCCGGTCCCGCAGCCACCGCCAGCAGGAAGCCGCTGCCGGATGCGTCGACGGCGATCCTGCCCGGGTGGGCAGCGATGAGGTCTGCGAACCAGCTGGGGGGAGCCCCCGGAGGGAGACTTCCACACAGGGCCAGCCAGTCCGTCTCCCGGGCGGAGGCCAGGATGGCGCTCCGCAGGGCGTCGAGCTCGTCGGTGCTCATCGTGGGGCCGGGTTCGTTCACCTTGGTGGTGACCCCGCCGGGGTCGACGATGGCGACGTTGGTGCGGGTCGTGCCGGAGAGGGGGACCTCCTGGTGCTTCACCCCAGCCTGATCCAGGAGTGTCGCGAGCAGTCGTCCGTCGGGTCCCCCCAACGGGAGTATGGCCAGGGTCTCGGCGCCGTTGGCGCTCAACGCCCGCGCGACGTTGACGCCCTTGCCGCCCGGATCCACCCGGCTCAGCAGGGCTCGGTTGATCTCGCCGATGTGCAGCTGTTCCACCGTGACCGTGCGGTCGATGCTGGGATTCGGTGTGACCGTGACGATCATGTCCGGATCACCTCCATGCCGGTGGCATCCAATTCGGCGCTCGTCTCGTCGTCCAATCCCTCGTCGGTGATGAGGAGCGCAATGTCGTCCACATCGGCGAAGCGATGCAGACGCGCCTGTCCCGCCTTCGACGAGTCGGCGACGATGATGGGCCGTCGAGAACTCAGGACCATGGCCCGCTTGACGTCAGCCTCCGTCTCATCCGGTGTGGTCATGCCCCGGTTGAGGCTGAACCCGTTGACGCCGATGAACGCCACGTCGATGCACAACCGGTGCAGGGCCTGGGTGGCCCAGTGCCCGACGCAGGCGCCCGTACGTCGTCGGATGGTGCCGCCGAGCATGTGAATCTCCAGGTGGGGATGGTCCGACAGGACGGCGGCGATCGCCACGGAGTTCGTCACCACGTCCAGCTCCGCGTCGAGGGGGAGTGCCCGCGCAATGGCGAGGGTGGTCGTCCCGGAATCCAGGAGGATGGTGCCCCTCGGGGGGAGTTCCAGGACGGCCCGGGCCGCGATGCGCTCCTTTGCGTCGGAGTGCCTGCCCAGCCGGTCCAGCAGGGTCGGTTCGGGCTCGGTCTCCGCGAGTGGCAGCGCCCCGCCATGCACCCGCCGGATCTTCCCGAGACGCTCCAGCCTGGCAAGGTCGCGACGGATGGTCTCGGGAGTCACGGTCAGTTGCTCGGCCAGTGCGTTGACCTCGACCCGTCCTGCACGCCGCGCCGTTGCCACAATCTCTTCATGGCGTTGCGGGGCGTACAGGGTGCGACTGCCGTTGGGCGGGCTGCTGCTCATGGGATGGATCCTCCCTCAGTTGGTCTCGATGGTGACCTTGATGGCCTCACCGCGTTCCACGATGCCGAAGGCGTCCATCACATCAGACAGCGGGATGCGCCGGGTGATGAGGTCCTTCACAGGTACCTCACCAGAGGCGATGTAGGCCAGGGCCCGCTTGTTGTGCTCCGGGGCGGAACCGTTGGCGCCGTGGATGTGCAACTGGCGGTAGTGCACCACGTTGGAGTCGCACGAGATCGTCGGGTTGGTCTTGGGAAGACCACCGAAGAAGCTGATGCGGCCGTTGCGGGCCGCCATGGCGATGGCTTGCTCCTGGGTGACATTGGCGGGCGTGGCAGTGATGATGACGTCTGCGCCACGACCATCGGTGAGTTCCATGACCTTCTCGACGACGTCGACCTTGGAGGCGTTGATGACGACCTCAGGGTGCACGGCGTCGGCGGACATCTGCAGTCGTTGGTCGTTGACGTCGACGAGGATGATCCGGCCGGCCTTGTGGACTCCACGGGCGATCCTCACGTGCATGCAACCGATGGGGCCGGCGCCGAAGATGACCACGTCGTCGCCCTCCTCGATGCCGAGCTGCTCCTGGGCGTTGATGGCGCAGGCGAAGGGCTCTGCTGCGGAGGCCTCATCGAAGCCAACCCCGTCGGGGATCCTGTTGAGCCCGTCCACCTTCAGCACCTCGCGCGGCACGATCATGTACTCTGCGAATCCGCCGTCGTACTGATATCCCACCGACGTCTGGTTCTGGCAGACGGCCATCCAGCCCTTCTGGCACTCGTGGCAGTCGCCGCACGGAACCGCAGCGATGACCTGCACACGGTCACCGTTCTCCCAGTCGCCCGCAACATCTCCACCCACCTCGACAACCTCGCCGGCGATCTCGTGGCCGATGATCCGCGGCGGCGTCAGGTTCTGGTGGCCGTTGTTGCGGATCTTGACGTCGGTGCCGCAGGTGGAGCAGTTCCTGACGCGGATCTTGACCTCGTCGGGGCCGCAGTTCGGCTCCGGGACGTCCTCGAGTCGCAGGTCTCCGGGGGCATAGAAGCGCAGTGCAAGCATTATTCCTCTTCTCCAATGTCGGACAGCAGTGCGATGACTTCGTCCACGCTGGCGGTGGTGCGCAGCTTCTCGGCTGCGTCAGGGTCCATGAGTACCCCCGCGAGTGCGCCGAGGATGCCGACGTGTTCGTCGGAGTTGCTGGCGATGGGGATGCAGACGAAGACGGTCTCGCCGTCCCAGTCCACGCCGTCGGGGAACTGCAGGAAGCCCAGCGCGGCGCGGTTGATCCACTGCCGGGATTCGTTGGTGCCGTGGGGGATGGCGAAGCCCTCACCCAGATAGGTGGAGACCTCCCCCTCCCGGGCGAACATGGCCTCGGCGTAGGGCGCCTGGATGGCGCCCGCATCCAACAGGGCCGCGCCACATTGGCGGATGGCGTCGTCCTTGTCGGCGGCGTTCAGGCCGAGACGGATGGAATCGCGGGACAGCACGGTGTCATTCAATGGTCTCTCCGTTCTTGACGGCCCGCTCGACGCGGGCGAAGGCGGGGTCACCGACGAATTGCTCGAAGGTGACGATGACGGTCTCGGGGGCCACGGCCCGGACGCGCGGCGCGAGGCCCGACTGCGTCATGATGAGATCCGCGTCTGTGGGAATCTCGTTCACTGGCGAGTGGACGACGGTGACGCCGTGGGGTGCGAGCTTCTTCTTCATGGCTCCGGCCACCATCACGCTGGAACCCATGCCCGCGTCGCAGGCGATGACGAGCTTCTTGACGTTGCTGCCCAGGATGGAACGGGTCGCGGTAACGGTTGCGGTGCTGCTGGCGGCGGGGGCGGCACCGGCAGCCGGGACGGTGCCGGATTCCTTGACCACCGTGTCATGTGCGGTTGCCAGAGCCACGTCGTCGGCGACGTCCTTGCCACGGCCGAAGCCGAACAGCACGGCGGCAACGAGGAACGAGACGACGGCTGCGGCAAGGACTGCCGCGTAGACGCTCAGCAGCTCGCCACGAGGGGCAACGAGGGTGTAGGCGATGATGCTGCCGGGAGAGGCGGGCCCCACGAGCCCGGCATTGAACAACAGAGCCGTCGCGATGCCCGTCATGCCACCGGCGATGGTGGCCAGGATCATGCGGGGCTTCATGAGGATGTAGGGGAAGTAGATCTCGTGGATGCCGCCGAAGAAGTGGATGACAACGGAGCCCCAGGTTGCGCCCCGGAGCTTCGTCGGGCCGAAGAAGATGAAGGCGAGCAGCAGGCCGAGGCCGGGCCCGGGGTTGGACTCCAGCATGAACAGGATCGACTTGCCGAGTTCCTGGGACTCGGCGGCGCCGAGCGGCGACAGCACGCCATGGTTGATGGCGTTGTTGAGGAACAGCACCTTGGCTGGCTCGATGAAGACTGAGGCCAATGGCAGTAGCGAGTTACTCACGAGCCAGCCCACGCCGGAGCCCAGCCAGTCGACGAGGACCTCGACGATGGGGCCAATACCCAGACGCCCAATGATGGCCATGATTGACCCAATGATGCCGAGGGAGAAGTTGTCGATGAGCATCTCGAAGCCGCTGGGCGCCTTGCCGTCGATGGCCTCGTCGAACTTCTTCAGCACAAAAGCTGCCAAGGGGCCCATGACCATGGCGCCGAGGAACATGGGGATCTCGGCAGCCGTGACGGCGCCCATCGTCGCGAGGGCGCCGATGACCGCGCCGCGCTGGCCATGCACCATGCGGCCGCCGGTGAAGCCGATGAGGATGGGCAGCAGGTACGTGATGGTTGGGCCGACGAGGGCAGCGAGTGTTTCATTGGGCAGCCAGCCCGTCGGGATGAAGAGGGCGGTGATGAGCCCCCATGCGATGAAGGCGCCGATGTTCGGCATGATCATGCCGGCGAGGTACCCGCCGAACCGCTGCACTCGGGCCCTGGCACCCGTGCCTTCGAGGTTCTTGTTCTGTGTGGCGTCCGGGAGGGACATGTCACACCACCTTTCGTTGACAACTTTGTCGAACCAGAGCCAGTGGTTACGGACTCATACGGACAGTATGCAGTCCGTATGAGTCCGTTGTCAACAGAAAGCAGTCACAAAAAGGCAATAGGGGCGATAGTGGCGAGATGAATCGGTAAAACAGATCGAAATGGACAAGGGGTAACGGTGGGGAGAGTGTCGGCGCCCGCGAGTCTCAGGGGGTTCTCAGGCGTATCGCGACCCGGCCATCTGCATCCACGTCCCATGTGACGCGGGAGAGGTCTGTCACCACGGCGTCGGCCGTGAGTTCCCCAGCCGGTTTGGTGGAGGCGATGCCCAACACTGCGCAACCGGCGGCTCGAGCGGCGGCGATTCCCGCAGGCGCATCCTCGACCACCAGAACCCGGGAGGGGTCCACGCCCAGACGCTCCGCGGCCAGCAGGAAGCTGTCGGGGGCGGGCTTCCCGTCGGCCACCTGGTCCCGGGTGACGATCACATCGGGGAGCGGTAGCCCGGCGGCCCGGATACGGGCGCGCATCAGGTCGTCGGTGCATGAGGTGGCTATGGCCACGCGTTCTTGCGGGAGCAGGGTCAGTGCCGCCAGGGCACCGGGGAGGGCGACGACCCCCTCGGTGTCGGTCACCTCCAACACTTCGATGCGCTCGGTTGCGGATGCAACATCCTCGGGCGGTAGCAGGGCCGCAGACACGGCCGCACTGGGCATGCCCAGCAACGCGGGAAGACGGTCCAGAGAGATGTTGAGCTCGTCCGCCCAGCGTTCGTAGGAGCGGATCATCGCCACATGTGAATCAATCAGGGTTCCGTCGAGGTCAAAGACCACCGCGTCGAACGAGGTGCCCTCCAGGTCGTTGGTGGAGTGGACCGTCACTTCCACAGGGTCATGAGCGAGAACCCGGCCACAATCAGCGCGAGGCCGATGCCCACGTTCCAGTTGCCGATGGCAGCCATGGGGGGGATTTCCTGACCGGCAAGGTTCCAGACGACGAGCCAGAGCACTCCGAGCAGGAAGACCGGGACGAACACCCATGGGACCCAGGGTCGTGGGGCGCCCTTGATGCGTTCCACCTTGCTGCGTTGTTCGGTGTCTTCCATCGACTGCTTGTGCTGCTTCTTGGCCTTGGCCTGCTTGCGTACCTTGGACTCGGGCACTGGTCCTCCTTTGTTGGCACTCAGAATCGTAATCCAGCGGGACCCAAACCTCAGCATCCGCTCGTGTGGCGAACGGGTTAGGCTGGGCGGATGAGCAGAGCGTCGGCACGGTTGGCTGCGTATGCGTCGCGGGCCTCGACGCGCGCGGGCGGCGCTCCGCGATCACTGCGCGGCCGGTTCGTCACCCTGGGGATCTGCATCCTGGCCGGGTTCATGATTACGGTGAGCGCCATCAACGCGCGAGGCACGGACCTGCGCTCAGACCGTGCAGACAGCGTTCGGGAATTGGTGGCCACCCAGGCGGATCGCAACGAGGACCTGCGGGCCAACACGGATGAGCTGCGTGCCGAGGTGGAACAGCTGACCTCCAGGATTCAGGGCGGCTCGAGTCTGAACGAGGCGCTCGAGCGGGCGGGGATGGACGCCTCCACGGTGGCCGTCAGCGGGCCGGGAGTCCGGGTGATCCTGGACGATGCCCCACTGGACGTGAAGCCGGCCGGTGTCGACGACGATGCCCTTGTGGTGCACCAGCAGGACATCCAGGCCGTGGTGAATGCCCTGTGGAGCGGCGGTGCCGAGGCCATGACGATCCAGGATCAGCGGGTGGTGGCCACCACGGGCATCAAGTGCGTGGGCAACTCCGTCGTGCTGCACGGCGTGCCCTACGCACCCCCCTACGTCATTGAAGCCATCGGGAACACCGACGCCATGGAACAGGCCGTCGAGGGCTCCGAACAGGTGGCCATCTACAAGCAGTACGTGGCCGCCTACGGTCTTGGGTATTCCTTCGAGCGTGTCGCGTCGCTGGACGCCCCGGCGTTCAGTGGTGCCATCGGCCTGCGCGAAGCAGTGCGTACCCGCTGAACCGGCGCTCGAATCTCCGGTCTGGACACCGGCTTTCCGGTGTCGCAGTTCCCGGGTGCCGCTTCCCTGTGCCACTGCCGGCGAAGAAAACCACTGATGGGCCGGTGGTTTCCGTCCAAACGGGGACGCGGGAGCGAATTCGGTGGTGTGCTGGAAAGGCTCCTGCGAGAGATGCGTTGGGGAGGCTCCTGCCGGAAGTGCGAGACTTGTTCAGTGCCACGCATCCTTGTGATCGACAACTACGACTCATTCGTCTACAACATCGTCTCCTACCTTGCACAACTCGGCGCGGAGGTGGAGGTGTGGCGCAACGACGACGCACGATTCTCAGCGTCGCAGTGGCACGCCTCGTTCGACGGCGTCCTCCTGTCGCCCGGGCCGGGAACCCCTGAGCGTGCCGGAGTGTGCATCGACGTGGTGCGCGAGCTGGGCGGGCGAATCCCACTGTTCGGGGTCTGTCTTGGCCTGCAGGTGATGGGCGCGGCACTGGGGGGCGTGGTGGAACGGGCGCCCGAGCTGCTCCATGGCAAGGTCTCGGATGTGTTCCATTCCGGTCAGGGTGTCTTCAGGGGCCTCCCCTCACCGATCAGCACCACCCGCTACCACTCGCTGGCCATCGAACCGTCCTCCATGCCCGAGGCCCTTGAGGTCACCGCGCGCACGGAGTCCGGCGTCATCATGGCCGCAAGGCACCGCACCTGGGCGATGGAGGCGGTCCAGTTCCACCCCGAGTCCGTGCTGACCGAGGGTGGCTACCAGATGCTCGCGAACTGGCTGGCTGATTGTGGCGACGCCGATGCCCCGGCGCGGGCCGTCGGCATGTCGCCCCTGGTGGAGACTCCGCTCGGCTGAACCCGTCAGTTGTTGCCCGGCGGTTGGACTGGTTCCTCAGGCGGGGCGGGTGGTTCCACGGGTTCCTCCGCGATCTGTATTTCAACGGTGCCTGCGGGGTCAAGAAGTTCGTTGGCCGCCGGGGTCTGGGCGAACACGATGCCCGGTGCCTCCTCTGTGGTCTCGACCATGGTGATCTGTGGTTCGGTGGTGAATCCGGCGTTCGTCAACGCGTCCTTGGCCTCCGACTCGGTGTAGCCGCGGAGGTTCGGCACCTGCAACGCTGTGACCTCTGCCTGCTGGCCGATCACGATGGTGATTGTGTCGCTGCGCGCCGAAGGGGTTCCAGCTTCCGGTTCCTGCCTCAGGACCGTGCCCACTTTGGCCGGGTCGTCTGTCTCCTCTGTCTGGGGACTGACGGAGTTGAAGCCTGCCCTCTTGGCCAAATCCCTGGCTTCTGCCTCGGTCTCCCCCTCCAGCGGAGGGACGATGGACTCGCCGGTGGCGATGGTGATGGTCACCAGCTCCTCGGGGTTCACGTCCCCACCTTCGCGCGGTGTGGAATCAATGACCGTGCCGGCCTTGGCGGTGATGTCCTCGTCCACAGGGTCGGCGTCCTCGGCTTCGACATCTGTGAAGCCCGCATCATTGAGCACCTGCCGTGCCGCCTTCTCTGTGAGGCCGATGATGGGGGGGATCACCTGCGTGTCCGGTCCCTGGCTGACCTTCAGCAGCACCGTACTGCCCTTTTCCACCTCCAGCCCCGCGACGGGTGTTTGCTCCAGTACCCTCCCCTCGTCCTCCTCGGTGCCCACGACCTCCTCGATCTGGGGAACGAGGCCCTCATTCTTCAGGGTGTTCTCAGCGGTGGCCTGGTCCACATTGGTGACCACCGGGACGGTCACCATCTCCGGCGGGGCGACGGAGGGGTTGAGGATCATGGCGATCGCCGTGACCATGCCCGCGAGCAGCAGGCCTGCGAGGACGAGCAGCACCACCAGCGGTCCGCGCGACTTCTTCTTCTCCTCCACCACCTCGTCCGGGGAGGGCTGAACCGCCACGGCGGCAGACGAAGGTGCGGGGGAAACCGCGGCCCGTCGGGCCGTCGTCTCGCTCTCCGACGGCATCACGGTGGTCGCAACATCGGCGCCCGGCGCCGCGACGACGGCATGGACCTTCTGGTGGTTCATGGCGCGCAGGACGTCGGAGCGCATCTCCCTCGCGTTCTGGTACCGGTCATCGGCACTCTTGGCGAGGGCTTTCAGGGTCACGGCGTCCATGTCGTCGGTGACTTCGGGGTCCAGCTTGCTTGGTGGCACCGGGGCCTCGCGTACGTGCTGATACGCCACGCTGACGGGCGAATCGCCCTTGAAGGGGGGCTCGGAGACCAGGAGCTCGTAGAGGAGGCAGCCGACGGAATACAGGTCGGATCGCTGATCCACCTTCTCCCCACGGGCCTGCTCGGGTGACAGGTACTGTGCGGTGCCGATGACGGCAGCCGTCTGCGTCATCGTCGCCGACGTGTCCGCCACGGCGCGGGCGATGCCGAAGTCCATCACCTTGACGGCCCCGCCAGGCGTCAGCATGACGTTGGCCGGCTTGATGTCGCGGTGAATGATGCCGGCTCTGTGGCTGTAGTCCAGGGCGTCGAGCACGCCTGCGGTGAACTCGAGGGCGCGCTCGGGCAGGATCTTGCGGCCGTCGCGCAGCACATCGCGCAGGGTCACACCCTCCACGAGCTCCATCACGATGTAGGGCACGGCAACCTGCGATGACGGGTCGAGCTCCTCGCCGGTGTCGTACACGGCCACGATGTTGTGATGGTTCAGACCAGCGGCGGACTGTGCCTCCCGCCGGAAGCGGGCCTGGAAAGTGGGGTCGCTCGCGAGGTCGATGCGCAACCTCTTGACGGCGACGTCGCGGGCCAGGCGCGTGTCGCGGGCGCGCCACACCTCGGCCATGCCCCCCCGTCCGATGATCTGGTCGAGCTCGTAACGTCCTCCGAGCAGCGTTCCGCGCTGGGTCATCGAATGGCTCCTTCTGATCGGACAGGGCCCATTGTGGGGCACAGTGCTTCAGTTCTGGTAAGAGTGGTCATCGGAGCGCCTCCAGGACGGCCGTGAAGATGGGTGCGGCCACCCGGCCGCCGGAGATGTCGTCCCGCTCCACGTCGGCACTCTGTACGAACGCCACCACCGCCACCTTGGGGTCCGTGGCGTACCCGACGAACCATGCGTAGGGCGGGCGATCGGGGTCCGACTGCGCAGTGCCGGTCTTACCGCCGATGGTCATGCCGTCGACCCGGGCAGGGCGACCGGTGCCTTCGCTGACCACCGACTCCATCATCTGCTGCATCAGCTGGGCATTGGCCTCGCTCAACGGGCTGCCCACCTCGCGGGGCTCGGTGGAGCGGATCACCTTCAGGTCGTCGCCGGCGACCGTCCGCACCACGTAGGGCCGCATCATGTGGCCGCCGTTGGCGATTGCTGCCGTGACCTGCAGCATCTGCAGCGGGGAGGCTGCGACGTCGAACTGGCCGATGGCCGACAGGGCTGTCTGTGCCTCGTCCAGATCCGTGGGGAACCGGCTGGGTGCCGACGGGAGATCGATGAGGGACTCGGCGTTGAAGCCGAAGGCCTCCGCCATGCCCCGGAGTTGGTCCCCTCCCAGCTCCATGCCGAGCGTTCCGAAGGCCGTGTTGCAGGAGGTGATCAGCGCCTGCTCCAGTGTCACGGTGGTGCCGCCGCAGTTGGTGGAGTTGCCCATGGAACGCGACGAGTTGGGGAGCTGCAGTGACTGGGGCGCATCGATTTCGGTGGAGGGCAGCATGCCACTCTCCAGGGCGGCGGCCGCAGTCACCAGCTTGAAGGTGGACCCCGGGGGGAACACCTCCCGCACGGCCCGGTTCTTCAGGGGTTCGTCCTCGGCGTTCAGCAGTTCCTCCCAGGCGGCCCCCGCCTCGCTGAGATCCAGCGTGGAGAGTCGGTTGGGATCGTAGGTGGGCGTCGAGACGAGCGCCAGGATCTCGCCGGACTCCCAGTTCATGGCGATCGCCGCGCCCTGCTTGTCGCCGAGAGCCTCGACGGCGGCCGCCTGGGCTGCCGGATCGAGCGTCGTCGAGAGGTTGGCGCCCTGCCGCTTGCGCCCCACGAGGAGGTCGATGATCCGGCTGACCGCCTGTATGGAGCCGGTCCCGGACAACTCCTCGTTGTACTGGCGTTCAAGCTCGCTGCGCGCGTAGTCGTAGGAGTACCAGCCGGTCACGGAGGACCATGTGGGCCCAGCCGGATACTCGCGGACGAAGGGGAAGCTGCCCTCGGCGCGGTTCGTGATGGCGATGGGAGTGTTGCCCACCAGGATCGCGCCCCGGTCACTGGCGAACTCGGCATCCCGCACGCGACGGTTACGGGGGTCCGCGTCCAGGTCGTTGGTGCGTACGACGGAGATCCAGGTCACGTTGAGCAGGAGAGCGGCCATCATGAGGGCGACGAAGATGCTCACCTTGCGCAGTGGGCCGTTCATCGGGTGATCACCGCCGTCGCGTCGTCGGGGGTGACGAGTTCCTGGGGGGTGGCGGTGGCCACCTGGGGCATGCGGGCACGGTGCGAGATGACCATCAGTATGCCGACGATCATCCAGTTCGCGACCATGGAGGAGCCTCCCTGGGACATGAACGGCGTCGTCAGGCCCGTGAGGGGCAGGAGTCGGGTGATGCCACCGATGATGGCGAACACCTGCAGCGAGAAGACGAACGCCAGCCCTCCTGCCAGCAGCTTCCCGAACCCGTCGGGACACAGCAGGGCAGCCTTGAGGCCCCGGGCCGAGATCAGCGCGTAGAGCATGACGACGGCCAGGAGCCCCAGAATCCCGAGTTCCTCGCCGATGGCACCGGCGATGAAGTCGCTCTTGGCGAGGGGGGTCAGACCTGGGCGGCCCTGTCCCCAGCCCCGGCCGAACAGCCCGCCCCAGGCGTAGCCGAACTGGGCGCTGATGACCTGCAGGTTGGCGTCGAAGTTGCTGAACGGGTCCAGCCAGGCGTTGACCCGTCGCGGCACGTGGTTGGTGAAGTTGAAGGCGAGAAAGCCAGCGACGAGGAACATCACGCCCGCCAGCAGGGGCCAGGCGGGGCGTTGCGTCGCGATGTAGATCATGACCGTGAACAGGCCGAAGAACAGTAGTGCGGTGCCCAGGTCATTCTGGAAGACCATGATCCCGAGCGCGAACACCCACATCACGGCGATGGGGCCGAGGTCTCGGGCCCGGGGGAAGTCCAGGCCGAGGAAACGCTTCCCGGCCAGGGCAAGGACGTCGCGTTTCTCGTAGAAGTAGGCGGCGAAGGCAACGGCGAGCAGGATCTTTGCCACCTCGGCGGGCTGGAAACTGAACCCGAAGATGCGAATCCAGATGCGCGCACCACCCAGGGAGATGCCCAGGCCGGGGATGAGCGGCAGGAGCAACAGCAACACACCCGCGATGAACAGGAGGTAGGGGTACTGCTGCAGTCGGCGGTGGTCCCGCACGATGATGAGCACCGCGATGAACAGCACGATACCGAGCGCGGTCCAGAGCAGCTGCGAGGAGGCGTCGCTGCGTGGGGGTTCGGGGATCTGGTCGATGCGGGCGATCATCGCCAGACCCAGACCGTTGAGCAGGAAGACGCAGGGAAGGATCACTGGATCGGCGTACGGTGTGAGGAAGCGCACGAAGAGGTGGGCGATAAAGGCCATGCCGTACCACAGGCCGGCCACCACGACGAGGTTGCCGGGAAGTGCGTCGTGAAGCGCGAGATGGGTCATCACCCAACCGACGAGCCCGAACGAGCACGCCAGGAGTATCAGGAGCAGCTCCACGTTGCGGCGCTTCAGGTGGACCACCACCTCGCCCGTCGCCGCGGGCTGCGTGGGGATGGACATCAGCATTCCTCCGGGTCGGTCTCCGCGGAGGCGGTGGGCGTAATGGGTGCCAGGAATGTGGGGTAGTTCGGCGGTGTGGTGCTCAGGCCCGACGGCGACGTCGTGGGCGTGGGGAGGCCGGGCGCCGACTCTGCATTGCGTTCCTCGCGCACCGCGACGCACCGGTCAGCCCGCCAGCGGAGTTCCTCCACCGATTCGTGGGCGCCTTCCAGACCGGCCGTGGCGATGGTGTTGCTGACGGCCCGCTGGTAGAACCTGGGAAGATCCGCGATGGCGATGTCCGTGCGCTCGGTCAGCACGTTCAACTCCCTGCCGAGCAGCGATCCGGGGAGGCCGTTGTAGATGGCAACGCTGCCACCGGCCTCTGCCAAGTAGTAGTGCGACTGGCCATAGGCCACCACGCCCCACGTGGCGCCGCCCAGAATCAGCAGCAGGGCCACCAGGCCGCCCACCACCCCGGGCCATCTGTGGGAAGTGTCCCCGGGGGCGTAGCGGGCCACTTCCTCGCCTGCGTGGTCCGCGGATTCTTCCGGGAAGGGTTCCGCAGCAGCGGCAGCGGGGCCGGAGGTGTCGGGGATGATGCGCTCGACGGCGGAGCCCACGAGTTGCGGTGCGGGCGCGCCCAGATCATCGTCCTGCCCGACGACGTCCGCCAGCACCACCGTGATGTTGTCGTGTCCACCGGCATGGTTGGCCGCTGACGCCAGGTCCTCGATGGCGACGCCCAGATCGTCCACGGCCAGGGCTTCGTGAATCCTCTCGTCGCTGATGAGACCTGATAGGCCGTCGGAGCAGAACATGATCCGGTCGCCCAGTGTGGCGTCGACGAGCTCCAGGTCCGGGTGCACGCCCTTCTGGCCGTTGAGCACCCGGATGATCAACGAGCGGTGCGGGTGGGTCTCGGCCTGCTTGGGGGTGAGTCGGCCTTCGTCGATCAGCTGCTGAACCCAGGAGTGGTCGTGTGTCAGCTGGCGCAGCTCGCCGTCGCGCAGGAGGTAGCACCGGGAATCGCCCACGTGGGTGAGGGCGAACTGGTGGCCGTCGAACATGGCGCCGCAGAAGGTGGTGCCCATGCCGTCGAGGCTCAGATCGCGCGACACGAGTTCCGAGAGCAGGGAGTTGGCATCGTCGACGATGCCCTCCATGTGGGTGAGCATCTCCTCGCCGCTGAGGGGCTGGTCGGCTTTCGCTGCGACGGTGACGGCGACGGCCGAGGCCAGGTCACCGGCGGCGGCCCCGCCCATTCCGTCGGCCACCATCAGCATGGTGGGGGAGGCGTAGGCGGCGTCCTGGTTGTTCTTGCGGACGCGTCCCACTTCCGAGTGCGCCTTGAAACGCAGCCTGTAGGTCACAGCTCAGGCCTCCAGCCGCATCAGGGTCTTGCCGATGCGGATGACATCACCCAGCGAGATGGCCACGGGCCCTGTCAGGCGAGTTCCGTTCACGTAGGTGCCGTTGGTGGATCTGAGGTCTGTCACCACCCACGTCCGGGCATCGCGCTGGACCAGTTGTGCGTGGCGGGCCGATGCGTAGTCGTCGTCGAGGAAGAATGAGCTGTCCGCCGCCCGACCCAGGTTGATGACCGCCTCCAGCGGGATGGACAGCCCCTGTTGGTTGCCCTGGCTCACCGCGAACCTGCTGGGGGGCGCGTCCCGTCCCCGCCTGCCGCGCTTGCTCCGGGGGGTGTCCGCGGCCGGGAGGGTCGCGGCGCTGACACGTCGACCGAACATGTCCTTGCGGATGACGTCTGCGACCAGCGCAATGAAGAGCCACAGCAGCGCCAGGAAGACGATCCTGATCGCCGCGACGATGAGTTCGGACATGTCACTGCTCCGAGGGGGAGTGCACCAGCATCCTCGTGTTGCCAATCTCGATGCGAGAGCCGTCCCGCAGCCGGGCCTGGTTGACACGTGAACCATCCACGACGATGCCGTTGGTGGAGCCGAGGTCCTCGATGCTCACCTCGGGTGCGTCGGCCGTCCCCGTGACCGTGATCAGGGCGTGGCGTCGTGAGATGCCGGGGTCGTTCAGGCGCAGATCCGCCTCGGAGCCGCGGCCCACCACAAGCCCCGGGGGCACCAGTGGATGGCGCACCCCGCTGACCTCGATCACCAGAGGGTGAGCGGGACGGCGGGACGGCGCGGAGGAGGAGTCTGGCTGTGCGGCTTGCCGGGAGACGGCCTTGCTGGCCACCTTGAACTGGCCAGTCGGCAGTGATTCGTCCAGGTCGTAGGTGATGGAGATGGGGCCGTTGAAGACGTAGCTCCGTTCCCTGGCGTGGTCACGGAGATCTGGGATGATTTCCGAGTTGATGGTCTTGGAGTAGGGGAACAGCCGCGCATGATCGTGCTCCGAGAGGAAGACGAGGAAATCATTGGGCACGAGTCGCTTGTCCCGGCTCAACAGCTTGGCCTCTGCGTCCAGTTCACGCTGGATCCCCGCGGCGATCTCCACAGGCTGCACGTCGCCCTTGAATGCGCGCGCGAAAACCTTGTCGACAGCGGCACCGATGCGTTTCTCAGCGCGGTCGAAGACTCCCATGCGACCTCCTTCCCTGCAACGTGGACGTGGAACAGCTTACCGAGCGCGCCCGGGTTGGACACCTTGGAGAGGTCCGACCCTGGCGGGCACAAGGATCAGGCGTAGTCAGGGGATCGTGGGGCCGTGGCAGGGGTGGCCCATGCGAGTGTCGGAACCGCCTCGGCGTAGGCCGCCAGGATCTCGGTGGCGCCCTCCAGCGCACTGATGGCCTCGGCCGCCACGCGGGCCTCCACATCGGCGGCGACGCGCCGCACCCGGGGGTCCGTCTTCAGCGACTCGAGTACCTCCTCGCGCACCATGTTCCACAGCCAGTCGCGCTGTTGCTCAAGCCTGCGGGCCGCGAGGTCGCCGTCGGCCTCGAGTGCCACGCGGTGCTTGGCCACCGTGTCCCAGACCTCGTCCAGGCCGGCTCCGGTGTAGGAGGAGCAGGTCAGGACCGGGGCACGTCGCTTCTCCGGTTCACCGGAGATGAGCTTCATCGCAATGGTCAGTTCGCGCGCCGCCACCCGGGCTGCCTGTTCGTTGTCGCCGTCGGCCTTGGTGATGGCGATGACGTCGGCCAGTTCGAGGATGCCTCGCTTGATGCCCTGGAGCTGGTCGCCAGCACGGGCAACCTGGAGCATCAGGAAGGTGTCCACCATGCCGGAGACGGCGACCTCGGACTGACCCACGCCGACGGTCTCGACGATGACGACGTCATAGCCTGCAGCCTCGAGGACCAGCATGGATTCGCGGGTGGCGCGAGCCACGCCGCCGAGGTGTCCGGCCGACGGCGAGGGGCGGACGAAGGCATCGGGACGGTTGGACAGATCCGCCATGCGCGTCCGGTCCCCGAGGATGGAACCGCCGGTGCGTGACGAGCTGGGATCCACGGCGAGCACAGCCACCTTGTGGTGGCGTTCACTGATGAGTTTGGCGCCCATTGCGTCGATGAACGTGGACTTGCCGGATCCGGGCACGCCCGAGATGCCGACGCGGAACGCCTTCCCGGTGTGGGGCGCGAGCCGCTGCAGGAGTTCGTGTGCCTGGAGCCTGTGTTCCGGCTTGGTGGACTCCACCAGCGTGATCGCGCGGGCCACATGGCCGCGCGAGTTCTCGAGGACCTTCTTGGTCAATTGCTCCACTGTCAGATTCCGCACGTTTCCAGAGTAGCCACGCCTCGCGTTGAGGGCCCGGCGGCCCTCCGGGAGTGGAAGGATTACTTGACGGATGACGTCGGCCCCTCTCCCGAGACCCGTGAACAGTTCGGCTGGACTGCCCCCCGAGATGTTCATGAAGCTGGATGCCATCAGGTGGTATGCACTTTTCGACAGTTCCTGCACCTGCTGGGTGTGCCGCTCCAGCCACCGAGAGTGAGCGCTTCCCCCACTTGCCAGGCCACCTCGCATGGTCGACGAACCACGTCATGCCAGCCGTAGCGAAGCGTTGTGAAGCCCGCCCCGATCGCGTGAGAATTGTCCCGGGCCATGTCACGCCACATCCCATCGCCGCTGTGCCCGAGCTGCCCGTCCAGTTCCACGAGAACTAGCTGGTCCAAGTAGCCGACGTCGGTGCGGGTGCGGGAGCTCACGCTCACCTGTCGTTGACCGGCGGGCAAGCGGTGGGCTCTCTCGACATCGCGCAGGTAGCGCACTTCCAATGGACTTTCTGCGCCTGCGCTCACGTCGGCGAGCATCGCGAGGATCAATTGCCTGTGGCGCAGGTAGGGCTGCGCCAGGACCGACGATCGCAGTCTGGTGGGTGTGGTTCGGCGCGCCGTGATGGCTGATGACAACGCCGACGCGATCTGGTCGAGCTCACCCATCGAACAGATGTCCAGAGTCGCTTCTTCAATGCTGACCTTCGTTGGCTCACCCCGCCCGGGTCGGGCCCCGCGATGGAACCGCCATGGGGGCCGCCAGCGAGGAGACTTCTCCCCAGACCAGATGTCGATCGCGTCGGGCTCGGGGCCAATCCCATGGAGATGTGCCGCAGCCGCGCCGCCCACGACGGCCGAGGAGCCACCGAGCAGTATGCCGGCCCACACCCAAGCAATCCACTGCGGTGCGGCGGACGTCGAGACTATGCCCGCGGCGATTCTGTACCAACGTCCGTCGCGGACAAGTCGTCGGATCATGGTGTTCGAGCCGCCCAGCCCCAGCACCTGCTCGCAACTCAGTACGCCCTCCTGGGTGGCGGCGAGGTCGAGCAGCGTGGACGAGGGTGCGTGCGTTGCATACATGCTCTCCACTGTGGGCAGCGGTAGGCCTGAATCGTCGTCTGCGTGAGTGGCTGTGGAGAATCGCGGAGACACGGGAACATTTCGGCTGGTCTGCCAACCGAAATGTTCCCGAGCCGAGCGGGAATGACGAAGGCCCGCCCCGAGGACGGGGCGGGCCTTGTGCGATCTCGGTCAGGCGGGCTGCTCGGCGCCGTGGAGGCGCTTGTCGAGGATCTCCAGGAGGTCGATGGCGGCCTCCGGGATGATCGTGCCGGGCGGGTAGATCGCGTCGGCACCCTTCTCGCGGAGTTCGGCGAAGTCCTGGCTCGGGATGACTCCACCGACGACGATCATGAGGTCCTCGCGGCCGAGCTTGTCCAGCTCCTCACGCAGCGACGGCACCAGCGACAGGTGGCCGGCGGCCAGGGAGGACACGCCCACCACGTGGACGTCGGACTCGACGGCCTGGCGGGCAACTTCCTCGGGCGTCTGGAACAGCGGGCCCACGTCCACGTCCATGCCGAGATCGGCATAGGCGGTGGCGATGACCTTCTGGCCACGGTCGTGCCCGTCCTGGCCCATCTTGGCGATCAGGATGCGGGGACGACGCCCCTCCTTCGCCTCGAAGCCCTCGACGAGTTCGCGCGCCCGGCTGACGGCCTGGCTGGAGCCGGTCTCTTTGTTGTACACACCTGAGATGGTACGGATCTGCGCGGTGTAGCGCCCGAACTCCTTCTCCAGCGCGTCGGAGATCTCGCCGATGGAGGCCTTGTCGCGCGCCGCGTCGATCGCGAGCTTGAGGAGGTTGCGATCCGGGTCCGTGGGATCCGGGTTGGCGGCGGCCCAAGTGAGCTTGTCCAGCGATGCCTGTGTCGCCTCCTCGTCGCGCTCGGCGCGGAGCTTCTCCAACTTCGCGATCTGTCCGGCGCGGACGCTCTTGTTGTCGATCTTGAGGACGTCCAGCTCGTCCGGGATGTCCATGAGGTACTTGTTGACGCCGAGCACCGGCTGGCGGCCCGAGTCGATGCGGGCCTGGGTGCGGGCCGCGGCCTCCTCGATGCGCATCTTCGGGATGCCCTGCTCGATGGCCTTGGCCATGCCACCGGCCTGCTCGACCTCCTGGATCCGCTCCCATGCCTTGCGTGCGAGCTGCTCTGTGAGCTTCTCGACGTAGGCGGACCCGGCCCAGGGATCGACGGTCTTGGTGGTGCCCGATTCCTGCTGCAGGAACAGCTGGGTGTTGCGGGCGATCCGGGCCGAGAAGTCCGTCGGCAAGGCGATGGCCTCGTCGAGGGCGTTGGTGTGGAGCGACTGGGTGTGGCCCTGCGTCGCGGCCATCGCCTCGATGGTGGTGCGGCCGATGTTGTTGTAGACGTCCTGTGCGGTCAGCGACCAGCCGGAGGTCTGCGAGTGGGTGCGCAGCGACATCGACTTGGTGTTCTTCGGCCCGAACTCGCGGACCAACCGCGCCCACAGCAGACGGGCCGCCCGCATCTTGGCGACCTCCATGAAGAAGTTCATGCCGATGGCCCAGAAGAACGACAGGCGGGGTGCGAACGCATCCACGTTCAGGCCCACCGACTCGCCGGCGCGGATGTATTCCACGCCGTCGGCCAGGGTGTAGGCCATCTCGATGTCGGCCGTCGCGCCGGCCTCCTGCATGTGGTAGCCGGAGATGGAGATGGAGTTGAACCGGGGCATGTTCGCGCTGGTGAACGCAAAAATGTCGGCGATGATCCGCATCGACGGCAGCGGCGGGTAGATGTAGGTGTTGCGGACCATGAACTCCTTGAGGATGTCGTTCTGGATGGTCCCGGCCAACTGGTCGTAGCTGACGCCCTGCTCCTCGGCGGCGACGACGTACATCGCCAGCACCGGGAGCACGGCGCCGTTCATCGTCATGGAGACAGACATCTGGTCCAGCGGGATGCCATCGAAGAGTTGACGCATGTCGAGGATGGAATCCACGGCCACGCCGGCCATGCCGACGTCGCCAGCCACGCGGGGGTGGTCGGAGTCGTAGCCGCGGTGGGTGGCGAGGTCGAACGCGATCGAGAGACCCTTCTGGCCAGCGGCCAGGTTGCGTCGGTAGAAAGCGTTGGACTCTTCCGCCGTGGAGAATCCGGCGTACTGCCTGATCGTCCAGGGCTGGTTGACGTACATCGTCGGGTAGGGGCCGCGCAGGAAGGGCGCGATGCCGGGGCGGGTGTCCAGGAAGTCCAGGTCGGCCAGGTCATCGTCGCCGAAGATCGGCGGTACCAGGATGTGTTCGGGCGTCTGCCAGCCGGCGGAGTGACCCACCTCGTGGTTGATGCTCTCGAACTGCTCGCGGGCGTCGGCGGGGATGCCGTCACCCTCCAGCGGTACTGATCCGAAACGGGGAATGGTGGTCATGATTGATCAGGCCTCCAGCTTGTCGAGGGTGGTGGTCAACAGGTCAACCACGTCCATGCCGTCATAGACGTTTCCGGCGATGAGGCCGTCGGTGTCCTCGGCGCCCAATTCCTTGAGCTGCCCGGCGAGGCGTATTTCGCTCGCGCCGGCGTTCTTCAGCGCCCGGGCGACGTCCATGCCCTGCTTCGCGTACAGCTTGGCCGAGCTGCACAGCACCGCGATGGTGGCGCCGCTCTCCGTGAGTTGACGGGCGAAGTCCTCGGGCGTCTGGCCCTCGGCCAGCACGGTGTCGATGCCGCCCACGTGATACAGGTTCGACGTGAATCCCTCGCGACCACCGAAGTCGCGACGGGCACCCAGACAGGCGAGCAGCACCTTCGGTGGATTGCCAGCCCGGCGGGCGGCGTCGGAGCGGTCCCGCAGGTCCTCGAAGATCGACGAGTCGCGCACCGGCACGAGTCCACCCATCTCGGGCGCCTCGGGCCGGGGCTTGCGCTCCGGAAGTTCTTCGTTGTGGTCGGGGAACATCGAGACGCCGGTGATGGGCAGCTTGCGGGTGGCCAGGAGTTTCCTGCGCGCCTCGTTGATGGCGTCCAGCTGCGATGTGACGGTGCCGTCCGCGACGGCGGCCGCAAAGCCCTTCTCGTCCAGTGACCCGAAGAGTTCCCACGCCTGCTCGGTCAGCTGACGGGTGAGCGATTCCACGTACCAGGAGCCGCCGGCCGGGTCATTGACCCTGCCCACGTTGGATTCCTCGGCCAGCAGGATCGAGATGTTGCGGGCGATCCGTCGGGACAGGACGTTGGGGAGCCCGATCGCGGAGTCGAGCGGAAGGACGGTCTGGGTCTCCGCACCACCGGCAGCTGCGCCGAACGCGGAGATGGTGGCGCGCAGGACGTTGACGTAGGCGTCGTCACGAGTGATCTCACGCAGGGACGTCACCGCGTGCTGGATGGCTCCACGCTTCAGTTCCGAGACCTCCAGCACCTCACCGATGCGAGACCAGAGGGTGCGCAGTGCACGGAGCCGGGCGATGGTCAGGAACTGGTCGGTGGTGGCCGAGACGCGGAAGAGGATGGCGCCGAAGGCGTCGTCGACGGAGATTCCGGCGTCCACGAGGGCGCGGACGTACTCGACCCCGGTGCCCATGGCATAGGCGAGTTCGTTGACGTCACCGGCGCCGGCGTTGTGGTAGATCCCGGCATCAACGATGATCGGGCGGACGCCGGGGAAGGGGCGCGCAATCTCGACGGCTTCCGTCAGAACCGAGAGATCAGGGGTGGTGCCGTGCAGCGCGGCGAAGCCGATGGGGTCGATGCCCAGGCTGCCGCGGATGGTCTTGTTGTCCGCATCGTCCTCGTCCAGAACGGCCAGGAGCGCCTTGGCGGCACCCATCTGGTCGGTTCGACTGGACACGTGGACGGGTGCCAGGTCCAGCAGCACCTCGTGCAGCACGGACGGCAGGTCCTCGGTGGCGATGGCGTCCGGATCGACACGCAGCCAGAGGGCTGTGGCGCCTCGTTCCAGATCGGTCAGCACGGCGCGCCGGGTGGCCTCGGGGTCGTTGTCCTCGAAGAGCGGGCAGACCTCCCAGGCGTCCATCTCGCCGTTGCGCACCGTGGTGCCGCGTGTGAAGGGGGCGATGCCGGGAAAGCCCAGCTCCTCGACGCCGTCGTCGGCCGTGTAGAGGGGCTTGATGTCGATGCCGTCAACCGTGTGGCTCGTCAGACGCTTGTACGCCTGCTCGATGGTCAGCTCCTTGCCCTCCGGCCGCCTGCGGTTGAGAACCTTCAACACCTCCTTCTCCCAATCGGCCTCGGTGGGGGTGGTGAAGTCGGCAGCCAAATCGATCTCGGCCGCGCTCGTTGTTTCTGCGCTCATCGGTCTCCGTCCAGAAATTGATGTCAAGCACCACCTCAAACCCTAGCCCAGCACCTCTCGGGCGAGGCGGGCAGGGTCCGGGTCCGCCGTCGTCAGGATGCGGTGTCTATCACCGGTGGTTCCGTGTCCGTGGTGGTCAGTTGGGCGAGGCGGGCATTCACCTCCTCGAGCACCACGGCCGTTTCGGCATTGAGTTCCGCCATGGCCTTCTTGCGGGCCTTCCCCTGGTTGGCGTTCCAGGCGAGTTCGCCCCGGACACGCAGCGTGGAGGCCTTGCGCCGCCACTCAGCGGGCTCGGTGAGCTCCGGAAAATTGGCGGCGACGGCATCGGCGCACGTGTCTATGGCCTGGATTCGCCCGTCGAACCGCAGTTTGGGATTGTCGGAGTTCGTGGCCGATTTGATCTTGTCGACCGTGGAACTGAAGCCCTCCGTCAGTTGAGGGTTGTCCTTGAGGAGAGTCACCACGGTTGTCGTGGCAGCGACTATTCCGGTGGCAGCCTTCACGATGACTCCGACTTTTCCCATGCCCCCATCGTAGATGGCGCAAGGGCTGGCCATGGGTGAAGAGAGTCGTCAGTCGAGAAGGTCAGTGACTGAACGCGCCCAATCCCCCTCCAGGGCAGGGAGATTCACGCGGCACTCAGCGATCCGGCAACCACCGCTGCCCGGGCTCACCGGAACCCCTTCGGCGTCCCAGTGGGGGCGGGCCTGCTGCATGAGCGTCGGCGGGAGTTCGCCCCTGCTGTTGGTCACGCGCCACCACGGCACACCGTGGCCCCAGCGGGCCAGCACGTTGCCCACGTGGCGGGCTCCGATGCCGACCACGGACGCGATGTCGCCGTACGTCGCCACCCGTCCGGGGGGCACGAGTTCCACCGCGCGCAGGATCTGCTCGACGAGCGCCTCATCCGCCATGGGTTTCGGCCCGGCTCAGGGCCGTGGCCTGTTGGCCGGACATGTCGTGCTGGCCCCAGCGCTCCACCCTCCAGCCCACGGCCGACGAACCGTTCAGCACGATCCACTCGGTGTTGCGCAGTGGCCCTGCTGCTGACTTCCCGGCGACGGAGGGATCCTGCGCCAGCGCCCACACTCGCAGGGCCGCACCGTGGCTGACGATGGCGACGCTGCCGTGTCCTTCGGCCTCGATGGCCGCGACGGCGCCGTCGAAGCGGGCCATGAACTCCCGTGCGCTCTCACCGTCGTCGAGGCGGGCGTCCAGGTTTTCGGGGGACCAGGAGTTGAGCATGCCGACGTAGGCGCTCCAGTCGGGGCTCATCTCCTCCACTCCCGCCGCGATCTCGTGGATGCCGTCGACGACGGACACCGGGATTCCTCGCAGCTCGGCCAGGGGGGCCGCCGTCTGCTGGGCTCGGGTCAGCGTGGAGACGTAGAGGGCATCAATGTGTTCGTGCGCGATTGCCTCCGCCAGGGCCCGGGCCTGCTGGAGGCCGTTCTGCGTCAGGGGTGCGCCAGGGTGGGCAGTGTCCAGGAGATGATCGACATTGGACTGGGTTTCGCCGTGGCGGATGAGGATCAGACGCATGAAATCCAGCGTAGCCATGCGTGGAGACGGTGTGCCATTCGCCCGTTGAGGGGCGCGCGGGACACTCGGCCCCGGACCCGGGGTGCGGCGGGATACCGTTGCGGGGTGGGCCTGCCCGCCACGTCCCAGCCGCACACTGTCACGATCCAGGAGTTGTCCATGGAGCTTTCGCGCAACCTGAGCACGGAGGGCGTTGATGCGCGCTTCGCCCACCTCGACCGGTTGGACGTCGCAGAACTGGCCCGTGTGATGAATGATGCGGACCGGGGGGTTCCGGAAGCCGTGGAGGCAGCCCTGCCCCAGATCATCCCGGCCATTGAAGCGATCTCGGCCCGGTTCATCCCGGGCGGCCGCATCATCTACATCGGGGCCGGCACCTCCGGACGGCTGGGGGTGCTGGACGCCTCCGAGTGCCCCCCCACCTTCAACACGAGCCCGGACCAGGTGGTCGGTCTGATCGCCGGGGGAGACCGTGCGCTGCGCTCCGCCATGGAGGGGGCTGAGGACGATCCGGACCGGGGGGCGGCCGACCTCGCCGCTCGCGAAGTGGGGCCGGGCGACGCCGTGGTGGGCATCGCCTCCAGCGGGCGGACGCCGTACGTCGTCGGTGCGCTGCGACATGCGCGCTCCGTGGGGGCCCTGACCGTTGCGCTGAGTTGCAACGAGGACGCCGAGATCTCGGCGGTGGCCGATCACGGCATCGAGGTGATCGTCGGTCCCGAGGTGGTGGCCGGCAGCACACGGCTGCGTTCCGGGACCGCCCAGAAGATGGTGTTGAACATGATCTCCACCATCACCATGGTCCGTGCCGGGAAGGTGATGGGTAACCGGATGGTGGACCTGCGCGCCACCAACGAGAAGCTGCGCATCCGGGCAGTCCGCATGGTGGCCGAGTTGGCGGGAGTGGGCGAGGAGCGGGCGGAGGTGGCACTCAGGGACGCCGACTGGCGGGTCAAGGACGCCGTTCTCGCCCTGCGCGGCTGAGTCCTGTTCCCTACGCCGCCGGGTTGGGATCGGCGTGGCAATCTGGAACCCCGTCAAGATTTGGAGAGCCCATGGAGTCCCTGCGCGTCGAGTGCGCCGCCGGCACCGTCGTCGGTCGTGCCGACGGACAAGTGCTGCGATACACCGGAATCCGCTATGCGCGCGCCGAGCGGTTCGGCAGGCCTGAACCGGAGCCCGCAGCGGACGGGGAGATCGACGCCACCTTGTGGTCACCTCGCTGCCCCCAGCGCGCCAACCCCCTGCAGACCGATCAGAGCGAGCGTCGGGACCTGGGGGTGGACGAACAGTGCCAATACCTCTCGGTCACCACGCCTTGCGACGCCGGTCCGGATGAGGTGCTGCCGGTCATGGTCTGGATCCACGGCGGCTCCTACGAGACCGGCGGTGGTGACGAGACCTACAGCGATCCCGCCCTGCTCGTGTCGGAGCAACGTGTCATCGTCGTGACGGTCACGTACCGCCTGGGCCCGCTGGGCTTCCTCGGGGGCGACGAGCGCCCGGCGAACCTCGGGCTGCTGGACCAGGTGGAGGCGCTCCGTTGGATCACACGCAACATCGCCGCCTTCGGAGGGGACGCGGACACCATCACCCTGTTCGGCCAGTCCGCCGGGGCGGATTCCGTGGCCCACCTCATGATCAGCGACGGCGCGGCCGGCCTGTTCCGTCGGGCCATCATCCAGAGCCCACCGCTCGGCATCACGCGGGGCCGCTCGGGCATGTCCGCCACCATGTCCGCACGGCTGGGTGAGTTCCCCACCACCCTGACCAACGAGGAGATGGTGCAGCAGCAGAAGCACCTCGTGCGTGGTCTGGGCCGTTTCGGGTGGGTGGCAGCCATGCCGTTCGGGGTTCAGTACGGCCACGACCCGGTGCCCGCCGAGCCCGAGTTGGAGGAGGCGTGGCGCGCGGCTGCCCCCGCAGTGGACGTGCTCATCGGCTCCAACAACCGCGAGACCGCTCTCTTCGCCGAGCTCACGCCGCTGGTCGCGCGCATCAAGGGGACCCGGCTGGGCCGCCGGCTGTACGAGGACGCCGTCGCCCGGACCACCCGGCAGATCTACGACGACGCCATCGAGGCTTTCGTGGATCGGCACCACAGCGCCGGGGGCCATGCCGAGCGCTACCGCCTCGACTGGGGCGCAGGTCCCAGGTTCCAAGGAGCCCATGTCATCGAACTGGCCCTGTTGTTCCCAACGCCTGCATGGGAAGTGGGCGAACTGCTGGAGGGCGTTGCGCTCGACGAGGTGCGACGACAGGGCCGCCCCGTGCGTGCCATGTGGGCGCAGTTCGCGAGGACCGGTCGCAGCGGCGTCTCCGAAATTCCGGGAATTCTGAGGGTCTCCACTTCCTGAGCGCCCCTCAGCCCAACAACGGCACCAACTCGGCGAGGGTCTCGATCTGGTGCTCGGCGTCGTTGTCGAAGGGGATGCGGGGTGTCCGCAGCATGACGGCGGCCATGCCGGCAGAATGCGCGGCGGTCGCGTCGATGGGACGGTCGCCCACAGAAATGCAGTCCTCCACGTCGAGTCCGTGGCGCTCCAGCAGGGCCAGGTGCATGGCGGGATCGGGCTTGCGGGGATGGCCGTCCGGCGCGCAGACGAGGTCGTCGACCGTGATGTCCAGGGACGCCAGCAGCGACCGGGCACTGGTGCGCTCGCGATGCGTCACCACCAGGTTGAGGCCGCTGACCCGTGCCATTGCCTCCCGGATGCCGGGCATGGCAGGCGGCGGCGATGTGAGCCAGTGTGTTTTCAGTGCCGTTTCGGCCGCCCGGAACTCCGATTCCCCGATGTTGTGGCGCTCGGACAGCACCGAGATGGCCTCACCGGTGGACCGGCGGGTCAGGAGGGCGACGTCGTGGTCGCCGATGCTGTCGCCATGGCCGCGGATGACGTCGGCGAGGGCCGCGTCGAGTTGCGGATACGTGTTGACGATGGTGCCGCCCATGTCCCAGAAAACATGTCTGTACGTCGGGGTGTCGCTCGTGGTGGGCATGGTGTCAAGGGTAGGGCCGGGCCTCGCCACCCCCGTGGGTGGACAAGCATGAACCCGGGGTTTCGTACGATGTGGAGGCACGTTGACGGACGCCACCACCCATCAGAGCGCAGGAGATTCACGTGAGCGACGACGCGATTCAGAGGTCCAAGGAGAAGGCCAACGCCCCACACCCGGAGGACCCCCGCAAGCCGGACGATCCGACGGACGTGAGCAAGCCCAGCTGGACGTACATCGGCAAGCGGGCCATCTCCGAGTTCAGCAAGGACCATGTCACCGACCTGGCGGCCTCCCTGACGTATTTCGCCGTCCTGTCGGTCTTTCCGGCGCTGCTGGCCCTGGTGTCCCTGCTCGGCGTCTTCGGACAGGGGCAGCAGACGGCTGACGCGCTCAACGGGTGGCTCAGCGACTACGCACCCGAGAATCTGCAGCAGTTGCTGGAGCCGACGATCTCGAATCTCGCCACCCAGTCGGGTGCCGGCGTGGCGCTGATCGTTGGCCTCGCGGGAGCCCTGTGGACCGCCTCCGGCTACACGGGGGCGTTCGGCAGGGCCATGAACCGCATCTACGAGGTGGAGGAGGGCAGGCCGTTCTGGAAGCTCAAGCCGATGATGCTGCTCCTGACCCTCGTCCTGCTCCTCATCGTGGCGGTGATCATCTTTGCTCTCGCGCTCTCGGGTGGTCTGGCAACAGCCGTCGGCGACCTCGTCGGCCTGGGGGAGACCGCCGTGATGGTGTGGAACATCGCGAAGTGGCCGGTGGTGATTCTGCTCGCCGTCCTGCTCATCGCGATGCTGTACTACTTCACGCCCAACGTGCAGCAGCCCAAGTTCCGCTGGATCAGCATGGGGTCCCTCATCGCACTCGTGGTGTCTGCCATCGCCGTGGCGGCCTTCGCCTTCTACGTATCCAACTTCTCGTCGTACAACGCCACCTATGGAGTCATCGGCTCGGTCATCAGCCTGCTGCTGGGGCTCTGGATCGTGAACAACGTGCTGCTGCTGGGTGCCGAGATCGACGCCGAGGTGGAGCGCGGACGGGAGCTGCAGGCCGGTATCGAGGCCGAGGAGAGTGTCCAGCTACCACTGCGCAACAAACATGGCGTCGAGAAGCAGGAGAACAAGCAGGAAGAACTGGTGGATGAGGGCGAGGAACTGCGGGAGCGGCACGCTGACGAGGACTACGACACCGGGGACGAGTCGAAGAGTGCCGACGACCACCACGACGACTCTGGTGACGAGGAGTCAGGGACACGTGACGTAGGGGGCAGGACGGCACGCAGAAGCGCCGACGACGATCATCGCGCCGGGGGCGCCACGTCATCGAGATGAGAGGTGCGGGGAAGCCCAGTCTCCCGTGAGGCCGACGGAAGTCCTGACCACGTCGGGTTGACCGCCCGAGTGTGTGAGGGTGTCGCCGTGCACGCTCAGCTGTGTCCGGTAGTGATTGAGCGCCTCGATGACCACCGGCAGCAGGTGCTCGAGCTCGAACCAGTGGACACCCTCGCCGGTCTCCGGGGTGATGGCGGCGAAGGCGCATCCCACCTGCCGCGCGGCGCGACGGGTCAGGTCATGGAGGATCACGTGGTCGGGATGCCCGTAGCCACCGTCGGCATCGTAGGTGACGGCGAGCTGCGCCCCGGTGTGGCGCAGGTGGGCTGCGATGTCCGCCACCGCTTCGGCGCCATCGGCCGCGCACAGCGAACGCTCGTCGGCGTGCTTGGCCGGCCCCGCGACGGTTGCGGTGACCCAGCGCATCCCGGAGTCCAGGTAGCGGCGCTCGGGAAGCCCGTCGGCACGGGCGGGTGGAGTTCCGAGAAAGGCGCTCTTGGAGACGCCGAGCACCCGCAGGGCTCCTGCGAGCTCCCGCTCCCGCTTCTCCTCGAGCTCGGGTGTCCCGGCCAGATCGGAGAAGGGGCCGGGCACCACCTCGCCCATCTCTCCACGGGTCGCCGTCAGCACTGAGATCCGGTGGCCCTGCTGCACGAGGTGTGCGATGAGAGCGCCGGTGGTGAGCGTCTCGTCGTCGGGATGGGCGTGCACGAAGCAGATGGAATGCGGCGGGTTGGCGAGGTTCACGATGTCTCCAGCAGTCGTCCGTAGAGGCTGAGGGCCCGCGCCGCCACTTTCGGCCATGTCATGTCGAGGGCTCGGGCTCTCCCCCGGAGTCCCATGTCCCTGCGGCGCGCCGGGTCACGGAGCAGGCAGGTCAGTTCACGGCCCCACGCTGCCGCGTCGTGTTCGGGAACCAACAGCCCAGTGTGGGTGTTGCAGATGGCCTCGGTGAGCCCTCCGGCGGCAGCGGCGAGGACGGGCGTGCCGGAGCTGGAGGCCTCGAGCGCCACCAGGCCGAATGTCTCGGAATGTGAGGGCACGAGCACCACCGCCGCATGGCGCATGAGCCGTGCGAGCGATGCTCGATCCTGGCCGGGAAGGAACGTGACGTGGTCCTCCAGGCCGAGGGTTGCAACGAGGTGGTGAAGCTCCGCTTCGTAACCAACGAAGTCCGCGGAGGCCTGGCCCACCACCACCAGGTCAGGCCTTTCCTGCTCGGGCACCTCGGCCAGTGCGGCGATGGCGATGTCGGCCCCCTTGAGTGGCTGCAGCCTGGCTGCGAACAGCAGGTATCCGGGACGCACGTCGGGGGAGGGGGCCCACGTCTCGTCGGAGGGGTGGAAGAGGTCCACGTCCACGCCCGGACGCACGATGGCCACCTGTTCCGGCTCCGCGCCGCACCGTCCGATCACGACAGCCGCCTCGTGGTGCGAGACGGCAATGACGAGGTCAGACTCGGTGGCGCACGTCACCTCCCCCGCGAGGCGCGCGGGGCTCTCCGGTGGCTCGCCGTCTCGCAGGGGGGAGTTGGGGTGGGCGGCCACGGAGTGGAAGGTCATCACGTGCGGAATGCCGCGCTCCCGGGCCACGGGAAGTGCTGCAACTCCGGACATCCAGTGGTGGGAATGCATCAGGTCAAACGGACCCAGCGTGCGCAGGCCTGCCGTGAAGGCGTCGATGTGGCCATCGATGAGGCTCTTCGGCAGGGGAGTGGCGGGGCCCGCCTCGACGTGGTGCAGGACCACGCCGTCGCCCATGTCCACGGTGTCGGGCTGGTGTGGATCCGAGCGACGTGTGACGAAGTGGACAGACACCCCCTGCTGGCCGAGTGCGTGCGCCAAGGACTTGATGAGCACATTCATGCCCCCCGCGTCCGCCGTGCCGGCCTGTTCGGTGGGGGAGGTGTGCATTGACACGAAGGCCACGCGAAGTGTCATGGCCCCGAAGGTACTTCAGTGGTGCAAGGCGGCGGGACGGCCCATTCCGGGGGTGTGGCCGTCCCGCGCTGCGGAGTCCTACTTCCAGGCATCGAGGAATTCGTCGCCGAAGGCGGCGAGGTCTGACGCGCTCTGGCTGCCGGTGAGCGTGAGGATGCCGTCGTAGGCCTCAGCGACACACATGGTGGTGTCCAGATCCGAATCGACAGAGCAGGTCCAGGCGCCGAGCTCCTCGGGGTCGCTCAGCTGCGCGATGTACTCGTCGATCCCCAGGAAGTCGGCGAAGATCACGACGATGGAGGACTCGAGGTCATCACGCGTGTACAGACCGAACTCGGGTTCAGGTTCGCCGAGCGAGCTGTACTCGCCGATTGTTGACGGCATGGTCGGGAGGTCGCTTGCGGGCGTTGCCTGACCGTCGTCCTCCGGGGGTTCGGTTGGCTGGGTGATGGGGTCATCGTCGGGGGCGGGCGCGATCTCCTCGTCCGTCGGCTCCGGGGTTGGCTCGGTTGTCGGCTCCTCAGTGGGCTCCTCGGATGGCGATTCGCTGACCGGTGCCGGCTGCGGAGGGACGATGGTTTCCGGCTCGGAGGGGTTCCGGAGCAGGGCCCACACCGTCCCACCCAGGATGAGCGCCACGACGATGGCCACGATGGCCACGATGGCGGGTGTCTTCGATTTCTTTGGAGGATCCGCGTACCCCACGTTCTGTGGTGCATGGCCCGGTGGGGGCTGCTGACCCTGCGGCGCGTACCCCTGCGGGCCGTGGCCCTGCTGCCCGTAGCCGGGTGGGGGCTGTTGGCCGTAGCCCTGCTGTCCGTAGCCGGGTGGGGGCTGTTGGCCGTAGCCCTGCTGTCCGTAGTTCTGGGGCGACTGTTGGCCGTATCCCTGCGGCGGCTGTTGTCCAGAGTGCTGGGGGGGTTGCTGGCCGTAGCCCTGCCCCTGCCGGGGGCCATCCTGGGGGTATCCCTGCCCGGCGGAATTGCCTGTGCTGGTGGGGATCTCCTGCGTCGGGTAGCCGTCGTCGGCCCCAGTGCCCTGGCTCTCGGGTCCTTCTCCGGTCCCCGAGGGGTACTCTCCGGGACGTTGGTCGTCGCTCATGGGTTGCTCCTTGATCAGTCAATCCTTGTGCGGTTCTGGTCTGGGTGGTCCTGCCATTGCACCATGCCGTGGGTGCGGCGTTGGTGGCGCGCCGCTGGCCGTCACGGCGTTCCGGTGTTTCCGCCCGGGATCGGGGTCTGGACTGCGTCAGCCCTGGGAGGCGGAGAGGCAGAAGGGGTGCCCGTCGAGGTCGGTCATCACCGTGTAGCGGTCCCCTCCAGGCTGTTCTATTGCCGGGACGGCACCCAGATCCTTGGCCCGTGCGATGGCGGCGTCGACGTCGTCGACGGAGAAGTCGAGGTGGAATTGCTGCGGGTGTTCCTGCCCGGGCCATTGCGGCGGGCTGAAACTGTGGACCCGTTGGAAGTTGAGGGTGCCGCCGGGCACCGATGTCTGGGCGTATCCGTTCTCGTCGTCGCGGTGGCTGATCTCCCCGCCCGTGAGTTCCGCGTAGAAGTCAGCAAGCCGCCCGGCGTCCGAACAGTCGATGGTGACGGCGGTCAGTCTGGTGTGTGGTGTAGCCATGTCCTCCATCATGCCCGCCGCCCCGGTCGCGTGCGGGCAATCACGGGAGAGGGAGTCAGGAAACCAGTTTGAGCCCCACGACGCAGGCGACGATGCCGAGTACCAGCAGGAGCCTCACGATGTGGAACGGCTCCGCGCCCGTCGCCATGGCGACCAGGACGGTGGTACTGGCGCCTATGCCCACCCACACGGCATAGGACGTACCGGTGGGAAGCGTGCGCATGGCGAAGGCCAGGCCGAGCATGGAGATGATGACGGTGACGAAGAAGACGATCGACGGTGTGAGCTTCGTCAGCCCGTCCGAGCGGCCCAGGGCGGTGGCCCATGCTGCTTCGAACAATCCGGAGATGACGAGAACGATCCATGCCATGGGAGGGGCTCCTTGCAAGGTCGTCTTGTCGCGTGCCGGGTACGACCTGCTCGTCCGGGGGCTTGTTGGGCCCATTCCGGATCGTAGCAAGCCGGTGGGAGTTGCCGGGACGCGGCCGGCGGCGACGTCGCGTCGCAGGGTCGCTGAAACCCGGCATCCGCCCAGTTCCGCGGCGTCGTTGGTGGCGACCAACCCGCATCAATCCGCCGTGTGACGATCCAGCCCGGCAATGGAGGAGCGCCCGGCCTCTCTCTGGGGACCGGGCGCTACGGGCGGCTGCTGTTGCGCGGGTGCTGCGGGTCAGCGCCCCATCATGGGTGGCACCGGTGGCACCGGTGGCACCGCCCCTGGGATGTCGCCACCGTCTTCACTGTCGTCGTCGAGGGGTTTGCCGTCGTCGCCGATGCGTTGTCCCCCCTCGTTGACGGCGTTGCCCGAGGCATCCATGGGCCGGCCCTCGGGGTCGACGCGGTCGCCGTCGTCGTTGACCCGGTTGCCGAACTGGTCTCGTCGGTAGCCGTCGTCGTGTCGTTCGTCGTCGCCGCTCCACAGGTTCGACTGCGTTGCCGGGTCGGCCGTCAGTCCCTGCTCGTTGGCCTGGTGGACGCTGCCACCGTCGTTGCTTGTCATGAACGTCCGTCCTTTCAGCGGTTACTGGAGGTTGTCCGGCACGGGGTTGCCGTACGGGTCGAGGCGGCGGCCTTGTTCGTCGCGGGGGATGTCGTCATCTGCGGTGTCGGAAGCTGTTGCGTCCTCGTCGACCGGGTTCCCGTAGGGGTCGAGGCGGCGGCCTTGTTCGTCGCGGGGGATGTCGTCGTCTGCGGTGTCGGAAGCTGTTGCGTCCTCGTCGACCGGGTTCCCGTAGGGGTCGAGGCGGCGGCCTTGTTCGTCGCGGGGGATGTCGTTGGCGTCGGCGTCGGCGTCGTCGGTCGTCGGGGCGGTGTCGGTGGCTGTTGCGTCCTCGTCGACCGGGTTCCCGTAGGGGTCGAGGCGGCGGCCTTGTTCGTCGCGGGGGATGTCGTCGTCGTCGGTGTCGTCGGTCGTCGGGGCGGTGTCGGTGGCTGTTGCGTCCTCGTCGACAGGGTTGCCGTAGGGGTCGAGGCGGCGGCCTCGTTCATCTCGTGGGATGTCTGCGTCTGCGTCTGCGTCTGCGCCTGCGTCTTCGGACGTGGCCGGGGGTGCGGTGGCCGCGGTGTCCTCATCATGGTCATGGACGGGCTCGTCGTGGCGATCGACGCGGTGCTCCTCCTGGCTGAGGGGAAGGTCCTCGGGCTGCACCGCGTGCGCGCCACCAGCGACTTCGTCGTTCTCCAGTGCCACGGGATTGCCGTTGGGATCAAGCGCAGGTTCCTCTTCCTCCCCGGCCAGGGTGGCTTCGTCCTGTTGTGCGAGACGGTCGTGCTCCACCGGTTCGATGTAGTCCTCATCGAGCTCGGGTTCGGGCGGGACAACGGCGTCGTCGGCCTCCTCGTGGTCCTCACCTTCGGCAGGGGGGGCGTCGTCAAGCTGCGCCTGCCGGTCGTGCTCCACCGGGTCGATGTACTCCGCGTCGGGCTCGGCGAACTCGTCGCCGCTGTAGTCGTCGCCGATGTCGAGTCGTTCCTCCTCCGGGATGACGACGACCTCCTCGTCGGGCTCCTCAATGCGGTTGCCGTGGCGGTCCGTGTGCACGTCGGGGTCGCGACGATCCGCCTCCCGGAGTGTCTCTTCGTGCTCCTCGACGACCGCCTCGTATGCCTCGCGGCTCTGGGTGGCCTCGTCGTCCAGAATCCTGGCCTCCTCCGTCTCCCGGGCGGCCAGCTCGTCGGATTCCCCTGCCTGTGCGCGCAACGTTTCAGCCCGCTCGTATTCCGCGATGGCCTTCTGCCGTGCGGCCTCTGCCTCTGCCTCGAGTTGGGCGGCGCGGTCGTGCCGGGTTGAGATCAGTTGGTCGTCCTCTGCGGCCCTTGACCGCAGCTCGGCTGCCCGTTCGCGGTTGCGCTCCTCACCCCTTCCGCGGGTCAGGACGATCACCAGGACGATGATGATCACCAGAACCACTGCGGCGATCGCCACCCACATCCACGTTTCGAGTTCCATGCGCCTGCTCCTTTAATTACGTGCAGTCTTTCGATGGTTGGCAGCGTATCCGGCCGCGGGGCCGGACGGGGTCGGAAAGGCCCGGCGTTCGATTGGGGGGTTCTCCGGGCGCCGTGCTAATCTTTCGACTCGGGCTCGGTGACGGACCCTGCGCGCGTGTGGCGGAATGGCAGACGCGCTGGCTTCAGGTGCCAGTGTCCTTTTAGGACGTGGAGGTTCAACTCCTCTCACGCGCACAAATATGAAACCCCCAGTTGACTGGCTCAAATGCCACTTGACTGGGGGTTTTGCTATGTCTGGGGTGCGACTGGTGTGGACCCAAGTGGCCTCAAGAGACCTTGCCGTGGGCACGATATCCCGCACCTTTCGCGTGAAGCAGGACGCCACCTACTGGAGGTCGCACGAGCTGCGGCTCATTGACCTCGACCAGTGGAGCCCGCCGCCATCCCGCAACGCCAAGCCAGCTTCCACCAGCGTCCTCACCGTCGCCGAGTGGACCGAGCAGTGCATCCAAGCAAGGGAGAAGCGGTCCCGTCGGCCCATCAGGCCGACGACCGCCGACATCTACCGGAAGCTCGCCCGCCTCACTGTTACCTCCTCGTTACCTCCTCGCCGCTGGGTGCCATGCCGTTGAAGGACGTCACCCGCGACGACGTGTCCGCCTGGCGCGAGGCACTTCCAGCCAAGACCCGCACCCAGAACGGGAAGGCCTACGAGCTAATGGTCTCCGTGTTCGGCGATGCCGTCCGGAAAGGCAAGATCACGGTCTCGCCCGCGACGCTACGCGGTGCCGGCGCTCCGGAGAGGGCTCGCGAGCCCCACACCATGACCGCTCCCGAAATCAACGCCTACCTCGACGCCGCCGACCCCAAGTGGCGCATCGCCCTCTTGTTGTCCGTGACGTGCGCCCTGCGGATTGGGGAGACGCTGGGGCTTCGCGAACGGGACCTCGACCTCGAGAAAGGACAACTGCACGTCCACCAGACCGTTGCGAAGGTGGACGACGGAGTGGGGCACCGCCGCGTCGTCCTTCAGGACCCGAAGACCCGCGCCTCGCAGAGGACCGTCCACCTGCTCCCGCACAACCTCGACGAGATCCGCGCCTGGCACAAGAGACAGCCCAAGCGACGCCTCGATGATCTGTTGTTTCCGGACGAGTACGGAAGGCCGGTCAATGATGAACGCCTCCGCCGTGCGCACAAGAAGGCCGCAGCAGCCATCGGCCGCCCCGAACTGCGCAACCACGACCTCAGAGCAACGGCCGCCACCATGTCCGCTGAGGCCGGCGCTACGGTTCGGGAGATTCAGGACCAGCTCGGCCACACCACACCGCAGATGGCGCTGCGCTATCAGACGGCTTCAGCGGTGAGAGATGCAGAACGTGCTCGCCGTGTCTCGGAGGCGTGGGGCCATAGCTCCGGCGCATGGCTTTCAAGGGAGGGCGGCGCTGTGTAGATGTGTGTGGACCGCACTGTTGCCTCGATGCCAACATCCGTGCCCTGGGACTGTGGCGACGGCGTCCTCCGCTACCTCGCTGCAAGTCCCTTGTCGGGGATGCCGATGGGGGCACGGGCGCACTTCGCACGCGTAGGGCCGCAGCACGATGACTGTTTTACGGATCTGCCGATCTGCGGACGTTTGGAGGCTCTTCACAAAGGAGAGTGGAGGCCCCGGCGATTGTGGGCGTGTGATGGTGCGTCGAGCACGGTGACAGACTGAGCGCATGACCGGTTCGTCAAGTGACTATGGATGCTGGCAACTGCTTCAGCAAGCAGTTCATCGCGCGCTAGCGCTATACCCTGCCGGGATCGCAACTGTTGTTAAAGATGAGGATGAGGAAGAGCGGTCCATCGAGATCATTCCCAGAAACGATCGAGCTGCCAAGATTTACTTGAGCCCGTTTACCGAGGAGGAGGTCAACCTTGGTGCTGGGGAGACTGACTGTGAGATCTGGGACGATTCTCCGGTCAGGTTGGCCGAGGAGGTCTACCAGATACTGGCTGGTGTCATGGCGGGCACGATGGAAGAGTGCAGGGATGAGTGCGGCGAGATGATGGCCCGGGTGGATGCGCCACGCGGACAGATCAGTTTCGGGAGTATGTCGCTGCTTCCGGTGCCATGGTCGTGGCGGCGCAACAAGCACCGATACGAGCCCTATATCTGAAGGGGAGCTATGTTCCCTGGCTCCTCATACAGGCGGCGGGGAGAGCACGACGCTGTGAGTTGAGGCGGGTATGTGAGGGGGCCCAGGGGTTGGGAAGATGGAGATGTCTTACTTCCCAATCGCCAACCCGAGGGCCCTTGTGCGAAACGCTACCCCACCCTGCCTTGATCAGTTCTGTCGCTTGGACCGCCTCGACCTCACCGTCCTCGCGCAAGAGGTACTGCCGGGTCACTCTGTCCTGACCTGCTGTGTCCTTTCCCCGGGGAATCGCTGTCCCGGCTGCGACGATGTTGGAGTCCTTCATGACACCGTCATCCGACGGCTTGCGCATGTCCCCAATGGTCGGTGGCCCACCATCCTGGAGGTTCAGGTAAGGCGCTACCGGTGCCCGTCATGCTTGCGGGTGTGGCGCCAAGACACCCGCCCAGCTGCTGAGGCCCGCTCGAAGCTGACCCGGCATGCGGTGGTGTGGGCGTTGAAGTCCCTGGTCATCGACCGGATGTCGATCTCGCGGATCGCAGCCCGACTCGGCGTGGCCTGGAACACCGCCAACACCGCCGTCCTGGCAGCCGGCCACCACTTGTTGATCAATGACCCGACACGACTGGAGGGTGTCAAGGTGATCGGGGTTGACGAGCACGCCTGGCAACACGTCACAGGGCGGGACCGCTACGTCACCGTCATCATCGACCTCACCCCAGTACGGAACAAGACCGGCCCAGCAAGGCTCCTTGACATGGTGCCGGGCAGGTCGAAGAAGGTCTTCAAGGACTGGCTGGCCGCCCGCGACAAGGACTTTCGCGACGGAATCGAGCAGGTCGCCATGGACGGGTTCACAGGATTCAAGTCCGCCTCCGCGGAAGAGCTCCCTACCGCGGTCGAGGTTATGGACCCGTTCCATGTCGTCGCCCTTGCCGGGCAGCGCCTCGATGATGCCAGGCAGCGGATCCAGCAGCTGACGTTGGGGCATCGTGGTCGCTCCGGTGATCCGCTCTATGGCATCCGCGCCACACTGCGTTGCGGCTACGAGATGCTGCGTGACAAGCAGAAGAACCGCCTCGAGGCGGTGTTCACCGACGATGCCCATGCCGTGGTCAAGGTCACCTGGAGCGTTTACCAGAACATCATCAAGGCGTACCGGAACAAGGACCGGGGCCTCGGCAAGCAGCAACTATCCGGATCATCGACTCACTCAAGTCCGGGGTCCCAGCAGCGCTCACGGAACTAGCAACACTGGGCAGAACACTTAACCGAAGACGGGTGGATGTGTTGGCCTACTTCGACCACCCCGGCACCAGCAATGGACCCACCGAGGCCATAAACGGCCGCCTCGAACACCTCCGCGGCACCGCCCTCGGGTTCCGGAACCTCGCCCATTACGTCGCCCGAGCACTCCTGGACAGCGGCGGATTCAGGCCGTTGCTTCGCACGCTGCTGTAGTACCGCACGGTCGGCCGGACTGATCTTCATTTTTAGTAAGTCAGGAGAGATTCTCAGCCGAGGTATGGATCCACCACCGGCCAAACGAGGAAAATTGTCCAGCCGAGGGAAACCCAACCTGCAACGGCGTAAAGAGTTTCGTAGCGGATCCACCCATCATCATGCCGGCGCGGCAGTGAGATCATGAGGCCGGGACGGAACCCAGTGAAAACTGTGACCCAGAGCAGGGTTGTGGCCCCCATGTAGGCGGTGACGTTCGGCGGGTATCCGCGCAAGCTACAAACCAAGAAAGCAGTTAGCCCACTCCCGATCCACTTCAGCCCCTGCCAGAGACCCTCGTCCTCAAACTCTGGGTCGATCCATGTCAATAGGAACACGACGATGACCATCAATATCAGGGCTGGAAAGGCAAACTCAAGCAGGTGCAAGGTGACTGGTCCGATCTAGTTGACCAGGACAGTCTCTCTGCTACTGCCATAGTGAACAAGTTTCTTCACCCCACGGCGCCCTCACTCTCACGCCTCCCGCGACGGAATGATAGAGCCCCGCGCTCACGGGGGGGCAGCGAGAGGCCACTCTCACCACTTAGCAGACAGCCAGCGGCACGATCGCCCCAGCTGCAGTGAGCGTACCTCTGCCGCTCCGATCATGGACCGAGGTGCGTCAGCTTCTCCGGGTGATCAGGTGGGAATCGAAGGGTCACGTCCACTCTGAATTGTGAAGAGCCCGTTTGGATCTGCCGAATTGAGGATGTTCCTGGTGGGAAGCACCGAAGGTCCATCAGGTCCGGTGCAAGCGTCTCGCTCTGCGGATCCGCATCACTCCTGTGGGTACGAGGATCAGGCTTAGCGCGCCGAATACAGCAACGAACACCCAGTCCTCGCGGTTGGTTCGTGCTTGCTCCACCACGGCGCCGTTTGTCGCCAGCACCGAAATTCCCAGCGCTGTCATGGCGACGCAGACGACGGCGGCCACTACGGTCGCGAGGGCGTAGACCGTCGATAAGAACGGCCATTTCGCGGGGGTATCTGCGTCGAAGCCGCCGCGCGCACCCTTGAGTACGGCCCTTGACGCAGAGGTCTTTGTGATGTCCTCCACGTCGGCGCGCTCGGCGAATCGTTTGGGGTCGTCGAGGGCCGCAAGTAGTTCCATGGGTAGACCCAATAGCGCGACGAGTTCCGCCAGCGGGTCACGATCTGAGCGTTTTCGTCGCAGCAGTGCCCGTAGGAGGGTCTCATCGATTGGTTGGCTGATGGCCTTCACCAGGCAACGCACCGTCTGCTCCTCGGCGCCTGTGGGGTCAGGATCCACAAATCGCCAGCGGGCGTTCCAGGACCCATCGGCGACCTGGAAGCCCCGTTTCCAAAGCGACCATCCAGATGTTGGTCCGTCACGCCACAGAAGGAAAACGGGGTCATTCCGCCCTGCGGCTCCGGAGACCCCCGCGGCGAGTTGGCTGGACCGGTCCTCGTCTTCTCCAGTGGCCAGCAGGATTGACCACCCGTCAGCCACCGAGCGCACAAGAGCAGGACCGACAATGGTCGCGGCGAAGCGCGCGATCTTGTGCGCTCCCCGATATGCCACCACTGCAACCTCTGGAGTCAGCTCGTAAAGCTCCGGCAACTCCAGTACCGAACCCAGCGACTCCGCCAACTCCTCTGGATCGAATGGTTCCCGGACGAGAAGATCAACGAGATCCCGCTGTTGGTCAGGTGACTCGAACAACTCTGTGAGCCCCGTAGCCAGTACTTCCGCCCGTTCGCGGGGAATGCCTTCGACGTTCTTCCCATGCAACCACGCCTGATGAAGGTTCTCACCAGTTCCAAGGAGTACGTCCATCTGCAGACCCTCGCCGGTCTCAACAAGGGTGAGATATGGGACACCACGATCAATCAGGCCAGACTCTCCGGCTTCAGGAGACCACAACGCCGTCCAGCCGCTGGCCGAAGTCGGCCCTATGGACCCGGTCAATCCTCGCGTCTCCACTGCGGCGATCACCTGATCCTGCGGCAGCTTGACGATTAATAGCACGAGGTCATCTCATCACGACAAACGCTGGCGTGCACCGCGGACGACTTGGATCCAATCCGAATCATCCAACGTCCACGCGTGGTCGATCACGCCTTCCCCCAGATTCGTCGCGACGGATAGGCAATGAACACACGGGGTCAATTCGCTCACCAAAAGTCCTGACTCGCTTTTCTAGAAAGCCGGAGCGCTCGTCGCTCGCATGCTGGAAGCAATGCCGCCTTGCACTCAACATCGTCGGTGTCACCTCCTTCCCACACAGTCTCATGCCGCGCCTGTTGAGGTGCGGTTTGACGCCGGGCACTGTGTCGACCAAAACGGAATCCGCTGACCTTTCGGATCCTGCGAGATGGATGGCTGTCTTGAGGGCGCGAGCCTGATCAGGACGGTACGACAGGAGTCGGGGTTGACGCGCAACTTCGTACGAATGGGGCGGATGTTTGCTAGCACCAGGTCACAGACGACGCTAGGGCACTGGCAGCAGCGCGACCATAAAGACCAGGACCCCCAACGCCATCCACCCGAGCATGACGAGCCAGCCGACAATCTCAGGGAAGGGCTCACCTTGCGCGATCTCAGGAAAGGTTTGCCCCCCGAATAAATCCCACATCCCGGACCTGACCACAAACAACCGACGACCGGAGGCGTCGCGAAAAACCTCGACCTCCCAATCCCACCCATTGAGCGGAATCTCGAATGAGCGAGAGGTCAAGGATTCAACGTCAAGCCGTCGTCGGCCCAGAACGGTCTCGCCTTGAAGAGTCTGCTCGTCCAGCGTGATCAATGACGGAGAGGTGGTGGGCAGGAGAAAGAAGGGCAGGCCCAATCCAAACGCCAAAATCCACAAGACGCTGGCCATAACAACCCAAAATGCTGGGTCGTCGGTACCGGAATTTGTGGACCACACTGAGTTGACCTGAAGGAAGAGCACGTAAGCAATTGGGCTCGCCACCAGAAGCAAACGTCCAACCCAAAGCCAGGACACGGCCACCACGTTTTGTGCAGCTCGCACCGACATGGTGTTAGTTTCCCACACCCACGCAGCGTGCATGAATTGACCTCAGAGGCGTCTCGGCGTAGAGCCGACCCCATGCAGGTGATCGTTGTGCGATTCACAGCTGAGGAGATTGCAACGCTTGACGCCTTTGCCGCACGGGAGCACCTGTCTCGCTCCGTAGTGCTCCGGCGGGCCTTTGCCGGTTCACGGCATGATGGTCCACCGCAGCTATCGAAGCACGGGGGGGTACGCCAAGAACGCGATCCGGGCTGCCGACCTGGCGTCGCGCATCGAAACCGTCAAAGGTCCGGTGCGCCCACACAGCGAGTTGCAGCTCGGCTTCGACAAGCCGGCCCGGCTGCTGGAGACCATAATCTCTGTGTGGAAGAGGCGAGGCGATGGTCATCCACGCGACGCCCGCCCGCCGACAGTCAGGTGCCGCCTGCCCTGAGCTCACACGCCTGCTGTGGGCCAGAAGCGCTTGTCGAGTCGGGATACTCAAGCCCGCCATACTCTGGGAGGGTCGATGACGGAATATTGGTCGAAGCTCAGAAATTTTGGGAAGGACACGTGTCGAGCAAGCCGCTTGCTTGGGTCAAAAAGAAGGTGCCCGCCACGATTCTGGCTCTTGGCTTGGCTGTCTTCTTCATTTGGGCTGCTCTGGGAGCACGAGCTGACTTGAACTTCCTCGAGAATCATGGGACCCAGACCATGGCCGTCGTGATTGCGGAAGAGGGATTCGGACGCTACACCGCCACGACCATTCGATTCAAGAGCGTTCGCGACGGGCTAGTCGAGGTGACGCTCGATGAGATGGTCGGCTACGAGGAGGTGGGAGAAGAGATCGCGGTCATCTATGACCCAGATGATCCACGCTTCATTGTCGACGCTCGAGTGCTGGAAGACCCTTTCGTCCTGTATCGATGGTGGTTCGTGGCTGGTGTATGCGGCCTGTTGGCGGCTTTGACCGGCTTCGGAGTGATCGACTGGCAGCGATGGTCAAAGAGGCGCTGATCGCTCCTGTCGAACTACTGATTCCCGAACCGAACGCAGGCAAGAGAAGTAGTTACGGCCCCACCATCGTCACCCTCCCAAACCATCAGGAGCTCGGCCGCTACGTGCGGTGTGACTTGCCGCCCTGAAGCGACGCCGGCATCCGGATCTGTCGCCGACCGCTGACGGCTTCTTGTCGATCGTTTGTTCTACGGAAGCGAGGGTGCAACGCGCAGACATCCAAGGTTCGAATCCTGGCGCTGTTCATGCTCGAACTCGTATACACACTCACCGCACATGCCTTGACGATCGTTGCCCGAGCCAGCGTGTTCACCCCACGGATGCCCGCAGCTGTCGCAGCTGCCCCAAGCGATGTAGCGTCGCTTCACTTCTCTCTGCTTCTAAGCCATTTCCCAAAGCTCACTGATCAATAGTGCACGAGGCCGGCCCGCGGGGTAGAGAACATCCGGATCTGCCGCGCGCCGCGCATTGGTGCCTGATGGTTCGGACGTGCCCCTTCCTGTCCTCGGGTTTTCGTTATACGGTTTTGTCATGGTGGGCGATGAGCAGGTGACGAATGCGCAGATTCAGGAGTGGGCGGACGAGGCTGAGGCTGGCTACGACGTCGAGGAGTTGAAGCGCCGCGGGCGAGGGCGTCCCGGGCGTGGGGCGGACCCGATGCAGGTGATCGCCGTTCGCCTCACGGTCGAGGAGATCGCGGCGCTTGATGCTTTTGCCGCGCGGGAACGCATGTCCCGCTCCGAAGCGATCCGGCGGGCCCTGGCTGGCTTCGCCGCGTGAAGGTCCACCGCAGCGCGTTCAAGCATGGGGTGCTGCCCGAGGATGCGATCCAGGCTGCCGACCTCTCGCTGTGGATCGAGCCCCTCGAGGAGGAGGAGTGGCCGCACCGCGAGTTGCGGCTTGGCTTCGACACCCAGGCCCGCCTGCTGGAGACCGTGGTCCTGATCTTCAGAAGCGGCGAGGAGATGGTCATCCACGCGATGCCCGCCCGCCCACAGTTCTGGGACCTCCTACCCTGAACGCACACATCTAATGGGTTCTAGCCGAGCTTCTGGCAGGCTCGGTCCTGTAGCGGCTGGCGGGTCAGCACTTTCCGTATCTGATCGCTGTTGAGGTCTTGCGGCAGACCGTGCGCCTGCTGGTCGTGGGGAGGCAGTACCGCTACTGGGATGTCGTGCCCCTTGGTTGCGGACCTGGGTGAGCACTCGCGCCATTAGATCGCTGGCAGTCCTCCTCCACGCTGCGATGTGTCCAATCTGCGAGGGGAGGCGGTTGCGGTGTTGTTTGTGGGTGATGACTGGGCTGAGGAGCATCATGACATCGAGGTTCAGGACGAGTGGGGAGGAGTGCTGGCCAAGAAGCGGTTGCCTGAAGGGCTGTGTGGGATGGTCGCATTCCATGAACTCTTGGCCAGGTACGCGCCAGCCAGCTTGTGAAGCACTCGAGTTGCTGGCCGCTGCCCCTGATCCGGACCGGGCCGCGAGGCTCACCAAGGCCCGGGTCGTGGCGGCGTTGAGTCGTGCCCGCCGCCGCAACCTCGACCAGCGCGCGACAGCGATCCTGCAGGTGCTGCGTGCGCCCGAGCTACGGCTGCCAGCGGCGGTGCAGCAGGCCTATGCCGCTGGCATTGCCAGCCAGGTCGCGGTCATCGCTGTGTTGAACCGTCAGATCGATGAGCTGAGTGTGGTGGTGGGCGACCATTTTGGCCGTCACCGGGACTCTGAGATCTACATCAGCCTCCCCGGCCTCGGCGTGGTCCTGGCGGCTCGGGTTCTCGGCGAGTTCGGCGACGACACTGACCGGTATGTCGATGCCAAGGCCCGCAAGGCCTATGCCGGCACTGCACCAATCACCAGGGCCTCCGGCAAGATGAAGGTGGTCCTCGCCCGCTACGCCCGCAACGACCGCTTGGCCGATGCCCTCCAGCAGTGGGCGTTCGGATCGATGCGAGGCTCGGCAGGTGCGAAGGCGTACTACAAGTCGCTAAGGGCACGGATGATCGGTCACCAGGCCGCTCTTCGTCAACTCGGCAACCGGTGGGTCGGTATCCTCCATGGCTGCCTCAAGACGGGACAGACCTACAACGAACACACAGCCTGGAGCCACCTCTCCGGCGCTGCGGCTTGACAGAAACAAAACCTGGGATGTCTGCCGCTTCGGGGCCTTCAGGCAGCCTGGAGCGGCTCGATCCGGTCCAGGGCGTTGCCAAGGTGGTCCTTCTCGACCTCAAGGTCGAAGCGGGTCTGGAGGTTGAGCCAGAACCTGTCGGTGGTGCCCAAGTAGCGAGCCAGCCGCAGCGCGGTGTCGGCTGTGACCCGCCGCTTGCCGTGCACGATCCCGTTGATCCGACGCGGCGGTACGCCGATCGCGACGCGAGCCGGTTCTGGCTGATCTGCAGCGGCTCCAGGAACTCCTCCATCAGGATCTCGCCCGGGTGGATCGGCGTGATGAGTTCATTGATGGCACCTCCTTAGTGGTAGTCGACGATCTCGACCTCTGCGTTCCTTGACCCGTCACGACCTGGCCGGCTCAATGGGCCGAGTCGCCGCGGCCGGAGAGAACGCCGCCACGGCGGGGCGTGATGAGCCATTGACTGAGCCTGCGGTGAAGGGCCGGGGCGACTGGAAGGGAATTGTGTAGCGTTATGGCTTGATCACAGCGGGAGGGTTTCCCATGTTCGAGTTCTTCAGTACGCCCGGCGTTTCGGCGCTGCTCTACATCTTGGCCATCGTGGCGTTCTCGGCCTACACGATCGCTCGTACGAAGGACCGGACGCGAGCGATGAACCTCGAGATCGTGCTCATGTACTCGATCGGCATCATCGGTTTCAACGGAATATCCAACTTCGTGGTGCATGCATTTTTCGGCGAGTCGGTCGCTCAATCCATCGGCTGGCCGGCGGGAAACCTGTTCCAACTGGAGGTCGCCGGCGCAAACCTGGCGATCGGCCTGGTCGGTTTCCTCGGCTTCTGGCGCCGGGACTTCTGGCTGCCCTTCCTCATCGCCAAGGCGGTCTTCAGCTGGACGGCTGGCGTCGCCCATATGATCGACCTCATCGGCCGAAGCAACGACGCGATCGGCAATGCGGGACCGATCCTCTATCTCGACTTCTTGGTGCCTGTTGTCCTGCTCGTCATCTACGCCGTGTACGTTCGCGCCCTGGAGGAGCGGGTTGGGGCTGTCCGGATTCGGCCGTTGTCGACCCGAGAAAGCTGAATCGAGAGTAGGGACGGCTCTGCTCGATCTGGGTGCGCTGCGACGACGGTTTCCTCGTGGCACGACCGAAAGGCCGAGCATGTCCCTCAGCACCCTCTTGATCATCGTCCTCAGAGTCGGGTGGAGCTCGCCGACCGAAGCACCTCGACGAGCTCGCGGGAATCCATCTTGCGCGGATGCCTCCACACATGCTGCGGAACACGTTCGTCACCACAATGCTCGACGCCGGAGTAGACCTTCGCGACGTGCAGATCGATGCCCGTCACGCCGATCCCAGAACCACCATGCGCTATGACCGCGCACGGAAGAACCTCGAGCGATACCCCAACTTCATCCTCGCCGCCTACATGGCCTCCGGCACCTGACGCTCTTGCCGCTCCAAGGAACTTCAGACAGCCTGGAACGGCTCGATCCGGTCGAGGCTGTTGCCGAGGCGGTCCTTCTCGACTTCAAGGTCGAAGCGGGTCTGGAGGTTGAGCCAGAACCTGTCGGTGGTGCCGAAGTAGCGAGCCAGCCGGAGCGCCGTGTCGGCGGTGATGCGACGCTTGCCGTGCACGATCCCGTTGATCCGACGCGGCGGTACGCCGATCGCGACGGCTAGCCGGTTCTGGCTGATCTGCAGCGGCTCCAGGAACTCGTCCATCAGGATCTCGCCCGGCTGGATTGGTGGGATCGCTGTTGTTGTCATGGGTGGCACCTCCTCAGTGGTGGTCAACGATCTCGACGTCACCCGGGACCGTCGCCGGGTCCTGGATGTGGTTGGGGGAGCCCCATCGAAGGCTCCGTCAAAACAACGGATCAGAGCCCGCCTCTTCACAGGCGTGCCGTTTCAGCGTGAACCGGTGGGAGAGGGCTGCACGTCAACATGAACCGTCGTGCGGCTCATGACTCAGCTCATGTACCCTGGCCGACCCTGATCTCACGGACCTCCAAGTCCTTGAACGTCGCTGTACCTTCATGGGCGTACAGCCGGATCCGGTTATCCCCTTCGAGGGGGAAGACCCGGTGAGAGTGGACGATGCGGCCATCGTCGATGAACATCTCGACGCTCGTCCGGTCTACCAGGATCCGCAGCTTGAGTCGACCTGAGGAGGGATCGATCGGTGTCTGTGACTCACCGCCAGTCGGGTTGACTGTGGGCCTCCGATTCACGTAGACGAACGGGCCTTTCAGGTATGCCCCGACGGCAACGTGCCGACCGCCGTGCTCTGCCCGACAGATCTCCAGTCCCACGTTGGCCGGAGGGGCCTGAGGATCCCAGGTCAGGTCACAGGTCAGGTCGTATGCGAGGGACCGAACACCGAGGTCCTTCGTGCCCTCAACGGTCACGTCACCCAGGTTGTGGGTGCGCTTGACATGGTTCGACAGTGCCGCAGTGGGCGAGGAGGCCAAGTAGTACTGGCCGCCATCACCACCTTTGAGCCGGACATCGCGCACGATCATGTCGTCCCCGTTGTAGCCCTCGGTTGCCAGGGTTGGGGTGTTGTGGGGGTAGTCCCAGAAGTTGGCCCATCCGATGCTGCGGCGCAGGCTGGGGTCCTCGGTTCCGTCATTCTTGTGGTGCGGATAGGTGACAGCACCGTAGAAGTCGAAGCCCCAGTCCAGCCATTGCGGTTCGCCTTGGTCGGGTAGAAATGAGGTGCCATCGAAGGCGCCGGTCCAGTAGGCGTAGGTAGCTGGCAACCCGCGACCCTTGCCGTTGGCGCTGGTGCCCAGTATCCAGTGGGAGGTGCCGTCGTCGGCGGTCATGTGGAACAGGTCGGGACATTCGAGCAGCCCAAGGTCAGAGCGCCTGAATTCACCCGCACGTTCCCAATCTCGTAGGTTCGGTGACACGTAGAACCCCAGCAGGTTGCCTTCCGCGTTGGCCATGAACCAGCTGGAGCGTTCCTCGTCCCAGAAGACCTTCGGGTCCCGGAAGTCGTGGACCCCCGGGTTGGGGAGCACGGGGTCTGTGCCGGATGGGCGAAACGTTTTACCCCGGTCAGTGGAATACCAGAGGTATTGCGCCTGATGTCCCTCGGGTGCCTGTGTGACCAGGGCGTAGACCGTTCCTTTTCCTTGGCCGGCTGTGCCGTGTTCATCGACCACGATGCTCCCGGACCAGCAGTCGCCGTTGGCGTTGCTGAACTTGGGGATGGCGACGCCCTCGTCCCGGAAGACGACGTGGTCCCGTGTTGTCGCCCGACGCCATGCGGTGCCGCCCCCGCCTGTGAGGTAGTCGGCGTTGTAGAGGTAGTAGTAGTGGTACTTGCCATCCAGGTAGATGGGGCGCTGGGGGTCGTTCTTCCAGTTGTCCGGAACGCTGAAGTGGTACTCCGGCCGCATGCGGGCACGTCCGTTGGATGACGCCTTCCCATCTGCGGAAGCAGTTGGGGTGCCCGATGTGGCTGCGATGGTGCCGGTCACGGCGAGCATGCCAGCTCCTGCGATGAGCCCGCGTCGCGAGAGCGTGGATTCGTCATTCACGGTTGCCGTCCCGTCGACGTGGGCGATCTGCCGAGACGCGGTGGGATCCAGGGGTCGCGTCCCGAATGGTGGAGTTCATGGACCAGACGCGTGCTGTGGTCTGGCCGGCGGACTGGCGTAAGCCGATCCCCAACGCGTCGTGCCGGGTTGGGTAGGCGCGGGCCGTCAGGGGAATGCCATTTGCGAATGATTCCAGTGCGGAGTGGTCCACCAGGATGCGCAGGGAAACCTTTCCGTCGGTGCTGGGGATGCTGCCGCTGAGGGGTATTTTGTCCACTGTTGGGTCCAGGCTTGAGGCGCTGCGGTCGAGGCTGAAGCGCACCCCGTCGTCGGTGTGTTCGAGCAGGTAGACGGTCTGTTCCGCGTTGTCGGGGGTCGCCCGGACCGTGACCTCCAGAGTCGCTCCGGATGGCAACGTGACATCCAATTCTACGTCCAGTTGGTCGCCCGTCAGTCCAGCGGTCGACAGATGAGAGCCATCCCCGTCGAACAACAGGTGGGAACGCAGTCGGTCTACTTCCGGAGCCGGACTCTGATGGAGAATGCCATCGGGTCGTGCGGTGACGAGTCGTGGGAGCGACATGACCCCCGACCAGCCTGCTGCGATCTGCGCAGCGTCAGACCGACCCTCCTGCAGCCATCCGAACATCAGACGGCGACCCGCTTCGTCAGGCATCGACTGCGGAGCGTAGAAGAACCGGCCGCCCAGATCGAGCCGTTCCAGACGTTCCGGAATGAACCGGTCACCCTCCATCTGGCCTATCCAGTAGAGCGGGTGCATGGTGACGCCGTCGTCCCAGGCTGAGAACACCATGATGTCGTGTTGGCCGCTGGTCTCATCCCCCAGGGGGAACAGGTCGATGCACTCCCACATCGTGCCCGTCCACAGGGGCGTCCCCTTGTTCGTTTCGGCGTTGCCCATCAGCAGAGGCCCAAGGTAGGTCCAGGAACGTAGGTCACGCGACTCGTAGAGCAGAGCCGCACCACCAATCCCCCGAACGCCCGAGCCGATGACCTGACGCCATTGGTCCCCCTCCTGCCACAGGCAGTGGTCACGAAAGGCGATGATGTCAAGGTCTGAAGGCGGGGCTGCGATCACCGGGTTGTCGGGGTGTTTGCGCCACTGGGTGAGATCCGGGGTGCCGAAGGCCAGGCAAGGCAGCTCGCTGTCACCCTTGCGACCCGAGTACATGATCGTGGGCACGCCATCGTGGTGGACCAGGACACCGGACCAGCAGCCATCCTCGTCCGGACCGGCGCTGGGGGTCAGCGCGATGGGCAGTTCTTTCCACTCGAGGAGGTCGCTGCTGACCGCGTGCCCCCAGTGGATCTTGTGGTGCACGGGCGCGTCGGGATTGTACTGGTAGAAGAGGTGAAACAGGCCTTCATGAAAGGTGAGCCCATTCGGGTCATTCAGCCATCCGGCGGTGACGAAATGAAATTCTGGACGATGCGGGTCCGTTGCGGCCAGGCTTTCCAGCTCATCGCGCTTCTGTTGGACGACACTCATGCGACAACAGTCTCCTGTTCGGAATTGGTGGGTTGGATGGCAGTGCCGGGCGCATCCGACGGCGGTGCGTACAACCCGCACCGGACCCGGTGCTCCGGGAGTTCGCTCAGCGTGTGGAAGACCGGTGTGGTGGCAGAGCAGGCGGTGCTGGTCTGGCCCGCCCATTCGCAGTTGGTGGGGCTGACGACTGCGTGCCGCATCCTTGCCCGTTCCAGGGGGTCAAAGCTGCCAATGCGGGTCGGGTCCGGCACCGCGGAGATGAGAAGCCGTGTGTAGGGGTGGACGGGGTTTGCGATGAGCTGAAGCGACTCACCCATCTCGACGAACTCCCCTGCAAACATGACGACGATGCGGTCGGCCAGGTACCTGGCCGACGCCAGGTCGTGGGTGATGTAGAGCATGGAGATGCCTTGTTCCTGACAGAGGTTGCGCATCAGGTTCAGCACGCCTATCCGTACCGAGACGTCAAGCATGGAGGTGGGCTCATCGGCGAGGATGAGGCGGGGGTTGGCAGCGAGTGCCCGTGCGATGGCGATGCGCTGACGTTGTCCTCCCGAAAGCTCGTGTGGATATCGATCCAGGAGTTCAGGAGATAGGTCCACTTTCGACATGAGTCGCCGCTTCGCATCCTCCATGCCGGCCCGGGTAACGGCGCCGTGCAGTTTCAGAGGTCGCTCGAGGAAATGCCCAATGCGGTGCACAGGGTTGAGGCTGCCGAAGGGATCCTGGAAGATCATCTGCACAGCCGAACGGTAGGACCGGCTGGCCCCCCGCGGCTCGGCGCGCAAGATGTCGCGGCCTTCCAGTTCGAAGGTGCCACCCGATGGCTGTTCGAGCCTGGCCAGGCACCGGGCGAGCGTCGACTTGCCGCTGCCCGACTCTCCGACCAGTGCCACGATCTCCCCGGGCGCGATGTCGAGATCGACCCCGCCCAGCGCTCGGACTCGTTTCCGGGACAGGAGACCCCCGATGTTGAAGGTCTTCTCCAGACCCTGAACGCTCAACACGGGGACTGTGGTGGTGTTGCTTGATGTGGTCGTCATTTCATCACCGTCTGGTTGATGTCGCTGTCCTTGGTGGGTGCCACGAAGTGGTTCGTTGCTACCTGCTCAAGTTCGGGGATATGGGTGAATCTGGTTCCCTCGCCCAGCCCTCGCAGCGTGGTGCGGGGGCCGGTCAGGGGCGGGAATGCGCTCATGAGCGCCTGGGTGTAGTGGTGGCGTGGCTGCTCGAAGATGTCCTTCGAAGGAGCCATCTCCACGAACCGTCCGGCGTACATGATGGCCATCCGGTCGGACAGCTCGATCATCAACGACATGTCGTGCGTGATGAACAGGATCGCGAATCCGAATTCGCGCTGTAGGTCCTTGATCTGGGACATGATCTCCTGCTGCACAACGACGTCCAAGGCGGTCGTCGGCTCGTCCATGATCAGCAGCGGTGGCTGCAGCGCCGTGGCCATCGCGATGACGACACGCTGCCGCATCCCACCTGAAAGCTGGTGCGGATAGGAACGGAGCCGGTCGCCGGGGATGCCGACGAGTTCGATCAAATCGCCAGCCTTTCGGAGCGCCGCCCTCTTGTGCATGCCTTCATGGGTGGTGTAGATGTCAGCGATCTGATCCCCGATGGTCATGACCGGGTTCAGCGAGTTCATTGCGCTCTGGAACACCATGGCTATCTGTCGCCACCGGAACTCCCGCAACTCTGCGGCGCTCAGCGTGAGCACGTCCACATCCCGGAATCGGATGGATCCACCGGTGATGACGGCCGGATCCTTCAGCAGTCGCAAGACCGCATTGGCGATGGTGGACTTGCCGCAGCCGGACTCGCCTGCCAGGCCGAAGACCTCGCCCTCGGCGATGGAGAAGCTGACGCCGTCGACCGCCCGCACCGTGCCTGTGCCCGTCTTGTACTCGACGCTCAAATCGTTGATTTCCAATAGTTCGGTTCTCATCGGTCCTGTCCCTTCGGGCTCGCCGTGACCGGCGTCGGAGCTGCCGCGTGCACTCGTCCGCGAGGACGACGCAGCCTGGGGTTGGTGGTCTCGTCCACGCCGTAGTTGACCAGCGCGAGAGCGAAGGCAACCAGCGCAATAGCGGCGCCTGGCGGGATGAACACCCACCATGCACTGGTCAGAAGAGCACCGTCGTTGCTGGCCCAGTACAGGTTCGTGCCCCAACTGATCGTGCTCATGTCGCCGAGGCCAAGGAACTCCAGGCCCGCTTGCGCGCCGATGCCGAAAATGACGCAGGCGATGAAGGTGCTCATCACTATCGATGCCATGTTCGGCAGGATCTCGCGGAACATGATCCTGAGACCACGCTCGCCGGTCACCTGCGCTGCCGCAACGAAGTCCTTCCCGCGGATCGACAGGGCCTGTGACCTCAGGACCCGGGCTGATCCCGCCCAGCCGGTAATCACCAGGACGATGATCACTGTGCCCATTCCCTGGGGCAGGAACGCCGCGAGGATCACCAACAGGGGGAGTCCCGGCAGCAGCAGGAAGACGTTGGTGACCAAGGACAACAGGTTGTCGAGGCCACGTCCGAAGTATGCGGAGGCGAGGCCGACGAGAAGTCCGACAAAGGTGGCAGCCACACCGACGATGAAACCGACAAACAGTGACGACCGTGCGCCCCACAGGTTGAGGGCCAACACATCCTGTCCTTTGGCGGTTGTTCCGAACAGATGCGCAGCAGACGGTGGCTCGGCGCCGAACCCCTGAATCAGCATGGGGTCTCCGGGCGAAATGATGGGCGCCAGGAGGGCGATGGCGATGAACAGGGCGAGGATGATCAGTCCTGCAACAGACTTTGGATTGCTCAGCAGTCCGTGTATCAACCCACCCCGTGGAGACTTCCGCGTCTTCCGTGGAACGGGGGTGGTGGGGACCTCATCCGGGCCGATACCGAGGTCCATTTCAGCCATTGCTCGAGGATCTTGTGCGAGGGACATGATTGAGCCTCCTTTCAGTTGGCGCGAACGCGTGGATCGAGACGGACATAGACGATGTCGACGGCGAAGTTGGCCAGCAGCACTGCCGCGGTGATCGTGAGGAAGAGTCCTTGCATGAGCGGGTAATCGAGAGCCTGGACAGCCTGCAGTAGCTGGTAACCCACGCCCGGGTAGGCGAAGACGACTTCCGTGAGCAGTGCACCGCCGACGATGAACCCCAGCGACATTCCGAAGGCGGTCACGGCTGGCAGCATTGCGTTTCGTGCGGCGTAGCGCAGCATGATGCGGTTGCTGCGCAGGCCTTTGGCCTCGGCCATGACGATGTAGTCCTCGGCGTTCGTGGCGATCATTGTGTTGCGCATTCCGAGCAACCACCCGCCGATGGAAACGAGCACGATCGAGGCCGCCGGCAGGACGAGGTGGTAGGCAACATCCCCAACGAAGGCGAGCGACAGTTGCGGCGAGGTCCCCGCTTCGAATGCGTGTCGCAGGGGGAACCATCCCAGGGTGATCCCGAACAGCCACAGCAGCCCCATGGCCAGCCAGAAGTAGGGGAACGATCCGAGGAACACGAGGATGGGTGGCAGCACGGAGTCGAGGAATCCGCCCCGGCGCCAGGCGGCCAGGATGCCAAGGAGGTTCCCGATGATGACGGCGATGATCAGCGCTGAAAAGCCGAGCAGAAGCGTCCACCCGATCTGCCCCGAGATGACAGTGGTGACGGGGGAGGGAAAGCGGGAGATCGAGAACCCCATGTCCCCGGAGAAGAGCTGGGCGAGGTAGCGACCGTACTGTACGAGCACCGGCGAGTCGTCGAGACCGAATGAACGTCTCAGGGCTTCGACCTGCTCTGGCCGGATCTCGCCCTGGAGGCGGGCGACCATGCGCGACACCGGATCACCGGGCATGAGCCGGGGGAGTACGAAGTTCAATGTGATCGAGACCCAGAAGGCCGCGAGATAGAAGCCTAATCGGCGAAGGATGAATCCCATGTCATTGTCCTTGGGGTATGTGTCCCCGGTGCTCCCGCAGGCGCCTCATCACAAACGAGCTGTTCGGGATGGTGGCGCCCACGGGACGCTTCGGGGATCGGTGGTCAGCCGGCGACGGGTGTCAAAGCGGTCAGCACCAGGACTGTCGTGCGAGCCCTGACTGAGAGGGTTGCGTACGGATCGTCTTCGTTGGGCCATCCGGTGAAGCGCTGGGTGTTGGCCGCACCCCACTCAGGTCCGGGGAACAGCGGAGCCACCGGTGCATTCTCAGAGAACAAGGCCTGCAGCTGATCCATGATCTGCTTCTGCTCCGACTCGTCGGAGGCTGCCGTGAATTCCTCAAGCAGGGCATCGGCCCGCTTGTCACCGAATCGGTGGTAATTGTCGAAGGTCTGCTCGCCGACAGGCTTGACGGTCTCCGTCGACATCATGCCGCTGTAGAACTGGTACGGAGTAGGCGCCCCAGCGCTCCACACGATGCCTGAGTCGAACGTGCCGTTCTCGTACCCGGCGGAGACGTCTCCCCAATCCCGCGCCGCGACGTTGACCGTCACACCAAGCTCAGCGAGGTTCTGCGCGATGACGTTGCCCACGGAAACCCAGTCGCTCGATGTTGAACCGACGGAGTAGTCGAACTCGAAGGGGCTTCCATCCGCCAGGATGCGCTTGCCGTCTGCTCCCAGCTTGATTCCGGCATCATCCAGGAGCTTGCCTGCAGCTTCCACATCCCGCGTGGTCCAGGTGCAGGCGTCGACAACTGACTGATCCCGCCACGAGTCGTAAGCACCTGACAAGCCTGTGCAGTCAGCAGGGATGGTGTAACCCTGCATGCCGATCTCGGTGACCTGTTCACGATCGACGGCCATCGACAGTGCCTTGCGGACGTTGGGATCGTCGAAGGGTGCCTTGGTGGTGTTGAACTGCCAGTTGATCATGGAACCCGTGGGCGGGAACCAGTAGAAGCGGTGCTCCGGGTCCTTTTCGACGAAGGACTTCTCGATGTTGGGAATGAACTGTGGCGCCCAATCGACGTCACCGTTGGCGGCGGCAAGGTTGGCGCCGTCGTTCCCGGCGAAGGCAAGCATGCGAATGCCCTCGATCTGCTGCTTGTCGGACTGCCAATAGTTCGGGTTCCGGCCGAGGTCGAAAGACTGGGACTGGAAGTTCGTGACCGTTGTGTATGGGCCGGTGCCGACAGGCTCTTCGTTGGCGAATGCGGTCGGATCCTCGACCTCGCTCCAGACGTGTGCTGGCGCAATCACCTGCTGCCCGATGTCGAGCAGTGCAGGAGAAAAGGGCTTGTTGAAGTCGAACTGGACCGTGTGGGGGTCGACCGCAGTAACCGTTTCGATGTAGTCGAAACCGCCACGGATCTCGCGTTGCAGCTCGAAGGACACAACAACGTCGTCAGCGGTGAGGGGCTCCCCGTCAGACCACAACACATCGTCTCGCAGGGTGTATGTGACCCCCGTGCTGTCTGGTGCCACTTCCCAGTCGGTCGCCAACCATGGGGTGGTGGAACCGTCGGCTGGATTGAAGATCAGCATCGATTCGAAGATCGCCTGCTGGGTCATTGGAAAGTCTGGGTTCGAGAACGGGTTGAAGTTCCGCTCAAACGTGCCCATGTCCTCCCTGGGGATTGTGAGCAACTGTGTGCCGTCGAGCGAACCCGCGACGTTGGTGGAGTCCGCAGTTGGGTCCTGACTGCCTGAACCGCATCCGGTCAGGAGGAGTGCTCCAGCGGCTGCGGCTGCGCAGAGGCGCGTGAGCCTTGTTCGAAGTGCCATCATGGGTGATGTTCCTTTCTTCTTCTTCCTTGAAGGGGAGGGTTTCGTTGCGTCCGGAGATGTCCAGTCAGACGGACGCACGTTCAATGAGTGGGCAGTCGACTGTCACGGTCTTCGTGGCAGTCGACTGCCCACCAGCCATCGCAGCCAGCAGCTCCACGCCTTGGGCGCCCATCAGGGCGAACGGGAGCGCAATCGTCGTCAGCGCTGGTCGAAGGTAGGGCGCAATGAGTACCTGGTTGTCGAATCCGACGACGGCGACATCGGAGGGAATGCGGAGTCCACGCTCTTTGATCGCGTCGTAGGCGCCCATGGCCATCCGGTCGTTCGCGCAGAAGATCGCTGTGGGGGGCGTCGGAAGATTCAACAGCTCCTCAGCAGCGATGAAGCCTCCATCGGCCGTCGCGTGTCCCGAAACTTCAAGTTCATCGAAGATCGGAAGCCCGGCCTCACGAAGGGCGTCGTGGTGCCCCAGCCGCCGACCAACAGTGGCAGGAATGTCTGGATCCAGGTTCATCAGACCGATCCTGCGATGCCCGGCCTCCAGCAGTCGCTCTGTCGCACGTCTTCCTCCGGCACGCTCATCGGGAACCACGGAGGGGAAACGGCCCTCAACATCGAAGCAGTTGACCAGGACTGTTGGTACTTCCCGGGCCAGATCCGGGACCGCCACCGGCCGATGCCAGGTCGTGGCATAGATCAGCCCTTCGACGCGCTGCTCGAGTAGTTGCTCAATGGCGGCAGTCTCGGCATCCGGGTCGGAGTCCGTGGAGGCGATGAGCAGATACTTCCCATCCAAACCGGCACGGTCCTGGGCTCCTTTGATCACTTCGGCAGCAAAAGGGGCGGTCACGATCTCAGTGACCAACCCGTACCAATCACTGCGCTGCTTCGCCAGAGCCCGGGCACTCGCGTTCGGGCGATAGCCAAGCTCTGAGGCCGCCGCACGTACTCGCCCGCGGGTTTCCTCCGCTACATGAACTGATCGGCGGTTGTTCAGCACGAGAGACACGACAGTACGGGACACATCTGCGTGAGCAGCCACGTCCTGCATGGTCACCGACCGCGTCGTCCTCTTCTTGTCCTTCACGTCCTGCCCTCTCCGTCGAGTGCTCACTAACTCGCGTTAGTACTGTTAAGACAAAACACTAACTCGCGTTAGGTACGGATGTCAACCTTCAATCTGAAGGAGTGCACCGCGACCGCGTCGCCCACCGGAACGGGAAGGCGCATGAGTTGTTGGTGACCCCGCGCGGCGCAGGCACCCCCGGAGAGGGCCCGGGCTGATCCGGCGGACCCGTCGCCGCCCGATCAATTGGGAGTTCGGTGAGGGATTCACCACGCACGGCGCGGCGCGCTTGATGGGGAGTTAGCATGCATGGTATAGGGGTTGCCACTGCCGTGGACCCCCCAGACCTCATCCCCAGGAGGATCGCATGCAACGACGCACAATTACCTTGGCTCTCGCCCTTGCCCTGACGGCAACGGCAGGCGCCACCCCCGCCGCGGTGGCCGCTCCAGACGACGATGGGGAGGCGAAGCCTTCCAAAGCCACAGTGAAATCTGTGGAGTTCTTCAGCATGGCGCCTCCCTCTACGGCGGATGAGAAGACCGACATCTACAGCACAGCCAAGGTCAAGGTGACCCAGACGAATGGTCGCAGCACCACCTATGACCTTGCCTACAACCAACTGATGGCCACCGGCGACACGATCAGCGGCGAAGTGGTGGGTGGACTGATCGATGTCAACGGCGATCCGATCACCGACGACCTGGGCCAGATCAACTCGAACGCTCCGGACGGCACCTCGTTGATCGAGATCCCCGGCATGAAGGCCGCTGACCGGAAATCCAGCAAGGCCTTGGCGTTGGTCACCCAGTACGAGTATCGCTCGGTTCCCCCGGTCGGCGACCTCTTCACCGAGGATGACTACTGGAGCAGGCTGCCAGCCACCATGAGCATGGCCTCGTTGGACCAGAACAAGCGTACCGGGGCGCTCAGCGTCACCGACTACAGCACTGTCGACTTCTCCGACGTCAACGGTCTGTGGATTCCATGCGCCTCCTCGCTCTCACCCTGGAACACGCATCTGAGCTCGGAGGAGTATGAGCCGGATGCCAAGACCCGCGAGGGCCTGCCTCCGGCGCCTGATTCCCAGGACGCCACGGACATCAACAGCTTCAGCACCTTCTACTTCGGCGATCCGGACACGGCCAACCCCTACCACTACGGGACGGTCCCCGAGGTGACGGTGTCGCGCGATGGCAGCACCAGCGTCGAGAAGCACTACGCGTTGGGTCGGATCGCGCGCGAACTGGTGGACATTCAGCCGGATGGACGCACCGCCTACATGGGCGATGATGGTGCATACACCGGACTGTTCATGTTCGTGGCCGACCGCAGCGAGGACCTTTCCAGCGGAAACCTCTACGCCGGAAAGTGGAACCAGACCTCCCCGGTGGGTGGCCAGGGTGGCACCGCTGACCTGGATTGGGTCCACCTCGGGCACGGCACCGACGCCGAGATCTCAGGGATGGTGAGTGACGGAATCACGTTCAGCGACATCTTCGAGGTGAGCAACACCGATCCCGGTGACGGCGGCTTCACCAAGGTGAAGACCTACATGGGCACCGAATGGCTGAAGCTGAACCCGGGCATGGAGAAGGCAGCAGCCTTCCTGGAGACCCGCCGCTACGCCGCCATGCTCGGCGCCACCACCGAGTTCAACAAGTTCGAGGGTGTCTCGCACAACAAGTCCGACGATCTTGCCTACGTGGTGATGTCTCGCGTCGAGTCCGGCATGAGTGACACCATGGGCGACATCCAGGTGGCGGAGAACAAGGGGGGAGCGGTCTACGAGCTGGCCCTGCAGGGCGGTATTGAGGACACCTCCGGTGCCACCATCAAGTCCCGCTACGTCGGCGCCACCATGTCGGCGATCCCGGAGTTGCTCGGCAACTATTCCTCGACTGCGGACGCGAGCGGCAATCGGTGTACCCAGGACAATCTGTGCGGCGGGGACAACCTCAAGTTCTCGGCGGGCATGCGCACTCTGTTCGTGGGTGAGGACACCGGCTACCGCAACAACAACTATGTGTGGGCGTTCAACGTCGATACCCGCAAGCTGTCCCGCATCCTGTCGGTCCCCACGGGTGCAGAGGCCACTGGCCTGCAGGCACTGGACAATGTGAACGGCCACGCCTACATCACGGGCAACTTCCAGCATCCGGGCGAGTTCGGAACCAGTGACCCGGACTGGGATGAGATCAAGAGATTCATCGACGACAAATGGAACAACGGCACAAGGTCCGCCATCGGCTACATCGGCCTCGCCGACGGATCCGCGTTGCCCGCGATCAAGTAGTACCGGTACCACAACCACAGGGGGTTCGGCGCCCAATGCGCCGGGCCCCCTGCGTGCGACCTCGACCGTGTCACGGAAGCCGTTCCCCTCGACTGGCCTGGTTCAGCAGGCACCTCACAGCGGTCACTGTGTGAGCAGCTCGAGAAGGTGCAACGCAGCAGCCGTCTCTGCGCTGGTTGGAGCGGTGACCACCGAGACCACCCACTCTGCGCCATTGTCGGTGGGAAGCTGAAGTACCGAGAGGTCGGCAGCCTGAGGCTTGGCGGCGATCGTCTGCGGCACAAGGGCCGCACCGAGGCCACGGTGCACCAGGTCGAGAAGGGTGTGGATGTCGTCCACAGTGAAGCGCACCCGACGGTGGACCCCGTGCAGCCTGCACATCTCGTCGTTGATCGAGCGCACCGCCCAGGAGTCGTGGAAGTCGACGTAGTCCAACCCCTCGAGGTCCGTCCAGTCCACCTTCGTCTGAGAGGCCAACGGATGATCGGGTGGACACAGGAGCAGAATCGGGCGACGACCGATCTCCACCCGGTCCAGCGTCCCGAGATGATCCGAGCTCGCGACGAAGGCTGCGTCGAGCTCGCCAGCGCGAACCATGTCGAGCAGGACGTAAGAGCCGGTCTGCGTGAAATGGATCGTCACCTGCGGATACCGGCGATGGAAGCGTTCCAGCACAGCCGGCACATCGACCACCCCGAGGCATTGTTCGGCGCCCACCCGAAGCTGCCCGGACAGCTCCCGGGTGACCCGAACCACGGCGTCGCGGCCGGCGCTGGCCTGTGTGAGTAGCTGGCGTGCGTACGGGAGCAGCGCCAAACCGGCATCAGTCGGCTCGACCCGGCGGGTGGTACGGCTGAACAGCACGCTCCCCAACTCGGTCTCCAGGCCGCGGATCGCAGCCGACAGCCCGGACTGGGACACCCCGCACAGGGCGGCTGCCCTCGTGAAGTGCTGCTCGTCGGCCAGTGCGACCAAGTACTCCATCTGCCGCAGTTCCATTGATTGGTTCTCCTTCTGAAACAAATGACCGGCACTTGTTGGACTTCTAGATTACCGCGCCGCTATCGTTTGAGCCAACGGGCACCACCCGGTTCCCCGGATGTCGTCAAGGTGAGGTTTCCCAGTGATCCAACGCAGTCTCGGTCCTCGTTCCGTCAGCGCCGTCGGTCTCGGTGGCATGCCAATGTCGATCGAAGGCCGCCCGGACGCCGAGCGCTCCATCGCCACCATCCATGCGGCCCTGGACGCCGGCGTCACCCTCATCGACACCGCCGACGCGTACCACCTCGCCCCCGGGGAAGTCGGCCACAACGAGGAACTGATTGCTCGTGCCCTGAAGACCTACGGGGGCGACACCGAGGGCGTGCTCGTAGCAACGAAGGGCGGACACCTGCGCCCTGGTGACGGGACGTGGACCCTCGATGGTCGACCGGAGTACCTGATGGAAGCGGCGAGGGCGTCCGCCCGGCGTCTCGGTGTGGAGGCCATCGGGTTGTACCAGTTCCACCGTCCCGACCCGCATGTCCCGTACGCCGATTCGATCGGCGCGATGCGCGATCTGCTCGACGAGGGCGTGATCCAGCTCGCAGGCATCTCCAACGCCACCGTGGAACAGATCGACCTTGCCAACCACATCCTCGACGGCCGCCTGGTCTCCGTGCAGAACCAGTTCTCGCCCGCCCACCCTTCGAGCCTGGCCGAGTTGCAGCACTGCGCTGCACTCGGCATCGCCTTCCTTCCCTGGAGCCCGCTGGGCGGGATCAGTAAGGCGAGCGAGCTCGGCAGCCGGCACGCCGCGTTCGCCCAGGTGGCGGCCGAGCACGGCGTCAGTCCGCAGCAGGTCACCCTGGCCTGGGAACTCGCACTTGCCCCAGTCGTCATCCCGATCCCCGGGGCCTCCCGACCGGCCAGCATCCAGGACTCGGCCAAGGCGGCCGAGCTCACGCTCACAGCGGCAGAGATTGCCGCGCTCACCGCCGCCGTCTGACCCACCCCAACACTCAGGAGTCACCATGAAGACCTTCACCCTGCCCGGCACCGATATTGTCGCCCCGGCGATCGTCACTGGTGTGATGCGCATCCAGGAGAAGTCCGACGCCGAGGTCCGCGCCCTGTACGACGCGTCGCTGAATGCCGGGGTCAACTTCTTCGACCATGCTGCTGTGTACGGATCCGAGATGCACGGCTGCGAGCGACGCTTCGCCGAGGCGCTGAAGCTGACGCCGTCGCAGCGCGACGAGATCACCCTGCAGACCAAGGCGGGGCTCATCAGTGACGGCCCGTACTTCGACTTCTCCTACGACGAGCTCATCTCCAGCGTCGACGCCTCCCTCGCCGCGCTCGACACCGACCGCATCGACATCCTGCTGCTGCACCGCCCCGATGCCTTGGTGGAGCCCGAGGAGGTCGCCAAGGCCTTCGACGAGCTCGAGAGCGCGGGCAAGGTCAGGCACTTCGGCGTCTCGAACCACTCGCCGGCGCAGGTCGAGCTTCTCAAGAAGTACGTCACGCAGCCCCTGGTCGCGAACCAGCTCCAGCTCTCGATCACCCACGCCGACCTCATCACGCAGGGGATGAGCATCAACATGGGTGCCCTGGACCAGTCGGTCGACCGCACGATCGGCACGCTCGACTACTGCCGCCTCCATGACATCACCATCCAGGCGTGGTCGCCGTTCCAGGCGGGCTTCTTCAACGGTCCGTTCCTCGGCAATCCCGACTACCCGGAGCTCAACGCCGTCATCGACCGGCTGGCCGCGAAGTACGACGTGCCGACCGAGGCGATCGCGACCGCGTGGATCACCCGGCACCCCGCCCAGATGCAGGTCGTGACCGGCACCACCAACCCGGAGCGCGTGACCGCCGCGGCCAGGGGAGGAGACGTCGTCCTGACCAAGGTGGAGTGGTACGACGTGTACCGGGCCGCCGGGCACGTCGTCCCCTGACGAGCCAGGCTCTTGGCGGTGGCAACGCCCGTGCGTTTTCATCGCGCACACAATCGACGTGGACGGGCTCGCACACCAGCCCCACCAGCCGGTGGACTTCAAGCAGTACGCGACGCCGAACAGCCCCGACGTGTTTCCGAGGAGTGGGGCCAAGAGGACCAGCCACTGTGAGTGAGGTGCGTCGTCGGCTGCTCCCCCTCCCCCCGACCTCCTGCAACGTTGTAATGGTTGTAGGGTACGCGTGAAGGAAGGGGATTCATGGCGCCCACACTGCACGACGTGGCACGACTCTCGGGGGTGTCGATCAAGACGGTCTCCAACGTCATCAACAACTACCCCCATGTGAGTGACAGTACGAGGGCCCGCGTGGAGGCCGCGATAGCTCAGCTGGGCTACACGCCGAACCTGACAGCGCGCAATCTCCGATCCGGGCGCACGGGCGCCATCACTCTGGCTGTGCCGGACCTGGCGCTGAGCTACTTCGCCGAGCTTGCCGCCCGCATCATCGCCGCAGCTGATCGGGCGGGCATCGTGGTGCTGGTGGAGCAGACGGGCGGCGACCGGGACCGGGAACTGCAGTTCCTCAGGAGTCCGCGGTTGAAGCTCACCGACGGCCTGATCTTCAGCCCCCTGGGCATGGGGCAGGATGACGTCGGACACCTCGACGTCCCGTACCCGCTCGTACTTCTCGGGGAGCGCATCTTCGGCGGCCCCACGGACCACATCACGATGCGCAACATCGATGCCGCCCGCGCAGCCACGGAGTTCCTGTTGGCCGCGGGGCGGCGGCGCATCGCAGTGTTGGGCGCACACGAGGGCGAGGTGGTGGGCTCCGCCGGTCTGCGGCTCCGCGGATATTCCGAGGCGCTCGAGGCAGCTGGCATCCCCTTCGACGACGCACTCATCGGTCACACGACACTCTGGCGACGGATGAATGGCGCGGAGACCATGCGTGAGCTCCTCGCCCGCGACGTGCAGTTCGACGCCGTCTTCGGCCTCAACGACACACTCGCTCTGGGTGCCATGCGCGTTCTCCAGGACGCAGGCCGTCGCGTGCCCGAGGACGTGGCAGTGGTGGGGTGGGACGACCTCGACGAGGCCCAGTACGCCATCCCCTCACTCACCACCATCGACCCGGGCCAACCCTGGATCGCCGAGACAGCCGTGCGAACCATCATCCAGCGCATCAAGAAGTCACCCGATGCCCCGGAGGTCGGCCTCCAGCTGGCGGACTACCGCCTGGTGGAGCGAGAATCCACCCCCTCTTCCTGAGGCCCCTTGACAAGGCCCTAGCAAAGAGCCAATACTGTATCTACAACGTTTACCTATAACGTTGTACATGACTGGCGGTGACAGGGAAGCCACTGCAGTCACGTAGACACTGACGTCCAAACGGATAGGAATCTTGCCCCATGAGAAACAAGACCATCGCCACACTCAGCGTCGCCGCGCTCGCCGTGGTCAGCCTTGCCTCCTGCTCGGGTGGGGAGGCCGAGGCCACCTGCACCAACGAGATCGTCAACACCGACGCGACCCAGGTCAGCGTGTGGGCCTGGTACCCCGCCTTCGAAGAAGTGGTTGACGTCTTCAACAACAACCACGAAGACGTCCAGATCTGCTGGACCAACGCCGGTCAGGGCAACGACGAGTACACGAAGTTCTCCACCTCCATCGAGTCCGGGAGCGGTGCTCCGGACGTCATCATGCTGGAGGCCGAAGTGCTCTCCAGTTTCTCCATCCGCGATGCGCTCGTTGACCTCTCCGAGTTCGGCGCCGGCGAGGTGAAGGACGACTACACCGAAGGCGCCTGGAAGGACGTCTCCAGCGGAGACGCCGTCTACGCCATCCCCGTCGACGGCGGTCCCATGGGCATGCTCTACCGGCAGGACATCCTGGACGAGTACGGAGTCAAGCCGCCCGTCACGTGGGACGAGTTCGCCGTCGCCGCGGAGGAGCTGAAGGCGGGCGGTGCCCCTGGCGTGCTCGTCGACTTCCCACCGAACGGCCGGGCCTTCACGCAGGCACTCTTCGCCCAGGCAGGGAACGTCCCGTTCGTCTATGACAGCGCACAGCCGCAGGAGCTTGGCATCAACGTGAACGACGAGGCCTCCAAGAAGGTGCTGGAGTACTGGGAAGACCTCGCAGCCCGTGACCTGGTGGCCGTGGACGAGGCGTTCACCGCCGATTACAACACCAAGCTCGTCGACGGCTCCTACGCCATCTACGTCGCCGCCGCATGGGGCCCCGGCTACTTGCAAGGGCTCGAGGGTACCCAGGAGGGCGCCGAGTGGCGTGCAGCACCCGTCCCCCAGTGGGATACCGCATCCCCCACCCAGATCAACTGGGGTGGATCCACGTTCGCGGTGACTGAGCAGGCCGAGGACAAGGAAGCAGCCGCCTTGGTGGCCAAGGAGGTCTTCGGTACCGAAGAAGCATGGAAGATCGGCATTGAAGAGGCTGCCCTCTTCCCGCTGTGGCTCCCCATTCTCGAGTCCGAGTACTTCCGCGATCTCGAGTACCCATTCTTTGGTCGTCAGCAGATCAACAAGGACGTCTTTCTCGACGCCGCCGCCGGCTACGAGGGATTCACCTTCAGCCCCTTCCAGAACTACGCCTACGACCAGCTGCAGCAGGAACTCACAGCGGTTGTGGTGGAGGGCTCCAAAGAGCCTGACGAGGCATTGGATGATCTCCAGACGTCCCTCGAGGAGTACGCAACCGATCAGGGCTTCACACTCCTCGACTGAACCGTCACCCATCGAAGGAAATCGCTATGACCACGCATGTCATCGACGCCCCGCGCGGCAAACGCAGCAGTGGCATCGAACGCCGACAGAAGGTCGGCTGGCTGTTCATCACCCCCTTCCTCATCGTCTTTGCCGTCTTCCTGGTGTTCCCCCTGGCCTACGCCTTCAACATGAGCCTCTCCAGTTCCACGCTGGCGGGTGGCACCCAATTCGTCGGCATGGACAACTACGCCAAGGCCTTCACGGATCCCCTCTTCCTGGGAGGCATGAGGCGGGTCGCGCTGTTTGCCATCATCATGATCCCCACGCAGCTGGGCATCGCCATGCTTGCGGCCCTGGTGGTTGACTCCCTCTCCACGTGGGTGTCGAAACTATCCCGGCTGCTGATCTTCGCCCCGTACGCCATTCCCGTGGTCATCGGTGCGCTGATGTGGAGCTTCCTCTACAGCCCGCGCTTCGGGCCCGCTGCAACCCTGTTCGACCTCGTGGGACTGCAGACACCCGACTTCCTTGCCGCCGGATCCATCTTCGGCAGCCTCGTGAACGTGGTGACCTGGCAGTGGTCCGGGTACTACATGATCGTCATCTACGCGTCGCTGCGGGCCATTGACCCGGCCATCTATGAGGCGGCCCGCATCGATGGGGCCAATGGCTTCCGGATCGCCACCCGGATCAAGCTGCCGATGATCTCGTCGTCGATGATCATGGTGATCACCTTCGCCCTGATCGGCACCCTGCAGTTCTTCACCGAACCCACGGTGCTGCGCAGCATCGCCTCAGGTGCGCTACCACCCGAGTACACGCCGAACATGTACGCCTACGCCCTGGCGTTCAGCTACAGCCAGTTCAACTACGCCGCAACCATCGCCTTCTCCCTCGGCGTGCTGGTGTTCATCGGCTCGTTCGGTTTCCTGTTCCTGACCCGCAAGCAGAGCGGACTCAAATGATGACCACCTCCACACAACTCAGTGAGCGCCGGTCTCCCAAGGACGGACGGCGCGCCGCCCATCCCGGTGCGCGAGAGGGCGGACGACGCCTCGGCTCGCATGCGCTTCTCGTGGTGCTCGCCCTGTACTTCGTCATCCCCATCTGGTGGCTGTTCGTCGCCGCCACCAAGAGCACCGGCAGCCTGTTCTCCTCCCCGGCCTTCTGGTTCGACAACCCCGGAGCGTTCTTCAGCAACGTCGCCGGACTGTTCGAGCACCAGGGAGGCGTCTACTGGAGGTGGCTCGCGAACTCGTTCATCTACGCGTTCACGGCCGGGATCGGCGCCACCACCATAGCCGTGCTGGCCGGGTACGGTTTCGCCAAGTACCGCTTCAAGGGCCGCGGCTTCATCTTCGGCGTGATCCTCGGATCCGTCATGGTGCCCCTCACGGCCCTCGTCATTCCCACGTTCATGCTCCTGAGCGAATACGGACTCATCAATACTGGCTGGGCGGTCATCCTGCCCTCGCTGCTGAACCCCTTCGGCGTGTACCTCATGCGCGTCTACATCCAGGATGCGGTGCCGGACGAGCTCATGGAGGCCGCCAGGATCGACGGCGCCAGTGAGATCAGGACCTTCACCACCATCGTCGTGCCCCTGCTGAAGCCGGCAATCGTCACGGTTCTCCTCCTGTCCGTGGTGGGCACCTGGAACAACTTCTTCCTGCCGCTCGCCGTCCTGACCAACCCGGACCTGCTTCCGGTGACGGTCGGTCTCAACCGGTGGCTGGCGCTCTCCAACGCCGGCGCCGGCGGCGAGCAGGTGTGGAACCTCATCACCTCGGGTGCGTTCATCTCCGTCGTCCCACTCCTGCTGTCCTTCCTGTTCCTGCAGCGCTTCTGGCAGGGCGGGCTGACCATCGGCAGCATCAAGTGACCCACCCGAGCACGCCGCGCACGAACAATTCACCGCTAGAGAAAGCAGAAGTCATGCACTCCGCCCATCTGACCATCGACCCCCACTTCACCGTCGGGAAGATCCAACGACAGGTCTTCGGCGGCTTCGTCGAACACCTCGGGAGGCACATCTACGACGGCATCTTCGAGCCGAGCCATCCGAGCGCCGACGCCGACGGCTTCCGCACCGACGTGGTGGAGCTGGTCCGTGAGCTGGGCGTGTCAACGATCCGCTATCCCGGTGGCAACTTCGTCTCGGGGTTCAGGTGGGAGGATTCGGTGGGTCCCCGCGAGGACCGGTGCCGCCGCCTGGACCTGGCCTGGCACTCGACGGAGACCAACGAGGTGGGCCTGCACGAGTTCCAGGGATGGCTCGACAAGGTGGGCAGCGAGCTCATGCTCGCCGTGAACCTCGGCACACGGGGCACACAGGAAGCCATCGACCTGCTGGAGTACAGCAACATCGCCACGGGCACAGCCCTCTCCCAGCAGCGGATCGACAATGGCCGGGTCGACCCCTTCGGCGTGAAGATGTGGTGCCTCGGCAACGAGATGGATGGGCCGTGGCAGCTGGGCCATCGCTCCGCGGACGACTACGGCAAGATTGCCTCCCGTACTGCCAAGGCAATGCGGCAGCTGGACCCGGGCGTCGAGCTCGTGGTCTGCGGCTCCTCCTCCGCGAGCATGCCCACGTTCGGCGAGTGGGAGCGCGTTGTCCTCACCCACACCTACGAGGACGTGGACTACATCTCGTGCCACGCCTACTACGAGGAGAAGGACGGCGACCTCGGGAGCTTCCTGGCGTCGTCCGTGGACATGGACCGCTTCATCGAATCCGTGGTGGCGACGGCGGATCATGTGAAGGCAGTCCTGGGCAGTGACAGAACAATCAACATCTCGTTCGACGAGTGGAACGTCTGGTATCTCTCACGTTTCCGCAACGTCGACAAGATCGAGGGCGTCGACAACTGGCCCGTTGCCCCGCGCCTGCTGGAGGACGTCTACTCCGTCGCGGACGCAGTGGTGTTCGGCAACCTGATGATTTCCCTGCTCCGTCACGCGGACCGTGTGACGAGCGCTTCGCTGGCACAGCTCGTCAACGTCATCGCCCCCATCATGACCGAGCCGGGCGGGCCTGCGTGGAAGCAGAGCACTTTCTTCCCCTTCTCCATCACATCCCGGCTGGCGCAGGGGACGTCTCTGCGTCTTGACCTCAAGGCACCCACGTACGAGACCTCTGACTACGGTGAGGTGCCACTCGTCGACGCCGTCGCCACGCACGATGAGAAATCAGGTCGTTCTGCGCTTTTCCTCGTGAACCGCAGCCAGGACCAGAGCGTCGAGCTGACCGTGGACATCAGCGCCCTCGGCGACGTGGATGTTCTGGAACAGCACAGCCTCAGCGACGACGACGTGTACGCCAAGAACACCCTCGAGGACCGGGAACGTGTGACGCTCAGATCCGGGGTGGACGAGCAGGCCAGGGACGGTCAACTGACCCTCGTCCTGCCGCCCGTATCGTGGACGGCCGTGTCGCTGGGATGATGTGAGGAACCGGACGAGGCCCGGGTCGGCAACTCTGCGCCGCCCCGGGCTTTGTTCGACGCCGTTTGCCTGTGGCTACGCAGCGGGGTGTCTCTGCCTCTGAACTGCTGGGCCACATGCGTGCAGCCAGGACTCCGGAATAATTCTGGCGCCAGCCACTTGACGCCGTGAACGACGCCACTTACGCTTGGACTAAATTTAGTTCCGAACAAAGGGTGTTCATGGCTTCGGTGGAGCATGCAGGTCCCAGGGGTGACTTCGTTCGCGCCTCTGTGTTGGGGTTGCTTGGCGCGCAAGGGCCAAGCACTCGGGCCGAGATGGCACGACTCCTCGAGGTCAGCCCGGCGACGGTGACCCAGACCACGAAGGAGCTCCTCGCACGGGGGTTGGTGGTTGAGCTGGAGTCGGTCCCGAGCAAGGGGGGCCGTCCCGCGCGCCTTGTCGGGTTGGCGCACAGGACCGGCGCCGCGATCGGGGCCAAGGTGACTGCCGATCATGTCGCGCTCGTGTCTGTCGACCTCGACGGAACGGTGCGTTCGTCTCGATCCGTGCCGTACGAGGCGTCACATCCGTCAGCGCTGGATTCCTTGTGCCAGATCATGGCCGAGGCCGTTGCCGCCCACGATGGGCACCTTCTGGGTGTCGGCATTGGCTTGCCCGGTTCAGTCGACTCCCAGGGGTCAGGAGTGGTCGATGCCCCCACCCTCGGATGGGATCGGGCGCCGGTGGGACCGCGTCTGCGCGATGCTCTGGGCGTCCCCGTGCTGGTCGACAATGATGTGAACACCTTGGCAGCTGCGGAGAGTGTGTACGGCATCGGACGGCGATACGCCTCCTATCTGGTGGTCACCATTGGTCGCGGCATTGGCTGCGGAATCGTGACCCACAACGCCGTGAGCCGTGGCGCCCACGGCGGGGCCGGGGAGATTGGACACATTCCGGTCACTGATGACGGTGCTGTGTGTGACTGCGGCAACGTCGGATGTCTGGAGACCTACATCGGCGAGCGTGGCATGGTGGCGACGGCGCGTGCCGCCGGAGTGATCGACGCGACGGGTGGAATGGTCGAACTGGCAGCTGCAGCCCGCGCCCATGATGACGCGGCACTGCAGACGTACGCCGACGCCGGCCGTTTGCTGGGGCGTGCGCTGTCGGGTGTAGTGCACGTCGTGGATCCTGAGTTGGTTGTCATCATGGGTGAAGGCATTGGGGAGTGGGAGTTCTGGCAGTCCGGATTCGAGGAGTCGTTTAGGCGCCACCTGATGCCGGCCCGCCGCAACATTCCCTACGTCACTGAGGCCTGGACCGAGAGCCAATGGGCTGTCGGTGCCGCAAGCCTGGTTCTGGCCTCATCCTTTGACGCCAGCACTGCTGGCGCTCAAGGCGCCCTGGTCAGGTCGCGATTGCAGAACGCAGCGGTTGTGGGTGCCCCATGAGCGCCCGCGCGCGGTGGAGCAGGGCAGGTTGGGTGGTGCTCTTCCTGGCGCCGAGCGCTGTGCCATTGCTGATGTTCACTGCGGTGCCGATGGTGGCGTCAATGTGGGTCAGCCTCCACCGGTGGAACCTCATCTCGGACATGGAATGGGTCGGACTGAACAACTACGCCTCGCTGTTCACCGATCCGAGTACAAGCCGAGTGTTTTCACACACCCTCATCTACGTCGCCGGGTATCTCCCTCTCGTCGCGGTGGGCGGACTCGGGTTGGCGCTGCTCCTGAACCAGAAGCTGGCAGGGCGGTCCTTCTTCCGTGCTGCCTACTTCCTCCCCGTTGTCACCAGTTGGGTCGTCGTGGCGTTGGTGTGGAAGTGGCTGCTCAACCCCGCCAACGGTTTGCTGAACACCCTGCTGGGGCTGATCGGCCTGCCGCAGCCGGGTTGGTGGACCGATCCGACATGGGCCCTGCCGGCGATCATCCTGGCTTCTGCCTGGAAGGATCTTGGTTTCGTCATGGTCATCCTCTTGGCCGGGCTGCAAGCCATCCCGCACGACGTGTTGGAGGCTGCCTCCGCTGATGGCGCCAACGGCTGGAAACGGTTCTGGCGGATCACGCTTCCCCTGCTGTCCCCGTCGATGTTCTTCGTGATCATCATCTCGCTCATCAACGGGTTCCAGGTCTTTGATCAGGTCTACGTCATGACCGGCGGTGGTCCATCCGGGGCGAGCCAAGTCGTCGTGGGACAGATCTACGATCTGACCTTCCGCTACGGCCGTGCTGGGGAGGCCAGCGCTCTGTCGTGGATCCTGTTTGCCGTCATCCTGGCCATCACCGCTGTGCAAATTCGCGGACAACGCCGGTGGGTGCACTATGCCTGAGCTCGTCGCAGCGCCCGTGTCCGCAGTACCCACTGACACTTCCGATTCGGCACCTCGGATCGGTGGAATTCCCGATGGCGATCGCATCCGCACCACAGAGCGCCAGCGTCGTCGATTCTGGGCCGCAGTGCGGTGGCTATTGGTGCTCGGGGGAGCAGTGATCATGTTGTTCCCGTTCCTGTGGACGGCGATCACCTCGATCACGCCCGAAGGAAGCTTGGCGGGTGGCCCGACACTGTTTGTGGAGGATCCGACCCTGGCGGCCTACCGGACCTTGCTGGAGACGCTGCCCATGTGGCGGATTCTGGTGAACTCGATGTGGATCGCGGTTGCCTCCACTGTCCTGCAGTTGGTCACCGGGTCGATGGCCGCCTACGGCTTCGCTCGACTCCCGTTCAGAGGCCACAACATCGTGTTCGCGCTCTACTTGGCGACGCTGATGGTGCCAATGCAGGTGCTGGTGGTCCCATTGTTCATTGAGATGAAGGTTCTCAACCTGCAGGACACCTACATGGCGTTGCTGGCGCCGTCGATCGCCTCCGCGTTCGGGGTGTTCCTGTTGCGCCAGGCCGTGGAGTCAGTGCCCCGGGAATTGGACGAGGCTGCCACCATCGACGGCGCCGGGCACCTGCGCATCTTCACCACGATCATCGTGCCGCTGATACGCCCGGCCCTGGCCACAGTTGCGGTCTTCGCCTTCATGGGCAGCTGGAACAGCTTCCTGTGGCCATTGGTGGTCATCCGGTCCCCTGAGCTCATGACCCTGCCCTTGGGGCTTGCCACACTGCAGGGCCAGTTCACCACGCAATGGGATGTCGTGATGTCCGGGTCTGTCTTCTCCATCCTGCCGATCGCCGTCGTCTACCTCCTCGCCCAGCGACACATCATTGCTGGCGTCGCCCACACAGGCATCAAATGACCCCCCACGAATCCTGACGGTCTTCGACTCAGGAACCACCAACCGCACTCCGTCAGGTGTGTGGGCAATCCGAAAGGAACCATCATGAAAAATATCGCCCGACACATCGCTGTGCCGGCCATCGCCGCAAGCCTTGCCCTGGCACTGGGTGCCTGCTCGCAAGGTTCAGCCACCCAGGAGCCGCCCGAGACGACAGCGTCGGAAGGCGTTTCCTCCAGCACGGTGCGCTACATGAACTTCTCCGCCAACGGTGGCCATGAGGAAGATCTGGACGCGATCAAGGCGGCGTTCGAGGACGCCAACCCCGAAATCACCGTCCAGATCGAGACCATTCCCTACGACGACTACTTCACCAAGCTCCAAACCGCGGTCGCCGGCGGCACCGCAGGTGATGCGTTTGAACTCAACTACGAGAACTTTGTCACCTACGCGTCGAACGGCTCGCTCGCTGAACTCACCGACGTGGACGCCTCCCTGTACAAGCCGTCACTGCTCGAGGCCTTTACTGCCGATGGAACGCAGTATGGCCTTCCGGAGTCCTTCTCCAACGTCGTGTTGTTCTACAACAAGGACCTCTTCGCAGCCGCGGGCATCGACGAGCCCACCGCGGACTGGACCTGGCAGGACGAACAGGAAGCGGCAACCAGGCTGACTGACAAGGAAGCCGGCGTGTGGGGCGACTACCAGCCCGTGACATTCTTCGAATATTACAAAGCACTGGCCCAGTCCGGCGGCGAGTTCTTCAATGCCGACAAGACGAGCGCCACCTTTGACTCCGATGCCGGTAGGGCAGCCGCCGAGTTCCTCGTCAACAAGCCCGGAACCACGATGCCCACCGAGGCAGACGGTGCTGGCACGCCGGACTTCGACACCAACCTGTTCAAGGACGGCAAACTGGCGATGTGGCACTCCGGTATCTGGATGTTCTCGGGGCTGGCTGAGACGGACTTCGAATGGGACGTTGTTGTGGAGCCGGGCAACACGCAGAAGGCATCGGCGATGTTCACCAACGGTGTCGTTGTCTCCGCAGACAGCGAGAATCAGGAAGCGGCCCAGAAGTGGATCACCTTCCTGACCTCCTCCGACGAGATGGTGCAGAAGCGTCTGGACACCAGCTGGGAACTGCCACCTGTGGCGGACGAGTCCCAGCTCGCCCCCTACCTCGAGGAGGGCAAGCCTGCCAATCGGCAAGCAGTGTTCGACTCCCTCGAAGCGACGGTGCTGCCGCCCGTCATCGAACGCCAGCAGGAGATGCAGGACGCTGTCAATAGCGAACTCAGCAACGCGGCCGCGGGACGCAAGACGGTGGAGCAGGCCGTGACTGACGCCCAAGAAGCCGTCGACGCACTCCTGCAGTAGCGACACGGATCTCGCACCCATCTGTGGCGCGGCCGCCGGATGATGACCTGGTCACTCCCGGCGGCCGCCGCCACCCAAGCAACGGACTGGTCCCGCATCATGACTTCCCTCCCCGCAGCGTCCCCCGGTGACGCACCCACAGCAGCGCCTTCATCCCCCAGGGGGTGTGAGGATCTGGCTGCGTTGGCTCAGCGCAGTCATGCGATCATCGCTGAGCACCAGCACGAGGACGGCGCATACCCAGCCTCGCCCACCTTTTCCGCCTACCGCGGCTACGCCTGGCTGCGCGACGGATCCTTCACCGCAGAGGGTATGTCTCGCTACGGTGACTTCGCCTCGGCCGAGAGGTACCACGACTGGGTGAGCAAGGTATTGGCCGCTCGACGCCAGCAGGTTGACTCTCTGGCCGCGAACGCAGCCTCCGGCGTGACGGTGCCGTTGGATAGCATGCTTCCCACCCGGTTCACCTTCGACGGCCACGATGGGTCTGATCCGTGGTGGGACTTCCAAACCGACGGTTACGGCACATGGCTGTGGTCACTGGTGGCCCACGCCCGCCGGCACAACACTGACCTGGTTCGCTGGCTGCCCGGCATGGAGGTCGCCGTTGACTTCCTCACCGCCTTCTGGAATCTGCCGTGTTACGACTGGTGGGAGGAAAACCTCGAACACCGTCACGTCTCCACACTCGGCGCTGTCGCGGCCGGTCTGCGGGACATCGCTGGCGCCGGGGTGCTTGACCCCGACCGCACGGCGCGCGCCCGAGCCGCTTCGCTCGCTGCCACTGATCTGGTGCTGACCCAAGGCGTCGCCGAGGGTCATCTTGTGAAATGGCTCGGCGCCACCACCGTCGATGGTTCCCTGTCGGCGTGCATCATCCCGTTCAGGCTCGTTCCTGCGGACAGCGACGTGGCAGCGTCGACGCTGGCCAGGATCGGCGAGGACCTGGACGTCAATGGCGGCGTGCATCGGTTCCGCGCGGACGTCTTCTACGGCGGTGGTCAGTGGCCGCTGCTTTCAGCTCTCCTGGGATGGAACCTGGCCGCCACCGGCGACCATGAGGGCGCCCTCAGGCATCTGCGGTGGATCGCTTCACACGCAACCACGGACGGGGAACTGCCCGAGCAAGTGCCCGACCACCTTCTCCATCCCGATACTCGGTCCGAATGGATCGACCGCTGGGGCCAGGTGGCAACACCGCTCCTGTGGTCCCACGGCATGTACCTGATCCTGGCCGACGAACTCAACCTCCTTGAAGGAGTTACCGTATGAGCACCCCCACCCTGATCGAGCACCGGCCGCACGGCATCGAGCACCCCTATGCCGCCTCACCCGATCAGCGAGTTCCTGTCCAACCACAGATGGGTGAAGCAGTGGTGCTCGGTGTTCAGGCCAGCACCGAGCTGGCATCCCTCACCTGCGAATGGCGGCCCACCACGGGTGAGGCCACAGTCCTGACCCTCGCCCCACGGGCCGTCAACGCCAGCGATGCTGCAGCGCTCTCCGGCGGAGAGGGTCACCTCGCGGCCGCCCAGGCATCGTCGCTCGGCGGGAGTGGAGGTTGGGCCACCCGGACACCACCCGTCAACGCTGCGGTGGACTACCGCTTCCTTGCCACCACGCCCAGCGGCCACCACCACACCACAGATTGGTACAGCGTCCACCCGGCCAAGTGGGTCACGGCCCCTGCAGCCGGAATGACTGCGACGCTCACCGGAGCCGATGCCCGCCTTGTGGACGGCACTGTCGAATGGCTCGTCAGCGCCCAGGGCATCCATCGTGTGCGGTTCGCGTTGAAGCTGTCCGCAGGGGACCACGTCGTCGGCTTCGGAGAACGGTTCGACCACCTCGACCAGCGTGGCCACCGTCTTGATGCCGTGGTCTTCGAGCAGTACAAGGCACAAGGCAGACACGGCCGCACCTACCTGCCCATGCCCTTCGCCCACGTCGTCGGCGACGACGGCACATCGTGGGGCTTCCACATCCGCACCACCCGGCGCTCCTGGTATGACGTCGCGGCCAGCAACCCCGATCATCTGGTCATCGAAGTCGAGCTCGGCGGCACAGACCGCGCAGACCTCGACGTCGGTCTCTATGACGGCGATCCCACCGCCGTCCTCCGCTCCTTCCTCAACGAGGCGGGGCGTGCGGAGGAGCTCCCATCGTGGGTGTTTCGGTTGTGGGCATCAGGAAATGAGTGGAACACCCAGGCGCTCGTCACCGAACGCATGGACACGCACCGAGAACTTGACATCCCCGTCGGAGTCGTCGTCATCGAAGCCTGGAGTGACGAGGAGGGCATCATGATCTTTCGCGACGCCACCTACGCCCCCCATCCCGATGGCTCACCCTTCGCGCTGGCCGACTTTGAGTTCCCACCGGAGGGGGCATGGCCCGACCCCAGGGCGATGGTCGAGGACTTGCACGCCCGGGGCATCAAGGTCCTGCTGTGGCAGATTCCCCTGGTGAAGACTGCCGCCTCCGAGGAGGGCCTTCATGCGCAAGTGCTCGCCGAGGCCCACACCATGGTGGAACACGATCACGCCGTCCGGGAAGCCGACGGTAGTCCTTACCTCAATCGCGGTTGGTGGTTCCCGAAGTCGCTGATGCCCGATCTGTCCGTTCAACGCACCCGCGACTGGTGGACGGCCAAACGCGACTATCTCGTGCGCGACCTCGACGTGGACGGCTTCAAGACCGACGGTGGCGAGCACGCCTGGGGCCACGACCTGCGCTACGCCGATGGTCGGGCCGGTGACGAAGGCAACAACCTCTACCCCGTCCACTACGCCCGAGCCTTCGGTGATCTGCTCCGCAAGCACGGCAAGGCACCGATTACGTTCTCGCGGAGCGGCTTCACGGGCTCCCAGGCTCACGGCATCCACTGGGCGGGCGACGAGGACTCCACGTGGGAGGCGTTCCGCAACAGCGTCACAGCCGGTATCACCGTCGCATCCTGCGGCGTTGTCTACTGGGGCTGGGACATCGCGGGCTTCTCCGGAGAAGTTCCCGACGCCGAGCTGTACCTTCGCGCCACCGCCGCATCAACATTCATGCCGATCATGCAATACCACTCGGAGTTCAATCACCACCAACGTCCACTCCGTGACCGCACGCCGTGGTTCGTCGCCGAGGCCAACGGCGACCCCGACGTGGTCGACATCTTTCGTCGCTACGCCGAACTGCGCGAACGACTCGTCCCGTACCTCGCTGAGCAGGCCCGGAAGGCCATCGAGACGGACCGACCTCTCATGCGAGGACTGTTCTTCGACTGGCCCGATGAGCCAGCCGTGTGGGAGTGGCCCGGGCAGTTCCTGCTGGGCAACGATCTGTTGATCCACCCCGTCACCCAGCCAGCCGTGACGGTGTGGAGCAGCTTCCTGCCCGTCGGCCGTTGGGTTGACGTGTGGACAGGCGTTTCGCACGAAGGTGGCCAAGTTGTCGAACGGTCGGTACCCCGCGACGTTCTGCCGGTCTACTGCCGGGCAGAGCGGTGGGAGCAGCTGCGCCCGGTTTTCAGCACGGCTGGCGGGTCGACGTTGTGATCATGGAAGTGGTAAACGCCGCAATGAGCTCCGCCCCTTCGAGATCATGGCTGAAGCTGTGCAGGCTGTGACAAGCACGACGGATGGGATCCAACCGCGACTCCTGCCCCACGTCGGTCCGAGGCCTCGCCAGCTCAACGGTTGCGGAAAGCGGCGTAGCTGTTCTCCGTGTCCAGGTACCAGCTCAGCGCGGTATCGCGCATCTCGTTCAGCCAAGCCTGGTCGGTTTGCTCGATGAGGTCGTTGGTCTCGTGCGGGTCGACGGCGACGTTGAACACTTCATCGCGCCGATCGTCGAAGTGGTGAATGAGTTTCATGTCGCCGTCGATGGTTGCTGTGCACTTGCCACGGGCATAGCAGGTGGACACCACCGGGCCCTGTGCTTGTCCGCTGACTAGGGAGGGTTTGTAATCGGCATCGCTTTGGAGCCCGAATCCAAGGAGGTCGACGACGGTGGGCAGCACGGCGAGTTGGTTGGCGGGGCCATCGATCAGGTCACCCGTGCGTGAGGGATCGTGAATCAGGAATGGGATGCGGAGCCCCTCCTCGTTGATGGTGTTGTCGTGCTGGAAGACGCGATGTTCACCGAAGCCCTCGCCATGGTCGCCGACCACGACGAAGACGGTGTTCTCGTACAGTCCCAGCTCCTTGAACATGTCGATGACCTTGCCCACGAACTGGTCCTGGTAGTGGATGCCGTTCAGGTAGTTGTTGAGCGTCGGCTTGTCGACGAAGTCGATGCGTGGGTAGCCCTTGAGCGCGTAGTCGTGGTGGCCGGTCACCGTCAGCATCGAGAGCATGAAGGGCTCGTCGCCGTTGTCCTCCAGCCAGGCGCGCTCGGGGCCGAGCATGATCTCGTCCTCGTAGCCGAAATAGTTGGCCCGGTGGAAGCCGCTGGACTTCATCTGGTCGACGGACATGAAGTCCCGGAATCCGAGGTTGGCCGCCGTTCCCCGTCGCCGTTCGAATCTCTCGGTGGCGGACTGGAAGAACGACGTGGCGTACCCCTGTTCCGCGAGCAGGGTGGGCAGGCACTTGGCGGGAAGGCTGCCGGGGTCGGCCTCGGTGTTGTTGCTGTCCAGCGGCGGCCCGATGCCGCAGTGGATTGCGGTCAGCGCCTTGGAGGTGTGCGGGAGGACCGAGTAGCCACGTTCCGGTCTGATCGAAGTCTTCGCCAGTTCGTCGATCACCGGGGTCACCGGCTGTTTCACGCCCTGCAGAGTGGTCGCTGAGCGCTGCGACTCCAGTGTGATGATGACCACATTCCGACGATTTCCGCCATCGCTGATGAGGCGGGTGGTGTCGGGCGCGGGAGTCACTGTTTCAGCTGCGAGTTCCTGAGGATAGGCATGGGCGGCCCGCATGGGAGTGATCGCCAGTTGTAGGGGTGGCGCGAGTGAGAAGGCGGCCGATGCGGTGGGCGCGGTCCACCCGGATGCGATCAGCAACCCGACCAGCCCCACAACACTGGCCGCCTTGATCCTTGCCCTGGGACGGCGCCTGAGGAGGCGGCTGAGAAGGGGTCCCAGGACCAGCGGCAGCAGAACAACCCCGGCGACCACGCCGATGAGCAGGACGATCACGGCGGGGCTGATCTGGGAGCCGACCACTGCTTCGAGCTCGTCACCCTGCCGCACGGCCCCGGCGAGTGTGGGCCAGGACAACGGATTGCCGGTGCGCAGCATGTACACGTGGTTGAGCACGGCGAAGAGGCCAATCAGAGCGGTTGCCAGATGAGCGGCATAGAAGAGTGCGGCGCGGAGACGGTTGCGTGTCAGGGTGCACGCGAGCATCCACAACAGCACCCATGCGCCGCCGAACGCAACGTCGGATGAGACCTGTGCCACGGCCCCCTGGACCCCTGCGCCGGGAAAGAACGCGTCGATGCGCACGAGCTTGAGTGCCACTCCCAGAACGGCCGCGGGGACGAGCAGCGCGATCAGCCGCCCCCAGAGGTGTCGTGGGGTACGGATCGCTTCAGCGGTTCGCACGGAGTTCATGGCTTTCCCATGCTAAACGATCACGCGACGGCCACCGACTATGCCGCCAACCGAGGGAGACAGCACAGCCCGTGGCCGGAACGCAGAGAGCACGGCACTGTGGCGCCCAGCTATCCGCGGACGTCGTTCTCCAACTCGGCGAGCGCTTCGTCGAGGTCAACTGCTGGCTGCCAGCCCCAGCCCTTCGCACGGTCGGCGAGGTAGCGTCCGGTCCAGGCCGGGGCGTCCTGCCACTGCGGCTCCACGCCCAGTGCGCGGCAGACCGTCTCGTGGTAGACGCGCGTCGTCGCGTCATCGGGCCCGGCGACGTTGAGCGGCGTGCAGCCGCCCTCGACTGGCCCTTCGGCAGGGTTGTCGGCGGTTGCGATCCTGCCCACCGCGACGTCGGCGGCGAGCGCACTGAGGTCGTCGAGGTGCACCCAGGCGAAGGTCTTGTCGGGCACGGCGCGCCGTGCGTCCGCCTGGTCGCGGATGGCGGCGGGGCGCAGCGAGTTCCACACCGACGAAGAGCCCGATCCCAGGATTGCCGGGGGCCGGATCAGCACGATGGTGATGCCGTCGATCTCGGCGAGCGCCGCATCGGTGTCCCGCTTCGTCACTGCGTAGTCGTCGGCGTCGTCGCCCACCAGGGGCGAGGACTCGTTGACGTCGCCAGTGTCGGGGGACCGGTCGTAGACAGCGGCGGTGGAGATGTGCACCAGCCGCGGCACCCCTGCGTCGCGGGCCGCGCGGGCCAGCACCGGCGTCCCCTGTACGGCAACCCGGTGCTGGGTCTCCTCGTCCGAGCCCATTGGATGGACCGTCGTGACGACGGCGGTCGCTCCCTGCGCCACCGCCTGCGCGAAGGACGCGTCGCCGAAGTCGCCGACCACCTCCTCCACCCCACGGAGCTGGGGCGCCGAACCGCCGCGGCGCACGACGGCGCGCACGGAAGCGCCAGCTTCGACCAGCTTCCTGCACACGCGAGAACCGACCAGGCCATTGGCACCGGTCACGACGACGATCGGAGAGGTGGATGAGATGCTCATGCCGCCAGTCTGGCACGCCGAGGGGAGCCGCAGGGGTCCGCGCGTCCTGGCCGCTGCATCAGATCCCAGTCACGGATGTACGTCACTCCGCGTTCGTCGCCCCCGGAAGCTGGCACAGTTTGACCATGCCAAGGCCCGCAATGCCTCATCCGCACCTCATCATCCTGCGCACTGTGGCGACCGTCATCATCAGCTGCATCATCGGGCAGGCGGGGTGGGCCGCCGCCTTCATCGGTGGGTCCGGGAACTACCGGCCCCATCACGAGGTGACCGCGGTGGTGACCGTGCTCGCCAGCCTCCTCGGCGCGGTGGTCTATCTACTCCTGCGTCGCTCGGCAGGCCCTGTCAACGTCGGACTGGCGGTGGCGCTGGCGGTGGGCGTCGTCGTCCAGTACGCACTGGGGGAGACGGGCATGGCGTCGCTGCACATCTTCTGGGGCGTGTTGCTGGTCATGCTCGGTACGGCCCTCACCTCGTGGACGTACCGGCACCAGATGCCAGCGCAAGGCTCCGCGGCTTAGCTGTGCAGGGGATGGACACGCTGACCGGCAGAGGTGTGCCTCGGCCCCTTTCCCGCGTTCTTCGTTCGATCCGCGTCGCTGGCTACGCTGGTGGCAATGTCTGACGTACCGAAACCCCGCCGACCTGCTCTGCGCGACTCAGCCGCGCTCGATGCGATGGCAGTGGGCACCGACCCGGTGGCCCAGCTGCATGCCGCCCACGAAACGGCTGCGGTCCTGTTGGGCGTCGGCCGGGCGGGCAGCGACCCCCAGGTGACACGGCGCCTCATGGGAGTCGTGGAGGAGGTCGGGATCACCACACTGGCCGACCTGTGGGCCGCTCGTCCTGCCCGCTCGTTGCCCGGCGTCCTCTACCGGCTGTACGTACTGCGGGAGTGGGCCCTGGGTGATCTCGACGCAGCGGCCCGCGAGTACGCGGCCGGCGTCCACTACTCCGAACCCAACCACGCTGTTGCCGGGGCCGATCCCACAGGGCCGCAGGAGGTGCGTTCCGTCATCGACGACATCCTGCGGGGCGTTTTCGACGGCGACTTCGCCATCGCGATGGAACGCGCGGCCGCCTTTGCGCGGGTGGTTTCGGCGGGAAGGGACTTCCTCCACACCGGGGACTGGCAGCCCTCGGGGCGGTTGATGGAACTGGCCGACGACCTGGCCGCCAGTGCCCGGCTGTGGCGTTCCGGCCAGCTCGACTGAGTAACTGCTTCGGTTTCAGCGACGATGCTGTAGTCTCGTGGACGCGCCGAGCCGCGGTAGCCCCGGGCTCCAACATTCGCCGCTACGAGCGGCCACGCGCCGAGAGGCGCTCCCGGCTCGGCGCCCTGAACCTTCTGGGTCGAAGGTCCGCAGGCCGTGTGGTCGCGGCAAGCCATGGCTCGTTGCCGTCCCCGTCCTGGGATCCAGAACCTCGGGTGATGTCAGCCGTCGTTGCCTGCGGCGGCACGCCGGAACACAACCGCGACCAGGGGTCCGGTGACGATGAGTGTCAGCCAGACGATCACGAAAACGATGACTTCGAACAGATCGCCCCGATCTACACCCCGTATCGCCGACACCATGACGAGTGCACCGATCACGGCCGCGAAGCTCAGCACGAGGAGCCATCTGAGGGTGCGCTGGACCCCGGTGATTCCCGTGAACACCGGGGAGAGAACGGCGAGGGCGAGGCTCATCAGGAGGTAGCCGAGCTCTTCAAGCGCGAGGAAGACACCGTTGGGGTTGTACATGGTCAGCATCGCCCACCCGTCGAGCTGTCCCTTCGCCAGGCTCAACGGCAGGACAGTGACCTGGATGAAGTAGTCGATGAGCAGGATCGTGGCCGCCATCGTTGCGAAACAGAGTCCGAGCAGGCTGAAGATCTTCCGCGTCGGGGGTGCGTACTCATGCGCCGACGTGGCGAATGCGACGAACAGGAGCATCACCAGCATGGCCGGGTACATCCACAGATAGTCCACTGGCCACTGGTCAGCGATGACGTCGCTGGTGAATGGATAGGGGACGGCATTGGGGAGCGCCATGAGCGCGAAGGCAAAGGTGACGACGGTGACACCGGTCAGCGCGATCGCGGCCCAGAACCCGAACCGCAGCGCGAGAATCCCGCCCGATCCAGCGGGCTTCGAGTGCTCCGCTGCAGTTCCCTCAGCCGGACGGATCGTGGACATGACCCCAGTCTGCTCCTCCGTCACCCGTTCGTCCTGCCAACAGTCGGAACCACTGATCCTCTCGTCCGCACCAGAGGGCAACAGCGACGTCCCGCCACCCGGATCGGCGTCGGGTGGCGGAACTGGGGCGCATCATCGGGATTTCTGATGAAATTCGAAGGTGACGGACGCCGCTGGGTCAATGCTCGAGATGATGCCGGAGTAGAAGGTCTCCGCCTGGTCCTCCAGGATGTCGAGGTTGTCCTGCGTGTACTGTTCTCGTCCCTCATCGTCGAGGATGCTGTTGACCACTTCGACGGCATCAATTCTGGGGGTGACCCAGCTCAGGGCGCCATTGTCCTCGGCGACGAGTCGGAAGCTCTCGTCGTCGTGTCCGATGAAGACGAACTCGGGAATGATGAGGCGGTAGGAGTCCTCTCCGGAGCTCACGACGTGGACGTCCGCACCATTGATGCCAAGTTTCGCGCTGAAGCTGTACTGCACGAAGGAGGCCCGGGTGCTCCCGGGTACGTCGATCCCGAAAATCGTGCTGTTCTCGGTCTTCTCGGAGATGCCCTGAATGCCCAGGCTGAGGAGGACAACCTGTTGTTCCCGAGTGACGGAATTGATGATCTGTGTGTCGCGACTCTCGGACCCACTCGCCCAGGGCGAGAACTGCAGCGGCAGTTGCAGCAACGCGAGTACCGCCGCAACCCCGATGACGAAACCGAGGAAAGCGATGGCCAGTCTCTTCATTGAATCTCCGCATTCTTCTTGGTTCCCTCGGGGCAAATCCGCCCGAGGTGAATACCGTCGTGGGACTCGGTGAGCAGAGTAACGATCCCGGGGTTGGCGCTTCGCACCATTCTGCGTGTTCGGCGGGTCACTCCGGTCGACGTCGACTCCCGTGAGGGTGAGTTCACGGTGCGCGGTGGCAAGACGGTCGTGGAGGGAGTTGTCATCTCCATCGACGGCTCCACTGGTGAGGTCTTCGACGGCGCCGTCCCGGTGACCCCGTCGCATGCAGTGCGCTACTCCGAGGACGTCGAGGAACCGTCGGTGCAGGCTGCCGCCCGGATCATTGAGCATGCCGACACCCGTCGTCGCCTCAAGGTGCGCACCAACGCCGACACCGTTGAAGGCGCTCGGCGCACCCGACGCTTCGGGGCCCATGGCAATTGGCCTGCGCCGGTGGTCACAGGTGGTCGCTGCCGAAACCACAGCAGCATCACAGGCTCACAGACCAGTGTTGCTCCATGAGCGCAACCCTTCTGCCGACCAGGCCACTCGGTTCGACCGGATCCCGAGAACCGGAACCGCCCCGGCGTCCCATTCCGGGAGCGCTGCCCCGTTGGTGGCGCGACGTGTCGGCGGCGTTTGCCTGGGCAGTCGTACTTTTTGTGATGGCGCTGTGGGTGGCGGGAGGGGGCCTCAGCGACTTCGCCGCGGTTGGGGGTGGCCTCACCAGCATCGGCCGACTGACGGGCCTGCTGGCCTCGGCACTGATCCTGCTGCAGGTGTTGCTGATGGCGCGCATACCGTTCGTCGAGCAGGCGTGGGGCCAGGACGAACTTGCCCGAATCCACAGGCTGGTGGGATTCACGTCTTTCACCCTGATGCTCGCCCACATCGTGTTCATCATCATCGGCTACAGCCTGGGCACAGGTGGCGACGTCATCCGTACCTTCATCGACGAGGTGCTGAACGCGCCGGGCATGTTGCTCGCACTGGCGGGCACCGCGGCGCTGGTCATGGTGGTTCTCACGTCCATCCGACGGGCCAGGAGACGTCTGCGCTACGAGTCGTGGCACCTGCTGCACCTCTACGCCTACCTGGGTGCCGGCCTCGCGCTGCCGCACCAACTCTGGACGGGCCAGGACTTCCTCACGAGTCCGGTGTCGACGGTGTACTGGTGGGGGCTCTACGCCACCGCGGTGACGGCGGTGATCGTGTTTCGTGTCCTGCTGCCTCTGATTCGATCGTTCCGTCACCGCCTCGTCGTCTCCCGTGTCGTCGAAGAGTCCCCGAACGTCACCACCGTGGTGGTAACGGGGCGTCATCTGCACCGTCTGAAGGTGCGCGCCGGGCAGTTCTTCCAGTGGCGCTTCATTGACGGCCCCGGCTTCTCCCGCGCCAACCCGTACTCTCTGTCGGCCGCACCGGATGGCCGGTCCCTGCGGATCACCGTCGACTCCGTCGGCGATTCGAGCGAGCGCCTGTCCCACCTGAGGGTTGGGACCCGAGTGCTCGTGGAGGGGCCCTATGGCCGGCTCCACGCCGGCGTCCGCACCCGGGACAAGACGCTGCTGGTCGGCGCCGGCATCGGCATCACGCCGCTGCGCGCCCTCCTGGAGGAGCTCCCTGCCGGAGCTGGCAACGTGGTGGTGATCCACCGCGTCAGTAGCCGCGCCGAGATGATTCTGGGTGACGAGCTGCTGGCCGTGGCAGCTGCCAGGGGAGCCAGGGTGGTGCCCGTGGTCGGTCCTCGTCACACGCGGCGGGACAGTTGGCTGCCTTTCCATGCGGGCGATGTTGACGACGTGGCAGCGCTGCAACAGATCGTCCCGGACATCGCGGAGCGCGACGTCTACATCTGCGGCGCGCCGCGGTGGATGGACGCCGTGATCGCCGCCGCACGCGGTGCGGGTGTGCCCGCGACCTCCATCCACCATGAGCGTTTCAGCTACTGACACAGCCCAGACCCACCCGAATCGAGACACCATGCGACGCATCACACTGTGGTTCATGAGTACGTTGAGCGTGCTCGTGCTCCTGTTCAACTACCCGTCCTCCCAGACCTCGACGGTGGCGGCGACTGCCCCGGGGGTCTCCGCCACCGAGAGCCGCGCCACTCAGGGCGAATCCACTTCCGGGACCACCGATTCCGTCGCCACCACCTACGCCGGCGACGCAGTGACGACCCGCTACGGGACGGTTCAGGTGCAGATCACCGTGGTGGGGGACCGGGTGACCACGGCGCAGGCGCTGCAGGTGCCGACGGGGAACCGGCAGGACCAGCAGATCAATTCCGTGGCCGTGCCCACCTACAACGGCGAGGTCATTGACGCACAGTCCGCGGAGATCGACGTCGTGTCGGGGGCGACGGTCACGTGGGGTGGCTACACCGAATCCCTCCAGTCCGCGCTCGATCAGGCACACCTCTGAGGAACACAGCGATGCAAGCAGACATGAGCACATCGAACCAACCACCGCGACGCGCCTGGGTGGAGCAACACATGGGTATGCCCGTCAGCATTCACCTGCGAGGCGACGGGATCCACACGCCGGACGCGGACCGGGCTGTGCGGGCCGCCTTCGACACCTTTCACGAGATGGACGAGATCTTCTCCACCTACCAACCGCAGTCGCAGCTGATGCGGTTGCGGCGCGGGGCGGTGAGACTTGATCAGTGCAGCGCGCGCATGCGCGAAGCCCTCACCATCGGGGAACACGCGGAACAGATCACCTGCGGCGCGTTCACCACCATGCTGCCCACGGGAGGCGGTGAACTCGTGTTCGACCCCACCGGACTGGTGAAGGGGTGGACCGTGGACCTTGCATCGGAGCATTTCGCAGGGCTGTCTGCCGTCTCGTGGTGCATCAACGCCGGGGGTGACCTCCGCGTCGGCGCACACCCTGACCTCCCACGCAGCGGAGAAGGTGCGATCACCTGGGGCGTCGGGATTGAGGACCCCGCCGATCCCACCCGCCTCTGTCAGGCCATCTCGCTGACCGAAGGCGCCGTCGCGACCTCCGGGACCTCGGCCAGGGGTGCGCACCTCTACGACCCGATCAGCGGCACGATGATCGGCCGGCCGGGCTCCGTCACCGTCACCGGCCCCACGCTCCTGTGGACGGACATCTGGGCCACAGCCATGTTCGTCGGTGGCGTCCGGACCCACGACGTCTTCGCCCGCGAGGCAGTCGGATACGCGGTGACCGTTCCCCCAGCGGCTCGGCGGTGAAGTCGTTCTACGCCTGCCGTGGCTCCGGCTCGTGACAGAGGTCCCAGTCTCCGGACACACCGGCGGGGAATCACCGGCGATTTGGACGGCATCGAGATGATCGCGTACGCGGGAAACCGCTCACGACGACCACCCCGCACACCAGAGTTGCCACTGCTTCCCAGTCTTCTCGCAGCAGCCTGACAGCATCCCCACAGCCCTGAGCGCGAGGGTGGTGGAGAACAACACATGAGTAGCCGAGAGGGAAGGTGTCGCCGTGAAGGAGAAACTGTTGGCGCCGATCGCCGGACTGGCGATGGCCATCAGTGTCGGGCTGGGGTTCGCTCAGCAGGCCGACGCCGGTACCAGTGCCCTGACTGCCTCCCCGGCCGTGACACGGTCGGGCGCGCAACCTGAATTCGCACACCTGGATCGAACGCCCAGCGCAAGCCTGGGGGGTGGCGGGTCCAGCGTGTCAGCCTTGGCGAAGAAGCTGGGGGAGAAGGAGGAGACCGTGGCCGACGCGCTGATGGCCGTGCGCAAGCGGGAGCAGTCCGCAGCCATGTGGGCCAAGGCGCCGGCATCAGCGAATGCTGGGAGCAGCCGGGGTGCCCGACAGGCTGCGGTGGCCAGATCGTTGGCGGCGGAGCTGGGAATCGACACCGACAAGGTGTCGGCGTCCCTGACCGAGTTGCAGGCGGCAAGAAAGGCGGCGGGGAGACCTACCTCCCGGTGCGGCGAATCAGCCGGTTTCGTTTGGCGCACGACGAAGTGGCACAACGCCGGGGAGGGCCGCGGCCAGGCGATCGAGCGCGTCGTCGGCGAGTGAATAGTCGATCCACCGGCCCCGGCGCCGCGTGGTGACCAACCCCACGTCGCGCAGTTGCTTGAGGTGGTAGCTCAACAGGTTGGACGCGATCGGGATGCGCTCCTGCAGGTTGCAGACGCATGCCTCGTTGGCCGCGAGTTGTTGCACGACCGTCCACCGGATCGGGTCGGCAATGGCCGCCAGCAGAGACACGGCCGCGACGGCGTCGTCGCGGCCATCCTCGGCCGAGGCGATCGAGTCGGCGCCGAGCAGGATCGAATCAGTCATTCTTGAAGTATACGGCAGCATCACCGCGGGACGCTCCGGCCAGCGGCGGGCACCCAGCCTCCGGGTGCCCGCCGTCCGAGCAGCGGCAATGGACCGGGTCAGTTCTGCGCCGCGAGCAGTTCCTTGATTTCGGCGGTCTTGGGGACTCGCCCGGAGACCAGGACCTTGTCGTCGACGACGAGGCCGGGCGTGGACATGATGCCGTAGGCGGAGATGTCGGCGTAGTCGGTGACCTTGGTGACGTCGGCAGTGAGTCCGAGGTCCTCCAGAGCTGCCCTGGTGGCTTTCTCAAGGTTGACGCAGTTGCGGCAGCCGGGGCCGAGGATCTTGATCTGCATGGTGGTTGACCTCTCTGGTGAGCCCTGTGGGGCGGTTGATGCCTGGCCCCGGCCGGGGCCAGGCGTGGGGTGTGAGTGGCGGTGGTGGGCCTCAGGTGGCCAGGTTGAAGGCGAGTCCAACGATCAGGATGCCCGCGGCGACGGTCCCGAAGAACAGGAACAGCAGGGGGGTCTTCAGGACGCGCTTGAGCAGGATGAGCTCGGGCAGTGACAGGGCGACAGTGGCCATCATGAACGACATCACGGTTCCCAGGGCCATTCCCTTTGACCACAGTGCCTCGGCGATGGGGATCACGCCGGCAGCATTGGAGTACAGAGGAATCCCGAACAGCGTGGCCAGCACGACGGCGAAGGGGTTCTCGGGTCCGGCGTAGGCGGCGAAGAACTCCGTGGGTACCCAGCCGTGGATCACGGCACCCAGCGCGACTCCAATGATGACCCATTTCCACACGCGGCCGAAGATGTCGCGGGTCTCCTCCAGGGCCGCGTCGACACGCTCACGCAGGGTGGGCCGGTGCCCGTCGGTATTGAGGGTGGAGGTGGGGGAGGCGTACACGAAGTCCTCCACCCACTTGCTGAGGTCGAAGCGGGTGAACAGCCATCCGGCCACCACGGCGAGGGTGAGTCCGGCGGCGACGTAGGCCACCGTCACCTGCCAGCCGAAGGTGGGAGCCAGCATGACGACGGCGACTTCATTGACCAGGGGTGAGGCGATCAGGAAGGCGAACGTGACACCCAGCGGCACTCCCGCGGCGACGAATCCGATGAACAGCGGGATCGAGCTGCAGGAACAGAAGGGGGTGACCGCGCCGAGGGTCGCGGCAAGGATCAGCGCGACGAACAGGCTCCGACCCTCAAGGAAGGATCGCACTCTCTCCGGTCTCAGGGTGGTGCGCACGAGACCGATCGCGAAGATCATCCCCACCAGCAGCAGCAGGATTTTGACCGTGTCATACAGCAGAAACTCCAGCGACGAACCGAGCCTGCTGTCCAGGTCGAGACCAACCCAGTCGCCGATCACGACGCTCCACAGGGACTCGTTGATGGCGTAGAGCACGCCCCACACGGCGGCAGCGGCCGCGAGTGCAGCGACCAACCAGCCGGTGCGCTCCAGGCGGGGGGAGACGGGACTCCTGGTCGTGCTCATCACAGACCCCTCCCCGGCGCTACTTCAACAGCTATTGAATCAAGCATGATTGACACGTTACACCTCTGTCACCACGGGGCGCGGAGGGGCCCCGATTACCATTGAGGCCAACCCGGATCCGCCCGTTGGTCTCCCCTGACAACTGGTCGAGCAGGACGCCGAGAGGCTCAAACGTCACGGGGGCGGAGTCCTCAAACTGGCAGGCGGAGTCGGCGCACGCGTTGATCACGGGGCTCGCCGTTGGGCACCTCCCCAGGGCACGTATACCGTCGACTCATCCATGACTGAGAGGAACGAGACTGATGAGCACCACACCAGGCGTGCTGTTCGTGTGCGTGAAGAACGGCGGCAAGTCCCAGATGGCAGGCGCTCTCATGCGTCACCGGGCGGGCGACGCCGTCGTCGTCCATACCGCCGGCACCCATCCCGGGAAGGCGCTGAACGCCGAGTCGGTGCAGTCGTTGACCGAACTGGGGATCGACATCGGCGATGAGCATCCCAAGCCGATCACGCCGCAAACGCTCGCCGAGGTTGGCCTGGTCATCCTTGTGGGGAAGGAAGCCGAGGTGGATCCGGTTCCGGGAACCGAGATCCGCACGTGGGACATCGATGAGCCGTCCAGGCGGGGCATCGTCGGGATGGAGCGGATGCGCCTGGTGCGCGACGACATCGAGAAGCGAGTTGCGGCTCTTGCCGGGGAACTGACCGCCGGTCGGTAGCGCCACGCACACAGGCATCCGCAATGCGAGCCGGGGGGCGCGGCGCGGCTCAGCCCACGGTTGCCCAGCCGAATCATCCGCTCGCGGACGCCTGTCAGCCCTCGTTTTCCACCGCTCGCCGCCGGATGACGTCTGCATACCAGTGGTAGCTGTCCTTCGGGGTGCGCGTGCCGGTGTCGTAGTCGACGCGGATGATGCCGAATCTGCGGGAGTATCCCCAGGCCCATTCGAAGTTGTCCATCAACGACCAGAGGAAGTAGCCGCGCACGTCCGCGCCTGCGTTGCGGGCCTCGGCGACCGCGATCAGGTGGCGGCGGACGTAGTCGATCCGCTCCGCGTCGTGGACCACCCCGTCACCACCCGGCTGGTCGGGGAAGGCGGCACCGTTCTCGGTCACCATGAGGGGAGTGTTCGGGTAGCGATCCCGCATCTCGAGGAGAAGGTCGCTCAGCCCCGTGGGGTCGATGTTCCAGCCCATGTGGGTCAGCGGCCCTTCGGCAGGGAGGAACATGATGTCGTCGCAGCCCGGCCAGGGTGAGGCCGCGGATTCGCGGTGTCCGCCGGAGAGTGATACCTCGCCCTCCCGGATGGGCCGGACGGTGGAGGTGGAGTAGTAGTTGATGCCGAGAACATCGAGGGGCTGATGGGTGACCTCCAGGTCCCCTTCGAGGACGAAGGACCAGTCAGTGATGCCCGAGGTGGTCTCCTTGAGGACGTCGGGCAGCACCCCCTCCATCATCGGGCCGAGGAAGACCTCGTTCCCGACGGCCCGGACACGATCGGCGGCGTGCACATCGTCGACGGACTGGGGATCCTCGGGACGAATCACGTGCAGGTTGAGTGTGACTGAGCACCTGGCGGACTGGCCCAGTTCCTCGCGAATGGCCTGCACGGCCAGTCCGTGGGCGAGATTCAGGTGGTGCGCCGCCTTCAGCGAGGACAGCGGATCCGCGATCCCGGGCGCGTGGGTGGCGGAGGCGTAGCCGAGGTAGGCGCTGCACCACGGCTCGTTCAGGGTGGTCCACACCTCCACGAGGTCGCCCAATTCCCGTGCCATCAAACGGGCGTAGTCCGCGAACGCCGTCGCGGTGTCCCGCACCGTCCAGCCGCCCCGATCCTGGAGCGCCTGGGGGAGATCCCAGTGGTAGAGGGTCACGATCGGTTTGATGCCCGCCTCGCGCAGCTGCTGGAGCAGGTTGCGGTAGAAGGCAATGCCGCTGGCATTCGGGGAGCCCGTGCCGTCCGTGATGACCCTGGACCACGAGATGGACAGCCGATAAGCGTCGATTCCCAGTTGACTCATCAGCGTGACGTCCTCGCGCCAGCGATGGTAGTGGTCGCAGGCCACGTCTCCGGTGTCGCCGTTGTCGACGTTGCCGGGAACATGACTGAACGTGTCCCAGATGGAGGGCGTGCGGCCGTCCTCCGTGACCGCCCCCTCGATCTGGTAGCTCGCGGTGGCGCTCCCGAAGAGGAAGTCATCGGGGAATGAGTGACTGTTCACTGGTGATCCTGTTCTGTCACACGCGACCGCTTCGGCGGTTCAGCCGAAGCGGACGATGTTGTTGAAAACCCACATGCTCCTCAGAGCGTATCTCCACGTGCCGTCGTCCTGTCGGGTCGACTGGACGACGCTCGCCCGGACGTAGCTCCGGCAGCCGTTGCCTCCCGATGTGGCCGTCTCACACTCGGTCCGCCACTGCCGGCCCTGCGTGCTCGTCCAGGTGCCGGTCTGCGCCAAGGGGTTGCCCACCCACAGCGATCTGGGCGCGGGGAGGTACGTGAGGTTGTTCAGGAACCAGCCGGTCTTCTTCACGAACGCACCATCCTCGTAGGTCACCTGGGTTGCCCAGATGAGGGTGCGGCAACGGTGGGTGGCCGAGTACGGCTCACACGTCGTGAACCACTCCCTGCCACCTGAGACGTGGTAGCCGGGTGTCTGGTAAAGGTCCCCCGGCGTCACCGTCGGTTCGGTGGTGGGTTCCGTGGTGGCAGACGGGCTCATCGTCGGCGTGGGCGATGCCGTTGCCGTGGGCGATGCCGTTGCCGTGGGCGATGCCGTTGCCGTGGGCGATGCCGTTGCCGTGGGTGTTGGCGATGGCGTGGCAGAGGGCGATGGCGATGCAGGAGGCGTTGGCGACGGCGTGATCGTGGTCGGGTAGGTGACGTCGTCGAGGTAGTAGAGCTCGCCCGTCCCTGCGGTGCCGAAGTTGGGGAAGACCGAGATCTTGTCGTAGACCAGGCTGGGATCCGCCAGTTGGGCGAAGTCGAAGGCCAGGGTCTGCCAGTCACCGGCCACCGTGGTGGTGGCCTGTACCTCGGCGAACTGATTCGAATCGGCGGAGTTCTCCACCTTGAGTAGCACCGGTGTGCCGGATGTTGGCGACCACAGCCTCAGCGTCATCGTCGAGTTGGACGCCGAGAACGGGATCGGCGGCACCGTCAAGCCGTCCTGGGTGGAGACGGTGACACCGGCCCATGTTTCCGGGCCACCCTTGGTGAGTTCCGCCACCTTGTTCGTTGTGTCCGTGGGATCAGTCACCACGGTGCCCGAGGCGCCTCCGAAACCTGTCAACGTCGGCGGGGTCTGCTCGTCGAAGGTGATGACGAACCCTCCCGTCGGCAGCGGATCGGTCTCGTAGGCCTGCTCGGCGCTGGCCGCTGCCACGTTGGGATTGGCGGCGAGGTCGGTGAAGGTACCGGATTCGACAACAACGTTGAGCGTGCCGGTCGTGTCGGCCGGGGGCCGGAGGACGAGCGTGGCCCGGGTGGCGTCAACACGGGTGAAGGTCCCCTTCGCGCCACCGGTCACGGCGACATCGTCGACGGTGAAGCTGGGGCCGACATCCTCACTGAAGTCGAATGTGAACGTGACGTCTCCCGTGGCAATCTCGTCGGGAACGTTGTCGGTGATCTCGACGGTGGGTGGGGTGCTGTCGACGAGGCGCACCTGATCCAGGGTGACGGTGGGGGAATTGACCCCCGGGCTGAAACCGTAGCCCCGGACAGAGTCGAGACCCAGACCGTCGTCAGGGGCACCGTCAGGCTGATCCTCACTGCGCGTGAAGGAGCCGAACGGGACGGTGATCTCCTGCCAACCCGTGAAATCATCGACCAGCTCCGCTGTGAAACGCTCGGCCGTGTCCGGGCCCTGATAGACGCGCACATAGTCGACCTTCATCTCCTGCGGGAAGGTCAGGTCGGGGCTGACGGCGCCGCCGAAGTTGCCGCCGATTGCCATGTTGAGGAGGAGGAACACCGAGTCGTTGAACACCCATTCGTTGGGGGCCACATCGGCGGGCGTGGCGGTGTGGTACAGGACGTCATCGACGTACCACTCGATTCTGTCCGGTTCCCATTCGATCGAGTAGGTGTGGAAGTCCGCAGTCAGATCCTCCACATTGGTGATGTCGCCGTAGGAGGCGCCGCCGGCATAGCCGGGGCCATGAATGGTCCCGAAGATCTCGTCGGGGATCCGGCTGACGTACTCCATGAAGTCGATCTCACCGGTCTGCGGCCAGCCGACCTGCTCGATGTCCGTGCCCAGGCTCCAGAACGCCGGCCACAGACCGGCCTCGCCGGACGGAAGCTTGATGCGGGACTCGATGCGGCCGTATGCGAACTCGGCCTTCTCCGCCGACAGGAGGCGAGCGGAGGTGTACTTGCATTCGCCGTAGTAGCACTGCTTGGAACCGTCGGCGTCCCGGGCCGTGATCACCATGTTGCCCTCGCCGTCGGTGGCGGCGTTGTCCGTGCTGTCGGTGTAGTACTGGAGTTCGTCGTTGCCCCACCCGGGGTTGCCGTTGCCCGTGCCGTCACCGAGGTCGTGGGTCCACGTCGAGGGATCGGGTGGGGTGCCTGCGGGGCCGTCGAACTCGTCGGACCACGCGAGCGTCCAGGCGTCGCGCCCCGGGGCGGATGCTCTGTTGTCGAGCAACTCGACGGAGACGAAGTCTCCCGTGTTCCTGCCCAGGTACCAGAGGCTCAGACCATCGGCGCCGGTCCAGTCCTGGCCCGTCGGGAAGTTCCGGACGAAGGTGCCACCGGGAGCGTCGGCCCGCAGTACGCCCTCGTATGCGCCCTGCCCGGGTAGGGCATCCGCGCTACCGGCTGCAATCTCCTCGGAGGTGAGGACGGCGCCGTCACTGGCGGACCAGAGGTAGGGATCTGTCTCGAAGTCGTCGAGCAGGAGGGGGTCGTAGGCTTCGTCGTCGCTGATCTTGGCAACGGCCTGCATGGCGAAGCCGGGGGCCAGGCCCGTGCTGGGGTTGGAGAGTCGCAGAACGACGCGTTTGTCGCCGGTGTACTTGTCGTCTCCGAAGCTCTCGAACGGGAAGCTCAACTCGCTGTCCCCACCCTTGACGAAAGTGAGCGTGCCGGAGGTGGGGGTGTACTCCCGGCCGGCGACCGTGGCGCCCTCCTCCGTTGTGAAGTCCACCGACACCTGCTCCGGATCATCGTCACGTAGCGGACGGTTCAGTTTGACGGTGATGTCTCCGGTGGTGCCTTCGTCCACGACGTACTCCCCGGCGGTGAAGGTCACGGCGAGCGGTTTGACGGGTGCGACTCCGTAGACGCCGACGTCGTCCACCCAGTACGTCCGGGGTCCGCTGGTGCCGAGTGCGCCGAGCGCCCAGCCGTGCACCTCAAACCTGTCGAAGTCGTCTGCGGGTGCGTTGTTCCCGACCACCTTCTGGGTGAACTCGGAAAAGGGGAATTCGAGCTGTTTCCAGCCGGTGAAGTCATCCACGAACTCGATGGTCCATCGTTGGGCGTCATCGGTGGTCGAACCCGGCTTGCGGTTCTCCAGCACGTCCAGGAACAGTGTCGAACCCAAGCCCTGCCCGTGCATCCACATGGTGAGCCCGGCGTATTCGCTCCAGTCCTGGGACTCCCAGGTGTCCACCGCAGCGTTCTCGAAGTTGTGGACGAGTCCCGCGTAGGAGGTCACATCGACGTCCAACTGCAGCACTGAGTTCGGTGCGGGGTTGGCGTCCAGGGGCGGTGCGGGGGGTGTCCCGGGATTCGCCAGGGTGATGACGCTTCCGGCACCCTGGAACGTGTCGAATCCGATGTTGACGCCGTCCGCATCCGATCCGGCGGGCAGGCCCGCCGCGTACTCGAAGTCGTCAACGATGACGACGGGATCGGGGGGAGCGGCGGTCGCTCCCATCGTGCCGACGGCGGTCACCGCAAAAGTGGCCATCGCGGTGAGGCCGGTGATCAGGACCAAGGCTGAGTTCTGGGGTTGACGTTGGCGCATGAGCGTTCCCTCGCATCGTGGAGTGGTGTCGCTTGCCAGTCAATCACGCGGATGCCGAGAGCACAAGAGAGCGCTTTCCCCATTCTTCTCCGGAACGTCTCCCGGACCGGAGAAGGGGGAGGGCGATCGCCTGACGAAGACGCTATGCGCTCTCTCGCTTGACCAGACGAACCGGCAGCACGATCGAGTCGGTCAGGGGAAGCGAGGTTCTGGCAGCCTTTCCCAGGTCTGCTTCCCTCCCGAGCAAGCGAAGCAGGAGACGCACCATGAGTCGTCCCTGACTCACGGTTTCCTGACGAACAGTGGTGAGGGGAATTGCCGCGTGGGCTGACAGATCGATGTCATCGAAACCGACGATCGCAACATCATCTGGGACCTTCAAGTCCATCCTTCGAAGCACTTGCATCGCGCCGAGTGCCATCAGATCCGAAGCAGCAAAAACAGCGTCCACGTGTGGCACCCGTGCCAGCAGTGTCTCCATGGCGGCCACGCCGCCAGCAAGGGTGAAGTCGCTCACCACGATGCGCTCGGGGGGCACGGGCAGCTCGAGCGCGTCACGAAAACCGTCGAGTCGATCGATCCCGGCGGACATGTCCTGTGGGCCAGCGATGGTGGCGATTGTCCTCGCCCCCCGGCTCCGGAGGTGACGGGTGGCCAACCGGGCACCGGCTCGGTTGTCGTTGTCCACGTGAGCGATCATCGGCAGGTCCCCATTCATGGGCCGGCCGCCCAGCACCATTGGCACGCCTGCCGCCGTGAGAGTGCTCGCCATCTGGAGAGCCGAGTGCTCGGAGATGGCCAGCACGCCGTCAACGGATCGCCCCAGAAGGTACTGCTGGAACCTGTGCAGCTCCTCGGGGGTCTCGATCATGGCCATCAGCATGCGCATGTCCACGGCCGCGAGTTCCTGGGACACGCCTCGAGCAATGTCGGCGAAGAACGGGTCGTGGAAAAAACGATGCGACGGTTCCGTGACGACGAGCGCAACCATGTCGTTGCGTCGCGTCGTCAGGGAGCGGGCAGCCTGGTTGGGTACGTAGCCCAGCCTTTCGGCAGTGGCCCGTACACGCTCCGCCATGGACGCCTCAACGAACTTGGAGCTGTTGATGACACGGGAGACGGTGGCGCGCGAGACACCGGCGTCCGACGCGACGTCGTCGAGTGTCACTGTTCGCTTGTGTGCGGTCATCTCTCCCTCGTGTGCCCAATTTCCGGTCGCAGTCTAGAGGGTCACTGGTCGTCGCTCGTAATCGTTGGCGGCCCCGCCTGCCGAGGGGCTCGGTGCACGTTGGACACGGATCTGTTCCACGAAGCCGTCGCGCGCGAAGATCCGCGCACTCGTGGCCTCGTCAAGGCCCTCAGCCATGGGGACCTCCTGCCCATCGGACTGTTTCACCACGACGTGGCCACCGCCGCGCTCGTAGACGATGGGAATCCCGCACAGTGTGAAGGCCAGCTGACCACGCTCCAACGCGATTGTTCGCCTTCCCAGCCCGCCGGTCGGTGCATCGAGAGTCGCAGGTTCTCCGAGCCACTCCGCATCTGCGATGCGCTCAGGGTGGAACTGCAGGACACCGTCGAGCAGGGAGATTCCCAGTTCCGCGTAGCGCATGATGACGTCCTCCTTGGCCTGCCCCGTCATTCCCGGCTGCCGTGCCCCCGTGTGTGCGGGGGTGTGTGAGTAGGGGTCGGTGGGGAAGGCCCCGAACTCCAGCGCGGTCTTGGCGAATCCCAACCCTGAGCGGATGTCACGGAAGGCCTCACCCAGACCGTGCACCACGGCATCATCCGCACCGTCGGCGATGGCCTCGTTGCGTGCTTCGAGGACGGACAGCGCGAGCTTGCTGACCATGTGCCAGTAGATGCTGCCCAGACCCTCGTAGGCGAAGAACGATCCCGAGCGTCCGGTGAAGTTGCTGTGGTGGAAGGTCTCCTCGTACACCGCCAACACGCAGTCGCGGTCGACGTCGAGGCCAGAGCGCTGGACCTCATCAAGTCGAGTCGTCAGGACTGACGCATTCCTGACGCCGTCGGCGAAGTGCACCCCGCCCGCTGCGTCACGAACGAACACCGACTGGTCCGGATGCTCCAGCAGGGTGGCAATGTCTCGGCACTGCGCCAAGCTCTCGGGAGAGACGTTGTTGCTCTCCAGGAATCCGGGGAGGTCGCGATCCGGGTACAGCAGGTACGAGTGCTGGTCTGCGCGGTAGAGGGCGGAGTCGCGGAGGGCGGAGGTGACCTGGAGGACTTCATCCGGCTCGAGTCCGCCGGCCCACAGGACGGCGACCTGTCCTTCCAACATCAGCGGCAGCGTCTCGACATCGATGGAACCACGCGCGATTCCCAGTGTGTTGTAGCTGTGGAACAGTCCGTCCTCGCGACGATTCGCCCGCACACCCCTGCGCAGCCATGCGCCGGCATGGGTGAGGAAGCTGTCGATCTCGTCCGCGGACAGGGTGGTCTCCGTCGCGGCATGCGAGGTGTAGCCCGTGCTCCGGTACGTGGCGCCGGCCTGCCCAAGTTCCGCCACCATCACGTACCTGAGCTCAGCGTCGAGTTCGGTGTCCCCAGCGGGGAACCGCTGCAGCGTTGCGGTCAGCGAGCGGACAAGCTCTGCCAGCTCGGGACGGATGTGCACGTCGCGATGACCGAGCAGTGTGGTGAGGTGATCCAGGAAGCGCGCCATGTGAGCCATGGTGACCACCGATGCGCCATGGCCGACGAGCGCGTTGTTGGCGTCGTTCCACTCGGGTCTTTGCGTATTCATCCAGATCCCGCCGTCGGGAACGAAGTTGGCCATCTTGGCGCCCGCCAGTAGCAGCAGCTTGTCGGCCAGTGTTGTGAGGAACAGATCTCCGGACGGTTCGTGTTTGAGCATGCCGTCGCCACCGACGTGCCGGGCACGCTCCCTGACCTTCCGGTCGGTTTCCTCGTCGAAGGTGATCGTGGCGGAGGGGTTCTTGAGGATGGCCTCGAAGGATCCGATCTCGTAGGGCAGATCCGCTGTGGCGAAGATCTGCCTGTCCAGGTCCTTGGTCAATCGACCGGGGTGCAGGTGGCGGGACATCTCGAGCAGTCGCAGGAGGTAGACGATCTGGTGATCGCCCCAGTAGCCGATGTTGGACCACGGGTTGTCCGGCTCGGGGACTTCCCAGTCGATCCCCTTGTGGGTGACGCGGTACGGGTTGTAGCCGTCGATCGTCGTTGCGTTCAGGAAGAGCGCAACCATGTGCTCGGTGAACTCGGGGTAGGACCACGTCAGGGCCTCCCAGTTCTGGAAGATGTCACGCCAGTTCCCCTCGAACCCGCTCGCGGGATTCCCCTGCGGATCGGTCAGGACGATGTCGAATCGGTTCCACGGCCGGCTGGGATCCCCGTGCCGGCGGCTGAACGACAGGGGCAGGAAGGTACTGGCCAATCGCTGTACCGCGGCCAGGCCCGTACCGTCAGCCCACGCGGCGAGCTCTCCCACCGTGAAGGTCACGGGTAGCGCATCGACCTCGGAGCGCACCTGACCCGCCACGGTGGCGTTGTGGCGATGCAGGTGGAGTCGAAAGTCCTCGCGGCTCAGGAGGTGCCCACTGCGTGGAACTCCGCCCCGCATTGCGTTGTACAGCACGCTGGCGAGGTGGTGGGCCGAGGCGGCATCGTCGCCGGTGACCTGGTTGCCGTCGGCGGACGCGAGCAGTGATGTCAGTGACTGGCGTGCGTCGTCGAGGTCCTGCTCCAGGTCGCGTCTGAGGGATGTGGGGTTGATGAGAAGGGTCCGGAGGTCGTGCGCGGCCGCCGCGTCGAGGCCGGTGTCCGTCACCACGGTCCAGGAGGTTGACTGGCCGGGCGCCAGAGATGCGGACCAGGCGCTGAGATGTGCTGAGCGGACGCCCCGCGCGTCGAGTTCGTCGGCGAGCGGATCGCCGCGACGGAAGCGCATGATCTGGCGTGACGATGCGAGTTGGTGGGAGGGTTCCGTGCCGAGCCGCCAGGCGACGGTTGCAGAGAGGGCCTCGGATGGCTCCGCCAGATCAGTGAGTTGGGAGCTCAGGGAGAACAGGCCGAGTCCGGTTGAGGGGTCGATCTCCGAGCGCTTGTAGGCGTCCAGAAGGACGCTCAGTTCGTTCTGTGTGCGTTGGGTCACGCCAGCGGGCAGAAGGTTCTGGAAGCCATCGAGGATCTCGAATTCGACGGGGTCGCTGGACGTGTTGGTCAGGTGGCACTCGCGAACCAGCCCAAATTTCGGGCTGCTGCGCCACGAAGCCCGGAACTCGAGTCCCAGGGTGTCATGTGTCTCACTGAAGGTCACTTCGTCGCCCAGGACCGTTTTGGAGAGCCACCGTGAGTGGGAGGTGCCCTCACGTGAGCCGAGCAGGGGTTCCCACACCGTGCCGTCGCTGGTCCTGACGACGGTGACCGCCCCTGTGCTCAGGGCAGTGTCAGTGAGCTTGTCCTCGGTGTAGTAGGGAAACACGGCCTGCTCGGCGTTCCTGCGGCCGGCTGTGATTCCACCATGGCTGCCGAGGAAGAGCCATACATCGCTGACGGAGACGACGTTGATCAGGAACGGGTCCATCTGGTCCAGATCGTCGATGACGTTGGCCGCAGCGTTGTGAGCCTGTTCCAATCCGCCGGCAGGGCGCTTCCGCGGTGGGAGTGTCTGTGTACGCATCAGGGAACACCTTCGTTCTAGGAAACCGCTTACACGGCGAATTGTGTCCCATTTCGCCCTCCTGATGCAAGAGAGCGCCGGCTGCCGATGCTTCACGGCGCTCAGATCCAGTGCAGGGGGGGTTGACAATCAGTTGTTCATCACGCAAACTCTTGAGGAGAGCGGTTTCCTGCAACGGGTGCGGGGCCGTCGAACATTCACACAAAGGAGTGCCAGTCATGCGCAAGTCCCCATCCCTGAAAATCGCCGGAGGAGTGCTGGGAACCGCCCTGTTCCTCACTGCCTGCGGTGGATCGTCGGAACCCGCTTCGGACGTCACCGGCGAAACCGGCGTCGAGGATGTCACCCTGACGGTGGCCACGTTCAACGAGTTCGGCTACGAGGGGTTGTTCGACCAGTACATGGCCGAGAACCCGAATGTGACCATCGAGCAGAAGAAGGCCGCTACCAGCAATGAGGCCCGCGACAACATGAACACCCGCCTGGCCGCGGGATCCGGTCTCTCCGACATCGAGGCAGTCGAGGTCGACTGGCTGCCTGACCTCATGCAGAGCTCTGATCTCTTCGCAGACCTCACCGATGACGAGGTGGAGGGTCGCTGGCTCGACTGGAAGACCGAGGCCGCCACGTCGCCCGACGGTCGACTCATCGGGTATGGAACCGACATCGGTCCGATCGCCGTGTGCTACCGCGCCGACCTGTTCGAGGCGGCCGGCCTGCCCACGGACCGCGCCGAGGTGGCGACGATGCTCGGCTCGACATGGGACGACTACTTCGCTGCTGGCCGGGACTTCGTTGCCAACAACGGCGACGTGGCCTGGTTCGATTCCGCTGGAGCCATCTTCAACGCGCGTCTGAACCAGATGGAGAACGCCTTCTCCAGCTCTTCCGAGGAGGAGCAGCTCATTCCCCTCAGTGAGAACGAGGATGTGAAGGAGATCTACGACACCACGCTGCAGGCGGCCGTCACCGACGATCTCTCGGCAGGTGTGTCCCAGTGGAGTCAGGACTGGACCAACGGATTCCAGAACAACGCCTTCGCGACCATGATGTGCCCCAGCTGGATGCTGGGCGTCATCGAGGGCAACGCGGCAGGCGTGGAAGGCTGGGACGTCGCCAACGTCATGCCCGGCGGCGGCGGCAACCAGGGTGGTTCCTACCTGACGGTGCCCACCATGGGCGAGAACCAGTCCGAAGCCAAGAAGCTGGCTGCGTGGCTGACCGCCCCCGAGCAGCAGATCGAGGCGTTCAAGGCCAAGGGCACGTTCCCGAGTCAGGTGGAAGCACTGGACAGCGAAGCCCTCATGGAGGTGACTGAGCCCTTCTTCAACGACGCACCGGTCGGCGAGATCATGGCGGACCGTGCCGAGGCAGTGGACGTTGCCCCCTACAAGGGCCCGAACTACTTCGCAGCCACCACCATCGTCAATGACGCCATCAACCGTGTCGAGGTGGAGGAAGTCGACTCCATCGAGTCCTCATGGGACAAGGCCGTCGAGCAGTTCTCCAACCTGCAGTGACCAGTGGTCGGGGGCTGGGCCGGGTGCGCCCGGCCCAGCCCCCGACCTGGATTCGTCGTCGAGACCAAGGACTGTCTTATGAGCACATCTGTTGGGGCGCCCGGCTCCGGAACCGCACTGACGCGGAGCCAGCGGCTGAGCCGCTGGGACCAGCGTTCCGCCCCCTTCCTCTACATCTCGCCCTTCTTCCTCCTGTTCGCGCTGGTGGGTTTGTTCCCGCTGCTCTACACGGGCTGGATCTCCCTGCACGACTGGAACCTCATCCGGGGAAACCAGGGCTTCGTCGGGGCCGAGAACTTTGTCCACATCATCCAGCAGCCCCGTTTCGGCGTGGCTCTGCGCAACACCTTCAGCATCTTCCTGCTGTCATCGGTGCCCCAGGTCATCCTGGCGCTCATCATTGCTGCCGGGCTGAACGCCAACCTGCGGGCCAAGACGTTCTGGCGCATGGGGGTGCTGCTCCCCTACGTTGTTGCACCTGTGGCCGTGTCCCTGGTCTTCGGTCAGCTTTTTGCCGATCAGTCCGGGACCATCAATGCGATCCTGGGAACACTGGGAGTGGACCCCATCGGATGGCACAGTGACGTGCTCTCCAGTCATATCGCCATCGCCGCCATGGTCAACTTCCGCTGGACCGGCTACACATCGCTGATCCTTCTTGCCGCCATGCAGGCCATTCCCAATGAGGTCATCGAGGCGGCAGTGGTGGACGGGGCCTCCAGACTCCGCACCTTCTTCAGCGTCACCATCCCGCTGCTGCGCCCCACCATCATCTTCGTCGTCATCACCTCCACCGTCGGAGGACTCCAGATCTTTGACGAACCGCGCCTGTTCGACACGGCTGGGCTGGGTGGCGCCGACCGCCAGTGGATGACCGTGACCATGTACCTCTACGAGCTGGGGTGGGGCAATCAGAAGAGCCTCGGCCGAGCATCGGCGGTGGCGTGGCTGCTGTTCCTCATCATCATCGCGATCGCGATGCTGAACTACTTCGTCACGGCTCGCATTGCGAGCACGGGCTCAGAGACCAAGAAGCAGAAGAAGGTGAAGTCATGAGTTCCGTGGGCTTGGTGGAACAGACGGCGGGGAAGGGAGCAGCTCGGGCCGCTCGTCGCCGCAACAAGAAGGCCGAGGCTCATGACAGCGGGCCGCGTGCCTCCTGGCCCGAATACCTGCTCCTGGGCCTGGTGCTTCTCGTCTTCGCGTATCCGCTGTACTACGCGTTCCTGCTGTCGACCTCCACGGCGCCGGAAATCGCCCGCAACCCCATCCCGTCGCCGGTTCCCGGCGGCAATTTCTTCGACAACGTGAGTCGTGTGCTGGATTCCGGCGTCCAGTTCTTCCCAGCCTTCCTCAACAGCGTCATCGTCGCGGCAATCACCTCCCTGTCCGTGGTGTTCTTCTCCACGCTGGCCGGATTCTCCTTCTCCAAGCTGTCCTTCAAGGGGCGCAAGGGACTCCTGCTGTTCGTGGTGGCCACCATGGCGGTGCCCACGCAGCTCGGCATCGTGCCGTTGTTCATCATCATGGCCGAACTTGGCTGGACCGGGCAGCTCATCGCCGTCATCGTCCCGGGGCTGGTCACCGCATTCGGGGTGTTCTGGATGACCCAGTACCTCAGTGAGGCCCTGCCCTTCGAACTGATTGAGGCAGCTCGCGTTGACGGCTGTTCCATGATCAGGACCTTCTGGCATGTGGCAATGCCAGCGGCGCGCCCGGCTGCGGCCATGCTTGCCCTGTTCACATTCGTGGCGTCGTGGACCAACTTCTTCTGGCCGTTCATCGTGCTGGGTTCCCAGAACCCGACGCTGCCGGTGGCGCTGCAGTTGCTCCAGTCCACGTACTTCAAGGACCTGGCCCTCATCATGGCCGGAGTCGTTTTGGCGACGGTGCCGCTGATCCTGTTGTTCGTCTTCGCCGGGCGTCAACTGGTGTCCGGGATCATGGCGGGTGCAGTCAAGGGCTGACCCGGAGGCCCAGCGAATCCGACGAGGCCTGATCCTGCCCCGGCTCCAATGAACCGTGGTAGGACTGGCTCATGGCTGTGATCGAGGCCGAGGGCCTGACCAAGCACTACGGTTCAGTCCGGGCACTCGAGCAGCTCGACCTTGAGGTCAATGAGGGGTGACGTCTTCGGCTATCTGGGGCCCAACGGCTCCGGCAAGACGACGACGATCCGGCTGCTGCTCGGCCTGATCCGGCCCACAGCCGGTCGCGCCTCGGTCCTGGGCGGTGACCCGGAGCGGGATGCGGTGGCCATCCACCGAAGGCTGTCCTACGTCCCCGGCGAAGCTGCGCTGTGGCCCGAGCTGACGGGGACGGAAACCCTGCACCTGCTGGGGCGGCTCCAGGGCTCCGTCGACCAGCCGCGCCGCCTTGGTGCCGACGACTTCCGCTGGCGGTGACGACCGCAGGTCCACCAGGATCCGTTCCACTTTCGTCACGTTAGCCGCATCCATGCCTCGCGGCGCTGATGTCGGGAGAAGGGCCCGGGTGGATCTCCGACGCCTCGGGGGACTCAGACCTCCTGAAGCGCGTCACCCCGGTACTCCGGGAGGAAGAGGGCGGCAACCATCGCCATGATGAACATGCCCCCGAAGACCGTGAACAGCACGGGCAATCCGCCGGCGCCGTTGAGGAGCGGTACGAGCAGCGGCGCCGCCATGGCCGCGATCCGGCCGAACGCCGTCGCCGCCCCGGCCCCCGACGCGCGCATGCTCGTGGGGTACACCTCCGGCGTCACGGCATACAGGGCTCCCCACGCGCCCAGGTTGAAGAACGACAGCGTGCAGCCGGCGCCCAGGGTGATCCAGTAGAGGGCGGAGTCGCTCCCCGGGGCCGCGGCCCCGGCGATCTGGGGTGCCAGACCGAACAGAATCGCCCCGACGGCGGAGCCGCCGAGGAAGGTCGCCAGGGTGGCCCGCCGGCCCCACACCTCCACCAGGATCGCTGCGGTGAGGTACCCGGGCAACTGGGCGATGGTCAGGATGAGCGTGAACTGGAAGGACCTCACCAGCGGCATCCCGTTCTGGACGAGCAGCGTCGGAAGCCAGATGAACGCTCCGTAGTAGGCGAAGTTCACGCCGAACCACGTGAGCCACAACGCGATGGTGGAACGCCTGAATCGCCTGCTCCACAAATCGTTCCACCCCACCTTGGCCGGGCGAGGCGGCGCCTCCGTGGATTTCTGCGCCTCGGGAGTCGGAGCGTCGGCCGCCTTCTCGAACTGCGTCACCACGGTCTCGGCGTCGGAATAGCGGCCCTTGGACTCCAGAAAACGCACCGATTCCGGCAGGCCGAACCGAATCACCAGTGCCCACACGGCGGGGATCGCACCCAGGGCAAGCGCCCAGCGCCAGCCGTTGTCCCCCGCTGGCACCAGGAAGCGCCCGATGAGCGCAGCAGCCAGCCAGCCGACGGCCCAGAAGGATTCGAGTGCGACGACGACGCGTCCGCGGATCCGCCGGGGAGCGAACTCGGAGACCAGCGTCGAGGCGACGGGCAGTTCTGCTCCGAGCCCGATGCCCACGACGAACCGCAGGGCCACCAGCATCACGAGCCCCGTCGAGAGGGCGGACAGGCCCGTGGCGACGCCGTACACCAGGAGGGTGATGGCAAACACCTGACGCCTGCCGATGCGATCTGCGAGCAGACCACCGAGGGAGGCGCCCACTGCCATTCCGACGAAGGCGATGGAGCCGAGCACGGAGAGTTCCGTGTCCCCCAGCCCCCACTCCTTGACGAGCGCGGCCATGATGAAGGAGATGAGCCCGATGTCCATGGCATCGAGTGCCCACCCCACCCCGGAGCCCATCAGCAGTTTGTTGTGCTTGCGGGTGTAGGGGAGACGGTCGAGCCGCTGGGCGCGCGTCAGCTGGTTCATGGGGGAATCCTAGGGTGGGACACGGCATCGCCGGTCACGTGCCCATCGGACCGTGCCCGCCGTGCCGTGGTGCGACGTCCGTTGTCCGGGCGGGCATGATGGGGTCATGCCCGCAACCTCTGCACCCACCGGACTCATCATCTGTCTCGACAACGCGGGCCTCGACGACCTCGTTGGCCCCGTCGAGGTGATGGTCCAGGAGGGGCTCAAGACCTTCTCGCTCCCCGTCGATCATGAGGACGCCAACGACATCATCGCGATCTTCGGCGCCCGGGCCCGGTTCGGCGCGCACGGACCCGTGTCGGTGGAGGTGATCGGTTCACTGCGTGGCTGGGCCGGTTTTGCGCTCGCGGACGAAGCGACCGAGGAGGTCATCACCGCTGCGCGTGAAGCCGACGTCCCGCTCTGGGGTCAGGCCATGACGCCCGCCGAGGTGCGCGAGGTGCTCGCGCTCGGCGCCACGGGGGCGATGCTGTTCCCGGCAGACGTGGTGGGCCACGTCATGGCGGAGCGGCTGCGCAGCCTCGGGCTGGCTGATCGGGTGATCCCGCGTGGTGGCATCGGTGCCTTCTCCGCCACGGAATGGATGAAGGCGGGAGCGCCTGCTGCCTGTGTGGATGCGACGCTGCTCGGCGACGCCCTGCGGGGTGGTGACCTCGGGGCCCTGCGTGACCGGTGTGGTTCGTTCGTGAAGGTGAATCGGGGTGTCGGCGGCCAAGCCTGACGGACGTGGTGTGGGGTCACCCGGGGCCGCGGTGGGTCCGGGCCTCCTCGTCGGGGAACACATCGCCGCCGGTGTGCTCGGGGACGTCGGCTTCGGAGGTGCCGACGGCTGCCCGGTCCAGGATCAGGTCAAGACTGCCCGGGCGGCGCGAGACGGGTTCGCTGGTGCGTCCGTAGATTCCCCGGAGGACGAGCCCCACGGTGATCAGCAGAGCTGTCCCGCCGACGACGACAAGCGCCACGTAGAACCACGACAGGGGGCCGGGTTCCTCGTTCCCGGGGGAGTCCTCGGCGTCCGGGGGGGCCGGTGATGCATCGAGCGGGGCGGAGTCGCTGGCGACGTCCGTGGTGGTCTCGGAGGGCTCGCCCGACGCACGATCGGCCAGGGGAATACGGTCGACTACCAGTCTGATCTTCTGCTGCTGCTCCTCGTAGCTGTTGTTTCCGGCGAAGGACACCACCAGCACTGCCTCACCCGCCGGGTGCTCCGGTGGCACCTCGGCAAACGTCTGGAAGGCGCCGGACTCGTCGGTCATGACGAGGGAGTCCGCGCTCTCGTCGTCATCGATCAGGACCCTGATCCTTGCCCCGCCCACGGGCTCCCCGTCCGGGGTGCTGAGCGTTCCCTCGATGATGACGAGGCCGCCTGCCGACACTGTGGAGGAGGCCGTGCCCGCCTCGAGCTCAACGGCCAGGGGGGCCTCGGCAGGTGCCGTGGGGGGCGGGGCGGACGACTGCCCCGCCCCGACGGTGGCTTCCGCCTCGCTGGCATCCAGCCCGCCCCGCCCCTCGAAGACGACCACGAGCCGCTGGGGTTCGGAGCGGAGGCCCTGCTCCAGCAGGAAGTCGATGGCGTATCGCCCCTCACCGTCGGTGAGCCCCGTTGCAGCCTCGCGCTCGTCGATGCGGACGCGGATGGTGGCTTCGGGGACCGGGGCCCCGGCCTGATCAGAGAGGAGGCCGGCCACCACGACGATGGAGTTCGGGCGCATCTCAGCAGAGGCAGTCAGGGTGGTGGGCCCGGGTTGTGGCTCGGCAGAGGCGGTCCACGCAGTCACCGCAAGCAGCACCACGGCGACGAGGCCCGCGAGGGTGCCGCGGACCCCCGGACCTGCGCAGGGCGGCTTCATCATCTTTCTGCTCCCCTCGTAGCGACGGGGGGAACTCTAACTCACCCCTTTTGGTCGGGGTGGTGGAGTTGGTCAATCCCGAGTCTGGACGTATCCTTAAAAAAACTTGGCTGTTTCTCAGGAAGGAATGGGATGGCACACGCTCGACGGGCAGCACCCGAGGCTCCTGAAGTCTGGGAGTTCGCCCCCGCGCCGCGACGCAGCCGGGTAGCTCGTGTCGCCGGGGCGCGCAGAGGCATCGCCCCCACCGCCGTCGTGGGCCTGTTGGTGGCCACCACCGCGCTGACCTTCCTGCCCGTGGGTGCGAATGACAGCACGAGCGTGGCAGATCCCCTGGCCGCGCACAGCGAACGCGTTGCCAACCGTGCGAGCCGCGAATTCACCCGGGGGCCGGTGGAGTCCGGCCTCGCCGAGGCGCTCTCCTCCCCGTCGACCGTCCCCACGCCTGCCCCGGTCCCGAGTGAGATTTCCCCCGCGACGCCTGTACCGGTCCCATCGGTCGCCGCCTCGACGCCCGAAGTCGTCGCACCTGTGGAGACGACACCCGCGGTGGACTGGAGCGTCAAGGGCGCCGACGCCGGGTCCGGATGGAGCACCGCCTCGGTCAACGTACGCACCGGCCCCGGAACGGGGTTCGACGTCATCAGCGCCATCATCGGTGGCCACGAGGTCACGCTCACCGACCTCTCCCATGACGGCTGGCACCAGATTTCGTGGGAGGGCGGGGCCGGATGGGTCAAGGCCAACTTCCTCAGTGAGAAGGAACCGGTGGCGCCCACCAAGGAATCCTCCTCGACAGGCTCAACGGCCTCACAGGCTGCCCCCAAGGACGACGCGCCTGCCGCCGCCGGCACCTGTGCCAAGGCCGGGAATGCCACCAACGGCATGACCAGCCGCACGGTGAGCGTCCTGCAGAAGGTGTGCGCCCGGTTCCCCAGCATCACGAGCTACGGCGGCTACCGCGCCGGCTCAAGCGGGTACCACGGCTCCGGCCAGGCCATTGACGCCATGATCTCCGGCCAGGCCGGCTGGGACGTGGCGCGCTGGGTGCGGGCCAACGCCTCCTCCCTCGGGGTCGTGGAGGTCATCTACTCGCAGAAGATCTGGACGTCACAACGATCTGGCGACGGATGGCGCAGCATGTCCAGCCGGGGATCCGCCTCGGCCGACCATTACGACCACGTGCATATCAGCGTTGCCTGAACGCGCCATCAGCGTCGGCAGATAGCGGCCCCTCCGCGCGGACGGAGACGCTTCTGTGGCCCGAGGGCCCCGTCGGGCCCCTGCGCGCCTAGTCTTGGGACCATGATCACGCCGGTAGACCCCACCACCACGCAGGCCTGGGCCACGCTCAGTTCGCTCAAGGAGCAGCTGCAGCCCGATCTTCGCGCCTGGTTCGACGAACAGCCCAACCGTGCCGCCGAGTTCACCTTCGACGTGGCAGACCTCCACGTCGACCTGTCCAAGAACCTCATCGACGCCGACGTCATGGAGGCGCTGCTACGCCTGGGCGACGAGGTGGACGTGGCGGGCCGGCGCGACGCCATGTTCGCAGGCGAGCACATCAACGTCACCGAGGACCGCGCCGTTCTCCACACGGCACTGAGACTCCCACGCGACGCGGAGTTGCAGGTGGACGGCCAGGACGTCGTCGCCGATGTCCACGAGGTGCTGGACAGGATGTACGCGTTCGCCGAGGAGGTCCGCTCGGGCGAATGGGTGGGCGTTACGGGAAAGCGCATCGAGACGGTGGTCAACATCGGCATCGGGGGCTCGGACCTCGGACCGGTCATGGTCTACGAAGCGCTCCTGCCGTACAAGCAGGACGGCGTCGAGTGCCGCTTCGTCTCCAACATTGATCCCAGTGACTGCTGGGAGAAGACCCACGACCTTGACCCGGAGACGACACTGTTCATCGTCGCCTCCAAGACGTTCACCACACTGGAGACCCTCACCAATGCCCGGATGGCGCGCGAGTGGCTGTTGACCGCGCTTGCTGCCGCCGGAGCGGTTGACGGTTCCGACGAGCAGCGTCGGGGCGCGGTGGCGAAGCACTTCGTCGCCGTCTCGACCGCGCTGGACAAGGTGGCCGACTTCGGCATCGATCCCGCCAACGCATTCGGGTTCTGGGACTGGGTGGGCGGACGCTATTCCGTTGACTCCGCCGTCGGTCTGCCGGTGGTCATCTCCATCGGGCCGGACGGTTTCCGCGACTTCCTGGCCGGCTTCCACGCCGTCGACGAGCACTTCCGTACCGAGGATCCCGGCAGCAACGTGCCGCTGCTGATGGGGCTGCTGAACATCTGGTACGTCAACTTCCTGGGCGCCGAGAGCCACGCGGTCCTGCCGTATGCGCAGTATCTGCACAGGTTCGCCGCGTACCTGCAGCAGTTGACGATGGAGTCCAACGGCAAGTCCGTTCGCTGGGACGGCGCCCCCGTCACCTGCGACACGGGCGAGATCTTCTGGGGCGAACCCGGCACCAACGGTCAGCACGCCTTCTACCAACTCATTCACCAGGGCACCCGTCTCATCCCGGCCGACTTCATCACCGTCGCCAATCCGGCGCACCCGGTGCAGGACGGTGATGCTGATGTCCACGGGCTGTTCCTCGCGAACTTCTTCGCGCAGACGGCGGCCCTGGCCTTCGGCAAGACGGCGGAGGAGGTGCGAGCCGAAGGGACGGACGAGCAGGTGGTCCCGGCGCGCGTGTTCGAGGGCAATCGCCCGACCACCTCGATCATGGCTCCGGCACTGACGCCGTCCGTTGTGGGCCAGTTGGTTGCGCTGTACGAACACATCACGTTCGTCCAGGGAATCGTCTGGGGAATCGACTCGTTCGACCAGTGGGGCGTGGAGCTCGGGAAGAAGCTGGCCATGGAGATCGCCCCGGCCGTGTCCGGCGACACGGAGGCCCTCGTCCGCCAGGACGGCTCCACGCAGTCGCTCGTGGGCTGGTACCTGGAAAACCGGAACTGAATTGGTGGATCCGTTGTGGGAGGTGCCCCGTGGAGCGGCTGGCGCGGGCCGCTCCGTCCGGCTGTCTGGCCTGCGCGGGGCACAAGAGCTGGCCGGGTACCTGGCGCTGGTCGGCGGCCTCGCCGCATCAGCGGCGGTGGGAGTGATGGTGCTGGGGACGCGACACGTGGCCCGGGTGTCGGCGGGGCGAATTTTCGACGTCGACACCATCCCTGCCCGCCCCATCGCCATGGTGCTCGGCGCCAAGGCGGATGCTGGCGTCCCGTCCGCCTTCCTCGCGGCGCGATTGGACCTGGCGGTGGAGTTGTATCGCAGCGACAAGATCCAGGCCGTGCTCGTCTCGGGGGACAACACCGCAGGCAGCGGTCACGAAACCACCGTCATGCGGGACCACCTGGTGGAGCGGGGGATTCCGGCGGAGCGGGTGGTCCAGGACCCGGCCGGTTTCGACACCTACGACTCTTGCGTGCGGGCCAGGGACGTCTTCGGCGTCGAGAAGATGATCATCGTGACGCAGCTCTACCACCTTGAGAGGGCCATCACCATCTGCACGGACATCGGCGTAGACGCCATCGGTGTGGGCGAGGTGAACACCCGTCACCGGTTCCCGGGCGTCTACCGGACGGGGGAGAGACGGGAGTGGGCCGCCAACATCAAGATGGGATGGGACCTGCTGTCACGACGCACACCCCGGCACGACCCGTTCGACGACACCCTCCTGCGGGCCGCAGGCATGTGATCGGCTCTACCAGCCAATTCTTGCGAACGGAAGGGGTCGCGAGCCCAGGATCCGTGGAGGAAAAGGGCTCACCAGGTGGGGACGCGCCGACCCATCCCCAGGTATGTCCAGCCGGCGGCGTCCCAGCGATGCGGGTCCAGGACGTTGCGACCGTCGATGATCACGGGTGCCGCGACGAGTGGCAGCAACTCCGCCGGGTCCAGCGCGACGTACTCCTTCCACGGCGTCAGCACCATCACGACGTCCGCGCCGGCCGCCGCCTCGTGGACGCTGTCGGCCACGTGCAGGTCCGGGCGTCGTCGCCGCAGTTCCGTGCCGGCGGCCGGATCCACGACGACCACATGGGCCCCCCGGGAGTGGATGCGGTCAGCGATGTCCAGGGCAGGGGAGTCCCGCAGGTCATCGGTGTCGGGCTTGAAGGTGATGCCGAGCACTGCGATGCGCTTGCCCTGCAATGACCCCCCCACGGCCTCCTCGGCCAGCGCGACGGCGTGCTGGCGTCGCCGCAGGTTGATGGCGTCCACCTCCTGCAGGAATGTGAGCGCCTCGTCGACTCCCAACTCCTCCGCCCGCGCCATGAAGGCGCGGATGTCCTTGGGGAGGCAGCCGCCGCCGAAGCCGATGCCCGCCTGGAGGAACTTGGACCCGATCCGCTCGTCGTACCCGATGGCCTCGGCGAGCCGGGTGACGTCCCCACCGGTGGCGTCGCACAACTCGGCCATCGAGTTGATGAAGGAGATCTTGGTGGCCAGGAAGGAGTTCGCCGCCACCTTGACGAGTTCGGCCGTCGGATAGTTGGAGACGACGACGGGCGTCCCGGCAGCGACCTGTGGGGCGTAGCACTCATCGAGCAGAGCCCGCGCAGTGGCTCCGTCCTGCCGGTCCTCCGGAAGCCCGTAGACAATCCGGTCCGGGTGGAGGGTGTCCTCCACGGCGTGGCCCTCCCGCAGGAACTCGGGGTTCCACGCCAACAGGAATCTGCCGCCCACGTCGGCGATACGATCCACCAGTCGTTGCGCAGTTCCCACGGGAACCGTGGACTTGCCGACGATGAGCGCGGGGGTTGCGTCCCTGTCCCCGGCATGCTCGAGGATCGTCTCCAGCGCGGCGTCCACATGGCTGAGGTCGGCACCCAACTGACCCGCCAGCTGTGGCGTGCCGACGCCGATGAAGTGGAGGTCGGCACCGGCGATCTGGGAGGGATCCGTGGTGAACCGCAGACGTCCATGGGCGACGTTGCGGGCCAGCAACTCGGGCAGGCCCGGCTCATGGAACGGGGCCAGCCCGGCGGACAGCGATTCGATCCTGCGCCGGTCAATGTCGAGGCCCACGACGTCATGGCCGATCTCAGCCATGCACGCCGCGTGCACCGCCCCGAGGTAGCCGCAACCGATCACAGAAATGAGCATGGGTCACAGGGTAGCGGGAGGCGCGATTCTGTGGTGTCAATCCTCACCGGTTGGGCATGTCCTGAATCCAATGCGCCGCTGACAACGGGTTCAGGCCTCCATCCTGGCGGGATCCGGGCCCAGACGGTTGCCGGCGCTGACCCCGTCGATGGCCTCCATCTGGTCGGAATTCAGCACGACGTCCAGCGCGGCGAAGTTGGCGACGATCCTCTCCGGGGTGGAGGACTTCGGGATGGTCACGAACCCGCGGTTGATGTGCCACCGGATGATCACCTGGGCAGGAGTGGCCCCGGTGGCCTCCGCGATGGCGAGGATCTCGGGGTGCTCGAGGTCGCTGGCCTGCCCCAGCGGGCTCCAGCTCTCCACGACGATTCCCAGATCGGAGCAGTGGTTCAGGAGGTCGTCGGGCTGGAACGTGGGGTGCAGTTCGATCTGGTTGACGGCCGGGGTGATGCCCGTTTCGTCGCGGATGGTGTCCAGGTGCTCCGGGAGGAAGTTGGAGACGCCGATGCTGCGGGTCAGCCCCTCGGAGCGGAAGTCGATCAGTTGCTCCCACGATTCGACGTACAGCCCGGTTGCCGGGCACGGCCAGTGGATGAGGTAGAGATCCACGTGGTCCAGCCCGAGCTTCTCCAGGCTGCGGGAGATTCCCGTGCGGGCATTGTCCCTGCCCTGTGCCTTGTTCCACAGCTTCGTCGTGACGTAGATCTCGTCCCGGGCCAGACCGGATTCGGCGATGGCGCGGCCCACACCCTCCTCGTTGCGGTAGATGGCTGCGGTGTCGACGTGGCGGTACCCGGCCTCGAAGGCCGCGAGCGTCGCCCGGTGCGCCTCGTCGTCGTCCATCTTGAAGACACCGAGGCCGAGTTGTGGGATCTGGGTGTCGTCGTTCAGTTTCTTGAGCGGTGCGCTGGTCATGGGTTCCTCCTGCACATTGTGGGTGTCGAGCCCCATTCAACACCGTGGACTCAAGGCCCGGGGGAGAGTGCGCGGGTTGGGCAGTCGGCAATGCTGCGTGGGAGAATGCCAGACATGCAATCGTTGGAAGCCCTGCTCGATGACCGTGTCCGTGCCGTTGCCGGTGCCGATCCGGAGATGCGACCGGCCACCAAGCCCCAGTTCGGACACTTCCAGTCCAACGTCGCTCTGCGGCTGGCGAAGCAGGAGGGACGTCCACCCCGCGACGTCGCGGCTCGGATCATCGAACAACTGGACGTCTCCGAACTGTGTGAACCGCTGGAGATTGCGGGCCCGGGCTTCATCAACTTCCGCATCCGGCCCGAGGTGCTCGCGGCATCCGCCAGCGGGATTCTGGAGGATCCCCACGGCGGGCTGAACGTCAGCGCCTTCCCGCAGCGGGTGGTCATCGACTACTCGTCTCCCAACGTGGCCAAGCAGATGCACGTGGGGAGCCTGCGTTCCACCATCATCGGCGACTGCTTCAACCGGGTGCTGCGTGCACTGGGCCACACAGTCATCGCCCAGAACCACATCGGTGACTGGGGACGACAGTTCGGCATGCTCGTCGAACAGATTCTGTTCGAGAATCTGGACCCCAGCACGCTGGACCTGGCCTCGGCGGAGGCCCTGTACCAGCGGGCCAACGAGCACCTCAAGGCCGATGAGCTGTTCGCGACCCGTTCGCGCGACCGTGTGGTCAAGCTGCAGGCCGGTGACGAGGAGACGCTGGGCATCTGGCAGCAGCTCATCGACGTCTCCCTGGCTGGCTTCAATGCCACCTACGACCGTCTGAACGTGCTCCTGACGGACGACGACCTGGCCGGGGAGTCCCGCTACAACCGAGACCTGGCCGCGGTGTGCGAGGACCTTGAGTCCCGCGGCATCGCCGTCGTGGACGACGGTGCGCTCGTGGTGTTCGTACCGGGCTTCAACGCTCCTGCGATCCTCCGCAACCAGCGCGGCGGATACGGTTACGCCACGACGGATCTTGCAGCCATCCGGCATCGCGTGGATGACCTGTCGGCCGATCGCATCATCTACGTCGTCGGTTCTCCACAGACGTTGCACTTCGAGCAGGTCTTCGCGGTCGCCCGTCTGGCGGGCTACTTGCCCGAGGATGTCGCGGCGGAGCACGTCGGCTTCGGACAAGTGCTGGGCGCCGACGGGAAGAAGTTCTCCACCCGCGAGGGCACCGGCGTATCGCTGGACGTGCTGCTCGACGCGGCCGAGGCCGAAGCCGCGCCCAATGTTGCCCTGGCTGCCATCAAGTACGCCGACCTGTCCAGCAGCCTGCAGAAGGACTACACATTCGACGCCCAGCGCATGGTGCAGACCACCGGCGACACGGGTCCGTACCTGCAGTACGCGCACGCCCGGATGTGCCAGATCCTGCGCAGAGCCGAGGCCGAGGGCATCACCTTCGGGGCCGTTGCGGTGTTGGATGAGCCTGCGGAACAGCAGTTGGCTCTGCTGCTGAGCCGCTTCGGTGAGGTGGTGGACGAGGTCTCCGAGTCGTTGGCACCCCACAAGCTGTGCGGATATCTGTACGACGTGGCGGGTGCCCTCGCGAGGTTCTACGAGGCGTGCCCCGTGCTGAAGTCCGAGGGCGAGGTCCGCTCCTCACGCCTGGCCCTGTGCGCGGCAACGAGGTCCGTCATCGCCCGGGGCCTCGACCTGCTGGGGATCGACGCCCCCGACCGCATGTAGCGCCCGGTTGATCGCCCTTGCGCTTGGGCCCTGCCGCGACGGAGTCGCTGCGCGTATCGCACGTCGGTGGGCCCTTCGGCACGCGGCTGTTGTTTCTTCGAGGACCGCACCTCAGGGTGCGTGGGAAGGATCCGTGTCCTCGTGTCCGCTCCCGGGGCGGGGGAGGGGCTGGCTGCTCGTTTCTGGGTGTGGTGGGTCTTGCAGCTTCTCAGGGGGCTGAGGAAGGCCTCCGGCTCCGCGCGTCAGGCGACCGGAGGGTTGGCCAGGGGATTGACCACCGGATCCAGCGGGTCGGGGTGCTCGATGGCGTCGCGGGAGGCCAGCGCCGCCCCGACGATTCCAGCCCTGTTGCGCATGGTGGCGGGCACGATCGGGGTGCGTAGATCCAGGTAGTGCATGAACTTGTCGGAGTCCTTCGACACGCCGCCACCCACGACGAACAGGTCCGGGGAGAACAGCATCTCCACGTGACTGTAGTAGCGCTGCAGACGAACGGCCCATTCCTTGTAGGACAGGCCCTCCTTGTCCTTGACCGACGACGCCGCCCTCTTCTCCGCGTCGTAACCGTCGAGCTCCAGATGACCGAGCTCGGCGTTGGGGATCAGTACGCCGCGGTAGATCATGGCGCACCCAATGCCGGTGCCCAGCGTGGTCAGGATCACCAGCCCCGGATGGCCCTTGGCCGCGCCGAAGTACACCTCGGCCAGACCGGCGGCGTCGGCGTCGTTGACGAGGGTGACGCTGCGTCCCAGTTCCTCCTGGAAGAACTTCTTGGCCTCCACGCCCACCCAGGACTTGTGGAGGTTCGCGATGAATGGGATCACACCGTGCTTGACGGGGGAGGGAATCGTGAGGCCGATGGGGCCATCGCCCAACTGGTCGGCGAAGTGCTCAACGATCTCGGCAATCACCCTCGCGACGTTCTTGGGTGTGGACTTCGCGGGCGTCGGGATTCGGAGACGATCGGCTGTGAGCTCGCCGGTTTCCAGCTCAACGGGAGCGCCCTTGATCCCCGAACCGCCGACGTCGATACCCAAAATTATGCTCATGGACGCCCAGCGTAGCGGGAGACAAACGTTCGATGTCGAGCGGAGGTGCCCCAAGCCCTCACAGACCGGGGATGAGCCCCTCCGCTGCCGGGGCGGGCAACGCGGAGAGATAGCCCGGTTCACCGGGGGTGTGGCGGGCGGTGCGTGCTCGTTCCCGTTGCTCGTCGAAGAAGCGGCGTGCCTCCGCGACGTCGAGGTGGTACAGGTTCAGGGACACCGGCCCGTCAGTGGTGTGCAGGGACACGCGTGCGACGCGCAGCCGACGCTGCAGTGGGCCTTGCGTGATCTCGATGGACTGCATGCGGCGGTGCGGCACCAGGGCGATGGTGTGCTCGAGCCATCCATGGTGCGCCACGACGGTCTGGCTGTCCACACCCCACTGGTGGCGACGAAAGCCCAGCGGCGTCAACCAGCGGGCGCTGCGCGGCTGACCGTGGAGTTCGATGGCGTCGAGGTCGATACCGGGCCAGAAGGCTGCCAGTACGCGCATGACGTCGTCGCGGGTTCCATAGGGCAACACCAGTCCGCTGGTCTGTCCGCTCTCGCCACCGCTCAGTCCCAGCACCGTGACCCGCACCCGGTAGAGCCCGGTGAGGCGTTGGAGGTAGTCCTGGTGGATGGAGACGGCCTGGATCCGGTCTGCCCTGAGGCTCTGCGAGGTGGTGGTGAACAGCCCGCGGGTCATGTGGAGGCCGTCCGGGACCCGGTCGAGGTGGAAGTTCCAGTTGTTGACGATCTGGGTCCAGAGATAGCCGCCGATACCGAAGACGGCGCCTCCGAGCGCCGCAAGGGAGAAACCCTCCCCAACGGTGAGCATCACGACGAGGACAACGAGCCCTGCCACGAGCCACGGCAGGAAGGAGGAGACGAAAACCCCCTTCAGGAGGGTCGCCGGCCTGACTGTCACGACGGCGTGCGCCGCAGGTGGTTCGGGGAGAGGAGCAGCCTGCTCCATGGGCTCTCCCGCGCTGACGCTGGGCGTCGCTGCCTGGCGTTGCATGCGGGCCAGGAGTTGGTCGCGGAGGGCCTCGGCGCGCTGCTTGGCAAGGAACTCCAGTTTCTTGCCTCCCGCACCGCCCACGTCGATGGTGACGCTGGAGAGACCCAGCACCCGTGCCGGAAGTGAGCGTTCAATGTCGACGGACTGGATCTTGGTGTAGGCGATACGGCTGGAGTCGCGTGACAGGAAGTTGCGCTCGATGCGGAACTCCTCGTCGTCGGCCACGAACGTGGTGGTGCGCCACTCGATGATTCCCCAGGCCAGGTTGAAGACCACGACGGCGAGCACAAGGCCGAGGATGATCCACGTGAAGGGGCCCATCTCGGCGATGGCCCCCATGCCCCGCTCTGCCACGTCACGCCCGAACACCAGCACGAGTCCGAAGAGGGCGATCCAGCTGCGGGCCACGCCTGTGAGCGGGTGGGGCCGCTCCACTTCCTTGCGCAAAAGTGTCTGCCCTCCGGGCTCGGGGATCTCCTGGGGCGCCGGAGGGGCGAACTGTGGCCCGGCGGGTTGTGGCGTGTGGCGCGCCTCCTGAGAGCTCCGACGGAGCTCGGGCGGTGCGGCGCGTCGGACCACGATCTTTCGTGGCGGGTCCTCGGGGGATTGCGCCATCAGATGCCGGCCTGCAGGAGCTCGCCGCGTTCGATGAGCCGGTCACGCATGGCGACCGCATCGGGTCGGGCGAGACCGGGGATGGTGATGGTGCCCGAGGTTGACGACGTCACCAGTTCGACGCTCGCCAGCCCGAACGCCCGCTCGATGGGACCCGAGGACACGTTGACGAGTTGCATCCGGCCGTAGGGCACACACGTGAGTTCGCGCCACAGCAGGCCGCGGGTGAGGTAGATGTCGTCGTCGGTCTCCGCATAGCCCCAGCGGCGGAAGACGCGCGGTGCACGCAGGAATCGCCACGCCCAGAAGACGAGGAATACCACCAGCGGAACCCACCACCAGCTGAACTGGAACACCACCAGCGGCACCACGATGATCGCCCCGACGATGGCCCAGTTGATGGCGATCATCAGAAACTTCAGCTTCAGGTAGGACGGTGACAGCCCGTGCCACTGTGCGGCGGGCGGGCGGAACAGTTCTTCCATGGTGTCCTTCTTCATCAGCGCACGAAGCGCTCGTACTTGCCGGGGCGGCCACCGGGGCCGAGGACCTTGACCTCGCCCATGACGGCGGAGCCACCGAGTTCAACGGTCACGCTGGCAGGCCCCTGCGGCAGATTGTGTGCGCTGTATTCGCCCATGACCTTGTTGATGGAACTGACGACGCGGACGCCATCGGGCACCCGGATCTTCACCTCACCCATGAAGACGTTGAGGTTGATGTGGACGAGATTGGCTGCGAAGGTCGCGTTGACCAGGTCAATCCTCGCTTCTCCCAGGATGACCACGAGGTTCGCCCGGCTGGGGACGTGCAGTGGGGACCCGGGCTTCAGGGTCGACATCACGGTGGTGGAGTCGCGCAGGACGGGCCCGACAGACGGTGGACTGGCCGTGAATCGTCGATCCGGAGTGTTGCGGTGGCCCGCGGTCAGCGCCGGGGAGGTATCAGCAGGGGCCACGAGGTCTTTGGTGAGGGCATCAAGTTCACCGAACGTGCGGGCCGCATACGCCCGGTTGAGGCGCTCGTCGTGTTCCTCGAAGGTGATCCGCCCGTCGGCGAAGGCGGTTCCCAGGACTTCTGCAACCAGATCGCGGTCGCCGTCGGAGCATCGAAGATGTCCGATTCCGCTCGGCTGGTCTGAGGTGTTCACGTGGTAAGTGTAAGGCGGCCGGTGAGCCCCGGGCCGTGGGGGCGCCGTCGGCCTCGACGATTGCTTGCGACGTCGAACGGCCACTGGCGCACTTGAGGTTCCCCGCCTCGTGCTGGTGCGCAAGACCAGTGGTATGCGATGCCGACCTTGGCGCCTCGACCGCTTCGACGGCGAGTGTGCATATCCGCGGAGGTGTCGGTAAGCTGGTCGCGGCCTTCATGGCCGTGCGGGCGTAGCTCAATGGTAGAGCGTCAGCTTCCCAAGCTGAACACGCGGGTTCGATTCCCGTCGCCCGCTCCACTGCATTGTCGAGCCCCCCCTCCGTTGGTGAACTGTCAGCGGGCCGCTGCCTCCGGCCACCCGTCGATCACCAGGGACGCCACCTCTGCTGGCGACTCCGCGACGGCGTGAGCCGCCGCTGCCAGTAGCCCTTCCCGGTTCGCTACGCCCGTGGTCACGCCGAGCGGCTTCATGCCCCGCAGCAACTGCCATGGCCATATCGCTCACGGCGTCGCCCTTCGTACGAGCCTGCAGCCTCGACGGCGGGAAAACAGGCACTTCGGCTGAAGGGGAGTGGTCACCATAGTGTTGGGTATCTGAGCGGGAGCCGGTGCCTGAGCCGGTGACCGGCTGCACGACGAGAGGACACAACTGCCATGGGTCTGTTGAATCATGTGGGGATCACCGTCTCCAACCTTGAGCGCTCGATCGACTTCTACACCGGGCTGGGGTTCGGCGAGCCGCCCGCTGACTGGGTGTTCACCATCGAGGGCGAATGGCTGGCCCAGCTGGTGGCGGAGCCCGACGCCGTCATCAGGGTCGCTTTCCTGCCCATGGATGGCATGGTGCTGGAACTGCTCGAGTACCAGCATCCGGAGGGGGAGAAAACCAACCACAGGCCCAATCGGGATGCGGGGGCGATGCATGTCGCGCTGAATGTGGACGACGTCGATGCCGTGTTCGCGGAACTGAAGGGCACCATCGAGTTCAACTCGCCGCCGCAAACCGTCGCCTCCGGGCCGTGGGCGGGGAACAAGGTGGCCTACCTGAGCGATCCCGACGGCACCCCGGTGGAACTGGTCCAGGACGTCAGCTGAGAAGAACGACGAAAGGGCGGGACCGGCGGTGGTCACCCACCGCGGGTCCCGCCCGGTCATCAGTTCAGCGGGAGCGTCGGAAGTTGCGGGAGAAGTCCGCAGCCGAGCTGCTTCCGGCGCGCGCTGCGCCCGCAGTGGCGCGACCCGAGCCGGAGGCCGAGCCCCGGCTGAACCCGCCCGAGCGGCCCTGCCCGGAGGCGGATTCGTTGCGCCCCTCGGAACCGCCTGAGCGGGCCTGGCCGGAGGATGAGCCGTTGCGGCCCCCTGAGCGGGAACGGTTCCGGCCACCGGAGTTGCCGCCTGCCGAGGTCCGACGCGGACCCTGTTCCTGCTTCGGCTGCACACCGGATTTCTCCGCGGCCTCAGCTGGTGAGAGGAAGGTGCGCTGCCCCGGAGCCAGCGAGGTGAGGATGGGGGCGCCAGTGGTGGCGACGGTGGACGTGGCGTTGATCTTCGCCTGGCGCAGCAGGGTGCGGACCTCGTTGCGCTGAGCGGGGAGTTCCATGGTGACCACCGTGCCGGCATTTCCCGCGCGCGCGGTGCGGCCGGAGCGGTGCAGGTACGCCTTGTGTTCGGTGGGCGGGTCGGCGTGCACCACCAGCGACACGTCGTCGACGTGGATGCCACGGGCCGCGATGTCGGTGGCCACCAGCGTGGAGACCTTGCCGGAGTGGAACGCATCCATGTTGCGGGTGCGGGCGTTCTGGCTGAGGTTGCCGTGCAGATCCACCGTCGGGATGCCCATGCCGATGAGCTGTTTGGCGAGCTTTTTCGCGCCGTGCTTGGTGCGGGTGAAGATGATGGTGTGGCCGGGGGCTGCGGCGAGGTCGGCGAGCACGGCAGTGCGGCTGTCGGTGTCAACGCGCAGCACGTGGTGATCCATTTCTCCGACGGGGGAGAGTTCCGAATCGGCCTCGTGGACGACGGGGGAGTGCAGGAACTGCTTGACGAGCGTGTTCACACCGGCATCGAGGGTGGCGGAGAACAGCATGCGCTGGCCGTCCGGAGCAGTGGCCTGCAGGATCTTGCGGACATTGGGCAGGAAGCCCATGTCTGCCATGTGGTCGGCCTCGTCGATGACGGTGATGCGCACCTGGGACAGGTCAACGAGACGCTGGCCCATCAGGTCAAGCAGGCGGCCGGGGCAGGCGATGACCACGTCGACGCCTGTGGCCAGCGCGCGGGCCTGCGGGTTCTGGTTGACGCCGCCGAAGACGACGGTGCTGTTGAGGCCGGCGGCCTTCTCGAGCGGCACCAGGGATTCGTGCAGCTGCAGGGCGAGTTCGCGCGTCGGCGCCAGGATCAGAGCCCGGGGCTTCTTGGCCTGACGTCGGCCGGAGACGCGGAGCTGCTGCACGAGCGGCAGCAGGAATGCGAACGACTTGCCGGAGCCGGTGCGGCCACGGCCGAGGACGTCGCGTCCGGCCAGGGAATCGGGGAGGGTCGCCGCCTGGATGGGCGTCGGTGTGGTGATGCCGCGTGCGTTGAGGGCAGCGACAAGGTCAGCGGACACGCCGAGGCGTGCGAAATCTGAAGACAAGAAAGGTAACCAATCGGGAGTGAGTCTCACCGGCGCAAAAGCTGGTATCAGCATCCACGGCGTCCGAGCAACAGAAGAGTTGCTGCGCCAAGCGGCCCGAGGTAAGACTGGGCGGGCCGACGGAGAGAACACTACCACCGGCTGGGGCTGCAACGAGAATCAGCCGCACCGCCGGACCCTTCCGCGCCGGCACGGCGCCCGCATCGACCGTCGCACCGCGACGCTGTCGGCCCACGCTGCCACAGCCCCACACCACCGCTGTCACCCCACACCACCGCTGTCACCCCACACCACCGCTTCACCACACCACCGCTGTCACCCCACACCACCGATAGATCAGTGGTGGGCCGACGTACCAGTGGTAAAGGCGGCGGCGGTGAGCGTCAGGGGCGGGACGCTCGGCCCATCAGGTGAGGTGCGATCTTGCCCCCGATGCCGGCCGGATGCTCCGGCGTCCTCACCGCCTCGACGACGAACCCGCCGGACCTCAGCGCGGCAAGGGTGTCGCGGTGCAAGTGGCAGCCGCCAGCCACCCGCGGCCATACCGTGGCGTCGGCAGCTCTCTGGAGTCGCGCAATCCCCGGCCGATGCGAGGCGCAGTGCTCCAGGAACACCAGAGTCCCTCCGGGGCGCACCACCCGCCAGAGCTCGGCGACGGCGGCCGACGGATCGGGAACGGAACACAGCACCATGCACAGCACGGCGGCGTCGACGCTCCCGTCCTCCAGGGCTAGCGCGTCACCGGTTCCGCCGGTCACTGTGATGTCCACCGTTGCCTCTTCGGCCGCGTCAAGGGCGAGGTCGCGAAGGTGCGGTTCAGGCTCCACCGCATGCACCATGGACACCGAGTCCGGGTAGTGCTTGAAGTTCATGCCGTTCCCGCAGCCAACCTCGACGACACTGCCATGGAGGTCGGCGAGCAGTTCATCCCGCAACTCGGCGAGACCCCCAGCGTCCATGCGGGGGACCAGGGCCGTGTAGATGCGTGCGAACAGGGGGCGGGGAAGGTCTGCTCCGGCCGCGTGCAGTTCGGCCGTCATCGTGACTCCATCTCCGCCGGACCCATGCCCGGCTCTGCCCCGATCATAGGAGAGGTGTGCGCCGCAGCATCGCAATTGCCGCATGCAGCAGGGCTGCGGGTGACACTGCCAGAGCGCCGACGAAGGTGCCGATCTCGTACCGCAACGTGCTCTCCGGGTGCGGCGCCCCGCCGCGTCGGGCGCGCAGCGAGCTGAGGGGAATGCCGACGGCGTTGCCCCACATCATCATCCGGGTGGCGCCGAGGATCCCAAGGGCTTCTTCCTCTCCATGGATCTCGATCAGCCTCTTCCATGCGGAGGGTTCGGGATGGGCTCTGGTGTCGGCGTAGTGCTGGGCGAACGCGATGGCCGCCAGCTCGTCGTCGGGAGCGCCGTCGGTGACTCCTCCCAGCAGCTGGCGGACTTCCTCTGTCCCCATCCCGGCGTCGAGGGCAAACCTCGTGTGTGCATGGGCGCACAGAGCGCAGCCGTTGACCTCGGTCACGGCCAGCATGATGCGTTCAGGGAAGTGCTTGCCGCGAGACTCCTGGAAACGGTGCAGGTGGGGGATGGAGCGCGCCGCGTCGCGTGTGATTGTGTAGATCTCGCGCACGCGGTAGTGCTTGTTCGCCCTCATGAGCAGCGGATCGCTGGAGGTGGTGACCGCCGATGATGGCGGGTTGCTCGGGCGTGGCCGTGGGGTGAGGACGGTGACCTCCGGGGTTCGACGGTGGGGTTTGCTGAACCTTCAGTATACCCCCGCCGGTATTCTCGGGTCTGGGTTTCGAGCAGGTTGGCCCCACCGTGTCCACCGGGTGTGGCGATAGAACTCCAGCAGCGGTTCGCACGCGGCAGTGAGGCTCGGAGCCGGTGTGGGCGTTGGCCAGCGGCAGGTCAGTAGTACCGGGAAACGACCTCGGCGACGCGGTTGAACCTGTCCTCGTCCAGCACGGCACCGATACGACGCACGGCGTCGGGGGCGATGCGGATGATGCGATTCACCCGCACCTCGCTGGGCCGGCCGCGGGAATCCCAGGCCCCGGTGCCGATGTCGGTCCAGTGGCGCCCGGCGCGGGCCTCCTGCGCCGCGTCGAGGTCATGGTCCTGGGACGTGAGCTGCAGGGCGAGCAGCCACCGGCCATCGCGCCCGATGACGAGGACAGGCCGGTCCTTGCCCTGGGAGAAGTCCTCCTCGTAGGGGACCCAGGTCCACACGACCTCTCCCGGATCGGCGACGTCGTCGCGGAAAGGTGTGTAGCTGATGTGCGGGGTCCCGGTGAAGTCACCGGGGTACGTCGTCGAGGTGGGCCGGCGCGTCGTGCGCTCGCGGCGGCGGCGCAAGGACCTCTCCGTCGTGGTGGATGCCGCGTTGATGACCCCGCGCAGCAGGCGCAGTCCCGCGGTGGCGACAAAGTGGGTGGATCGCATGGGGCTCCTCAGCGGTACCGGGGCAGTCGCCCGTAGAAGATTCGCTCGGGGCGGCGATAGGGGGAGTGCCCGACGGTGCGGAAGGTGACGAAGGCCGCGAAGAATCGGCGCATGGGTCGAGTGAGGAGCAGGACCGTCCCGACGAGGGCGAGGGCAGCAGTCACCAGACCGGTCCAGTCGAACAGCGCGACGAGGCCGCCGGCCAACACCACTGCCACGATTCCAGCCCATCTGGACCAGCGGTGACCGTTCCAGGCCTGAACGCCAGCGACGCCGCAGGCGCCTGCGGCGACGGCGACGACGATTGCGAGGACCCCTTCGAGGGTGAGCGCCAACCATGTGCCGGGTTCCGGATCCACCCACTGGATGAGCCGGGCGGAGTCGGCGTAGTTGCCGGGGTTGGCTGCCGCCCACCAGTGGATGCCGTACGTGACGGCGGCCCCGGCTGAGGCGAGAAGGAACACTATGAGGGACACTGCGGCCAGGGCGGGGCGCGGAGGTTCGCCGGTGCGGGCGCTGGTTGGCAGCTCGTTGTTGAGCACGGGCAACGGCGGCAGCGTTGCGATGGGCTCGGAATCGCCGTCGAGCGTCGTCGAGTTCTCGGTCATGTCACCTCCGGCAGACAAGAGTAGCCGCGTGCGAGCGCGGATCGCGCGGTCCCACGGGGATTGGGCCTGCAGTGGGCGACGGGCCCGGCCCCGTCAGCGGGTGACCGACTCCCCTGCAGGGACCTGCACGAGCCCACCGGCGAGGAGCACGGAGACGTCGCAGTCATTCCCGGGATCCGCGGAGACGACGACGGTCTCCGGCGTCGCGTCCACCCGGAGCCGTTGGCCGCGCCAGCTGACGGGGTAGCTGAGCGAGCTCCACTGCGAGGGGAGTTGTGGGGACACCATGAGGTGGTCATCGCTGGCATCAAGCCCGCCGAAGCCCTGGACGGCGAGTTGGTAGGTGCCGCCGCAGGCAGCGGTGTGGATGCCCCCGATGAACGTCCCTCCGACGACGGCGTGGGCCGTGTTGAGCAGATCGACCGTCGCGGTTTCCAGGAAATGCTCGTAGGCGTCGTCGAGCCTGCCGATTTGTGTCGCCACCTTTCCGAACGCCGCGTGCGACAGGGACGAGCCGTGGGCGCAGCGCGTGACGTAGTGGTGGTAGTTCGCCGCCTGCACCGACTCGTCGAAGCGGTGTCGCTGCAGCCACATGAGCATGGCGACGTCGGCCTGCTTCGAGACCTGGGTGGACACCGCCACGCCGTTGGGCCAGCCCCAGTACTCGTGGGGATTGAGCAGTCGCTCGCGGACCCGGGCAGGGGTGACGTCCTCGAGGGCGTGGAAGCCCTTGAACTGCTCGACGAGGCCGCTCTCCGGATCGGGGACGGGCAGTACCAGGCCGTCGCGGACCCGCCGCCAGGCGTCCACCTCGTCCTCGCGCAGCCCGATTCGCCCGGTCAGGTCCGCCAACACGTCGGGGTGCTCCGTCGCGAGCCACCCATGGGTGCGGAGGGCGTAGTCGAGGGCCGCGTGGCTCTGGTAGTTGGTGAAGGCGTTGTCGTCGACGTTCTCGTGCCACTCGTCCGGGCCGAGCAGCCTCATGCAGTGGTAGGTGTCGGCCGCGTCGTTGTAGCGGACGAAGGAGCGCAGGAAGCGCGCCACCTCGAACACGACTTCCGCCCCGTACTGCAGCAGGTACTCCTCGTCGGCGGTCACCTGCACGTACCGCTCGATGGTGGTGGCCACGTCCGGCGAGACGTGCATCTGCCAGACGTTGAAGTGGTTGCGGATGGGGCGCCCGGTGAGGACGTCGACGAAGAAGATGTCCGGGCACAACTCGTCGCCCGTGGTGCCGGAGACCCAGGCGTAGTAGGCGCCCTCGTAGCCCAGGCGGACGGCCTTGCGGCGGGCACCGTCGAGGGTCCGGTGGCGGTAGACCAGGAGGGAGCGTGCGAGTTCCGGTTCGGTGAACAGGAAGGCGGGCAGGTTGTAGACCTCCTGGTCCCAGAAGGCCGAGCCCTGGTACGCCTGGCACGACAGGCCCCGGGCCCCGATGGGAAGCCGGTCGGAGTGTGCGGGGGTGCAGATGCGGTTGTGGTAGGCGCTGAAGCGCAGCGCCGCCTGGGCGACGGGGTCGCCCTCGATGACCACGTCCATGCTGGACCAGATGGCTTCCCAGGCCTTCGAGGAGGCGGCCAGCAGGACGTCGAATCCTTGGTCAGCCGCCCGCGCGACGGCGGTCCGTGCGCTGTTCTCCGGGGTCTCGGTGTCGTTACTGGAGAACACGGCGGCGACGGTGTCCAGCACCGTCGGCTCCCCGGCCCTGATCTGCAGGCGATGCTGCATTCCATGCACACCGTCCTCGTCCCGTCTGGTGGCGTCCCGGGAGGCGCCGTCGCCGATGCTGGCGACCGATGCGACGGCGAGGAGGATGTCGCTCTCGCCCGTTCTCCCGGTGGCCATGACGTGGCCGTTGTCGTCGGTGTGCACGTCCACCCGCGGCAAGTGGGTCCCGTTGAGGGTCCAGACGTCCGCGTCGATCCCGGCGGTGACTGTCACGTCCAGATCGGCGTCGGCGGTGACGCTCCAGCGCTGCGCCAGGAGGTGGAGGTTGTCGTAGCTGGCGAAGCGATCCACGCGCACCGTCACGGCAATGCCGTTGACCTGCTGGGTGAACGATGCCGTGAACACGCCCGTGCGCAGGTCCAGCCGCATCTCGACCGACTCGGCCTGCTCCACCGACACCGACGTGTCGCCCACCCGGGCGGCAACGTGGAGCGGGTTGGGGGCGGTGGTGAGTTCGCGCCACTTGCCGTCGGCGCAGTCGTAGGTGTCGGTGACCACCAGTGCGACGTAGCCCTCCTTGCGCTGTTCCGCGGTGGTGCCCCGATAGCCGAGATAGCCGTTGCCGCTGAGGAAGTTGGAGCCGACGGCTATCGCCCGGTCTGCGTCCCAGCCGGATTCCAGGAGAGTCCAGCCGCCTGGCTGGACCGACAAGGTGTCAGTGAGTCGCATTCGGATTTCCTGTCTGTGATTCGACGCCCGGGCCCGGCAGTTTTCCTGTCTCAGATCCCATCATGCCTTCCCGCACGACCTTGTCATCGGCCGCCCCGGACGAGCCGCGAGGAGAGCCTTGTGATGGTTGATGTCCTGGAGGGTGCGCGGAGAGGGGCGCCGGTCAAGCGACCTCCCTGTCCGCGCGAGCTCCTGGGCACCGTTCCGCGGCTCAGGTCAGCTGTCGCCGTGCCAGCTCGGTCAGCAGCCGGGCGCCGTCGACGACCACCGAGTCATCGAACCTTGCGTAGGCGGAGTGGTTGAAGGGCGCGGTCGAAGGGTCGAGGTCGTCGGGGCACGCGGACAGACCGATGAAGCAGCCGGGCACCTCCTGGAGGATGCGTGAGAAGTCCTCGGCACCGGCCAGCGGCGCTTCCCACCGGCTGTGTCGATCCTCGCCGAAGAGTTCGACGGCGGTTTCCGCCACCAGGTCTGCGTGCGCGGCGTCGTTGACCGTGACCGGGTACTGCTCCAGCAGGTCGTAGTGGGCCGTCACGCCGTGGGCCGCGGCGATGCCGTCGACCATCCTGGGCAGTTCGGACAGCAGCTTGGTGTGGGCGGCATCGGAGAAGGTGCGCAGGGTGGCCTCGAACCGACCCTCCTCCGGGATGACGTTGGCGATAGTTCCCGCCTGCAGCAGGCCCACAGTCACAACCACAGGGTCGAAGATGTCGAAACCCCTGGTGACCAGCGAGTGGGTGCCGGTCACCATTTCAGCGAGGGCCGGGACGGGGTCCTTCGCCAAATGGGGCGCTGAGCCGTGACCGCCCCGGCCGACGACCCTGACCCGCGCCACGTCGGAGGACGCCATGATGGGGCCCGGCTTGGTGGCGAACGTGCCGAGTGGATCCAGCGATGACCAGACGTGGATGGCGTAGGCGGCTTTGGGGCGCGTGCCGGCGATGTCCAGCAGGCCCTCCTCCAGCATGTGGCGGCAGCCATCCACGCCCTCCTCGCCTGGCTGGAACATGAAGATGACGTCTCCGGCCAGTTCGTCCTTCATCTCGCACAGCGCACGTGCGGCGCCCACGAGGAGGCTCATGTGCAGGTCGTGTCCGCAGGCGTGCATGTTGCCGTTGGTGGAGGCGTAGTCCAGGCCGGTCAGCTCCTCGACCGGGAGGGCATCCATGTCCCCGCGGAGGAGGACGACGTCGCGTTCACCGTCGGTCTGCCTGCCGCCGCGCAGGATGCCGACGATGCAACTCAGCGACTCGCCCAGGGTGATCTCCAGCGGTAGGCCGTCGAGGGCTTCGAGGATGCGCGCCTGGGTCAGGGGAAGGTGGAGGCCCACCTCGGGCATCTGGTGGAGGTCGCGACGCAGCGCAACGAGTTCGTCATCGATGCCCGCAAGGAAGTCCTGTGTGCTCACGGGCTCCAGTCTGGCATGGCGGGCCCTCATGCTGAGGACGAGCGTCGACATGCCGAAGGGCCGCACCCCCTGTGGGAAGGCGGCCCTTCGGGACGGAAACGATCCAGGTCAGCCGACCATCGTGCCCGTCTTGAGGAAACGGACGTGCCAGCTGAGTGCCGACGCCAGATCGTGCGGGGTGTGGAGGCCGTTGGCCACCTTCTCCGCCAACTTCACGTAGTCGCGCAGAGGCTCCTTGAAGTTCGGGTGGGCGCAGTTCTCGATGATGACCTTGGACCGCTGGCGGGGGGACAGGCCTCGCAGATCGGCCAGTCCCTGCTCGGTGATGATGACCGACACGTCATGTTCGGTGTGGTCCACGTGGTTCACCATCGGCACGATGCTGGAGATGGCCCCGCCCTTGGCGGTCGACGGCGTCACGAAGCTCGAGAAGAAGCCATTGCGGGTGAAGTCCCCGGAGCCGCCGATGCCGTTCTGCATCCGTGAGCCCATGATGTGGGTGGAGTTCACGTTGCCGTAGATGTCGGCCTCGATCATGCCGTTGCAGGCGACGACGCCCATGCGGCGGATGGCCTCGGGGTGGTTGGACACGTCCTGCGGACGCAGGATGATCTTGTTGCGGTAGTCCCTGGCGTTCTCGTTCATGCGCTCGGCGGCCGTCGGGCTGAGGGAGAAGGCGGTTGCGGAGGCAACCGTCATCTTCCCCGAGTCCAGGAGGTCCACCATGCCGTCCTGGATGACCTCGGTGTAGGAGGTCATCTTCTCGAAGGGGCCCTCGAGCAGTCCGGCGAGCACGGCGTTGGCGATGTTGCCCACCCCGGACTGCATCGGGAGCAGGTTCTTCGGCATGCGACCCTGCTTGACCTCGTTGCTGAGAAACTCCAGCAGGTGGCCGGCGATTGCCTTCGAGTCATCGTCCAGCGGCTTGAACGGGGTATTGCGGTCCGGGCTGTCGGTCTCGATGATCGCGATGATCTTCTCGGCGTCCACCTTCATCGTGTCCTGACCGATGCGGTCCGACGGCGTCTGGATGGGCAGCGGTGTGCGGTTCGGCGGCAGGGCGCCGATGGGGTAGTAGATGTCGTGCATCCCGCGCAGGTCCTCGGACTGCCACGAGTTGACCTCGAGGATGACCTTTTCAGCGTGATCCAGGTAGGTGCGGTTCATGCCCACGGACGAGCTCGGAACGAGCTCCCCGCTCTCGGTGATGGCCGTGACCTCAATGACGGCGACGTCCAGCTTGCCGAGGAACCCCTGGGACACCTGTGGGCCGACGTGGGACAGGTGGATGTCGGAGTAGTGGCTGATGCCCTTGTTGATGGCGGCACGCATGTCCGGGTCCGACTGGTAGGGCGTCCGGAAGTTGATCCCGCCGGTCCGTGCCAGGGCGCCGTCCAGCTCGGGGGCCGTGGAGGCCCCGGTCAGGACGTTGATCTTGAACTCTTCGCCGTTGTTGTGGTGGGCGTCAATGATCGCGGCGAGCGCTTCCGGGAAGTGCTTGGGGTATCCGGCTCCCGTGAAGCCCGAGAACCCCATGTTCCAGCCATTCTTGACGAGGGCAGCCGCGTCGTGTGCTGACATGACCTTGGAACGCAGTGCCTCGTGGTGAATGCGACCCGACATCTTTCCTCCTTGGGAGATTGCAATACGGCCCCAAGGTTATCGGGTCGATCACACGCGGGGGTATGAGGCCTCGGCAACCGTTCGGTGGGCCAGAGGGTCAGCGGGTCAGTGCGAAGGCGATGACGGCGTCCAGCCTCGGGAAACCGATGGCCACGTCGGCGCTTCGTGCGGTGACGGGTTTGGCGCGGTAGGCAATTCCCAGGCTGGCGGCGGCCAGCATGGCGAGGTCGTTTGCCCCATCACCCACCGCCACTGTCAGGTTTTCGTCCACTTCGTGTTCGGCCGCGAATCGGGCCAGGTCCCGGGCCTTCTGTTGCCGGTCGACGATCGGTCCCACCACTGCACCCGTCAGCCGCTCCACGCCGTCGACGACGTGGGTCCCGAGTTCGTTGGCGTTCCAGAAGTGCAACCCATGTCGCTCGGCCATCGGGCCCACCAGTTGGCTGAATCCGCCCGAAGTCACTCCGATGCGGGCGCCGGCGGCATGCGCGGCGTGGACCAGTTCCTCCGCGCCGGGGGAGAGGGTCATGCGAGGCCGCACCTCTTCCATGACGCTCAGGGGAAGGCCCGCGAGCGCCGCGACGCGCTCCCGCAGTGACCCGGCGAAATCGAGCTCGCCCCGCATGGCGCGTGCCGTGATGGCCCCGACCGTCTCGGCGGCGCCCGCGTATTCCGCAAGGAGGTCGACGGCCTCGGTGGTGGTGAAGGTGGAGTCGACGTCGAGGAGGATGATCCCGGCCGGAGAGGTCGCGAGCGGGCCGGTTATGACGGAGACGGCCGCCCCGCTGGCGGCGGCGCGGAGTTGCCGTCGCAACGAGGCCGGGTCGTCGTGCTCGCAGGAGAGGCTCACAACGTGGCCGTAGGCGGCTTCCTGCTCGGTCCGCTCGCCGTGACGGGGAAGAAGTGCCAGCAAGCGATCCGCCATGGGCTCGGGGGAGACGGCGACGACCCGGATCTTCATGTGCGGCAGGCTATCGGTTCGCCGCCCCCGGTCCGCGACCCGACGTCGACCGTGTCGGGCCGCTTCCGTGTCCGGGTCAGCCCTCGGCGCTGCCGAGCGTGACGTTCACTTCCTGCTCACCGCTGCCACGCACCACGGTCAGGCCCAGTTGTTGGCCCACCTCGGCGTTGCGGATCAGCGCCACCAGAGACTCCGAGGACGTGACGTCCGCACCATCGACGGCAGTGATGACGTCGCCTATCTCGATCCCGGCCAGGGCAGCGCCCGACCCGGGGACCACCTCAGCCACCTGCGCGCCCAGCTGGAGGCTCGTTGCGTTGTCCCTGGCGCTCACACCGAGCTGGGCATGCTTGGCCGTACCCGATTCGATGAGCTGGTCGGTGATGTAGCGGACCTGGTCCGATCCGATGGCGAATCCCAGGCCGATGCTGCCCGACGGGGCGGAGGCACTGCTGGAGAGTGTCGCGATGGAGCTGGTGATGCCGACGAGTTGCCCGGAGGTGTTGAGCAGGGCGCCACCCGAGTTGCCCGGGTTGATGGCGGCGCTGGTCTGGACTGCCGCGGTCACCACCACGCCGTTGCCCTGGTCTCCGACCGTGGAGGACACGGCGGGTGTCGTCACGGGACGGTTGAGCGCCGAGACGATGCCGGTGGTCACGGTGTCCGACAGGCCCAGAGGGTTGCCGATGGCCATGACCGGCTCTCCCACGACGAGCTTCGAGGAGTCGGCGAATGTCACCGTCTTCAGGTCCGACGGCGGGTCAACGAGGCGGATCACCGCGAGGTCCGTGGACGAATCGGTGCCCACCACCGTGGCGTCGTACGCCCGGTTCTCCACCACGACGCGAATCTGGGAGTTCCTGCCGCCGCCGTCGATGACGTGGTTGTTGGTGACGATGGTGCCGTCCGCGCTGAGGATCACGCCGGAGCCCTGTCCACTTCCGGCGTTGCTGGCCACCTTGATGGCCACGACAGCATCGGAGACCGAATCGGCCACCTCTGCCCAGTCCGGGTTGCTGGGGTCGGCCTGCACCACCTGGGTGGCGGCAACGGGTGAGGTGGTGTCCTCACTGCCCAGGAAGTAGTCGGCCGAGAGGGCGGCCCCTCCACCGACACCGGCGGACAGCACCGCGATGGCCACGATGCCTGCCACGCCTGCACGGGCCTTGGCCTTGCGGGGCGTGAAGACCTGTGGCGGTGCATAGTACGCGTTCGGGCGGCTCTGGGCATAGGGATTCGACGGTGACGGCCCGCTCATGGCGCTCTGCCACTGCTGGGGCTGCGACTGGGGCTGCGTCTGCGACTGGAACTGTGGCCGCGACTGGAACTGGGGCCGCGGGGACTGCGGTCCGTCGAAGGGGGGACGGTCGTCGTTCGAGCTCATGCTTTTCCTCCGGGTGTGTGTGTTGATGCACACCAATCAACCCTGCGAAGCTGTGCGTCTGCTGTGCAGGACCTGCGGGGCTCCTGTGCGTTGCACAGTTCATTGCAGAAGTGCATCAAACAGTGGTCAGCGTCACCGTGTACTGGCGGTCCTGCGCCACCACCTTGGTCCGCCCGAGACGCACGTTGAGCTCCTTGCGGTAGGGCAGATGGGAGTTGTAGACGCACCACAGCTGGCCGCCCGGTGCGAGGATGCGTGCGGCATGGTCGAACATGGCGAGCGTGTCGGAGGAGTCCTTCGTGGTGCCCTGGTGGAACGGGGGGTTCGTCACGATGGCGTCGATGCTGCCATCCGCGTAGCCCGCGAGGCCGTCGCCCCAGGTCGCCTCGACGACGAGGTTGTTGGCCTCGGCCGTCTCCAGCGTGGATGCGACGGCGGACCACGAGACGTCGCGTGCCAGCATGCGGTGGCCACGTCGGTTCAGGAAGGCGCTGATCACGCCGTTGCCGGACCCGAAATCGAGGACGGTGTCGCCCTCCACCTTCACGTGGTTCAGGAGGAGTCGCGTACCGGCGTCCACCTTGGTGCCGCTGAAGGTGGCGCCGTGCGCGGCTATCGTCAGGCCCAGGTCCTCGTGGTGGCGTGCCTTGGGCCAGTCGGACTCGAGGTTGTTGGGGCCGAATGCCCGCAACAGGCGGCTCTTGCGTCGGCCGAGGCTGGCGGAGACGGCCACGAAGTGCTTCTGCAGCACCTCGTTCATGGTCATGTTCATGTGCTTGACGCGGCCGCCGGCCAGAAAGGTGACGTCGTCGGCGCCCTGCACTGCGGCCGCCTGTTCGTCCAGCGCTGCGAGCGACTTGGGCAGGTGCGCCCACGCCAGTGCGACGCCGGTAAGGTCCGACGGGTGCTCCACGAGGAGTCCAGGGTCCACGAGCTGGGCGTCGCGCCAGTCGTCGCACCAGACGCGGACGTCGGTGCTGCGCTCCTGGGCGTGCTCGACGAGCGCAGGGGCGTCGATGATGGCGATCGCGCCACCCTGTTCGGGGGTCTCTTCGAGAATCAGTTCATCAATCGCATCCATGGCGACGATGGTCCCACACCGTGTTGTGTGCCGGGACGTCCAAATCGCTGACAAAATACCTACGGGGGTATATATTGACGTATTGCAACTCAATGGAGAGGACCATCATGGCAGACGTCGTCATTCTTGGCGGAGGGGTCGCCGGTCACACCGCCGCGCTGCACCTGAGACGGAAACTCGCCGCAGACCACACGGTCACCGTCGTCACACCCAACTCGCACTGGAACTGGATACCCTCCAACATCTGGGTGGGCGTGGGGAGGATGCCCGCGAGGAAGGTGCGGTTCCCGCTCGCCCCCGTGTACCGGAAACAGGGCATCCTGTACCGCCAGGCGAGGGCCGTCGGCATCCGTCCCGAGGGCGACGGCGAGGATTCGCGGGGCGCCGTCGACATCGTGCACACCTCGCGGGAGCGCGACGGCGAGACCGAGCGCATCCGCTACGACTACCTCGTCAACGCCACCGGGCCGCAGCTCAAGTTCTCCATGACCCCGGGCCTGGGGCCCGACGACGACGGCAACACCGTGTCGGTCTGCACGGCCGAGCACGCCACCCATGCGGCCACCACACTGCAGGAGAGCATCGACAAACTACGTGCCGGGCAGTCCCAGACGCTCGTGGTGGGGATGGGGCACGGAACCTGCACCTGCGAGGGCGCCGCCTTCGAATACGTCTTCAACGTGGACCACGAACTGCGCGAGGCCGGTGTGCGGGACCGTGCACGACTCATCTACCTGACCAACGAGGCACAGCTCGGGGACTTCGGCGTTGGGGGCATGACCTTCGCCGAGCGCGGCTTCGAGACGCCCAGCGAACTGTGGACCGCCTCGATCTTCCGCGAGCGCAACGTGGAGGCCATCCTCGGCGCCCACGTCGAGCGGGTGGAGCCCGGCGTCATCCACTACGAAACCCTGGACGGGTCGCGTCACGTCCTCCCCTTCGACTTCGGCATGCTGCTGCCACCCTTCGGCGGGGTGCCGATGACGGCGCATGACCGCCACGGCGACGACATCACGAGCGAGGTCTTCGCCCCAAACGGTTTCATGAAGGTGGACGCCGACTACTCGGGCAAGCCCTACGACGAGTGGTCGGCCGACGACTGGCCGAGCACGTACATGACCCCGGCCTTCGACAACATCTGGGCGGTGGGGATCGCCTTCGCGCCACCCCATGCGATCTCGCGGCCGCGGGTCAGCGCGAACGGCACCAAGATTGCCCCATCACCGCCACGGACCGGGATGCCCTCGGGTGTGATGGGCAAGACGGTGGCACTCTCGATCGTCGATCGCATCGAACAGGGGTGCCATGCCGCACCGCACAGGGCCTCGATGGCCACCATGGGAGCCGCCTGCGTCGCATCCGCCGGCGCCGGGCTGACCCGTGGATCAGCCGCCGCCATGATCATGATGCCGGTGGTGCCCGACCGCGAGAAGTACCGCACGGGGCGCTCGCTGAAGGACACGCGCGGAGAAGTCGGCCTCAGTGGGCACTGGAGCAAGCTGATGCTCCACCACCTCTTCATCCACAAGGCCAAGGCACGCCTCGGCTGGCAGCTGATACCGGAGTGAGACAATGACGACCGATCCGAGAAATACGCCCGAGCCCGCTGTGGCCGTCCAGCCAACGGCCGATCTCTCTGCAGCGGTGCTCCCCACGGAGGCCACCCTGCGGCGACGACAGAGCATTCCCTTCCAGCTGACCCGTTTCGTGATGTTCAACGTGCGCATGCTCCGGTTGGTTGTCAGGAGCGGCCACTGACCGCCGCGAGGTGGGGCATAGTGTGGGGCCTGTGATTCTCCACCTTGTGCGCCATGGCCAGACGATGTGGAACGTGGAGGGAAGGCTCCTGGGCCAGACGATGGACATCCCCCTCACGGAGACGGGCTTCATTGAGGCCGCCCACGCCGCCGGGGAATTGGTGGACCGGCCGTTGGCGGCGGTGCTCTCGAGCGATCAACTGCGTGCCAGGCAGACAGCCGACGTGGTGGCGTCGCGGCACGAGCTTTCGCCCCAACAGACTCCGCTCCTGCGCGAACAGTCGCTGGGTGATCTCGAGGGGCGTCGAGCATCCGAGCTCAGCGCGCAACCAGTCCCCGACGGCATGGACATCCATGAGGTCCGGTGGGGTGGCGGGGAGTCGATCGCTGACGTCCACCTCCGGATGCAGAAGCTCGTGACGGAGTTGAGGGAGAGCTTCGACGACGACGACGAGGTTGCCCTCGTCTCGCACGGGGACGCGCTGCGCGTACTCCAGGCCGTCCTGGAGGGCCGCGGCCACCAAGACGTCGACTGGACGCCGTTCGGGACCGGGTCCGTGCACACGTGCTCCCTGCGCCTGTCCCCCAACGGTCCGCAAGAGCCTCAGGGGCGCACTCTGCTCGATGACACCGTCGCCGCCGTGCAGCCCGTCTCGGCGTCCGCCCGGGCCGCAGCCGAGCAGAGGCAGACAGAGCTCACGAAGCCGCCGGGAAGTCTGGGCCTCCTGGAGCACGTGGGCAGTCGTCTGGCCGCGATGGCGGGGCAGTGTCCGCCGCCGGTCCCCACGCCAGCCGTCATTGGCCTGTTCGCCGGGGACCATGGTGTGGTGGACCAGGGCGTCACGTCGTGGCCCCGCGAGGTCACCGCCTCGATGCTGGTGAACATCGCCGCCGGCGGGGCAGCCATCAATGTGCTGGCCTCCCAGGTGGGGGCGTCACTGCTGGTGACCGATGTGGGTGTCGCCACCGACTACCCGGCGCATGCCTCCATCAGGAGCCGGCGGGTGGCCCGCGGCACCCGCGACCTCTCCGTCGAGGCGGCCATGACCAGGGACGAGGCGCGGGCCGCCGTGGAGGTGGGCATCGACGCGGCCCGGGATGCCATCGCGGCAGGGGCGCGCTGCCTCCTGACCGGCGACATGGGGATTGGCAACACCACCCCGTCCAGTGCACTCATCACGGTCTTCACCGGCGCCCCGGTTGCCCTCATCACCGGGCGCGGCGCCGGCGCTGACGACGACATGCACGCCCGCAAGAGCCTGGTCATTGAAGCTGCCCTCACTCTCCACAGGCCTGATGCCGCGGATCCGCTGGGTGCGCTCGCTGCGGTTGGGGGCCTGGAACATGCCGCGCTGGCAGGCTTCATCCTCGCCGGGGCCGCCCACCGGGTCCCTGTGATTCTCGACGGTGTCATCGCCTGTTCTGCGGCCTGCGTGGCCGTGGGCCTGGCGCCGGACGTGCGCGACTACTTGCTCTCCGGCCATGCTGGCGTCGAGCCCGGCATCGGGGCCGCCGTCAAACACCTTGGCCTGCACCCGCTGGTGGATCTGGGGCTGCGGCTGGGCGAGGGATCCGGGGCGGCGCTGGCGCTGCCCATGGTCCAGGCGTCCGCCAGGATCCTGGCCGAGATGGCCACCTTCGCTGACGCCAGCATCGAGTCGGGCACCTGAGCGTGGCCCACTTCCTGGTCGATGTTCCCGACGACGACGAGCTCGCGACCGCCCTGGTGGCGGCGCTCGCGAAGCGCGGCTCGGTGACCCCAGTCGAACGGGGATGCGGCACAGCCCTCGTCCTCGGTGGTGCACGCTCCGGCAAGTCCTCCTGGGCGGAGGGCCAGTTCGAGGACCGCGACGCCGTGGACTACGTGGCCACCTCCCTGGTCCCCGAAGACGATCCCGAGTGGTGGGCCCGGGTGCAGGCTCACCGCAGCCGCAGACCCGCCGGGTGGACGACGATCGAGACGCTGGACATCCCGTCCGTCCTCCATGAGGACAGCGCAGCCCCGGTGCTGGTGGACTGCCTCGCGCTGTGGCTCACGCGCATCCTGGACGACGTCGGCGCCTGGGGGGCGGAGGAGGGCCAGTGGCGCCCGCAACTCGAGCGGCATGTGGCCGGTCTGGTGGACGCGATCCGGGACACCCATCGCGAGGTGGTGCTGGTCAGCAACGAGGTGGGCTCGGGTGTGGTTCCACAGACGGCGTCGGGACGTCTCTACCGGGACGAGTTGGGACGGCTGAACGCGCGGGTCGCGGCGAGTTGTGACGAGCTGTGGCTGTGCGTCGCCGGCGTTGCACGTCGGTGGCGATGACGCACCGCCCGAATCCCCTCGTGGTTGCGCTCGGGCTGTTCACCACCATCCGGGTGCGGACAGTGGAGAACATCGATGCCGGGCTGGCCGGCCGGGCCATGGCGTCCTTCCCCGTGGTGGGTGTCGTCGTGGGCGTGCTCGCGGGTGTGGTCACGTGGGCGACGGGCGCGTTGGGAGGACCCTTGCTGGGAGCCGTCCTCGGGGTTGCGACACTCGCGTGGCTCACGGGTGCGCTCCATCTCGATGGCCTGGCGGACACCGCCGACGGGCTCGGCTCACGGGCCCCCGCCGCGCGCGCGCTGGAGATCATGCGCCGCTCTGACATCGGCCCGATGGGTGTGGTCGTCCTGGTCCTGGTGCTGGCGGTCGACGTTGCCGCGCTGGCCGTGCTGGGACCGCTGGCCGGCGGGTCGGCGCTGACGGCAGCGGTGGTGCTGGGGCGCGTGTCGACGGTGATGGCCACGACGCCGTCGAACACCGGTGCAAGACCGGAGGGCTTTGGTGCCCTGTTCGGCGGGGTGACCTCACGTTCCACGGCGCTCCTCTGGGCCAGCGCCGGCCCGGTGCTCGCTGCGTCCCTGGGATTGTTGGCGGTGGGAACGTGGGGAGCTGTGGTGTTCCCCGTCGCAGCCTGCCTGTCCCTCCTGGTGGGCTGGTTCTGGCGGGGGCACCTCGGAAGGCGGCTCGGTGGAATGACCGGGGACGTCTTCGGCTCGATCATCGAGGTGACGCAGGCGTCGTTCCTGGTGTTCACGACCCTTGGGCTCGGTGCCGCCCTGCAGTCGCTCACCGTGGGATGACGTGACGAGCCACGGTGGACTCGGGGATCCCCGCGCGGATCACCTCGCCGGATTGGCAGCGGCCCTCAGGACGGGAGCCAGCGGCCGTGCGCCAGATCCAGAGACCCCACGGGCGTCAGCCCGCCGGCGATGTCGCTGGTCTCGTAACGCAGCAGTGACAAGCTGTGGACCTGCCAGCCACGTCGGGGCGTGGGGGCGTCGAGTCGTTCGAGGACGCTCTCCCGCTTCCACCGGCCCGACCAGTGCCCCAGCGTCATGTGCGGCACGTAGGGCAGCTGGTGGAGCTCGACGGCGTCGCGGTCGAGGGCCCCACGGGCACGGTGCAACCAGTCCGACTCGACTGCGAGGTACGGCACCATCGGGAAGCTGCCCCACCCCGCGGGGCGCACCGTCACCGGGCCGTCGAGGAGGGTCCGGATCACGGCGAGGTCGGCGTCGAGGTCCTGGCTGTCATAGCCCGGCAGGCCGGGCTCCGCGGCAAGCCCCGCGAAGGCGACCGTGACGTGCGGTTGCCGCTCGTAGCGGGGAAGGATGAGTGCTCCAAGACGCTGCCTCGCAGCGGCAATGCACTGCGCGACGCCGGGCTCGTCCAGCAGCAGCGCCCACACCAGTGCGTGCGACCGCCCGCCGTGCCACTCGGGGAAGTCGCGGTCCTCGCAGGCGATGGTGTGCGTGAAGGTCATCAGGATTCCTCATCGGACTGCAACCGCCCAGCCAGCGAATGGATGTGGTGGTGCACCTGCGCCCAGACTTCAGGGTCGCCGACGGGGCGGAAGTGGCCGCGCCGGGCCAGCGTCACGTTGGTGGCACCCTCCAGATGGGATCCGCCGGGAATCATCTGGTCCCATTCCGGCGACAGCGACACGATGCGGCCATTGACGTCGTCGTGTGCCAACCGTCGAAGATCGTCGCTGTTCGGGAGGAACATGCCCAGCGGGGAGGACTCCACGAGGGGAAGGCGTTGGAGCGGGCCACCGAAGGTGGACCCACTGAACGGGGTGGCCACGGCCACGAGCCCGATGGCGACGTCCCCGGCACGGGGGTCGAGCAGGAGCGCCTTGCCGATCAGGCCGCCCTTGGAATGGGCCACCAGAATCGCGCTGTGGACCTCTCGGTCCTCAAGGACCTTCAGACAGTGTTCGACGGACTCATCGATCCCGAAGACGTTCCACCCCAGCGCATCGATGACGTGGACGCGATGGCCGCGGGACGAGAGATATCGACCCAGCGGAACGAGGTAGGTGGAACGCTCGAGGATCCCGGGCAGGAGAACAACGTCCACGGCCGAGCAGGTGGTGGAGCCCGTTCTGACGGTGAAGCCGGCCCCTCCGCCCAGTCGCACCCACGTCGCGATGGCCTGTGCACGGGCGGCGTGGCCGAAGTCCTGGAGGGCGTCGATCACCCAGCGGGTCAGCGTCCTCAGTCGCCGCACGGCGGAAGCCCGGGGCGGGGACGGTGGGGTTGGGGGCCTCGGCGCTCGGCCGTTCGACGCTCGCTGGCCGCCCCCGGATCAGCGGAGTCCTCTGAAGTGGTCGCGTCGCGGGGGCGTCGAGTCCCGGCGAGTTGCAGCGCGATGCGGGCCACCTCCGCGGCGTTGGTGTGGATCATCTCGTGTGCTGCTCCTTCCACGACCACGACGTCGATGCCGGTGCGGGCGCCCGCCAGTCGATGACACCATTCTGGCGGGGCGATGCGGTCACCAGCGCCACCCACCACCACCATTGGGGCTGCGGTCTGTTGAACACGGTCCTCGATGCGGTAGCGCAGCATGGGCGTGAAATTGCGCAGCAACCACGACGGCGTGGTGTGGACGAACCCAACGATGGAGTCCCACGCCGAGGCGGGTGATTCCTTGACCGCGGACTGGACGAAGCGCCACAGGAGCAGCCAACTTCGGCGCTCCCTGTCATTGACCACCGGCGCCGCGAGTAGTGCCCCTCTTGACAGGCCCGGGGCACGCACCAGTGCTTCCACCGCGATTTGTGTGCCCATGGAATGGCCGATGAGCACGGGCTCGTACACATCGAGTTTTCGGATGGCGTCGTTCACCACGTCTGCGAAGCGGGTGATTCTCGGGCCACGGTCGGGGGCGTCGTCCGCCTTTCCGAAGCCCGGCAGGTCAAGGACGAGAACCCGGCCGTGCCGGCTGAGTTCCTCGGCGAGCGGACCGAAGTAGCGCGACGACACCCCGAACCCGTGGATGAGAACGAACGACGGCCCTGAGACGACGGCGGACTCGAACACGCAGAAGCCGACGCCACGGACCTGCAGCGAGACCTGCGTGAATTCGTCCAGTTCCTCGGGTGGGTGCATCCCACAAGGGTTGCACACGGCGTCCAGTGGACTTCGGGCGCGACATTGTTCTCCGCGGGGAGGCCTGGACTTGTCAGCGCTGTCCCCGGCGTCACTCCCGGCCTGCTTCGACAGCCACACCGGCAGGGGCAGCCGCGCCCAGACGAGTGCCCGCATCGGCCACGGCTTGTCGCGTCAGGTGGCGACCAGCTGCCAGTTGCCCGGCCAGACTGCCCACTCCATCACGGACTGGGCTCGCCACCGTTGACGTTCAGCGTCTCACCCACGACGTAGCTGGACTCCGGGGAGGACAGGAAGACGTATGCGGGGGCGAGCTCGGTGGGCTGGCCAGCACGACCCAGAGGAGTACTTTTGCCGAAACTCGGCAGCTTCTCCTTCGGCTGCCCGTCGCTCACCTGCAGCGGCGTCCAGATGGGGCCCGGTGCCACGGCATTGACCCGGATTCCCTTCGGGGCGAGCTGCTGGGCCAGCCCCTTGGTGAAGTTGTTGATAGCCGCCTTCGTCGACGCATAATCCACCAGGGTCGGAGATGGGCTGTAGGCCTGGATCGACGTGGTGTTGACGATCGTGGAGCCTGCACCCATGTGCTTCAGCGCGGCTTTGGTGACCCGGAACATGCCAATGATGTTCACGGTGAAGGAGTCGGTGAACTGCTCATCGCTGATGTCCTCAATGCTCTCCTGGGCGATCTGTTTGCCCGCATTGTTGATCAGGAGGTCCAGGCCTCCGAGGGCGTCGGCGGCGCGGCCCGGAAGCTGCTCGCAGAAGGCACGATCGGTGAGATCACCGGGAAGGAGAATGGCGGTGCGCCCTGACTTCTCGATGAGATCCTTGACCCACTGGGCGTCCTCCTCCTCAGCGGGGAGGTAGTTCATGGCGACGTCCGCGCCCTCCCGTGCCAGGGCAATGGCAACCGCCGCACCGATACCGGAATCGCCGCCTGTGATGAGCGCCCGCCGCCCGACCAGCCGGCCGGTCCCCCTGTAGGAATGCTCCCCGCGGTCCGACATGGGTGTGAGGTCGGCATCGAGGCCCGGCTCCGGTTGGTCCTGCTGGGGAGGCTCGATCTCCGGGTACCGCGAGACCGGATTCTGGAAGCTGAGCTGGTCCGTGGTCTCGTCGTGGGCGTCGTCGCTGGACATGGACGTCTCCTGTTCTGTGGCCGAGGTGCTGGTGATCACAGCTTAGGGCGGGAGAGGAGCAGGTTCTCGTGCAACTGTCGGTGGCCCCGGTTGCGTGAGGAGCACCCAAGGCATGGCCTTGCCGGCTTCCCGGCGACCTGGACTCCTTCGGCCATAGAATGAAAAGCGACCGGCGAGCGTCGGTACAGGGAAGGAGCAAGAAGTTATGGTCAAAACACTGTCAGAAAACGGTCTCCGCAGCGAGCACTGTTACATCGGTGGCTTCGCCTCCATCGGCCTGAGCATCCTGTCGTACTTCGTCTCGCGCAAGGTCTCGAAGAACGGACCGGATGACAAGGCCCAGGGCGACCGCTGGGGCATCTTCGTCGGCCAGTGGGCCCCCACGTTCTTTGCGCTGGGTGTCGCGCTGAAGCTCGAGGAGAAGTAGGCGCTGGATGTGACAGCGGTCTCACGGCCTCCTGAGAGCGGGCGGGTGCTGCGGCGCCTGCCCGTTTTCCTTGCCCCAGCGACCTGCGCCACCCCTCTGTCCTCTCTGGGGAGAGGCCCCACGGGCCCCCGGCACGTGAATACATGGCAACGGTGACGCAATTGCCCATCAACATCCGGTGACACTTTATTCTATGCAATAAATACCATGGATGAACATGGCACCGGCCGGGTGGGTTGCAATAATCGCCAGGAATTGCATTGTTTCTTTCAAAGAATCGAAGGCGAAATGGCTCTGACTAGGTCAGATGGTGAAAAAATCTGCTCAGCTCCCTGGTCCGGCTCCCTGATTTGCCCGTGGCCCGAAGAATTCGGAAACCTCACCTGGGCACGTTGGGCACCTGGAAGCCTGGATTGTGGGCGATTGTGGAATGTGCCCTATGGGTTGTACATTGAATCAACGGGCCGTCCCACCCCCCCACTGGGGACGGCCCGTTCAACTTGCCACGAAGGTGTGGCGGAGGCGGCCTCCTGTTTTCACCAGGAACGATAGACAGATTATCGCCGCGTGGTACGTGCGTTAGCGACGTTGCGTCCCGAATGATCCACCCGTGCTCCGAAATCGACGAATTCGCCATGCGTGCGAGCAATATTACGACCCACCATAATGGCGCGGCGGGCGCGCAATTATGGACAACGACTGACCCCGATGAGTGCTCCCCCAGAGGCCACGTAATTCGTGAAGCTGAATATTGATGGCGCCCAAAGCAGGTCTGACTAGGCCATCATCGAGTGATATTGATGGGGAGATTTGGAGGCGTGAAATCAACTTTCGGCTAAAGGTGACAACTTTGGGGGATTTGACTACTATCCACGGTAGTTGGTCGTGCCGAGGGGGGTAGCAGACCAATCGGGTTTCTGGCAGAGCTCGCAGTTCTCCATTGTGGAACCGCATCGCAAGCGCAAGAATCCAGCGAGAGACGGACCCCCCATAAATCCCCGGGGGGCCGATGTCACATCGTGCGGTATGCACTCAACGAGGGCGAAAGCCGAGCACCAATAGTCATGGTGTCAAGGGCTCAGTGGCCATCGGCCTCAGCTTGTTGCTGTTCATCAGTCTGATGTCCTTGGGTGCGCCCGTGGCGCGGGGGGATCAGCCGGACGAAGTGTCTGAAGTGGTCACGGCGCAGCCAACCGCATGGAGCGAAAGCCCCCGGCAGCCCGTCGAGAAGGAATCGCCTCCCGCAGGCGGCCCGGCTTCTTCAACCACTGACAGCAACGAGGCCGAACTTCGCGCAATTGAGCAGCAGGAGGCGACGGACCAGCGCGTTGCGCCGATGGCGGTTGCCGCCCCGGGCACGGGGGATGCGGTCATCACCGTCAAGGTGGGTGGTGTCCGCACAGGGCCCACCACCGTCGGCGGACTCCAGGGCGTCACGTTGGGTCTGTACGCGAACCAGGGTGACAGGACGCCCGTGGCGGACTTCGGCACCTGCGTCTCAGACGAGGAGGGCGACTGCTCATTCATTGTTCCCGATACCGGGATCCATGTGTGGCGGGGTCATTACTACTACGGGGTCAACTACGACAAGCGGTTCTGGGTGAAACAGATCAGCGCACCGGAGGCCTACTACGCCAGTCCCGCGCTCGGGACGGGGGAGAGAACCCCTTCTGCGAGCACCTATGCCTTCCGGACCTGGAATTGGCTGCGCGCCGGCAACACGTACCGGTCCTCGTCCGCCTTCATGACCGACAGTGGGAACAACGGCCTGGAGTCCTCCGGCGGCATCTGGCAGAACTCGCTGGAGAACCCGGAACTCACGACGAGGTGCGGAATCGATGTGGGGGTGGTACTCGACTTGTCGAACTCGGTGACCACCAACGACCTCGCTGCCATGCAGAAGGCGGCCACCGGATTTGTCGATGCGTTGAGCGGCACCCCATCCACGGTCGGTGTGTTCACATTCGCCACCAATGGACCGGCCACGGCGGGGCACACACTTGCCCCCGTATCGGTCGCATCTCCGGAAGGCGCGGACCGGGTCAAGGAGGCGATCAACAGCTACCGACTCCCGGGCGGTTGGGCTGGAGCCACGAACTGGGACCGCGGCTTCTACCAAGTGGTGCAGTCGGGTGCCGCCTTGGATCTCGTCGTCATCATCACCGATGGCAGTCCGACCTACTACGCCAATGGTGTGGGCCCAGGCAGCCATACCCGGTTCCGTGAGGTGGAACAGGGAATCTTCTCCGCCAATGCAATCAAGGCCACGGGCGCGAGGGTCATCGCCTTCGGCGTCGGTGACGGTGTCGAGAGCGCGGCTGCTGGGTACAACCTCCGCGCCATCTCCGGTCCCACCCAGAACACTGACTACTTTCAGACGACAGACTACGACGCGGCCGGGGCCCAACTGGAAGAACTCGCTCCCAGCGACTGCGAGGTCTCAGTCTCGGTAACCAAGCAGGTCATTCCCGTCGGAGGCTCGATCGCCGACGCCAGCCCCGCTGGTGGCTGGGAGTTCACCGGGCAGGGTGCCACCGGGATCGGCATCACCGGTGGCGGCAGCCGGATCACCGATGGGAACACTGGTGCCGCAAACTTCCCGCTCGCCTTCGACGGGGACCTGGAAGCAGGGCCGGTCACGCTGACCGAAACCCCGAGAAGTGGGTACGCGCTTGAGCAGGTCGACGGGAACAACGCCGTCTGCAAGCGACCCGACACGGGCGAAGTCATCACGCCGAGGAACGTCGCCAACGGGTTCACGATCGACGCCAGCCCGAGGTATTCCATCGACTGCACGGTCTACAACAGGGCCCTGACCCATCCGCAGCTCTCCCTGATGAAGGTCGTCGACAATGGCGTCACGGGAGCGACCCACAGGTCAGCGGACTGGACCCTCAGCGCGTCGAATGGGCCGACACCCATCAGCGGTCCCGGCAACTCGCCAGCGGTCACCAGCAAGTCGGTCGGCGCGGGCACCTACACCCTCTCCGAGTCCGGCGGCCCGGATGGCTACAGCGCCAGCACGTGGACCTGTTCCGCAGGCACGATCAACGGATCGACACTCACCCTGGACCACGGAGACAAGGCCACCTGCACCATCACCAACACAGCCGAGCCGTCCACGCTGACGTTGGTGAATACCGTCACCAACGACGACGGAGGCACAGCCAGGCCGGGCGACTGGACGTTGGGCGCCTCCGGTCCGACGGCTGGCATCTCCGGCCCCACCGGAAGCGAGGCGGTGACGGGGAAGACGGTCAAGGTGGGCACGTACACCTTGTCGGAATCCGGCAGCCCCAACGGATACACCCCCGGCGCCTGGAACTGTGATGGAGGGGCCCTCAGCGGGTCCGCGGTGACTGTGGGCGTGGGTGAGAACGTCACATGCTCCATCAACAATGACGACCAGCCCCACATCCACATCCAGAAGTTGGGCATGGACCCGTCCGGAACAGAGGGAGAACTCGGAGGCTCCGGCTTCGAAGTTCACCTCGACAAAGACGGCATCCCCAGCGACCAGAGCATGACTGTCACGCGCATCGGCGGGCGGACAGGGCTCTTCGAGGCAGGCCCCTTCGAACCGGGCAGCTACTGGCTTCTGGAAACCAAGGCACCCGGCGGATACAGCCTGCTCGCGGAACCCGTCGCTTTCACCTTCGACCGGGAGGGGACGCTGACACTTGCGGGCAACAACCTCCAGGCCACCATCAACCCCGGCGATCCCCTGACCATTCGGATCGCCGACGTCGCTGCCATCCCGCTCCCGCTCTCCGGCGGTGCCCAACTCAACCTCGTCGTTTTCGCGATGGTCGTGCTCGGCATCGGTGGCTTCGGAGTGGTGCTCATCCGGCGCCAACGTCCACAGCGATCCCCCGTCAGGGGCTGAACCCGCCCCCGCACCAGACCCGCTGCATCCATCCGCCACAGAAGTAGTCACCCATTCAGAAAGGAATGACATATATGAACAACCATCCACAGCGCAGGCGGGGGCTCCTGACGAGCCTCGCCGCCGCCGCCACCGCCATGCTCATGGCAGTGAGCGCCGCCCCCGCGCAGGCCGACTCGTCGACGAGCACCATCGACGCGTCGATGAACGGGACGATCAACATCCACAAGTTCGAGCAGCCCGACGCCCTGGGAGATCCGAGCACCGGTCTTCCCCAGGACAGCACCGGTACTCCACTGGAGGGCATCACGTTCAGCGCCCAGCGCGTGGGCGATGTCGACCTGACCACCAACGATGGCTGGGTCCGGGCCGGCGAGCTGACCGCCGCCGAAGCGGCCGACCTCCTGGCGGGGGACGTTCACACCGGCACCACTGACGTCGACGGTCTGGCGAGCATCGCCAGCCTCCCCCTGGGTCTCTACTACGTGAGCGAGACCTCCTACGGGGCAGACATCACCCCGGCGGCGCCGTTCCTGGTAACACTGCCCATGACTCACCCCACAGAGCTGAACAGCTGGCTCTACGACGTGCATGTCTACCCCAAGAACGCCACCACCTCCGCCAGCAAGGCGGTTCAGGACTCCCAGGCCATCTCCATCGGAGATGAGATTGAGTGGACGATCCTCGCCGACATTCCCAAGTCCCAGAACCTCACGTTCTACGCCATTGACGACGTTGTGGATCCGAAGCTGCAACTGGTGGCCGGCACTGTCTCGCTCACCGGTGAGCCGGAAGTGACCCTCGACGAAGGTGACTACGTGGCGGACTTCACAGGGGGCATCGCTCGCATCGAGTTCAACGACGACGGCCTGGCCAAGCTGCAGCAGGCATGGGGCAACGACGCCACCTCGCAGGTGAAGGTCGTCGCCTCGACGGCGGTGCTCGCCGTCGGTGAAATCGCCAACACGGCCAAGATGTACCCGAGCCGTGCCAGCAGCGGAGTGGCAACCAACCAGGTCCTCACGAAGTTCGGCAACATCGTCCTGGACAAGGTCGACGCCAATACGGGCGAGAAGTTGGACAATGCCCAGTTCCAGGTGTTCCTCAACAAGGCCGACGCCCAGGCGAAGACCAACGCCATCTCCATCAAGGGTGATTCCGTCTTCACAAGTGACGCCAACGGGAAGGTCCTGATCAGTGGGCTGCGCTACAGCAACTGGGAGAACGGTGAGGAAGTTCTCAAGGGTGCACAGAACTACCGCTCCTACTGGATCGCTGAGACCAAGGCGCCCGGTGGCTACGAGATGCTTGCCCAACCCATCGAGGTGGACGTCACCAGCTTCGAGGAGACCGTCTCCGTCGAGGTCACGAACGTCCCCAAGAACGCCGGGTTCGCCCTGCCCCTCACCGGCGCCAGCGGCGCATCAAGCATCATCATGATCGCTGGGGTGCTGCTGATCGTCGTCGGAGCGGCCGCTGTCGTGGTGAGTCGTCGCAAGCGGGCCCGGATCTGAGCCTCCGCGTGGGCAGTGGCGACAGTCCTACACCGTGGTCATCGGCTGGGGAGCGTCGGCGGCTCCATGAACGGAGCGCCGACGTTCCCCAACGATTCCCACTGAGTTTGGCCCTTCGCCTCAGCAAGTTTTCCGCCCGGACCACGAATTCACGAGACCACCCGAGAGGAGCCATGTCGTGCGGTTGTCGCCCATCACACGTGACCGTGTGCTGATCCAGGTGGTGCTCATCCTTGGCACGGTGCTGCTGCTCTACCCGTCGGCGGCTGACTGGTTCTCCTCACGGCTGCACAACTCGGAGGTGTCGGGGTACGTCCAGGCCATGGAGCAGTCGGCCCCTGAGGTCCGGCAGGACCTGCTGGAGGAGGCGACCAACTACAACGACCGCCTCCCCAGGGGGCCGCTGCGTGATCCCTACTCCTTCGAGGACAACGCCGAGGACAAGACGACGGCCCGCAGGGCCTACGAAGGCTTGCTCCAGACCAGCACCAACGCCGTGGTGGGCAATCTCGTGTACTCGGCAGCGGGAGTCGATCTACCCGTGTACCACGGCACCAGCGAGGAAACCCTGGCCCGGGGCGTGGGTCACCTGTACGGGTCCTCGATGCCCATTGGTGGACCGGGGACACACTCGGTGCTCACCTCCCATTCCGGGCTCGTCAACGCCACGCTGTTCTCCAACCTGCCGACGAAGTCCGCCGTCGGCGACGAGTTCTCGGTGGATGTGTTGGGGGAGAAGCACTACTACCGTGTGGACCAGATCCGGACCGTGCTGCCCGACGAGAGCGAGTCGCTCCGGATAACGGAGGGTGAGGATCACATCACCCTCATCACGTGCACGCCCATCGGCATCAATACCCACCGTCTCCTGGTGCGCGGTACGCGCATCCCGGCCCCACCTGAGCCGGCCCAACCCGGGTTCTGGGTACCCGGGGACGGCATCGTCGCCGGCTTCCCGTGGTGGGCGGTGGGCATGCTCGTCGGGGTGGTTCTCAGCTTCGCGGCGTTCGCCACCCGGTCGCCCACCATGCCAGCGCCTGAAGCGGCATCTCCGCCGCTGACCTGGCGACGGCGGACTTGAGGACCTGCAGCTGGTCGACAACGGCCGGCGCAGCCGTCGGATGATCTGACTCCCCCCCGGCTCAGTAATCCGACTGAGAAGGGCCGCCCTTCCCCCGGGGGGCGGCCCTTCTTCATACCCTTCAGGACGCGCGCGCAGCACAGGTGGCGTAAGCTTGGCAGTTGGATGCTGCAGGGCCGGGACAGTCGTGCTCCTGCAGTGTGCTCACCCACGTGAATCTTGATCGACGGAGTCCGTTCATGTCCCACCCCGATGAGAACCACCAGCCCCATCAGGGGTTTCAGCGGCCTGAAGAGGCACCGCCCTTCGACGAGCAGACGCTCCCTTTCGTGGACCTGTACGGACCCTCGTCCGACATCCCGGGTGGGTGGGCCCGCGGACCGGAGGCTGGCCCATCGAATGCCCGCGCCGGCGGTGGCGGGCCGTACAGCGGCGGTCAGTTTCCCCCGCGCCAGTACGCCCCGTCGTACCAGTCGCCTCAGTCGCCGTACGAGCCGTATCCGCCGCAGCGTGTGATGGCGACGACGCCGCCCCCCTACGGCTACTACGCCCCTGCCCTGGCGGAGCACCCGCAGTCGACAACTGTTCTCGTTCTTGGCCTACTGGGTTTCGTGGTGCCGGTCACGCCCTTCATCGCGTGGTACATGGGCAACAAGGCGAAGGCGGAGATTCAACGGGGGGCGCCCTACCCCTACTCGGGCAGCCTGAAAGTTGGCCACGTCGTCGGCAAGGTGCTCGGCATCCTCACGATCGTTGGCGTGTCCCTCTACGTGCTGCTCATGATCCTGATGGTGATTGCAGCCATGGCCTTCTAGCGCGTCCGTGAGAGAGACTTTCGAGAGACGGGGCGCCGTGCACGCACGAAGCCCCCGACGCAGCGTCGGGGGCTTCGTGTTGATCTGGCGGAGGATACGAGATTCGAACTCGTGAGGGCGTGAACCCAACCCGCTTTCCAAGCGAGCGCCATAGGCCTCTAGGCGAATCCTCCGTGGATCACCCTAGCGAAGGTGTCTGCGTCGGCCAAACCGCCGAGCCGACCAGGGGTGCGCGGCCGCCAGCGGAGGGTTTTCATCGACCAGTTCCGCACGGCTGGCGTGGACCCGTCGCTGGGGCTGTGCGGCTTGGCTCAACGCCTCAGGTCTGTGGCCGGGATCGAGCTGGACACTTCGGGAATCAGGGGAATGCATGAACTGTCAGGATCCCCCAGCTATAGCGACAAAAATTATTATGTGCGTGAGATTAATGGCGCAAATACCCCCTTTCGGGTGAGAATCAACTTTGGGGGACAAAAATCACCAAAAGGGTTGCCAATACTTCCCATGGGTGTCTAGAATCCTCATGAGGCCACAGTTGATGGTTCTCAACCAAGAGACACAATGCGGTCTGCCTCGGATTGAGGCGGCGCAAATAATCTTATCGTTGTACAATTCCGGGGGGAATTTGTTTGATTAAGACCACGTTTCAGATCAGCAAAGCGGGGTCGCGGCTATTGCCGCGGTAACCACAGTCTTTGCGGCCGTGACAGTTTCTGCAGCCACATTGGGCGGCGTGCAGACGGACTCCGTCGGTGCCAACAGCAATGTCGTCACCGGCATTGACCTGGCCCGGGTGGGCCAGGGCGAGAAGATCCCCACAGCCGCGACGGTGAAGGTCACACTCACCGGCTGACTGACGCTGATTCACAGAGGCCTGAACGCGATCACAGGATGCGCGACGCGTCTCAGGATCAACAGGACGGCAGTGCGATGGGCGCATCCTGGCGCGCCACTGGGGAGAACAGGACTCTGGGGGGAGTTTCTCGAATCCTCGGATGGACGTCGCTGGCGGCGCTCATCGCACTGCTCTGCAACCTACAACACCTACCGCTTCTCCTCCACGGGGAACAAGCAGGACTCACGTCTTCGCCAGCTTCCATCCGATCTCGGACCCCTTTGATCCCGGCTGTCAGACGCACTGGTCAGCGGGAAGTCTCCTGAACGTCTGGTCGTGGCCGGGCAGGGATGCGGAAGATAAGGCCCGCGACGGCAACCGCGGCGGGCAGCACGAGGCTCGCGAGGATGATGTCGTCGAACGAACCGGTGACTTCGCGTCCCACGGAGAAGAGCAACGGACCAAGCGCCGTCGAGCCCACGCTGATGGACGCGACGAAACCGCGGATGCTGCCCAGATGGAGTACGCCGAAGTAGGCGGGGATCGCAGCAGCCTCGGCGATGCGGATGGAGGAGCCTGCAGCCCCCATGGCCATTCCGAACGCGATCGCCGACCAGCCGGGCGCCACCACGGTCAGCCATGCGAGGGCCACGACGTGCAGCGACATGGAGGCCAGGACCACCCACCGGATGCTGAGCCGGTCGATCATGTTGCCCACCAGCAGCGTGGCCATGAGACCGGCCACTGTCTGGGGAATGAAGTTGGCTGCTGCCTCTGTGGTGGTGAGCCCTTTGGCGCCGAGCAGGCTGATCTGGTGGAAGGCGACGGCGGTGCTGAGCATCCCGGAGACGGCGAGGCCGCCGATCAACACCCAGAAGTACGGTTCCGAGAACGCTTGGCGTCTCGTCAGTCCCCACCGTGGGGCGTTCGTGGCGTCCGTCGTGACTGGCGCCCCGTCGGGCATCTGGCCCAAATCTGATGGGTCGTCGCGCAGGCCGAAAGCGGCAATGGGGAGCACCAGCGCCAGCACGACGATGCCCAGGACGAACCACGCCGTTCGCCAGCCCTGCTGTGCGATGATCCACTCGCTGAGCACCGGGGCCAGCGAGATGCCGGCCGATCCGACGGCAGTCACGATTCCCAGTGCACGGCCGCGTCTGCGTTCGAACCAGCGGGCGGCAGCGGTGGTGGCGGCCAGCCCCAGTGCACCCTGCCCGAGGGAACGGATCCCCATGAAGCCGAACAGCAGTCCGACGAATCCGCCGATGGCGCCCATGGCGAGCAGCACTGCTCCGAAGGCAGCACCGATCACGAGCGTGCACCGTCGGACACCCCAACGGTCAATCAGCCCGCCGATGCGGGGCACCACCACTGCGCCGGTCAACGTTCCGATCAGATAGGCGGTGGAGAGAGAGGTGCGGTCGACGCCGAGGTCAGCGATCATCGGGTCAATGAACGCGGACACCCCGGCCGTCTGTCCGGGCGCCGTCGCCATGAGCAGCACGGCGGCGAAACCGGTGACGTGCCACCCGTAGAACCCGCCCGGCTGCCGCGCCCGGGGTCGGTTGGAGCTTCGTCTTGAGATCATCGGGGGTAACCCTACGCCGAGCGGCTCTGCTGCCGCCCCCTGGTGCATTGGGTAGCAGTCGGTGAGGGACCGGCTGCGTATCGACATGCGCCACCAGTCCCCCCGGGCCGCCTCACTCGTCCTTGTTGGCCGCGTAGTACTCGTCCATGGTGTCGTTGCGCAACGCGGCGGCCATTTCGTCGAGCTTCTTGCCGTTCACGTTCACGATCGACTGGCCGTCCGAACTCGTGCCGATGCCATCGATCGGCGCCAGCAGCGACTTGATGTCGTCGCCACCACTGATGCGCATCCCCAGGCCGATGTCGACGATCCTGCTGTTGTCCAGCCCGCTGTCCACGGTGAAGTTGGGGGCCAGGGTGGTGACGGCGTCGCGGAACTGACCCGGGTTCGTCAGCACGCCACGGGACATGAGCTTGCTGACGATGGCCTTGAGGACGTCTCGCTGCCGTTCGGCGCGGCCGAAGTCGCCGTTGTTCAGGTTCTTGCGCTCCCGCACGAACTGCAGCGCGCTCTCGCCGGTCAGCTCCACCGGCCCCTTGGGGAAGGAGAACCCGCCGCTGGAGGATGCCTGCCTGTTCGTGACGGTCACACCACCCAGGGCGTCGATGACGTTCATGAAGCCCTCGAAGTTGATGACGGCGGTGTGGTCGATGGGAATGTTCAGCAGCCATTGGACGGTCTCCACCGTCAGGGCGGGCCCGCCGCGGGAGTAGGCGCTGTTGATCTTGGAGTTGCCGTATCCGGGGACATCCACCCAGTAGTCGCGGGGGAGTGAGATGAGGTAGGCGCTCTTGCGGTCGCCGGGGATGTGCATCACCATCAGGACGTCGGAGCGGCCGCGTTCGTCGTTCGGGTCGCGCGTGTCAGTTCCCATGAGGACCAGGTTGAGAGGGGGCTTGGCTTCGCCGGTCTTGGTGGGGACGGGTGAGGGACGGTTCTCGGTGTTCGTCGGCATGAGCGTCGGCTCACGAACGACGGAATCCAGCGCGTCCTTGGTGGCCTTGCCGTAGTAGCCAAGAACGGCCCCGACGGCCACCAGCGCCACGACGAGCACGCCGATGACGGACAGCAGCACCCAGCTGTCGCGCATGCGCTTCCTGCGCCGCTTCCCGGGCGTCGCATCTTCGTCCACTCCCGGGAGGAAGTTGTCGTCGGTCATTGTGTCTCCGTCTCACCAATCAGGGCTCTGCAGCCATCAACGATGGCGTCCAGATAGTCGTCAATCGTGGCCGCACAGTGCGCTGCCACCTCCGGGCCGCGGCGGTAGGGGTCGGCCACCTCGTCCGCTGGGTCCGCGCTGCGATGTTTCCACAGATGGGCGGCCAGCTTCTCCAACGTCATGGAATCCGGAAGATCCGCCATCTCCCGGGCGACGTGCCCCAGCAGGAATGCCTTGCGTCCCGAGGACGGCCACTCGTCGAGGATATATCGACGATGTTCGACCCCCATGGTGAGCACCAGATCGGCGTCCTCCAAGAGTTGTCGGGTCAGCTGGCGGGCGGTGTGAGCGGCGGCGTCGCCGCGATCCCCCACGAGGGCTGCCATCGGTGGGTCGATGCCCTCACCCACGAGTGCATGGGTGCCAGCAGAGCTGAATGCGACGCCGTTCAATCCCGCCCCGCGGGCAACGACGTCAGCATAGGCCGAGCGGCAGATGTTGGCCGTGCATACGAACAGGATGCGGTACGGCCGTTTGGTCTCTGGGTCGGTGGCGACGGCGGTTGTGCTGTCCGGCTGGGGGCGTGGACGCGTCGGCGCGCTGCTCGGTACCCGGGGGGCACCCACCCCGGGCACGTGGTCCTCCAGTTGCAGCCAGGAGTTGCCCGGCCGAAAACCGGTGGCCCGGATGCGGTTGAGGTCCAGAGCACCGCCATCGGGGCCATCCACCTCGGGGATGGGAGCTGCGGCACCCACGTCGTCCGGGTTGCGGGAACAGAGTTCGAAGACACGGCGGCCTATGTCAGCCCACGTGACCACTGGTCCCTCGCCCGTCAGGTTGTACGTACCGGATGCCGCTCCGGAGTCCAGCAGATGGATGATGCCTGTTGCGAGCGCGGGGGCGAACGTGAGGCGTCCGGACTGTGATGCGTCCAGCTCCAGCGTGCTTCCGTGCCGTGCAGCGGCCACGAGGTCGTCGATGGTGTGATCGCCCTCTCCCACCACCCAGCTGGTGCGAATGACGAGGTGGCGCGGCACCGTAGCGGCCACCACCTCTGCCACGGCGAGGCTCCGGCTGTGGGGATCAAGCAGGCTGGGGGCGGTGTCCTCGGAGTGGGTGGGGGCGCTGCGATCGAAGGCGCAGTCGGCAGACACCTGGACGTAGCGCATGCGGTGGCGGCGCGCGATGTCCGTCAGGTTCTGCGCATGGGTTGCGCTCGCGGTCCAGGAGTCCACAGTGCGTCCTTGGCGCGTTGACCCGAAGCCCGCCTCGCCCTGGGCGTTGATGAGGGTGTCGTATGCGGAAAGGTCCACGGGATGCTCGACGCGCGCTTCCGCGGACATTGCTGCGGCGCTGACGCCGTCGGCTCCGGGAAGAGCCGCCAGAAGGGACCGTCCCAGCGGCGTCTCCGTGCCAGCGACGAGGATGCGGCGGGGTTGCATGGGTGAGACGCTGCTGAGTGGCGGAAGGTGGACGTCGGTGCGGGAGAGGTCTGCCTTCTCTCGGGGGATGGGCCAGGTGATCTTGAGAGCCGGATCGAACAAATTGACGGCGGAGAGCTGGGAGCGTGCCTCGGGGGTCCAGTGGTGGTTGAGGAGGTAGCTGAAGGTGGTGTGGTCCTCGAGCACCTGATGCGCGTTGGCGATGCCCCGCGGCACGAAGATGGCCGTTCCCGGATCAAGGTCAGCCGTCACCACCTTGCCGAAGGTCGCTCCGGCACGCAGATCCACCCATGCCCCCATGGCGCGGCCTGAGACGAGCGTGATGAGTCGATCCCACGGCTCCGCGTGGAAACCACGGGTGATGCCACGCCTGTCGTTGTGAGTGAGGTTGTGCTGGACGGGGCGGAAGTCCGGCAGACCCAGGACCGCCATTTTCTCCCGGTGCCAATCCTCCTTGAACCAGCCCACATCATTGTGCTGAACGTGGAGGCGCAGTATCAGCAGCCCCGGGATCTCGGTGGTTTCGAGCTTCAGTGGATGGGTCACGTCGCCTTCCGGGCGAGAAGCCGATAACGGACCCCACCACTCATGAGAGTTCCTCGATGATGGCCTGGGCGATTTCGTCCTGCGATTCGGGGGACAACTGCTCGCCGTCTCCCACGCCGGGCCGCCCCACGTCGATGAACGTGCCACCCACCGACTCAACGCCGGCGCGGATCGTCTTGTCATGCATCGAGAGGAAGTACGGTGCCTGTTCCTCCGAAGTGACGGGAGAGACGGCGATCAGTTCGGCGTCGGGGAGTGCTGCACGCAGTGCGGAGTAGTACTCCTGCGCGGCTGCGCTGAGGTCCTGGTCCCCATCCGCCATGCCCCCGAAGGTCACCACCACGTCGGGATCCTGCTCCACCACTGCGGGGATGGTGCCAACAAAGTTTGAGCACACGGACATGTCACACGAGGATGGGGCCTTGATGTAGCCGCGGCCCTGATCGGACAAGTTGATGACCGAGGACCAGCCCAATTCCTCCGCCACTCTCTGCGTCCATAGGTTGGGAGCCCCGGCACTCGAATGCATGTCACCGAGGATCACAACGGAGCTATCGCCGCTGCTCGTCGGTTCCGGGTCCACCGAAGTTGATTGCCTCGTGGGCAACGATCCACCTTGGGTGACGGTTTCCTGTGCCTGTGGAAAGCTTGCCGGCGCGGATTCGCGAGATGTGCTTGGGGGTTCCGCCGCCGGTGTTGCGGTCTGGTTCTGCAGGAGAGCAGCAGCACTCAAACCAACTGCCACTAGGGCAAGAACCGCCAGGCCCGCCACGCTGAGGGCGTTCCGTGATCTTACGGGAGCCATGGCTTCTCTTTCATGCTGAGGATGGGCCAACAAGAATGGGCGCTCCAGTATGACTCGGTTTCGGCCAGTGGCGCCACCTAGCATATGGTGTTTGGAAACGGGGTAGCCGCCGGGTGTCACTCGGGCTGGGATCCTCACCTGTAACACGATTCTCTCCACTTGATGAGGGCCCCTGATGGAATTGCAGCAATATTTGCGCATCGTGCGCCGCTACTGGCGCAGCACGGTCGCTGCGTTGCTTCTCTGCGTGGCGGTTGCCGCGGCAGTCACTCTTGCGCAAAAGCCCACCTACACGGCGTCGTCGTCGCTCTTCCTCGCCGTCGAGAGCGGCGATTCTGCCGGGGAGTTGTCGCAGGGCGCCACGTACGCCGAGCGGCAGGTGAAGTCCTTCGTCAGCGTTGCCACCACGACGGTTGTGCTGAAGCCCGTCATCGACGAACTCTCCTTGGACCTGACCCCGGTACAGCTCAAGACGAAGCTCACGGTTACCACCCCTACGGCCACGTCGCTCATCAATGTCTCCGCTACTGACGGCGACCCAGTGCAGGCGGCCCGCATTGCTGATGCGGTCGCAGCCAGCCTGACCAGCGCAGTCGACGAGCTTTCCCCCGATGGTGGAACAGGGAAGGGATTGGTGGCGGCCACCGTCATCGACCCGGCCGTGCCGCCCACCTCACCCACCGCCCCGCGGCCGACCGTGAACCTCGCCCTGGGCGTGGTGCTCGGATTGCTGCTCGGCGTCGGCCAGGCGGTGCTGCGCAGCGTGCTGGACACACACGTCCGAACGGCTTTTGATATCGAAGCCCTCACGGACTCCCCGCTCCTCGGATCCATCGGCCACGTCGAGAGCGCCGCCCCGTATTCCTCCGAGGCCGAGGGAACGCAGTGGTCCAATGCCGAGGCATACCGTCGGCTGCGGACCAACGTGGGCTTCGTTGGTTTGGGTGGCGAGCGACGTCCCTCCATGGTGGTGACCTCAGCCATGGCGGGCGAGGGCAAGACCCAAACTGTCGTCAACCTTGCTCGGTGTGCTGGCCCAGGCCGGAGAATCGGTCCTGCTCATCGATGCCGATCTGCGTCGCCCGCAGGTGGCGGAGCGGATGCGTCTGGACAGCGAGTTCGGCCTCACGGACGTTCTCACCGGACGGGGAACGCTGGAGGAGATGGTGATCGATGTCCATCCCGGCTCCTTGGCCGTCCTTCCCGTCGGGAACCGTTCCGCCCAACCCCTCCGAACTCCTCGGTTCCGAGGCCATGTCCCACCTCCTGGCCACGGTGGAGAGGCAGTATGACCACGTCCTCTTCGACGCGCCACCGCTGCTTCCTGTGACCGACGCCGTCGTGCTCGCCGGGCAGACGGCGGGCGCCATCATGGTGGCCCGCTCCGGCAGAGTGAAGCGGCCCGACTTCGAGCAGGCCACGAGACTGCTGGATGCAGGCTCCGTCAACGCTGCTGGGCGTGGTCCTGAACGATGTGCCGACTCAAGGCGAGGGCAGTTACACCGGGTACTACGCGGAGTACACCTCAACAACCACATCACCTTCGGGAGCCAGGACCGGTGCGCAGGTGCAGAAGGGTCATAGGGTGCAGTCACCCGTCGAGTCGGTGCTGGAGCCTCAGCCATGATGAGGCGGCGGGACCATCAGAATTGCCAGACCATTCCGCGGATGTTTCTGGAACGCATGGATGTGTACCTGACGCTCAGCATTATCGACGCTGTGTGTTGGTTTGCAGCATCCTTCGCTCTCGTGGTGTTCCGCTACGACTTCAATCTGGACGCTGTTCAGTGGTCCACCATCCTCCTGTACAGCGTCATCGCAGCAACAACTCAGATGCTGCTGGGATGGCTGGCGGGGGTGTATGGGGGCGCCAACCGGATCGGTAGCTTCGTGGAAGCCTCCACCCTGGCCACAGTCACCATGGGCGTCGGTTTCCTCGTCGGCATGGCGCTTCGTGGTTGGCGTTCCCAGCTTTCCGCAAGGAGTCGGCTTCCTGGCGCCATTCATGACGCTTCTGTTCATGGGCGCTGCTCGGTTTGCTGCCAGAGCCGTGGCCGCGCAGATCGTTCAGCGGTCGAAGGCCTCCAGCAAAGCGGAACGCATCCTGTTGTATGGGGCGGGTAACGCTGGCCGGCAGGTCGGGCAATCTGTTCTTCGGAGATCCAGACAGTCCGTACCACGTTGTGGGCCTGATCGACGACGATCCCCGCAAGCGTCAGCGCAAATATGAATTCGGACGTGTGGTGGGCAAGCGCAAAGATCTGGTCTCCAAGGCCAAGGCGTTGAACGCGCAGACGGTTCTTGTGGCAGTGCCCACCGCGTCTGCGAAGTTCCTTAAGGACCTCTCGGCAGAACTCGACGCCGCCAACATCACAATGCTGGTGCTGCCGCCACTCCGCGAGTGGGCTGGCGGGGAACTCAAGCTCGGTGACATCCATGAGTTCGACGTCACCGACCTGTCTGGGCCGCACACCCATCAAGACAGACCTCAACTCCATCGCCGATTACGTGCGCGGCAAGGTGGTGCTGATCACCGGCGCCGGTGGTTCCATCGGCTCTGAGATCGCCCGACAGGTCCACCGGTTCGGCCCCAAGGAACTCGTCTGCCTCGACAGGGACGAGTCCGCGCTCCACTCGGTTCAGCTCTCGATCTATGGCAGGGGGCTTCTCGACACGCCGGACATGGTGCTGTGTGACATCCGAGACAAGCCGGCGCTGCACGAAGATCTTCGAGGCCCACCGCCCCGAGGTGGTCTTCCATGCGGCGGCACTGAAGCACCTTCCGCTCTTGGAGCAGTACCCCGAGGAGGGCTGGAAGACCAACGTGCATGGAACGCTGGACGTGCTCGAGTGTGCCGCAGAGTTCGATGTCGAGACCTTCGTCAACATCTCCACGGACAAGGCTGCTGACCCCACCAGTGTCCTGGGAAAGACAAAGCGTCGTGCCGAAGAACTGACGGCGTGGTTTGCGCAGAACTACAACGGGAACTTTCCTGTCCGTCAGATTCGGAAATGTTCTGGGTTCACGTGGGTCTGTTCTTCATACGTTCACTCAACAGATTGATCAGGGTGGGCCCGTCACCGTGGTCCATCCCGACATCACTCGCTACTTCATGACGATCCCGGAGGCCTGCCAGTTGGTCATCCAGGCCGGCGCCATAGGCGAACGCGGTCAGGTTCTGGTCCTCAACATGGGAGAGCCCGTCCGTATCCTCGACATGGCGAAGCGACTCATCCGCGACTCTGGAAAAGACATCGAGGTGCGCATCACTGGTCTGAGGGAGGGCGAGAAGCTGCATGAAGTGCTCTTCAGCGGCGCTGAGAAATCGACGCCCAGCCAGCATCCCCTGATTTCATCAGTGTGGGTCGAGCCTCGAGACCCCGCAGAGGCGATGACACGGAAAATTTCGAAAGCCAGCGATCTTAACGACTGCGCCCCGAAGGATGCAACTCATAGCCGTGCAGTCGAAATACCTCTATGAATCGGTTAGACATTGGAGCAGCGCAGGCAAACCGGTCTCGGTTCTGGAACTTTGAGATGGTGACCATAAGGTGGTGAGCGTTGCGGGTTATTCAGGGCCAGTACGTCAGGTCAGCAGGACTCGATGACCGTGATTCCTTGGGGAGCGGTAGTCGTCGCCGGAACCTTGGCCCTTGCGGTTCCGTTCGGACTGCGACCCTTACTCCACCGCTTCGGGGCGTTCGACGTCCCCAATCACCGCTCGTCTCACTCCAGCCCCACATTGCGTGGTGGGGGGGTGGCCCCCCTCCTGGGAATGTTGGGTGGGGGAGTCTGGGCCACGCTCCTGCTCGATGGGACAACGAGGCTCTTTGTCGGCGTGATCATCGCGGCCGCGGTGATCACGGGTGTCATTGGGCTGGCGGAGGACATCCGCGGTCTCCGAGTGGCGGTGCGGGCTGCTCTGCAGTTCGTCATCGGTGCAGCGGTTGCGATCACGCTCGGCGCCGCTGCGGGCATCCACTGGCTTTGGATACCGGTGGCAGCGCTATTCTTCGCCGCACATGTGAATTTCACCAATTTCATGGACGGTGTCAACGGAATCTCAGGACTCCACGGACTCGTCGCGGGACTGCTCTATGCGGCACTCGGGGTCGCTACTGATCTGCCAGGGCTGATCGTGATCGGCCTGATCACTTCAGTGGCATTCGCGGCGTTCCTCCCATGGAACTTCGCGTCTCCCGGGATGTTCCTCGGTGACGTGGGTAGTTACCTTCTGGGTGGGGTGCTCGGCGCGACAGCCATCGCAGCACTGTCCGCTGGCCTGAATCCTGTTGCAGCCCTCGCCCCCCTGAGTATCTACTGGGCCGACGCCTTGACGACGCTGTTCAGACGAGCCGCCAGAGGGGAGCCGGTGTTCGAGGCCCATCGCACCCACGCATACCAGCGCCTGACGAACACGGGGTTCTCGCACATCGCGGTGGCCGCCGTCGTGGCTGCTTTCACTGCTGCGGCAGGTGGGGTTGGAATTCTGGTGGGGGGGGCCACACTCCACTGGGTGCTGGGTGCCGTGTTCGTGGTTGCGGTTGCGGGGGTTTTCCTAGCCCTGCCCCGCCTGCGTGGCGATGCTCTCCCGGCAGTTGGCTTGAACGACCTCTCACCGGTTAGACTGCCGCCACCTTCTCCCGCGCGGAGCGACTGGAACCCCACCAAGTGGGCGGTCCTAGGTGCGAGCGGTTTCATAGGTCGAGCAACGGTCGACCATCTCAGGGAGCAGGGGATGGATGTTAAGCCGTTGTCTGCTCCCCGCCTTCAACTTGATCCTAAGATGCTTGACGGTTATGCGGTGGCTGCGATCGCCGGGAGCCATTCCGCGGTCGCTGAGCTGACGGAGTCCCTGACCGGGGTCGATGTGGTGGTCAACGCAGCGGGCCTGGCGAGCCCCGACGGTGCTGCCGATGTTTGGCTGTTCGGTGCAAACGCACTGCTTCCTGCGGTCATTGCGACGGCTGCGACACAGGCCGGAGTCGGACGCCTCGTGCACCTCAGTTCTGCGGCGGTCCAAGGCGCTCGTCCGGTGTTGGATACGTCCGCGGAGGTCGCCCCCTTCTCCCCCTATTCGCTGTCCAAGGCACTGGGGGAGAGGGCTGTGCTGGCCGTCGCCAATGACAATTGGGATGTAGCAGATATCGTGGTCATCCGCGCGACTTCCGTTCAAGGGCCCGGCCGCAAGACGACTGAGGATCTTCGCCGTGTAGCGCGCTCACACTTAGCCAGTGTGGCTGCACCGGGGGACCACCCAAGTGTGGTGAGCAGCCTAAAGGGACTTGTCACCTTCGTGCAAGAGGCAGGCATGACGCGAGGTGCTACACCTGCTCTGCTGCTGCAACCTTGGGAAGGGCTGAACGTGACTGAAGTCTTTCAGTTGGCTGGTGGCCGTCCAGTTGTCCTCCCGGCGTGGCTGTGCCGCACCTTAGTGAGAGCAGGTGCTGCTGTCGGGTCGGGCGTGCCCAGAGTCGCTGGCCTCGTCCGGCGTGTCGAAGTGATGTGGTTCGGTCAGGCACAGGAAGGTCAGGAGCTATCTGCCCCGCAAGACAGATCTTGGATCAGGCAAGCACTTGCGGGAGCACCCGATCTTGGTCAAGGCCTCTCAACCCTCCACACCGGTTTGACGGCGTCAAAGACGGAGAAGTCCGATGGTTAAGCCAGCCGAGGACCTGATGGTCCACCCACCCACGCTTCTCTACGGAGTTACAGTCGCCAAGAGCGCTTCCAGTTTCGTCAGAGGGCAGTTGTCCTGGCTTCAACAGCGGGGCTGGCGAGTTGTCTTTGTTAGCACACCCGACGATGATGCCAAGAACACTGCTGAACGTGAGGGGGTGGAGTTCGAACCGTTGCGGATGGAGCGGTCACCCACCCCGCTCGCGGATCTAGTGGCATTGGCTAGGTGGGTGCGGACAATTCGTCGGTACAAGCCATCTGCCGTCAATGTCAGTACGCCAAAGGCAGGACTACTCGGCGGAGTGGCCGCTTGGATCCTTCGCGTACCTCGCCGCCTCTACGTGGTTCGCGGGCTGCGAGCCGAAGGTGCACGGGGTGTCACCGGAGCGATTCTGTTGGCAATGGAATGGATCAGCATGCACGTGGCCACTGAAGTGATCTTTGTCAGTCAATCGCTTGCGACTGAGGCACGGCGCCGGCATCTCGCCCCTCGCCGCCGCTCATGGATTATTGGGTCAGGGAGTAGCAATGGAGTTGATGCGGTCGCCATCACCGAAAAGGTTCAGGGAGTCGATCGCGATTGCAGCCGAAGGGATCTTGGGCTTGACCGAACGCACTTCGTTGTCGGCTTCGTCGGTCGCATCACCCGGGACAAGGGATTTGACACATTGGTCACTGCTGCGCGTGATAAGAACCTCGACCCCCGAGTCCGTTTCGTACTAGTCGGCGAATCGGAGGAGGAAGGATGGGACAGTGAAATCGCAGCGCTGGGTGATCGCGTCCGAGCTGTGGGATGGACCGACGACGTGTGGAGTTACCTCCCTGTGTTCGACGCTTTGGCACTCCCCACCCGCCGAGAGGGCTTTCCAAATGTCGTTCTGGAAGCGGCTGCAGCGGGTGTTCCTGCCATCACGACGAGAGCCACTGGAGCTATTGATTCGGTGGTCGACGGTGTTACGGGCATGCTCGTGGATGTCGGGGATGCATGTGGGCTCACGTCTCGGATCAACGAACTCGCCACCTCCCCCGAACTGGTGAAGCGCCTAGGAAACAGATGCGAAGTTGCGCGCGGCCAGCGACTTCCAACCGGCACGTATCTGGAACGGACTTCGGGAGATTCTCGAGGGTGATTCGCAGCCAACAAACGCGTCCAGACTGGACTCAGGAACAGCAAAGGGGTCAAGAGAATGAAAGTCCTTATTACCGGAGGGGCCGGATTTATAGGTTCCAACTTGAGTCGAACTATGCTTCGAGCGGGGGACATCTCAGAAGTTCGGATACTCGACGACCTCAGTACCGGTTCCGCCAAGAACCTTGAAGGATTGGACGTTGACCTTACGGTGGGTTCATTCTTGGACGTGGACCTGCTGGTAAGCTTGACAGACGGAGTTGACGCAGTGGTCCATTTGGGAGCGATCCCGAGTGTTCCGCGATCGATCGTCAATCCTCGTGCCTCCCACGATGCGAACGCCAGCGGCACCCTGAACGTGCTTGAGGCCGCACGGGAGGTTGGCGTGGACCATGTCACCGTTGCCTCTTCTAGTTCGGTTTACGGGGCAAACCCGAACCTGCCGAAGAGCGAGTTCGACTGGACCCGCCCTATGAGTCCGTATGCGGTGAGCAAGCATGCCACCGAGGGGTATGCGCTGGCCTATCAGTACTCTTACGGCCTCAAGACGCTTGCCTTCCGATTCTTCAACGTGTATGGCCCAGGCCAAGCTGCCGACCACGCATACGCTGCCGTCATCCCCAAGTTCTTGGACGCAGCGTTGAATGGGCAGCCGGCGCAGGTGCAGGGTGACGGAATGCAATCACGTGACTTCACCTACGTCGATACTGTCTGCTCCGTCATTCACAACGCGGTTACGCATCAGGTCTACAGCCCCGACCCAGTCAACCTAGCCTACGGGACGAACACCACGCTGCTCGCCCTGCTGGATGAGATGGAGGAGTTGCTAGGGCACCCGGTGGACCGTCAGTTCACCGATTCCCGAACAGGTGACGTTCGTGCATCTCAGGCAGACAGCACGCGGGTCAAGGAACTTTTCCCCTCTGTCGAACCGGTCGACCTGCAGGTTGGGCTGGCCCAGACCGTCGGATGGTTCCAGCGTATGGCGGAGGCACAGGCATGAGGCTCGAGGACGTTCGGGTCGCCGTTGTTGGGCTCGGATATGTGGGCCTGCCGCTGGCGGTGGAGTTCGGCAAGCAGCGCCCAGTGATCGGGTTCGACATCAACCCGCAGCGGGTGGAGGCGTTGCAATCGGGGCACGACCATACCCTCGAGGTTGAGGACTCTGACCTCCAAGGGGCCGACGTCGTGTACTCGGTTGACGAAGCCGTTCTAGACGGCGCCAATGTCTTCATCGTCACCACTCCCACGCCGATCGACAAGCACAAGCAGCCCGATCTGGGGCCCTTGCTGTCCGCCATGAGAGCCTCGGAAGGCCCTGTAGTGGGCGACATCGTGATCTACGAATCGACCGTGTACCCGGGAGCCACCGAGGAAGAATGCGTTCCTGTCCTTGAGCGGGTGAGTGGTCTGGAGTTCAATCGAGACTTCTTCGTCGGCTACAGTCCCGAGCGGATCAACCCGGGGGACAAAGAACACCGCGTCCACAACATCGTGAAAGTCACAGCGGGCTCAACACCGGAGACTGCGGATTTGTGGACGAACTCTACCGATCAATCGTCACGGTCGGCACACACCGTGCACCCTCCATTAGGGTCGCCGAAGCCGCGAAAGTCATCGAGAACACCCAGCGCGACGTCAACATCGCACTCATGAATGAGTTGGCGATCCTTTCAACAAGCTTGAATCGACACCGAGGATGTTCTCGTGGCTGCCAGCTCGAAATGGAACTTCCTTCGCTTCCGCCCTGGGTTGGTTGGAGGGCACTGTATCGGGGTGGATCCCTATTACCTGACGCATAAAGCGCAAGAAGTGGGCTACCACCCCGAAATTATTCTGGCAGGACGCAGGATCAATGATTCAATGGGGTCATACGTTGTCTCGCAGCTTGTCAAGCGGATGACTCAGGAAGGCATATCCGTACGAGGTGCGAGAGCGCTGGTCATGGGGATCACCTTCAAGGAGGACACTCCCGACATGAGGAATTCACGCGTTCTTGACATCATTCAGGAACTGACCGAGTATTCAGTGGAGGTCGAGGTGTGTGACCCGTGGGCTGACCCAAGTGAAGTGGCATCAGCGCATGGCATCACTCTGATCGATCAGCCTGAGCGCGGCAAATACGACGCCATCGTCTTGGCCGTTGGGCACGAGCAGTTCCGTGCCATGGATAGCGGCCAGATTCACGCCTTAGGCCGACAGGCCGGGCACGTTGTGTACGATCTCAAACACATTCTGCCGTCAGAGAGCACACGGCTGAGGTTGTGAGCATGTCTCTCAGTGCCAGACGAGAACGACGCTCACGGGAGCAACCTCCAGGAGAAGTTGACCACACCATGGGTGAATCGATCGCGTGGATTTGGCTTCCGTGGCTGGTGACGGTCCTGGTCATTGGGATTGTAACAGCTGGGTCGCCACGGGCACTGGAGTACCTTGAGTACCCGCTGATATTCCTGCATTTAGCTTTCGTGTCACTTATGTTCGCGAGGAACTTCCCTCCGTGGTTAGCGTTGCTACTAGTATCGACTTTATTGCTCAGGGTTCTCCTGATGCTCTGGGACTTGAATTTCTCGCAGATTGCCACCCTGCCAAATAGCGGCCGTGATAGTGAAATGTTCTACGCGCGCGCTCTCGAAATAGCAGGAATGCCTGAGTTGCTGACGGAGACGGTCCAGGGTGGGGTTTACTCGAAGATCATTGCCATACTGTTCATGGTCACGGGGCCTGCGCGTGTAATTGCACAGTATGCCAACGTTCTCGCTGGTATCAGCATGATCGTATTGATCTATGGGCTGTCTCGCCTGCTCACACGCGACCCCGAGGAGGCTCCAGGGAAGCGACTCCAGTTTTCGATGGTAGCCATTGCTTTCTTCCCTACGGGTGTTATCCTGTCGGCCTTGCTTCTTCGCGAGAGTTTAATCGCTGCGCTTGTGACGTGGTCCGTCTACGGATTTGTCCGATGGATTGTGGGTCTTGGTAGTTACAATGCCATCTGGGCATTGCTTCCCGTTCTTCTAGCCAGCACGCTACATGCGGGCGTGATTGCGATCGGTCTCGGTTATGCGATTGTGTTGATATTCTACAGCCCCCAGAGGGGCCGCTTTGGACTCACGTCCAATAGCTTCAACTATGTCTTCATGATCACCCTGGTCGCCGTTCCTGTGCTGCTTGAGAATCCTGATCTTTTTCTGGGGAAATTTGCAGCGTATGACGACAGTGCCGCTCTTATCGATCGACTCAACAGTCGGCGTGGTGGTTCCGCCTACCTGACTGGGATTGAGGTGAACAGTCTCACTGATATGTTGCTCTTCGGGCCGTTGAAGGCTGTATATTTCCTTGCCTCGCCAATGCTGTGGGGCGTCAGAGGGGCCGCGGATCTTGTGGCCATCGCTACTGACTCTGTATTGTACGTGGGCGTTTTATGGATCTGGATTAGGAGGCGTGCGACTTTCGAAGGGCGGTATCGGTTATTTTCGTGGCGCTAGTAATCGTAGTCGCGTGTGGGTCGCTCGTCTTCGGTGCAGGAGTAAGCAACAGTGGGACTGCCATTCGGCATCGGTACAAATTCATCGGCATTTTCGCGGCCATGCTCGTGTGCATGGCGACGCGTGCCGCGCCAAATGATCAGCCAGACAAACCTTTGAAAGGGAAACAATGAGATCTCGAGCCGTTCAAGCGGTTTTGGAACAACTCAAGGAGGACTCGGTACTCCCTCAATACGTCGTCTTGGGGGGAAACGCTGGTGATGCCTTGATCGACCTCGGGTTCTTTGCACTAGCCGAGGAAGTAGGACTGAGGTTCGATTTGGTTCTGTTGGAGGACGTGGATCCAAGTCGCACCGTCATCATCAGTGGAAGTGGTGGTTTGGTTAAGGAGTGGAGTGCCAGCTGGGCGCGGCAGGTTGTAGAGGAACTTCACCGCAGGGTTGCCCATTTGGTAATCCTGCCCTCGACCATACGAGGTCAAGAGGAACTACTGGCCGACTTTGGGGACAATGTGACGGTGTTTACGCGTGAACGTCAGTCTTATGATCACGCTCTTCAGTACGCCCGCAACGGGGCGAGGGTGTTGGTTGACCACGACATGGCTTTCAACCTTGACGCCAGAAAGTTCATCCGTGAAGGGCGGGGCCGACTCCCGAGGCTAAGGGGCGTGAAGGATCTTGTTCGACTCGGTCTGTATGCTGTCGCTTCATTGAGAGGTCATGTACGAAGCAGTATTACGGTAAGAAGAGGAGACGCGGAAGGCGTCGCCTCCGGAAGACCGCGGCAAATTTACAACGATCTGTCGTTCGTGACGGCCTTCCGCGGTCGGGATGGTGTCACGCTTGAGAACACCGGCAGGCTTTTTTCCTGGCACTAATCGATCGCTATGACTCGGTCACGACGGATCGTCTCCATGTGGGTATCGGCGCCTACCTGTTGGGAAAGGATGTAGCGATGAACAACAACTCCAACGGGAAAATTGCTGGGATCTATGAGTATTCCCTGGCGTCTAAGGCGCGAGTGCGTTGCAATTCGGAGTGAGCGGTCTAGTGCTGTCCGTCGTCGCACCAATCCCGAACTCCGCGTATTCCCCGGAACTATACGCGCTCAGGGAGTATTGTGACCAACGAGGAGACATTCGGATCACACTCTCGCGCGACCTCAGTCGCAGCTTGGCGGAGTATGAATACGATGCGATTTACCTCAAGATGGGCTTCGCGCCACCCTGGGAGCCCTCGGCATTACCCGAAATCCACGATTACGCCTCGTTGTCTTCTGGGGGCAATGCTCGGGTGAAGAATTTGATCAAGAGATATATGTCCCGCCGACCTGTGATGCGGAGTTTTTTGACCGCGAAGGTTCGAGACGAGTTCGGATTCCGTGGAAATGTTCCGTACGTCTTACGTGATATGGGTGTTCCACAAGCGTTCTTGACTGCGGGGGCAGAGCGCCCTGAAGAGTTCCGCTACGACCTCTTGTATGCTGGCAGTATTTCTTATGCACGACACTCGGATCGATTGTTTAATGCCGTTTCGTCTGCTGGCCTGACGATTTTTGCAGTCGGCACTGCAGAGGACGATCTATTCGCCAAGTATAACAGTGTCCGGGAGTGACCTTTTTTGGTCCGGTTGCGCTACAGCGCATTCCGGAAGTGGCCAGCCTGTGTCGAGCAGGAGTGAATCTGACGCCTGATGTATACCCGTTTAGTTTTCAGACCAGCACGAAAGTCTTGGAGACTCGTGTTGGGGATGCCGGTGATTTCAAATGACTATCAGTGGGTGCGTGACTTCGAATATGAGTCGGGTGCCGAGTTGGTGCGCCTTGAGGATATCGGTGAACTGTCGGCGCGAATCGTTAGAAAAGGCGGTCAGCGTGCCGGACATGTCGACGTACTCATGGGACTCAGTGTTCGACCGGTCGGGCATCGTCGACTCCATGATCAAGTACTTCTAAGGATTTCTATTGCTACGCAAGATTGTGTTCGTGTACGGCGCGAAGGGAGTGTACGCCGTGGCCCTTGTCGCGGGGAGTGTAGTCATTTCAAGGTCTTGGGGCGCTTCCGCATTGGGTGTGTATTCGGCGTCGTGACACTAGTGACCGTGTTTTCTGTCATCGGGTTATTTGGTGGCGATCTGCGGTATCTTGAGAGAGCACCGTATCTTGCCGAGAGGCGGTCACCTGCCGAGTCGCAGCTTGTCGGAAATTCAGTTGTTTTAGTTCTTTGCCAATGCCTAGTGATCCTTCCGCTGTTGTTTGTTCTCTTGAAGTTGATTATTCCGGGAATGGAGTGGGGTGCACTGGCCTTATTGCCCATGTCTGGATTGACTTTGCTTGGGGGCGTGCTGGTTTCGCAGAATCGGCAGGTCCTGAACAGCATGCTGCTCAATGTGGCTCGACCATTATCGCTCATAGGTGCGTTGTTGGGTGCGATGGCACTTGGCTTGTCTTTCGAGTTCAGTTCCGTCACGGCGTTTTCCTTGTCCTACACTGTCGTACTGTTCATCGCGGTGCTCATGTTGGCTTCTGCAAGTATTAGTTTTCGCGGAGTTACGTATTTGGTCAAAGGGGATTGGTTTCAGGTCTTCGCTGGTCTACGTGTTCATGGGGGTGTACCCTATCTTGTTCGCACAAGCGGACCGATTGATCATGATCTTTGCGCGCGGCGAAGCCGCCGCAGGTGTGTATTCGGTCGCGCAAAATGTGCTTAACATTGTTAATTATGCGACGACCGCCGTTATGGCATTGCTCTTGCCGGTTATTGCGGATGCCTTGGCAGGGCGCCGGAGCAAGAAGTTCTTGAAGTCGAAAGCGAGGGTGCTCTCGAGGGGTCTCGTTGTCTTCAGTGCGCTGGGGGTCGTGCTGTTTGCTACGTTCGGGGATGTCATCGTTTCGGTTTTCGGAGATGGTTTTCAGGGTGCCGTTCTGCCTTTAGTGATTATGGGCATCGGCGGTGCGATTGGTCTCCTGTTCGGATTTCCGATCACTGTTCTAACCCTTAGCGCTGATCGTGGATCGTTCGTCTGGGTGTTTGCTGCGACGCTTATGCTCTCTCTTGTTCTGAGTGTCTTGATGATTGTGTGGTTGGGGTTAGTTGGAGGTGCGATCGCTACGGGGGTGGCTAACGTCCTGTCGCGGCTAATCTTTCACGTGTTGTGTGTGCGAAAGACCGGCATAAGCACCGCAGTCATCTGAGGTTTATAGCTCTCGAGGGAGGAATTACGATGAAGGAACAGATCCCGCGCGGTTGGACGGGTATGTCGTCATTGATGGCTCTTCGGACCTGAGTGTGGGGTCATATCATAGCCGGACCTGAGTTGTATCGCTGTCTCTGACCCGACTCGTGCCACCTGTTCGTGGATGAAGGCCTGAAATCGTACTGACTAGGGGATCCGCTTTGCGGTAGAGGCTGAATCGGTCACTAAAAACCTCGTAGCGGCTACTGTTTGGGCGTGGGGTCACGGTCGTACGCAGGGTCAGGACTGCTTCTGGGGGGTCGCTGTCCAGATCGTGACGCGGGAAGCAGGAGTAACCGTGGCGATCGACCATGTCGCCTCCGCGCATACCGACGCTGAGCTTGCACTCCTGCTCGAAGCAGTCAGGGAACGGTTGTATCCCGCGACCAGGATGCCTTCGACTTCGGCGTGCTGCCCCAGCAAGAGGTCAGTACAGAAGATATTGCGGATTGGACCCAACCCGCTGGGTCGTTGCCGCTGTCGTCTGCTGCTGGAGGTACGACCCAGAGCAGTTACCGGTGGTGGATGGCTCGTCTCGACCTCGGCGCTGCTGCTGTGGGACGTCCTGGCAAGGGCCTATTCCCATCTCGGTTTCGACGCCCTCAATGATGAAGCGTTCAAGGCGATGGTGCTGGCCCGCATCATCGAGCCCACCAGCAAAGCCGACACCATCCTTGTCGCTTGCCAGCGTGATGGGACCACTGTGTTGCCACGAGTATGGGACCACCTGGAAGTGTTATTGAGCATTGCGGGCCTCCGTTGTGGTGTCAAGGTGGATATTGCGCTCGGGGAGAGCCACTGTTCCGGTGGTGAGTGGGCCAGTGTTCCGTTGATGGCTGGGCCATCGCGACGGGCCCGGGTGGGCCGCGGCGCCGTTGGGGGCGAGCCGATGTGTGGTTGGCCCACCCCCAAGCTGGTTAGTCGAGGTGGGTGAAGTGTTTGCGCATGGAGTCGTCGCAGTCGAGGACGGTGGCGTGCGCGTTGGTGGTGATCCGGTCGACGATGGCGTCGGCGAGGATCTTCTCTTCCATCCGGTCGTGCCATTGACCGGGCGGCAGTTGGGTGCAGAAGATCGTCGAGGTCTGCTTGTGGCGCCGGTCGATCAGGGTGTGGAGTTGTTGGACCTGGGGTCGGCTGGGTGGGGTGAGGAACCAGTCGTCGATGATCAACAGTTCGACTTTGACCAGGGTGTTGAGGCAGCGTTTCTTGTCCCCGAGACGCTCGGCGATGCTGAGGCGGTCGAACAGTTCATCGGCTGGCAGGTAGAGCACTTTGCGGTATTGCTGGCAGGCCTTGTTGCCCAGGGCGCAGGCGAGGTAGGTTTTCCCGGCCCCGGTCGGGCCTTGCAGGATCACATCCTGGTGCCGGGCGAGGTAGGAACCGACGGCCAGCTGGGCGATCAGCTCTGTGTTCATGTGGCGCCCGGGCATCGCTTTCAGGTCGGCGACGTCGGCTCCTGGCTGGGCTAGGCCGGCTTGGCGTCGGAGCCGGTGGAGTTTGCTGTCTCGGCGTCTCTCGTATTCCCAGTCGACGGCCTGTTTGACCATCTCCGGCCCGCTCAGGGTGGCGATGCTTGGCTGGTCGGCGAGGTGGGTGAAGTACTCGGCCATCCCTGACAGGCGCATCATCTTGAGCCGCTCGAGGGTTGCGATGTCGATCATGCTTGGCTCCCGTAGTAGTCGGCCCCGCGGACGAACCCGGCCCCGCCCAGCGACGCTGCCGGTGGCGGCGGCGCTGGTTCCCAGCCGGTCCACAGCTTCTTGATCAGCGTGTAGGACGGGGCCGGGGTGGCGGCCAACGCCCGAGTACAGCTGTCCTCCAGCCGGGCCATACCCCCGGATTTCTTGGCCAGCGACATCACCCCCAGGCAGGACCGGTAGGACTGCTCAACGATCCGCTTGGAGGCCAGGATCGCCTGGATGGCGGCCAAGGTGTTGGGCCCAACAGTGGCGGCCCACTGCTCGAAGCGCTCCGGGCTCCACTCCACCAGCTGGCTGCGATGCTGCTCGGGCATGTGCGCCGGCAGGGTGGAATACCTGCCCGAGACACCCTTGAAGCGAGGATGAGACGCAACCCGCTCGGTCTTGTCGAAGACCTCGACGATGCCAGAGGTGATCCGGATATCCAGCGACTGCCCGATCAGCCGGGAGGGCACCGAGTAGAAGTTCCGCTCGACCTGGACGTGATAGTTCGGCCCTGCCTTGGCCTTGCGGAGATCGGCCAGTTCGAACCGTAGCGGCGGCAGCGGGATCAGCAACGGTTTCTCGTCGCGTTCGAACACCACCAGCCGGGAGTCCTCCCGCTTCTGAAACGGCCGGGCGTTGATCTGCTCAACCTCGTCGAAGATCGCCTCGTTCAACTCCGCCAACCCCACAAATGTGCGGTTGCGCAACACCGCAGCGATACGGCCCGCAACGTGTCGGACACTACCCTCGGCGACTGTCTTGTCGCGGGGTTTCTTGACGCGGGCCGGGATGATCGCGGTGCCGTAATGCTCCGCCATCCGGGCATACGACGCATTCAGCGTCGGCTCATACCGGTCCGACCTCGACACCCCAGTGCGCAGATTATCCGGCACCAGGAGCCTGGCCGCACCACCGAAGTACTCGAACGCGTGCACGTGGGCATCGATCCACGACCCCAACGTCATGTCGGCGAAGGCCTCCACGTAGGTGAACGCGGAGAACGACAACGCGGCCACGAACACCCACGCGTCCTGCATCTCGCCGGTCAACGGATCAGCGAAGGCCATTGCGTCGCCGGCCCAGTCGACCTCCACCGATTCGCCCGGGCTGCGTTGGATCCTCATCGTGGCCCCGGTGGTCTTCATCCAGCGCCGGTACTGTTCGTTGAAGAACGAATACTGATACGGCACCCCACCGGTGGTGCGGCACGTGGCCACGTACTCGTTCCACAACACCAGCAATGTCACCGACGCCCTCCCAAGCTCCCGGTGCACATACTCAAAATCTGGTGCCACCCGGCCCGAGTCCGGCTTCGCCGGCTCCGGCAGCAACAGGTTGCGGACCTCGTCAGCACCGAGGTCCGCGACCTGCCCGAACTCAACCCCGGCCCCATTCGCGGCAGCGAACACCGCCGCCACCGAGTTCCGGGAACACCCCAACACGTCAGCGATCCCACGCTGGCTCACACCCTCAGCACGCAGCCGAAGGATCTGTTTGTAGTCGACCATGAACGGCGACTCCTCTCGTCACGCGGTACCCCAGTTGGCACAGCCCGACGAACCTCCCACACAACGGCGCCGCGGCTCACCCGGGCCCGTCGCGGTGGCTCAGTGACCAACGGAACACTGGCTCACCCCACAACGGAACAGTGGCTCCCACCCAGCGCAATATGCAGTCAAGGCCGACACGGTCGCGTTGGCGGTATGAGGGGCCTTCGACGATGGGGGTGTGTGCCCCGGAGGTGAGGCGGTCGACGGCGGATTGGGCGAGGAGCGCGTCGGTGGTCATGCCGAGCCATTCGGAGGGTTCTCGGTTTGAGACCCAGATCGTGGAGGCGCGGCGGTGGCGCTCGACGACGATCTCGTAGAAGTCGTTGGTTTGGGTGGCATCCAGGGCTCTGAGGGCGAAGTCGTCGACGATGAGTAGGTCGACGGCGGTGATACGGCGGATCTCGGCTTCGAGGGTGTTATCGAGGCGGGCAGCCCGGAGCCGGGTGAAGAGCTTGTCGGCGCGGTAGAACCCGACGCTCATGCGGCGACGGATCGCGGTATGGCCCAGGGCGGTGGCCAGGTGGTTTTCCCGACGCCGACGGGACCCAGGATCAGCACCCCGTTGCCGGCTTCGGTGAAGCGTAGTGAGGTGAGGTCGGAGAGGAGTTGCCGGTCGTAGGACAGGTCAGCATGCTCGTCCCAGGTTTCGATACCAATTGCCCTGGGTCCAGGCCTGCTTTGGCTGCCCGTAGCGTCGCGGAGCGAGACGCGCGGCGGGTGACTTCGTCGGCCAGGAGGAGCTGCAGGAAGGCGGCGTGTCCCATCTGGTGTTGGCGGGCCAGGGCGAGACGCTGGGGCAGGGTGTCTTTCAGGCCGGAGAGCTTCAGGGACCGTAGGGTCTGGTCCAGGTCGGCCCCGACCGGGTCATTGGTCCTGTCTTCGTCGGCGGCCGGGTGGATGTGGTGGTCATTGGGGGTCCTCCTCGAAGGTGTTGAAGGTAGCGACGGGCTGCCCGCCGCGGATCAGTGTCAATACGGCCCCGCCATCGTGGGGGCTGGTCCCGTTCTTGGCGGGGGTGGCCCGGCTATGGGTGGTGAACTCGCCCGGGTCTCGGGCGAAGCGTGTCGTGGTGGTGGTTCCGACGGCGGGTAGTACCGGGGTGATCTGCTCGGTGGCGCGCTGAAGCATGGAGGCGATCTTGGTACCGAGACCACATCCAATTCCAGTGCTGTCGAGCAGGCGGTGTTGACCGGGTCGGGGCCGTAGCGGCGTACCGCCCCGACAACCGGTAGACGGTGCGCATCCGGGTCCAGGGCAGTGGGGTATCCAGGAGCCGTTCAGCGTAGATCCCGACGTCGGGCCCATGCGAAGCAGCCGTGGAGATCAGGCGGGTCAGGTCCCGCAGCGCGTAGCCAGCCTTTTCCTGGGGTAGGTCTGCCGGGTCGGTGGAGCGGCCCCCGGGTGGCTGTCTGGGATGGGTCTTGACCAGCCGGCCCCGGTGGTAGAGCTTGACCAGCTCACTGTCGGCGCGGGCTTGGAGCCGTAGACCAAGAAACTCCTCACCGACGGAGTAGAGGGCTTTGGCGACCTCGATATGGAAGTCGCGGTGGACCTTCACCGACACCAGCACCGGCGGGTCATACGGCTTCGCTAAGGGCAGCAGGCTGGGGCCTCCGCCTCGGTGAAGACTTCCAACGGGCGGGCTTGGATCGGCCATGGACCCGCATCCCCGCCTTGTCCGGCACCACACCTCGACGCGTTGCTGCGCCTCAGCCAGATCGGTGAAGGACTCCCCGGCCCAGAAGTTCCCGCGGACGTATTGGACTGCCCGCTCGACACGGGGCTTGTCGCGGAAATCCCGAGTTCGGGATTTCCGCGACAAGGCGTTGCCCGAAAATGCGGTGAACGTGGTGAACAAGCGTGTCATCGGCTACCTCGAAGACGATGTCTTCACGAGCCTGTCGGAGTTGAACCACGCGATCAGTGAACGGGTGCGGGAGATCAACTACGACATCAAACGAGCCGATGACTCGACCCGGTGGCAGCGATTCGAGACCGAGGAGGCCCACCTACTCGGGCCGCTGCCGGACGCCCGGTTCGAGGAAGTCGAATGGAAGGAGCTGAAGGCCGGCCGGAACTATCACGTCACCGCCGATTCGCAGCAATACTCCGTCCCCTACGCGCTGGCGGGGCGACTGCTGCGGGTGCGGCTCACTTCGTCGACGGTGACGGTGCTCGACGGGCACGACATCGTGTGCGAACACCGGCGGCTGGTGGGCCGGAAGGGGCAGTACTCGACGTTGCCCGAGCATGTCCCGCCGCAGCATCGCAACATCGACGGGCTCTGGTCCAGGCGCTGGTTCACCGACCGGGCACGGAGTTTCGGCCCGGCGACCGTGCAGGTGATTGATCAGATCCTCGACCGGCATGCGATCGAGGCGCAAGGCTACCTGGACTGTCAGAACATCCTAACGGGCTCGGAAACGCAACCGTGAGCGGTTGGAGGCGGCCTGTCAGGAGCTTGTGAACCGGGGCGGGCACCCGAGCTATACGACGCTGAAGCGCCTCATGGCCGGCACTCGACAGCGACGCCAAGATACCCCAACCGGTGACCCCGGCCGCCTCGACCATGAAGCGTGCCAGCGGCGCAGCTTTCGGAGCGGACGTGTTCGTGCGCGACGCCTCCCACTACGCCACCGGGCAGGAGGCGGCCCGGTGACGTTCACAAGCATCGACTACCGGCAAGTTCCGGGCGTTGCGGGTCACCCACGTCGCGACCCGGCTCGCCGAACTCATCCAGGACGAAACCAACGACGAGCTCACTCCCGAACAGCTGTTCCTGACCGCTGTCGATGATGCCCTCGAACAGCGGCGGGCGCATAAGGTCGAGAAGCTGATCCGCCAAGCAGGGTTCCCGATCCCTGACGCGACGGTCGCGGAGGTCGACTACCGGGAGGGGCGCGGCATCACCCCGGTCAGGATGCGACGCTACGCAGCCCACGACTGGCGGGCAGACCCGCTGAACCTGCTGATCATCTCGCCCACCGGCGGCGGGAAGACCTACCTCGCGTGCGCGCTGGGCATCACCGCCTGCCAGAACGGGCACGCGGTCACTCCCCGGATGGACGAAGTGGCACGCCGGCTCGTCATCGCCCGCTCCGACGGCATCGCCCACCGCAAACTGTTGAACGAGCTGTCGGAGACCGATCTACTCATCATCGATGACTTCCTCACCGTCGGCATCGACAGCGATGCCGCCAGTGTCTTGCGTCAGCGTTCGTGTCGCACTTTCCGGTTTTGATCAGACCACACTCGTAGGGTCTTCGTCAGCCCCAAGGAGGGTGCACGATGACAACACAGTCCAGCAAGAACGACGGCAGCCCGGCAGGCCGCGGGAGGCGGTCGAAGACGTTCCTCTCGCCGTCAGCGAAGTACGAAATCTATCTCCAGTTGATCCGTGGTGAGACCACGATCGCCCAGGCCGCGACGGCCGCCGGGGTGGATCGTTCCACGATCTTGCGGATCCGCACCGTCGGCAAGGAAGCCGCGTTGGCGGCGCTGGCGGCCTCCAAACCCGGCGTCGGGAAGAGCACCCGCGATCTGGAGTTGGAGGCCGCCGACTCGGAGATCGCCCGGCTCTCGGAGGCCTGCAAAGAACTAGTGGCGTGGCGTTGAAATAGCTTTACGGTTTAGTGAGACAATGGAGCATGGCAAACAAACCAGCCCCCGCCCTGCTGCTGCGCGATGGTGACCAAGCGATGTTGGAGAAGGCACTGCGCTCCAGCAGCACCACCGCCGGGGCCGCGCAGCGGGCCAGGATCGTCCTTCTCGCCTCTCAGGGGATCACCAATGCGTTGATCTCCGAGTTGGCGGGGGTGTCTCGGCCGACGGTGAATCAGTGGCGAAACCGCTACCTCGAGCAAGGGATGGCCGGCCTGGTTGATGTGCAGCGTCCCGGGCGACCGAAGGTGGTCGATGATGCGGCGATCATCACCGCGACATTGACGCCTCCACCGAAGAGCTTGGGTGTCACGCACTGGTCGAGCCGGCTGTTGGCGCCCCGGCTGGGAGTGCATCACTCCACCATCACCAAGGCGTGGAAGAAGTACGGGGTCCGCCCGTGGAAGGCTGAGACGTTCAAGTTCTCCACCGACCCGGAGCTGGTGGCCAAGGTCACCGACGTCGTCGGGCTGTACTTGAACCCGCCGCAGAACGCGGTTGTGCTGTGCGTGGATGAGAAGTCCCAGATCCAGGCGCTGAACCGCACCCAGAAGGTGCTGCCGATGCAACCCGGACACAACGAGCAACGCAGCCACGACTACGTCCGTCACGGCACCACCACCCTGTTTGCAGCCTTGGAGATCGCCACCGGGAAAGTGACCGGGCTCTGCAAGGACCGCCACCGCCACCAGGAATTCCTCGGCTTCCTCAAACACGTCGCCCGCGCCTACCCCCACCAAGAGCTGCACTTGGTGATGGACAACTACGCCGCCCACAAGCGCATCGAGATCCGCGACTGGTTGGCCGCCAATCCGCGGATCTACGTCCACTTCACCCCCACGTCAGGGTCGTGGCTGAACCTGGTTGAGGTCTGGTTCGGCATCATTGAACGCCAAGCCATCCGGCGCGGCACCTTCATCTCCGTCCGTGAACTCATGACCAAGATCCGGGTCTTCATCAACGGCTGGAACACCCGCAAACATCCATTCATATGGACCAAGACCCCCGATGAAATCCTCACCAAAATTGACCGCAAACGTAAAATGACCTCACCGCCGAGCCACTTAGCGGTGAAGTTGGTGTTGGTCGAGGGAAAAGGGGGGCCCGCCTCGTGGTGAGCGACCCGGTCCCGGCCCGGATCGACGCCCCCACCAAGGACATCCTGCTGGGCCTTGTCGACCACGCTGTGGAGGCGGGCTGGTCGTTGCTGGGTGCCTGCCGGGTGTTGCTGATCAACCCCCGCCGGGTTCAGCGCTGGTGGCTGCGACGAGACGCCGATCAGCTGGCCGATGCCCGCCCCGGCGGCACCATCAACCAGCTGATACCGAACGAGATCGAGGCCATCCTGACCCTATTTGACCAATGGGGCGAGAAGGACCGCTCCCATCGCCGACTGGCACATCGTGGCTCCTACACCGGCACGTTCTGGGCATCACCGTCTACGGTGAGGCGGGTGCTGTTTGAGGCTGACAAGCACTTCCACCCGCTGCCTAGGCCGGGCAAGAGCAAACGGCGGCCGTTCCCGAGCTGGGCGGACTACCAACGCAACAGCATCTGGATATTCGATACCACCCACTTCACGGCCTGCGAGATGGCGGTGCTCATCATCGAGGACCTGGTGTCTCGGAAGTGGTTGACCCATGTCGTCTCCGCCGAGGAAACCCACACCCAAGTCCGGCTTGGCTTCGAGCAAGCACTCGAGGCTGAGGGCCTCCTCGACGCGGCACTGGACAGGGCCGATGAGTTGGGGGCCAGGCTGGATCCCGACACCGATGATGGGCTCTCGCCGATCCTGCTCGCGGTCTCGGACAATGGCTCACAGATGATCGCTGGCACCACCCGCAAGTTCATGGCCATGGTCGCGATCGCCCAGCATTTCGGGAGGCCGTCGACACCGACCGATCAGGGATGGATCGAGTCGTTGAACAAGACCATCAAGTACGACTATCCGCACCTGATGGCCATCACCGACCCCGCCGTGCTGCGGGCAGAGCTGGAGGTCGTCCAGCACGATTACAACACCTGCCGGCTGCACTCCAGCATCGGCTACGTCACTCCCGACGACGAACACCAAGGGCGCGGCCCAGCCATCCGGGCTGCCCGTCGCGACGGCCTCGAAAAAGCCCGCCAACACAGGCTGGCCTACAATAGAAACCACAGCAAGGCTCAACCCAACCCAGAAGGCCCGAATGTGGTCTGATCTAAAGCCTCAACTGCGACAAAGACGCTGAAACACTCCACCGGGCAATCTCAGCGTTCGCGGCCTCCAACTCCATGTCCCTGGTGCTCTTCCCGACCCCGGGTTTGGAGGCCGCCAGCGCCGCCAACGCGGCTTCTTTGCCGACGGTGCGGATCCGCAGGATCGTGGAGCGGTCGACCCCGGCGGCCGTCGCGGCCTGGGCGATCGTGGTCTCACCACGGATCAACTGGAGATAGATTTCGTACTTCGCTGACGGCGAGAGGAACGTCTTCGACCGCCTCCCGCGGCCTGCCGGGCTGCCGTCATTCTTGCTTGACTGTGTTGTCATCGTGTGTCGCCTGCCATGAGGATGGGACCACTTTGAGTGGTTTTCTGCCAACTTCATGGGACCACCTGGATTGTCAGTTATGGGACCGTCCGGCGTGTTGTGCCGGCGTGCCTGTTGTTTGTTCGTTGGATCGTCGCGTCAGTGTTGTCGACGTGGAGGATCTGCGGGCATGGGATTCAGGGAGGTCAGTGTGATTGAGATTAAGGAAGTGTTGCGCGGCTGGCTCGAGGGGGCCGGGTTACGCACGGTTGCTGAACGGGCGGGGGTGGACCGCAAAACCGCCCGGCGCTACGTTGCGGCCGCTGAGGTAGCCGGGTTGGTCCGGGATGCGGGGTTCGACGCCGTCGACGACGACCTGATCGCCGCGGTCGTGGCTGCGGTACGGCCGGTGCGCCCGAATGGTCACGGCCCGGCGTGGGAGATGCTGGAAGAGCGCCAGGAACAGATCCGCGCCTGGGTGGCTGGCGACGGCAAGGAGGCCAAACCGTTGTCGGTAGTGAAGATCCACGAGCTGTTGCAGCGGCAGGGCTGTGTGGTGCCGTATCGGACGTTGCATCGCTTCGCGGCGCAGCGGTGCGGGTTTCGGGCGAAGGAGACCACTGTTCGGGTCAACGACGGCGTCCCCGGTGAGGAGTTGCAGATCGACTTCGGTCACATGGGCTACCTTGTTGACCCGGTGGTCGACGGCCGTCGCCGGAAGGTCCATGCATTGATCTTCACTGCTGTGTTCTCCCGTCACATGTTTGTATGGTTGACCTACTCCCAGACGCTGCTGGCGGTGCTGGCCGGTTGCGAGGCAGCCCGGCGCTTCTTCGGCGGGGTGTTCAAGGTCTTGATCCCCGACAACCTGAAACCGGTGGTCGACGACGCCGACGCGGTGAACCCGCGCCTGTCGCAGGGATGGCTGGATTACGCCCAGCATGTCGGGTTCGTCACCGACCCGGCAAGAATCCGTTCTCCCAAGGACAAGCCCCGTGTCGAGCGGGCAGTCCAATACGTCCGCGGGAACTTCTGGGCCGGGGAGTCCTTCACCGATCTGGCTGAGGCGCAGCAACGCGTCGAGGTGTGGTGCCGGGACAAGGCGGGGATGCGGGTCCATGGCACGATCCAAGCCCGCCCGTTGGAAGTCTTCACCGAGGCGGAGGCCCCAGCCCTGCTGCCCGTAGCGAAGCCGTATGACCCGCCGGTGCTGGTGTCGGTGAAGGTCCACCGCGACTTCCATATCGAGGTCGCCAAAGCCCTCTACTCCGTCGGTGAGGAGTTTCTTGGTCTACGGCTCCAAGCCCGCGCCGACAGTGAGCTGGTCAAGCTCTACCACCGGGGCCGGCTGGTCAAGACCCATCCCAGACAGCCACCCGGGGGCCGCTCCACCGACCCGGCAGACCTACCCCAGGAAAAGGCTGGCTACGCGCTGCGGGACCTGACCCGCCTGATCTCCACGGCTGCTTCGCATGGGCCCGACGTCGGGATCTACGCTGAACGGCTCCTGGATACCCCACTGCCCTGGACCCGGATGCGCACCGTCTACCGGTTGTTGGGGCTGGTACGCCGCTACGGCCCCGACCCGGTCAACACCGCCTGCTCGACAGCACTGGAATTGGATGTGGTCTCGGTCACCAAGATCGCCTCCATGCTTCAGCGCGCCACCGAGCAGATCACCCCGGTACTACCCGCCGTCGGAACCACCACCACGACACGCTTCGCCCGAGACCCGGGCGAGTTCACCACCCATAGCCGGGCCACCCCCGCCAAGAACGGGACCAGCCCCCACGATGGCGGGGCCGTATTGACACTGATCCGCGGCGGGCAGCCCGTCGCTACCTTCAACACCTTCGAGGAGGACCCCCAATGACCACCACATCCACCCGGCCGCCGACGAAGACAGGACCAATCGACCCGGTCGGGGCCGACCTGGACCAGACCCTACGGTCCCTGAAGCTCTCCGGCCTGAAAGACACCCTGCCCGAGCGTCTCGCCCTGGCCCGCCAACACCAGATGGGACACGCCGCCTTCCTGCAGCTCCTCCTGGCCGACGAAGTCACCCGCCGCGCGTCTCGCTCCGCGACGCTACGGGCAGCCAAAGCAGGCCTGGACCCAGCAATGCGTATCGAAACCTGGGACGAGCATGCTGACCTGTCCTACGACCGGCAACTCCTCTCCGACCTCACCTCACTACGCTTCACCGAAGCCGGCAACGGGGTGCTGATCCTGGGTCCCGTCGGCGTCGGGAAAACCCACCTGGCCACCGCCCTGGGCCATACCGCGATCCGTCGCCGCATGAGCGTCGGGTTCTACCGCGCCGACAAGCTCTTCACCCGGCTCCGGGCTGCCCGCCTCGATAACACCCTCGAAGCCGAGATCCGCCGTATCACCGCCGTCGACCTACTCATCGTCGACGACTTCGCCCTCAGAGCCCTGGATGCCACCCAAACCAACGACTTCTACGAGATCGTCGTCGAGCGCCACCGCCGCGCCTCCACGATCTGGGTCTCAAACCGAGAACCCTCCGAATGGCTCGGCATGACCACCGACGCGCTCCTCGCCCAATCCGCCGTCGACCGCCTCACCTCCGGGGCACACACCCCCATCGTCGAAGGCCCCTCATACCGCCAACGCGACCGGGTCGGCCTTGACACCACAACGGAGGCCCGCAATGCTCAATAACACTTCCAGGTGGTCCCATACTCGTGGCAACACAGTGGTCCCATCACGCTGGCAAGCGACAATCGTGCACCCTCCTTGGGGCTTACGAAGACCCTACGAGTGTGGTCTGATTAAAACCGGAAAGTGCGACACGAACGCTGACGCAAGACACGGCCTGGGCGATCGTGGTCTCACCACGCACCAGCTGTAGGGTAGATTTCATACTTGGCCGACGGCGACAAGAACGTCTTGCTCTGCCGTCGGCGGCCTGTCTGGCTGCCGTCGTTCTTGCTGGACTGTGTTGTCATCGTGCACCCTCCTTGGGGGCTTACGAAGACCCTACGAGTGTGGTCTGATCAAAACCGGGAAGTGCGACACGAACGCTGACACAAGACAGGCGCTTCATTCTTGTTTGGTGAGGGTGGCTGGTGATGTTGCCTAGCCCTGCCGAGTTCTCGGTATTCGATGACTATTTCGTGCGGTCCTTCGTGAGTTGTTCCAGGGCTGTGTAGGTGGTGTCGTAGCTCCGGTTTCCATTGGTCGATGACGGGTTGGTATCGACGAGGATCCTGACCTTGTCGTTGGCTTTGGCGTGCTGAACAGGTAGGTCCCGGCGCCTTGGTCGAGGGTGGTGGTGTATCGGGCCGAGAAGTTGTCTTCTGGGACCTTCCGGGGGCTGGGTGATCCGTATCCCCAGTCTGGTTGACCTCGGTGACGCACTCGGTCCACACCACGTCTCCCGGTCAGGTCGTTGTTGGCGAAGTACTCCACCGACCACGCCGCGCATTCTGGGTGTTTGGTTATGGTTGCTTGTGGATGTTGGGCCTCCGGTGAGTTCTCGGTATTCGACCACGACTTCGTGGGGTCCGGCGCCGAGCTGTGCCTGTGCGGTGTTGGTGGTGTTGCTGCTGTTGGCGTCCCAGCGGTCGATGATTTGTTGGTCTCCGACTCGGACTCGGACGCGGTCGTTGGCCTTGGCCGTGAAGTCGTAGGCCCCGGCGCCTTCGTTCAGGGTGGTGGTGTATCGGGCCGAGAAGTTGTCGACAGGGACGTTGCCGGGGGCGGGGACGAGATCCCCAGTCCTGGTTGACCTCGGTGACGCAGTCGGTCCAGACGGGGTCGCCGGTCAGGTCGTTGGTGGCGTAGTACTCCACCGACCATGCAGTGCATGCTGCTTGTTTGGTTATGGTTGTGTGGATGTTTGCGGCCTCCGGTGAGTTCTCGGTATTCGACCACTACTTCGTGGGGTCCGGTGCCTAGCAGTGCCTGTGCGGTGTTGGTGGTGTTGCTGTTGTTTCCGTCCCAGCGGTCGATGATTAGTTGGTCTCCGACTCGGACTCGGATGCGGTGGTTGGCCTTTGCCGTGAAGTCGTAGGCTCCGGCGCCTTCGTTCAGGGTGGTGGTGTATCGGGCCGAGAAGTTGTCAACAGGGACGTTGCCGGGGGCTGGGGACGAGTATCCCCAGTCCTGGTTGACTTCGGTGACGCAGTCGGTCCAGACGGGGTCGCCGGTCAGGTCGTTGGTGGCGTAGTACTCCACCGACCATGCAGTGCATGCTGCTTGTTTGGTTATGGTTGTGTGGATGTTTGCGGCCCCGGTGAGTTCTCGGTATTCGACCACAACTTCGTGGGGTCCGGTGCCTAGCAGTGCCTGTGCGGTGTTGGTGGTGTTGCTGTTGTTTCCGTCCCAGCGGTCGATGATTAGTTGGTCTCCGACTCGGACTCGGATGCGGTGGTTGGCCTTTGCCGTGAAGTCGTAGGCTCCGGCGCCTTCGTTCAGGGTGGTGGTGTATCGGGCTGAGAAGTTGTCAACAGGGACGATGCCGGGGGCCGGGGACGAGTATCCCCAGTCCTGGTTGACCTCGGTGACGCAGTCGGTCCAGACGGGGTCGCCGGTCAGGTCGTTGGTGGCGTAGTACTCCACCGACCATGCAGTGCATGCTGCTTGTTTGGTTACGGTTGTGTGGATGTTTGCGGCCCCGGTGAGTTCTCGGTATTCGACCACAACTTCTTGGGGTCCGGTGCCTAGCAGTGCCTGTGCGGTGTTGGTGGTGTTGCTGTTGTTTCCGTCCCAGCGGTCGATGATTAGTTGGTCTCCGACTCGGACTCGGATGCGGTGGTTGGCCTTTGCCGTGAAGTCGTAGGCTCCGGCGCCTTCGTTCAGGGTGGTGGTGTATCGGGCTGAGAAGTTGTCAACAGGGACGATGCCGGGGGCCGGGGACGAGTATCCCCAGTCCTGGTTGACTTCGGTGACGCAGTCGGTCCAGACGGGGTCGCCGGTCAGGTCGTTGGTGGCGTAGTACTCCACCGACCACACCTCACATGCTGGCGTGGCGGGCGTCGTCGTGACCACGACTGCTGTGGAAGTCGAGCCTGTGTAGGCCGTCGCGTCCGCGGGGATGAAAACTGCGGTGAACGAGTACTCGGTCTCTGGGACAAGTTCGATCGCCGTGTAGGAGGCCAGACCAGCCGCGACTGGCACTGGATCACCGATGTTGTTGCCGTTCTGCCGGAACTGCACCGAGCCGGCTGCGGTCGGTTCGATTGTCGCTGTCAGTTCCACCGAATCATGTGTCGGCGCGGCAGCTGCAATCGTGGTGGTTGTGGGCACTCGTGTGGTGTCCACAAACGTGTGGGTCCAGGACACAGTGACACCCTCGGTGATCACGAACCCGGACAACGCCTGGGCCGTGACGGTCACCTCACCAGCGGTTTGGGGATACGTGCCGGGTGCGGTGACGACGTCGTCGATGAGGAACTCGACACCGTTCACCGTCGGGATGAAGACCGTGCCGCCGTTGGAGCCCTCGTCGTCGGTGAACGTCGGTGCGGTCACTTCAGTCACCTGGATCAGCGGTGCTTCGGCCGTGGTGACCGTCGCCGCTGCGGAAGTCGAGCCCGTGTGGGCTGCCGTGTCCGTCGGGACGAAGATCGCGGTGAACGAGTAGTCGGTACTCGGCGTCAGATCAGACGCCGTCAGGGACGCCGAACCATCGACTACCGTCACTGGGGTCCCGATGTTCTCACCGTCCTGCTGGAACTGGATTTCACCGCCCGCGTCCGAGGGAGCAACGGTCGCGGTCAGCTCCACCGAGTTGTCGGTCGGTGTCCCGGCCGCCAGCGTGGTGGTCGTTTCAACCGCCAGCGATGCCGGAGTGTTGGGAAGGTCGACCGAGAACAGGGTCGGGGTGACGTCTGGGTTGGTGGTCGTGGCTGTGGCTCGGTATTGGAGGTACTGGCCCGTCAGAGCCATTTCCGCGCCGTCGGCCACTGGCGTGTAATCGGTCCAGGTTCCGTCGGGGGTGGCGGTGTTGCCGGCGCGGACGTCGAGGGCGAGCGTGGTGTCGGCTGGGATGTCTGCCTCGTAGTCGAGCGTGCCCCAGTCAGCCGGGGAGCCGGCGTCATGGATGCGGGACTCGAACGTGCCGGAGTCAACGTACGGGAGAGTCAGGAACATGGAGTTCACTGCCAGTGCCGGGCCACCTGTGGCGAAGTCGCTGGCCAGAGGCCGCATGGTGCCCACGATCGTCACTGGCTGGGTGTGGACGACGTCGCCGTCAATCGAGAAGATCACCTGGCTTGGTTGCCAGTCGATTCGGTAGGTGTGCTCGGACCCGACCCAGTCACCCTGGATGAGAACATCGGCCACGGTGCCCGCTGCGTTGGTGCGGGCATACAACCCGGTCCCGTTCGCGTTGTGGGTACTGAAGACAGCCCACCGTGCGACGTTGTTCATGTCCTCGCCGAAGCCCACGTGCTGGAAGCTGACAGCCCCGAAGGTGGCGGTGGACTCGATTGAGCGGCCTGGCCCGTACATCGGGTCGGTGGGTCCGTATGCGAGGAGGGAACCGTCAACCTCGGCCGAGCCGTCGGCGACGGTGACTGTCCCCACTCCACCCTCGTTCCAAGGGGTGGAGCTCCACCCTTCGGGCAGAGCTGTCCCGGAGAAGTCGGTCCCAACCTTGGACGCGAGGACAACTTCGCCGCCGGAGGCGTTGGTTACTGCCATCCCCGCCAGTGTTCCTGCGGAGAAGTCCGACACCGTGTCGTCCGTGGCGCCGGAGGTGGGCGTGGTGTCCACGAACGTGTGGGTCCAGGACACCGTGACACCGTCGGCGATCACGTACCCGGGCAACGCCTGGGCCGTGACAGTCACGGCCCCAGCGGTTTGGGGATACGTGCCGGGTGCGGTGACGACGTCGTCGATGAGGAACTCGACACCGTTCACCGTCGGGATGAAGACCGTGCCGCCGTTGGAGCCCTCGTCGTCGGTGAACGTGGGTGCGGTCACTTCAGTCACCTGGATCGGCGGTGCTTCGGCCGTGGTGACCGTCGCCGCTGCGGAAGTCGAGCCCGCGTGGGCTGCAGTGTCCGTCGGGACGAAGATCGCGGTGAACGAGTAGTCGGTACTCGGCGTCAGGTCCGACACCGCCAGGGACGCCGAGCCAGCGTCCACTGCCACGGGGGAGCCGATGGCTGCACCGTCCTTTTGGAACTGGACCACACCGATCGCATCCGAAGGAACAACGGTTGCGGTCAGCTCCACCGAGTTGTGCGTCGGGGTTCCCGCTTGCAGCGTGGTGGTCGTCGCAGCACCCGTGGCCGCCGGGGCGTTGGGAAGGTTGACCGAGAGCAGGGTCGGGGTGACGTCTGGGTTGGTCGTCGCCGCTGTGACGCGGTATTGGAGGTACTGGCCCGTCAGAGCCATTTCCGCGCCGTCGGCCACTGATGTGAAGTCGGTCCATGTTCCGTCGAGGGTGGCGGTGTTGCCGGCGCGGACTTCGAGGCCGAGTGTGGTGTCGGCTGGGATGTCTGCCTCGTAGTCGAGCGTGCCCCAGTCAGCCGGGGAGCCGGCGTCATGGATGCGGGACTCGAACGTGCCGGAAGCGACGTACGGGGGAGACAGGAACATGGAGTTCACCGCCAGTGCTGGGCCGCCGGTGTTGTAGTCGCTGGCCAGAGGCCGCATGCTGCCCACGATCGTCACCGGCTGGGTGTGGACGACGTCGCCGTCAATCGAGAAGATCACCTGGCTTGGTTGCCAGTCGATTCGGTAGGTGTGCTCTGCGCCGATCCAGCTGCCGGGGATGTCGACGTTGTATACAGGACCGCCCGGCGTGTTGGTGCGCGCCTGCAGCGTTGAGGTGCTCTGGTTCGTGCTGAAGATGGCCCAACGGTTGACGAGGTTCATGTCCTCGCCGAAGCCGATGTGCTGGTTGGCGGCGGCGCCGAAGGTTGCGGTGGACTCGATAGAACGTCCCGGCCCGTACATTTGGTCGGCGGGTCCGTATGCGAGGAGGGACCCGTCGACTGCGGCCGAGCCGTTGGCGAGGGTGGTCGCCCCACCTGCGTTCCAGATGGTGGAACTCCACCCTTCGGGCAGAGCTGTCCCGGAGAAGTCGGCCCCGACCTCGGATCCGAGGACAACCTCGCCACCGGAGGTGTCGGTGACTGCCATCCCCTCCAATGTTCCGAGCGAGAAGTCCGCCACGGTGTCGTCCGTGGCGCCGGAGGTGGGCGTGGTGGGCGTGTCGAATGAACCCGGGGCTGCCGGGGCTTCGGGTGACGTCGCGGAGTTGCTGGCGGCGTCAGTCGAGGTGACCCGGTAGTAATAGGCGGTACCAGGGGTGAGCCCCTCGAGCATGAGCTGGTGCGTGGTCACGGGGGCAGCGTCCTCTGCGGACTCCGAGAGGATGCCCTCGTCGGTGCCGTAGTCGACCAGCGAGCTGGAGGGCTCGTCGGTGGTCCACGTGATGGTGGCGGTGCCGTCGGCGTTCGCAGTGGCCACGACGTCGCTGATCACCGGCGGTGTCGTGTCCTCGGCGGCCTCACCGAACGTCGCGGCGTAGGCGCCGGTGGTCGGGGTGAAGAACGCGTACCTGACGCCCTTGATGGTCTGCTCCGTGGTGGCGACGGGGTTACCGTCGAGTGTCAGCTGTTCGAGCGTGCCCGTCACCGGGATCATCGCCTGCAGGCCATTCGAGCCATCAGCGGCGTCGACGCTGAACGTCAGCACGTCGTTGGTGAACGAGACGTCCTGGAAGGACGACGCGTTGCGGCCGTCGGTCCAGTCGAGCAGTTGCTCGGCGGAGATGACGGGGACGTTGCGGTCCTGGGCGGCGGCGATAACCGCCGCGTTCTGGCTCTCACTCGAGCCGTCACTGTGGATGTTGGCCACGAAGGTGCCGTAGTAGCCCTCCGCGCCGAGAGCCCTGTCCATCAGGGTGGAAGCGGTGAAGGGGTATGTCTGGCCCGACTCGTCCGTCATCTGCGTGGTGGCCTGGTAAACGTCGATGAGCTGGCCGTCACTGTCCGCGAACCGCTGGGCGAAGCCGGACCCGGTGAACACGCCGGGAGTGTCGTTCACCCACGTGGGCGGCCAGTAGTAGTAGTTGGTGTCCAGGTGGACACCAGTAGTGACCAGTTCCTCGGGGACGTCTGCCCAGTCGATCCACGCGATGCAGTGGTTTCGGTTGGTCCGGAGCGGGTTGAGGCTTGGGTAGGTGTCCTGGAGATCGGCCCACTGGTCCACCAGTTGCCCGGCGAAGGTCGCCTGGGACGGGCTGGTGCATCCCGTGTTCGGATGCAACGAGATCACGAATCCCATGTCCTGATAGGCGCGAGCCTCCGCATCGGTCATGTGGCTGTTCGCCGGATAGATGTAGGCAGTGGACCGGATGCACTCCCAGTCCTCCACAGAGCAGTCTGGCGTCGAGGCGGCGATCTCCTGGTCGAACCGACCGTCCACGCTGCCGCCGTTGTGGTTGTCTGCCGTCATGACGATGGCGGCCTTCTCCCCGCGCGGCAGGTACCAGAGCCGTGGCAGCGGCACCGCGTCCATCGTGATCTCGGTGATCACGTTCGCGAGAAGGCGCTGCTGCTCGTCGGCCTGGGGGATGGCGACTTTGGAGAGGTCCACCCAATCGGAGTCATCGGCGCCACCGAAGAAGAGGTCGTTGCCGCGGTTCGGACCGGCTTCGTTGTCACGGTTCTGGTTGATCCAGGCCGGGTTGCCCTGGCGGGTGAGGACTACGGACCGGGCGAGGTCGAAGGTGAACGCTGCGGCCGAGCCACCCGCGGTGCCGACGGTTCGCACCGTGACGGCAGGGTTGGAAGTGGTGGTGGCGGCGTCGCTGAAGAGTGTTGCGACCACCTGGGTTCCGGCGTCGGCGGTGTAGCGGTCCGCGGTGCCGTGGAACTGCATGGTGGTGCCCACGATGCCGGCGCCCGGCGACGTGGCGGTGTCCACCTCTATGTAGCCCTCGGAGAGCGGTTCCCCTGCTGCGGGGGAGAGGCCGAACAGGTCTGCCAGAGCAGCGTCGGGGCGCATTGCCACGAGGTTGCCGCCTGCGTCCACCCAGTCGGTGATGGCAGTCACCTGGGCTGCTGTAAGCGCAGTCTCAGCCAGCACGAGGGTCTCGTGCGCGGCCAGGCCTGCTGCTGTCAGGTCAGCACGGGATCCGACGTCGAAGAGGTTGAGCCCCTCAGCGCGCAGGATCTCGGCGAGGTAGGTGCCGTGTGAGCCGGTACCCGCGACCACCAGGACTGGTCCGCCGGGACCGGTGTTGGGGTCTGGACGGTCCACTGGTGGTGTCGCGGTCGTGAAGTTCCACGTGACATCTGCGGCCAACGCGTTGCCGACCACATCCTTCACTCCCTCGGCTCCACCGGTGACGGTGACCGTGTAGACGGTTCCCGCGGCTAGCGATCCATTGGGATCCAGGGTGACGGTCCGCGTCGCCGCGTTCCAAGTAACCGTGGCCGGGATGATGGCACTTGCTGCGTCACGCAGCGCGACCGTGCTGGTGGTGACGGTGGCTTCGTCGAGGGGTTCGTTGAAGACTGCGGTGACGTTGGTGCCCACGGAGACGGCTGTTGCCCCCACGACTGGCGTGCGGGAGACGACGCTGGGTGGCGTGACGTCCGGCCCCACTTCAGCGGTTTCGGCGAACAGCACGTCGACGAGGTAGTTCGAACTCTCGAAGGTGGCCTCAGGGAACCCGCCAGTGCCGTACTCATAGAGGCCGTTGTCGCCGTCCACCCCATCCGCCAGCGCCTGCAGTGGCGGGCTGGAGACCCCAGTGACCAGGGATTGCCCCACTGCGTACCTGCCGACGGGCGCGTAGTAGGACGCCACGTAGGTGGTTTCCGCGGTGATGGCAATCGGGTTGTCGAATGTTGCCTGTTGCCAGCCGGTGGCAGACTCACCCGTGAAGGTCACGGTCCCGAGGTTCGTCCCGGCGTTCGTCCACAGGTTGCCGACGTGGGTGCCGGTATTGCCGGTGGTCTTGAAGAACCTGATGCCGGTGATGAATCCGTTGGTGTCCGATCGGAACCTCAAGCCCAACTCGGCTGCAGTGTTGTCGTTGTCCTCCGTACCCGTGACTGTTGCTCCGAAGATCGAGCAAGGATTGGTCTGGTCGCACACCTGAGCAGCGGTTCCGAAGGTGCGGGAGATTGCTGCGCTGGTGTTCACCGAATCGTCGGTGGCGCGCACCTGCACGGTGACGTTCCCGGCGTCAGCCTTTGTGAACGTGTATTCCCAGGTGGAGGTGCCGGTGGCCGGAGACCAGGTGGTGCCGTCGTCGAGTGACACCTCAACGGTTGCAACAGCCCCGTCGTCAGTGGCCGTTCCGGAGACAGTCACGCCGCCGCCGGGCACATCGGCACCGTCGGCGGGGGACACGATGGAGACCTCAGGGGCGGTGGTGTCGGTGGACGCGGTCGGCATGGTGAGTTGGGTCTGCAGAGAGGTGGGCAGCGCGCCCATGTCCGCCAGGATGTTGGCGGTGGCCTGCTGCTGGATGAGGTTTTCGCTGGCGCCGGGCGATGAGGGATTGGAGTCGAGACCCCACGGCCACTGCACTGTGCCAGCGCCGAACACGAGTGCACCGGAATCGGCGCGGTGCAGGCTCAGATGGTGCGTGTCGCCGCCGGCAGTCGTCTCGGACAACTTGATTCGGTTGCTCGGGTAATGGTCGGCGTAGGCCGCCTGCTCCTGGTTCCACTCATAGCCGAGGGTGCCTGCACCGAGGTCTGCCGTAGTGCCCGGTGTGAGCGAGGCGACGGCGGTGTCGCGCCAGAACCGGAGCGGGGCATAATCCGCAGGAACCTTCATCGTTTCTGTGCTGTCGTGCCAGCTGATCTGGCCGGTGAGGGCATTCTCCGGGGTTGAGCTGGGGGCCTGTCGCCAAAGGCCGGTCCACTCGGAGTCGGGGTCGCAATCGGAGACGTTGTAGCAGTCGTAGTGCTCAGCTGATCCGGCGGCGTTTCCCTCCTTATAACTGATCAGGGTGCGGTGCTCGTTGTCCCACCGGGTCTTCCAGTAGACCTCGTTGCCGCTGAAGAAGGCGAGATTCGTGGGATCAGCGGTGTTGTCCCGTGCCGCCTCGACGAAATCGCGCTGTCCCTTCGACCAGTACTCGTCGTGCCCGACGGACAGGAAGACGTTGTGGTTCTTGATCAACTGCCCACGTCGGTCGCTGTCGACGCCAGTGGTGTAGCTAACGTCGTAGCCGTTGCGCTCGAGCCAACGCAGCATGGGGTACTCCGAGTTGAACAACCAGTCGTGGGCCTCAGCGCCGTCGCGAGTTGCGAACGGGCGGTTGTAGCTGACGGCGTGGGCGTGGCCTCCTGCGTAGAGGCTGTAGCCGCCGTACTTGTTGTATGCCTGCCATGTGGTGTCAGCCGTCTGGAAGAGAACCTCGGACGTGCTGTCGTCGTCGCGGACGATGAAGACGATGTGACTGGCGAGGTCACCACCAACATCCTGGCGTGTAGGGCGCGCGATGTAGATGCCGGAGACAGCATCCGTTGGAACCGCCCACGACGCTGAGGGGGTCCAGTTGCCGCAGTCGACGAGGTTCTCGGGAGAGGCGCTCACGGTGCATTCGGGCTGGTCGGTCTCCGTCGTCGCCTCGGTGCCGATCGTTGCGACCTGCCGCGCTCCGTCGCCGTCGTACCAACCGAGCCGGTAGATGTCGATGCGGTAGTCGGCGGAGACCGTGTCGATCTTGAACTCGACCGTCCCCCCGACGTTGACGCTGATGTCAGTGGCGAAGCCTTGGATTGATGCGCTCCCGGACCCGTTCACATCCCACACTGCGGCGGGAGTGCCCTGGAGGGCGTTCTCTGCGACGATGTCTCCCGGTGCCGCCACAGCAACGCTTGGTGTTGCCACGGCGAGCGGTACGATTAAGAGCGCGGCAATGCCGACTGCAATCTGGTGTGGTGCGAAAACAAAATGACGCTGCGTCATTGATGACATGAAAACTCCCCCGAGTCCGTCGATCACGCTTCTTTGCGTGGCAACATGTGGGGGCAGTTGCGTGGCAACTTGTGGCAGCAGTCTTGCACAGCGCAAAGGTTTTGGTGGGCGTTTTTCGAGATGGAAGCCGTCAGACCTCCTTGGTAAAGTCGCCACTCACAGAATTTCGACAGGCGTCCGCTGCGTTAGACCTAGTCCCACCCGGTTTCAAGGCGGTGAGGATCCGGGTGGGTGGAGTGCCGATAACAGGCTCTTCTGCAGGCAAGGGCTCACAGGGGGCCTGAGCGTCTGCTCACCGGGCAAGCACGGTCCCACTCGTAGTTTTGGTTTCGAAGAGCCCCTGAAGGTCCACGGGAGGAAGCCCGGCTTCTGAAAGCGCACCCCGCGCAGCCGAACTCTGGGCCGTGATCACCTAGTCCTGTGCGCGAGCCTCCCGTGCGACGCTCACCACGCGGTCAACCGTCATGCCGCGGAGTGCATACACCTCCGGGCCTGAGCCGGACTCACCAAACTCCTCGATGCTGACCACCACGTCCGCGAAGCGGTACCACGCGTCGCCTCGGCCGGCCTCGATGGCGACCCGTGCGGACAGTCGCTCAGGCAGGACCGTCTCTCGGTACTCGGCTGGCTCTGCGGTGAACCATTCCGACGCACGGCATCGACACCACCCGTACACCTGCCCCCTCGTCGGCGAGTGCGCGGGCCGCTTCGATGGCCAGGGAGACCTCGCTGCCCGTGGCGATGAGGGCGACGTCGTCGCCCGAACCGAAGGAGGCGACGACATACCCGCCTCGCGTGGCGTCGCCGTCCGGTTCTCGGTCCAGCACGGGGAGGTTCTGCCGGGACAGGACCAGAGCCGTGGGCCCGTCGGGGCGTTCCACGATCCGACGCCACACCTCCAGTACCTCGTTGGCATCGGCCGGCCGAACCACGTCCAGCCCCGGGATGGTCCGCAGGGCGGCGATCTGCTCGACGGGTTGGTGCGTCGGTCCGTCCTCGCCGACGGCGACCGAGTCGTGGGTGTAGACGTAGACCACGGGGAGTTCCATCAGGGCGGCGAGGCGCAGCGCTGGGCGCTGGTAGTCGCTGAACGCGAGGTAGGTGGAGGCGAAGGGTCGCCAGTTGCCGTGGAGTGCGATGCCCGAGAGGATCGCGGCCATGGCGTGTTCCCGGACGCCGAAGCGGATGAACTCGCCGGTCGCGTTGGCATTGGTGAACTGCTGTCCTGGAACGGCAATGTTGGTGGAGGACGACAAATCTGCCGAGCCTCCCCAGAAGCGGGCATCCGGCACCTTCGACAAGGCCTGGATGACGGAGCCGTTCACCGATCGTGTGGGAACTGACTCGCCGGGGCCGTAGGCGGGCAGGGCTTGTGAGGGCTGCGAGCTCGGCACGGGCGCCATCACCTCGGAAGGCGTCGAAGCGCTGTGCATCCTCGGGATGTGCGGAGCGCCAGGCCCGCCGGGCGGCGTCCCAGTCGTCGTGCAGGCGCCTTCCGCGCTGAAGCGCCAGCCGGGTGTGATCCAGTACCTCGTCCGGCACGAGGTCCTCCAAGGATGCGTCGGCGGCGAAGCCGAGATGCTTCTTGACGCGCGCCACCTCGTCCTCCCCGAACCCGCCGGCGTGCGCGGCGGGTGTGCCGCCATGGGACTGCGACGGTGCACCGATCACGGTGCGCAGCGCCACGAAGACGGGACCGCCGGTGTGGTCCCGGGCCCGGGTGAGGGCCTCCTCGATGGCGACGGGATCGGCTCCGTCGAGGACGTCGAGGACGAGCCAGCCGTAGGCGGCGAAGCGGGCGCGGACGTCTTCGCCGAAGGCCTCGGACGTGGGTCCGTCGATGGTGATGCTGTTCTCATCCCAGACGAGCACCAGGTTGTCGAGCGCGAGGGTGCCGGCAAGGCTGGCGGCCTCGTGGCTGACTCCCTCCTGGAGGCAGCCGTCGCCAGCGATCGCGTAGATCGTGTGACTGAACAGTCCTGGAGCGTGGGCGCCGAAGAGTGCCTGCTCCCGCTTCGCCGCGATGGCCATGCCGACGGCGCTCGCGAATCCCTGGCCGAGAGGCCCGGTGGACATCTCGATTCCCGGCGTGACGTTGATCTCCGGATGGCCGGGCGTGCGGGCGTGGAGACGACGGCTCGAGGCGAGGTCGTCGAGTTCCAGGCCGTAGCCGGTCAGATACAGCTGCACGTACAGCAGGAGGCTTGCGTGACCCGCCGAGAGCACCAGCCGGTCGCGGCCGGGCCAGCCGGGATCGGCCGGATCGTGGGCAAGGATCCGCTGGTAGAGCACATGCGCCAGCGGAGCCAGCGCCATCGCCGTGCCCGCGTGGCCGTTGCCCTTTGCCTGGACCACGTGGGCGGGGATGGCGATCGCAGCCGCGATGGCCCGGCGGTCGTTGACGGTGAACTCGGCGGGCTGGGTACTCATCGACGGTCTCCGATGCGGGGGCGGGATGATCGGGAGGGCGTCGTCTCCTGCGAGGCGACGGGTGGGTATTTGTCACTGATAGTAGCCGGATAGAAGCGTCGTCGTGGCAATACGCCCACAGGGTTCCCGGCCCCGCCGGTCGGGATGCGATGCGAATTCTTCTTACAAAGAACGCGCCCCAATCCAACGCGAATCCAGTACCGTTGTAGGGGCAGTAATCGCAGCAAATGGCTCTATGCGTTACGAAGGGACTTGCCCCATGTCCGAATCAATGCTCGCCACCTCCGCCATCCATCTCGGCGCCCACGCAGCCGACTGGCGCGAAGCCATCCGACTCGCAGGTGCCGCCCTCGTCGCGGGCGGGGTGACCGAGGAGGACTACACCCAGGAAATGATCAACACCGTCGAGGAACTCGGGCCCTACATCGTCGTGGCACCGGGCTTCGCCCTCGCGCACTCCCGCACCTCGCCTGCCGTACTCAGGACCGGCCTCAGCTGGGTGTCACTGACCGAGCCCGTCGAGTTCGGCAACAAGACCAACGACCCGGTCAACCTCGTCGTCGGACTCGCAGCACTCGACCACGACGCACACATCGGCATCATGTCGAAACTCGCGGGTGTGCTGGCAGATCCGGAGATGCTGGCCCGGCTGCGGGCGTCGACCGATCCGGCTGAGATCCAAGCCGCCCTCGGCGCTGACTGACAGCAGTCCCCGATCGCTGCTGCCGCACGATCGGCCACACCACAACAGGAACAGGACCCACATCAATGAAGATCATCGCCGTCTGCGGAATGGGGATCGGGACCTCCATCATCCTCAAGATGAACATCGACAACGCACTCACCAGGCTCGACGTGGATGCCGACGTGGAGGCCGCCGACATCTCGGCTGCCCGCGGCGCAGCGTCGTCGGCCGACCTCGTCTTCACCAGCGATGAACTCGCTGACCAACTCGGCGAACTGGATGTCCCCATCGTCATCATCGACGATTTCACCAACGTCTCCGAAATCGAAGAAAAGCTGATCGAAGAACTTGATCTGTAGGTCCTGATCCCGGGGCCAGAGTAAAGGAGCTTCACCATGGACTGGTTCGTCAACATCCTGCAATTCATCGGCGCACAAATACTGAATGTGCCCGCCTATCTCGTGGGGATCATCGTCGCCGTTGGCCTCATCGCCCTGAAGAAATCAGTGGGTCAGGTGGTGGGTGGAGCCCTCAAAGCCATCCTCGGCTTCCTGATCCTGGGGGCTGGCGCCGGCGTCGTCGTCGCGGCCCTGGAACCCCTGGGTGCCCTCGTCCTGGCCGTCACCGGCTCGGAGGGAGTCGTCCCCACCAACGAGGTGATCACGGCGCTCGCTGCAGACGAATACGGTGCGACGAGTGCCTACATCCTCTCCCTCGGGTTCGTCCTGATGCTCGTGCTCGCCCGATTCACACCGCTGAACTACATCTTCCTCACCGGCCACCACATGGTGTTCATGGCCATGCTGCTCTCGGTGGTGCTCTCCATCGGATTCGGCTCGGGGCTGACATGGCTGACAGTGGTGATGGGCGCCGGCCTGCTGGCAGTGATCATGGTGGTGATGCCGGCATTCGCGCATCCCTGGATGAAGCGGGTCACCGGCAACGACGTCATCGCCATCGGGCACTTCGGCACACTCGGCTACATCGCTGCGGGAGCGGCCGGCAGCGCTGTCGGCAAGCACAGCCCGTCCACCGAGGACATCAAGTTCCCGCAGGGCCTGAAGTTCCTCCGGGATTCGATGGTGGCCACCGCACTGTCCATGGTGCTCATCTACCTCGTGTTCGCCATCTGGGGCCTCATCGCCCTGGGCAACGAGGCCCTTCCCTTCATGGATGCGGCCGACGGTGGGGCGTTCATCATGGCGTCCATCATGCAGGGCCTCATGTTCGGTGTCGGCGTCTCGGTCATCCTCTACGGGGTGCGAACCTTCCTGGGCGAACTCATCCCGGCCTTCCAGGGCATCGCGAACAAGGTCGTCCCGGATGCGAAGGCCGCCCTTGATGTGCCGATCGTGTTCCCCTACGGACAAAATGCTGTCCTGATCGGCTTCATTTCCTCCTTCGTCGGTGGACTCGTGATGCTGCTCATCCTGGGCGTGTGGCTGGGGCCCGCATTCGGTCTCGCCATCATCCTGCCCGGCATGGTGCCGCACTTCTTCACCGGTGGCGGCGCCGGAGTGTTCGGCAATGCGACGGGTGGGCGCCGCGGGGCGGTGGCTGGCGGTTTCGTCAATGGGCTGCTCATCACGATCCTGCCCGCGTTCCTGTACTCCGTCATGTCGGGTATTGGCCTGACCGGTACGACGTTCGGTGACGCCGACTTCGGCTGGTTCGGCTCCCTCGTGGGTCTCAGCGTGAGCGGTGAGGGCGTCATCCTCGGCGTTGTACTGCTCGTGGCGCTCGCCGTGGTGCTGCTGGGTGGCGCAATCTTCTGGCAGAAGCGTGTGGTGGACACGGGCTGGATGCCCGCCGTCGAGCACCAACGCTTCGTTGACGAGCGGGCCGCAGCCGAGAAGGAGAAGGAAGTGGCTGCTGCCGCCGCGCGCAAGGAGGAACGAGCGGCGAAGAAGAGGGCTGCGGAAGCGGAGAACACCAACGCATAGAACGCCCACACCGGCACCGCTGAGCCGGAGGCAGTGGACACAAAGCTGCGGCGCGCCCCAAATGGGGCGCGCCGCAGCTGCTGTTCGCAGTGGAGGTCAGTTGTAGACGACGACCCTGTCGGTGCCCGCACGCATCTTGTTGAAGATCGACTCCAGCGCGTAGTAATCCCGGACGTTCACGCAGCCGTGCGACGAGCCGTTGTACCCGCGCGCCTTGAAGTCCGCCGAGTAGTGGACTGCCTGGCCCCCGGAGAAGAACATCGCGAAGGGCATCTCCGTGCCGTACAGGCTCGAGACATGGTTGCGGGACTTCCAGCCGAGAATCCAGTTGCCGTTGCGGGTGGGGCTCAACTCGGAACCGAAACGCACGTCGAGGACCTTCTGGATGCTGCCGTTGACCATGTAGGCCATCTTGCGCTGGTTCTTGGAGACACAGAGCACCTGGCCGGTGCTGCAGCGAGAGTCCGCGCGGAAGGACGGAGCCGGGGCGGGCGCCGGGGGCACGAACTTGGTCTCCACGGGCATGTTGGCCACTGGTGGCGCCTCGGGCAGGATTTCCGTCTGCGGTGGCAGCGTCGCGGTGCTGAACTGCACGATGTTGTTGAGCACCCACTGGTTCTGCTGCTGGTACTTACCGTCCACGTTCACGACCGTGGTGGCCCAGACGTAGGAGCGGCAGCCGCCCTGCCCGGTCCGAGGAGTGTTGCATTCGGTCTTCCACTTGCGGCCGGCATCATTTGTCCACTCGGCGCCGTCGATGGCGAGCGGATTTCCCTCCCACTGCGACTCACCGGAGGGGAGATACGTCAGGTTGTTGAAGACCCAACCGTTGTGGTTGTAGTAGGTGCCGTTGTAAGCGATCCGCTGTGTGGCCCAGATCTCGGTGCGGCAGCGGACCACGGCGGAGGAGTACATCTCGCAGGATGTCCGCCAGTAGCGCCCGTTGACGAAGTGGTCGCCGGGTTGGTTGTAGACCGTCGGCTCCAGGGCCCGGGCTTCCTGCGGCCAGGCTGCGAGCCCCAGCGTGGCCCCCATTACTGCTGCCAGGAGGAGGTGCAACGCGCGTTTGAGCATGCCAGAGCCTTTCCACATTCACTAGGAATTTCTGACGATAACACCGCGGTTGCGCCGATCCAAGACAAGCGTATTGGGGACCGCGAATGACAGTAGTTCTGCGGGCCCCGGAAGGGATGGGTGCGCCGGCGAAGTCGGACAGCTGACACCGTCCAAGACGGTGGCGTCGCTGCTGCATGTGGTGACATGGCTGACAGCGAAACGCGACTTCGGCAGGACGGGGAGGTGGGGCGCACGTGCTCGCCGAGACGCCACCGGCACCCACCGCCGAGGGCCTGCGCGCGCTGTGGCGTCGGGTCGGTGCGACGGGACGTGTCCAGGTGGCCGAGCAGTACATGCGCATGCCGGGACATGCGGCACGCCTCGCCGTGATCCGTGGCGGAGCCATCGGTGGCCCCGCCGCGGTGGAGATCAGCTCCACACATCTGTACCACTCCACCTCGATGATGCGGAGCCTGCTGGACGTCGGCATGTCCGACGCCGTCGGGAATGCGCGCTCATTCGTCGCTCCGCTGGTGGACCCGTTGACGCCGCAGGGGTGGGTGGAGGATCCGCGCCCCGTGCCCCGCGAAAGGACAATCGGCACCCTCGACTTCGGCGACGCTCGGATGGGTGTCTACGACTTCCTCGAGAACCAGTGGTGGAACCCGCTGCTGGCGCGACGCATCGTGGTGCGGGGGAGATCGCGGTGAGATCGTCGACGACGCGGTCACCCGGTGGATGGAGGAGGGGGTGATCGTCTCTCCCATCTCGTACCGGCGCACGGATGTCGACCTGAACCTGGAGGGCGACGAACTGGTCACGGCGTCCTTCGAGGGCCGCATGGTGTACCGCAACCCGTGGGCGGGCTCGCGGCTGTCGGAGGATGACATCGCCGTCGCATCGTTGCTGGAGGAGACGGGACGGTGGGCCCGCGCCGAGGGGCCAGCACCCTATCCGCTGGCCGAGGCATGCCAGGACCACCTGCTGGCGCTCGCGCTCGAGGAGTCCGCCCGGAGGGGCGGCGACGTGCGCGTGACGAAGGACCTGTGGGCCTGATCGCGGTACAAGACGTCCGCAGGAGTCCACAACGGGATTTCACTCTCCGACCTCCGAATTCGGCGAGCGCGTGACGGACGCCAGTTCACTGGATGGACGCTTCAAGGTGGCGGTGGCGTTCCCACCAGTTTCAGCTAAGCTGGTTCCCGGTTCCTCGCGCGGCAGTAACTCGCCCAACTCCCCCAGGGTCGGAAGGCAGCAAGGGTAAGTGAGCTCTTCTGGGTGCGCGAGGGGCCTTTTTTCATGCCCGGCGCCGGGGCCCCTCCCGTAGTGCCGAATGTCAGTGCGCTGGCATAGGCTGACCATCGTGGATCAGGACTACGAGGACGAGTACGGCACCATCGGCGGCGCCGGCGCCGCGATGATGGACGACGCCATGTCAGAGGGCCCTCTGTCCCAGGACGGGCCTGACCTGTTCGGCGAGGACACACCCGTGGACGAACCCCAGCAGGATGGCCCCGGACTCTTCGATGACGTGGACGACGTCCAGCCCGCCGGCGGGGTCGAGCGGGGGGAATCGTCCTGGCTTCCCGCATCCGCTGTCGCGGTGGCTGGTGCGGTGCGCGCGCCCCAGCCTCCGGCTGCACCCCTGGCCCTCTACCGGCGGTACCGCCCCGACACCTTCGCCGAGGTCATCGGGCAGGACCATGTCACCGTCCCGCTGCAGCGGGCCCTGAACAACAACAAGGTCAACCACGCGTACCTGTTCTCCGGGCCGCGCGGTTGCGGGAAGACCACGTCCGCCCGCATCCTGGCGCGCTGCCTCAATTGCGAGCAGGGCCCCACCTCCACGCCGTGCGGTCAATGTCAGTCGTGCACGGACCTGGCCCGGGGAGGGCCGGGCAGCATCGACGTCATCGAGATCGACGCAGCCTCCCACGGTGGCGTGGAGGATGCCCGAGACCTGCGCGAGCGTGCCTTCTTCGCACCTGTGGCCAGCCGCTACAAGATCTACATCGTCGACGAGGCCCACATGGTGACCACGGCCGGCTTCAATGCGCTGCTGAAGCTGGTGGAGGAACCTCCGCCGCACGCCAAGTTCGTGTTCGCCACGACGGAGCCGGAGAAGGTGATCGGCACCATCCGGTCCCGCACGCACCACTACCCCTTCAGGTTGGTCCCACCGCGCATCCTGACGGACTACCTGTCACAGATCTGCGACGCCGAGGGCGTGAACGTGGACCACGCGGCCCTGCCGCTGGTTGTCCGTGCGGGCGGCGGTTCCGTCCGGGACTCCCTCTCCGTGTTGGACCAACTCCTCGGCGGGGCGGGAGAGGAGGGCGTGGGCCATGAACAGGCCGCGGCGCTGTTGGGCTACACCCCCGACGCGCTGCTCGACGAAATCATGGACGCCTTCGCTGCCGGTGACGGCGCGGGCGTGTTCCGGACCATCGACAAGGTCATCGAGGTGGGGCAGGACCCCCGCCGGTTCGGGGAGGACCTGCTCCGGCGCCTGCGCGACCTCGTGATTCTCTCGGCCGTCCCCGACGCCGCCGAGAACGGGATGCTGGAGGTGTCCACGGACCAGGCCCAGCGACTGGCCACCCAAGTGGCAGGCATGGGGAGGGGCGAACTGGCGCGCGCGGCTGAGGTGATCGCAACAGGACTGACCGACATGCGGGGCACCACCGCGCCCCGGCTCCACTTGGAGCTGATGTGCGCACGCGTTCTCCTGCCGGGCGCCGATGTGGAGGAGAGGGGTCTCAACGCAAGGATGGACCGGCTCGAGCGCCGCGTGGGGATGATCGGCTCCGGGGAGGAGCCGGTGCAGAACTGGGACGACGTGGAGGGCCGGCGCGGCGCCGACATCCCGGCGGCGGCACCGACCACGCATCCCGGGCGGGCCGAACGCCATGCGCCACAGCGTGGGGCGTCCGCTCCGGCGGTGTCCGACGGCAAAGACGCGACTGCACCTTCTCCGGCGTCCATTCCCGACAGGCCGGCGGAGCGACTCCAGCCATCGACACCGCCCGCAGGGCCACCCAGCCAAGCGGAGAAGCCTGCTGGAGACGACGTCGCATCTCCCGCCCCGTCGCGGCAACCCCTGCGACAGCGTCCCGCGGGAGCCCCGGCCGGAGGTCGAGCTGCTGCCGAGGTGCAGCAGCCGCAGCCGGCTGCCAAGCCGCAGGGAGAGTCAGCGCGCTCCACGCTGACCACCGTCGAACTGCGGCAGATGTGGCCCAACGTGCTGGAAGAGGTCAAGCGACGACGCCGGTTCACCTTCATGCTCCTCTCACAGAACGCGCAGGTGGCAGAGGTGAAGGAGGGTCAGCTCGTCCTTGCCTTCGCCAATCCCGGAGCGCGGGAGAACTTCGCTGCCAGCGGCAACCACGACGTGCTCGCGGACTCGCTCATCGAGGTCATCGGCGTGGAGCTCAACATCCAAGCCGTCGTGTCGAAGGCGGGGGAGCAGCCTGCGCCAAAGCAGCCCGGGACATCGAAGCCGGCTCCTACGGCGAGCCAGGCGCCGGCGGAGCAGCCCCCGAGCGCCCAGCCACCGGCTCGTCAGGTGCACACCTTCGCGGAGGCAGCCAGCGCGGCCTCGCCCCCCGAGGCGGATTCCCGGGCAGGTGAGGTGGACATTGCCTCCGACGACCAGGTGCTGGTGAACGCCGACGAGGCGGCCGCCGCCCTGCTGGCCGAGACGTTCAACGCGGAGATCATCGACGTCGAGAACCGGTGAGCCGCGTCTCGGGTGAGTGGGATCTCGTTCACAGGCCGGTGATGCCCTTGACCACCGTCATCAGGGAGCCTGCGAGCGCAAGTCCGATCATGAGCCGACGCGCCCGTGCCACCGGGATGTACCGCGACAGGTGGCTGCCCAGGAGCACGCCGCAGAGCAGGGCGACCAGGGCCGTCGCCCACGTCCCGGCGGTGAGGTGGGGCCAGCCCTTCGCAGTGAGCGAGGCGGCCGTGATCATGGCAAAATGCAGTTGCACGGTGCCGACGAATGGCCGGTGGTCCCACTTCGAGGAGAGCGCGTAAAGGCTGATCGCCGGTCCGCCGACCCCGGCCGTGACACCCATGAAGCCTGACAACGTCCCGGCCGAGATGGCGCCCGCGGTTCCACGGAACACCCTCAGGCGCTCACTGAGCAGCACCGCCAGGAGGGCCGAGAGGGCCATGCTGCCGACGACGATGGACAGGGGGGCGCTGGGTACCGTCAGCGCCACCCACGCCCCCGGAATGATTGCCAGCAACGCGGGAGGGGTGAGCAGTGCCAGTTTGCGGAGGTCCACCTGACGCCAGACCTGGCTCAAGATGATGAGGCTGGTGGTCAGTCCCAGGGCGTTGGTCAGGAGAACCCCGAGGAAGGGCCCCAGGAGCAGCGCCAGGAAGGGGCCACTGACAAGCCCGAAACCCATTCCGCTCACGCGCTGGGTGGTCGCTCCGAGGAGAACAACCGCCGCCACGAGGACGAGCTCCGCAACTCCCATGGGCGCCACCCTACGGGGCGCCACCCGCTGTTCCACGACGGCCGGTGAAGGGGTGGTGAGCTGTCGCTGGCGGATGGAGCGACGCGACGCAGGTCCTTGGTGGCGTTGGGTGACCTCCGATGAGGCGCAGTGCGGGTCCGGGCGCATATGCTGGCCGCAGCGTCAATGAATGGAGTCACGAGAAATGTTTGAAGGCATGGACATGAACGCCCTGCTGGCCCAGGCACAGCAGATGCAGGCCGACATGCTGAAGGCGCAGGAGGATCAGGCCAATCGGCGATTCGAGGGCACCTCCGGCGGAGGGCTCGTCACGGCCACGGTTTCCGGGCTCGGCGACCTCCTGCATCTGGAGATCAGCCCTGACGCCTGGGATCCGGAGGACACCGAAACGCTCTCCGCGCTCGTCATCGCAGCATTCCGCGCAGCCAAGGAGGAGTCCGACGGCGCCGCCCAGGCCTCCATGCCGCAGATGCCGGAGCTTCCCGAGGGTCTCGGGTTCTAAAGAACGTGTACGAAGGACCGATTCAGGATCTCATCGACGAACTGAGCCGACTGCCCGGCGTCGGTCCCCGCAGTGCGCAACGCATCGCCTTCTACCTGCTCGACGCGCCGGAGGAGGATGTATTCAGCCTCGCCGACACCCTGCGTCGTGTGAAGCAGTCCGCCAAGTTCTGCGAGGTCTGCTTCAACGTGACGCAGGAGGACCGGTGCCGCGTGTGCCGGGATCCGCGACGCGACAGGTCCATGGTGTGCGTGGTGGAGGAGTCCAAGGACGTCGTCGCCATCGAACGCACCAATGAATTCCGCGGTCTCTACCACGTGCTCGGCGGCTCCATCTCGCCCATCGACGGGCGCGGTCCCGGGGACCTGCACACCCGTGAGCTGTTCGAGCGGCTGGCCGACGGCGAAGTCACCGAGGTGATCCTGGCCACGGACCCGGACACTCAGGGCGAGGCCACCGCCGCCTACCTCAGCCGTATGCTGCGCGACTTCGGCGTCAGTGTCACGCGCCCTGCGAGTGGCCTGCCTGTTGGTGGAGACCTCGAATACGCAGACCAGATCACACTCGGCCGCGCCTTCGAGGGTCGGCGCTCCATGTTCGCTGCCACTCCCGCGCCGTAGGATGTCTTTCTTGCATCGTGGCACCATTGTGAGGGTGGGGCGGACGGCCCCCTGACGCGATACGAGACTCGATGGGGAGGCTGCGCATGGAGATCGGACCCAAAAGGCGTCGATTCTCCGGCCCGTGGTGGAGGCGTAGGGCAGCCGAGGTGGTCGGGTCGCTACTGCTGGTGCTGGGTGTGCTGGCCATCTTCCTCCCCGGACCCGGACTGCTGACCATTGTCGCGGGCCTGGCGCTCCTGTCCACCAGCTTCACGTGGGCCGACAAGCTGATGCACCCGATCAAGGCCAGGGCCTTCCGGCTGGCCAGAGAGGGTGTGCGCACGTGGCCGCGCATCACCATGACTGCCTTGGGCAGCTTCTCGATGGTGGCGGTGGGCATTTTGTGGGGGATGGATTTCGCGGCCCCCACGTGGTGGCCAATAGCTGAACAGTGGTGGCTCTTCGGTGGCTGGGCCACCGGCATCACCATCATGGCGTCAGGCGCCTTCGCGTTGGGTCTCCTCATCTACAGCTTTGTGGAGTTCCGCCTCCGCGGCCATCGCCTCCCCGCGGAGTACACGCTTGAGGCAGAGTCCGGGCGCTGACGGATGTGGAACGGAGGTGCACGCCCTCCGAGGCGCCGGATGATTCAGGCCCTGACCGCCAACGCCTTGTTGTACTCGAGTGCGACGTCAACCCAGAACCCGAGCGACTCCTGCATCTGGACGGCTGAGGCAGCCACTCGTATCCAGCTCCGTCCCATGGGCCGTCCAGTGCCCATCTTGGCCTGCGAGGCTCCGTCGATGGCCAACAGTTGGTCGGCGCGTTCGGGATCTGCGCGCACCAGCAGGGCGCCGTCGGACATTACACCGATCGCCAATTTCTCAGCCACCATGAAGCACAGTGCGCCGAACATCTTCACCTCGCGCACCGCTGCCTCCCCACCCAATGCCGCCCTGATACAGATGGACGTCAATTCCTGTCTGCGATCCATGGCGCCTCGCCTCTCCTGGTAGGACGTGGTGTGCACGAACACTCCTTCGGAGTAGATGTTGAGACAGTAGTACCCAGTTTCTGTCCGAAGAGAAGAGTCTCAGTCATCAGACAAAACGACTTCGCGTGGGCTGGGGCCGATGGCGGACTCTTCCCACGTGCCCGCGATTCTTCGCGTCGCAATGTTGTCCCTGCTCCTTCACATTAGTTCGGCGCCGCGACTGGTGTCGTCAAGTTGGTGTCCCCCTTGCTCGCAAACCGCCCAATGAGGGCGCGCCGAGGACAGCACAGTGTGCGTCGGGCGCAGCGCACACCCTGTGGAATTCACAGCAGTGGGAGCCTGTATGGAGAATCGATGTGTGGCAAAGACTCGCTGTCGGCGAATCATTTGCCCTTGCCAGAGGCAATCCGGGGGGAGCGGGCAGGACAGATGTTCGGCGGCCGGAATCCTTAATGGACCCCAAAAATATTTGGCACTATATGCGGCGTTAATATCATGGCGCCGGTTGGGACAGGCTCATCCGGCCAGCTTCTCAAAGGAGAGAACATGAAGAAGATCATCACCGCCGTCATCGGCGGTACCGTCGTTTCCACCCTGGCTTTCGCCTCGGCCTCCCTGTTGGCCGTCGACGGGGGCACTATCCAAACGGGCCAGGACGACAGTCTCTACTGTGACACCGATGGAGTGAAGGCCAACTGGGGGCTCGAGAGCGAAGACGGAACCGTGCGTTTCGTCCGTATCACAGGGATCGACGCTGCTTGCGTTGGCTCGAGCATCTTCGTGAAGACGAACGACATGACCGGCGATGCGCTCTCAACAACAATCACAGGGGATCAGGCCAGGATCAGTTTTGCTGCGCCCTACCCCACCGCGGCAAGCCTCGAATCCATCGAAATCACGATCGAGGGCTGATCAACCATGGCGGCTGTGGTTGTTGAAGCGCTGCCGCCACGTACCGGCGGAGAGCGGGCGGATCGGCACCGATTCGTCCGTCTCCTCGCTGGTTGGATCGTCATCCTCCTGCTGGTGGTGGGATGGGCAGTCGCGCTCCGGCCAACTCAGCTCGGGGGACCAGCCACCTTCATCGTCGTCTCCGGCGACAGTATGGAACCGGGCCTCCACAGCGGTGATCTGGTTGTGCTGCGCGCGCAGGACACGTATGAGGTTGGTGACGTCGTCACCTTTCAAATCCCGGACGATGAGCCCGGGGGCGGATCATTGGTCATCCACCGGATCGTCGATACTGACGGGGATGCGTTCGTTCCCCAGGGTGACAACCGGGATCGCGCCGACAACTGGCGCCCCACAGAGGACACCATCCGGGGGGCCCTCTGGCTCCACTGGCCACGAGGTGGAGCGATCCTGATGACTGCGCTGCAGCCTCCACTCGTCGCCGCGCTGGCCGGCGGAGTCGCGACGATGTGGTTGCTGATGCGCGACCCCAGCGCCAAGGAGAAGAAGAATGACCAGAGCTAGTTGTGTGGCACTGGGGCTCGTCTCCGCCTTCGTGGGAGTTGCGGCGTCCTTGGGCGTCGCGTCGGCGAGCACTCTGCCGGTGGACGGTGGGGTGCTCCAGTTCTGGGAGATTTCCACGGAGGTCATGGCCACCGCCGTCGAGACTGAGCAAACTCTTCCCGACACGGATGGCCGGACGCCCGAGGTCGACACCAGCGATCCCGAAGTGTTGGAAGCCCAGAGTGCTGGTCCCTCGTCGCAGCCTGAGGCGACAGAGCCGGCCGGGTCAGAGCCGGTGATCCAGTCCGAACCCACCACTGCACCGGCGAAGCCTTCCTCGGGTTCAGCGCCCAGCAAGGGGGACAACGATGTGCCCATGCCGAGTTCCACCGATCCCACTATTTCGCCGGAGATGCTGGAGGGCGGGACAGGGGGAGGATCCGCCACGGGCGACCCGGCGGCTGAGACTTCCCTCCCATGACCGATGGGGCCGCGAGCGTCTCGCCCCTTTGGTGGCGCAGCCGGCAGCCTCGACACCGAAACCTCATCGATGATCGAGGTCGCCCAACGGCATGCCGGACATTTGCACAGTGCGCGGCGCGGCACAGTTTCGTCGGAAGCCGGAGGGCGCTCCTAGTATCACTCGTGTGAGTCAGCCGAAGAATCCGCAGGCCAGCCAGCTCCATGCCTGGCGGAACGCGTTGTTCCTCGTCTTCTTTGCGTGCGGGCTGGGCTTGTCGTCCTACATGTCGCGCGTCCCCCACATCCGCGACGTTCTGGGCGCGTCTACTGCGCAGATGGGCGTCCTGGCAGCGGCCATGGCGGTGGGTTCGATCAGTGGGATGCTGGGCTCCGGCAACGTGATGGCCAAACTCGGGTCCAAGGGGACGATCCGTTGGTCCTTCGGGATGCTTGCGCTGGGCCTGTTCGTCGCCGGTGTGGGTGCGTCGGGTGCCTCCTACGTCGTGTTGTTCGCGGGCCTTGTCGTGTTCGGCATCGGAATGGGCCTGACCGACGTGGCGATGAACGTCTCGGCCGCCGCCAATGAGCAGCGCCTGCACCGCAACATCATGCCGCTGTTCCATGCCCTGTTCAGCATTGGCGCCATGGCGGGGGCAGGGCTGGGGGCGTTGGCTGAGCTCCTCGGTGTGCCCGTGATCCTTCACGTCGGAACGTTGTCCATCGGTTGCCTGGCTGGGGTGCTGCTGACGAATCGCTTGCTGCAGACTGAGATGGAGCCGGCGCGGGGCCACGTCGAACCCGCGGCCGGGGTGAGCCGCCTCGCCATGTGGAAACAGCCGCTGACATGGTTCATCGGGCTGATCATCCTCGGGATGGCGCTGGCCGAGGGCAGTGCCAACGACTGGCTGGCCCTGGCCATGGTGGACGGGCATGGACAGAGCAATGCGCAGGGTGCGATCTCGCTCGGTGTATTCCTCACTTCCATGACCGTCGGGCGGGTGCTGGGGACCAGATTCCTGGACCGCTTCGGCCGAGTGCCCGTGTTGCGTGCCAGTGCGGTGCTCGCGGCGGCGGGGCTGTCCATGGTGATCTTCCTGTCCCACCCGGTGGTGGTGACCGTCGGCATCGTCGCATGGGGCCTCGGCTCGGCGCTCGGCTTCCCCGTGGGGATGTCGGCTGCTGCGGATGACCTCAGGAACGCCGCCGCCCGCGTGAGTGCCGTCGCCACCATTGGCTACATCGCCTTCTTGGGAGGCCCTCCGCTGATCGGATTCCTGGGGGAGCAGGTGGGACTGCTGAGGGCCCTGCTGGTGGTCCTGGTGTTCATCGCGATCGCGGGGCTGGCATCGCCGGCCGCGCGCGAACGTCGCATTCCCGTCCACGCGGGGCAGTCATCCGGTGTCCACGATCAGCCTGCGTCATCTGCTCCGGGTGACGGGCTGGCGCAGGATGGTGCGCAGTTTTGAGGGCTCGGTGCGGCGAGGATCTGACAGGTAGATCTCGTGATGCCGACCACTGAAGGTGAGGCCGTGCTCCGGGAAGAACTCATCGTGGAGGCGGGCGAGGACCGGGGCCTCGTCGTCGTAGGAGCCGACGTGGAGAATTTGTACGCTGGCGCCCTCGGTGTACGGGGCAAGCCAGACGCTGGCGAGGGCTGTCGGCGCGTTGCGCTTCTTCGTCGCCGTCGCCATTGCGGCCTCGAACATCTCGGTGGTGATCCACGCGGGTTGCGAGATCAGCATGGTCCAGTCCCATTCCGACTTCGCGCCAGTGGCGAAGGCGCGGGAATCCTCCGCGCTCCACAAACCCTCGAGTGGTCCAACGACGTGGGCGCGCCCGAGTTGCTTCTTGGCGACGGCACGAATGGAGTAGGAGAGGGTGTACAACGCCTGGACCGCATTGGTGTAGGCAGGTGTCGTGTTCGGGTCACCGTGCCCGTCGATCTGGAGGAACGTCAGCTCTGGTACCTCGACGATGTGGAAGTCTTCGCCGGCCCTGGGAGCATACAGCGATGGATAGGTCTTCTTGATGTCGAAAGTGTCCACGGTCCACTCCTGTCCCGTGTCCAGCTTCGAACCGAGGACGTCTCCCGTCAAGCACTTTCACGACGACCTGGCGCCGAGTATTCGGTGATGGAGGGTCCCGTTCCGGCTGCGGTTCGCTCTGGTTCTGGGCGTCGGATGCGTTGTCACGATGGCGCAGCCCCGAGTGGCCTCCAGGTCCATGGTGGCTCGTTGTGTGCAACTGGTCCTCGGCTGCACGGCTCTGGGAATCGGTGTCGCCACGGTGCTGACGGCCGAGCTGGGCTCCGAGGGGGGCAGGGCCGGCCGAGGCCCTGGCACTGTCCTTCGATCCGCCTCTGCCCTTTCGGTGGAGTTACAGCATCCTCCAACTCATCGGCGCGGCCGCGGGCTGGCTGATGGGCGCATCCATCGGGCCGGGCACGGTGCTGATTTTCCTGCTGATGGGACCGGCGGTGGACCTGATCCGCCATCAATAAACGCGGCTCGAGTGACCGCCGATCCAGATGGTTGCCCGAGTTTGAGACCCTGTCCACCCAAGGCTGGACCTCTGGGGAATGTGGCGACAGGCCCCGCCTGTGGTGGCGGGCTGAACATCTGAGCGCCGCTGCAGGGAACGAAGGTGGGAATGCCAGATGCGAGTCTGTCCCTTCTCTGCGGGCCGCGGTCCTCGGGTGTTGTCTGAGTTGGTGGGTGTGTTGTCCGAGGGCAGGGTGGGGGCGGTTCTGTCAGTGTGTTCGATTATTATTGGTACATGGATATGGAACGGGGTGGAGAGCGCGAACGAGCGTTGGCGGGTGTGGCCCGTGACGCGGCGTGGGATCGGGTCGTGGGCCGGATCGGGGAACTGTCCTCCCAGCTCGCCCAGGTCCATGCCCACATGATCCAAGAAACGGTGGCTTTGCTCGACGGTGATCTGTGGGCCGGTGATGGTGGGGTGAGGTCCCCGCAACACTTCTTGCAAGTGTTCGGGTGGCTGTCACCGGCTCATGCCAACCAACTGGTCGCGGTGGCCCGCCGCCGGACCGAGTTACCGGAGACGGTGGAGTTGATGGAGCAGGGACGGCTGTCGTTGGATCAAGCGGCAGTGGTGGCCCAGCACGTCCCCGCCGAGTACTCGGCCGGAGGCGCCGAACTGGCAGAAATGATGACAGTCCCACAACTGCGACGCACCCTCTCGAGGTACTGTTTCCACGACGGCGCCGACACATCGAAGGAGCCGGATGCGCCGCACGAACGCGAGGCCGGCCCGGAGTTGAGCATGCATTCCCATGGCCGCCGGTTCCAGTTGCACTTCGAGGCCTCCCACGATGATGGGGCCTTGGTCGAGCAAGCCATCCGGGAAGCCAAGGACGCCCTGTTCACCGCCGGGAACCCGACAGCCACCCTGGCCGACGGGTTCCTCGCGATGGCCGCCCGCTCCCTCGAAGCCGTCGGCACCTCGGCCCGGCGTGATCATTACAAGGTGATGATCCACCTGGATGTGGAGGGCACCGGCTGGCTGGGGAAGAAGGGAGCCCTCCCGCAGGAGTTGATGAAGCGGTTCACGTGTGAGGGCAACATTGTTCCCGTCTGGGAAAGGGACGGGAACCCGGTGGCGGTGGGCCGGTCGCAGCGGATCGTGCCGGAGCGCACCCGCCGGCTGATTGAGGACCGGGACCGTGGGTGCCGCTACCCCGGCTGCGCGGTGACGGCGTTCCTGGAGAACCATCACATGGTGCACTGGGCCGACGGCGGCGCCACCGACCCCGAGAATTTGTTGTCGTTGTGTCCGTTCCACCATGGAGAGCATCACAAGGGCGCCTTCACCATTGCCGGCACCCCGGTGACACCGACCGGGCTCATCTTCACCACGGCCCGCGGCTTCGTGATCGCGCCGGTGAAACCGTGGCCGCCACCACCACCGCCCGATCCGACACCCGCCAACACCGAGATCGTGCGGGGGGACTGGTGCGACACCCAATGGCTGACGATCCCACCCAACAAGAAACCACCCCCGACACGGCGGCCCGGCGGCTACGCAACCCCGTGCCGAGGCACGACGAAACAGCCCCAAACCCCCGCAAGCTTCTGAACGGTGCAATCCCGGGGCTCCGCCCAACGAGACACCCCATCCCCGACGCCGCGTGACTTGGCCGCGATACAACGGTCAGGTGAGTGTGGCCCGCCGTGCCAGTCGGGGCGATGGAAGGAAGCGTTCTCAGAAGTCGGCCGAAATGGCCTCCAGTGCGTGCGCGGCGAGTTCGGCCTCCAGCAGCGTCAGCTTCACACTGTCTCCGCGCTGGCCACCAGCCGCCGACCACACGGAACCATCCACGTCCCACTGGCCCGACCATGTGCCGTCGGAGGCACCGAGTTCGGTGACCGACGCTCCGCTGCACGCACGCATCTGGGACTGCCAGGCGGCGAAGTACTGCTGTGCATCGCCGTCGGAGGCGAATTGCATGGCAACGCTGACGCCGGGGCGTCCCTCCGAGGCGAGATTGCCCTCGAGGGCCGCGATGGGCTCCGGCGCATCCGTGGTGGTGGGTGCGCAGCCGATGGCGAGGACGTCGGTGCCCTTGCGTGCGGGATCGACGGCGTGCAGCCATGTCCCATTCCCGACGAAACCCTCATCGGGTGAGCCGGGCAGCGCGGTCTCGTTCCAACCGTCGGGCTGGGCCAGGGACGTGGCGTCCAGATCGCCGGCCGTGACCGGCGATGCCGAACGCGGATCGACGGTGAGGGCGGCGAGCGAGGACCTCGGGAACTCGAAGTGGTGCCAGTCCCAGCCGCTGAACCAGCGGAAACCATTGCCCGTGAAAGCCTTCACCGAAGCAGACGATGCAGTGTGGAGGCCGGGAACGCTGGCAGGTCTGTACGTGGCGTACTTGCTGGAGGGCCACCATCTGCCGGTGGGATCGCGGTATGGGTTCTGCACCGGGTTGAAGTCGACGGCCGTGCCGTAGGAGTGCGGGGAGAGCCGGGACGGGTTGCCCACGACGCGGCGGCAGTTGAAAGCCGAGGTGTTGTTGGCCCTCATCATGTCCTCGTCCACGCCGTTCCAGACGTTCGGGTTGCGCATCTGGGCCACAGGGAAACCGGCGGCGAAGACCTGCTCGAAGGACTCGGCCACTCGGGTGGCGAGATCGGCACGCACGATGATCTCCCCGCGGTGCACGGCCCCGTCCATGTTCACCTGGTTGATGCGGATGGTGCGCAGGTCGCTGGCGCCCACCGGGCAGCCCCACCGGTATGTGGAGCGGATTTCCTCCGCGGTGGTGCGCGTGATGACGGTGCTGGGAGACCCCGACGGGAGGGGACCGGTACCGGGGATGAACTGGACGGTGTTGTTGAACACCCACTTGAGCTCGTTGACGTAGCGCCTGCCGTTGTAGTGGGGCACGAACGCCAGCATCATGGACCGGCAGCCATTGCCGCCGGTCCAGGCGGTTTCACATTCGGTTCTCCACTGGCGTCCGTTGATCTCGTGATCCCCGGGGGTTGCGAGGGGATTGCCGGCCCACTGCTTGCGTGCGCTGGGCCTGTACACGAGATTGTTGAAGGTCCAGCGGTCCTTCACGGCGAATCGACGCCCGTCCCATGTGGCATTCGTGGCCCAGATCTCCACTCGGCACCGGGTGACTGTGGGCGAGTACAGCTCGCACTTCTCACGCCACTGCCGATCCCCTGACTCGTACTCCCGCCATGCACCGAGGTCCGCTGGCTCATCGGCGACGGCGGGACCGGGTGTGAGGGCGCTGAGTCCCAGGAGTAGACCCAGTGCCAGGAACAGAATCGGCAAACGTCGGGGAGCTGTCGATCGTCGGGCCGTGTTCATCATCTCTCCTCGTGCACCAGGACGATCTTGCCAACATTGTTCCCACTCTCCAGCAGCTCATGAGCCCGTCGGACGTCACGAAAGGGGATGCGGGTCTCGGGAGCCGGTTTGATGCGGCCGTCGGTCACCATCGGCCACACCAGTTCCACCACTCGTGAGCAGATCTCCGCCTTCTCCCGGGCGGGACGGAAACGCAGCGACGTGGCGGTGACCGTCGCCATCTTCTGCAGGAGGGCTGCGATGTTCAGCGTGCCCTTGGTGCCCCCCTGCATCCCGATGATGACCAGGCGCCCGCGCCGGGCCAGTGCCTTGACGTTGAGTTCCAGGTACTTGGCCCCCATGATGTCCAGAATGACGTCGGCGCCCTTGCCATCCGTCGCATCCTTGAGGCCCTGCACCCAGTCCTCGTGGTAGTTGAGAGCGATGTCGGCGCCGTGCTCACGGCAGTGCTGCAACTTCGCATCGGTGCCAGCCGTCGCCGCGACCCGGCAGCCCTGAGCCTTGGCGTACTGGATGGCGAACGTGCCGATGCCGCCGGAGCCACCATGCGTGAGGAGGGTGTCGCCCGCGCTCAGACCGGCAACGTCCATGTTGGAGATGACGGTGGCCGCCACCTCCAGCAGGCCCGCCGCGGTGACGAGGTCGACGCCCTGTGGCGGGGGGGTCAGCTGTCCCTCGGGGGCGACGAAGTACTCGGCATAGCCACCACCGGCGAGCAGTGCGACCACTTCGTCGCCGGGTGCGAATCTGGTCACGCCCTCACCGACGGCCTCGACGGTGCCGGAGGCTTCCAGGCCGATGGTGTCGGTGACCCCCGGGGGCGGAGGATAGAAGCCCTTGCGCTGGAGGATGTCGGCGCGGTTGACGCCGGAGGCGACGGTGCGCACGAGGACCTCGCCGGGAGCCGGTTGGGGCGTGGGAATGTCACCCATCTCCAACGCGTCGATGTCTCCGGGAGTCGAAACAATGACAGCTTCCATGGGGACACAGTGCCACACCTGCAGTGCGTTAGCGGCCCGGCCACGGCAGAGATCGTTGCGAGGTGAATCTTCTCGGCGTCTGGTCGATTGGATCCGTGAACGCGAGGCTGCGGGACAGCAACGCGAGGGGGTGGGAGAAGTCGTCGATGCCTATCTCGAGGACGCCCGGGTACAGCGCGTCGTTGACCAGCGGGATTCCGAGTTGAGTGAAGTGTGCGCGGATCTGGTGTGTGCGGCCGGTCACCGGACGCACGCCGTAGCGGCCCCACCCTCCGTGCGTCTCCAGCAGGTCGATGGCGGTGCGCGCATTCGGGGGGAGATCCAGCGTCTCTGCCTGCATCGTCCCCACGCGCTTGACGAGGTGGGACTCCACCTCCAGGGGAAAGTCCAGATCGTCCCTCAGCGGGGCAATGGCCTCGTAGGTCTTCTCAACGGTGCGATCACTGAACAGCGACTGGTACGGGGCGCGCCACCGTCGCTCCGTGGTCATGAGCAGCACGCCGGCAGTGGCGCGGTCCAGGCGATGCGCCGCGGTCAACTCGGGCAGGTCCAGTGCCTGCCGCGCCCGCACGACGGCGCTCTGCAACACGTGTTTGCCGCGCGGAATCGAGGACAGGAAGTGTGGTTTGTCGAGGACGACGAGGCGATCGTCGCGGTGCAGCACCACCAGGTCGCCCGGGACCTCCACCTCCTCGCGGAGGCGACGGTGGAACCAGATGAAGGTGTGTGGCTGGTAGGGCTCCACCCCGGTGAGCGGCACGCCCGCGGGATCGACGAAGGCGCCGTCGGCGAGCATCGGGTCCACCTCGTCACGGGCGGAGCCGAGCTTGGTGAGAAGGAAGTCCCGCATCGTCGCCCAGGGGAGGGGGTTTCCCGGGTCGCGGTCCGGTGTTCGGACCCAGGCGGCCTGCAACCCATGGCGGGAAGGCAGCGGAGATTTCTTCTGCACGCTACCATTGTGGCCGCTGCGTCAACCGCAGCGGCGAGGTCGCATAGTGGACTAGTGCAGCCGCCTTGAAAGCGGCCGAGTGGAAACGCTCCGTGGGTTCGAATCCCACCCTCGCCGCCGTCCGGCCCCTACCATGCAGGCATGGCCGCAACCACGTTCTTCATCGCTCCCAGGGTCCCTGTCCGGGCGCTTCTCATCGCCGCCGTTGCCAGCTTCGTCGGAGCTGGCCTCCTGGTCCTGGCGCTGATCAACGTCTGGCACATCGTCGTCGTGGTGCTGGCTGTCGTCATCCTGGTGGCCGGAGTGCTTCTGCTGGTGGTGGCGCTGCTGGCGCAGCGGTTCTCTGCCGCAGAACTGGTCCTCGACGAGGAGGGCTACATGGTGAACAGCCGTGCCGGTCAACAGCGGGGCAACTGGGCGGAGGTGACTCGCATCACCCGCGCCACGAGCGGTGGCCAGGTTGTCATCCACGAGGGCGACGAGAAGCGCACCCGGCTCGAGTTCCACAGCATCGACCGTGCTCGGATCGACGAGATCTTGGACGAGATGGGCGTGCGGCTGGACACGGCCAAGGGATACCGGAACTGGGACGGGTCCTAGCCCTCCTCGTTTGGGTCGTCTGGATTGACCGGGTCGTAGGCGCAGGCGTCGGCCACCTGCTGGACACCGTCCACCAGCTTCGGTTCCGGGCTCCCTGAAGCCTGCGGTGAAGGGCTATTCGAGGGCTTCACGGACTCATCATCCGTGGGGGTGCCGGTCGCCTTGGGTGTGACGTCGGTGTTGAGCGACGGCTTGCCGGAGGGGTTTCGGATCGCGTCCTGGACCGCTGCGCGCATGGCCTCGAAATCGGGATCGTTGTAGTCGTAGCCGTTCTTGCCGGGGGAGAACACCAGGCGCGAGATCTTGGCGTCCTTCACCTTCAGGGACAGGCCCACCAGCGGCTCCAGCACCTGCTGGGGGATGTCGGTCATCACCATGTCGGCCGACGCGGACGCGATGGCTTCGTAGGAGCTGAGCATGGTTGCTGGATTGGCCTGCTTGATGATGGCGTCGACGAGGCAGGACTGGCGCGCCATGCGGGCGTAGTCGCTGCTGTCGGAGCGGCTGCGGGCATACCACATGGCGTCGTACCCATCGAGGTGCTGGTCCGGTCCCGGCTTCAGCCAGCCGGTGGGCTTCTTGCCGGTGGTGTTGCCACCGATGGGGAGGCGCTCGTTGATGTTGATGTCGACGCCGCCCATGGCGTCGATGAGGCGCTGCACACCGTCGATGTTGAGAAGGGCAAAGTAGTCGATCTTGAGACCGGTGATGCCCTGGACTCCCAACTTCATGCCCTCTGCCCCGCGGAACGTCTGCCCCTCGAAGAGATCCGGATACCAGTTCTCGGACTTGTCCCACAGCGCATTGATGAAGTACTCCGCCTCGTCTCCCTCGCCGCGGAAGCCCCGGGGGAACTTCTCGTCGAGTTCAGAGCCCTCGGGGAACGGCGTGTACTGCACGTTGCGGGGAATCTGGACGATCGTCGTCTCACCGGTGGATGTGTCGATGGATGCCACCATGATGGTGTCAGCGCGCAGGCCGAGGCTTCTGTCACGCGCGTCAGCGCTGTCCGCCCCCAGCAGCATGATGTTCAGACGCGGATTGTTCTTCCAGGGGTCCTTGTCCTTCCCGTCAATTGAGGGACGCGACGTTGATTTCACCTCATCCTCGTGCGGAAAGACCTTCGAGACAAGCTCCTTCTGGTCAAACGCGTAGCGGGCCGCGATCGCGGCGGACCCGGCGATGCTGAAACTCAGGGACGTCACAAGTACGGCACCCAGCGACCGGCGCACCCAGTCCCAGCCGGCGGGTCGGGTCAGGATGTGGGTGGCGGTGATCAGGGACACCCACAGCAGGCCGACCGCGGATGCGACGACGGTCACGGTGCGCAGCTCGGACGGATTGACGGCGAAGCTGGCAAAGTTGGCGAAGTCGGAGGAGGCGGAGAAGCCTGCCCAGGCGATGGCGCCGAGGAGCACTGTCGGGAAGACCACGCCCAGCACGCGGGCCGTTCGGGAGCGGGCGCCCAGCAGGCCCAGGCCGGGAAGAATGGTGCTGGCGACGGTGAAGGCGGCCGAGCGCCCCAGAGCGCCGACCAGGACTGCGACGAGCATGAGCGGTACGCCGATGAACCACACCAGGGACGAGCCGCTCCGGGATGCTGCGAAGGAGGTGCCCACAGCGACCAGGACGATGGCGGCGAGGATGAATACCAGCCGGCCCCGAGTGTTCATGAGGGGACGCAGAACATCGGCAGGGGCTGCGGATCGACGGGGGGACGGCCCCGGGGTGGCGTCATCGTCGCCCCGGTGGATGCCGTCGACATCGTCCTGGTCGTCGCTCATGGTGGTCTCGCCCCTCCTCTTCAAATGTGAGTGTAAGCGAGGTGGAGGTGGATTCTCGATTTGTGTCGGTTGGCACTGCTCTGGGCCACCCGCTACCCTTGTCCGGGCGTGGAGGTGTCGCCTAGTCCGGTCTATGGCGCCCGCCTGCTAAGCGGGTTTGGGGCTTCAACCCCATCGAGGGTTCAAATCCCTCCACCTCCGCCACGCGCGTCCCCCGGTCCCGGCCGGGGGATGTCCACCTCCTGATGAACGTCCGTTCCGCTCGTTTTGCTGGTGAGGATGGGATGCGCGTATAGTACGAGACTGCCTGATGAGGGCAAGCGCTCGTGGCTCAACGGATAGAGCATCTGACTACGGATCAGAAGGTTGGGGGTTCGAATCCCTCCGAGCGCGCAGTAGGCCCGGCCCACCGGCCGGGCCTTTTTGCGCTCACCGGGCCTTCCCGCGTGGGTTGCACAGGTGCATGATTAGGGGACGACCGTGACGCAGATCTGGGCACACCGAGGGGCTTCAGCCTATGCTCCCGAGAATACGATCCCAGCCTTCAGGCTGGCGCTGGACCAGGGCGCCGAGGGCATTGAACTGGATGTGCAGCGCACAGCCGACGGCGCGCTCGTCGTCATTCATGACGAGACCATCGACAGGACGTCGAACGGCTTCGGGCGGGTGAAGGACCTGACGCTCGAGGATTTGCGGCGTATGGACTTCTCCAACGGGTTCATCGGTCACCGCAACGTGCGTATCCCCACATTCACCGAGATTCTCGACCTGATCCGGCCCACCGGTGCCATCCTGAACGTGGAGCTGAAGAACGCCATCGAGCCCTATCCGGGGCTGGAGGTGGAAGCTGCGGCGATGGTGGCCGATGCAGGCATGACCGACCGTGTCCTGTTCTCCTCGTTCAACCACATCAGCCTCGCTGGCCTGCGTGGCGTCGTGCCACCGTCCCAGATCGGCCTGCTGTACTCGGACGGGCTCTACAACCCATGGCAGTACGCGCGCTGGATCGGTGCCGGAGCGCTGCATCCGGACTGGACAGCCCTCAGGCAACCCGACTACGTGTGGCTGGCCCACGAGGCCGGCATCAAGGTGCACGTCTGGACCGTGGACGAGGAGCGGGACGTGGCCCACGCGGTGGAGATCGGGGTGGACTCCGTGGTGACCAACTTCCCGGACAGGGCCCGACGCGTCGTCCGGATGGGTCGCTAACGTGGCCGCCATGAACAACCCTTTCCGTCCGGAACTGTGGGACGAGGTTCCCGGCTTCGAGTTCACCGACATCACCTATCACCGCGCCCGCACGGTGCCCGCGGTCCGCATCGCGTTCGACAGGCCGGAGGTGCGCAACGCCTTCCGCCCCCACACCGTCGACGAACTGTGTCAGGCGCTGGAACATGCACGGATGGCCTCCGACGTCGGCTGCGTCCTCCTGACCGGGAACGGGCCCTCGCCCAAGGATGGCGGGTGGTCGTTCTGCTCGGGCGGCGACCAGCGGATCCGGGGCCGGGCGGGGTACCAGTACTCCGAGGGGGAGACGTCCGAAGGCGTCGACGCCGCGCGGCTGGGACGCCTGCACATCCTTGAGGCCCAACGCATGATCCGCTTCATGCCGAAGGTGGTCATCGCGCTGGTCGGGGGGTGGGCCGCCGGAGGGGGGCACTCGCTGCACGTGGTCTCCGACCTCACCATCGCCTCCGACGAGGCCCGCTTCAAGCAGACCGACGCCGACGTCGGCTCCTTCGATGCGGGCTTCGGGTCTGCCTACCTCGCTCGTCAGGTGGGACAGAAGTTCGCCCGCGAGATCTTCTTCCTCGGCGATGTGTACACCGCTGACGATGCCCACCGCATGGGCATGGTCAACAAGGTGGTGGGGCACGCACATCTTGAGGACGAGGGGTTGGAGTGGGCGGCGAAGATCTGTGGCAAGTCGCCCACGGCACAGCGCATGCTGAAGTACGCCTTCAACCTCATCGACGACGGGCTCGTCGGCCAGCAGGTCTTTGCGGGGGAGACGACCCGGCTCGCCTACATGACCGATGAGGCCGTCGAGGGCCGCGACTCGTTCCTGGAGAAGCGGGACCCCGACTGGTCGAAATTCCCGTACTACTACTGATCTGCGGCCACGGATCCTACGAGCTTCACGTGCGAACTGACATGTGAGGCCATGGGAGGAGACGGAACCGGGGCGGAGCAGCAGTGCCCCGGCGACGTGTGGTGCAGGTTCAGTCGGCGAGGCCGTAGAGGCGGTCGCCCGCATCACCCAGGCCGGGCACGATGTAGCCCATATCGTTCAGGCACTCGTCGACGGCGGCCGTGACCAGCGTGCAGGGCACGTGCAGGTGCGCCAGGAGGTCCTGCATGTTCTGGATGCCCTCGGGGGCGGCCAGCAGGCAGATGGCGGTGATGTCGTCCGCGCCACGGCCCACGAGGAACTTCACGGCCTCGCCCAGCGAACCGCCGGTGGCGAGCATGGGGTCCAGCACGTAGCACTGGCGACCCGACAGGTCCTGCGGGAGACGTTCGGCGTACGTGGCCGGCATCAGCGTCTTCTCGTCGCGGATCATCCCGAGGAAGCCCACTTCGGCGGCGGGCATCAACCGGAGCATGCCGTCGAGCATTCCGAGTCCCGCGCGCAGGATGGGCACCACCAACGGGGCCGGTTGGGCCAGGCGTGTGCCCGTTGCCTCGGCGACGGGCGTGGTGATCTTCACCTCCCGCACACGAACGCCACGGGTCGCCTCGTAGGCCAGCAGGGTGACGAGCTCCTCGACGAGCCGACGAAACGTCGGCTGCTCGGTGCTGGCCTCCCGTAGCAGGGTGAGCTTGTGGTCCACCAACGGGTGTTCGATCACGCAAAGTTCCACGGGCTACACCTTTGCACACTCCACGGACCGACGAGTGCACTTCGGGGGCTGTGCTGGGAGCCAATGTCTGGGAGGATGGATCGGGCAGCACCGAGGGAAAGGACAGCCGTGGACGCATTTGATGAGGACGCTGAGCCATTCGACCTCAAGGACGACGGTGACTCCGACGACGACACAGACGATGACGACGACGAGCTCGACGAGGCCACCGAGGACGATGTCGACTTCGTGGTGGCCGTCTACCGTGAGGACGGTCGCCCCCTGGCGGTGCCCATGGACTTCGACCTGGCAAACGACTTCGACGAGTTCGTGAGGCAGCTCGGTCGTATCCCGGGCGACTCGGGGGCTGTCGGCTTCGTGTCGGTGGCCGGTGATTTCTTTGTGGCGTGCCGCGTACGGGGCCGCGTCGTCGAGGTGCTCCTGAGTGACTCGGGCGCCGCAAATGACTGGCCGCTGGCCCGCGACATCATGGATTACCTGGGGGAGGACGTGCCCGACGAGGACGATGACTCCGTACCCGTGGGGGACCTCGACATGTTCGCCGCCAACGGCCTGCGCGCCTTCGAACTGGAGCAGATCACCACGGACTACGACGAGGATTCCGATGCTCTGGTCCTCCAGATCGCCCGCAAGCTGAAGGTGGCTCCGGAGTTCGAGCGCGCCGTCGAGTCCTTCGACGACTGAGGATGCCCAGCCGCTTCGTCCCGGTGATGCTGCGGGCCATCGGCCAGGCGCGCGCCGCGGCGGACCACGGCGATGTTCCCATCGGCGCCGTGGTGCTTGATGCCGAGGGGAAAGAGGTGGCGCTCGGCGGCAATGAACGCGAGCTGCTGGGGGACCCGACGGCGCACGCCGAGGTGGTCGCGATCCGACGCGCCGCAGAGCAGCTGGGCCAGTGGCGCCTCACCGGCTGCACTCTGGTGGTGACCCTGGAACCGTGCACGATGTGCGCGGGGGCCATCGTGGCCAGCCGGATCGAGCACGTGGTGTTCGGGGCCTTCGACCCCGGGGCGGGAGCCATCTCGTCCCTCTTCGACGTCGTGCGCGACCCACGCCTCAATCACCGCCCGCGCGTCACCAGCGGCATCCTCGCTGCAGAATGCGCTGCGCTGCTGGACGACTTCTTCGCCGAGCGGCGCGACAACCTGCCAACCCCGACGATTGGCGAGTGGTGACGCGATGGTTGTAAACTCACCGGCGGTGACGTGTCTGAGCGGCCGAAAGAGCTCGCCTCGAAAGCGAGAGTGGTGCAAGCCACCGAGGGTTCAAATCCCTCCGTCACCGCCAGTGCGATCTCGCAGGAGATCTGAGGACACCCGGGATCCAGCATGTGGACCCGGGTGTCCCTTCTCCCGGCGTGGCTAGTGCATCCGGGTGAACAGGTAGGCAAAGGGGGACGTGGTGTAGTTCACACCGCGTCCCGTGCGGTGCAGGTCGTCGACGGTGACGGCCCGTGGTTTCTTCGGGATCAGGTGACTTTCCAGGCTGCTCCTGTCGATCCGGTAGGCGCCGTCGTCCTGCACCACGACGCCACTGAGCATGTATCGCGGGTCGATGGATGCCATCGCCGCGTCGCCGTGGCTGGGATTGACGAGCAGGGTCCCGCCGACCCGGAGGTGGTCTGTGCAGTGCTCGGACACGAACCCCGCGTAGAGCGAGATCAGGAGATCGAAGTGCTCGAGGGGGAGATGAAGGGGGCCTGTGTAGTCGGCGTGAACGAAGGTGATGTCGGGTTCGGGTGCGGCGCCGTCCCGGTCCAGAATCTCAGCGATGCCATCAGTGTCGGCGAAGAATCCCGGGGCCCGCCGATCCTGGTCGAGATAGGTGACGCGTTGGAAGACGTATGAGGGTGCGATGTCCACGAAGCAGCCCGGGTAGAACACCCTGTCGACGTTGAGGACGGCGGCGACGGCGGAGAAGAGCCGACGGCGATCACCCTGGTGCCGCTCCTGGAGGGCCCAGAGCTTGGCCGTGGCGGGCTGCAGCACGTGACCTACCGCTCCATCGCGCGGCGCTTGCGTTCCATCATGCGCCAGACCATGGGAGTGAAGATGAGTTGCATCGCCAGATCCATCTTGCCCGCCGGCGCCACGATGGTGTTGGCCCTGGACATGAACGAGCCGTCCAGCATGGAGAGCAGGTAGGGGAAATCGATGCCCCGGGGATCGCTGAACCTGATCACCAGCATGGATTCGTCAGCGGTGGGGATGGTGCGGGCGATGAACGGGTTCGAGGTGTCCACGACGGGGACCCGTTGGAAGTTCATGTGGGTGCGGGAGAACTGTGGCGTGATGTAGTGCACGAAGTCGGGCATCCGTCGCAGGATGGTCGCCGTCACCGCCTCTGCGGTGTAGCCGCGCTGTTGGTGGTCCCGGTGCAGCTTCTGGATCCACTCCAGGTTGATGACGGGCACCACTCCGATCGCCAGATCCACATGGGAGGCGACGTCCACGGTGTCAGTGACCACGGCCCCGTGCAGTCCTTCGTAGAACAGCAGGTCGGTGCCTTCGGGAACGTCCTCCCAGGCGGTGAAGGTGCCGGGAACCTGCCCGAAGGGGGCTGCCTCTTCTGCGTCGTGGAGGTAGTGACGCACCCGTCCGCCGCCGCATTCGCCGTAGTCGCGAAACAGTGCGGCCAGTTCCTGGAAGAGGTTGGCCTCCTCACCGAAGTGGCTGAAGGTGTGGTCGCCGCGTGCCATGGCGTCGGCCATCCTCTCCCTCATCTCGACGCGGTTCCAGCGGTGGAAGCTGTCGCCCTCGACGTAGGAGGCATGGACGTCCTCGCGTCGAAAGATCTGTTCGAACGTGCGGCGGACCGACGTGGTCCCCGCACCGGAGGAGCCGGTGATGGCCAGCACTGGATGCTTGAGAGTCATGACGTCTCCAATGGACGGGTGTGGGTCATGGCCGGGGGAAGGGTGGTCGGAACAGGCCCCGGCTGGCATAGAGCGGAAGGTCGAGGTCCCTGTCGCCGGGCTCGTCGTAGCTCTCCGACTGGTACCGCTCGATCCGTTCGACCTCGTGACGGGACCCGAAGACGAAACTGCTCTGCTCCGTGACATCGACGCCTTGGTGGTCCAGCATCGGGACATGGCCGGTGCTGGCCCGCCCGCCCGCCTCTTCGATGAGCAGCCCGATGGGGTTCGCCTGGTCCAGCACGCGCAGGTCGCCGAGGGTGAAACCACCTCCGGAGCCGCACGGGTGAAGGCAGACGCCGCCGCGGACCAGGACCCGGTGTGTCTCGGCAACCAGCGAATCCACCCAGTGCATGGTGAAGTTGCGTCCCCTCGACCCGCTGGCGCCGGCCAGGCATTCGTCGACGTAGCGCCTGACCGCCGGCTCCCAGAACCGCCTGTTGGCGTGGTTGATGGCGAACTCGTCGGCCTGCTCCGACACGGCCATGCCGGGGTGGGTCAGGAAGAACTCACCCACCGTCGGATCGAGGGTGAAACCGTGCACGCCATGCCGGAGTGTGAGCACCATGATCGTCGCGGGGCCGTAGAGGGCGTAGCCAGCGGCCACCTGCTGTGAGCCGGCTTGCAGATAGTCCTGCGTCGACGGGGCAGTGCCCGGGTGTGGGTTCCCCAGGATGGAGAAGATGCTGCCCACCGATACCGTGCCGTCGATACTGGAGGCGCCCTCGAGGGGGTCGAACACCACGAGGTACCTGCCCTCGGTTCCCGCGGGTGGGATGGTGTGCGAGGGGTGCGGGTCGAAGCTGCGCAGTCCCGCAACGGATCCGCCACCCTCGACGGCCCGGAGGAAGGCGCTGGTGGCCAGGTCGTCGAGGGATCTCGAGTCCGTGGGCCCGGCCCCCTCCCCGGCGGGGGTGAGACGTCGGCTGATCGCGCCCTGGGCAACCTGCCATGAAACGACTTTGCAGGCCAGGGCGAGGTCCAGCACCAATGCCTTCAGGTCGCTGGGGGTGTCCGGGTGATTGCGTTGTTCGGCGATGAGGAACTGGGCCAGAGTGGTGCGGTCGGTCAGCATGGCGAACTCCGACGTCCGGGGGGGAACGGAAGCGGCATGATGGAAAACCCCCAAATTGACGACGGCTGGCTCAAAGACCCCCAACCCTCCCCCCAGATCACCAGAGATGACGCCAGTTTCCATCCCCCTCGCGGGTGGCGGCAGGGGTGAGATGGACACGGATGATCCCCGTCGTGATTGGACCCCCGCCCCACCACCACGCAGTACGTGCCGATAGCATCGGCCCCATGAGCGCTACCGCTCGACCGTTGAGAGTGGTCCTCGTGGATGACCACCCCATGGTCCTGCTCGGCCTCAGGGAGATGCTTCGGCCCTTCGCGGCGGATGTCGAGGTGGTGGGTTCCAGCCGCTCGTTCGACGCGGCACGCATGCTTATCTCCTCCACGTCTGTCGACATCGTCCTGACCGATGTGCGTATCGGACGCGACATCGGTGTGGACCTGGTGCGCTCACTCGCCACGTCCCATCCCCTGATCAGGGTGGTCATGCTGACCGATCACGAAGAGGAGCACTTCCTGTTCCAGTCACTGCGGGCAGGTGCCAAGGGCTACCTGTCGAAGTGTGTGGACGGGTACGAGTTGGTTGCCCACCTGCGCCGCATCTTCCACGGGGACGTGGTCGTCGATCCCGTCCTTGCTGGGCGGGTTGCACTTTCGGCGGCCAGGACCATTGGCCGCAACCGCTACTGGCCCGGAGCACGACGAGGGCTGACCCAACGAGAGTCCGAGGTGCTGAACCTGCTGGTGGCGGGGGACTCGAACAAGGACATCGCCGCCCAGTTGGTGATCAGCGAGGACACGGTGAAGACACATACTCGCAGCCTCTACCGCAAGCTCGACGTCAAGGACCGCGCAGCAGCGACCGCGACAGCGTTGCGCGAAGGACTCTCCGAGTGACGGATCCCACCACCTTCGTCGGGATCAGTCAGCGGGAGTCCGACAGGAGGACGTCGCGCCACCCCGGGTAGATGCTGTCGGCATCACCGGGGAATGACTCGAAAGCCCGGGCAAACTCCCGATGGTCCGCGGCCCACTCGAGGGGATCCGCGCCGGCCTGCCATGCGTCGGCGGCCTGGCGCAGTGAGCGGGCACCGTCGGCGGCGCCGTCGAGGTGGCCGTAGGCGCCTCCGCCGGATGTGCTGATGATGTTGGCGTGGCCCAGGTTGTCGAAGAAGCCCGGGAGTCGCAGCGCATTCATCCCACCCGAGACGATGGGGGTCGTGGCGCGCATGCCATCCCATTTCTGGCGGTAGACGGGGCCTTGTGCCTCATCCCTCTCGATCATGTAGGCAATGTTCTTGTCGTCGCCGGCGCCCTCCATCTTGCCGTAGCCCATGGTGCCCACGTGGATGCCGGAAGCACCCTGCAGACGCGACATCTTGGCGAGCACGAAGCCGGTGTAGCCGCGTTTCGAACTGGGTGACGTCACGGCGCCGTGTCCTGCCCGGTGATAGTGCAGAAACTGGCTGGGGTAGTTGCGGCGGGCGGTTGTGACCATGCCGGGTCCACCGACATAGCCGTCGACGAGGAAGGCGAGCTTGTTCGCGTCCGTGCCGAACGTCTCCAGCGCGAAGTCGGCCCGGGCCAGCATCTCGTGGTGGTCGTCGGCGGTGATGTTCATGGAGAACAGCTTCGCCTCCCCGGTGGTGTCCATGGCTCGCTTCATGGCGTCGTAGACCAGCGGGATCGTCTTCTTGATGGGGGCGAAGGGCTGATTGCCCTGCGGTTCATCATTCTTGATGAAGTCCCCACCCAACCAGAATGCGTGGGCGGCCTCGGCGAAGGGTTCGGGCCGCAATCCCAACTTTGGCTTGATGATCGTGCCGGCGATGAAGCCCCCATCCGTGACGGGGCGCCCGAGGATGCGCCACATCTCCGCAATGTTGACCGAGGGTCCGTCGAACTGCCGGATGGCCTCCGGCGGGACCCAGAAGTCGATCATCTTGGCATGCTCGATGTCGCCCATGCCCTGGTTGTTGCCGATGGTGAGGGTGAGGAAGGACACCAGCATCATGCGGCCGTCGATCACGTTGCGGTCGAACAGGTCCAACGGATATGCGATGCGCACGTCCTGCGTCGCCTCATCAATGTGGTAGACGAGCGCGTCGACTCCCTTGGTGAAGTCATCTGTGGTGGACACGTCGACGTTGGTTCCCGTGGATGACTCTGCGGCGAAGTGGGCAGCGCTCTCCACATAGCCGTAGCCGGTCTTCGGCATCATGGTGTAGGCACACAGGATGTGTGAGCCCGCGGCCATGAGATCCTCTTCGTTCAGGCTGAGGTCGACGTAGCGGGATGACTGGTCCATGGGGTGCTCCTCGTGTACGTGCGGCAGGCCGTGCCGGTGCCTGGGTCCAGGGCACCCACGCTATGTCCTGGGCTGTGTCCGCGCGTCACCCCCTCGGGGGGCCGCTGGGGTGAGGTTGACCCCCCGTCCCCAACCGGTGTGCCCGACGTCGCGGATGCTCTGGACTCTCGAGGCCTCCGTGCCAACGGGACGGCCCGGCTCCATTGCCATGGCTCGCAGACCAGCCGACGTCACGGCTCCTGGGGCTTGGTACTCTCCCCAGCGTCCCCGGGACTCTCAGACGGTGACGGCAGTGCGCCGGGTGGGACGCAGGTGGTCCCCTTCTCACCGCTGGACACCTGCGACAGCGGCGTCTCGCCGGGGGCTGGCTCCTCGGAGGCGAGCAAAACGTCCACGGTGCCGTCAACGCGATCGTCGTACTCGATGGTGGGCTCCGCGAAATAGGACGCGACGAGCCGCAATGCGGGTTGGTTGTCCTCGCTCGTGCGAACGATGAGCCCACTCGTCACACGCTCCTCGGCGTTCTCGACGCGGAGGATGTTGAAGCCCGCCTCCTTGAGACGGGAGCTCACGCGACTGGCGAGGCCGCTGGTGAACCCGGCGTTGTAGACCCGCACGGAGACATCCCTCACGGTGACGAGTTCCGTGGAAACCGTCACGCAGGGCGTCGGCTCCGGCTCGGGCAGCGGTGCCGTGAGGTTGCGCCACCCCCAGAACGCGCCCCAGATCAGGAGGCCGAGGAGACCCAACAGCAGCAGGGGCGTGGCGATCAATCGAAAAATGCGCAAGGCGCTCACTCAGTTCTGGTCGGCGACTCGGGGCATGGGCTCACTTCAACTCCAGGACTCGCGCGTGGAGCGTCTGCCGCTGCTGCAGTGCGGCACGCAGCGCGCGGTGCAGACCATCCTCCAGGAACAATTCGCCTCGCCAGTAGACGACATGGGCGAAGAGGTCCCCGTAGAACGTGGAATCCTCCTCGAGCAGAGCGTCGAGGTCAAGCGTGCGTTTGGTGGTGACGAGCTCGTCAAGTCGTACCTGATGAGGGGCGATGGCAGCCCACTGCTTCTGGACGTAGCCGTGGTCGGGGTAGGGGCGGCCATCACCCACGCGCTTGAAGATCACTCGGCTCAGTGTACTGATGTCGGGTCTCTGCGGAAGCGACACCACCGGAGATGGAGGAAATGGCGGGCGCTACTTGATGGTGCCCTGCGACACCGAGCCCTGGAGTTGGCGTTGGAAGATCATGTAGACGATCAAGACCGGCACGACGGTGATGATCACCGCAGCGAAGAGCGAACCGAAGTCCACTTCGTACTTGGCCTTGTTCGCGAAGTTGAACACGCCCTGCGCCAGCACGTACTGCTCCTCCTTGGTGTTGAGGGCCAGCGGCAGGAGCAACTGGTTCCACAGGCCGAGGAAGTTGAAGATGGCAATCGACGAGAGACCTGGCTTCGCCATGGGCAGCATGATCCGGAAGAAGGTTGTCCAGTGACCGGCACCGTCCACCTGCGCGGCCTCGGCGATCTCCTGCGGCAACGTCCGGAAGAATGCATACAGGAAGAACACGGTGAATGGCAGCGCGAACGCCACATAGGTGAGGATCAGGCCCTCGAACGTGTTCAGGAACACCCCATTGGGGGCCCAGGGCAGCGGCAGGGTCTTCAGCACCTGGTACAGCGGGACGATCGCCAGGAAGATGGGGAACGTCAGGCCGGCGAGCATCAGGTAGTAGATCAGCTGGCTGCCCCTGAACTGGTACCGGGCCAGGACGTACGCACACATGGCGCCCAGCAGCATCACCAGCAGCATGGCTGCTGTGACCACGAAGAACGTGTTCAGGAAGTACCGCCCGAAGTTGTCGGACGTCCAGGCGCTGATGTAGTTCCCGAACAGGTAGGACAGGCTGAATGACCCGGTCTCGGGGTCCGTCAGCAGTGCCTTGGGCGGGGCGATGGAGGATGCCGTGATTTCCCGGGTGGTCTTCAGCGATGTCATGAGGGTCCACACCAGTGGACCCACGACCAGCACTGACCAGATGATCAGCAGGACGTGGGATGCCCCGGCAAAGACCTTGTCACCCCTGCTGATCCGGATCTTCCGCTCCGCCATGGAATTGCCCCGAACTTGGGTGCTCATCAGTAGCTCACCGCTTCCTTGCCGCCGGTCAGGCGATTGACGAGAAACACCAGACCCGCGAAGGTCAGCGTCACGAGCGCAAGGACGACACCCATGGCGGAGCCTCGGCCCCACATGTTCTGGCCACCGAACGCAGTGTTGAACAGTTCCTGGCTCATGACGAGGGTGGAGTAGTTGGGCCCGCCCGTGGGGTTCAGCGCCACCATGTAGATGAAGGCGTCCAGCGCGATGATGCCCATGTAGATGTAGGCCGTCTGGATGTTGTCGCGGATCAGCGGGATGGTGACCCTGATCGCAGTGGTCCAGCGTCCCGCTCCGTCAATGCGGACCGCTTCAAAGATCTCCGAGGGGATCGACTTGATGGCCGCGATGAACAGCAGCATGTAGAAGCCCACGAAGCCCCAGACGATCACCATCATCGACACGGGCATGGCAGTTGCCTCCTTGCCGAGCCACGCATAGTCCTGGAACTGGTCCAGCCCGATGCCCACCAGCAGACCGTTGATGAGACCCATGCCGGGGTCCAGCAGGAGACGCCACATGAGGCCGATGATGATGCCCGGGATCACGTAGGGGAAGAAGGAGACCACGCGGTAGAAGCTGGCCCCCTTGATGCCGCGGATGTTGCCGTGGCTGTGGCCCCCCACGGTGATGACGATGGCCAACAGCAGGGCGAGGATGATCGTGATCAGGGGGAGGAACACCGCCAGCATCGCGTTGTGCCCCAACGCCAGCATGAACTTGCTGCTGGTGAAGAGGTACACGTAATTGTCGAGCCAGATGTAGTCCGCCTCGGCAATGGGTCCGAACCCACGCCAGTTGGTCAGTGACAGGTGGAACGCCTGCAGGAACGGGTAGATCACGAGGAGCAAATAGATTGCGAGGGGCAGTCCGAGGAAGACCACCATGAAGCTGGCCTTGTCGAACGAAAATTTCCGCTTGCGCCGTTGCATCGGGTCTCCGGGGTCGAGGGACAGATGGGAAGGGGCGGCGAGGGGAGTGCCCTCGCCGCCCGTGTGCCGACTAGAAGCCGAGGATCACTCTGCGGTGAACTTCTCGATGGCGTCGTCGTTGCGCACCCTGTCCGTGATCTCCTGGAGGCGGGTGGTGAGTTCATCCGTGGTGAGCTGACCGTCGAGGAAGGAGTTCCAGAGCACGACTGTGTCGGGGCCCATGCCGTAGAAGGCGTTGAACTTCCAGGTGAAGACGTCGTCCCCCGCATTGCCCAACATGTCGATCTGGGACACCAGGGCGCTGGAGCCGAACCCATCGTCCGGGACCGTGTCCTTGACAATCGTGGGGGAGAGGATCTCCTTGGCGAAGTTCTCGGCCGCCTCCTTCGACAGCATGGCTCGCATGAATTCCTTGCCACCGGCGACGTTCTTGCCCTGGCTGGGAACGATGTAGGGCTCGTCCGCTGCGGAGTGGATGGCCTCGTAGGGCAGCGCCGAGGAAGTCGTGACGGTGGGGGCCGGTGCCGCCATCATCTCGAAGCCCTCCGCAGTCTGGCTCTTCATCTCGTTCTCGATCCAGGCTCCGGAGGGGTACAGGAGCGCCTCCTGTGCCTGGGACCATGCGGCCTGGGCCGCCGTGAACTGGGTGCCGCCGCCGCCGGGCTTGACGTAGCCGGCCTTGACGATCTCCTCCATCTTCATGAACACGTCCTGGATGGCGGGCAAGCTCCAGCAGCCCTCCTCCAGATTGTCCAAGGCGAGGCGCACTTCGTCGCCGCCCTCCTTGATGGCGGAGGTGATGGCCAGTTCCATGTAGTAGTCGGCAGCCTCGTTGCCCCACAGGAAGAGGTACTTGCCCTTCTCCTTGGCCTTTGCCCCGAGCTCGATGGCGTCGTCCCAGGTCTTGGGCGGCTCCCAACCGTTCTCCTCGAAAAGGGAGGATGAGTACCACATGCCGAAGACGGTCAGGACGTAGTTGATGACGGCCAGCTTGCCGTCGATGGTGCCGGGCTCCAGCACGCCTGCGTAGAGGGTGTCGCGGATGACTTCGCCCTCGTAGTTCTGCGAGTCGATGACGTCGTTGAGGTCCTCGAGCTGGGTGATGATCGCCGAGATGCCGATCTTGCCCGCGCCGGCGTTGTCGATGACGTCGGGCGGGTCGCCGCCGGCGAAGCGCGGCTGCAGTTCCTTGGTGGCGTCCTGGATCTTGGACACCTCCACTGTGACGCCGTCGAACTTGCCCTCGACCATGCCGGCGGCGTATTCGGCGTAGGCGACGCCATAGCCGCCGTTGAAGATGGCTGCGTCAACGTTGGAGGGGGTCTCCAGGCCGAAGGGGTTGTTGGGATCGGCGGAGGTGGTGGTGCCGGGGTCCATCGTGTCGTCGGTGCCAGCGGGGGTCTCCGTTTCATCGCCTCCGCCGGCGCATGCGGCCAGCGGGATGAGAGCGCCAGCGGCGAGGGCCCCCTTGAGGAACCCACGGCGGTGCAGGGAAAAGCTCATGAAATCTCCTTTTGTCTCCACTGGCCGCGCCAGCAGGTCTCGTGTCCGGCCCGTCGCGGACGCCACAGTCCACGGGGATGGCGCAAATATATGGCCAGGCGTGGCCCTGTGCACACAGGCGGACCACAAACTAGACCAAATCGTTACGAGCCGATCATTTTCACTGGTCACTTGGGCGTCCAGCGAAGTCGAGGTGTGCGCGGTCAGCGACCCGTGCCCGCGTACACGACTGCTTCCTGTGAGCCGTCCAGGCCGAATGCGGTGTGCGCGGCGCGCACGGCCCGGTCCACCTCCTCGGCGCCCACCACCACCGAGATGCGGATCTCCGAGGTGGAGATCATCTGCAGGTTGACCGCCGCCGTGGCCAGCGCGTCGAAGAACGTGGCGGTGACGCCCGGATGGGATCGCATGCCGACACCCACCACTGACACCTTCCCCACCTGGTCGTCGTAGAGGAGTTCGTGGAAGCCGACGCGTTCCTTGATCTCCTCCAGGGCCTTGATGGCCTTGGCCCCGTCGCTCATGGGCAGGGTGAAGGAGATGTCCGTGCGGATGTCGGAGAGCTTGGAGACGTTCTGCACGATCATGTCGATGTTGATCTCCTTGGCGGCGACGGCCTTGAAGATGGCGGCGGCCTCACCCACCTGGTCCGGGACGCCGACGATCGTGATCTTGGCCTCGCCGCGATCGTGCGCGACGCCGGTGATGATGGCTTCTTCCATGCCAGTGCCCTTCTCGATGTGGTCGTGGGCCCTGACCCAGGTGCCCGGCTTGTCGCTGAATGATGATCGGACGTGCACGGGCACGTTCTCCCTGCGCGCGTATTCGACGCAGCGCAGGTGGAGGATCTTGGCCCCGGAGGCAGCCAGTTCCATCATGTCCTCGTAACCCACCTCGGCGATCTGCCTTGCGCTCGGCACGATGCGTGGATCGGCGGTGTAGACGCCGTCGACGTCGGTGTAGATCTCGCAGTAGTCCGCACCCAGCGCTGCCGCCAGGGCGACTGCGGTGGTGTCCGAGGCGCCACGACCCAGGGTGGTGACGTCCTTGGTGGACTGCGAGACACCCTGGAAGCCGGCGACGATGGCGACATTGCCCTGCTGCAGGGCGGATTCCACGCGCCCGGGCGTGATGTCGATGATGCGGGCGTTCCCGTGCGTTGGGGTGGTGATCACGCCTGCCTGGGAACCCGTGTAGGACACGGCGTCAACTCCGAGATCCGAGAGTGCCATGGCCAACAGGGCGGCGCTCTGGCGCTCGCCCGTGGTCAGCAGCATGTCGAGTTCCCTCGACTTGGGCTGCGGGGAGACCTGCAGGGCCAGATCCATCAACTCGTCGGTGGTGTCGCCCATGGCGGAGATGACAATGATGACGTCATGGCCGTCGCCACGTGAGCGGGCGACGCGGCGGGCGACACGCTTGATGGAGTCAGCATCTGCCACCGACGATCCACCGAACTTCTGGACGATGCGTCCCATCCACTTTCCTCCCCGGGAGTTCTGGGGCCCAACCCTAGTACCTCTGGGGCGGGGTTGGCGCGGTGCGCTCTCGTGAGGATCGGTCCTGGGACCGACGATGTCACCGACGGCCACGGCGATGGCGAGGACTGCCAGCAGTGATATGCCGTACCGCGCCAGTCAGCACCCCCAGGCCTCCGGGCTGCGTTGCGGTGTGACCTCGCCACGCGCCCTGTTGACGGGAACTCCCATGGATGATTTCTGGTCGCGATGACGCCCCGACGGGGATTCCCGGGACACGTAGTCGGCCGTGACGACGGACAGCTCAGACACAGCCATCTAGAATGGTCCCCATGCACACTCGTGACCGGCTGCCGCGTGGGCCACTGCATGCGCTTCAGGCGTTCACGGTGGAGGCGGAACGCTACATGGAGGTGACGCGTCGCCTGGCAGGCCTCGGCCACAACGACGTCCATGCCATCAGCGCCGTCGTGGAGGCCACGAAGGAGGGTGAGGTGATGACGCCCGGAGCGCTGCGCCGTCGTCTCGTGCTCTCGCCCGCCGCCACGACGGCGCTGGTTGACAGGCTGGTGGGTCATGGGCTCCTGCGGCGTGAGAAGGCGGCAACCGACGGACGAACCGTCGAACTGCACGCCACAGAAGAAGCTCGCGACATGGGGCGCAGCATGTTCATGGTGCTGTCAGAGGAGATCATGGACCGCGTCCTCACCTACACGCCGGAGGAGCAGCAGCGACTGGTCACCATGATGGGTGACCTGACGGAAGCGGCGCGCCGTGCCCGTGAGCGCCTGGAGGATGACGCCCTGCCAGTCAACGGTGTCGCTGCGGACGTTCCCGCCTGGCCATGAACGAGGGTGCTTCGACAGTCGAAAGGTTCATGGTGTTCAATGGCGCCATGGGGACACTTGCCGACACCACCCCCGCCCTGATGCACGGCTGGTTGCGCGATGTCGAGGAGGAACTCTCATCGGTCCTGCATGACCTGACCCACCGCATGCGCGTCCTGCACGTCGACGCATCCGCGATGGGCGAGGCCCTGTTGCGTGCCGCGCTCGGGGGGAAGCTCGTCCGGCCCCGGCTCATGGGTGCTGTCGTAGACGCCTACGGTGGCGCGCTGGACGCGGACGCCTGTCGTGTGTCCGTGGCGCTCGAACTCCTCCACACCACGCTGGTCGTCCACGACGATGTGATTGACGACGACCTGACCCGGCGGGGTCGTCTCAACGTGGCGGGGGAGTTCGCGGCTCTGCATGCCCAGCGTTCCGGCCAACGCGTCGATCATGGCGCTGGACGAACCGATGCCAAGGGGATCGCGATCATCGCGGGAGACCTGGCGCTCGCCACGGTTTTCAGGCTCGTGCACCGTGCGCCGCTTGCGGTGCGGGATGAGATCAGTGAGCTCATGGACGAGGCGCTGGTCGCCTCGGCGGTGGGCGAATACCTGGACGTGGTCCACTCGTGGCCGGGGGCCAGGCCGAGCGAGGTGGACATGCGTACTGCTGCGCACCTCAAGACGGCCGTGTATTCCTTCGAGACGCCGCTGGTGCTGGGTGCCCTCCTCGTTGATGCCCCGGCCGCCCATGTTGTCGCCCTGCGAACCGCGGCCTGTGACATGGGCGAGGCCTACCAGATAGTTGATGACGTGCTGGGTGCCTTCGCTCATGACACGGTGCTCGGTCGGGAGATCGCCTCCGATCTGGAGAATCACCGTGAGACGGCGGTGATCACCGCCGCGAGGGGGACCGCCAACTGGCCGCGTATCGAGGCACTGCGGTCCGTGCCCCTCAACGTCCACGGCATCGCGCAGCTGCGGCGTGAACTGTTGGCCTCCGGTGCGCGGGAACTCGCCATGGCGCGTGCCGAGTCGTTGCTCGGTCGAGCCTCCACGTCCCTGGAGGAGGTGGGCGTGCCGTCACGGCTGCGCGCGGAGATGAACGCTCTGATGGACTCCGTGATGGGGCGGGCCCGGTGATCCCTGCTGCTGCACTGGCCAGCACACGTCGCTACACGAAGTGTGCTCACGCGTGTTCCGCGGAGGTGATCCGGGGCTACTCGACGTCCTTCGCCATGGCCACCCGGCTGCTGCCGCCCGGCGTCCGACGCGACATTTCCAGTGTGTATGCACTGGTGCGGGTGGCGGACGAGATCGTCGACGGGGCAGCTGAAGGGGCAGGGCTGGACCTGTCTCGTGCCGGCTCCAGACTCGACGCGTTGGAGGCCGACGTGATGGTGGCAACTCGCGAGGGTTTCAGCGAGAACTTGGTCGTGCATGCCTTTGCAGACGTTGCGCGCCGCACCGGCATCCCGCACGACGTCGTCACACCGTTCTTCACCTCGATGCGCACGGATCTGAGCCGCAGCGTCCATGATGACGAGTCCTTCGACGAGTACGTCTACGGTTCCGCCGAGGTGGTGGGCCTCATGTGTCTGCATGCCTTCTTCGGGGACGCCGGCCTCCCCGAGGAGACGCGGGACCAGCTGATCTTGGGCGCGCGCAGGCTGGGGGCCGCGTTCCAGAAGGTGAACTTTCTCCGCGATCTCGACGCCGACGCCGACGCGCTGGAGCGCGCCTACTTCCCGGGGGTGGATCCCTCTGGCCTGGACGAGCCCACCAAGTTGCGACTTGTGGGCGACATTGCCGAGGACCTGGACGCCGCGGCCCGGGCGATTCCCCTGCTGCCCCGCGACGTCAGACCGGCCGTGCAGGTTGCCCACGACCTTTTCGCGGCATTGAATGACCGACTTCGGCACACCGACGCCGCGGTGGTGCGCGCCAGCCGCATCCGCGTGCCGGACGCCACCAAGGTGGCCATCGCCGTACGTGCGATGGCCCGTCACCGATGGGGGAGGCAGTCATGAACCGACAGCGAGCCGTGGTGATCGGCGGAGGGATAGCCGGACTGGCGACAGCAGCACTCCTGGCGCGGGACGGGCACGTCGTCACCCTCGTGGAGCGGCACGACGAACTGGGCGGGCGCGCCGGGATCCTCCGCGACGGTGGGTTCGTCTTCGACACCGGACCGTCGTGGTACCTGATGCCCGAGGCCTTCGACCACTTCTTCCAACTCTGTGGCACCACCGCCGGGGCGGAGCTGGACCTGACCCCGCTGGACCCGGGCTATCGGGTGTTCTTCGAGGACGAGTCCGAGCCCGTGGACGTCAAACCGGGGCTGGAGGCGGCCACCGCCCTCTTCGAACGCCTCGAGCCGGGGTCCGGACCTCGACTTGAGAAATACCTCGAGGGCGCGCGCGATTTCTACGACACCGCCACCCGACGTTTCCTCTACACGACGTTCTCGGACCCCTTGGCCTTCCTGGATCCCGCCCTCCTGAAGCAGGCCCGCACGTTGGTCCCGCTGCTCACACGCTCACTGGGGGATCATGTCGCGCGGTCCTTCAGCGATCACCGCCTGCAGCAGATCCTGGGGTACCCGGCCGTCTTCCTCGCGACGTCGCCCAATCGTGCCCCCAGCCTCTACCACATCATGAGTCGCCTCGACCTCCTCGACGGCGTCGCCTACCCCATGGGGGGCATGCACACCATCATCGACGCCATCGAGCGTCTCGCCCGCGGCGCCGGCGTGGAGATCATCACCGGCAGCGAGGTGGCGCGGGTGTGCACCGAGCAGTCCAGGGCCACAGGCGTCGAACTGGCCGACGGCACGGTGCTGCCCGCTGACATCGTGGTGGGCGCCTGCGATCAGCACCACTTGGAGACGATGATGCTGGACCCCGAGGACTCGGCCATGCCCGAGGGCAAGTGGGAGAAGCGCGACCCGGGCATGGGTGCGCTGCTGATGATGATCGGCGTCAACCGCAAACTGCCTGAACTGTTGCACCACAACCTCTACTTCACGAGCGACTGGGAATCGAACTTCGGGGACATCTTCGGCGACAACCCGAAGCTGCCCAGTCCGGCCTCCATCTACGTGTGCGCCCCGTCGGTCACGGACTCCAGCGTGGCCCCCGAGGGCAAGGAGAACCTGTACTTCCTGGTGCCCATCCCTGCCGATCCGGACCTGGGGCCGGCGAATGCGGGCCGCATGAAGGAGTTCGGCGATGCCGTCATCAGCCAGGTTGCCGAGTGGGCGGGTATCCCGGATCTCGCGGAGAGCATCATCGTCGACCATCGCGTGGGTCCGGCCGAGTTCGTGGACCTGCACCACGCCTGGCGGGGCACAGCGCTCGGACCGGCGCACACGCTGCGGCAGAGCGCCTTCTTCCGGGGGCGGGTGAAGTCCCGCAAGGTCAAGGGGCTCTACTACGCCGGTGGCTACACGGCGCCCGGCGTCGGCCTTCCCATGTGCCTCATCAGCGCGGAGAACATCATCAAGTCCCTGCGGGGCGACACCTCGGGTGGACCGATGGCGACCCCCCTTCAGCCCGCCTGAACCAGACGACGGATTCCCCTGCCTTGTCCCGGTGGGGACGGTAGCCTTCCCTCATGGAGACGATCCGTTGGGGAATCATCGGGGCAGGCTGGATAGCCGACGTCATGGCGGCCGACTTCCGGTTCGTGCGCAACTCCGAGCTGGTTGCGATCGGGTCCCGCGACATGGGGAAGGCTCAGGACCTGGCCAAGAAGCACCGGGTGCCCAGGGCCTACGGGTCCTACGCGGAACTGTTGGACGACCCGGACATCGACGTCGTCTACGTCGCCACGCCCCATCCCCATCATCGCGACGTCGCACTGGCCGCCATGGCCCGGGGCAAGGCGGTTCTGGTGGAGAAGTCGTTCACGGCCACGCACGACGGCGCCGTGGAAGTGGTGCAGGCCGCGCGGGACAAGGGCATCTTCTGCATGGAGGCCATGTGGACCCGGTTCCTACCCGCGGTCGCCGCCGCCCGCGAAGTGGTGGCCTGGGGGCGGATCGGGGACGTACTGGGAGTGCAGGGGGACCTGTGCGCCTACCGCGAGTATGACCCGAACCACCGACTCTTCTCCCCCGAGACAGCCGGCGGTGCAGTGTTGGACCTGGGGGTGTACGTGCTCTCCTTCGCCCAGCTGTTCCTGGGTGAGGCGGCCAGCATCAACTGCGTGGGGCGGCTGAACCCCAACGGCACCGACGCCGCTGCCGCCATCAGCATCGGCCACACCGGTGGGGGGCTTTCCGCCCTGGCGTGCGGTTTCGACGGCCACGGGCCTGCCCGGATGTCCATCTACGGCACCAAGGGCTGGATCGAGGTGGAGCCGCGGTTCCATCACCCCACCACCTTGTCCGTGCATCGCTCGGGGGTGCTGCCTCGCATCATCGAGGCCCGGATGACCGGCCGGGGGTATGCGCACGAGATCAACGAGGTGAGCGAACGGATGCTCGCCGGGGACACCGAAAGCTCAATCATGCCGCTGAACGACACCCTCGAAGTGATGCGGGTCATGGAGGAATGCCTGGACCAGTTGGGCGTCCGGCACCAGGAGGCGGAGCTGAACATCCGGTAGCCGCGCAGCAATCGTCGGTGGCCGGGTCGCCCCCAAATGTGTCCGGGCCCGTCATCACACGATCGTTGCACCTGTTCGTCACGGCCACGACCCGTGAGTGTGTTCAACAACCAAGTTCTGTGCAGCTGAGAATCCAGACCCGGGCGCGGTCACATCGGCTGGCGTTCACTCGCCGGGTGGTGTGGCCGAAATCAGTTCCGGCTCAACAGTGCGGCTGTCCTCGGATGACCGATCGTTTCTGCGCGCCGTGCCCGGTCCCGCTGTCAGAGCCCGCAGGGCATTGAGGATGGCGGCGAGATCGACGAACTCCTGGGTGGCGGCGCCGGCGATGGCCGGCAGGTACCCGAGAGCGGCCACGAGCATGAGGCCGATGCTGAGCGCGATGCCCAGCCAGATGCTCTGGAGAGCCACGCGCATTGTGCGCTGGCTGATGGCCATGGCGTCCGCGGTCTTCGACAGGTCATCGGCCACGATGACGACGTCGGCCGTCTCGCTCGCTGCGGTGGAGCCGCGGGCCCCCATGGCGATGCCGACGTCGGCCGCCGCCAGCGCCGGGGCGTCGTTGACGCCGTCGCCGATCATGATCACAGGTCGCTCGACCGTGCGGAGGACCGCCACCTTGTCCTCGGGCAGGGCCTCGGCCCGGACGCTGGTCAGTCCGACCGCGGCCGCGATGTGCTCCGCAGCGGAGCGCATGTCCCCAGTCACCATCATGGCCTCGGTCACGCCCATGTGCCCGAATCTCGCCACGGTGTCGGCGGCATTGTCCCGGTGGCCGTCGCTCAGCACGAGCGAGCCCATGTACGTGCCGTCCAGTGCGACATGCACGGCCAGCTGACCACTGTGCAGCGAGGGGGACGTCACGGCGTCGGCGTGCTCGGCGACGAAGGTGCGCTTGCCGAGCACGACCTTTCCGACCGGCAGATCGGCAGCCACACCGTGTGTGGCGTACTCGTGTGCGGTGGTGGCTTCCGACAGCTCCAGTCCGCGCCCCTGGGCGGCGGCCTTCACGGAATCGGCGAGCACGTGGGTGGAGTACTGCTCGGCGGAGGCAGCAGCGGCCAGGAGATCATCCTCGCTCCAGCCGTTCTCCGGGTGAATGGCCTCCAGCGTCGGCTCTCCGTAGGTGAGGGTGCCGGTCTTGTCGAAGACGACGGTGCGCGCCCGGGAGAGCTTCTCCAGCGTGCCGCCGTTCTTGACGATGATGCCGCTGTGGGCGGCGCGGCTCATGCCGCCCATGAAGGCCACGGGAGCGGCGATCAGCAGGGGGCAGGGAGTCGCCACCACGAGCACCTCGGCGAAGCGCACGGGATCGCCGGAGAGGTACCACGCGAGCCCGGCTACCAGGAGGGAGGCGATGGTGAAGGGCACGGCGTAGCGGTCCGCGAGCCGGACCAGGGGGGCGCGGCTCTGGCTGGCCTCCTCCACGAGGGAGACGATGCGCTGGTACTGGCTGTCCTCCACCCGGGCGGTGGCCTGCATGGTGAGGGCCTGCCCGCCGTTGACCGATCCGCTCAACAGCCGGTCTCCTGAGGTGGCCTGGACCGGCAGGCTCTCGCCGGTCAGGGCGGAGGTGTCGAGTTGCGCATCGGAGGACGTGAGGACGCCGTCGACGGGGACCACCTCGGACGGCCTGACCAGCAGGGTGTCGCCGATGTTGACGTCACCCACGGCTACGTCGGTGGCCTCGGCGGTGCTGCGCGTGTACCGGTGCGCGGTTTGGGGGCTGCGGTCAAGAAGTGAGGTGAGTTCCCGACGGGCACGACCCTCGGCGTAGTCCTCCAGCGCCTCCCCACCCGAGAGCATCAGCACGATGACGAGGCCGGCGAGGTATTCGCCCACCGACACCGTGGCGACGATGGCCGTCACCGCAAGAATGTCGATGCCCCAGTTCCCGCGCATGATGTCGCGAACCATGCCCACACTCGTGAGGGCGGCGATACCCAGGGCAAAGGCGCTGGCCAGCCACTGGGCGGCGAGTGCGTTGCCGGTCAGCAGGAGGGCGAGGACGAGCAACGCCACCAGCACCGTCGCCACGACGATGGGGTAGCGCCTCATCAGTTCTGCGGGGCGTCCCATGGGACAGTTCTACCCTCGCGCGGCCGGTCTGACCAGCAAGGATAGGCTCCCCGAAGTGGCGACCGAGATGCCGCGGTCAGTGAGTACCACGCCGATACGTGACGAGGCGGCACATGGATGTGGCGTGTCCGGAAGGTGCCCGTCAGGCCTTTGCCAACGACAATGCCAGACCCAGTTCCGCTTCGGTGTCACTGGCGTTCTCGAGGGAGTCGAGGCGCACCAATCCGATGGCCAGGACCTCGTCGGCGATGAGTGCCCGGTGCTCGTCGATGGCGGCGGCCATCTCCCCCTGGGCGCCCAGTTGGAGCCGGATGCGGTCACTGACGTCAAGCCCGGCCTTCTTGCGGGCCTCAGCCACGAAGCGGATCACCTCGCGGGCCAGACCGGCACGCAGAAGCTCCGGTGTGAGTTCCAGGTCCAGGGCCACCGTCTCGCCCTGCTCGTTGACCACGGACCAGCCCTCCCGAGGTCGCTCGGCGATGAGGACTTCCTCGGGCCCCAGGTTCAGGGTCCCGCCCTCGAACTCCACGGAGGTTGTCCCGCCCTCTGCCAGCTCTGCGGCGAGCCGGGTGGCGTCGGCGGCGGCGATGACTCCGGCCACCTGCGGGGTCTGCTTGCCGAAACGCCGGCCCAGCGCGCGGAAGTTGCCCTTGGCGGAGTACTCCACGAGATCACCGGCCGAGCTGAATGACTCGAGGGTCCGCACGTTCAGTTCACCCCGCACCTCGTCCTGCAGCTCAGGAGTCAGTAACGCCAGGGCGGCCGAGGGCACCAGCATCCGGCCGAGCGGCTGGCGCACCTTGATCTTCGACTCCGAGCGCGCGGCCCGGCCGAGTTGCACCATGCGACGGGTGACGCGCATCGCCTCCGAGAGTTCGGGGTTGATGACACTCTCGTCGGCGACCGGCCAGTCGGCGAGATGCACGGAGGAGGGTGCGGCGGGATCCGTGGACACCACCATGTCCTGCCACACCCGCTCTGTGACGAAGGGCATGATTGGGGCCAGCAACCTGGTCAGCGTGTGGAGTGTCTCGTGAAGGGTCCACAGTGAGGAGGGCTCGGCGTTCCAGAAGCGACGGCGGGCGCGACGGACGTACCAGTTGGACAGGTCGTCCACGAAGGACGCCAGCAGGTTCCCGGCGCGCTGGGTGTCGAAGCCCTCGAGGGCGGAGGTGACCTCGAGCACCAGTGTCGCCGTGGCGGACGCCAGCCACTGGTCCGGGACCAGCCGGTCCTCAATGGCGGGTGCGTCCCCCGTGGGGGCCCAGTTCCCGGCGCGGGCGTACAGCGACTGGAACGCGACGGTGTTCCAGTACGTCAGCAGCACCTTGCGGACCGTCTCGCCGATGGTGGCGTCGCCCACGCGGCGGCCGGCCCAGGGTGAACCCGAGCAGGCCATGAACCAGCGCACGGCGTCTGCGCCATGGCGCTCCATCAGTGGCAGCGGTTCCAGAATGTTGCCCAGGTGCTTGCTCATCTTGCGGCCGTCCTCAGCCAGGATGTGACCGAGGCAGACGACCTCCTTGTAGCTTGACTGGTCGAACACGAGCGTGCCGACGGCCATCAGCGAGTAGAACCAGCCACGGGTCTGGTCGATGGCCTCGCAGATGAAGTCGGCCGGGTAGTGGGACTCGAACGCTTCGACGGAGCCCTCCGCGTGCGGGTAGCCCCACTGGGCGAACGGCATGGCCCCGGAGTCGAACCACGCGTCGATCACCTCCGGCACGCGGCGGTAGGTCTTCTGGTCGCGCTCGATGAGGACGTCGTCGATGAAGGGGCGGTGGGGGTCCAGCTCGGAGAGGTCGCGCCCGGTCAGTTCGCCCAGTTCGGCAAGCGAGCCGACGCAGATCAGGTCACCCTCGTCCTCCACGTTGCGCCAGATGGGCAGGGGGGTCCCCCAGAAGCGGGAGCGTGACAGCGCCCAGTCGATGTTGTTCTCCAGCCAGTCACCGAAACGGCCGTGCTTGATGGATTCCGGGTGCCAGGTGGTGGCCTCGTTCTGGGCCAGGAGTTGGTCCTTGATGGCCGTGGTGCGGATGTACCAGGACGGCTGCGCGTAGTAGAGCAGCGCGGTGTGGCAGCGCCAGCAGTGCGGGTAGGAGTGACTGTAGTCGGCAACGCGGAACATCAGCCCACGCTGCTCGAGGTCAGCCACGAGTGTGGCGTCCGCCGTCTTGAAGAACTGGCCCCCCACCAGGGGGATGTCGGCCTCGAAGGTGCCGTCTGGGCGGATCGGGTTGACGAACGGCAGACCGTACTCCCGGCAGACGCGCATGTCGTCCTCGCCGAAGGCGGGCGCCTGGTGCACGAGGCCGGAGCCGTCCTCGGTGGTGACGTAGTCCGCCAGCACCACGATGTGGGCGCCCCCCTCCTGCGCGGGAAATTCGACGAGCCCGAAGGGACGCTCGTAGCTCCAGCGCTCCATGTCCGTGCCGCTGAACTTCTGAGCGCGCGTCCACTTCTCGCCCAGCACGGAGTCGAACAGTGGCTCGGCCACCACCAGCGACCTGTGCACCGGGTGGGTGCCCACCACGTAGTCGACGCCCGGATGGACGGCCACGGCAGTGTTGGACACCAGCGTCCAGGGCGTCGTGGTCCACACGAGCATGTCCGCCTCGCCGGCCAGTGGGCCGCTCGTCAGAGGGAAGCGCACGTACACGGACGGGTCGATGACGTCCTCGTAGCCCTGCGCAAGCTCATGGTCCGAGAGCGTGGTGCCGCAGCGGGGGCAGTACGGTGCCACCCGGTAGTCCTCCTGCAGGAGGCCCTTGTTGAAGATCCGCTGCAGTGCCCACCACACGGACTGCACGTACTGCGACGTCATGGTGACGTAGGCGTCGTCCATGTTCACCCAGTACCCCATGCGGGTGGTGAGTTCCTCGAAGTCGTCGACGTGGCGGGTGACGGACTCGCGACACCGGGCGTTGAATGGCTCCACGCCGTAGTTCTCGATGTCCGGCTTGCCGGAGAAACCGAGCTCCTTCTCGACGGCAAGCTCGACGGGCAGTCCGTGGCAGTCCCAGCCCGCCTTGCGGTCCACGCGGTAGCCCTGCATGGTCCTGAAGCGCGGGAACAGGTCCTTGAACACCCGTGCCTCGATGTGGTGGGTGCCGGGCTTGCCGTTCGCGGTGGGCGGCCCCTCGTAGAAGGTCCACGTGCTCCCGTCGGCCGTTGCGGCCAACGATGCGTCGAAGGTCTTCTGCGTCTCCCACAGTGCCAGGACGTCAGCCTCCATGGCCGGGAAGTCGATGCTCGCCGGGACGGGGTTGTACTCACTCATCATGGGTTCCTCTTCGCTTCAATCCTGATCCTGCTGAAAGCGAAGGGACGAGCCCTCGGCCCGCGGTACCACCCTCCTTGGGTCCCTGGTGCGGCACCCCACTTGCGTCACGTGCCGCAGCCGGTTCTACTGGGCCCCGGTGGGGGCTGTTCTTCCGGCAGCTCCGGGGTGATGGCCCCATCCCTGCCTCGCGGACGTGATCCCCAGTATGCGCCACGTCCGGATACGGCACCAAACCCCGGTGGGTACACCGGACGGAGCGTCCGGCAGAATGCTCCTCATGTCGATCTTTGATGTGTCCCTGGATGACCTGCGCCGCCGCACCAGCATCAAGTGGCGTCGCTTCGGGGATGACGTCCTGCCGATGTTCGTCGCCGAGATGGATGTCCGCCTCGCGGCACCGGTGGCCGAGCGATTGCAGCGGGCGATCCGCGACGGGGACACCGGCTACCCCGAACTCCCGCTGTACCAGGAGGCCTTCGCCTCCTTCTCCCAGTGGATGTGGGGATGGGAGGTGGACGCCGAGGACATGATGTTGACGGGGGACGTGATGTCCGGCATGCGTGAGGTCCTGTTGGCCACCACCGAGCCGGGTGACGCGGTGGTCATCAACCCGGCCATCTACCCGCCCTTTCGGCTGGTCTGTCTGGAGTCCGGCAGGCCCATCCTCGAGGTACCCATGGGCGACGACGACCGCTTGGACCTCGACGGGCTCGAGGAGGCGTTCTCCGGTGGCCGCGGCCCGCGTCCGTCGGCCTACCTGCTGTGCTCTCCCCACAACCCACATGGAACCGTTCACACCAGGGACGAACTCGTCGGCGTTGCCGCCCTCGCTGAGCGGTACGGCGTCACGGTGATCTCCGACGAGATCCACGCACCGCTCGCCGGGTCGGCGCACGTGCCCTTCATCTCGGTCCCCGGGGCCGAGAGCTCGTTCGTGGTGACGTCGGCGTCGAAGTCGTGGAACCTCGCCGGCCTCAAGGCGGGTCTCATCATCGCCGGTGGCCAGGCGCGCTCCGTCCTGCGTCGCTTGCCGAGCCACGTCCCGGAATCGGCCAGCCATCTCGGAGTGCTGGCGCATGCCGCTGCGCTGAACGATGCACGCGACTGGCTGGTGGAGCTCAGGCGCGAGATCGCGGAGAACAAGTCGCACTTCGCGGCCGAACTTGGGCGCCTGCTACCCGCGTTGACGTACACGCCGTCGGCCGGCACCTATCTGGCCTGGCTGGACTGCTCACCGCTCGAACTGGAGTCGCCGGCCACCCGGTTCCACGAGGTGGGGCGTGTGCGGTTCGGACCCGGCACCGACTATGACCCGCTGGCCACGCAGCACGTCCGGGTCAACCTGGGTACGTCGAAGGAGCTGATCAGCGAGGGTGTTCGCCGGATGGCTGCCAGTCTCACACCTCGGCGCGATGAAAGTTGAGGAACGAACGCGACGGGGTCGGGCCACGCTGACCCTGGTAGCGGGAGCCGTACTTCGCCGAACCGTAGGGGTTGTCCGTGGGTGAACTGAGCTGGAAGAAGCACAGCTGACCGATCTTCATGCCGGGCCACAACATGATCGGCAGGGTCGCCATGTTGGAGAGTTCGAGCGTCACGTGTCCACTGAACCCCGGGTCGATGAAGCCGGCGGTGGAATGCGTGAGCAGCCCCAGGCGTCCCAGGGAGGACTTGCCCTCCAGTCGGGCGGCCACGCCCCGCCCCAGCGTCACCAGCTCATGGGTGGAGGCCAGGGCGAACTCGCCCGGGTGCAGCACGAACGGCTCGTCGACCGGTGGCTCGACGAGGCGGGTGAGTTCGGGTTGTTCAGCCGAAGGATCGATGTGCGGATAGCGGTGGTTCTCGAACACCCGGAAGAACTTGTCCAAGCGCACATCCACGCTGGCGGGTTGCACCATGGTGGGATCCCAGGGCTCCAACTGGATGGAGCCCTCGTTGACCTGGTCAAGGATGTCGCGGTCACTCAGCAGCATGGGTGGCAGCCTAGCGTCTGCGGTTCACGGTCACCGGCTCATGTCGGCTAGTTTTGGGGATGGCGGGAAGGTGGACAGATGTGATGATGGCAGGACTGCAGGGATGGGTGAAATACCTGTTTCGTGAACCGCGCCAACCGATGGACTCGGAACCGGCGTCGGATGTGGATCCCCGCCTCGCTGCTGGTGTCGTGGACCTGGCGCTCAGGGCGGCCGAAATGGCCATCCATACCGGCGCAGTGACATCGGATGCCATCTCCTATGCACTGACCATCACGTCCGCGTACGGGTTGAGCGCAGACGTGGATGTCACCTTCACGTCCATCACCATCAGCTACCACCGTCGGGGCAGGGCGCAGCCCATCACCGGTTTCCGGGGCGTGCGCCAACGCTCCCAGAACTACACGCAGCTGACGCAGCTGCTGCGGCTGATTGATGACATCGGCACCGGTCAGCTGGAGCTGGAGGTGGCGCGTGCACGGCTGGATTCGCTGCGAACGGACGCGCAGCCCTACCGAGCGTGGGTGGTGACCCTTGGGCAGGCGCTGACCGGCATCGGCGTGGCCGCCATCCTCGGGGGCCGGCCCTTCGAAATGCTGCTCGCGGGCATCGCGAACGCCTTGATGTACTTGTTGCAACTGGCGCTGGCCCGGACCCAGTTGTCGGTCTTCTTCACACAGGCCTTCGGGGCGGCCGTTCCGACGACGATGGCGGTGTGGATCATGCACGTCCGGGCGGGCGACTCCAACGTCTTCTCCATGGTCTCGCCCTCGTTGGTCGTCTCCGCGGGCATCATCACGGCCTTGGCCGGCATCGGTGTCGTCGCTGCGGCACGCGACGCCATGGACGGCAACCTCATCACCGCTGGCGCTCGCACCTTCGACGCGCTGATTCAGACCGCCGGCATCATCATTGGCGTCGCCATCACGTTGTGGGTTGGACTTGCCGTGGGGGTCGAGGGGTACATCGCCCCCACCGGGGGGTATGCGGCACCCTCGCCGATGCAGGTGGTGTGGGCCTCGCTGATCGCCGTGGGCCTGGCCTTCGGTTTCCAGATGGGGCTGAGCGCACTGCCGTGGGTGGCTCTGTTGGGGGCCGGGGGGTTCGCGGTGTACCAGTGGAGCCTGCCGATCGTCGGCAACTGGCCGGCTGCGGCCGCCCTCGGTGCCGTGGTGGTGGGTTTCGCCGCACAGTTCATCGTCGGACGATTCCGCTTCCCACTGATCGCCCTCGTGACCGCCGGCATCGTGACCCTCATGCCCGGCTCCGCGCTGTACCGCGGTCTCTACGAAGTGATGCAGGCCGTCGACGAGCCGATCAGCGTTCAGGGACAGATCCACCTCGGTAATGCTGCCATGGTGGCGCTGGCACTGGCCGCCGGATCCACCTTCGGGGCGCAGATCGCCCGTCCCTTCGGGCTGTCCACCGCAAATCTGTTCCGCATGGCCGAACTGCGGTCGCTGCGCCGCAGCGGCCGGACCACCACGAGCACCGAGGCCGTCAGGTGATGCGCGGGCCCGGCTATGCCGGAATGCGTGTCATGGGGGGACTCTCGACGGATCCGTCGATCAAGAATCACGAGCTCCCGAAGGGCATCGTGCGGCGTGTGCTGGGCTACGGCGCGCCGTTCAAGGGGCTGATCGTCGTCTTCCTCGTCGCCGTCGTTGCCAGCAGCGCGCTTGGGGTGGCCCCCGCCCTACTCTTCCAACGCATCATCGACGACGGCGTGCTCGGAGGAGACGTCCGCCTGATCATCGTCTTGTCGCTCGTCGTAGCGGGAATGGCCGTGCTGGCCGCAGCGCTCAGCGTGGTGGAGAGGTGGTGTTCCGCCAGAATCGGTGAGGGGCTGATACTCCATCTGCGCGGCCAACTCTTCGACCACGTGCAGCGCATGTCGGTGGCGTTCTTCTCACGCTCCAACACGGGAAAGCTCGTCTCCCGGCTCCAGAGCGACGTCTCCGGGGCGCAACAGGCCTTCACCTCCACGCTCTCCTCGGCGGTCAGCAACGTCTCCACCCTCGTGCTGGTGGTGGGGGCCATGCTCTCGCTGTCCTGGCAGCTCACGCTGGCCGCGTTGGTTCTCCTGCCGTTGTTCATGATCCCCGCCCGTGCCGTCGGCAAGCGGCTGGCGGGGCTGACCAGGAATCGCATGCAGGAGAACGCGGAGATGACCGCGACCATGACCGAGCGGTTCTCGGTCTCGGGTGCCCTGCTCGTCCAGCTCTTCGGCAACCACGACTCGGAGAACAAGAGGTTCGCCCGCCAGGCCGGTGACGTCGCGGAATCCGGTGTGAAGATCGCCATGACGCAGCGGGTCTTCATGACCGCCATGTTGTTGGTGGCGTCGCTGGCAACGGCCATGTTCTATGGGTTCGGCGGTGTCGCCGCGGCCCGTGACCAACTCACGCTCGGCACCCTGACGGCACTGGTCGCGTTGTTGGCGCGACTGTACGGGCCGCTGATGCAGGTGACCAACCTCCGGGTGGACGTCATGACGGCACTGGTCAGTTTCGAGCGCGTCTTCGAGGTCCTGGACATTCCCCACGCCATCGCCGACCGCGAGGATGCGGTGGACGTCGACGGGCCGGTGACAGTCTCGTTCCGCGACGTGTGGTTCACCTACCCGGATGCTGAAACTGTGTCGCTGCCCTCGCTGGAACCGACGGTCACCGCGCCGGAAACGGCTGGTCAACCCGTCCTCAGGGGCGTGTCCTTCGACGCATCGCCCGGCCGCACCGTCGCGCTGGTGGGGGCATCCGGTGGCGGCAAGACCACAATCACCAACATGATCGCGCGGCTCTACGACGTGGATGCCGGTGTGGTGGAGGTGGCCGGGACGGACGTGCGCGATCTCCGGCTGCAGAGCCTCCGGGAAACCGTGGGCTACGTCACCCAGGACGCGCACCTCTTCCACGACACCATCGGCGCAAACCTCCGCTATGCCCGCCCGGAGGCCACCGATGATCAGCTGTGGACGGTGATGGAGCAGTCACTCGTCGCAGACCTCGTGCGACGCCTCCCGGATGGCCTGAACACGGTGGTGGGGGAGCGGGGATACCGTCTCAGCGGTGGGGAGCGCCAACGCTTCGCCATCGCACGGCTACTCCTGAAGGCCCCACCCGTCATCGTGCTGGACGAGGCCACGGCGCACCTCGACTCAGGCTCCGAGCACCTCGTGCAGCGGGCCCTGGACGTGGCCCGCGAGGGGCGCACCGCGATCGTGATTGCCCACCGCCTGTCCACCGTCCGCGACGCCGACCAGATCCTCGTGGTGGACGGGGGGCTCATCGTCGAGCGGGGCACGCATGCCGAGCTGATGGCCACCGGTGGACGCTACGCATCCCTGTACTCCCGGCAGTTCGCCCAGTAGCGTTTCCGCAGAGGTGGGTGTCTCAGTACCCGCCGTCGGCCGCGGCGCCGTCGAGGACCGCACGGGTCCCTGACAGCCCGAGGCGCGTTGCGCCTGCCGCAACCATGGCCTGGGCGCTCTCCCAGTCGCGGATGGCACCGGAGGCCTTCACGCCCAGCCGGCCCCCGACGGTCTCGGCCATGAGCCGCACAGCGTGTGCGCTCGCGCCGCCCGAGGGGTGGAAGCCTGTGGAGGTCTTGACGTAGTCCGCGCCGGCCGTTTCGGCTGCCTGGCACGCGGCGATGATCTCCTCGTCGGTGAGGGCGGCGGCCTCGATGATGACCTTCAGCAGCCCGCTCGTGGCTGCACGGACTGCCTCGATCTCCTCGCGCACCTTCTCCGGCCGTCCGCCCTTGAGGAGTCCGATGTTGATGACCATGTCGATCTCGTGGGCCCCGAGCTTGGAGGACTCCGCCGCCTCGAACGCCTTTGTCGCGGGAGTGTGGTTGCCGGAGGGGAAGCCGCACACCGTGGCGAGCTTCAAGTGCCCCAGATCGTCCGGGAGCGGGAGCATCGACGGGGAGATGCAGATGGAGTAGGTGCCGAGATCGCGGGCCTCCGCGACGAGCTGCGACACCTGTGCCTGGGTGGCGTCCGACTTCAGGAGGGTGTGGTCCACCATCTTTGCCAGTGCTTCACGTGAGATTTCCATTTTTCCATCCTTGCTCAAGTAGGTGTCTCCGCCCAGCCTATCGACGGAATGCGCGCCGGCTGACAGCAATGACGTTCCAGTCAGGCAGCTGGCTGCAGCCACACGGTGAACCGGGTGTCGCCGGGGCGCGACTCCACCTGTGTGTGGCCACCGAAGCTGTGCACAACGGCATCAACGATTGCCAGCCCCAGGCCCGTCGAGGGCACAGCCGAATGGGCACGGGCGGCGTCGCCGCGGGTGAAGCGCTCGAAGACCCGTGGCAGCTCATCTCGCGCGATACCGGGCCCGTCGTCGCTGACGACGATGCAGGCACGCCCCTGACGCATCGCGACCGACGCAGTGACGGTGGTGCCGCCGGGGGTGTGGGTACGGGCGTTGGACAGCAGGTTCACCACCACCTGGTGCAGCTGGTCGGCGTCTCCCATCACCTCGAAACCCTCCTCGGGCAGGTCCAGCCTCCACACGTGCTCCGGACCGGCGGCGCGCGCGTCAGCGACGGCGTTCAGGACCACCTCCACCACATCGACGGGCCTCAGTTCCACCACGGGCTCCGCGTCCAGCCGGGCCAACAGGAGGAGGTCGGACACCAGTGTGGTCATCCGGGTGGATTCCGAGTTGATGCGCGTGAGGGCGAAGGACATGTCCGTGGAGTCCGCGCCCGCCCCCTGCACGAGTTCTGCGTACCCCTTGATGGCGGCGAGTGGGTTGCGCAGCTCGTGTGAGGCATCGGCCACGAAGCGCCGGAGCTTGGTTTCTGAGGCCTGCCGGGCGGCCAGCGCACCCTGGACGTTGCCCAGCATGTGGTTGAAGGCGGTGGCGAGTTGGGCCACCTCGTGCTCCGGAGGAAGCTCTCCCACCTCGACGGGGGCCGTGAGCTGCACCTCCCCCTGGTCCAGCCGTGTGCGGGACACCTCGCTCGCGGTACTGCTCAGCGCCCGCAGCGGGCGGGTGGTGCGGCTGGCCAGGGCTCCGGTGGCCCATCCGGCCACCACGACGGCCAGAACGCCGACGGCGGCTGTGAGGAGCGTGAGTCTGAAGAGGATCAAATTCTGCTCCGCCAGTGGCAGCGCCACCACGATCCGATTCTCGTCCACTCGTGACTCGGCCCGGTACTCGCCCATGCCCGGCACGGTGACAGTGTGCTTCTCGCCGTCGGTGGGCACCATCTGGAGTGCGTTCCACGCGACGGTGGTCAACGGATCGTAGTCGCCTCTCTCCACCGTGGAGCCGCGACGCTCACCGTTGGACATCAGGGCGGCAATGACGGTCCCCTCCGCCATGCCGGGCACGTTGATGCCCGGCGCCAGGTCTCCCGGGGTCCCGGGGCGCCCCTGCCGGGAGAATGCTGCATCCAGTTGCGTGTCCACCTGGTTGAAGGTCATGGTGCGTGCGGCCACCAGGGTGCTGATGGACAAGATGATGGCCAGTGCCGCCACGATCACCGTCACCCGGTTGCGCAGCTGGCCGGACAGGGTGAGCGACCTGGTCATGCGGGCCGCAGGACGTAGCCGACACCCCGCATGGTGTGGATCATGGGATCGCGTCCCTGGTCGATCTTCTTGCGCAGGTAGGAGATGTAGAGCTCCACGACGTTTGCCTGGCCCCCGAAGTCGTAGTCCCATACCCGATCCAGGATCTGGGCCTTGCTGAGCACCCGCTTCGGGTTGCGCATCAGAAACCGCAGGAGCTCGAACTCGGTGGCCGTCAGGTTGACCTGCGCACCACTGCGGGTGACCTCATGGGAGTCCTCGTCCAGAACCAGATCCCCCACCACCAGTTGGGTGGACGGTGTTGGGCTCATGGCGCCGGAGCGGCGCAGCAGTCCCCTCAGACGTGCGATCACTTCCTCGAGGCTGAAGGGCTTGGTCACGTAGTCGTCGCCGCCAGCGGTGAGCCCGCTGATCCGGTCGCTCACGCCGTCCCGGGCGGTGAGGAAGATAACGGGCACGTCCGGTTGGAAGGCGCGAATTCGACGCATCACCTCCAGCCCGTCAAAATCCGGGAGCATCATGTCCAGGACAATGGCGTCCGGTTGGTTCTCCCGCGCCACACGGACAGCTTCGCTTCCCGAGCGGGCGGTATGCACCTCCCAGCCCTCGTAGCGCATGGCCATGGACAGCAGTTCGATGAGGCTGGGTTCGTCGTCCACTGTCATCACCCGCAGTGGTGTGCCGTCGATTCGTGTCAGCGTGTCAGCGGAGGGAGCCATGATGTCAGTGTTGCAGTTGGGGATGGGGCACACCCATGAATTGGCTGTGTGTTTCCTGTGCGAACTCCCTAGAACTCCTGTGGCCGGATGCGGTCCGCCTCGTGCTCGTCCACGATCAGTTCGCCGTCCTCGTCCTTGGGACGAAGGAACAGGTTGTCCAGACCCGCGCGGCCGGAACCGTGTGCGAGCAGCAGCAACCCCACGACACCCTGGACGGCGTTGTACTCCCATCCCTGCTGATGGGCGTAGAACTCGTCCTTCATCAGGAGAATGGTGGCGCCGTTGAGCAGGATGATCCCCAGACCCACCAGCGGGGTCGCCAGGCCGAAGATGAGCAGGATCCCACCCACGATCTCGAAAGCGATGACGAGCCACACGATGGTGGTGGCGAAGTCCAGGCCCGCTGCGTCGAGCAGAGCGACCTCACGGGGGACGGTCATGACCTGCCACCGGTGCCAGCCGTGAGCGAGCAGGACGACGCCCATGACGATGCGGGCCAGCAGCAGGGCAATGTCTCGAACCACCCGCAGGAAAGACTTCATGTTGGACTACTCCTTGAGGGTGTTCAGCTTCTCGTCGTTGACTTCGGGACCCGCCACCACACCGGGCACGGTTCCGCGGATGAGGCGGCCCGAGCTGTGCGATCCCAGTTCCTCGATGGCCAATCGTCCCACCAGTTGCTGGTTCGTGACCACTCTCTGCGACCGCCCATTCGTGACGAAGCTCAGCATCCAGCTCAACAGCGTGCTCACTCTCTGCTTGAACCCTGCGATGTAGAGGAGGTGGAGGAAGAGCCACGCGACCCACGCGATGAAACCGGTGATCCGAAGTGGGCCGATTTTCGCGACACCGGAATACTTGGCCACCGTGGCCATCGAGCCCTTGTCGAGGTACTTGAATGCTCCGGGAACCTCCGTGCCCTCCACGCGCGCCTCGATGATCTTTGCGGCGTGCTTGCCTGACTGGATTGCGCCCTGAGCCATGCCGGGAACGTCGGGGAAGGACATGAGGTCCCCGATCACGAAGACATCGGGGTTGCCCGGCAGGCTGAGATCCGGCTGGACGAGCACCCGTCCCGCCTTGTCCAGTTCCACGCCCGACTGCTCCGCCAGGGTCTGGCCCAGATGACTTCCCTGGACGCCGGCCGCCCATACCTTGCAGAAGCACTCGATGCGGTCAACGGTGCCGTCCTGGCGCTTGACCTGAATCCCGCTCTCGTCGACGTCGGTGACGAAGGAGTTGAGCTGGACCTCCACGCCCAGTGACTCCAGCTTCTTCTTCGTGGCCCTGCCGAGTTTGGGGCCGAACGGGGGCAGGACCTGATCCGCGCCGTCCACCAGAATGACCCGCGCCGACGCCGGGTCGATGGACCGGAAATCCTTGCGCAGGGTGGCGGCAGCCAACTCACGGATCTGGCCGGCGACCTCCACCCCGGTGGGTCCCGCCCCCGCCACCACGAAGGTGAGCAGCTTGCGTCGCTCATCCTCGTCCTGCGTGAACTCCGCCACCTCGAACGCATTGAAGATGCGCGCCCGCAGCTCGAGGGCGTCGTCGATGGTCTTCATGCCGGGGGCGTACTTGGCGAAGTGGTCGTTGCCGAAGTACGACTGTCCTGCGCCAGTTGCCACGATCAGGGAGTCGTAGGGGGTCTCCTGGTACTCGTCGTGGAAGCGCCATTTGACCACTTTGGTGGCGAGGTCGACGTCGTCCACGAGACCCAGCAGCACCTGTACGTTTTTCTGGTGGCGCAGGATCTCACGGGTTGCCGGCGCGATCTCGCCCTCGGAGAGCACACCGGTGGCCACCTGGTAGAGCAGGGGCTGGAACAGGTGGTGGGTGGTGCGGGCGATGAGTGTGACGTCAACGTCGGCATTCTTGAGTGCCTTGGCGCTGAACAGTCCACCGAAGCCCGAGCCGATGATGACGACGTGGTGCCGCTTGGTGGTCATGAAGCCCCCTGATGGAGTTGAATGAGATTTCCTACGGAATCGCTGAAATTGATGGCCTCGCCCGAGGCGTCGCGGAACACGTCGCAGACGAAGTGGACGCCGTTGGCCCGCAGTCGCTCGATGTCCGAGAAGAGGGTGTCCGTGCTCATGACGAGCACCGGCACGCCGGCCGCCCGAAGGGCGCTGCGGTACTCGTCGCCCAGCGCATTGTCACTCGGCTCCAGGAGCAGGCCGACGTCCTGGTCGGGTGCGCTCACCACGAACACATCGCTTTCAGGGAGGGCGAGTGTCGTCTCGAAGCCCAGCACCTCCGTGTAGAACCTGTGAGCATGCGCAGGCTCGGTCACGTGAATGCTGACCATCGAGATTCTCATACGCCTCAGCCTACTGGTGGCACCCGACACTGGGTCGGTGTGAAGCTGCGCGGTTCGCCCTCGGCGAAGTAGGCTGGGGTGGCGGCCCCGACGTCGGACAGAGGTATCCCTTGCCCGCATCACCGTTGATCCCCTCGCGCGGCGGCGCGTGGATGGAGCGCACCTTCGGACCCTGGATGTGGCCCCTCCTGGGGGCACTGGGACTGTTGCTGGTGGTGTCGGCGGTCAGCATCGACCGGCACGGTCTCCTCGAGGTGGGGGCCAGTCCCTGGCGTGCGGTGGCGAGCATCCCCGGCACGTGTCTCGTGCTCGTGGCATGGTGGCGGCTCGGCCCCGACTGGCGCCGTCCCCGCCTCGTGCTGGCGCTGTGGAGCCTCGTGTTGTTGTTCAGCCCGCCGCTGCACAGTCGCGACGCCTACTCCTACGCTGCACAGGGCTGGCTCGTGTCGCGGGGTCTGGACCCCTACTCGGTGGCCTCGGGTGATGCGGCGCAATCCGGTCTGCTGGTGGGGATCCACTGGTTCAGGACCACGTCGGTGTATCCACCCCTCTCGCTGGAGATCTTCGGGGTGGTGTCGGAAATCTTCGGGGGCGATCTCTACTGGAGCGCCGTGGGCATGCGGCTGCCCAACATGGTCGCCCTCGGCGTCCTGCTGTGGTGTCTGCCCCGGCTGGCCGATCGGGCGGGCATCTCCCGTCGACTGGTCCTGTGGGCGGGCCTGCTGAACCCCGTGATGCTCGTGCAATGGGTCGGGGGAATACACAACGATGCGATCATGGTCGCCATCCTCGCGGTCGCGTTCCTCGTGGCCCATGAGGTCCGGGCCCGCGGGTGGCCGGCGATGGTGGCGGGCGGGGCACTGATCGGTCTGGCCATGTCCATCAAGCAATCTGCCGCCGTGGCAGGTGTGGGGGTGGTGGCGCTCGCTTGGGCCGCGTCGCAGTCGTCCCTTCCCGAGAAGTCGCGCACGTGGTGGGGCCTCGCGGTACGTGCCGGGGCCGGGGGGGCTGCGGCACTCGGAGTCTTCGCCCTCGTCTCCTGGGTGTCGGGGCTCGGGTTCGGGTGGCGCAACCCGACGGCGGGCAGTCCGCTGCAGGCCACGAGCAACGCGCCCATCTCCTGGGTGGCCTCCTTCGCCCGGTTCCACGAACTCCTGCCCGATGACCGGATCATCTCCATCCTCACCGTGTTCACGGCGGTCCTGGTCGTGGCCGGAATCGTGTGGCTGGTGTGGAGGGTGGGGCCCCGACCCCCCGGCTCGGTGGGGCAACCGTGGCTGCTGACCTGCGGGGTTCTGCTGGCCTTCGCGGTGCTGGGCCCCGCCCTGCAGCCGTGGTACCTGACGTGGGTGATCCCGTTCTTCGTCCTGGCCCGTCCTGCGGTCCGCCTGCAACGTGTATTCCTTGTGGTGACCTTCGTCTGCGCCCTGCTGGCCCCGATGCAGGATGTCATGGCTCCGTACTGGGCAATGGGGGTCCTCGTGCTGCCGGTCTGGATGTTGTGGCGGTGGCTGCAACGCCACCACGTCGTCGTCCTCGGCCCACACGAGACCGTGGTCTGACTGGTCGGGGGTTCGACGCGCTCGGCCGCTCTCCTCGTCGCGGTGTGGTGCAGGCGCCGACACATGGTGGGATGAAAAACGCACGGGGGCCTGGGCCAAGGGTCCCCCTTGTACGCTCGGATGTGTGCGATACGTCTCCACCCGTGACTCCTCCGGTTTGCCGGGCAGGCCGTTCTGCGACATCCTCCTCGAGGGCCTCGCGCCGGACGGGGGGCTCTACCTGCCGGAAAGCTATCCGCGGGTGGACGCCAGGACCCTGGAGCGCTGGCGCCGCCTGCTGCGGACGGAGGGGTACGCCTCGCTTGCCCATCAGGTGACGTCGCTCTTCATCGACGACATCCCGGAGGGGGATCTGCGGGCGATCTGCGAGCGAGCCTATGCACCTGCCAAGTTCCTGGACCCCGCCGTCGCGCCGGTGAGCCAGCTCTCCGACGGGCTGTGGCTGCTGCACCTGTCCAACGGGCCCAGCGCCGCGTTCAAGGACATGGCGATGCAATTGCTGGGGGAACTGTTCGAGTACGAGCTGGAACGCCGGGACACCAGCATCACCATCCTCGGCGCCACCAGCGGGGACACGGGTTCCGCAGCGGAGTACGCGCTGATGGGCAAGCCGCGGGTGAGCGTTTTCATGCTGTCGCCACAGGGTCGCATGACCCCGTTCCAGCAGGCCCAGATGTTCTCCATTGATGACCCCACCATCACCAACATCGCCGTGGCGGGGGTGTTCGACGACTGCCAGGACATCGTCAAGGAGATCAACGCGGACGCGGACTTCAAGAGGCGACACCGCATCGGGGCGGTGAACTCCATCAATTGGGCGCGCCTGATGGCGCAGGTGGTGTACTACTTCGCCGCGTGGCTGCAGATCTCCGACGATGGCAGGCCGGTGAGCTTCGCCGTGCCATCGGGTAACTTCGGCAACATCGCGGCCGGACATGTCGCCAGGTCGATGGGGCTGCCCGTCCACCGGCTGATTCTCGCAACCAACGAGAACAACGTGCTGGACGAATTCTTCACCACCGGGGTCTATCGCATCCGCACCAGCGCCGAGACACACGAGACCTCATCGCCGTCGATGGACATCTCCAAGGCCTCCAACTTCGAGCGCTACGTCGCCGATCTGGTGGACCGGGACGGAGATCGCGTGGCCGAACTGTTCGGTGTTCAGCTGCGCGAGGAGGGACGATTCGACCTGTCCGAGCTGCGATCCTTCCGCAACCAGCTGGAGACCCACGGCTTTGTCACCGGCTCGTCCACGCACGCCGACCGGCTCCGTCAGATCCGTCGGACGCACGAGGAGGACGGCGTCCTGATCGATCCACACACTGCGGATGCGGTGCAGGTGGCTCGCAGTATGCAGGTCTGCGGCACCGTCGTCGCACTGGAAACCGCACTCCCCGTGAAATTCGCCGGGACGATCACCGAGGCTTTGGGAGTTGAGGTGCCGCGCCCGGCAGTGTTCGACGGTATCGAGGGCCTGCCGCGCCACGTCGTCGAAGTGGGTCGTGACGCGGCAGCAGTCATGGAGTTGATCGAGGCCGCTCAGGCCTGATTCTGCGCCTTCAGCAGGTCACGGATCTCCGTCAGCAGCGCGACGTCTGCGGGGGCTCCCGCCTCCTCGTCGGGGAAGTACTTGGCCTTGGCCCGCGTGTAGGGGGCGACGATCACGAAGTACACCACCGTGGACAAGACGATGAACGAGACCACGGCCGTGATCCACGTGCCCACGGAGATGCCACCGGGCGTCCAGGTGGAGAAGTCGGGCTGACCGCCGAATTTTCCGACGATGTCCATGAGGAGGGCCACCGTCGCAGTGACGACGGCCCCGAACGCGGTGGCCATGATGAAGGCGACAGCCAGTTCCACGAGGTTGCCGCGCATGATGAAGTTCTTGAAACCGTTCATGGTGGGACACGCTATTGCAGGATCCGTTCGCGGTGCTCGTGCAGCAGCGCCAGGGCCTCGAGTGCGACACGGCTGACACACGATCGCAACCGGGTACGCCTACACTCGCCACCATGCGAGAACTGCAGTCCAGGATCATTGCCGAGATGGGGGTGCGGCCCACCATCGATCCAGCACACGAGGTGGAGCGCCGGGTCTCGTTCCTTGTGGACTACGCCACCACCACCCATACGCACGGTTTCGTCCTCGGGGTGTCGGGGGGGATTGACTCCACCCTGGCGGGTCGGTTGGCGCAACTGGCGGTGGACAGGCTCCGCGAGGATGGCGCGGACGCCGACCTGGTGGCGGTGCGTCTGCCGTACGGCATCCAGGGGGACGCCGACGACGCGCGGGCCGCCATGGACTTCGTGGCCCCCAGGACCCCTCTGACGCTCAACATCGCGGGAGCGGTGGACGGCATGGAGGAAGGGTTTGAGACGGCGGTGGGCCGGGACATCTCGGACTTCAACAAGGGCAACGTCAAGGCACGCATGCGCATGGTGGCGCAGTACGCGCTGGCGGGGGAGCGCAACCTCCTGGTGATCGGCACCGACCATGGGGCCGAGTCGGTGACCGGATTCTTCACCAAGTTCGGAGACGGCGGAGCGGACATCCTCCCGCTGTTCGGTCTCAACAAGCGGCAGAACAGGCAGATCCTGCAACATCTGGGGGCGTCCGAGCAGCTGTGGGGCAAGACTCCCACGGCCGACCTCCTGGACGACAGCCCCGGCCGCACCGACGAGGATGAGCTGGGCATCACGTATGACCAGATCGATGACTACCTGGAGGGCCGGGTGGTGCCGGACGACGTGGCCGGAAAGATCGAGACCACATACCTGCGCACCCGTCACAAGCGCACCACGCCAGTGAGCATTCTCGAGGACTGGTGGCGCGACTGAGGCCCGGACCGGTTCCCGGGGGTTGGCCGACAGTTAGGATTGCGCCATGTCAGACATGGTTCCCCGCAAGCGTCTGCGGGCGGGTGATGCGGACCGGGACGCCGTCCTGGCCGTGTTGCAGCAGGCACACGCCGAAGGCCGGCTGAGCGTCGAAGAGCTGGGGGAACGCCAGGACACGGTGCTGCGCGCCAAGTACACCGATCAGCTCGAGGACGTGGTTGACGATCTGCCCGAGGGGCGGCTGCTGATGACCTCCGACGGGGCCCGCCCTGCATCCCGGCGTCCGTCCCAGCCGCCCGCCACGGGTGAGCCCGAACGCACGACGGTGACATTCATGTCAGGCAGGGACGTCGTGATCGAACCCGGTACCCGCCGCTACACCAACTTCGCCTGGTGGGGCGGGGACAAGGTGGACCTGACACGGACCATGGGGCCAGGTGTCGTCGTCACGCTGGCACTGCACGCGATCATGGCCGGTCATGACATCTACGTCCCCGACGGGGTCCGTGTGGTGGACGAGTCCATCGCGATCATGGCGGGCAACGACATCGATCGTGAGGCCCAGGGCGACGGTTCGAATGGCACCGTGGTCCTCAAGGGGTTCCTGTGGTGGGCGGGGCACGACGTCAAACTCGGCTCCTCCAGGCGTCGCTGAGGCATCGACGCCCGCCGCACCTCTCGGTGCCCCTGAGGTTCCCCCGAGGTTCCCCTGAGTTGAGCCGAAGGGGCTCAACCCATTTGGCACACGCAGCAGGCTGTGGTTAACTTGAGTCAACCCCGCTCAAGGGAACACTGACAACGAACGCGCACTGTTGATTCAGCAGACTCAATGCGCACCACAATTCGGAGGAGAAACACACATGGCTCGCGCAGTAGGCATCGACCTCGGCACCACGAACTCGGTGGTTGCCGTCCTGGAGGGTGGAGAACCCACCGTCATCCCCAACGCCGAGGGCGCCCGCACCACCCCGTCGGTGGTCGCGTTCTCGCAGTCCGGCGAGGTCCTCGTGGGTGAGGTCGCCAAGCGGCAGGCCGTCACCAACGTCGACCGCACCATCCGTTCCGTCAAGCGCCACATGGGCACGGACTGGAAGATCAAGCTGGACAGCAAGGACTACGGTCCCCAGCAGATTTCCGCATTCGTGCTCCAGAAGCTGAAGCGCGATGCGGAGGCATACCTCGGTGAGGCCGTCACCAACGCGGTCATCACGGTTCCGGCGTACTTCGGTGACGCCGAGCGTCAGGCCACGAAGGAGGCCGGTGAAATCGCCGGTCTGGTTGTGGACCGCATCATCAACGAGCCCACGGCGGCCGCGCTGGCCTACGGACTGGACAAGGCCGACCAGGAGCAGACCGTGCTGGTCTTCGACCTCGGCGGTGGCACCTTCGACGTCTCGCTGCTCGACATCGCCGACGGCGTGTTCGAGGTCAAGGCCAGCAAGGGCGACAGCCGTCTCGGTGGCGATGACTGGGACGCCGTCATCGTTGACTGGCTGGTGAAGCAGTTCAAGAACAAGCACGGTGTGGACCTGTCCAAGGACAAGATGGCACGCCAGCGCCTGCAGGAGGCCGCCGAGCGCGCCAAGATCGAACTGTCGGCCACCACCGAGTCCGCGATCAACCTGCCCTACATCACCGCCTCCGCCGAGGGCCCCCTGCACCTCGACGAGAAGATCACCCGCGCCGATTTCCAGCGGATGACCCAGGACCTGCTCGATCGCTGCCGTGCACCGTTCAAGTCCGTCATCGCCGACGCCGGAACCTCGGTGGACAAGATCGACCAGATCCTGCTCGTCGGTGGCTCCACCCGCATGCCCGCCGTGGTGGACCTCGTGAAGGAACTCACCGGCGGCAAGGAGCCCAACAAGGGCGTCAACCCGGACGAGGTCGTCGCTCTCGGGGCGTCGCTGCAGGCCGGTGTGCTGAAGGGCGAGGTGAAGGACGTGCTGCTGCTGGACGTCACCCCGCTGAGCCTCGGCATCGAGACCAAGGGTGGCGTGATGACCAAGATCATCGAGCGCAACACCACCATCCCCACGAAGCGTTCGGAGGTCTTCACGACGGCGGAGGACAACCAGCCTGCCGTGATGATCCAGGTGTACCAGGGTGAGCGTGACTTCGCCCGCGACAACAAGTCGCTCGGCAACTTCGAGCTCACCGGCCTGCTGCCTGCCCCCCGTTCCGTGCCACAGATCGAGGTCACGTTCGACATCGATGCCAACGGCATCGTCCACGTCGGCGCCAAGGATCTCGCCACGGGCAAGGAGCAGTCCATGACCGTCACGGGTGGATCCGCGCTGGGCAAGGAGGACATCGAGCGCATGGTCAAGGATGCGGAGAGCCACGCGGAAGAGGATCGCAAGCGTCGCGAGACGGTCGAGATGCGCAACGAGGCCGACGCCCTGGTCTTCCGTACCGAGAAGTTGCTGGAGGACAATGCAGAGCAGATCACGGACGACGTGAAGGCGCCGGTGGTGGAGTCGCTCGAAGCGCTCAAGGAGGCGCTGAAGGGTGAGGACAACGACGCCATCAAGCCGGCCGTCGACGACCTCAACACCAAGGCCGCCGCCATGGGCCAGTCCATCTACGCCGCTGCCCAGGCCGCCCAGCAGTCCGCCGAGCAGCCCGGCGCCGAGCAGGGAGGCGCTGAGGCGCAGTCCGACGGACAGGCTGATGGGGCTGACGACGTCGTGGACGCGGAGATCGTCGACGAGGACAAGGGTGACGACAAGTGAGTGATTTCGACGAGAACGCTCCCGGTGGGGGTGGCCAGCCGCCACCCCCGCCCGAGGGCGATCCCGAGCAGGCGGCATCTGACGACGGGTCTGAGCAGGAGGCCCAGCAGAGCTCCGTCGGCGACGCGGTGGACGAGGCATTCGCCGAGTCCGCAGTCGACTGGGCATCGCTGGCCGCTGAGCGGACGGCAGACCTGCAGAGGCTTCAGGCCGAATACGTCAACTACAAGAGGCGTGTGGACCGGGATCGGTCGCTGTCCAGGCAGTCAGGTGTGGAGTCCGTCGTCACGGACCTGATGCCCGTCCTGGACACGGTGGCACTTGCCCGGACCCACGACGATCTCGGTGCCGGGTTCAAGATGGTGGCCGATGAGCTGGAGAAGGTTGCCGCCAAGCACGGCCTCATCGCATTCGGGGAGGTGGGCGACGTCTTCGATCCCAACCGTCATGATGCACTGATGGAGGTCCCGCTGGAGGGGACCGAGGTGGAGGTCACCACGGTCTCCCAGGTCATGCAGAGGGGCTACGTACTTGGTGAGCGCGTCATCCGCCCCGCGCGTGTCGGCGTCGCGAATCCGGCTGCCTGACACACTGAATGGGACAGCCGTCCCGTCGACGATCGGCGGGACGGCCATCCGCCCCAGTGGGGCACACCACGCAACACAGGACCCCGCACCACGAGAAGGAGGCACCGGGTGAGTACGAAGGACTGGCTGGAAAAGGACTACTACAAGATTCTCGGCGTCTCCAAGAAGGCGGGATCCGACGAGATCCGCAAGGCGTTCCGGAAGATTGCGCGGGAGAACCACCCGGACCAGAATCCGGGCAACAACTCGGCCGAGGCGCGCTTCAAGGAGGCATCGGAGGCCAATTCGGTGCTCAGTAACGCGGACAAGCGCAAGGAGTACGACGAGGCCCGCAGACTGTTCGGCAGCGGCGTCCGATTCGGTGCACCCGGTGGCGGCGCCTCCGGAACGCCCGGCGGCTTCGAGGACCTCTTCCGCAACGCTGGAGGGGCGGGCACCTCCTCGGCCGGTTTCGGTGACATCTTCGGCAACCTGTTCAGCAATGCCGGGACCACCCGGCGCACCACGACGAGGGGGCCCCGCCGGGGCGCGGACATCGAGGGCGAGGTGACCATCACCTTCGAGCAGGCCGTCTCCGGCGACACCGTCTCGATGCGGACCATCTCCGACCAACCGTGTCCCTCGTGCCGGGGCACGGGTGCCAGGGCGGGCACGCTCCCCAAGGTGTGCCCCACGTGTGAGGGCTCAGGTATGCAGAGCTCCACCGCCGGAGGTGTCTTCTCCATGAGCGAACCGTGTCGGGACTGCCTTGGACGTGGGCTGTTGGTCGAGGATGCCTGTCCCGACTGTCAGGGCTCCGGGCGTGCACGCTCCGCCAACACGATGAACGTGCGCATTCCTGCAGGCGTCAATGACGGCCAGCGCATCCGCGTCAAGGGCAAGGGTGCTGCGGGCGAGAACGGCGGCGCTCCGGGGGATCTCTACGTCACGGTGAACGTCACGGCGCACAGGCTCTTCGGGCGCAGCAAGAACAACCTCACCCTTGACGTGCCGGTTACGTTTGCCGAGGCCACGCTGGGCGCCGAGATCTCGGTCCCCACCATCTCCGGTCCGCCCGTCAAACTGCGCGTACCCGCCAACACCCCCAATGGACGCACGATGCGTCTGCGCGGCAAGGGCGCCCGCAAGTCCGATGGCACCGTCGGCGATCTCCTGGTCACGCTGCGGATCGAGGTGCCTGAACACCTGAGCGAAGCCGCGCGCAGTGCACTGCTGGAGTACTCCGAGAAGTCGGGTCAGACCAACCCGCGCACGTCGCTGTTCGGGAGCTGACATGCACACTCCCAACCTTCCGCAGCAGTTCGACTACGACGCGCCGGTCTTCCCCGTCTCGGTGGCATCGCAGTTGGCGGACATGCACCCCCAGACCCTGCGCGGCTACGACCGCCTCGGCCTCGTGGTTCCCCAACGGGCCCGCGGGCGGGGCCGTCGATACTCCTTGCGGGACGTGGCGAAGTTGCGTCACGTCCAGCGACTGAGCCAGGACGAGGGCATCAACCTGGAGGGGATCCGTCGGATCATCCAGCTCGAGTCCCAGATTGACGGGCTGCAGCTGCAGTTGCAGCGGCTGAACGAGACCCTCCAGCGCATCCAGAGCACCCCGGAGGCCGCGCGGCTCTTCACGGCCGAGTCCACCGGCGACGTGCACCACGGTCGCTTCCGGACCCGGGAGCGGCTGGCCATCACGTACCGCTGACGCCCGCCTCCCCCTGTGGATAGTCGATGGGGCGAGAGGTCGGGGGGCCCGGCCACGTGGGACCAGCGCTACATCGGGGGTGGGAGAAGGACCAGTGGTATCCCTGCGGGCCGGCGCGCACCCGCGCCGTGTCAGGGGCGGCGAGCCATGGACTCGGCAATGGACCACAGTTCGTCGTACATCTCCTGGGGGACCTTGCGGCCGAGGGAGCGGAGCCACCGTCGTATGCGGGGGAGTTCGTCGATCCACTCAGAGGCCGTGAAGCCGATGACGTCGTCCAGATCCTTGTCATCGATGGTGAGCCCGGAAACATCCAGTTCATCGCGGACGGGAAGCAGGCCGGCGGGCGTGTCGACGGCGTCCACAGTGCCCTCGATGCGCTCCACGATCCATTTCAGCACGCGGGAGTTCTCCCCGAATCCCGGCCACATGAACCGGCCGTCGGCATCCCGGCGGAACCAGTTCACGTAGAAGATCTTTGGCAGCTTGTCGTGCGAGGTCGACTTGCCCATGTCGATCCAGTGCTGGAGGTAGTCACCCACGTGGTAGCCGATGAAGGGAAGCATCGCCATGGGGTCGCGACGCAGCACCCCGACGGCGCCCTTCGCCGCTGCCGTGGTCTCGGATGAGCAGGTGGCTCCCATGAACACCCCGTGTGCCCACGTGCGCGACTGCGACACCAGCGGAATGGTGTTCTGGCGGCGGCCCCCGAAGATGATGGCGTCGATGGGCACCCCGACGGGATCGTGATAGTCGGCGCTGAGGTTGGGAAGTTGTTCGATCGGGGTGCAGAAACGGCTGTTGGGGTGGGCGGCCTTCTCGTCCGGCCGTCCTCCCTCCGGGCCACCGTCGACGGTCCACCTCCGGGCCTTCCAGTCCGTCAGATGCGACGGCGCGGGTTCGGACATCCCCTCCCACCAGACGTCACCGTCGTCGGTCAGCGCCACGTTGGTGAAGATCGAGTTGCCCTTCTCGATCGCCGTCATGGCATTCGGGTTCGTGTCCTCGCCCGTGCCGGGGGCGACGCCGAACAAGCCGGTCTCCGGGTTGACCGCGTACAGGCGACCATCTGGTCCGAAGCGAAGCCATGCAATGTCGTCGCCCAACGTCTCCACGGACCAGCCCGCGATGGTGGGCTCCAGCATCGCCAGATTGGTCTTCCCGCACGCCGACGGGAACGCCGCGCAGACGTGGTACGACTTCCCCCCGGGTGAGGTGAGTTTCATGATGACCATGTGCTCGGCCAGCCACCCCTCGTCCCTGCCCATCACGGAGGCGATACGCAGGGCGTAGCACTTCTTGCCGAGCAGTGAGTTGCCGCCGTAGCCGGACCCGAAGGACCAGATCATCCGCTCCTCCGGGAAGTGCACGATGTACTTCACGTCGTTGCACGGCCACGCCACGTCGTCCTCGGGCTTGTCCAGCGGCATGCCCACCGAGTGGAGGGCTGGAACGAAGAAGGCCTCGGCAGCCTCCATGACAGTCAGGACCTCCGCGCCGATGCGGGTCATGATCGCCATGGAAAGAACGACGTACGCCGAATCCGTGATCTCGACGCCGAACTTTGGCTCGGGTGCATCCACGTGGCCCATGCAGAACGGGACGACGTACATCGTGCGTCCCCGCATGCAGCCGTCGTACAGCTTGGTCAGGGTTGTCTTCATGCTGTCCGGTGCCATCCAGTTGTTGGTGGGGCCGCAGTCGTCCTCGTTGACGGAACAGATGAAGGTGGAGTCCTCGACGCGGGCAACGTCATCGGGGTCCGTGCGGGCATAGATCGAATTGGGCTTCAATTCGTCGTTGAGGCGGACGACGGTGCCAGCATCCACCAGCTGTGTTGCCAGGCGCTCCTGCTCCGCCGCCGAACCATCGCAGTAGTGGATAGCCATCGGCCGGGTGAGGGCTGAGACCTCCTCGACCCATTTCAGCAGTCCGGCGTGCCGCGGGATGCGTCCGGTCACTTCGACTGTGGGGGACTGTGAAACTCCTGCGCTCACTGGCACTCCTTCGGGCGTGACGCTGACTCCCTCACCATAGCCCGCTGCGGGGCGACCCGTGGGTGGAGTGGACCGCAATGCCACCCACCGGGGCTGCTGAATCGTCACGCCGCCGATGATGGGGTCGGCGCACATTCCACCGGCCCCATCATCAGCCCTCCCTCAGACGAGCTCGATCCCGCCGCCGTCCGCCTTCAGGTCGAAGCGGACGGTCTGGCCGTCGTGGATCTCGCCGGCCAGGAGTCCACGGGCCAGGGCGTCCTCGATGGTCGCCTGCACCAGGCGACGCAACGGGCGGGCACCGTAGATCGGGTCGAAGCCCGTGGACCCGAGCCACTGTTCGGCGGCGTCGGATGCCTCGACGGTGATGCGGCGCGGTGCCAGGCGGCGGTTGAGCCGGTCCAGTTGGATGGACACGATCTGGCCCAGCTCCTCCTGGGTGAGGGGCTCGAACTGCACGATGTCGTCGAGGCGGTTCAGGAACTCAGGGCGGAATGCCTGGCGCACGGCCGCCATGACCGCGTTGCGGGTGGCCTCCGGGTCCAGCACGCCGTCGGCCATGAACTGCGAGCCCAGGTTGGACGTCATGATGAGGATGGTGTTGCGGAAGTCCACCGTGCGGCCCTGGCCGTCGGTCAGGCGGCCGTCGTCGAGTACCTGCAGCAGGATGTTGAACAGGTCCGGGTGTGCCTTCTCCACCTCGTCGAGCAGGACCACCGAGTACGGCCGACGACGCACTGCCTCGGTCAGCTGGCCACCCTCCTCATACCCCACGTAGCCGGGAGGGGCGCCCACCAGGCGAGCGACGGAGTGCTTCTCCGAGTACTCGCTCATGTCGATGCGCACCAGGGCGGTCTCGTCGTCGAACAGGAAGTCGGCGAGCGACTTGGCGAGTTCCGTCTTGCCGACACCTGTCGGGCCCAGGAACAGGAACGAGCCGGTGGGGCGGTTGGGGTCCGATATGCCGGCACGGGAACGACGTACGGCGTCCGCCACGGTCGTGACCGCGGCACGTTGTCCGATGAGCCGAGAGCCGATGCGGGCCTCCATCTCCAGCAACTTCTCCGACTCCCCCTGCAGCAGCCGACCGACGGGCACGCCCGTCCAGGCGGCCACGACCTCTGCGATGTCGCCCTCGGAAACCTCCTCGGAGACCATCGACGGTGTGCTGTCGCTCTCCTCAGCCTCGGTGAGGTCACGCTGGGCGGCGGGGATGTCACCGTAGAGGATCTGCGAGGCGCGAGTCAGGTCGCCGGAACGCTGCGCCTTGTCGGCCTCCACGCGCAGGTGATCGATCTGCTCCTTGATGTCACCGACCCTGTTGAGTCCGGCCTTCTCCGCCTCCCAGCGGGTCTCCAGCCCTCGCAGCGATTCCTCTGCATCTGCCAGTTCCTGGGAGAGGGAGGCGAGGCGTTCCTTCGAGGCCACGTCATCCTCCTTCTCCAGCGCGAAGGCCTGCATGGTCATGCGATCCACGTCGCGACGCAGCATGTCGATCTCCTCCGGTGAGGAGTCGATCTCCATCCGGAGCCGCGAGGCCGCCTCGTCGATCAGGTCGATGGCCTTGTCAGGCAGCTGACGTGAGGTGATGTACCGGTTCGACAGCGACGCAGCGGCCACCAGTGCCGAATCGGTGATCCGCACCTTGTGGTGCGCCTCGTACCGCTCGCGCAGCCCTCGCAGGATGGCGACGGTGTCCTCCACCGACGGCTCACCCACGAACACCTGCTGGAATCGGCGCTCCAGGGCCGGGTCCTTCTCGATGCGTTCACGGAACTCGTCCAGCGTCGTCGCACCGATCATGCGCAGTTCGCCCCGTGCAAGCATGGGTTTCAACATGTTGCCGGCGTCCATGGCGCCCTCGCCCGATGCGCCAGCACCGACGACTGTGTGCAGTTCGTCGATGAACGTGATGATCTGCCCCTCGGCGTCGCGGATCTCGTTGAGGACGGCCTTGAGGCGCTCCTCGAACTCGCCGCGATACTTGGCGCCCGCCACCATCGAGGCGAGGTCCAGCGACACCAGGCGGCGGTCCCGCAGCGAGTCGGGCACGTCACCCTCCACGAGGCGCAGTGCGAGGCCCTCGACGACGGCTGTCTTGCCCACACCCGGTTCGCCGATCAGGACCGGATTGTTCTTCGTACGACGGGCGAGGACCTGGACCACGCGCCGGATTTCGGCGTCGCGCCCGATCACCGGGTCGAGCTTGCCGGAGCGCGCCTGTTCGGTGAGGTCCATCGAGTACTTGTCCAGCGCCGACTCACCGCCCTCACTCTCCGCGGAGGTCACGCGCTTGCCGCCGCGTGAGCCGTTGAAGGCGGCGGTGAGAACGTCGGAGTCCACGCCGGCTGCCTTCAGCACGGCACTCGCCTCGGATGGGACGTCGACGAGCGCGATGAGCAGGTGTTCGGTCGCGACGAACTGGTCTCCCTGCGTGTCGGCGAGGGTTTCCGCAGCGGCCAGCACGCGGGCGAAGGCGCCCGAGAGGGTGGGTTGCGTCACGCTGCTGCCGGTGCTGGAGGGCAGCTTGCCGATGGCGGTGACGGCGGATGCGTCAATGGCCTTCGGGTCGGCGTCCACCGACTCCAGCAGAGGTGCGACGGTGTTGTCGGGAACCAGCAGCAGGGCATGCAGCAGATGGGCTGGCTCCGCGCTGGGGTTGCCGTTGGTCAGTGCCTGCCGGACTGCCGAGGTGACGGCGTCGCGGCTCTTGGTTGTCAGTTTCTCCGTGTTCACGTCTGGTCCTCCGGATGATTGGCGTTGAAGTTGAGTCTACCTCACTCAACGTTGAAAAACTGCACTGCATTCCCGGACAGGGCGCACCCAAGCTTCGTTCCTTGCCGCGCCATCCGGGCCACTCACGTTTCGCCAGAAACGTGGTCAGTCGAGTGGGTGTACGGCGTACCAGTCGGCCAGTCGGGAGAAGCCTTCGTCGAGGCTGATGCGGGGGACCCAGCCCAGGGCCTCCCGTGTCCGGCGCTGGTCGAACCAGTGGGCCGTCGAGAGTTGCTCGGCCAGGAAGCGGGTGAGCGGCGGATCGGTGGACATGTCATGACCAAGGCGCAACCTGACCGACGTGATGGCGTCGACGGCGCTGCCGGCGATCCGGGCGATGCGAGCCGGAGCGTGCCGCGAGGGGGCGGGGCCGCCGGTGGCGCGGACCCAGCCAGCCAGGATCTCGCCGATCGGGCGGGGTTCGCCGTTGGTGACCACGAGCGCCTGTCCGCGCACCGCCTCGCAGCGGTCCAGGGCGGCGATCATGGCTTCCACGGCGTTGTCGATGTGGATGGTGTCCACAAGCGGCGCGCCGGATCCGAGGATGGGCAGGCGACCGCTGCGGGCACGTCGCCCGATCCGCTCCACCAGCTGCGTGTCGCCCGGCCCCCACACCAGGTGCGGGCGGACGGCGACGACGGCAAGTTGGTCCCCCGCGTCGGCCCTCAGCGCCAGCAGCTCGGCCAGGGCCTTGCTGCGCGCGTAGTGGCCGCGGGCGTGCGCGGCATCGGCTGCGCCCGAGCCCGCTCCCACCAGGGAACGGCCAGCATGGGCCACCGACGGGCTGGACACGAAGACCATGCGGGAGACGCCAGCGGTGCGGCAGGCGGCGAGCAGGGTTTCAGTGCCAGTCACGTTGACCCGGTGGTAGTCGGCCCACTCGCCGGTCACGTTCACCTTGGCGGCAAGGTGGATCACCGCATCACAGCCCGCGACGGCGCGGGCGACGGACCTCGGGTCCGCGATGTCTCCCAGCACCTCCCGCGCTTCCAGACCCGAGGGCCTGCGCTGGAGGACAGTGACATCGTCGCCGCGAGCGATCAGGGCCTTCGCGACTCCTCCACCCAGCAGCCCGCTGGCGCCGGTGACCAGCACCCTCATGGCGTGCCCACCGGTCCGCCGGACAGGACGCCGGATGCCCACTCCGCCAGGCGCGCGCGGTCCACCTTCGACTGGTGGCGCACGTCCACGGGGAAGGCCGACGTGGTGAGGACGGCGGCGATGGGATGGTGGCTGACGGCAGCAGCCCGCTCGCGCACGGCCCGGGTCAGAGCGTGGCCGGCAAGGACGTGCCCCCGGCGCCGCGTGACGGCGCCCGGGCCGGTTGCGTCGTCGACGACCATGATGGCCACCACCACCTGGGTGCCCATCGGTCCGACGCCGACGACGGCCGCGTCGCGAATCCCCGGGAGACCATGGAGGGCCAGTTCGAGCGCGACGGGCGTGAGCGGGCCTGATGCCGTGTGCACCACGTGCTGGCGGCGGCCCTCCACCCACAGACGGCCCTCGGCGTCAAGGTGGCCGACGTCCCCGGTCCGGTGGGAGTCACCGTCGCGGGCGCTGGCCCGCTGCGTGGCCCAGAGCTGGTCGTAGTGGTCCTTGACGTGCGCGGCGGACACGATGATCTCGCCCGTGACATCCGGCGTCGTGGTGGGATCACCGTCGGGCTGCGACGGGTCGCTGGGCAGGGGCGCGATGCTCACCTCGACTCCGGGCAGCGGGGGACCCACGCAGACGCCGTTGCCGGGGCCGGCCTCCTCGAGCCCGGACAGGGTGATGTCGGAGACCGCCAGGCACTCCGTCATGCCGTAGGGGGTGTGGAGCTCGGCGTTGGTGAGCACGGATTGCACGTCGTGCATGAGCGACACGGGGATGGGGGCCCCCGCCGACATCGCCACGCGCACCCGCGTCAGGACATCCCGCTGTGCCGGCGAGAGCGAGCGCGCCGTGGCCACGACGTTGCGCAGCGATGCAGGCGAGGCGAACACCGTCGTGGCCCCCGCGGCAGCGACCGCGTCGGCGAGTCCGGTGGCCGTCAGGGTCGAGGGGGACGTGACGTCCATCTCCGGAACGGCGGAGGCGACGCCCATCGCCGGGCCGTAGAGGGCGAAGGGCGCGAAGGCCGCCACGAAGGCATCGGCATCCGTGAGTGCGTAGATCGCCTTGATGTGCCCGGCCTGGGCGCGGATCTGATCAGATCGGTAGACGACGCCCTTGGCGGGCCCGGTCGCACCGGAGGTGAACAACACGGCGGCCTCGGCATCCCCCCGGGGCAGGGGCGGCGTTGGGGCGTTGGCTCCCAGCCGGCGGACGCCATCCAGGGTGTCGGCGATGTCCACGAGGCCGGGACGGCCGGGGCGACGCACGACGGCACCCAGCAACGACGTGGGCCCCTCCACCAGGATGCGACGGCCGGGAACACCGAGCAGCGCGACGGCGGCCAGACCCTTGCTGATGCCGATGACGTGATCGACGCCGGCACCGCGCAGGGCCCGGCGCATGCCCCGGGGGCCGAGCCCCGCGTCGGCCACCACGACGACGGCGCCGATGCGCCAGCACGCGTAGAGGGCAACCGTCAGGTCGATGCCGGGGGGCACGAGCAGGGCAACGCGTTGCCCCATCCGGACACCGCTGGCCACCAGCCCGGCGGCGACGAGGGCGATGTCGGCCTCCAGTTCGGCGAAGGTCAACCTCCGGCCGTGTGCCACCTCCACGACGGCCAGGTCGTCGGGGGTCCCAGCTGCCCGGCGCAGCAGTTCGGACCAGGCCAGTTCCAGGGGCTCTTCGGGTGTGGAGTCCGGGGAGGGAGTTGGTGACTCGACCCGGTCCGCCACCCAGTTCCAGGTGTCCTCGGCGGAGCGGGGCGCATCCTCTGTGACCAGGTGGCTCGCACCCTCGTAGCGCTGGACGTCGGCGCGGGACAGCCGGGACTGCAGATCCCGGAAGTGTTCCTCGCTGAACACCGGATCTCCTGCCCCCCGCATCAACAACGTGGGGACCGTGAGATGCGTCAGCCCCGCAGCAATCTCCTCGAGAGCCGCGCGCGACGGGTGTGCCGGCTCGGCGGGGATGTCCACGACGAACTGTCCGACGAAGCGTCGATCCTTGGCGTGGGAGTAGGGGGCGGCGAAGGCGTTGCGAATGGCGGGGGGGATGCGGGACCCGGACAGAGCCGTGGCAGCGCGAACGAATATCGGTGTCCAGATGCAGGTCAGTGCTGCCATGGCGCGAGCCGGTCGGAGCGGCGCGGGGATTGCGTTCGCGACGTCATGGTGTACCGCCGTGTTGGCCAGGACGAGACCGGCCAGCTGGTCCCGGTGGCGCAGGGCCCAGCCGCTCGCGATGATGCCGCCCCAGTCGTGCCCGACGGCCACCACCGGGCCAGCGAGGCCCAGGACGTCGGTGACGCGGCTGAGGTCCTCGACGCGCTGGGACAGTGTTCGGGGGGACCGCAGTGTGCCGGACGGGTCATCGGAATAGCCCATGCCCAGTTGGTCGACGGCGATCACGCGCCAGCCCGGGCGGGCTGCGGTCAGGAAGCGACGCCAGAGGTAGGACCAGGTGGGATTCCCGTGGACGCACAGCATGGTGCCGCGCGTCTCAGCCTCGGGCAGCTCAGGAGCGCTGTCCAGGACGTGCCAGACGCGCGACACGCCGTCGGCGTCCGGTGCAGTGATGCTGCGTGACCAGGACGGATCCAGGCCGGGAAGTGCGGGGAACGGGATCACCACGTGATTTCCGTGAAGGACGTGTTCAGGCCGGAACCGATGCCCATGAGGAGGACGCGATCCCCCTTGGTCAGGTTCGGCACCTCCTGCGCCAGGGTGAACGGCACGGCCGCTGCCGCTGTGTTGCCGTGCTTGACCAGCGAAACCGCGAGGCGGTCGTTGTCCAGCTCGAGCGCCTTGGACAGGCCGCGCAGATGGGAGGTGGAGGTCTGGTGCGGGATGTAGGCGTCCATCTCCTGCCAGTCGAACTCCGCCTTGCCCTCGTCCCATGCGTCCCTGACCAGGGCCATTCCCTCCACGTAGAGGGCACGGCTGTCGGTGTGCATCTCCTCCATGGTGCCGATGCACAGGCCGTGGTGGGAGGTCCCTGCCCGACTCAGTCCGCCCACGACCCGGTGGCTCTCGGGATGGCGGTCGCTGCGCCCGAGCACCATTGCTGCGGCCCCGGAGCCGACGGTCAGCGTGGCGAAGGCCTCCTTCAGTTTGTCCTTGGTGGTCTCACCGTTGATGAGGCGGTCCATCGTGCGTTCCTGCGGTTCACGGGTGCCCTCGGAGGCGACGATGAGGGCGTAGTCCATCTGGCCCGCGTCGATCATGGACCCTGCCACCTGCATGGCGTTGACGAAGCCGAGGCAGGCGTTGGTGATGTCGAAGTTGAGACAACTGGTGGGAAGGTTCAGTTCGTCATGCACCTGGGCGGCCACGGAGGGCTCGAGGTGGGGGCGCGAGACGGACGCGTTGATCAACAGGCCGATCCGGTCGGGCTGCACTCCTGCCGCTTCCATCGCCCGGTTCCCTGCCTCGACGGCCCCCGCGACGTAGCTGGTGCCCTCGGGCCACCACCTGCGTTCCTCCACACCAGCCAGCCCGGCCAAGCCGCCCCGTGACATGCCGATGCGGGTGTACATGGCGTCGAGACGATCATCGAGTGCCTCCGAGGTGATGACCTCAGGGGCTTCCACACGCGTCACGGAGACGATGGAGGTGTTCGCCAGGCGGTAGACGGCGTTTCCAGTCATGCGATTGTCCTTCCGGCGGACCACTGACCCCTCGCCCCACGTCCGCGGTTGATGAGCGTACCAGTGTGCACAATGCACTCCGCCGGTTCGTGGCGGCGGAGGGGCTCAGGCGCCGAGCCGGAGCCAGGCGTCGCCCAGTTGGCGCCATGCGAGGGTGATGGCACGGATGCCCATGAAGCCGATACTGAATGCCGCCCACAGCCACACGAGTCCCGGAGTGCCGTCCGGCGCCCAGCGAGCCACGACGAGTGCAAGTGGCACGTAGACGATGAGATTGAGCACCCCGACGCGCGCAAGGTAGCGGCCATCACCGGCTCCCATGAGGATGCCGTCTGCGAGACAGACGTAGGCCGCGATGGTCAGGGTGCAGCCGATGATCAGCAGGGCGGCCGTGACTCCGGAGCGCACCTCCTCGTCGGGGGAGAAGAGGGATGCCAGAGGGCCGCGAACCAGGATCACGCCGCCGCCGAGCACCACGCCCGCTCCCAGGGACCACCACAGCATGCGACGAACCAGAGCCCGCACCTCATGCAGCGCACCGGCCCCGAGAGCAATGCCGATGAGCGTCTGCCCGGCGATGCCGACGGCGTCGAGGGCGAAGTTGAGGAAACCCCAGATGTTCCACGTCACCTGATGGGCAGCCAGCGCGACGGCTCCCTTGCCAGCTGCGACCCACGTGGTCAGCACCAGTGCGACGCGCAGCGTCACGGTGCGCAGGAAGAGGGGACCGCCCACGATGAGGCTGGAGCGCATTCCCGTCACTGTCGGAGCCATCGCGGCCCCAGCCCGGGTGCCACCGCGGCGGACCACCCACGCGGCCGTCACTCCCATGGCGGTCTCCGCGATGGCGGTTGCCGCGCCCGAGCCGGCGATGCCCATGTCCAGGCCGAAGACCAGGAAAAGGTCCAGCACCACGTTCAGCGAGGCGGCGCCAATGGCGAGCACCATGGGGGTCCGGCCGTCGGCCAGCCCACGGAGGGTCCCCGTCGCCGCGAGCACCAGCAGCATGCCCGGCAGTCCGGGCAGGGACCAGCGCGCGTATGCGAGGGCTTGGGTGTGGACCTCGCCGCTGACACCGAGCCACGTCAGGAGCCACGGGCTGGCGAGCCAGGCAAGGGCCCCCAGCACGGCGCCAAGGACGACGGCCAGCCACATGGCCTGGATACCCAGACCGAGTGCCCGGGTCCTGTTACCCGCGCCCAGTTGTCGCGCCACCACGGCGGTCGAGCCGTAGGCGAGGAAGACCATCAGGCCCACGAGCGTGGAGGTCACCGTCGCCCCTGCGCCGAGCCCGGCGAGTGGTTCCGTGCCGAGCCGAGCGACGATGGCGGTGTCGGCCAGCAGGAACAGCGGCTGCGCCACCAGGGCCGCGAAGGCCGGCAGTGCGAGTGACAGAACACGTCGGTTGATGCTCTGCTCAGACATCTTCCTCCGCGGTTCGGCTGTGGGACAACGCGCAAGTCTAGGACGGATCCGTATGCTCTTGGCTCATGCCTGATCGACTCTTCCCCGACGACGCCGTCCCGGGTGCCTTCCAGGTGAAGTTCGGACCCACCTCCCAGTCGTGGGTGGATCCGCAACGGCCGGACCTGCTGGTCTATGAGTACGTCCAGCACGCGGCGATGGTGCTGGAGCACACCCTCCTGGGGGCGCCCGCCGACCGGCGGCTGCGCATGATCCACATCGGTGGGGCGGGCATGACGTTGCCGCGCTGGGTGGCGTGGCGTCGGTCCGGGACGGCGCAGATCGTCTGTGAACCCGACGAGGAACTGACGGCCGAGGTGCGGTTGAAGATTCCGCTCCCGGTCCGCTCAGGCATCAAGGTACGCGCGGTGGACGGCCGCGCAGGGGTCACGGCCATGCCCGCCGACTACGCGGAAGCCGTGATCGTCGACGCGTTCGACGGTGCACGCGTACCCGCAGAGCTGGCCAGCGTCGAGTTCCTGGAGGAGGTGCGTCGGATCGGGCGGGGGGAGTCGCTCGTGGTGTTCAACGTCACGGACCGTGCACCCTTTCACTGGGCCCAACGGGTGGTGGCGGGGCTGCGGCACCACTGGCGCCACGTTGCGCTGGGCGCCGAGGCCTCCGTCCTCAAGGGCAGGCGATTCGGCAACCTGTTGCTGGTGGCAACCGATGTTCGTCCAGCCCTTTCAGGGATCCGTCGCGATTCCAATCGCCTGCCGTTCGGCTACCGCTGGCTCGACGGCGCAGAGCTCGAGGGCTGGTGTGGGGGCGCGGAACCGTTCACGGACATCGACACCCGCCACTCACCCGACCCCTCGGGAAGCAAGTTGTGGTTCTCGTGAAGCCGTCGCCATCCATGGCCGCCGACCAGCGTGCAGCTGAAGCCGAAATCATGGTGCTGGGCCGCTTCGTGGGCAACTTCTTCCACCTTCCGGGCACCCTGATGGCGCGCACGACAGTACCTGTCCACAGCGACGTCAGCGTGAATACCACCACGCCATTCCACTACTGGTGGCAGGCCCACCTCCTGGATGCCATCATCGACGGGGGCCTGAGGCGTAGCCGCGCCCATGACGTCCGGGGTGCACACAGTTCCGCCCTGCTCGGACGCCGACTGCTCGGCACCATCGCGCTGCGCAACGGCGCCACCTTCCGCAACCACTTCTTCGACGACATGGCATGGCTCGCGCTGGCAGTCGGACGGCTCGGTGTGCTCCATGGGCTCCTGGGGCAGCGGGCAGGCAGCAGGATGCGGGCGTGGGCGCAGCGGACGCTCACCCGGGAGCTCCTGACAGGACGGCACGCCGGTGGTGGGGTGTTCTGGAACAAGGACCGCACATTTTGTGCCGCCGCTGCATCGGGACCCACGGCGCTGCACCTGGTCCGCTCCAATCATCGCGCCGAGGCCAGGACCGTCGTCGAGTGGATTCGCCACCACCTGGTGAGTGACAACGGGCTCATCGTTGACGGTCTCCGCGTCGACGGACGCATCGAGCAGCAGGTCTACACCTACAACCAGGGTCCCACCCTGGCTGCGCTGCTCGCACTCGGTGAGCAGGAGGACCTGAACCGGGCGGCGACGGTGGTGGAGGCAGTGGGCAAGCACCTCAGTACCCCGGACAGCCGGGTGCTCGTCACGCACGGGGCGGGTGACGGCGGACTGTTCACCGGCATCCTCGTCCGGTACCTGGCGCTGGCCGCCATGGATCGCCGGCTGGACCGTGCGTCCCGGGACCTGGCTGCCGCGCTCGTCCACTCCACCGCCGCGGCACTCTGGGAGGGACGGGATTCCTCGGGGTCATTCCCCACCACCTGTGATCCCTCGTCCACCGCCAAGCGGATCTACCACGTTGAGCTCTCCACACAGGTCCAGGGATGGATGGTGATGGAGGCCGCGGCCTGCCTGGATGCACGCGTCGTGCACGACGCGGATACATGAGGGACAATGACGCCATGCACCAGGACATGCGTGGCACGGACGCGCCACAGAAGCGGGAGCGACGCCCTGTGTCGCCGCTGGTCTTTCTGGGGGTGATCCTGCTGGTCGCCGGATTCGTGTGTCTCGGCTGGGTGGGGTGGCAGTACTTCGGTACCAACATCGTCTCGAAGCAGGAGGCCAGCCAGGAGATCACCGCCCTGGAACAGTTCTGGGACCAGTCGGCCTCTGCAGGCGAGGGAGCGGAGCCGACCGCGGGGCCTGCACCCCTGACGGCTTCCGACATGGGCGACGCGCAGTGGCTCATCCGCATCCCGGCGTTCGGCGACGACTGGGTGTGGCCCGTGGTCGCCGGGGTTGGCGTCGACGACCTCAAGAAGGGCGTCGGGTGGTACCCGGGCACGGCCCAGCCGGGGCAGGTGGGCAACTTCGCGCTCGCTGGGCATCGGGTGACCAATGGCGAACCGTTCAGGCGCATGCTCGATCTCCGCGTGGGCGACGAGGTGGTCATTGAGACCCGCGATGCCCTCCTCACCTACGAACTGGCCTCTTCCCCGGGACAGTTGACAGTGCAGGACACGGAGACATGGGTATTGGATCCGGTACCGGGCCACGACGACGTGCGGCCCACCGAATCACTCATCACCCTGACCACGTGTGAGGACCTCTTCGATTCCCCCGACCGCTCCGTCGCGTTCGGAACACTCACATCAGCGGAGGCCAAATGACCGACAAGGATGCCCTCATCAGCCACGTGAAGGATCTCGCCATCGTGCGTGGCAGGGTGACACTGGCCAGTGGCAAGGAGGCCGACTACTACGTGGACATGCGCCGGGTCACGCTCGACGGGGTGGCCTCGCCGCTCGTGGGACGCGTCATGAATGACCTCACCGCCGATCTCGTGTTCGATGCCGTCGGCGGACTGACGCTGGGTGCCGATCCCGTTGCCACGGCCATGTTGCACGCCACGGCGGCCGCGGGGTCACGGCTCGATGCCTTCGTCGTGCGAAAGGCCGCCAAGGGGCACGGTCTGCAGCGGCGCATCGAGGGCACCAAGGTGGCCGGTCGCAAAGTGTTGGTCGTGGAGGACACCTCCACCACGGGTGGCTCCGCCCTCACCGCCGTCGAGGCCGTCCGCGAGGCGGGCGGTGATGTGGTGGCGGTCGCGGTGGTCGTCGATCGGGACACCGGCTCCAAGGAACGCATAGCGGCGGCAGGCCTGGAGTACCGCTACGCGCTTGGCCTGAGTGATCTCGGTCTCTGAGGGGGGCCACTCGCGCTACCGTTGTGCCCGTATCACCAGCCAAGGGAGTCATCGTGGGAACTCTGCTCATCATCATCGGGATCATCGTCGTCATCGGCCTCGTCGCCGTGTTGTGGGGAGTCAGCGTCTACAACGGGTTCGTCAAGGGCCGCAACCTCATCCAGGAGTCGTGGCGACAGATCGACGTCGAGCTCAACCGCCGCTATGACCTCATCCCCAACCTCATCGAGACCGTCCGTGGTTTCGCGGCGCACGAGCGCAACACGCTGGAGGAGGTCACGAGGCTTCGCAACACGGCCGCGCAGTTGGCAAGCCAGTCCCATGGGGAACCCAGTCAGCAGCGGGCCGCCGTCGAATCAGAGCTTGGCCAGGCAGTGCGCAACCTGATCGTCTCGGTGGAGGCGTACCCGGACCTGAAGTCCAACGTCAACTTCCTCGAACTGCAGCGTGAGTTGACGGAGACGGAGGACCGCATCGCATCAGGCCGCCGCTACTACAACGCAAACGTGCGCGACTACAACACCAAGCTGGAAACCGTGCCGAGCAACGTCATCGCCGGTTTCGCAAACTTCGACAAGGCCACGTACTTCGAGGTGAACGACGCGTTGGTCCGGCAGGCCCCGTCCGTGAACTTCGGGGAGATCTCGTCGCGCCCGGGCCAGCAAGTCGGACAGGGGGACCAGAACCCCAACGCACTGCCCAACCCCGGCCAGTTCAACCAGCCCTACTCGGCGCCTCCCGCGACGCAGCAGCATCAGCAGCCGCAGTCGCAGCACCAGCAGTCGACGCCACCGGCCCAGCAGGATGGACGGGGTCAGTAGCCGCGGACAAGGGCAACAACTGATCGAATTGTGGACGGGGAAGCGACGTGGCGACCCGTCGGGCGGAGACACTGTGGCATAGGAGACACTGTGGAATATCGGAGCCGCAGAAGGCTGTAGCGTCGTGTCCTGATCTCTCCTCCTGCACGAAGGCCTGACGCATGACCCGCGACACCACTGATCCCGCCGTTCCCGGAACCGGACAGCGACCACGTACCACGCCGTTGTCCGTCATCGCCAACGTCGTGCGCGGAGTGCTGATGGGTCTCGCGGAGCTGGTGCCGGGCGTCTCGGGCGGGACGATCGCCCTCATCACCGGCGTCTACGAGCGGATCATCGACTCCGCCAACCATGTTGTGACGGCAGCCAGGAGGCTCGTCACCGGCCCGGAACGAGTGCGCAGCTTCCGCACCGAGTTCGCCCGCGCCGAATGGGCTCTGATCGTGCCCCTGCTCCTGGGAATGGGTGCGGCGGTACTGGGCATGGCGGGGGTTATGGAGCACTTCGTGAACACCCAGCCGGAGTTGTCGCGTGGACTGTTCCTGGGCATGGTGGCGGCCTCGGTGTCCGTGCCGTTGTTGCTGGTTGACCGCAGACGGATCCGGGACGAAGGCTCGCGACTCCGGGTCGCTGCCGTGTTCATCGCCCTCGCAGTTGGCGCTTTCATCCTCACGTCGCAGGGGGGAGCGGTTGCCGCGGAGAATCCCTCGAAGCTCCTGGTGTTCAGTGCGGCGGCGGTGGCCATCTGTGCACTCGTCCTTCCGGGGGTCTCCGGCTCCTTCCTGCTGTTCGTGCTCGGACTCTATGAGCCGACGCTGGGCGCCGTCGCGGATCGGGACCTGGGCTACATCGCCGTCTTCGCCGCCGGTGCTGTCGTGGGGCTCGCCCTCTTCGTGAAGGGTCTGCACTGGCTGCTGCACCACCACCACACGCTCACCATGGTGGCGATGGCGGGTCTGATGCTCGGATCGCTCAGGGCCCTGTGGCCATGGCAGAACGACGCCGGAGGCGTACTCGCGCCGGACGGGAACTGGCCTTGGGTGCTCCTGCTCATGGCCGTCGGGGCGCTCGGGGTGCTGGCGCTCGTGGCGGTGGACCGGAAGCTGACTGGCTCCGGGGACCTGGCACCGGGTGAACCGGATCTGACATGAGCGGCGAAGTGCCCGCCCAGGACCCAGCGCCCGAGGATCCGACCGCCCCCACGGTGGGGGTGGGCCCACATCCCGAACCCTGGCCCGAGGACGAACGGTTGGACCCCGAGTTGCTGCGCGAGGGCGACCGCCGCAACGTGCTCGACGAGTACCGCTACTGGCACCTCGGGGCCATCGTCGCCGACCTTGACCGGAGCCGCGCGGCCCTGCACGTGGCGATCCAGAACTGGGAGCACGATTTCAACATCGGCTCGATGGTGCGCACCGCCAATGCGTTCAACGTGGCGGCCGTCCACATCGTCGGGCGACGGCGGTGGAACCGACGGGGTGCCATGGTCACCGACCGCTACCTCCACGTCCACCACCACGAGGACGAGGCGGCACTGCTGACCTGGCTCGGCGAGCGTGGCATCGCAGCCATCGGTGTGGACAACCTGCCCGGCTCAGTCCCCCTGGAGACCACGGACCTGCCGGAGCACTGCTGCCTGGTGTTCGGCTCCGAAGGGCCGGGACTGACGGAGGCCATGGTGGCCAGCTGCGACGCCGTCGTCGCCATCACCCAGCACGGTTCCACCCGATCCATGAACGCCGGCGCGGCTGCCGCGATCGCCATGTACCACTGGTCCCTGCGCCACCGGCAGGTCTGACCGGAGCCCCGAGCCACGATTCGGTGCCGATACGATGGCCAGATGCTGCCTGAGCGCTTCGCCGTCGGACTGACGCCCCTGCCCACCGCGGCACGCGTCGCCCGCACGCGCTCCGCACTGCGCATGCGCGTCATCTCGACCTTGGTCTCGCTGGCCCTGCTCATCGGCATCCTGGTTTTCCTGGATCCCGGCTGGTCGAGGGGACTCGTCATCGGATTCATTGCCGTCTGGGCTGCATCCACCGCCACGTGGATGACAGTCACCGTCGTTGGCCTGCACCGGGCGAAGAAGGATCTCGCCTCCATCGGCCATGGGGATGCCTTCTACATCGATGCCGCAGGGATCGAGTTCGTTCACCCGCAACCGATGCGGGCCACGTGGGCAGACATCAATGCCCTGCGCATTGCTGGAGGCAACTTGGGAGCCGGTCCGCGCCTCATCATGGAGGCATCGGGGGACCGCACCGTCCGTATCCCGTTGAGCTTCGTCGATGCCTCGCCGTCGGCCATCGATTCGGCGACCAGCGCCCGCTCGCTGGGCCGGGTTCGGGTGGACGTCAGCGGCCTCGACAGGATGATCTGAGCGCCCTGCATCCCCCCAGCCCCTTGGCGCCCGAGCCGATTGCGGGCCCGCCCGCCAGCGCCGAGGCCTGAGACGATAGGCTGGGGGGCGTCAAATCTTCGACTCGGAAAGAGGCACCATGCCAGTTGCAACTCCTGAGGTCTACAACCAGATGATCGATCGGGCCAAGGAAGGCAAGTTCGCCTACCCCGCCATCAACGTCAGCTCCTCGCAGACGCTCCACGCGGCCCTCCAGGGCTTTGCTGAGGCCGGCTCCGACGGCATTCTGCAGGTCTCCACCGGTGGCGCCGAATACTTCTCCGGCCCCACCATCAAGGACAAGGTGACCGGTGCCGTCGCCTTCGCCGTCTTTGCGGCTGAGGTGGCCAAGAAGTACCCCATCAACGTTGCGCTGCACACGGACCACTGCCCCAAGGACAAGCTGGACGGATTCGTGCGGCCCCTGCTCTCGATGTCCGAAGAGCGCGTGGCCCGTGGCGAACTGCCGCTGTTCCAGTCGCACATGTGGGACGGTTCGGCCGTTCCGATGGAGGAGAACCTCTCCATCGCCAGCGAACTGCTTGACCGCTGCCACAAGGCCAACATCATCCTCGAGATCGAGGTGGGCGTCGTCGGTGGTGAGGAGGACGGCGTCGCAGCCGAGATCAACGACAAGCTCTACACCACCGTCGAGGACGGCATGCGCACCATCGAGGTCCTCGGCCTCGGCGAGAAGGGCCGGTACATCACGGCCCTGACCTTCGGCAACGTGCACGGCGCCTACAAGCCGGGCGCGGTCAAGCTGCGTCCGGAGATCCTGAAGGAGATCCAGGAGACCGTCGGCGCCAAGTACGACACGGAGAAGCCGTTCGACCTCGTGTTCCATGGTGGCTCCGGCTCCACGGCGCAGGAGATCTCCGACGCGGTGGACCACGGCGTCATCAAGATGAACATTGACACCGACGCGCAGTACGCCTTCACGCGCCCCGTCGTCGAGCACATGCTCCGCAACTACGACGGTGTGCTGAAGATTGATGGCGAGGTTGGCAACAAGAAGATGTACGACCCCCGCGCCTGGGGCAAGGCCGCCGAGGCGGGCATGGCCAAGCGCATCGTCGAGGCATGCGAGCAGCTCCGCTCCGCAGGCACCTCGATGGGAAAGTGACCGCTCCGCGGGCTGGACACTGAGCACGTTGGGCCGCAACACCACCACTGAACCGACGAGGACGTCCCCGCTTGCGGGGGCGTCCTCGTCTTTTCTCCGAGAGCGGAACGCACGCAGTTCCTTGGTGCCTGTGATGCAATCTCACGTGCTGTGTTTGGGTCGGCGTCGCGCTCAGCTGAATCGCACGATGTTGTTCAGGACCCACTTCGTGGACCACTCGTAGGTGTAGCCCGCTCCCTTCGGGACCACGCCGATCACCGTGGCCTCCGCGTAGCTGCGGCAGCCGTTCCGGCCGGTGACCGCAGTGTCGCACTCGGTGCGCCATTTGCGGCCGTCCGTGGCCGTCCAGCTGCCCGTACTGCCCAATGGGTTGTTCTTCCACAGGCTGCGCGGTGACGGCAGGTAGGTGAGGTTGTTGAACACCCAGCCGTTGCGGAGGACGAACTTCCCGTTCTCGTGGGAGACCGTCGTGGCGTAGATGCTGGTGCGGCACCTGCTGGTGGCCGAGTACTTCTCGCAGGTGGTGAACCACTTCCGGCCATTGACCGTGTGGTAACCGGGGGTCGAGTAGAGGTCGTCCAACGGCGTCGGGGGCAGCGTGGCTGTGACGGTTGCGGTGGGAGAAGGAGTCGGCGGCGAGACCACGGCGTTCTTGACCCCGAAGGCCGGCGACGTCCACGACTGCGATCCACCATCCAGATCAGCCTCGAGGGCCGTCAGGCGCAGGACGTAGTTGCCGGGCGCCACTTCCTTCAGCAGGCCGGATGCGTCCGGCAGCCGCCCATCCCAGGACCAGAGGCTGTAGCCGGAGTCGCGACCAGCGTTGTCGACGGCGTAGGCGGTCCTCCTGCTGGACTCGACAGGCTGGCCGGAGGCTGAGACCCGCAGCACTTCCACGCTCATGCGCGCCACCGGGTAGGCAACGTGGGCGAGGACCGTGGGCAGGTCCTTGCCGAGGTTGTAGATGGTGTCCTCGTCGGCGTCCTCGATGCTGGGCGCGGGATCGATGCACTGCTGGTCCTCCCAGTAGTTGCACTCCGTGAGCACCACCAGGGCGGGCAACCCGGAACCGAGGTCCGGGAAGATGGGGAGCGCGCCGTAATCGCCCGCCATGCCTGCGAAGGGCACGGAGAGGACTTCGGCACCCTCCTCCGACGTGAGGCGGATGAAGCCGCTGTACTGGGTGCCCTCCACCGCTTCGTCGTCCGGGAGGATCGTCACGGTCATGGTGGCGGTGTCGCCTGCCGCGACGGTGACCGTCGTGTCCGAGAACGTGACGCTGCTGGCGTCGGCAGAGAAGGAGACCCTGTTCTGCCATGGCCACGGCTGGTCGGGATTGACCGGCTCGTCTGGATCGGCATGGGTGGAGACTGCGTCCTCCGCCGCCACCGTCCAGGTGACCGCTTCGTCCCCGCGATTGGTGATGGTCAGCGTCTCAGTGTGGGGGCCATCGGCGGATTCACCGGCGGAGATCTTCCCGGGGGACACCGTGGTGGTGCCGACGATCGCCCTGTCCACCTGGATGAGCCCAGCGCCCTGATGGTGGGCGGCATCCAGGATCCCAAGGCTGGGGGCGTAGGAGAAATTGGTGGGCTCGGCCGTGTTCTGCAGCCGGCTCAGCACCTGGGCGGGCGTGAGACTGGGATCCGCCTGCAGTATGAGAGCGGCCGCCCCTGCCACGTGCGGCGCTGCCATCGAGGTGCCGGATTCAGACCTGTAGCGGCCCAGTTCGAGTGGGTAGGTCGAGTAGATGGACCCGCCGGGTGCCCCCAGGTCCGGCTTGAGTGTCAGGTCGGCGGCCAGGCCCCACGAGGAGAAGTCCGAGACGAGCCCGCCAGTGGGGTTGGGCTCCGACGTCTGCTGGCCGGTGAACTCGACCGTGGGGACGTCGGCATCATCGGTGAGAGTGGCGGTGATCACTGCGCCCTGGCCCTGGCTGACGGTGACCACGGGAATGGTGATCTCGGTGTTGCCCTCAACGGTTGCGTTGATGAAGCCAACTTCATTGTTGTAGATGATGAGCGCGTCGGCCCCCGCGTCCTGGGCATGGGCGGCCTTCTGTGCGAATGAGCAGTCGCCCCGTGAGGTGACAGCGATGAAACCCGTGAGGTCGGCGGCCTCGGCCTCGCAGCCCACGGGATCCGTTGTCCCCACCAAGGGCGTTCCGCTGAGTGCGGAGGTGGGCTTCGGGGAGCCAGCTGCCGTCAGGTAGCCGACCGACAGGGCCTCGTCGTCACCGTCAAGAACTCTGAGCTCTGACAGCGTGACCTCCGTGTTCTCGTACGAGGCGACGGAGATCACCTTGGAGCCCATGGAGGGGGATCCGACGGACTGGGTGAAGGAATCACCTTCGTTTCCGGCGGACGCCACGACGACGACACCGTTGCTGACGAGACGGTCGGAGGCGGTGGACGTGGGGTAGGAGGGCCACGACTGGAAGGCGGCTCCCAGGGACATGTTCACGACATCCATGCCGTCGGCCTCGGCGCGCTCCATGGCCGCAAGGATGACTTCTGTGTCGGTGGAGCCCTCGCAGCCGAAGACGCGATACGCGCCGAGGGTGACGTTGGGAGCGACACCCTTGACCTTGTCGGAGGGGGAGGCCCCGACGATGCCCGCCACGTGTGTGCCGTGACCGCCGCAGTCGTCCGGCTGGGTGTCCGGCCTGAGGACGGGGTCGTAGTCCTCCGACGTCGGGTCGGCGTTGTAGTCATCGCCCACGAAGTCATAGCCATAGGCCACGCGAGCTGTGGGGAACGAGGTGGCGCCGTCGGTGCCGCTACCGCCGAAATCCGGGTGGTCGTAGTCGACGCCGCTGTCGATGATGCCGACCCTGATGCCGTCACCGGTGAAGCCCAGTTCGCTCTGGACAGTGTCGACGCCGGTCAGGGCGAGGGCGGAGTAGTCGTCGGGGGTGACCGACTGGGGTTCGGGCATGGCCACGGGAACGACGGGGTAGACCGCCTTGACGCCGGGGAGTTCTGCATAGGTGCTCGCCGTCTCTGCGGAGGCCGTGACGGCAAATCCGTTGAACAGTGCGGCGTAGGTCCGCGACACGTCGGCGGGAAGCCCCTCGGCGCGGGCGTCGCTGATGAACTTGTCCTGCTGCACGTTGACGGTGCGTTGCGAGCCGCCGATGGAAGTGGGCTGGCCGCCCAACTCCACGAACCACTTGCCGGTGGTGGCGAACCGGGTGGTGATGTCGGGGCTGGATACGTAGTCAGTGGTAGTTCCAAGATCGGAATCCTGGGGGGCGGCGCCGGCGGGGCTGATGGGTGCGAGAAGCAGGACTGCAGCTCCCAACCCGATGGTGCGGCGCCAGGGAAAAGTGTGCATCATGCTCGTCGTCACTTCCGCGAGGGAACAGGGGTTGCGCAGACTGTAACGACACGGACGCCCAGTTGTGGGACCCAGCCATCCAACTGTTCCCGTGGGTGGATCGGGCGGAGTGCAAGGACGCGGTTGCGTAACGGTTCGATAACGGACGTGCGACATCTGAGGGAATCAATGCTAGCGTTAACATTGCTGGATCCGACACGACGGAGGTGTCGGGCCAAGCTGTACGAAGGAGTACGTATGGCAAAGCTTTTGGAGCTGAAGAACATCAGCAAGACCTTCCCCGGGGTCAAGGCGCTGCAGAATGTGGACCTGGACCTCGAGGCGGGAGAGGTGCTGGGCCTCTGCGGTGAGAACGGTGCCGGGAAGTCCACCCTGATGAAGGTCCTCACGGGCATCTACACGGCCGACCGCGGCGGCGAGATCTGGCTCGAGGGCCGGCGCGTCAAGGTCGCCGACGTGAATCACGCTCGGGATCTGGGTCTTTCGATCATCCACCAGGAACTGAACATGGTGCCTGATCTCACCGTCGCACAGAACTTGTTCCTGGGACGGCCGGGTAGCCACTCGGCGGGGTGGGTCAACGACAAGAAGCTCAACCGGGACGCCGCCGCGCTCTTCGACCGCTTGGAGATGAACGTTGACCCCAAGGCGCCCATCTCCTCCCTGTCCGTGGCACGCCAGCAAATGGTGGAGATCGCCCGCGCCCTGTCGTACAACTCGCGGATCCTCGTGATGGATGAGCCCACCGCCGCCTTGACGATTGCCGAGACCGAAGCGCTGTACGTCATGATCCGGGATTTCGTGAAGCCCACCACGGGCCTCATCTACATCTCCCACCGAATGCCGGAGATCAAGGAGATCACCGACCGGGTCTCGGTACTGCGCGATGGCCAGTTCATCGGCACGGTGACAACCCGGGATACGGAGATGCGGGAGATCATTTCCATGATGGTGGGCCGCGAGGTCTCGGCCGAAGCCCGGCCCCGCACGACGCCGGACTCGGACGAAGTGGTTTTGAAGGTCAGCAACCTCCACACCAAGAAGCTCCTCCATGACGTCAATTTTGAACTTCGCCGCGGTGAGATTCTGGGATTCGCCGGACTCATGGGGGCTGGACGCACAGAGGTGGCGCGCTGCATCTTCGGCGCAGACCCACGGGTCAGTGGCGACATCGAGATGCATGGGAAGAAGGTCAACATCAAGTCGGCCGCGGATGCGGTCCGCAACGGCATGGGGTACCTGTCGGAGGATCGCAAGCAGTTCGGCCTCCTGCTGGAGCAGGACATCAAGGCGAACGCCGTGATGGCCGCCATGAAGGACTTCAGCATCGGCGGTTTCATCCTGGACGGGAAGATCCGCACCGTCGGTCAGGAGTACTCGGACAAGCTCCGCGTCAAGACGCCGTCGGTGAATCAGCTGCTCGGCAAGCTCTCCGGGGGCAACCAACAGAAGGTCGTCATCGCCAAATGGCTGGTGCGCAACTGCGACATCCTCATCTTCGACGAACCGACGCGCGGCATCGACGTCGGGGCCAAGGAAGAGATCTACGAGCTGCTCGAGCAGCTGTGCGAGCAGGGCAAGGCAATCATCATGATCTCCTCCGAGCTGCCTGAAGTGCTGCGAATGTCCAACCGCATAGCGGTCATGGCCCACGGCCACATCACCGGCATCCTCGAGAACGAGGATGCCGATCAGGAGAAAATCATGGAGCTGGCCACAGTCGGCAAGGCACAACTGAGCGGAGAAGCAGCATGAGCACCCTCAAGTCAGACCGTAATGCAGAAGTGGTCACCAACGACGCCGAGATGGCGTCCGTCCCCGAGGAGGGACGCGCGGGAGCCACCGATGGTTCGCCGTCGGCCTTCAGGCGGGTCCTGAAATCGTCGCTGCAACAGGTGTTCGTCTTCGCGGCACTGATCGCGGTGTACCTCATCTTCCTCTTCGTCGCGCCCAACTTCGGCAGCGCCAACGTGCTCACCGGCATCCTGCTGCAGTCGGCCACCATCGGTGTCCTCGCACTGGGTGCCACCTTCGTCATCGCCACCGGCGGCATCGACCTGTCCGTCGGCACCGGCATGACCCTCTGCGCCGTCATGGCGGGGATCTTCATGGGTGGTGAGTACCTCAACCTTCCCCTCGGACTGGGGCTGCTCCTCACCCTCCTCGTGGGGGCCACCATCGGCCTCATCAACGGCGTCAACATCTCGTTGCTCGGCATCCCGCCCTTCATCGCGACCCTGGCCATGATGATGGTGGCTCGCGGTCTTGCGTTGGTCATCTCCAACGCCCAGACCATCACCATCCAGAACCCGGACTACGTGGCCCTGTCCAACGGGAGGATCGTCCCCGGGCTCTCCAATGCTGCCCTCATCTTCGTGGTGCTGACCATCCTTGCGGCGGTTATGCTCTCCAAGACGCTGCTGGGCCGCTACGCCCTGGCCATGGGCTCTAACGAGGAAGCCACCCGGCTCTCGGGCATCAACGTCAAGCTCTGGAAGATCCTGGTCTACGTGACCGCCGGAGTCTTCATGGCCATGGGTGCCATGCTCTACTCCGCCCGCTTCGGCTTCGTCCAGCCCTCCGAGGGAGTGGGCTTCGAGTTGCAGGTCATCGCGGCCGTCGTCATCGGCGGCACGTCTCTGGCAGGTGGACGAGCCAACATCATTGGCACGCTCGTGGGTGCACTGCTCATGAACACGCTCAGCACGGGACTGCAGATGATGGGGGTCCAGCAGCAGTGGCAGCTCGTCGTCGTCGGTGTCGTCGTCCTCGTCGCAGTGTTTGCCGACAACGTCAGACGGAGTCGGGCCGCAGCCATCTGAGCCCACTTCCCCCACACAACTTCACCGTGTCATCAGGGTTGGAAGCCCAAGGATGCCTCCAACCCTTCAAGAAATCGGAAGAAGCAAACCCGCCTCTTTCGCCCAAGAAAGGAAAAGTAATGCGTCTTTTGCGTACCGCAGTCGCAGTTTCATCGCTGTTGGCGCTCGGCCTCACGTCAGCCTGTTCCACATCCACCGAGCCGGCCGATCCCGAGGGAACCGCCGCCGTCGAGACCTCCCCCTCCGAGAGCGAGGGTGCAGCCACGGAGGTGCCCATGACGGAGGGTGACGTCCCCAAGGGCGACGGCACCGAGACCATCTACCTGGTCTCCAAGGGCTTCCAGCACCGCTTCTGGCAGGCGGTGAACGAGGGCGCCCAGCAGGCCGGAGATGAGTTCGGCTACAAGGTGGAGTTCGTCGGGCCCGAGAACGAGACCCAGGTCACGGAGCAGCTCAACCAGCTCACGACGGCCCTCAACAGTGACCCGGCGGCCATCGGGTTCGCAGCACTGGACTCCGGTGCCGCATCGCCGGTGCTGCAGAAGATCGAGGCAGCCGAGATCCCGATCATCGCCTTCGACTCCGGCGTGGAGTCCGACATCCCGCTCACCACGGTCCAGACCGACAACGAGGCGGCGGCCGCAGAGGCTGCGAAGCACATGGCTGAGCTCGTCGGCAACACGGGCACCGTCGGCCTGGTGTGTCACGACCAGACCTCCCAGACCGGCATCCAACGGTGTGAGGGCTTCCAGAACTGGATGGCGGAGAACGCACCCGAGATCAACGTGCTGGAGCCGCAGTATGCCGGTGAAGTGGGTCTTGCCGCCAACACGGCCAAGGCGATGGTCCAGGCCAACCCGGACATGGTGGGAATCTACGGCACCAATGAGGCGTCTGCCATCGGCGCCCTCCAGGGTGTCCAGGAGAGTGGCAAGGAGCTGACCATCGTTGGCTTCGACTCGGGCAAGGCGCAGTTGGATGCCGTCCGCTCCGGCGTCGAGGCGGGAGCCATCACGCAGTCCCCCGTCAAGATGGGCTACGAGACCGTGAAGGCCGCCGTCATGGCGATCAACGGCCAGGAACTCCCCGAGGTCATCGACTCCGGATTCGCCTGGTACGACGCTGAGAACATGGACGACCCGGAGATCAGCTCCAACCTCTACGAGTGAGGCGGGGCCCGTCACGGGCCGCCTGACCGAGGACGAGCGGCATCGCCACGACGTGTGTGGCGGTGCCGCCCCGATCCTCCCCCTCTTGATCCATCCCAATACCCATCCCGCAGCAACGCGAACCCGCAGAGAAAAAGGTGTGAGAAGCCACTATGAGTAGCTACCCCAGGATCGGAATCCGCCCCATCATCGACGGCCGTCGACGCGGTGTGCGTGAGAGCCTCGAGGACCAGACCATGGACATGGCCCGGCGCGTCGCGGATCTCTACGAGGCCGAGCTGCGATACCCGGACGGGACGCCGGTGCAGTGCGTCATTGCCGACACGACCATCGGCGGCGTTGCGGAGGCGCAGGCGACGGCCACAAAGTTCCGTCGCGAAGACGTCGGATGCACTGTCAGCGTCACGCCCTGCTGGGCGTATGGTACTGAGACCGTTGACATGGATCGTACGATGCCGCACGCCATCTGGGGCTTCAACGGCTCGGAGCGGCCCGGCGCCGTGTACCTGGCCGCCGCGCTCGCCGGCCATACCCAGCTCGGAATCCCCGCCTTCGGGATCTACGGCGAGGACGTGCAGGATGCCGACGACGATTCCATCCCCGACGCTGTGCGCCAGCGTCTCCTCGACTACGCGGTCAGCGGGCTCGCCGTCGCGCAGATGAAGGGCACTGCCTATCTGTCCATCGGTTCCGTCTGCATGGGAATCGCCGGCTCCGTCGTCAGCGATTCCTTCTGGGGCAAATACCTCGGCATGCGCAACGAGTACGTGGACATGTCCGAGGTCAGCCGCCGCGTCGACAACGAGATCTACGACAAGGACGAGTACGTCAAGGCCCTCGCCTGGGTTCGTGAGAACCTCACCCAGGGCGAGGATTGCAACGCTGAGAACAACCAGCACCCCGAGCGCCACGACGACTGGTGGGAGTACAGCACCAAGATGGTGCTCATCGGTCGCGACCTGATGGTGGGCAACCCCAAGCTTGCGGAGGCGGGCTGGGGCGAGGAGGCCCAGGGCCACGGCGCGCTGGCGGCCGGGTTCCAGGGGCAGCGTCAGTGGACCGACGGCAAACCCAATGGCGACCTCATGGAAACCATGCTCAACACCCAGTTCGACTGGGATGGCACCCGGGCGCCCTACATCCTCGCCACCGAGAACGACGCGCTCAACGGCGCTTCCATGCTGTTCAACCACCTGCTCACCAACCGCCCGCAGATCTTCTCCGATGTGCGCACCTACTGGAGCCCGGATGCGGTCAAGCGCGTCACCGGCCACGCACTGGAGGGCAGGGCTGCGGGAGGGTTCCTGGACCTGCGGAACTCCGGGGCCACCACCCTCGACGGGGCATTCGCGGCCACGGAGGATGGGCACCCCACCATCAAGCCCTGGTGGGAACTCACCGATGAGGATTGCCAAGCAGCACTGGATGCCACCACCTTCCATCCGGCGAACGCCGAGTACTTCCCCGGTGGCGGATTCTCCACGCACTTCCGCTCCGCCGGTGAGGTGCCCGTCACGATGACGCGCATCAACCTGGTGGATGGTCTGGGACCGGTGATCCAGATCGCCGAGGGCTGGACCGTCGAACTGCCCGACGAGGTGGCCACCACCATTGAGAACCGCACGGACCGGGCATGGCCCACCACATGGTTCGTCCCGAACCTCACGGGCGAAGGCGTCTTCCGCAGTGTCTACGAGGTCATGAATGCCTGGGGGGCCAACCACGGTGCAATCTCCCACGGGCACATCGGTGCACGCCTCATCACCCTGGCGGCAATGCTGCGCATCCCGGTGAACATGCACAACGTGGCCCCCGAGGCTGTGTTCCGGCCGAAGAACTGGCTCGGTTTCGGCACCGCCGATGCCGAGGGCGCGGACTACCGCGCCTGCGCCCAGTTCGGTCCGCTGTACGGCTGACCCAACCCAGCGACCCGGGGCGCGGGTCCCCCCGCCCACGCCCCGGGCTCTTCATCCCCACACCGGCTTGTGCAACCTTGGAGGTTGAAAGAGATGCAAGGCCCCGTCACCGCCCTGGCAGTCGATCTGGGCTCCTCATCCGGCCGCATCATCGCCGGCACTCTGGAGGGCTCGCGCGTCTCGCAGGTCGAGGTGCACCGGTTCACGCACGGCGCGGAGCTGTCTGGGGGGTATCTCTGCTGGGACCTCGATCTCATCTGGCGTGAAGTGGTCGTCGGACTCACAGCGGCCGTGGAACAGTTCCCGGACGCCGTGAGCGTCTCGGTCGACACCTGGGGAGTCGACTGGGTGCCTCTTGACGGAGACGGTCGCAGGCTGACCCCCGGCCGGGCCTACAGGGACGAGCGCACCGAGCGCACACTGGAGCGGTTCCGGAGGCGGCTACCCGACGAACGTGCCTGGGAACTCACCGGGATTGCTCCCGCCACCATCAACTCCGCCAACCAGATGTTCGCCTTCCTGACGGAGGAGCCCGAACTTGCCGCCCGTACACAACAGATCCTGTTCCTGCCCGACTACTTCACCCACCTCCTTTCCGGTGAGCGGCGCTGGTCGAGGTCCATCGCATCGACGGCGGGGCTCTGCAACCCGGGCACCACGGACTGGGCTGCAGACGTCTTCGACGCCCTCGACATTCCCCGAGGGTGGGTGGGGGACCTGAGTCGCGAGCACGACGTCGTCGGGCGTTGCACCGTCGAGGGGCTGGAGCAGTTGACCGTGGTGCGGGCGGGCGCCCACGACACCGCCTGCGCGGTGCATGCCCTACCCCGAGATGAGTTGGTGGACTCGTACTTCCTGTCGTGCGGATCCTGGTCGGTGCTCGGGGTGCTGCGCGACGAGCCACTGATGACCACCGAGGCCCACGCCCTGGGGCTCACGAACGAGGCACGCGGGGACCGCGGGGTCAGGCCACTGTTCAACATCACAGGTCTGTGGATCCTGCAGGAATGCCAGCGACAGTGGAGGGTTGAGGGCAAGGACGCCGACATCGTCGGTCTCGTGGCCCAAGCCACGGCGGCCGAATCCCTGGGACTGCTCCTCGATCCCGACGAGCCGCAGTACGCAGCCCCGGGGGACATGGTGGCGCGTGTCAGCGAGGCCCTCGTTCAGCAGGGGGCGCCGTCGGACATGTCCCAGGGCCAGCTTGTCAGGGCCATCCTCGAATCACTGGCCCACCGCTACGCCAGGGGCATTGTTGATCTGACGAATTTGACCGGAACCGCGGCGTCGCAGCTCAACATGACGGCGGGCGGATCCCGCAACACGCTCCTGTGCGAGCTCACGGCTCAGGCCCTGCGGGTGCCCGTGGTGGCCGGACCGGCAGAGGCGTCGACGCTGGGCTCCCTGCTGGCACAGTTCGAAATCATGCACCACCTGGCGCCGGCCGATCGCAACGACGTCATCGCGGCATCCGCCTCCACTGTCCGGTACGAGCCATGACGCCCATCGCCGTCAGCAGGGCCCGACCCAGCCTCGCTGACGTGGCGAAGCTGGCGGGCGTGTCGAGCCAGACGGTTTCGCGGGTGGTGCGTGGTGCCGATGTGGTGGCTGCGGAGACGCGGGACAGGGTCCTGGCGATTGTTGAGGAACTGGGATACCAGCCGAACCTTGCTGCCAGATCCCTGTCACAGCGTCGGACCGGGGTGGTGCACATCATCAACGCCACACCGCTGTTCCACGGTCATGCCCGCACATTTCTCGGGGTCGTGGGTGCGCTGGGAGCGTTGGGTCTCCACACGTCGATGTCGGTGGTGCCGCCCGGGGGAGACCTGACGTTGAACCGAATCATCCCTCTTGGGGTGGATGGGCTCGTCATTCTGGGTGGCCACAGCCAGTCCAGCCACTGGGCGGAGGTGGCTGAAACACGGGTTCCGGTGGTTTTTCTGGGCCAGCGGGTCGGGCTCCCGGACACGGTTGCGAGCGTGGGCGTGGACCAGGCACACGGGGCGCTGCTGGCCACACGACACCTGCTGGATGCCGGCAGGCAACGCCTCCTGCACATCTGCGGTCCGCGCGACTGGTTGGACGCCGAGGAACGTCGTGACGGCTTCGTCGCTGCCTGCCAGGAGGCGGGCGTGTCGTACGAGAAGCTGTCCAGCGACACGTGGGACGCCCGTTCCGCCTACGGGCTTGCCGCCCGGATGCCAGAGGGGATCGACGGCGTGTTTGCGAGCAACGATCACCTGGCCCTCGGAGTGATGCGGCGCTTCCATGAGCGTGGCCTGAGGATTCCTCACGACGTGTCCGTCATCGGCTTCGACGACGCCGAGGGCTCCGACTGCTTCTGGCCGCCGCTGTCCACCGTTCGGCAACCGTTCCCGGAGGTCGGCAAGGCTGCGGTCTCCCAGCTCACCCGCCTCATGGATGGCGGCCCCCCGGAGCACACTCTGATCCGTCCCGAACTGATCGTTCGGGGAAGCTCGAAAGGACAATCATGATCAATGGACCGATGATCCATCCCCCGCTGCTGCGTGCTCTCGCAGGGGCCGGACACGGGGCCAAGGTTCTCATCGCAGATTCCAACTACCCGCACGAGACGTGGGCCAACCCGCGGTCCACGGTTGTTTTTCTCAATCTCGCGCCCGGTCTGGTGAATGCGATGGATGTGCTCGAGGTCCTCAAGAAGACCATCCCGATCGAGGCGGCAGCCCTCATGGTTCCCGCCCCGGAGACCGGTCACGTCGACGTCCCCATCCACGGCGAGTTCCGCGACGCCCTCCCGGACATCGACGTGGAGGAGATCAGTCGGTGGGATTTCTACCCCGCCGCGTCAACCGGGGACGTCGCCGTCGTCATCGCCACAGGTGAGGCGCGCATCTACGCGAACCTGCTGCTCACCATTGGAGTACGCCACCCCGGCGAGTGAGTGGGGGACCGGGCGGCCTCCTACTTCTTGCTGGTGTTGATGCGCGAATCGATCGCGTCGATGATGAGAAGGATCAACAGCGCGACGGCACCGACGATGATGCGAGTGGTCAGCGGCTCGAAACACATGGTGCCCAACACCACGGCCGAGTAGCAGAGACCGATGACCACGAGTTCCGTCTGGATCTTGAGGCTGCCCACCAGCATCACGATGCGCCCACCGAAGCCCAGGGCGATCATCGCCGTTCCCAGCACGACGAGCGGCGTCGGCTCCTCGAAGGCCGGGATCTGGATCAACAGCAGCATGAGGGCGGCGAGCACGATCGTGCCGATGATGATGATGACCGACGACCAGCCGAAGGCTTTCGGAGCGTGGGTCTCAGGGGTGGGTGTGCTGGTCATGATGTTCTCCACGGCTTGGCAGTGATGATCGGCGCCACTGCTGATCGGCGTCCATGTGCCCATCATCGTCGCACACTCTGGCAGGACGACGGCCTCACGGCACGCGCTTTGTCCATTCGGCGGAGGAGAACTTGCTGTCCACGAGTTCCTGGGCCTGTGTGAGCTCTGCCTCCGAGTACTCGCGGCCTGCCGTGGCGTACAGGCTCTCGAAGTGCTTCAGGAAGGCTGCGATGATGTCGTCGCGCGCCATCTGGGTCTGGGACCGCAGCGGGTCCACGCGCTTGTTGGCGGACCTCGTGCCCTTGTCGGACAGCTTCTCGCGCCCGATCCGCAGCACTTCCAACATTTTGTCTGCGTCAATGTCGTAGGCCATGGTCACGTGGTGCAGCACCACGCCACCCGCCAGTCGACGTTGTGCGGCGCCGGCGATCTTGCCCTTGTCGCTGGCGATGTCGTTGAGCGGGACATAGCGGGCGTTGACCCCGAGTTCTGCGAGTGCGCTCATCACCCACTCGTCGAGGAAGGCGTAGCTGCGCTCGAAGCTCAGCCCCTCCACCAGTGAGGTGGGGGCGATGAGGGAGTAGGTGACGCAGTTGCCCTGCTCCATGAACATGGCGCCGCCGCCGGTGATGCGACGGACGACGTTGATGCCGTGGCGTTCGCGGCCCTCGTCGTCAATCTCGTTGGCATAGGACTGGAAGGAGCCGATGACCACGAGCGGGCGGTCCCAGTCCCAGATGCGCAGGCACGGGTTGATGGTGCCCGCGGCCAGTTCCCTGGCCATGACCTCGTCGAGCGCAACGTGCATGCGCGGGTCCATGGTGACGGGGCCGATGACGTCGAAGGTGTGGTCGGAGAAGTCTGTGGCGTGGCCCAGGGCGCGCCGCACTGCGATGCCGACGGCCTCGGGGGTGAAGCCGATCAGTCGGGCGCCGTCGGGTAGGCGGGTCTGGATGGCGGCGGCGAGGTCGTCGACGGACGTGTCGTCGGGCATGCCCATCAGGGCCCCGTTGATGTCCTCGAGCGCTTCATCGGGTTCGAGGAAGAAATCGCCGGAGAGTGCAGCTCTCGTGATCCGCCCTCCGGAGGAGTCGACGTCGATGGCGACCAATTTGCCGCCGGGAACCTTGTACTCACCACGCATGACGGCGAGCCTAGCGCGACGGCGACGCCCAGGTGTTGTGGAGCTTTGTCCTTCGATGCGCCCGGCGAGGTACCAGTCGCGTCGTATCGAAGGGGCGTTGTGACCTGTTCGTTGAGTAGCGGCAGGCGCTTCCCGCGGCGTTCACACGATGGGCAACAGGGGCGGCGTGTTTCCGGCCGACTCGTCGTCGGCGTTGACCATGAAGTGTGCCGCCCGGGTCACGTACTCCCAGAGCTCGGCCTCCTCCGGCGCCGCCATGTCCAATGCGTCGATGGCGGCGTGCATGTGGTGGAGCCAGCGGTCGCGCTGCGTTGGTGTCACTGCGAAGTGCGCGTGCCGCATCCGCAGGCGGGGATGGCCGCGGGTCTCCCTGTAGGTCTCGGGGCCTCCCCAGTACTGGATGAGGAACAGCAACAGCCGTTCCTCGGCCGGCCCCAGGTCCTCCTCCGGGTACAGCGCCCGCAGCGGCGGGTCCCCGGCGACGCCCTCGTAGAACGTCCGCACCAGCCTCGTAAAGGTTTCGCGCCCTCCGACACGGTCATAGAGGGTTTCCATATGCTCAGTCACGAAGGCAAGTGTTCCAGAGTGTGGGTGTCAACCAGAGGTGTTGTCCACTGGGTTGCGGGGGATATGGAGGTGGCCATGGCGGAGAAGCAGATGCGATTGACGGCAGGTCGTGCCGGACGACCTGAGTGATGGACCGGATGTGGGCACTCACGGCTGGGGTGAGGGCGGAACTGGAGGTGTACGGGTTCGACTTCACGCAACGGTGACCAGCACCAAGGATTCTGGGACACTGCAACCAATCCTGGCGCCCATCGCGTCGTAAGTGCGGGAGGTGTTGGGACGTTGACCGAATCGCTGGTGGGCGAGGCCGTCGGCTTCGAGCAGTTCGTGGCCGACAGGGGCCGCGGTCTGCTGCGCGCCGCCTGGCTGTTGACCGGTGACCGTCATCACGCCGAGGACCTTGTGCAGACCGCCCTTGCGAAGACGTGGGGGCGCTATGCCGCCATGGCGAACGACCACACGTTCGAGGCCTACGTCCGCACGACCATCTACCGCACGTTTGTGTCGTGGTGGCGGCGGGCTGCCTGGCGATCCGAGCAACCGCGCGGCGATGTGCCTGATCAGCAGGTGGATGACGGCGTGTCGACGCTGCGCCTCGACCTGCTGCGGGCGCTCGACGAGCTGCCACGGATACAGCGTGCGGTCCTGACGCTGCGGTTCTTCGAGGACATGTCCACCGCAGAGGTCGCGACTGTCCTCGAAATCCCGGAGGGCACGGTCAAGTCCCACTCCCACCGCGGCTGCGCAGCACTGCGCAGCTCGGTCCATCTCGCAGGACAAGAGGTGACACCATGAACGATTCCCCGATGAACGAGAACAATGAGCCCGAGATCTCCGAGAACCTGCGCCGCATCGTCCCCGACGATCTGTCGCCCACGGACTTGGTGGCTGGAGCCCGCGGCAAGCGGCGCCGGCGAAACGGCGTGATGGGCGCCCTCGCGGCCCTCGCACTCGTGGCAGTTGTCGTGCCCGTCGCGCTGAACCTGCCGAATGACAACCTCGTCGCCGAACCCGCCCCCACGCCGAGCGCGCCGCAGACGCAGGCTCCACATGGGAACTCGGTGCTGCCCGGTGCCCGGGCCTGCTACAACGACGACGGCACACCCATCCATCACTCACAGGACGTGGACGGTCCTGCGGAGCCCGGGGCCGTGAAGGCGTGGTTGTGTGGCGACTACGCGCCCGATACGGGCCAGGGACTCGTCGGCCCTCATGACCCGCTGACGTCAGGTGTCGACGAGCTCCTCGAAGCTGTGCAGTCCGAGCCCGAGGTGGATCTCGCGGTGATTTCCTGCCCGGCGGAGTACAACCTCAGCTTCAACGTCGTCCTCGAGTACGAGGACGGGACACGGAGCATCATCGGCGGCGACCGCCACGGCTGCCGTCTCACATACGACGGGGGAGTTGCCCGCGAGGGTGGCGACGCGTTCTACGGCGAGGCCCTGTCGGCGTGGGAGAAGCAACGCCAGACAGATCAGGGTGAGTGGGTGGTGCCCCACATCTGTCCCGGACCGTTGTCGCTGATGGAGATGGATCCGTTCGACGCGGTGCAGGCTTCGGTCTGTGGCGAGGGGGAGGACGGTTCCTGGGCGGCCAGCTATCTGGGCGCCGACCTGGTCGAAGTGGTGTCCCGGGAGGTGGGGGCCGCTCAGGAAGAAGCAGGTGATGAAGCTCCGAACCCCACATCGTCGTCGCCTCAGCACAACGTCTGGCTGACGCTGTCCAACGAGTTCACTGACTACCAAACGCTGGTGCGCCACGAGGACGGCATGTATCGCGTGCTGGACGCCGAGGGCCTGGAGTGGTTCTGGGAACCCCCACCGGAACTGTCAGCACGACTGGATGCCGCTCTTGCGGGGGCGGGACCGGAAGGGGCGCCACCGGCCGGAGAATCGGTCGAGCCGGGAGCCACGCGAGGACCATACGGCCCGGTCATGCCGATGCCCGACGAGGTTGGCCCCTGGGTTTCGGAGGGATGTGAGAGCGTCACGTCGAACGACGCCCTGGGCTCGACGTTGCCGAACGGCGAGTTGCCCGACGGGGCGAACCGAATCTGGTTGTGCGCTGGGGACGATGTCGAGACAGGAACAGCGCCTCCGATGGAGGCGTTGGTGGAGCCGGAACCGATACAAGCTGTCGTTGACGCTTTCAACGACCTGGAACGCATGCCAGCCGATTCAGCGTGCACCATGGAACTCGGCCCATCGTGGCTGGTGGTGCACGAGTACGCGGATGGCACGAAGTACACCGTCAAGATGGAGGAGTTCGGGTGCCGGGCGGTCCTGGCCGGGGACATTGTGACCGCGGACAGCGAGGCCTCCTATGGCGAGGCGTTGCTGGAAGCGTGGGATGCGCAACGGACAAACCGCGACACCGTCCAGACCCGTCCCGGTCCCCTGTGTCCACTCAACTCTTCCCTGATGCCCGTCGACGCCCAGCAGGACACCTTGGTCGCAGGCGTCGCCTGCCTTGCACCCAGCAGTGACGGCTCGGGCAACACCTTGCAGGAGAAACCACTCACGCAGGAGATTCTTGTGCTGGTGAACAGTGGGCTTCGGTTGGCGCGCTCCACGTCCGGCGATGGGGTGCCAACAGGAGATGCTCTCGTCCTGCTGAACTCGACCGGGGATCCCGTGCGGCTCTTTCGTGAGGACGACGGCGCGTATCTTTGGTACGACGGGGAGGCGACGAACCTCTGGGCGCCCGAGGGCGAGGTCGTCGAGCGACTGGCGGAGCTGTTCGCGCGTTGAGCCAAGAGCATTCGGGGATTCCGGCGTGGACTGCGATTCCCGGGCCGGGCCTTGTGGGTTGGAGAACATTTCGGTTGGACTGCCCACCTGAATGTTCCCGGAACTCGGGACGTCCAACGCATTGGGCTGTCGTCAGGTGCCCAGGATCACCGTGGCGTGCTCTCTGGTGTTCTCGGCGGCGAACAGACTCTCCTCCTGAACCGCCCAACGCTCCCAGTGGGGCCGGAAGGATTCGCCGTCCCGTTCCAGGCCCCGGGCCATGCGGATGTCGCGATCGGCCTCCAGCCAGGCGAGCGCCGCGAGATGCGCGCGGCATCGCCGGGACCCTGCGCCGACGCCCTCGAGCACGATCCAGTCCGCGGTCGGGACATCTACCACCTCGGCCCGCCTGCCTGCCAGCCAGTCCCACCGTCGAAATTCGCCATCCTCGCCGCGGGACAGCGGCTCAAGCACGTGGCTGGTCACTAGCTCGACGGCCTCGGCCAGGCCATCCCATCCGGGATAGAGGTCATCCATGTGAACGATCTGCGGTCGTGTGCCGGTGCTGGCGAGGAGTTCACTTGCCAGCACATCGGCGAACACCGTCTTGCCCGCGCCGGATGGGCCGTCGACGCCAATGATGAGGGGCTTTCCGGATCCGTTGGCCCCCAGCTGCGCATGGGTCAGCAACTCGACGAGGTGATCGATCATGGCGGTGGGGTCACGACAGCGAGAGGAACAGCGTCTCCAGCTCGTCGGGCGACATGTCGGCGTCAGGGCCGTCGCCCACGAGGCAGTTCCGCATGGCGTTGGAGATGATGGAGTAGCCAGCCTTGTCGAGGGCGGCTGACACCGCTGAAAGTTGGGTCACGACGTCGCGGCAGGGCGCACCGGCCTCCACCTTCTCGATGACGGCGTTCAACTGGCCCCGCGCACGCTTCAACCTGTTGAGGACTTTGCGTTGCGCTTCGAGGCCTGTTGCGTCCGTGGGTTCCATGGTTTCCTCCTGTGGTCTGTCGATACCCTACCGGTTTGCACCAACATACCCCCAGGGGTATCGTTTCCTCCATGGCAACCATCAATTTGAGCACCGATACGTTTGAGCAGACAACTGAGCAGGGCATCGTCCTTGTGGACTTCTGGGCCGCCTGGTGCGGCCCGTGCCGTACATTCGGGCCGGTCTTCGAGGCCGCCTCCGAGGTGCACCCCGACATTACCTTCGCCAAGGTCGACACCGAGGCCAACCAGGAGCTCTCCGGGTCCCTGGGGATCATGAGCATCCCCACACTGATGGCTTTCCGGGACGGCATCCTGTTGTACTCGCAGGCTGGCGCGCTGCCCAAGCAGTCGCTGGAAGAGCTGATCGGCAAGCTGCGTGACATCGACATGGATGATGTGCGTCGTCAGGTCGCCGAGCAGCAAAAGCAGAGCAGCAGTCGATGAGGCTTGTCGTGGTCGGTGGAGTTGCCGGTGGAATGAGCGCAGCTGCGCGGGCCCGCCGGCTCTCGGAGGAGACCGAGATCATTGTGCTGGAAAGCCGCGGGGAGGTGTCCTTCGCGAACTGCGGGCTGCCGTACTTCGTGGGAGGCGAGATCGAGGACAAGGAGCAGTTGCTCGTCCAGACGCCGGAAGGGCTCAGTGCCAGTCTCGGCATCGATGTTCGCATCAACACCGAAGTGGTGGGGATTGACCCAGAACGGCGCATCCTCACGCTCGTCGACTGTGAAGGGACGACTCGGCTGAGCTATGACGAGCTGATCCTCTCCCCGGGGGCATCGGCCATCCGGCCACCGATCCCAGGGTTGGACTCTTCTCGCGTCCACACGCTCCGCACCGTCCCGGACGCGGTGGGTCTGAGAGCTGCCCTCGAGGGTGCACGCAGCGCCGTGGTGATGGGCGCGGGTTTCATCGGACTCGAGGCCGCCGAAGCATTGAAGATGCAGGGCCTCACCACATCCGTGGTGGAACTCGCTCCCCATGTGTTGCCGCCGCTCGAGGCAGAGATGGCGCAACTCGTGCGCGATGAACTCGTCCGCATCGGTATCGACATCCACGACGGCGTCTCCGCCACGTCGGTGGAACAGGGCGATGACCACGACATCGTCGTGCTCTCCGACGGGACCCGGCTCGACGCCGACATCGTCGTGCTCTCCGTGGGGGTCCGTCCCGACACGCGCGTGTGGGAAGAGGCCGGAATCACCTGCGACCGTGGGGCGATCCTGATTGACGAGCTCGGCCACACCGCAGTCGAACACGTCTGGGCGGTGGGCGACGCCACGGCGAGTGCCGATCTGGTGACGGGCGCGCGGCGCCCCGTTGCGCTGGCCGGACCCGCGAACAGGGCCGGCCGTCTGGTGGCCGATGCCATCATGGGCAAGCGTGGGCACGCCCTGCCGGGGCTGGCTGGCACTGCCATCGTCCGGGTCGGCGAACTCACGGCAGCGCTGACGGGCGCCAATCGTCGTGGTCTGGACGAGGCGGGGATCCAGTACCACACCATCCACCTGCACCCCCTGAACCACGCGGGCTATTTCCCGGGCGCAACGCAGATCCACCTCATGGTCCACTTCGGTACCGATGGCAAGTTGCTCGGCGCCCAGGCCGTTGGCAATGATGGTGTGGACAAACGCATCGACGTCATGGCCGTGGCCATCAAGGCCGGTTTCACGGTCCACGACCTGATGGATCTGGATCTCGCCTACGCCCCGCCGTACGGCTCGGCGAAGGACCCCGTCAACATGGCAGGAATGATGGGAAGCAACGTGCTCGACGGCACACTCACGCTCTGGCAGGCGGAGGACGTCGTTGATGTAATGGCATCATCGTTGGTGCTGGACGTGCGCAGCGCCGCGGAGGTGGCCGACGGCCACCTGGCGGGTTCCCTGAACATCCCCCACACTGAACTCCGGGGCAGGATGGATGAGGTCCGGGCAGCAGCCGACGGCCGTCCCGTCAATGTGCTGTGCGCGTCCGGAGTCCGGTCCTACCTCGCGCTTCGTCAACTCGACCAGGCGGGATTCGACGCCTCCAACCTGTCCGGAGGCATGCTCACGCTGAGGGCGGCACTGGGCGAGCGCTCCAAGGACGTCCTCGTCACCGGTTGACCTGCAGTGCCTCCCGAAGCGGATGCTTCGGGAGGCACTGAACTCAGGAGGCCACGCGCAAGCGGCCCATCGATGCGGGGGAGTCCTTGGCCGGAGCCTGCGAGATGAAGGACTGCGTCAGGACCTGCAGCGCCGACTCCTGGGCCTCCTTGGGGAAGAAGGGGACGGTGACTCCGAGAGTCGCCAGCCCATGAATTCCGCTCCAGTAGGCGAATGCCACGGGCAGGAGCGCCGTGTTGGATTTGGGTAGATCGTGAATCTCTCCCAAGTCATGCAGGAGTGCCTGGAATCCGACTGCCTCCACGCTCTGGGAGTTGGGGTCCCGTGACTTCCGGGGTGCCGAGAACAAAGCGTGATACGCATCGACATTCTCGTTTGCCCACTGAAGGTATGCCCTGCCCCGTGCCAGGAGGCGTTCCTCGGGATCCTGCGTGGTCGCACAGGTGGATTCCAGCTCATCGCTCCAACTCATGTACGCGCGCCGGCTGGCGGCGCGCTCCAGCGATGCCAGATCGCCGAAGTGATGATAGAGGGTGGGTGGTGTGCAGCCAGCTCTGTCGCACACTGCTGAAATGGTGAGCCTCTCGGCCACCGGTAATTCGCACAAAAGGCTCCAGCATGCGTCCAAAAGTCTTTTCTTGCCATCGGCGCTGTTGCCTGGGGGGCGGCCCGCCATGGTTGCTCAACTCCTTCAAATGTGGGGTTTTGTAACAAACAATAAGGGCTGGGCCGGAGGATCTTTGCCTCGGGGTGGCCATCCGACCGATGCAACACCAATTTTCCATATATTGACCCCGCAGGTTGACCGGGATATTCCACTGGAGGGATCGAGGGCCCGCGGCGGGTTGCGGTGGATCAATGGTGTATCGTCAGTCAAACGAAAGCTGTTCGTAACTGATGGGAAGCACAAACCAATGACGGTTGAGCGTGTGGGCAGGCAGGGCGCGATCTTGGCGCGGCTTGCCGGCGATGGTGTGCTGGCGGTTGCGTCCCTGGCTCGCGAGCTCAATGTCTCCGAGGTCACCATCCGGGCGGACCTGCAGGCCCTCGAGGACCAGGGGTTGCTCGTTCGCACCAGGGGAGGTGCCCGCTCCAGCACTCTGAAGCACATCCTCCAGCGCCAGAAGATCAACGTCGAGGAGAAGGAGCGGATCGCGGCCGCCGCGGCGACGCTCGTTGTCGACGACGACACGGTGATGGTGGAAGCCGGCACCACTGCCGCTCTGATCGTGCGATTCCTCGCAGGTCGAAGGGGTGTGCAGATCGTGACCAATTCGACGCTGGTCTTCAGCAACGCGCGCCTCAACCCGGCCCTGAACATCATCCTCACCGGGGGCGTCTTCCGCAGGGACTCGGAATCCCTCGTGGGTCCCATCGCCGAACGCTCGATCGAGGACTTCAACACCCGCCTGGCCTTCCTCGGCACCGACGGCTTCTCCCCGGAAAGGGGCCTGACAACGCGCTTTGTTGAAGGTGGGCAAGTGGCCACCGTCATGCGCGACCGCGCCGAGGAGACATGGCTCGTAGCGGACTCCAGCAAATTCAGTCAAGCGGGCTTCGTCACTTTCATGCCCCTGTCGGGGATCACGGGAATCATCACCGATTCCGGGATCTCCGATGAGGCAGTCCAATCGTTGGAAGAGCACACGCAAGTGCGTGTCGTCTAGGAGGAAATCAATGGCAACAGTCGTAGTCATGCCGCAACTCGGTAACAGCGTCGAATCCTGCCTGATCGTGTCGTGGGCCGTGGGTGAGGGCGACGAGGTCGCTGAGGGCGCGGTCCTGTGCGAGGTCGAGACTGACAAGGCGTCCATGGAGGTGCCGTCCACCGCGTCAGGCACCGTCCTGAAGCTCCTGTGGGCAGAAGGAGACGACGTTCCGGTCAAGGATCCGCTTCTCGTTCTGGGGAAGCCGGGTGAGGACCCGGGTTCGGCACTGAAGGCTGCTGGTGTCCAGGACGCCGCACCCGAGTCGGAGGTGGACACACCCGCGCAGCCGAGTGGTGAGAAGTCGTTCGAGGACACGGACGAGGGCGAGGCCCCGGCTGATGACGCGGTGGCAACCCTTGACGTCAACGATCCGTCCGGTGACCAGAGCGCGGCCGAGAGCGGGGGCGCCGACGCGACCCCGGGATACGGTTCGAGCCCCAGGGCGCGCACATTGGCGGAGTCGACGTCGCTGGACGTCACACGCATTGGAGAAGGCACCGGGCCCGGAGGGCGCGTGATCGAACGCGATGTGAGGGCATCTCTGGACGCAGGTCCAGCCACCCGTGCAGCAGCAAGAGCTGGCGGGGCAGGTCGTCAGGACGTGGCCGGCACCGGCATCGGGGGTCGAGCAACCGCTGCCGACGTGCAGGCCGCCCGTCCGGCGCCCGCCGCCGCCCGCCAGGACGACGGTGAGATGGGGCCCAGCAGCAGCACGCCGCTGAAGGGCATTCGCAAGGTGATCGCGGAGCGCATGATGCACTCCGTGGCCTCGAGCGCGCAGCTGACATACACCACCACGGCGCGTGCGCAGGGGTTGCTCGACCTGCGCAAGCGGCTGAAGAACTCGGACCCCTCATTCGGGCTCAGCGGCGTCACGATTGGCGACCTCGTTGGCTTTGCCGCGGTGCGCACCGCCGCCGGCAACCCTTCGCACAATGCCCATCTCAGCAACGGGGTGCTCACGACCTTCGAGCGGGTCCATATGGGATTCGCCTGTGACACCCCTCGAGGACTGCTCGTGCCCACGGTGCGCAACGCCTCCCTCATGGGGCTCGGTGAGTTCTCGGCTGCCAGCAAAGAGTTGGCCGCCCAGGCCATTGACGGCAGCATCGCACCTGATCTGTTGCAGGGAGCCACGTTCACGGTGTCCAACCTCGGAGGCCTGGGCATCGAGAGCTTCACCCCTCTGCTCAACGTGCCGCAGACGGCAATCCTCGGTGTCGACTCCATCTTCCCGCGCGTCGTGACGAACGCTGACGGCACGGTGGGCGCCGAGCAACGCATCGGGCTCTCCCTGACGGCTGACCACAGGGTGATCGACGGGGCCGACGCCGCCCGTTTCCTTGCTGACCTCGTGGCCTTCCTCGAGGACATTGACATTGCCGTGCTGGCCTGAGAGGAGTGGTTGCACATGAGTGAATTCGACGTCATCATCCTCGGAGGTGGCCCCGGTGGCTACATCGCGGCGGAGCGGCTCGGCCACGCGGGCAGCAACGTCCTGCTCGTGGAGGCCGACGCGCTGGGCGGCACCTGCCTCAACGTGGGCTGCATCCCCACCAAGACCCTGCTGAACGCGGCCAAGACCTACCACCACGCGAAGCACGGCGCCCAGTACGGGGTCGACGCCGGCGGCGTCGGCTTCGACTGGGATCGCATGCAGGCCTGGAAATCCGAGGTCGTCGGCAAGCTCGTGGCTGGTGTCGGCACAGCGGAGAAGCGCGCCGGTGTGACGGTGGTCAAAGGACACGGCACGTTCGAGGGGCCCGGCCGGGTGTCCGTGAACGGGGAGACCCACACCGCCCGACACGTCATACTGGCCACGGGTTCGGAGCCCGTCATGCCGCCCATCCCGGGAGCGGCAGAGAGCCCCGTCGTGGTGGACTCCACCGGCCTGTTGGCGATCAAGTCCGTACCGGAGCGTCTCACCGTCATCGGTGGTGGGGTGATCGGCGTGGAGTTCGCGAGCCTGTTCTCCATGCTGGGAACCCGCGTGAGTGTCATCGAGATGCTGCCCGAGATTGTTCCGTTCATGGACGCCGGTATGGCCCCCATGCTGCGCGAGGCGCTTGCAGACGTCGATTTCCGGCTCGGGTGCCGCGTCACCCGCATCGAGGGCGGAGACGTGCACTTCTCCACAGCCGACGGAGACGAGGAGAGCATCAGTGCCGACGTCGTGCTGATGGCGGTGGGCAGACGCCCAGTCGTCGAGGGCTGGGGCGCCGAATCGAGCGGGCTGGAGTACTCGGCCCGCGGCATCGTCGTCGATGACCGCATGCGTACCAACCTGCCGAATGTGCTCGCCATTGGTGACGTGACGGGACGCAGCCTGCTCGCACACACCGCCTACCGGATGGGGGAGGTCGCGGCAGCAAACATCCTCGACCCGCAGGCGCATCGTCGGGGTGAGGTGGTGCGCTGGGACGCCGTTCCGTGGGCCGTCTACTCCAACCCGGAGGTGGCGGGCGTCGGCATGACCGAGGCCTCGGCCGAGGCAGCCGGACACGCGGTCCTGACCGCCACCGTGCCGGGCTACATGTCAGGCCGATTCGCCGCCGAGAACGGCTTCCGGGCTTCGGGCGGGGCGAAGGTCATCGTCGATGCCGACAGCCTGCGCGTGTTGGGCATTCACGTCCTCGGCTCCTACGCCGCCGAAATGATCTGGGGCGCCTGCGCTGTGCTCGAGACCGAACTGGACCTGCACGATCTGCGTCAGGTCGTCTTTCCCCACCCCACCGTCAGTGAACTCATCAGAGAGGCGGCCTGGGCCATCAAGGCCTGAGGCGAGCCCACGAACCACGAAACTGGAGAAGAAGAAGCACCATGACTCGCTCACTCATCGTCGATCCCACCGCCGTCCGGGGGACGGCCACCCTCAAATCGGTGGAAATCCCCGTCAATGCCTATGAGCCCAACTTCGAGGCCGAACTCGCCACGCATGGCAAGGAGGGCCTCCTTGACATCCTGCATGACATGATCGCCGTCCGGCAGTTCGAGACCATGCTGAACTCCATCAAGACCACGGGCGCCTGGAACGGTGTCGAGTACGACCACCGTGGACCCGCGCACCTGTCCATCGGTCAGGAGTCCGCCGTCGTGGGCCAGGCCTCCCAGCTCGAGCCCACGGACTTCATCTTCGGCTCCCACCGCAGCCACGGCGAAATCCTCGCCAAGTGCTTCTCGGCCGCCCGCAAACTCGATTCGAGCGGCCTCGAATCCATCATGCACGGATTTCTCGACGGCGAAACCCTGTCCTTCGCCGAGAAGATCGGCAACGACTCGCTGGAGGACCTCGCCGAGAACTTCATCCTCTACGGGACCGTCGCCGAGACCTTCGCGCGCAAGGCAGGCTTCAACCGGGGCCTGGGTGGCTCGATGCACGCCTTCTTCTCCCCGTTCGGCTCCATGCCGAACAATGCCATCGTGGGTGGCTCGGCCGACATCGCCACAGGCTCGGCTCTGTTCAAGCTGGTCAACAAGCAGGACGGCATCGTCATCGCCAACATCGGCGACGCCTCCATGGGCTGCGGGCCGGTCTGGGAGGCCATGATGTTCGCGGCGATGGACCAGTACCGCACCCTGTGGAACGACGGCGTGCAGGGCAACCCGCCCATCTGGTTCAACTTCTTCAACAACTTCTACGGCATGGGTGGCCAGACCTCGGGCGAGACCATGGGCTATGACCTGCTCGCTCGCGTCGGCGCCGGGGTGAACCCCGAAGCCATGCACGCCGAGCGTGTCGACGGACTCAACCCGCTCGCCGTCGCCGACGCCGTCCACCGCAAGCGCAAGCTGCTGGAGGCGGGCCGCGGCCCCGTTCTCACGGACACCATCACCTACCGCTTCTCCGGACACTCGCCGTCGGACGCCTCCAGCTACCGCAGCCGCGACGAGGTGGAGATGTGGGAGCAGCACGACGGCCTCAAGAACTACGCCGCCTACCTGGTGGAGAACGGCGTCCTCGCTTCTGGCGAGGTGGACGACATCCAGGCCCGCTTCGACGAGCGACTCACCAAGGTCATCGCCCTGTGCACCAAGGACGAGGAGAGCTCGCCGCGGGTCCACATGGACTTCATCGAGACCGTGACGTACTCCTCGGGCAACAAGGAGAAAATGGCCGAGGGCGAGCCGGAACTCCTTGAGCCGCTCAAGGACAACGCGAGGGTGAAGTCGCTGAAGAAGAAGATCCGCACCGCCCGCGACTCCGACGGCAAGGCGGTCAGCAAGGCCAAGGCGTTCTCCTACCGGGACGCGCTGTTCGAGGCTGTTGCCCACCGCTTTGCCACTGATCCGACGGTGTGCGCCTGGGGCGAGGAGAACCGCGACTGGGGAGGCGCGTTCGCCGTCTACCGCGGCCTCACCGAGCTGCTGCCGCACCACCGCCTGTTCAACTCGCCCATCTCGGAGGCCGCCATCGTGGGCGCCGGCGTCGGGTACGCCCTCTCCGGTGGCCGGGCGATCGTCGAGCTCATGTACTGCGACTTCCTCGGCCGCGCCGGGGACGAGATCTTCAACCAGGCGGCGAAATGGCAGGCCATGTCCGCCGGTCTCCTGGAGATGCCACTGGTCATCCGCGTCTCGGTCGGCAGCAAGTACGGCGCCCAGCACTCCCAGGACTGGGCCGCGCTGTGTGCCCACATGCCCGGCCTGAAGGTGTACTACCCGGCCACGCCGTACGACGCGAAGGGCATGATGAACCTCGCGCTGAGGGGCACGGATCCCGTGGTCTTCTTCGAGTCGCAGCTGCTGTACGACCGTGCGGAGGAGTTCGAGGCCGACGGCGTCCCCGAGGGGTACTACGAGGTGCCCGAGGGGCTGCCCGTGGTGCGCCGCGAAGGCACGGACCTCACCATCGGTGTGCTGGGCGCCACCCTGTACCGGGTGATGGAGACTGCCGAAACGCTGGAGAAGGAGCACGGCATCTCCACCGAGGTCATCGACCTGCGCTTCGTGGCACCACTGGACCTGGACCCCATCATCGAATCGGTGAAGAAGACGGGACGCCTGCTCCTGACGTCCGACGCCGTGGACCGCGGCTCCTTCCTGCACACGGTGGCGTCCCAGGTGGGCACGCTCGCCTTCGACCATCTCGACGCCCCCGTCACAGTCGTGGGCTCACGCAACGCGATCACGCCCGCCGCCGAGCTGGAGAAGGAGTACTTCCCACAGCCCGACTGGCTCATCGACGCGGTCCACGAGCGGATTCTTCCCCTGAAGGACTACACGCCGGTCTCGAACCAGACGACCGCGGAAGTGGCCCGCCGTTCCCGGGAAGGGGTGTGAGCGTGACCGCCGACATGGTCAACGATCCCGATGCCACCCCCGATGCCCGGGTGGCGGCCCTGCGCCTGCTGCTCGACTCGGGAGTGGACCTCCCGCCGCTGACGCTGGAGTCCAACAACCACATCCACACCATCTACAGCTTCAGCCCCTACACCCCGGCCATGGCATGCCTGGCGGGCCGGGAGGCGGGGCTGCAGGTGGTTGGATCGGTGGACCATGACTCCCTGGCTGCGGCGGAGGAAATGCGTGACGCCGGGGCCATGCTGGGCATGGGCGTGGTCACCGGGTTCGAGTGTCGGGTGATGATGCACTCCGCAGCCGAGGTCGCATCCGGGCATGCGCCGTTTGCTGCGAGGAAGCTCAACAACCCGGATTCCGTGGGCGTGGCCTACATGACGGTCCAGGGGATCCCGGAGGGCGCCCGGGACCAGGTGGAGGAGTTCCTCCGCCCCATCCGGACAGCCCGCCTGGAGCGCACGCGTCGCATGACCGGGGCGGCCAACGAGATCCTGGCGGGCCTCGGGGCACCCACCCTGGACTTCGAGCACGATGTCCTCGGCATCTCCCAGTTCGCCACGGGCGGCACCATCACCGAGCGGCACCTTCTGTACGCGATGTCCGTGGCGCTGATCGCCCGCTTCGGCCGGGGGCGGTCCCTGACCAGGGGACTCAGCGAACTCGGTGTCGACATACCGGACGGGCTGCTCGACGTACTGACAGACCGGCAGAACCCCCACCTGGCGCATGACCTCCTCGGCCTCCTCAAGGCGCAGTTCCTCAGCCGGTTCTACATTCAGCCCACCCGCATGGGCGACGGTGGGGAGCTGCCGGACGCGCGCAGTGTCGTCGACTTCGCCCTGGCCATCGGTGCCATCCCCTGCTACGCCTATCTGGGAGACGTCTCCGCCTCCCCGACGGGGGACAAGAAGGCCGAGGCATTCGAGGACTCCTTCCTGGACGAGTTGGTGGAGCACCTGGCGGGGCTTGGCTTCCCGGCCATCACCTTCATGCCGCCGCGCAACACCGTCAAGCAGTTGGAGCGCATCTCACGGCTGGCGACAGCGCACGGGATGATCGAGGTCTCCGGCGTCGACATCAACCAGCCGCGCCAGAGCTTCTCCTGCCCGGAGCTCGCTGAACCCCGCTTCGCCCACCTCAATGACTCGACGTGGGCGCTGGTGGCGCACGAGGAACTCTCGTCCGCAGACCCGAAACGCGGGCTGCTGCATCCGCAGAACCCGAGGTCGGAGCTACCTCTGGCTGAGCGCGTCGTCGCCTATGGGGAACTGGGCCGCCAGCTCGTGCAGAACACCACACCGCAACACCCCACACCGCAGGGAGCAACACCATGACAGTCGAGGACGCCGTGAACCATGAGGACCTCGTGGTGCTGCTACGAGGTGTGTTGCTGGACACCTGCGCCACGCCGCTCGTGCTGACACGCACGGACGAGCACCCGGTCATCTCGGTCTCCGTTCCGGCGGGAGTTGGTGCCCCCAAGGCCGCCTCGGCGATTCGGGAGGCACTGCCGGACGGGTTGGAGCTGCCAGCCATCATCGGCCTCGAGAGTGCCGATGGTGCGGTCACACTGGAGGCCCGTCACCTCCCGGGAGCCGTACCGGTGCCCGATCCCCGGGATGCTGCGGCGGGCCGCGCGGGGTCGAGGGCGAGCGTGGTGGCCGGCCGCGTCGCCCTGGTCACCGGTGGTGCACAGGGATTCGGGGAGGAGATTGTCCGCGCCCTGCACGCCTCCGGAGCCTGGGTGTTCATCGCCGACCTCAACGTGGCCGGCGCCTCGGCGCTGGCAGGAGAGTTGGGGGACCGGGCCACCGCGGTGGAGTGCAACGTGTCCGACGAGGAGTCCGTGGCGGCGCTCGCGTCCACGATCGTGGGCACGTGCGGCGGCATTGACCTCGTGGTCTCCAACGCCGGCATCGCCCGCGCCGGATCCGTCCTGGAGCAGGACCTGAAGGCCTTCGCGCTCAGCACAGACGTCAACTACACGGCCTTCTTCCTCGTGACGAAGCACCTCGGCCGTCTCCTGCGCCTGCAGAACATGGGCGCACCCCGGTGGGCCACCGACATCATCCAGATCAACTCGAAATCCGGCATGGTGGGTTCCAACCGCAACGGTGCCTACGCTGGCAGCAAGTTCGGCGGAATCGGCCTGGTGCAGAGCTTCGCCCTCGAGCTCGTGGACCACCGGATCAAGGTCAACGCCATCTGCCCCGGCAACTTCTTCGACGGACCACTCTGGTCCGATCCTGACAACGGCCTCTTCGTCCAGTACCTGCGCTCCGGCAAGGTGCCCGGGGCGACGACCGTGGAGGAGGTGAAGGCGTCGTACGAGGCCAAGGTCCCCATGGGGCGCGGTGCCCTCGGTGCCGACGTCATGCGGGCGCTCTACTACATCGTCGAACAGGCCTACGAGACGGGCCAGGCCGTCCCGGTCACGGGCGGCCAGGTCATGCTCAGCAGCTGATCCCATCGCCAACCCGAGAAAAGGAAGTCACAGATATGAGTGATCGAAAGACCCAGCACGCCATCCAGTTCACCGGGGTGGGCGAGATCGTGCACAACGAGTCCAAGCCGGTCGACGCGGTGGGACCCCACCAGATGATGCTCCAGGTGGAGGCCTGCGGCATCTGCTTCAGCGACACCAAGCTGCTGAAGGCATTCGACTCCCATCCCCGCAAGGCTGAGGTGGTCAGCGGCATCGATCCCGCCGCGCTGGCCGAGATCCCCGGCTACAAGCCCGGCGATGCCGCGACCGTGCCCGGCCACGAACCCGTCGGCCGGATCATCGAGGTGGGCGAGAAGGTGACCCACTTCCAGGAGGGCGATCGCGTACTGGTCCAGGCCGACTGGAAGCACCTGCGCACGCCCAAGTCCAACGGTGCGTTCGGCTACAACTTCGAGGGTGCGCTGCAGGAGTTCGTGGTCATCGATGAGCGTTGCGTCGTGTCCCCCGGCGGCGAGGAGTTCCTGATCCACGTCTCCGAGGGCCCCTCGGCCGCGGCGGTCGGCCTGATCGAGCCGTGGGCCACCGTGGAGGGCTCCTACGCCTGGCAGGAGCGCAACCACGTCGCTCCCGGCGGACGGCTGCTCGTCATCTCCGACGGCGGGAACACCGGACTGGAATCCCTCCTGAGGGAGAACCAGCCCGGGGAGATCGTGACGGTGACCTCCGACGCGATCACCGCGTTGGAGGGGCAGGTCTTCGACGACATCATCTACTACGGTTCCGACGCCGACGTCGTCGAGGCGCTGGCAGCGCTGCTGAGCACCCGTGCAGTGTTGTGCGTGGTGCTGGATGGTGGGCGACTGGAGCGCAAGGTGGCCCTCGACATCGGGCGCGTCCACTACGACTTCATCCGGTTCTGCGGAACCACGGGCAGCGATCCCGCCGACGGCTATGCCTGGATCCCCGCCACGGGTGAGCTGCGCGAGAACGACAAGGTGGCCATCATCGGTGCCGCAGGTCCCATGGGGCAGATGCACACCATGCGTGCCCTGACATCGGGCATCGCGGGCATCACCGTCGCCGGGACGGACCTCAGCGACGACCGGCTCACGCACCTCGCCTCGATCGTCGTCCCCGTCGCCGAGGAGCGGGGGGTCCCGCTGGAGATCGTCAACACGGGCTCCACCGAGCTGCAACCCGGCTACACCCACATCAGTTGCATGGTGCCCGTCCCGGCGCTGGTGGCCCAGGCCGTGGACATCGCCGCCGAGGGCGCCATCATCAACGCGTTTGCGGGTATTCCCGCTGGGACAACGGGAGATTTCGATCTCCAAGCCATCATCGAGCGACGCATCTTCATGCTCGGAACATCGGGATCCGATGTCTCCGACATGCGCACGGTTCTGGACAAGATCGAGAAGGGAATCATCGACACCCACATCTCGCTCGATGCAGTGACGGGAATGGCAGGATTCGAGGACGCCATCGAGGCCGTGGTGAACCGGACGTCGGGCGGCAAGATCATGGTGTACCCAATGCTGCACGACCTGCCACTGACCCGGCTCGCGGAGATGTCCGAGCAGTTGCCGCACGTTGCCGCGGAACTGAAGGACGGAGTCTGGACCAAGGCAGCCGAGGAGGCTCTCCTCTCCGGGCGGTGACTGTACGACCCCGCCAAGTTACGGGGTCGTAGGTTACGGTACCGTAGGGATCAGATTCGTCTATTCCGAGGAGATCCATCGTGGCCATCACACGTCCCCCGACTCTGATTCAGGGTGGCATGGGCATAGCGGTGTCGTCGTGGAGGATGGCGCGCGAGGTCTCCCGCTGCGGGCAACTCGGCGTCGTGTCCGGCACGGCGCTGGACGGTGTGCTGGCCCGCGTCCTGCAGGACGGCGACCCGGGCGGGCACCGCCGACGAGCGCTGAGCCATTTCCCCTCCCCGGCCATGGCTCACCGGGTACTGCAGAGGTACTTCATCGACGGCGGTCGCCCGGCGGGCCAGCCCTACCGCCCACATCCCACCCTGACCATTCATCCGGGACGTGATGCGATTGAGCTGAACCTGGTGGGCAACTTCTCCGAGGTGTGGTTGGCCAAGGAGGGCCACGGTGGGGAGGTGGGGATCAACATGCTTGAGAAGGTCCAGACCGCGAACACCTCGGCCATCCTCGGCGCCATGCTTGCAGACGTCGATTACGTGATCATGGGGGCCGGCGTGCCACGTGAGATCCCGCGCCTGCTCACAGAGTTCGCCGCCGGCCGGACCGGTCGGCTCACCATCGACGTCGCCCATGCCACCACAGTGCACCGTGCGGCTCTCGACCCGAGGGAACATCTGGGCGCCGACCTGCCGACGATGCGGCGTCCGCACCTGCTGGCCATCGTGTCCGCCCACGTGCTCGCGGCTTACCTGCACAGGGACCCGGAGATCCGCCCCGACGGGTTCATCGTTGAGGGCCACCGCGCAGGCGGGCACAGTTCACCGCCGCGCGGAAAGCAGGTCCTGAACGACGCTGGTGAGCCCCTCTACGGACCACGGGACGAGGCCGAACTTTCCCGGATTGCTGAGGTGGGACTGCCGTTCTGGCTGGCGGGAGGGTATGCGTCGCCAGCGAAGGTGGCCCAGGCGCGGGCGGCGGGTGCCGCGGGGGTGCAGACAGGGACGCTGTTCGCACTGGCTGAGGAGTCCGGATTGACTCCTCGGCTACGCAATCGATTGGTGGCCGAGCTGTCCGCCGGGTCGCTGGTCGTCCGCAACGATCCCCGAGCCTCACCCACCGGATTCCCCTTCAAAATGGTCGAGCTTTCCCTCACAGAGGTGGGGGGAGCACTCCCGGCGGCGAGGGGGAGGATCTGCGATCTCGGCTATCTCCGGGAACCGGTGGAGCGCCCCGACGGGTCGGTCTCGTACCGCTGTCCCTCCGAGCCCGTCCACATGTTTCAACGCAAGGGCGGCGACGCCGAGGACATCCAGGGGCGCACCTGCCTGTGCAATGCCCTGATGGCCAACGTCGGCCTCGGCCAGTTGCGTCGAAACGGCTACGAGGAGGAACCGGCCGTCACCCTGGGTCAGGACCTGGCGGGAGCCACGGCTCTGGTGACCCAGTATCCGGGAGGATGGACGTCCCGGCAGGCGGTGGACTGGCTGCTGTCGGCGTGATCGCGCGCGACGCGACGCGAGTGCGGGAACGCCTTCCGGGTCTCGTTTTATGAGGGGCCGCCTCCCCTCCAGCGCGAGGGGCATGGTTGGATGGGGGCCATGAGTCCACGAAAGATCGGCGTCACCGAGCTGGCTCTCCGCGACGCCCACCAGAGCCTGATGGCAACCCGCATGGCCACGGAAGACATGGTCGATGCGTGCGGGGACATCGACAAGGCCGGCTACTGGTCGGTCGAGTGCTGGGGAGGCGCGACGTTCGACGCCTGCATCCGGTTTCTCAACGAAGATCCCTGGCAGCGACTGCGGACATTCCGCGAGCTGATGCCCAACTCGCGCCTGCAGATGCTGCTGCGCGGGCAGAACCTCCTCGGGTATCGCCACTACGAGGACATGGTGGTGGAGAAGTTCGTCGAGAAGTCCGCCGAGAACGGCATGGACGTCTTCCGCGTCTTCGACGCCCTCAACGACCCCCGCAACATGGCCCACGCGATGGCCGCCGTCAAGAAGGTTGGCAAGCACGCGCAGGGCACCATCTGCTACACGATCTCCCCGGTCCACACCGTGGAGGGCTACATCAAGCTCGCCGGCCAGCTGCTCGACATGGGGGCCGAGTCCATCGCCCTGAAGGACATGGCAGCCCTCCTGCAGCCGCAGCCCGCCTACGACATCATCCGTGGCATCAAGGAGACGTACGGTGACGTGCAGATCAACGTGCACTGCCACGCGACGACCGGTGTCACGCTGGTCTCCCTCATGAAGGCCATCGAGGCCGGCGCGGACGTGGTCGACACCGCGATCTCGTCGATGTCGCTCGGGCCCGGCCACAACCCCACCGAATCGCTCGTCGCGATGCTCGAGGGCACCGAGTACACCACCGACCTGGACATGGAGCGCCTCATCAGGATCCGTGACCACTTCGCCACGGTGCGCCCGAAGTACAAGGAGTTCGAGTCCGCCACCCTGGTCGACACCGGCATCTTCTCCTCCCAGATCCCCGGCGGCATGCTGTCGAACATGGAGTCCCAGCTCAAGGCCCAGGGCGCCGGCGATCGCGTTCGCGAGGTCATGGAGGAGGTGCCTCGGGTGAAGGCCGACGCCGGCCACCCGCCGCTGGTCACCCCGTCCTCGCAGATCGTGGGCTCCCAGGCCGTCTTCAACGTCCTGATGGGCCGCTACAAGGTCATGACCGGCGAGTTCGCCGACCTCATGCTGGGCTACTACGGCGAGTGCCTCGGCGAGCGCAACCCCGAGGTCATCGAGATGGCGCAGAAGCAGACCAAGAAGGAGCCCATCACCGGTCGCCCGGCGGACCAGCTCAAGCCCGAGTGGGACGAGCTTGTGAGCACGGCCCAAGCCCTCGAGGGCTACAACGGTGCCGAGGAGGACGTCCTCACCAACGCCATGTTCCCGGGTGTCGCCCCGGCGTTCTTCAAGACCCGTGACGAGGGCCCCAGGTCCGTCGCCAAGACGCCCGAGCAGATGGCCGCCGAGAAGCAGGCCGGCGGAGCCAAGCACCAGGGCATCGCCGGTCCCGTCCAGTACAAGGTGACGCTCGCCGGCCGCGAGCACCACGTCGCCGTCGAGCCAGCCTGAGGAGCCACCAGATGACCAAGGAACACACCATGGCGGAGCGCCTCGCGCAGCTCGCCGAGAAGCGCGCCCACGTCGAGGCCGGTGGGGGCGAGGCGAAGCTCCAGAAGCACCGCGACAAGGGCAAGATGACCGCCCGGGAGCGTGTCGACTCACTCATCGACGCGGGCAGCTTCCAGGAGACCGGCGCCTTCCGCCGCAACCGCACCACGACCTTCGGGATGGACAAGGCAGACATGCCTGCCGACGGCGTGGTCACCGGCACCGGCTACGTGCTTGGCCGACCGGTCCACCTGGCCAGCCAGGACTTCACCGTCATGGGCGGCTCGGCGGGCGAGGCCCACTCGATCAAGGTCACCGAGACCCTCAAGGCCTCGCTGACCACGGGGACGCCGTTCGTGTTCATCAACGACTCGGGTGGCGCCCGCGTCCAGGAGGGCATCGACTCCCTCTCGGGCTACGGCAAGGTGTTCTACGCCAACGTGCTGCTCTCCGGTGCGGTCCCGCAGATCTCCATCATCTCCGGCCCGTGCGCGGGCGGTGCCGCCTACTCCCCGGCGCTGACGGACTTCATCATCCAGACCCGCAAGGCCCACATGTTCATCACGGGTCCCGGCGTCATCAAGCAGGTCACTGGCGAGGACGTCACGCAGGACGCCCTCGGGGGCGCGGACGCCCACATGTCCCGCTCCGGCGTCGTGCACTTCGTGGCCGAGGATGACGAGCAGGCCATCCTCATTGCCAAGAAGCTGCTGAGCTTCCTCCCGCAGAACAACACCGAGGACCCGCCGATCGTCGATCCCGACGACGTGGTGGAGCCCAACGAGAAGCTGCGCGACATCATCCCCGTGCAGTCGAACAAGGGCTACGACGTCCGCGACGTCATCATGGAGATCGTCGACCACCGCGACTTCCTCGAGGTGCAGGCCGGCTGGGCGCAGAACATCGTCGTCGGCTTCGGCCGGGTCGTGGGTCGCACCATCGGCGTCATCGCCAACCAGCCCTGCGTGATGTCCGGTGTCCTCGACATCGACTCTTCGGACAAGGCCAGCAAGTTCATCCGCTTCTGCAACGCGTTCAACATCCCGGTGGTCAACCTGGTCGACGTCCCCGGCTTCCTTCCCGGCGTCGCCCAGGAGCACGGCGGCATCATCCGCCATGGCGCCAAGATGCTCTACGCGTACTCGGCAGCCACGGTCCCGAAGATCACCGTCGTCCTCCGCAAGGCCTACGGCGGCGCGTACCTGGCGATGTGCTCGAAGGACCTGGGTGCCGACAAGGTGTTCGCCTGGCCGACGGCGGAGATCGCCGTGATGGGCGCCGAGGGAGCCGCGAACGTCGTCTTCCGTCGCGAGATCGAGGCGGCCGAGGACAAGGATTCGCGCCGCGCCGAACTGGTGGAGGAGTACCGCGAGACCTTCTCGACGCCGTACATGGCCGCCAGCCGTGGTCTGGTCGACGACATCATCGATCCCGCCGACACCCGCCGTGAGATCGCCATGGCACTCGAGTTGCTGGCAGGCAAGCGCGAGATTCGCCCCGCCAAGAAGCACGGCCTCGGGCCGGCGTGATCGGAGTGGACATGGACAACCCCTCGCTGCAGGAGCTTCGCGACGCCGTCGCCGCCCTGACGGAGAAGGTCGCCGTCCTCGAGGCGCGCGTGGAGTCCCTCGAGGACTGCCGGGCCGTCCCCGAGGCAGACATGGTGGCCATCGGGGCCGCCGTCGCCGCCTTCTTCGGCCACAAGGCCAAGGTCCGCGCCATCCGGTACGGCTCACAAACCCGGTGGGCTGCCGCCACCCGGGCCCGCGTCCACGACCGCTCCGTCCCCCACGTCCGCTGAGTCCCAGGAGATACCCGAGATGAAACTGAAGGTCACCGTCAACGAGACGGAGTACGAGATCGACGTCGAGGTCGAGGAGGAGGAGCGCCAGGGACTGGGGCCGGTGATCATCGGCGTCAACGCCGGTGCCAACCCCATCCCCTCGAAGGCATCGGTGTCCGCGGTCAGCTCCAATGCCGTGGTGGCGCCGCTGGCAGGGTCGGTGTCCAAGGTGCTGGTCGCCGAGGGAGACGACATCGAGGCGGGCCAGGTCCTGCTCATCCTCGAGGCCATGAAGATGGAGACCGAGATCACCGCGCCCGCTGACGGCAAGGTGGCGGCGATCCTCGTGGGGCCCGGCGAGCCCGTCCAGGGAGGCCAGGCGCTCATCGAGCTCGAGGCCTGACCTCAGGCCAGCAAACGAGCTCGACGCTCGCGGCGCTGAAGGTGGTGAGGCCGCCGAGGAAGCCGGTGCCCAGGACGGCGCGCCGCGCTGTCGGCATGGCGTGACGCACAAGCGTTGTCGCCTGGTCTGGAAAACTGGAGCCATGGGAACCTTCACCTTCGCCACTGCCGCCGAGATCCGATTCGGACGCGGCGCCGCCCGGGACCTTCCGGAGCTGAGCAGCAGACTGGGGCGGTCCGCCTTCCTCGTGACCGGCGCGAATCCCGACCGCTTCCGTCACGTCCTGGCCGACGTCGAGGTGGCCGCCGTGTTCGCCCTCGAGGGGGAGCCCAGCTTCGACGACGCCCGCCGTGCCCTCGAGGCCGCTCGTCGCAGCGGCGCCGACCACGTCGTCGGCATAGGGGGAGGGGCCGTGCTGGACCTCGCCAAGACGGTGGCCATCCTGGCGGTGTCCTACACCGACCCCCTGGACCATGCCGAGGTTATCGGTGCGGGCAAGCCGCTGCCGGAGCGGGGGTGGCCGTGGATCGCCGTCCCCACCACCGCCGGGACCGGCTCGGAGGTGACCGCGAACGCCGTCCTGGCCAGTGAGGAGCACCGCGTCAAGGTGTCCCTCCGGTCCCCGGCCATGCTGGCCACCGCCGCCGTCGTCGATCCGGAGCTCACTCTGAGCTGTCCGCCAGCGGTCACGGCGGCGTCGGGGATGGATGCCCTGACGCAGTGCCTCGAACCGATGACCTCCCGGATGGCCACCCCGCTGGTCGACGCGCTGGCGCTCGCCGGCTGGCAGGCCGGTGCCCGCGCCCTCGTACGAGCGGTCGAGCACGGCGATGACCTCGAGGCGCGCACGGACATGGCCCTGTGCTCCCTGCTCGGGGGCCTGTCGCTGGCCAACGCGAAGCTGGGGGCGGTCCACGGGCTTGCCGGGGTGCTGGGAGGCGTCACCGAGGCCCCGCACGGCGCGATCTGCGCGGCGCTGCTGCGCGATGTGACCGCCACCAATGTCGCGGCCATGAGGGAGCGGGATCCAGGGAACCCGGCACTGCGAGCCTATGAGCTGGCGTCAGTCGCCGCGACGGGCGAGCGGGAGGCCGAGGCCCTCGTGGGCTGGCTCGACGACTTGCGCATGCTGCTGGACCTCCAGGGGCTGGCGGACCTGGGGCTGACCTCGGAGGAGCACGACGACGTGGTGGCCGCCGCCCGTCGGGCCAGCTCCATGAAGGGCAACCCCATCGAGCTGACCGAGCATGAACTGCTCGGCGTGCTCCGGGCCGCTAGTTGACCCGGTGCACCTTGAACTGTGCGGCCTGGGCTCGTGGGCGGATCGTCAGGCGGTCGATGTTCACATGCGCGGGCCGGGTGGCCATGAATGCGATGGCCTCCGCGACGTCGTCGGCGGTGAGCGGGTTCGGGACGCCCTCGTAGACCGACTCGGCCCGCTCGGCGTCGCCACCGAACCGGGTCAGGGCGAACTCCTCGGTGCGGACCATTCCCGGGGAGATCTCACAGATGCGCACCGGCCGGTCCACGAGTTCCAGACGCAGGGATTCGACCATGGATCGCTCGGCCGCCTTGGCCCCGCAGTAGCCAGCTCCGCCCTCGTAACCGGCGTCCGCAGCGGTCGACGTGACGAAAACGGCGACGCCCTCTGACGCGGTGAGGGCGGGGAGGAAGTTCTGGGTGACCTGCGCCGTCCCCAGCACGTTGACCCGGTACATCTCCTCCCATGCGGTCAGGTCTGCGTCGGCGACGAGTTCGAGGCCGAGCGCTCCGCCTGCGTTGTTCACCAGGACATCGAGCTGTGTCCCGACGGTCTCGGACAGTCGGCTGACGTCGCCGGGGTCGGTGATGTCGCACGCAACGGCGGTGCCGCCGATCTCCTCCGCGAGGGAGCGGATGCGGTCGGCCCGGCGGGCGACGCAGAACACGTGGAAGCCGAGCGGGGCGAGTTGGCGGGCAGTGGCGGCGCCGATCCCGGAGGAGGCGCCTGAGACGACAGCGGTACGGGTCATGCCAGCCAATCTAGTTGGCGGCGATGTCCTCGTCCGCGATGTCGTCGAGGTACTCGACCAGACTGGTCGGCCCGGGTTGTGGTCCCCGGCTTCGACATGGTGTCCCTGCCCGTCCCCCTTCGGAGGGCGAGCCACGCCGTCCTCGTGCTACTTCTTGCCCTGGTTCTTGACGGCCTCGATGGAGGCGGCAGCCGCCTCCGGGTCCAGGTAGCGGCCGCCGCGGCTGACCGGCATGTGGTCGTCGTCGAGTTCGTAGTACAGCGGGACCCCCGTGGGGATGTTCAGCCCCGCGATGTCCTCGTCGGACACATTGTCCAGATGCTTCACCAGAGCGCGCAACGAGTTGCCGTGGGCGGCGACGAGAACGGTGTGGCCGGCCTCCAGGTCCGGGATGATGTCCGAGGACCAGTACGGCAGCATCCGCTTGACGACGTCCTTGAGACACTCGGTGAGCGGGCGCTCTGCCTCGGGGATGTCCGCGTAGCGGGGGTCATTGAACTGGCTGAACTCGCCGTCCTTCTCAATGACCGGCGGCGGGGTGTCGTAGCTGCGACGCCACTGCATGAACTGCTCTTCGCCGTACTTGTCGCGGGTCTGGGTCTTGTCCAGGCCCTGCAGCGCTCCGTAGTGGCGCTCGTTGAGTCGCCAACTGCGACGCACCGGGATCCAGTGGCGGTCGCAGCCGTCCAGCGCGATGTTCGCAGTGTGGATGGCCCGCCTCAGCAGGGATGTGTGGAGGACGTCCGGGAGGAGGTCCTCGGCCTGCAGCAACTCCGCAGCCCGTTCGGCCTCGGCCTCGCCCTTGGCGTTGATGTCGACGTCCACCCAGCCGGTGAACAGGTTCTTGGCATTCCATTCGCTCTCGCCGTGGCGGAGCAGGATGAGCTTTCCAGTCATGGTAGGTAGCCTATCGGCAGGAACTGCGCAGGGCATGGCGGGGGTCAGGCGTTGGGCCAGTCGGCGCCCTCCGGGGTGTCACCGGTGATGATGTAGATGACGCGCCGAGCCACCGCGACGGCATGGTCCGCGAAACGCTCGAAGTAGCGACCCAGCAGGGCGGCGTCCACCGCCTGCTCCGTGCTGCCGTCCCATCCGCCGGCGAGGATGACGTCGAAATGCTCGCTGCGCAGCGTGTCCATCTCCGTGTCGATCGTCGCCATCCGATGCGCTGCGTTGGCGTCACGGTCGCGCAGGCTCGTGGTGGCGAGGTCGATCATCTCGATGCAGACCTCGGCCATGCGCTGGAAGTTCGGCTCCAGTTCGGCGACGACGGCGTGCTGGGGATAGCGCAGTCGTGCGATCTTGGCGACGTGGGCCGAGAGGTCACCCATGCGGGCCAGCTCGAAGACCACGCGGATGGCGGACACGATCGTTCGAAGCTCCCCGGCAACCGGCGCCTGCAGGGCGAGCAGCGACAGGCACTTGAACTCGAGCTCCTCGTGCATCTCGTCCAGTGTGGCGTCCCTGGAGATTACGCGTTCGGCCTGTTCGAGATCCGGGTGGAGCAGGCAGGAGGATGCCTCGATCATGGCTGTCTCCACCAGGCCGGCCATCTCGTGCAGCCGGTCCAGGACATTGCTCAGTTCCTCGTGGTAGTTGGAGCGCATCGTCGCCGTCTTCCTCTCATCCGCCTTGTGCCCCCGATACTAGGCGCGGCAGTCCAGCTGTGGGAGTCGGCACGGCGGGCATGTGGTGAATTGGAGGTGAACTATTGACCACCTCCCGTGTCGAGTCTTCGAGAGACGCAAAGCACAGACCTCTAGGATGGCGGGCATGCCGCCTGTCATCGCTGGCCTGATCGGGGCCGCCACGATGCTGATGGTGGTTGTGCTCGTGGTGGCGATCAGGCGAACGGTCGCGGGCCGGCACCAACTGAGTGCACCGCGCGCCGGGAGCGTGGCATCCATGGACATGTCGCGCGTCGTCGGGGCTCTGCGCGCCGGGACGATGCTCGTGGGTTCGCACGACGAGGTGCTCACCACGAACCAGACGGCGCTGGCCATGGGGCTGGCCCGGGGCGCACGGGTCGGATTCCCGGAACTCCTGGAGCTGATCCGCGGCGCCCGCACCAGCGGCGAGATCTTTCGGGGGCACATTGAGCGGGAACGCGAGCCGGGCGCCGAGATGGTGGAACTGGAGGGCCGCGTGGTCCCGTTGGAGGACGGCGTGGTGCTGGTGATTGCCGAGGACGAGGCCGGGAAGAGGAGGGTCGAGACCGTGCGGCGGGACTTCGTGGCCAATGTCTCCCACGAGCTGAAGACACCGATCGGGGCCATCGCCATCCTCGCAGAGGCCGTCGAGGCGGCCCGGGACGACCCGGAGGCGGTGGTGCGTTTCGCGAGGCGTCTACAGCTCGAGTCGTCGCGGCTGGCTGAGCTGGTGACACAGATAATCGACCTCTCGAGGTTGCAGGCGTCCGACTCCGTCGAGGCGATGGACCTGGTGGATGTGGACGACGTGCTGGACGAGGCGCTCGGGCGCTCCCGGGAGGCTGCGGAGAATCGCGGGGTGACGCTGTCGCGCGGCCGCCACGAGCCGGCCAGTGTGATGGGGGACCGCTGGCAGTTGACCGATGCGGTGACCAACCTCGTGCAGAACGCCATCGCATACTCAGATCGAGGGGCAAGGGTGTCAGTGGGGGCATCGACCGTGGCTGTGGGGGAGGATCTCTTCGTGGACATCAGGGTCTCCGACAACGGCATCGGCATCTCGGCGGAGGATCAGGAGCGCATCTTCGAGCGTTTCTACCGGGTGGACCACGGCCGCAGCAGGGAGAGCGGCGGGACCGGGCTGGGACTCTCCATCGTCCGCCACATCGCCGGGGCGCACGGGGGTAGCGTCAGCGTGTGGTCGCAGCCACGCCAGGGGTCCACCTTCACTCTGCGGATTCCTGCGCAGCCCCTCGAAGCGGTCGAGGGTTCCGCAGTGGAGGGGACCCTGCCATGACCCGCATTCTCATCGTCGAGGACGAGGAATCCTACCGGGACGCGCTGTCGTTCATGCTGGAGCGCGAGGGCTTCGAGGTGGCGACGGCACCCGACGGGGCTGCTGGTCTCGTGGAGTTCGACAGGTCGGGTGCGGATCTCGTGCTCCTGGACCTCATGATGCCGGGTCTGCCGGGAACCGAGGTCTGTAGGCAGCTGCGGGCCCGCAGCAACGTCGCCATCGTGATGGTGACGGCACGCGACGACGAGGTGGACAAGGTGGTGGGTCTGGAACTGGGCGCGGACGACTACGTCACCAAGCCCTTCAGCCATCGAGAGCTGGTGGCCCGCATCCGGGCGGTGCTTCGTCGTGGGCAGGACCAGCCGCTCCTGCCCGGCATCGTGGAGGTCGACGGCGTCCGGCTGGACGTGGAGCGCCACCAGGTGAGCGTGGACGGCGTGGACGTCAGGTTCGCGCTGAAGGAGTTCGAGCTCCTGGAGTTGCTGCTCCGCAACGCCGGGCGCGTCATGACGAGGGGGCAGCTGATCGACAGGATCTGGGGCAGTGACTACGTCGGCGACACCAAGACACTCGACGTGCACGTCAAGCGCCTGCGCGGCAAGATCGAGAAGGACCCGGCCGCTCCGGGGCGGCTCATCACCGTGCGCGGACTCGGCTACAAGTACCAGATGTGACGGGGGCCACCGGAAAATGCCTCAGGACTGCGCCTGCTCCCATGCAGCCGTGTAGGCCGGCTCGTCCGCGGAAACCACGGGCGTCTCGACGGACAGGGTCGTCCCGTCGCTGAATTCGAGCACGACGCCAGCCAACAGCCCGGCTTCGAGGTCGGCTCCCTCAACGATGGATTCCGCCCCGCCCAATTCCAGTGGCTCCCGCGCATTGATTTCGCCCGAGACGTCCACGGCGACGGGCTGTCCGTACTCACCGTCCACCTGCTGTCCGGCGACCACAGCCCCGACGAGTTCCACCGGCTCATCGGAGAAGAGGAAACCGAGCATCACACCCCTGCCCTCATCATCGGCCACCAGCATGATGTTGCGTGCCTTCACCGGCCCGGCGTCCTCAACGACACCAGCGGCTGGCGGGACGTCATAGCGCCAGCCGCCCGTGGTGCAGCCGGAGGCGAGCCCCGTGACGACAACGAGCGCGGCAAGGCTGGCGCCGAGGCGGCGACGGTGGAGCTGGGTCATCTCGGTCCTTCGGGAGTCGCAGGTGAAAGCGTCTGCGCAATCCTAACCCGTCCCGGCCATCACGTCGGGAGGCGTCCCGGATGGGGTGGGGCACAGTACGCGCTCGGCGGGCACATGAGAACAGCGTGTCGGCGTGTCGTGCTAGAATTGTTGCGGAAAGGGGCCAATCTATATGACTTTTTCGGTCGGTGAAACGGTGGTGTACCCCAATCATGGGGCCGCACTCATTGAGGATATTGAAACACGGCAAATCAAAGGGGAGGACAGGCTCTATCTGGTCCTCCGCATCCTCGGGCAGAATGATCTGGTCGTGAGGGTGCCCGCGCACAACCTCGATCTGGTGGGGGTCCGGGACGTCGTCGACGCAGAAGGACTGGAAAAGGTGTTTGCCGTCCTGCGGGCCGAGCACACGGAGGAGCCCACCAACTGGTCCCGCCGTTACAAGGCCAATCTGGAGAAGCTGCACTCCGGCAACGTGATCAAGGTGTCGGAGGTTGTCCGCGACCTCTGGCGTCGCGACAGGGACAAGGGACTGTCCGCAGGGGAGAAGCGCATGCTGTCCAAGGCCCGCAGCATCCTGGTCGCCGAACTGGCGCTTGCCGAGGATGTCGAGCATGAGCGTGCGGAGGTCCTCCTCGAAGAGGTCCTGGCCTCCTGATCGCCATACATCACTCCATCGAACCGGTCGTCGCCATTGTGGTGGCGGCCGGTTCTGGCTCTCGTTTCGGCGGTTCGCTCTCCAAGGCGCTCGTGCCATTGGCCGGAACGAGTCTCGTCCGCCGTTGTGTGGACAGTCTCGCTGCGGCGGGAGTCCAGCGCGTCGTGGTGAGCATCCCCGTCGGGTTGGAGTCGTCCTTCGTGGCAGAAGTGGCTGACGCCACCGTCCCCGTGACGTGTGTGATGGGCGGGCACAGACGCCAGGACTCGGTACGTCTTGCCGTGGAGGCGCTGGGGGAGCCGGAGGACGGCACCATCGTCCTCGTCCACGATGCTGCGCGCCCGCTGGTCCCCGCAGCCGTGGTGGCCCGCGTCGTGAACTCACTGCGGTCCGGGGCGCGTGCCGTCGTGCCCTCAGTGCCGGTGGTGGACTCGATCCGTGAGGCCTCCGGTGACTCGTCCGTCGTCGTGGATCGTGCCAGGCTCCGGGCCGTGCAGACGCCGCAGGGCTTCACGCTCGGCACGCTGCGGGACGCGCACGACCACATCGAGGAACTGGGCATCGAGGTCACGGACGACGCGGCTGCCTGCGAGGCACTGGGCGTGGACGTCCACCTGGTCGACGGCCACCGCCACTGCCTCAAGATCACCGAACCGATTGACCTGTTGGTGGCAGAGGCCATCCTCGCCTCGAAAGGACATCCATGAACCAGCGCGTCGGGATGGGCACGGACGTCCACACCCTCAGCCCCGGAGTTCCCATGTGGGTGGCCGGCCTGCACTTCGCGGATGAGCAGGCGGGGCTCGCGGGGCACTCCGACGGCGACGTCGCAGCCCACGCCGCCTGCGATGCACTGCTCTCGGCGGCGGGACTGGGCGACCTGGGGAGCAACTTCGGCACAGCCGAGCCACGCTGGGAAGGTGCCAGCGGCGTCGCCTTCCTGGAGGAGACCGCCAGCCGCGTACGCGCCGCCGGCTATGAGATCGACAACGTGTCGGTGACCATCATCGGCAACCGTCCACGGCTGGCGTCGCGGCGGCTGGAGGCCGAGGAGGTGCTCTCGGCTGCGCTCGGGGCGCCCGTGTCCGTGGGGGCCACCACCACGGACGGACTCGGGCTCACGGGCCGGGGCGAGGGGGTCGCGGCCATGGCCGTGGCGTCGCTTCGTTCGTAGCAGCTACCGTACGACATTCGCGCTGCTCGTGATGTAGCTCGTCTGCTTGGTGGTGGTGCCCCCTGAGCGGCGGCCGTGGGACATGCGGTACTCCACCCATCCGGCCAACTTGGAGAGCCCGAAGTTGATGGCCACGAAGATGGTGCCCACGACGAAGAGTGCCTGGATGGGGTTGTTCAGGTTGAGGTAGATGATCTTGGCGGAGTTCAGGAGTTCCGGATACACACCCAGCACGGCGGCGAGCGAGGTGTCCTTCAGGATCACGACGAGCTGGGAGATGAGAGCGGGCAACATGATGCGCACGGCCTGGGGCAGCAGGATCATGCGCATCGTCGCGAGGCGGCCCAGGCCGATGGCAGCAGCAGCCTCGCTCTGGCCCCTGGGGAGTGCGTTCACGCCTGAGCGAAGGATTTCGGCCAGGATCACCGAGTTGTAGGCCGTGAGACCGATCACCACGAACCACAGCCCCTCACCACCGGGGAGTCCCGAGAGGTTCACCCCCAGGTCGGGCAGCACGCGTGCGGCGAAATAGATCGAGACAACCACCGGGAGCCCACGGAAGAGCTCGATGAAGGCCACCAGCGGCGCCCGGCTCTTTCTCCCGAGCATCAGCCGGGTGACGCCGATCACCGTGCCAAGGGCGAGCGAGAAGGCGATGGACAGGGCCGCAGCCTTCATGGTGTTGAGGAAGCCGTCGCCGATGAGGCCCCACACGGCGCTGAAGTTCTCATTGCCCGGGTGGACCAGCGGCCCCCACAGGGCGCCTGCGAACTGGTTCTGCTCGTTCAGCCGGTACAGGATGACGGCGACGACACCGAGGGCCGCGACGCCGGCGAAGGCGGCCATCACGGCTTGGCGACGCTTCGCCCGGGGCCCCGGAACGTCATACAGCACCACTTCGCTGCTCATCGAAGGATCGCCGTCTTGCGTTCCAGCAATGCCAGCAGAGCGGCCGCCGGGAGGGTGATCATGAGGTAGCCAACCGCAACGCCCACCAGCACGGGCGTCGCCGCATAGCCACGCGCACTCGTCAATGTCTCGGAGACGCTGAAGAGGTCTCCGCCGACGCCGAAGGCGCCAAGGACCGCACTGTTCTTGAACATCGCTATCAGAACGCTGCCCAGCGGCGGGATGGAGGTGCGGAAGGCCTGTGGCAGGATCACTTCCCGCAGGGTTGATGTGAACGGCAGACCGATGGCACGGGCCGCCTCGGCCTGACCGGCCGAGACCGAGTTGATCCCGGCGCGAAGTGCCTCGCAGACAAATGCCGAGGTGTAGACGACGAGAGCGGAGATCCCGAAGAGCCAGTAACTGCCACGGATGCCGATCTCGGGTAGTCCGAAGGCGAAGAAGAACAACACCACCGTCAGCGGTGCGTTGCGGATCATGTTCACCCACGTGGCGCCCACCCAGCGCAACGGGGCCACGGGGGAGACCCGGAAGCCGGCAATGATCGTGCCAAGCACGAGCGAACCCACGAGTGCGACGAAGCAGATCTTGAGCGAGGTCCAGTATCCGCTGGCGAACAGGTCGAGGTTGTCGGTGATCGCGTCCATGGATCCCCTTTCGGTGTCACGGTGCCGTCGATGGATGCAGAAGTACCGGTCCCGGAATCAACGTGACGGTTCACCGCACCCTGGGTGGGGCGGTGAACCGGGTCACGCTGAAGGACCCATCTGATGCATCAGGCGCAGGGGCTGGGCTCCGGAAGTTCGGCCGGGCTGGCACCCTCCACGGAGCCGGCGGTCGACGACCATGCCTCGTTGTAGGCGTCCTCGTTCTCCATCAGCGTCTCGTTGATGAACTCGCAGAAGGCGGTGTCGCCCTTCTCGATGCCGATGCCGTAGGGCTCATCGGTGAACTGTTCGCCGACCAGCTTGAATGCACCGTCGGACTCGGAGACGAAGCCGAGCAGGATCACGTTGTCCGTGGTCACCGCCTGGACCTGGTCCGTGCGCAGGGCGTCGGCGCACTTGTCGTACACGTCGAACAGCACGAGCTGGCTCTCATCGGCAAGGTACTCCTTGATCTGTTCCGACGGCGTGGAGCCGGTGACCGAGCAGACCTTCTTGTCGGGCATGTCCATGAGGGAGTCCGGACCGGTGATGTCCTCATCGTCGGCGGCCACCATGAGTTGCTGGCCGGCCACGTAGTAGGGACCGGCGAACGAGATGCGCTCAGCACGCTTCTCGTTGATGGTGTACGTGGCCACGACCATGTCCACCTTGCCCTGTTCGATCACCTCCTCGCGAACCTTCGAGGGGGTCTCCACCCACTCGATGTTTTCCTCGGAGATCCCCATGGCGCCGGCGATGATCTTCGCCACCTCCACGTCGAAACCCTCGGGGCCACCGGACAACCCCTTGAGGCCGAAGCCGGGCTGGTCGAACTTGGTGCCGATCGTGATGGTGCCGGCATCGGAGAGCCTTGCCATGGTGGTGCCAGCCTCGAATGTGGCGGTTTCACCGGGCTCGGACTCCGTGGGTTCCGTGCTCGTCATCTCCGTGGTCTCGTCGGTGCCGGGCTCGGCACCGTCATCACCGCCGCACGCGGTCAGTGCGAGGGCGCTTGCCGCCAGGAGTGCAATGAGTGTTCTGCTGCGCATTGTTCTTGTCCTTTTCTCTCAGGGGATCTCTGTCGGGTCGGTGGTCTGTCGGACGGGGGTGCTGTGGGACGTCAATGGGTGATGATCTTGTCCAGGAAATCCTTCGCCCGTTCGCTCTGGGGACGGGTGAAGAAGGTTTCGGGATCGTTTTGTTCCACGAGCTCGCCGTCGGCCATGAAGCAGACGCGGTCACCCGCTTTGCGGGCGAAGCCCATCTCGTGGGTCACCACGACCATCGTCATGCCTGCTCTGGCAAGGCTGGTCATCACGTCGAGGACTTCGTTGATCATCTCGGGGTCCAGAGCGGAGGTGGGCTCGTCGAACAGCATGACCTTGGGATTCATGGCCAGGGCCCGGGCTATGGCAACGCGTTGTTGTTGACCGCCGGACAGCTGTGCCGGGTACTTCTCCGCCTGTTCGGCAACCCCCACCCGCTCCAGGAGTGCCATGGAGTCCTCGCGCACCTGCTTCGCGTTGAGCCTGCGAACCTTCAGGGGCCCCAGAGTTACGTTCTCCAGGATGGTCTTGTGGGCGAACAGGTTGAAGGACTGGAACACCATGCCGACATCGGCACGCAGGCGGGCGAGGTCCTTGCCCTCCTTGGGCAGTTCCTCGCCGTCGAGGGAGATCGATCCGGAATCTATGGTCTCCAGACGGTTGATCGCGCGGCACAGTGTCGACTTGCCGGACCCTGAGGGACCGATGATGACCATCACCTCGCGCTCGTGGACGGTGAGGTCGATCTCCTTGAGTACGTGCAGTTTGCCGAAGTACTTGTCCACCTTCTTCAGGACGACAAGGGGACGCCCGGTCCCCGCCTCGGCCGGCACTTCTTCCTCATCCATAAGGGGAAGGTATCTGGCTTTGCCCGGATTTGCGACCGTGGTGGCAATTTGTTACACAATGGTTGCGCTGCGAGTTACAGGGTGAACCCCGGATACAGGGGGCGGGTGGCCAGCAGGGAATCCGCTTGAGTGCGGGCCTTCTCCACCACGTCGTCCGAGAGATCGTAGCGGGCCTTGCCTGGCCTACCCTCCTTCGTGGGGCGCGCCGTGGTGGCCGTCAGCACCTCGGAGATCATGGCCGCCACGTCATCCATGTCCGAGGTGGTGAAGCCGCGCGACGTGAGAGCGGGCGTGCCGAGCCGCACGCCAGTGGTGTACCAGGCGCCGTTGGGATCGTTGGGGACGGCATTGCGGTTCGTCACGATGCCTGCGTCCAGCAGCGCCGCCTCGGCCTGGCGTCCGGTGAGCCCGTAGTTCGCCACGTCCATCAGCACCAGGTGGTTGTCGGTGCCGCCGGTCACCAGAGTGGCGCCACGGGTCATCAGACCTTCGGCCAGGGCCCGCGCGTTGTCCACGACTGCCGAGGCGTAGGTCCGGAACTCAGGCCTGCGTGCCTCGGCCAGTGCCACGGCCTTGGCGGCCATCACGTTGCCCAGCGGGCCGCCCAGCACCATGGGGCAGCCACGGTCCACGTCGGGGGCGTACTCCTGTTGCGCCAGCACCATGCCGCCCCGTGGCCCACGCAGGGACTTGTGCGTGGTCGTGGTGACCAGGTGAGCGTGGGGGACCGGGTCCTCGTCGCCCGTGAACACCTTCCCCGCGACCAGGCCGCTGAAGTGGGCCATGTCCACCATGAGGACGGCACCCACCTCATCGGCGATCTCCCGCATCTTCGCGAAGTTCACCCGCCGCGGATAGGCGGAGTACCCGGCAACCAGGATCAGGGGTTTGAACTCCCGTGCAGTCGCGGCGACGGCGTCGTAGTCCAGGAGTTGTGTCTCCGGGTTGGTGCCGTAGGAGCGCTGGTGGAACATCTTGCCGGAGACGTTGGGGCGGAAGCCGTGCGTCAGGTGACCGCCGGCATCCAGGCTCATGCCCAGCAGTCGCTGGTCCCCGAACCTGCGGCGCAGTGTCTCCCAATCGGACTCGGACAGGTCGTTGACCCCCCTGACCCCGATCTCGGCCAGCGCGGGGTTTTCCACGTGGTGCGCGAGGATGGCCCAGAAGGCAACCAGGTTGGCGTCGATGCCGGAGTGGGGTTGCACGTAGGCGTAGTCGGCGCCGAACAGTTCGCGGGCATGCTCGGCCGCCACGGATTCCACGGTGTCGAGGTTCTGGCAGCCAGCATAGAAGCGATGGCCCACGGTACCCTCGGCGTACTTGTCGCTGAGCCAGGTCCCCATCGTCGCGAGGACGGGAAGGCTGGCGTAGTTCTCGGAGGCGATGAGCTTCAGCGACGAGCGCTGGTCGGCCAGTTCGGAGCGGGTGGCCTGCGCGATACGCGGCTCCACCTCCTCGATGGCGCTGAGCAGGCTCTGGTAGGCGCCGCTGAGGGCTTCCGCGTCTGGCACTGGGATCTCCTTGGTGGGTGGGGCCGTGCACCCGATTCTACGGGCCGCACGGCCGGGACCTAATTCGGCGCAGCGGCCGCGGACGCCGCCGGGCACCTGGTTCAGCGCTGGGTGGCGCCACCGCGCAGTTGCGTGATCTCATACAGGGCAATTGAGGCGGCCACCGACGCATTCAGTGATTCCACGGCGCTGGCGATGGGGATGGACAGCAGCGCATCGCAGGACTCGCGGGTGAGACGCGCGAGTCCTTCGCCCTCCGAACCCACCACCACGAGCAGGGGGCCGTCGGAGCCCGGCATACCGGAGACGGGCACGTCGCCCTCCCCTGCGAGCCCCACGGCGGTGAAGCCCATCTTCTGTGCCTGGGCGATGGCTCGGTTCAGGTTGGTGGCCATCGCAACGGGCACACGGGCGGCCGCACCCGCAGAGGTCTTCCAGGCCGCAGCGGTCATGGAGGCGGACCTGCGAGCCGGAATGACCACGCCGTGGGCGCCGAACGCCGCGGCTGAACGCACGATGGCTCCGAGGTTGCGGGGGTCCGTGACGCCGTCGAGCGCCACCACGAGGCCGGCGCCGCCCGCCCGAAGGGCGTCGGCGAAGACATCCTCGGGATCCGCGTACTCGAAGGGGGGGAGTTGGAGTGCGACGCCCTGGTGGACGAGGCCCCCCGTCACACGGTCGAGCTCCACCCGGGTGACCTGCAGGATGGGAATCGAGTGATCTGCCGTGAACTTCAGGATGTCGCGCAGCCTGTCGTCACGCTCGGCGCCTTCGGCGACGAAGGCCTTCTTGACAGGCAGACCCGCCAGCAGTGCCTCGTACACGGGATTGCGCCCCACCACCCAGTCGGCTCCCACCGCGGACTGGGTGGTCTTCTGCTTCGGCCTGCCCTGACTGCGCTTCTGGCTGTCCTTCTTGGCCTTGTGGGCCTTGTGGTACGTGCGGTCCTCGGCCTTGGGGGTGGGTCCGCGTCCCTCCAGCCCGCGTCGGACGCGTCCGCCGGAGCCGGCGGTCTTGTTCTTGCCCTTGGTGGTCGCGCCACGGCGCGTCGAATTGCCAGCCATCAGTTCTTCTCCAGGTTCCAGCGGGGACCGCTCGGTGTGTCGTCAATGGTGAGGCCGAGTGCGGCCAGGGTGTCGCGGATGGCGTCCGCTGTGGACCAGTCCTTCGCGGTCCGCGCGGCGGTGCGTTGTTCGAGGACATGGGCGACGAGGCCGTCGACCACGGGGATGAGGTCATGGGTGGGCGACGCGTCGGCCCACAGCGGGTCGCGGGGGTCCAGACCCAGGACCTGCAGCATCATGTCCACGGCGACTGCGTAATCGATGAGCCGCTCCCTCTCGCCGTCCGCGATGGCCTGGTTGCCGCGACGGATGGCGTCGAACAGGGCCGCGATGGCCCCCGGCGTGCCGATGTCGTCATCCATGGCGCTCTTGAACGCCAGCCACTCCGGCAGACGTTCGGGGCTCGCCGCGTACCGCCCTGCATCGATCACCTCGCCTGAGCGGGCGACGAAGGAGTCGATGCGTTCTATGGCCTTCTGTGCTTCCTCCAGCGACCCGCGGGTGCCCTCGTCGGAGGGCGCGAACTCGATGGTGGAGCGGTAGTGCGGCGCCAGCAGGAAATAGCGGACGGCTCTCGGATCATGGGACTTCGTGACCTCGGAGACCTGTGCTGTGTTGCCCAGCGACTTGCTCATCTTTTCGCCGGCCATGGTCACCCAGGCATTGTGCATCCAGTAGCGGGCGAACCCGCGGCCCGCAGCGGCCGACTGGGCCAGCTCGTTCTCGTGGTGGGGGAAGCGCAGATCGATGCCGCCGCCATGAATGTCGAATGTGTCGCCCAGGTACTTGCCCGCCATCGCCGAGCACTCCAGGTGCCAACCTGGGCGGCCCCGCCCCCAGGGGGTTGCCCAGGATGCCGTGGCGGGCTCGCCGGGCTTGTGACCCTTCCACAGGGCGAAGTCGCGGGGGTCGCGCTTTCCGCGTGGATCGGCGTCCGCGGCGGGTTCCATCTCGTCCAGCTTCATGCCGGAGAGCTCGCCGTAGCGGGGCCAGTTGCGCACATCGAAGTAGACGTCGCCCGAGCCGTCCTCGGCCACGTATGCGTGACCGGACGCCACCAGCGTTGCCATCAGCTCGATCATTTCGGGGATGTGCCCGGTGGCGCGCGGCTCGTAGGTGGGGGGGATGCACCCGAGACTGGCGTAGGCGTCGTGAAGCTCCCGCTCGAAGCGGTAGGCGTGCGCCCACCACGGGACGCCGGCCTCCGCGGACTTGGACAGGATCTTGTCGTCGATGTCAGTGACGTTCGCGACGACGGTCACCTCCAGGCCCTGGTACTCCAGCCAGCGCCGCAGGACGTCGAAGACGACCTCCTTGCGGATGTGGCCGACGTGGGGCGACGCCTGCACCGTGAGCCCGCAGTGGTAGATGGACACCTTGCCGTCCTCGAGCGGGACGAACGGGCGCACCGCGCGCGTCGCGGTGTCATACAGATGGAGACTCACGAGACGCAGTCTAGGGCGTCAGGTTTCCTCCCGCTCAGCCGCGCGGGCCCGGAGGACGTTGATGTCGAAGCCGAACGGCGACGCGGCCGGGGGCTCATCCTGCTCGGCGTCCTCCCACGGGTCGTAGGGGGCCTCGTAGTCCTCGTCGACGAAACCGTGGCTGGGGTCGTACTTGTTCTGGAGTTCCTGGCCGACCGGATTGACGTTGCTCATGTGCTCGTCGGGCAGGGTGGTCAGGACGTCGGCGATGTAGCCCGTGGCGGCCTCGGTGACGGAGACCTCCCGGTGTTCTCGCTGTGACTGGTACCAGCGGTAGTCCAGGAGTTCGTGGAAGAACTGGGCGGGTTCGCGCTTGCCCTCCAGATGTTCCGGGATACGGGTCACGGCAGGCTCGAACACCTCCATGAGCCACTTGTGGGCGACGACGCTCTCAGCCATGTTCGGGGGGAACTTGGTTCGATAGGTGTCCATGTCGTTGAGCAGTCGTCGGGCCTGGTGCTCCTCCGCGTCGAGCCCGGTCAGGCGCATGAGTCGACGTGCGTGATGCCCGGCCTCCACCACCTTGGGCTGCATGCGGATGTTGCGGCCGTCAGCTGACGTTGTGACGTCGATCTCGGCCACGTCGAAGCCCAACGCATTGAGTCGCCGCACCCGGCCCTCCAGCCGGTACATCTCGGACTCGGAGAACTCCTCGGCGCCGGTCAGTTCGCTCCACAGGTTCTCGTAGCGCTCCTCGATGGTCTCCACGAGCCACTGCGGGTCCAGCGACGCATCCAGCATGCCTCCGGCCTCCAGGTCGGAAAACTCACCGAAGAGGTTCACGCGCGCTATCTGCAGGTCGTGGGCCCGTTGTCCCCTCGTCAGCTCTTCGTGGATCTCACCAGTCTCGGCATCCACGAGGTAGGCGGCGAACTCGCCCGCGTCGCGCCGGAACAGGATGTTGGACAGTGACACGTCCCCCCAGTAGAAGCCCGTCAGGTGGAGACGCGCGAACAGTGCCACCATCGCGTCGAGGAGCCGGTTGACGGTGTCGAGCTTCACACCGGAGTAGAAGAGCGCCCGGTACGGCAGTGAGAACGGAAGGTGGCGCGTCAGCAGGATGGGATCCAGCGGGTCACCATCGTCATCCGCTCGACCCATCACGACGCCCACCGGTTCCACCGACGGCACGTCCAGACGGCGCAGTTCGGTCAGTTGCCGGTACTCGTGCACCGCCAACTCCTCGAGGACCTCCTTTGCAGCGAGGATGTCGTCGCCCACCTGGATGAACCGCACGACGTGGCGGGAGATGCCCCGCGGGAGTGCAACCAGCGTGTGGGTGGGCCAGTCCTCCAGGGGCACGTTCCACGGCAGGCGGATGAGATTCGCATCCGGCTTCGCGGCGAGGAACCTGGGCATGGGTCTCACCTTATCCTCCGCCGCCGGACTCAGCGAGAACGGTCGAGGGCCTCCAACACGACGGCCACGAGGTCATCGCGGCCCTCAATGCCGACGCTGAGGCGCAGCAGCCCGGCCGTGATCCCCGCCTCGGCGCGTGCAGCGTCCGACATGCCTGCGTGGGTCATCGTCGCCGGGTGGCACACCAGCGACTCCACCCCGCCGAGTGACTCGGCCAGGTGGAAGACCTGCAGCCCGTCCAGGAACTGGCCGACCGCGTCCCAGCCGCCAGCGAGCTCCAGGCTGAGGATGGAGCCGAAACCGGACTGCTGTTGCGCAGCCAGCGCGTGCTGCGGATGGTCCTCCAAGCCCGGATGGTGCAGGGCCGAGATTGCGGGATGACCGGCGATCGAGGCAAGGAGGGCGCGGGTGTTCTCGTCATGGACCCGCAACCGGGCGTCGAGGGTGCGCAGTCCACGCAGCGTCAGGTACGAGTCGAAGGCGCCCGAGGTCAGCCCCAGGGCGTTGGCCCACAGGCGCAGGTCCGCGTGCAGGGAGGGATCCTGCGCGACGACGACGCCGCCCACCACGTCGGAATGCCCGTTGATGAATTTGGTGGTGGAGTGCAGCACCAGATCGGCGCCGAGCTGGAGCGGTCGCTGCAGCAGGGGGGAGCAGAAGGTGTTGTCCACGACGCAGAGCGCGCCGGCGGCGTGTGCGGCGTCGGCCGTCGCCCTGATGTCAGTGATGCGCAGGAGGGGGTTGGACGGTGTCTCCGCGAACACCAGCCGGGGTTGCCTGTCCAGTGCGTTTGCGAGCGCGACGGGGTCGTTGAAGTCCACGAAGTCCACCGTCAGCCGTCCCTGGCCGGCGAGGAAGCTGAACAGACGCCAGGTCCCGCCGTAGGCGTCGTGCTGCACGACGACCCGTCCTCCGGCCGGCACCAGCGCGTCGGCCAGCAGTGTGAAGCCGGCGAGGCCCGTCGCGACGCTGGTGGCGCCCGCACCGCCCTCCAGTTCCGCGAGCGCGTCGTTCAGCAGGTCCCGCGTGGGGTTGCCGGAGCGTGAGTAGTCGTAGTCGCGGGGCCTGTCAGGCGCCTCGAACGTGTAGTTGCTGGACATGTGGATGGGCGGGACCACGGCGCCGTACGCGCTGTCGGTCGCCAGACCCGCCCGGATCGCCCTGGTCCACCTGCCGAGTTCAGCCATGCGGATCACCGTAGTGCAGACCGGGAACGTCACAATGGGCGCCCGCGCTGTGCGGACGCCCGTCGTGACGTGGTTCCGGAGTTGCTGCTTCCGGTCTCAGAGGTTGTTCAGGCGCAGGCCCGTCTCGTTGCTGAAGACGTGCACGCCGTTCGGGTTGGAGGACTGGAGACGAACGACATCGCCCTTGTGCGGCGCCATGCGAGCCTCCATCCGGACGATGAACTGCTGCGCGTCCACCAGTTCGTCCTCCGAGAGACCGGTCAGGGTGCCGTAGAGGAAGGAGTCGGCGCCCAGTTCCTCGACCAGCGCGACATCGAGGGCGATGCCCTCGTCATTGTCGGAGATGGCGAAGTTCTCGGGGCGGATGCCGACGGTGAGGCGCTTCTCGGAGGAGGCCTTGGCGAGGATCTCACGGGGAATCGGGACGGTGTAGTCACCGATCCGGACTCCATCCTCTGTGACGTCGCCCTCGAGCAGGTTCATCGCAGGTGAGCCGATGAATCCGGCCACGAACAGGTTCACGGGTGTGTCGTAGAGCTCAAGCGGGGAGTCCACCTGCTGCAGGACGCCATCCTTCAGGACGCAGACGCGATCACCCATGGTCATGGCCTCGGTCTGGTCGTGCGTGACGTAGACGGTGGTGACGCCGAGACGACGCTGGAGGGCGGCGATCTGGGTACGGGTGGAGACGCGGAGCTTGGCGTCGAGGTTCGACAGCGGCTCGTCCATGAGGAAGACCTGCGGTTGGCGGACGATGGCGCGACCCATGGCCACGCGCTGGCGCTGACCACCGGAGAGGGCCTTCGGCTTGCGGTTGAGGAAATCCTCCAGGCCCAACAGGTGAGCGGCCTCCTGGACGCGCTTCTGGCGATCAGCCTTGGGTACGTTCTGCATCTTCAGTGCGAATCCCATGTTGTCCGCCACGGTCATGTGGGGGTACAGGGCGTAGTTCTGGAAGACCATCGCGATGTCGCGATCCTTCGGAGGCAGGTCGGTGACGTCGCGGTCGCCGATGAAGATGTTGCCTGAGTTGACCTCTTCGAGGCCGGCCAGCATGCGCAGGGATGTCGACTTGCCACAGCCTGAGGGTCCGACGAGGACCATGAACTCGCCATCGGCGACCTCGAGGTCCAGCTGGTCGACGGCGGCGCGATCGGTGCCCGGGTAGATGCGGGATGCTTGACGGTAACTAACGGTGGCCATGCCACTTGTCCTTTCCACGGGCAGGTACGTGCCCGACGATCCGAGTGGACGGAAGCTTTCAGCTTCCTGAATCGGACGATACACCGTGCCGCCGCCACTGGGGCAGGGCGGGCCGGTCTTGTGATCCGATCGTTGCGCAAGTGGGCATTGGGCTCGCGTACCCTTCATAGGTGCCCGTCGAATCCGATCCTCCGATCCCCGAAGACCCCAACGTTGAGCCGGTTGCGGTTGACCCCGCGGCCGAGGAGCCCGAGGCGCAGTGGTGGGAAGCCGACGGCATGCCCTGGAAGAAGGAGCCCGGCCGCGCGGACATCGCGTGCCTCACCTGGTTCGGTGTCGTCGGCGTGTTCAGCCTCGTGCTCATTCCCACGAGGGCGTGGTTGCTTGCCGTGGCGCCGGACATTCTCGCCATGATCACCGGGGGGCGCACCGCCGTGACCGCGAGCGGAGCCATCGCCAGTGTGGGACAGATGGACCACTGGCCGATCGTGGTTCTGGTGGCTTCCGTGTTCAGCCTGAAGTTCGACTGGGTCTACTGGTGGGCCGGCAAGCTGTGGGGCCGCGGCATGATTGAGGTCTGGGCAGGGAGAAGCAAGCGAGCCGCGCGCGGATATGCAAGGGCGGAGCGGTGGGCGACGAAGCTGGGTCCCGTGGGGTTCCTCGTGGCCTACATCCCCATCCCCCTGCCCCTCATGCAGGTGGTGTTCGTGCTGTCCGGCGCCACGAACATGAGCATCAAGCGCTTCCTCGTCTACGACTACATCGCCAGCACGATGTGGCTCATCGGATTCTTCGCCCTGGGCTGGCGTCTGGGTGAGCCGGCCGTCGCGGTCCTTGACGTCTACGCCCGTTTCGCGGGATACGTGGCCATAGGGCTGGTCCTCCTCATCATCGCCACCACGGTCCTGCGCCGGAAGCCCGTCGTGACGGGCGCCTGACCCGAGGGGTCAGGCGGTCACGCAGATGGCCACGAGGAAACCGTCGCCGGGACGGAACGGCTTCAGGTCCCACGTGGACAGCGCCAGTTCCACCACGAGACCGGCGGAGGCCACGTCGTCGAAGAAATCGTCGAACTCGTAGCCGCGTCCGGCGCCGAAACCGATGATGGCCCGGCCGTCCCCGGCCAGGTGCTGGCGGAACCGTTCCAGCACGTTGACGCGTGTGCTGGGGGCGAGGAAGCCCATCACGTTGCCGGCGCAGAGGATCGCATCGAAACCGGCGTCGATGCCTCGCGCTGGCAGATCGAGTTCGGCGAGGTCACTGACCACCCACGTGGCCTCGGGATGGGCTGCTCGGGCTGCATCAATCAGTACTGGATCACCGTCCACACCAACCACGGTGTGTCCCAGGGCCTCCAGGCGTCCGCCATGGCGGCCGGGGCCGCAACCGGCGTCGAGGATGCGGGCGTTACGCGGCACCATGGCGTCCACGGTGCGGGTCTCGCCGAGTAGGTCATGCCCGGCGGCGGCCATCATCTCGAATCGTTGGATGTAGCGACGCGAGTGCCCCGGATCGGCGGTGATGATGCGGGTCCACTGGCTGGGTTCGAAGTTCACGCCGACCATTGTTCACCCTTGCCGGCGTCACACAACAACCGGCCGGTACACGTGTGGAGCCCCCGGAGGGAGTCGAACCCTCGACCGCTCGCTTACAAGGCGAGTGCTCTGGCCGCTGAGCTACGGAGGCAGTGGGCATCATTGTGCCGAACCCGGGGGTGCAAGGGCAACGTGGGCCTAGGCTCCGGAGGCGGCCATGAACATCTTTCCGTGGCCGGAGACGTGCACGTGCTCACCGGCGCCCACGAAGGCTCCCTGGCCCTGTTCCAGTTCGATCGTCTCGTCGTCCCCGTGCAGGGTGAAGGACCCGGAGGTCACGAAACAGATCCGTCCCGAGTCGGTTCGCGGCAGATCCGCGACCCCTGGGCCCACCGGCTGTACCAACCACACCTCGAACTCGGAGACCGCGGTGGGAAAGCAGTAGATGCCGTCGGCACCCTCGGCCAACACGGTGTGGACCTCAGTGGGCTCGAACCGCACCACAGCCAGGAGGGCATCGACGTCGATGTGTTTCTTCGTCAGGCCGCCGCGCAGCACGTTGTCAGAGTTCGCCATGACCTCGACGCCGGTACCTCTGAGATATGCGTGCATGACACCGGGGCCCAGCGTCAGGGCTTCCCCCGTCTGCAGTGCGAACCGATTGAGCAGCAGTGCCGCGAGGATGCTGGGATCACCGGGGAAGTGTTCGTCCAGTTCAACGGCGGTGCGTGCGAAGAGGCCCACCTCGCCGGGGGCGTCGAGATGCTGCATCGCCGCTCCGAGCAGCTCATCCACCAGATGCCGGCGCTCACCGAGCGACAGGACGTCGAGGAAGACCTCCTGCAGGGCCGGGGTGGTTGTCCGGTCGCGAAGCGGGCCGATGACCGATGAGAGTTCCTCACCGAGACCGAGCGCCTCGAACAACTCGGCGGTGCGGACGGGATCCCGAAATCCCACCAGCCCCTCGAATGGTTCGAGTGCGATGATCGCCTCGGGCTTGGGCCAATCGTCCTTGAAGGATCGCTCCGGAGAGGACAGGGGGATGCCCATGAGGGATTCGTGGGCGTAGCCTTGCTCGGCCTGGACGCGCGACGGATGCGCCTGCAGGCTGAGGGGTGAGCCCGCGGACAGGAGTTTCATGAGGAAGGGCAGGTGGCCATCGAAGGCCTGGACGGTCGCCTCGCCCAGTAGGTCGGGCCGGGACATGAGGGCCTCGGACAGGCGGCCGCCATCGTCGAGACGGGCATCGCCCGAGGGGTGCGCCCCCAGCCAGTACTCCGCGAACGGTTCATCGTCGGGGGGTAGGTTCAGGATTGCCGGGATGCCATCCCGGGTGCCCCATGCGTAGGACTGCCGCACCCCGGTGATCCTCAGCACGAAGAGATCCCCGGCTGGGGCGCAGCGGTCCTGGTTGGCATGTCAGCCAGTCAACCGTGTCCGGGAGGTCTGGGCAAGCCTTCGCGCGGGTCGTGACCACCGTGTCGAATGACATGCTTGTGATTAATGGGCGTATGATGAGCGCCATGTCGCACGCCCACTCCATTGACAGTGCGGTCCTCACTGATGAGGACTTTGCCATCCTGGACTTCGAGGAGAACTGGTTCACCTCCACGGTTCCGCGGGAGCAGGCCATCATGGAACGTTTCGGCATCTCCGCCACCCGGTACTACCAACGGTTGAACTTACTGATCGACGAGCCCGCGGCACTGGATGCCAAGCCGCTCCTCGTCAAGCGGCTCCGTCGGTTGCGTTCGCAGCGCCAGGCCGCCCGATCAGCCGAGAGGCTGCGTCGCTGATCAGCACCAGCAGCGCATGGACACCCATGCGCGGCGAGCGTCTGGCGCCCACCTCGTAGCCGCCCAGCTCCAGGCCCGCCTGGCACTCGAAGTGGTTGGCGCTCGCCCGATCAGCCGAGCAGAGCCAGGACCAGCCTGTGGCAGCCAGATACGCGGGAATGAACGGAAGACCGAGGCAGTAGGCCCATTGGTATGAGTGGTGGTCCTCGTGTTCCAGCAGACCGGGGATGCAGGCCCGCACCTCTTCCAGACAGTGGCCCGGGATGAGCACCACGCTGCCAATCGTCATGGCCCGTGCGCGGAGGAATGGCAGCCGCGCGCGATCCGCCACCACGAGTCCGTCCACGAGACGGACTCGCGATGAACCAAGGGCTGCCACGGCCAGGCCCAGCGGGGTCGAGAGGTTGGCGATGTTGCCCACATTGCGCAGGGTCCGGTCGAGATGCACCTCGCCATTGCACCATGGGCAGGCTCTCATTCACAGGGTTTTCCTTTTGCACTCTCTTGGGGTGAGTGCTAATAATTGGTGGTGGCACTCGGCAAGCTCGAGTGCCAACGGGGATCGGGTGAGGCCGAATTGGCCGTCCGTCGCGGGCATCACGTTCTCCGTCTCAGACATGTCGACAATCGGGGCCCAGCGGGCCCCACAGGACGGGAGGACTCCCGAAACACCATGGCAAAGCTCATTGAATTCAACGAAGAGGCCCGCCGCGGACTCGAGCGGGGAATGAACACCCTCGCTGACGCGGTGAAGGTCACCCTCGGCCCCAAGGGCCGCAACGTCGTGCTCGAGAAGAAGTGGGGCGCGCCGACGATCACCAATGACGGCGTCTCCATCGCCAAGGAGATCGAGCTCGAGGATCCGTACGAGCGGATCGGTGCGGAACTCGTCAAGGAAGTCGCCAAGAAGACCGACGACGTGGCCGGCGACGGCACCACCACCGCCACCGTGGTGGCACAGGCAATGGTCCGCGAGGGCCTGCGCAACGTGACCGCCGGGGCCAACCCGATGGGCATCAAGAAGGGCATCGAGACCGCCGTCGAGGCGATCGTCGAGCAGCTCGCGAAGATGGCCATCGACGTCGAGACGCAGGAGCAGATTGCTGCCACCGCCTCGATCTCCGCCGCTGACCCCACCGTCGGCGACATCATTGCCCAGGCGATGGACAAGGTGGGCAAGGAAGGCGTCATCACCGTCGAGGAGTCCAACACCTTCGGGCTGGACCTCGAACTGACCGAGGGCATGCGTTTCGACAAGGGCTACATCTCGCCCTACTTCGTCACCGACGCAGAGCGGATGGAAGCGACGCTCGATGATCCCTACATCCTGATCGTCAGTAGCAAGATCTCCTCCCTGAAGGATCTGCTCCCCGTGCTCGAGAAGGTCATGCAGTCCGGGAAGCCGCTGCTGGTCATTTCCGAGGACGTGGACGGGGAAGCGCTTGCTGGCCTGATCGTCAACAAGATCCGTGGCACCTTCAAGTCCGTCGCCGTCAAGGCCCCGGGCTTCGGGGATCGCCGCAAGGCGATGCTCAACGACATCGCCATCCTCACCAATGGCCAGGTCATCAGCGAAGAGGTCGGTCTCTCTCTGGACACCGTGACGCTGGACATGCTCGGTCAGGCGCGGTCCGTACTCGTCACCAAGGACGAGTGCACCATCATCGAGGGCGCGGGCGATCGCGCACAGATCGACGGCCGTGTGGCCCAGATCCGTCGCGAGATCGAGAACTCCGACTCCGACTACGACCGCGAGAAGCTGCAGGAGCGTCTGGCCAAGCTGGCCGGCGGCGTGGCAGTCATCAAGGTCGGCGCCGCCACCGAGGTGGAGCTCAAGGAGCGCAAGCACCGCATCGAGGACGCCGTCCGCAATGCGAAGGCTGCCATCGAGGAGGGCATCGTCCCCGGCGGTGGCGTCGCGCTGCTGCAGGCGGCCAACGCCGTCTCTCTCGATCATCTCACCGGGGACGAGGCGGTGGGCGCGGCCATTGTGCTGAGCTCGGCCACGGCTCCGCTGCGGCAGATCGCCTTCAACGCCGGCCTCGAGGGCGGCGTCGTGGTGGAGAAGGTGTCCCACCTGGAAGCGGGTCAGGGGCTGAACGCTGCCACCGGCGAGTACGTCGACATGGTTGCCGCAGGCATCATCGACCCCGCCAAGGTGACGCGTTCCGCGCTGCAGAACGCGGCATCCATCGCAGCCCTGTTCCTCACCACGGAAGCCGTCATCGCGGACAAGCCCGAGAAGGCCCCCGCCATGCCCGGTGGTGGCGACGACATGGGTGGTATGGGCGGCATGGGCTTCTGAGCCCGGCATCCCCTCGCAACACCCCGGCCGCGCCGGTCGAGCACTACGCTCGGCCGGCGCGGTCTTTGTTGCTGATCGGCAAACGGCCGGGACATGGACGGTGCCCATGGTGTACTGAGCTTGTCGGGCTCCCAGCGCCGAGAGTCTCGTCCCCCCTCTGCGGAAGGTCGTCGCCATCATGATCGGAAATCACAAACGAGTGTGGGCTTTCGGGCTGGCGTGCAGCCTGTCCTTGGGTCTGATGTCACTGCTCCCAGCGCCTCTGGCGGTTGCCGCCGACACCGACCTCGCCCAACTGGGGTTGGTGACCGCGTCGGCCACCCAATCGGACCAGGATGGGACGTTCCCGGCCCACAACGTCAATGACGGCGACCCCGCCACGCGGTGGGCCAGCGGGAATGGGCCGGACGACGTCGACGCCGTGTTCACGGCGGACCTGACGGTCGATCTGGGGGCAGTCGCCACCATCAACTCGGTGGACCTGGCGTGGGAGGCCTCCCACGCCGAAGCCTATGACATCGAGGTGGCCGATGCCTCACCCGAGGACCCCTCCAGCTGGGACACGGTGTACACGACCACCAGCAGCGACGGCGACGAGGACAGCATCACCCTGGACAGCGTCGATGCCCGCTACGTGCGCCTGGCGATGAAGCAGCGGGCGGCGGCCACATGGGACGCACCCACGCTGCACTACTACGGGTATTCCCTCTACACCGTCGCCATCAATGGGAGCTTTGCCACCCCGGTGGTGACACTCGGTGACCGTGAGGTCGTCGTTGCTGCCGGCGACACGATGTCCGTCCCCGTGCGCCTGTCCGGCATCTCTGACACCGAGCAGAGCATCCGTGTGACCACGGAAGGTGGCACTGCGGTGCCGGGCGAGGACTACGACGCGTTCGATGAGACCGTGACCTTCGCTGCCGGGGACGTCGAGAAGATGGTCAGCATCGAGACCTACAGTCAGGGCTTCCTGGCCCCCCGTCGCGGTTTCACGGTGCGCCTGAGCGATCCGACTGCAGGCATCGTGCTGGGCGCCCGCGCCTCCACGGACGTGACGATCACTCCCACCGGCGAGGGCCAGGCCACGGGCGCCGTCGAGGTGCAGCACGACTTCGAGGCAGGTGTCCCGAGCGACTTCACCGTATGGGGCAGTAGTCCGGAGGTGACGCCCACCCTGGGCACCACGGGCGACGACACCGTGCCGGGTGCCCCGGTGGACAACCAGGTGCTGACGGCCACCGTGGGGGGAGCCCCCGCCAGCGGTGACTGGTTCGGTTTCACCCAGGACACCCAACCCACCAACTGGGCGGCCTACGACGGTTTCCAGTTCTGGTTCCTGGGGGAGGGCTCCGGCAGGACGCTCAGCTTCGAAGTCAAGAACGAGGGGTTGCTCTTCGACCACGAGGTGGTCGATGACACGACCGGGTGGCGGCAGGTCTCGGTACTCTTTGCCGATCTGCGCGTGAAGGGCAATGCGGCATCCGACCGGCGATTTGACGCGACCGCGTCCACCGGCTTCGCGGTGACGCTGACCGGGCTCGGGGCCGGGACCCACACGTTTGACGACTTTGCGCTGTTCACGCGCCTCCTCCTTCTGGACGATTTTGAAAAGGAGATTTCCATCGGCTCCGGGGCCGATCCCTTCGGGTACTTCGTCTGGGGCAACACCGACGATGCGGTGAGTCTCGAGCGGCAGGTACTGGAACGCGACGGCAATCCGGAGAACCACGTATTGGGAGGGACGTATCTGGTCCCCTCCGGCGCCTACGGGGGTTTCAGTTACAACCTGACCTCCACCCAGGACTGGAGCGGTTTCAGGGGGCTCCGCTTCCTCTGGTACGCGTCGCAGGCGAACAATCCCGCCTCCCCGACCGCGGGCGCGGACATCAAGGTCGAGATCAAGGATGGGGGCGTGGACGCTGAGCACTCCGAGCTGTGGCAGGCCACGTTCAAGGATCGCTGGGGAAGCTCCGACAGCCGGTGGAAACTGGTGGAACTGCCCTTTTCCGACTTCACAATTGGCGGCTATCAGCCCGGAAGTGCTGAGACCCAGGACGGTGTCCTGAGCCTCGATGAGGCCTGGGGCTACGCCATCACCATGGATCCGGGAACTCCCACCGAGAACCGGTGGGCCATCGATGACGTTGGGCTCTACGGGAGTCCCTCCGCCGCCGGGGCGGCCACGGTGTCCGCACCCGGCGTCACTCTGGTGGACGGCGGCGACACCGCAGCGGTGCCGATCACACTGATCACCACCGATGGCGAGCCGCTCGCCGAGCCGGTGACCGTCACCTGGGCCACGGGGACCGGAACTGCCGTTGAGGGCACCGACTACACAGCTGTTTCGGGTTCGCTGACCTTCCCAACGGGGACTGAGTCGGGAGCCGAGCAGTCCATTGAGGTGCAGACAGTGGCCCGGACGCAACCCCACGAGGCGCTCACCATCGGACTGGACCTGTCAGCCACCGGGGCTGCGGTCGAAGAAGGGGCGCCGCGGATCGTCATCAACGCGCACGGTCTGCCCTATCTTGATGCGTCTCTCCCGACCGAGGACAGGATTGCGGATCTGGTGCAGCGTATGACGTTGCGGGAGAAGGTGGGTCAGATGGCTCAGGCCGAGAGGCTGGGTCTGCAGTCGCCATCGCAGATCGCCGAGCTGGGGCTGGGGTCCCTGCTGTCCGGCGGCGGGTCCGTTCCGAGGCCCAACGCCCCCGAGGCCTGGGCCGCCATGATCGACGGCTACCAACGCGAGGCGCTGTCGACCCGCTGGCAGATCCCACTTGTCTATGGCGCGGATGCCGTGCACGGGCACAGCAACGTCCTGGGTGCCACGATCTTCCCGCACAACATCGGTCTGGGAGCGACCCGGGATTTCCAGCTGGTACGCGACATCGGTCGGGCCACGGCCTCCGAGACACGGACCACCGGCGTGACGTGGACGTTTGCGCCCGCCCTTTCTGTGGGGCTGGATGAGCGCTGGGGGCGGATCTATGAGGCATTTAGCGAGGATCCGGCACTGGTCACCGCTTTCGCAACGCCTGCTGTCGAAGGGTTGCAGGGGCCCGATCCCACCGACATCACGGCACCCGACGAGGTGCTCGGCTCGGCCAAGCACTGGGCGGGTGACGGGGGCACCACTTATGACGCCTCGAAACTGGGCAACGGGTATCCAATCGATCAGGGTGTCACGGATGTGGCGTCCATGGAGGAGTTCATGCGTCTCCACGCCGCCCCCTATGTCCCCGCCGTTGATGCGGGCATCGGTACCATCATGCCGTCGTACTCGGGGGTGTCGGTCGACAACGGCCCGGTGCTGCGGATGAGTGAGCACGCCGAGCTGAACAACGGAGTCCTGAAGGGTGACATGGGCTTCGACGGCTTCCTGATCAGCGACTGGGAGGCTGTCGACAAGTTGCCCGGCGGGACCTACCAGGAGAAGGTTGTGCGCTCCGTCAACGCAGGGATGGACATGGTGATGGCGCCGTACAACTTCGGTGCGTTCATCGATGCCGTCGTGGCCAGCGTGGGGTCCGGCGCCATTGAGCAGGCAAGAGTTGATGACGCCGTGACCCGCATCCTGCGGGAGAAGATGCACCTCGGCCTGTTCGAACAGCCATTCACCGACGATGCCCAGCGCGACCTGTTCGGCGGCGCCGAACACCGTGCCATCGCAAGGAAGGCAGCGGCGGACTCGCAGGTGCTGCTGCACAATGACGGCGCTCTGCCGCTGGCCAGCACCGGCCGGCTGTACGTGGCCGGCTCCAATGCCGATGACCTCGGAAACCAGATGGGTGGCTGGTCCATCTCCTGGCAGGGATCCTCGGGCGACACCACCACCGGTACCACCATCCTCGAAGGCGTGCGCGAGGTGGCGCCCGACCTGGACGTCACCTATTCGCGCACAGCCAGCGATCCCACGGACGGGTATGACGCCGGTCTGGTCGTCGTGGGTGAGACGCCGTACGCCGAGGGTCAGGGCGACGTCGGCAACAACGGCAAGTCGCTGTCGTTGTCCGCCGCGGACCTCGACGCCATCGAGACCGTCTGTGCGGCGATGGAATGCACCGTGGTCGTCGTGTCCGGGAGGCCGCAGATCCTGAGTGGACCGGCTGCGCAGGCCAACGCCGTCGTGGCGTCGTTCCTGCCGGGAAGCGAGGGTGCTGGCGTCGCCGATGTGCTTCTGGGGCAGCGTCCCTTCACCGGTCAGCTGTCGATGACATGGCCCGCCACTGCGGACCAGGTGCCCATCAACGTCGGTGACGATCAGTACGAACCGGCCTACGCCTACGGATGGGGTCTTCGTACCGACCAGCCCAAGCAGAGACTGGCGGGTCTGGTTGCAGAGCTGGACGGTGACGCACTCACCGCCGCTCGGGCCCTGGCTTCTGCGGATGTGTGGGACGGCAGTGGCAGCATCGCGGATGCGGATGGTGCATGGCCGTTGCTCACGGAGCTTGCCGAACGGCTTGCAGGTACCGACGAGTCGACGCTGACGCAGGCGGCTGGGGTGGTCTCGTTGGCGCGTGACGTGGCGCAGCGTGCGGTGGTGGCTGGGACGGCGCCTGCCGATGCCCAGCGCTTGATCGCCGACGCCGAGCATCTGCTCTGGACGGGAGATCCCGCCGGTGCGGTGGCACTCCTCGGGCAGGTGGCCAAGGTTGGCTCGCCATCGCCATCGCCGTCGGCCTCGCCGTCGGCCTCGCCGTCGCCGTCGCCGTCGGCCTCGCCGTCGCCGTCGCCGTCGGCCTCGTCGAGTCCGAAGCCGCGGGTCCCCTACGAGGTGCCGGGCTTCCACCACGTCAATGGTCGTTGGTGGTTCACGCAGTGTGAGCCGTACTCGCAAACGACTCGTTGTCGAACTGACATCTGGGCGTCGCCGATTCGCTACGTGAATGGTGCCTATGTCGCTGACTGGGGGTGGCACTTCAACAACCTGACCTACCTGCCGTCCATGACCCGTCAGCAGTGGAGCCACAATCCGTTGGCCATCCCGGGGGAGTGGACGAGTGCCGGTCGCCGATGGCGCACGGAATGCGACACGCCTGCGACAGGCCGTGGCGGATGCCGTTCCTACATCCTGACGAAGGTTGTGGCTGTTGACGGCAGGGGCGGTTACCGCATGGAGGATCGATTCGTGGTGAACAACATCGTTCTCTTCAAACAGGGTTAAATCCTGTTGGAGCAGAAGTACGGGCCCGGCCATGGCTGACTCCCTTGTGCTCCGGTGGCTGGGTCACAGGGTGTTCTGATGTCGCCCTGCAACACGAATCCAGGGGCGGTCCGGTTTTCCGGGCCGTCCTTGTGGCGCCGTGGCGCGCCCTTTCGGTGCCACAGCGTTCAGGAACGACTCTGTAGGTACCGCACCGCCAGATGCACGATGTCTTCCGCACGTTCACCCAGTGGGAAATCGGCCAGGGGGACCCAGCGCGCGAAGTCCGTGGTGCCGCCCACTTCGACGGTGCCCAACCGCCCGCCGGTGATGCGGGCGTCGAGGAGGAAGTGTTGCGCACGGAAGGGTCTGGATCGTTCGGCGGAGGTCACCGTGAAATGGTTGAGCGCCACAACCGCCCCGACCTGCACGACGTAGCCTGTCTCTTCCCAGGTTTCGCGGACAACGGCGTCCTTGATGCTTTCGTCGAACTCCACGCCGCCTCCCGGGAGCGACCAGCACGGCTGCATCCTGCCGGGCCCGCCGTTGAACCAAGTGAGCAGGATCGCGTTCTCGTCGTTGACCATCGCCGCGTACGCGGCCAGGCGAGTGTCGTACTCGGTGTAGTGCATCCGGCGACTCTACGTCCGCTCGACCCGGCTCATCTTCGAAGTGGCCGCGTGGTCAGCTGCCACGTCGGCCAACAGGTCGTCGAGGATCTCCTCCTCGTACCCGCCCCGGTGGCATGCGCCAGCGTTGGGCGCCGGGCAGGCGGAGGAATCGCTCGACCATGCGGTTGCCGACGGTGTCGTCGTCGGGGTCGAGGAGGAGCTGCACCATGAGCGAGATGACTTCGCGGGGCGTGTAGTGATCACCTGCGGTCTCGTTGGAGCGTTCGTTGGCCCACCGGATCAGCTCCTCGAAGACGAGCCCATGTGGATGTTGCTGACCTTGTTGGGGTGGAAGTCGGCCTGGGCGGATTTTTCGGTCACAGCGAGGAGTTTGTTCTTCTCGGCGAGCTTGTTGAGGGTCTTGCCGAACTCGAACCGGTCGAAGATGTCGCGCACGTTGGAGGAGAAGCCGGCCAGCCGGGCGCCGAAGTTCTCCCGCAGCCCGGCCGGGTCGGCGACGAGCTTGGCGAAGTCGAAGGGACTGGTGTTGCAGAACTGGTGGCTGGCCTTCTTGGTGAGCTCGATGTGGCGCACCCTGTCGGGGAGTCCCTGCAGCGTCGCGGCGGCGTGAGCCACGTCGTCCTTGGTATCGGCCAGAACCGCGTCCAGCCGCCGGAGCACCGCGAAGGGCAGCACCACGGATCCGCATTCGCTCGGTTTGAACGGTCGGCGCAGGGATTCGGCGATGTTCCAGATGAACGAGACGTGGTCCACCACGAGGGGTCTCCTGTGACGTCGGGGATGAACGGCAGCTGATGGCGCAGTAGTGACAACTGGATGCGCCACTGACGTCTTGGCGCACATGGCGCATGTATGGCCCACCGGGGTGCGATCTTCGGGCGATGTCGCGGGGTGCGCCCCATAGCGCCGGGCTCAGATGCATGCGTCGACGAGATGTCCACAGGTTGTCCACACTATGAAAACTGGTGTGCGAATCTGGGTGGTGGGTGCCCATAGTAGTGAGCATGTTGAAGCGAAGTTGTTCCACCACCGCGGCGCTGGGGTTGATCGAGGATGCGCTGGCGTCGGTCGATGCGTCCCAGCGTGCTGTGCTGGGGCACAGCGAACTGGTGGCCCTCATGTTGGAGGCCCGCAAAGTGGCGGGTCGCGTCCAGGGACTGGCGGCCGCGGTGACCGCAGAAGTGGACCGGCGCCAGTCGACCATGCATGCGGCAGCGACGCCGCTGACATCCATGCTGGCCAACGCCGAGAACATGGACAACAAGGAGGCCGCCCGCAGTGTCTTCGAGGCACGGGACGTGGCGCGCCACCCACAGGTGGCCGACGCTGTGATCCAGGGGAGCACGTCAGCCAGCCACGCCCGCGGCATCGCCAGGGGGATGGCTGATCTGCCACGTACCCTCGACGCGGATCAGCGGCAGCAGGCGGAAGCCGCGTTTCTCCGGCACGCGAGGACGGTGACGCCGCGTGAGTTGGCGCGCAAGGCCGCTGAGGTGTTGGCGGAGGTGGCGCCGGAACAGGTTCCTGACGCCGCCGACCAGGCCAGGGCACTGGAGGAGCAGCGTCGCCGCGCCGTGGCGCGTCGTTCGTTCACCTTCGGCGACGACGGGGACGGGTCCACGTGGTTCAAGGGCTCCCTCCCGCATCAGGAAGCGCAGCCGCTGCTGAAGCTGCTGGACGCCTACGTGGCTGCGGGGCGACGGGCCGCGCGTGACAGCGCTGCGGGGGTGCGCTCGCTGCGGCCGGGCCCGAAGGTGCTGCGCGCGCATGGAGGATCCGATCTGGACCTGACGACTCAGCAACGGCGCGCCGACGCGCTGGTGAGACTGGTGGCGGATCATCGGGGTGCGCCGCAGGTGGCAGGTGATCGTCCACGGATAGTGGTGAGAATGTCGGAGGCGGATCTGCGAGCCCGGGCCGAGCACGCGGGGTTGCTTGATGACGGTGCCAAAATTTCGGCCGGTGAGCTGCGGCGGATGTGCTGCGACGCTGACCTGACGCCGGTGTGCAACCGCCGCGGCGATGGAAGGTGTTCCTGACAAGCATGCGGAGATGATGGACAGCCGCCTGTTGGCGTGGCCTGTCCCGGGCCCGGAGTTTCGTTGGCAGGATGGGTGCATGAACATGTTGGAGGTCATCGCGCTGCACGCGGCCGACGCCGAGCGGGCGGAAGAGGGCGGCGCGGACCGCATTGAGTTGGTCGGTTCCATGGACGAGGGTGGCCTGGCACCTGAGCCCGCGATTGTGGACAAGGTGCGCCGGGCCACATCCATCCAGATCCGCCCCATGGTGCGGCTGCGTCCCGGATTCGGGACCGATGGAGGGGAAGCCGTGCGGCTCAAGGGCCTCATTGCCAGCTACCTCGATGCCGGAGCTGACGGCGTGGTCCTGGGTTTCCTCGACGGTCACGCAGCCGTGGACGTCGAGGTGATGACCGAACTGCTGGAAGAAGGGGAATGGCCATGGACGTTCCACCGTGCGATCGATAACTGCCTGGACCAGGACACGGCCTGGGAGACGCTACTGACACTGCCCCGTTTGGACCAGGTTCTCACCGCCGGTTCAGTGAGGGGTGTGGAGCACGGACTTGATGACCTGATCAACCGCGCCCGCAGCGACGAGACCATCGCCCGCCTCATCATGGCTGGCGGTGGCCTGAAGGCAGAACATGTGCCGTGGCTGGTCCGTGCAGGGGTCCGCTCCTTCCACATCGGCTCGCCCGCGAGGCCCGGTGGATCGTGGAAGGCCTACGTGGATGTTGGGCTCGTCCGCACATGGCGGGCGCTCGTGGACGACACCATCCGGCACGAGCGGAATCGGATCAGGTGACCAGGACATGGGCGTGGCGAACAGGCGCGCGCGTCATCTGCACCAGTGGGGAGCAGGTGCTACTGCTGGCTGACTCGGATCCGGGGGTGCCGGGCTCCCAGTGGTGGGTGACCCCGGGCGGTGGGATCGACGAGGGTGAGACTGCGAGGGAGGCCGCGCGCCGCGAGTTGCATGAGGAGACGGGACTGTTGGTGGCTGAGGGTGACCTGATCGGTCCCGTGGGTGTACGCACCGTGACGCACGGGTACTCGGACCGGGTGAGGGTGCAGAAGGAGTGGTTCTTCCGCGTGGAAGTGGATCGGTTCGAGGCGCAACCGGCCGCGTTGACCGAGGGGGAGAGACAGCGGCTGCGGGGGCATGACTGGTGGCCGCTGGCGCGTCTGCCGCACGACGTCTGGCCGGCCGCACTGGCCGACATGGCGGGCCTGACCGGTGATGTGGTCCTCGATCTCGGCGAGGTGGAGGAGTCGACCGTGCCTGTTGACGGTCAGGCCACCGACTCAGGAACCGCCGGGGGAGCGCCCCACGGTGGCCGAGACGAACCAGATACCGAAGGACAAGGAAGCCAGGCGTCCGAGAAGATCCTCGAACCCCGGGGTGACGACGAACCCGGCCACGATGAGGGCGAACCCCACCCCAATGGCCCACGCGCCTGCCGTCCCCGTGAGGAACGCGGCGCGCAGTGACAGCGCGCCCGCCGCGATGAGCATGTAGGGGGCAACGACTCCGATCGTGAACCCGAGGACGCAGCACGCCACCGCAAGAAACACGAGAGTCCGTTGCGTCGACATCTCCTGCTGCGACTTCCCCCTGGCCCTGGATCGGCGCGCCACGCCCGACGACATGAGTGCATCCAGACCGCCTCCGGGTGGGGCAGGATGCCCGGTCGCGTTGCCGACGGGAACTGCCAGAGGCTCGCCGGTGGGTGGGGGAAGCGCGCCGATGTGGGGCGTCATGTCTGCCTCCCGGCGGGTGCGGAAGGGCCTGCGGGGATCCCTCAGTGCGTGCTGGCCCATGGAGGACGCGGTCGTCATGAGGCCGCCGCTCACGATGATTGGCGCCGAGGGGTTGCGTCGGGGCGGTGGGGTGGTGCGGACCTGGTCCAGAGGCATGACCGCGGTGTCCTGCCTGAACTCCCCCGGTGGGGGCACCGCCCCGGCCGTGGTGGGACCCGGATCCGTTGGCTGGGCCAGTGGCTCCGCCTCGGGCGTGGCGAAACCATCGGGTCGCTCGATCGGGGCGTACGCCGCGCCGTCGGTCCAGGAAGCCATGCGCCGATCCTAGTGGGCCGGTCGCAACGGTGGGCTGGTGCCGGAACGCACACATGCAGGTACTGCTCAGTGCCTCTGATCACTTGGTGCGAACCGGATGGCTGGAGGGGTGGGCCCGCCCCGGATGGCGCTATGTTCAGGCAAGGACACCGGATCTCCTGCTCGTCAAAGGCGCAGGGTACCCATGCGACAGGAGGAGCTTGAGATGGAAGTTGTCATCTGCCCGAATGAGGATCAGGTGGGTGCAGTCGCCGCTGACCGTGTTATTGCACAACTGGCGGGCAAGGACACCCCGGTGCTGGGTCTCGCGACGGGAAGCTCGCCGCTCAACCTGTACGCCGAGCTCGAGCGCCGCGCCGCAGCCGGCGATGTCGATTTCGCGCATGCGCTGGGATTCGCCCTCGATGAGTACGTGGGCCTGGATCCCCGCCACGCCCTGAGCTACAGGCAGACAATTGACCGCACCGTGGTCAAGCCCCTGGGAATGAACCCCCGCCGCGTGAGGGTTCCCAACGGCTTTGTCGCCGACCTCGAGGCCGCAGCGGAGGAGTACGAGCACGCGATACGCGAAGCTGGTGGCGTCGACGTGCAGATCCTGGGGATCGGCAGCAACGGACACATCGGTTTCAACGAGCCCACGTCGTCTTTCTCCTCGCGCACCCGTGTCAAGACGCTCACGCAGCAGACGCGCGCGGACAACGCCCGGTTCTTCGCCGATGACGAGACCGTCCCCACACACTGCGTGACACAGGGCCTCGGCACCATCATGGACGCCCACAACGTGGTGATGGTGGCGTCCGGCGAGAAGAAGGCAGACGTCGTGGCCGCCATGATTGAGGGCCCGGTCTCGGCCATGTGCCCGGCCTCCATCCTGCAGTTCCACCGACGCGCATTCGTCATCATCGACGAGGCGGCTGCCACGAAGCTCCAGTACGCCGACTACTTCAGGCACGTGGCGGCGAACCAGCGGCTCTGAGTCCTCGTGGTGGCGGGGAACCTGAAACGATAGACTGAAATTTCCTGTTTCTCGTGATGGATAGTGAGGTGTGCCGTGCCCACCGGAAAAGTGCGCTTTTACGACGCTGACAAGGGCTTTGGCTTTATTGCCAAGGATGGTGGCGGCGACGTCTTCGTGCGGTCTTCCGTTCTGCCCGCCGGAGTGACCGCACTCAAGACCGGTCAGCGCGTCGAGTTCGGCGTGATGGACGGGCGCAGGGGTGAACAGGCACTCTCCCTCGAATTGCTGGAGGCCCCCGCCTCCTTGTCGAAGAACCTCCGCAAGAAACCCGAGCAGATGGCTCCCATCGTGGAGGACCTGATCAACCTGCTCGACGGCATCGGCAACGGGTACCGCCGCAATCGCCACCCCGATGAGAAGACCGCAACGAACGTGGCGCTGCTGTTGCGCCGCGTCGCTGACGAACTGGAGATGTGATGGCTGCACCCAAACTCGATGCCGTCGCGGCTGCGGCCGTGGACCTGGCGAGGGCCGCCGCCGAGGAACAATCGTGGCCGGAGGCGGTGGGGGAGCATCTGGGCGTCGTCGCCGAGGAGGGGGAGCGCGTCGTCACGCATTCCTTCGCGTGTCACCTGCCGGGCTACGTCGAATGGCGCTGGACGGTGACGATTGTGCGAGCGGCCAGAGCGAAGGCCTGCACCGTGAACGAAGTGGTGCTCCTGCCCATGGCGGGGGCGCTCCTTGCGCCACCGTGGGTGCCATGGGAGGACCGTATCGGCGCCGGTGACATCGTCGCCGGAACACTTCTTCCCACGGCTGACGACGATCCCCGGCTTGAGCCGGGCTTCTCCACCGGTGACCTGCCGGTGGATGCTGACCCTGCCGACTGGGCCCAGCTGCGCTCCACCGTGTGGGAGTTGGGCCTCGGACGGGAACGCGTGCTCTCCCGGTGGGGGCGTGACGATGCCGCACTCCGCTGGCTGGACGGCCCCCAGGGACCTGACAACGAACTGTCCCGACAGGCACCGGGCCCGTGCCACTCATGCGGCTATTTCGTGGCGCTGCGTGGCTCGCTGGGAACCCTGTTCGGTGCCTGCACCAACAGGTACTCGCCCTCCGATGGTCAGGTGGTGAGCCTGGATCACGGCTGCGGGGGCCACTCCGACGTCCCTGCCGTCGAACACGACAACGCCCTGCCTCGACCCGCCTTCGACACCATCAGCATCGACGAGAGCATCTTCGACTGATCGCAACGACGAAGCCCGCCAGCCTGAATGGGTGGCGGGCCCCGTCGTGCCCGCTGAGTGCCTGCCCCGAGGGGGAGGGCCGTGGGGCAGGTGGCAGCATCAACCTCGGGAATCGCGTCGAGCCAGGGGTACTCGACGACCGCGACGCCATGGGTGGCCGCCGTCGCGTTGCTGCGCACCGTCAGGGCCCGACTTCTCCCCTGCCAGTTGTGGACCGTCCGCGTGGGCCGGGTTACGTGGTCAGTCCTGGCAGGTGGCGGTGATCACGAACTCGTTCTGTTCCTCGGGTTCGTCGGGATTGTTGAGGTCGAGCACCGTGCCCATGCCGGTCAGGGTGAAGGTCTCGCCCTCCCAGGCGATGGTGGCGCTGCCACTGTCCCCGGACATGCTCGCCACCGTCCCATCGCTGAGGACCACGCTGGCGGACTGCACGGTGGCACGGTCCTCCGTCGCCGTCACGGCTACCTTGGCGCCTTCATCGTCACCACCGCTCATGGTCCACTGCCCATTCAGCACGGTGCACGCGATCGTGTTGACGGTCTCCTCGGTATCACCTATCCGTGCTGCCGCCCCACCCGCCGGTGCAGTGGTCTCGACGACGCCCACGCTGGTTTCGACGACGGGTTGGCTGGCGTTCGCTCTGCCGGTGCCCTGCCCCGGTTCCGGCACATCGGCCCCGGGGTCGCTACAGGCTGTCACACCCACCAGCACAACGATGGTGAGTGCGGACAGGGTTGTTGTTTTCCAGGTTGTCATGGGTGTTCCTGCGGCCTTTCGTCGTGCATCAATGTATCTGCCGGGTGGGGGCAGTGCCCAACACCGAGCCACCATTGTGATCCAGCGTCCAATCAGGCGCTCTGCAGATCGACGGCGGCCTGGATGTTGCCCGTCGGTTCCGGGGAGCCCCCGCGAGGCTCATTCGTGATCGCCATCACGTCCCCGCCCATGACGCCCTCCACCGGTACCTGGAGTTGTCCTCCCTCGTCGATGATGGCGACGGAGCGTGGCACCTCGTCCTGCACCACCCAGACCTGCCATGAGCGACCGGTCCCCGGGGAGGGGAAATCCGCGGTGGCAATGATGGCCTCCCCACGCGACTGCGACACGAGATACGTCAGGCCTGCGCCGTCATCGAGACGGGCGGGGCTGACCTGCAGATCTGTTGCGGTGAGCAGTTCAGCGCGCTGGGCCTGAGCGGCCTGAAGGGAGCGAAGTTCGGACTGCTGCCACACCGTCACTCCTCCGAGCGCCACGGCCAGCACCGCCGCGGCGGCGGCCAGCCAGGTGATGACAGGACGACGGGGGCGAGCGAAGTCTGCTGTGACGACGTTGTGCGGCGCCCCGGCATCGGATGCCTCCTCGTCGGCGTCCCTCCCGTCGACCGGCAGCATCGGGCTCTCGGAGATCGCGGTCAGGATGGACGACCGCAGGCCTGGTGGTGGAGCTGATTCCTGGAGGGCGGACACCTCGGTCATCGTCTCCCGCAGCTCGACGACTTCCCGGCGACACGCGTCACAGCTCTCCAGATGCAGTTCAAAGGCATCACGCTCGTCATCCCCGAGGGAGTCGGTGACGTAGGGGCCGAGCAGGGAGTGGAGATCACTCATGTCCGTACTCCCATCGCGTTGCGCAGCCCCAGCAATCCATCCCGGATGCGGGTCTTGACGGTCCCCAGCGGCAGCCCCAGCATCTCGGCCACCTCCCGGTGGCTGTATCCACCGTAGTAGGCCAGTGACACGGCTTCCTTCTGGACATCCGACAACTCGGCGAGAGCGGATTGCACGCCTTCGACGTCCAGTCGGGCCTCCACGCCTTCCCAGGTGTGATCCGGTTCGCTCTCGCGGGCCGTGCCGGCCCAGCGGACCTCCCTCTCGGATTCCTTCTGGACGGAACGCACGCGATCCACGGCCCTGCGGTGGGCGATCGTGTGCATCCAAGCTCTGACGCTCCCCCTCTCCGGCGACCAGCGGGCCGCCTGGCGCCACACCTCGACGTAGACCTCCTGCGTAATCTCGGCGGCGATGTCTGGAGCCCGCACCACGCTGAGCACGAGGCCGTGGAGGCGGGCGCTGGTCAGGTCATACAGCTCCGCGAACGCGCGTTCACTGTCCCTGCCGCCGTTCCTGCGGACCTCGGAGAAGAGATCGGCCAGCAGTTCGTCGACACCGGGGTCAACTGCCCTCCGGGCTGCCGGAGGTTCCTGGTCCTTGCCCATGCGCGGGGTCCACGTCCCTCCTCGCCTTTGTTACAAAGCGGTGGTGAAGGCGATGACGTTGGAGTCGTAATAGTGCTCCGACGTGCTGTATTCACCGCCACAGGTGATGAGAACCAGGGATGGTTCTTCGGTGGAAGCGTATACCTCGTCTGTGGGGAATTGGTCCTTTCGAAAGGTGGAAACGTGGGTGACCTCGAATCTCGCGGTGGTGCCATCCTCTCTGTCCACCTCCACGACGGCGCCGACGGCGACATCTGGCAGGCGGGCGAAGACGGTGTTGCGTCCGTTCCACGTTAGATGGCCGGCGAGCACGGCGCGGCCCGGTGCGCCCGGGGTGTGCGCCCCGGTGAACCATCCCACGAGGTCCGGATTGGCGGGTGTCTCCATCTTGTTGCCGTCGAGCCCCAGCGTGACTGTTGGTGCATCCACCCCCAGCGAGGGGATGCGCACTGTCGTGGGCGCCGACTCCGCCAGAGCCGCGGCGGCCGGTGTGGGCGCGGGCTCGCGAGCGGGCGTGGGATCGAGGCTGGGTGTGGTTGCGGACGCGGATGCGGGTGACACGGACACTGAGGGGCTGGGCGAAGTCACAGAAGGGTTTTCGACGGGGGTGCTTGTCGACACGATGGGTGTCGCGACGCCTTCCTGTGCGGGCAGCGCCGCGGGGGAGGTGACTGAGGGGAAGGCCAGGGCGGCGCACACGACGCCGACCCCGACCAACCCTGCTATCCCCCCTGTCAGCACCCGCCACTGCAGCGGTGAGCTGGTGCTGGTCATGAAACTGGCTCAGCGTCCGGCGACGGACGCCGAACGGCGACGGCCCAGGGCGACTGCGCCCCCGCCGACAGCCAGTGCGCCGCCAGCCGCGAGCAGTCCGGCATTCGGTACGGCCGGGGCCTCGCCACCCGTCTCGACGCCACCCGAGGGCATGACCATGCCACAGGTCGCCGAACGGGTGCCTTCCGCGGGGATGCCGTCGGCGCCGAGCGACTTGGCGAATGCGGACTCGCCGAGCCCCTCCAGGTCGTACTTGTCGTTGCCGTTGGCGTCCACGCCGTGCTGGACGATGTGAAGGTTGGCAATGTTGTCGAGGGTTCCCTCGGGAAGCTCGGCAGCGGTCAGGGTGCGGCTGTACTCCAGGTTGCCGTCTGCATCTGCGACGGGGAACCGGTCCAGCGCCAAGCCACTGTCACCACTGACGTCACCGGTGGTGGTCAGGGAGATCTTGACGCCACCGTAGGTCGGTACGCCCTCGGGAATGCTGATGAAGCCGTCGCCATCCGTGTCGGCGGCCGGGGTGGGACAGGTGAAGTCCTCGCCCGAGAAATCGCCGTGCATGTGCTGGGCGTGCGGCATGTTGGGGACCATGTTGATGGCCTTGATCGACACCATCAGACCGCCGTCGGCGGTGGGTGTGAGTGCCGCTTCGCCGGAGGCGTCGCTGCCTTTCAACGAGTCGAGGCGCAGCCTGACCGTGTCGCCCTCGTCAGCGTGCGCGGGGCTGATGGCCAGAGCCGTCGGCGCCGCCAGCACGAGGCCGGCTGCGGCGGAGATGGAGAAGGTCTTCCATGTGCGGTTCATGATGAGGTCCTTATCGGTTGGGGTCTCACCCATCATTCGGAGCTGCGGCTCTGGTGGATTGGTCCATCATGAGAAGTGTTCGCCCGACTGCCCGGAAAGTGGGCATCCGGACCGACGCCGATAGCATGTCCGCCGTGGTCACAAAATCTCCCCGGGCAACCAAGAGACCCGAGCCAACCGTCCCCGTATCACCCACGACAACGCTGGACAGATTCTTCGACATCACACGCCGCAAATCCACCATCGGGGCTGAGGTGCGAGGCGGCCTCGTTACTTTCTTCGCGATGGCCTACATCATCGCGCTGAACCCCCTGATCATCGGGACGGCCACCGACTCGTCGGGTCTCCTGATCTCCGGGGCGCCCAAATTCCTCGACGATGCCATGACCCAGGTGGACACCGCCGCGGTGGGGGCATCGATCGGCATGGTGGCCGCCGGCACCGCCCTGATCGCTGGCGTCATGACCATTCTCATGGGCGTCATCGGACGCTTCCCCATCGGCCTTGCCACGGGACTCGGCCTGAACGCCCTGGTTGCCTACGTCCTGGCCCCGCAGATGACATGGCCGCAGGCCATGGGCCTCGTGGTGTGGGAGGGCATCATCATCGCACTCCTCGTACTGACGGGGTTCCGCACAGCCGTCTTCAGGGCGGTGCCCCGCACACTGCGCACCGCCATCAGCGTCGGTATCGGCCTCTTCATTGCCTTCGTCGGTCTCATCAACGCCGGTGTCATCCGCAAGCCGGCTGGTGCCCCGCCCGTTGAACTGGGCGTCAACGGGTCACTGGCAGGATGGCCGATCCTCACTTTCGTCGTCGGGATGCTGGTGCTCATCGGCCTGTATGTGCGCAAGGTCAAGGGAGCGATGCTGATCTCCATCGTCGTGGCCACTGCACTGGCCGTCGTCGTCGAAGCCGTTGGAAGGATCGGGCCGAACGTGGGTCCCGACAATCCCACAGGATGGGCGCTGAACGTACCGCAGTTGGGCTCCTTCACGGGGCCTGATCTCAGCCTGTTCGGCCGGATCGACATGGTGGGGGCCTTCTTCCCCGAGGGCACCTTCTCCATGGTGCGCTTCATCACGCTGGCCGTTCTCGTCTTCTCCCTGCTGCTGGCGGACTTCTTCGACACGATGGGCACCGTCGTGGCGGTGGGGAGCGAAGCACATCTTCTGGATGGGCACGGCATGCCTCCCCACACCACCGCCATCCTCCTGGTGGACTCATTGGCCGCAGTGGCCGGTGGCGTGGGCTCGGTCTCCTCCAACACGTGCTACGTCGAATCCACTGCTGGCGTCGGAGAAGGTGCCCGCACCGGGCTCGCCTCCGTGGTCACCGGCGCTGCCTTCCTGCTCGCGATATTTGTCTCGCCGATCATCAACATGGTGCCCTCGGAGGCGGCGTCCCCAGTGCTGGTGTTCGTGGGGTTCCTGATGATCTCCCAGGTTGTGGACATTGACTGGACTGATCCGTCGCTGGGCATCCCCGCGTTCCTGACCATGGTGCTGATGCCCTTCAGCTATTCGATCACCACCGGCATCGGGGTGGGATTCCTGGCCTTCGTCTTCATCCGGGCAATCGGTGGGCGCACCCGCGAGGTGCACCCACTGATGTGGCTGGTGGGTGCGATGTTCGTCCTCTACTTCCTCCAGGGCCCACTGCTCTCCCTCATCGCCTGACGCCGGCAGGACATGACTGTGGCCCGGCTCCTCCCTGCGGGAGGGACCGGGCCACAGGTGCCTCGTGGTTGGCGTCAGCGTTGATCAGAGGCTGCGGCGATCCGAGTCGTCGTGACGAGCGGTGGTGCCGTCCTCCGTCTCGATCTTCTCCTTGCGGACCTCACCGCTGACCTCCTCCTGCTCGGTATGTGTCTCCTTGCCGAGTCGGACCTCCTCCACGGCGACGGTGTCCTTGTCGACGACGGCCTCCTCGTCACGGACGGTCATCTCCGCCACCTCACCGTCGTCGTCGATGTGACCGGAGCCGGCATCCTCATCGAGCGGAACGCGCTCGACCTTGACCTCTTCGTGCGTGACGGGAACCGTCTTGGTCACATCCTCGGTCACGGTGTACTTGCGCAGTCGCACCTTGTGCTCCTGCGAGTCGACACCGACGTTGAGGCGCTCCTCGGACCGCGTCATCGTGTCATCATCGCCGACGTGCGTGTCGTCATGGTGATGGTCGTCATGGCCGATGTGGTTGTCGCCGTGGGTGTCGACGGCGGGGCGCCCGCTTCCATGCATGGCGTAGAACTCGTAGAGACGGTCCTCGTCGGCGGGCTCAAGGTGGTGTTCCTCGTCAAGGTTCGGGGCGTCCTTGATCTGGTCCTTGGTGTATCCGACATGCAGGTCCTCGCCGCGCGCGGAAGCGCCCTCAAGGGGGACGAAGCTCTCCGACATTCCAAAGAGGCCCGTGTTCACCGTTGCCCAGGAGGGCTCGTTCGTGGCGTCGTCAAGGTAAATCTGGCTGAGTGAGCCAACCTTGTCGCCGTCCTTGTCATAGACGGTTGCCTTGCCGTTCAGCAGGCGGTCGATGTCGGAAGTGCTGATCATCGTTTCTCTCCTTGCTCTCGGACACGGCTTTCGTACCGAGAATGTCCACTATGCCGAGTGGGGAGCTCACTGCGGCCCATCCTTTGGGATGCGTTGGATGGGCACAAGGGCCGGGCGCCCGTCGGTGTTTCGCTACGCTGTGGCCCATGTTCTCCAAGGTCCTTGTAGCCAATCGTGGCGAAATTGCCGTCCGCGCCTTCCGCGCCGCATATGAGCTGGGGTGCAGGACCGTCGCGGTATTCCCCTACGAGGACCGCAACGCGGATCACCGCATCAAAGCTGGCGAGTCCTATCTCATCGGGAACGAGGGCCACCCGGTGAGGGCGTACCTCGACATCGCGGAGATCATCCGCGTCGCCCGTGAGTCCGGCGCCGACGCCGTGTATCCGGGCTACGGCTTCCTGTCCGAGAATCCCGATCTGGCGTCCGCCTGCGCCGACGCTGGGATCACATTCATCGGTCCCTCCGCCGGGGTGCTGGAAATGGCCGGAAACAAGGTGCGTGCTTTGGAGCAGGCCCGCAAAGCTGGCGTTCCGACGCTTGCGTCAACCGCGCCGTCGGTGGACGTCGACGAGTTGGTTGCGGGTGCCGAGAAGGTCGGCTTCCCGGTGTTCATCAAGGCTGTCGCGGGCGGTGGTGGACGTGGCATGCGCCGCGTCGATGACCCTGGCAGGTTCGTGGAGGAACTGGGTGCCGCCATGCGTGAGGCCGAAGGAGCCTTCGGCGATGCCACGGTCTTCGTCGAACAGGCCGTCGCCGCACCCCGCCACATCGAGGTGCAGATCCTTGCCGACGCCACGGGGGACACCGTTCACCTGTTCGAGAGGGACTGCTCCATCCAGCGCCGCCATCAGAAGGTGGTGGAGCTGGCTCCCGCCCCGAACATTTCTGAGGAGCTGCGCGAGGCGCTGACCGCGGACGCCGTGAAGTTTGCCCGCGCGATCAACTACACCTGCGCCGGGACGGTCGAGTTCCTGGTGGAGACCGTGGGGGAGCGCGCGGGGCGCCACGTGTTCATCGAGATGAACCCCCGCATCCAGGTGGAGCACACCGTCACCGAGGAGATCACCGACGTGGACCTGGTGCAGGCCCAGATGCGCATCGCCTCTGGGGAGACGCTGGAGGAGATCGGTATCCGCCAGAAGGACCTGCAGATTCGCGGCGCGGCCCTCCAGTGCCGCATCACCACCGAGGATCCGCTCAACTCCTTCCGCCCCGACACGGGCACCATCCAGGCGTATCGCTCCGCGTCGGGCGCCGGCATCAGACTGGACGGCGGCACCACGGGCACCGGCGTGGAGATCAGTCCGCACTTCGATTCGCTGCTGGTCAAGCTGACTGCCCGCGGCAAGGACCTGCCGATGGCGGTGGCGCGGGCCAAGCGCGCACTCGCGGAGTTTCGGGTGCGGGGCGTCGCCACCAATATTCCGTTCCTGCGCTCCGTCCTCGAGGATCCCGACTTCGAGGCCGGACGCGTCACGACGTCCTTCATTGATGAGCGCCCCTACCTGCTCAGCGCCCGCACGCCTGCGGACCGCGGGACCAAGCTCCTGCGCTACGTGGCCGAGACCACGGTCAACAAACCCAACGGCGACGCGCCCACCCAGCTGGAACCGAGCTCCAAACTGCCGGCTGTGCCGCTGGAGGCGGAGGCGCCCCCCGGGACACGGCAGCGACTGCTGGCGCTGGGTGCCGAGGGCTTCGCGCGGGATCTCCGGAATCAGACGGCCGTGGGAATCACCGACACGACCTACCGCGACGCACACCAGTCGCTCCTGGCCACACGGGTCCGCACCCGCGACCTGGTGGCGGTGGCACCCCATCAGGCGCAGATGCTGCCGAACATGTTCAGTGTCGAGTGCTGGGGCGGGGCCACCTACGACGTCGCGCTGAGGTTCCTCGCGGAGGATCCGTGGGAGCGTCTGGCGAAGTTCCGCCAGGCCATGCCGAACCAGAACCTCCAGATGCTGCTGCGGGGCCGCAACACCGTGGGCTACACGCCCTATCCGACGAAGGTGACCGACGCCTTCGTGGCCGAGGCAGCCGCGGTGGGCGTCGACATCTTCCGCATCTTCGATGCCCTCAACGACGTCGACCAGATGCGGCCGGCGATCGATGCGGTGCGCGCCACGTCGTCCGTGGCGGAAGTGGCGCTCTGCTACACCTCCAACCTCCTGGACCCGGCCGAGAAGATCTACACGCTGGACTACTACCTGCATCTTGCCGAGGAGATGGTCGACGCAGGAGCGCACATTCTCGCCATCAAGGACATGGCAGGCCTGCTGCGTCCCCGCGCCGCCAGCACGCTCGTCGCCGCGCTGCGTGAACGATTCGACCTGCCCGTTCACCTGCACACGCACGACACCACCGGCGGGCAGATGGCCACGCTCATGGCCGCCATCGACGCCGGGGTGGATGCCGTGGACGTGGCGAACTCCGCAATGGCCTCCACCACCTCGCAGCCACCCATGTCGGCGCTGCTGATGGCGTTGGAGGGCGCTGACAGGGCGCCCGATCTGGACCCGCAGGCGGTGCTCCAACTCGAGCCCTACTGGGAGGCCGTCCGCAAGCTCTACCAGCCCTTCGAGTCCGGCCTGCCCGCACCCACGGGCCGCGTCTACGACCACGAGATACCCGGTGGCCAGCTCTCCAACCTCCGCCAGCAGGCCATCGCGCTGGGTCTGGGGGAGAAGTTCGAGGCCATCGAGTCCATGTACAGCGCCGCCGACAAGATCCTCGGCCGCCCCACCAAGGTCACGCCGTCGTCCAAGGTGGTGGGCGACCTCGCACTTCACCTGGTCGCGGCCGGGGCGGATCCTGCGGAGTTTGCCGAGGACCCCCAGAAGTTCGACATCCCGGATTCCGTCATCGGTTTCCTGAACGGGGACCTGGGGACTCCAGCCGGTGGTTGGCCCGAGCCGTTCCGCACCAGGGCACTTCAGGGGCGGCGGACCCCTGCACGGGTCACGGAGGTGACCGAAGAGGACCAGACATTCCTCGCCGAGCCGGGCCGCAGCCGCCAGGAGACCCTGAACCGGCTGCTCTTCCCCGCTCCCAACCGCGAGTTCGAGCAGATGCGCGAGGACTTCGGGGACCTCTCCGCGTTGTCCACCATCTCCTTCCTCTACGGCATGGAGCCTGGCCGCGAGTACGCCATCAAGTTGGAGAAGGGCGTGGATCTGATCTACGGACTGGAGGCCATCGGCGCACCCGACAAGCGGGCCAAGCGCACTGTGATGTGCCTGATGAATGGACAGATCAGGCCGGTCCGGGTGCGCGACTTCTCCTTGGCCTCCGAGGTCGCCGGGACAGAGAAGGCCGACACCTCCAATCCCGGACACGTGGCTGCGCCGTTCGCGGGAGCCGTGACCGTGAACGTCGAAGTGGGCGACGCCATCGCCGTCGGCGACTCGGTGGCCACCATCGAGGCCATGAAGATGGAGGCGTCCATCAACGCCACGGTGGCGGGGGCGGTGACGCGCATTGCAGCGCCGGGGACCACGCAACTGGACGGCGGGGACCTCATCCTGGTCATCGTCCCCCGCTGATCGAGGTTTCCGGCCTCAGGTCGGAAGCTGGAGGACCACCAGGTCCAGGGCCTGCTCAGGTCGCTGGGCGATGCCCTCCAGCAGGACCAGAAGAGGCGAGATGGTGCGCATCGTCGCGGCGAACTCCTCGGTTGCGTCGTCCTGGACACGGCGCAACCGACGGCTGACCTCCACCACGTGGCCATGCTTGCTGTACCCCGCGATCTGCCCCGGCAGGGGGTGCAGGGAGATGCCGAGTTCACGTGATGCGAGGCTGCGCAACGAGAATGTGCTGCCGAGGCCGGCCCGCGCGAGGTCGAATTCGACGGACTCGAGTCCGTCAAGCGTCAGGTCGAGTCGCCGTGCCGCGAGATCGTCGAGCCACAGCAGCAGGAGCTGCCAGCACTGTGGCAGACGATCCGGTGCGATGTGGCCGCCGGACAGCATCGCATCGACGTCGCGGGACAGGGGCGTGCGCTGGTCAACCTCCGTTCCGCGGTCCCGGGAGAAGAGCGGACCGATTCTTGCCAGCAGCGGCCGCTCCGTGCGGGCGGGGGCGAAGCGCTGGGCGGCGAGAGCACGCAGATGGGCAGCCAGCGGAGGATCGGCGCCGAAGATGTCGCGCACGTCATCGATGCTGATGGCAAACAGCCGTAGCCGGTGCATGCAGCCAACCGTACCGGCCGCGTACGATCACACATGTGAATCCGAGAATCCGTCGCCTGATCGTCACTGCCGTCCTGGTGGCGGTGATGGCCGTCGTCGTCGTCGGCGCACTGGTGACGGGCATGGGCCAGTAGGATTCCAGCACCATGACCTCTCCTTCACGTCGCGCCGCCGTCGCGTGCGCTCTGGCGTTGACGTCCGCGGCCCTGGCGACACCTGCCGTCGCCGACGACATCCGCCCGCCCTCCGACGTGGCAGGCCCCATCACTGGCCTGGCCTGGCTCCCGGACAGTGAGGAGGTGCTGACTGTCGACGAGGAGGGGACGATCACAGCCGTCCGTGCTGAGTCGGGCAGGAGCAGACCCATCACCTTCACGGGGCCGGCGCAGTCGGTGCAGGCCCTTTCGCTGTTCGATGATCTGCTCTACATTGCCGATACGGGGGACGAGGACTCCTCGCGAGGCTCCGTGACGGTGTTCCGTGTGGACCCGGGGTCGGACGTCACCAACTACCGCGCCTGGGACTTCAGGTACCCCGAGGGTTCCCAGGATGCCAGGGCACTCGCGCTCTCCGGCAAGGGGCGCATCTACATCGTGACCGACGGTGAGGATCCGGGCATCTACCGGGCCGGGCTCCAGCCGTCACGCACGCGGGTCAACACGCTCGTGCGGGCGGCGGATGCCCCCGAGGGAGTGACCGACGCCGTGTTCCTCGACGACGGTGTCACCCTCATGCTGCGCACGGGCCAAGGGGTGGAACTCTTCGATGCCTACAGCTGGGAGTCCACGGCTCTCACCACCTACGCGGATCCCCCGCCGAAGGAGTCGATCACCACCTATGGCAAGGGGCGGATGCTGGTGGGCGACGGCGAAGTGCTGCGCGACGAACCCCTGCCCGACGGGATGACCACCGTCACTCCCAACCCGTCCGGGAAGCGCACGCCATCGCGCACCCCCTCACCCTCGGGGGATGACTCCCCGGAGCCACGGCCGGAGGCTTCCAGAAGCTCGGCGCCGCCCGAGGGGGAACCCGAAGGTGTCTCCCGTCGAGGGACGGTGCTGGCGCTCATCGCGGCTGGCGTCGTGGCGGTCCTGGCCGGAGTGGTGGTCTTCGTGGTCGGCGACTGACGGTCGTCGTGGCGTCAGTGCCCCACCCGCTCGACGACATGATCGATGCAGGCAACGAGCGCCACGACGTCGTCGGGATCCACGGCGGCGTAGCAACCGATGCGCAGCTGGTTGCGGTTCAGGGCCCGGTAGGGATCCACGTCCACGATGCCGTTGGCACGCAGCACCGAGGAGACCTGCTGGGCGTCGATCCGCTCGTCGAGGTCGATGGTCGCCACGACGGGGGATCGGTCCTGCGGTAGCCGGACGAAGGGCGTCGCCCAGTCCCGCTCATCCGCCCATCGGTACACCGTGGACGTGGACGCTTCGCAGCGCGCCGCCACGACCTCCATGCCTCCGAGATCCTGCATCCAGCGAATCTGGCCAGCCATCAGGAGCAGCGTCGCGATGGCGGGCGTGTTCAGAGTCTGGTGCTGGCGCGAGTTCGTCAGTGCGGTGGTGAGATCCAGGAAGGTCGGGATCCAGCGTCCGTCGGACTTGATGGTCCGGGCCCGCTCGATGGCCGAAGGGGAGAGGAACGCGAACCAGAGGCCACCGTCGGAGGAGAAGTTCTTCTGGGGTGCGAAGTAGTAGGCGTCCGTGGCCGAGATGTCCGCATCGATGCCGCCCGCCGCAGAGGTCGCGTCCACCAGCACCAACCCGTCTCCCACGCGCTGCACCGGGGCGGCGGCGCCCGTGGAGGTCTCGTTCTGCGCCCAGCAGTAGGCGTCCGCATCGCTGGCCTCGGGGATGATGACGCCACCGGGCGCGGTCTCGTGGATCCGGGGTTGCGCGAGGAAGGGGGCCGCCGCACTGGCGGCGGCGAACTTGCGGGTGAACTCCCCGAACACGCCGTGCGCGGAGCGCTCCCGGATGAGCGAGAACACGGCGAGGTCCCAGAAGGCCGTCGAGCCGCCGTTGCCCAGAGCCACCTCATAGCCCTCCGGCAGCCGGTAGAGCTCCGCCAGGCCACGCTGGACGTCAGCCACCAGGTTTCGTACCGGAGATTGCCGGTGCGAGGTGCCCATCACATCGGCGTGCGCCATCAGGTGTGCCAGGGCCTCGGGGCGAACCCTGGCCGGGCCGGAGCCGAAACGGCCGTCGGAGGGAAGGAGGCTCTGGGGTATGTCGATCTGCACGGCTCCCAGTGTTCCACGTGCCCGGGGGTGGGTAGTGGTTGGATGGGGGCATGAAGGATTCACCGTTGAGAGTTGGTCGTGCGGTGACGCCTGTCGGCGTTGTGGAAGACGCAGTCATCACCATGGAGCACGGACGCATCGTCGCAGTGGAGCCGGGCGCGCCTGCAGAGGGTTCATTCTCCGAGCTCTGGGCCGTGCCGGGATTTGTCGACACCCACTCGCACGGGGCGGTTGGGGTGTCCTACGGGGATCCGGACCGGGCGGCCAACCAGCGCGCCATCGACTACCACCGCACACAGGGCTCCACGACGATCTTCGCCAGCACCGTCACTGAACCCATCGAGAAGCTGGAGCGCCAGTTGACGGTCCTGCGGGGGCTGGTGGAGGCGGACGAGTTGGCCGGCATCCACCTCGAGGGCCCCTTCCTCTCGGAGGAGAAGAAGGGCGCGCATGATCCGGCGCTGCTGAGGGACCCGGACGCCGAATCCGTGGAACGGCTCATCGCAGCGGGCGGTCCGGCGTTGAAGATGGTCACCATGGCCGTTGAGCGTGAGCACAGCGAGGCGGCTGTGCGCCGCTTCACCGAAGCCGGGGTCAGAGTGGCCTTCGGTCACTCCGATGCCGGTGAGTCTGTCACCCGTGAGTCGCTGGACTGGGGGGTGTGCATCGCCACGCACCTCTTCAGCGCCATGAACTCGATCCATCACCGCAAACCCGGACCGGTCCCGGTCCTGCTGACAGACGACCGCTGCATGGTCGAACTCATCTGCGATGGTGTGCACCACGCCCCGGTGATCGCACGGATGTCCATCGATGCGGCCGGTGTGGACCGCGTCGCCACGGTGACGGACGCGATGAGCGCGACTGGCAAGGGGGACGGGCGCTACATCCTCGGCGAGCTGGCCGTGGACGTGGAGGATGGCACGGCGCGTCTCGTGACGGCCAACGGCACCCCGGGCGCCATAGCCGGCTCCACGCTCACCATGGCCAAGGCCTTCCACTTCCTCGTGGCGGAGGTCGGCTGCTCCATCGAGGAGGCAGCCATCATGAGTTCCACAACGCCCGCCCGCTGGCACGGACTGGGGCAGGTGGGCCGGCTCGAGGTGGGCCGCTGGGCCGACATCTGTCTGGTGGATGCGGGCGGCAACCTGCACGGCGTCATCCGGCGAGGAGAGACGATCGTCTGAAGCGCACGAGCTCACCCTAGAATGGCCCTTCAGGAAGGCGGAATGCGGCATGAGTGATCTGATCGACACCACGGAGATGTATCTGCGGACCGTGTACGAACTCATCGAGGAGGGTGTCCCTCCGCTGAGGGCGCGCATCGCCGAGCGGTTGCACCAGTCCGGCCCCACAGTGTCACAGACGGTGGCGCGAATGGAGCGAGACGGGCTTCTCGTGGTCGAACCGGATCGCACGATCAGCCTCACCCAGAGGGGCGGTGCACTCGCCACGGGGGTCATGCGCAAGCACCGGCTCGCGGAGTGCCTGCTCACGGAGGTCATCGGCCTGGAGTGGGACAAGGTCCACGACGAGGCCTGTCGCTGGGAACACGTGATCTCCACTGATGTCGAACGGCGTCTCGTCGAGATCCTGCACTCGCCCTCGAGGTCTCCCTACGGCAATCCGATCCCGGGCCTCCGGGAACTGGGCATTGACGTGGATGACACCCCGTTCACCCAGGGTGTCATTGCCCTGTCGCGGCTGGTCAAGTCCGGTGAGGTGGTCACAGCGAAACTCGTGCGCATGAGTGAGAACGTGCAGGCCAACTCGGAACTGATCGAGGTGATGTCGAACCTGGAGCTGAGGCCGGGCGCCGTCTTCACGGCGCGGCTCGTGCCCCATGGACTGGATGTGCGCACCGACGCCGGCACCTGCCTGATCGATGACGCCGCCTCCGAACTCCTCTTCGTCCAGGACGGTGACGCGTGACGGACGTAGGACGTCGATGGTTCGGTCCGGGCCGCCCCAAGGCCGTGGACCAGGTGTTGCAGAGGACTTTCGGGGGTGACCACACCCCATACGAATGGTTGGCCCGCGCAGTGTCCTCCTCCGCGTCCCTGGTTCTGGACCTGTCGTGTGGGGCCAGCGGTCTGGGTAAACGCCTCGCGAGCCCCGGCCGAGTGGTCGTGAGCGTGGACCAGACCGAATCGTGCCTGCGGGCCGGGGATGATGGCCGCCCCCTTGTGCAGGCTGACCCGCTCCACCTGCCCTTCGCCGACGGCTCCTTCGACGCCGTCGCCACCAGTCTCGGGTTGGGGCTCGCCGACGATCGGTTGGAGTTCCTGTCCGAGGTTGCTCGAGTGCTGCGGCCGGGAGGCGTCTTCGCCGGCCTCACCCCCTCACTCCGCCCGATGAGTATCGAGGACGTCCGCATCGCCAGCCAGCTGGGGGCGTATCTGCGGGTGAGCCCACATCTTCCCGGGACCGTCGAGTTCCGTGCCAAGACCATGCTGGGTGCCGTCGGACTGACCAAGATGGAGGATTCCCGGGGGCGTCACCACTTCGAGGTGTGCAATCGAGCAGACGCCGAACTGCTCGTGGGGGGATTGCGGCAGGCAGGCGACAGGGCCCGCGCCGCGAGCGCCATCGACTTCCTGGCCTCGCGAGCCGACAGGGACCCCGTGCGGGTGCCCCTGCCGATGCGCAGGATTGTTGCCATCAAGTAGGAGCAGCCGGGGAATATTCTGATCTCCGGTGGGGTTGAAACAGGACGAGACATGACCCAACCAAGATGAAGGATCGATCACTGTGGGAACCACTCCACTGGACAAGAACAACTTCGCCAGCACCATCGAGGACAACGAGGTTGTCCTCATCGACTTCTGGGCTGACTGGTGTGGCCCCTGCAAGCGCTTTGCCCCCATCTACGACGAGGCCTCCGGACGCAATGAGGACGTCACCTTCGCCAAGGTGGACACAGAGGAGAACCAAGAGTTGGCCGCCGCCCTGGAGATCCAGTCCATCCCCACGATCATGGGATTTCGGCGCGGCAACCTCGTGTTCCGGCAGTCCGGCCTGTTGAACGGCAAGCAGCTCGACGAGCTCATCGGCCAGATCAAGGACCTCGACATCGACGCACTGCTCAAGGAGCAGGCGTCGTCCTGAGCCGCCGGGCGCGTGCGTCCTACGGGTCGGCGTGTCGAAGGGCTCAGGCCTGAACCCGGGACGAAGGGTGGAGAGCAACCTCTTGAGCCTTCACGACGGCCCAGGCGCCACGACCGGGGTGCAGATCGAGTTCCGCCACGGCAGCTGGCGTCAGGTCGGCCCCCAAGCGGACTCCGTTGCGCAACGCCAGGAGAACCCGGACGGTGCCGGCCTGGGCCGCCAACGACACCACGTCGGCAGCCCAGACGTTGCGCGGGCTCCCGTGCGGAGGCTCCAGGAACACCGCCACGCTGCTCGGTGAGAACACGGCGAAGGCCGTCGCACCTTCTGGTGCGGCGGCCTTCTGCAATCCGTGAACGAACAGGCCGCCGGCCAGAGCCAGGACACCGGCGTCCTGCTGGGTACCGTGCACCACGTTGACCCCCGCCAACTCGGCTGCGAATGCGCTCGAGGGGGCCGTGAGGACCTCGCTGACACGGCCTCGTTGCACGATCCGGCCTGACTCGAGGACGACGACAGTGTCGGCCAGGGCGAGCACGTCCAGCAGGTCATGGGTGACAAGAAGCGTCGGGCACTGCGCCCTCCGCACGGCGTCGGCCAGGGCCATGCGCGCTGATGGCGCACTCGCGATGTCCAGGGACGCGAACGGTTCGTCGAGCAGCAGGGCGCGCGGGTTGCATGCAAGGGCCCGGGCCAGCGCCACCCGTGATGCCTGCCCCCCGGACAGTGCAGTGGAGGGCTCGGCAGCCCACTGCAGGGCACCTGCGGCCTGGAGGGCGCGCCGTGCGACGGCGGCGGAAGCGTCCTGACCGGTTGCGCGCGGACCGAACTCCGCGTTGCCCTGGACGTCCAGGTGGGGGAAGAGCAGGGGGCGCTGCCCCAGCAGGACCACGCGGCGCCGGTGCGGTGGAACGGCCGTTCCCGTCCCGGTGTCGGTGAGGACATCGCCGCCGATGCTCAACCGGCCCTCGTCGGGCTGCAGCAAGCCAGCCAGAAGACTCAGAAGGGTGCTCTTGCCAGCACCATTGGCACCGATGACGGCGACCGTCTCGCCGGGCTCCACGACCAGGGCCGTCGCGTGTCCCCTCTCCTCCAGCCTCCCGCGCCACCGAAGGGTGCCCGACGGGGTGAGGAGGGAGGGTGGAGGTTGCGCCACAGACACGTCACGGCGCCGGGGTTGGCGTCGAGGACGACGTCGACGTGGACGGGACCCGTTGTGGACGAGCGCCACGACGATCAGCGCCACGACGATCAGCAGCAATGAGAGCGCCAGCGCCTGGTCTGGATCCACCTCTCGCTGGAGATAGATCTCGAGCGGCAGCGTGCGGGTGGTGCCCTGCAGGGAACCCGCGAATGTCAGCGTCGCGCCGAACTCGCCGAGAGCCCGTGCGAAGGCCAGCACGGTCCCGGACACCAGGCCCGGGGCAACGAGGGGCAGCGTCACATGCAGCAGGGTTCGGGTGGGGGAGGCCCCGTGCGTGGTGGCCACCTCCTCGTACTCGATTCCGACGCTGCGCAGGGCCCCCTCGAGCCCCACCACCAGGAAGGGTAGGGAAACAAACACCTGCGCCAGGATCACGGCCACGGTGGTGAAGGCGATGCGCAGACCGCCCGCCTCCAGGTACTGGCCGATCAGGCCGGTGCGGCCGAATGCAGCCAACAGCGCGAGCCCGCCCACCACGGGGGGCAGCACCAGGGGCAGGAGCACGAGCGCCCGCAGCCACCGCATGGCCGGGGCGTCCGTCCGGGCGAGGACCAGGGCCAACGGAACTCCCAGGACGAGGCACACCATGGTGCTGGCCAGGGCGGTGCGGAGGCTGAGCAGCAGAGCGGTGACGGAACTCCCACTCGTCAGCAGCACCGGAAGTCCCGGCCAGTCGACGCGGGCCGCCATCGAGACGACGGGAACGGCTACGAGCAGTGCGCCCAGTGTTGCCGGGACGATGGCCCAGCGGGGCACCCGGCCCGCCGGTGAGTCACTCAACGGGCGGTCCGAAGCCTGCGGCTCGCAGCTTCTCCTGCGAGGCCTCCATCAGAACGAATTCGACGAAGTGGTTGGCCATCTCGTTCGAGGTGTCCACAGCTGCGATGGGGTACATGTTCACGACGGACGCCGCTTCAGGGATGTCGATGACGGTGACGTCCGCGCCCGCCCGGATGGCGTCCGTGACATAGACCAGCCCCGCGTCGGCCTGTCCGGAGGCGACCTTGCCCAGCACGTCGGTGACGGAGTTCTCCTCACTCACCGGTTGCAGTTCGACGCCAGCATTCTCGGCCATGGTCTGCGCGGCTGAGCCGCAGGGCACCTGGGGTGCGCAGATGACGAGTGCCGACGTGGCGGCGTCCGCCAGGGACGAGATGCCTGCGGGATTGTTGGCGGGCACGATCAGCGTGAGGGTGTTGGAGGCGAACAGGGCGCCCTCTTCCCCGACCACGCCCAGCTTCACGGCGCGGTCCATCTGCTTCTCGTTGGCCGACGCGAAGACGTGTGCTGGCGCTCCGCTCTCGAGCTGGGAAACCAGATCGGAGGAGCCCGCGAAGGAGAACCTCACCTCCGCGCCGTCGCGGGCGGCCTCGAAGTCCTGTGCAATGTCGACGAACACCTCACGGAGGGAGGCTGCGGCAAACACCGTCAGCACCTGGTCGTCGTTGCCAGGACTGCCGCATGAAGCCAGGGCTGTGGTGGACAGGAGTGCGGCGCATGCGACGAGGATGGGGTCTGGGAAACGACGCATGGTGGGGACCATAACAGAGCCTTCGGCGACACAACCTCACCCCTGTCCAGCGGGGAGCCCGACATCCTCCTACCATGGGTAAGAGTCGAGGCGGAGGGCGTTGAGGGCCATGGTTGAGGACAGGAATGTGAACGAACACAGGGACATGACGCTGCTGCCGAATCTGGCCACCACAGCAGGGCGTGTGGCACCTGTGCGCACCCGCAAACCGATCTATCTGGACCTGCTTCCCCCGTGCAATGCCGGGTGCCCGGCAGGGGAGAACATCCAGGAGTGGCTGCGCCTCATCAAAGTGGGCCAGCACGAGAACGCGTGGCGCCAACTGACGAGGGACAACCCCTTCCCGGCCATCCACGGCCGCGTCTGCTACCACCCGTGTGAGGCGGTCTGCAACCGCGGAGACCTGGACTCGAGCGTGTCCATCCGATCGGTTGAGCGCTACCTCGGAGACATGGCCATTGAGCGGGGCTGGACGTTCGACCCACCCCGACGTTCATCGGGCCGCAGAATCCTCGTGGTCGGATCCGGGCCGTCGGGCCTCTCCGCGGCCTACCATCTCCGGCGCCTGGGGCACGCCGTCGAGATCCACGATTCATCCGACGCGCCCGGCGGCATGATGCGCTACGGGATCCCGGAGTACCGGCTCCCGCGCGACGTCCTGGACGCCGAGTTGTCCCGCCTGCAGGACATGGGGATCGTCCTGCGGCAGAACTCTCCGGTCAAGGACCTCGAGGCCACGCAGCGGGACGGCGGGTTCGACGCGGTCTTCGTCGCTGTGGGCGCGCACCTGTCCAAGCGTGTGAACATCCCCAGCATGGACGCCTCCAAGATGCTGGATGCCGTCAGCTTCCTGCGGGACGTCGCCTCCGGTGAGCGACCCATGATCGGACGTCGTGTGGCCATCTATGGTGGTGGCAACACTGCGATGGACGCGGCGCGCGTGGCGCGTCGGCTGGGTGCCGAGGAGTCCGTGATCGTCTATCGCCGCACCGCGGAGCAGATGCCGGCCCACGCCGATGAGAGGGAGGGCGCCGAACAGGAGGGCGTCAAGATGAACTGGCTGCGCACCATCACGTCGATGGAGACCGCCAAGATCACCGTGGAGGTCATGGAACTGGACGAGGACGGCCGGGCGGTGGGCACCGGCACGTTCGAGGAACTCCAGGCTGACACCGTCATCCTCGCCGTCGGCCAGGAGGCCGACACCGAATTCCTCAAGATGGTCCCCGGCATGCGTTTCGATGACGACGTGGTGGCTGTGGATCCCACCACCCTCATGACCGATGTTCCGGGCGTCTTCGCGGGAGGCGACGCCGTTCCCTCGGACCGGACCGTCACGGTTGGGGTGGGACATGGCAAGAAGGCCGCATGGTGCATCGACAAGTGGCTCAACAATGATGCAACCCCGCCTCCACCCAAGAAGCCCGTCGTGGCCCTGGACCAGATGGATCTGTGGTATTTCGGGGAGCACGACCGACGGCAGAGCATCCTGGCCACGGGGAAGGAGCGTGTGCGGGGCTTCGAGGAGATCGACTCCGGTCTTTCCACCGCGGAGGCCGAGTACGAGGCGCGCCGATGCCTGTCCTGCGGCAACTGCTTCGAATGCGACGGCTGCTTCGGGTCCTGTCCCGAGGATGCGATCATCAAACTCGGGCCGGATCACGGATACAGGTTCGACTACGAGAAGTGCACCGGCTGTGCGACATGCTTTGAGCAGTGCCCCGTGCACGCCATCTCGATGATTGCTGAGGACGGACGATGAGCGAACGTTTGATCATTGATGGCAACGAGGCCGCAGCCGACGTCGCGTTCCGGCTGAGCGAGCTGTGTTCGATCTACCCCATCACGCCCAGCTCCACCATGGCGGAGCTGGCCGACGAGTGGTCCGCCCACGGACGTTCCAACGTCTGGGGGCAGGTGCCCACCGTGATCCAGTTGCAGTCGGAGGGCGGCGCCGCGGGCACCATGCATGGTGCACTGCAGGGCGGTGCCCTGTCCACCACGTTCACGGCATCGCAGGGCCTCTTGCTGATGATCCCGAACATGTACAAGATCGCTGGCGAGCTCACCTCCACGGTGTTCCACGTCGCGGCGCGATCGCTGGCCACGCAGGGCCTCTCCATCTTCGGGGACCACCAGGACGTCATGGGGGTGCGCCAGACCGGCTGCTGTCTCCTGAACTCGGCGTCCGTGCAGGAGGCTCACGACATGGCGGCGGTCGCCCACTTGGCGACGCTGCGCACGCGTTTGCCCTTCGTCCACTTCTTCGACGGCTTCCGGACCTCTCACGAGCTGAACACGATGCACCGCCTGAGTGATGACCAGTTGCGCGAGTTGGTGCCCCGGGAACTGGTGCTGCAACATCGCGCCCGAGCCCTCAGCCCGGCGAACCCGTTCATCCGGGGCACCGCGCAGAATCCGGACACCTATTTCCAGTCCCGCGAGACGTCGAACTCGTACTACGACAATGTGCCCGCGCTGATGGACAGCGTGTTCGAGGAGTTCGCCGCCATCTCCGGCCGAAGCTACTCCGCTGTCGAGTACCACGGCGATCCGGCGGCGGAGCGCGTCCTCGTCATCATGGGATCCGGCGTCGAGACCATCCTCCCGGTGGTGGAGCACCTGAACAACACAGCTGATGCGAAGACGGGCGTGGTGTTCGTGCGGCTCTACCGGCCCTTCCCCACCGAGCACATACTGGCGGCCATCCCGGCATCGGCACGCCAGGTCGCGGTGCTGGACCGCACCAAGGAGCCCGGCGCCGGTGGCGAGCCGCTGTTCCTGGACGTCACGTCCGCACTTGCGGAGGCCTGTGCCACTGGTCGACGCGAGTCCATGCCGCGGGTGAGCGGTGGCCGCTACGGGCTCTCCAGCAAGGAGTTCACGCCGGCGATGGTCAAGGCGATCTTCGACGAGCTCGCGAAGCCGTCACCCCGCCCCCGATTCACCGTCGGCATCAACGATGACGTGACCCACCTGTCGCTGGACGTGGACACCAGCTTCAACCTCCACGATCCCGAGACGCTGCAGGCCGTGTTCTACGGGCTGGGCTCGGATGGCACCGTCGGTGCCAACAAGAACACCATCAAGATCCTCGGCTCCGGGGACGACATGTTCGCACAGGGATACTTCGTCTACGACTCCAAGAAGTCCGGATCGCGCACGGTCAGCCATCTGCGATTCGGCCCCAACGTCATCCGGGCGCCGTATCTCGTGGCCGGGGCCAACTTCATCGGCTGCCACCACTGGTCGATTCTGGAGCAGGTGGACATCCTCGAACTCGCCCAGCCGGGTACGACCCTGCTGCTGAACTCGCCGCACCCGGCGGCGGAGATCTGGGACCAACTGCCGGGCTCCCTGCAGCAGCGCATCGTGGAGTTGGGGATCAGCCTGTACTGCATCGACGCCAGCGCCGTGGCGCGTGCAGCGGGCCTGGGAAGCCGCACCAACACGGTCCTGCAGACGTGCTTCTTCGCCATCTCAGGGGTGCTGCCGCGCGATGTCGCCATTGAGAAGGTGAAGGCGTCGATCACCAAGACGTATGCACGCAAGTCCATGGAGATCGTGCGCAAGAACCACGCGGCCGTCGATGCCTCACTGTCGCACCTGTACCAGGTCGAGGTTCCAGAGCGTGCGACGTCGACAAAGATTCTTGCGCGGGCTGTGCCGGACGATGCTCCCGAGTTCGTCCGCAGGGTGACGTCGAAGATGATGAGCGGCCATGGCGACGACCTGCCGGTGTCCGCGCTGCCCGTGGACGGCACCTACCCCTCCGGTACCACGCAGTACGAGAAGCGCAATGTCAGCGAGATCGTCGCCGTGTGGGACCCCGAGGCGTGCATCCAGTGTGGCAACTGCTCCTTCGTCTGCCCTCACTCCGTGCTGCGCGCCAAACACCACTCGACACACTTGACCAAAGACGCCCCCGAGGGGTTCCTCAGCGCGCCACTGAACGCTGCAGGGTTGCCGGACAGCCGCTACACGCTCCAGGTCTACATCGAGGACTGCACCGGCTGTGGTCTCTGCGTGGAGTCCTGTCCGGTGAAGCCGATCGGACAGCCATCGCGCAGGGCCATCAACCTTGAGCCCGTCCACGAGCGTGAACAGCAGAAGAAGGCCGTCGAATTCTTCGAGACCCTTCCGCAGAACAACAGGGCTCGCCTTGATTTCGGCACCGTTCGGGGCACCCAGTACCTGGAGCCGCTGTTTGAGTTCTCCGGGGCCTGCGCGGGCTGCGGGGAGACCCCCTACCTGAAGTTGCTCACCCAGTTGTTCGGAGACCGCACGACGGTGGCAAACGCCACCGGGTGCTCATCGATCTACGGCGGCAACCTGCCCACCACGCCATGGGCCAAGAACGCTGCGGGCCGTGGCCCGGCATGGTCCAACTCCCTGTTCGAGGACAACGCCGAGTTCGGTCTCGGTCTCCGGCTCGCGGCGGACCTCCACGAGGATCTCGCGCGGGCACGGCTGGAGGAGCTCCGCGTCGAGATCGGCGACGACGACCTCGTCGACGGCCTCCTGAGCGCACCCCAGCGGCATGAGAGCGATCTGCTGCGCCAGTCGGATCGGGTGGCGCTCCTGCTGGAGAAGCTGCAGGACGTCCCGGGGCACAAGGCCATGGACCTGCGCAGCGTGGCCGATCACCTGCTGCGGCGATCGGTCTGGATCGTGGGCGGTGACGGCTGGGCCTATGACATCGGGTCCTCCGGCGTTGACCATGTGCTGGCGAGCGGACGCAACGTCAACATTCTCGTGCTCGACACAGAGGTCTACTCGAACACCGGCGGACAGTCGTCGAAGTCCACGCCGCTGGGTGCCGTGGCAAAGTTCGCCACGGCGGGGAAGCAAACGAACAAGAAGGACATGGCGATGCAGGCCATGGCCTATGGGTCCGTGTACGTGGCCCGGGTGGCCATGGGAGCCGATCCGCAACAGACGCTCAAGGCCTTCCGGGAGGCCGAGGCGTTCGACGGGCCCAGCTTGATCATTGCCTACAGCCATTGCATCGCCCACGGCTACGACATCCGCATGGGGCTGGACCAGCAGTACAAGGCTGTGCACTCCGGGCACTGGCCCCTCATGCGCTACAACCCAGTGATCCGCGAATCCGGTGGCAACCCGTTCCTGCTCGATTCACCGCGCCCACGGTTGCATCTGCGGGAATACCAGAACCGGGAATTGCGCTACAAGGTGTTGAGGGCGTCCAATCCCGAGGAGGCGGATCGTCTGTTGGGACTGGCGCAGGCTGCCGTCAACAGGCGCTGGGGTGAGTACGAGGAACTGGCGATGCGTGGGGCGGACGCCTTCGCCGAGGACACGAGGAGCCAATGATGGATCTGACGACGAACTACATGGGGCTGCCCTTGCGCAATCCCCTGGTGGCATCCGCCGGGCCCCTGTCGCAGACGGTCTCCGGGGTGAGGGAGCTGGCGGACGCGGGCGTGGGTGCTGTGGTGATGTACTCGCTCTTCGAGGAGCAGATGCGCCGCGATGCCGAACGGATGGCGGAACTGGAGGTGGCCCACGAGGATTCCTATCCCGAGGCGCTGTCCTATTTCCCGAACGTACCCTTCGCTGCTGATGACACGGCAGTGACCCAGTACCTCAAGCTGGTGGAATCCGCAGCCGACGCCATTGACGTACCCTTGATCGGCTCGTTGAACGCGTCGTCAACGGGGGGATGGGTGGCCAATGCCGGAAGACTGGCGGACGCTGGTGCCGCGGCCATCGAACTGAACATCTATCTCGTTCCGGGTGATGTGAAAGTCACTGGCCAGGATGTGGAGCGTCGCCACATCGAGATCCTGGAGGCGGTGAGGGAATCGGTCTCCGTGCCCGTGGCGGTCAAGATGAGCCCCTACTTCTCATCGGTGGGCAACATGTGCGTCGCGCTCGACCGAGCGGGTGCCGACGGTCTGGTGATGTTCAATCGTTTCCTGCAGCCGGACATCGACATAGACCGGCTGGAGGTCACCTCCGGCGTCACGCTCTCGTCGAGAGATGACGCCAGGGTTCCCCGAACGTGGATTGCGGTGCTGCGCGGTCGTGTGCAGGCCAGCCTCGCGGCCTCCTCCGGAGTGGAGACACCCTCAGACGTGGTCAAGTACATCCTCGCCGGAGCGGATGTCGTCATGACGACGTCCTCACTGGTCCGCCATGGGGCACAGCATGCCAGCAAGCTCCTGGAGGGGCTGGAGTCATGGCTCACGCGCAAGGAGCTGCCCCTTGCCGGAGCGAGGGGCATGCTCGCCGTTCCCAGGAACGCCGAGCCCACCGGCTATGCCCGCGCCGGCTACGTCTCGGCCCTCGAGAAGGCCAAGGACACCTACGGGTCACTCAAGTGAGGGGCCGGGAAACGCCCATCAGCACCCAAGCAGGGGCCGCAACCCCGGATTGCGGCCCCCGCTTGCGTGTCCCTCTCAGGACTCCTGAGAATCCTCTGAGGCCTCCCCGGTGATCATCTTCGAGTCACTGGAGTGGCTCACCTGGATCTTGCGGGGCTTCGCCTCCTCGGCAACCGGGATGCTGAGGGTCAACACGCCGTCGGCGTAGTCGGCCTCAATGCGATCAGCGGCCACGCCGTAGCCCAGCGTCAGCTGCCGGGCAAACGTTCCAGTCGGCCGCTCATGCGCCAGCCACTGAATCTCGTCGTGCGTGTGCTCGCTCCGCTCGGCACGAATGGTCAGTGTGCGCTCCTCGACGTCAATGTCAATGGTCTCCGGATCGACCCCGGGAAGGTCGATGCGAGCCACGAAGCTGTCGGACGTGCGGTACAGGTCCATCGGCATTGCTGCAGTCGCAGGGGTCCGCATGGAGTTGATGACGCGGTCCATGTCGCGGAACGGGTCGAATGATGTGGTCATTACTGCCTCCTGTGTATTAGTAGATGTATCGACTTGTGAGGTTGAGTCCCTCACGCTCATGGCTCCACCATAGCCCTTGAGTGCGCTACGCTCAAGTCCTTCCCGGGCACGGGTCGCGGGTCTGGGCAGGATGACGTGCGAGCCGCCAGCTTGCGATGGTGCGGCGGGCGCTGTAGTCTTCTCTAGCTGCTCCACGGGAGATCGGGGGGCAGACGCAAACACAACTTCATTGGGCACCAGCGGTTCGATACGCCAAGTTGACAGCCGAAAAATCGCCCAGTAAAGTTTGTCGAGTTGCCCCGAATGTGTCAGGAATGGTTTGTTTCTGGTTGTGAGGGTTGCACCCGATTCTTGAGAACTCAACAGTGTGCTTTAAGTCAATGCATATTTTTGTTTGTCTATGGCAGCCTCTTTGTGGGGTTGTTGTGGGCGCCTGTCTGGCAGGCTCTGCTTTTTGTGGGGTTTGTTGGCGGATTCCTTTGATTATTTTGATGGTAATAGCCAGTTTTGGTTGTTCTGTCGGGTACATCGGATTGTTTGTTGATTATTGAGCGGGCTTTCGGGTCTGTTTATGTTTTTCGACGGAGAGTTTGATCCTGGCTCAGGACGAACGCTGGCGGCGTGCTTAACACATGCAAGTCGAACGGTAAGGCTCCTTCGGGGGTACACGAGTGGCGAACGGGTGAGTAACACGTGAGTAACCTGCCCTTGACTTCGGGATAACAGTTGGAAACGACTGCTAATACCGGATATTCAGTGCCCGGCGCATGTTGGGTGTTGGAAAGTTCCGGCGGTCAGGGATGGGCTCGCGGCCTATCAGCTTGTTGGTGAGGTAGTGGCTCACCAAGGCGTCGACGGGTAGCCGGCCTGAGAGGGCGACCGGCCACATTGGGACTGAGATACGGCCCAAACTCCTACGGGAGGCAGCAGTGGGGAATATTGCACAATGGGCGGAAGCCTGATGCAGCAACGCCGCGTGCGGGATGACGGCCTTCGGGTTGTAAACCGCTTTCATCCATGACGAAGCTTTTTGTGACGGTAGTGGGAGAAGAAGCACCGGCTAACTACGTGCCAGCAGCCGCGGTGATACGTAGGGTGCGAGCGTTGTCCGGATTTATTGGGCGTAAAGAGCTTGTAGGCGGTTTGTTGCGTCGAGAGTGAAAACTCAGGGCTTAACCCTGAGCCTGCTTTCGATACGGGCAGACTTGAGGAAGGTAGGGGAGAATGGAATTCCTGGTGGAGCGGTGGAATGCGCAGATATCAGGAGGAACACCAGTGGCGAAGGCGGTTCTCTGGACCTTTCCTGACGCTGAGAAGCGAAAGCGTGGGGAGCAAACAGGCTTAGATACCCTGGTAGTCCACGCCGTAAACGGTGGGTACTAGGTGTGGGGGACATTCCACGTTCTCCGTGCCGCAGCTAACGCATTAAGTACCCCGCCTGGGGAGTACGGCCGCAAGGCTAAAACTCAAAGGAATTGACGGGGCCCCGCACAAGCGGCGGAGCATGCGGATTAATTCGATGCAACGCGAAGAACCTTACCTGGGTTTGACATGTACCGGAAACACTCAGAGATGGGTGCCCCTTTTTGGTCGGTATACAGGTGGTGCATGGCTGTCGTCAGCTCGTGTCGTGAGATGTTGGGTTAAGTCCCGCAACGAGCGCAACCCTCGTCCAATGTTGCCAGCGGGTCATGCCGGGGACTCATTGGAGACCGCCGGGGTCAACTCGGAGGAAGGTGGGGATGACGTCAAGTCATCATGCCCCTTATGTCCAGGGCTTCACGCATGCTACAATGGCCGGTACAAAGGGCTGCGAACCTGCAAGGGTGAGCGAATCCCAAAAAGCCGGTCTCAGTTCGGATTGGGGTCTGCAACTCGACCCCATGAAGTCGGAGTCGCTAGTAATCGCAGATCAGCAACGCTGCGGTGAATACGTTCCCGGGGCTTGTACACACCGCCCGTCAAGTCATGAAAGTCGGTAACACCCGAAGCCGGTGGCCTAACCCCGTTTGGGGGGGAGCCGTCGAAGGTGGGACTGGTAATTAGGACTAAGTCGTAACAAGGTAGCCGTACCGGAAGGTGCGGCTGGATCACCTCCTTTCTAAGGAGCTATTTGGCAGCTGTTCGCGGGTTTTCTCGTGGGGGTTGTCCATGTTTGTCTGGTTCCGGCACGTTCGTTGTCGGCTGGGCATGGCTTGTAGATGTGGAACATTGACTTTTGACGCTGATCGTTGTCATCGGATGCAAGTACAATCTGGGTTCCAAGCTGTTGTTTGGTGTCTGGGAGTGGAACGTGGATGGTGGGGGTGTGAGGCTGAAGCACGCTGTTGGGTCCTGAAGGATCGGTTGCCCTGGTGGGTGGCTGTTTCTTCGTGTGCGGTCCAGTGATTCTGGCTTCCTGTGTGGGGGTTGGGTTCTGGGTTCCGCCCGTATTTTGAGAACTTCACAGTGGACGCGAGCATCTTTGTAGATAGATTTTTTGACAAGCTACTAAGTGCGATCGGTGGATGCCTTGGCACCAAGAGCCGAAGAAGGACGTAGTAACCTGCGATAAGCCCAGGGGAGCTGGTAAACGAGCGCCTGATCCTGGGATTTCCGAATAGGGAAACCTCGAAATACCGGAGTCATGTCCGGCGACCTCTGCCTGAATATATAGGGCAGTTGGAGGGAACGTGGGGAAGTGAAACATCTCAGTACCCACAGGAAGAGAAAACAATAGTGATTCCGTTAGTAGTGGCGAGCGAACGCGGAACAGGCCAAACCTGCATTGTGTGATAGCTGACAGGCGTTGCAATGTGGGTGTTGTGGGGCCACCCCTGAAGGGCTGTCATCCTTCGAAGGAGTTAGAAATGATCAGTGAAGTTGAAGTGGCTGGAAAGCCGCAGCGTAGAGGGTAATACTCCTGTAGACGTAAACTGTTCACTCCTGGGTGTCACCCCAAGTAGCACGGAACCCCTGAAATTCCGTGTGAATCTGGCGGGACCATCCGCTAAGCCTAAATACTACTTGGTGACCGATAGCGGACAAGTACCGTGAGGGAATGGTGAAAAGTACCCCGGGAGGGGAGTGAAATAGTACCTGAAACCGATCGCATACAATCCGTCGGAGCCTTATGCCGCCTTTGGGTGGTGGGGGTGACGGCGTGCCTTTTGAAGAATGAGCCTGCGAGTTAGTGGTACGTGGCGAGGTTAACCCGTGTGGGGGAGCCGTAGCGAAAGCGAGTCCTAATAGGGCGTTTTGTAGTCGCGTGCTCTAGACCCGAAGCGGAGTGATCTATCCATGGCCAGGTTGAAGCGACGGTAAGACGTCGTGGAGGACCGAACTCACTTGGGTTGAAAACCGAGGAGATGAGCTGTGGATAGGGGTGAAAGGCCAATCAAACTCCGTGATAGCTGGTTCTCCCCGAAATGCATTTAGGTGCAGCGTCGCGTGTTTCTTACCGGAGGTAGAGCACTGGATGGTCTAGGGGGCCCACAAGCTTACCGAAATCAGCCAAACTCCGAATGCCGGTAAGTGAGAGCGCGGCAGTGAGACTGTGGGGGATAAGCTTCATAGTCGAGAGGGAAACAGCCCAGATCATCAGCTAAGGCCCCTAAGCGATAACTAAGTGGAAAAGGATGTGGAGTTGCGGAGACAACCAGGAGGTTGGCTTGGAAGCAGCCATCCTTGAAAGAGTGCGTAATAGCTCACTGGTCAAGTGATTCTGCGCCGACAATTTAGCGGGGCTCAAGTTATCCGCCGAAGCTATGGCATTCGTACAGGTGACCGTGAGGTCGTATGGATGGGTAGGGGAGCGTCGTGTGCGCGGTGAAGCGGCGGGGTGACCCAGCCGTGGAGAGCACACGAGTGAGAATGCAGGCATGAGTAGCGAAAGACGGGTGAGAAACCCGTCCGCCGAATATCCAAGGGTTCCAGGGTCAAGCTAATCTGCCCTGGGTAAGTCGGGACCTAAGGCGAGGCCGACAGGCGTAGTCGATGGACAACGGGTTGATATTCCCGTACTGGCGAAACAACGACCGTGCTGAACGAAGTGATGCTAAACACGCAAGAATCCGCTGTCGGTCTTCGGATCGTGGTGGGTTTGAGTCTGTGACCCGATCTTCTAGTAGGCAAGCTGCGGAGGGACGCAGGAAGGTAGCTCATCCCGAGCGTTGGTTGTCTCGGGCTAAGTGTGTAGGGCGAAACGTAGGCAAATCCGCGTTTCATGGTGCCTGAGACATGATGGGTCTGCCACTTTGGTGGTGGATTGAGTGATCCTATGCTGCCTAGAAAAGCTTCGTGAGCGAGTTGTGAGCCACCCGTACCCCAAACCGACACAGGTGGATAGGTAGAGAATACTAAGGCGATCGAGATAATCGTGGTGAAGGAACTCGGCAAAATGCCCCCGTAACTTCGGAATAAGGGGGACCGGATACGTGAACGACCATGCGTCGGGAAGCGTTGAAGGTCGCAGAGACCAGTCCCAAGCGACTGTTTACTAAAAACACAGGTCCGTGCCAAGTCGAAAGACGATGTATACGGACTGACTCCTGCCCGGTGCTGGAAGGTTAAGGGGAAGTGTTAGCTGCAAGGCGAAGCACTGAACTTAAGCCCCAGTAAACGGCGGTGGTAACTATAACCATCCTAAGGTAGCGAAATTCCTTGTCGGGTAAGTTCCGACCTGCACGAATGGAGTAACGACTTGGGAGCTGTCTCCACCACGAACTCGGCGAAATTGCATTACGAGTAAAGATGCTCGTTACGCGCAGCAGGACGGAAAGACCCCGGGACCTTTACTATAGTTTGGTATTGGTGATCGGTGTGACTTGTGTAGGATAGGTGGGAGACTGTGAAACCTGGACGCCAGTTCGGGTGGAGTCATCGTTGAAATACCACTCTGGTCACTCTGGTTATCTAACCTAGGTCCATTATCTGGATCAGGGACAGTGCCTGATGGGTAGTTTGACTGGGGCGGTCGCCTCCCAAAGAGTAACGGAGGCGCCCAAAGGTTCCCTCAGCCTGGTTGGTAATCAGGTGTCGAGTGTAAGTGCACAAGGGAGCTTGACTGCGAGAGGGACATCTCGAGCAGGGACGAAAGTCGGGACTAGTGATCTTCTGGTAGCGGATGGAAGCGCCAGGACTCAACGGATAAAAGGTACCCCGGGGATAACAGGCTGATCTTGCCCGAGCGTCCATAGCGACGGCATGGTTTGGCACCTCGATGTCGGCTCGTCGCATCCTGGGGCTGTAGTCGGTCCCAAGGGTTGGGCTGTTCGCCCATTAAAGCGGCACGCGAGCTGGGTTTAGAACGTCGTGAGACAGTTCGGTCCCTATCCGCTGCGCGCGTAGGAGTCTTGAGAAGAGCTGTCCTTAGTACGAGAGGACCGGGACGGACTAACCTCTGGTGTGCCAGTTGTCCTGCCAAGGGCACGGCTGGTTGGCTACGTTGGGACGTGATAACCGCTGAAAGCATCTAAGCGGGAAGCACACTTCAAGATGAGGGCTCCCACAGAAACAATCTGGTAAGGCCCCCTGTAGACGACAGGGTTGATAGGTCGGATGTGGAAGTACTGCAAGGTACGGAGCTGACCGATACTAATAGGCCGAGGGCTTGTCTAACACATCTCCTACAAAGATGCTACGCGTCCACTGTGAGGTTCTCGAGATACGGTCGAGAACACACCCCGCAAAACAACATGTGAATACTGTTTTGCCGGTCAATAATTCTTGACATCTCCATTGGATGTTACGGTGGCCACAGCGAGAGGGAAACACCCGGTCCCATCCCGAACCCGGAAGTTAAGCCTCTCAGCGCCGATGGTACTGCAGCGGGGACGCTGTGGGAGACTAGGACGCCGCCGGACTACCAAAATACCCCCTGGGCCCAGCCCAGGGGGTATTTTTTTGCCCTGCTGGGCAGTGGCCCGGTGGCGCGTGGAGGGGGCGGTCAGCGCATTTCGACGTCACCGGTCCCGGGCGCTAGGCTGGAGACGTTGGCCTCGTAGCTCAGGGGATAGAGCACCGCTCTCCTAAAGCGGGTGTCGGAGGTTCGAATCCTCCCGGGGCCGCCACCATGATCTCCGTTGAGATCGAGGACGCCCGAGCCCACCTCGTGTGGGTTCGGGCGTCTTTCTGCGCGGAGCCGCATCACCGGGAGCAGGGGGGTGCAAGCTTGGTTGGACTACCACCCACCCTCGCACCCCGGCATTGGCCCCGCCGTTGCGGGTGAGTGCGGATCAGCTTCCGGCAATGACGTCACCAGAGGGCCAGGTCTCCTTGATGAAGGCGGCGACCTCGTCGGAGTGCAGGAGCTCGTCGAGCTTCAGGACGGCCTCGTTGGGGTCGTCACGGCGCCACGCCAGGAGATTGGCGTTGGGGTTGCCCTCCACGTCCTCGACGGCGATGGCGTCGTCGGTGTTGAGGCCGGCATGGAGGATGAAGTTGCCGTTGACGAAGGCGACGTCAATGGCCGGGTCCTCCAACTGCTGCACGATGACCTCGGGTTGGTTCTCCGAGAACTGGAAACCGCGTGGGTTCTGCTCTTCCGTCAGGGTGAGAACGCTGCTGTCGTCCTCCACTCCCCGCAATTGGCCCTCAGCCTCCAGGACGCGGAGGCCCCGGATCTGGTTGGCGGCATCGTTGGTGATGGCGATGGTGGCGCCGTCAGGGACTTCCTGCAGGGATTCATAGGTGTTGGAAAACGCAGCGTAGGGCTCGATGTGGATGCCCTCGCCATGGTCGAATTCGTAGCCCTTCTCCCTGATCTGGTCCTCGAGGTAGGGAAGGTGCTGGAAGTAGTTGGCGTCGATCTCACCGGAGGCGAGCGCCTCGTTGGGCAGCACGAAGTCGTCGAACTCAACGATCTCCAGATCGAGGCCCGCGTTAGCGGCGAGGTTCTGCTGGACGAACTCGAGGATCTTTGTGTGGGGGAGCGGGCTTGCGCCCACCTTCACGGTCGTGAGGGCAGTGCCCTTTGCGGGGGCAGTGGATGGAGCCGGATCGGTGGCGTCTCCTCCGCATGCACCGAGCAGGAGGGCGGACGCCACGGCGAGGCCGGCGGTGAGGGTACGGGTGTGACTCATGGGAGTTTCCTTGTCTGTGTGACCGGTGCCCGAGTGGCAGTCGGTACGGGGGGTATCAGCGGTGGTCGACACCACGCACGACGGCGTCGCCAATGACCTGGAGGATCTGCACCAGGAGGACCAGTACCACGAGGACGACCAGCATGACTTCGGGCTGGAAGCGCTGGTAGCCGTAGTTGTAGGCCAGGCGGCCGAGGCCACCGCCGCCGACGAGACCGGCCATGGCGGAGTACCCGATGAGGGTCACGAGCGTCGTGGTGATGCTGGCGACAAGTGACGGCCTCGCCTCCGGAAGCAGAACTTTGCAGACCGTCTGGGTGCGGGTGGAGCCCATCGCGTGGGCGGCGTCCACCTTGCCGGGCTGCACGTCGCGCAGACCAGCCTCCACCAGGCGGGCGAAGAAGGGCACACACGCGATGGTCAGTGAGACGGACGCGGCCAGCGGCCCGATGGAGGTGCCCACGATGAACCGCGTGAACGGCATGAGTGAGACCATGAGGATGGCGTAGGGAATCGAGCGGGTGATGTTGACGAGGATCCCCGACAAGATGATGTTGACGGTGCGGTTGGCTGCCATGCCGCCGGGCTGTGTGATGAACAGCACCACACCCAGTGGCAGGCCGATGACAACAGTGGCGGTGCCGGCAAGGCCTACCATGAGCAGCGTCTCGACGAACGCGGGCCACAGGGCCGTCGTGATGGCAGGGTTGGTGAAGAGGTCGCTGAAGAAGCTGGCCATCATGCCACCGCCCCATCCGCCGCGGCGGTGGGCGACACCTGCGCCCCGTGGCCACGCAGCACGTCGGCCACCCGCCCCGGGGCCAATTGTGGCGGCACCAGGATCCTCATTCTGGAGAACGTGGTTCCACCAAGGTGTTCCACCGTGCCGGCGAGCACCGGAAGGTCGACGTCGAAATGCCGTGCCGCATGCCTGAGGGCCGTGGCGTCCCCGGAACTGGTGGTGTCCAGGACCTCGAGAGGACTCCCCGACGATGCGGGGACGGGGGCGCACGTGGGAAGCTGCAGGAGCATCTCGCCCAGGCGGCTGCCGAGTCGTCCGACGGCCGTGGCCAGTGGCCCGGATTCCAGCATGAGTCCGGCCTCCAGCAGAGAAACCGAATCACAGATGCGTTTCACGACGTGCATCTCGTGGGTGATGACGAGGACGGCAAGACCGAGGCGGGACTTGATGTCCGCGATGAGATCGAGGATCTCGTCCGTGGTGCGCGGATCCAGGGCGCTGGTGGGTTCGTCGCAGAGCAGGACGTCCGGATCGGTGGCCAGGGCCCGGGCAATTCCCACGCGCTGGCGTTGCCCCCCGGACAGCTGGGCGGGGTACGCGTCGACGGCGTCGCCGAGGCCGACGAGTCCCAGGAGCTCGGTGACCTTGGCGCTGCGCTCCCGCCGGTCCACCCCCGCCAGCTCCAGCGGATAGGCGACATTCGCGGCGATGGTGCGGGAGTCGAACAGGTTCGCGTGTTGGAAGACCACGCCGAGGCGGCGGCGTGCCCGGCGGAGTTCCCCGGAGCGAACATGCGCGAGATCCACGCCGTTGATCTCCACGGTCCCGGACGACGGACGATCAAGCAGTGCCAGGCAGCGGACCAGCGTGGATTTGCCCGCACCGGACTGACCGATCACACCATGCACCGAATCGTCGGGCACCTCGAGGGTGACGCCGTCGAGCGCGCGGACCTCACGGGTGGACTGGCGGTAGACCTTCTTCAGGTCTGTGACTGCAATCATGGGGACCCTCTCGGGGGAATGCGCCGGAGTTGATGGGCGGGGCTGGTGATGGGCGCGCAGGACTCCTGCGGCGTATGCCTTGGGCGCAGGTGGATTCCACCCACCCTTGGAGATTCAAGGGGGAGGAGATCTCTGCGGGTCAGCGCTGGGTCAGCTGCAGCACATTCGCACGCGCATCATCATGGCCGGGACTGCAGGCAGCAGGCGGGCGATGCGAAGGGTGCGGTTGTTCACGGACAAGAACGTAGCAGTGAGGGCAGCTGGTCACCAAAATCCGGTCGTGGGTGCGGTGTTCAGCGCCGGCCGACCCTGTCTCCGGTTCCGTCGGGGTAAGTCGGGACGCCTCCCGCCCTCACCACCGGTGATGCACCCCACTGCCCCGTGACGTGCGGTTTTGGATCAGAGCCGTTGATGAGATGCGTGACAGACCAGCCTCGCGCCGCCAGGGCGTTCGCGATCAGGAGACGGTGACAGCGCCACGGCATCGGTTCACCACACATGATGGCCACGTGACGGTTCTCGGCGAGGTCGGTGAGTTGCTCCAAACCGGTCCGGAACTCCTGCGTGAGCGTGTAGTCCGCGTAGTTCTTGAAGCTGACGTTCTTCCAGCCGGCGTTGATCGCGGGATCGACGCCCCTCTGCTTGGGGCGTCGGCCGCTGAGAGCGCCCATGTGCATGTAGTCGAGCCCGGCCTCATCAAGCCAGACAAGCATCTGGTCGGCGTTGAACTGCGGGCTTCGACGGGAGCCCGGCATCTTCCGCACGTCGACGAGCAGGTCGATGTCTGCCGAGGCGAGCGTTTCGAGGACGACATCCTGCGGACAGGTCCAATGACCGATTGTCCAGATCCCGCCCTTGACTGCGATCTCGCGGGGAGGGTCAGTCACGCAGCGCTTTGATCAGCTCGTCCTTGTTCATCGACGAGCGGCCATCAATCCCGATCTCGGCGGCGCGTTTGTGCAGTTCCTCCACGGTCCAGTCCTCGTAGCTGCCGGACTCGCCACCTTTGGAACCCACCTCGGAACGCGACGTGTTGGCGGCGGCGTTCGCGATGCGCGCGGACTTCTCCTTGCTGTTGCCCTCGTCCCGCAGGGCTTCGTACATCTCGGGATCCTTGACGCTCGGTCCGGGATCCTCCTTGCTGTCCTTGGCCATGTTTCCTCCTCCTGTGGTGTGCGTCCCAGTTCACACCATGGCTGGCTCAGGCCTGCCTCGGGTGCGTCATGTCCATGGGGATGACCCACTGGTCGAACTGGTCCTCGGTCAGATAGTCCAGCTCCAGGGCGGCCTCACGCAGCGAGCTGCCGTCGGCGTGCGCCTTCTTGGCGATCTTGGCGGCCTTGTCGTAGCCGATGTGGGGGTTGAGGGCGGTGACCTGCATCAGGTTGCGGGACAGGTTGTCCTCGATGCGCTCGGTGTTGGGCTCGATCCCCACCGCGCACTGGTCCGTGAATGCCTCGCACGTGTCTCCGATGAGGCGGATGCTCTCGAGTACTGCGTGCGCCATGACGGGCTTGAAGACGTTGAGCTGGAAGTTGCCCTGGCTGCCGGCGAAGCCGACGGTTGCGTCGTTGCCGAAGACGCGCGTGGCCACCATGGTCATGGCCTCGGACTGGGTGGGGTTCACCTTGCCGGGCATGATCGAGCTGCCGGGCTCGTTCTCGGGAATGGTGATCTCGCCGATGCCGTTGCGGGGTCCGGATGCGAGCCAGCGGACGTCGTTGGCGATCTTCATGAGTGCCATGGCCAGCACGCGCAGCGAGCCCGACACGGCCACCAGCGCGTCATGGGCGGAGAGAGCCGCGAAGGTGTTCTCGGCCTGGCGGAAGGTGAAGCCTGTCTCCTGCGAGATCATCTCGGCGCACAGGGATCCAAAGCGGGGGTGCGCGTTCAGGCCGGTGCCGACGGCGGTGCCGCCAATGGCGAGGTCCTGCAGGCCCTGCTCACTGTGGCGAACCTGCTCCAGGGCGAAGTCGAGCTGCGCCACCCAGCCGGAGATCTCCTGTCCCAGCGTGATGGGGGTGGCATCCTGCAGGTGGGTGCGGCCCACCTTGACGATGTCACTGAACTGCTCGGACTTGCCGTGCAGCACATCGCGCAGCCGGGCGACGCGGTCGTAGAGCAGTTCGTGCAGGTCCAGCACGATGCCGATGTGCATGGCGGTGGGGAACGTGTCGTTGCTCGACTGGCCCCGGTTCACGTGGTCGTTGGGGTGGACGGGAGACTTGCTGCCCATCTCGCCGCCGAGGATTTCGATGGCCCTGTTGGAGATGACCTCGTTGGAGTTCATGTTGGACTGGGTGCCGCTGCCCGTCTGGAAGACCACGAGCGGGAAGTGGTCGTCGAGCTTGCCACCCACCACTTCGTCGGCGGCGGTGATGAGCGCCTTCACCTGCTCGTCCTCCAGCGGGAGCTCACCCAACTCGGCGTTGGCCCGGGCGGCGGCCTTCTTCAGGATGCCGAGTGCCCGGATCATCGAGCGACCCCACACGAAGGTGTCGCGGCCGATGGGGAAGTTGCCGATGCTGCGCTGGGTCTGTGCGCCCCAGTAGCGATCGGCGGGAACCTCGAGGGCGCCCATGCTGTCTGTCTCGAGCCGTGTTCCGGTGTCGTTGCGTGTCTCAGGCATGAGTCCAAGCCTATGACCCGCTGGAGGCGCTGCGGACCTCGGGTGGCACTTCGAGCAGGTCGGGCCGCCCCGGCAGTTGCCGCTTCATGCGGACGATGACCACGTGCATCCACGACAGCGCCACGATCGCGAGCGCCATCAGGACGATGAACGGGGTCGAGGGGATTCCCGTCGCCAATTGCAGGTAGGCGAACAGGGGCGGCAGGAAGAAACCGCCGAGGCCGCCCAGCATGCCCACGAGGCCGCCCACGGAGCCCACGTGGCCGGGGAAGTAGGTGGGGATGTGCTTGTAGATGGCGGCCTTGGCGACACCCATGGCGCAGCCAACGATGAAGATGAGCGAGGTCACGACCCACAGTGGCAGGCCGAAGGCCCCAGCCTCGTCCCGGCCGCTCGGGACGGACAGGATCGCGAGTGCGACGATGATGGTGAGGAAGGTGGCATACATCGCCACGCGTGCCCCCCAGACATCGGAGAGCCACCCGCCGACCGGCCGGAGGAGGGATGCCGGGAAGATGAACGACGCCGTCAGGAGGCCTGCCACTGTCAGGTCGACCCCGAAGTTGTCAATGTAGAACTTGGGCAGGATGGCCGCGTAGGCGACGTAGGCACCGAAGGCGATGACGTAGTACAGGCTGAAGCGCCACACCCGGATGTCGCTCAGGGGCTGGAGCTGGGCAGCCAGTGGCTGGGCCCTGCCCGGCATCCTGTCCTGCTTCGGGGCCAGCCACCACACGAATGCCGCACACGCCAGGAGCAGGACCGCATAGAGCGTGGGTATCAGACGCCAACCACCCTGGAGTCCGAAGATGACGGTGGTGCCGGCGGTGGCCGCGATGACGGGGGGACCGATGAACTTGGTCACGGAGGCGCCCACATTTCCCGCCCCGAACAAGCCGAGTGCGAATCCCTTGCGCTCCGGCGGGAACCACGCGGAGTTCCATGCAATGCCACTGGAGAAGCTGTTTCCCACGAAACCGACGAGGAACGCAAGCACCAGGAGCATCTCGTAGTTGGCCGCCAGCGAAACGAGGTAGGAGAACACGGCGCCGGCCAGCAGTAAGGTGACCATGATCCTCTTGCCGCCGAAGCGATCGGCGAGAATGCCTGCCGGCAGCCGCCACAGTGAGCCGTTCAGCACCGCCACGGCGCTGATCCAGGACAGCTGCACATTCGTCAGTCCGAATTCCTCCTGGATGGGCTTGCCCAGGATCCCGAACATCAGCCAGACGGCGAACATCAGCGTGAAGGCGATGGTGGACAGTGTCAGGACCCTGTTTGCGCCGACGGGTGTCCTGGAGCTGCTCGTCGCACTGGGTGTGTTGCTCATCTGTCCTCCACGTGTGGGAAACGGTCGCGAACGACCGGGCCCAAGGATGAGCGATCGGTCGGTTTCCTGATGGTAGGGCGCGCATTTTTACATGTGGCGTTCGGGTCGCGACTGTGGTGCAGGGCTCGAGGGGTGCAACGGACCATGTTCCTACAGCGGGCTGGCTGGCATGATGGCGAGTGTGGAACGCGAACCAGTCGACGAAGAAGCGTGGCAGCCATGGGTCAACACCGTGGCGGCCAGTGTGGGGATGGATCCGGCAGCCGTCTCCATCCCGGCCGTACACGGGCTGACGAGTGCTGTGTCCCAGGCGCGGACGCGCCCCATGGGGCCCGTGGCTGCCTACATCTGGGGCCTGGCGCGGGGGAGACGTCCCGACGCCGATCCGGAAGTACTGAGACAGGCCATCGTCGACGCCGCTGAGCACCCATGACGACATGGCCCGGGCCGCTCGTGGCGCCGACGAGGCAGCTGAGCCCCGACGAGATTGATCGGTACGAACGCACCATCTCCCTTCCGGAGGTGGGGATCGAGGGGCAGCGGCGGTTGAAGTCCGCCCGCGTCTGCGTCATTGGGGCCGGCGGGCTGGGTGCTCCAGTGCTGCACTACCTGGCCGGGGCCGGTGTAGGTCTCATCACGGTGGTGGACGACGACGTCGTTGAGGTGCGCAACCTGCAGCGGCAGGTGCTGTTCGGCCACTCATCCGTTGGCCACCCCAAGGCGGAGGCCGCCGCGCGACGGTTGCGAGATCTGAACGACCTCATCTCCATCGAGCCGGTGAATCGACGAGTGACGGCCGAGTCTGCCGCCTCCATCCTCAGCGGTCACGACCTGGTGGTGGACGCCGTCGACAACCTGCCCACGCGGCTCGTCACCGCCGACGCCTGTGCGGCACTGGACATCCCCTGCGTCTGGGGTGCGGTGCAGGCGGTCAATGCGCAGGTGTCGGTGTTCTGGGAGCGGCTCGGACTGGGACTGCGTGATCTGTTTCCCCGCCCCCCGGCCGAGATGCCGAAGCTGGATGACGTGGGGGTGCTGGGGCCGATGACCGGTTGGGTGGGATCGGTGATGGCAACGGAGTGCCTCAAGGTGATCATGGGCGTCGGTGAGCCGCTCGTTGGCCGCGTGATGTACATCGACACGCTGGGGGCGACGGTGACGGAACTGCCACTGACGGGGCGGGGAGCCCCATGAGCGAGCGCGTGACGCTGAGTGTCGAGGCCTATCTGGACGAACTCCTCGAGCTGGTGGCGCCGATCGTTGAGGTGGCAGCGGTGCCCGTGGCCGATGCCGTCGGACGCACCCTCGCTGCCCCAGTGGTGGCGGCGAGCGACGTGCCGGTCATGGCCAATTCGGCGATGGACGGATTCGCCGTGCGTGCCGCCGATCTGGCGGTGGGAAGCACTCTGCAGGTCGTGGCCGACGTGCCTGCCGGCAGTCCTCTGGACCCGGAGATGGGGCCGGGGGAGTGCTGCCGCATCATGACGGGCGCCCCGGTGCCCTCGGACGCGGACACCATCGTGCCCGTGGAGTTGGTGGAGCAGTCGCCGGACCGGCGCACCGTCACTCTGCAGGAGGTCCCCTCCGCGGGTGCCCACATCCGCGGGGCGGGTGAGGACTTCACGTGCGGCGCCGAGGTACTGCCATCAGGGATTGTCCTTGGCGCTCGTGAAGTGGGCCTGATCTCGGCATCCGGCGTGGCCGAGATCACGGTGGTGCGTCGGCCTCGTGTGGCCGTGGTTGCCACCGGCGATGAGCTGCGCCCACCCGGTGGGCAGCTGGAGCGCGGACAGATCTTCGAATCCAACGGCGTGTTCCTCGCCGCCGCAGTTGCTGAGGCCGGTGCGGAGGTGGTGGCACGGCTGGTGCTTCCCGACGACGACGACGAGTTCGCCGCCGGACTGGAACGCGCGGCAGCGGATGCTGACCTGGTGGTTCTCAGCGGCGGTGTGAGCGTGGGCGACCACGACGTCGTCCGGATTGTTCTGCAGTCGCGCGCCACCTCCGCTTTCCGGCACGTGCTGATGCAGCCGGGCAAGCCGCAGGGCTGGGCGCTGTGGGAGGCGGACAACGGTCGTACCGTTCCCCTCGTGGCGCTGCCGGGCAACCCGCTCTCCACCATGGTCAGCTGTGAAATTTACGTGACCGCACTTCTCGACCGCATGTGTGGGCGGGTGGCGCCCGGCTGGCAGACGGCTGTCGCGGCCTGTGACTGGAAGCCGCCACCGGGCCGTCGACAATTCGTCCCCGTGGTCGTCGAGGTGGACGACCAGGGCCGGCAGCAGGTCCGCCCCGTGCACCGCAGAGGCTCCGCCTCCCACATGGTGTCGGCGGCTGCCCGGGCCGACGGGCTGGCCATGGTGGAGGCGGAGATCGACCACGTCGCCGCCGGTGACACAGTGTCCTTCAGGAGGTACCGATGAGCAGCTTCGCCCATCTGGACGAGGCCGGGCATGCCCGGATGGTGGACGTGACCGCGAAGGAGCCCACCGTTCGCAGTGCCACGGCCGCTGCCACCGTGCACTGCTCCGAGGCGGTCATGGAGATGCTCCGCTCGGGCACCGTCCCCAAGGGTGATGTGTTGGCCGTGGCGCGCATCGCCGGTATCCAGGCTGCCAAGCGCACACCGGAGCTGCTCCCCCTGGCGCATGTGATCGGCGTGCATGGCGTGGTGTGTGACCTCGAACTCGTTGAGGGCGGCATCGACATCACGGCCACCGTCCGCACGGCCGACCGCACCGGGGTGGAGATGGAGGCGCTGACCTGTGTCGCCGTCGCCGCCCTCGCCGTGGTGGACATGGTGAAGGGCACGGATCGCAGCGCGTGGTTCGGCGACGTGCGCGTCCTGGCGAAGGAGGGTGGCCGTTCGGGCCCCTGGAGACGGGATGCCTGAGGTGCCCCTGGACTTCGACGCCATCATCGTCGCCGGTGGGCGCGGCTCGCGGCTGGGCGGCGTGGTCAAGGCGGACCTCCTCGTGGGGGGCCAACGACTCCTCGACCGAGTGCTGTTGGCGGCCCGCCATGCCCAGGAGCGCATCGTCGTCGGCGTGGTCGACGTCCCCGACGGGGTGCGGCAGGTTGTCGAGGACCCGCCGGGTTCCGGACCTGCGGCGGGACTCGTCGCGGGGCTGGACGCGATCGCCGAGCCAGCCGAATGGACCCTGGTGCTCGCCTGCGATCTCCCCGGAGCCGAGGAGGCCGTTGTGCACCTGCTCCGGGCCGCCATGGCCGGGGGAGAGGCCGACGGACACTGCCTCGGGTCCGAGGACGGCACCCCCCAGTGGCTCCTCGGTATTCACAGGAGTGACGCCCTGCGGCGCGCCGCCGCCGACTATGGTGATCCCAGGCAGCGCTCTGTGCGCGGTCTCCTCGCACCGCTTCGGCTCGACGTGATCGCCGACGTCGCCGACGTCGGCAGGGACGTCGACACCTGGGGCGACTACGAGGCCTGGGACAGGCGGTGGAGGAGCAACATGGAGGCCGAGCACGAAGGCTGGCAGAAGTTCGTCACGCAGGCGTGCGTGGCCGTCGGGGTGGACCCCGGAGCCGTTGACATCAACGCCGTGCTGGACATGACCCGCGAGGTTGCCCATGCGGGCGCCAGACCCATGGCACCCATCAGTGCCTATCTGCTCGGTCTGGCCACCGGGTTGGACGCAGACGCCGACCCGGAGCGTCTGCGCCACGTGATCGAGGACGTCGCGACCGCGGCGCCCGTGCCGAAGGAGTAACTCATGACACAGGTCCGACTCTTCGCCGCCGCCGCCGACGCGGCCGGCACCGCCTCCGACGACGTCTCGTGCTCCACTCTGGGGGATCTCGTGACGGACCTGAAGGACCGCCACGGCGAACAGTTCGCGGCCGTGCTGGATCGCTGCTCGGTGCTCGCGGACGGTCGTGCAGTGACCGATCCCGCGGAGTCCCTGGCGGACGCCACCGTCATTGACGTCCTGCCGCCTTTTGCCGGCGGCTGAGTGCGTCCGGCGACCGCTTCAGCAGGCGTGCTTCCTGTCATCCTCTGAAGGAGCGCTGAGATGCATCCGGCAGCCGTCGGGTTCAGAGAAGGGGAGGAGTTCAATGCCCTCCCTGGCTCCGATGCGCCGCAGCACGCCGTCGATCAGACCGCGATGGATGTTGCAGATGAACTCCGGGGAGCGCGTGGCCATCTCGAGCATGGGGCAGGTACGCAGGATCACCGCATCGCCCTTTTCGGTCTGGATGGTGCTCGGGTCAAAGCCGAGGATGTCGAGGACCTCGACGACGGCGTCCAGGGGGTTGCGGGCATGATCCTCACTGAGCTCGTCAGCGCGCCGGTCTCCCCAGTCCTGACCGATCTCCCTGGCCTCTGCGACGCCGTTGCCATTGGCCACCAGGTAGGAGGCGAAGACCTCTGCCAGTTCACGTGACTCGTCCACGCGTCCACTGCCAAGCGCTTGGCGCCCCAGCGAGGTGAGCGAGTATCCTCGGGGACGACGACCGGGTCTGCCTGATTCGACGTCACCGGCAGCGAGCAACCTCTGGGTCACCAGGGCATCGAGATGTTGGCGTGCGGAGTTGGGGTGCCCGCCAAGTCGCTCCGCCGCCTGGTTGATGGTGACGTCCCTGCCACCCAGTTCCTGGACGGCGTGGAGCACCCGTCGGCGCGGTGCCGTGATTGCTGGTGGTGGTGTCAGGGGGCTGGGGCCGTTGGTGTGCGTCACACCGCCGAGGGTACCTCATTTATCCATAAAGGCCTGTAGTAACGTGATGCGCATGACTGAGCTCACCATCACCGAGAAGGCATCGTCCTGCGGGTGCGGCGCACCCCACGACGCCCTGCCAGAACTCGACGCCCGCCAGATCCCCCACGCGATCCGGCATGCCGCCATTCACGGCGTGATCGATTCCCTGACGACGAACGGGGCGTTCGTCCTCGTGGCACCGCATGATCCACTTCCGCTGCTGGCCCAGATTGAACAGCGTCATGGTGGGCGAATCGCCGTCGACTACGTGGAACGTGGCCCACAGGCGTGGAAGTTGAAGCTCAGCCGTCCGTGAGGCGAGGGACACAGCCGCTGCGCGACTTCCCTCTGGTCGTGTGGCTCGTTGCCGCCGTGCTGGTGGCGCTGATCCATCGTTGGGTGCCCGAATCCACATGGCTGATGGTGCATCTCATCGCGCTGGGTGCCATGACGCACGCCGTGATGGTGTGGAGCGCGCACTTCACGGCAGCGCTGTTGCGCTCCCGGGACGACGACGCCACCCGTCACAGAGCCACGTGGCGCCTTGCGCTGCTGGGGGCCGGATCGTTACTGGTGCTGGTGGGCGTCCCCACCACGCTGTGGTGGCTCGTTGTCACCGGTGCCACCGTCGTCTCGGGGGCGGTGGTGTGGCATGCGGTGCAGTTGGTCTCCGACCTGCGTCGCGCCCTGCCCGGCCGGTTCCGGATCTGCATCCGCTACTACGTCGCGGCCGCAGCCTGCCTGCCCGTGGGCGCTGGCTTCGGTGCCGCGCTCGCCTTCGGGCTCGACGATGAGTGGCACGCCAACTTGCTGGTGGCCCATACCATGACGAACCTCCTGGGATGGATCGGCCTGACGGTGGTGGGAACACTCGTCACCTTCTGGCCCACCGTGCTGCGCACCCGGATGGATGACAGGGCCGAGCGACTCGCCAAGCAGGCGCTCCCGGTGCTGCTCGGATCGCTGGCAGTGGTGGTGGCCGGATCACTGCTCGCGCTGCGTCCCATCACGGTGATCGGCATCGTCGCCTACGCTGCGGCCCTGCTGTGGTGGGGTCGTTGCCTGATGGCGCCCCTTCGTAAACGTCCACCGCGGGAGTTCGCCGCGGCCTCGATCCTTGCCGGCTGCATCTGGGCCGTCGTCGCGCTCGTGGGCACGGCGGCGTTCGTCCTCGTGTCCTCCGACATGGAGGTGGCCGACGGGTACCCCATGGTCGCGTCGGTGTGGGTGGCCGGGTTCCTGGTGCAGTTGGTGACCGGGGCGCTGTCCTACCTCCTGCCGTCGGTGGTGGGTGGCGGGCCGCGGGTCGTCCGGGCGGGTGCGCTCTGGTTCGACCGCTTTGCGACCTCCCGGCTCGTCATCATCAACGGCGGACTCGTGCTCTGGTTGCTCCCACTGCCGAGCTGGGTGGAGGTCGTCGTCTCCGCCGTGGTACTGGTGGCCATGGCATCTTTCCTGCCCCTGATGACATTCGGCATCCGGGCGGCGATCCGCGAGAAGAAGCGTGCGCTCGCGGGAGAGCCCGCCGGTCCTGCGGATCGGCCCGACGCGTTCAGCGGCACCGGTCTGGTTGCGGGGATCGCTGCGCTGGTGCTCGCAGTCAGCGTCGGAGTGGGCATCGACCCCGGAGCAGTGGGGTTGGCCACGGCCTCCGTCGCGACGGGGGAGAGCGTCCAGTCCGGTGAAACCGTCACCGTCGAGGTTGTGGCCAACGGCATGGTCTTCACCCCCAACCGCATCGAGGTGGACCGGGGCGACCGGCTCGTCATCAGCCTCGTCAACGAGGACACCACGACCGTCCACGACCTCGCGGTCGGCGACCAGCGAACCCCCCGCCTGAAAACGGCTGAGCGGGCGGAACTCGTGCTGGGGCCCCTCCAGTCCTCGAGCCAGGGGTGGTGCACCGTCGTGGGCCACCGCCAGATGGGGATGACCCTGGACATCGTGGTACGGGGGGCGGAAGAGTCCCCCGTCGAGCCCACGAGGGGTCCCACCACCGATTCCCACGACGGGCACGGCGAGCCGGCTGCTCAGGCGCCACCCATCCTGGGTGTGGTGGACCCCGCGCTGCCGCCCGTCAGCGACGAGACGGTCCACACGGTGGAGATGCGGGTCACGGAGGTTCCACTGGAGGTGGGACCGGGTGTGTGGCAGCAACGCTGGACCTTCAACGGACAGAGCGTGGGGCCGACCCTGCGAGGCCGGGTGGGGGACGTGTTCGAGGTGACGCTCGTCAATGACGGCACCATCGGCCACTCCGTCGATTTCCACGCCGGAACCCTCGCGCCCGACAAGCCCATGCGCACCATCGCGCCCGGCGAGTCACTGGTCTACACCTTCACTGCGGAGCGGGCTGGTATCTGGATGTACCACTGCTCGACGGCGCCCATGAGTGCCCACATCGCCGCCGGCATGCATGGCGCCGTGATCATCGACCCACCCGATCTGCCAGAGGTGGACCGCGAGTACGTCGTCGTCCAGTCCGAGGTGTTCCTGGGCGAGGGGGGAAGCTCCCCGGACGATGCCTCCGAGGTGGATGCCGACGCCGTGACGGCGGAACAGCCGGACAAGGTGGTTTTCAACGGTGTCGCCGGCCAGTACGACCAGGACATGTTCGAGGCGAAAGTCGGGGAACGTGTCCGGTTCTGGGTGCTGGATGCCGGACCCAACCGGTCGAGCGCGTTCCACATCGTGGGTGGCCAGTTCGACACGGTGTACTTCGAGGGCGGCTACCAACTCAAGGATGGGGTCGATGCGTTCGGCACCGCCGACGGTGGCTCCCAAGTGCTGGGGTTGCACGTCGCCCAGGGCGGTTTCGTCGAGATGGAGTTCCCCGAGGCCGGCCACTACCCCGTGGTCAGCCATGTGATGGTCGATGCCGAACGCGGCGCCCACGGCATGGTGGAGGTCACCGACAACTGAGCGCGGCACCGCGTGGGGAGCCCCTCGAGGGGAGATGTCCCTGAGATACTGGGTCACCTGATCAAAGGTTGGGAGTTGCTCGATGGTTGATGTCCGAATTTCTGCGGTGAAGCACGTGGCCCACGACCGGACAGGCTTTGTCCCTGTGGTTCGGGAGGGCACCGCATGAGCGGCGGTCATGGGCATGCCGGAGGCCGGCACCGGTGGCGCCTGGTGGTGGCGTTCGCCCTGATCGCGGGCTTCTTCGTGGTCGAGTTGGTGGCTGGTCTGCTGTCCGGATCGCTGGCACTGCTCTCCGATGCGGGCCACATGGCCGCCGATGTGGTCACGCTGGGGGCGGCTCTCGTCGCCACCAGGATCGCGACCCGGGTGGACAGGACAGGTCGGCGGACGTTCGGGTCCTACCGGGCGGAGATCTTCGCGTCCGGCCTCGCAGTGCTGGTGATGATGGGGATGGCCGTCTACATCGCAGTGGAGGCCGTGCAGCGGTTGGGCACCAGCACGTCCCCGGCGGTGGGCACGATGCTGCTTGTGGGCGCTTTGGGGCTGGTGGTCAACCTGATCGCCCTGTTCATGCTGCGCGGCGGTGCAGGGGAGAGCCTCAACGTCAAGGGGGCCTACCTGGAAGTGGTCGCCGACACCCTCGGTTCCGTCGGTGTCATCCTGGCAGCGGCGCTGGTCGCATGGACCGGCGACGGCTGGTGGGACACCGTCATCGCCCTGGCCATCGCCGTCTTCGTTCTCGTCCGCGCCGTGTTGTTGGCCCGGGAGGTGCTCACGGTGCTGGGCCAGCACGCACCGCGGGGAATCGAGCCCGGGAACATGATCGAGGCGCTGGAGGCCGTTCCGGGCGTGGTGCAGGTGCACGACCTGCATGTGTGGACCCTGACGTCGGGGATGGACGTGGCCACCGCGCACATCGTCGCGGCCGAGCGGCCCACCGGCGTATTGGCGGAGGCCGCCGAGGTGCTCCGTTCGCGCTTCAACATCGCCCACGCAACGCTGCAGGTGGAGGACGAGTCGGACACGCCGTGCGCAGGGGCGAACTGGTGATCGGGGTGCACCATGCGCTCGCGGTCAGGACGGCTTGGGCGCTCCGGGCCGCGCATATCGCCACCACGTGATGCCGATGCTGCCGCCGAGTGTCGAGGGGGCCGCCTGGTAACTAGGACGGCTTGGGCGCTCCGGGCCGCGCATATCGCCACCACGTGATGCCGATGCTGCCGCCGAGTGTCGAGGGGGCCGCCTGGTAACTAGGACGGCTTGGGCGCTCCGGGCCGCGCATATCGCCACCACGTGATGCCGATGCACATCACACACCACGCCAGACCGATGGCGTAGAAGGTGAAGACGCCGACGAACGCCAGGCCGATGCCGAACATGAAGGGGCCGAAGGCGGCGATGGCCGCGGTCCAGCCGATCACCCCGCCCGCCTGGCGTCGCTCGAAGATCATGGGCATCTGCTTGAAGGTGGAGGCATTGCCGATACCGGAGAACAGGAAGATGGCGAGCATGCCCCAGAGGAACCGGTCGAAGCCGGCGTCGAGGGTGGCGGCGGATGAGGTGTCCGGTACCAGGGCTGACATGGTGAAGGCGATGGATGCGACGAGTCCGACGCCGGAGATGAGTGTCCAGACGGCCCCTCCCCAACGGTCGGTCAGCGGCGAGAACGCCACGCGGGCACCTGCACCGATCAGCGGGCCCAGGAACACGAACGCCGACGCGACCGGGAGGTTGTATCCCTCCACCAACACCTCTGCCGCGGCGCCGGTTCCGGAGACGATGGCCTCGTTGCCGGCGCCGTACAGGTTGTTCATCAGGAGTCCGAACTGGGCGGCCAGACCCGAGAACGTGCCGAACGTCATGATGTAGAGCAGCGTCATCCACCAGGTGTCCTGGTTCTTGAAGATGTCGAACTGCTGGCGAATGTTGGCCTTGACCGGGACCGACTTCAGCATGGTCCACGCCAGGATGGCGCCGAGGATGACGATGGGGATCCAGATGAAGGCGGCGTTCTGGTACCAGACCTCGCGGTTCTCCTTGCCCGCCTGCACCAACGTCTGGCTGTTTCCGAGGAAGGCCAGCATGGAGAAACCGATGAGCCATGGCGTTGTCAGCTGGACGATGGACACACCGAAGTTGCCCAGGCCGCCCTGCAGACCCAGGGCGAGCCCCTGGAGCCTCTTGGGGAAGAAGTACGACGTCGACGGCATGAAGCCTGAGAAGGCCCCGCCACCAATGCCAGCCAGGAAGGACAACACCATCAGTTCCCAGTAGGGGGCGGTGGGTTCGATGACTCTCACGCCCCAGCCCAGCAGCGGGAAGATGAGCAGCAGCGTGGTGAGCGTCACCATCTTGCGGGTCCCGAGAATGGGCGGAACAACCATCCAGACAAGACGAAGCAGTCCTGCCGCCAGGCCCGGCATCGAGGCCATCCAGTACAGCTGCGACTTGGTGAAGTCGTAGCCGATGGCGTTGAGCTGGGGGATGATCGCGCTGGGCAGGAACCATGTGATGAAGCACATGGTCAGCGTGAACGTGGTGATCCAGAGGGTGGCCCACGCCAGTTTCTTGTCCCAGGTGTCCTCATCCTCCGGGTTCCAGGAGGTCAGCCACTCGGAACCTGATCGGGTGTTGGTGCTCACTTCGGTGCTCTTTCTTTCAACGGATGGGAAGAGGTTTCAGCGGATGGGACAGTGTGCAGCGACGACCGGGACCGCTCACGGCTTGTAGACGTCGTCGCCCTTCTTGACCCGGTCGGGGGTGCCGATCTTGTCCCAGCCACGCCCGTGGGTCCGGGTGTTCTCCTGCGAGCCGGGGCGTGAGCGGTAGATCATGTACGGCCGGAAGAAGAAGTGCAGCGGGACGGTGAAGGAGTGCACCAGCCGTGTGAAGGGCATGGAGATGAACAGCAGGAAGGCCACCAGGATGTGGATCTTGAACTGGATGGTGGAGGCTGCCATGGACGAGACGTTCGGCTGGAAGACGAACAGCGAGCGGAACCAGACGGAGACCGTCTCCCGATAGTTGTGCTCCTGGCCGGTGGCGGTGGTGTCGCCCGTCAGTGTTGCCCACATGCCCAGCACGAGGGCCCCGACGAGGATCAGGTACATGGCCTTGTCATTCTTCGTCGTGGCCATGAACACGGGGCCGGTGGTGCGACGCCGGTAGATGAGCATGGCAATGCCCACCAGCGTCGCGATGCCGGCCACGAAACCGAGCGTGAGGGCGGTCCAGTGGTACACCTCCTGCGAGATGCCGATCCCGTCGGTCCAGCGCTTGGGAATGAAGAGGCCCACCAGGTGACCGCCCAGCACCACGAAGATGGCGTAGTGGAACATGGGGGAGGCGATCCGCAGGATCTTCGACTCGTACAGCTGCGAGGAGCGGGTGGTCCACCCGAACTGGTCGTACTTGTAGCGCCAGAACAGGCCGCCGAAGAAGATCAGCGCCGTCAGGTAGGGCAGAACACCCCATAGGAACACGTCCATGTCAGCCTCCGGTGCGGGTGGGGAGAAGGGTCAGGAATTGCAGCCCGACGGACTCGGGCTTCTCGGTGGCCTGCAGCATGGACCGGGCGTCGTCACGGGTGACCGGTGACTCGCCGGGGAGGGTCGCGCAGACCGCGGCCAGGACACCGGCTTGCGGCAGGCCGTCGTCGGCGACGCTGATCCGCAGCATCTCGATCTCCGCCCGGTGCCGCTGCAGCAGGTCGTAGCCTGCGGCCTCGTCGATGCACGCCGCGAACTCGAGGATGGCGGGCAGGTAGTCGGGCAGCTCACCATTGCCCGTGAGGTCGACGCCACTGGCCTTGAAGGTGTCCTTGAAACCCAGCAACTCCATGCCGCGCCGTCGAGTGTCGCCCGAGGACCAGTAGCTCAGGTGCAGGCTGTGCCGCCGGGACAGGTCGAACTCCTGCACATAGTCCGACTGCAACTCGGACAGGGGTGTGCTCTCCAACCTGGACAGCCAGGGCTCGAAGTGGTGCTGGTAGCCGGTGCCCTCCAGGGCATCACGCAGCATGTCGAGCCGAGTGAGCAGTTCCTCAGTGGGGTAGACCAGCAGGAGGTTCGCCGCCTGGTGGACGATGGCACGGCTGCTCATTCTCAGTTCCCGTCCCAGTTCTTTTCACCGGTGCGGTCCTTCAACGTCTTCGACGATGCGGCCGTGTCCGCGTTCGCGCGGTCCCGGAGGGCGTTGAAGCTCTCGATGGCGACCGGGACGGGGCCGCCGGAGGCCTCGCCGAAGGGACCGGACTGCCCCATGCCCGGTCCGCCGTCGGTCTCCAGTGAGCAGCCCATCTCCTCCAGGTTGTGGGCCTGGTCCTGGTGGGCTCGAGGGATGACGTACCGCTCGTCGTACTTGGCGATGGCCAGCAGGCGGTACATCTGCTCCATCGCCCTGCCCGTCATGCCGACGGCCTCCGCGAGGGTCTCGTCGCGTTCGTTGCGCAGCGTGACGCCACGCATGTAGGAGCGCATCGCGGCCAGTTTCTGGAGCACCAGGGTCACGACGTCGGCGTCGCCGGCGGTGAACAACTCCGCCAGGTACTCCACGGGGATGCGCAGGGCGTCGATGGCGCCGAACAGGTTCCCGGGGGCCTCGGCGTCGTGGCCCTGCTCACGCAGGAGATCGACGACGGGCGACAGCGGCGGGATGTACCAGACCATCGGCATGGTGCGGTACTCCGGGTGCAGCGGGAGCGCGACCTTGAAGTGCTTGATGAGCGCGTAGACGGGGGAGCGCTGCGCGGCGTCGATCCACTCGTCGGGGATGTCGCCCTCCCTGGCGGCGGCGATCACCTCCGGGTCATGGGGGTCGAGCATGATGTCCAGTTGCGACTCGTAGAGCTTCTGCTCGTCCTTGACCGCGGCGGCCTTCGTGACGGCGTCGGCGTCGTAGAGGATGATGCCGATGTAGCGCAGCCGGCCGACGCAGGTCTCCGAGCACACCGTGGGGAGGCCCACCTCGAGGCGCGGATAGCAGAAATGGCACTTCTCGGCCTTGCCGGAACGGTGGTTGAAGTACATCTTCTTGTACGGGCACCCGGTGATGCACTGGCGCCAGCCGCGGCACTTGTCCTGGTCCACCAGCACGATGCCGTCCTCGGACCGCTTGTAGATCGCGCCGGACGGACACGATGCCATGCACGACGGGTTGAGGCAGTGCTCGCAGATCCGCGGCAGGAAGAACATGAAGGACTTCTCGTACTCGCGCTTGATCTGCGTGGCCGACTCCTCGCGGAGCTTCTGCAGGATCGGATCCTTGGCCAGCGACTCGGCGCTCCCTCCCAGGGAGTCGTCCCAGTTGGCCGACCACTCGATCTGCGTGTCCTCGCCCGTGATCAGCGACTTCGGGCGGGCCACGGGGAAGTCGTCGCTGAGCGGGGCTGAGACGAGGTTCTCGTAGTCGTATGTCCAGGGCTCGTAGTAGTCCTCCAGCTTCGGCTGCACCGGGGAGGCGAAGATCGACAGCAGCTTCTGGAACCTGCCGCCGCTGCGGAGGCGCAGTCCGCCGGTCTTGGTACGGACCCAGCCACCCCTCCACTTCTCCTGGTCCTCGTACCGGCGCGGGTAGCCCTGCCCGGGCCGTGTCTCCACGTTGTTGAACCACACGTACTCGGTGCCTGCCCTGTTGGTCCATGCCTGCTTGCAGGTCACGGAACAGGTGTGGCAGCCGATGCACTTGTCGAGGTTCATCACCATCGCAACTTGTGCCATGACTCGCATCAGTACGTCACCTCCTGGCTGCGGCGACGGATGGTGGAGACGATGTCTCGCTGCACCCCCGTCGGACCGAGATAGTTGAACGCGTACGCCAGATGGGCGTACCCGCCGATCAGATGTGTGGGTTTGAGCATGATGCGCGTCACCGAGTTGTGGATGCCGCCGCGCCTGCCGGTGGCCTCCGACTTCGGCACGTCGATGGTGCGTTCCTGCGCGTGCTGGACGTAGGCGACGCCGTTCGGCAGCTTGTGGGTGACGACTGCGCGGGCAACGAAGACGCCGTTGGCGTTGGTGCACTCGATCCAGTCGTTGTCGGCGACGCCGATGGACGCCGCGTCATCCTCGGACAGCCAGGCCTGCGGTCCGCCGCGTCCCAGCGAGAGCATCAGGAGGTTGTCCTGGTACTCGGAGTGGATGGACCATTTGTTGTGCACGGTCAGGTAGCGCAGCGTGATGGCCTTCTCACCGTTGGGCCCCAGTTCCGGCTCGCCGAAGGAGCGGCTCATGTCCAGCGGTGGCCGGTAGATGGGCAGTTGCTCTCCGGCGTCGATGAGCCAGTCATGGTCCAGGTAGAAATGCATGCGCCCGGACAGGGTGTGCCATGGCTTGAGGCGTTCAACGTTGATGGTGAAGGCGGCGTAGCGTCGACCACCCTTCTCCGAGCCTGACCACTCCGGTGAGGTGATCACCGGCTGAGGTGCGGCCTGGGTGTCGGCGAACGTGATGCGGTGGTGCTCCTCGTCCACCGACAGGTCGGCGAGTTCCCGACCGGTCTTGGCCTCCAGGTCCCGGAAGCCCTGCGTGGCGAGCTTGCCGTTGGTGGTGCCGGAGAACATCAGGATGGCCTCGGCGAACCTGTCGTCGGTGTTGATGGCCGGCCGGCCGTCGGCCACCCCGCCGGTTACGCGACCGTTGATGTCGCCCAGCTCCGCGGCCGCCTCCTTGACGTCGTAGGTGACGTTCTTGACGGTGAAGCCCAGCCGGTCCGCGAGCGGGCCGACGGAGGTCAGCTTCTCGGCGATGGCCGTGTAGTCGCGCTCCACCAGTGCCAGCGCCGGCATGTTCCTGCCGGGGACGGCCTCGATGTCGGTGCCGCGCCAGTCCGCTGCCCTGCCGCCGGGATTCGCGACCTGGGCGGGGGTGTCGTGCTGCAGCGCGGTGGCGACGATGTCCTTGCGCACGCCCAGGTGGGTTGCCGCGAGCTCGCTGATGCGCTCGGCCAGTTGGACGAAGATCAGGAAGTCGGAGCGGGCCTGCCACGGCGGGTCGATCGCCGGTGTGAACGCGTGGACGTAGGGGTGCATGTCGGTGCTGGAGAGGTCGTACTTCTCGTACCACGTGGCGGCGGGGAAGACGATGTCGGAGAGCAGCGTGGTGGATGTCATGCGGAAGTCGGCGCTGATGAGCAGGTCGAGCTTGCCCTCCACGTCCTCGTCGCGGTACCTCACGACGGAGGGCCGCTCGCCCGCGCCGTGCTGGTTTGGCATCAGGTTGGAGTGCGTGCCCAGCAGGTGCTTGGAGAAGTACTCCGCACCCTTGGCGGAGGAGCCGAACAGGTTGGAGCGCCACAGCATCATGGTGCGGGGCCAGTTCTCGGGCGCATCGACGTCCTCTGCGGCGGAGGCCAGCGATCCGTCCTTGAGTCGCCGCGCCACGTACGTGCCCACGTCGGGGGCCTCACCCGCCTCGACGGCGGCGGCCGCCTCGTCGGCGAGGTCGAGTGGGTTTCTGTCGAACTGCGGGTAGAACGGCATCCACCCGAGGCGTGCGGACTGCGCGATCGCATCCGCGTTGTGCACACCGTCGAGGTGCCCGAGTGAGAGGGGGGAGGTGATGGCGTCGGCGGAGAAGCCGTCGGTGCGCCACTGGTCGGTGTGCATGTACCAGTAGGCGGTGCCGATCATGGTGCGTGGGGGCCGGGACCAGTCCATGGCGTTGGCCAGGTTGAACCACCCCGTCATGGGGCGGCACTTCTCCTGGCCCACGTAGTGCGCCCAGCCGCCACCATTGCGGCCGATGCAGCCGGTCATCATGAGAAGGCTCATGATGGAGCGGTACGTTGCATCGGCGTGGTACCAGTGGCAGATGCCCGCGCCGATGATGATCATCGTGCGGCCGTGGGACTCCGCGCTGTTGGCGGCGAACTCCCGCGCTGTGCGCAGGCAGGCCTCGGCGGGCACCGAGGTGATCTCGGCCTGCCAGGCGGGGGTGTAGGGCACGCTCGGGTCGTCGTAGCCGGCAGGCCAGACGCCCGGCATGCCGGGACGCTCCACACCGTACTGCGCGAGCATGAGGTCGAACACCGTCGTGACGAGGTGCTCGCCGACGCGCTTGGTGGGGACGCCACGGGTCAGGATCGAGCCCTGACCCCGCGGGTCCTCGAAGCACGGCAGCGCCAGCTCGGTGGGCTCGCTGCCGGCCACCTCGGCGAGGCTGAGGGAGGGTTCGATGCCAGCGAGGTCCAGGTTCCAGTCGCCCTTGCCTGATTCGCTGTAGCGGAAACCCATGGAACCGTGGGGGACCACGGGGGCTCCCGTGGCCCTGTCCCACATGAGGGTCTTGAAGCCCGGGTCCTCCGCATCGGCGAACTCGGGAAGGTCGGCAGCGGTCAGGAACTTCGATGCCGTGAGGCCGTGGCCGTCGGGGTGCTCCTCCAGACGTATGAGCATGCCCAGGTCGGTGTACTGCTTGACATAACTGTCGAAGAACTCCACCGACTTGTCGACGAAGTTCTCCTTGAGGATGACGTGCCCCATGGCCATCGCCAGCGCAGCGTCGGTGCCGGCCTGGGCGGGCAGCCAGTCGTCGGCGAACTTCACGTTGTCCGCGTAGTCGGGGGCGACGGTGACCACCTTCGTGCCGCGGTAGCGGACCTCTGCCATCCAGTGCGCGTCGGGCGTGCGGGTCACCGGCACGTTGGAGCCCCACATCATCAGGTACGTGGCGTCCCACCAGTCCCCGCTCTCGGGCACGTCGGTCTGGTCGCCGAACACCTGTGGGCTCGCGACCGGCAGGTCGGCGTACCAGTCGTAGAACGACGTCATCGCACCACCGAGCAGGTGGGTGAACCGGGTGCCGATGGCGTGCGAGACCATGGACATGGCGGGGATGGGGGAGAAGGACACGAGGCGGTCGGGGCCGTGGGTCTTGATGGTGTGGACGTAGGAGGCGGCGGCGATCTCCAGGGCCTCGTCCCATTCGATGCGGACGAGCCCACCCTTGCCGCGGGCCTGCTGGTAGCGACGACGTCGCTGTGGATCCTGCGTCACGTCGGCGAAGGCGAGGACGGGATCCCCCAGGCGCTCCTTGGCCTCGCGGTACATCTCGATGAGCACCCCGCGGGAGTAGGGGTAGCGCACGCGGGTGGGGGAGTAGGTGTACCAGGAGAAGGCGGCGCCGCGGGGGCAGCCGCGGGGCTCGTAGTCGGGGCGGTCGTCGCCGGCCGACGGGTAGTCCGTCTGCTGCGCCTCCCAGGTGATGAGGCCGTCCTTGACGTAGACCTTCCAGGAACAGGATCCGGTGCAGTTCACGCCGTGGGTGGAGCGAACCACCTTGTCGTGCGCCCAGCGCTCGCGGTAGAAGGCATCGCCGCCGCGGCCACCTTCCCGGAACACGGCGCGGCCGTCGTCGGACTCCTCCCAGCGGGTGAAGAACTGCCCGAGTTTCAGTAGTGCCTGTTCTGCCGGACTGTCCGCGGTGACATTGTTCGCCATGGGTGAATCGAACCACGCGAGGTCTGTAGATATTGCCAAGGGGCGATGAATGCACGTGCGTGGTGCGCCCGACGCACACCGCTGACCCTCTCCCGGAGGAAAGAGGCCAATCGTGCTGAAGGAGCCGGGTTCAGCCGCCGATAGCGCTCATGGGGCGCGGGGGCTGGAGGAAGCCGGGCTCGTTGATGCCGTGGCCAGCGAGCTTGCCGGCGAGGCAGCGGTGCAGAATCGCCGCCACCTCGTCGTCGCCCGCGCCGGAGCGCAGGGGCTCGCGGAGGTCCGACTCGGTGGAGGAGAAGAGACAGGAGCGGAGCTGGCCGTCGGCGGTGAGTCGCAGACGGTCACACGCACCGCAGAACGGCATGGTGACCGAGGCGATGATGCCGACGGTGTGGGGGCCGCCGTCGACGAGGAAGCGCTCCGCGGGGGCGGCGCCACGGCCCGGAATGGGTTCGAGGTCGTAGTCGGCCCGCAACGATCCCAGAATCTCCGCTGCCGTGATCATGCCCTCACGGCTCCAGGTGTGACCGGCGTCCAGGGGCATCTGCTCGATGAAGCGGAGTTCCAGATCGCCCGCCATGGCCCAGCGGAGCAGGGCGGGCGCCTCGTGGTCATTGATGCCGCGCATCAGGACGCTGTTGATCTTCACGGGTGTCATGCCAGCGGACTTGGCGGCCTCGATGCCGTCCAGCACGTCGCCGAGGCGGTCGCGGCGGGTGAGTTGCTTGAAGCGCGCAGCATCCAGGGTGTCGAGGGAGACGTTGACGCGCGCCAGACCTGCGCCGGCCAGGCGCTCCGCGAGCCGGGGCAGCATGATGCCGTTGGTGGTGATCGAGATCTCGGGGGCATGCTCGATGCTGTTGATGGCGGCGACGATGTCCACGACGTCGGGCCGCAGCAGCGGCTCGCCACCGGTGAGCCGAACCTCGGTGACACCTTCGGCCACCGCGATCTCAACGATGCGCATCAGTTCGGTGGCGCTCAGCAGCGTGTTGCGGGGCAGCCACGGCACACCCTCGGCGGGCATGCAGTAGGTGCAGCGCAGATTGCAATGGTCCGTCAGCGAGATGCGCAGGTCCCGGTGCACCCTGCCGAAGCCGTCCACCAGAGCACTCACGGGTTCACCCCCAGGTTGGACCACACGCGACGACCCGTCGCTTCGAACTGCTGTTTCCAGATCGGCAGTTCAGCCTTGATCGCCTCGACCACGGCCTCGCAGATGTCGAACGACTCCCGACGGTGGGCCGTCGCGACACACACCACCAGTGCCAGGTCGCCGACGTTGAGGTGTCCGACGCGGTGCACCGCGGAGACCATCGCCCGGCCGTCCGGGTCCAGCCGGTCCAGCACGCGGCTGACGATGGGTCCCATCAGCTCACCTGCATCGGGATGGTGCGTGTAGTCGATCCCCGTGACGACGCCGTCGGCCTCGGGATCATGGTCGCGGATTGCTCCGATGAAACACGTCACGGCACCGGCCATGGGGGACTCGACGGTCCGGCGCAGGGTCTCGACGTCCAGGACGTCGGTGGTGACATCGGCATGCGTGAGCGGCATCAGTGGTCGCCTCCATCGAGTTGGTCGAGGATGTGGGGCACCAGCGGAAGCAGGACCGCCAGGGATTCGGCCACGGCTTTCGGGCTGCCCGGAAGGTTGACCACCAGGGTGCGGTCCACCACGCCTACGAGGCCGCGGGTCAGCGCCGCGTGCGGCGACTTCTTCATCCCCTCGGCGCGAAACATCTCCGGGATGCCGGGCAGCAACCGCTCCACGACATCGGCCGTCGCCTCCGGCGTGTGGTCGCGGGGTGAGACGCCCGTGCCCCCGGTGGTCACGACGAGTCTCGCGCCCGAGGCGAGGATCCGGCGCAACTCGTCGCGCACGCTGGAGACGCCGTCGGCAACGCAGGAACTGGCGGTGGTGTGTCCGGCACCCTCCAGCATCGTGACCGCGAGAGGGCCCGATGCATCCGCGCGCTCGCCGGCTGCCACACGGTCCGAGACCGTGAGGACATGGGCGGGTTGGGCACCGGGCATTGCTCCACAGTACCCATCCGTGCCATGTACGAAATCCGTCGCGACCACTGCCGTCACGACGACTGGTCGTGCCCGCGCGCCCTCAGGAGCCTGATGGCGGCCTCGGGCAGGTGAGAGCCGAAGGGGTCACTGCGCCGGATGCGGCAGGGCTCGCACCACTGCTGTCCCGCAACGGCGGGGAAGCGTGCCTGGCAGCGTTCGCAGACCGCCATCTCGAGGGTGGCGAGGACATGCGGTGTGCCGTCGAGAACGGTGGACCACGTGAGTGGCCCCTCGACGGTGAGCGCATCGACAGGACACAGCGCCACGCACTGGCGCTCCCCTTGGCAGGCGTCCGGGGAGTGCTGGAGGGTCGTCTGCGAGCCATCCAGGACGAGGGTCAGGGCGTCGTGTGGACATGCGGCCACGCACACCCCGCAGGCAGTGCATCCGGAGGCCAGCAGCGATGCGCCGGCGGGGGGCTGCTCGAGGCCGGGAAGGCCTGCGGCGCGAAGACTCGTGACGAGTCGTGCCTGGTCGTCGGCTGCGAGGTCATGGACGGGCCACGGGGCCTCGGACTGGCGGCCCAGGCCGAGGAGCCCCCTGCGATCCACGGGTACCCGAGCGGGGGAGAGTGACCAGGTCCAGTTGCGAGACGGTTTCCGGTCACCCTCACTCCAGTGCATGAGGTCACCGAGGCGGGAGCGCCACAGGGAGACGATCCCGCTGGCTCCGTCGCCGTCCGGACAGCAGTCGCCGGGGAGTACGGCGACGTCGCGGATGCCCGCCAGGTGGAGGTCGAGCATGCGGTACAGCGGCAACTCCCGCAGGCACCCCGGGACCTCGAGGCCAGGGCGGCGCCGGGACCCCAGGGGCAGCGACGGCGCGCGGTGACAGGAGAGGACGATGGCGGACACATCGTTGCGCAACAGCCACCGCGCCACGGCGAGGAAGAAATGGTCATCCCGCTCCACCGGAGTCGTGTCGGGCCCGGCCATGTGCGCACCTCCTGACGCGTCGACGATGAGTCCACGACCGCTGAGGGCCGTTGTCGCGCAACATACGCCCCCGAGTCAGAAAGTGGTGTACCGCCCCGATCCAGCGGCCTCCTACGTGCTGTCGTAGACTGGGTGGACTGCTTGTCACCGCCCCTGAGAGGACAGCCATGGTTGAGTCCAGCATCGTCGAGGAAGTGGCCCAGGCTCCGGTCTCCAGGAGGAGATTCATGCAGTGGAGCGCCGTCGCCGGCGGCTCCGCCGGGGTGATGGGACTGGGCTCCTGCGGCCTCCAACCCAAGGACAACATCACCGAGGAAGCGGTGGGCAAGAGTGTCTGGAGCTCCTGCAACGTCAACTGCGGATCCCGCTGCCCGCTGCAGCTCGTGGTGGCCGACGGCCAGGTGGTGCGCGTGGACCCGGACAATCGCGGCAGCAACGAGATCGGTGACCAGCAGGTTCGCGCCTGCGTTCGTGGCCGCTCCATCCGGCAGCGCATCTACGCCCCGGAGCGACTCAAGAAGCCGCTGAAGCGCGTGGGTGCCCGCGGCGAGGACAAGTGGGAGGAGATTTCGTGGGACGAGGCGTTCACGCTCATCGCTGACAAGCTGACCGAGCTGATCGCGGAGTACGGCAACGAATCGATCTACCTGAACTACGGCACGGGCGTCCTCGGCGCAGTGGTGGCCAAGAGCTGGCCCCCCCGCGCCACCGCCGTCTCGCGGCTCATGAACTGCGTCGGTGGCTACCTCGACCACTACAACGACTACAGCGCCGGCAACATCGAGGCCGCGTCCGACTTCCACTACGGCGGCTACGTGACGTCCAACAGCAACGACGACACCCGCAACGCCAAGCTCGTGGTCATGTTCGGCAACAACCCCCACGAGACCCGCATGAGCGGGGGAGGGGAGGTGTTCGTCACCCAGCAGGCAAAGAAGCAGTCCGGCCACAAGGTGATCGTGATTGATCCCCGGCAGAGCGACACCGTCATGAACCTGGCCGATGAATGGGTCCCCGTCAGGCCCGGCACGGACCTGGCCCTCGTCGCCGGCATGGCCCACGTGATGCTGGAGGAGGGTCTGCAGGACCAGGAGTTCCTCGACACCTACTGCAGCGGGTTCGACGAGGAGCACATGCCCGACGGTGCCCCGGCCAACGCCTCGTACAAGAGCTACATCATGGGCCTCGGGGAGGACGGCGTGGAGAAGACCCCGGAATGGGCGGCCACCATCACCGGGCTCCCGGCCGATCGGATTCGCACTCTCGCCCGCGAGATTGCCACCACCAAGCCCTGCGCCATCAACTCGGGTTGGGGGATCCAACGACACTCCAACGGGGAAAGTCAGGCCCGCGCACCGATGCTGCTGTCGAACATGATCGGCCAGGTGGGTATCACCGGTGGTGGCACCGGGGCCCGCGAGGGATCCGCCAGACTGCCGATGGCTGGTTTTCCCGTGCTGGAGAACCCTGTACGGCCCGTCATCTCCTACTACCAGTGGCCAGAAGCCATCCTGAACGGCAAGGGGTGGACGTACAAGGACGGCGTTCGGGACCTGGCTGACCTCAACTCCAACGCCAATGTCACCAACGACGTGACGCTGAACTCCAACATCAAGTTCATCTGGAACTACGGCTCCAATGCCCTGGTCAATCAGCACGGCGACATCAACAAGACGATTGACATCCTCTCGGACGACACCAAGTGCGAGATGATCGTCGTGATCGACACGACCATGTCGGTGTCGGCGCACTACGCCGACATCATCCTTCCCGATGCCTCCACGGCGGAACAGGTGGACCTCGCCAGCCAGGGCAGCGCGGGGAACATGGGCTACACGATCTTCACCGAGAAGGCCATCGAGCCGCTCTACGACTCGATGCCCGTGTACGAACAGCTGGCAGGCATCGCCGAGAAGCTGGGCGTGAAGGACACGTTCACCGAGGGGCGCACCCAGGACGAGTGGGTGCGGTGGATCCTGGACGAGAGCCGCAAGAACGTCCCCGACCTCCCCAGCTACGAGGAACTGCGGGAGATGGGGGTGTTCCGCAAGGAGCTCGACCCCGTGATTGCGCTGAAGGACTTCCGGGACGACCCCGTCGCCAATGCGCTGGGGACACCGTCGGGGAAGATCGAGATCTGGAGTTCCAACCTGCACAAGATGAGCAGCGACTGGAACTTCGATGACGACCAGTGGATCGATCCCCTGCCCGTGTTCCGTCGCACCCGGGAGCTGCCCGGCGACCCGCTGCAGCAGAAGTACCCGATCCAGGTGATCGGCCACCACTACAAGCAGCGCACGCACAGCTCCTACGGCAACAGCCCGTGGCTGAAGGAGGCGCACCCCCAGCGCGTCTGGATCAACACCCTCGACGCGCAGCGACGCGACATCAAGGAGGGCGACATGACCCGGGTGTTCAACGACTACGGCCAGATCCGCCTCCCCGCCTACGTGACGAACCGGATCCTCCCCGGAGTCTCCTCCGTGCCCCAGGGTGCCTGGTACACGCCTGAGACACCCGGAGGCGTCGACGTCGGCGGCTCCGTGAACACGCTGACGAGTCACCAGACCACGGCCTACGCCAAGGGCAACGGACAGCATTCGGCGCTGGTCCAGATCGAAAGGGCCTGAAACCATGGAATACCAGCAACTGGGCTTCTACTTCGACCAGAGCCTGTGCACCGGGTGCAAGGCCTGCCAAGTCGCCTGCAAGGACAAGCATGACCTTCCCGTGGGTGTGAACTGGCGCCGCGTGGCGGAGTACTCCGGCGGCGACTGGTTGGTGGACGAAAGCACCAACACCGCCACCAACTCGGTCTTCACGTACTACTCGTCCATCGCCTGCAACCACTGCGACGACCCCATCTGTGCGTCGGTGTGCCCCACCCAGGCCATGCACAAGGGGGCCAACGGCATCGTCTCGGTGGACCCGGACCTCTGCATCGGCTGCCGTTACTGCGAGATGGCCTGCCCGTACAGCGCACCCCAGTTCAACCCCGAGAAGGGGATCATGACCAAGTGCGACTTCTGCTCGGACAGGATCGACGACGGCGGCACCCCAGCCTGCGTCGCCTCCTGCCCCAGCCGGGCCCTGGACTTCGGCGAGATCCAGGACCTGCGCGCCAAGTACGGGAACCAGGCATCCATCGCGCCGCTCCCGGACGCGTCGGTGACCCGGCCCAACCTGGTGGTGGGGCCGCACGAGAAGGCAGAACCCAGCGGGTCGACCGTCGGCCACATTGCGAACCTTGAGGACATCTGAGATGTGGAATGAACTCCCGCTGGTCATCTTCACCATCGCGGCCCAAATGTCGGTGGGTTCGTTCGTCGTGCTGGGCATCATCCAGGTGGTGAACTGGAACAAGCCACGCGCCCTCCTGGAGAAAATCACGATGCCGGCGCTGTACGCCATCGGGCCGCTGCTCGTGTTCGGCTTGATCGCCTCCACCCTGCACCTTGGTACGCCCATCCGGGCGGCCAACGCCCTGCTGCACCTGCAGTCCTCGTGGCTGTCCCGGGAAATCCTGCTGGGCATACTGTTCGCCGGCGCCGGGGCCCTGTTCGCCGTCCTGCAGTGGTTCCGGATCGGAACCCACCGCCTGCGGCAGGTGTTGGCGCTGGTGACGGCGCTCATCGGCCTCGGGCTGGTGTACGCCATCTCACAGGTCTACTCGCTGCGGACCGTCCCGGCTTGGTCCACGTACGCGACGCCCGTCAGGTTCTTCATCACTACCTTCCTGCTCGGCGGCCTCGCCGTGGCGGCAGCCCTGGTGATCAGCTCCTACATCCGGCGCCGCAGGGGCGAACCGGATCCGGCGGCCCGCAAGCTGGTGTCCCGCACCGTGCAGGGGATCGCGTTCGGCGGCATCCTTGCACTCGGGCTGAAGTTCATCGGCCAGCCCGCCTACCTCGCCTACCTCGGCACCGAGGGCTCCGCCGCGGCACGGGCGACGTTGGGAATGCTCAACGGCGAGTACGGTGCGCTCTCGGCGGCGCAGAACATCCTGATCTTCGCCGGGATCGTCGCACTGGGCTTCCTCCTCTTCTGGATGGCGGGGGACCATGGCACCTACAGTGCCGCCAGCCGCCTTCTGCCCGTCATCACGGTGGCTGCCTTCGTGCTGGTGCTGAGCGGCGAGTTCATCGGCCGCCTGCTGTTCTACGCCACCATGGTCCGGGTGGGCATATGACCGACGCCCACGTCAGGCCGGGGAGCGACTGGGTCGCGGGGGTGACCCCGGACTGGTTGGACCAGATGGCTGCGGCGGCCACCTTCCTTTCGCACGCTCTGCTGCGCCGCGATGCCGCCGTCGACATGGTGCAGGGCCTGGAGGCCTCCGGGCTGGCCGGGGCGTGGCCGCTGACCGGCGACGCGCACCGCACCGGATCGGTCCTGCTGGAGACCGCCACCCGGGAGCAGGCATCCCCGGAGGCGCTGGCAGCCGACTTCGACGCGCTGTTCGTCGGTCCCGGCCGCATGCATGCCTGCCCGTACGAATCCGTCTATCGCAGCCTCGAAGGGCTCACTTTCGAGGCGGAGACCATGCAGGTGCGGCGCTTCTACGCCGAGCACGACCTGCAGGCTCCCGCCTTCAACAGGGAACCCGACGACCACGTGGGACTGGAGGTGGCGTTCATCGGCCAGCTCTGCCTGGCCGCCCTCAACGCACTGGAGGACGGCGAGCCGGAGCGGTCCCGCCGGTTCGTCTCCTCCGCACGGCTCTTCGTCGGGCAACATCTGGGCGTGTGGGGGCCGGACTTCTGCACCCGCGTGATCGACCATGCCGACACCGCGTTCTATGCCAGCGTGGCTCACCTGCTGCTCGGCCTCATCACTGAGTTCCCCCGCCACGAGGGCGATTCGATCCCGTTGCAGCAGACAGCCTCCTCCGAGCGTCGCTGAACGAGAACAAGGGGATCTTGTCCGGCACACGCCCACATGGAGTGAACGGGCCGGGCGTCACTAGGATCGTGGGACGTGACCACGACGAATGGAGACCAAGATCATGTCCGAGGCAGGTCTGGAAGCTGCGCGCGAGAAGATGCGGCGGGCGGGTGTAGCCACCCCCGCGATCGAGGTCTTCTCCCACTATTACTCGTTGCTGGAATCGGGTGAGACGGGACTTATTCCCGAGGACTCGATCTCTCCGATGACCGATGTCCCGTTCCTGGAGGACGTGCAGATCAGCGACGAGGCGGCGCGCGAGGCCATCGGGCAGACCGTGGTCATCAAGCTCAACGGTGGCCTCGGCACCTCCATGGGCCTGGACAGGGCCAAGACCCTCCTCGAAGTGCGCGACGGCATGAACTTCCTGGACCTCATCGTCGCCCAGGTGACGGCCGCCCGGCAGGCGTACGAAGCGCGGGTGCCGCTGCTCTTCATGAACTCGTTCCGCACGGAGGACGACACGCTGAGCCACCTTGCCCGGTACGACGATCTGCCCGTTGCTGGTCTTCCGCTGTCCTTCCTGCAGAACCAGGAGCCGAAGCTCCGCGCCGATGACCTCACGCCGGTCACGTTCGCGGCGGATCCGACGCTCGAGTGGTGCCCGCCGGGTCATGGCGACCTCTACACCGCGCTGGAGGGCTCCGGCGTGCTGGACAAACTCCTGGACGCCGGTTTCCGGTACGCCTGCGTCTCCAACGGAGACAATCTGGGCGCCGCCCCGGACGCGACGATCGCCGCGTGGTTCGCCCAGTCCGGCGCCCCGTACGCGGCTGAGGTGTGCCGTCGCACGATCAACGACAAGAAGGGTGGCCACCTGGCGGTCCGCAAGGCCGACGGCCAGCTGATCCTGCGCGACACCGCCCAGACGGCGCCCGAGGAGATGGAGTACTTCACCGACGAGCATCGCCACCCCTTCTTCCACACCAACAACCTGTGGTTCGACCTGGGCAAGCTCCGCGACACGCTCGTGGAGCGCGAGTCGGTGCTGGGACTCCCCATGATCCGCAACGAGAAGACGGTGGATCCCGCCGACGGCTCATCCACCCCGGTCATCCAGATCGAGAGCGCCATGGGTGCCGCCATCGAGGTCTTCGAGGGCGCCACCGCCATCTGCGTCGGGCGCGAGCGCTTCCAGCCGGTGAAGACCACCAACGAACTCCTGCTGCTGCGCTCGGACGTCTACGACCTCGGCGACGACGGCCGCCTCAAGTCCACCAGCGACTCCTCCCCGGAGGTCGATCTCGATTCCAGGTACTACAAGAAGGTGGACGGATTCTCCACCCGCATCCCGGAGGCGCCGTCGCTGCGCAACGCCACGCGGCTGAAGGTGGAGGGCGACTGGACCTTCGGAACCGGCGTCACCGTCCTCGGTGCGGCGGAGCTGATGGACGAGGGCGAACCGCGCCGGGTCGAGGACGGTACGACACTTGGCCAGTGAGCCCGTGGAACTGGGTCGGGCGCTGACGGGGGAGGAGCTGCCGCTGGTGGCGTCCGACCCCGCGAAGCTTGCCGCGGAGTTGGCGACGCTCGGCTGGGACCGTGCACGCCTCGCGGACCTCCGTCACCAGCGGCAGGCCACCCGCCAGCCGTGGCCGTTTCCGGTGCCCCTCGACGCGCGACGGGAGTTCGGCTTTGCCCGCTTCGACGCGAGGTTGACGCGATTGCGTGACCTCCTCGGGCTGAGTGGGCAGGAACGTGCCCTGCAGAGCAACCGTGCCTGGGGCGACGCGGAGCGCCGGCTCGCGGCGGATCGCCCGCCCCACTGGGGCTGAGGCGCACACCCGGCTCAGTCATCCGCTCAGGAAGAGGCTGAGCTGCCCGGACTGGCCGAGCATCGATACCTCGGGTGCGAGTGTCGAGGGCACCTCGACCAACACCAGTGCCGACTGTCCCGTGCTGACGAACGAGGTTGATTCCACCCGCGGCATCGTGTGGATGACGGCGTCGTCGGTGACGACGCCGGGGACGTCGCCCATTGACGACACGAGCGCGACACGCAGGCCGGGGGACAGGATCTCCCGCAACTGTGCGTCGTTGACCGTGATGGGCACGAGTGATCGCCCCCTTGGTGGTGGAGCGCCGGAGACGAGCACTGCGGGTTGGATGATCGTGTGCGTGGTGAGGGGGACTGCCGCGCTGCGCCCAACCACGTCGGCGGGGTCCGTGAGCGCGTTCTCAGGGATGAGGGCCTCGGGAACGTCCGCCACGGCCACGTCGCCTGCAGTCAATGCGGCTCCGGCGGCGACGGTGCGCGTCGCGAGCACGACGCGACCCGTCGGCTCAGCCGAGCCGGAGAAGTGCGTGAGGAGGGCGAACGCGCCGAGGGCGGCGAGCACGGCGGCAACCTTGCGACGGTGCCAGCTGATGGTGCGGGTGAACCACGTCATACCTGTTCATGATGGGCGGCCGACGCCGTGATCCCCACTTCTCCACAGGTGAGGTGGCGCGAGCCCGATCAGGCGGCTTTGTCAGCCTTTTTCGCGGGGGCTGGCTTCGAGGACTCGGACGGCTTTGAGGACTCCGACGTCGAACTCGTCGAGTTCCCCTCGGCCTTCGCGCCGCTGGAGACGGTTGTCGATGAGGTCTTCTTACGGGAGTCCGTGGAGTAGAAACCGGAGCCCTTGAAGACCACGCCCACGGCGCCGAACACCTTGCGCAGGTCACCGGCGCAGCTCGGGCACGTTGTCAGAGACGGGTCAGTGAACTTCTGGACGGCTTCGAGCTCGTCGCCACAGGCCGTGCAGCGGTATTGGTATGTGGGCATGTGTATCCGTTGACCTCCATCGATGACATGGATCATGATAGTTCGCTTCGCCACAGTGCCGAAATGCTGGTCACGGCAGCCCCGCCACAGGCATGCACTCCGAGTTCCGTCACCACCTGGTCCACCGGGACGTCGTGCGGCTCGGAGGGCAGGGATCCGAGCAACTCACCCGAGCGGGCGAGCGCCCACACGGGCACCCCCGGACCTCGAAGGGGCAGCGCCCTGTCGTACCAACCGCCGCCGGTGCCGAGGCGCGTGCCGTCCGCGGCAACCGCGAGGCAGGCGATCACCACGACGTCGGCCTCGCCGAGGTCGAGCGCCTCGGTGGGGGGTCCCGGTATGGGGATGCCGCCCCAGCCCGGCCGCATGGTGCCCCAGCCCCTGAACAGTGCCCAGGTGGGGGAGCGCCCCGGCGCCGGCAGCAGAACTCTTCGACCGGCTCCGTGCAGCCGGGTGATGGCCTCGTGCGTGCCCGGCTCACCTGCTCGGGAGGCGTACAGCGCCACCGTGCCCGCCGTGTCTGCGAGTGCCGAGAGCAACAGCTCGGTCCGGGCAGAATCCTCCACCGCCCACTGCCCCGCGGACAGCCCCCGCCGATGGGCACGAATGGCCGGCCGCAGCGCGTCCTTCGAGTTGGCTGGCCGCATGGCGCCTATCGTATGGGCCATGGCTCTGTTCGGTCGCAAGAAGTCCGCCCCCCTGCCCGTCGTCGAAGCCGAGCCGGAGGTGGAGCCCGAAGCGCCCCGGCTGCCGGAAGCTCCTCCTCTGGATGCCAACGGCCTGCGCAGCGTGGCGGACCACGCCAGCTATCTCCTCAGCCTGGTCTCCCCCCTGAGGCCCTTCGGCATGGGGCTGCTGGAGGCGTGGAACCAGGTCATGTGCGAGGACATCGATTCGATGATCAACGTGCCCCCCAACAGCACCTCCAAGGTGGATGGCTACGCCATCGTCGCTGCCGATCTCCTGAGGGGGGACGTCCACGAGTTGGAGCTGGTGGAGTCCACCGAGCGGCTCACCGCTGGCTCGGCGCTCTCCGTCGGGGCGGGCGATGTGCTGCCGCGCGGGACCACGGCGGTGTTACCCGCCGCCTTCGGGACAGTGTCCGCCGGGAAGCTGAACGTGATCGATCCGGTGCTGGAGGGCGACTACGTCCGGGCGGCCGGCGAGCACTTGGCGGTCGGCACGCGACTGCTCAGCGAGGGAGACACCCTCAACGATCGTGCGATTGGCATGATGGCCAGCGCCGGCATCGACCGTGTGCTCGTGCGGCCGCGTCCACGGGTTGTGGTGGTCAGCTCCGGCGACGAACTCGTCGAACCGGGCAGCCACGTGCGCCACGGCGAGGACACCGATTCCAACTCGTTCATGATCGCGGCCGCTGCCCGGGCCGCGGGCGCGACGGTGTTCCGCGTCGCCGTCCACTCCAGCGACCCCGCAGAGCTCCGCGCGGTCATCACCGACCAACTGATCCGCGCCGACCTCCTGATCTCCACCACGTCCGGCCGCCGCGAGGACTACGAGGCGGTGGCCTCCGCCATGGCGGATTTGGGCCTGACGGACTCCGTGGACGTCGCGATGTCCCCTGGGCGCACCCAGACCTTCGGCCTCATCGGGGAGGAGGGGGTGCCCATGGTGATGCTGCCCGGGAACCCGGTGAGCGCCTATGTGTCGTTCCAGGCGTTCGTCCGGCCACTCATCCGTCGGCTGGCGGGTGCCAGTGAACACCGCACGGTGCTGCGCGCCATCTCCAGAACCCCCTTGCGCTCCGAGCGTGGCCGCACCCACATGCTGCGGGGCCACCTCGTGACCGACACCAATGTGGCGACGGTGGAGAGGGTGACCGACCCCCACGCCATGGCTGAACTGTCGCGCAGCAACGCCCTCATCATCATGGGCGACACAGTTGACCACGTCCGCGCAGGGGAGCACGTGATGTGCTGGCCCCTCGACGAGAGGTGAGCCCCCCAGGGATGACTCCTTGTCAACGGTTGACTCTTTGTCAACGTTCTTGTGATCATCGGGGAGTCGTTGCCCCAAATTACACCGGTGCTGTTTAAGTAGGGGGCGTGCTAGCCGGAATCATCATCTTTGTCGCGGCGGCGGCCGGACTTGCCGTCGGGCTGTCCTGGCTGTCCCATCACCGGAAGACGCCCGACGAGATCGACGGCGACCCCTCCGCCCGGTTCTCCCACTCGATGCGCATCATGCATCACGACGTGGTGGTGCCACCAGACACGTCGGACGCCGTCGAGGTGTCGACGCCGCTGACGAGGCAGGCCGAACTCGCGGATCTGCGCGGACACGCAGCGGCCGCCGCCCGTCGACGCGGCCGCATTGCCGCAAGCCTCCTCCTGGCCGCCGTGGTCCTGGCGGGATTCTCGCTGGCGGGCCCTGTGCCGTTCTGGTCCACCGCCATCCCGGCCGGACTGCTGGTGGTGTTCCTGTTCGTCGCGCGCCTCAGCGTGCGCAGCATGCAGAGGACCCTCGACGCCAGGGCTGATCGCGTCCGCGAAGGTTTCGGAGAGGAGCACACCGGCGTCATCGACCTTGGCAGGGACGAGGAGTCGCTGGAGATCTCCGTTGATCTCAGTGCCCCACACCACGCCGGCGCGCTGTGGGATCCCATCCCCGTCACCGCACCCACCTACGTCTCCAAGCCCCTGGTGCCGCGCACCGTGCGCACCATCGACCTGTCCGCCCCCGTGGTCATCACCTCTTCGGTGGTGCCCACCGCGGATCATCCGGACAACGACGTGGAGGAGCTGGAGCTCGAGGACTCGGGCCGCTCCACCATCCGTGAGCTCCGCCCCCGCGCAGTTGGCGAGTGACGGCCGTCCTCGAATCGACGGCTGAGGCAGCCCGGTGGTAGCATCATGGGCGCTGTTCAAGCATGGGGCTATGGCGCAGTTGGTAGCGCGTCTCGTTCGCAATGAGAAGGCCGGGGGTTCGAATCCCCCTAGCTCCACTTCACCCTGAAAGATCGAGGACCTGCTCGCAGGCGTGCCGATCAGACCTCTTTCGCTTTCGGCCCGGGGGCCACGTGAAGAGCGGGAGCACCGCAAGACCGCCGTCCCCCTCAGCGACAACTCGCTCACCGTCTCGCTGCGCATGCTGGCGAGGCAGCTCGGCTACCGGCACAAGGCCGTCGCCAAGGCCCTCGACCCGGCGACGCTCCGCCATCCCGTTCGTGCGGCTCGAGAAGCCGGGATATGACTTCACCAACGAGTTCGAGTTCGGACTCTCACTCATACTGGATGGACTCGGGAACTCAAACCCGTAGCGCCCCATCGCCCAGGGGGCGGTGGGGCACCCTGGGCGAAGAGGCAACTTGACCTGGTGGCGTGACCTGCTGCTTGGCGTCGGCGTCTATGACACTATCGGCGTCCCAGCGCAATACCGAGCCAGGTGAACCAGAGGATGAGACCCAGCCCGAAGATGGAGGTTGCGGCCTCGGATGCGGCAGGGACGACGGTGGCCAAGCCGACGGCCGCGAGACCGAGAGCAAGTCCGCCGAGTCCGGCTGAGATTGCTCGGGTCCTCAGGGCGGCGAACCCGACCACGGCGGCCCACAGCGCACCGGCAACTTCGATGCCGCCGCCGAGGGCATTCTGGACCACGCTGACCGATACCCAGACGTTCAACGCGAGGTCAGGATCCTGTGCGTGCAGCTCAATCGCGGAATGCTGTCCGACCAGGGCAATACTGCCGCTGGCAATGAGCAGGCCAGACCAGATCAGTCCCAACGCGGTGGAGAGCCGTGCGAGCCCAGGTGCTGCCGTCAGGCGCTCGCCGACCCCGAGCGAGACCAGAACCATGGCGGCTCCGCCGAGGAGATAGAGCACCAGATACCAAACAGCCAGCTCGCCCTGATGGTCCAGCAGAAAGCCCAGTGACGCGGAGGGGTCCTCGACCAGCCCTCCGAAGCCGCGGGGGACCAGATAGGCGGCCATGGCGAGGAAACCAATGACGTAGGTACCGGCGACGACTTGCGCGGCAACGCCCCCGACGCGGACAAGGGCGGGTGTTGCCGGGACGGGGCCCGGGGATGAGCCGGTTGAGGTGGATGGGGAACGTGGGATGGAGGTGTGATTTCTCATGCCCCCAGCGTTGCGAAACCGGCGCGCGGCCGTATCGGAGGCGAGGCCAGAGTCCTCTGGTCCCGAAGGCCGAACTGAACCGGCCGAAAGTACTATCCAATCACTGGCGTCCGCGCCTAGGCTGCGAGGATGCTCGCAAGTACGCTTCGTGCCCTCTGGGCCGAACCGCGGGCTCCCGCGCCCCCGAGAACCATGTGGTGGGACCGGGCCCTGGTCGCCGGGTTGATCCCGGTCACGGCACTCGAGGCCGCGTTTCGGCCCGACGTGGCCTCGCCGCTCTGGCAGGCCGCATGGGCCCTCATCTGCGTCGCCACTCTGCTGTGGCGACCCCACCATCCGCTCGCGATGCTCATTCTCGCGTATTCCGCACAGACGGTGGCCGGGGTTGTCCCAGCGCTCTTGGGGGTGCCGTACAGCGTCCTCGACGTCACTGCCGTCGTACTGCTGTTGGCCTACTCCCTGGGCCGCTGGGCCAGCGGACGTGGTGTGGTGGCTGGCAGCGGCTTCCTACTCGTGGTGCATCTGGCCCGAGAGCCCCTCTACGACTCCAGCGGCTCATCCATGCTGATCGGGGTGGCGGCCCTGATGCTGCCGGTGGCCCTCGGTGCCCTGATGCGCTTCTGGGCCAGGTCCCAGCTGCGGGCGCGGGAGGACATCCGGATGCGCGAGCGTGAGCGACTGGCTCGCGACTTGCACGATACCGTCGCCCACAACGTCTCCGGCATCCTGATGCAGGCCCGGGCTGCCAAGGTTCGCGCCCGCACCGACCCCGGCGCATCCGACGAGGCGCTCGACGAGGTGGCAGCCGCGGCTGTTCGGACACTGGACGACATGCGCGCAATGGTTGCGGTGCTCCGCACGGAGGGGGAGGTCAGCCCTGCGCGGGAACCGGCGTACGCAGTCACGGACATTCCATTGCTCGCGCGTGACGACGGCCCGGGGCCACGGATAGACATACAAATCTCCGGCGATGTCGAGCGACTTCCTGCACCTCTTGGCTCGGCTCTGTTCCGGGCGGTGCAGGAGGCGGTGACCAACGCCCGACAGCACGCGGTTGAACCCACCTTGGTGTCCGTCGATCTCGTCCGGGACCAGGACACCGTGCGGCTCCGCGTCCACGACGACGGCAAACGCCGGGCGCCTGGCCGCGGCTACGGGCAGCGGGCGAGACCGTCCTACGGGTTGGCGGGTATGCGGGAACGCTTCTCACTCCTGGGCGGCGACGTGCGCGCCGGGCAGGACCCCACCGGCGGCTGGACTGTGGAGGCCACGGTTCCGGTCACCACCAACGCCAGAGGATTGAGCCAATGACTGCGCCGGTGCGTGTCCTCATCGCAGACGACCAGGAAATGGTCCGGGTTGGCCTCGCAACGATCCTCGACGCAGAACCCTCGATCACTGTGGTCGGCCAGGCGCGCGATGGGATCGAAGCCGTTGCGCTGGTTCTGTCGCTGCGCCCCGACGTCTGCCTCTTCGACATCCGCATGCCGCACCTCGACGGCATCGAAGCCACCCGCCGGGTCTCCGGGCCCAATGTCGCGGACCCTGTGCCTGTCATCGTCATCACCACCTTCGACCAGGACGAGTACGTCTACGACGCACTGAGAGCCGGGGCTCGCGGCTTCCTGCTCAAGGACGCAGACCCCGACCTCCTGATGCGAGCCGTTCACTCCGCTGCGCAGGGCGACGCACTCATCTCACCTGCCATCACAGCGCGGCTACTGGCAACCTTCTCGTCGTCTCGGGCCAGAGCGTTGCCCGAGCCAATCGATCCGCTTACTCCACGCGAAGAAGCCGTGCTCGACCTCATCGCTGCGGGTCGGACCAATACTGAGATCGCCACGGATCTCTTCCTCTCCATCAGCACCGTCAAGACGCACATCGGGGCGCTCATGACCAAACTTTCGGCCCGCAACCGGGTCGAGCTCGTGATCTGGGCTTATGAGAGCGGCCGCCGAAACACTGGACCGCATCGATGAATTGGCTGTGCACCACCCGGAGACCGATTGAAATCACGCCGATGGTGGCGGAGCGAGCTGGCGGGTGAATCGGCAGCCCCTTTCGCTGTCCTTCCGCTCGACTCCTAGATACCCCGGGGGGTATGATGATCGGAACAGTGCCCACCGAGGAGGAGCCCCCACGTGACCCATCAGCAGATGCTCGGGCTCGTCGACGTCCCTGCCAGCGGCCCCGCTTACTGGCGCGCCGCCTGGTCGAGGCGGCACACCGCCGCAGCGATCGTTGCGGGGGCGGCGCTGCTCGCAGCGCTCGTCTCGGCCCGTCAGGCCACCGGTGCAGCGGACTACGTGCTCCTCGGCCTGGCTGCCGTCGTGGGGGCCGTCACCCTGGCCACCTACGTGCCGCCGGCGGGCGTCTCGGCGCGCGAGCACCTGACCGGCGGTGTGTGTGCCGTCGTCCCGGCGGTGGTGATCCTCGGAGCTCCCGTCATGGTGTCGCAGGCCGAGGCCACTCTGTCTCCACTCGTGGCGTTGCTCGTCGCCTACGGCTTCGCGGCCGGCAAACGCATCACGACCCACGCTTCCTGCTGAAAAATGAGCCGCCCAGCCCCAACGGCCGGGCGAAGGGGCATGATCTGGACAGGAGGTTGTCATGAACTATGCACTGCGCATCGACCTGGAGCGCCCCTTCGACGAGGTGCTCACCATGACCAAGGCGTCGCTCGCGGAGAGTGGCTTTGGGGTACTCACCGAGATCGACCTGAAAAAGACGCTCAAGGACAAGATCGACGTCGACGTCGACGACCAAGTCATCATCGGCGCCTGCAACCCGCGCTTCGCGTACCAGGGTCTGGAGGTGGAGCCATCGCTGGGGCTGCTGCTGCCATGCAATGTGGTGGTCCGCCACAGCGCCGGCGTCACCGTCGTCGAGGCCATCGACCCGGAGACCATGGTCACCCTCACCGGTAACGACAAGATGGAGCCGCTCGCCGACGAGGTCCGCTCGGCGCTCAGGGCCGCGCTCGACCGCGTCGCCGTCGCCTGAACAAGAGGACACGGTTGCGTGTGTGGTGGGTCTGGTGGCGAGTACGGCACCAGACCCACCACCCAAGGCTGAGGGAGGGGACTCCTCTAGGCGACGTCCCACGTAATGCCGAGCAACTCTTCGCTCAGCGTCCATAGGCGTTCGGCAGCGTCCTGGTCTTTGGCCGGGTCTGAAATGAGACTTTCTCCGACCGGCCCGCGGCTGTCTCCGAACTTGGTGGGTCCGTAGTACGCACCATTGCGCGCTTCGTTGCCCGCAACGGCGAGGACTTCGGGAAGTGCGCCGGCACTTGCTGGTTGCGCCAGCAACTTGTTGCTGACTTTGTAGATCATCTTGACGATCCCTGTTGGCCCCGTGCTTTGTAAATTTGTGGCGGCGTAGCCGGGATGTGCACTGGCAGCCATCACCGTCGATCCGGCTGCTTCCAACCGACGTGCGAGTTCGAGGCCGTACATCAGGTTCGCGAGCTTGCTGTGCGAGTACGCGGTCGACGGCGAATAGTCGTCGTGGAACATCGGGTCGTCGAAGCGGATGCCCGGAGCCGAACGATGGGCGATTGAACTGACCGGAACGATCCTGCCCGACCGTGCTGTGACCAGATCGAACATGAGGTGGTTCAGCAGGAAGTGGCCGAGGTGGTTGGTGCCAAACTGCAACTCGAATCCGTCAGATGTCTTCCGTTGCGGTGTCTGCATGATTCCCGCGTTGTTGACGATGCCGTCGAGGCCATCGGTGTGGGTACGAATCGACTCGTTGGCCTTGTGAATCGACCCGAGATCTGCGAGATCGAGCTCGATGAGATGGACGATGCCACTGCCCGGGATCTCCGTGAGGCGTGCTGCGGCTTCAGCGCCCCTTGTCGTGGAGCGAGCGGCGATGAAGACATCGGCCTGGGCCCGCCGGAGGTGGGCTGCGGCCTCGAACCCGATGCCGGAGTTCCCGCCTGTGATCAAGTACCGCCTTCCGGAGAGGTCGTCGAGGCGGTCGACGTTCCAGTCGGTGACGGGCTGCGTCGTGGCCATGTGGTGATCCTCCTGGGTGGTTGAGTCCGGCGTCGCCATGCTTCCCTCCGGACGCCCGGCCGCCGACTCCCCATCGATCATCTCACCCAGTCGCTGGTCGCGCGGGCACATGCTCGACGTGGACGGACACGGGGCGCCACTCGATCCCCGGGATGGAACGGAGCGGCGCGAACGGGTCGGCCGCGCGCTGCCAGGCGATGGAGAGACTGTCCTCAATGGCCGCGGTCTCGTCGGGGTGCGCCCGGGCTGCCAGTTGTCGGAGGCGGTCGACGTGGGTGAGCTTGACCGTGATCGTCCAGGTGGCGGTGCCCCGCTCGTCGGTCTGACCGATCATCCCGGAATCCACAATCAGCACCCGGAACGCACCGGCGTCCATGAGTGCGTCCTGCCCTTCGGTGGGCCAGATCAGCCAGGCCAGTTGATCCAGTGGACCAGTGGTCGGCTCCACCGTCGAGTCGTCGAGTGCTGGCTCGGCGTCGACCGCGACGTCGTCCCAACCGATCATCAGGCCTTTCACCTCTGCCTGTGCCAAGGCCTCATCCACGGCCGCTGCGTCGACGATGACAACCTCGGCTGTGGCGGTGAGGGCCCACGTCTCGCGATTTCGTCCGCGCTGGGGACGGCGGGAAGGTGCCTTGGGGCTGTCCTCGGGGGTCCACTCGAAGAGTCCGGGCTCGGCATCGTTCATGGTGACCGATCGTATGGCTCGCTGTGAGCGCGGTGGACACCCCCGGCGGTAGAGGCTGGTCCATCGGGAGTCATCGGCGGGCGAGGCGTTCAGGGTCCGCACAGCGCATGGAAGAGGTCCGGCTGGCAGGATCGAGTGCCTCGTCGGGCGCCGCTCCAAAGGCTGACGGCGCGGCGAGTGCCGTGCTCGATCGCTGCCACTTCTTTACTCTCTGGTGGATTTCTTCCTAGTATGCTTGCCGTATGGCGCTGAACATCAAAGACCCGGCCGCTGATCAGCTCGCGCGTCGTCTTGCCTCGGCCACCGGTGAGAGCATCACTGTCGCGATCCGCGTGGCCATGGAGGAGCGCCTGGAGAGGATTGAACGGGGCCGCCGTGTGGGTGGGCGTCGTCCCCAACTTGAGCGCTACATCGAGCGGGCCAGGAAGCGACAGATCCGAGATGAACAATCTGCTGATGAGATTCTCGGCTACGACCAGCATGGACTCCCACAATGATCGTCGACACCTCCGCTCTGATGGCGGTGATCCTGGGAGAACCGGATGCGGAGTACTTCCTGTCGCTCATGAGCGGGGCCGACGAGCTGGCTGTGTCGGCGGCAACCCTTGTGGAGGCTGGGATCGTCGCTGAGGCAAAGGGTGGGCGCGAGGCCGCCGACGACCTCGAGTCGCTCCTTGCTGACCTTGAGTGCGTCATTCTGCCCCTTGATGAACAGCAGGCTGTTGCCGCCGTGGAGGCGTGGCGCCGTTTCGGCAAGGGGCGGCATCCGGCAGCACTGAACCTCGGTGACTGCTTCTCCTACGCCACCGCGAAGACACTGGGGCGTCCTTTGTTGTTCAAGGGTGATGACTTCGCACAAACCGACATTTCCGCAGCATTGCGTCGGTGATTGGGCAACCATAGGGAACGATTCAGAGTTGTTTGGGAGTTCTGGTGTCGATTTCGGCACGTGAACTACCAGGAACGGCGCGGTGCGTCGCTTCAGGGCAACTGCGCGCGGGCAAACCTCTGAGTAAGACGTTGGCGGCGTTGGTTAGATTCGCGCAGTTCGGCTCCTGACCGAGTCCGACCAGAGCGTTCTCGACTTGGCTCCGGCCTCCGAGGGCTTGTCGGTTGTGACGCCGACAACAGGTTAGACGTCGAGGGTCTGTGTGGACGTCGACTATGGCTTGGTCGACGAAGGCCGGACCACAGCTCAGTACACTGAGCATGTGAGCACCGTGACTGCCGAAAGCGCTTCCCTGCGCGAAGCCATCGCGGCGAACCGAGATGCCGTGGACGCGGTTTTGCGGCGCTATCACGTGGCCAATCCCCGGTTGTTTGGCTCCGTTGCCAGGGGTGATGCCACTGCAGCTAGTGACATCGATCTCTTGGTAGATCTGCTCCCCGGCAGCGGCAACGACCTGTTGCGCGTCGCTGGCGTCGCCGAAGAATTGAGCCACATCCTAGGGGCGAGGGTTGACGTGGTCGCGCAGTCGCTGCTCCGTGACGAGGTCTCCGCCACCGCGTTAGCTGACTCGGTGGCTCTGTGACGAGATCGGACCGCGAGCGGTTCACCGACATACTTGAAGCAATCCTCCGGTGCCAGGACTATGAGAAATTCCTGCATTCGGAGGAGTTCGGCTCGATGGCCTATGACGCTGTTCTTCGTAATCTCGCCGTGATTGGTGAAGCTGTCCGTGCGCTCCCGAGGGAGACGCGGCAGGAAATGCCCGATGTGCCGTGGGCCCGTCCATCTGCTTGCCGTGCGCATTGGCGGCGCTCCAACGGTGGAGGTCGGCACGGGTGCGGATCAGCGGGAGGACGGCGTCGCCCAGCGGGATGTCCGGGGAGTTCTGGACGCCAGCACAGCCGGGGCCGTCGGGAGAGCGGTGAGATCGTTGTGCCATGGCAGCCACGCCACGCCGTCGGCTTCCCGCCACCGGTCGCTGCTGCGTGGTGGAAGTGGTGGCGAGTGCGCCACCAGTCCTGCCAGTGGCGCTTGTCCGACGGTGCCGAGACAGTGATTCCAATCAGACCGTAAGGTGTCGTCCTGGAGGTGAGGGATGACGGAGGAGTCGCCGAGCGCGTGGACGATGCTGCCGCTGCCGGGTCAGTCCACAGCGGCTGCCTACCTGACCGGCCCCCTTGCCAAGCAGTACCGCCTGATCGTCGACATCCTCGACGATGAGCGCAATGTGTCACTCACCGGTGTGGGATTCGATCACCTCGACGCACAGATCCGCCGGAGACTGCCGGACGACCGCGCGAGCGACCTCATGGCGGAGTTCCCGCTGGAGGCGCGCATGCGCCAACTCGTAGAATGGGGCACCTGCGAATCCTGGCAGGACAACGCCGAGACCCAGCACGACTTCCTGCGCAACCGCTACCGCTACCAGTTGACCGAGGCCGGGTCGGCGTTCAACGCGGCCGTGCGCCGGGTGGAGACCGAACTCGGTCCGGCATCAACAGCCGTGCTGCTGGCACCGGCGTCGCTGACCGAACGCCTGAACGCGACGCTGACCGCACTCGACGCCGACGACCCGGCCGCAGCGAGCAAGGAATTCGCCCAGGCGCAGACGACGCTGGATGCCATGGGCGCCGCCGCCTCGGAATGGCAGTCGCGCCTGGCCGCGGCGCTCGGGGGCTCGCCGACGCAGCAGAAAATCGAGCGGCTGCTGGAGACGATCCTGGCGTACGTGGAGGCGTGGGGCTCCGGCGTCGACACCTGGAGCGATGAGATCGTCGCGACGCTGCCCCACCTTGGTGGCATCCCCGATCAGACCTGGCGAGCGATGGCGCTGGCCCGGCTGGGATCGGAAGCGGTGGAGACCTCCCTGTCGACGACGGTGGCAGAGATGCGTGGGGCCGTCACCATCGTCGCCACGTGGTTCGCCGGCGCTCAGCCGCAGGCCAAACGACTGCGTCGCCAGATCCGCGATGCGGTCACCCCGGTGCTGCGCAGCCACCGCACCCTGCTCGCCGTCGGCGGCACCGTCTCCCGGAAGGCTGATCTGCTGCGGCTCGCGTCGGCGATGGATCAGGCGCCGGACAGCCGGGACGCGTGGCGGCTGTGGTGCACCGCCACCGGGTTGTTCCCGGCCCGGCACTTCACACTCACGACACCCGAGGTTACCGGTGGGCCCCGCATCTCGGTGTGGGAGGCGCCGCCAGCGGTCATCTCCCGACGGCTAAGGGCGCAGGCCTCCCGCTCGCTGGCCGGGCGCCCCGCGCAGATCGTCGACAACGCCGTCGCTCGCGCGGAGGCCCGACGGCTGGCGATGCGCGAGCAGGTGGACATGGAACGGGCGGCGGCCTCGCTGACGGCACGCTCGGGAACCGCCCTCAGCCAGTGGGACAGCCTCACGGCCACGGAGTCGGGCCTGCTGCTCGACCTCGTGGCGCTCGCTCGCAACCACCGCGCTTCCGACGGTTCCAGCAGCGCGGTCAGCGCCGACGGCCGCTGGCGGCTGGTGCTGCACCCGCGTCCCGGTTCGGCGGTGCTGAACACCCGTGAGGGCCGGCTCGTCCTGCCCGACGCCCTCGTGGAGTTCGGGGCGTGACCGAGTCCATGCTGCGGGCGTACGAGGCCGACAAGCAGCGCGCCTTCGTCGGGCTCCTGGCCAATCAGACAGTCACCCCGTGGTCCGATTCCGCGCTCTACGCACTGGTCCACCGCCACGCCCAGACCCTTGCCACCTGGTGCACCCGCCTTGGCTACCGGCTGGCCCACATCGACCAGTGCTACCGGCTGCGACGGGTCCCCGTCGACCAGCAGGTGGCGTTCCCCGTCGGCGACTCACCATCGCGGTTCGAGTTGCTGCTCACCCTGTACGCCGCCGCCTGCCTGGAAGACCGTCGCCAGGACAGCGTCACCCTCCAGGACCTCTCCGACGACGTCCAGCTCAGCACCGCCGCGCTGGGCGGCCGGCCCTACGACCCGAACCTCCGCTCCCACCGGCAGGAGCTCGTGCGTGCGGTGGACCGACTCGTCGCACATGGTGTCCTGGAGCGGCGGACCGACGACCGTTTGGTGGAGGAGTGGGAGCGTGCCGCTGAAGGCATCGGCGCTGGCCTGGTACTGCATCGAGATGCGCTCGCACTGCTGATCAGCACCGATGACGTCGACCTGGCGCTCTCCAGTCGGGCGGGCACCGCCGATGACACGCGCGGCGCGAGGTTGCTGCGGCAACTGGTGGAGACGCAGGGGATCCTCGTCGCGGAACTGCCCGGCGACGAGCAGTCCTACCTCGTCGGACAGCGGACCCGACTGGCGTCGCAGGCCGAGGAGATGACCGGCGGCACGGTGGAGATGCGCTCTGACGCGATCCTGCTGGTGCTGCCCGCCGACCGGGCGCTGCCCGCGGCAGTACAGCTCGACTTCCCGTCGGCGACGGCCAGGGACTGGGTGGCGTTGCGCCTCCTCGACGACGTCGCCCGCGCCTCCACAGGCACCGCGCGCAGCTGCTCGGAGGAGCAGGCGGCGAATCTGGCGGCCGAGCTGCACGCCACGCAGGGCAAGTACCTCACCAAGGCCATGCAGGTCTCACCGGAGGCGGTGCGCGCTGCCGCCGAGGCGCGGCTGCGCGACGTCGGGCTCCTGCGCATCCTGCCCGACGGCGACTGGCAACTGACCCCACTGGCAGGCCGCTTCCGTGGCGCCGACCTGGCACAGCCCGTGGCGGCACCCGAGACTCTCTTCCCGGAGGAACCATGAGCACCGACGACGCGCTCCGCGGTTGGCGCGACGCAGCCGTCGCGGGCGGACTGCCGCAACCCCACCGGGACCGCTGGCAACCGCTGCGCGCCGGTGTGGTCAACCTGTGGGAGTTCGAGGCCGCCGAGTACTGGTACGCGGACGGCTGGGCCCAGTTGATGGGCCGCAACGAGACCGGCAAGTCATCCCTGATGGCGCTGACCACCCTCATCCCCTGGCTGGCCGACACCTCCAGCGACAAGATCGACACCCTCGGCCGCTCCGGCAAACAGTTCTCCTACTACGTCAAACCCACCGGCGCCGACGGCGACCGGCGGGACGCGAGCGCGTCCTTCTTCCACGGCTGGCTGTGGGTGGAATACGGCCGCCTCGTCGACGGCGAGGAGCGCTTCTTCACGACACTGCTCTACGCCTCCGCCCGCAGCGCCACACCGCGGGTCAGCCTCGAATGGTGCACCGCACGCGGCGGTCGCGTCCGCGAGGCGATTCGTCTCGCCAAGGGGCGCGAGGTGCAACCGCCGAAGGCGATCGACGTCCCGGGCTTCACACCGCACCCCTCAGGGCTGTCGTACAAGGCCGAGGTCGCCGAGCAGTTGCTGGGCGCCACGGTGGACAAGCTGGACATCGTCGGCAAGATCCTCAAGGTGACTCGCACGCCGAAACTGGGGGCGCATCTGGACGTGCGATTCGTCACCGACCATCTGCGGTCGTCCCTGCCGGAACTGCGTCGCAGCGAGATCCAGCAGCTCGCGCAGGGCTGGGACCAACTCGACCAGATCCGCCACGATCTGCAACGCACCAAGGAGGCCGCCGACACCGTCGCGCGCTTCGCCGGGGCGCCATGGCGGGCCTGGATGGCCGCAAAGCTCCGGCTGGCCGCCGACCATGCTGCGGACCGCCGGACCAAGTTCGACAGAGTGCGCCGCGACGAGGAGTCGGCCCGGACCACCCTGACGCAGGCCGAAGCGGCCGTCGCCGATCTCGAGGCGCGCGAGGAGGCGGCGAGACTGAAAGCCGAGGCGTCCGCCGCGGCGGCGGACGAACTGCGCCAGTCCTCGGCGTACGGCGAGGCGCAGGGGCGGATCGAGGCAGCCCGTCGAGCCGACGACGCGCTCGCGGCCGCCGAGAGGCGTCAGCAGGAGGTGGAGCGAAGCCTCGGCAGGGCCCAGCAGAGGGCGCGCGCGGCGGCGGGCGAGGACGACGACCGCCGCCTCGAAGCCGATGAGCGGCGCACCGTTATGGGTCGTTCGCTGGACGCCGTCCGGCACACGGCCGCCGACGCGGGACTGATCATCAGCGGTGACGTCGACCCTGAACGCACGCGGCAGCAAACCGCCGAACGCAGGGACATGGTCGCGCGTGCCGTTCGGCTCCTGCGCACCGCCGACGACGCGAACGCGGCTGCCACCTCGCTGGAGGAAACGGCCACGGCTCTGCAGTCGAGGGCTGCCGCGTTCGAGGCAACCGCCGAGCGAAGTTGGCAGGAGGCCGAGGCGGAGCACGACGCAGTTGCCAGCGCGCTCTCGACGTGGGCCGCAGGTCTCGATCCCCGACCGGGGACCGACGACTGGCTGGCAGGACTGCCACGAGCGGTCACCGACCTCGCGGCACCTTCGCTCACCGAGCGCATCCGCGCCGACTGGTACGAGCCCCGGCGCTCCTCGCGGGACGAGGAGCGGCGCGTCGCGACGGAAGCCGCCATGCAGGCTCGCCGAGCGGCCCAGCTGCTGGGCGACGAGATCGTCGCGCTGGAGGCTGCGGGAGCAGTCCCCCCTCCGGAACCGGCGCTGTGGCGACGACGCAACAGAGTCGACGTTCCCGGTGCACCCTTCTGGCGACTGGTCGACCCGGTGGGCCTCCAGGGCCGCGAACTTGCCAACGTGGAGGCGGCACTGGCGGCGGCAGGTCTGCTGGATGCCTGGGTGGACAACGCCGGCATCGAGGGCTTCGACACGTTTGCCACCGTGCCCGACAATCCCGGAGACGGCCCCCGCCTCAGTGCCGTGCTCAACGTGGCCGACGATGCCGGGGATCTGGCCGAGGAGACCAGGCGTGTGCTGGACGGCGTTGCGCTGCGCGGTGTCGACGAGCCGCTGCCGCCGGCCGGGTTGGCGGTGGCCGTCGACGGACGGTGGCGCAACTCCGGCCTCACCGGCACCTCGCAACCGACCGGCGAGCACGCCGAATGGTTGGGGGAGGCGGCGCGGCAGTCCCGGCGGCGACGTCGGCTGGCCGAGTTGTCCGACGAACGTACCGCCCGCGAGGAAGAGGCGACGGGGCACGAGGCCCGTGCCGACGCCGCCGCCACAGCCCTTGCAGCGCTGGCTGCCGCCTTCCAGCGCGCCCCCAGCGATGTCGCTCTTGGACGCATCCTCAACCTGTCCGACGAACGGCAGCGGATCGCCGAGGAGTCACGGGCGGAGGCTGACGACGCGGACAGGAAGGGCCGCGACGCCCGGTCCTCTGCCGACTCCCAGCACGCCGAGTTCCTCCGGTTCGTGGGTGATGCGCGGCTCCCGGCCACCGTCGATGGCCTGGACGGCGTCCGGGAGGCGCTGCACGCGGTGGACAGGAGCCTCGACCGGTTGCGCAGTGACCAGCAGCTGCTTGTCACGGCCGAACGGGTCGCGGAGCAGACCGCCGAGCGGCGCTCCGCGGCCGAACGTGACGAGGCCGAGGTCGGCGTCGCCCACGAGGAAGCACAGCGGACGCTGGGCACCGCCAGCAGGACCGCCGACGAGCTCCGGGCAGCCATCGGCGCCGACGACAACGAGATGCTGACACGGCTCCAGGCGTTGCAGAGCGAGTCGAGGACGGCGACGGTGGAGCGCGAGAAGCTCGGTGAGGAGCGGCTCCGGCAGTCGGTGCGGCTCGGAGGTGCGCGTGAGCGGCTGCAGAATCTGTTGGCCGCCCGCGACGTGGCGACGGCTGAACGTGACGCCGCATACGGTGAATTCCGTTCGCTGGTGGACCGGGGCGTGGTGGCGGACCTCGCGCTGGACCTCCCGGAGCCGGGCTCCTCCGCCATCGAAAGCGTGCGAGCGCAGGTGGCCGACGTGCGGCGCGCGATCACTCCCGGCCGATGGGTGGAACGGCCCGGACATGAGGCTCTGGAGGCAAACGCCCGGGAACTCCAGCGACTCCGCTCCACCCTGGAAGGTCGCGCAAGGGAAGTCAACGCCGAGCTGGAACAGGGCGGGCGCGCCCTCAAGCTCGAACCCGTCGACGACCTGATCCTGATCGACGTCACCGTCAACTCCAACGGTGCGGTCCTGCCGCTCCGGGAGGCGGTCGACCGCCTTGCCTCCACCGTCGCCACACTGCAGAACGCCTACGACGCCCGCGTGCAGGAAACCCTGGACGAACTGCTCGGATCCACATTTCTCGAACACATGCAGGAACGCATCGGTGTTGCCACCACACTCGTGCGAGACATCAATCAGGTGCTGGGAAAGCACTCCACCACGACGAGCGGCACAGCGATGCGCATCCGGCTGGAGGCCGGCCAGCACCGTGCTGTGCTCGAGGCGGTCGGCGGATCCGCGCTGCTGGACCCGGACGTCCAGGCGCAGGTCAGGGAGTTCCTGCGGCACCGCGTCGATGAGGCCAGGCGCCAGGCCCTGAACGAGGGCCAGGCGGACTGGCACGACGCGCTGGCCCGGCAACTCGACTACCGCGACTGGTACGACATCACCCTCGAACGACGCATCGGGGTTGGCGGCGCGTGGAGCCCGTTGACGGCCCGCAGCTTCGCCGAGATGTCCGGTGGGGCGCGCGCCGTCATGCTGATGCTGCCGCTCGTGGCAACGCTGGCTGCGCTGTACCGAGACATGCCCATCGCCCCTCGACCCATCTGGCTCGACGAGGCCTTCGACGGTCTCGACGTCGCGAACCGCTCGATGGTGATGGACCTGTTGCGGCAGTTCGACCTCGATGTGCTGCTCGCCGGCCCGGGACGGCTGGTCAATGTCCATGCGGTGCCGACCGCCGCGATCTACCAAGTGGTCAGGGCTCCAGCCCCCACATCGGGCGCTGACCTCACGCTGGAGTTGTGGGCGGGAGGGACACTGGAGGCCATTGAGCTGCCGCTCTCCTGGCTTGACGTCGTCGAGTCGCGGTCAACCAATGGGCAGGAGTCCCTGCTGTGAGCGTCCCGGACCACGTTCTCGCCTGGGCCGAACACCCCGGGCCCGCCAAGGTGCTGGCGGCGGCGCGGACGCGGCGGGAGGCGGGACGCCTGGGGGCGCGCGCCCAACTGGAAGTCGACCTTGCCGCCGACGAGCGACGCCAGGTGGGCCGGATGCTCGACGCGGCGTGGGCGGTGTCGCAGGAGCCGGTGAAAGTGGCCCAACTGCGACGGGAGTTGGAACGCCATGGCACCTCCTTGGAGGGGCTGCTGTCGGAGATCGGCGGACCACTGCGGGACCTCCGCGCCGAACGTCGGGTGGCCGTCGATGCGAAGCGGGATGATCGCAGGGGCGGGCTGGATCGCCTCCGTGGGCTCGGTGGGGACGTCGCCGAGGCGGTGCTGGAACGTTGCCTGATCGGGGCCGGTTCGTGGGACGAGCGCGCAGGGCAGATCGCGCTGATCGTGGAGCATCTGGACGCGCGCTCGGTCGCAGGTGATACGTCAGTGCGGCTGCCGGTGCTGGCAGCGCAACTGTTCGGGGATGCGCACGCCCTCGATCGCGACCGTCGACTGGGCAGGGCCGTCGCCCGGTTCCTGGCTGGGCGCGATGTCGACGCTGCTGCCTGGGTGGACCCGATCGGCGACGCCGCCGCCTGGCACCGCGCCTGGGAGGTAGGAGGGGTGGTGTGCGACGGCGTGTCCGCCCAGGTGCTCGTGCTGAACCTGCCGCTCACCGGCGACGGCCCGGCCGCCTCGCTGACAGCAGTGCACGGGGAACCGGTGTGGCTGACGCTTCGCAGCCTGCTCCACCCATTCGCCCTGGCCGGCGGCGTCACGGACGTCTTCGTCTGCGAGAACCCCGCAATCGTCGAGGCCGCCGCCGACCAGTTCGGCCCACACAGCCACCCCCTGGTGTGCACCTTCGGACTGCCGAACCTGGCGACGATGACGTTGCTCTCGTCACTGGCCACCACCTCCACGCTCAGAGTCCGGGCCGACGGGGACGCCGTCGGCTGGCGCATCGTGGATCGCCTGCTTCGGCTGCCGGGCGCTCAGCAATGGCGCATGCCCGAGGGGTTCGACCGCTACGAGGAGGAAATCCTCGACGAGTTGCTGACCGATCTCGCGCCGCTCAGCTGACAGGGACGTCGCAAATGCGTCCGCGCGTGCACTCCAGCGGCAACATGGGCCTGGGTGGGGCCGCATGGACCCTCTGTGGTCCCCGGATCCCCAGTCAGGCGACACCAACGCGTCGACACCGCCGACACCGCGTGCGGGGGACTTCATGTCCGCGTACTTGGAGGACCTGATGCAGTGACCACGCCACTTCGCAGGGGCGCGTGGTCACGTCGTGCCATCCGTAGCGCAGGGTCACCAACCCGACCATGGCAAGCCGGTTGTCGCGATCCATGTCACGGAAGGTGTCGCCGTGGCCGAGGCGGCCGTCGAGTTCGACGACGACGCCGAACTCCCTCCACAGACAGTCCGTTCTGGTTCCGGCCCGCAGGACGGCCTGACGCTCGGGATCCGGCAGCCCGTGCGCGCGCACCACGACCTGCAGGAACCGCCACTCAAGCACCGATTCCACGCCGGTGCTCGCCGAGTCACACAACTGCAGCAGGACGCTCCTGTGTCGCACTCGCGGACGTTCGCCGAGGCTTGCCACGAGGCGGGACGGAGTTGTGAGACGTTGCGCCAACGCACGGGTCACGACTGCCACGAACTCGTCCTCGGTCGTGTCATGGGCCGCATCCAGCATCGTGACCTCCACGCCAGTGCGCGGTGGCTCCCCGCGCCCGCTGCGGAGAGCCCGCCGAAACGTCACGCCCGTGTCCTCGTTTCCCAAACGCCTCAATTGGCTGCTGCGTCCGTGCCACACGACGATCTCCTGCGGCGGCACCACTGTGAGCCGGTACCAATGGGCGGCCGCAAGGCTGCCCATCACGGCGGTCGGGCCCGCGTAGAGGATGCCAGCCCAACACCAGCTCTCCCACGTCGGCTCCTGCACGCAGTAGACGCCGGGCGCCACACTGAACCATCCCCGTTTCCAGCGTTTCCCGGCCTTCGGCGGTAGCCCCAGGAACACGAGCTGGGCGTGGGAGACGACGCCAGCCTGTCGGCGTGCCAGTTCATGGACATCCAGCGGGGGCTCCTTGCGGCGGTGCATACCCATCACTATGGATTTCTGGCCTCGGGATCGTCAGCCCCCACGACATCTGTGGAGAATCACACGTTCCCAGAGCGGTTGGCTGGGGCGCCATGGACCATGGACGGGCCCGCACTCCCCACCCAGTGGGCCAACCCGTGGCGGCACGGCCACCAGCGGGCGGGCCTCTGCGGCTCGAAGGCGTCAGCCCTTCACGGCGCCAGCGGTCATGCCACGAACCAGGTAGTTCTGCAGCACGAAGAAGACGATCATCGGCAGCACCATGGAGATGAACGCCCCGGCGGTGAGCAACTCAGCGCCCTGACCCTGGGTTCCCAGCAACTGCTGCAGCTTCACGATGACCGTGGTGTTGTCGTTGGTGAGGAACAGCTTGGCGATCAGCAGGTCGTTCCAGACCCACAGGAACTGCAGCGTGGCGAAGGCCGCGATGGCGGGCATCGACATCGGTGCAACCAGCTTCCAAAAGATCTGGAAGTTGCTGCACCCGTCGATACGGGCGGACTCCACGACGCTGTAGGGCAGCGTGGACATGTAGTTGCGCAGCACATAGATGCACAGCGGCATCCCGAAGCCGGTGTGCAGGATCCAGATCGCGAGGAACTGGCCGCTGATCCCCAGCCCGTAGGGGCCGAAGAGGTACAGCAGCGGCTGGAAGGCGACCTGAATAGGCACCACCATCACCGCGACGATCACGATGAAGAGTGCGTCCTTGAACTTGAAGTCCATGAACGCGAACGAGTAGGCGGCGAAGGCGGCGAACATGATGGGGATGACAGTGCCCGGAACGGCGACGATGATGCCGTTGAGGAAGGCGCTGCCCATGTCCGCCATCTCGAAGACCTGCGAGTAGTTGTCGAAGGTCCAACCGCTGCCGAACGGGTTGAGAATCGCCTCCCACCACCCCGACCCCAGAGCGGCGTCGCGGGTCCTGAAACTGGTGACCAGCAGCCCGACGGTGGGTAGGGACCAGAGGATGGCCAACAGAATGACAACGACAATGGAGAAGGGACTCCGTCGGCGTCCGTCCTTGTAGCGTCCGGCGTTCATCGCATACCCTCCTGCTGCCTGAACAACTTGACTTGGTAGATGAGTATGGGGATCACCGCGACCAGCAGAACCACGACGATGGCGGTGGCGCGGCCGGACTGGCTGTTGGTGAACATCTCACGGAAGAACAAGTTGGCCACGACGTCGGTGTTGTTGCGGCCATTGGTGAGGACGTAGACGATGTCGAACACCTTCATGACCAGGATCAACACGGTGATGAAGACCGTCACGATCGTGCCCATGATCTGGGGAATGACCACCTGGAAGAAGATCTTGACTTCGCTGGCACCGTCGATGCGTGCCGCCTCGAGCGTGTCCTCCGGCACCCCCTTGATTCCCGCCGACAGCAGCACCATGGCGAAACCGGTCTGCAGCCAAATGAGGATCACCATCAGCAGCAGCGAGTTGAGGCGTCCTGTGTCGATGGTCAGCCAGCTCTGCGGTTCGTTGCCGAGCGCCACCCAGATGGCGTTCAGGACGCCGGTCTGCGGCTGCCCGGGAGCTGAGTAGCCGTAGATTGTGGTGGCCCAGATGGCGGAGGCGGCCACGAACGAAATTGCCATGGGAAGGAAGATGAAGCTCTTGCTCCACTTCTCACCGCGCTCGGACAGCTTGTCCGCCAACACGGCCACGACGACGCCCAGCGCGACGGTGATGGCTGGCACGATGGCGATCCACAGCACGTTGTTGATGATCGCCGACCAGAAGGCAGAACTCGTGAACAGCTCGGCGTAGTTCTCCCATGGCGGGTCACGGTAGGCGGTGCTGGCGGCGTTGGCGAACGAGTAGTTGATGGTCTGAATGGTGGGGTAGATCAGCATCAGGCCGATCAGAGAAAAGCCCGGCAGCAGGAAGGCGTAGGGCATCAGCCCGTGTTCCAGACTGCGGGGCAGTGCCTCGATGCCCATGTTGAGGAACCAGAAGAACACCGCCGCGCCGCCGACACCGACGACGATGGCGAGGATGCCCATCAGGATCTTGCTGTCGAAGAACCACTGTGGGTAGTAGGCGAAAGCCAGGAAGAGGTTGCCGATGAACCAGACGGTCAGCGCGACGCCCACCGCACCGAGCGCCAGCTTGCCGGGTTGCAGGCTGGTGTTCGGGAGGTCGGCGGCGGGCCGGTGGGTGACATCCTTGGGCGCTCCCGCAGTGGGAGGTGGGGTGGCGGCCGGCGTGCTCATGTCATGACTCCTCGGGCCAGGTGTCCTGGATGTCCTGGGCGGCCTGTTGCGCGGTCTTTGCGCCGGACTGCAACTGCACCATGTTGGTCCAGAAGCTCCCGGAGCCGACCTCGCGCGGCATCACGTCCGAGCCGTCGTAGCGGAAGACGTCGGCGTTGACGGCGATATCAGCGATCTGACGAGTCAGTTCGTCGGGGTACTGGGACTGGTCGAAGGTGCGGTGTGGGCTGAGCCAGCCACCGGCCTGTGCCCACGGCCCGCCGAACTCGGGCGACGCGAGGAACTCCATCACCGCGATGGTGTCGGTGTCGTAGCTGAACGCAGCCGCCAGATCGCCACCTCCCAGAATGGGCTGGCCCTCGTAGCCGTCCTCGTCGCGGGGGAAGACGAAGATGCCCACTTCCTGGTCGAGGTTCGCCGCGATGTCCTCGGGGAAGAAGGTAATGGCGAAGTTGCCCTGCCGCATCATGTAGCAGCTGGGTGGCTCGTCGAAGGCGGGCGCCATGGCGTCGCCGAACGGGGTGCTGATGATGCCATCGGTGCCCCCGAGCACCCAACCGTCGCGGGTGGAGAACTCGTAGTAGGCCTCCATAGCCGCGACGATGCGTTCATCGTCGAAGGGGATGCGACCGTAGATCCAGTCGTCATAGACGTCGGGTCCGTACAGGCGCAGCACGTATTCCTCGACCCAGTCGGTGCCCACCCAGCCAGTGGCCTGGTCGGACTCCCAGCCGATGCACCACGGCGGCGCACCGGTCTCCTCCAGGATCTGCTCTGACAGTGCGTACAGTTCGGTCAGCGTCTCGGGTTGGGTGTTCCAGCCATTGGCCTCGAACTCGGGCTTCGGGTACCACACAAGGGACTTGACCGCCATGCGCATCGGCACCGCGTACACCCGGCCCTCGAAGCGTGCCGAGTCCAGGAAGCCGGGTATCAGGGTCGAGTCCAGGCTGTCGTAGTCGAGGAACTCGTCGATGGGAACGAGGTGTCCGGCCTCGGCCATGTTGAACACCCCGCCCGGTTGCGGGAACAGTGCTATGTCGGGGGCGTCGCCAGCGTTGACTCGCAACTGGACGGTGTTGGTGAAGTCCTGGTCCGAGACGTAGTCGACCTCGATTCCCGTCCGCTCCTCGAGGTCGGCCAGCGACGCGGTGAAGCTCGCCTCCTCGTCGCCGCCGAAGGCGCCGAGGATCTGTACCCGGCCGTCGCCCTCTTCGGGTTCGCCCAGACCAGCGCCGCCGATGCCGACGCCGGCGGAGCCCTCAGGGTCCTGCAAGCACCCTGTCAACAAAGCCCCGGCCAACGCCAACACCGCCACCAGCTTCGCGACGGTTCGTGGTTGTCTGCCCATGCCATCCTCCTTGAACGTCGCCGTCACCGCCATGGTGCCGACAAGAAGTGCGTTGTTCTGAGGAGGTTACGCTTGCGCCGGGTCATCGTCCGGCGGTTCTACGAGACGATGGGGATCCCGGTTGCCTCGGCTGCTTCCTCGACCGAGCCGAGGTTGGTGACGTCGGTGAACCCGGCGTCCTCCATCAGCTTCATGGCCTGCGCGGAACGGTTGCCCGATCGGCAGTACACGAGGTACTCGGTCTCGGGGCTCAGCTGGGGGAGGGCTGCCTCGAACTCGCCGCTGTTCAGATCGAGCAGTTGCGCACCCTCGAGGTGGCCCGATGCGTACTCCTCGGGCGTCCGGACGTCGACGATCACGGTGTCCTCATTGACGGTCACGCCTTCTGGCTCCGAGCACGCGCCGAGAGCCAGGACCATGAGGGGCGCCCCGAGGAGGATGGAGATTCTGCGAAACATGAGTGTCCTTTTCGTTGGTGGTGCCGTCGGGTGTGAAGTGTGTGCTGTGAAGTGTGGCACTGATGGTGTAAGGGAGAGAACCGGACGTCAGCCCTGCAGGAGCGCGAAGGTCCGTGGGATCTCCTGTGCGAGGACGATGCCGCCCATGACGAGGACGAAGAAACCGAAGCCCCTGCGCAGTGCTGGGCCCGGTATCCTCCCCGCCAGTGCGGCGCCGATGAAGGATCCCCCGACGGCGATCGCCGAGAAGGCCAACACGATCGCCCACGGGATCTGCACCGAGAACAGGTAGCCAGCGAGCCCTGCGAAGGACTTCATGGACATCACCAGCAACGACGTCCCCACCGCTACCGCGATGGGTAGCCCACCCAGCAGCGTCAGGGCGGGGACGACGAGGAAGCCGCCGCCGGCCCCGACCAGTCCGGTCGCGATTCCTACGACGAAACCGTCGAGGATGATGCGCACCAGCGGGAGACCCGACCGCTCCTCGCCCTCCGCACCGGTCCTGTTCTTGGGGCGACGGATCATCGCGGCGGCGGTGGCGATCATCATGATGGCAAAGAGGAGCATCAGGACGGTGCCGGGGATGTAGCCGCCGATGAAGCCGCCCGTGAACGCGCCTCCCATTGCGGCGAGGCCGAAGATGACGCCGGTTTTCCAGCGCACCCGCTTGGCCCGTGCATGGGTGATGAGGCCGAACACGCTGGTGACGCCCACGATGAACAGCGATGATGCGATGGCTTCCCGCGGTTCCATGCCGACGACGTAGGTCAGGATCGGCACGGCCAGGATGGACCCGCCCCCGCCGAGCAGCCCGAGCGAGATGCCCACGAGCACGGCGAGAAGCAGGCCAATGATGATGCCGGGTTCCACAATGGCCTTCCGCTATGCCGTCACAGGGGCCGTGTCGGGCAGGTCCAGCCAATTGGCGAACCCGCCTTCCATCTCCGCGACGTCGAATCCCTCACGCCGCAGCGCTCCGGCGGCGACACTGTTGCGGATACCGGTCTGGCAGTAGGTCAGGATGGTCCCCTCCCTGGGCAGTCGGTCCTGGTGCCACAGGGCACGCCCACCGCTGAGCTGTTCTGCGCCCGGCAGGTGCCCCTCGGAGTACTCGGTCTTGTTGCGCACGTCCAGGAGCAGCACGTGATCGAAGCTGTCGACGTCCTGCGGCTTCACGACGGTCGGCTTCACGAGCTCCAGACCCGAGAAGGATGTGGCATAGCCCCGGACCGTGTCGATACCCACCCGGATGAGGTGGTCGCGCATCGCCTCGGCCTCGTCGGCGTCCTGCGCCAGGAGGACGAGCGGCCGGTTCTCGACCTCCGGGTTGTACACCCAGGCGCCATAGCTCGCGGCCTTGCTGAGTCCGGGGATGTTGAGCGACCGCGCGACGGTGCCTGCGTGCACCTCACTGTGGTGGCGGGTGTCCACCAGGATGATGCTGTCGTCGGCGAGTCCTGCGGCGAGTTGTTCCGGCGTGTACTCGACGAGCTCGGACGGGTGTCCCAGCACGTCGGGGCCCTCCCGGTTCTGCGTCTTCATGCGCCCGAAGTAGGCGTGGGCATCGGGCTGGCCGTCGAGAAGCTCGTCGATGAAGCCCTGCTCGTCGTCGTTCTCGAGGTGCTTGCCCCACCAGGAGAAGGCCCGCTCGTAGCCGACGGTGGAGCTGGGGATTGAGCCCAGCGCCTTGCCGCATGCGCTCCCGGCGCCGTGGGCGGGGAGGACCTGTACGTAGTCGGGCAGCGGGAGGAAGCGGTCGCGCAGGCTGGCGAACAGGTCCTTGGCGCCCTTGAAGCGGGTGTCGACCCCGCCGGCGGCCTCGTCGAGGAGGTCGGGGCGGCCGAGGTCGCCGACGAACACGAAGTCGCCGGTCAGCATGAACCCGGGCGCGCTGGCCTGGGCGCCGTCGGTGATGAGGAACGACATGTGCTCGGGCGTGTGGCCCGGGGTGTGGGAGGCCTTGATCCTGATGTTGCCGAGCGTGATCTCGTGGCCGTCCTTCATGCGCACGGCGTCGTTGAAGCCGTCGCCGTAGGTCCAGTCGGGTCCGCCCTCGTCGGAGACGAACATCGTCGCGCCGGTCCGGGCGGCGAGTTCACGCGTACCCGAGAGGTAGTCGGCGTGGATGTGGGTCTCGGCCACGGCGGTGATTGTCATGTTGTTCTTGGCCGCGATCTCGAGATAGACATCGAGATCACGGCGAGGGTCCACCACAAGGGCTTCACCCTTGGCCTGGCAGCCGATGACGAAGCTGGCCTGAGCGAGGTCCTCGTCGTAGATGCGCTCCAAAAGCATTGTTGCTCCTCTGGGTCAGTGGGTGATGAGGGGGTTGAGTGGTTCGAAGCCTCAGCGGCCGAAAAAGCGTGCGAACGGGCTCGGGTTGTTGGCCCTGGCGGTGTCGATGTCCGCCTGCGTGTGCTTGCCGTTGCACCAGTTGGAGGCGGGCACGCTACGGCGTACCGAATCAACGTGGTTGCCGCAGCCGGCCCATGTCGTCTTCTTGCACACCTTGCAGGTCACTGCACTACACATATTTGCTCCATATTTCTGTCGCTCCGGGGATCCGTATACCCCGGGGGGTATCTAAAGGATACCCCGGGGGGTACCGAGAATGTCAAGTCGCCGACATCCTCGGCGCGATTCCGGGACGGCGAGCGGCTCGTGAGGTTAGGGTCAGAGCACGAAGCTCCTCAGAGAGGATGATCATGCAGGCGACGAAACTCCCGGACCTGATCCAGGAACAGATCACACTGGCGGGGCAGGGCGACACGAGCGGACGCAGCGCCAAGACCCTCCACGGGGGCAGGGACAAGGCCCTCAGACAGACGCTGGTGGTGATGCTGGCTGGCCACCGCATGGACGAACACGTCAGCCCGGGGGAGGCGACGGTGTTGGTGCTGGCCGGCGCGTTGAAGGTCCACACGGCTGAGCGGCAGATCGAACTCGGAGAGGGCGACTTCCTCGTCGTGCCCCCCGACCGTCATTGCGTGGACGCGCTGGAGGACACGGCGTTCATCTTCACGGTCATCAAGCCGGTGGGGCACGGCTACAGCGCCTGACCCGGCTCCCCGATGCCTACCCGGCAGGGCTGAGGATCAGCCTTTCAACCGCTCACTGCGGATCTGGTCGGCCACGTAGTCGATGTCCTTGTCGCCGCGACCCGACAGGTTGACGATGATGACCTCGTCACGGCCCATGTCTGGCGCGATCCTGGCCGTATGGACGAGGGCATGGGCGCTCTCCAGAGCGGGGATGATTCCCTCAGCGCGGCACAGGAGCTGGAAGGCCTCCAAGGTTTCCGCATCGGAGGCGGTGACGTACTCCACCCGGCCCATGTCGCGCAGATGGGCATGCTGGGGGCCGACGCCGGGGTAGTCGAGGCCGGAAGCGATGGAATGCACCGCATCGGGACCCCCGTCGCTGTCCTGCAGAAGCATGGTCTTCATGCCGTGCAGCATGCCGGGTGAGCCCAGCGTCATGGTGGCCGCGTGCTCTCCCACCGTTGTCAGGTCCTTGCCACCGGGCTCGACGCCGTAGATCTTCACGCTCTCGTCCTCGAGGAACGCGGTGAACAGGCCCAGGGCGTTGGATCCTCCGCCGACGCAGGCCACGAGTGCGTCCGGGAGGCGGTTCTCGCGGGCAAGAATCTGTTTGCGGGCCTCGCGGCCGACGATGGCCTGGAAGTCGCGCACGATCGTGGGGTACGGATCGGGGCCCACCACGGAGCCGATGGCGAAGAACGTGTCATTCCAGTCCGTCGCGAACTTCCCGAACGCCGAGTCCACCGCATCCTTGAGGCACTGCCCGCCGTCGGTGACCGGGACGATCTTCGCGCCCAGAAACTCCATGCGCACCACATTGGGGTGCTGCTTCTCGACGTCGATGGCGCCCATGTGGATCTCGCACTCGAGCCCCAGGAGCGCGGCGGCCGTGGCCAGTGCGACGCCATGCTGGCCAGCGCCCGTCTCCGCCAGCAGCTTCTTCTTGCCCATCCGCCTGGCCAGCAGCGCCTCACCCAGGCAGTGGTTGATCTTGTGTGAGCCGGTGTGGTTGAGGTCCTCGCGCTTGAGGTAGATCTTCGCCCCACCGAAGTGTTTCGTCAGCCGCTCGGCCAAGAACAACGGGGAGGGCCGTCCGACGTAGTCGGTCAGCAGCGCCTCGTACTCCCGGGCGAACTCCGGATCCCTGCGCGCGTCGGCGTAGGCCTCCGCGACCTCCTCGATCGGTGCCTCCAGCTGTGGGGGCAGGAAGCGGCCCCCGTGGGCCCCGAAGAATCCGGTCTCGTCGGCATGAAGCAGCGAAGTCATGGGGTGGATACTAGTGGCGATTCCCACGGAGCCCCACCAGCGCCCACGTCACACCGTCATCAGGAGAGCATGCCGGGCGCCGATGTGGCCGCGGTGGCGGAGCCGAACCTTCGCTGGTAGTAGGTGAGGCCGTCGACGCCGGCGGTCTCGGCGGCGCTGACGGTGCCCAGTAGCACGGTGTGATCGCCGCCCGGGGTGCAGGTGACCTCGTCGCAGCGGAGCCAGGCGGTGGAGCCGTCGAGGCGGGGCAGGCCGTCGTCGTCGACCCAGTCGATGCCTGAGAACCTGTCCTGCAGCCCTCGGGTTGCGAACCGGACCGCCAGATCGGCCTGTGCACTGGAGAGCACATTGATCCCGATCCTCCCCGAGGACCGGACGTGGCCGATGAGCGCCCCGCGGTTGTCCAGGGCGAGCAACACCATGGGCGGGTGGACGGACAGGGACGCGAAGGCGGAGACGGTGGAGCCGTACGGGACGCCGTCGACCATGGTGGTGATGATGGTCACCGGAGCCGAGACGTGTGCCATCGCTTCACGGAAATTGAGATCATTCTGTTCGTGCACAGGCCCAAGCTAGCCGAGCGGCGTCGTGGCCAGTCAGCTCTTGTCCGGCGTCTCGTCGTATATGCCGGGAGCGTCGTAGAGCAGGGAGGCGCCGTTGGCCGCCTCCTTGAGTTCCTTCGGGGCGATGGCGTGGGCCAGGTGGTAGACGCCGACGGTGACGATGGTGCCGAGCGCGATGCCTCCCAGCGCGAAGTCGCCGACGCTCAGCTGGACGTCGCCGACGCCGATGATGATGCCCGCTGCGGCCGGGATGAGGTTGATGGGGTTGCCGAAATCGACGTTGTTCTCCTTCCAGATCTTCGCGCCCAACAGCCCGATCATTCCGTAGAGGACCACGGTGATGCCGCCCAGGACGGCGCTGGGCGTGGCGGATATGACCGCGCCGAACTTGGGAGAGAACCCGAAACCGATGGCCACGACGGCGGCCACGACGTAGGCGGCGGTGGAGTAGACGCGAGTGGCGGCCATCACACCGATGTTCTCGGCGTAGGTGGTGGTGGGGCCCGCGCCGACAAGGGTGGCGATCATGGAGCCGGCGCCGTCGGCGGCGATCGCCCGGCCCATCACGGGGTCGAGATCCGCCCCGGTCATCTCCGCGACGGCCTTGACGTGGCCGGTGTTCTCGGCGATCAGCGCGATCACCACCGGCAGCGCGATGATGATCAGGGCGAAGTTGAACGTGGGCAGGTGCAGCCCAACGACGTTGTCGGTGGCCCCGTACGTCCAGTTGGCCAGGTCGGTGACGGGGGGAAGCCCGAGCCAGTCCGCGGAGGCGACGAGGGACCAGTCGACGCGGTTCACCAGGGTGATGGTGCCGTCCTCGGCCACCTGCTGGCGTGGGCCCAGCACCAGGTCGAACACGAAGCTCAGCACGTAGCCGATGACCAGCGACAGGAAGATGGCGATGCGGCCGAGGAAGCCGCGCAGGCCGACGCTCAGCCCGATCACCACGAGCATGACCGTGAACGCGAGCCAGGGGTCGACGGGCCAGTAGACCCCGGCCACCACCGGTGCCAGGTTGAAGCCGATCAGCATGACGACGGCCCCCGTCACCACGGGCGGCAGCGCCCTGTGGATCACGTGGGCACCCGCGAAGTGGATGATGAGGCCCACCATGAACAGCAGGAGACCCACGACGAAGAGGGCGCCCGTGAGGTCGGCCGGGTTGCCGCCGGCGCCGTAGATGGCGGTGGCCACACCCACGAAGGAGGCGCTGGATCCGAGATAGCTCGGCACCTTGTGCTTCACGGCGAACAGGAAGACCAGCGTCGCGACGCCGCTCATCATGACGGCGAGCTGTGGATTGAGACCCATCAGCAGGGGGAAGACGAACGTGGCACCGAACATCGCCACCACGTGTTGCGCGCCGAGGCCGATGGTGCGGCCCCACCCGAGCCGTTCCCGTGGCATCACCACCGCGCCCGGGACGAGATTTCCGTCGTTGTGGAGGCTCCAGCCGAGCATGGGGGTTCCTTTCGTCCGTCAAAGGTTACTGAACGGGGACCCCCATCCCGAACGCGAGGCCCCGTCGTGGGCAGTTCGGGTGCCCGGTATCGTGGCTTCCATGGCACGCGACGTCGTGGTGATCGGGGCAACGGTGGCAGGACTCACCGCAGCCAGACGGCTTGCCTCCGAGGGGTTCGGTGTCACCGTCCTGGACCCCAATCCCGAGGGAGCCTCCGCCGGCATAGGACACGGCGTTGCCGCCTGTGCCCACGCCAGCACCGTCGCGAACATGGCATCGGCCTATGGTGATGCCTCGGCGCACGAGCATGTCCGGCGGAACCTCTCCGGCATGTCCGAGATCCGACGGGTCATCGCGGCAGGGGGCGTGGCACACCTCACCCTGCCCCTGCAGGACCACTCGCTGGGCGTCGCGCTGGCGCGAGAACTGCGGGGTGTGGCTGCGCTCATGACCACCGCCGGTGCGAGCGTGGAGGTGCGGGAGGTCAGTGAGAACCAGAGGGCGGGCGCCTGGCTCGAGTCCGAAGCGGTCGCCGTCGACCCCGTCGTCTACGCGGCGGCACTTGCCTCGCAGGCAATGACGGCGGGCACGGCGATCCGCTATGACACCACGGTCACCCACCTGAAGCGTCGTGACGGCATGTCGCTGGTGTCGCACCGCAGCAATGCCGCATGGTCCCGGGATCTCGAGGTGACGCGTGCCGTCGCCGTGCTGGACACGCTGGGCATCAGTCCGTGGGGCAGGATCGCCCGGGTGGCGCGGTCTCAATGGGTGCCCGTGCTGCGCTGCAGGACCCCAGAAGTCGTTGATTCCGTCTCCCTGCTGGCGGGCCCGCCGGTGTGGATGGTGAGACCCGACGGCGACGAGACGATGCTGCTGGGCGTCAAGACGACCCCGGAGTCCTTCGACGACGCGTCGGCGGAGTTGCAGCGGTGGGCGGAAGCCTCGCTCGGCGCGACGGACCTGCGAATGTCCCGGCTCGTGATCGATCCCAGTGACCATGGCCGACCAGCCGTGGGCGCCTCGGCCATTCCGGGTGGTTTCTATGCCCGCGGCAATGGACGGGGTGAACTGATGAATGGCACGGCCAGCGGCTGCTGGCTCGCCTCCCTGCTCGTGGGTAGTGAGGAGCGCGACGTGGCGTTGCCCCTCTCATCGCGGATGCGGGCGCAGGTGCGCTCCCTGACGCAGAAGGTCGGCCGTCGCTGAGGTTGGTGCGTCAGATCCACGTGCCGAACCACATACGGGCCAGCCAGGCCGGGCGGGTCAGCAGATCGTCGGTGAGGACGGGGTAGATGAACGCGAAGTTGAGAATGATCAGCGCCACCGCGATCCCCACTGCCATGGCTCGTGTTCTCCGATGCGGACTGTGCGCCGGACCGAGGAGCGTTCCCATGGCCATGGCCAGCGCCGTCGCCGAGAAGGGGATGATCATGATGGCGTAGAAGAAGAAGAGTGGGCGGCCGGCGTACTGGAACCACGGCAGCCAGACGGCGGCGACGGCCAGCACGGGGACGGCGAAGCGCCAGTCGCGCCTGCCGAGCCAGAACCACAGGGCGGCGATGAGCGCGAAGGCAGCCAGCCACCACAGCAGGGGCGTCCCCATGGCGGAGATGACGCGCAGACAGGTGGTGCCCACGGCTTCGCAGCCGCCGGTGCCGGACTCGATGCCGTTCTCCGCGTCGATGCCAATGGGACGCACCATGAACAGCCATCCGGCGGGGTGCGCCTCGTACGGGTGGGTGGCCTCCTTCATGCCGTCGCCAGTGTGGAAGCCGTACATGGCCACGTGGTAGTGCCACAGCGAGCCCAAGGCGTTGCCGAAGCGCATCACGACGGGGTCCGTCGGGTTCTCCGCTCCCCACTGCCGGTCCCAGCCGCCGCTGGTGAAGAGCCACCCGCTCCACGTCGCCAGGTACACGGGTATCGCCACGACGACCAGTTGGACGAAGGCCGCCACCCCGTCGCCCAGGACGGAGAGCCAGGATGTGTGGCCCGCGCCGGCGAGGCGTCGTGCACCGAGGTCCCAGATGACGGCGACGATGCCGAACACCGCCAGCATGTACAAGGTGTTCCACTTGACCGCGATGGAGGCGCCGAAGAGGATGCCGGCGACGATCCGCCACGGCCGCCAGAGCAGCAGGGGGCCGTAGCGTCCCCCCAGGTCGCGGAGTCCATTGCGCCGTAGGTGGCGGGCGAGTCTGTGCCTGAACCAGTCCCGGTCCGCCAGCAACGCCGAGACGGCGGCCACTGCGAAGGTGGCCTGGAAGATGTCCAACAGCGCGATGCGGCTCATGACGAAGGCCAGGCCGTCGAAGGTGACGAGGATGCCCGCGATGGCGCCCACCAGGGTGGAGCGTGACAGGCGGCGCGCGAGGCGGATCACGAAGAACACCATGAGTGCCCCGAAGACGCAGGCGGCGATGCGCCAGCCGAAGGGGTCCATGCCGAAGGCCTGTTCGCCCCAGCCGATCAGCAGCTTCCCCAGGGGCGGGTGCACGATGTAGGAGGGCTCGTCCAGCATGCCCGACAGGTTTCCCTTGAGGACCTCGGCGTTGCGGTCGTCCTGCGGATCCGGCCACTTCAACTCATAGCCGGACTGCAGAATCGCCCAGGCGTCCTTGGCGTAGTAGGTCTCGTCGAAGATGACCTTGTGGGGGAAACCGAGGTTGATGACACGCAGTACGAAGGCCATGACTGTGATGCCGATTGTCACCATCCAGCCGACGCGCCGATCCGCCATCCGCCCCTCGTCGAGCGCTTCAACAGTTGTCAGCACGTCGAGCATTCTAGGCTGATGCCATGACCTCCCACCCATCCGGCGCCCTGGTGCTGGCCGCGACACCCATCGGCTCCCACCGCGACGCAAGCGAATCGCTGCGCTCCCTCCTTGCGGATGCGGACGTGGTGGCCGCGGAGGACACGCGAAAATTCACCACCCTCCTGCGGCGTCTGCAGGTGGTGGCCAACGGGCGCGTCGTCTCCTTCTACGAGGGGAACGAGGAGGCACGCACGGGTGAACTGCTGGAGGCCATCGCGGCCGGGCAGACGGTGGCACTGGTCACCGACGCCGGGATGCCGTCCGTGAGCGACCCCGGGTATCGCATCGTGAGGGCCTGTATCAAGAACGATCTGAGAGTCACCGCCATGCCGGGACCGTCGGCGGTCCTCACGGCGCTCGCCGTCTCCGGCCTGCCCACCGACCGGTTCTGCTTCGAGGGCTTTCTGCCCCGCAAGTCGGGGGAGCGACGCTCCCGGCTGACGTCGGTTGCCGCCGAGACCCGCACCATGGTGTTCTTCGAGGCGCCCCATCGACTGGCCGACTTCCTCGGGGATGCGGCCGACCTCCTGGGGGCTGATCGGGAGGCCGTGGTGTGCCGGGAACTGACCAAACCCTACGAGGAGGTGGTGCGCGGCTCGCTGGCGTTCCTGCACGACTGGGCACTCGACGGTGTGCGCGGCGAGGTGACCGTGGTGGTGGGTGGTGCGGAGGAGCAGGTCACCGGCACGCACGATGCGCTGGAACTGGTGGCCGCCCGGATCGCCGATGGTGAGAAACTGTCCACTGCGGTGCGCTCGGTCGCGGACGTGACGGGCGCCAACCGCAAGGAACTGTACGAAGCCGCGCTGGCGGCCAGGAAGGACAAGGCATGAACGTCATCGACGAACTGACTCTGCCGCCGCTGCCCGAGGCCCTGCCCGCTCCGGTGGTGGACAATCACACGCACTTCACGTCCACACGCCAGTTCTCGGGTCTGTCCTTCCAGGATTCGTTGGAGCTGGCGAGCCGGGTGGGCGTGACTCGGGTCATCGACGTCGGCTACGACCTCGAGTCCTCCCGGGAGGCCATCTCCATCGCGCAGGCCGATTCCCGGGTGGTGGCCGCCGTTGCGCTGCACCCCAACCATGCTGCCCACCTGTTCGAACAAGAGGGGCAGGAGGCACTCGACGCCGAGTTGGCCCAGCTCCCCGCCCTGGCGCGGTTCAGCCAGGTGCGCTCCATAGGGGAAACGGGGCTGGACCACTTCCGGACCCGGTCCGAGGACGGTCGTTTGGCACAGGTCCATTCCTTCCGCGCGCACATCCGGCTGGCGAGGGATCTGGACCTCACGCTCATGATTCACGACCGTGATGCGCATCAGGAGATCCTGGACGTGCTGGACACCACGACACCGCCTGAGCGGGTGGTGATGCACTGCTTCTCCGGTGACGCCGCCTTCGCCCGGGAGTGCGTATCGCGTGGGTACTGGATCTCCATGCCGGGGGTCGTCACGTTCGGTAGTGCCCAGTCGCTGCGCGACGCGGTGGCGGAGGTTCCGGCGGAGAAGCTGCTCGTGGAGACCGACGCTCCGTATCTCACGCCGAAGCCGCAGCGGGGCAAGCCGAATGCGCCCTACCTGCTCCCGCACACCGTCCGCTTCCTCGCCGACCTGACCGGAAGCGACCTCTCGGAGCTCTGCGATCGGCTCGTCAGCAACACCTTCGAGGCCTACGGTGGCCCCTGGGGCGAGGATGCCTGACATCGGATTGCTCGACCCCTCCTCAGTGCGCCGCATCGCGGCCGATCTGGATCTCAGGCCCACGAAGCAGCGCGGCCAGAACTTCGTCATCGATCCCAACACGGTACGTCGTATCGTCGCCCTGTCCGGCGTCACGGGTGACGACGTCGTGTTGGAGATCGGGCCCGGGCTCGGCTCCCTGACGCTGGGTCTCCTGCAGGTTGCGCGGAGGGTCACCGTGGTGGAGATCGAGGACAGCCTGGCTGACCGGCTGCCACAGACGGTGGCCGAGCGGCTCGGTGAGGATGCCGCCCGACGCCTGTGTGTGGTCAGTGCCGATGCGATGCGGATCGATCAACTGCCCGGCGAGGCGGCGACGGCGGTGGTGGCGAACCTGCCCTACAACGTCTCGGTCCCGGTGCTGCTCCATCTGCTGGCACGGTTCCCGCAGTGGACCAGGGCTCTGGTGATGGTGCAACTGGAGGTGGCCGACCGCCTGGTGGCTCCACCCGGGAGCAGGACCTACGGCGTGCCCAGCGCCAAGATGGCGTGGTACGCGTCGGCCCGACGGGTGGGCACGGTGCCACCCAAGGTGTTCTGGCCTGTTCCCAACGTCGAGTCAGGACTCGTGCAGATCGTGCGTCGGGACCCACCCGTCACCGACGCGCCACGTGAGAGGGTCTTCGCCGTCATCGACGCTGCCTTCGCGCAGCGAAGGAAGATGCTGCGTGCCGCACTGGCTCCGCTGCTGGGATCGACGACGGCATCGTCGCGGATCATCGAGTCGGCCGGTGTTGATCCGCAGGCGCGTGGCGAGGTTCTCGACGTCGCCCAGTTCGCGGCCGTCGCATCCGCCTGGATGGCCGCATCCTCATGATGGGCTACCTTGAAGGGCGTGACCCAGGTGGTGCGGGTACGTGTCCCCGCCAAAGTGAACCTCGCCCTGTGCGTCGGCGCGGCCGACGACACGGGCTATCACGAGCTTGGCACGGTGTTCCAGGCGTTGTCGCTGTGGGATGAACTCGTCGTGGAGTCGGCCGTCCCGGGAGCGTTCCGGGTGACCTTCCGAGGTGAGGGGGCGGCGTTCCTCCCCACCGATGACTCCAACCTGGCGATTCGTGCCGCGCGCCTCCTCGCCCATCACTGTGGTGTGGAGGAAGCCGGCTGCCACATCGTGGTGCGCAAGCGTATTCCCGTCGCAGGCGGTATGGCCGGCGGCTCGGCGGACGCCGCAGCGGTGTTGGTGGCGTGCAACGAACTCTGGGGCCGTCCGGCCAACAGCTCGGAGCTGCTCGAGCTGGCCGCGCAGCTCGGTGCTGATGTGCCCTTCCTGCTGACCGGCGGCACGGCCATCGGTACCGGTCGAGGGGACATCATCGAACCCCTGATAACCGAGGGCACCTACCACTGGACGCTTGCGCTGTCCCACACGGGACTGTCCACGCCGTCGGTGTTCCGGGAGTTCGACCGGGTGGCGAAGCCATCGCCTCCGGTGATTCCGCAGGAGCTCCTCGACGCGTTGGCGATGGGTGACGTGGCCGGTGTGGGCAGGAATCTCGTCAATGACCTCTCGGATGCGGCCATTCGCCTGCAGCCGACGCTGGGCAGCACCCTGCAGATTGGCCTCGACGCAGGGGCACTTGGAGCCGTCGTGAGCGGCTCCGGCCCCACATGCGCCTTCCTCTCCGATTCCGAGGAGAGCGCGTGGCTGGTCTCCGAGGCTCTCGCGGTCTTCTCCGGGGTCCGCGCGGTGCGCAACGCGACCGGGCCGGTGTCCGGTGCGGGGGAGGATCATGCAGCCCGATGAGGTGGACGAGGTGGTGGCCGCGTGGCGCGCCCAGCGCCCCGACCTCGCCGTCGACTCCATGCAGGTGTGGTCCCGGATTCACAGGCTGGCCGCCGTCCTCGACACCCACCGCAAGCAGTGCTTCACGGATCGCGGTCTGGAGGCCTGGGAGTTCGACGTCCTGGCGGCCCTGCGACGCGCGGGGGAGCCGCCCCGGCTGTCGCCGGGGAAGTTGCTGTCAGAGACGCATGTCACCTCCGGGACGATGACGCATCGCATCGATCGGCTGAGGGTCCGTGGGCTCGTGACCCGACTGCGAAACCCCGTCGACGGTCGGGGAGCGCTCGTCGAGCTCACCAGACAGGGCAGGGAGCTCGTCGATGACGCGATGGGTGGCCTGATTGCGCTCGAGGAGTCGCTTCTGGGACAGTGGTCTGCGGAGCAGCAGGACGCCCTTGCGAGGTCGCTGCGACGACTGTTGAAGGACGCAGCTGGCGCGCAGGAGCACGCGGAGGGCTGAGCGTTACTCCGTCGAATCCTCGGAGAGGCTGGCACGCCGGCCGTCGAGTACCTCGGTGATGAGTCGGGGTTCCGGTTTCAGGTGTGCCATGCCGTTCCAGGCCAGGTTGATGAGATGACGGGCGACGACGAGTCGATCAGGTTCGCGGTTCTCCAGCCACTGCTGCCCGGTCATCGCCACGAGCCCCACGAGTGCCTGGGCGTACAGGCCGGCGAATTGCGGATCGAGGGAGAGTCGGGAGAACTCGGCCGCGAGGATGTCCTCCACCTGGGCGGCGATGTCGCTGAGGATGGACGCGAACGATCCGCCCGGGCCCTGAAGTGACGAGTCGCGGTTGAGGATGCGGAAACCGTCCGGCGAGTGATCGATGTAGGTCAACAGGGCCAGGGCGCCGCGCTCCAGAAGTTCGCGCGAGCCAGCCCCCGGTGTGGTCAGGGCGCTCCTGATGGAGTCGTGCAGCGTGCGGACCTCACGATCCACCACGACGGCGTAGGCGCCCTCCTTGCCGCCGAAGTGCTCGTAGATGACGGGCTTGCTGACACCCGCGCGGGCTGCGATCTCCTCGACGGAGGTGCCCTCGAAGCCGCGCTCGGCGAAAAGCTCTCGGGAGATCACGAGGAGTTGTTCGCGGCGCTCTGCCGACGTCATGCGCACCCGGCTGCGGCGTGCGCGGGAAGGGGTTGTCACGTGCCCAGTCTGTCACGCCAGCAAGTTCGCCCCCGGGAGCGCCACGGCCAGGGGTCCAGACTGAGAAAAACATGAGGACAGAGAGGTCCGGCGAACTGAGCCGGACCGGGGGGAGCTACGGGCAGCTGAACGAATACTTTGAATTTCACAGAATTGTCGTGTTAACTATGAATAGTTCACAACGAAGGAGGTTGGCGATGCTGAAGCGCTCGCTGCACATCATGCTTGCGGTCCTGATGGGTGCCGTGTTCGGCCTCGTCTCCACGACCACCGCGAGCGCCCTGGACTCGACGGTGTACAACCAGCCGGGTGTCCACCTGGAGAACGGTCGCTACTGGAAGACCAGCTGCGACAAGTACTCCTCGACGGTGGTGCGCTGCCGCACCGACATCTGGGCCACCAAGAAGGTCCCGGCCAACGGAACCTACTACAACCACAACGGATGGGTCTTCAACAACCTGACCTACCTGCCGTCCACGCGGTCCATGTGGGGGACCAACCCGCTCGGCAAGCCGGGCTCGTGGACAGCCAAGGATGGCCGCCAGTGGAAGACCGAGTGTGACAACGCCACGACCGGCGGAAATGGATGTCGCTCGTACGCCAAGGCCTCGGTCATTGTGAAGTCGGGCGGCAAGTACGTCGCCAAGAGTCAGTGGGTTCTGAACAACATGGTGAAGTTCAGCACCGGCAGCGTTCCGCCCCAGACGAAGATCCTCCCCGCGGCACCGGCCCCGGCAGGCGTTCCAGTGGAGCAGCCGTTCAAGGCGCCCGTTGCGTCCACCTCCAGCAGCGGCAGTCTCAACCTGGCCCGTGTGAGCATGTGGGACCGTATTGCCCGGTGCGAGTCCGGAAACAACTGGAGCATCAACACCGGCAACGGTTACTACGGTGGCCTGCAGTTCAACCTGGCCACCTGGCGTTCCGTCAACGGGCAGGACTTTGCGTCCTACCCGCACCAGGCGTCCCGCGCCGAGCAGATCACCGTGGCCAATCGCCTCTACGCCAAGCGCGGCACGCAGCCCTGGAGCTGCGCCTGATCACGTCCAGCTCAATCCCCCCGAACGAGTTGGACCGCGCAACCGGCCCCGTCGCATTCGCGACGGGGCCGGTTGCGTGTCGTGGGAGATGGGGTGAATAGCCGTAGCCACGCCAAGTGAGCCGCGGACCGCGAGGGAGGAGCCTCCCGTGCCGAAATCTTCGCGCGCGCACGCTCTCTCCCGGTTCCTGACCGCTATCGGAGTGTGGTTGCGAACGCCTCCGAGGTTCGCGTGCACTCGCTGCACGGGTGGCTCCGTCGGCCGACTGTCTGCGATGCTCGCGCGGAGATGGGACGCAAGGACCATGGTCGTTCTCGTGGGGCCTGGCCCTTCATTGGTTCCGGCGGCTATCGGGGAGCCTCTGCGAGCCAGCACCCAGGGGCATGCCCGTCGGCGATTCCGAGAGCCTGCATCGTGGCCTGCATCGTGGTGGGTCCGACGAACCGGAACCCCAACCCTTTCAACCGCTTGGAGAGCGCAGTGGATTCCGGGGTGAACCCCGGCGCCGTGGGGCTGTGATCGCCAGGATCCGCCGATGGGGGAGCAAACTCAGCGAAGAGCGATTCCAGACGCATGCCCTGCTCGTGCATCGCGAGGAGCGCTCGGGCATTCCCGATGGCCGCCAGGATCTTGGCCCGGTTGCGGATGATCGATTCATCCTGCATGAGTCTCTCCACGTCCGATTCCTTGAACTTCGCCACCTTTGCGGGCACGAAATTCTTGAAGGCGTTGCGAAACGCCTCTCGCTTGCGCAGGATCGTGACCCAGCTCAAGCCAGCCTGGAAACCTTCCAGGACAAGGCGTTCGAAGAGCTCCCGCTCATCCGAATCGTCCTGTACCGGGTGGCCCCACTCCTCGTCGTGGTACCGCTCGTACAGCGGGTCGCCCGTGCCGAAACACCTGTTGCGTGTCATTCTCGTCCACCTGTCCCAGAAGTACTGATCTTCTCGCTCATCATTGTGGTCGGACGGGGGCCCTCACCATCACGTGATCGCTTCTCCTGTGTACAAACCGGCGCGGTGGCCCGCATCGGAGCCAAGCACTAAGCTGACCCGCAGGTCCTTCACTGGACCGTTCCCCGGTTGGTCTTTCGGTAGGGCCCGCCTGACTTTGAATCAGGATTAGCGAAGTAGGTTCGACTCCTACCCGGGGAGCCACTCTGACTAGCCGTTTCCCGATCCATCGAGGATGTGTTGCTGATCGCCCTCGCGTGTGGCGGCCCGATCGGTCGACGAGTGGTGGGCCTACCCGTGGCACCGCGTCTGGCGACGCAAGCCACACCGCCGTGACATATGAGGAGCCACCCCCATGGACGAGAACTCCATCACCGCCCACACGGTGGTCACCTACGACTACTGCGCCCACGTCGAGGGCCCGTTCTTTCACGGTACGAAGTCCGTGCTCGAGGTCTGTGCTGAACTCGCTCCCGGGTACGGCTCCAATTTCCAGCAGGGCCGCGTGTCGAACCACATCTACTTCAGCGCGCTCGTGGAAACGGCCGCCTGGGGAGCCGAACTGGCTGCCGCGTTCGGAGACAGCGGCGAACGGGGGCGCATCTACGTCGTTGAGCCCCTGGGCCCGTTCGAGGACGACCCGAATGTGACCAACAAGCGGTTCCCGGGCAACCCGACGATGTCCTACAGGACCCGGCACCCGCTGCGGGTCGTCGCCGAGCTTGAGACCTGGCAGGGCCACGCCCCCGAAGTACTGGAAAGCATGCTGGACCACTTGGCACAGCTCCGGGAGCAGGGACTCGACGTCATCGAGGATTAAGCCGACATCAGCGCGATGAGCTCACCGAACCTCCGACTGCCGCCAGTAGGACGCCAGACTTCGGCGCGTCCGACGATGCCGTTCGCCGGTTATACCGATGATCGAATTGCCCCGCTGGGCCGTTTCCACATCACCCCCTTGATCCCTCGATGCGGCAGCGTCCACGGGAGCGTGAGTATGTCTCTGTCCGTACCCATCGCTGGGCCATGCTCCCAGCCCGGGGGCACCCTGCTGCTCCGCTTTTTGTTTGACACCCAATGCTTCAGGCAATCGACGGCCTGTCGGCTTCGCTCGGTGGTCGTGGGTCTACTCCGTGGTTCTTGTCCGGCCATTCCTCGGCGAGGTATGGCGTAGACCGTGTTCGAGGTGGCGGTTCCGCCACGGATTCACCGTTGGACGAGACACCCCCGCAAGCTCAGCCCGTCACGAGGAGTCGCGGCTGGGGCCGGTTTGTTTGCCATGCCTCCATGTCCGACCACATCGTCGACCTATTGCAACGACACGCGATTAGTGGGCGGCGTCTGCCGCGAATTTGTCTTTGATCGTCTGCAGCAGCAACTGATCCACGTCCCGATCAGCGACCCGGGGCCCGGTACTACTCTCGAACCAGGTCTGAGCAGCCTCGATGATGCGCTGGACGGCCTCGTCCTCCGACGTCTCCGCCGTGTCCACGACCAGGTCGTAGCTGTCCTCGGCAGCCCAGTTCTCTCCGTAGTACCGGCGAACAAAGCGGGTCTTCGTTTCCTCATCCCGCTCCACCCGCTCTTGGGCGACGCCCCTGGAGACCTTGTCATCTTCGATGACCCGCTTGATCCGCTCTTCCCGGGGAGCAGTCACGAGCACGTTGAAGACGTCTGAGTGTCCCTGCAAAGCAGCAAACCCTCCACGTCCCAGGAGGACAATGTCGTACTCGGCGGCCAAGGTCACCACAGTCTTGTTCATCCACTGGATCGTCATCGCGGTGTCCTCACTGAACAGATCACGCAGTGTCGGCGGCTTGTCGTAGAGGTCCCCCAGCTGTATCAGGCCGTATTCACTGATCACGGCGTCCACGAAAAAACGGTCAGCGAACTTCCATCCCAGTTTCTGGGCGACTCTCTCCGAGATTCGGCCACCGTACGATCCAAGCTTGCGGGAGACGGTAATGGCACTCATGTCGATCCTTCCTCGAGGCACAGCGTGCGGTTCACGTGGAGATCATCACCACTCTACCCGTCGGGCTCACCGTTGCCTGGGTGGGCTCCTGCAATGCAGGGGCCGGCAAGGGGAATGGCCCACTTGTGATATCTCGCGCTCATTCCTGGATTCGCCGTCCTGGCGGGTCCAGAACGTGCGAGCCTGTTCGATCGGTTCGAGCTCGGACGGGTCGAGGTGAAGACCGGCGAACCCGGGATGAACTGCTTGCTGATCGAGCTGATCGGGCCCGCCGATCTCAAGGAAGGAGTAGCGTTTTGAGCCATTCGCTGGCCTCGCGTGACCCCTGGGGCAGTTGACGCTGAGGTGGGAAGTCGCATTCGGGCTTCTCCAGATACTGTGGTTCGTCTGGCTTGGGATCGTCTTGCTGCGGACCACACCGAAGCCATGGTTCGGGGCTGCGGCGCGCCGAGGGCGGGGTTCACCAAGGACATCGAGTGAACTTGTTTCACTCGTCACCGACGCACACAACACGTTTCGGCAGTCTGACGCAGACGGGCAACTTCTCCCATGCGGGCGATGGCAATGGCAGGGTGCGTCACCAACCCTCACATCCGGAACTGAACGTACTCTCTTGCCGCCACGGTGGCGGTCAGGGCTGGCTGACCGGGAATCCGAGGAGGAACGCAGGTGGTGGCTTCGAACGTGCGTGCCATGCTGCCTGTATGGAAACTGACAACCTGGAGCAGCCCGGCCTGGGCCTCACCATCGACTGCGCGGACGCACCTCGCGTCGCCCGGTTCTGGGCGGTAGCGCTTGGCTACCGGCCGGCGCCACCACCTGAGGGCTGGACGACCTGGGAGCAGTTCCTCACCGAACACCGGGTACCTGTTGAGGAGTGGGCCGACAGTGCCGTGATCGAGCACATCTCCGGCGACGGCCCATCGATCAGCTTCCTGAAGGTGCCCGAACCGAAGCTCGTGAAGAACCGAGTCCATCTCGACCTCAAGGTGTCCGGGGGCCGCCACATCGACCAGCCCCTCCGTGAGAGCAGGATCCAGACCAAGGCCGCAGAGCTCACGGCGCACGGCGCAACACCCCTTCGGGAGGAGCGCGTCGAAGGACGCCTCGACCACCTGGTGATGGCCGATCCAGAAGGCAACGAGTTCTGCATCCTCTAGCAACACCGACACGGCACAACCGACCCTCACACACGCGATATCCGATCAACCGAGGGTCGTTGAATCCCACGCCACCGAGGCCGAGCTCACCGGTGCACCGAATCGCCGTCCCGACCGAAATGAGGGATCCCGGCATGTCCGACAAGAGCACCTGTGCGGCGAGAACCTGCGCCCATGCCTGCCCCCGGGGCCGGCCCCATGAGGTGCCTTGTCTTCTGGTTACGCTGAGGACGGCACGCATGTCGCAAGCAGGGAGCAGGCAGGATGGCGGAAAGGGAATCGGTACCCGGAGTCCAGGACATGTCCGAGGTGGCTCTGCCGCCTTCGCTTTCGACGTGGCTCGGCTTCCGTCGCGAGGTCCCTGACACCATCACGCCACGGCTGATCGCAGCCTTCCGGGCCATGCTTCCCGGGCACCTTGGGCCGGGTGCAGTGCCCCCGGGACTGCAGTGGTGTCTTGCCCCCGACCTCACGCCATCGGGGGAGCTGGGCCGCGATGGCCATCCCCGCCCTGGCGTGTTCCAGCCGGCGATGCCGTTGCCGAGGCGAATGTGGGCTGGCGGGTCGCTCACCTTCAACGGCGAACTGTCGCCGAACGATTCCGTCACGCGCGTCACTACTGTCGAGGCGATCAGGCCCCGACACGGCCGCACCGGATCCTTGTGGTTCTTGACGATGCGCCACCATTGGCAGGTCAACGGTCAGACCCGCATCGACGAGCGGCAGGATCTTGTGTTTCGTGCGGACCCCGGACCCGACGCACCAGCCCCAGCGCCGCCGCGTGCTGACGCATGGCCCGATGCGAGGCGGTGGCAACTCACGCCCAACTCGACGCTGCTGTTCCGGTTTTCGGCACTGTCGTTCAACGGCCACCGCATCCACTACGACCACCGGTACGCCACCGAGGTGGAGGGCTACGCCGGGCTGGTGGTTCACGGCCCCCTCCAGGCAACGTTGATGCTCAATCGTGCAACTGAAGTGATGGGCCGCCTCCCCACGCGGTTCAGTTATCGCGCGCTCACGCCGGTGTTCGCTGGAGAAACAATCAATGTGGAAGTGAGAGAGATGGAGGAAGGGCTGGCTCTCCGTGTTCGCCGCGAAAGGGATGGGGTCCTGACCATGACAGCACAAACCGCTGAATGACGGCAGGCTGGCGCACGCCATGCGGTCGGCTGTAGTACCCGTCGCCGGCAATGGCTGCAAGGGTGGCCGCCGTTGATCTCACGTCGTGATCTCGCAGAGTCAACCTGGTTGCCTGTGTTGCGGTCGTGGCTCTCAGGGCTGATAGTCTGCTGGCCCCCGAGGCAAGCGATGATGCATGCAAAATAGGGGGAACAGATGCAACGGCTCAGCAGCCTGCTTTTCCATGTCGATCTGGCAATCAGCTCAGTGATCGGTGCGATCCACTTCTTTGCGCCGTACGCGTTCACGTGGTATTCCTACATTTCCGACGCACCGCCCGCCATTCATGCATCAATGGATTATGTGAACTTCTTCTTCCTGCTGCTGAGCGGGTTGAGTATAATCTGCCCCCTCTTCAAGAAGAGGTCGGGTGCGGTCGGTGATCATGCGACGTGGAGGGTTCGGTGGAGCATTGGCCGTCCTCGGAGTGGCCACGGGGACGCTGGGCCTGCTGTCGGCGACCTTTCGGTCGATGATCGGCGTTGGGTACTGCTGTACCGGCTCCTGCCGCTCTGGTTCGGATGGGTGGGGTCGCGACACCTCCGCCTGGACTCCGTTCATGCCATCCCTCAGGTCCGGGCGTGACGCCGTCTCGGGGGTCGCTGTGGCGTGTCGGGGGACGGCTTCGGCCGGGGTGGGAGCTGTTGGCGTTCGTGCCGCTCATCCTGGTGACCTACGGTCTCATCTATCTGGCGGGGACCTTCGCCCTGCGCCAAGCCATTCTCGCTGTGTTTCCCACGCCTGACCGATTCCCGGCGTTGGTCGCGGTCTACCGGTTGGCGGCCGCAGCCGCGCAGGTGGCGGCGGTCCTTCTCGCCGCCCGCGTCTGGCTGCACCGGGTGTGCGGCCGGTCCTTCGCCGACCTGGGCTTGGATTGGCGCCGCCCATGGCTGAGGGAGACGGGTCTGGGCCTGCTCGTTGGTTTCGCGGCGATGGCTGGCATCTTCGTGGCCGAGGTGTCCGCCGGTTGGTTGGTGGTCGACGGGTTCGCGTGGCAGTACCGCCCACGTGGGGCGGTTCTGATGTCGGTCTGGGCCGGCCTGCTGTCCATGGTGGCGGTGGCGGTGACCGAAGAGGTGATCGCCCGCGGGTGGCTGCTGCGGGGGCTGGAGCGGTGGTTCAATCTGAAGGTTGGTTTGGTCGTTTCCTCCGTTGCTTTTGGAGTGGTCCATCTGGTGAATCCGACGAATGCCGGATGGAGCCGATTTGTCGTCCCGATCACTCTCACACTGGCGGGTTTCATGCTCGCCTCCGCATACCTGGCGCGCCGTTCCCTCTGGATGGCGCTCGGGCTTCATTTCTCCTGGAACGTCAGCCAGTACTACGTCTTCGGGCTGGCGGGCCAGTCGGCTCAGGACGCGCCCTTCCTTGTCACCCGGGTGATCGGTCCAGCATGGTTGGTCGGACTGCGCGACTCGTCTTTCGGCCCGGAGGTGGGCATGCTCGGGGTCGTCGCGATGCTGGCGGTCATTGCCGTCCATGAAGTGCTGAGGAGAAGCGACCCCGCGGTGAGCCGTCGGACCAGTGGTCGCCAGCACTAGTGCCGTCGAGTCATGATGGGATTTCGGGCCGAGGCGGTCTGCGTCTTCCATGAGGCGAGCCGCCGCTGAGGCGAAGGCAGCGCCGACAAGGAGGCCAGCGATGACCGAAACCGGGCGCCCATCTCCGATCAGCCAGGAGTTCGACGCGTCAAACGGCGCGTCCTTGCCCCCGGGCGACACCCGGATCACTGCCGTGAGCAGTCGACAGCAGGAAAGGCGCGGGTCTGATGTCATCGATGTGATGTGGGAACCCGGGGAGTCGCCGCTTGGACCGATAGCCTCGGTTGTGTCAGGTATGCGGTGGGAGATGTGACATGTTCGACGGCGTGGTCGGTATGGGTGTCGTGGCGATGCTGTTTGTCCTGGGCCTTTATGCGCTGCACCGGTTCATTGCCGTGTCGTCTGATCCGTTGTATGTCCTGCCGTTCCAGTCGGGCTGGTGGCCCGAGGAGCACGCGCTTTCGCGCTACCACGTGCGGTGGTACCCGGCGACCTTGCTGTTCCTCGCCTTCGACGTAGAGATGTTGTTCATGTATCCGTGGGCCGTTGTGGTGGTCACGGAGGGCGCGGGGGCGGTGGTGGAGATGTTCCTCTTCCTCGGTGCACTGTTGGTCGCCGTGCTCTGGGCGTGGCGCGAGGGGGCTTTGCGATGGGTATGAGGGGCGCGCTTGCTCGGCTGGCAGCACGGAGCGTGCACGTTCTGGTGGTGGAGGCGCCCGGCGGCTGGCGTATCCGGGCCGCGGCGGAGCGCGCAGCGCTGGAGCGCGGCTGGACGCTGGCTCTGTCTCCGGGTGAGGCGGACGTCTTGGCCGTCTGCGGTTCGCTCGATTCTGATTTCCGGAGTGCAGTCGCGGAGGTCTGGGAGCAGCTGCCGGGGCCGCGCGTTCGGATCGAGCTCGACGAAGCTGATGACGCGTCCTCGCGGCTGGACGAGGCTCGTGACCAACTCCTCGACTCGGCCCGTCACGAACGCGACGTACGCGAACGTCCGGTCCTGCTGGACCGCCTCGACGAAAAAGGCGACGGCATGGACATGGGTGACGGTGATGGCGGGGACGACATGGACATGGGCGATGGGGAAGCCATGGACATGGACGGCATGGACATGGAGATGGCACCCAGCGGGATCCCGCTGGCCGAGGGCGCAGAGGACCGCGACGGGTTGGAGATGGACGTCCTCCATGTTCGTCTCGGGGTCGCACTGCCCTACTGGCCCGCCGGCCTCGTGGTGCGCTGCACCCTGCAGGGCGACGTCATCGTCGCTGCAAGTGCAGAAGCCCCTGCTGCCCACAGCGAGGACGGCGATCAGGATGTGGCGGCTCGGCACGTCGACAATGTGGTCTCCGTCCTGGCCCTGGCGGGATGGGAGGAAGCGGCCTCGGATGCTCGAGCTGTTCGGGACGACCTGCTGGGGAACCGGACTGAGGATGCGGCCCGGCGGCTTGCCCAACTGCAGGGACGCGTGCAGCGTTCACGCATGCTCCGGTGGGCGCTGCGGAACATCCTTCCGCTCGGCGCCGACGATCTCCAACGGCTGGGCATCCCCTTCCACCTGGCAGGCGACACCCACGACCGGTTGCTCGCGATGCTCGACCGCGCCGTGCACCTGATCGATGGCCATGCTGCTCCGGAAAGAGAGCGATTCTCTGCGGAGCTGGTGGCACAGCTGGTGGTCGGCCTCGACCTGGCGACGGCACGCCTCATTGTTGCAAGTCTGGACATCCACACGTTGGTGAGTCGTGCACGGTCCGAGGAGAGCCATGCCCACTGATGCCCTCACCACGGTCGCGCCCACCTGGTCGGTGGTTGCCCTGCTGGTCCTGGGGGCACTCGCAACCGCCTCGGCCATGCTCGACGGCGCGCTGATCGCCCGCGCCAACGGCGCCCCGGGGGGGACCGTGAGGCCGTTCGCCGAGACCGCGCGCCTCATGCGGCAGCGTCGGCGCGTCACCGTGGAGGCTGACAGGATGCTCTGGCGGATCGGCGGCGCCGGCCTGCTCGTGGTGGCGGCACTGATGGTGGCGGTGGTGCCGCTTGGCCGGTGGACCCTGTTCGACCTCGACGTGGGCGTGGTCTGGTTCAACGCCTTGGACGTCATGGTGTGGGCGCTCGTGTGGCTCGCAGGATGGGGTGCGAACTCGGCCCACTCTCTGGTGGGTGGGTACCGCTTCCTCGCGCACGGCCTGGGGTACGAATTGCCCCTGATGTTCGCACTGGTGTGCCCGGCCATCGTCGCAGGCAGCCTCAATGTGGGCCGTGTCGCGGCGTCACAGGATGGGCTGTGGAACGCCTTGTGGATGCCGGGGGCCTTCGTCGTCTATCTGGTGGGGGTCATGGGGTTTTCCGTGTGGGGGCCATTTTCGCCAGCGATCGGCGCGGACATTGCCGGGGGAGCCCGCGGGGAGCTGTCGGGTGTGGACCGACTGGTCCTCAACGCTGGTCGCTACGCCCTGCTGGCCGCCGGTGCTGCCTTCGCCGTGCCGATGTTCCTCGGTGGGGGAGCCGGGCCACTGCTGCCCGGATGGGTGTGGACGCTCCTCAAGACGTCGGTGGTGCTGGCAGCGATGGTGTGGCTGCGCAGGAAGTTGCCCGCTGCGCGGCCGGAGATGTTCATGGAGGTGGGCTGGCTCGTACTGTTGCCGGTCGCGCTGCTGCAGATGCTCGTGGTGGCCGTCGTCGTCGTGGTCGGGGGCTGAGCATGGCGATGGTGTTCGGACTCCTGGGTCTGGTGGCGGTCCTCAGCGGGGCGGCGGTGTTCTGGGTGGACTCCATGGCGCGAGCCACCTACGCGCTCGCGCTGTCCTTCGTCGCCGTCGGTGTGCAGGTGCTCTTCCTGCAACAGAACTATGTGGGCGTGGTGACCATCCTCATGATGGTGATGGAGATGGCCATCATGGCCGTCTACATGGTGATGTTCATGGGGATGAACCCTGCCCTGATGCCCATGAGCATGGTGCACAGCAACAAGGCGGCGCTCGGCATGGCGATCGCGACGTTCGTGGTGCTGACCGCAGGCATCCTGCTGACCGACTGGCCGAGCCGACGGGGTGCACCGGCGCCTGACGTCACCGTGGCGCTGGGCGAGGCACTCATGGGCAGCAAGATGCTCGTCATGGCGGTCCTGAGCCCCGTCATGGTCGCCACCATCGTGGCCGGGATCTCGCTGGCGCACCGCCGCACCCGCTACGACCGCTTCGGCGACGACCTCACCCAGCGCCCGCACGATCCGCAGCCCGGGGGTGTCGGCCGATGACCCTGGAACTGACACTCATCCTGGCGGCCGCCCTCTTCGCCATCGGTCTCTACGGCGCCATCTCGCAGCAGGTGGTGGTGATGGTGATGATGGGGCTCGAGTTGATGATCAACGCGCTCATCCTGGCCGCGGCCGGTTTCTGGTGGTTCCTTGCGCCGACGCCGACGGGCCAGGTTCTGCTCATGGTGATCCTCGCCGTCATGACGCTGGAGATGGCCATGGGTTTCGCCATCGCCACGCTGCTGCACCGTGTCCGGAACTCGGACATGACGGACATGGCCACGGACCTGTCGGGGTGATCACATGACCGACGTCGCTCTCTGGCTGCTCGTGCTGCTGCCCGCCGTGGCGGGTGCGGTGCTGAGCCTGTCGCGGCTCGATCGACTCGCAGTGGGCGTGTCGTTGACCACGGCCGGCGTCACGGCGTTCCTGGCCGTTGTGGTGGCCGTGGGCCGGCCCGAGGTGGCGGTCCCGTTCGTGGCCGGCGGCGACTTCGCACTCGGCGTCGACGGGCTCTCCGCGCTGATGGTGCCGATGGTGGCGGTGGTCACACTGTTGGTGCTGATCTTCGCAGCCGGCGACATCGAGGAGTCACGCGCCCGGTTCCACGGGCTCATGCTGGTCTTCGCGGCGGCGGCCCTCGTCACGGCCACCGCGCAAACACTGCCTACGTTACTCATGGCGTGGGAGGTGATGGGCGCGATGTCCTTCGCGCTGATCGGGTTCTGGTGGCGCGATGACCACCGCGTGTCCTCCGGCACGGTCGCCTTCCTCACGACGCGAACCGCAGACCTCGGGATCTACCTCGCGGCCGGCGCGGCCATCGCCGGGGGTGCCGGGATGGTGCTGGCGGACCTTCCCGCCGCCAGCCCCGCCTGGCGCCATGTGGTGGCCGCCGGGCTCCTCATCGCAGCGATCGGCAAGGCCGCCCAACTGCCCTTCTCATTCTGGTTGTCCCGGGCCATGGAGGGCCCCAGCCCGGTCAGCGCGTTGCTGCACTCGGCGGCCATGGTCGCGATGGGTGGCTACCTGCTGCTGCGGGTGCAACCATTGCTGGCATCAACAGGATGGGCAGCCCCCACCACGGCGTGGATCGGTGCCATCACCGCGCTGGTCATGGGGGCCGTTGCCGTGGCGCAGCGCGACCTCAAGCAGTTGCTGGCTGCGTCGACGTCGGCGCAGCTGGGTTTCGTCGTCATGGGTGCCGGTGTCGCATCGGTCAGCGGCGGTGCCGTGCACCTCGTGGCGCACGCCGCCACCAAGGCGTTGCTGTTCCTCGCAGCGGGCGCATGGCTGTCCGCATTGGGTACCAAGCAACTGGAGGGATTGCGGGGCGTCGCACGACGCTGGCCGGTGGTCGGCTGGACCGCGACGGTGGGTGCGCTGTCGCTGGCGGGCGTCGCACCCCTGGCGCTCTGGGCCACCAAGGACGCGGTGTTGGCCGCAGCGCTCGAGCAGTCACCCGTCCTGTACGCCGTCGGGTTGGCGGCAGCGGCCATGTCGGCCGGATATGCCGCCCGGATCCTCGTGGTGGTGTGGCGAAAGGTGCCCGAGGAGGATGGGGCCAGAGTGGCCGCCCACTTCGAAGAGGAGCAGCCGGGCACATGGCAGGTGGGGATCTGGGAGAAGGTGCCGCTGCTGGTCCTCGCCGTCGGTGCCGCCGCGCTGGGCTGGCTGGCCCTGCCCCCGCTGGGCGGGGCAATCGCCCGTGCGGTCGGCGGTGACTCGACAGCCCCCGCCCCCCTCGAACTGGTGGCCTCCGGCGCCATCGCGGTGGCCGTGATCCTGCTCGTCCGGTGGCGCAGGCCACCGCAGCCGGCCTGGGCTCTGGGCTGGGTGGGGCTGGAGCGCATGGCGCACGCGGTCGTCGTGCGCCCCACCCTGTGGGTGGCGGAGCGGTGTGCCCGCTTCGACGACCACATCCTGGATCGTGCCGTGGAAGCTGTTCCTTCCCTCGTGTCGCGGGGGGCGTCGTCGACGGACCGGTTCGACGACGGCGTCCTCGACGCGGGGGTGATGGTGACCTCCCGCGGTGTCGTGTCACTGGCCGACCGCAGCTCGTCAGCGGACGGCCACTGGTTCGACGGGGCCGTCGAAGCGGTCGCAGCAGCTGTGCGGTCGCTGGGGCGGCTGGCCCGCAGGCCCCAGACCGGACAACTCCACCAGTACTACATCCAGGCCGTCGCGGTCCTCGCGGTCGGTGTCCTGCTAATCATCACTGTGAGGTGACTGTGCTGAGTCTGATCGTTTTCCTTCCACTGCTGGCGTCCCTGGTGCTCGTGGTGGTGCCGCGGCTGGCTGACGGTGTCTCACGGTGGCTGTGGGTGCTGGTCACGGTCGTCGAGCTCGCCCTGGTGATCGTTGTCTGGCTGCGCTACGAGACGCCGGAAGCCGGAGGTCTCGCGTTCGAGGAACAGGTGCCGTGGATCCCCGGGGTCAACAGCAGCTACCACGTGGGTGTGGACGGTTTGTCGCTGCCACTGCTGGCCATGACGGCGGTCATCTTCCTCGCCTGCGCCGTGTACTCGCTGGGGGAGACCAGGCGGCCACGACTACAGGCAGCGCTGTTCCTCTTCCTGCAGAGCGTGAGCATGGGACTTTTCCTCTCGGCCGACCTGATCCTGTTCTTCCTGTTCTTCGACCTGTCCATCGTCGGTATGTACTTCATCATCGCCGGCTGGGGGCATGGCGACGCAGCCCGTTCGGCGCTGAAGTTCTTCCTCTACACCTTCCTTGGCTCCCTGTCGCTGCTCGTCGGTTTCATCGGCCTCTACGTGGCGGCCGACCCGCACACCTTCGACATCCTGGAACTGACGGCGCAGCTACCCCTGGCGGGCTCGTCGATGGCCGGAGGGCTGGTACTGGCGGCGATCCTGCTGGGATTGGCGGTGAAGACGCCGACGGTGCCGTTCCACACCTGGCTGCCGCCGGCCCACACCGACGCCCCCGCCGGGGGTTCTGCGGTGCTGGCCGGTGTGCTGCTGAAGATGGGTACCTACGGCTTCCTGCGGATCGCCATGCCGATGCTGCCGGAGGCGTGGCGGTCGTGGGCGTGGGTGATCCTCGCGGTGGGCGTCATCTCCGTGGTCTACGGGGCGCTGGTGGCCCTGGCGCAGAGCAACCTCAAGCGCATGATCGCCTACACCTCGGTCAACCACATGGGCTACATCGTGATGGCCGTGGGGGCGGCCGGGGTGGTTGCCGGCGACACCGAGCAGGCGCGAGCGATCGCCGTCACGGGTGCTGTGACGCAGATGGTCAGCCACGGACTGATCACAGGGGCCCTCTTCCTCCTGGCGGGGGTGCTGCATGAACGCGCCGACACGTACGAGATGGACGCCTACGGTGGGCTGGCGGGTCCGGCGCCGCGGTTCGCGGCCCTGTTCGCCGTCGGAGCCTTCGCCTCCCTGGGGCTGCCCGGGTTCTCCGGTTTCATCGCGGAATTCCAGATCTTCACCGGCAGCATCGCCGCCGTCCCCGTCACGGCCGTCGCGCTGCTGGGCATCCTGATCACTGCGGCATTGTTCCTGCGGGCGTTGCAGCGGATGTTCACGGGGAAGACGAGAGGCCGATCGGAGGGCTTCGGCGACCTGCGGGTGCCCGAGCTGCTCTCGGCAGGACCGTTGTTGCTGCTGTCCCTGCTCGTTGGCATCCTGCCCCGGTTCCTGCTCGACGTCGTCGAGCCCGCGGCGGCTGCGCTCGTGGCTCTGGTCGGGAGGTAGCCGAGGTCATGCAGCCCTTGCTGCTCCTTCCCGAGATCCTGCTCTTCGCCGGCGGGCTGGTGGTGCTGGTCACGGGGTCCTTCCAGCCCCGCCGGCGTCAATGGGTGATGCGCATCATCGCCGCTTCGGTCCTCGTGGCCGCAGCCGTCGCCGCAGGAATCGCTTTGACGACCCCGGTGCAGTTCCCGATGCAGGGCGCCTTCACCATCGATACCGCCACCGGCATCGTGCGCATCCTCGCGTGCCTCGGTACCCTCGCGGTTCTCGTGCTTGCCACCGACGGGATCGCCGGCTCGCCGCGCGAGAGCGAGACCTACGCCCTGCTGCTCTTCTCCACCACCGGCACCCTCGTCCTGGCCGGTGCGCACGACCTTCTCGTGGTGGCGGTGGGGTTCCTGTTGGCAAGCATCCCGTTCTACGGCCTCATCGGCATCGCTCACACACCGCGTGGGGCCGAGGCGACCATGAAGACGTACCTCTTGGGGGCGTTGTTCGGGATCGTTTTGTTGGGTGGCATCGTCGTGCTCTCCGGGGTCACGGCGACGACGGCCCACGCGGAACTTCCCCAACGCCTCGCGGGCGCGCCAACAGGGGCTGTCGCCGCGGGGGTGGTGGCCATCCTGGTGGGCCTGCTGTTCAAGGCCGGGGGTGTCCCGGGCCACTTCTGGGTGCCGGATGCGGCGCAGGGAGCTGGCGGCGCGGTGGCGGCATTCGTCACGACCGTTCCGAAAATCGGGGCCATCATCGCCATCCACAGGATTGCCGTACTGCTGCCCGACACCGTGGCCTGGCCATTGCTCATCGCGGTGCTGGCCACGGCCAGCATGACGCTGGGCAACCTGGCGGCGCTGTGGCAAACGGACCCGCGACGCCTGCTCGGGTGGTCGACGGTCAGCCAGGTGGGATACCTGCTGGTCCCGGTCGCGGTCGCCAGAACCAGTGAGATGGCGCTGCCATCGCTGCTCATCTATCTGGCCGGCTACACCGTGACGAACCTCGCCGCGTTCGCCGTCACCACCACCTTCCCCCGGCACCGCACCCTGGACGCCTACAGAGGAATGGGCCGCGCCCATCCGTGGCTGGGGGGTGCGTTGGTGGTGGCGCTGTTGGGGTTGGTCGGTACGCCCCCGACCGCGGTGTTCATCGGCAAACTCACGGTTGCCACCGCCGCCTGGGACGGCGGAATCACGTGGCTGGTGGTGGTGCTGTTCATCAACAGTCTCATGAGTCTCTTCTACTACCTGCGGTGGATCGCGCGGGTCTTCGGTAGCGGCGAGTCCATCGCCGCTTCGGTGTTCGGCGCGGTGACCCCGTCGCGGTGGTCGGCCGCCTCGTCGCTGGTCCTTGCGGCACTGAGCATCGTCATGGGGATCGGCGCGGGATTGGTCTGGTCCGCCGTCTCCTGACGCGGGGGGACAGCCCTCTGATGAAGATCTGGTGAAGTCCGTCGGTGGACCTTGCCCTGCCGCGGAGAGCGGTCTAGTGTCGAAGGTTGGAATACCCGCCGGGGTATGCGATGAGGTGAGGAGCGGATCATGGGTGGTTGGCACGGAATGGGGTGGGATGGAATGGGCTGGGGTGGAATGGGCTGGGGGTGGCTGTTCGTTGTCGTCCTCGTCATCGGGGTCGTGCTGCTTGTGATGGCACTCGTGCGTCGCTGGAATGGCCCCCGGGAGGAGCCACGAGGTGCGGGCCGCAGCCGTGCCCACGAGATCCTGGACGAGAGGTATGCCCGCGGTGAGATCGATACCGCCGAGTACCAGGATCGCCTCCAACAGTTGCGCACACGCGAGTGAGCACCGAACTCAATCGCCGCCAGTCGCTCCAGATGGGTGCCATCGGGGCTGCTGGCATCGTGATCGGTGGGTTGGGGCTGTCCGGGACCGGCCTGCCGTGGAGGTCGGGCTCCACCGGTGCCGGTGGAGCCTCCGGCTTGGAGATGGTGCAGCCGGACGCGGTGCGCAGCGAGAACGGCGTGCTGCGCACCGAGCTCGTCATTGCCCGGACAGAGGTGGACATCGCCGGAACCACGGCGCGAATGCTGACCTACAACGGATCGGTTCCCGGGCCGACGTGGCATGTTCGGCCCGGTGACCGGCTCGAGGTGCGGCTGGTGAACAACCTCGATGAGCCCACCAACCTGCACACGCACGGACTCTCGGTGTCTCCGGAGGGCAACGGCGACAACCCGTTCCTCAGCATCGGGCCCGGTGAGACCTTCGACTACGACTTTGAGTTGCCGGAACAACATCCCACCGGCGTGTTCTGGTACCACCCGCACCGCCATGGCACGGTGGCCGATCAGGTCTTCGGTGGGCTGTACGGCACCATCCTGGTCGGGGATGACGACGAGGTGCCGGTCTCTCGGGAGCGCGTCCTCGTGGTCTCCGACACCACGTTGACGAAGGACGGGGGCGTTGCGCCCGTCTCCTTCCGGCAGGTCATGATGGGCCGCGAGGGCGACCTCCTGCTCGTCAACGGCCAGTCGCAGCCGCAACTGTCGGCCCGGCCGGGGGAGCGTGAACGGTGGCGGGTGGTCAACGCCTGCACCTCCCGCTACCTGCGCCTGGCAGTACCGGGACGAGACGTCCAGCTGCTGGGCGTGGATTCTGGCCACGAAGGGTCTCCCCGACGGGTCGACGAGGTGCTTCTCACGCCCGGTAATCGAGCGGACCTGCTGGTGAGCATGGAGCCGGGAACGAGCGAGCTGGTCACTCTGGGGTATGACCGTGGGAGCGCAACGCTGGGGATGATGGGCGACGGCGGAGATCTCTCCGGCCCCGCCTCGCTGGCCACGGTGGTGGTGGAGGGCGAGGAGACTCCTCCCGACCGGCGTGCGATCCCGGAACGAGCACCGGAGCCAGACCTGCGGGACCGCCAGCCGGATGACCGGCGCGACCTGACCATGACCATGGGCATGGGAGGAATGGGCGGCGGCATGGTGTTCGGCTTCGATGATCGGCCCTTCGACGGTGAACGCATCGACCAGAACGCCACCTCGGGCACGGTGGAGGAGTGGACGATCCGCAACCCGACGCCGATGGACCACCCCTTCCACCTCCACGTCTGGCCCATGCAGGTCATCGAGCAGGATGGAAAGAGCGTCGTTGAACCGACGTGGCGCGATGTCGTCAACGTGCGGGCCGGTAGGTCGGTCACAGTGCTCGTGGACTTCGCCCGCCACCCGGGGCGCAGCGTGTACCACTGCCACATCCTTGACCATGAGGACGCGGGCATGATGGGCGTCGTTGCCTCGGGCGGATGAATTGGACCGTGCCCCGGGGTGCCCTGCCGTTCCATGCGGCTGATCGGATCGTCCGCTGGTATGTGGCATTCATCACATAGATGCATACTTGCGCAACTGTTTAGGTGTGGTGGATTCTTGGGACATGCTGCGTGTTCTGGCCCACCCTGTATATCGTCGTCTCTTCCTTGCGCAGCTCGTGGCGCTCACGGGGACGGGCCTGGCGACGGTGGCGTTGGGACTGTTGGCCTACCAACTGGACCCGAGGAACGCCGGTGGTGTCCTGGGGACGGCGTTGGCGGTGAAGATGGTGGCCTACGTTTTCGTTGCTCCGTTGGCTGCGGCGGCCGTGGCTCGAGTGCCGCGTCGGGCAGTGATGGTGGGTGCCGATGTGGTGCGGTTGGTGGTGGCCGTGTCGTTGCCGTTCGTTGGGCAGGTGTGGCAGGTCTACCTGCTCATCTTTGTTCTGCAGGCGGCATCGGCGACGTTCACCCCCACGTTCCAATCCGTGATCCCGGACGTCCTGCCCGAGGAGGAGGACTACACCGCAGCGTTGTCGCTGTCTCGGTTGGCCTATGATCTGGAGGCCGTCCTGTCGCCGATGCTGGCTGCGGTGCTGCTGCTGGTGGTGCCGTCGACGGCGTTGTTCTTCGGAACCGGTATCGGGTTCGCGGGCTCCGGAGCGTTGGTGTTGTCCACAGTGCTACCCCTGCGCGACACCCCATCGGCGGAGGGGGCGCCGGAGATGCCATTTGGTGAGCGGGCGCGCCACGGCATCGCGCTGTTCCTGAAGACCCCGGGGCTGCGCCCGGTGCTGGCCCTCAATCTGGTGGCGGCCGCCGCGGGGGCGTTCGTCCTGGTCCAGACCGTCGTGATCGCCCGCAGCACCTTTGGACAGGGCGACGCCATGGTGGCTCTTCTGCTGGCGGCAAACGGTGCCGGTTCCATGGGCGCCGCGATCGCACTGCCGCGTGTGTTGCGCCTCAGATCGGAGCGGTCGGTGATGATCGGTGGTGCGGTGCTCCTGACACTGGCCACGGCGATGGTCCCCCTCGCCCTGTCCGCGTCGACACCTTTGGCGGGGTTGGTGGCTGTCGCCGGCTTGTGGATTCTGGTGGGTATCGGTTGGGCGGCTGTGGAGACCCCGGTGGGACGTCTGATCCGACGCGGTGTCGGGACCCGTGACCTGGGGGCGGCGTTCGCGGCCCAGTTTTCGCTCTCGCATGCCTGCTGGTTGGTGACCTACCCCGTGGCGGGGTGGCTCGGCGGGATCAGCCTCAGCGCCACTGCTATTGCGCTGGCTGCGCTGGCTGGCTGCGCGACGCTCGGGGCCGCGTGGCTGTGGCAGCGCACTCTGGTCAGTGAGCGTGGCATGGTGGGACCATGACGTTCGTCGCTACCACGAGGCAGGGGATCCCACCCGAGGCTGACCTCAACCTCGCCGTGGATGTACTGCGTTTACTCGCGGACCGGACACGGTTGGCGATTCTGGCAATGCTGCAAGGCACTGAAATGTCGGTCACTGCCATCGCCGAGGCCCTCGGCCGGCCCGGCCCGGCCGTTTCCCAGCATCTGGCGAAGCTGCGCTCCGGTGGCCTCGTGGTGGCTCGCCGCGACGGCACCACGATCTACTACGGCCAACCAGATGAACACGTTGCAGCGCTTGTTGTCAATGTTCTTCAGCACACCGAACACGTCTTGTACGAAGCACCTCCACACCACGGATGGGCCCTTAGAAGGCCGTGACGGCGGCCTTTCTTCACTGAATCTTCACTTCGATCACGTCAAGTCGTCGCTGTTGTCCAGTTGACTTCAAGAGCGCGGAATTGGCCGGGTGGGGTGTGGACGTCGTCGATGGGAGCGGAATGCAACACGGTGGAGCGGCCCTGGCCGAAAACAACACGCAACCCTCCGTCGCGCCTTCCTCTCGTTCGCGGCGGTGGCTGTTCGGCGAGATGCTGGTCTTCGCCACGCTGAGTCTCGTGGCTTCTTTTGTGCTGTCCTGGGACGCAATCCTGATCGCCAGGAATCCTGATGTTGTCCTGAGCTGTTCGATCAACCCGATCCTGGATTGTGTCACGGTGGGCTCCACCTGGCAGGCCAGCGTCTTCGGCTTCCCGAACGCCTTCCTGGGGCTGATCTCCGAGCCGGTGGTCATGACCATCGCAGTGGCGTCGCTGGCGGGAGTCCGGTTTCCGCGCTGGTTCATGTTCACGGCGAACGTGGTCTACCTGTTGGGTGTCATCTTCGCCTACTGGCTGCTGTATCAGTCGACGTTCGTCATCGGTGCCCTCTGCCCATGGTGTCTGCTGGTCACCGTTTCCACGACGTTCGTCTTCGCTTCCATGACGCAGTGGAACATCCTCGAGAACAACTTGTTCCTCACCCCTGGCTGGCAGCGCGGGGCGGTGGCATTCGTTCGGGGCGGCTGGGTGACGATCTCGCTGGTGGTGTGGTTGACGGCCATGGCCCTGCTCGAGATCGTCAAGTGGGGACCCAGGCTTCTCCTCTGATGAGCCGCCGGGTGGGCGTGTGTCCCTGGGCGCACGCCCACCCGGCGGCGTGCCGCAGCTCAGCCGTTGGCCTCGGTGATGGCGCGCAGCAAATCTTCTGCCGTGGGCTGGATCAGGACCTCGCCCTGGGGGGTGCTGAACTCCAGTTTGCTGTCACCCACCATGTAGGTGGGAGTGCCGGTGATGCCCTCGTCGCGGAAGGTCTGGTCGCCCACCTGCACGAACGCCTGGAATGCGCCGGAATCGTAGAGGTTCTGGAACGTGGTCAGTTCATCGCCGGTAATGCCAGCCTCGGCGGGGAAGTCCACGCGCAGTTGCTGTTCGGTGAAGCCGACGCCCTCCTGGGCGGGCTGGTTCTCGTAGATCACAGCGTGGTACTCCCGATATTTGCCCACGACGTCGGCAGCGGCAGCAGCCATGGCTGCGCGCTCGGAGGAGTCGTTCTGCAGCATGTTGTCGAGGAAGAAGGCGGTGCGGATTTCGACCGTGATGTCGCCGTTGTCGATCAGTTCCAGGGTCGCGGGCCCGAAGGCCTCCTCACGGCTGGCGCAGGCAGGGCACTGGTAGTCCTCGTAGACAACCAGGTGCGGCACATCGGCGGCAGGCTCAGCCCCACGACTGTTCATCATGAAGCCGCCCTCGTCGGTGGCGTTGGGTGGTGTCTGCTGGTTGGCGCTGCTGGCCTGCTCGTCGTCGACGGCCTGCACGATGACCATGGCAAGGATGGCGATCACCACCAGTGTCACAGCCCCCAGCGATGCGAACAGGATCCGTCGGTTGCGTTTCGCGCGGTTCTCTTCCTGCTCCTGCTGTTGGCGCAGGATTTCTCGCCTGGTCATCCCGGACGTGTTGGCCATCTGGAAACTCCTCTTGGGTGTCGTCAGGTATCAGGCCACGGATTCGTGTTCTCCGCCCGTGGCACTGGACAGATTCTCCGGTCCGCTTCACGCGAGCCGGACCGGGGGCCGCCGTGGCGATGGTGCTTGCAGCAGCCGGCGCCATCTTAGGTTCGCCTCATGAACGACCCAGCGACTGATGTCATGCGCTGGAAGGGTTTGCGCAGTTCATCAAACTCCGTTTGACAAGTGGTGGAGCCACCACACGTGAACGTCGGAGATGGGTGCTCTCGGCGACGTTTCTTCACCGAATCTTGACGGGGTGTGGCGTGAGGATCGGTCCCTTGTTGCGTTCGGCAAGAATAGTGGGATGAACACCGCCGCAGCCCCCCGTCGCGTTCTGGTCGTGGAGGACGAACTCGTGCTTGCGGGCGTTGTGGTGAATTACCTGTTGCGAGCCGGATTCGACGCTCGCGCCGTTCATGAGGGTTCAACCGCGGTGACGACGGTGCGGGAGTGGTCGCCGGACGTGGTGGTGCTGGACCTGGGTCTCCCCGGGCTGGATGGTCTGGAAGTGTGCCGCCAACTGCGGGTCTTCTCGGATTGCTACGTGATCATGCTCACTGCTCGCGCTGATGAGGACGACACACTGACGGGATTGTCGGTCGGGGCTGACGACTACATGACGAAGCCTTTCAGCGTCCGGGAGCTCGTGGCACGAGTGAGGACACAGCTGCGACGTCCGCGGGGGACAACCTGGGGGACAAGCCGGCGGTTCGGTTCGCTCGTCGTGGATCCCGTGGGGCGGCAGGTGTCGCTGGGAGACGCCGCTGTTGAGCTGACCCCGACCGAGTTCGACGTTCTGGAAGCGCTGTCCGCTCGGCCAGCGATGGCATTTTCCCGCCGTCAGCTCATCGACGCCGTGTGGGGCAGTAGCTGGGTCGGCGACGAACACCTCGTGGACGTCCACATCGGCAACCTTCGCCGCAAGCTGGGGGACTCGGCCACGGATCCCCTCTACGTCATCACTGTCCGGGGGCACGGGTACCGCATGGGGCAGGGGTCGTGAGACAGGGCCGCGGTTCCATCGCCCGACGGCTACTGGTGGGGCAGAGCCTCGTGGTGTTGGGGATGACGGTCAGCATCGTCGTTGTCGCGGCACTGGTGGGCCCCGCAGTGTTCAACGACCACATGCGCCGGGCTGGCCATGGTGGCCAGCCCGACGTGCTGGAGCATGCGCAGGAGGCCTTCTACTCCGCGGGGTTGCAGTCCATCGGGGTGGGGCTCCTCGTGGCGGCCGTCGGGGCGTTGCTGGTGAGTCTGGTCAGCACGAGGCGATTGGGTAGATGGTTGGACGCGCTCAGCAGGGGGGCGCTGCGCGTGTCCGCAGGCCGCTACGACCAGCCGGTGCAACTCGCTGGGTCGAGTCCGGAGTTGGAGTGCGTGGCCGACGCCTTCAACGGCATGTCCGCTCAGATCCAGACGACTGAAGCCCGTCGCCGCACGCTACTCACCGATGTGGCGCATGAACTGCGCACCCCCATCGCATCCATTGACGTCACGCTGGAGGCCCTGGAGGATGGGGTGCTCGTCCCCGGGCCCGACACCTACGCCACGTTGCGGGCGCAGTCAGCGCGCCTGGCACGACTCGCCTCCGACATCCGTGACGTGAGTGCTGCAGAGGAGGGCCGTCTGCGTCTGACCACGGAAGCCACCAACAGTGCCGATCTGGTGAAAGCCTCCGCCCGTCAGTGGGGACCGCGCTTCGAGGAAGCAGGTGTCACGCTGCGGCTGGACGTGGCGACGGGTGCCATTGACGCAGACCCGGCCCGCATCACTCAGGTGCTGGACAATCTCCTGGGCAACGCCCTTCACCACACTCCTGCCGGGGGGCATGTCGAGTTCAGGAGTTCTGTGTCCCGTGGTCTCGTGGCGATCGAGGTGGTGGATGACGGCGAGGGCATCGACCCCGATGCACTGCCCCACGTCATGGAACGGTTCTTCCGTGCAGACCCTGCACGGTCCCGGGCTGATGGTTCGGGCACGGGTGTGGGACTGGCGATCGCGCGGGGCATCGCCCGCGCCCACGGCGGCGACCTCCTGGCACACAGCGCGGGGGTGGGGCGAGGGGCCACCTTCACCCTGGTCCTTCCTTCTTCACCAAACCTTCACCGTTGATGACGAGGTGCCGGCCACGGGGCAGGCATGCTTGGCAGTACTCCTGACGAATTTTTGACCATGCAGACCACCACCCAAGGATGTCAATACCCATGAACCGCGTACGCACCGCACTCCTGACGGCTGTTTCCCTGCTCAGTCTGGGAGCCCTGGCAGGGTGTTCCGCCGTCACCGGGCCAGTCACCACCCCTCCCGCGACATCGCAGGCCGTCACGGGGGATGCTGAGGCGATCCTGTCCGCCCAGGGGCTCTCCGGTAAGAGCCCGCGCGAGGTCGTCGAGGCGCTGGACCAGGATCCGGCCGCCCGTCCGCTGTCGCTGATGGCATCGGTCCGCTACGACGAGGTGATGCTGGATGATGGCACCACCCAGGCGACGCTGCCGCTTGACGGAGACGAGTTCTACATCTCCGTGGCGCCGTACGAGAACAGCACGCATGACTGCTACTTCCACAGCCTCGGCACCTGCCAGGGTGAGCTGGCCAACACCGACGTCCACGTGACGGTCGTGTCGGAGGACGGCGAAACCCTTGTCGATGAGGATGCCACCACCTACGCCAACGGATTCGTGGGCTTCTGGGTCCCCAAGGACGTGAAGGGCACCGTGACGGTCACCACGGACGGCAAGACGGGCGAAGTCAATTTCTCGTCCGATCCGGAGAGCGCCACCTGCATCACCACGCTGCAGTTGGCCTGATCCAGGTCCGGGACGCCGCTTCGCGTTGATCGACGGGTGACACTTCCGGTGCCGAGGTCGGGCCCGCTACCGTTGGGGGTCCGTCAATCAAGGAGCGATACATGGCCACCTACTCAGAAGGCTACGAGTACCACATCCATCTCAGTGAGGGTGACATCGGACGATACGTCTTCCTTCCCGGGGATCCCGGCCGCTGCGAGGTCATCGCGCAGCATTTTGACAACCCGCGGTTCGTCGCTTCCCACCGGGAACACACCACGTGGGCGGGAGAGCTCGACGGCGAACCGGTCGCGGTCACGTCGACCGGCATGGGTGGGCCGAGTACGGCAATCGCCGTCGAGGAGCTCATCCATGTGGGTGCCGACACCTTCATGCGAGTGGGAACGGCCGGTGCAATGCAGCCGGAAACGCAGCCGGGCGACATCGCCGTGATCAACGCCGCCATCCGCGACGAGGGGACCGGCCTGCACTACCTCCCCGTGGAATTCCCGGCGGTCGCCGACCAGGACCTCATCAACGGTCTGGTGGCAGCCGCGAACGAGCTGGAGCGGCGCCACCACGTGGGGGTCTCCCAGTCCAAGGACTCCTTCTACGGCCAGCACAGCCCCGAATCCATGCCCGTCGGGCCGCTCCTGAAGGACAGGTGGGACGCCTGGGTCAAGGGTGGCTGTCTGGTCTCCGAGATGGAGTGCGCCACCTTGTTCCTGGTCGGCGCCACGCGCCGCGTCCGGACGGGGGGCGTCATGATGGTCATGGGGCACCATGACTTCGCGCCGATGACCGACGAGGAGAAGAACGCCTCGAAGGTGGGCAATCTCATCCCCGTCGCCATCGAGGGCATGCGCCAGGTGATCGCAGCCGACAAGTTGCGCGGCGCCTGACTCAGCGAGTGAGCTCGGCCTCCAGCTGCATCACCCGGGGGAACAGCACGTTGTTCTCCTTGTGGATGTGCTCGTGGAGGTCGAGCTCCATCTCCTGAAGGCCCGTCAGCATGGCCTTGTAGGAGTTGCACGCCCCCTCCGGCACTGCATAACCATCCGTCAGGATCTGGATCTCCTTGAAGAGGTCGCCCACCACTTCGTGCTCGTCACGCAATCTCTGGATCGGCTCGGCCAGAGAGCCACTTTGGGCTGGCGCCTGCACCTTCTCCATGCGGCTGATGGCGGGGAACACGACGCGTTCCTCCTCCGTCATGTGGGGATCCAGTGCCGCAATGGCCTGCGCGAATGTGACCTGGACCTTGGCCAGTTCCGGATGGAGCGCGCCGTGAGCATTGAGGACCTTGTCAACGAGACCCTGCAACCGTGGCATCTCCTCCCACATGTAGGCGTGATGGGAATCCACGATGTCATGCGCGTAGGCGGAGTTGGTGTGTTCCGGGGTGTCGTCGGACGTTGGTGCGACTCCGGGTATGTCGAGTGCCTCCGCCACCGCTGCGACGTCGAGCCCAGCGGCCTGAGTCGCAGCCACCAGGGGGCGGTGACCGTTGCAGCAGTAGTCCAGGCCGAACCCTTCAAGGATGCGTGCGCGTCGAGGATCTGCCGTGACGATGTCTCCGAGAGCCATGGTGATGTCTATGGTCATGCGCCCATTGTATCTACACGTCAGTATGAAGAAATGGTGGATCGGCTCTGCCGTCGGCCGCGACACGGCCGGACAGCTGGCTGATAGGCTCTCAGCCGAATACCTCGCACTCTTTTCGGGAGTAACGGATGACAGCGAACAATCACGACAACGATCTCGCCCCCGTAGCGGCGGTCATCGTCCTCGCAGCCGGCGGCGGGTCCCGCATGAGGTCCTCCAAGTCCAAGCTGCTGCACCAGCTGGGAGGCAAGACCCTGCTGCACTATGCCGTCTCGGCCGGAGCAGCCCTGGACCCGGCCCACCTCGTGGTGGTCGTGGGCAAATATCGCGACGAGGTCGTCGAGGAGCTGGGTCAACTGTCCGCGTCAGTGACCACGGCCCTGCAGGCGGAGCAGTTGGGCACCGGCCACGCCGTGTTGTGCGGGCTGGAGGAGATCGGCGATCTCACAGGCGAGGTGGTGGTCACCTACGGTGACGTCCCCATGCTCACAGGAGACACGCTGCGCAAGCTCGTGGCCGTCCATCGGGCGCACGCGAACAGCATGACCGTCCTCACGGCACACGTTGATGAGCCCACCGGCTACGGGCGCATCCTGCGCGAGGGTGACCGGGTGGTGGGCATCGTTGAACACCGCGACGCCTCCGAGGAGCAGCGACGGATCACCGAGATCAACTCCGGCATCTACGTCTTCGACGCCGAGACACTCCGTGACGGGCTCGCCCAGCTCGGCACGGACAACGCCCAGTCCGAGCAGTACCTGACCGACGTCCTGAAGTTCGCACACGATCGGAACGACCGTGTGGGCGCCGTCATCACCGAGGACGTCTGGCAGACCGAGGGCGTCAACGATCGCGTCCAACTGGCGCGCATCAACGCCGAGATGAACCGGCGGATCCTCGATGGACACATGCTCGCTGGTGTCACCATCGTCGATCCCCAGTCCACCTTCATTGATGTGGACGTGGATATAGCCCAGGACGTGGTGCTCATGCCGGGGACAATCCTGCAGGGCGCCACGACCATCGGAGAAGGTGCCACCATCGGCCCCGACACCACACTCATGGACGTGGAAGTGGGTGCCGGAGCGGAAGTGCTCCGCACCCATGGTTCATTCGCGATCATCGGGGAGGGTGCCAGCGTGGGCCCCTTCTCCTACCTCCGTCCAGGAACCCAACTGGGCGGCCACGGCAAGATCGGTGCCTTCGTCGAGACCAAGAATGCGGTGATCGGCGAGGGGTCCAAGGTGCCGCACCTGGCCTACTGCGGCGACGCCGTCCTGGACGACGGCGTCAACATTGGTGCCGGCACCATCTTCGCGAACTACGACGGCGCCACGAAGTCCCCGACACACGTGGGCAAGGGCGCCTTCGTGGGTTCGAACTCGGTGCTGGTTGCGCCCGTGGACATCGCTCCGGGGGCCTTTGTGGCCGCTGGCTCGGCAGTGACCGAGGACGTGCCGGCGGGTAGCCTCGCCGTCGCGCGGGGCAGGCAGCACACCTCGGAGGGATGGGTGCTCAGGCGCCGTCCCGATTCGAAGGCTGCCAAGGCAGCAGCAGCCCACGATGGCAGCATCCACCCGGCCATCAAGGAATCGCGTTCCCAGAAGAAGGGCTGAACCCACACATGACCAACAGCACCGCGAACAACAAGCACCTGATGCTCTTCGCGGGCCGTGCGTTTCCTGAGTTGGCCGAAGAAGTGGCCTCCCTCATGGGAACCGAACTCGTCCCCACCAAGTCCTTTGCATACGCCAACTCCGAGATCTACGTGCGCTTCGAGGAATCCGTCCGGGGATGTGACGCGTTCGTCATCCAGTCCCACACCGCTCCCGTCAACGAGTGGATCATGGAGCAGCTCATCATGGTGGACGCGTTGAAGCGTGCCTCAGCCAAGCGCATCACGGTGGTGGCGCCCTTTTACCCGTATGCACGCCAGGACAAGAAACACCTGGGCCGCGAACCCATCTCCGCCCGCCTCGTCGCCGATATCTACAAGGCGGCCGGCGCCGACCGCATCATGTCGGTGGACCTGCACGCCTCGCAGATCCAGGGCTTCTTCGACGGCCCCGTCGACCACCTGTGGGGGCTTCCCGTCCTCAGCGAGTACGTCAAGGAGAAGTACGACAACGACGAGATCTGTGTGGTCTCACCCGACGCCGGGCGGGTGCGCCTGGCCGACATGTGGACAGATCAGCTGAACTGCCCGCTCGCCATCGTCCACAAGCGTCGCGACCCCGAACTCGCCAACACCGTCGCCGTGCACGAGGTGGTGGGCGACGTGCAGGGCAAGACGTGCATTCTGGTGGACGACATGATCGACACCGCTGGCACCATCGCCCAGGCCGCCACGGCCCTGCGGGAGCGCGGCGCCAAGAGGGTCATTGCCGCCGCCACGCACGCCGTCTGCTCCGGTCCTGCGGCGGAGCGCCTGAACTCCTCGGATCTCGAGGAGATCATCGTGACCAACACGCTGCCCATCAGGACCGCCGAGCCCATCGAGAACCTGACCGTGCTGTCCATCGCACCGCTGCTGGCCAAGGCCATCAACGCGGTCTTCATGGATGGCTCGGTCACCTCGCTCTTCGGCGGTCAGGCCTGACGTGGAGACGAGACGTCGCAACAAGCTCTCCATCATCGGCGCGGGCGCCGTGGGCTCATCTCTGGCGTACGCGTCACTGATCAAGGGCGTGTGCCGCCAGGTGTCGCTGTACGACGTCAACGGGGTCAAGGCCACAGCGGAGGCACGGGATCTGGAGCACGGCACCCAGTTCATGCCGACCGCCAGAGTGGAGGGCTCCGATGATCCGGACATCACCCTGAACTCGGACATCGTCGTCATCACTGCTGGCGCAAAACAGAAGCCGGGGGAGTCCCGGATGGATCTGGCTGCGTCCACAGTGGAGTTGATGAAGAAGGTCATCCCACCCATCGTGGAGCGCTCCCCCCAGGCCTTGTTCATGATGGTGACCAACCCGGTTGATGTGACCACCTACGCAGCGCTGAAGATCAGTGAACTGCCCCCCAACCAGCTGTTCGGCTCCGGGACGGTGCTGGATTCTTCCCGCCTGCGTGTCCTGGTCGCACAGCACTGCGGTGTGGCGATCGAGAACGTGCACGCCTACATCTGTGGGGAGCACGGGGACACGGCGATCCCCATCTGGTCCAGCGCCACCATCGCCGGCGTACCGCTGACGAGGTGGGAGATCCAGACAGGAAAACTCGGTGAGTCCGTTCGTGACGAGATTGCAGAAAGCGTTGTCAATGCTGCCTATGAGGTGATCGAGGGCAAGGGTGCCACCAACTATGCGATCGGTGTCTCGGGTGCACGCATCATTGAGGCGATGTTCCGCGACGAGCACCGCGTGCTCCCCATCTCCAGCATGCTGGACGGCTGGCACGGCATCTCCGACGTGTGCATGTCCGTGCCCACCATCCTGGATCGTCGAGGCGTGGGCATGAACGTGGAGATCCCCCTGCTGGACGGCGAGCTGGGTGCGATGCACGATTCAGCCGAGGCCATCAGGGCGACGCTACGACGAATCGGCTTCTGAGTCCTTCAGCCGGTTCGGGAAGCGCTGAGCGATCACTGCACACGCGTCGTCCATCACCTGCTGGCGCTCGCCGATGTTCGTCACCGTGGCGCCGTCCTCGGAACCCGAGAGCGCTTCGAGCGTGTTCAGTTGCGATTCCAGCATGTCCTGGGTCATGTAGTGACCTCGCCGGAGGGCCAAACGCTCGGTGTTCTCGTCCTCCGGGACGCGCAGGTGGACGAAGTACACATCCCCGTCAGCTTGGCGCAGGACGTCCCGGTACGCCTCGCGCAGCGAGGAACATGCCACCACGGTGGACCGGCCCGACGCCGCCTGCTCGGACATCCAGTCGCGCAGTGACCGCAACCATGGCCAGCGATCCTCGTCGGTCAGGGGGTGGCCGCCCGCCATCTTCGCTCTGTTGACCTCACTGTGGAAGGCATCCCCCTCGGCAAACGTGAGCCGGAAACGTTCGGCGATGCCCTCTCCGATCATGGTCTTTCCTGTTCCCGCAACACCCATGATCACCACGTGGACTGGTTGCTGATTCATGCGGCAACAGTGTCACACCAACGGCTCTCCAGCATGGTTCCGGGGCGTCGCCTGCAGCGGCCCCGCCCCCGAGACCACACGGCAATCGGGCCGACGGTCATGATCGACAGATGACCGGGTGCTTCCTCCTTTAGGATGGATCGGTGCCAGCAAAGATCACGGATGCATCCCTGAAGGCGTTCACCCTCAGGCTCGGGGACAAGCATCCACCGATTGCACTTGGCTCGGCAGATCGGACGATCCGCGACGCGGCGGCCGTCAGGAACCGCTTCGCCGGCACCATCGATTACCTCGCCCGGGTGGAGCTCGAGGTGGACCGCAACGTTCTGGAGCTGCTGACCCTGCTCCCGAACGTCCACGAGGTGGACAAGATCTTCTACCAAGACGTCTGGTACGACCAGGAGATGGCTCACGGCCACCTGCTGGACCAGCTGCAGGTGGACCTGGGCATGGAGCCGGCGGAGCCCTTCATGACCATCCCCCTACGCATGAAACTGCTGGGGGCACTGGCCCACTGGGAGCCCATCCATGACATCTCCCGGATGCTGTACTACCTCACCGGTGCCTCCACGGAGCGGCAGGCCGTCGTTGCCTACAGCATCCTCATCCGGGAACTGAAGCTGATGGGGGAGGACGCCATCGCGGAGACGATCATCCACCCCATCAAGCAGCAGGAGCCCGGGCACTACACCTTCTACACGATGTCCGCCGAGATGATGGTGCAGGACGAGGTCCTGAAACCGTGGCAGCTGTACGTGACCAAGCTCCTGCGCTCGCGGGCCTTCACCCTCGTCGGAGTGGACTACGTCAAGAAGTATCAGCAGGATCTCGGTGGCGTGCTCACGGAGTTGGGCATGGACCAGGAGATGGAGGTCTACGCCAAGGAGATCGGTCGCCTGGAGGCCAAGTTGTTGTGGGCAAAGGACCAGGGTATGGACTTTCCTCCGTACTTCCTCAGGGCGCTGCGGGAGTCGGTGGACATGTACCGGGGCCAGGGAAGCTTCGATTCGCCCGTCAACAACAAGCTCATGATCTGAACGCGCAACGTTTGGCGGTTGTGCCGCACCGGCCACCGTGCGATAAGCTCGTCCTCGCTGCCTGGCGAGGGACTGGAAAGACTTCGGTCCGTTATCGACAAGCCCTCTCCTGCAGTCGTTCCCGCGATCACACCAGGAGAGATACACAGTGGCTGATTTCAAGCTGACAGCAACCCCCCGCACCGAGTTCGGCAAGGGTGCCTCGCGCCGCCTCCGCCGTGATGACAAGATTCCCGCCGTGGTCTACGGCCACGGCTCGGACCCCGTCCACATCTCGCTGCCCGGCAAGGAGACGTTCCTCCTCCTGCGCCAGTCCAACGTCCTGCTGACGATCACCATCGAGGGCGAGAAGAAGGCCATCACCGCCCTTCCGAAGCAGGTGCAGCGCGACCCCATCACCGGCTTCCTGGAGCACATTGATCTGCTTCTCGTGAGGAAGGGTGAGAAGGTCAGCGTTGACGTGGCCCTCACCATCGTGGGCGAGGCCGAGCGTGGCTCCCTGGTGAATCAGGACCTCACCTCCCTGCCGGTCCTGGCCCCCGCCACCGACATCCCCAACGAGATCGAGGTCTCCATCGACGGCCTCGTGGTGGGCGATCAGATCCTTGCCGGCGACGTCGTCCTCCCCGAGGGCGTGGTCAGCGAGCAGGATCCCGAGTCCATGGTCCTCAACGTTGCGCCGATGCCTGTGGCCGAGCCCGAGCCCGAGCTTGAGGGCGCCGAGGGTGACCTGGTGGACGAAGTGGGCTCCGACGAGGACTCCGAAGACTCCGAGTGACAACTGGCCCCTGGCTAGTGGTGGGGCTCGGGAATCCGGGCCCCACCTACGCCCACACCCGGCACAACGTCGGGTTCTGGGCGCTTGATGACCTCGCGGACCGCCTCGGCGTCGCCTTCTCGTTGTCATCGCGACACAGTGCAGCGGTGACCCCCGCCACACTGCCGGCATCGCCGGGTGTCGACGCCGTCAGACTGATTCTCGTCAAGCCGACGACGTACATGAACGAGTCCGGGCGGGCGGTGCGTTCGGTGGCCGCCTTCCACAAGGTCGACCCCGGGCATGTCATCGCGATCCACGACGAGATCGATCTTGATCCCGGACGCCTGCGGATCAAGCACGGCGGTGGCGACAACGGCCACAATGGGCTCAAGTCCCTGCGGGCCCATCTGGGAACGGGCGACTTCACCCGCGTCCGGGTGGGGATAGGACGCCCCGCCGGCCGCCAACCGGCAGCCGATTGGGTGCTCGCCCCGCTCAAGCCCTCTGATGCAGACGCCATGCGCGTCGATGCAGCCGTGGCGGCCGATGCCGTGGAGAGCTTTGTCCGGAACGGGCTGGACGTCGCGCAGAACAGGTTCAACACATAGAACCGGCGAGGCTCCCACCCGTCCGGGCAGGTAGGTTTGCCCGGTGAAGTTTCCCGGCCTCCTCAGCGCACTTGAAGCAGACCCCGCGATCCAGGCCACCGCCACGGATGCGCGCTCAGCTGGCGTCGACGCCCTCGACGTCACGGTGGTCCCTGCGTTCTTCCCGACGGCAGCGGCTGGCATCGCGGCGAGTTCCGGCCGCACCGTGCTGCTGATCACCTCCACCTACAGGGAGGCGGAGCAGCTCACCACGGAACTCGGCAGCCTCCTCGGCGAGGACGCCGTCTGCTACTACCCCGCATGGGAAACCCTTCCGCACGAGCGGCTGTCCCCGCGCCCTGACACCGTCGGTCGTCGGCTGGCAGTGCTGCGTCGCTTGCGGGGGGAGGCGCACCAAGTGCCCCGGGTGGTGGTGGCCCCCGTCCGCTCGGTGCTGCAGCCCCAGGTCCGTGGGCTGTCAGCGATGCAGCCCGTCACGGTCACCACCGGAGCGGAATACGTTCTCTCGACCCTCCTGGCTGACCTTGTCGGGGCCGCCTACCACCGGGTGGACCTGGTGGAGCGTCGCGGCGAGTTCGCCGTGCGCGGCGGCATCGTCGACGTTTTCGCCCCAACGATGGAACATCCCGTGCGGATCGACTTCTTCGGCGACGAGGTGGAGGAGATCCGCCCGTTCTCCGTGGCGGACCAACGATCCACCGGTGAGACGGTGACCCAGATGACGGCCATTCCCTGCCGAGAGCTGCTCCTGACCGACGAGGTGAGGCATCGCGCCAGGAAGCTCATGATGCAGCATCCTGAACTCTCCGACATGCTGGACCGCATCGCCCAGGGGCAGGCCATCGAGGGCATGGAGGCGCTCATCCCTGCGCTCGTCGACGGCCTCGAGCTGCTGGTGGACGTACTCCCCGAGCACTCGATCATCCTCAGCACCTCCCCGGAGCTGGTCCGCACGCGCGCCGCCGAACTGGTGACCACGAGTCGCGAGTTCCTCGACGCGAGCTGGGCGGCCGCGGCGGGCGGCGGGCAATCGCCCATCGACCTCGGCGCATCGTCCTACTGGAGCCTGGCCGACGTGCGCGCACACGCCATGGAGCAGGGCCACAAGTGGTGGAGCCTGTCCCCATTCGCCGCGGGCGACGAGAATCAGCCCTACGACGCCTCGTCGGTGCACTCGCGCACTCTCGCGGTGACGCATCCCGATGGCTTCCGTGGCGACTTCGACGCGGCACGAGAGCACATCCGCGCCGCGGTGAAGGATGACTGGCGGGTCCTCGTGGGCGTCGAGGGACGGGGACTGGCCACGCGGATGGTGGAACTGCTGGCGGAAGAGGGACTGACCGGCGAGATCACCGACCTGCACGACGAGCCCCGCCCCGGCGTCGTGGGTGTCGTGCTGGGCTGCTTCAACCAGGGCTGGCGCGCCGAGCCCAGCCGCATCGACTTCATCACCGCCACGGAGCTCACCGGTCAGCAGGCCACGGACCGCAGCCAGCAGAAGCTGCCCAGCCGCCGCCGCAACACCATCGAACCTCTGGAACTCAAAGCAGGAGACCCCGTGGTCCACGAGACGCACGGCGTGGGCCGCTTCGTCGAAATGATGCAGCGGACGGTGCAGGGCGCCGTGCGCGACTACCTGGTGCTCGAGTACGCGCCCAGCAAGCGCGGCCAACCGGGCGACCGGCTGTTTGTCCCCATGGACCAGCTGGACCAGTTGACGCGCTATGTCGGCAACGAATCGCCCGCCCTGGACAAGATGGGCGGCGCGGAATGGAACAAGCGCAAGTCGAGGGCACGCAAGGCCGTCCGAGAGATCTCCGCGGAGCTCATCAAGCTCTACGCCGCCCGGCAGGCGACCAAGGGGCACGCTTTCAGCCAGGACACGCCCTGGCAGCGGGAGCTCGAGGACGCGTTCAGCTTCGTGGAGACCCCCGACCAGTTGAGCGCCATCAACGAGGTGAAAGCGGACATGGAGAAACTCGTCCCCATGGACCGGCTGATCTGCGGCGACGTCGGCTACGGCAAGACGGAGATCGCCGTGCGCGCCGCCTTCAAGGCTGTGCAGGACGGCAAACAGGTGGCCGTCCTGGTCCCCACTACTCTGCTGGTCACGCAGCACCACGCAACGTTCGCCTCGCGGTTCGCAGGCTTTCCCGTCCGTCTGGAGCAGCTCTCACGCTTCCAGAGCGACGCCGAGGCCAGGAAGGTGATCCATGACCTGACGACGGGGAAGGTGGACGTCGTCATCGGCACCCACCGCCTCCTCAGCAAGGAGATCACGTTCAAGGATCTCGGACTTGTCATCGTGGACGAGGAACAACGTTTTGGCGTGGAGCACAAGGAGCGGCTCAAGGAACTCCGGGTCAATGTGGACGTGCTCTCGATGAGTGCCACGCCCATCCCGAGGACGCTGGAGACGGCCATCACCGGGATCCGCGAGATGAGCGTGATCGCCACCCCGCCGGAGGAGCGCCATCCGGTGCTCACCTTCGCGGGGCCCTACGACACCGCCCAGGTCAAGGCCGCTGTCCGTCGCGAACTTGCTCGCGAGGGACAGGTCTTCGTGGTGCACAACCGCGTCAACAGCATCGAGAAGTCCGCGGCGGCGCTGCGGGAACTGGTACCGGAGGCCAGAATCGTGACGGCCCATGGACAGATGGGCGAGGCGAGGCTCGAGTCCGTGATGCAGGACTTCTTCGAGCGCCGGGCCGACGTCCTGGTGTGCACCACCATCGTCGAGGCCGGTATCGACATCTCCACCGCCAACACCCTCATCATCGAACGCTCCGACCAGCTGGGGCTCTCTCAGCTCCACCAGCTGCGGGGCCGCGTGGGACGTTCCCGCGAACGCGGCTACGCCTACCTTCTGTATCCGCGTGACAAGCCACTGACCGAGGCCTCACACGAGCGGCTGGCGACCATGGCCTCCCACACGGACCTGGGCGCCGGCATGTCCATCGCCATGAAGGACCTTGAGCTTCGCGGTGCGGGCAACCTGCTGGGCGGCGAACAGTCGGGTCACATCGCGGACGTCGGATTCGACATGTACCTGCGGCTCGTGGGCGAGGCCGTCGCCAACTATCGCGGCGAGGACACCACACCGGAGCCGGTGATGCGCATCGAGCTGCCCATCGAAGCGCACCTGCCGTCGGACTACATCACCTCCGAACGACTGCGGCTGCAGATGTACAAGCAGATCGCCGAGATCCGAAACCGGGAGGACATCGAGGCAGTGCGCGCGGAACTCGTCGACCGCTACGGCGAACCCCCCTCGCCGGTGGAGGACCTGCTGTCCGTGGCACACCTGCGCAACCTCGCCCGGGAGCACGGGATCGAGGAGATCGTCTCCCAGGGCAGGAACGTGCGATTCTCCCCGGTCAACCTGCCCGAGTCCCGCCAGATGCGGCTGCTCCGCCTCTATCCCGGAGCGGCCGTCAAGCACGCGACCGAACTGATCCTGGTACCCAAACCCGATGGCGATGCGCTGGTCTGGGCAACAACCCTGGTGGAGCAGGTCTTCGGGTGATGGCGGTAGGATCGGGCTCGCGTCGACGTGGAAGAAGGATTATCTCAATGAAGCTCGCTCGTCTTGCCCCCCTGGTGGTGCTCGCGCTCGCTGCATGCAGCCCCAGCCCGACGACCGCGGCGGTGGTGGGTGACACGACCATTCCGCAGCAGCGGGTCGAGGCCCTCATGGAAACATGCCCCACCTTCGGCGAGACCCCTGTCTCCGAAGCGGCGGCCCTGACGATCATCGTGCGCCTGGAACTCTTCCGCGCGGTGGGTGAGGCCAGCGGCCTCGACATGTCCGAGGAGCGTCTGGAGACCTTCCTGCGGGAGACCGACGAGGCACTGGCGATCATCAAGGCACAGCCCGAGTGCATCGACGTGCTGATGCCCCAGGCTGCCCAGATCATCCTCCAGAGTGAAGCCAACCCCGAGGAGGCCCAGGCCGAGCTGATGGCCACCGAGGTCACGGTGAATCCGCGCCGATTCCAGTGGGACCCCCAGCAGGGAGCCGTCGTGCAGGGCTCGGGCTCCGTGTCCGTGCCGGCCGGCCAGGCCTGAACCCGGCCGCCATGCCGTCGGAGCTCGAACGCCTGCGTGGCGTGATGGCTGAGCTGCGCGTTGCCTGTCCCTGGGATGCGCAACAGACGCACGCGTCATTGCTGACGCACCTCGTGGAGGAGACGTGCGAGGTGGTGGACGCCGTCGAGATCGGTGGCGACGAGGAACTCGTCGAAGAACTGGGTGACTTGTTGCTGCAGGTCTACTTCCACGCCCGGATCGCGGAGGATGACGCCCGCTTCGATCTGGACGACGTCGCCCGCGGGATCAGCGACAAACTGGTGCGCAGGCATCCCCACGTTTTCGCCGACCAGGCTGCGCCGGCGGACATCCGGCAGAGTTGGGAGGCGGCCAAACGCGTGGAGAAGGGGCGAACATCGGCGCTGGACGGCATAGCCCACTCCATGAGTGTCGTGGCCCGCGCCCAGAAGGTCATCTCCCGCACCCGCTCCCACTCCGTGCCGATCGCGCTGGCGGATGAGCCCATCACCGCGTCGGAGGTGGGTGTGCAGGCGCTGGCACTCGTGTCGCGGGCCCAGGCCAGCGGTGTGGACGCCGATGCCGCCATGCGCCACGCCCTGCGCGCGCTGGAGGAGGACATCGCGGCGGCGGAGGCCCACCAGAGCGCCTGAGCCAGGGACAATGGCGGGGTCCCTCAGCGGCGCGGCCCTGCTCCCGATAGGCTGGATGATTGCAAGGACCATCCTGGAAAGGCATTTTTTATGGCATCCATTGAATTCATTGACGCACGCGAGATCCTCGATTCACGCGGCAACCCCACCATTGAGGTCGAGGTGCAACTCGACTCCGGCTCCGGTGGCCGTGCAGCGGTTCCCTCCGGTGCCTCCACCGGTGCCTTCGAGGCAGCGGAACTCCGCGACGGGGACAAGCGCTACGGCGGCAAGGGCGTACAGACCGCCGTCAAGAACGTGCTTGACGCCATCAGCGAGGAGATCCTCGGCTTCGAGGCCTCGGAACAGCGCCTCGTCGATCAGGCGATGATCGAGCTCGACGGCACCCCGAACAAGTCCAAGCTGGGCGCCAACGCAATTCTCGGCGTCTCGCTCGCCGTCGCGCATGCCGCCGCGGAGGAGGCGGGCCTGCCGCTGTACCGCTACGTCGGTGGCCCCAACGCGCACCTGCTGCCCGTTCCCATGATGAACATCCTCAACGGTGGCTCGCACGCCGATTCCAACGTCGACATCCAGGAATTCATGATCGCCCCCATCGGCGCCGAGACGTTCGCCGAGGCCGTCGAAATGGGTGCAGGCGTCTATCACGCACTCAAGAAGGTCCTCAAGGATCGTGGCCTGTCCACCGGTCTGGGTGACGAGGGCGGCTTCGCTCCCAACCTCGAGAGCAACCGCGCCGCGCTGGACCTGATCCTCGAGGCCATCAAGGCCGCCGGGTACAAGCCGGGCAAGGACGTGTGCCTGGCCCTCGACGTCGCTGCCAGCGAGTTCTTCGAGAAGGGCACCTACGCCTTCGAGGGCGGCAAGAAGACCGCCGACGAGATGGTGGAGTACTACGCAGGCCTCGTGGCCGACTACCCGCTGGTGTCCATCGAGGATCCCCTGAACGAGGAGGACTGGGAGGGCTGGAAGGCCATGACCGAGCGCATGGGCGCTGAAGTCCAGATCGTTGGTGACGACCTCTTTGTCACCAACGTGGAGCGCATCCAGCGCGGCATCGACACCGAAGCAGCCAACTCGTTGCTCGTGAAGGTGAACCAGATCGGTTCGCTCAGCGAGACCATGGACGCCGTCAACCTGGCGCACCGGAGCGGGTTCACCACCATGATGAGCCACCGTTCCGGCGAGACCGAGGACACCACCATTGCGGACCTGGCGGTGGCGCTCGGCTGTGGCCAGATCAAGTCCGGCGCACCGGCCCGTACGGACAGGGTGGCCAAGTACAACCAGCTCATGCGCATCGAGCAGGACCTCGATGATGCAGCTGTTTATGCAGGACGTTCAGCTTTCCCGCGTTTCAAGGCGTGAGTCTGTTGCCTGACCCGTCACACTGGATGAATGGGTAGGCCAGGAAGCAAGCCATCAAGCACCGGTCCGGGTCGCGGTTCGCCGCGGTCCCGGACCGTTGCGCGTCCGGGAGAGCGTGCGGCGCGAGGGAAGGTGACCGCTCGCCAGGTCTCCCCGGAGGAGCGTCATGCCCCGGTGGAGGCGGCACCACCTCCGCGTCCCATGGCGTCAAAGGCGCTGGGCGTCACGTGGCGTCTCCTCATCCTGGCCGTGGTGATGGCGGCCATCGCCATCACGCTGGCGCAGAGCCTCCGGGTCTATTTCGCGCAGCGGCAGGAGATTGCCCAGTTCCGCGCCGAGATCCAGGCCTCCAACGAGGAGATCGCGGACCTCGAAGACCAACTGGCACGCTGGGAGGATCCTGATTTCGTGCGCGCGGAGGCGCGTTCCCGGCTCGGGTGGGTCCTGCCCGGTGAAGTGGGCTATCGCGTGATCGGGGTGGACGGTGAGGCCCTCGGTGGCGATTCTGACGTGCTGTCGGCGGAGCAGGCCCCCACGGGATTGTGGTGGGAACGTGTCTGGGGTTCCGTCGTGGCAGCCGATGAGCCGGTCCCTGAGGCGTCGAGCCGCCCCAGTCCCATCCCTGACCTGACCATTGAGCCCTCGCCGTCCCCGACGGCGAGCAAGACACCGTAGCCCGCATTCGGGCACCGTACGCGGAGAGCACTGACGACATGGGATCTGTGAGCACTGGACCGACACCCGAGGACCTCGCTGTGGTGGAGGCGCAACTCGGCCGCCCCCCGCGGGGCGTGGCCGCCGTGGCCTGGCGCTGCCCGTGTGGCCGTCCCGGCGTGGTGAAGACGTTGCCACGGCTGGAGAACGGCACACCGTTTCCCACCACGTACTACCTCACGTGTCAGCGGGCCGTCATGGGGTGCTCCAGCCTGGAGGCCAATGGCGTCATGGCAGAGATGACTGAACGGCTCGGTGAGGACGCGGAGTTGGCTGCCCGCCACCGGCAGGCACACGAGGCCTATCTGGAGGATCGAGCCGAACTCGGCCACGTCGAGGAAATCGACGGGATCTCCGCAGGAGGGATGCCGACGCGCGTGAAGTGCCTGCACGTCCTCGTGGGGCACGCCTTGGCGGCCGGACCGGGTGTCAATCCGCTCGGGGACGAGGCACTCGAGGCGATGGGTGAGTTCTGGAGGAACCCCTGCGAACTCGACGTGTCCGCGGGGGAGGCGCGATGACCACGGTGGCCGCTGTGGACTGCGGCACCAATTCCATCCGACTCCTCGTCCTGAGGGACGCTGACGGTGCTGCGCCCGAGGAACTGTCCCGTGAGGTGCGCCTCGCCCGCCTGGGGCAGGGCGTGGACGCAACGGGCGAGTTTCATGCAGATGCCCTGGCGCGGGCCTTCGTCGTCTGCGACGAGTTTGCCGACATCATCGGCGGGTTCGGCGTTGATCGGACGCGTTTCGTGGCCACCTCCGCGGCCCGGGACGTCTCCAACCGTCACGTCTTCTTCGACGGCGTCCGCCAGCGTCTGGGCGTCGACGTCGATGTCATCACCGGTGACGAGGAGGCGCGCCTCTCGGCCGCCGGAGTTCGGGGGGGAGTGGAGGCGCCCCAGCCGGTGCTCGTCATCGACATTGGAGGGGGATCCACTGAGTTGGTGGTGGTCGCGGAGGAGGAGGTGCGTCTGGCCACCAGCCTCAACATGGGTGCCGTGCGGGTGCAGGAGCGCTTCCTGTCCACTGATCCGCCCACAGAGGCGCAACAGCAGGACGCCCGTGTTTTCGTCCGACGCCTGCTGGAGGACTCGGGCGTGGACTTCGGGCACATTGCAACCGCGGTGGGTGTCGCGGGAACAGTGACCTCCGTCGCTGCCCGTGCCCGCGGACTCCAGGAGTACTCCCGCGATGTCATCCATGGCACGGCCCTGAGCCGGGACGACATCCGCGGGGCATGCGCCCACTGGTTGGCCACCCCGGCGGCCAGCATCGAGGCCGAACCGTGCATGCATCCGCTGCGCGCCGGGGTGATCGGAGCGGGCTCCCTGATCCTCGACGAGATCTCTGCCCGCGTGCCCGGTGGCCGTGTCATCGTGAGCGAGACCGACATCCTCGACGGCATCGCGCTGGAACTGTTGGGCTGATGCCCTCGCTCAGCTGAACTGCACCATGTTGTTGAAGATCCAGTCGCTCTTGACGGAGTAGCTGTACCCACTCGAGGTCTTGGTGGCCACCACCAGTTGCCCCCAGATGTAACTGCGACAGCCGTTGCGGCCCGTCGTTGCCGTGTCGCACTCGGTGCGCCAGCGGCGGCCGTCGGTGGTCCAGGTAGCGTTCTTGCCCAGGCTGTTGTTCTTCCACAGCGAGCGGGCGGACGGCAGGTACGTCAGGTTGTTGAACGCCCATCCGCTGCGTGAGACGAAGCGTCCCCCCTCGTTCACGACAGCCGTGGACCAGATGTCCGTGGTGCAGCGCTTGGTCTGGGAGTACGGGACACATGATGTGCGCCAGTCCCGACCGTTCACGTGATGTGTGCCCGGCGTCGTGTAGACGTTGACGCTGCTCGAACCGCCCGTGGTGGAGCTGGTGAGTGATGCGAGCCAGGCGGCTCCCGAGGTGTAGAGGGGACCGGCATCGCGCAGCGACCCGGCATAGAAATTCGCCGTGGCCCAGGTGAGACCATCCTGCTTCACGAGGCCGACGGCGATGATCGTGTAGTCAGGATTGAGCAGGTTGGTGCGGTGACCCGGGGAGTCCAGCCACATGCGCATCAGGCGCGCCGTGTCGTCGGCCGTCGACGTGTAGGCCACGTTCTCCGCCCAGCGGGAGGCTCCCGGCCACCCGAAGTTGGGGTTGTGGGACAGTTCGTTGCGCGATTCCATGCCCATCGACCATGGCTGCGACACCTGCGCGGAGACCGTCGGTGCGAACTTCAGCTGTGAGAGCCCATGGCTTCTCCGGGTGGCATTGTGGCGGTCCACCAGATCGGCGATGGAGCTGGCGTTGGTGCGCTGTGATGATATCGCGTCGGCTGCATGGGCGCTCATGGGCAGCGATCCCGTGCTCAGGGCGATGACAGCGAGGAACACGACGAACAGGCGTCGATACATGGGGGGACCTTTCAACGAACGACCCCCACCGCAATCAGAGGCTAGCAGGGCCGAAAATCGATCTCAAACGGGGGTCCGTTGGGCCCCGCCGCGGCCGCCGGCGGCGCGGTTGGACCTAAACTGCTGCGCGAAGCCCTCGTAGCCCAACCGGCAGAGGCAGGCGGCTTAAACCCGCCACAGTGCGGGTTCGAATCCCGTCGGGGGCACCCATCGCCGGGGCCGAGGACCGCCCCGGCTCTGCGCGTGATGGGCCCCGCCGTGGATCAGTACAATGGGATGCAGCACTACGACCAGAAAGTTGCACCATGGCAAACCCCATCTTCCGCAACAGTGACACATTCAACGGACGGCCCGCCTCGCCGCAGGGTCAGTTCCAGCAGGGTCAGTCCCCATGGGGACAACAGGCCAGTTTCCAGGGACAGCCCCCGCAGGGCTATCAGCAGCCCGGGTACGAGCAGCAGCAGAGCTCCGGCGGTGTGATGACGCTCGACGACGTGATCGTCAAGACTGCCTCGACGCTGCTGGTTGTGTTCATCGCGGCTGCCGCGACGTTCATGCTCCTGCCGCCGCAGTTCCTTTTCCCTGCGCTCATCGGCTCGGCGATCGTCGGATTCGTGACCGTGCTCCTCGTGGCTCGTCGTCACACCATCCCCGTCGGCGGAGTGATGTTCTACGCCGCGATCGAGGGGGTGTTCGTCGGTGCCATTTCGAAGTTCTTCGAGACCATGTTCGAGGGCATCGTCGCCTCCGCAGTCCTTGCCACGTTCATCGCGGCAGGCGCCACCCTGGCCGCGTACAAGTTCTTCAACATCCGTGTCACGCCGAAGTTCCGGAAGATGGTCTACATCGGTACTGCGGCAATGGCTGGCGTGTTCCTCGTCAACCTCGTTCTGGCCCTGCTGGGAATCGACACGGGTCTGCGCGACGTCGGAGGTGGTGCGGGGTTCCTCTCCATCGCCGTCTCTGTCCTGGCAGTAGGGCTTGCAGTGTTCAACCTCATCGTCGATTTCGACTTCGTTGAGCGAGGCATCGCCTCCAGGGCCCCGGCCAGCGAGTCGTGGCGTGCGGCATTCGGCATCACCGTCACCATGGTGTGGCTCTACGTCGAGATTCTCAGGATCCTGTCCTACTTCAGGAACTGACGCTCAGGTCAGCGAGCGGAGGTGACGCGAGAGCAGCCTTCGTGAGCTGATCGTCCAGTGCAGAGTTCGCCACGTGCGCAGAGACACCCAGTCGGCCCGCTCCGTCGATCCCCCGAGATCGTGGACAACGGGGTCGCTGGGTGTTTCGCATGTGGCCCCGTACACGATGCGCAGCGCATGGAAGTCCTCCAGAACGCCGATGGTGGAGCGGCCGATCCAATGATCCGATTCCAGGGACAGTATGCGGGCGATGCGCACCTCCTGCCCGGCCTCTTCGAACACTTCACGCAGGACCGCCTCGGATGGTGACTCACCGGGATCAATGCCACCCCCGGGGAGGGTCCAGGTGCCGGGAGCGCCCGTCTGCGTGGAATTGACGGTTCCCAGCAGTCCTCTGGCGGAGAGAACGACGGCATAGGCGCCGATGCGTTGGTGGACGACTGGCTGCTGGTGGGCACGGGGCTCCTCATGTACCACGTGGCGACGACGCGGCCTCCGGTCTTTCGGGGAGGCCTCACGCACCAGATAGGTGAACACGATCTCGTCACTGGCCAACGCTGCAGACAGGGGCCGCAGCGGCACGAAACCGCGCAGGAAGAGCGCCTCGGCCGGGTGTTCGCCATGCCGGATGGTGACGTTGACACTCTGGGAGCCCACGGGCGAGAGGACTCCGACGACACGCATTTGGCCATCTTATCCAGTGCGCGCAGACGCCCAGCGTCCGAGATTCGAGCCTTCCCCCGGATACGCTGACCCCGCCAGACGGACCGGGGGGACACATGCAGTACAGGGACGAAGCGCGGATCGACACCACCGAGGTGCGTCGTGGAAGCGGTTCCGGACGGCGCGGTGGTTCCCGACGTCGCGGCGGGCGCATTGCCGTCGGCGGTGGCTTCGGGGGAGTCGCCGTCGTTGTGCTGGTGCTGCTGTTCGGCGACACCCTGGGGATCAGCGTCGACGATCTCATGGGTCCCGGCCAACCTGCCGGAAATACGCAGGGTGGGCAGAACGCAGAGCAGGTTGTGCAGTGCGACACGGGTGTCGATGTCTCCAGCAACCCCGAGTGCCGATGGGACGCATACGCCTCAGCCACCGAGCGGTACTGGCAGGGCGTGGTGGATGGCTACGAGAGCGCGCCCATGCAGATCTTCAGCGGACAGGTGTCAACGGCATGTGGCACGGGCTCTTCCGAGATGGGCCCCTTCTACTGCCCTGGCGACTCCGTCGTCTACCTGGACACACAGTTCACCGAGAAGCTGCTCACCAACCTCGGAGCCGAAGGCGGCGATGCAGCGGAGGCATACGTGGTGGCGCATGAGTACGGCCATCACATCTCGAACCTCACCGGTCAGATGCAGCAGGCCCGCTCGGGTGGCAACCACACGGGTCCCACCTCCAACCAGGTGCGGTTGGAGCTCCAAGCGGATTGCTATGCCGGCGTCTTCTTCGCCAACACCGTGGAGGACCCCGACTCTCCCATTGAGAGAGTCACCCGCAACGATCTGGCTCGGGTCAGCGAGGCGGCCAGCGCTGTGGGTGACGACCACATCCAGGAACAGGGCAGTGGGCGCGTTGTTCCGGAGAGCTGGACCCATGGCTCGTCGGACATGCGGCAGCGCTGGGTGACGAAGGGCTTCGACTCGGGCGATCCGCTTGCGTGCGACACGTTCGACACCGACGACCTCTGACAGGTCCCCACCCGGCGGAGGGTGCGTCAGCCGAGCTGGGCGGTCAGGTCCCTGCCCTGGAGGTCGGAGTAGTACGTCTCGCCCCCACACTGGTAAACGACCACCGGCTGGACACGTCCGAAGCGGTTGTCGATCTCCACTGCGCAGCCCCCCTCACCGCTGTGGGATGCGATGGTCTGGGCAAGAGCCGCTGGATCCACCATGTCAGGGTTGAACGTCTCCAGTGAGGAGGCGCCCGTCCGCTGGGAGACGAACGTGGGTCGGTTGGCCATGCGTGCGCGACGCTCGGTGGTGTCGTCGCCCACCGGGAGTTCGGACCAGTACCCGAGCTGGGAATTGAAGCCGATCGAGTACACCTGGCTGGTGCCCTCCGTGACCGCAGCGATTCCTTGCCGGATGTCCGCCACCGAGGTGGTGTCGAGGCTGCGAAAGACTGATCCGTCCGGGTGGAAGAAGATGGTGTCGGATTCGGGCGTGGTGGTGACACTCATCAGTACCTTCCCCGGCCGGTACTCCACCACCTGCAGGTTCTGGCCGCTGGTCGATGTCCCCAACAGTGCAGCGTTGTCGAAGATGAGGCGGAGGTTGTCCAGGGCGAAGCTGGTGGGCCAGAAGATGGTCTGGCCGAGGTACTGCACGTCCGTTTCTGCCGCCGTGATGACGCCGTCGCGCCATCGGTAGCCGCGGGCAGTCCGATTCCTGTCGAGCACGACGAGTGTCACCTCCTCCTCGGAGATGTCCAGCTTCAGCGCTGGTCGCAGCCCGGACAGCTCATGCAACTTCGCCACCACGGTGGCGGCGCCCCCGTCGATGAGCGGCGTCGCGACGTCGAAGACCGTCGGGAGCGAGGGGCTGGGCTCCGTGGGACGGGTGGTGCTCCCGCTGGGCTCCGCGCCCGTGGGAGAGGGGACCGCGGAAGGTGTCCGGGTGTCCACTTCGCTCACGGGTGTGGGGGATCGCGGGGCGGGCGGTGTTCCTTCATTGGGAACGCAGCCGACGACAAGCAGCAGCGCCAAGACGGCTGCGACTGTCCAGCGGGTGGGGAGCACCCTCACAGGGTACTTGGCGCACGCGATTGAGCCTGCCCGAACAGACGGCCATGAGGGGCGCGGCGAAGGGACCGGGCTCAGTCGGTGCCGACATCGTGGGTGAAGCAGTACCGCCAGGACTCCCCGGGGGTGAATGAACGGATCACGGGGTGCCCGGTGGATGCGAAGTGTCCTCGCGCATGGTGCCACTCTGATGCACACCCGATGTTGCCACAGGTGAGGCACAGTGCCAGGTCTTCCGGCCGCCCACCCTCGGCCTCACACTGCATGCAGCCGGTCATGGTGGCCGGCTTGATGTGGAGCGGTGCCGAAGCCAGATCTGGGCAGGGCGCGTCGTCGGGACTGAGGACCAAGGGGGCATTCTCGATGGACTCTGACTTGTCCGAGTGCCGCTGAAGGCCAGCCTCCTGGAGGTCCAGCGACACCAGCAGGTCTGCGATCAGGGCCTGCTCAACATCGTGGCTCTCTCTGAATTCCAGGACAGCCTGACGTTGACCCTGCAGCATCTCCAGGTTGAGCTGGCGTTGTGTGGCCTCGAAGCTGTCGGTGCCCTTGCGGTCCAATTGGTTCCACAGGGGGTTCAGCCGGTGGGCGTTGGCGCGGTCGATCCCGGCGAACGCCGCTGCCTCATCCTCAGTATGAACGGTGTCACGCAACTCATTGAGCGCCCGGACGCTGGCGCGGTGATCCACGATCACTTCCTCGACGGCGTCCTCGCGGGCGTCCGGGCCGCTTGTGCCCAGACGTCGGGCAAGCGCAGGCAGGGTCAGGCCCTGTCCCAGCAGAGTGCCCACCGTGACGAGCAGCGCCACGAAGACCAGAACTTCACGAGCGGGGAAGTCGAACGGCAGGGTCAGGGCGGCGGCCACACGACGCCGCGCATACCGGCCCAGCCCACGACCAGCGCTCCGGGGACGGATGCCCGGCTGAGCCGGCGGGAGACCACGACCGTGCCCAACGTCCACAGGGTGCGCAGCACCACCGTGGTGGCCAGTGTGGCACCGGCGACGATCAGAATCTTGGACCACGGCCATGCGGACGCCGCGGCATCCTGGAAGATCAACTTGGTCTGCAGTCCCACCACCAGGAACACCGCGTGTTCCAAGAGCCACGAGATCATGCTCCAGTTGACTTTCTGAGCCACCCGGGACTCGGCATCCTGTTCGTCCTGCGCCCGGTGGTTCAGTACGAGCCCGGCCACCACGACGGCCAGCACGCCGGAGCCACCACAGCACCCAGTGCAACGCCAATGGGCAGCGGCAGGTCCAGAAGGGTGGAGGCCACCACACCGACGGCCAAAGCTGTCACGATGACGAGGCCGATGGAGAGCCATGCGATCGTGACGATGTTGCGTCGAAAGTCGAGGAGGGACGTATTCAGCGCGGCCGCGTGCAGGAGCGGGGGCAGGATCCACAACAGAATGAATTCAGGCTCGAGGCGGGGCACCTCGATGAACGGCAGGAATGACGCGCCCAGCCCCACCGACATGAGCAACAGTGGAGCGGACACATGCAGCCACTGCGCCAGGCGCGAAACCACGAGCATGGCCAGCACGAAGACTGTGCCGCCGATCAGTACATCCATGCGTGTGCGGTCCCGTCAGCGGGGGAGTGGTGTGGGCCCGATCAATTGCAGGCGACACCTGTGGCGTGGACAGGGCAATAGCCACCCGGATTCTTGTCCAGGTACTGCTGGTGTTCCTTCTCGGCGTAGTAGAAGGGCAGGTGTGGAGTTATTTCCGTCGTGATCTCTCCGTAGCCCGCCTGGGACAGGCGCTCCTGGTAGCCGTCCCGGGACCGCTCGGCAGCCTGCATCTGGGCCTCGCTTGTCGGGAAGATGGCCGAGCGGTACTCGGTGCCCACGTCGTTGCCCTGGCGCGCGCCCTGCGTCGGGTCGTGGTTCTCCCAGAACACGGCGAGCAGGTCCTCGTAGCTGGTTCTCGCCGGATCGAAGACCACGCGCACGGTCTCGGCGTGGCCGGTCTGGCCGCCGCACGATTCACGGTACGTGGGGTTGGGCGTGAAGCCGCCCATGAAACCCACCGCGGTGTTGACGACGCCGTCGGTTCGCCAGAAAAGACGCTCCTCCCCCCAGTAGCACCCCATGGCGAAGTAGGCCACCTCACAGCCCTCGGGGACCTCGTCCAGGGGTAGACCGAGGATGGTGTGACGGGGGATGGGGTCGAGGATCGGCGCGTCCCGGCCGGGCAGGGCGTTCTCCTTCTCCACCATCTGCGGCTTGAGGCTCTTCCTGATCCATCCCATGACGTCGATATCCATGGTCCCAAGTCTAGGGAGCCGGGCAACAGGTGCCCGGGACTCAGTCGAGGCGCCAGTCGATGGGCTGGGCCCCCTGCTCCTGCAGGGATGCGTTGACACGGCTGAACGGCCTGCTGCCGAAGAAGCCGTGGCGCGCCGACAGGGGGGAGGGGTGGGGGCTGCAGATGGCAGGGGTGTCGTTGAGCAGGGATTGGCAGGATTGCGCGTCGCGTCCCCACAGCACAGCCACGAGGGGGCCGCCCCGCGCAGCCAGTGCCGTGATCGCGGCGGCCGTCACGTCCTCCCAGCCCCTGCGCCGGTGGGAGCCGGCCAGGCCGGGCTGCACCGTTAGCACGCGGTTCAGGGACAGCACTCCCTGCTCGAACCATGCCGTGAGGTCGCCGTGCTCGGCCCGTGGGATTCCGAGATCGGACTCCAGTTCCGTGTAGATGTTGTGCAGGCTGCGGGGGAGCGGACGCACGTCCGGCGACGTCGAGAATGCCAGCCCGACGGCGTGCCCCGGCGTGGGGTATGGATCCTGCCCGACGATGAGCACCCGGACGTCTGCCATCGGTCTGGTGAACGCCCGCAGCACGTTCTTCGCTGAAGGCAGGTAGCCACGCCCGGCCCTGATCTCCTCGCGGAGGAAGTCCCCGATGCGGTGAATCGTGGGCTCCACCTCGGCAAGGGCGTCGGCCCAGTCCGGTGCGACCAGTTCAGTAAGGGGTTTGGGCATGGACCGAGCTTCCCACACGGACGCAATCGCTCGGAAAATGAGAATCGGTCTTGCCATAATGGCAACCGGGGTTCACAATGATGAAATGAACAATGCTGATCTGGGACCGATCCTGGATGATCTCGCCGCAGGGCGCATCGACGCGGATGAGGCCAACCGTCTGATCGAGGAGATGAAGACCAAGGCGGCCGAGGACGGCCCGCCCACGGCGGAGGAGTCCAAGCCGTCACGCAGCGCGAGGAGCAGCGATCCCCGGCCGGGTGGACTGACGAAGGTGTCCATCACCTCCGTCGGCCGTCGCGTCCGGGTGGAGGGCGATCCGAGCGTCGCAACGCTGGTCGTGGAAGGGCGGCACGTGCTGCGCCGCAACGGCACGGTCATGGAGGTGAGCAGCACCGGCGAATTCGGACCGAGTTTCCAGGGCTTCTCGCTGATCCGGCCGCCGCGCAGCCTCGACGACTTCCGCGACATCGGGCTCGGCAAGGAACTGCTGGTGCGGGTGAACCCCCATCTCGTGGTGGACGTGGAAGTGACCACGGGCGGCCTCAAAACCACCGGCGTACCCCGCCTGGGTCGGGTGCGGGTGACCGCGGGCGGCTGCACCATCGAGGACGTCGACGAAGTGGGCGACCTCCTCACGCAAGCTGGCGGGGTGAGCGTGGAGGGGCCCATCAGCATGGGGCGCTCGCGCCTGAAGGTGGAGTCGGGCAGCCTCAACGTCACGCTGACCAACGGTGCCAATGTCACGGTGCGCGGCGAGGCCAGGCTGGGCCGCATCACGTGGCCCGATGGCAACGACAGCGTCGATGAGGTGGTCATCGGCAATGGCTCAGCCCGTCTCGACGTCTCCGTCGTCATGGGCATGGCCACGATCAGGGTGGAGGACTGAGATGGCGCACCTGTACCACGCCCCCGCTGATTGCCCGGTGTGCGGCGACGACCTGATCGTCACGCGCAAGGGCTGTCGTACCTGCGGCACCGAGTTGGCCGGGGAATTCGAGAGCTGTGCCTATTGCCGCCTTGACGGCAGCGAGTTGGACCTGTTGCGCGTGTTCCTGTCCTCGCGGGGCAACCTGCGCGAGGTGGAGAAGCACCTGGCGGTGTCCTACCCGACGGCACGCGCCCGACTCGACGCGGTGGTGGAGAAGCTGGGGTTCTCGGCCTCCGCTGATGTGCCTCCCGCCGAGAGCGCGACCGAGGAGCAGTCAATGACCGCAACCCCGCAGGAGCAGGTCCTGGCCCGGGTCGCTTCGGGTGAGATCAGCGCCGCAACGGCAGCAACCCTGCTGGCCAGCCTCTGATCGAGGCCGATCAGCCGGGTTGCGGGCGGTCAGAGTGGGCGGGCCTCAGTGATCCTCACGTGGAGGGTCTTGCCGTTGGGGGCCTCGTAGGAGACGTCGTCGCCCACCTTCCTGCCGGTGACGGCGGCGCCCAACGGTGATTGTGGGGAGACGGCCTGCTCGATGGATTCGTCAGTGCCGAGCACCTCGCGGCTGCCGAGGAGGAAGGTCTCCGAATCGTCGACGTCGCCGTCGAAGGCCACAGTGATGACCTTGCCCGGTGTCGCCTCGTCGTCGGCGCCCTCGGTCTCGCCGAGGTGAGCGGTCCTCAGGAGGTGCTCCAGTTGCAGGATGCGCCCCTCCATCTGTCCCTGTTCCTCACGGGCGGCGTGGTATCCGCCGTTCTCGCTGAGGTCGCCCTCCTCGCGGGCAGAGGCGATGCGTGCCGTCACTTCGGGGCGGCCTGTGTTCTTGAGGTGGTTCAGTTCGGCTTCGAGCTTGTCGAAGGCGTCCTGGGTCAGCCACACGACGTCGGGGGTGTTCTCAGACATTGCGCTACCTTAGCCGGTGAGGGTGCACCTTTCCACTGAGACAGACGTGGCCTCCTTGAGTGTCTTCATCTCTGCTTCCACGCGGGTGAGTTCCTGGGTGTCCGGAGGGATGTCCACCTCGAGTTCTCCCACCCGCTCGTAGCTGACCGCCTGCGCGAACAGCGAACATGTGGCCGCCCGCGACGGATCAGAGCGTTGGACCACGATGGCCACCGAGATCTCCTGCGGCGAGGTCACCTCGAACTGCCTCACCATGGCCACGACCGGCGGGTTGGCACGCTGCAGGCCGGCAAGGATGACGATACCGATGGCCGCCAGGACAGCGACGCTGGCCACCACGGCCACGAGCACGTCAACGGGGCTGCGTCTGGGGTAGCGGGCGGCGATGCGGGCCCGGTCCGGCTCGCTCATGGGTTTGCTCACGCCCCCATTGTGCCGCGTCCCTGCCCCTTCTCGCCCTTCGGGCAGTGTTTGGAAGTGGTGGCGGCCTCGCGACACAATGGCGCGCATGACCTCCACTGGCCGCTCCGGGCTGCGACTCCTCCATGTCCACGCGCATCCTGACGACGAGTCGAGCAAGGGCGCAGCCACCACGGCCAAGTACGTGGCCGAGGGCGTCGAGGTGGTGGTGGCCACCTGCACCGGGGGTGAACGTGGCTCAGTCCTGAATCCGAAGCTTGCCCACGACGAGGACGTGAGACGCAACATCGCCGAGATTCGCCGGGCGGAGATGGCCGCCGCGCGCGAGGTCCTGGGTGTCGAACAGCGGTGGCTCGGCTTCGTTGACTCCGGATTCCCGGAGGGGGACCCGTTGCCCCCGCTGCCGGAGGGCTGCTTCGCACTGCAGGATCCAGCGGTGGCGGCGGGTCCGCTGGTGCAGATCATGCGCGAGTTCAAGCCCCACGTGGTCACCACCTACGACGAAGTTGGCGGCTACCCCCATCCGGACCACGTCCAGTGTCACAGGGTGACCATGGAGGCCTTCGCAGCGGCTGCGGATCCGGCCCAGTGGCCCGAGTTCGGGCCGGCCTGGCAGGCTGCCAAGCTGTACTACCACATGAGCTTCCACCGTCGGCGCTACCTCGCGCTGGAGGAGGCCATGCACGAGCACGGCATGCCCTCGAAGCAACCGGCGCCGATCCGCGACGACGATCCCTACTCCGATGGGAGACTGACGACCTTCATCAACTGCGCCGAGTGGTTCGAGGTTCGCAATGCGGCCCTCATCGCGCATGCCACGCAGGTGGATCCTGACGGGGCGTGGTTCGCCGTGCCGCTGGCCATCCAGAAGGTCGGCTGGCCCACGGAGGACTACCAGCTCAAGATCTCCAAGGTGCCCACCACCATCCCGGAGGACGACCTCTTCGCCGGTCTGCGTGAGCCGCTCGTCTCGGACTACGTGATCTGAGGTCTCAGGACACTCGAACCCGGCGGCTCTCGCGGCCGTGCTGCCACCAGGCGGCCAGCCCCCCGCCGACGGCGCCGCCGAGATGGCCCTGCCAGGAGACACCCGACGCGGTGGGAAGAACGCCCACGAGAATGCCTCCGTAGACGAGCAGGACCACCACCGCCAGGGCAATCTGTCCGGGCCGGCGGGTGAAGAACCCACGAATCAGAAGGTAGCTCAGGTATCCGAAGACGAGGCCCGAGACGCCAGCCGTGATGGACCCGGCGGGGGCGGTGAGCCACACGGTGACCCCGGAGACGACGACGCTCGTGATTGTCGTGACGAGCCATCGGACGAACCCTGCGACGTAGGTCAGGATTCCGAGGACCAGGAACGGTCCCGAGTTCGCAATGAGGTGCCCCCACCCGAAGTGAAGCCACGGCGCCAGCACGATGTGACCGGCCGTGTCCGTGTCTCGGGGCACGATACCGAACTGGTCGAGACTGTTTCCGGTGCTCTGGTCCACGATCTCCAGCACCCACATCAGCGCCAGAAGGCCACCCACCACGGCGAGCGCGCGAAGCAGCGGATGGGTGCGCGTGGTGGTCGCTTCCTGTGACATGCCTCCAGTGTGGCACCCGCGAACAAGGACGGCGGCAGGACGAAGGGCCGTATTGGGTAGCCTTGCCGCCATGCCCAACCGCCTTGCCTCCTCTGCCAGCGACTACCTCCTGCAGCATGCACACCAGCAGGTGGACTGGTGGGAGTGGAGCGAGGGGGCGCTCGCCCATGCCGTGGAGGTCGACAGGCCGATCATGCTGTCCGTGGGTTATGCCTCCTGCCACTGGTGCCACGTCATGAGCCACGAGTCGTTCGACGATGCCGACATCGCCGCCCTGATCAACGAGCACTTCGTCCCCGTGAAGGTGGACCGCCAGCAGCACCCCGACGTCGACGCGCTCTACATGGCGGCGACACAGGCCATGAACAACGGCTCCGGGGGCTGGCCCATGACCGCCTTCCTGACGCCGACGGGGGCACCCTTCTTCACCGGAACCTACTTCCCGCCGGTGGCACGCCAGGGCATGCCGTCGTTCCGGCAGGTGCTTGAGGCGATGGCACAGGCCTGGGAGGAGCGCCGCGACGACCTGGCGGAGTCCGCCGCGCACGTCGTCGCGCATCTCACCCAGGCCTCGGAGCCGGACGTCCGTGACCGGACGCCCGACCTGCGCGCAGCGCTGGACGTGATCGGGGCGGACTTCGACATGATCCACGGCGGCTTCGGAAGATCGCCCAAGTTCCCGCCGGCCACGGTCCTTGACGCGCTGCTGGTCAAGGGGGAGCCCCGTGCCCTGGAGATGGCGCAGCGCACTCTGGAGGCCATGGCCCGCGGCGGGATCTGCGATCAGGTGGGTGGCGGATTCCACCGCTACAGCGTCGATGCTGGTTGGGTGGTGCCGCACTTCGAGAAGATGCTGTACGACAATGCCTTGCTGTTGGGGTCCTATGTCCGTGGTTGGCGTCGGACAGCGGACCACGACACGGGACTCCGGTCCCTCCTGGAGCGGACCGCGTACCGGACGGTGGGCTGGCTGGGGCGTGAGATGCGCACCGATGCCGGGGCCTTCGTCTCCGCGCTCGACGCCGACTCCTGTGACATCCGCGGCGCCGTCTTCGAGGGCATCTTCTACGCCTGGAACGAGGAACTGCTGCACGACGTCCTGGGGGCGGAGGACGGTGAATGGGCCACCGAGGTCTTCCACGTCACCGCCGGCGGGACGTTCGAGGACGGGCTGTCCGTGCTTCAGCTGCGTGGTCGGCCGGACTTCGAGCGGCTCGACGACGTGTGCTCGCGCCTGCTGGTGGCCCGGGAAACGCGCTTCCGCCCGGCCACTGACCGCATGGTGGTTGCCGCGTGGAACGGACTGGCCATCTCCTCGCTCGCGTCGGGCGCCCTGGTCTTCAACGAACCGGGGTGGCTGGAGCTGGCACTGGACGCGGGCCGATATCTCGTTGAGACCCACATCAAGGATGGGGACCTGCGCCGCAGCTCGCTCGACGGTGTGGTGGGCGACGCCGTCGGCGCGGCCGAGGACTTCGGTGCGGTGGCCGAGTCCTTCGTGGCGCTTGCGGGGGCCACGGGGGATGCGGCATGGCTGCGGCACGCGGAGGCGCTCGTCGACCGCGCCGTCGAGTTGTTCGGCGACGGGGAGGGAGGGTTCTTCGACGCCGCGGACACCGGGCTCTTCGATCGGCCACGCTCTCTGACCGATCACGTCACGCCCAGCGGCACCTCCACCCTGATCGCGGCCCTGCGCGCCGTCGGGCTGATGGCGGAGCGGGCGGACCTCACGGAACGAGCCGACGCGGCCGCCCGCACCACGTGGGCGGCGGTGGAGGCATCGCCGCGCTTCGCGGGCGCGGCACTGACCGACCTGCTCGTCAGCGACGAGGCGCGGCGTGGTCTGAAGCCTGCCACAGTGGTCGTGACGACTGACGATCCGTTCGACGAACTCGTTCGCGCCTCCTGGCGGCTGGCACCGGCGGGATCCGTGGTGCTGGCGGCCAGGGCGGAGGCCGAGGGCTTTGGGTCACTGCTGGAGGGTCGCGGGCAGCGGGCGGCCTACGTCTGCCGAGGCACGGTCTGCTTCGATCCGGTCACCGACTACCACGAGCTCAAGACCCCGCTGTGGAGCCGCATCTGAGATTCCAGCGGCGGCGCCACCGCAGTCTCCGACTGGGACGCGCGGCCTCCCACCGCGCCCGGGGCCGTCTAGTCTGTGACGCGGCGATGCTTGAGGATGAAGGCTGACTTCCTGGATCCATCATCTCGCAACGTGGTTGCGTCCACCTGGGTGCGGGCCTGCTCGATGACCGGCGTGTCCGGGTCAAGCACGGCGAGGTACTGCTCGTGAGCCGCCAGCGCCTCAACGGCTGCCTCGACGTCGTCGTCGGTCAGGTCCACGAAGTACTCGCCGCCCGGCGCGGTTTCGAAGAGCCACTGGTCGTCGTGGTCCTCCATCGTTTCGGCGACGGCCTGACCGAACATCATGTGGTCGGACTGGTTGCGGATGCCGGGAGCGTATTCCTCACCGGTGAAGATGGTGATGACCATTTCTGGGTTGTGCCGTTCCAGCGCATGGTCGATGGCCGCGCGCATGGACGCGTCGTTGGTGAGCTTGCCGTCGGGGAAATGGAGGAAGTCGACGGTGGCGACGCCCACCGCCGCGGCGGAGCGAACCTGCTCCGCCTCACGGATCGGTCCGCACTGCTCGGGGTCCATTCCGGCAATGCCCGCCTCGCCGCTCGTCGCCATGACGTAGATGACTGTCCTACCTTCTCTGGTCCAGCGGTTGACGGCTGCGGACATTCCGTACTCGGCGTCATCGGGATGGGGTACCAGTACCAGCGCCGTGCGCCAGTCCGTGGGGAATGGGGTGGCCATGCACTCAGACTACGCGGCCCCGGCGCCGAATACTGCGAGAGCGATCGCAATGAGGTGGCAGATGGCTGCCAGGATCGTCGCGGTGTGGAACACCTCGTGGAAGCCGAACCATGTGGGGCTGAGGGCGGGCTTTCTCGTGGCGTAGGCCACGGCGCCCAGGGTGTAGATGAGGCCACCGACGACGATGAGGGTGACAACGGCGGGGCCGCCCGCCTCCCAGAACTGGGGGAACCAGCCGACGGCCGCGAAGCCCATGGCGACGTACAGGAATGTGTAGAGCCAGCGCGGCGCCCCCAACCACAGGACGCGGAAGGCGATGCCCAGCACGGCGATGGTCCAGATCAGCGCCAGGACGGCGATACGGGTGGTGCCCTCCAGCATCACCAGCGACAGCGGGGTGTAGGTGCCCGCGATGAAGACGAAGATGTTGGAGTGATCGATCCGGCGGAACGTCGCCAGGGTGGAAGGACTCCAGGTGCCCCGGTGGTAGGCGGCGCTCGTGGCGAAGAGCTGTACCGCCGTCAGGGTGTAGATTCCGCAGCCGACGCGGCCCAGCAGGGTGGGTGCATAAGCCGTGAGGGCGATCCCGACGATCAGGGCGAGGGGGGCGAAGCCCAGATGCAGCCAGCCACGCATGACGGGTTTGGCGGGGACCTCGGTCTTCTGCTCCCCGTGGGCAGTGCGAGACTCTCGGGGTTGGGTTGCGTTGCGGCTGTGACTCATGGGTGACCTCGTTCGCTATAACCTACGCAACCGTAGGTTACCGGAAGCGGTGCAGTTCTGGTCATCGGACTGGGTCACTGACCGAAGCGGCGCTCGCGCTGGGAGTAGTCGCGGAGTGCTCGCATGAAGTCGACCTTCCGGAAGTCTGGCCACAGCGCCTCGCAGAAGTAGAACTCACTGTGCGCCGACTGCCACATCAGGAATCCGGACAGCCGTTGTTCACCGGAGGTACGGATGATGAGGTCAGGATCGGGTTGCCCCTTCGTGTAGAGGTGCTCGGCAATCTCCTCCACCTCCACCGTGCTGGCCACATCCTCCAGCGTGGCTCCCTGGTCTGCACGGGACGAGAGCAGCGAGCGGACGGCGTCGCGCATCTCGTGTCGGCCCCCGTACGACACCGCCACGTTGACGTGCATGCCCGAGAGGCCGGCCGTGGAATCCGCGTACTCCGCCAGCAGGCGGGAGCAATCTGCTGGCAACAGGTCGAGTGCACCGACGGCCTGCACCCGCCACCGTCGGGTGGCAGCCAGCGACCGGACGAGTTCCTGGATGACGCGCAGGAGGGGTTTGAGTTCCTCGGCGTCCGCGCGGTCGAGGTTGTCGGTGCTCAGGACCCACAGGGTCACCACGGTGATTCCCGCCTCGTCGCACCAGTCAACGAATTCGATGAGCTTGTCGGCACCGGCGCGGTACCCGACAGCCAGGGGCTTGCCGGGCGCATTGAGACGGGCCCAGCGCCTGTTGCCATCCGCCAGCACGGCGACGTGTTGGGGAAGCCTCTCGGTGTCGAGTTGACCCCGGAGCTGGGACACGTACGTCGCATACAGCCACTTGGGGGGCCAGAAGCGGTCGACGAACCGTCGGAGAGAGGGCATGGAAGCAGGATAGAACGTCCGGGGCTGTTCCGTGCCCTCATCCCGCGGGCCTCGACGGGACGATGGTCTTTGCCGGGGCGTGGAATCATGGGGGCATGGCAGGCAGGAACACGCAGGCGCGGTCGCGGGACATGGTGATTTCGATGGCCGTGATCATGATTCCCCTGCTTCTCATCGTCTGGGTCTTCACGAACAACCCCGAACCCACGGTGCAGCCCGTCGACGTGGCCCCCGTCCTCGCGCAGGCGGAGGAGAACGCCCCGTACCCGGTCCTGCGCGCCACGGACCTGCCGGAGGAGTGGGTGCCCACACGGGTGGCCTGGGCCGGGGACGGCGATCCGTGGATCACCAGCGAGCCCGCCGTCGGGAACTCCTGGCAGGTCGGCTACCTGGCACCCAACGGGATTTACATGGCCGTGCAGCAGCGTGATCGTGGAGTCAGCGAGTTCGTGGCCGACGTCACGCAGGACGGGCGCAGGCAGGCCGAGGTGTCGGAGATCGCGGGGCGCACTTGGGAGCGCTGGACGTCCGATGACGAGCGATCACGATCGCTGGTCTGGCGCGACGGTGGAATGGTGGCCGTTGTGACCGGCGACACCGACTACGCCCAGCTTGATGCCTTCGCTGGCAGTCTCGTCACCGGCTGAGCCCTGCTGGCGGCAACCCGCCGGGCTATTGCTGTTCCGACTGCCGGGCTCGTGCCACCTGGGCCCGGGCGTCGTCCAGATACTTCTGGCACAGCGTGGCGAGTTCTTCTCCTCGCTGCCACAGGGCCATGGACTCCGCGAGGGGCACGCCGCCGGACTCCAGTTTGCGCACCACCTCCCCGAGTTCCTCGCGCGCCACTTCGTAGGTTGGTTGTTCAGCCATGGCTCTCCTGGGGATGGATTCCGGTGACGTCAAGCTCCAACTGGCCGTCGGCCAGATGGGCACGAATGGTGGAGCCGATGGCGGTGGCCCCCGTGGAGGAGACGGTGGCGTCACCATCGAAGAGGACGGCGTATCCTCGCTCCAGCGTGGCCCTGGGGGACATCGCGCGCACACCGGCGAGGGCGGTGTTCAGACCCGACTCCTCGCGACGCAGCGCAGCGTCAATGCCTGTCCCCAGGCGGTGACGGAGCATCTCCAGCCGCTCGGTGTGGGCCGTGAACGCGCTGGTGGGGTCCCGCAACACGGGACGGGAGCGGAGATCCTCCAGGCTTCGTTGGGCATCGTCCAGGCGCTGGGTGATGGCGCCATCGAGCCGTGTGCGAGCATGGCTCATGAGGTCCAACTCCTCTCCGTAGTCCGGCACCACCCTCCTGCCCGCGTCGGTGGGGGTCGAGGCCCGGACGTCGGCCACGAAATCCAGCAGGGGGACGTCCTGTTCGTGTCCGATGCCGGAGATGACCGGAGTGGTGCAGTTCGCGACGGCGCGCACGACCCCCTCGTCGGAGAACGAGAGGAGATCCTCGAGGCTGCCACCGCCCCGCGCCACGATGATCACGTCCACCCGGCTGTCACGGTCCAGCCGCTGGATGGCTGTGATGACTGACTCGGCCGACGTGGGGCCCTGGACCAGGCAGTGCGCCACCGTGAAGACTGCCGGCCAGCGGCTCTGCACCGTGGCCAGGACATCATGCTCGGCATCCGACCCCTTGCCCGTGACCAGCCCGATGCGGCGGGGGATGAAGGGCACCCGACGCTTGCGGTGCGCCTCGAACAACCCCTCTGCCTGCAGCTTCCGTTTCAGCTGCTCGAGACGTGCCAGCAGCTTTCCCTCTCCGGCCACCACCAACTCGAGGCATTCGAAGCTCAGAGTGCTGTTGCGCTCCCAGACGCGCGGCCTGACCCTGGCTGTGACGCGGGAGCCCTCCGGGATGGGACCGGCGGCGTCCAGCACCATGGCGGAGATGGTCACCCTGGCGGACATGTCGGCGATGCGGTCCCGGAAGGTCAGGAACTGCGTGGGTCCGCTGCGACGCTTGATCTCGATCACCTGGGCATCCACCCAGATCTCGCTGCACCGACCCACCCAGTCCTTGACGGCCATCACCACGCGGCCCAGGGGCTGCGGGTGCGCTTCGGAGCTCTCCAGTCCCATGGGGGCCACCCTAGTGCCGGCCTCCGACAGCGGCTTCCTAGGATGGAGAACATGACGACCTCCTCCGCCCGACCAGCGGGGCGGATCAGGCACGGGAGGGCCTCTGGTGGCTGGGTGCCGAACCAGCACGGCGCCTGGGCGATGCTGGTGGCGCCATGGCTGGTGGGTTTCAGCATGGTGCTGCGCACCGGCGGTCCCGTCGCCTCATCCCTCCTGCTCCTGGCCACATGGATCGTCGGGTACTTCGCGTTCTTCGCGACGTCGCAGTGGCTGCGATCGCGGCGAAAGCCCCGATTCGTGCCCGCCGTGCGGACCTACACGGTGGCGGCGGGATTGCTGGGGCTCGCTCTGCTGAGCCTGCGGCCGGGCTGGCTCTCCTGGGGCATCGCGTTCATACCACTGGTGTCGCTGTCGCTGTGGCTGTCATGGAGGCGCCGTGATCGCCGACTCATGTCCGGGGCAGTCACCGTCGCGGCCGCCAGCCTGCTGCCCATGGTGATGACCAGCGAGGGTCTCTTCGCGTGGACGGTTCCCCCGGAAGCGGTGGGGTTGTCCCTGGTGTGCTTCGGCTACTTCTTCGGGACGGTGCTGTACGTCAAGACCATCCTCCGTGAGCGTGGCAGCCAGAAATGGGTGATTGTCTCAGTGCTGTGGCACCTCCAGTGCGCCTCGCTGGCGTTCCTTCTGCCCGGGACGCTGCCGCAGGTCCTGCTGGCATCGTTCTTCGCCCTCATGACGGCGCGGGCGTGGATCGTGCCGTGGCTCGGCCCGTTGCGGAGGCGCAACTTCTCGGCGAGGGCGGTGGGTCTCGGGGAGTTCGCCGCCACCGCCTTGCTCCTGGTGGTGCTGTTGATTGCCTGATCGAGTTCAGCGGACGTCGATCATGAACCTCTCGAAGTCGTCCACGGCCCGGGCTGTCAGGTCATCGGTGAACAGATCCTCGAGGACGTCCGGGGAGACGGTGAAGACACGGACCCCGATGTCCGTCAACGTCACGAGGTGCTTGGCGGATTTGATGGACGCGGCCATGATCATCGGGCCGGTGCCGTCCTGGGGGATGGCGCTGATCATGTGCGTGATCTCCTCCGTCCCGTCCAGGCCGGCGCGGAACATGCGGTTGAAGTACGGCGCGATGTACTTGACGCCGAGGGCAGATCCGATCAGCGCCTGCTTGGCGGAGTAGACAGCCGTGAGAAGGACCGGCACATCCTGGTCCCGCAGCCGTGAGATCGTACGTGCGCCCACGCGGGTGCACGGCACCTTGATCGTGGCTGACGGGGCGATCTCGCGGATCTCCATGGCCGAGCGGTACTGCTCCTCCACGGTCGAGCCCCACGCCTGGAAACACACCTCACGGGCACCCGCATCGCGCGCCCAGTTGTAGATGTCCTTGATGTCCGAGATGTGTCGCGAGGCCTCGCGCATCAGTTGGGGGTTCGTGGTCACCCCGGAGAACATGCCGATCCGCAGCCACGGCTCGCAGGCGGCCTGGTCCGCCGAATCGATGAAGAAGCGGATGTCGTCAGTGGGCGGGGTGGCGGGGGACACCCGCTGGCGGCCGGGGCCGTTGCTGTGATGCATGCTCATGGGTCCTTTTCTAGCACGCGGCCCACGGCTGGGTGGCAATGTGCCGAGTCTTCTACACTGGGGCCCATGTCCTCATCTGATGACCAGAGATCCAAGCGAGTGATCCTTGCCGCCCCGCGAGGCTACTGCGCCGGTGTGGACCGCGCCGTCGTGACGGTGGAACGGGCGCTCGAAACGTACGGGGCCCCGGTGTACGTCCGCAAGCAGATTGTGCACAACAAGCACGTGGTGGAGACGCTGGAGCGCCAGGGCGCAATCTTCGTCGACGAACTGGAGACCGTGCCCTCCGGGGCCAGGGTTGTCTTCTCCGCCCACGGTGTTTCTCCGGCAGTCCACCGGGAGGCCGCCGTGAAGGAACTCAGGACGATTGATGCCACCTGCCCCCTGGTGACCAAGGTGCACCGGGAGGCCCAGCGCTATGCGGCCAAGGATGTGCAGATCCTCCTCATTGGGCACGCGGGACACGAGGAGGTGGAGGGAACCATGGGGCAGGCGCCCGAGCGGACGACGCTCGTCGAGCGACCCGAGGACGTGGACGGGCTCAACCTCGACATCACCCGACCCATGGCCTGGGTCAGCCAGACCACACTCAGCGTCGACGAGACGATGGAGACCGTGCAGCGCCTCCGCCAGAAGTACCCCATGCTCATGGACCCGCCCTCCGATGACATCTGCTATGCCACACAGAACCGCCAGCAGGCAGTGAAGCAGTTCGCCGCCCGGTGTGATCTCGTGATCGTGGTGGGTTCGCGGAACTCGTCGAACTCCGTGCGGCTGGTGGAAGTGGCGCTGGAGGCGGGCGCCACCGCCTCCTACCTCGTGGACTACAACACCGAGATCAAGTCCGAATGGCTCGACGGTGTCTCCACCGTCGGTGTCACGAGTGGTGCGTCCGTGCCGGATGAGCTGGTCGACGGTGTGCTCGAACTCCTGCAGGAGAGGGGCTTCCCAGTGGCCGAGGAGGAACGCCTCACGGAGGAGAACCTCACGTTCTCCCTCCCGCCGGAGCTCCGACGGGACCTCAAGGCGAGCGCCCACAAGTACTAGATCAAAAAGCGGAAGAACGGACTGTTCGAGGTGATCTCCTCCACCCAGAAGCCGCACTCCGTGATGCGTTGCAGGAGGAAGTGGTAGTCGCCGGGATGGCCCAGTTCGATGCCCACCACTGCGGGACCCGTGTCGCGACTGCTTCGCTTGACGTACTCGAAGTAGGTGATGTCGTCCTCCGGTCCGAGGACGTCGTTGAGGAAGCGACGGAGCGCGCCCGGCTCCTGCGGGAACTCCACCATGAAGTAGCGCTTGCGACCTTCGTGGACGAGGGAGCGCTCGACCACCTCGGCGTAGCGGGCCACGTCGTTGTTGCCCCCCGAGATCAGGATGAGCACACGGGATCCCGGGATGAGGTTGATACGAGGTCCCACGCCACCCGTGGGCAGGACGGCCGGTGCCAGTGCGGCGGCCGGCTCGGCGATGATGCCGTCCATCTGGTACATCTCCAGCATCTCAGAACAGATCTGGCCCTCGGATACCCGTGTGAGCTCGAGGTCGGCCTCTGAGATGACCTCATACGTGTAGTCGCCCATGCGGCTGACGGCGGCGCCGTCGACGAACGTGTCGATGTCCTGCAGGGTGACGGGATGGCCGGCTGACATGGCGGCGGCCACGCAGGGCGCCCCCTCCGGTTCCACCCCGATGAGACGCACACCCGGGTGGGCTGTATTGAGCCATGCGGCGACGCCCGCGAGGAGGCCCCCTCCGCCAACGGGCAGCACGACGACGTCCGGGACGAAGCCCAACTGGTCGAAGGCCTCGACGATGGCTGTGGCCTGGCCTGCGGCCGTCCGTGGATCGTTGAAGGCTGGGACGATCGTGCCGCCGTGCTGCGACACATGTGCTGCGGCCGCGGCGCCCGCCTCGTCGTAGTTCCCACCCTCCATCACCAGTTCGATGTGTCCCCGCCCGAGGTTGGCGATGCGCTGCCGCTTCTGGCGCGGCGTGGTGGTGGGCACGATGACCGTGCCGGAGATCCCCAGTGCCGCGCAGCTGAAGGCCACACCCTGCCCGTGGTTGCCCGCCGATGCGCAGACCACCCCGGCCCTCTTCTCCTCGTCGGAGAGCTGGCTGATGAGGTTGTAGGCGCCGCGCAGCTTGTAGGAGCGCACCGGTTGCAGGTCCTCCCGCTTCAGCCAGATCTGACTCCCCGTGGCCTCCGACAGCCGGATGTTCTGCTGCACCGGGGTACGGATCGCGACCCCGGCGAGCCGGGCGACGGCCGCGGGGATCAGTTCGGCCAGGTCAGTCAGCGCGCTCATGACGCCATTGTCCCCCGGCGCGCCCATCAGGGCTAGCCGATCCGGGGGCCGGGCATGAGCCAGGGCGGCATGCCGTCGGTGCTCGGCATCCTTGTGCTCAAGCCGTCCCACATGCAGGTCATCCTCCACCAACGCGAACGCGGCGCCTCGTCGGCGTCCGGGCGCTCAACGAACAGCTGGTGCGGCAAAACCGGGCGCAGCGTTGTCACCGAGCCACGCTAGGTGTCGGTGCCGGTGCGCCGGGGAAGTCGACGCAGACCGGTGCGTGGGTCGGTCACGTCGTCAACCCCGTCCAGCAGGGCAAGCTCAGCTCGTGGATCGCGGTACTCCAGCATCTCCGGCACCACGACGTCGCGGGTACTGCCCTCGACCGTCTCAAGCCGGCCCAGGTCCTTCTCACTCACCTGCAGGTCCTTGAACTTGCGAGCCGTCACCATCACGCGGCTCTCGAGCGTGCCGACGGCCTTGTTGAAGTTGCCCACCGTGGAGTTGATGGAGCGGCCCAGCTTGTCGAAGTGCTCGCCCATGGTGGAGATGCGCTCATGCAGCTCGCGGCCGAGCCGGATCACCTGCACTGCCGATTCCGCCAGGCTGGCCTGCTTCCAGCCGTGGGCCACGATGTGGAGCATGGGAATCAGGGTGCCCGGGCAGGCCAGCATGATGTTGCGGCGAGCGGCGAACTCGTGGAGATCTGGCATCTGCTCCTGGGCCAGCCGGTAGAATTCGTCGCTGCCCAGGAACAGCACGACGAACTCGGGGGAGCCGGAATCGAGCTGCCAGTAGCTCTTGCCGCTGAGATCCTCGATGTGCTTGCGCACGTGGCCGGCGAACCGGCCGAGATGCCGTGCCTGCTCGGCGTCGTCCTCGGTGTTGTACGCCTCCAGAACGGCGGACAGGGGAACCTTGGAGTCCACGAAGATGACTTTGCCGTCGGCAAGGTTGATGCGCATGTCCGGGCGGAACCTGTCGCCGTCGGCGCTGGTGTAGGTGTACTGGTCATCGAAGTCGCAGCGGCTGGTGAGCCCCGAAATCTCGACGATCCGGCGCAGGCTCTGTTCGCCCCATGCCCCGCGAACCTGGGGGTTGCGCAGCGCATTGCTGAGGCTCAGGGCTTCGCGTCGGATGGTCTCTCCCGAGTCCTTGACCGCCCTGACCTGCTCGCTCATCTCGGCCGCAAGGCGCGAGCGTTCCTTCTCCACGTCGTTCAGCCTGTCGCTGAGCTGCCGAAGGCCCTCGGTGAGGGGGGTCACCAACTGCTGCGTGGCAGCCATGCGTTCCGTGGCCGTCTTCTCCGCCTTCTGGCCCTGTCTCTCCAGTGACTCCTCGGAGAGGACCTTGAACTGGTTCAGCATGGTCTCACGATCGGCCGCCAACTCCTCGGTGCGGCGCAGGGCTGCATCGCGCTGCGCCTCGATACTGGCCTTCTGTGACAGCGCCTCCGACGTGGCTGCGAAGGCCTTTGCGGTGGCCGTGCGCTCCTCAGCCGCCTGCCGTTCCGACTCCGCGACGGCGGCACGGAGGTTGGCCTGCTCCGCGAGACGCTGGGACACCTCGGCGCGGGCGGCCGCGACATCCTCGCGTGCCCGGCTGGCCTCGGCACGGGCGATGTCGGCGTCCGAACGCGCGTCGGAGATGGCGCGGGACTCCTCGACAGCAGCATCCCGCTGCGCCCGGCGCTGGGCCAGTACCCAGCCGATTGCGGCTCCCGCAATGGCGGCGAGGAGGATGACGAGGACATCTGTGGCGCTCATGAATCCACTATCTCAGGGGGGTATGACAATCGCTGTCAGCAACCCGCGTGCGTAGGTGAAACCAGTGGTGGAGCGCTGTACCAGCGATATATCAGTGGCCGAACTCAGAACGGCTGGTGCGGTGACGAAGGGCTGGTGTGGTGACGAAAGGCTGGTGTGGTGACGACGAAGGGCATTCAGCGACGGCGGCGCTGGCGCAGCTTCTCCAACTCAGCGCGCTCACCCTTGCTGAGGCTGTGGATGCCCTCGGCGCTGATCTTCGCCAGCAGAGTGTCCATCCGGTCCTCGTCGGAGACGTGACGGCGCTCGTGGCGCGTGCGCTGCTGGGGCTTCTTCTTCCGGGACCCACGCGTGGCGGACCCACCTGAGCGACTGCCACCCGGGATGATGGAAGCATTGGCGAGAAGGCCGACCCGCTTGGCGGCGATGGCCACCCCGAAGAGGCCGAAGAGCAGGACGAAGAGGCTGCCCCAAGCCCCGGCGCTGATCAATCCCAGGACCTGAATGCCCAGGAAAACCGAACCCAGCACCCACGCGGGGATACCGAAGAAGAAGGGGCGTCGTGGGTTCTCGGCGATGAACAGCAGCAAGACGGCGAATTGCACGAGGTTCAACCCCGACAGCCACACGCCCGGCAGGAGCACACCGATGATGAGGGCGGAGAACGTCAAGGACACCCAGATGCCGACGAAGAGCTTCGCCATCTCATTGCGCCCAATCGTGGCCTCCACCTCGCGTCCGAAGTACCACAGCATCACCAGCGTCAGCACCACGAACAGGAGGTTGCCGCCCTCGGGAGCCAACGGCCAGGTGAAGATTCGCCAGACCTGCCCGCTGAAGACCGCATCCGGTACGTAGGCCAGCGCAAATGTGCGGCCACCCGAGAAAACCGAGGCCAGCATTCCGACGAGTCCGATGAGCACAACGACCAGCGTCGACGTCATCTGGAAGCGTCCGAGGCGGAACCAGTAGTCGTCGCGCGACTGGGACGGGAAGAAGGCACTCACGTACCCAAGGGTGTCATGCCGCTCCAACTGTGACCAGTGTTTACTGGTGGTCATGCTCAACACTGCGCGCGAACACCTCGACGATCTGGCGACCTACGTCACCGCGTCGCCCTCCTCATTCCATGCCGCTGCCGTGGCTGCGGAGCGCCTGGAGGCGGCTGGCTTCGAACGCGTGGACGAGAAGCAACCGTTCCCGCGCGGCGGGGGGCGGCGGTTCCTCGTGCGGCACGGGGCTGTGGTGGCCTGGACACAGCCTGATGTCGTGGCGGCTGACGCAGGATTTCGCGTGGTGGGCACCCACACCGATTCACCGGCCCTCAAAGTGAAGCCGAATCCTGAGCTCACGAGCATGGGCTGGAGCCAGGTGGCCGTCGAGATCTACGGCGGGATGCTGTTGAACTCGTGGCTCGACAGGGAGCTCGGGATAGCGGGACGCATCGTCACCCGCGACGGCGAGCAGCACCTCGTGCGCACCGGCCCGATCGCCCGCATCCCGCAACTGGCCATTCACCTGGACCGCCAGGTCAACGATGGCCTCAAGCTGGACCGCCAGACCTCCATGCAGCCCGTGCTCACCATGGATTCCTCCGGTGACCTCCTGACGCATCTCTGCGAACTTGCGGGCATCGGGGCGGACGACGTGGCCATGCATGACCTCTTCACCTTCGACGTCGCCGCACCCGCGCGTTTCGGGCTGCGCGAGGAGTTCCTCGCCTCCGGACGGCTCGACAACCTGTCCAGCACCCATGCCGCCCTGACTGCCATGGAGGGCTTCGACGGTTCGCCCACTGGAGGAGGCGACGACATCGCCGTCTTCGCGGCGTTCGACCACGAGGAGGTGGGGTCCGCGACCTCCTCCGGGGCCGCCGGGCCGCTCCTGGAGGACGTCCTCTACCGGATCGCCTCCACGTCGGGTCTGGACATGGACGGCACCCGGGCCATGCTGGCGCGCTCCTCCTGCATCTCCGCGGACACGGGTCACCTCGTGCACCCCAACTACCCCCAGCACCACGACCCGATTGTCAGGCCGCTGCCGAACAAGGGGCCGCTCATCAAGCTCAACGCGAACCAGCGCTATGCCACCGACGCCGTGGGCGGGGCCATCTGGTTGAAGGCCTGCGACGACGCCGGGGTGCCGACGCAACCGTTCGTCTCCAACAACGCCATGCCGTGCGGCTCCACCATCGGGCCCATCACCGCCACCCGGCTGGGGATCACCACCGTCGACGTCGGCATCGGGCTGCTGAGCATGCACTCGGCGCGCGAGATGTGTGGGGCGGAGGATCCGATGATGCTGGCCCGGGCACTCAGGGCGTACTGGGTTGGCGCCTGAACCGCCCGCGGGACGTCAATCTCTGGCACTCTCGACACCGAAGCCGCACACCGACGTCGAGGGAGATCCAAGGGTGCCCGAGCCTATTGTGCTGAAGATCCACGACGGTCTCGCCCGTCTCACGCTGAACAGGCCCCAGCGCCTCAACGCCTTCGACCGTGACCTTGCCGAGGCGTTCGCCAAGGTCGCCGTCGAGGCCACCTCCCGCAACGACGTGGGTGCCATCCTCATCGACGCCGCCGGACCCGCGTTCTGCGCGGGCGGCGATGTCATGGACATGGCCACCGCGATGCGTACGGGCTCCGAGCTGGAGGCACTGGCGGGTGTCATCAACTCCGGTCTCTCCGCGCTGATGGCCTCGAGTGTGCCCGTGGTGGCCGCGGCCCACGGCACCACCGCCGGCGGTGGGCTCGGGGTGCTGCTGAGCTCGGACTACGCCGTCGTGGGTGCCGACTCCCGGATCGGTAGCAAGTACGCCAACATCGGGTTGACGCCGGACCTCACGGTCACGGCCCAGCTCGCCAGGGCCGTGGGGGAGCGTCGTGCCCTGCAGTTGGTGCTCCAGGATCGACTGCTCAACGCCGACGAGGCGTTGGCCTGGGGGCTGGTTGCCGAGGTGGTTCCGGCGGGGGAGACGGCAGACGCGGCGGCGCTCGCCGAGGCTGTGCGGGAGAGGGCCGAGGAGGTTGCTCGATTCTGGCTCGCCGGTGCACATCGGGCATACGGGCAGGCGAAACGCCTGGTGCGTGCCGCGTCAGGGAACTCGTTCGCCGATCAACTCGCCGATGAGGCCGCTACGATCGGCGCCATGTTCGACACCGACGACGCCCGCGCCCGCGTGGCCGCCTTCGCCCGCGCGGCGGCACGAAAGCCGGGCTGAAGCATGACCGACGTCACATCCCTCTGTGGCCGGACAATCCTGATGTCCGGCGGCAGCCGGGGCATCGGGCTCGCCATCGCCCTGCGCGCCGCCGCCCGGGGCGCCAACGTCGCAATGCTGGCCAAGACGGACCAGCCCCACCCCAGGCTGGAGGGCACCGTCCACACCGCCGCCGAGCAGGTGCGGGCCGCCGGTGGCCGCGCGCTGGCCATCGTGGGTGATGTGCGCAGCGACGAGGACATCGAGCGCGCCGTAGCCGAGACGGTTGCTGAGTTCGGCGGGATCGACGCAATCATCAACAACGCCAGCGCCATTGACCTCTCGCGGACCCTCGAGCTTCAGGCCAAGAAGTATGACCTCATGGCCGACGTGAACGTACGCGGCACGTTCATGCTCTCGCGGGCCGCCGTGCCGCACCTGCTTGACAGCGCCCATCCGCACATCCTGTCGCTGTCGCCGCCACTGAACCTGGATCCGAAGTGGCTGGGCGCCCACACCGGCTACACGATGGCCAAGTACGGGATGACCCTGGCCACGCTCGGCCTTGCCGCGGAGTTCGAGGGGATCGCCGCGAACACGTTGTGGCCGCGAACCACCATCGCCACCGCCGCCGTGATGAACCTGCTGGGCGGGCAGAAGGTGATGGCTGTCAGCCGCACGCCGCAGATCTATGCGGATGCCGCCATCGAGGTGCTGGAGCGTCCCGCGTCGGAGTGCTCGGGACGGAGCCTGATTGTCGAGGATGTACTCGCCGAGGCCGGAGTCACGGACTTGTCCGGCTATGCAGCCGTTCCCGGCACTCCCGACGAGCAGCTGTTCCCCGACGTCTTCCTCTGAGCCGCGGAGGGCCACCGCTTCCCGGCGTGACGGTCGAGCGGCCGGACGCCGTATGATGGCGCAACGTGGCACTCAGCATCGGAATCGTCGGCCTTCCCAACGCCGGCAAGTCAACCCTGTTCAACGCGCTCACCCGCAACGACGTCCTCGCGGCGAACTATCCGTTCGCGACGATCGAGCCCAACGTCGGCGTGGTGGGAGTTCCTGACACCCGGCTCCCCGTGCTGGCGAAAATCTTCACGTCGGAACGCATCGTCCCCGCGACAGTGAGTTTCGTGGACATTGCCGGCATCGTGAAGGGCGCCTCGACGGGAGAGGGCATGGGGAACGCCTTCCTCGCCAACATCCGCGAGGCCGACGCCATCTGCCAGGTGACGCGCGTTTTCCACGACGAGGACGTCACCCACGTCGATGGTCGTGTGGACCCGGGCAATGACCTCGACACCATCAACACCGAACTGATCCTCGCGGACCTGCAGACGGTGGAGAAGGCGCTGCCGCGGGTGGAGAAGGAGGCGCGCATCAAGAAGGAGACGATGCCGCGCTTCGAGGCGTACAGGGAGGCCAAGGACACACTCGAGCGAGGTGTGGGTGTGCGGGCCGCCGGCCTCGACGTCGCCCCGCTGCGCGACCTGTTCCTGCTCACCGCCAAGCCCTACATCTACGTCTTCAACTGCGACTCCGACGAACTCGCCGATGAAGCGCTCAAGCAGGAGATGCGCGATCTGGTCGCCCCCGCCGAGGCCGTTTTCCTCGATGCCAAGTTCGAATCCGAGCTGGTCGAGATGACCGAGGAGGAGGCGCTGGAGTTCCTCGCCGACATGGGCGTTGACGAGCCGGGCCTCGACGTGCTCGCGCGCGTCGGGTACGACACGCTGGGCCTGCAGAGCTACCTGACCGCCGGACCCAAGGAGTCGCGCGGCTGGACCATCCCGAAGGGTGCCACAGCACCGGAGGCCGCTGGCGTGATCCACACGGACTTCCAGAAGGGCTTCATCAAGGCGGAGATCGTCGGCTTCGATGACCTCGTCGCCACGGGCTCCATGGCCGCAGCCAAGGCTGCGGGCAAGGTGCGCCTGGAGGGCAAGGAGTACATCATGAGGGACGGCGACGTCGTCGAGTTCCGCTTCAACGTGTAGGTGGCGAGTTTCCGATTCACACCGGGGAGTCAATTCCTGCCGGGCCGTGCTCCCGGCGGCACAGGTCACCACTCGGCCGCGCAGACTGCGGGTGGCACTGCAGTTGAGGATGGCCACCAACCGCTGCGGGGGACCGCGGAATGGCACTCAACGCTTGCAGAAGATTCGCAACGGCACTCTGTGGATGCCTCAGTCCACCGTCACCTCGCCCATTGGGCCCCAACCGTCGCCGTCGACCTGGTGCGAGACGATCTGGGGCGTCGCGCTCAGGTACTGCGGGAACTCCTCCTGCATCTGCTGGAAGTGCTTGGACTTCACGTGCGGCTCGGCGCCCTCGTCGGTGAAGGCCTCGATCAGCACATAGGTGTTGGGGTCCTGCACGCTGCGTGACCACTCGAACCACTTGTTGCCCGGTTCGGCGAGTGTCGCCTCGGTGAAGGCACGGGACAGCTCTGGCCACTGCGCAGCAAATTCCGGCTTCACCGGGAACTTGACGTTGATGAGGATCATGGGGAGTCCTTCGGTGTCTGGGATGGAAATGGTATCGCGGTGCTGACGCGACCTCCCGGCGATGTGCACAGGCAGCTCGCAACGGCATGGGTGGCCAGGTGCAACCCGTGACGGTGCTCGAAGACGCCGCCGCTGGCCGGTCTGGACGTGGTTGCTCGATCATGCCTCGAGCGCCGGCCACTCATTGGATGCTGAGGCCCGGGCGCCACAGGGACTGCCACGGGACTCCCAGGTCCAGGACCATCTGGCGCAGCAGTGGCAACGAGATGCCGATGACGTTGTGTGGATCCCCCTCCACGCCCACGATAAACGCGCCACCGAATCCGTCGATGGTGAAACCACCGGCCACCACGAGCGGCTCACCTGTGGCGACGTAGGCCTCGATCTCCTCGTCCGTGAGATCCCCGAACCTCACCACCGTGCTGGCGACGCGGGACTGTCGCACCTCGTGGTCACCGCGCCGGACCACCACGAAGTGTCCGGTGTGCAGAACCCCCTGACCGCCCCGGATTCGGCACCACTGCGCGATGGCCTGCTCGGGTGTCCCCGGCTTGCCGTGGGCGCGCCCCTCGAACTCCAGTACTGAATCGCAGGCCACGAGAACGACGTCGCCCTCGATCTGCTCGAGGACAGCCACGCCCTTGGCCTCGGCCAGGGATCGTGCCAGCAGGTCGGGGCGGTCCTCGTCAACGGCATCCTCGTCGACACCGGAGACGATGACCTCGGGGTCGAGGCCCGCGCTGCGCAGGGAGGACAGGCGAGCAGGGGAGGCCGAGGCCAGGATCAGACGATGGGGCATGTGATACCTCTCGAGTCCTTCAGAATCTGATGGAGGTGCGCCAGGCCTCACGGCCCGGGGCCGCGGGCTGGCGGACGGTGCGGTAGTAGGACTTCCAGCCACCGGCGAGCGGCCGATCCGTGGCGGCCTTCAGCGTCTCCGGGACGGAACGCGCCTGCAGGATGGCGAACAGGGCCGCGAGTTCGTCGTCGGTGGCCCGTCCCGTGACGACGGAGTACAGCGGCGCCTCCCCTGCCATGGGCTCCTCCCCGCTCACAGCGGAATGTTCCCGTGCTTCTTGGGAGGCAACTGCTCACGCTTGGTGCGGAGCAGGCGCAGCGCGCGGATCACCTGGGCGCGGGTCTCGTGCGGGTAGATGACCTGATCGATGTAGCCCCGCTCCGCTGCGACGTAGGGGTTCGTCAGCTCGTCGTCGTACTCGGTGATGAGTTCCTGGCGCAGCGCGTCGGGGTTCTCCGCCGTGGTCAGCGTCTTGCGGTGCAGGATGTTGACGGCGCCCTGTGCACCCATGACGGCCACCTGGGCGGTGGGCCAGGCGAAATTGATGTCGGCGCCGAGCTGCTTGGAGCCCATCACGAGGTGTGCGCCGCCGTAGGACTTGCGGATGGTGACGGTGAGGAGGGGGACGGTGGCCTCCGAATAGGCGTAGAGCAGCTTTGCCCCGCGACGGATGATGCCCTGGTGCTCCTGGTCCACGCCGGGCAGGAAGCCGGGGACGTCCACGAACGTGAGCACGGGAATGTTGAAGGCGTCGCAGGTGCGCACGAAGCGGGCCGCCTTCTCCGAGGCATCGATGTCAAGGCACCCGGCCAGAACCATCGGCTGGTTGGCGACGATCCCGATGGAGCGACCCTCGATCCGGCCGTAGCCGGTGATGACGTTGCCGGCAAACAGTTCCGACACCTCGAGGAATTCGTCATCGTCCAGGACGTTGCGGATGATCTCCCGGACGTCGTAGGGCTGGTTGGCCGAGTCCGGGACGAGGGTGTCGAGGAAGCGGTCGTGGTCGGTGATGGTGAGGTCCACCTCGTTCTCGTCATAGACGGGCGGGTCCTCCAGGTTGTTCTGCGGAAGATAGGTGAGCAGGTCGCGGACGTATTCCAGCGCGTCGGGCTCGTCCGCGGCGAGATAGTGGGAGTTGCCGGACTTGGTGCTGTGCGTGCGGCCACCTCCCAGTTCCTCCATGGTGACGTCCTCGCCCGTGACGGTCTTGATGACCTCAGGGCCGGTGATGAACATCTGCGACGTCTTGTCCACCATGATCACGAAATCGGTCAACGCGGGGGAGTACACATGGCCCCCGGCTGCAGCGCCCATCACCAGCGAGATCTGGGGAATGACACCGGAGGCGCGGGTGTTGCGTCGGAAGATCTCGCCGTACAGGGCCAGCGACACCACGCCCTCCTGGATGCGTGCCCCGCCGCCCTCGTTGATGCCGATGAGGGGCACGCCGGTTTTCATGGCGAAATCGATGATCTTCACGATCTTCTCGCCGTACACCTGCCCCAGTGCACCGCCGAAGACCGTGACGTCCTGGCTGAACACGCAGACGGGACGGCCGTGGATGGCGCCCGTGCCGGTGATCACGCCATCACCGTAGGGACGCCTTGCCTGCATGCCGAAGCTGGTTGAGCGATGGCGGGCGAACTGGTCGAACTCGGCGAAGGAACCGTCGTCCAGGAGAGCCAACACCCGCTCGCGCGCGGTCATCTTGCCCTTGGCATGCTGCTTCTCCACGGCATCGGCGGATCCGGCATGGACGGCCTCGTCGATGCGGCGGCCGAGGTCTGCGAGCTTCCCGGCGGTGGTGTGGATGTCAATCTCCATGGCCGTCACACTAGCGCCCATGCCTGCTCCACTCAGTCGCTCCGCCCCAACACCTGCCCTCTGGTCACCAGTAGCGTGTGGAGGGTGAATGCTCCCCTTTCCTCTCCCGCGGCTGTTCGTGCGCTGCTGGGGGAGACCTCCCTGTGGGGGTCGATCGACGTCGTCGCCTCAACCGGCTCCACCAATGCCGACGTGGCGGCCCTGGCCCGTGCCGGAGCGCCCTCTGGGCACGTGCTGGTGGCTGGTGAACAGACAGCCGGGCGGGGCAGGATGGCTCGCTCGTGGGTGAGCCCTCCGGGCTCCTCCGTCTCCATCTCGATGCTCCTGCAACCCGCGCCGGACCTCACTCGCTGGGGATGGCTGTCGCTGCTGACGGGAATGGCCGTGTCCTCAACCCTCGCCGACATCGCGCCCGACCCGACCCTGGTCCAGCTGAAGTGGCCCAATGATGTCCTCATCGACGGTGGGAAGGTCTGCGGAATCCTGTCCGAACGCGTGGAGCACCCCGCGGGTGCGCGTGCCGTCGTCGGGGTCGGCCTCAACCTGGAACTGGGCCCGGAGGAACTGCCCGTCCCCACCGCAACGTCGCTGTCGCTGCAGGGTTTCGCAGTTGACCGGGATCAGGTCGTCGCCGGGTTCCTGCGCCACATGGAGCGGTACTACACGCTCTGGCAGGGGTCCGGATCCCTGGCCGCGGAATACCGCGCCCGCTGCAGTTCGGTGGGCGCAGAACTCACGATCACCGTGGCGCCGGACGTCGTGGTGCGAGGGCGAGGTCACGGGGTGGACGAGTTCGGCCGACTGCAGGTGGCGACAAGCTCAGGCGTCCGGACTTTCGCCGTCGGCGATGTGGTCCATGCCCGTCTGCACTGAGAGCCCGGACGAGGCGTCGAGGCCGCTCCTGCCGGCCCGTGCAAGACTTCTTGGCATGGCAGTCAGCAGGAAGAACCTGGCGGAGGGCGAATACGTCATCGTCCACATGCGCACTCATGGGAAGGCACTGATCCGGCCCGTCGTCGGGATGGTGCTGCTGGGTGCAGCACTGGGCGCGGGGATCGCACTGCTGCCCGCGAGCACCCAACCGTGGGGGCTGTGGGCAGCCGTCGGAGTGTTCGTTCTCCTGGTGCTCTGGCTGGTGCTTTCGCCGTTGTTGCGGTGGCTGACAACCACCTACACCGTGACGGACCGGCGCATCATCATGCGCCGGGGGATACTGAACACGTCCGGACACGACCTGCTGCTGCGTCGCATCACAGAAGTCAAGCACCACCGCAGCCTCACGGATCGCATGCTGGGATGCGGCACCCTCGTGTTCGAGACCGCAGCCGGCCAACCCCGTGCGCTGCACGACCTGCCACGCGTGGAGCTCGTCCACGTGACGATCAACAACCTGCTCCACCAGCGCGATGCCTCTGGCGTGGACGACGAATGGCCCTTCGAGGGCGACCGCCAGCCGATACGCTGAGCGGCGTGGATCGTCGCTATCGGGTAGGAATCGTCGGGGGCGGGCAGCTGGCCCGCATGATGCATCAGGCGGGCATCGGTCTCGGCATCGATGTGCATCTCCTGGCGGAATCGTCGGGCTCCTCCGCAGCCCAGGTCATCGCGAACACCGCGGTGGGCGACTACACCCAGCCGGAGGTGCTCTCCTCCTTCGCCGAGGACGTCGACGTCCTCACGTTCGACCACGAGCACGTCCCCACGAAAGACCTGCGACAGCTGGCCGGAAGCATCGAGGTGCGTCCCGGGCCGGACGCCCTCAGCCACGCCCAGGACAAAGCCCTGATGCGTCAACGACTCACCTCCATGGGCGTCCCCTGCCCCCGGTTCGCGGTCTGCCGGAACCCCCGGGAGCTGGAGGCTTTCGGTGAGGACATCGGCTGGCCCATCATCGCCAAGACCTCCCGGGGCGGCTACGACGGGAAGGGCGTATGGAAGCTGGATGGACCGGGTCTTGCGGCGGAGGTCTTTGACGCCAAGCCAGACATGTCCGCCGGCGAGGAGGTGGTCATCGTGGCCGAGGAATTCATCGACTTCACGCGCGAACTGTCCGCCATCGTCGTGCGGAGCCCCTCGGGGCAGGCAGTGGCATACCCCATCAGCGAGACCACCCAGACCGGCGGCATGTGCGTCGAGACCATCACCCCGGCCCCGGGTCTGGGCGAGGAGGAGGCGGCAAACCTGCAGGCCATGGCACTGCGCATCGCGGGCGAGTTGGACGTGGTGGGGGTGCTGGCCGTGGAACTCATGGCCGCCGCGGATGGGCCGGTGGTCGTCAACGAACTCGCGATGCGCCCCCACAACACCGGCCACTGGAGCATCGACGGTGCAGTCACCAGCCAGTTCGAGAACCACCTGCGAGCCATCCTCGACCTGCCCCTCGGCGCACCCGATCTCCGGACGGCCCATGTCGTCATGACCAACGTGCTCGGTGGTACGGAGCACGACCTGACCGGCGCGCTGCAACATGTCTTCGCCCGCGACCGGGCGATCCATGTCCACCTGTACGGCAAGGACGTGCGGGCGGGACGCAAGGTGGGTCACGTCACGGCCTGCGACAATGATCTCGAGACGGCGCTGCGTCGCGCCCGGCACGCCGCCCGCTACCTGATGGGGGACCCCGATGCCTGATCCACTCGTCTCGATCGTGATGGGATCCGATTCGGACTGGCCCACCATGGAGGCCGCCGCGCAGGCCCTCTCGGAGTTCGACGTGCCGTTCGATGCGGACGTCGTCTCCGCACACCGCATGCCGCAGGAGATGCTCGACTTCGGTCGGTCAGCCCACGGGCGTGGAATCCGGGTCATCATCGCCGGCGCCGGAGGAGCGGCCCACCTGCCGGGCATGCTCGCAGCGCTCACACCTCTGCCCGTCATTGGCGTACCCGTCGCGCTGAAGAAGCTGGACGGACTGGACTCGCTGCTCTCAATCGTGCAGATGCCAGCGGGGGTACCGGTGGCCACCGTCGCGATCGACAACGCGCGCAACGCCGGGCTGCTGGCCGTCCGTATCCTCGCGTCCTCCGACGAGGGCCTGCGCGAGAGAATGCTTGCGTTCCAGGACGCACTCCGGGACGCGGCCTCCGCGAAGGGCGACGCGGTCCGGGCGGCAGCGCGTCGGGATTGAGTGGCCCCTCAGGAAGGGGCGCCCAGTCAGCCCTGGAACTTCTCCAGGGTCTCGACGTCAGCGGTCGCAATCGCCGCGAAGAGCTCCTGGCTGGCGCTCTCGTCCCACAGCACCGCTGAGCCGACGCTGCTGTTGTAGTCCGCATTCGCCACGGGAACGGTGAGGCTGAGGCCTGCACCCGTGGCGGTCTGGAACAGGCCGGATCCGATGGACGTCAGCGCTGCCAGTCCTGTGTCCTCGCCGCGGGCAACAGACTTGGCGGCAGCCATGTTCAGCCTCCAGTACGTCACGGGATTGAGGATGCTGAGGGGGCTCGCGGCCTTCTTCATGATCTTGCCGATGACCTCGCGCTGGCGCTCGATGCGTCCGAGGTCCCCGCGGGCATCGGATTTGCGGGCCCGGACGTATCCGAGCGCGGTCACACCATCAACTGTCTGGCACCCGGCCGGGATGTTGATGTGTGCGTCCTTGTCCTGCATGGCGGACTCAGGGCACACCTCGATGCCACCGACGGCGTCGACGACGTCGACGAGACCCGTGAAGCCGATCTCCATGTAGGCGTCGACGCGCACGCCGGTGTTCTGCTCAACGGACTCGATCAGCAGCGGGGCGCCCCCCAGGGCGTAGGCGGCGTTCAACTTGTTCTTGCCGTGGCCGGGAACCGACACGAGGGAGTCACGCGGTAGCGACACCAGTGCCGAGTTGCCCTCCGGCGGCACATAGAGCAACAGCATGGTGTCCGTGCGTCGGCCCTCCGCGCTCCCGGTTCCGAGTTCGGAGCGTTCCTCCGCCGTCATGTCCTCGCGGGCATCGGATCCGACGAGGAGAATCGTCCGGCCGGGCTGGTCGGCCGGGCGCTCACCGGCAGGCTCCGTCTCGACGACGGTGCCACGCAGGAGCGCGATGGCAGGTGTGCCCACCATGAACAGCACCCACGCGAGCACCAGGACCAGCACGGTCCTGCGAACGGGATGCTTCTTGCGCCGGCGACGGGAGCGAGGGGGCGGGGTCTGGTTGCCCGCTGGTGGCTGGGTGCGCTGCCCCTGGCGCGGTGGCGGCGGCGTCGCGTGGCGGCGGGGAGCTGCGGAATGTGCCTGCAGCGACGCCAATTCATCCGGCGCGAGCACACGCGTCTGCTCGGCTGGTTCCTCCTCGCGTCGGTAGAGCCATTCCAGGTCCTCGTCGCGGCGTCCGTTTGACATGTGCCTCCTCGGGTCAGCCGGTCAAGAGTACCTGTGGTGTGCCGTTTTTCCCTCTCCGGGATGGGACGCCACCAAAAATGGGGCTGCGAATCGAGCACACGTCGGCGCGCCGGATACACAACGTCTATTTCCCGGGGCACGCTGTTCCAACGAACGATCCCGGGAGTCCTTCACATGCATGCAGAGCCAACCGCGAACCGTCGCCTTCGCACGCGACGGGCGCTGGGACTGGTCCTGATGTCCACCGTTGTCCCCGGCTCCGCCCAGTACGTCGCGGGCAACAGGATGGTGGGACGCGTCGCGATGCGGGTGTGGTTGGGTGCGTGGCTGCTCGCGGTACTGGCTGTGATCGGCCTTCTGCTCCTCCGCGGACCGGTGCTTGGTGCGCTCCTCAACGCCTCAGTGACGAGGGGTCTGCGGTTCGTGGCCTGGACGCTCTTCGCCGGCTGGGGGCTGCTCCTGCTGGATGCGTGGCGGCTCACCCGTCCGGCGCGACTCGCCCGGCCCACACGCCTGGCGCTCACAGTGTCCTGCGTGGCGCTGGTGTCGTTCGTGGGGTTCACGACCAACCTGGCGGCGAGTGCGCTGACGGCAGCGAACAACGTCGCCACGGTTCTGAGGGGTGGCGGGGACAGGGAACAGAAGTCCGGCAGGTACAACATCCTGCTCCTCGGTGTGGATGCGGCGGCCAGCCGTGAGGGGATCCGCCCCGACTCCATCAACGTGGCCTCCGTGGATGCGGAAACGGGTCGCACCGTCGTGTTCGGGCTGCCCCGCAACCTCCAGGGTGCCCCGTTCCCCGACGGCTCGCCCCTGCACGCCCTGTATCCGGAAGGCTTCAGGTGCGACGACGGTGCCTGCATGCTGAACGGTGTCTACACGCTCGCCGAGGACAACGCGGACCTCTACCCCCGTGGCGAGGCTGGCTTGGCCGCCATGGTCGAGGTCACGGAGGAAACGCTCGGATTGGACATCAACTACTACGCGATGGTGGACATGGGCGGCTTCACGACGCTCGTCGACGCCATGGGCGGCATCACGGTGAATGTTGGCCGGGACGTGCCCATCGGCGGAGGCGGAAGCCCCGTCACCGACTACGTCGAGGCGGGGGACAACGTTCACCTCGACGGACGCGACGCCCTGTGGCTGGCCCGCTCCCGCCACGGCTCCAGCGACTACGAACGCATGGCCAGGCAGAAGTGCGTGATGTCCGCCATGGCGAAACAGCTCGACGCCTCCGTCGTGGCCAGGCGATTCCTTGAGCTCTCCGAGGCGGGCAGCGACATCGTCGTCACGGATGTCGGTGCCGGGCACGTGGCTGAACTGGCAGAGCTGGCGCTGCGGGCGAAGGCTCTGGAGCTGACGTCGGTGGACTTCACACCTCCCCTGGTCACGACGGCGGACCCCGACTTCGCGTTGATCCGATCCACCGTCGCCGACGCCATCGACGAGGTCGAGGCCGCGGACGAGCCCGGGACGGCACCGGAGGAGGGGCCGCCCTCGGTCGTGGAGGCTGAGAGGGACTCTGAGTCGGGGGCCGAGGTGCAACAGCAGGAGGCCCCGTCGCCGTCGTCGCTCCCGGAGGGGGAGGACGATGGGGTGGGTGAGGACGATGCTGCCGAGGTGCCTGAAATCTGCTCAGTCAGCTAGGTTGAGCAGACGTCTGCACAGAGAGGGCACCCCAGTGTCAGGTCACCCGAGCGTCAGCGTGGTCATGCCGATCCGCAACGAGGAACGACACCTGCGCGCCGCGGTGGAGCGTGTTCTGGATCAGCATTATCCCGGTGAGGTGGAGGTTGTGCTGAGCGTGGGCCCCAGCACCGACGACACCCTCGCGGTGGCACATGAGCTCGCCTCCGGCGATCCGCAGATCGTGGTGGTGGACAACCCGACGGGTTACACACCGGCAGGACTCAACATCGCCATTGCGAGGGCACGCCACGACATCATCGTCCGCGTCGACGGCCACGGGGAACTGAGCCCCGGCTACATCGCCCACGCCGTCGACACGCTGGAAGGGACGGGCGCCGCCAACGTGGGTGGCCTCATGGATGCGCAGGGGCGCACCCCGCTGGAGCAGGCGATCGCGACGGCCTACAACTCCCGGGTGGGCCTGGGTGGTGGCGGTTTCCACCTCGCCACCACCCCGGCCGGCCCGGCGCGAACCGTCTTCCTCGGTGTCTTCCGGCGCGACGCGCTGGCCTCGGTGGGTGGCTTCGACGAGACCCTCCACCGTGCGCAGGACTGGGAGCTGAACCATCGGTTGCGGCTCGCCGGACACGTCGTCTGGTTCACCCCCGAGTTGCGGGTGATCTACCGGCCGCGCTCCTCCATCCGGGCCCTTGCCCGCCAGTTCTTCCTCACGGGGCGCTGGCGTCGCGAGGTGATGCGCCGCCATCCGGAGACGATGTCCGTGCGGTACCTGGCGCCTCCCGTCGCGGTGGCGGGGCTGGCCACCGGCACGGTCGGCGGAGTGCTGGGCCTGCTGACCCGCGTCAGATCACTGAGCGCCCTGCTGCTGGCGCCGATGGTCTACGTCCTGTTCCTGACCGGCGCCACCGCCACCATGAGAACGCTCTCACCCTCCGCGCGTCTGCGGTTCCCATTGGTGCTCGCCGTCATGCACATCTGCTGGGGAGCCGGGTTCCTCCGGGGCAACCCCGAGGGCAGGACGCCCACCACGGACCGGGCACGGCACATTCGCTGATGACGAAGCGGGCACTGGTTGCGGCGTACCCGGCGGTCGCGGAGCAACAGCGGCGCTGGAGGTGACGGTCATCCGAGGTCGACGTGCTCCTGTGTCCGAATACGGCCGACGGTGTCCGCGTCCGCGCCCTCCGCGACGACCGTGGAGCCGCCGCCCAGCAGCGGCGCCACGAGAAGATCCCTGACACTCTCCCAGCCAGCTGCCGGATCCGTTGCCAGCAGACGTTCGGCGCGTGGGGCCACCTCCCGGAGGTTCTGGAACGTAATGTCCGGCGCAACGGCCAGATGATCCGGGCTGAAGGCCTCGGCGACGTGATCGTCGGGTTGTGACAGGACCTCTGCATAGTCCGTGCAGCCGTCGGGGGCGGTGGCGAAGCCCATGCCCAGGGGATGCAGAGAGCAGGCCACCGTCATGCGCCCATCGGAACGGGCTCCCGGTCCGATGACCACCAGCACTGCGGACGGGTCCGCGTCGAGCGCGACGGTGCAGCCGCGCTGCCAGCAGGCCGCCACCCACACCATGCTCACCCAGTGCCCGGGGTGGGTGCGGGCGAGATCAAGCTCGACGGTGTCACCCGGATCAACACCCAGGTCCTCGAGCATGTTGGCCGTCTTGTCCACCCAGTTCGCGAAGGTGACGGCGGAGAGTTCAATGCGGGCCTGCTTCCCGTAGTGCGTGAGGAGGGGCTGCGAGGCGAGCGTGTCGAGGCGTCGACGAAGTGCAGAAATGGCCATCCACCGATCGTAGGCGGTTCGCGGGCCTCGGCCCCTCGCGCCGATGACCGGGGATACGGTGTCTGCCATGCGATATGTCGTCATCATGGCTGGCGGGTCCGGTACGCGGTTGTGGCCACTGTCCCGACAGGGGACACCCAAGCAGCTTCTCGAGATCTTCGGAGGCAGGAGCCTGCTGCGGCTGGCCTACGAACGCGTCGCTGGCATGATGCCCGATGCCCAGATCCTCACCTGTACCTCTCGAACCTACGCGGACGTCGTGGCCGGTCAGATACCGGAACTGCCGCGGGAGAACATTCTGGGTGAACCCGTGGGGCGCGACTCGTTGAACGCCGTCGCGTGGTCCGCGGGTGTTCTCGCGGACCGCGATCCCGACGCCGTGGTTGCGATGGTGACGGCGGACCAGATCATCGAACCGGTCGATGAGTTCCGCCGGAGCCTCGAGCGGGCTTTCGCTGTCGTCGACTCCCATCCTGAGGCGCTCGTCACGCTCGGCGTGCTCCCCACCTCACCCCACACCGGCTACGGCTACCTGCACCGGGCCGAAGCCCTCGAGGGGTTCGAGCGTGTGCACGCTCTCGCGGAGTTCAAGGAGAAGCCGAACCGGGACATGGCCCAGGGATACGTGGACAGCGGTGAGTACTGGTGGAACGCGGGCATGTTCGTGTGGCGGGCGCAGAACCTGCTGGACCAGTTGGCAGTCCTGCTGCCGGACACTGCCGAGAAGATCCGGCGCATCGTCGCGGATCCGAATCTGCTGGATGAGGTCTTTCCCACGCTGCAGAAGACGTCGGTGGACTATGCCGTGATGGAGCCGGTCTCGGCGGGAAGGACCGACGCCCGTGTGTTGGCCGTGGGTCTCGACGTCGACTGGCGCGATGTGGGCGGCTACCTCAGCCTGGCCGAGCAGTTCGGCACGGATGCCGACGGCAACTCGGTGGAGGGGCTCGCCATGACCCTGGATTCGCAGGGCTGCATCCTGATCAACACGGCCGGGCAGGCGCATTTGGTGGCGGGACTGGGCCTGCGGGACACCCTCGTCGTGCACACGCCGACGTCCACCCTGGTGGCCCCGCTCAACGCGAGCGAGAGGATCAAGGAGCTCGTGGAGGTGGTGCGCGGCTCGTATGGATCCCAGTATTCGTGACCAGCCAATACACACACCACCGACAAAACGGTGCACGACTCGCCGCTATGGTTGACGGGAAGTGAATTCCATGTGTGTAATTCGGTGGGAGCAAGGAGGCGGCATGGACAACAGCTGGACGCTGGTCATGGAACCCGAAGGTGCGTTTGCATGGCAGGAAGAAGCTTTGTGTGCGCAGACTGATCCCGAAGCATTTTTCCCCGAAAAGGGGGGGTCCACCCGTGAGGCGAAGCGCGTCTGCCAGGGGTGCACCGTCAGGACCGAGTGCTTGGAGTACGCACTGGGAAATGATGAGCGTTTCGGTATCTGGGGCGGTCTGTCGGAGCGGGAACGACGCAAGTTGAGGCGCGCGGTCGTCTGAGCTGCATGGGATGATCGTCGGGCAATGGTGACGGCGACCCCGAAAGGCGAGATACCGATCGTGACCGAGGAACCACGGGAGACGACGGTCGACAACGATCTGTGGTCATGGTTGGACGACTCCGGGACGGACAGCGCGCCCGCGCGTATTGACCCGGCGACGGTGACGGCCGTGATGGTGGTGCACAACTCGCGTCCATGGCTGGCGAGGCAGTTGCTCGCCCTGGCGCGGCTCGACCCCCGGCCCGGCCGGCTGATCGCCGTCGACAATGCCTCCACGGATGCCAGCCCCGCACTTCTGGCACGCGAGTGGGACGAGGGAGTGCTGGACGCCGTTGTCACGCTGGAATCCAACGAGGGCTTCGGTCCTGCGGTGGTCGCCGCACTGGGGGAGGACCGGCCGGAGTGGATCTGGTTGCTGCACGACGATTCCGCCCCCTTTCCCAACAGCCTCGCCGCCCTGCTCGAGGGCGCCGTGCACGAGGGCGCGGCCATCGTGCTGCCGAAACTGCTGCAACCCCGGCGCCGCAACTATCCGGAGACGTTGGCCGAGGCCGGCCAGTCCATCAGCCGCGGTGGGCGCCGCGTCCCGTTCGTCGACGCCGGCGACATCGACCAGCATCAACTTCAGGCCCGACATGTTCTGGGAGGCTCCACGGCAGGAATGCTGATCCGCGGCGACGTGTGGCGCGACCTGGGAGGGCTGGCGCCGGAACTGCCCCTGCACCGCGACGGTGTGGACCTGGGATGGCGTGCCGGGGAGGCAGGGCATGTGGTGACCACGTGGCCACCGGCAGCCGTGACGCACCGCGAGGCTGGCCGGACGGGGGAGCGCATCGGCTCCCCGCACACCCACCGCCACGAGTCCGACAGGCTGGCCGCGCTGCGGGTGGCTGCCGCTCGCGGAGACAAGCCCGCCGGACGGCTCGGACTGCTCGTGGGCAGCGTCCTGCGCGCCGGTGGGTTCCTTGTGGGCAAATCGCCGACGCTTGCTGGTGCGGAGCTGCGCGCGGCACGCTCCTTCGCCGCGACACCCGAGGTGACCGCGGCTCTCGCCGCTCGGACACCTGACAACGCCCGAAGCATCCGGCCGCTGCTGCCCGCCCGCTCCTGGGCCCTCACACACAGTGCCGACCGGTTCGGCGCCGGGATCGCCGAGCGCTACCGCAACCTCAGCGGCCGCGAGACCGACACCAGTCTGGATGAATTGACGGGCGACGACTTCGCCGGCGCCCAGTCCACCCGACGAACAGCCCCGCCGGTCCTGCTCCTGCTGTTGCCGCTGCTGATTCTGGGAATGATCGCCGGGCGCTCGTTGCTGGGCGCCGAGAGCGTGGCCGGGGGCGGCATGCTCCCTGCGCCCGGCAGCCTGTCGGACGCCTGGGAGGCCTACCTGCGCCCCTCTGTCGGCGTCGCGGGTGCCAATGCACCGTGGCTTGTGGTGGCAGCCTTCTTCTCCACCCTCGTGGCATCGCCCACGGTGTTCGCCGTCGCGGCCCTGCTGCTGCTTCCCGCTCTGGCTGGAGGGGCGGCGTGGCTACTGCTACGACGTCTGGGCTGCAGCGCGGGCGTCGCGGCCGCCGGGGCCGGAGTGTGGGCGGGGGCCGTTGTGCTGTTGGGCATCGTCGGGGCCGGCGACCTCTCCGGAATGGCCCTCGCGGTCACCGGGCCCCTGCTCGCTCGCAGCATCCACGGGTTCGTGTCCGACGACTCCACCGGTGCGGAGCGGCTGCGTCGCCCCGCCGCGCTTGCGCTCTGGCTCATCCTGGTTTCGGTGGCATGGCCCGTGGTGCTGCCAGCCCTCACGATCGTCGGTGTCGTCTGGGCAGCCCGCGCCCACAATCGATGGACGGACCTTGCCATTGCGCTCGGTGTGCCCTGGCTGTTCATGGCCCCGTGGATCCCCACGCTCCTGCGCTGGCCGGGACGCGTCCTCACGGGTGCCGACCCCCTGGCCTGGCCAGATTTTCCGCCCGCCGGCTACGGGCTGCTGGCCGGGCGCATCGTCCCGTCCGCCATCCCCGCCTGGGTCAATGGTGTCTTCTTCGGGGTCCTGCTGCTGGTCAGCGTCGTGGGGTTGCTGGGCCTCAACAGACCGCGCAGCCGTGCACTGGTCCTCGCGGGGATCGCCGTGCCCCTCCTGGCCGGGGTGCTGTCCTCGAGGCTGGCGCTGACCACCAACGGTGGTGAGGCGCGGGCACTCCTCTCCGGCTGGGCGCTGCTCGTAGTGGCCGCACTACTCGCACCGGCACTGCTGGCACTGCGTTCCACGAAGGACGACGGGCTGCCTGCCTCAGGTCCGGCCCGGACTCTCACCGCCGTGATGGTTTTGTTGGGTGTCCTGGCCATCGGGTCGTGGGCCTGGGTGGGCTTTCAGGGGCCCGTCCGCCCGGCTGACAGCCGGCTGCCCGGCTACGTCAGTGACGTCATGGCGTCCGCCCGGGATTCCCGCGTCCTCATGGTGCAGCGCTCCGGAAATGGGCCGGTGCAGTGGAATGTCGTGGACGCGCGGGCACCGCAGTGGGGAACCGGTGAGCGTGAACTCGCTGGAGCCTTCGCCGAGGAGTCCGGCCGCATCGTGCAATCCCTTGCGGCAGGCTCGGTGCCGGAGGACCTGGCGGAGCAGCTGACCGTCATGGGGTTCAGCCATCTCTACATGGGCGGTTTCGATGAGGAAGAACTGGCCGGGGTGGGGAACGCCGCCGGCCTGACGCGCGCCGCCGTGCGCGAGGGCGATGTCGTCTGGACGGTCGCCGGGCTCCCCGGCCGCATCCGACTCGTCGCATCACGCAGCAGTGAGCCAGTGGTGGATGGCACGATTCCCGCCAGCGACGGTGAGCGCTATCTGATGCTCGCAGAGGAGTCGGACCCCGGGTGGTGGGCCAGCGTTGGGGGAGTGGAACTGCGCCGGAGCCCGGACAGGCCACCGGTGACCTTCGTGATCCCCGAGGACGTGGGGGGAGACCTGGAGTGGGGGCTGCGTGGGACGTGGGGCGCGCTGGGGTGGCAGGCCACGATCGTCGTCGTCGCCCTGGTCCTCATCGCACCCACGCTCGGAATCACGACCACTGCGCGCAGGGGCAGGTCATGAGGGACAACGTCGTCACCGTCGTCGCACTCCTTGTGCTGTTGGTCGGTGCTCTGGGGCTCACGTTCGTGTCACCGGCACCGTTGCCCCGCGCCGTCGAGGTGGCGCCTCCCGTCGAGGACAAGCTCGTCTGTGCCACCATGCCTGCCGCCGGGGCACTGTTCGTCAATGGCGCGGAGATGATGACCCCACTCGGCAAGGCGGCCACGGCCGCGGCTGCTCCCACCATCGTCGAGGACTTCGAGGAACCGGTGACCATCGAGGGAGGGGCTGGTCTGGCAGGCGGGGCAGTGGTGACGGCGGCGGATGCTCGGGTACACCTGCCCTGTTCGTCGCCGCGATCCCGAGGGATCATCGTCGTGCAGAGCACCGCCAGCACGGATCTGCTGATCGTGAATCCGGACGCCTCGGAGGCTGTCGTGGATCTCACCCTGTACGGCACCGACGGTGAGATCGTGGCGCTGGGTGCCCGGGGTATCGCCGTGGGGCCGCACTCCAGCCGCACCATCGCCCTGTCCGTCCTGGCGGACGTGGAGGGTCCCGTCGGTGTGGAGTTTCGGGCGAGCCGCGGACGGGCCGCAGTCGTTGCGCGCACGGATGCCCCCGGCATCCTGGAGGGAGCCACGCCCTCCACCGCAGGCACGGAGCATCTGTTGGCTGGCGTGCCGGCGGGGGCCTCCACGGTGTCCGCGCTGGTCACCAACCCGGGCAATGAGCGCGCCACGCTGCAGGTGGAGGCGTTCGGCGCGACGCTGGGCTACACGCCCGAGGGGGGTGCGGATGTCACCGTCGAGCCCCACAGCACCGCATCTGTCGACCTGGCGCTCTCACTCGCCGGGGAGGCCACAGGCCTGCGCATCACGTCCGACGTGGACGTGGCGGCGGCGCTGACCACGGGAACCGGGACGGACCCCGCCTACGCCGCTCCGGTGTCCGCCGCGACGGAACTCGGCGCCTTTGTCCCCGCGGGAGGGACGCTGCAACTGTCCAACCCCGGGACGGCCGAGGCGACGGTGGAGGTGACCATGGACAGCATCGATGCCGAACCGACCACCAGCACCCTTTCCATTCCCGCAGGTGTCACTGCCTCGGTGCCCATGGGCGCCACGGCTCAGCGAGGGCAGAGCGTTGCGGTGAAGTCCGACACAGCCCTGTTCGGGGCCATCGTCGATACGGTGGGGGGCGCGACCGTCGTCCCGCTGGTGTCCCTGGTGGAGCCGGACGCGACGCCCGTGGACGCCGAGATCGTGCCCACCCTGCGATGAGGATCTGAGGTCAGCAACAACCGTGTTCATTGGTTTCGGCACGCTCGTGAATGTGCTCACCGTTGTGGTGGGCGCGGCACTGGGCCTTCTCATCGGCAATCGCCTGCCCTCGCGCACCCGATCGTTGGTGACCGACACCCTGGGGCTCGTCACCATCGTGATCGGCATCTTCGCCTGCTTCTCCATGAACAGCGACGCCGTCGTCTCCGCCCTCGGAGGTGGTGCGGGGTTGCTCGTTGTGCTGGGGTCCCTGCTGCCCGGTGCCCTGCTCGGGTCCTGGCTCCGGCTCACCGAGCAACTCGAACGCGGGGCAGAACATCTCAAGACCCGCCTCGGCCGGGGCGGATCCCAGCATTTCGTGGAGGCCCTCATCACGCCGGTGCTGGTCTTCTGCGTCGGCCCGCTGACGATCATGGGGTCCATCTCTGATGGCCTGGGCCTCGGGTCGCAGCAATTGCTGGTGAAGTCCGTGCTGGACGGATTCGCCTCGATTGCCTTCGCCGCGAGTCTCGGCGTGGGGGTGCTGTTCTCCGCCGCCGCCGTCGGCCTGATCCAGGGCAGCCTGACGTTGACCGCATTCCTGCTGGGTGGGTTCCTTGTTCCCCTGCAGGTGGACCTCCTGGAGGCCACGGGCGGAGTCATCCTCATCGGGCTGGGCCTCAGGTTGTTGGAGATCCGCGAAATTCGGGTGGCGGACATGCTCCCGGCTCTGCTCATCGCTCCCGTCCTGGCGTGGGGGGTCGGCAGCATTCTGGCGTAGCCACTCAGTCGACCGACCGGTCGCGGCGCCGCCGCCAATGGCCTCAGTCGTTCCAGTCCGCTTCGTCGATGCCCGTCAACTCCTGGATGCCGACGCCGGTCAGGGCACTCAGCTGTTCGACGATCGTGCGATACACGAGGCGGCGCAGTTGCGGGCGGCTCGCGGAGCGGTGCTCCAAGGGCCGCTCGTAGAGCACCACCTGCGCCTTGGCGGAGCCGGTGCCCTCCAGTGCGGCGGACATGGGGACGCGATCCGCGGACCATGTCGGCGACCACTGCGGTACGTCCTCCACACCCACGAGGATGCCGTCGAATGCTCGTGGGCTGACCGCAGCGACGGCGGTCATGGCGTCGGTCACGCATTCGGTGAAGAACTCCGAGCGGCTGGGATGGTGCAGGGGCACTGCCGACGCCGAGAAGGCGTGGGGGAGAGCCAGCGGGCCGCGGATCCCGCGGCCATGTCGATCCCTTGTGCGTGGCATGCGGTCACTCTAGCGATTCATGCGGGTACCCTCATCGGGTGCGTCGATGTACCAAGACAGTCTGCCCGTTGCCGGCCGTGGCAACCATGACCTACGTCTATGCGGACTCGACGGCGGTGGTGGGGCCGCTCACGGCCAGCCGCGTCCCCGGGGCCTTCGACCTGTGCGTCGATCACGTCCAGCGCATCAGCGCCCCCCGAGGCTGGGAGGTCATCCGCCTCCCGCTGGAGGATGCGCCACCCGTGCGGATGCCCCAGGACGATCTGCTGGCCCTCGCGGATGCCGTCCGGGAGATCGGTCTGCGCCACGACGACCCCGAGCCCGCCGCCGCCCAACTGTCTCTGGAACCCCAGGTCCTGCGCACCGCCGGACACCTGCGCCTGCTGGGGAGCGTGGACTAGGCTTCCCGTTGTGCTGACACCCGGGATTTTCAAGGCCAACGACATCCGTGGCGTCGTCTCCGGAATCTCCCCCGAGTGGGACACCGACGGCGCCCGACACCTCGGCGCCGCCTTCGTGTCACTCCTGGGCCTGAAGGGCCACGAGTTCGTCATGGGTCGCGACATGCGCTCCGGCGGCGAGCAACTCTCCGCTGCCTTCGCCGATGGCGCCCGTCGCGCGGGGGGCTGCGTGGTGGACGTCGGGCTCACCTCCACGGACCAGCTCTGGTTTGCCTCCGGATGGCTGTCCCTGCCCGGTGTGCAGTTCACCGCCAGCCACAATCCGGCCGAGTACAACGGCATCAAGTTCTGCCTCGCCGACGCCCGCCCCGTCGCGCCCGACTTCACCGCCCGGATCCGCGACGCCGCCCAGACGATCGACATCGGCGCCGAGACCATCGGCTCCATCCGCGAGCTGGACACCCTCGGCGCCTACGCGAGGAGGTTGACCGAACTCGTGCCCGCAGGCGACGACCGCGACCTGAAGGTGGTCATCGACGCCGGCAACGGGATGGCGGGGCACACCGTCAGCACAGCGCTGGTGGGGCGCAAAGTCGAGGTCATCGGTCTCTACCTGGATCTCGACGGCTCCTTCCCCAACCACCCGGCCAACCCTCTGGTGCCAGAGAACCTCCTGGATGCGCGCGCCGCCGTGATGGGACACGACGCGGACCTCGGTCTGGTCTTCGACGGGGACGCGGACCGGTGTTTCATCATCGACGAGCGGGGCGAGGTGGTGGATCCGTCGGTGGTGACGGCCATGATCGCCGTCGCGGAACTGGCGAAGGAACCGGGTGCCACCATCGTGGTCAACAAGATCACCTCGTGGGGTGTGAAGGAAGCGGTCGCGGGCAAGGGAGAAGTCATCACCTCCCGCGTGGGCCACACCTTCGTCAAGGCACTGATGGCCGAGCACGACGCCATCTTCGGCGGCGAGCATTCGGCCCACTACTACTTCCGGGATTTCTGGTTCGCCGACACCGGGATGCTGGCAGCGCTCCACGTCATGGAGATGCTGCGGGCCTCGGGGCAGCCGCTGTCCCAGCTGGCCCAGGAGTACGACACGTGGCACCGCTCCGGCGAGCTCAACTCGCCGGTCAGCGACGCCGTCGCCTGCCAGAACGCCGTCGCCGAGGCGCTGCGGGATCAGGGCACCCAGGACTGGATGGATGGGCTGACCGTGGAGAACCGCACGGAGGGCTGGTGGGTCAACCTGCGGGCCAGCAACACCGAACCGTTGCTTCGGCTCAACGTGGAGGCCCGCAATGCGGAGAAGATGGTGGCGGTGCGCGACGAAGTGCTGAACATCATCAGCGAGAGTCGAGGCGTCGACCCCGACAGCGACAACGGGACTGACAGTTGGAAGAAGGAGAGCGAAAGATGAGTGAAGAACAGATGGACCTGTCCCCGGAATTCCTGGCCATTGCGGCCTGCCCGGCCTGCCACGCCAAGTTCGCCGTCGACTACGACGCCGCGGAACTGGTCTGCACCAGTGAGGCCTGTGGTCTCGCGTACCCGGTGCACGACAGAATTCCGGTGCTGCTCATCGACCAGGCACGCAGCACCCTGTAGGGGCTCGGGGACCATGCGCAGCACTGAATTCGTTGATGCCCGCCTGGAGGCGCCGGAGCTCGTGAACGACGAGCAGCTGCGTCGCCTGGCCGAGGCCGGGGCACGCATCCGCAAGGCATGCCTGAGTGAACCGCTCGGGAGCCTGGAGCGCGCCGACAGGCCCCGCGGCGTGCTGGTGATGGGCGCGGAGGCGCGCCTGGTGCGGGCCGTTCTGGAGCCCATCTGCCCCGTCCCGTTCCTGGCCTGGCCCGGCCCGGCGCTGCCAGCATGGGTCGGGCCCCTCGATCTGGTGGTCGTGCTGGGTGGACACGACGCGCAGGCCTGGGAGATCGCCTGCACACTGGAGGCCGCTCGGCGCGGCGCCACCCTCATCGTGGCGGCCCCGGAGACATCGCAACTGGCTGTGGCGAGCTCCTCGCACACCACCACCCTGCGTGCCATGGCCGACGGGGACGCGATGGCGTCGGCCGTCGCCGTGCTTGAACTGCTGGGTCTGTTGCACCTGGGTCCGCCGGTCAATCCAGGACACGTTGCCGATGCCGCCGACCTGGTGGCGGAGTCGTGCTCCCCTTTGCAGGAGGTGGGTTCCAACCCGGCCAAGGACCTCGCGTTGGGGCTCGCCGACGCGCTGCCGCTGGTGTGGGGTGGGACGACGCTCGCCGCTCGCGCGTCACGTCGGATCGCGGAGGCACTCCGGCGGGCCAGCGGGAGACCGGCGCTGGCCGCAGACGCCGACGAGCTGGAGACCATCCTGCGGGCGGTGACCCCCCGCGACCCGTTCAGTGACCCGTACCAGTCGGGCGGCGACATGCTGCCGACCCTGCTGCTGCTCGACGAGGACAAGGTGCCCGAGGGGCTCAGCGAGGTGCCGCGACACCTGACATCGCTGGCGGACGCCGTCGGTGTCCGGGTCTGTCGGATCACCTCAGGGGATCCGTCGCTGGAGAGCAGCGACGTGGAACGCTACGTGACGCTGCTGCAGCATGGCCGCTACGCGGCGGCATATCTTCGCGTGGGTCTGGCGACGTAGACCCCGCCGCTGGCAGACTTCTGTTCCGTGAGCACTGAGGGCGGTACCAAGGCAGTTCTGGCCGCGGCCGCGGCCAACGGCTTCATTGCGGTGACCAAGTTCGGAGCGTGGCTCCTGACAGGGTCGTCCTCGCTGCTTGCGGAGGGCATCCACTCTGTCGCCGACACCGGCAACCAAGCACTCCTCCTGCTGGGGGGGCACACTGCCAAGAAGGCGGCTGACGAGGAACACCCGTTCGGCTACGGCCGGTCACGGTATCTCGCGGGCTTCCTGGTCTCGGTGGTGCTGTTCTCCCTCGGGGGACTCTTCGCACTGTGGGAGGCATGGAACAAGTTCCAGGAGTTGTCGGACCCGGCACTCTCCGAGGGCAGCATCCTGGACTCCCAGTGGTGGTGGGTACCCCTCGTGGTGCTGGTCTTCGCCATGGCGGCCGAGGGGACGAGCTTACGGACGGCCGTCAAGGAGGTGGCGCGCATCCGCGGCGATCAGAGCTACATGAGCTTCATTCGCACCACGAAGGCGCCGGAGCTGCCCGTGATCCTGCTGGAGGACGTCGCCGCGCTCACGGGATTGACGTTCGCGCTGTCGGGCGTCGGACTGACGCTGATCACCGAAATGCTCATCTTCGACGTCATCGGCACTGCGATGATCGGCCTGCTGCTCATCGTGGTGGCCATCATCCTGGCCATTGAGACGCGGTCCCTGCTCCTGGGGGAGGCGGCGTCCCCGCAGAACCAGGAGAGTATCCGTCGAGCGCTGGAAGCCACCGATGGCGTGGAGCGGGTCATCCACTTCCGCACCCTTCATCTGGGGCCCGAGCAGATCCTGCTGGCGGCCAAGGTGGCCGTGGACGTCGCTGACTCTGCCACCGAAGTGGCAGCTCTCATCAACAGGGCGGAAGCAGCCGTCCGGGCAGCTGTGCCGCTGGTCACCGTGACTGTCATCGAACCCGACATCTACGACCCCCACCACACACCGCACCCCGATTCCGGCGCTGACGTTCAACGCTCCCAGACACTCGAAGACCATCCCAATCCGACGCAGGAGACCCCATGACTCGCGTACTCGTCCTCAACGGCCCCAACCTCGGCCGCCTCGGTGTCCGCCAACCCGAGATCTACGGGGCAACCACCCATGAGGATCTGGCCAAGCACCTGAGGGAGACCGGAACTGCGCTGGGCCTCGAGGTGGAGGTGCGGCAGACGAACCACGAGGGGGAGATGCTCGACTGGCTGGGGGAGGCGGCCGACGGTGGGACGCCCGTCGTCCTGAACCCGGCAGGATGGTCCCACTCCTCGATTGCCATCGCCGACGCCGTCGCCCAGGTCGAATTGGTGGTGGAGGTGCACATCAGCAACGTCCACGCCCGGGAGGAGTTCCGCCGACACCTCGTCGTCTCGCCGTACACCACCGGCGTCATCACCGGACTGGGGCTCGGTGGCTACGACTTGGCGCTCACCCACATCGCGGCCACCTCCGATCTGGGCCCCGACTCCTCCGACTGACCCGCGACGGCGTTGTCGGCAGACTGGGGTGGCAGACGGCATGTACAGGTAGGCTGTGACCGTGGATTTTCGCGTAGCAGACCTGTCCCTTGCCGAGTTCGGACGCAAGGAAATCGTCCTGGCCGAACATGAGATGCCGGGCCTGATGGCCATGCGGGAGCGTTTCGGCGAGTCCAAACCCCTGGCAGGGGCGCGCATCGCCGGCTCACTGCACATGACCGTGCAGACCGCCGTCCTCATCGAGACACTCGTCGCTCTCGGTGCCGAGGTCCGGTGGGCATCGTGCAACATTTTCTCCACCCAGGACCATGCGGCCGCAGGGGTCGCCGTGGGTCCGGGGGGAACCGTGGAGAACCCGGCCGGCGTACCGGTATTCGCGTGGCGGGGTGAGACTCTCGAGGAGTACTGGAGGTGTGCCCGCCAGATCCTCGAGTGGCCCGATGGCCAGTTGGCCAACATGATTCTCGACGACGGCGGCGATGCCACGATGCTCGTCCACCAGGGGCTGGCGGCCCAGCGCGCCGGTGAGGTGCCCGCGGACGAGGCCTCCGACTCCGAGGAGTTCCGCACCGTCAAGGCCACCCTGCGGGAGGCGCACGGGAAGGTGGACTGGGAAGCCATCGCCGACGCGATCATCGGTGTCACCGAGGAGACCACCACCGGTGTGCACCGCCTCTACGAGATGGCCCGCGACGGATCCCTGTTGTTCCCGGCGATCAACGTCAACGACGCTGTCACCAAGTCCAAGTTCGACAACAAGTACGGCTGCCGCCACTCCCTCATTGACGGCATCAACCGCGCCACCGATGTGCTCATCGGTGGCAAGGTGGCCGTCGTCTGCGGCTACGGCGACGTCGGCAAGGGCTGCGCGGAGTCGCTGCGCGGCCAGGGCGCCCGCGTCATCCTCACCGAGGTCGATCCCATCTGCGCGCTCCAGGCTGCCATGGACGGCTACCAGGTGGCGAAGCTGGAGAGCGTCGTCGACACCGCTGACATCTTCATCACCGCCACGGGCTGCACGGACGTCATCACCGCGGATCACATGTCCCGGATGAAGCACCAGGCTCTGGTGGGCAACATCGGCCACTTCGACAACGAGATCGACATGGCTGGCCTGGCGAGGGTGGACGGCATCGAGCGCAACACCGTCAAGCCGCAGGTGGACGAGTGGCGCTTCCCCGACGGCCATTCCGTCATCGTGCTGAGCGAGGGGCGCCTGCTGAACCTGGGCAACGCCACCGGGCACCCCTCATTCGTCATGAGCAACTCCTTCACAAACCAGGTGCTGGCCCAGATCGAGCTGTTCACGACACCCGACGAGTACCCCATCGGCGTGCACGTCCTGCCCAAGCACCTCGACGAGGAAGTGGCCCGGTTGCACCTGGCTGCGCTGGGTGTGGAACTGACGGAGCTGACCGAGCGTCAGGCCGGGTACCTGGGTGTGCCCGTCGAGGGGCCGTACAAGTCGGATCACTACCGCTACTGAGTTCAGCGTTTCGTCGGGACGCCACCGATGTGGCGCTGCACCACTGGTACATGGGTGGTGCAGCGCGCCAGTGGTGGTGTGGGGGCTCGGCGACGTCGACTTTCGGTGACCGATGCCTCCCGCGGAGCGCCTGTCAGCTACTTCTTGCCGCCAGGATTCATGGACTCCCAGATCTCCTTGCAGTCAGGGCAGACCGGGAACTTCTCGGGGTTGCGGGACGGCACCCACACCTTCCCACACAGCGCCACGACGGGGGTTCCCGTGACCATGGCCTTCATCAGTTTGTCCTTCGGGACATAGTGGGAGAATCGCTCGTGGTCGTCGTCCTCCACCTGGGACGTGCGCTCGTCGACGACGGTCTGGGATCCAGGGGCAAGTTCGCTCATACCGCAATTCTAACTTCGGAGGGACAGTGGAGCGCACTCGCCACGTGCCGGGACGCACCCGGCTGCTGATCGGCCTTGTGCTGAGCATCTTCGGCATCGCCTTTGCCGTCATCGGCGTCACCACCGCCATGCCCACGATCATGCGCGACCTCGACGCGCCGCAGCTCTACGCCTGGGCCTTCACCACGACCGTGACCGGCATGCTGCTCGCCACCCTGCTGGCCGGGCGGTTGTCGGATCGCGTCGGACCCCTGACCCCGATGGTGACCGGGTACGTCCTGTTTGCCGCAGGGCTACTGACGGGCGCTCTCGCGCCCGACGTCTGGGTGCTGTTGCTCGGGCGATTCGTTCAGGGTCTGGGGGCGGGCTCCCTGAGCCTCGCACTCTTCGTCACGATCGCCCTCACCTTCGACGGGGCCGAGCGCGCCAAGGTGTTGGGGGGTCTCAGCTTCGTGTGGCTGCTGCCGGCGTTCATCGGGCCGCCCATCGCGGGCTGGCTCACGCTGAGCTCCTGGCGCCTCGTGTTCGGGGCTGTGCTGCCACTGCTGGCCGTCGCCGCGCTCCTCGCGTTGCCCGCCATGCGGGGGGTACAGGCGGTCTTCGCGCCTTCGGAGGAGGACGAGCCCGTGCAATGGTGGGCAGTGGTGCTCGTGGCGTTGGCGCCATCGCTGGTCCAGCTGGCAGGCGAACCCCTGGGTGTGTGGAGGATCGTCGCAGGCGTTGCTGGCGTCCTGAGTCTGGGCATCGGGTTCCCGAGGATCATGCCCCGCGCGATCAAGCTCTTCTCATCCGGCCTGGGGCCGGTGGTGCTGACCCGTGGGCTGATGGCCGGCTGCTTCTTCGCGGCCGAGGCGTTCGTGCTGTTGGCGTTGCAGAATCTGCGGGGCCTGTCGGTCATCGAGGCCGGCGTCGCCCTGACCATCGGCAGCGTCGGATGGTCCGTGGGGTCGTGGGGCCAGGCAAGGCCCTGGGTTCGTCTGCGTCGCGACCAGCTGATCTCCGTCGGTGCGTTGCTCTGTGTCCTCGGCCTGCTCGCCATGACGGGATTCGTCGCCTGGGAGGGATCCCCACTCTGGATCGGCGTGCTGGGATGGGTGATCGCTGGTCTGGGCATGGGCGTGATGATGCCGAGTACTGCGGTTGCCATCATGGGGCTCTCCAAAAGGGATGAGCAGGGCCGCAACAACTCGGCGCTGCAGGTCTCCGAAGCGCTGGGCAACGCCCTGCTCACGGGTATGGCCGGGGCGATCTACGCGGGAGCCGTGCGACAGGTGTCGGACCAGGCCAGCTTCGTGGCACTGTTCCTGGCCCTGACCACAATCTGTGTCCTCGCGCTCGCCGTCAGCCGCCGGATAGGTTCCCTGGCGAACGAATCACTCTCCGTCAGCGCCTGATCCGCGCCCGTCTCGTCCCGCAGGGACGCTGTCCGAACGCTTGGACGGCCGCATGCTTCGTCAGCCCACGGGCATGGCAGGATGATGGCCATGAGTTTCTCTGCAGAATCCCCTCCGGCAGGGTGGTATCCGGATCCCGCAGGCTCCGGGGGGCAACGGTACTGGGACGGCGGCAACTGGTCGCAGGTCACCCGACCGGCCAACACCAGACCCGGGGACTACGTCCCGGAACAGGAACAGGCGACGGGGTACTCACCACACGGGCAGACGCAGACCTCCCAGAACACGACGGCGGGGCAACCCGCCTGGGGTCAGCAGGACGAGCAGTCGATGACGCGTCGACCAGTGCTCGCCGGATTCTGGTGGCGGGTGTTGGCGGTAATCCTCGACTCCCTCATCCTGGCGATCCCCGTCGGTCTCATCGTGGTCACGGTCCTGCCAGGCCCCGTCGCGGACCTGTCCCAGTACTTCGATGACAGCCTGAACGCTGGCCTCACCGGCGGTGTTCCCCCGGCGTTACCGGACGGCGCGCTGACGTCCATCAACCTTTTGACGGCCGTCCTGTTCTTCGTCTACCGCACACTGATGGTTGCACTGAGGGGTGGAACGCTCGGGAAGCTCATCGTTGGACTGCGAGTACTCAAGGTGGACGCCCCCGTGGGCACCAACCCCACATGGGGCGTTTCCGCGTTGCGAGCCGCCTCGGCCGCGGTTTTCGAGCAGATTCCGGTGGCGAACATCATCGATCCGCTCGTGATGCTCTTCACTCCACGGAAGCAGACCCTGCACGACATGATCGCTCGCACCATCGTCATCAAGAAGTGACCGAGAAGGACAACCGCACGTGACCCAGCTCCCCGAAGACCTGACCACGCTCGCCGCACACTTCGGTATTGCACTGGAGTTCAAGGATTGGAAGCAGCGCGACCTGGAGATCTCCCAGGAATCCGTGGTCGCGGTGCTGGGCGCGTTGGGTGTCGACGCGTCCACCCCCGCATCCCGCGCGGCCGCCCTGACGGAACTGCGCGATGCGCGATGGCGTCGTGTTCTCAAGCCATGCACCGTGGTGGAGCACGGCTCCGGCGTCAGCATCGCCGTCCATGTCCCGGCCGGTTCCCATGTGGAGGTGGTGCTGGAGTTGGAGACCGGCGGAGTGTGGAGGGGCCAACAGATAGACAACTGGGAGGCTGATCGGTGGATCGACGGCCAACCTCGGGGCGAGGCCACGTTCTACTTCGGCACTGACATTCCCCTGGGCTACCACCGGATCGTGGCGCACGGTCAGGAAGGCGCCAACGAGGCCACACTCGTCGTGACACCCGTCCACGTCGGTTTCCCCGCCGCCATGGGAGAGAAACGCACGTGGGGCTACGCCACCCAGCTGTACAGCGTCGTGTCCAAGAAGTCATGGGGCCTCGGAGACCTGGCAGATCTGAGTGATCTCATTGCGTTCTCCGGAGCCGAGCAGGGTGCTGGCCACGTGCTCATCAACCCGCTGCACGCGGCCCAGCCGACAGCGCCCATGGAGCCCTCTCCCTATCTTCCGGCGAGCCGGAGGTTCCTCAATCCGCTCTACATTCGTCCCGAGTCCATCCCGGAGTTCGCGGATCTCGGAAGGCAGGATCGATCCCGTGTCGCGGAGCTGCGCAAGTCGCTCCGGGCCCCCGACGGGAAGCCGCGCGCCATCGATCGCGACGCTTCCTGGAAGGCCAAGCATGAAGCCCTGCGGCTGATCTTCGCTGCAGGACTGCGTCCGGCTCGCCGGATCCTGTTCGACCACTTCGTCCGTCGCGAAGGAGAATCCCTCCGGGACTTTGCGACGTGGAGCGCACTGGCCATGGAGTTCGGCAACGACTGGCGGGAGTGGCCGGCGGAGTACCGGGACGCGCAGTCCGCCGAAGTTCGCGCGTTTGCAGCGCAGCAGAGCGAGTCCGTCGAATTCCACGTCTGGTTGCAGTGGATCGCCGGCCAACAGGTGGCCGCGGCCCAGACCGTCGCACTTGAGGCGGGAATGTCTGTCGGTGTTCTCACTGATCTGGCTGTCGGTGTCAGCCGCAGCAGCGCGGAGACGTGGTCCATGTCCGGCATCTTCGCCGACGGTGTCACGGTGGGCGCCCCCCCGGACGACTACAACCAGTCAGGCCAGGACTGGGGTCAGCCTCCGTGGCGTCCGGACAAGCTGGAGGAGGTGGCCTACGCCCCCTTCCGGGAAATGGTGGCCTCCGCCATGCGTTACTCCGGTGGGGTGCGCATCGACCACATCATCGGCCTGTTCCGGCTGTGGTGGGTGCCGCAGGGTCTCGGGCCGCGGCACGGGACGTATGTGCGCAACAACCACGAGGCGCTCATCGGGATCCTGGCGTTGGAGGCGCATCGTGCCCAGGCGTTGGTGGTGGGGGAGGACCTCGGCACAGTCGAGCCCTGGGTTCGGCAATACCTCGCCCGCCGCGGGATCCTCGGCACCTCGGTGCTGTGGTTCGAGAACGACGACGGTCGTCCGCTGGACGCGCACCGCTGGCGCGAGTACTGCCTGGCCTCGGTCACCACGCACGACCTGCCGCCGACCCTGGGTTATCTGGCAGGTGACCATGTGCGGCTGCGCGACTCCTTGGGCCTTCTCACCGAACCTCTCCAGGAGGAACTGGACGCGGCACGGAAGGAGCAGAGCGCCTGGCTCGGCAAGCTCGTGACCGATGGCGTGCTGGACGCCGACCGCATGGAGGATCCCGCCGAGGTCATGCTTGCCCTTCACCGCTACCTCCTGCGGACGCCGTCGAGGGTCCTGCTGGCGAGCCTGACGGACGCCGTGGGTGAGCGACGCACACAGAACCAGCCCGGCACCATCGACGAGTACCCCAACTGGCGGGTGCCGCTGGGGGATGCGACAGGGCGTGCGGTCACGCTGGAGGATGTGTTCGAGGCCGAACTGCCGAAAAGGCTGGCCGACGTCATGAACGACCAGGAACGGACCCGCAGCGAAGAAGACTGACCTGTCGGTCACGCATCGATGCGAAGTCCCGTGAAGCGGGGCCGGCATTCTCCGGTGGCCATTGCTCAGATGTTGGCCGGGTTGGGTGCCGCCTGGTAGGGATTCGTCGTCTCCTCGCCGCCCGCATCGAGGATGATGGTCTCGATGGCTGGGTCGCCCTTGCTGATGCGCAGGGCCGACTGCGGAAGTTCCTCCAGCGACGCGACGTGTCGCTGACGGGCGTCGTCAAGAGTCGCGTCCGTCACCACCTCGCCGGCCTTGATGATGTCCACCAGCAGATGGCGATCGTTGCCGTCGGTCTCGGGTGCTGCTCCCATGCCGATGACTTCAGCTTCCGCACGGCCGTTCGCGTCCAGCCGACGCATCGCGAACTTGCGCCCCCCGAGTGTGTTCTTGCCCTTGGATTTCTTCCCCACCGGGGTCATCGGTGCGTCGGGGTCCGCGGATTCGGCACGTGCCACCAACTTGTACACGAAGCCGGCGGTGGGATGGCCGGAGCCTGTGACCAGGGACGTGCCGACGCCGTACCCGTCGACGGGTGTGCCACGCAGCGCGGCGATCTGCCACTCGTCCAGATCCGAGGTGACGACGATGCGGGTATTCGTGGCGCCCAGGTGGTCCAACAGCTCGCGGGCGCGGCATGCCGCGATGGCGAGGTCGCCGGAGTCGAGGCGGATGGCGCCCAGTTTTCCACCCGTCAGCTCGACTCCCCTGCGAATGGCGTCCTCCTCGTCGTAGGTGTCCACCAGGAGCGTGGTGCTGTCGCCGAGCGCGGCAAGTTGTGCCCTGAACGCGTCTGCCTCCGTGTCGTGCAGGAGGATGAACGAGTGGGCGGCCGTTCCCATGGTGGGTACGCCCCAGCTGCGTCCCGCCTCCAGGTTCGACGTGGCGGCAAAGCCCGCCACGTAGGCTGCGCGGGCGGCACCCACGGCGGCCCACTCATGTGTCCGACGTGAGCCCATCTCCGAGCAGGGGCGCCCTTCCGCCATGGACGTCATGCGCGAGGCGGCCGAGGCAATGGCGCAGTCGTGGTTGAACACGCTCAACAGGAGTGTCTCGAGCACGCAGCACTCGGCGAAGGAGCCCTCCACGGAGAGGACGGGGGAGCCGGGGAAGAAGATCTCGCCCTCCGGATAGCCCCACATGTCGCCGTTGAACCTGTAGTCCGCGAGCCAGGCCGCGAGGTTGTCCTTGATGATCCCGGCATCGGCGAGGAACGCGATCTCCGCGTCCTCGAAGCGGAACTCCTGGATCTGCTTGAGTACCCGCCCCAGTCCTGCCAGCACGCCGTAGCGCCGGCCCTCGGGCAGCCTGCGGGTGAAGAGGTCGAAGAGACTGTGCCGGTCTGCCGTGCCGGCATCCATGGCTGCCTGCACCATCGTGAGTTCATAGTGATCCGTCAGGAGCGCCGTCGTCATGAAGAGCAAGCCTAGTGCTCACAAGTGCCCGAACGGGGCTCTGGGCAGTGTCAGTAGGATCGGGAACAATGGGATACATGAGTGAGCAGGGCAACCCGGGCACAGCGAGCAGCGTGGCTGTGCTGGATGCGCCGTCAGAGGCCGCGGACCTTGCGTTCCAATGGGTGACGATCGTCTGGGATGACCCGGTGAACCTCATGAGCTACGTCGCCTACGTCTTCATGGAGTACTTCAAGTACCCGCGTGCGAAGGCGGAGGAGTTGATGCTGCGGGTTCACACGGAGGGCAGGGCCGTGGTCTCCACCGGCAACCGCGAGGCGATGGAGCACGACGTGATGGCCATGCAGAACTACACGCTGTGGGCCACCATGGAGCGCGCATGAACCAGGACGAGGTCGTCTGGGAGTTCGACGGCGGTGAGGGGCGCAGCGACGTGCTGGTGGCACTGGTGAACCAACAACTGCGAGTCGTCGATGAGCTGCTGCCCGAGGACACAGACGACCCCCTGGCACGGCTGGCCGCGGAGCTGTCCGAACGGCCCGTCGAGCTGCTGGACTCGAACCCCGTGCTCGCCCGGTTGTTCCCCCCGGCGATGGCCGACGTCTCGGAGGCGGATCAGTTCCGCCGCGCCGCCATCAGCCAGCAGGCGCGGGCCCGCATCGAGGCTGGGCTGGTGGTCCTGTCGGACTGCGCCGCCGCGGACGGGGACATGGTGGGGGTGGGCGAGGACCATCTTGCGGCCTGGATCACAACGCTGGCCGGTCTCCGCGCCGCATGGAACGTTGAGCTGACGGGCAGCGCGGAACGCAGCACCACCGCCACAAGGGCCAATGCGCGTGCCAATCCCACCGCGGCGGCGATTTGCGACTGGTTGGGATGGGTGCAGGAGGACGCTCTGCAGTCCCACATGTTCCTGCTCTGAGAAGCACTGACGGGGCTCCCCGTCGATGCTCGCTCGCGTAGACTCCTGCGTCGTGGAGAACAACATCAACAGCCCCATCGGCATCTTCGATTCCGGTTTCGGTGGCCTGACCGTCATGCGCGCGCTCGTTGATCAGTTGCCGAACGAGGACTTCATCTACCTCGGCGACACCGCCCGCGCACCGTATGGCCCACGACCGATCGCCGAGGTGCGCGAGTTCGCACTGCAGGGACTCGACCATCTGGCGGGGCTCGGCGTGAAGGCGCTCGTCATCGCCTGCAACTCTGCCTCGGCCGCCGTCCTTCGCGACGCTCGTGAGCGGTACGCGATCCCCATCTTCGAGGTGATTCTCCCGGCCGCCAAGCGCGCCGTCGCCGCCACCCGCAACGGGAGGGTTGGGGTCGTCTGCACGAAGGCCACCGCCACTTCCCGCTCGTATGACGACGCCTTCGCGGTGGCCGGGGATGTGGCCGTCGGGACGCGAATCTGTCCACGGTTCGTGGAGTTCGTGGAGGCCGGGATCACGGGTGGGCCGGAACTGTTGGGGGTGGCGCGGGAGTACCTCGAGCCCCTGATGGCGGAGAACATCGACACGCTCATCCTGGGCTGTACCCACTACCCACTGCTCACGGGTGTCATCAACTACGTCGTCGGGGACGACGTGACGCTGGTCTCCAGTGCCGACACCTGCGCTCAGGCGGTCTACTCGGGCCTGACGACGAGGCGACTGCTGCACGATGAACCACGCGAGGCCACCCGGTCGTTCATGACCACGGGCGACGCGGTCGACTTCCGGGGTGTGGGACGTAGACTTCTGGGGTCATTCGTGACCGACGCAACTACAGTTGTCCTCGACTGAATCCCCCGAGCAGCCACAGGAGCCCCCACCATGTGTCACAAAGTCATGTGCGACGTCTGCCGCAAGCCCACGTGGGCAGGCTGTGGAGAACACATCGAGTATGCACTGGCCGGTGTGCCCCTCCCCGATCGCTGTCACTGCAAGACCTACGTCGGCACCGACGCCCCCGGCGGGAGCGCGACAGTCTCATCCCGGTGATGAGTGCTCCCGGTCGTGGTCCGGCGGTACTCGAAGTCAGCGGCGCGCTAGGTTGTTGGCCATGACCACTCAGCCCCGCGTCGACGGACGTGCCCCTGACCAGCTGCGACCCATCGGCATCACGCGAGGCTGGCTCGACCATGCCGAGGGGTCGGTGCTCGTCGAGTACGGCCGCACCCGGGTGCTGGTGGCCGCCAGCGTCACCCCGGGCGTCCCGCGCTGGCGGAGGGACTCCGGCCTGGGCTGGGTGACGGCCGAGTACGCGATGCTGCCCCGCGCCACGCACACCCGCTCGGACCGTGAATCCGTCCGCGGCAAGGTCGGCGGCAGGACGCACGAGATCTCCCGACTCGTCGGCCGCGCCCTGCGCGCCGTCGTTGATTTCACCGCGCTGGGCGAGAACACCATCGTGCTGGACTGCGACGTGCTCCAAGCCGACGGCGGCACCCGCACGGCCGCCATCACCGGTGCCTACGTCGCGCTCTCCGATGCCGTGTCCCACCTCCGCGGCCTGGGCCGCCTGAAGGGCGAACCGCTGACGGATTCGGTCGCGGCGATCTCCGTGGGCTACGTGGACGGGGTCCCGCTCCTGGACCTCGCCTACGAGGAGGACTCCACCGCTGGCACCGACATGAACATCGTCATGACCGGATCCGGCGACTTCATCGAGGTGCAGGGCACCGCGGAGGGCACACCCTTCAGCCGCGCCGAACTCGACGTCCTGCTCGACTTGGGCGCGGTGGGCTGCCGGGAGTTGACCACCATCCAGCAGAGGGCACTTCGGCCATGACCCGTCGGATCGTGCTGGCGACGAACAACCCCAAGAAGCTCGTGGAACTCCGCCGAGTGGTGGAGGCAGACGGACTGGACGTGGACGTCCTCAGCCTGTCGGACTTCTCTTCCTACCCGGAACCCGAGGAGACGGACAGAACCTTTGAGGGCAACGCGATCCTCAAGGCGCAGACGGCCGCGCGCCACACAGGCGTCGAGGCCGTCGCCGACGACTCCGGGATCTCCGTCGAGGAGCTGGGCGGCATGCCGGGCGTCCGCTCCGCCCGCTGGGCCGGGCCGGCGTGTGACGACGCCGCGAACAACTCCCTCCTCCTCGCCCAGCTCGACGGCGTCGCCGACGAACGCCGTGGGGCCCGCTTCGTCTGCGCGCTCGCCCACGTCACCCCGGGCGGCAGCCGCCGTGTCTTCCGTGGCGAGATGCCCGGCCGCATCGCCACCGCGCCGCGTGGGCACAACGGCTTCGGGTACGACCCGGTGTTCATCCCCGAGGGCCATGACGTGACGACTGCCCAGATGTCGGGCGGGGACAAGGACGCCATCAGCCACCGTGGGCAGGCCGTCCGCGCGTTCGTCGAGTGGTTGAAGGAGGGCTGAGGTGCAGCAATACCTGGATCTCTTGCAGCGCATTCTGGACGAGGGTGTCGACAAGTCGGACCGCACCGGCACGGGCACTCGCAGCATCTTCGGGCACCAGATGCGCTTTGATCTCTCCGACGGCTTTCCCCTGCTCACCACCAAGAAGGTGCACACCCGCAGCGTGTTCGGCGAGCTCCTGTGGTTCCTGCGCGGCGACACCAACATCGGGTGGCTCCACGAGAACCGCATTTCCATCTGGGACGAGTGGGCCGATGCCGACGGCAACCTCGGCCCCATCTACGGGCACCAGTGGCGCTCCTGGCCCACACCCGACGGCGGACACGTGGACCAGCTGGCGGGCGTCATCGAGGCGCTCAGGACATCCCCCGACTCGCGACGCCACGTCGTCTCGGCGTGGAACGTTGCCGACATCGACGACATGGCGCTGCCGCCATGCCACACCCTGTTCCAGTTCTACGTCACCCCGGTGGCCGGTGCCCGGGGCAGGCTGAGCTGCCAGCTCTACCAGCGCTCCGCCGACGTCTTCCTGGGTGTGCCGTTCAACATCGCCAGCTATGCGCTGCTGACCCATCTCGTGGCGCATGTCTGCGATCTGGATGTGGGCGACTTCGTCCACACCCTCGGTGACGCGCACGTCTACTCCAACCACCACGAGCAGGTGGCCGAGCAGTTGGGACGCACGCCGGGCCCGCTGCCCACCCTGTGGATCAACAAGGACATCACGGCCATCGACGCCTTCACGCTGGACGACATCACGGTGCTGGACTACCACCCGGCTCCGTCGATCAAGGCCCCCATAGCGATCTGAGGATGCACGCATGAGCATGAGGATTGTGGCGATCGCCGCGGTGGCGGACAACGGCGTCATCGGCTCCGGCACCGAGATGGTGTGGCACATCCCCGAGGACTTCAAGAGATTCAAGGCGCTCACCACCGGGGACACGCTCGTCATGGGCCGACGCACGCACGAGGGCATCGGCCGCATCCTGCCCGATCGACGCATCATCGTCGTCACGCGCGACGAGGACTGGAGCGACGACGGCGTGGAAGTGGCCCACTCCATCGAGGATGCCCTTGAACTCGCAGCCGAGACCCCCGAGAAGGTGTGCTGGATCGGCGGCGGCGGGGAGATCTATCGCGCGGCGTGGCCGTACCTGACCGCGCTGGATGTCACGCACGTCCACCAGGCGCCGGAGGGTGATGTGACGTTCCCGCTGATCAGCAGGAGTGAGTGGACGGAGGTGTCGCGGGAACCCCACGGCGGCTATGACTTCGTCTCGTACCTGCCCACGCCGTCGACCCCTCGCTGAGCTCGTTGGGTAGCGTTGTCCCATGCCACGTGAGGTGAGAATCCTGCACCTCGACCTCGACGCTTTTTTCGCCGCCGTCGAGCAGCGTGACAAACCGAGCCTGCGGGGCCGGCCGGTGGTGGTGGGAGGTGCCGGACCGCGAGGTGTGGTGGCAACCGCCAGCTACGAGGCGAGGGTGTTCGGCGTCCGCTCCGCCATGCCCGGTACGGAGGCGCGTCGACGATGCCCGAACGCGGCCTTCCTCGGGGGACGCTTCCCGGCGTATCGGCAGTCGTCGGAGATCGTCATGCAGTTGCTGGCTGAGGTCTCTCCCGCCGTGGAGCCACTGAGCCTCGACGAGGCCTTCGTCGACCTGGCGCTGAGCAGCTGGGATCCGACACACCTGTCCGCCCACGTGGAGGAGCTCCGCCGGGAGCTGACCCGACGTACGGGCGGGCTGACCGCCTCCGTCGGTGTGGGATCGAGCAAGTTTGTGGCCAAGGTGGCGTCCGAGGCGGCCAAGCCCGACGGGTACCGGATCGTCGCGCATGGCGAGGAACGTGAGTTCATTGCGGAGCTCCCGGTGCGCGCCATTCCCGGCGTGGGCCCCGTGACCGAGGCAAAGCTGCTGTCGATCGGTATGCACACGGTCGCCGACCTGCGGCGGGCCAGCCGCGAGGAACTCGTCCGGGAGTTGGGGCGCGCCTCCGGTGAGAGCCTCGCGGGGCTCGCCCATGCCCGGGACGGACGACTGGTGCAGGGGGAGAGGGAGGCCAAGTCGATCTCCACCGAGGACACGTTTGCCGTGGACATCGTCGATCGGTCAGAGCTCGAACGGATACTGCGTCGGGATGCGGCGCACGTCGCCGGGCGCATCAGGGAGGCAGGCGTCTTCGCCCGCACGGTGGGGATCAAGGTCAGGATGGCCGACTTCAGCACCATCTCCAAGGCACGATCCCTCGGTGGCGCGACGGATCGTGAGGAGGCGATCGCCGCCGTGGCCGTGGAGCTGCTCTCCGAGATGGACGTACGAGGGGGAGTGCGCCTCGTGGGGGTCTCCACGTCGAATTTCGCTGCTTCCGCGCAGGAGAGACTCTTCGACGAGGGAGAGCAGGAACCGGCGCCCACCCTCACCACCAGCGAGGTGGCCGCTTCCGGGGTGCGGGGCCGGGGGTGGTTTCCCGGGGCGGATGTCGTCCATCCCGTCCACGGGCGGGGCTGGGTGTGGGGATCGGGCCTGGGGAGGGTGACGATCCGTTTCGAGACGAGGGACTCAGGCCCCGGGCCGGTGAAGACCTTCTCCATCGACGATCCGGAGCTGGCTCCCAACCCCCAGCTGCTGCCTCTGCCCTGAATGTGGCGCTGCAAGAAGGTGCGGGGTCGTGCGCACAGGAATATGGGATGGTTCCCGTCGGGGCTGGATTCTCAGCCAGCCCCGACGGCACGCCGCTCAGTGAAGAGCGGCTCCGTTCCCGCAGCGGCCAAGCTCGACCTTCCCCCCAGAAGGTGCGGCACGGCCGGCAGGAACGGTGCCTACAAGACCCACAACCATAAGTGGAGGTGTCTTGATGTCTCGAGGGTAGCGGGAATACTGGTCAGATGCCAATGGTTGACGCAAACTCCCATAAGTTGATCTCAGAAACATTTGCCGGTGTCCCGCCGGGGTCGCCGGGACACCGTGGCGCACTGCTAGAATCACCGGCTGCAGCCGAAGTGGTGGAATTGGTAGACACGCAGGATTTAGGATCCTGTGCCTGCGGGCGTGAGGGTTCAAGTCCCTTCTTCGGCACCAACGAAATACCGCTTGACTAGGTGTTTTGGCCCCAGAGTCCATTGCCTCCTCCCCGGTCGTGCGTCTTGCTTCAACAGTGCGATACCTGTGTCGGTGACTCTGTTGTGCTCGTTGGAGCGGCCAGGATGGCCTGTGATCCAATCCGCGTCTCGGCCGGTCCACCCGAGGGCTCGCATCCCGATCGGGAAGCTGGTGCGATCCACCATCTGGTCACCGGTCCGAGTCACAGGCGTCCGGCCCCTGACCCCGGGAGCTTCCCCTCCCACTAGGGTGGCCACACCAACGTATTTTCCACGAAGAGGGAGACCCCATGCGCGCAGCCAGGTTGCACGCCGCTTCGGACCTGAAGGTAGCGGAGGAGGCCGATCTGACCCCCGCAGAGGGACACACCCTGGTGAAGGTGGGCGCGGTCGGAGTGTGCGGTTCCGACGTGCACTGGTTCCGTTATGGACGGATCGGCGACGCGCGCATCGAGCAACCGACGATCCCCGGACACGAGATCGGCGGTGTCGCCCTCGACGGTCCGCTCGCCGGGCGAACGGTGGCGGTCGACCCTGCTATTCCGTGTCTCGATTGCGAACGCTGCCACGAGGGCTGGACCAACCTCTGCCCACGCGTGAAGTTCGCCGGTCACGCCGACACTGATGGCGGGCTGGCCGAAGTCATCAGTTGGCCGACCAGCCGACTCGTAGCTCTGCCCGAGGGCATGGATGCCGTGGACGCGGCCACGCTCGAGCCTCTTGGCGTCGCCATCCACGCCTGGGATCTCGGCCACGTGCGGCTGGGTGACCGGGTCGCGATCGTGGGTGCGGGACCCATCGGACTGCTGCTCGTCCAGCTCGCGCGGCACTCGTCGGTCATGCACGTCGCGGCCATTGAACCGTTGGCCCATCGCCGGGACGCCGCCCTCGCACAGGGGGCCGATGCAGTCCACACGCCCGACGACCTGCCCCCATCGGACTTTGACGTGGTGTTCGAGGTCTGCGGGAACCCCGACCCCGTGTGTGAGGCGATGACGCTGGCCCGCGGCGGCGGAAGGGTGGTGCTGGTCGGCATCCCCGACGAGGACGAGACCACGTTCCCGGCATCGCTGGCACGCCGCAAGGGCCTTACCATCGCAGTGGTCCGGCGCATGCCCGAGGTCTACGAGCGGGCCGTCGCGCTGGTAGGGAGGGGCATCGTCGATCTGAAAGCCGTCGTCAGCCACCGCTTCGAGCTGGCCTCCGCTGGTGAGGCCTTCGAATTCGCGACCGCCCGCAAGGGACTCAAGGTCGTGGTCACGCCGTAGCGCGGCCCTCACGGCCCTGCTTACGGGTTGAGGGTGCTGGTGGAGGCAAGTCACCGCCACTCAATGGGGGTGGGGCCAGGAAGTGTCGACGCGCCTCGTGTCTTGGCACTGACCACCGGGCGGGTCATCCGGGGTTCCAACGACGGGCAGGGCTCTGCTGCGCGATCGGGTGACAGCGGTTGGTCCAGGCCTGCTGTCGGGACCAGGCCGTGGGTACTGCATCACGATCCGGCAGGTGGACATGACAACCCCCAGTTGCCCCATTGATTTGTTGAGTCGCGTGAACGGCCCGCCCGCACAGGTTGCGGCCCGACAACCCAGCAGCCACTGAACTGCTCCACCCGAGGAACCTGGAACATCACAGGTGGCAGGGTCCGCCATCTCCTCACACCTCAGCCGGGAAACGTCGTGCAGCACCGCGGCTCTGGCCAGCACGGCTACCCAGCGTCCATGTTCTCAAACCGATCGGGGGATCGAGCGTCAATATTCTGAATCAACAACGGGAGACGAGTATGACCAGAGGGTGATTACCGATCTCCCATAGTTGACACTTCCATCCACGTGCCGCAGTATTGGCGATGTACCCCGCCAATGGCCGCCGATCGGGAGGCCTTTGCTGGCGTGCCTGACATTCCGGCGTCCCCAACCTTTGGATGCCTTATGTTGACACGACGATCTCGCCCTCCAAGCCGGCGCGCAGGTTCCACCAATCTCTCTGACTTGAATATCAAGAGTGAATTGTCAGAGGCAGGCCCGGTGGAGGAACGCCGAGAGACGACCCGCAACCGAAATTCGCCGGCTGTACTTGCCCTGACAATCCTGGCCACCATCGGCGTCATCGTCTACACCGCCTTTCTTCTGCAGATAGACAACCGCGGCGACATGCTTCCGTGGCTGCTCATACTGGCAGCCGAACTCATCCTCGTGTTCCTCGGCCTCATGAGCATGTGGACAATGCTCGCCGGCTACAACAAGGGGCCGTCCTATGCATTCAATGAGGCGCAGCGCGGCCTCTACAATCCTCGGCAGAACACCGACTTGGGCATCGCCAACCATGCGACCGCCTGGCCGTTGTTCCTCAACGGCCGCCAGGTTGACGTCGACGTGTTCATCACCGTCTTCGGTGAGGACCTGAGCACCATCCGCCGAACCGTCACCGCAGCGCTCGCCATGAAGGGACGCCACGAGACCTACGTCCTCGACGACGGCGACTCGGACGACGTCCGCACCCTCGCCGCGGAGCTGGGCGCCGGCTACATCCGCCGACTCACCCACTCCGGTGCCAAGGCCGGCAACATCAACCACGCGCTGTCGATCACGCACGGCGAGTTCTTCCTCATCCTCGACGCCGACTTCGTGGTGAAGCCTGAGATGCTGGAGGAGACGCTGCCTGCAATGGCTGACGACGCCTTCGCCTTCGTTCAGACCCCGCAGGTCTACGGCAACCTGCACACCACGATCGCCCGCGGTGCGGCATACATGCAGTCCATGTTCTACCGCTACATCCAGCCTGGCCGCAACGAGTTCAACGCGGCGTTCTGCGTGGGCACCAACGTGTTGTTCCGACGCAAGGCCGTCAAGGAGATTGGCGGCATGTACACGGGCTCGAAGTCGGAGGACGTCTGGACCTCGCTGTTGCTGCACGAGCGCGGCTGGAAGTCGCTGTTCGTTCCCAAGGCTCTCGCCGTTGGGGAGGCACCCGAGACCATCGAGGCGTACAGCAAGCAACAGCTGCGATGGGCGACAGGCGGTTTTGAGATCTTACTGAGCCACAACCCGCTGGCCCCGAGGCGCCGCCTGACGCTGGATCAGCGGCTCATGTACTTCGTCACCTCCACGCACTATCTGAGCGGTATTGCCACGGGCCTGTTGCTCTTCGTTCCCGCGTTGGAAATCTTTTTCGACCTCCGGCCAATCGCCGTCGCCGTCGGGCCGCTCGAATGGGCGCTCTACTACTCGGGTTTCTACGTCCTGCAGATTCTGCTGTCCGCGCTCATCCTGGGCACGTTCCGGCTGGAGGTGCTGCTGCTCGCGGCGGCGTCGTTCCCGATCTACGTCATGGCTTTCCGCAATGCGCTGTACGGCATCGACGTCAAGTGGTCGGTGACCGGCACCACGGGCGGGCGGACGTCGGCCTTCAACTTCATCATTCCGCAGGTTTTGACGTTCACCTTTCTGCTCATCACCTCGGCCGTCGGTATCTGGCGCGACCTGTTGCAATCCACCATCAACGTTGCCACGTTCTGGAGCTTGGTGAACACCCTCGTGCTGGGCCTCTTCGTGCTGACCGCCTGGCGCGAGGATCACCACCGCCCCCGTCCGGCAGCCACCCACGCCGCCATCGATCCTGTAACGGACCTCCAACCCGCTCCTCGACATGGCTCCGCTCTCGACCGCGACACCCTCGTTGCCGCCCAATCACACAAGAAGGAAGCAGTCTCATGACCTGGCTCACCCGTCTCCAGATGTTCGGCGGCATCATTGCCGTGCTCGCGTTGGTCTTTGGGCTGACCCTGTTGTTCAACCAGCGGATGACCCAGGCGCACAGCCTGTCCGCGACCGTCACGGCCCCCACATTCGACGTCGGCTCCGGCTACGGAGGCATCGTCAATGAACAGTTCGTCGAAAACGGAGACCAGATCAGAGCAGGCGACGTGCTGTTCGTCGTGAGCTCAAGCTCGCTGCAGCAAGCCGTCAGCCAAGGGGCTGCACCCAGCTCGACTGTGGCCTACGAGCTCGACTTGGCCACCGGCACCGTCACCTACACCGCAGTCAGCGACGGCACCGTTGTCGATGTCGCCGCGACCCTCGGCTCGTACGTGCCGGACGGTGCGGTCATCGCCCGGGTGATCAGTCGAGAGCGCACGGTCGAGGGACTCTACACGCTCAGCCCCGTGGACTACGGTCGCGTGGAGGACGGGGCCGCGGCCACCATCGTGCTGCCAAACCTGCGGAAGCTGGATGCAACCGTCGACAGCGTCAAAGTGAAGACCGAGGATGGGAAGGCGCTGGCAGTGATTCGGCTGACGGGCGATGCTCTCATGGATCCTGCGTTGTCCTCGCTCACCCGCGACGGCACTCCAGTCACGACCCAGGTGCAGCTGCGTGACGACGGCATCCTTGCCGGACCCACCAGCTCGGCACTGGCGTTCCTGACCAAGATCGGGCTCCGCTGATGTGGGGCGCGAGGGCCATGGCTGCGGGTATGGGGGCCGCCCTGCTCCTCGCGGGATGCACCGGGCCTCCACTGGGGGAAAGATCCCCCGAGGGCAAAGATTCCCCCAGCGTCGGCGACATCGGGACCGGGGAGAATGCCGCGTGGCAGCCCGACGGGCTGGCAGCGTCGATCGAACGGCTCGGAACCGTACCGAGCAAGGACCTCATGCCGATCCGCCTGGCCGACGGGCTCATCCCGCCGACGAACCGATGGTTCTCCGGGCTGGTGTTCGGCGAGGGCCCGCAGCCGGTCTATCCGCTGCCGCTGTCCTTCGCGCTCACCGAGGACGGGCTGACCTTCGGGCTGCCCGCGGTGACAACGACGGAGAAGACCATCATGGGCACGAACGCACCAATGGTGCAGGTCACCCTGGCCGAACGGCCCACCTGGCAGGTCGTGGCCTATGACGACCTGTCCGTCACGGTGGAGGCCTCTGCGGGCGAGTCACCTCTGGGCCGCGTCACTGTGGTGCAGGGTTCGCCCTACCTCACCTACACCGCAATCCGCGACCATCAGCTCAGCACTCAGTTGCCGTTCGAGACCCGTGACGAATTCGCTGCGGTGCGCTCCGGCGACGGCGAGTACGTGGCAGTCTCCGACGGAGGATCCGTTGACGGGTCGGACGTCACGCTGCCAGCCGGAGCCTCCGTGACGTGGGGCGCGGTGCCTGAGGGCGGCGATCCGGCCGCAATCGCCAAGCTCGCGGCACCGGTGACTGCCACCGCCGTGTCCTATGAGGTGGGCACCGAGGTGCGGACCACGCTGACCTACGAGGCCGAGCAGCCCACCGTCGTGGTACGGATGCCGCACCAACACGACCAGGCCACGACGTGTGACCTCGGCACCTACGCAAGCAGCTACGGTGCCCTTCAGGCATGCGAGGGCGACGAGATTTCGTGGCAGACGCCCGCGTACGAAGCCCGGGGCGAGCTGGACCTCTCCAACATCTCCGATGGGGATGCTGACGAACTGCGGGCTGCCCTGAAGGCCGATGTGGCAGCTGCGAAGGATTACCCGGCGGATACCTATTTCGGCGGCAAAGCCCTTTACCGCGATGCACAGCTCTATTCGATTGCCCGCCAACTGGGCGAAAACGAGGTGGCAACGGCGGTCCACGACCGGGTCAGGGAGACCCTGGTGCGGTGGGCCAACCCCGATGGCTGCCAGGAGGTGGACGCATTCTGCTTCGGCTACGACGAGACGAATCGCGGGATTGTCGGGCAGAAGTCGTCGTTCGGGTCGGACGAGTTCAACGACCACCACTTCCACTACGGCTACTTCCTCTACGCCGCAGGCGTGCTGGGAGCCGACGATCCGGAACTGGTGAAGGAGATCCGGCCGGTCATGGACCTGCTCGCCGCAGACATCGCCTCAGCGCCAGCCAACGAGTACTTTCCGGAGCGGCGGACCTTCGACACGTACGCTTCGCACTCGTGGGCTTCGGGCACCTCGCCGTTCGTGGACGGGAACAACCAGGAGTCGTCGTCGGAGGCGGTGCTTGCCTGGGCTGGGCTGACGCTGTGGGCACGGGCCTCCGGACAGGCTGAGCTCGAACGAGAGGCCATCTGGATGCATGCGTTGGAAGGTCAGTCAGCACGGGCGTACTGGACGGATTTCGACGAGTCGGATCCGGTCTATGACGGCTTTGGACACACTGTGCTGCCGCTGAACTTCGGCGGCAAGCGCGACTACGCCACATGGTTCTCTCCCGAACCGGCGGCAATACTGGCCATCCTGGTGATCCCCGCGAGCCCGTCGTCAGACCACCTGGCCGGCGACCCCGATCGGATCGAGCGCAACGTCGCCGAGGGGACGTCGAACGGTGGGTTCAACCAGACCTACGGCGACTACCTGCTCATGTATTCCGCGTTGGCGGGAGAGGAGGCGAGGGCCGCAGCCCTGGAGGAGGCGCGGAATCTCGACGCCGTCGACGATGGAAACACACGCACCTACCTGCTGGCCTGGCTGATGTCGCTGGAGGCCTGAGCCGTCTGCATCGGCGACCGCCCAGACACCCTGGAAGATCGTCTGGGCGGTGCCATGTTGCGCGACATCGGCACTGGGGATGCTGGAAGAAGGGCGCGTGAAGAAGCATTCAAGTCCCCTTCTTCGGCACCCGAAGTTGTCGTGGCAGGCCATGCCTGCAACCAGGCGCCGGTGAACGGTCTCACTCGCGGCGGACCACGCACCGGGCACAATGGACAAGCCTTCCACGTCTGAGGAGAATCGACGCATGTCAGCTTCGCGCCTGCGGAACAATCCTGTGCTTCCGTTGCCACGCCCGTTCCGGATCCTCGCCGCGACCGCACTGCTGCTCATCCTTGTCTATGCAGCCGGTTGGGTTCTCATCCAGCTCGGGGCGATGGTGTCCCAGGTGCTGATCCCCATCGTCGTCGGAGTGCTCCTTGCAGCTCTCCTCATGCCCTTCCAGTTGCTGCTCAACCGTAGGCTGCGGTTTCCACGCCACGTTGCTGCTGCCACAACAATCGTCGGTCTCATTGCCGTCGTGGGCGGCACGATCTACTTTGCCGGCCGCTCCATCGCCCAGGGGGTCTCGGACGTGGCCCAGAGCCTGCAGACAGTGCTGGACCGAGCCGAGAAGTGGCTCGCGATCGGGCCTCTCGGTATCGATGAGGACCAGTTGCAGGGGCTCTTCTCCCAGGGGCGCAGTTGGCTGACTGACAACACGTCGTCGCTCTCCTCCGGTGCCCTGAATGCCACCAGCAGCGTCGGCTCCGTCCTCGTGGGTGCCTTTCTCGCCGTCATCGTCGCTCTCTTCCTGCTCGCGGAGGGAGACCGCATCTCCTCGTTCATGCTGATGGTCCTCCACGACCCGACACGGACAAAGGTGCGCGAGACGATCCGGCGTGCATGGGTGACGCTGGGGAGCTGGGCGCGCACACAGGTGGTTGTGTCCGCCGCTGACGCGATCGGCATCGGGATTGGTGCATGGGCGCTGCAGTTGCCCTTCGTCGTCCCGATGGTCGTCATCACGTTCCTGCTGTGTTTCATCCCGCTCTTCGGTGCGTTCCTCTCCGGAGCCATGTTCGCCCTGGTGGGCCTCCTGTTCGGCGGCCCCATCGCCGCGCTCATCATGATTGGTGTCGTCATTCTCGTGCAGCAGATGGAGAGCAACGTGCTCCAACCACTGCTCATGGGAAAAGCCGTCAATCTGCACCCACTCGTGGTGCTCCTGGGAGTGACGACAGGCACCTACCTCCTCGGCCTGACGGGTGCGCTCCTGACCGTCCCAATCCTCGCCGCCACCAACGCCGGCTACAAGTACTGGGTGGGTCGCGATCCCTTCCCCGGCCTCAACACGGGGGGCTCAGCCCTCGCGGGATCGCCCCGCCTGCTGGCCCCTGCCCGGAAATCCGCCAAGTTGCCCAAGGACCTCGGATCCGTTACTCCGGCCTGGATCGAGCGTGAGCGCGTGGCGGAACACCATTCCCCGAGTGGCATCGAGGAGGAGAACGACGACGACTCCTGACGGTGTCGTCGATCAGGAGAGGTCGTCGGTCCACCGTTGGCCGATGGGGATGGCCTCCAGCGTGCCCCCGGAGAGGGAGGCCAGTGCGGTCGCAAGTGGGCCCTGGCTGCCCTCCCTCACTGCGATGGTGAATCTGGCCTGGGTGCCCCACTCGACCCCCTCCACCAGCACCGGTGTCCCACCGGGAAGGACGAGGGCGCGGAGTTGCGCCTCGACGGCGCCCGCCGCCGCCATGGGGACGTCCACCCGCAGCAGCGCAGTCAGGGCAACGTCACGCCTGCCGAGGGTGGACACGGCAGAGGCCACCGCATCCGAATACGCCCGCACCAAGCCACCGGCGCCGAGCTTGATGCCGCCGAAGTAGCGGGTGACCACTGCGACGACGTCACTCAGGTGATTCTGCTGCAGTACGTGAAGCATGGGGGCGCCAGCGGTCCCGGCGGGCTCCCCGTCGTCGGAGGAGCGGGCTGTCCGGGCGTCAGGGCCGAGGATGAAGGCGCTGCAGTGATGCCGTGCATCAAACAGCGCGCGACGTCGGTCCTCCACGACGGCCCGTGCCTCATCCTCCGACGTGACCCGACGAAGCCGGGTCAGGAACCGTGACCGCTTGATTTCCAGCTCCGTGTCTGTCCCTCGTCCCACGGGGGCATTGATCGTGGAGTAACGCAGCGGTCCTGGGGCAGCCGCGTCAGACTCCGAGCTCACGGCGCAGCTTTGCGACGTGTCCCGTGGCTTTGACGTTGTACTGTGCGACGCGAACGGTGCCGACACCGGCGTCGTCGACGTCGATGACGAAGGTGGAGCGCAGCACTCCCTCGATCTCCTTGCCGTACAGCTTTTTCTTGCCGTAGGCGCCGTAGGAGTTCATCACCGACCTGTCCTCGTCCGAGAGCAGCGGGATGGTGAGGTCTGACTTCGCCTTGAATCGGGAGAGTTGGTCCACGGAGTCGGGGGAGGCGCCCAGAACGCTGTAGCCGGCCTCGGAGAAGTGCTCCCCCGCCGCAGTGAAGTCGACCGCCTGCGTTGTACAGCCCGGCGTCATCGCCGCAGGGTAGAAGTACAGGATCACGGAGGCTCCGGCGTAGTCCGTCAAGGAGACGTCCTGTCCGTCGGAGTCCGGGAGTGTGAAGTCCGGGGCGGTGGATCCTTGGCTCAAGCGCGCTGTCATGACGCCATCCTAGGGCTAGGCTAGCGAGCGTTCAGACTGAAGGAGTTTCGATGGCCAAGAACAAGGCACGCAGTGTCTCCGAGATCCGCGCTGATCTCGCCCGCAACCGCGCAGAGATGGTTGATTCGGTGAGTGAGCTCATGGAAGAGGTGAGTCCCAAGAACGTCGCCAAACGAGGAGTGGACAGCGCGAAGAATTTCGCCGCCTCCGAGTTCGAGGCAGCAAAAGCGACTGTGAAGGACGAGAACGGCTGGCGCACCGACAGGCTCATGGTCGTGGGCGGGGCAGTGCTGGGTGTGGTTGCCTTCGTAATCACCCTGAAGTCCATTTCCCACGTGCGCAACCGCACACTCGGTGACAAGGCCCACAAGGCCATCATGAGCATCGGGGAATAGGCAGCCGGCTGCTGGGCGGCTGAGGTGCGGGCCTGGCCGAGCGGGGCCCCGGCTCGCCGTGGGGACATCTGGCCCCGCCGCACCCCGGAACCAGAAGAGATCCCCGGCCTCGGCCGGGGATCTCCTTGTGTTGTACACCGCCAGGGACTCGAACCCTGAACCCATTGATTAAGAGTCAATTGCTCTGCCAGTTGAGCTAGCGGTGCGCGCCGGATGATTCTAGGGCAACGTGTCCCCGACGATCAAACGACAGATGGTGTGGGGTGAGTAACGGGGCTTGAACCCGCGACATCCTGGACCACAACCAGGTGCTCTACCAGCTGAGCTATACCCACCACGTCACCACACTGCTGCGCTGATCCTCGATCCGCGCGTGAACAACAGTAGCGCATGCCTCTGGGTTCGAGAAAATCGGTTGTGGCTGCGAAAAGCACCGTCTGTGGCACTCTCAGGGAGTGGTGCGCGGGTGTGCAGGCAGGCGCTTCATGAGCCGTTCCTCACCACCTCCCACAGAGCTTCGGCACTCGGCGATCATCCATGCGATGACGTCAGTCCTGTCCGTTGCCTTCAGCCGCTCCTTCTGGATCTTTGGGAAACAGCCGACGACCAGCGCGTCCCTGTACCGCCGGCGGTCGAAGTGACGCCGCGGATCCCGGCCACGGAACTGGGATCCCGGCACCACCGGCTGCGCAGCCGAGCCGGGATCAGTGATCACGACGGTGTCGGGGAGGCGGACACTACGTGACCCGAAGACCGGTGAGGCTGCCGCGATGCTTTGCAGCGATGGCGCGGGCCGCGGCTGAGCTGGGCCCCGGCTGGGGGACGAAGAGTGCCTCCCTGTAGTAACGCAACTCCTCGATCGACTCCTGGATGTCTGCCAGTGCGCGGTGGTTGCCGCCCTTGACCGGCGCCTGATACATCACCTTGGGGTACCAGCGTCGCGCCAACTCCTTGATGGAGGAGACGTCGAGATTGCGGTAATGCACCCAGGATTCAAGTTCCGGCATGTCCCGTGCCAGGAAGGCGCGGTCGGTGCCGATGGTGTTACCGGCGAGTGGGGCCTTGCGCTCCACGGGGACGAACTCCTTGACGTGTGCCAGGACCTGCTCCATTGCCTCCTGCATGGTGACGCCCCCGGCAAGCTTGTCCAACAGGCCGGACGTGGTGTGCATCGCGCGCACGAAATCGCCCATCTGCTCGAGCGACTCATCCTCTGGCCTGATGATGACCTCGACGCCATCCCCCAGAATGTTCAGCTCGCCGTCGGTCACCAGCACAGCCACTTCGAGGAGGGCGTCCTTCTGCAGGTCCAGCCCGGTCATCTCACAGTCGATCCATACCAGTTTGTCATTCACGCGCCCCACCTTAGGCCCCCCCCGCCACAACGGCCGAGGTGACCCGGGAGAGGATGTTCACTAGAATCTCGTGTCAGAGCCCCAGTAGCTCAGCGGATAGAGCAACAGCCTTCTAATCTGTCGCGCGCAGGTTCGAGTCCTGCCTGGGGCGCAAGATGCAGGGGCCCGCGACGTCTGTTGGGTCCGCTGAACCATTGTCATTCTGCCCGGCCGGATCTATTCTTGCGGCATTGCGGCCATACGGTCGCAGCGGTCCGAGGGGAACCCAGTGACGGATCCGGTGTCCAACAATCCGACGCTCTACAGCGTGATGTTCGAGAATGATCGCGTGCGAGTGCTCGAGTATCTCGATGCGCCCGGCGACGTCACGGTTCCCCACACCCATCCAGACAGTGTCATGATCACCCTCAGTGCATTCACGAGACGTCTGTCCAGCAACGATCGTGAGATGGATGTGGCGATCCCGGCGTTTCAGGCGCGCTGGCTCGACGAGCAGGAGCACTCGGGGGAGAACACGGGCACCACACCGACCCACACGATTTTCGTCGAACTGAAGGAGCCCGCGCCCTCAAGCGAACGGCCAGCGGCACGACTCGGGCCGAGCGACTCGTAGTCGATCGCGGCCCCTTTCGTCAACGAGGCTCGTGTCCCAGATCCCAGTTCGCCAGTTCGGTGAAGTCGAACGTCCCGCGCTCGGGCCGCACCGTCACCGATACCAGGTGCAGCGTCCGTACCTGCACGGCGCCGAGCGGTTGGGCCCCGGCGAGGCGGACCACCACCAGATCGTTGTCAACTGAGGCATTCGCGTACGCGAGGCTGAGATGGGGCGCCACAGGGGGAGCGAGGGGCTCAGTGCCCCACGTTGCAGCGACAGTGCGTCGGCAGCCCTCCACCAGAGCGTCCCAGTCCCCGGATGCCGAAGCCCAACACGCGACGGCATCATCGCCGGCCTGAGGAGGCCCGAAATCCAGAGTGACCGAACGCAGCCCTGAGCAAAGCTCCTGCAATGCATCACCCAGCTGTGTGTACTCGGCCTGCGTGACATCCTCGTCGAACTGCGCCAGGCGAACCACTGTGCAGTGCAGGTAGGAGGCTGGCATGAGTGGCAGATTGTCGATCCCCGCCACGGCCTCCTGCGCTTCGACGAAACGCCGCGCATCCTCCTCGCCGGGCAGTGCGTAGAGGTGCAGTGAGCCTTCCGGCTTGCGCCACGGTTCCATGCTTGCGAAGAAGCTCTTCATCACTGATTGGTTCTCTCTGTTGGGGCGCCCCAGGCGAGCAGCCACGGCCGAGCCTATGCGCACTGCTCCTGATCCCGGGATCTGAAGGCCTCGGCCGGTACTCTTGCTCGCATCATGACCACCCCGCACCTCCTCGACCGGCAACGGCGGCTCTCGGGCCTGCCGCCTGCCACCCATCGGCCGTGGCGGGAGAGAATGCTGCGCAGCCCGCTGTTCTGGCTGACCATCGTGCTGCTGCCGTTCTATGCCTTCTGTGTCAAGTGGCAGTTCGACCTGCTGCACCCGGACACCACATTTCCGGACGGGACGGTGGCGCTGGGACTGAACTGGGACTCCCTGCGGATGGGGCTCTTCTACGCCTCGTGGACGGCAGTGGTGTGGTCCCTGCTGTTCATCTGGCTGGATAGATTCCGCCCGCAGCGACCGCTGGTGTGGTTACTGACGTTCCTGTGGGGGGCCTGTGCGTCCACGTGGGTGTCCATCAACGTCAACAGTTGGGCCGGTGAGGTCATGAACACCACCATGGCCAACGCCGATACGGGCGGCCGCGCCGCCATCTTCATTGCCCCCTTCGTGGAGGAGGCCAGCAAGGTCACGGTCCTCTTCCTGCTGGTCATTCTCTATCGCGCCCACATCGTCTCCCGGCTGTCGATCGTGGCCCTGGCCGGCCTCTCTGCCATCGGATTCGCCTTCATCGAGAACGTCATCTACTACGCACGCGCCTTCGTGTACGGCACCAACACCATCGGGATCGAGGACCCGCGGGCCGAGGTCATCGAGCTCGTGAAGCTGCGCGGCATCTACACGTCCTTCGGGCACCCCGTGTTCACCATGATGATTGCTTTGGGACTGGCGATCGCGCTCGGGGCCCGGAGCAAGACTGTGCGGGTTGTCGCCCCCCTGGCGGGGTTCGTGGTGGGAGCTGGTGGGCACATGCTCTTCAACGGGGTGGCAACATCGGGCGGTACCACGCAGCTGCGACCACAGTGGTTCATGGCACTGGGCCTGGTGGCGATGCTCACCCTCATGATGGTGCTGACCGTCGTGGCGCAAGCCCAGCTGATCCGCCGCAGGCTGGGAGACTATCGACGCGTCGGCTGGCTCACCGATCGCGATCCCTTCGTCTTCTCCGCCCCGTTCACGCGCATGAAGCTGCATCTGGCCGCACTCTTCCGCGGTCCCCGCAGGGTCTGGCTGCCCACGGCAAAATTCATGCGGCGCATCACCGATCTCGCCTATCTCCGTGAAGGGATGACCCGCGGCACCATCGGCGTCGGTGGCGACGATCGGGCGAAGGAGATCCTCCATGAACTGGAAGAGCTGCGTCCCAGAGCGCTCACCGACACCCGGGGCCTCACGCTGTTCCCGCCGCGGCGACGCAGGCCCACATCATCGGCCCCGCCGCCACAGGCGCCCGGCGCGGCGGGCCTCGGCGGGAACTGGCCCGCGCCATGACCGCTGGTCAGCAGCCACTGGCAGTTGCACTCGAACACCTCAACGCAGTCCTGCCGCGGGCACAGTACCCACTGCCTCTCGAGGACGTGGACGGCCTGCGACGGCTGACGGGCGCCATCGCCAACCAGGTGCGCGATCACCTGCTGCCCCGAGCCATGCGGCTCGATGCGCCACTACTCGTGGTGGTGGGCGGCTCCACGGGATCGGGCAAGTCCACGCTCGTCAACAGCCTGCTGCGTGCGCACCTGACGAAGCCGGGGGTCCTGCGCCCCACCACCACTTCACCCGTCCTCGTGGCGCATCCGGACGACCTCGGATGGTTTGACTCCGGCAGGGTGTTGCCCCACTTGGTCCGAAGTTCCACTCCCGTCCACGACTCACGTGCCCTGCACGTGGTGGCCCACGATGCCCTGCCGGCGGGTCTGGCCCTCCTGGATGCCCCGGACATCGACTCCATCGACGACGCGAACCGGGCGCTCTCCCGCCAGCTCCTGGCGGCCGCAGACCTCTGGGTGTTCGTCACCTCCGCTGCCAGATACGCGGACGCCGTCGGTTGGGAACTGCTGGAACAGGCAGCGGCACGTGACACCGTGGTCTCGGTCGTCCTCAACCGCTGCCCCCCCGACGTGACCGACGACCTCCGCTCGCACCTGTCCCAGATGCTCAGCGAGCGGGGTCTCCCGGCGGCCAGGCTCTTTGCCGTCGCCGAACGGAAGCTGGGCGTTGACGGCATGCTTCCCCTGCCCGACGTGCAGCCCATCCGATCGTGGCTGGCCGGCTTGGCCGCCGAGTCCGGGGCGCGCACCGACATTGCACTGCAGACACTCGCCGGCGCCGTCAGGGGGCTCGACCAACAACTCACCCACCTCGCCGACGGCGTGCGCAGGCAGGGCGCCGCCGTCGACGAGATGGGGAGGCAGGCGGCGAACCAGTTCCGGCTCGGCGCCGACGAAGTGGCGCTCGCCACCAGCGACGGCACCATGTTGCGCGGCGAAGTTCTCAGCCGCTGGCAGGACTTCGTGGGGACGGGCGAGTTCATGCGGGGCGTGGAGGAGCAGATCTCCCGCTGGCGGGACCGCCTCACCGGCTGGTTCACGGGCCGCCAGGAGGTGGAAGGCGTCCGCGGTGCCATCAACGACGGGCTCGCCGCACTCATCGTCGAACATGCTCAGGCGGCCTGTGAGTCCGCGGTGAACCAGTGGAGCCTGACGTCGTGGGGACGCCAGATCGTGGACATGCACCCTGCCCTGGCACGGACCACGCCGGACTTCGAAGGTGACGCCGCCCGTGCCGTGCGTGACTGGCAGGCCGACGTGCTGGGCCTGGTGGCAGAGCAGGGGCGCGGGAAACGCACCAGGGCCAGGTTTCTCGCCCTCGGTACCAACGCCGTGGGGGCGGCGCTGATCATCGTCGTCTTCGCCACCACCGGCGGCCTTACCGGCGCCGAGGTGGGCATCGCCGGGGGAGCGTCACTGCTCGCCCAACGACTGCTGGAGGGCGTGTTCGGTGAGGACGCAGTGCGTCGGCTGGCCAGCCGCGCCAAGAATGACCTCGATGCCCGGGTGCAGGCGCTGTTCGCCACCCAGCTGACGCGTTTCCTCCACATCACGGAGGAGCTGGCGGTCGACACCTCTGTCGCCGACGAGCTCGCTGGGGTTGCGGACGAGCTGCGTCGAGCGGGCCGTGCCGCCTTCGACGACCTGACACGGCCGAAGGGGTTCTGACGTGCGGCCGTTGGCGGAGCGACTCGACCTCATCACCCGGATCCTTGAGCGGACCGCGGGACGACTGCCCGCGGAACTGGAGGCCGATGCCCGCGACGTACTGCAGCACGCCGGCAAGCGGATGTCGTTCGGGCCCCAGACCGTGGTGGCGCTCGCCGGAGCGACTGGTTCCGGCAAGTCCTCGTTGTTCAACGCCCTGACGGGACAGCAACTTGCGGAGGTCGCCGCGCGTCGGCCCACCACGTCGCAGACACGGGCGGCGGCCTTCGCCCCGAGCGACGTCGCACTCCTGGACTGGTTGGGAATCCAGCGCCGCAACGAGGTTCCGCCGCCGCTGGAGGGATTCAGGGACCTCGTGCTCCTGGACCTGCCGGACCACGACTCCACCCAGACGGAGCACCGGCAGGAGGTGGAGAGGATGGTGCCGGTCGTGGACCAGTTCATCTGGGTCCTGGATCCGCAGAAGTATGCGGACGCCGCCGTCCACGAGCGCTACCTGCGGCCCCTGGCGCGGCACCGCGAGGTCATCACCGTCGTGCTGAACCAGGCCGACAGGCTCAGTGCCGAGGAACTGAGGTCCTGCATGGATGACCTGCGTCGCCTCCTGGACGACGATGGGCTCGGAGGCGTTCCCGTCCTGGCGACCAGCGCCGTGACTGGTGACGGGCTCGATGAGCTTCGCAGGAAATTGGCGAAGTTGGCCACGGCCAAGACCGCCGCCGCCGCCCGGCTGTCCGCCGACATCGACGTGGTGGCCGCTGAGCTTTCGGACGCGGTTGCCGGCCCCGCCGTGGGGACACCGTCGAAGAGGGCGGTGGCCTCGCTCGAGGCAAGCCTGTCCGAAGCCGCTGGTGTGCCGTACGTGGTGGGGGCGGTGCGAACCTCCATGCTGCACCGCGGGTCGCTGGCGACGGGCTGGCCGCTCGTCAAGTGGCTCGGTCGCTTCAAACCGGACCCGTTGCGACGGCTGCGCATCGGTTCGGGCGCCAGGCACGCCCAGCTCGAGGCCGACGTCGCACCCCACAGCTCCCTGCCGAATCGTGGCAGCATCGCGGAGGCGCGGCTCCGTACCGGGCTGCGCACCCTCAGCAGCGAACTCTCCGAGGGCCTACCGGGGCACTGGCAGGACGCCATCCACGACGCTGTCCACAACGGTGTGCCCACGCTGCCGGACTCGCTGGACCAAGCGGTGGTGACGGCCAACCTGCACACCGAGCGCCAGCCCGTCTGGTGGCAGGTGCTGCGTTTCCTGCAGTGGCTGTTGATTGCCGCGGTGGTGGTGGGCATCGGTTGGTTGACCGTCGACGTGGTGTTGTCCTACTTCCAACTGCCCACACTGCCACGCGTCGTGATCCAGGACATTCCGTTCGCCCTGCCAACGCTGCTGGTGGGCGGCGGGTTGGTGCTCGGCCTCGTACTGTCGCTCGTCTCGCGCTTCTTCGTGGGGCTCGGCGCTCGGTCCAAGGCGCGACGGGCGCGCTCGATCCTCGCCAGACGCGTGGCTGAGGTGGCCGGCCGTGAGGTGGTGCAGCCTGCCCAGTCCGAGCTGGACCGGCTGACGGATGCCAGGACACTCGTGGGAAAGCTCACCTGAGAACGTGCCCGTGCCCACCATGAGGGTGGATGGGTCGGCAACTGGCATACTGGCAGGCTGTCAGCGTCAGTTCGAAAGGCATCCAATGGCAGAGTTCATCTACACCATGTACCAGGTCCGGAAGGCGGTCGGTGAGAAAGTCCTCCTGGACAACGTCACCCTCTCATTCCTTCCCGGCGCCAAGATCGGCGTCGTCGGGCCCAACGGCGCCGGAAAATCCACGCTGCTGAAATTGATGGCGGGCATGGACCAGCCCAACAACGGTGAGGCCTCGTTGGCCAAGGGCGCCACCGTCGGCATCCTCCTGCAGGAGCCGCCGCTCGAGGAGGACAAGACGGTTCTCGAGAACGTGGAGCTGGCCGTGGCCGAGACCAAGGGCCTCATGAGCCGTTTCAACGAGATTTCCGAGGAGATGGGCAGTCCGGACGCCGACTTCGACACCCTCCTCGAAGAGATGGGCACTCTCCAGACCCAGTTGGACCACCGTCAGGCCTGGGACATCGACGCGCAGCTCGAACAGGCGATGGATGCCCTTCGCTGCCCCCCCGGTGACACCCCGGTGAACGTCCTCTCCGGTGGCGAGCGTCGACGCGTGGCGTTGTGCAAGCTCCTCCTGGAGGCGCCGGACCTCCTGCTCCTCGATGAGCCGACCAACCACCTGGACGCCGAATCGGTGAACTGGCTGGAGAATCACCTCAAGAGCTACGCCGGCGCCGTACTGGCCGTCACGCACGACCGGTACTTCCTCGACAACGTCGCCGAGTGGATCTGCGAAGTGGACCGCGGCCGGCTCCACGGATACGAGGGCAACTACTCGAAGTACCTTGAGTCCAAGCGGGAACGCCTCCAGGTGGAGGGCAAGAAGGACGCCAAGCGTGCCAAGATTCTGGACCGGGAGTTGGCTTGGGTGCGCTCCAACCCGAAGGCCCGCCAGGCCAAGAGCCGGTCGCGTCTGAGCCGCTACGAGGAGTTGGCTGCCGAGGCCGAGCGCAGCCGACCCATGGACGTCTCCGAGATCAACATTCCGGCGGGCCCGCGGCTGGGATCGACCGTGATCGAGGCGGGCGACCTGAAGAAGGGCTTCGGGGACAGGGTGCTGATCGACGACCTGTCCTTCACGCTGCCCCGAGCGGGCATCGTCGGCATCATCGGCCCCAACGGTGTGGGCAAGACCACCCTGTTCAAGACCATCACCGGTCAGGAGGAGGCGGATTCCGGCAACCTCCGCGTCGGCCCCACGGTGTCGTTCAGCTACGTCGACCAGGACCGCAGTGGTTTGCAGGCCGAGCAGAACGTCTGGCAGGTTGTCTCCGACGGGCTGGACTTCATCAAGGTCGCCAACTTCGAGATGCCGTCCCGCGCCTACGTCGCCTCCTTCGGTTTCAAGGGACCGGACCAGCAGAAGCTTGCAGGCATCCTCTCCGGCGGGGAGAGGAACCGTCTGAACCTCGCGCTCACGCTCAAGCAGGGCGGCAACGTGTTGCTCCTCGACGAGCCCACCAACGACCTGGACGTGGAGACACTCCAGTCGCTGGAGGACGCGCTGCTGGAGTTCCCGGGGTGCGCGGTGGTGATCTCCCACGACCGCTGGTTCCTGGACCGGGTGGCCACACACATCCTGGCGTGGGAGGGTACCGAGGACGACCCCTCCAACTGGTTCTGGTTCGAGGGCAACTTTGCTGACTACCAGCAGAACAAGGTGGCAAGGCTGGGGGATGAGGCGGCCCGCCCGCACCGCACCTCGCACCGTCGCCTCAAGCGCTGACAGCCCACGTTCCTCGTCGGCGCGTTCTCCATGCAGGCCGTCGGCGCCATGTTCGGGGCGTCCTGATCACAGGCGCGCTTGCGACGAATAAGTGCTGCCACCCACGAGAAACGCCTGAAAACCCGGCCCGTTCCGGATCCCGGCGCACTTCTTCGTCAGCGAATGTGGTCATGATGTCTTGTTCCGACGTCGGAGGGCAAGGTGCTTTCGGAGTTGGGGCACGAGATCGTCCATCGAGTCCGAGGTGAAGCGGAGCACCGTCCACCCCAACTGCTGGAGAGCCACGTCGCGACGGCGATCTGAGACGAAGCTCGAACGGGACTGGTGGAACTGCCAACCATCAAGCTCCACCACCACCCGTTCGCCGGGAAATGCGATGTCCGCGTAGACCCAACCCCAGGGGACCCGTATCTGATGGTTGCTTCTCCACCCGTGAATCCCGGCTTGTCGAAGGCAGTGGTGGGCCTGTCGCTCCAGTGCGGACCATGGCTCGTCCCTCGAGTCCTTGATCAGCTGTCGCAGTCGGACGTTGTCCGGACGTCCGGGCATATGGGAGAGGGCCCACCTCAGTGCGGAGGCGGTGGTTGCCCGCCTCCGCAGCGACTCGTCAATGGCGTCCGGTCCCATCTCCCGGGCGAGGTCGATGGTGCTCGCTGCGGCATGTTGAACGCGCAGAGTCCCGATGCGCATGATCAGCTCCGAGTGGGTGGGGGTCTGGGACAGGCGGGTTCCGGGAACCCGACGGATGGGGCGTCGACGGGTGTGGGCGAGGACGTCATCACAACGGACATCCGGCCACCACGTGAGCCGTGCCGCTGTCCCGGATGTAAAGACGGCGTCAGGATCCCAGTCCCTCACGGCCAGCACCAGTGCATGGAAGCCGCTCTCCGGCGCATACGTCCCGGGCAGCAAGGGGATGAGCGCTCCCTTCTTGACCGCAGCGTCGATGCGGCCTGTGAGTTCGGGATGGCGGCGTCGGCTGAGCACCCCGTGTTCGGTGAGGGCCGAGTGAAGATCTGCGTGCACACACACCACTGTGGTCGGCAACGCGGCATGGCCGCCATGACGCTGTGTGCGCTTGTGGACAACCCTTCTGACGAAAAACTGCGTTTGGATCGGTGAGAGCACCTCCAGGAGAGCTTGGGTCGAATGTAGCCGCAGTTTTTCGTCAGTAGGTGTGGCGATCAGTGCGTGGCGAGCAGTTCTGCCAAGGACATGGAGTCACGACTGGCCAGCGACGTGAGCTGTGTCTGGCAGGAGAAGCCGTCGGCCAGGACGATGGCGTCGGGCCCGGCCTCGGTGATGGCCGGGAGCAGGTCGTGCTCGAACACGGCCACCGACACGTCGTGGTGCCCGATCTCCACGCCGAAGTTGCCAGCGAGCCCACAGCATCCGCCGACCCTCACGACGTCGGCGCCCGTGGCGGCCAGCAGGGCGGCGTCGGCCTGCCACCCGATGACCGAGGCGTGGTGGCAGTGGGGCTGGGCCACGATGGTGTGACCGGTGAGATCGGGTGCAACGAAGTCGGCGTCCGATGTGAGGAACTCCGCCAGCGTGAGGATCGTGCCGTTCAGGGCAGCGACATTCCGGTCCTCCGGAAGAAGCTCCGGCGCGTCGCTCCGCCACACGGCCGTGCAGGAGGGTTCCAGACCGACGATGGGGACACCCGCAGCCACCACTGGGGCGAGCTCGGCCGCGGCCTTGGCGAGTTGGCGGCGGGCACCGTCCAGTTGTCCGGTGGAGATCCACGTCAGCCCGCAGCAGGCGGTGCGCTCGAGTACGCGCGGCTCGTACCCCAGCCGCACGAGCACCTGAACGGTGGCCGCAAAGGTCGTGGACTCGAAGCAGTCGGAGAAGGAATCCACCCAGACGAGCACCGGGCCCTTGGGGGCGGGAAACCCTGTCGAGGCCGGGCCAGCCAGTTCCCCGAGGCGGCCACGCGCGTTGCGGCCCGCGAAGCGCGGGATGTCGCGACGTGCATCCACGCCGGCGCCCCAGCGCAGCAACCGGCCGAGGCCGGGTGCCTGACCGACGACGTTGATGAGCGCGCCCAGCCCGGGAACGGACGTGATCATACGGCCCCAACGTGGCAGCCAACCCAGTGAGTAGTGATTGCGAGGGCGCAGCCGCCCCTTCCAGGTCTCATGTGTGACACGCGCCTTGTAGGCCGCCATGTCAATGCCGGTGGGGCAGTCACGAGCGCAGCCCTTGCACGACAGACAAAGATCGAGTGCCTCGTGCACCTCGGGGCTGCGCCAACCGCCGATGAGGGACCCGTTGACCATCTCCTGCAGCACACGGGATCGGCCGCGGGTCGAGTCCTTCTCGTCACGGGTGGCCTGGAAGCTCGGGCACATCACACCCCCCGAGCCGGTGTTGTCCGCGATGCACTTGCCGACGCCGCTGCACTTGTGGACCTCGGAGACGAAGTGGGGGTGCGTCAGGTTCAGGGGCGACGAGGTCATCGCCGCCACCCGCACGTCCGCCTCGACGGGTGCCGGGTCCACGAGGACGCCGGGATTGAGCAAATTGTGGGGATCGAAGATGTCCTTCACCGCCCCGAACAGCTCCAGCGCCTCGGGCGTGTACATGTACTGCAACAGCTCGGAGCGCGCCCGGCCGTCGCCGTGCTCGCCGGACATCGAGCCGCCATGGCTGGCCACGAGTTGTGCGGCCTCCACCACGAAGGCCCGGTACTTCTCGGCACCACCTGCCACGGTGAAGGGGAAGTCGATGCGTGCGTGGACGCAGCCGTCGCCGAAATGACCGTAGGGCAGCGCATGGAGGCTGTGGCGCTCGAGCAGGGCGTCGAAGTCCCGCAGGTAGGCACCCAGATGCTCAGGGGGAACCGCAGCATCCTCCCACCCGGGGTAGGCCGGTTCCGTGAGACTGATGCCAGCCAGGCCAGCGCCGTCGGCCCGGACCTGCCAGAGGTCAGCGGCCTGCGACGGATCCGTCACCACCCACCCCTCCACCGTGGCGGCCGCGGCCAGCAGCGCATCGGCGCGGGCACGGACCTCCGACGGGTCATCACCCACCAGTTCGATGAACATCCACCCATCACCGGCCGGCAGGGCTCCCACGGCGTCGGCTCCACGCTTGGCGACCACGACGTCGACGATGCGTCGGTCCAGCCCCTCGCAGGCGGTGGGCCGGTACGGCAGCAGGTTGGCGATGTCGTCGCCGGCATCGGCCATGCTGGGGTAGCCGAGCGCGACCATGACGCGCTCCGGGGCATCGGGGGCCAGCCGGACGGTGGCGGACAGGATGATGCCAAGCGTGCCCTCGGTGCCCGCGAAGAAGCGCGGCAGATTGAAGCCATTCTCCGGGAGGAGGTGTTCGAGGGAGTAGCCGGAGACCTGTCGGGGGAATCGCCCGAACTGCGTGCGGATGGTGCCGAGGTTGCCCGCGACGAGGCTGCGCAGCTCAGGGATGTCCTCAGCCCCCAGATGCACGATCTCACCGGTTCCGGTGATGACCTCGAGTGCCACCACGTTGTCCGACATCCGCCCGTAGCCGAGCGCGCGCGGCCCGCACGCGTTGTTGCCGATCATCCCGCCGACGGTGCAGCGGGTGGACGTCGACGGATCCGGACCCAGTCTCAGTCCGTAGGGCCTTGCCGCCTGCTGGAGGGCTTCCTGCACGACGCCCGGGTCAACGACGGCCGTGCGCGTCTCCGGGTCGACGGAGTGGATGGTGCGCAGATGACGGGAGACGTCAATCACCAGTCCTGGGCCGACGGCGTTACCGGCGCATGACGTGCCAGCCCCGCGAGCGGTGACCGGCATCCCCACCGCAAGTGCTGCACGGACCACGGCTATGAGCTCGTCCCGGGTGCGCGGGTGGGCCACGACCGCCGGTGGGATCCGATAGATCGACGCATCGGTGGAATACAGGGCCCGTGCCAGCTTCGAGGCATCGAGGATCTCGGCCAGGGCCCCGAGCTCCTGCTCAAGCCGGCGCAGCATGTCGGGGGGAGCGGTGGGCATGAACTCCAGTCTGCCACCGCCCCATCATCGGCGACGACGCGGGCGCCGCTGGTGGAACGCCGCGGTCACTGGGGGATGGTGGACGACGTGCCGGGCACAGCACCGCCTGAACGGAACGGCAGGTTGGCCGCCCCGGAGGGCCTTCGTTCGGTAGGCTGCGAACATAACTGGAAGGGGACTCCACCATGAGTTTGCAGAATGAGTTGCTCGGTTTTGCCACCTCAGTTGGCGACATGTTCAGGATGCGCGTGGCGGAAACGCCGGATGTTCTCGCGTTCATGGAGCCTGATCGCGCCGATGGCCCCAACACCTGGAAGAACTACACGTGGGCCGAGACCCGTGAGCACGTGGACGTGCTCGCTGCTGGGCTGCTTGCGCGCGGGCTGGGGGCGGAGGAGCGCGTCGCGATCATTTCCAACACCCGGCTGGAGTGGATCTTCCTCGACCTCGCCATCGCCTGCGCCGCCGGCGCCACGACGACGGTGTATCCGAACACGGCTTCTGGTGATGTGAGCTACATCCTGCGTGACTCCGGCTCCGTCATCGTGGTTGCCGAGAACGCAGAGCAACTGGCCAAGGTGACCGTCGACGAGGAGCTGGCATCCGACGTCCACACCATCGTCCTGATCGACCCCGTCGGCGTGGAGGAGACGGACCGCATCATCAGCTATGCAACGCTGAGACGACTCGGGGGCGAAGAGCTTGAGAAGAACTCGACGATCGTGGACGACGCGATCGCCAGCACACACCACGACAGCCTCAGCACCCTCATCTACACCTCGGGAACCACGGGGCAGCCCAAGGGTGTGCGCCTCAACCACGGCTCCTGGGTGTACGAGGCTGCCGGTACCAGACGCTGGGACCTGCTGTCGCCGTCGGATCTCCAGTACCTCTGGCTCCCGCTGAGCCACGTCTTCGGCAAGGCGCTGCTCGCGGTGCAGCTGTCGTACGGATTCGGCTCCGCCGTGGACGGGCGCATCGAGCGGATCGTGGCTGGGCTGGGTGAGGTCAACCCCACCTTCATGTGCGGCGCTCCCCGCATCTTCGAGAAGGTGCGCGCCGCGGTGCTGACCGGCAACACGGGCCTGAAGGGCCGCATCGCCAGGTGGGCGTTCAGCGTCGGGGCGAAGAGCCGGCCGTACCGCCTCGAGGGGCGCGAGCTCCCGCGCCTTCTGGGCGTGCAGTACAAACTGGCCGACACGTTGGTGTTCAGCAAGCTCAAGGAGAAGCTGGGCGGAAACATCCGCTTCCTCATCTCTGGTTCGGCCAAGCTGTCCTCACAGGTCCAACAATGGTTCTACTCCGCCGGCATCCTCATCGTTGAGGGATACGGCTCTACGGAGACCAGCGCCATCGCCTTCCTCAATCTGCCCACGGACCCGAAGTTCGGGACCGTCGGCAAGGCGCTGCCTGGCATTGAAGCCAAGTTGGGGGAGGACCAGGAGGTCCTGATCCGCGGGCCCATCGTCACGCCGGGATACCACGGGAAACAGGACCTGACGGACGAGGTGCTGGTGGACGGCTGGTATCACACCGGCGACATCGGCCAGTTCGACGCCGAGGGCAACCTCAGCATCACCGACAGGAAGAAGGACCTCTTCAAGACATCCGGAGGCAAGTACGTTGCCCCCCAGAAGGTGGAGGGTGTCGTGACCGCCAACATTCCCTACGTGTCACAGGCTGTGGCCGTGGGGGAGGGGCGGAAGTACTGCTCCGCACTCCTGGTTCTTGATCCGCCGCTGCTGCAGAAGTGGGCCGACAAGCGCTCCATGTCGCACCTCACCTATTCCGAGCTGACCCAGCTTCCCGAGATCCATGACTCCATCGAGCGTCAGATCGACAAGGCGAACGCGCGGTTGGAGAGGTGGGAGACCATCAAGCGGTTCGCCATCCTGGACCACGAGTTGACGGTGGCCAATGAGGGGGTGACGCCCAACATGAAGGTGAAACGCTCCGCAGTGTCCGAGCGTTATGCCGACATCGTGGATTCGCTGTACGACAAGGAAGACTGAGTGTTCGCATTTCGCTGCCCCCTGCGCTGGTCCGATCTCGACGCGCAGGGGCACGTGAACAACGCCCACATCGTCGATTGCATGCAGGAGGCCCGCGTGGCCTTCTTCCGCAGCGGCCCCACCTCCTCCCTGCTCGAATCCGGGATCGTGGTGGTCAGCCACAAGGTGGAGTACCTGTCCAGCGTCGAATACAGCACCGACGGAGTGGATGTTGAGTTGGGTGTGACAGAGCTGGGCGGTGCCCGGTTCGAGGTTGGCTACACCCTCACCCAGCAGTCCCGACCGGTGGCCAGGGCACGCACCGTGCTGTGTCCCTATGACTTCGGCGCCGAACGGCCTGTCCGTCTCTCGCCCAAGGAACGGGAGTTCCTTTCGGATGCAGCGGTGGACGTGGACCCGATGCGGGAGTTCAGCGCTCCACCGCTGGTGCGGCGGGGGACCGTGACCGATCTGTATCTCCGATGGTCGGACCATGACAGCTATGGCCATGTGAACAACGCGAAGATGTATGACTACCTGCAGCAGGCGCGCATCGAGGTCACCGCGCAGTGGGACCCGACGATGGCCCGAGCTGGGGTGGGAGATGCGTCATATGTCTGGTTGGTGGCTCGTCAGGACGTGGATTATGTTTCCCAGTTGTCCCACCGCTCGGAGCCGTATGCGGTGAGAACGGCGCCGGTGACCCTCGGGACCTCGTCCATGACGCTGGCGAGTGAAGTGTTCGATCCGGACGACGGCGCGGTTTTTGCCCGCGGCCGCACGGTGCTGGTGTGCGCGGGCCCGGACCTGCGTCCAACTCCGCTTCCTGCGTCGATCAGGGAACGGCTCGCACCCCACCTGCCTGATTGAGTTCGTAGGTGAGGTTGATGGCGCTTTCCAAGGCCCTGCCGCGGATGATCCATGCGAACGAGAAGGCCACGATGGCCATGGTCTCCGCCCAGAAGACCGGGCGGAAACGTCCGATCGAGAAAAGGATCTCCGGGGGGAGGACCTGCCACACAGCGATGAAGATGCAGGCCACCACGATGATCCAGCCACAGCTCAGGTAGATCCGCACCCGGGTGACCGAGCCGGGGCTGCGCACCACGCTGCGGGGCAGCAGGATCAGACAGAAGACGGCCAGGCAGAGGAAGAACACCGTGGCACCGATGCTGTGGACGAACGCCGCTGATCGGTCGCCGATGATGCACTGAACCAGGGTGCAGCGGTCATCATTGCGGGGGATGATCGGAAAGAAGGCAATGATGGCGGCAGCCACGGCGGCAACCTTGCCCACACGACGGTCATAGCGAAGATCGTCGTCGCGATCGCTGAAGCCGCGGTAACTCCACAGGAACACTGCCATGGCAATGAGCGTCCCCACCATGAGATCACGTACCGGCGTGTAGTAGTACTCGGACAGGCTGGCCCTGATGGAGGATGCGGTCAGCAGACTCCACGCCAGCATGGACGCGGGCAGGAACAGCCCGAGCATGGCGATTGCCCGCCCGGTGGTGAGGAAGGACACCACGAGCTGATGGCTGGCGCGGCCCGAGCTGTGTCCAGGTTGCAGCTCCGGAGGCTGGGGCTGCGCCCTCGCGGCACCCTGGGCGGAGATCGTGTCCTGGGGAGGGCCGAAATTGGCGCGCCGTCGCATTGCGTGACGCACTGTCATGTTTTCGTGGGCCCCCTTCGCGACGGAGATGCCATGGCGCCCATATTTTGCCACACCGGCCAAACAGTCAGCGACTGTCCATCGCCCCGCCCCCGGGGGGCGCGGCGTGTATGACATGATGATGTGAACGTTCACTTGGCATCTCGCACACTGGAGGTCTTCATGGTCCGCACGTCTGAACCGCTGCTGGTGGGAGTCGATTTCGGCACCCTGTCAGGCCGGGCGGTGATCATCAGGGCGCGCGACGGCGCCGAGCTGGGATCGGCTGTACACGACTATCCGCACTCCGTCATGGAGTCCCGGCTGAGCGCCGGCGATGGACAGCGCCTGGGTCCGGACTGGGCGCTGCAGAACGCCGACGACTATCGCGACGTGCTCCGCACGGCCATCCCTGCGGCCCTGAAGGATGCCGGGGTGGATGCGGCAGACGTTGTGGGGATCGGCACGGACTTCACGGCCTGCACGATGGTGCCCGTCACCGACGACGGGACCCCCCTGAGTGAGCTGGAGCAGTTCACCAACACCCCGCACGCCTACGTCAAGCTGTGGAAGCACCACTCGGCCCAACCACACGCAGATCGCATCACCGAGCTGGCGCACGCCAGGTCGGAGCCCTGGATCACCCGCTACGGAGGTCTGATTTCCTCGGAGTGGGAACTCGCCAAGGGGCTGCAGCTGTTCGAGGAGGCGCCCGACGTCTATGAGGCCACACAGCGCTGGGTGGAGGCGGCGGACTGGATCGTGTGGCAGCTGTGCGGGAACTACGTGCGCAACGCCTGCTCTGCCGGCTACAAGGGCATGTACCAGGACGGCCAGTATCCGAGCCATGACTATCTGGAGGCGTTGGCGCCGGGCTTCGGTGACTTCATCACCAGCAAGGTTGAGCATCCGATCGCTGATCTGGGAGCGTCGGCTGGCACTCTCACGGCAGAGGCCGCAGGGTGGACGGGACTTCCGGAGGGGATTGCGGTGGCTGTCGGCAACGTTGATGCACATGTCACCGCCCCCGCCGCGCAGGCCACGGGTCCCGGCCAACTGGTGGCGATCATGGGCACGTCCACCTGCCACGTGGTGAACGGAGACGAACTGCACGAGGTTCCCGGCATGTCCGGAGTGGTGGACGGGGGCATCGTTGCGGGCCGTTGGGGCTACGAGGCGGGTCAGTCCGGCGTCGGGGACATTCTGGGCTGGTTCGTCACCAACTGCGTTCCCGGTTCCTACGAGGAAGCAGCCCGGGAGGCTGGCGTGGGGGTCCATGAGTACCTCTCGTCGTTGGCGGAGAAGCAGGCGGTGGGGGAGCACGGACTCGTCGCCCTGGACTGGCATTCGGGCAACCGGTCCGTCCTGGTGGACCATGAGCTCTCGGGCGTGATGATCGGCACCACGCTCGCCACGAAGCCGGAGGACCAGTACCGCGCGCTGGTGGAGGCCACGGCCTTCGGTACGCGCACCATCGTGGAGGCGTTCACGAACTCCGGCGTCGACATCACGGAGTTCATTGCGGCCGGAGGGCTCCTGCGCAATCGGTTCCTGATGCAGGTGTACTGCGACGTCCTGGGCATGCCGTTGTCGGTCATCACCTCCGAGCAGGGTCCCGCGCTCGGCTCGGCGATCCATGCGGCCGTGGCCGCGGGGCTCTACGACGACGTCGAGGCGGCGGGTGCGGCCATGGGACAGCGTGAGCAGGAGGCGTACACGCCCGATCCGGAGGCAGTGGTGGCCTATGACAGGCTGTTCGCGCTGTACACGGAAGTCCACGACCACTTCGGACGGGACCATCGCGACATCATGCACTCGCTGCGGGCGCTGCGGCGTGAAGCACACGATGCAGCGGAGGACAAGGCATGAGCATCGTGCTGGCGGAGCTGGCCGCCGATGTGCAGCAGGCCGTGGCCCGCACCCGGGAACGCGTGGCGCGTCTCCATGCCGAGCTTCCCCGCAACGGACTGGTGGTGTGGACGGCTGGCAACGTCTCCGAGCGTGTGCCCGGGGCGGACCTTTTCGTCATCAAGCCCTCGGGTGTCTCCTACGACGAACTCGCGGCCGACGTGATGGTGGTGTGCACGCTGGATGGCACCAAGATCGTCGACGGCACCCCGGACACGCTGAGCCCGAGCTCCGACACGGCCGCCCATGCCCACGTCTACCGCCACATGGAACACGTGGGCGGGGTGGTGCACACGCACTCCACCTATGCCACGGCGTGGGCCGCGCGGCGGGAGGCCATTCCGTGTGTGCTCACGATGATGGCCGACGAGTTCGGGGGCGAGATCCCCATCGGTCCCTTCGCCCTCATCGGCGACGACTCCATCGGCCGCGGCATCGTGGAGACGTTGCAGGGCTCCAACAGTCCTGCCGTACTCATGGCGAACCACGGCCCGTTCACCATCGGCAAGGACGCACTCGCGGCGGTCAAGGCCGCCGTCATGGTGGAGGAGGTGGCACGGACCGTGCACATCTCCCGGCAGCTGGGTGAGCCGCACGACATCCCCGCCTCGGACATTGCCTCGCTCTTCGACCGCTACCAGAACGCCTACGGCCAGCCCTCCGGCGCCGACACGACAGGAGAAACCCCGTGAGAAACCCCTATGAGGGCAAGCAGATATGGTTCCTGACAGGCAGCCAGGACCTCTACGGACCGGACACGCTGGAGCAGGTGGCCAGTCAGTCCAAGGAGGTTGCGGCGCTGCTCGACGCCGCCGACACCATCCCGGTGAGCATCTCGTGGCGCCCGACGCTGAAGGACCGCGACGCAATCCGCGCCGAGATGCTTGCGGCCAATGCGGACGACAGCTGCATCGGTGTCATCTGTTGGATGCACACGTTCTCCCCGGCGAAGATGTGGATCCTCGGCCTCGCGGCTCTGGACAAGCCGATGCTGCACCTCCATACCCAGGCATCCATGGAACTGCCGTGGAACACGATCGACATGGACTGGATGAACCTCAACCAGTCCGCCCACGGGGACCGTGAGTTCGGCTACATCGCCAGCAGGCTGGGCAAGGCCCGACGCACCGTGGTGGGCCATGCATCCGTCCCCGCCGTGCAGGAGAAGGTGGGCACCTGGGCGCGCGCCGCGGCGGGCTGGGACTGCCTCCATCACCTCAGGCTCGCGCGCTTCGGTGACAACATGCGCAACGTCGCCGTCACGGAGGGGGACAAGACCGAGGCCGAACTCCGGCTGGGCGTCTCCGTCAACACGTGGGGCGTCAACGACCTCGTTGCCGCCGTCGATGCCGTCGACGAGGGTGAGGTCGACACGTTGGTGGCCTCGTACGAGGAGCTCTATGACGTGGTGCCCGAACTCGCTCGGGGGGGCGCACGGCACGAGTCGCTGCGCTACGCGGCCCGTCAGGAACTGGGCATGCTGTCGTTCCTCGAGTCCGGCGACTTCGGTGCGTTCACGACCAACTTCGAGGACCTCGGCGGGCTGCGTCAGCTGCCTGGACTCGCTGTGCAGCGCCTGATGGCGCTGGGGTACGGATTCGGCGCCGAGGGCGATTGGAAGACCGCCATCCTGGTCCGCGCCGCGAAGGTCATGGGTCACGGGTTGCCCGGTGGGGCGTCGCTGATGGAGGACTACTGCTACGAGATGACACCGGGCAGGGAGAAGATTCTCGGCGCCCACATGCTGGAGATCTGCCCGTCGCTGACCACGTCGAAGCCGCGGATCGAGATCCACCCGCTGGGAATCGGCGGCAGGGAGGACCCGGTGCGGATGGTCTTCGACGCGGACCCCGGCCCGGCCGTGGTGGTGGCCATGTCGGACATGAGGGAACGCTTCCGGATCGTGTTGAACGTCGTGGAGAATGTGGAGCCGGATGCGCCGCTGCCCAACCTGCCGGTTGCCCGCGCCGTGTGGATCCCGGAACCGGACTTCGCCACGTCGGCGGAGTGCTGGCTCACCGCCGGGGCCGCCCACCACACGGTCATGTCCACCTCTGCCACCCGCGAGATGTGGGAGGACCTGGCCGAGATGGCGGGAATGGAGCTGGCAGTGATCGATCAGGGCACCTCGTCGAGAGGATTTGCGCGAGACCTGCGACTCGAGGCGGTCTGGCACCGGCTCACCCAGGGGATCTGACCGCTGTTGGTTCACCAGGGGAACGAGGGTATGAAGCCCAGGAGCACGCGGCCGCCCGGGATGATGGCCGTCGCCGAGCATGCGGGCGTCTCCCACCAGACCGTTTCCCGTGTCCTGAACTCCCCGGACAGCGTCCGGCCGGAGACGCGGAGGCGCGTGCAGGCATCCATTGCCGCGCTCGGATTCCGCCGCAACCTCGCCGCCCGCTCGCTGGTCACACAACTGAGCGGGCTCGTGGGGATCGTCTGGACCGGGTCCGGGTACTTTGGGCCCGGCAGCACGGTCGCTGCCATCGAGGTCGCTGCGCGTGCGAAGGGGTACTCGGCGCTCGTGACGGCCGTTGCTGATCAGGACGAGGAGGAACTGGCCGCGGTGTTCGAGGCTTTCCGGGACAGGGGTGTCGAGGGCATCGCCGTCGTGGCCCCCCACCAACGCATGGCGGAACTCATCCGGGGCGCCGCCAGCGGTGTGCCCCTGGTGATCGTCGCGGACATGGGGCCCGACCCGGATTTCCATGTGGTGTCGGTGGACCAGGCCAAGGGCGCGGAAATGGCCACCAACCATCTTCTTCGGCATGCGGCGACGGTGACCCATGTCTCGGGACCGCTGGACTGGTTCGACGCCCTCGCCCGAATCGAGGGCTACCGGAGAGCACTCGACGCGGCGGGGATCGCGCCGCCGAAGCAGTGGGTGGGCGACTGGACAGCGAATCGGGGCTGCGAGATCGGCCGCGAGATGGTGGCGACGGACTCCGTTCCGCCCGCCATCTTCTGCGGCAACGACATGACGGCACTCGGGGTGATGGCCGGGCTGCGCGAAGCCGGGCTTGAGGCGCCATCGGATGTGGCTGTGATCGGCTTCGATGATGTGGACGGCGCGGGGTTCTTCTCACCCTCACTGACCACCATGCGCCAACCTTTTGCGGCGCTCGGTACGTTGTGCCTGGAGGTCCTCCTGCGGGCCATCGCGGGGGAGGCGCCCGCTGTGCACCGTCTGGAACCGGAACTGGTGGTGCGCGGCTCCGCGGGCTGATCCTCTCCCAGCCATGCGGCGTGGCACAGTGGGGACATGGCCAGATCCGTCGTCATCCTCACCGGCGCGGGCATGTCCGCCGAATCCGGCATCGCCACCTTTCGGGATCCCGACGGGCTGTGGGAGAACCACCGACCCGAGGACGTCGCCACCCCCGAGGCCTTCGCGGCGGACCCGGACCTGGTCCACCGGTTCTACAACGCGCGACGGGCCCAGTTGCTGAACGGGGCGGTCGCGCCCAACGCAGCGCACGTTGCTCTGGCCCGGCTGGAGCGTGAGCTGGACGGGGACCTCCTCCTTGTGACCCAGAACATCGACGACCTCCACGAACGGGCGGGCTCCACGCGTGTACTGCACATGCACGGTGAACTCCTGCGTTCCCGCTGCGGTGCCTGCGGTTCGGTGAGCGAGTTCCGCGGCGACGTGGACGGCACCACCCGCTGCCCGGCGTGCGGCGAGGAAGGGGGGATGCGCCCGCACGTCGTCTGGTTCGGCGAGATTCCCCTGGGGATGGAGCAGATTTTCACCGCCCTCGAACACTGCGACATCTTCGCCGCAATCGGCACAAGTGGCAACGTGTACCCGGCCGCCGGGTTCGTCCAGGTGGCGCGGGGGACCGGTGCCCACACCGTCGAGCTCAACGTGGAACCGTCGTGGGTCAACTCCGAGTTCGAGGAGACCAGGCTGGGGCTGGCGGGCACCGCCGTCCCGGAATGGGTGGACGAGGTGCTGCAGGGTTGATGTGGGAGCCGCGGGCAGGCACGTCAGGCTGAGCGGCCGCGGCCGAGGGGAATGACGTCGAGACCCTCCCCAGCGACGATCAGGAGATCCTCGCCCGGATGGTCCTGAAGCCTTTCGAGGAGTACATCCTCGGACCAGCCTCCCGCGACGTCGTCGGTCCTGACAAGCAGTTCCACGCGTGCCCCCGTGGCACGCGAGAGGGACTTCTCGAGGCCGGCGGCAGGGGCGCCGACGAGGATCACCGACCGAGGGCCTGTGGATCGCTCCGGAACCGCGACCTGCCGGTCCTGCCTGTACACCGCCCAGTGGTAGGCGGAGACGGCCGCGGCGGAGACGAGCACGCCGAGCGCGTAGCGCATCGACCGGACCGTCTCACCGGAGGCCGTGTCCGCGAAGACGTCATCGAGCAGCACGAACACGGCGACGATGAGCGCCACCACGGTCGCGACGCCAGCGACGCCGAAGAGGAGCACCAGATGGATCCGGCGGGTGGGGGCTGTCGTTTCCGGCACGGGATCACCGGCCACAGTCCGCTGGATCCGCCCCCAGAACAGCAACCACACGGGCACCCCGACCACGAGAAGTGTCAGGGCACCGAGCAGCGTGTTCGTCACCGACACCCCGAGGTCCAGGCCGGGGGTGAACGCCTCGATTGCGGCGACGATGACCATCCCCACGCCGGCCGCGGCGGCGAGCAGCCCGATGGCCGAGACGAGGTACTCATACACGCGGCGCACCTCGGTGCGGCTCTCCCGCGCTTCCGCCAGGACCGCCCCGTGGTACCACCACAGCAGGAGACCGACGACGGTGAAGGCGAGCGCGTCGGGTGAGCCCTCGAAGTGCTCTTGCGCGCCGGTCCCGAATGGATCACCGAGGAACCACACCAGCACCTGCCACAGCAGCACGCTGGCAGCCACGAGCGCCGTGAGCAGGCCGCCGCCCACCCCGAGGGGGAGCACGAACACCAGCCATTCAGTGGTGCGGGGCAGACGCGCCGCGGCGCCCGGCCAGTAGCGCACCCACACCAGTGCTCCGGCGGCCAGGGCGGCACCATGTTGCGCAAGCTGTCCGCCCGTCCCGAATGACAGCTGCCCTCCACCCCGCAGCAGAAGGATCTCCAGGCTGGTGCTGAGGAGGAGCCCCAGCGCGACGGCAGACGTGGCGAGCCCGATCAGGGAACCGAGCAGAAGATGGGGGCTGTTGCGGCCCTCGCCCAGGCGATGAGACAGGCCCCAGTGAAGGATCCACAGCACGCCCCAGATCATCAACCCGGCCAGAGCCCGGGCGTCGAACTCACCCTGCAGCGCGCTGGAGAGGAAGCCCTGGAGCGACACCATGGCAACGATCAGGGCTGTCAGGGCGGTCACCGCAAGGTAGAAGCCGTACGCCCCCGCAGCAGCCTCCCGGGGGTCCTGCCGGATGGTGCGACGGGTCCACCAGGCGATGAGAACCGCCAGTGGCACGCCGACGAGTGCGAAGGACAGGGGCTGGGCCAGGGACTCCCCGCCGGGGACCCGGGCGCCGAACAACCGCCCCAGCAGGTCTGCGACCCCAACGGCGGCCACCACCGTGAGTGCGTACAGGAGGAGATACTGGAAGAAGCGGCGCACACTGCTCGTGCCGCCGCCGGAGGTGGTGGCGTCCCCGCGATGGCGGATCGCCAGCACGATGACCACCACGATCCCCACCGGGATGATCAGGGAGAGAAGCGCGAAGACGGACATGGTGGGATCACCCGTTCACTTGCACTCGTAGTGGGGCCATGGCTCCCCGGTGATCAGCCACGTGCCGGCGTCTCGTCGCAGGGCGAACTGTTCCCGGTGCGTCCAGGAGCCCTCGAGGCCGGATCCCTCCTCGATCTGCAATTCCACCCGGGCAGTGTTCTGGTCCACCTCGGTTCTGAGCACCGCGATCCGGGAGGTGTCCGCCATGTAGAAGCGGTCCAGGGAATCCCCGCAGTCGAGAGCAGGATCGAGGTACTCCTCCGCCCCGCCGATGTCGTCGGTGAACAGGGCGCTGACGTAAAGCTGGACGACGCCCTCGGGCGTGGTTGCGTCGAGTGTGGGGCGCTCCCGGCCGCTGGACACGATGGCGGCGACGACGGCCAACGCCACCACGAGGATGGCCACGACCGCCAGCACGACGGAGGGCTTGGCTGTCATGCGCCCAGTATCCTCCTGAGCTGCTCCCCGCGCGGGAAGTCGTCCCCGGTCAGCCACCCGGCTGACAGACAGGGCACCAATAGGTGATGCGTTCCCGGCCGGCGCGGGGGTCGGCGACGGTGGTGGCGCCACCGAGGAGCCCGGAGCGGATGGGCGTGCCGCAGCGACGGCATGGGCGGCCCCTGCGGCCGTGGACCCAGCTGTTCTCACCCGGGCGATTGACGCCGGTGAAGACGCGCAGGTTCACGTGCCGGTTGGCGCGCATGGTCTGGGCGGCCAGATCCAAGGTGCGGGCTGGGTCAACCGAGGATGCTGGTGACGACGGGTGCCGCCCCTGCAGGAAGCACAGCTCATTGCAGTACACATTGCCGACACCGGCGAGCACGCGCTGATCCAGCAGGGTCTCGCCGAGCGTACGGTGCCCCGCCACCCTGAATCGACGGACGGCCTCGTCGCGGCCGGGGGTCTCCCACCGCCCGGGCTCGTCCCAGTCCTCGTCGAGGGGATCGGGGCCCAGGTGACCGGTGTGCTCCGGATATCTCGCAGCGTCCCACAGCTCGACTCTTCCCAACTCGTGGCCCACCACTTCCACCTCCCTGGCGGGGTCCGGGTAGCCCTCCACCCGCACGACCACCCGGGCGGTGTGGCCCGGAGAGCGCCATCTGGTCCCCGCAGGGTGGATGTTCCAGATGCCCTCCATGCGCAGGTGGGTGTGCAGAACGCGGGTGCCGCCGTCGACGTCCGTGCAGTCCCAGTAGAGGTTCTTGCCCCATGCCCATACCCGCTTGATCCGCCGCCCGGTCAGGCTCGCGGTTGCCAGGTGCGGCACGCGGAAGTCCGAGGCCGTGATCAGGCGGCCCGTCAGCCCGGACATGCGCTCGGCGAGGCGATGGACCGTGTCACCCTCGGGCATTGCCGGCCTCGATGACCACGCCCCGGGGTGAGACGCGCGCCCCGGCGGCCCGCATCGTGTCCATCAGACTCGTGGCGCCCACACGCTCGCCGTCGACCTCCTCGATCCGCATCCTGCCGAGGCGGTCGTTCGCGGCTGCACGGTGCAGCGCAGCGGTGACCAGGGCCGCCACCTCCTGTCGGGAGGGCGCCTGCGGCGAGGTGGGCGGATAGAGCGTCAGCAGTCGCCCGCCGCGGCTGACGTGGGCCAGGCAGACGCCGTCGGCCAGGACGACGAGGGCACCGGCGGCTCGCGAGGGCCGGGCCGTGGGGTGCTCGGGCCAGGGCAGCACGTTGCCGTATGGATTGGCGGGGTCCACCACGGAGAGCACCACGACGGCGGGATCGAGAACACCCGAGGGCCACCGGGTCTCGTCGGGGCTGTCCGAGAAGTCCCGCACCTGGTCGATGGTGGCTGACGTCGCGAACTGCGACCCGCCGAGCCCCTCCACCACGTAGCCGCGCAGCACCTTGCCCGCCGATTCCAGCTCGGCCAGAACACGGTACGCCGCCGCGAAGCCGCCGCCGAAGCCGTCGCCGGAGACGGCGCCGCGGGTGATCACTCCGAAACGCTCCAGCCAGGCGGAGACCTGCGCGATGGCCTGTTCCGCGGGCGGGAGCGGCTGATCCATCACGGAATACCATCGCCCGGCCACCTGGGGCGGGCCGCCGATGCTGCCGTTGCGGGCAAGGAGTGATCGGCCCGGGCGGGGCAGACGGGTGCGTCGACGGGGAGCTGCGCGGGCGGCCCTGTGAGCGCCGCGTGTGGGGCCGCCGATGCGGGCGCGCACGGGCACCATGGATGCCGGTGCCACGAGACCCAGCTCCGCCGCGCGCCACACCTCCTCTGCCAGCGCAGCGGAGCTCAGACCCGGCTCCGAGGCCTGTCGAAGCGTCCTCAACCCAGAGAAGAGACCGCCCGTGTCCCGCAGGTCCGACGCGAGACGTGTGGCGTCCTCGTCAGGGACCGTGCTCCCGGGTGCCAGCAGGTCGAGGTCATCGCGGGGCACCAGCGCGATGAGCGGATCGCCTGGCCCCACGCTGCCCACGATACGGATGAGCACCTCACCCTCGGCCGCCAGCTCGTCGAGGTGTGCGCTCTGGTAGCCGCGCAACCGTGCCGGCAGGACGTGTGTCTCCCACGCGCTCGCGGGAAGCGCTGCTCCGGCGAGCCGCTGCAGGGTGATCAGCACCTCGTCGGGGCTCGAATCCGGGGGGTCCGTGACCTGGTGCCAGTCCGCGAGAAACCGGGCGTAGGCCGAGGCAGAGACGGGCTGCACCTGGGAGCGGGCCTGTGCCAGGCAGCGGGTGCGGATGCGGCGCAGCACCTCCGGGTCGCAGTACTCCACCCCCTCACGGCCGGGGGTGAAGTGGCCCTCCACCAGGCGTCGTCCAGCCACCTCGCGCTCCAGCACCACCAGCGCCGTGGCGGTGCCGAGACCGAAAGCGGCGGCCACCTGCGCCACGGCAAACGGTGCATGGGTCCTGGCGTAGCGAGCGATCAACTGGGTCACGGGGTCCCGGCCGGGGATGTCGTCGGCTGCCGGGGCCCCCGCCGGGATGGGGATTCCGAGGGCGTCGCGGAGGAGACCCAGGTCCGACGCGGCCACGAGATGGTCACGCCCGGCCACCTGCAGGACGTGCACCCGCCTGCCCAGCGAGGTGAGGAGGCCGGGGAGTTGGGCCCGGAGGTCGTCGTCGACGTGGGCGGGCAGCTCCGTCAGCGGGATGGGGCCGAGCATGCGGGGCAGGTCGGCGAGGGCGTCGGCGGTTCGGACGCGTCGATCCGTGGCGTCGTCGGTTCCGGCACGGTGCTGGAGTTCGGACTCCACGGCCCGGATCACCGCGGGGTCCAGCAGTTCCCGCAGGTCGACGGTGCCCAGCACCGATGCCAGCAGTGCGGGATCCATGGACAGCATCGCAGCCCGGCGCTCGGCCAAGGGCGAGTCACCTTCGTAGATCTGGGCGCCGGTGTAGCGGAAGAGCATGGTTGCGGCGAACGGGCTGGGGCTGTCGGTGACCACCTCCACCAGGCGCATCGAACCGCGGCGCAGACCCTGCAGCACGGTGACCAGGGCTGGCAGGTCGTAGACGTCCTGCAGGACCTCGCGCACGGTCTCGATGATGATCGGGAAGCGCGGATGCAGGCGTGCCACCTCCAGCAGCTGGCTGGCGCGCTGGCGCTGCTGCCACAGGGGGGCCCGTGTACCCGGATTGCGACGGGGGAGGAGCAGGGCACGGGCGGCGCATTCGCGGAAGCGGGCGGCGAACAGGGCGGTGCCCCCCACCTGCTCCGTGACGATGGGGCCCACCTCGTCGGGGTCGACCGCGAGGATGTCACTGAGCTTCTCGGCCGCATCACTGTCCGGAAGCCGCCAGATGATGCCATCGTCCGAAGCCACGGGCACGACGTCGATGCCCGACTCCCTGGACAACGCCTCGCCGATCGCCAGGGCCCAGGCGCCCAGCACGCCGCGTCCAAGGGGGGAGTGCAGCACGCAACGCCAGTCGCCCACCTCGTCGCGGAAACGCTCCAGCACGATGGTGGTGTCATCCGGCACACTCCCGGTGTGCGCCTTCTGCTCGGTCAGGTAAGCACGGATATTGGTGGCCGTGTTCTCGTCCAGGTGGGGCTGCTCGAGCCGTTCCGGGGAGCGGAGGACCTCACGGTGGAAGCGTCCGAGCGCCAGACCGAGCTCAGCGGGACGACCCTCGGCGTCCCCGTGCCAGAACGGCAGCCGCCCGGTGTGTCCGGGGGCGGGAATGACCCGCACCTGGTCGCGCGTGATCTCCTGAATCCGCCAGGAGGAGGCGCCGAGGGTGAAGACGTCACCGACGCGCGATTCGTAGACCATCTCCTCGTCCAGCTCGCCGACGCGTCGGCCCACGTCGTCATCGGTGGCGAGGAAGACACCGAACATGCCCCGATCAGGAATGGTGCCGCCGGACGTTACTGCCAGCCGCAGAGCTCCGCGCAGCGCGATCATGCGGCCTTCCTCCACCTCCAGCCGCGCGCGGAGCTCGCCGAAGTCAGCGCTCGGGTAGGCGCCGGCGAGCAGGTCCACCACGGAGTCGAACACGGAGCGCTCGAGAGCGGCATACGGCATGGCACGAGTGAGGGCCGCGAACCACTCGTCGGTGTCCAGCCCGGACTCACCGGCCGCGACGGTGGCCGCCAGCGTCTGCTGCGCCAGCACGTCGAGTGGTGAGCGGGGGATGCGGAGCTCCTCGATGTCCCCCTCGAGCATGCGGGCAACCGCAACGGCGCTCGGCACGAGATCCCCTCGGTGCATGGGGTAGACGTCCCCGTTGGAGACGGCGCCGACGTTGTGCCCGGCGCGCCCGATGCGCTGCAGGGAACTGGCCACCGATGGCGGGGCCGAGACCTGGATGACCCTGTCCACGGCGCCCATGTCGATGCCCAGTTCCAGCGAAGACGTGGCCACCACGCACTTCAGCTCCCCGGACTTCAGCGCGGCCTCGATGTCCGCACGGGCCTCCTTGCTGACGGAACCGTGATGGGCGCGGGCGATGACGGCCGGAGCCATGCCCACCTCGTCGACGGGGGACATGATCTGGGCGGGAGGCCGGCGCCCCGGGGCGATGAGCGATTCCGGGTCATGCAGCTCGGCCCACAACTCGTTCAGCCGGGCCGTCAGTCTCTCCGCCACCCGCCGGGAGTTGGTGAACACCAGGGTGGACTGTCCGGCACAGACCGAGTCGTAGATCTCCGCCTCGACGTGCGGCCACAGCGTTGTGCTGGACTCGGGCTCCGTGGCATCCGAGCCGGGCCCGGCCAGCAGCGGGTCGAGCTCGGTGGGGGTGCTCCGGGGGCCGGGATCCGTGATGTCGGGCACTGGCACGCGCACGTGTACGTCCCACTTCTTGGCCGATGGCGGTGCCACCACGCTGACGCGACGGTCCCCGCCCAGGAAAGTCGCCACCGTCTCGATGGGCCGCACGGTGGCGGACAGGGCGATGCGCTGCACGTCGCGCCCCAGTTGTGCGTCCAGCCGCTCGAGGGAGAGCGCAAGGTGGCTGCCCCGCTTGGTGCCAGCGATGGCATGGATCTCGTCGATGATGATGGTCTCGACGTCCGCGAGGGTGGAGCGGGCCGAGGAGGTGAGCATCAGATAGAGCGACTCGGGCGTGGTGATGAGCACATCCGGCGGCCGCCTCAGGAGGGCTGCGCGTTCGCGGCTCGGGGTGTCGCCGCTGCGGACGCCCACCGAGATGTCCGCCACGCTCTGCCCGAGGCGCTCGGCGGTGCGACGGATTCCCACCAGGGGGGCACGGAGGTTGCGTTCCACGTCGACGCCCAGAGCCTTGAGTGGCGAGACGTAGAGCACGCGGGTCCCGGCGGTCCGGGGTGCGGCAGCCAGCTTGTCGAGCGCCCAGAAGAAGGCAGCCAGCGTCTTGCCCGATCCGGTGGGGGCCACCACGAGCGTGTGCTCGCCGTCGGAGATTTTGGCCCACGCCTCCTGCTGCACCTCGGTGGGGGAGGCGAAGACGTCGGTGAACCACGTGCGGGCCGGGGCGGAGAAACTGCCCATCGGATCAACAGCGGTCATGCTCAGCAAGTGTGCCAGCCAGGAGTGACAGGTCATGGTCCCAGTTGCCGGAGTACCGGCCGTGAGGGACGAGCCTGCTGTGTATCGAAGGTCGACCGCTCAGTGCATGTCCTCCCCGGGGACCTCGGTGCCGTCGCCGGACCAGTTGGTGTGCCAGAGGCCGTCGACGTCTGTGCGCAGGTATGTGTGGGCTCCGAAGTAGTCCCTCAGCCCCTGGGTCAGGGCGGCGTTCACGCGCGGTGCACGCGCGAGATCGTAGTGGCCGAGAGCCGCGGAGAAGACGGGGACAGGAACGCCGGCGAGGACGGACTGCGCCACCACGTTGCGCCAGCCGTCCTGGCTGTCGGCCAGGTCCTTCGCCACCGACGGCGCCACCAGCAGCGAGACCAGCCCGCCAGCCGCATACTCCGAACGAATGCGCTCCAGCAGCTTTGCACGGATGATGCAACCGGCACGCCAGATGCGGGCAACCTCCGCCACGTCGATGTCCCAGCCGTACTCCTCGGAGGCCATCCGGATCTCGTCGAGACCCTGTGCATAGGCGACCACCTTGCTGGCCCACAACGCCTGGCGGATCTGTTCGATGAATGTGTCGCGATCCTCCACGTGCAGCGTCTGGTCCGGGCCGTGCAGCGAGGACTGGGCAGCCTTCCGCAGGGCTGGGTGTGACGACACCGCCCGAGCAAACACGGACTCAGCGATGGTGTTCAGAGGGGTCCCGAGGTTGAGTCCGCTCTGCACCGTCCAGGTGCCGGTGCCCTTCATCCCGGCGGCGTCGACGATGACCTCGACGAGTGGCTGGCCCGTGCGGTCGTCGACCTTGCGCAGTACGTCCGCGGTGATCTCGATCAGGTACGAATCCAGGTCCCCGGTGTTCCACGCCGCGAAGGTGTCGGCCATCTCCACATGGTCAAGGCCGAGCGCCTTGAGTAACTCGTAGGCCTCTCCGATCGCCTGGATGTCGGCGTACTCGATGCCGTTGTGCACCATCTTGACGAAGTGTCCGGCGCCGTCCGTGCCGATCCAGGTGCAACACGGCTCGCCGTCGACATGCGCCGAGATCTTCTCCAGGATGGGGCCGAGCGCCGCATAGGACTCGCGTGAGCCGCCGGGCATGATGGAGGGACCCTCCAGGGCACCCACCTCGCCCCCGGAGATGCCGGCGCCGACGAAGTGGAGGCCAAGCTCGCGGAGATTGCGCTCGCGGCGGCGAGTGTCCTCGAAGTGGGAGTTCCCGCCGTCCACGACGATGTCGCCCTCCTCCAGGAGCGGGATGAGTGACTCGATGACCGCGTCGGTGCCGCCGCCAGCCTTCACCATGGAGATGACCCTGCGGGGTCTCTCCAGGGATGCGACGAAGTCCTCCAGTTCAACCGCCGGGCGGAAGTCGCCCTCGCCGCCGTGCTCCGCCATCACGGCCTCGGTTTTGGATGTGGTCCGGTTGTACAACGCCACGGTGAAGCCGTTGCGCGCCAGGTTGCGTGCGAGATTGGATCCCATCACGGCCATGCCGATCACGCCGACGTCTGCGGGATTGTCTGGGGTCATGGGGTTCTCCTCGTGGGCGATGGGTGTTGGAAATTCACTAGGCGACACTATCGAAGCCCGTGGCGGGACCTGAGCGCGGAGTGGAGAGCGCCGTGGAAGGGGCTCATGCGCCAGTTCACTCGGCGCGAGTGTCAGGCTTCGGTGCGCTGATCTCCGCTTTTGCATGCCGTCGATCAATGAGGGCAACGACGGTGATGTGCGTCGCAATCACCGCCGCCAGCCAGGCGCCACCCAACAGCCAGCCGGTCATGACGTCGGTCAGCCAGTGGTGGCCGAGATAGACGCGCGACAGACCCATGGTGAGGGCGTAGACGACTGCCGAGACGACGATGATGACGTGGGCCCTGCGGCTGTCGAAGTGTCGGAAGAGGAGGTATGCGATGATGCCGCCAACGACGACGGCATTCAGGGCGTGACCGCTCGGGAACGACGGCGACGACTCGTACGGTGCAATGGCGTACTGGTAGGGGGGCCGGACCCTGTCAATGTAGTTCTTGCCCACGAAGGTCACGGTGAGTGATCCGATGGCGGCGGCGACCATCAGGGTCGCGGGCAGCCAGGATCGCCACAGGCGGCACATGATGACCACCACGATGAGCGCGATGATGGGGGAGACAATTGGTCCGCCGATCTGCGTGTAGCCGCCGATCAGCGCGTTGAGCCAACCTGTTCGTGAGGCAACCATGGCATCGAGCACGGGGTGGTCCAGGAGGGCGAGGTTGTCGTTCTCCGAGACCGCCTCGTAGATTTCGCTGGCCCCCCACGTCAACAGGGCAAGTACGACTGCTCCAATGACCGCGGGAACGATGATGGCAAGGTGGGGTTTCACCGCTGCAGGCGCCTTCTCATCCACCACCTCGATGGCGTCCTCGACCGCACCCTTCGCCTTGTCACTGGGGTCTTTCTGGTCCTTTGCCATGGGACAAGCCTAGATGCAGTCAGAGGCAGGCTCCCGTTGTGGAGGAGACTTCCCACATCCTGCGTCTTCTCACCAGCTTGATCCGGCGGGCTCAACGGCGGTGGGTGACTCTTCCCTGCCACATGGTCAGCTCCACCGGGTCCGGGAGGTCACGGCCATGGTAGGGGTTGTTGCGGCTCAACGAGGCTGATGCGTCCCTGTCCACATCCGCGCGGCGGGTGGGATGCACCAGGACCAGGTTGGCCGGTTCCCCTACAGCCAGAGGGCGCCCCTGCCCTGCGGTGCGGCCGATACGCGCGGGCCCGGCGCTCATGCGGTCGACGACCCCGGCCCAGTCGAGTCGACCCGTCGACACCATGGTGTCCATGACCACGGCCAGCGCCTGTTCCAGGCCGAGCATCCCGGGTTTCGCCTCGCTGAACGCGTGATCCTTGTCCTGCGGTGCGTGGGGGGCGTGGTCCGTCCCCACGATGTCAATGGTGCCGTCCGCCAGGGCGGCCCGGATCGCCTCGACGTGCTCGTCGGTGCGCAGTGGCGGGTTGACCTTGTACACGGTGTCGTAGCCGATGACCTCGGAGGTGGTCAGGTACAGGTGATGGGGAGTGGCCTCGGCCGTGACGCTGATACCCCTGGCCTTGGCCCAGCGGATGACGTCCACACCCTCGGCGGTGGTGACGTGGCAGACGTGGAGTCGGGAGGAGGTGGCCTCCGCCAGCTGCGCATCGCGCGCGATGATCACGGATTCCGCCACAGGTGGCCACCCGGCCAGTCCGAGCCGCCCTGACAACTCACTCTCATGGCAGCACGCACCCGGGCCGGCGAGTCCGGCATCCTGTGCGTGCTGCGCGAGGACCCCGTCGAAGGGTTTGATCCACTCGAAGGCGCGGCGCATCAGGGCCGAATCCATCACGCACATGCCGTCGTCCGAGAACACCCGGACCCCTGCGCGTGACTGGTGCATCAGTCCGAGCTCGGCCAGTTCCCTGCCAGCCAACCCCTTGGTGATGGCCCCGATGGGCACCACCTGGACATGCCCTGCGGCGCGTCCGAGGTCGACGATGTGTTCCGCATTCTCGGCGGTGTCCGTCACGGGTTGGGTGTTGGCCATGGCGTGCACACAGGTGAACCCCCCGCGAGCGGCGGCCAGGGAGCCCGACTCCACCGTTTCGGCATCCTCGCGGCCGGGCTCCCTCAGGTGCGTGTGCAGGTCCACCAGCCCTGGCAGCGCCACCAATCCGTCGGCGTCGATCCTGCGGGCACCTGATGGGCGCTCATCAACCAGCAGACCCTTGGAGACGAACAGGTCCCGCCTGCTGCCGTCAGGGAGTTCTGCCCCGGAGATGACGAAGGAGGCAGCGTCCGTCGATACGTCCGGCACCTTCGTTGCGTCGCTGCGCGAGAAGGGGGATGTGGTCATGGCATGGCCTTCGTTGCGGGTCTGCTCGGGAAGCGGGGTGTGGTCACGGTGCAGTTCTTTCTCGGCATCAGGCGGCGAGCAGGTGGTACAGGACACTCATGCGAACGGCGACACCTGCCGACACCTGGTCCAGCACGATGGATCGGGCGCTGTCTGCGGCCGCCGACGAGATTTCCAGACCGCGGTTCAATGGGCCGGGGTGCGCTATGACCGCATGGGGGCGGAGATGTTGCAGACGCCGGGCGGTCAGGCCGTAGCGGATCGTGTACTCACGCTCGGACGGGAAGAACCCGCCCAGCATGCGCTCGCGCTGCACGCGCAACATCATCACGACGTCGGCGTTGGGCAGCGCGGCGTCCAGGTCATGGGACACGTCCACGTCCCAGGCCCCGACACCCGGGGGCAGAAGGGTGGGCGGCGCCACGAGCGTGATGTGCGCGCCCAGTTGCGGGAGGAGCAATGCGTTGGAGCGGACCACCCGTGAGTGCAGGAGATCGCCGACGATGACGACCTCCTTGCCCTCGAGAGTTCCGAGGTCATGGGCGCGAAAATGGCGGAGCATGGCGTGCGCGTCGAGGAGCGCCTGGGTGGGGTGCTCATGCGTGCCGTCGCCCGCATTGATCATGCTCGCCTCCACCCAGCCGGCGGCCTGGGCCACGGACCCGGATCCGGCGTGCCGCATCACGATGGCGTCAATTCCCATGGCGTCCAACGTGGTGAGGGTGTCCCGCATCGATTCGCCCTTGGATGCGGAAGACCCCTTGGCGGCCACGTTGATGGCGTCGGCGGAGAGCCATTTCGCGGCGAGTTCGAAGGAGGACCGTGTGCGTGTGGAGTCCTCGAAGAAGAGGTTGACCACGGTGCGGCCACGCAGGGTGGGCAGCTTCTTGATGGGCCGCTGCTGCACCTCGTGCATTTCCTCGGCGGTGGCCAGGATGGCCTGGATGTCGTGAAGGGACATGCCCTCAATGCCGAGAAGGTGCTTCACGGGGTGCTCGTCTCCGATTCGATGGTGACCTCGTCCACGGCGTCGAGCTCGGCCATGGAGACCCGCACTCTCTCGCCTCGTGCGGTGGGAAGGCTCCGGCCCACGATGTGTGCCTGGATGGGCACTTCGCGGTGTCCCCGGTCCACGAGCACCACCAGCAGCACCTTGGCGGGTCGGCCGAGATCGGCCAGTGCGAGGAGGGAGGCCTGGATGGTGCGCCCGGAGAACAGCACATCATCGACGAGCACGACGGTCTTGTCGTCAATCGACCCGGGAAGCACCGTGCGGCCCACGGGTCGCAGTGGCTGACGGCGGAGATCATCGCGGTACATCGTGATGTCCAGCTCACCGCTGGATACCGCCACCCCCTCGGTTGCGGCGATGGCCTGGGCCAGGCGCTGCGCCAACGGAACCCCCCTGGTCAGTATTCCGAGGATGACGAGGTCCTCGGCGCCACCGGCGAGCTCGAGCAACTCATGGCTCATCCTCGCCACTGCCCGGGAGATCTCTGCGGCGCTCATCACCGACTTCACGTCGGTGGCGACCCCCTCATGGGGAGTCGTGCTGCTGGTCAAGAGTTGTTCGCCGTCGCACCATGGCCGGTGTGGGGATCGTCGACGATCGGCTGCCCATGTCTCGCCTCCGGCTCCATCGCGCGCTGCGCACTGGCGTCACCCTCGAGGGCGGCATACTCGGCCGACGGTGTCTGGTCCGAGGTCAACTCGCCGCGAAACCGACGGCCGAGAGCAGGAGTGAAGGCGATGAGCACAATGACTGCCCCGAAGGCGGCCGGTCCGAGGAACAGCAGGAACAGCATGTGCGTCGCCGAGACATCCGGTGCCTCGGGCCAACCGGGAAGGGTCTCAAGCGGAAGCAACCAGTTCATGGAAGGCAAGGATACGGTCTCAGCCGGGCGTTTGTCGCGCCCGGCTCAGGTCGTCCGATCTCCGACCGTCACGTCCACCGGGACGCCGCCCGGCTGCGCTCCTGGCAGAGCAGGGCCCGGCGTGCCTCGTCGAGACGTTCGGACAGGGAGCGCTGCACCTGCTGTGTGGGCTCGTTGTCCGTGAGCCATGCCTCGAAGCGCTCCACGAGCTCGTCGGTGATCAGCGGGTCGGGGAACAGCCAGCGCAGGACCGTACCGATTGCTGCGTAGCCGCGCTCGGCCCACTGGCCCTCCCGGCGGGAGATGGCGCCAAGCATCTCCAGGTACTCGTCCGCATACGGCGCGGTCACGGACTCCTGTCCCAGGTGCCAGAAGCCCATGGCGATGCTGCGATGCGTTTCGTTGGGGACATCGGGGTCCTGCGTGGCGCGGCGCCAGGCCTCGGCCTTGTGCTCCGCGTCCGGAAGTCCGGCCTTCGCTCCCGCGGCACGTTCGGCCCCCGCACTGGTGTTGTCCCGCTCGAGTTCCTCATCGATCATCGGAGCCCCGACGGCTCCCACGCGGGCAAGGGCGGCGACGATGCTCCAGCGCATGCCGGTGTCGATGGCCAGGCCGGAGGGCACCTCCTCGCCATCGAGCCAGCCCCGCACAAGTTCCACGGCTGTATCTGAGCGAGTGACGCCGATGAGGGCCTTGGCGATGATGACCTGCTTGTCGGAGCCTGCTTCGGCGCGCTGCAGCAGCCGGGCCAGACCGGAGGCAAGGCGCGCATTGGCGTCGGCGCGCAGCTCCGGTGCCATGAAGCGGCCCGAGCACACGGCGGCCTGGGACAGGACGGTGGCAGTGGCGGCCATGTCCGTCTCGCTGTCGATGCCCCGCAGAGCGAGGCTGACGAAGTCAGCCGCGGGGATGTCCCCGTCGCGCACCGAGTCCCAGAACGAGGACCAGGTCACGGCCCGGGCCAGCGGGTCGGTGAGTCCGGCGATGTTCTCGACGAGGGCGGCGGCCGAGCCCGTGTCGAAGCGCACCTTGGCGTAGGTCAGGTCACCGTCGTTGACCAGTACGACGTCGCCACGATGGACGCCGACGAGTTCCTCGACCTCGGTGCTTGCTCCCTCCACGTCGAGCTCGACGGTGTGTGCACGGCGGAGTTCCCCGTCGTTGAGGGCGAAGATGGCGATGCCGAGCCGGTGGCGTCGAAGCGTCGGGTGGTCCCTGGTGGCCGTCTGCTCAATGGCGAAGCGGGTGAAGTTGCCGTCGCCGTCGACGTCGAAGTCTGCCCGGAGCGTGTTCACTCCGGCCGTCTCCAACCACTGTCCGGTGAACCAGGACAGATCGCGGCTGCTGGTGTCCTCCAGTTCGACGAGGAGGTCGCGCAGGGTGGTGTTGCCCCACGCGTGCTTCCGGAAGTACTGGGAGACGCCGGCGCGGAAGGCCACCTCGCCCACGAAGGAGACCAGCAGCTTCAGGACCGAGGCGCCCTTTGCGTAGGTGATGCCGTCGAAGTTCTGCTCCACCTTCTCCAGGTCACCCATGTCGGCGGCGATGGGGTGGGTGGTGCTCAACTGGTCCTGCAGGTACGCCCAGGCCTTGCGCTCGTTGCTGAACGAGGCCCACGGATCGGCGCCGGTGTCGTAGCGCGTCGAGATCTCCTCGGCTGCGTAGTGGGAGGCCCATTCAGCGAAGGACTCGTTGAGCCACAGGTCGTCCCACCAGCTCATCGTCACCAGATCGCCGAACCACATGTGCGCCAACTCGTGCAGGATCGTGTTGTCGCGGGATTCCATTTCCCGGGCGGTGACGCGGAAACGGAAGAGGTACTCGTCGCGGAAGGTGACGCAGCCCGCGTTCTCCATGGCGCCGGCGTTGAACTCGGGGACGAAAACCTGGTCATAGGAGTCGAAGGCGTAGGGAACCCCGAACGCCCCTTCGAACACCTCGAAGCCGCGCTGGGTGGTTTCCATGATGCGGTCCGCGTCCAGGAACTCGGCCACGGACCGGCGACAGGCTATGGCCGCCGGGAGGGTCTTCTCCACCGAGCGGATCTCGCTCTCCACCACGTGGTACTCGCCGGCCACGAGTGCCGTGATGTAGGTGGACACGGGGGGCGTGGGTGCGTGGTCCCAGCGCCCGATGCCGTCGGCGACCTCCACGGGCTGCACGCGCGCGGAATTGCTGATGACTTCCCAGTGGCCGGGAGCCAGCACGCTGAGCTGGAACGTCGCCTTCTGGTCGGGCTGTTCGAGGGTGGCGTACATGCGACGCGCGTCGGCCGTCTCGAACTGTGAGTAGAGATAGATTCGCGAATCGGCCGGGTCGACGAAGCGGTGGAGGCCCTCCCCGGTGATCGAGTACCGGCAGACGGCGTCGACGACCACGGTGTGGTCGCCGGGCTCCATCTCGGGCAGCGGCAGGCGGTAGCCGTCGAACTCGTCAACGGCCATGGGCTGCCCGTCAAGGGTGGCCTCCGTCACGCTCTCGGCGATCAGGTCCAGATGGGTGGCCGGGCCTTCGGCACGGATGTCCATCTCTGTGCGGGAGGAGAACGTCTTCCCTGGCTCGTCGGTGGCGCCGTCCGTGACGTCGACGAGGACGCGGTAGGCGTTGACCCGGACGACGGTGGAGCGCTGTTCAGCTTCTGCGCGGGTGATGTTGGCGGTGGCCACGAGGTGGGCTCCCTCAGCTGTTGGCGGTTCAGTTTCCCTGTCGATACTAGTGGGCGGGGGTTGCCGTGTCCTGAAGCGTGCCATCCGACAAGCAGGTCTTGGGACCCGTACCCAATGGCTGTGCCAGCATGGGCGCATGAGAGATGAGGCAACCAGCTCCACCGATGAGTTGGATGAGGCTCGCCGCCGGTGGAGCGAACTCAACGAGATGCTCACCAAGGCACAGCAGGCCTACTACGGCGCGGACGCGCCGACCTCCTCCGATGAGGCCTACGACGAGGCGATGCGAGCTCTGCAGGAGTTGGAGGAGCAGCATCCGGAACTGGCGAGCCCCGACTCCGTGACCAGGAAGGTGGGCTCCGCCACCATCACTGACTTCGCCCCCGTGACCCACCGGCAGCGACTGCTCAGCCTCGACAACATCACCACCGAGGAGGAGTTGACGGCATGGCTGGCCCGTTCTGGGGAGGGGCCGTGGCTGTGCGAGGTGAAGATCGACGGCCTTGCCATCAACCTGCTGTACCTCGATGGACGGCTGGAGGTGGCCGCGACCCGTGGCGACGGCCGGGTGGGGGAGAACGTCACCCACAACGTGCGCACCATCGACTGCATCCCCCACACGCTGCACGGCGACGACGTTCCTGCCGTGCTGGAGGTGCGGGGAGAGATCTTCTTCCCCGTCCAGGGCTTTGAGCGGTTGAACGCCGCGCTGGTGGAGGCAGGCAAGGCTCCATTTGCGAATCCACGCAATGCGGCGGCGGGCTCCCTGCGGCAGAAGGATCCGTCGGTCACGGCTTCGCGGCCGCTGCAGATGATCGTCCACGGCGTGGGGGAGCGTGACGGACTGGCCGTGACGTCGCAGAGCGGAACCTACGAACAGTTCTCCGCGTGGGGTCTGCCCGTCAGTCCGCTCTACAAGGTGCTGGACACGCCGTCGGGGGTGCAGGGCTACATCGCCCACTTCGGGGAGCACAGGCACGCCGTCGTCCACGAGATCGACGGTGTCGTGGTCAAGGTGGATGCCTTCTCGGGTCAGGCCGATCTCGGCATCACGTCGAGGGCGCCCAGGTGGGCCGTGGCCTACAAGTACCCGCCCGAGGAGGTCAACACCACGCTGCTGGACATCCGCGTCAACGTGGGGCGCACGGGCCGCGTGACGCCGTACGGCGTGATGGAACCGGTGGTGGTGTCCGGTTCCACCGTGGAGATGGCCACGCTGCACAATGCCCACGAGGTGAAGCGCAAGGGCGTCCGGATCGGAGACGTCGTGGTGCTGCGCAAGGCAGGCGACGTCATTCCGGAGATCGTCGCACCGGTCGTCGCGTTGCGTGACGGCACCGAGCGGGAGTTCGAGATGCCCACCCACTGCCCGTCCTGCGGCACAGAACTGCGCCCCCAGAAGGAGGGCGAGAAGGACATCCGCTGCCCCAACTCGCGATCCTGTCCCAGCCAGCTGCGGGAGCGGCTCTTCGCCCTGGCCGGGCGTGGCGGCTTCGACATCGAAGCCCTGGGGTGGGAGGGGGCACAGGCGCTGCTCGCGGAGGGGCTCCTCGTCGACGAGGCAGGCCTGTTCCAGCTGACCGCGGAGGACCTGCTGCGCACCGAGCTGTACACGAGGGGCGCGCGCAAGCAGGAGCTCGAGGACCCGACCAGGGCGCCCGAAGGTGGCGTGCGCGACGGTCGCGTGCTGTCCAGCACGGGGGAGAAGCTGCTGGCGAACCTGCAACAGGTCAAGGACCAGCCGCTCTGGAGGGTGCTCGTCGCTCTGTCCATCCGTCACGTGGGGCCGACGGCGGCCCGGTCGCTCGCGTCGAGGTTCGGCTCCCTGGACGCCATTCGGAAGGCGAATCTGGAGGACCTTGCCTTCACGGACGGCGTGGGACAGGTCATTGCCGAATCCCTCAAGGAATGGTTCGACGTCGATTGGCACGTGGCGATCGTGGACCAGTGGGCGGCCGACGGCGTGCGGATGGCCGATGAGGTGGACGCTTCGACGCCCCGGACCCTGGCGGGGCTGACCGTCGTGGTCACAGGCACGCTGCCCCACTTCAGCCGGGACGAGGCGAAGGAGGCCATCCTGTCCCGCGGAGGCAAGGCGTCGGGCTCGGTGAGCAGGAAGACCGACTTCGTCGTGGTGGGGGAGAACGCGGGTACCAAGGCCGAGAAGGCGGAGCAGCTGGGCCGTCCGATCCTGGACGAGGAGGGTTTCCGGAGGCTGCTCGAGGATGGCCCGGAGGCGGTGGCGGCCCCCGATGGTGGGCGTTCGGGATGAGTGGGCTCCGGGTGCCGGTGGATCGGCACCAGCGGCCCAACCCACTCGGGGAATGGAGGCGTATCGAAGGGGCTTTCGAACCTGACCTCAGAAGATCGAGGCCGCGACGGGCGGACTGATCTTGGCGAACAACCGACTCGTGCGCTCGAGGTCCGGCTTCGAACCGAAAGCCAGACCTGCCACACCCAGTTCCAGGGCGCCCTGCAGGCCGGACAGAAGAGTGGAGAATGCGGCCACGTGGATGGCCACGTCCGCGGCCTTCGTCGTCCTGTCAACCGTGGCCCGGCCGTTCTCGACGGTGATCTCATACGTGCCGTCGCAGAAGCCCTGCCTGTCGCGGATCTCCAGCGTCACGGAGCCATCGGAATCGAATTGGCGCAGCCCCACCGCACGCTCCACGTCCAGGACACGCACCCACACCGTGTCGAATTCCTTCGTCGTCCTGACCACGCGGGAGTCCTCCAGAGCCCAGGGAAGGGGGTGGCGGGGGTCGTGGCAGCGCGGCCAGATGATCTTCTCGTGTGCCTCGCCATGCGCCAGGAGTCGCAGGAGCTCGATCTCGGCCCCTGTCGAGGTGCCGAGAAGGTCCAGGATCCTGAGGTTGTCCTCCTCCACGACGAAGACGAGAGTGGCGTCGGGCTCCCCGTGTTCGTCGATGTGGACCGCTCCACGGTGGGAGACGGAGCGCTGAGCATTCCAGTCGAAACCGGACGTCCAGTAGTGGTTGGCCCTGCCGACTGACCAGAACTGTCGTGCATGGAACGTCTCGAAGATGTTCCGACGCAGATCGGCAATGTTGGCGGGATCGGCAAAAACGGAGTGGCCGACGGGTTCCGTGCGCAGCTGGAACTTGGGACCCGACTCAATCTCCAGACTGCGTGCGTGGGCGGTGACCCCGAAACCGAAGCGCCCGTAGAGCCGGGCATCGGTGGCAGTCAGGACGGCGAACACGTCACCGCGCTCCCGAGACTCCGTGAGGTCGGTGACCATGAGTGCCTTCATGAGGCCCCGGCGGCGGTGGGAGGCCTGCACCGTGACGTCGGTGATGAAGTTCGTGGGGGCCAGTCCGTGCCCGGCGTTCACGGTGCCGTCCCAGGACGCGAAGGTGGCCACCGGCTCCTGTTCCATCCCGAAGGGCCGGCCCGTGTCCCGGACCACCCGGAGGCGGGTCCGATCCGCGAGCAGATGGCTGTGCCAGGTGTGCAGGCCCTCTTCGGTCATGGGTGTCTCGAAGAAGCCGTCGCGCATCGCAGCGGCGTAGGAACGCAGCTCCGGGGTCAACGTGTCGGCCACCTGGATCGTTTCGACGCGGTGCATCTGTTGACCCTATCGAATCGATCAGCGTCCCATTGCCTCGTTGCACCTGCAATAGTGGTGCCATGCGCGTTCACATTGCCACCGACCATGCCGCTTTTGAACTCAAGAACTACCTCGTCCAGCAGTTGGAGAGGGCCGGCCACGACGTGGTGGACCATGGCGCCGAGAGCTACGACGCACTGGACGACTACCCCACGTTCATCATCCCCTGTGCCGAGGCGGTGGCCGACGAGTCGGGCATTGGCATCGTGCTGGGCGGTTCCGGCAACGGCGAACAGATTGCGGCCAACAAGGTGAGGGGCATCCGGGCCGCACTGGCGTACAACAGCGAACTGGCCCGACTCGCCCGCGAGCACAATGATGCCAACATCATCTCGCTCGGCGGCCGGATGCAGTCACTGGAGGAGGCCTGGGAGATGGTGGACGTTTTCCTGAACACACCGTTCTCCGGGGACGAGCGACACCAGCGCCGCATTGATGTGATCAACGAGTACGAGGGCTGAGCAGCGGCCCCCGCCCCTCCAGACTCGCCTCGTCGACCGTGTGGTTCAGGCGCGCAACTCGCCGCGCATGATCGTGTCGCCGGAGTGACGTGGTTCGTCGTCGAACTCCTCGTTGGAGAGATCCACGATGAGATACCCGGCGTCGATCAGCTCATCGGAGACGTAGAACTGGGCTGACGTCCCGGCGGCGAAGACGCCCACCGAGACCATGCGTGCCAGGTCCACGTTGATGAGCCAGACCTCGATGTAGCCGCCTGCGTGCTCAACACCCTCCGGGACATCAACGGCGAGGCTGTAGCCGACGTCCAACGGACGCAGTTCGGCGACGCCCAGCTTCTCGTCCTCCCTCTCCAGGGGGGTGAGGACCGCACTCTTGACGGGGGTGGGGACGGTGTTGGTCTGCGCCAGACTCACGACAGCCGCACCCACGGCGGCTCCAGCAACAAGTCCACCGAGACCGGCGAACAACGTGCGTCGTGAGATTCCAGCGGTGGTAGCGGGGGATACCCCGGCTGCGGGGCCGGGGGAGAAATCGAGTGCCGAGGCGATGCTCTCCCATGTCCCATCCGACGGTGCAGACCACTCCGGCTGGTTCTGCGAGGCACGACGGAAACGCTGCAACACTTCCGCCATCGGGCGATCGTCCATGTTAAGCATGTAGTGAATCCACCTCCTCGAATATGTTGCGAAGTCTTTCCAGACCGCGTCTCACGTGACTCTTGACCGTGCCCAAGGGTATCTCCAGTTCACGGGAGACCACCTCGTGGGTCTTGTCCTCCAGGAAGACCATCCGCAGGATCTTCGCGCGCGGATCGCCGAGCGATTCGAGTGCGTCCTTGACGACGACCTTGTCCAGCACATCGTCAGCGTGGGAGACGAACCCGCTGGGCTCGTCGGCTGCGGCAGATTCCTCGAGACGGAAACTCCTGCTGCGCGAGCGCAATGCATCAGCGATCTTGAATTTGCAGATCCCGAGGAGCCAGGCCGGAAGGGCCTCGTCACTCGGTCTCAGTGTGTGACGGGATTTCCATGCCGCAATGAAAACCTGCTGTGTCACGTCGTCCGCATCGGCGGTGGAGCCCAGGGCCGAGCGTGCAATCGTATGGACGAGCCTGGACCAGCGCTTGAACATCTCGTGCAGTGCTGATTCATCGCCTTCGACCAGTCGCGTGGCCAGCGAGGCCACCGGACTGGTCAGGGAATCTAGCTGCACGGAAGCAGTCTGCCATGACCCGGCGGTCAACGGGGGAACTCCCGGCCCGCAAGGGGAGCGGGCCGGGAGTTCGGATGCGTTCAGGCCTTGGCGCTGGCCTGACGACGGGTCACGACCAACGCGGTCCCTGCGATGGCGAGAGCGCCAATCAGGGCTGCGGTGGTGCCGGCGGAGGAGCCGGGACCCTCGGCGCCCGTGGAGGGCATTCCGGGCGTCGCGGAGCCGTCAGCAGCCATGAGGTCGACGGACTGGGTTGCCAGAGCGAGGTTTTCTCCCTCGAGGCTGCCCCAGGCGTAGACGATGAGGTTCTTGCCGTCTTCAACCGCGACGTCGGCGGGGCCGAGGACGACGGTGTCGGTGCCGGCAGCAACGACGTCAACATTCAAGGTTCCCGCTGCAATGTTCAGCATGGCCTCGTTGGGGTTCTCAAGTCCTGAGATCACGGCGGTTCCACCGGCGCGGACGTCAACGGCCGGAGCGGCAGCGATGTGGCGGACGGTGATGCGGCCACCTTCCTCGGAGGCGGAAGTGTCGTTCACGAAGGGCTTGAGCGCCGGGGTGCCATCAGCGGTCAGGTAAGCGGCGACCGTGATGTTGGCGCCTCCGGGAACCGTCACACCGTTGGCCTCGACGATGGCGTCGGCGTTGGCGTCAGCGGCGTCGGATGCAACGACCTTGAGGTCGTAGTCTCCGGCCGGAAGCATTTGTGGATCGGTCAGGGTACCCGGGGTGAAATCGTCGATGAGAAGGTTGCCGTTGGCGTAGACGTCCACGGTGGCGTCAGGGATTCCGTGGAGAACCGAGACAGTTGCCTCGTGGTTGTCCGCCATGGCGGAGGGCACGACGAGGAGTGAAGAGGCCAGGCCGAGTGCGCCGGCTGCCAGAAGTCGCTGCAACTTCATGAGGTCGATCCTTTCGATACGTGTTCGGGTGGCGATCACCACCCTCTGCTCAGTACTTCGCTCGGGGTGAGTCTTTTGGATGCACGATTCAGAAAGTAATTTTCGACGAGGTCCCGCCCCCCGGTGGATGACCGGGGGTCCTGCCGCGATCGCCACCGTTGACAACCCATCACATGACCTGGCCATGAGCTTCACGAAGCCGGGAAGGACCGTGGATAGTGTTGGCGAATGCCAGAAGGTCATGTGATCCACCGCCTTGCCGCCCGGATTGGTGTGGTGTTTGGAGGCAGGGGAGTGTCAGTGGATTCCCCGCAGGGACGATTCTCCGTGGAGGCGTCCCGTCTCGACGGCGCCACCCTCCTCGGGGCGGAGGCGGTGGGGAAACACCTGTTCATCGAGTTCGATGCCCCCGAGCCCCGCTGGCTCCACATCCACCTGGGCCTCATCGGGAAGCTGCGCATCGAGCCGGATTCCCCCGTGCGCGGCGAGATTCGACTGCGCATCTCCGACGGCGAGACCGCGGCCCTGCTCAGTGGACCCCAGTGGTGCCGGAGCATCACGACCGCCGAACGCGACGACGTCGTCAGATCGGCGGGACCCGACCCACTTCGTGAGGACGCCGACCCGGAGCGGGGTTTTCAGAGACTGACCCGCTCCGGCAAGTCACTGGCAGCCCTCCTGATGGATCAGCGCATCGCAGCCGGCGTGGGCAACATTTTCCGGGCCGAAGTGCTCTTCCGGCATCGGTTGCGGCCGACGACGCCCGGGCGGGACGTGGACCATCGCACGTGGCGCATCATCTGGGATGACCTCGTGCAGCTCATGGACTACGGCGTCCGCGAAGGACGCATAGACACAGTCCGGGACGAACACCTCCCCGAGGCGCAGGGACGTCCGGCCCGTCAGGATCGCCACGGCGGTGAGGTCTACGTGTACCGACGGGCTGGCAGGGAGTGCATCGTGTGCGGAAGCATCGTGCGCACCACTGTCCTGGAGGGTCGCAACATGTACTGGTGCCCGGGATGCCAACGTCGCAAAAGGGCGCTCAGGTCCTAGATCTCCGCGCGGCGGGACCCGACAAGTGAAAGCGGCTGACACGCTCGTTATCACTGGCGCCCCCGCCCGAGCGACCTCTAGGCTGGCACTCATGGATCTGACCTCGTACCGGGCCTGGCTCTTCGACCTCGACGGGGTCATCACACCCACCGCCGAAGTGCACATGCGGGCCTGGGCTGAGATGTTCAACTCGTTCCTCACCTCCCGTGGCTCCAGTAATCGCTACGTGGACGACGACTACTTCGAGTACGTCGACGGCAAGCCACGCTACGACGGCGTGCGCGACTTCCTTGCCTCGCGCGACATCACGGTGCCCGAGGGGACACCCGAGGACGACGACGACGAGGAGACGGTGTGCGGGCTGGGGAATCGCAAGAACACGGCGTTCAACAACATCCTGGAACGCGACGGGGTCACCGCCTATCCGGGGTCCGTGGCCCTGCTCGACCGGCTTCGTGACCTCGGTGTCGGCGTCGCCGTCGTCTCATCCTCCCGCAACGCTCCCGAGGTGCTGCGCGCCGCTGGGCTGGCTGACCGGTTCGAGGTGGTCATCGACGGCAACGTGGCCAGGGACCACGGACTCCCGGGCAAGCCGGCACCCGACACCTACGAGTTCGCCGCCGACCGGTTGGGTGTCGAACATGAGCAGTCCGTGGTGGTCGAGGATGCGCTCTCCGGGGTCGCTGCCGGTGCTGCGGGCACCTTCGGCCTCGTGGTGGGCGTGGATCGTGGAGTGGGTGAACCCGCCCTGACGGATGCGGGCGCGGACGTCGTCGTGTCCGACCTAGCAGATCTTCTGACCTCATGAAGCGGTCGGTGGGGGCGGACCCGCTGAACCGGTCGCGCTATCCGCTGGATGACTGGCGGCTCGTGGAGGTGGAGCCCCCGACGATTGATGATCTGGGCACCATGGAGACCCTCTTCTCCGTGAGCAACGGATACCTGGGCATGCGTGGCAACCCGGAGGAGGGCCGCAAGTCGTTTGCTCACGGCACCTACATCAACGGCTTCCACGAGACCTGGCGCATCCGCCATGCGGAGGAGGCCTACGGATTCGCGGACACCGGGCAGACCATCGTCAACGTCCCGGACACAAAGACCATGAAGCTGTACGTGGACGACGAGCCGCTCATGCTGCCGCAGGCAGACCTCGAGAGCTACGAGCGTGCGCTCGACTTCCGGGCCGGCACGCTCACCCGCTCGCTGGTGTGGCGAACGCCGTCGGGCAAGCGCGTGAAGGTGGACTCCAGCCGCATGGTGTCCTTCACCGACCGCCACGTGGTGTTCTACGAGATGGAGATCACCATGCTGGACGGTGATGCCCCCGTCGTGGTCAGCTCGCAGATCCTGAACAGACAGGACGGGTTCGACGACTACCGCCGCCCGGAGGTGAGCCCTCAGGGAAGCTTTGACCCACGGCGCTCCAGCCGCATGAACGGACGAGTCCTGCAGCCACAGGGACACTGGTCCGTGGGCAACAGGACGGCCATCGGCTACGCGACCACGGACTCGGGCATGACGCTGGCGGTCAGCACGGATCACTACATCGACACCGATAACGTGTACGAGTCCATCTCAGCGGCCGAGCCCGACATGGGACGGCAGATCTATCGCATCGAGGCAGGGCAGGGCAGGCCCATCCTCATCCGCAAGGCTGCCGTCTACCACTCCTCCCGGGGTGTGCCCATCCCCGAACTCTTCGACCGGTGCCGGCGCACCCTTGACCGGGTGCGCGACAAGGGTTTCGAGCACTACGCGAAGGCGCAGCGGCAGTGGCTGGACGGTTTCTGGTTGAACGCCGACGTGGTGATCGAAGCTCAGCCCGCCATCCAGCAGGCCACCCGGTGGTGCCTCTTCCAGCTCGCCCAGGCGACGGCCCGGAGCGACCAACTGGGCATCCCGGCCAAGGGGCTCACGGGCTCCGGCTACGAGGGTCACTACTTCTGGGACACCGAGATCTACCTCGTGCCCTTCCTCATCCACACCAACCCCAGGGTGGCGCGCAACATCCTGCGTTTCCGCGTCGGACTGCTGCCCAAGGCCAAGGAACGCGCACGAGTGCTGTCCCAGCAGGGAGCCCTCTTCCCGTGGCGCACCATCAACGGCGAGGAGGCTTCCGCCTACTACGCGGCTGGCACGGCGCAGTACCACATCGACGCCGACGTCGCCTTCGCCTTCGCCAAGTACCGCGACATCACCGGGGACACCGAGTTCATGTACCGCGACGGTGCGGCTGTGCTTGTGGAAACTGCCCGGCTGTGGGCGGACATGGGCTTCTGGCGCACTGAGGGGGACGGCACGAGGAGCTTCCACATCCACGGCGTGACCGGCCCGGATGAGTACACCACCGTCGTGAACAACAACATGTTCACCAACGTCATGGCCCGGGCCAATCTTCGTTCCGCGGCCAGCCTCATGCGTGAGATGGAGGACAGGGACCAGCCGGCCTTCGTCCGGGTGAAGAACGCCCTGGAACTCACCAAGGCTGAGATCGAGGAGTGGAGCCGGTGTGCGGACGGCATGGTGGTGCCCTTCGACGAGTCCATGGGGATCCATCCCCAGGACGACGCCTTCCTCGAGGGTGAGTTGTGGGATCTGGAGAACACCGCCCCCGACAAGTATCCGCTCCTGCTGCATTACCACCCCTTGGTGATCTATCGGTTCCAGGTGATCAAGCAGGCTGACGTGGTGCTGGCGCAATTCCTGCAGGGGGACCAGTTCTCGCAGGCACAAAAGCGCGCGAATTTTGAATACTACGACCCGATCACCACGGGGGATTCCACCCTGTCCGCGGTTGTGCAATCCATTGTCGCCGCGGAGGTGGGATACCAGAAAATGGCGATGGAATATTTCCGGTGCGGGTTGTACGTCGATTTGGCGGATCTGCACAACAACACCCGCGATGGCGTGCACATCGCATCCACGGGTGGGGTCTGGAATGCTCTGATCCATGGCTTTGCCGGAATGCGGGACTATCACGGCAACGTGACTTTTGATCCCCGTCTTCCGCATGACTGGCCGAGCCTGGACTTCCCCCTGCATCAGTACGGCTCGCGCATCCGGGTCCACTTGGAGAGGAACCACATCGCCTTCGCGCTGGAGGAGGGACATCCCGTGACGGTCTTCGTCCGGGGCGCCGAGGTCGTCGTCGACAGTGGTCCCCCCGTGCGTATTGAGCTGGACGGGCAGGGACCTTTGCACACCTCCTTCGAGGCCACACATCCCGTGTCCGGAAACAGGCGCTCCGATGGTTCCGTCATCACGGCCCTGGTCCCCGAGCCGCACCCACAGGACGTGTCCGGGCCCACTGACTGAGATGCATCACGACGAACGCGATCGGGGGCCGATCACGACGCAGGAACACCGTCACGGTGTGAGCTTCGGATTTGTCGACCAGACGTGGGATGTTCGCTTCCCGCCTGACTGGTGGAGCCTCCCCGTCGATGAGGACGATCTCTGGGGGTGGACCGCAGGGGATTTGGTGGGCCGCATCCGGTTGCGGCGTCATCCCCGCGTACAGCTCGAGGTGGACGTGACCAACAACGGGACCGACGTGGCTCAGGTGCGGCCGCCCCGGGTCGCGCTGGCACAAACGGGCAGCCCCGTGCCGTGGTTCGCGGGCTCGGCAGGCGAAGTGGTGAGCCCGTTGCCGGACATGACGGTGTTGTGGGTGCAGCATCGCGGCTCATGCGTGGCCCGGACCGAAGGTTTCGGGCTGTTCCCGGAGCCGCTGCTTCTCCGTCCGGGGCAGGGCGTCTCGGCGGTGTGGCGTCGAACCGTCATGCCCCCTGGAACGCCGGTTCCGGAGCCGGCGTGGGTGCCTCGACAGCGCTACCTGCCACTCGGCGAAGTGCTGGAAGTGGAGCACGCGGACGCAGCGCTGGCCGGGGACGGGCTACGGATCGTCACAACCCTGAACGGCAGCCGGGTGGATGGTGACCCGGGGCTGCACCACCTGAGCTTCCTCGATGCCCGGGGGACGGCGCTGGTGGAGGTGGGCTGGTTCGCCTCACTGATGGAGTTGGCCGGCTCCCCAGCCGCGCTGGCTGATCCTGACCCCAACCTCGTGGCGTGGTTGCTCGCGGCCTCGGTCCACGCAGCGATGGACCTCGATGTCCTGGACACGGTGCTGGCGCACGCACTTGAGCAGCCCACCGCCTGGGGGGCCATGGCAGGGATGCGCGCGGCGACGCGGACCGATCTTCCCGTGGCTGCCGAGGTGCGAGCTGCCGCTCGCGTGGCATGGGCGGCCGAACGTGATCCCCATCTCCGCCGCCTGATGATCACCCACGCGCTGATCTGCGGGTGGGAGCCTGAGGTGACGTCCGAATGGCTCACCACCGGACCTGCCGCGTTCGACGAGCTGCCGACGATGGGGCCGCAGGAGATGCTGGCGAGCATCGGTTTCGGACGCATCACCTCCTCGCCGAGCCCTCCCCGGGGAAGGAGCGTGGCACTGGCCGCACTCTGGCTGACCGGCCGGGCCGAATCCGCCAGGGCCGCGGAGTGGGAGCACGCCGTCGAGGTGGCGAGGCGGCGCCTGATGTGTTCGCTGTCCAGGGCACCTGCTGCCGCCGACGTCGCATGGCTGCTCGCCCATTCACTCGTCTCCTGAAAGGAGAAATGCCTCCTTGCGGTGCCATTGACGCCACTGGGATGAGGGCCCGGTACTCTCCATTCAACCCTAATAAAAATGTAGAAGAATATGGCGTTTTCCGCAAATACGCCACCCCTGTTATCCTCGGCTGTGTTACTCGTGACACCATGGTGGTGTCCACCTCCTTGACCCCCCTTATTGGAGAAGTACAAATGCTCAAGCACGCCTTTGCGGCTCTCGCCATCGGTGCCATCACCGTGTCGGGTGCCATCCTTGCCCCCACCCCTGCCCACGCAGACGTGAACGTCTACACGACTCCCGGACAACATGTCATCAACGGGCGCCAATGGAACACCACCTGCTCGGAGTACGACGCGAACATCACTCGCTGCCGCGCCGAGATCCTCAGCGGCGGGAAGTGGGTGTTCAACAACCTGACCTACCTGGCGGCGGACCGTGACGTGTGGTTCGACAACCCACTGGCACGACCCGGCAAGTTCTCCTCCGGGGGACGCGAGTGGATCACCTCCTGCAATGACGACTGGACCGGAAAGAGTGCCTGCAGGACGTTCATCCGGTCCTCGAACAAATGGGTCTTCAACAACCTGGTCTATTTCACCCCCGGCACCGTGCAGTACCCCAAGTTCATTTTCAACCAGGAAGCCGGTCAGCTCACCGCCATCGCGTCGGAGTTGACCCGCTTCTGGCTGTTGGAGGACACACCGCTGTACGCGGAGGCGACCGGCGACGCCTCGACGGGCACGGTCGGGAGCGGCACGGCCGTGGTCATCACCCAGCGCGAGATCGGTGACCGCAGCGAAATCTACTACAAGGGCACCTTCGGCTTTGTTCCGACGTACGCACTCAGCCGTGAGGCCGTGGAGCCGCCACCGGCGCCAACGGATGAGGGCACGCTCAACAAGGGGTACTCCTCGGGTCTGGACAGGGTCAACGACAACACCAAGATGGTTGTCCGTTACGTCTGGGCCAACTACCCGGAGATCACGACGATGTACGGCTGGAGCCAGCGGACCACCCCGGATCACCCGGCCGGTCGTGCCGTGGACGTCATGATTCCCAACTGGAGGACGAACAAGGCTCTCGGATGGGAGATCGCCAATTACTTCCGAGCCAATGCGCAGGACTTCGGGGTGAACTACGTGATCTTCGACCAGCACATCTGGTCAGTGGCGAGGAACCGCGAGGGATGGCGCCTGATGGACGACCGCGGCAGCAACACTGCCAACCACAAGGACCACGTCCACGTGAACACCTACGACGTCTGAGCCGGGCCCGGGCGACCGGTTGCGGCCGAAGACCGGCCCGGGCGTCCCATGGCGCGCACGCATGGTGCGCGTGGGGATGGCGAGGACGTGGGCGGAGAGAGGGATCTCGTCCAGACTCCCGCCGAGGGTGGACTTGCTCTGGCGCAACAGCGCGTACGGCGGCGAGGGTTTCCGCATGACCCCGGCCAGGCAGTGCAGGCCAGGCAGTGCAGGCCAGGCAGTGCAGGCCAGGCAGTGCAGGCCCCTCAGCATGTCGTCGTCACTGTGCCGGCCGTGTGCCGGGTCGGAGGCGCTTCGGTGGTGCAGGGTGCAGCGCGTCGCCTGACCCGCACGGTGTCGTAATCTTGACCGAAGTCAGGTAGCGTCATGCGCGCTCCTTCGTGGCTTCTCCCTCCTCCGGGGACGTCGCGGCTACTCACCGCCACCCCCGGGGGTGGCCTGTGCACAGAGAGGGGGCCGGGTTGCAGGAGGGCCGGTCACGGACCGTCACAACCCGACAGCCACATGGATTTCGGAATCGCAGGCAAGAAGGCGCTCGTGTTCGGGGCGGACTCGGGGATCGGGTGGCACACCGCGCAGATGTTGGTCGACGAAGGCGCGACGGTGGTGGTGAGCGACAGGGACCAGGACAAGCTGGAGGAGTCCTCGGTCGATCTGAGGGCAGGAGAGGGCAGACTCCACACCTTCGCCGCGGACGTCACCAGCATCGATGAACTGGCGAAGCTTCACAGGCAGACGCTCGACGCCGTGGGCGAGATTGACATCCTCGTGCAGCTGTCCGGCATCACGGGCGCGCAGGGGCTCTTCCACGAGATCGACGACGACGGTTGGATGAACACTCTCATGGTGGACCTCATGGGTCCCGTGCGCATCGTCAAGGAGTTCCTTCCGGACCTGCGCACCGGCGGGTGGGGTCGACTGGTCCTGGCGACGTCCGAGGACGCAGTCCAGCCCTACGACGACGAGCTGCCGTACTGCGCGGCCAAGGCGGGCGTGCTGGCCTTCATGAAAGGTCTCTCCCAGACGTACGCGACGGAGGGACTGCTCGTGAACGCCGTGTCGCCGGCGTTCATCAACACGCCCATGACCGACGCCATGATGGAGAAGCGTTCGAAGGAGCTCGGCGTCAGCTTCGACGAGGCCGTCGAGAGCTTCCTGGACGATCAGCGGCCACACATGCAGCTCAAGCGACGTGGTCTGCCGGAGGAGGTGGCCAGCGTCATCACCTTCCTCTGCTCGGACCGTGCCAGCTTCGTCAACGGCTCCAACTACAGGGTGGATTCCGGCTCCGTCGCCTCCATCTGATCGTCCGTCCGAGTTCAGGCGATACGTCGGCCCCCGCGCTGCCCAAGGGGAAGTGCGGGGGCCGACGTCGCGCCCATTCGTGAGCAGGTGCTGCCCAATCAGTCCGAGAATCTCACGACGTTGTTGAACACCTCTTTCCTCACGCTGCGGAACTGCCGGTTGCCATCGGCGTCGAGGTAGGACTCAATGACGTCCGCCCGCATGAACGAGCGACACCCGTTGGGACCGGTCCAGCTGTCCGCGCAGGAGGTTCTCCATTGACGTCCATTCGAGGTGAAGGTGCCCGTCTTCGCCAGAAGGTTGCCCGACCACTGTGCCCGCTTGGACGGCAGGTAGGTCAGGTTGTTGAACTGCCAGTCGTTCTTCTGGACAAACTTCCCATCGACCAGCGAGACGGTGGTGGCCCAGATGTTTGCCGTGCAACGACGGATCGTCGTGCTGTAGGGCCCGCAGGTGGTCTTCCACTCCCGGCCGTTGACCGTGTGCTGACCGGCGGTGGTGTAGACGTCCACGGGGTCGGAGTACTCCTTGAGTGCCTTGACCATGTCCTGCACCACGGGGCGCCAGTACTCGTAGTGGTAGCGGTACTGCGTGGCCGGCCGCTGCACGTTGGCTGCCACCTGCCAGTAGGGGTCGGTGCGCCAGTTCCGCATCTGGAACACGCCGGGGATGATGTAGCCGGTTGGGCCGGCCGCGCCGGGGACCCACTTGGGGACCCGATGGCCCTGGATGAACGTGAGTGTGGCGTAGGGGATGTTGTTGAGGATCTTGACGTTCTCGGCCTGCGTCTTTCCATCGGCGTACCAGCCGACCTTCGAGCGCTGCTGGAATGGACCGACGTCCTGGTTGGCATCCGGCACGTGGGCGTAGGGGTGCGTGTAGAACGTCGATTCCTGCGCCATCGTCATCAGTGCGATGACGATGAGCCGGTCCTTCTCGTTGGCCGTGACCCCCGCCCAGCTGGCCGCCTTGATGGTGTCGATGACCACGAGCGCGTTGCGTTGCATCGCGGGCGTGATGGTCACCCAGTATCCATTGGACTTCCTGAGCCTCATCGAGGTCAGGCCACTGGTGTCGATCGCCGCGGCCTCGGCGGTCAGGGGAACAGCAGCGCTGGTGGTGGCGCGGGCGTTGATGACCACGTCGCTGAGGGCTTCGGGGGCCACCACGTCGGCTTCCTCGGCGACGCCCACGTCGGCGGCATCGTTCTGGGTCGTGCCCACGTCCGGGCTGTTGTTCGCGGTGTCGATGGTGTTCGCCTCAGGGGCCGCAGTGGCCTCGAGGGAATCCTCGGTGGGGGCACTGGAATCGGTTGTGTCGTCGCTGGTTTCGGCGGTGTCCGGGGCGGCGACGTCGGCGTCGGCGCCCGGTGTCACGTCGACCACGATGTCGGTGTCCGGGTCCAGTGGATCTGCCTGGGCAGTCGCCAGGGGGGACAGTGCTCCAGCGGTCATGGCAAGGGCCACGAGCGGGGAGAGGAGAAGGTTTCGGAGGGGGGATCGAGTCTTCACGCGCACACTGTCGCACTGATTCACCCAAAGCGCCAAAGATGAAGAATTACACTGCGGGCACTTAGCTTCAAAGGCAAGGATCGCTCAGAACGGGTGCCCATTCCTTGGGATGCTGAGTATATTCAGGGGAAATATCAGCGTTGAACCGCCGATGCTGCGGCGACTGGTCGGGGACGGGGCCGAGCCCGCTCCGACAGCGACCACCGGACGGAGATCACACGTCGACGGCGCCGCAGGGACGCGCTCGGGGCGATCCGTGCCGGGCCCGTGCCCACCGTCGCCAACGAGTCAGCGCATCCCGCGTGGCGCCCGGAAGGGGGCTCGCGGGATGCGCTGTGCAGGTCGTGTGGCGGGGAGGCCTCAGCCGAGGCCGTACGCCTTGTGGATGAGCCAGATGGGGTGCACGGTCTTGACGCCGGAACCCTGCTCGATCTGCCAGCGGCAGGTCTCGGTGTCGCAGACGGCGATGCCCTCCTCCGTCTCCTTGATCATGTCGAACAGCGGCTTGCCCACGGCCTGTGCGATGTCGTACTTCTCCTTCTTCAGGCCATAGGTCCCGGCGATGCCACAGCAGGCGCGTCCGGACTCGATGACCTCCACGCCCGGTATCAGCTCCATCAGCGTGATCGCCGGCATGCCCATGCCCTGGCTCTTCAGCTGGCACGGGGCGTGGTACGGAACGGTGATGTCGTTGCGGATGAAGTCGGTGGGCAGTTCGTCGGCGTGGTGCAGTTCCACCAGGAACTCCGAGATCTCCCGCATCCGGGTACCGACGTCGCGCAGTTTCTCCTCGTCGACACCCATGATCTCGTGCGCTTCGTGTTTCAGCATCCCGGCACACGATCCCGACGCGGACACGATCGTCAGATCCTTGCCGCCCTTGCGCAGTTGGTCGCAGAGCTTCAGGACGCTCTTGGTGGCCTCGTCGAACAAGCCGTTGCTCTGTTGGGCCAGCCCGCAGCAGCCCTGCTTGGGCACGATGACCTCGTAGCCCAGGTGCTCCAGCACCTCAACGGTCTTGATGCTGGTCTCCACCTCGAAGTAGCCCCCGGCGCAGCCGTGGAAGAACACCACCGGCCCCCGTGTGCGGGGGGTGGTTGGCTGCTTGTGCTTCTTCATCCAACCGGGGAAGGTGCGGGACCGGGCCGTGGGCATGGGGGCGTCGCGGTGGACACCGACGGTCTTCTCCACGACGGTCCGCACCAGTTTGTTGCCCAGCGCGGCGTTGGCGATGGGGGCGAACGGGGTCATGGTCTTGCCCATCAGGACGGTTTGGCCGATCAGCCTGTCACGCAGCGGCATGTTGTCCTCCTTCATCACCGCCCGCGCCTGGCTGTTCAGCTCAGCAATCTGCACTCCCTGGGGGCACGCGAGCGTACAGGCGCCGCAGGAGCTGCAGTAGTCGAGCGAGTGGTCAACGGACTCACCATCGCGGAACCTCTCGGCCTGCGGCCCCACGAACTTCGGACCGGGGAAGAGCGGGGTCACCGCCGAGACCGGGCATGCCGTCTCGCAGATGGTGCACTTGATGCAGGCGTCCAGCGTGGCCCGCGTCAGCACCGCTTTGGGGAATTCGAGTGGCTCAGGCATGGTGTGCTCCCTCCAGGTTCTGCACTGATTCAAGGATCGCGTCCGCGGCACGCACGGCACTGGCCAACGCGATGCCGTCTCCGGACTTCTCCCGCCAACGCGACGCGCCGGCCAGGATGCCACCGGCCACGCGCAGGTTCTCGTGGACGACTTCGCCCGCGGCGTCGAGCACCCGCATGTCCGAGTCGAACCGGACTCCGACGCTGAACAGGGGCTGCTCCGCGCTGTGATCGGCCAGCACCAGGTCCCCCTCGGGCATCCACAGCGGCAACCCGAGTGTTGGCTCGCTGGCCTTCATGTAGGAGTCCAGCTCAACGCCGCCCGACTCGAAGCCGCCCGGCGCGAACACGAAGTGGTCGGCGGCGTAGTCGGTGGGGTGGCCGGTGGTGCCCACCGTGAGGGACGTGATGCGCGTGCCGTCGCTGTTGCCGCACAGCACCGGGCTGCCCAGCACAATCCTGACCCGTGCCTTCCGGGCAATCCGGGAGAGCGTGTCGTTGATGCGCATGCCCGGCACCGACGGGGGAATGGTGGAGATCTCGAAGACCGGCTGGCCCAGCTGGGCGGAGATGTCGGCGTATGCGCCCGCGTCGTCGAGCCCGAGCACACCGGGGAGTCCGACGGTCTCGCCGGGTTCCACGACTTTCCGCAGCGCGTCGACGAACCGTTTCCGGTAGGCGGAATCATCCATGGCGCGGGCGTAGTAGAGCGGTGTGGAGTCCACCTCGCCCTCGCGGGCGGGCAGGTCCAGCCATGCGGCCCGCGTCGCCACGCGGCCGCCGCCGGGCAGCTCGGTGCGCGCCACGTTGCCGGCAATGAGCTCGGGCCAGAAGTCCTTGAGCTGCCGCAGCCCCACGAAGACCATCTTCTTCCCCGGCGTGCACTCGCCCTCGACCATGCTGGCCTGGGGGAGCGCCGTCGGCCGCAGGGCCCCGATCGCAGTGGGTAGCAGGTAGTTGCGGCTCAGGTCGCCCACGAACATTCCCGGCAACAGCTCCCTCAGGAACTCGGCGCCCGCACGCACGTCGTCGGTGCTGAGCGTGGCGTAGGGGTGATCCGGATGGGACTGACCATAGGCTGTCACGGCGGCCAACGGGTCGTCCAGAACCCGTTCGGGTACGTAGCCCAGAACGTCCACGGTGCCCTGTCCGAGCTGAATGCCGCCGATGCCCTTGGTCACCAGCGTCACGTCCATGCCCGCCTGCCGGAGACGGATGGCACTGATGAGACCGGACATGCCGGCCCCGACGACGACCGCACGATTGATGGGGCTCATCACAGCACCGCCTGTTCTGGTTCGGGGAGGTGTTCGATGTCGAGGGTTCCGGAGAAGATCCACTGGTCCAACGCGGTTTGTCGCACCTGCGCGCCGTAGAGGATGGGCCACAGCCCGATCCAGCGGTTCTTCAGGAACAACTCCATCAGGCCGCTGGCGCGTTCAACGTCGACGAGGCCCTCGTGCAGCGCGAGCCCTGCGGCGCGCGAGGAGCAGAAGCCGCCCTGGCACGGCCCCATGCCCAGCCGGGTCAGGCGTCGGATGTCGTCGAAGTTCGCGCTGGGCCGGGCATGCATTTCCTCGAGGTAGCTCTTGCGGCTCATCAGCTCGCACTCGCAGATGATCTGGTCCTCGAGGCGATCCTTCTCGCGCTCCTCCAGACGATGGGTGACGAGGTATGTCTTGCCAGGCTCCGACTTCGGGACGGACTCCTCGGCGGTACGGCAGGGGCGGGAGTCGCCGAGCTGCTCGCACATCTCGTCGACGATGTTCTTTGCCATGAGGCGGTAGGTGGTGAGCTTGCCGCCAGTGATGGTGAGCAGGCCCTTGAGGCCGTCGCGTTCGTGGTGGTCGAGGATGCTCATGCCGCGGCTCATGTGTCGGGTGTCGGTGGCCGAGACCCGGGTGTCCTTGACCAGCGGCCGGGCACCAGCCCAGGCGTGGACGGCGCGGGCGTTCCTGAACCCGGGGACCAGCGCCTCGCCGGCGTCCATCATCTCCTGCACCTCGGCGGCGGGGATGGTGAGCTTGTCCGCGTTGGGGGCTTTGACGTCTGTGGTGCCGATGATGCTGACGGTGTGGACAGGGACGAGGATGTCGCCGTCGGTGGGGTAGATGCAGCGGTTCACGACCGTGTTCACCAGTCGGTGGTTCATCGCGATCATGATGCCGCGCCCGGGCACCACCTCCACATCGTGGCACCCTGCCATGGCGGCGATCTCCCCCGACCAGGGGCCGCCGGCGTTGATGACGAAGGTGCAGTCGATGTTGACGTCCTCACCGCTCTTGCGGTCGTGGGCGCGGACCCGTCGCACCTGGTCATCCTCGCGGTCAATGCCTATGACCTCGTGGTAGGGCAGGATCTGGGCGCCGTAGGCCTTCGCCGAGTTCGCAGCACCCCATGTCATCTGCCACCCGTCAACAGCGCCGTCCTCCACGACAATCGCTCGCGAGATGCCCGGATTGAGCCGGGGTTCCTGCCTGAGGGCCTGGGCCACGGAGATCTCCTGGGCGGGGACCTTCGACGCCGTCGCACCTGCAAGGAAGCGGTCGGGGAACTCCGGGTCATCGCCGGGGGTGGAGACGAACAGGCCGCCCGTGGTCTCCACTGCATCCGCGTGGATCCTGGTGATGACGACGTTCTCCTCCGCGCACTCGGTGGCGGATCTCGGATCGCTGACCACGTAACGGCCGCCCGAGTGCAGCAGTCCGTGGTAGCGGCCGGTGGTGCCCTGGGCAAGGTCCGCCCGGTCCAGCAGCACCGTGCGGTAGCCGCGCATTGCGACGTCGCGAACAACTCCGGCGCCCGTGGCGCCTCCGCCGATCACTACGACGTCCGTGTCGATCGTTCTCACTGGGACCTCCTGGTCATGCTGGTGTCCGGCACTTCATCGTTCGAACCACGAACAAGACTACGAACGAACACGCTCTTCCGGGCACAAACGCACCAACGTGCAGGCCGGGACGCTGTACCGATGGCGGCCGTTCAGGCGTCCGCGGCGATGGCGGCAGCCAGGAACGGAGCTTGTTGCCGTCGGGGTCGAGAACGACCACACGAGTGTGTGGGACTCCTCTTGTACCGACATGGAGCACTCACTCGATTTGGCGAAAACCACTCGAGCGAGTGCGTGCCAGAGTTACGGTGAGGCACTTGGTGTGCGAAGGGGATGCTCAGGTGCCTGCAGGGCGAGTCATCGGTGTCGATGTGGGGGGAACCAAGACCCACGTCCGAATCGAGCGCGGCCCGGATCGTCTTGCTGACTATGTGATTCCCACCTCAGGGTGGTGGTCTCCGGGTTCAGCAATCGAATCGCCCGGCAATGCCGCTGCCCTGGTGCGTGAACTGGGTGGAAAACAGTTGGTTGGGTCGGCTTTGGTTGTCGGCGCCCATGGAATCGACTCAGCTCGAGTCGCCGACGACTTGGCCAGGGAACTGAGAAGGCTTTCCGGCGGCACTGTGCGGGTGCTCAACGATGCGGGACTGGTCGGCCCAGCGGCTGGCTACCCGGGTGCGGTGGTCACCGTGATCGCGGGCACCGGGTCCATCGTGCTCGCCATGAACGACGCCGGCGTTGAAGTGCGGCTCGGCGGCCACGGCTACTTGCTGGGGGACGAGGGCAGTGCGCCAGCCCTGGTACGCGACGTGGTCCGCGAGTTGCTGCGCGAGTGGGACCGCGGCCATCCTGATCACATCGCATTGTCCCACCTCATCGATGCGATGGGGCTGCCGCAGTCCGAAGAGCCGGAGGAGGACCTGGCCGCCGAGCTGAACCGGCGGCATTCGATCACTGACTGGGGTCGGCTCGCGCCAGCAGTGTTCGCGGCCGCCGACGCCGGGTCGCTGCTGGCGGATGCAGTCATCCAGCGACACGCTTCCGAGCTCGTCGAGTTGGTGGAGCTGCACGTCGCCCGCGGTCTGAAGCCTGAAGCCGTTGTTCTCGCCGGGGGTGTGGCTACTGCACAGCCCCGCCTGGCGGGGGCGATTCGCGTCGGCGTCCGCCGTCACCATCCTGAGCTGCCGGTGGTGCTACTCACTGATCCTCCAGTCGGTGGAGCGGTGTTGTTGGCCCGACAGGAGTTGCGGCATGTCACCCAGATTTCACACTCCGCCAACATGGCGGAGAAGTTGTCAACACCAGTCGCGCAGGTCGCCGCGCACATTGAAGGGAGCCGACCATGATTCTCACTAGACGGGCACTGTTGTTTGCAGGGGGCTCCTTGGCGGCGGCGGCGGTCACAGGCTGCTCCGTCACCGGAGCCTCTGACCCGGCTCCAAGCGCGGCAACAACCGACGCTGAAGGAGAGGTCACTGGCACAGTGAACATTCTCCTCATGAAGCAGGCTGGCTGGACTGAGGAAGACTGGGCTGGAGTGATCAGCGAGTTCACGGACGCCAACCCGGGGCTCACGGTCACCCCGACCTTCGTCGCATACGAGGCGCTGCACGACAAGATCGTCACCTCGGCCGCCGCCGGCACCTATGACGTGATTCATATGGATGTCATCTGGCCGCCTGAATTCGCCGAGAAAAATATGATCACCGACGTCACTGACCGCGTCCCCGACAGCTGGCAGGCCGACATGCAGGGCGGTGCGCTGCAGGCCGCGCTCTACAAGGAGAAGTTCTACGGGGCGCCGGCATTTCCGTCCACCAAGCTTTTCTACTACAACGAGGACTTGATGGCGCAGGCGGGGGTCACGGTGGAGGACATCACCACATGGGATGGGGTGATGAAGGCGGCCAAGGCAATGATCGAGCAGGGCGTGAGCAAGCATCCAATCGCATGGAGTTGGTCACAGGCCGAAGCTGTGGTCTGCGACTTCGCCCAACTCCTCGGCTCCTTCGGCGGCAATTTCACTGATGACTCCGGCCAGCTCATCTTCAACGATGCCGCAGGGCAGCAGACCCTGCAGATGATGGTCGACTCTTTGAAGGACGGCACATCTGCTCCAGGCTCGCCGACCTTCCTCGAAGACGACGTGATCAAGGCCATGCAAAGTGGCACCACCGCTTTCTGCCTGAACTGGGAGTCCGCTTTCCGTGACCTGAATGACGAGACGGCGTCCAAGGTGGCTGGCAAGTGTGGCGTCAGCGCGACCCCCATGGGCCCCACTGACAAGCGTCCGGGCGTCAACGGAGCCATGGCTTTCGCGATTACCGCCGGCTCCAAGAATTCCGACGCGGCATGGAAACTGATCGAATTCGCCACCAGCAAGAATGTGCAGGACCCGATAGCCGAGTCGGCCATGCCCAACTGGATTTCCAGCTACTCCGACCCCGAGGTCGTCAAGATCAATCCGGAGGTTTTCGACGCTTGCAAGGTGGCCTACGCGGATTCGATCCTGCGGCCCCAGGTGGTGAACTACAATAAGATCTCCAGCATCCTGCAGGTGGAGATCCAGAACGCATTGCTGGGCATCAAGACGGTAGAGGCCGCCCTGAACGACGCCGTGACCCAAGGCAACCAAAGCCTGGAAGCCTGACACCGATGACGTCCAAGCCTGTCAGGGCACAGCGACGCCGACCCAGCGCCACGAGTGCGGTGCAGAACCGTTTCGCGTGGCTGTTGTTGGCTCCTGCGATCCTGACAGTCTTCGGGGTGGTGCTTTTCCCGCTTTATCGCACGTTACAGGTTTCGCTCTTTGACGTGCGTTCCGCCCTTGACCCGGCCCCTGCCTTCATTGGTTTGGGCAACTACATCGACATGCTGCAATCGCGGTCGGTGTGGGGATCGCTGGGCCGAACCTTCTACTTCACCGTGGTATCGCTAACTGTCGAAGTGCTTTTCGGGTTGGCTTTGGCGCTGCTCCTGAACGCCCCCCTCCGGGGGCGCTGGCTGTTTCGTACCATGATTGTCATCCCGTGGGCGATCCCGACCATCGTAAATGCGGCGATGTGGCGGGGCATCTTCAACGCCCAGTACGGATCTCTCAACGCGCTACTAACCCAACTGGGCGTGATCCACAACTACATCCCTTGGCTCGGCGAGCCGTGGCGAGCGATGAATCTGGTGATCATGGCCGACGCGTGGAAGACCACACCGCTGGTTGCGTTCTTCCTGCTGGCAGGCCTGACGAGCATCCCGCACGAAATCTACGAGGCGGCGGCGGTCGACGGCCTCGGCTGGTGGAAGCGGTTCCGCGCGATCACCCTGCCCCTGCTTGTACCGGCGATCAGCATCGTCGTCGTCCTTCGCACAGTGGAGGCATTCAAGGTGTTCGACATCGTCTATGCGATGACCAGGGGCGGCCCAGCCAACGGCACCGCCGTGATCTCCTACTACACCTACGTCACGGCGTTCTCCGATCAGAACTTTGGTGTCGGTTCTGCGATGGCCATGCTGATAGTGCTGGCGATCGCGGTGCTCTGCCTCACCTACCTGCAGCTGATCCGCAAGTCAGAAATGAGCCTGCTGTGAGACCAAACCGACGTCAGTTGATCCTGTTGCACGTGGCGGCTGTTGTCGTCGCCGTGGTGTATTTACTGCCGGTGTTTTGGACAGCGGTCGCTTCGATGACCCCCGCCCGATCACTGCTGGACCGGCCGCTGCGATGGCTGCCGGAAGAAATTGACCTGACTCGCTACGTCGCCATCCTCACCCCCGGGGGCGTGGACGGCGTAGGTGGCGGCTTCCTCGAAGCCATGGTCAACTCACTCATTGTGGCCTCGGTCACGGTGGCGATTGCCTTGGTGGTGAGCATCTTCGGCGCCTATGCGTTCGCACGCCTACGGTTCTACGGGCGCAAGCTCACCCTGCTCGTGTTCCTCGGCACCTACTTGCTGCCCCAAATTGCTCTATTGATCCCGCTGTACTTCATCCTCAATCAGCTTCAGTTGCTGAACAACCGGTTCGGCCTCATCCTGGTCGATTTGGCATTGGTGGTGCCGTTCACCATGTGGATCCTGTCGAACTATTTTCTCACCGTGCCGGAGGAACTTGAGGATGCAGCCCGGGTCGACGGATGCACCCGAATGGGGGCTCTCTGGTGGGTGGTCCTGCCAACTGCCCGCCCGGGGATCGTCACCGCTGTGATGTTTGCTTTTTTCCTGGCTTGGGACGAGTTCCTCTATGCATTGGTCTTCACGTCGACCTACGCGGCAAAGACCCTGCCGGTGGCCATCGCCGAGTTCTCCGGCCGCTACACCACCGACTTCGGGCTTGTGGCGGCTGGCGGCCTGGTCGCAGCTCTGCCGCCGATCCTGATCGCACTCGCGTTCCAACGCAACATCGTCAGCGGAATGTCCGCAGGAGCAGTGAAGGGATGAACGATGGACCGCGCCGATTACTGGGCCACCGTCCGGAACCAGGATCAGACCCTGGCCGAGACGACCACCGCTGTGAAGCGCGCGCTGGCGGGGACGGCGTTGCCACCCTGGCGTCACGGGGAGGTGCTCTCAATGTTCGCCATGGGTGCTTCGACGTGGGCATCCGAGTTCTTCGTCCACGAGGCGCGCCAGCGTGAGCGGGTGGTGCTCAACTGGCAAGCGGCCGACTGGCGGGGACTGACGTTCTCGCCCGCCACGGTGGCGATCGGGATCAGTGAATCCGGACGCAGCCCCGAGACCATCGAGGCCCTCGCCGGTTGCGGTGGGCATCGGATTGTCGTGACGAATGTGGCCGACTCACCGATCGCGGAGGTGGCCGACACCATGGTGACGCTCGGGCAAGTGGCCGACGCCGGGGTGTATGTCTCCGGCTACACCTCAACCCTGGCCACCTTGGCCCTGATCGGTGAAGGGCTCGGCCTGGCGGGTCTCGCCGACGGCCTCGACGCCGCCCCCGAACTGGTGCGGAAGTGGGTGCCAGTGGTGCTTTCAAAAGTGGATGAATTCCTCGCCAAGCATTACGCCGACACTTTGCCGGGTTCCGTGGAGTGCGCGGGGGCTGGCGCTTCCTTTTCCTCGGCAGGAGAGACCTCGCTACTGGTTCGCGAAGCCGGGCGCCTGCCGTCTGCCTGCTTCCAAACCGATCAATACCTCCACGGACCCGCAGAGGCGTTGCCCGGGACTGGCTGCTGCGTTGTCTTCGGGGCTGGTCGGGCTGACGAACTTGCCCAGACAATGGTCGGGACCGGCGTCCCGGTTCTGCACATCAGCACCGCCACGGTTGCCGGCAGCGTCGGGGTCGAATTGCCAAGGGCGTCTGCGCTGGTGACCAGCATCCTTGAGGTGATCGTTGGACAGGTGTTGGCCGGACGCCTCGGTGATCGCCTGGGCCACGAAATTGGCACTTTTCGACACGAGTTCGTCGGAACCAAATTGCCAACAACATAGCTGGGCCACGGTTGAACCGCTGCAATTTTCTTGTGGCGTGTGCACTGTTGAGCGGCCAGCAGCCCTTCGTTGAGGCATTTACGGCGCCGCGGTAGTCTCGTACAGGATCAGTTTTTCTCATCTGTTCTTGGGTGATGCGACCGTTGGGCATTCTCCGGGAACAGCCGGGCGTTGCCCGGAACGATTCGACTGTCGTGAAAGGCTTGTGCCGTGCAGAAACCGTCAGACCTCTACCGCTTCGAGACCGACGTCGACCTCACCGAGCCCCGCCCGGGCGTGCTCGTCGTGGCGCTGGGTGACTTCATCGATGCTGGGGAGGTCCAACGCATGCTCAGTGCGCACCTCATCGAGACCGGAAACCCCGAGGTGGTCGCGACCTTCGACGTCGACCAGCTCTTGGACTACCGGGGTCGGCGCCCTCCCATGGTCTTCGACATCAACCGGTTCGTGAAGTACGAGGACCCTGCGATGCTGCTGCAGCGGCTCACCGACCGCGACGGCCACACCTATTATCTGCTGACCGGGCCGGAGCCGGATTTCCAGTGGGAGCGGGTGGTCGCAGCGATCCGTGAGCTCGTCGTCGCGCTGGGGGTGACGCTGGTGGTGACCGCGCACGGGATTCCGATGGGCGTGCCACACACCCGGCCCGTCGGGATGACCGCGCATGCCACGGACGCGTCGCTGATCGGCGATGTGCACTCCCCGTTCGGTCGGGTGCAGGTGCCCGGCTCGATCGGAGCGCTGCTCGAGCTCCGCCTCGGGGAGGCCGGGCAGCCGTCGCTCGGTTTCGCGATTCACGTGCCGCACTACCTCGCCGGTTCACAGTTCGCCGAGGGAGCCCTCGCCGCGCTGAACGCCATCGTTGATGTGACGGAACTCAACCTGCCCAACGACGACCTCGTCGCCAAGGCGGGCGCCAACCAGCGCGCCGTCGCCTCAGAGCTGGAGGACAACGACGAGGCCCGCGCGGTGGTGACCGCTCTGGAACAGCAGTACGACGCGTTCGCCCAAGGAGAGCAGCGTCCGAACCTCATGGCCACGGATCTCTCCCACATCCCGTCGGCCGACCAGCTCGGGGCGGAGTTCGAGAACTTCCTGCGCACCGTCTCCGACGACGAGGAAAGCGACTGAGCAGGTTCCGGCGGCGCCACGTGCCGTGGGCGGATCTTCTGCCGTGTGCCTGCGTCTCCGATGGGCGTGTCGTTGTTGCTGTGGGTGGCGCAGCGGCGCTGCGCCACGTCGACCGATCACTCACCCTCACCAGGCTGTTGCGATGCTCACCGCGAGGATCGAGGTCGCGACCATCGCGCAGCCGAACTCGACCATAATCCCGAGTCCAAGGGCCTTGACGGTGGCCCAGCTGGTTGCCACCGCTTGGCGGAAGTTGCGCATCCGGAACCACTCGGCCAGCAGCAGGCCGAGCACGAACCCGATGGGCAGGCCCACCCCCGGCAGCCAGAACATGCCGACGATGCCCAGGACGATTCCGACGGTGATCGGCCATTTCGGCACCTGGCGCTGCTGCAGCGACCGGCCCGTCAGCAGCCAGCTGCTCGCGGCGCCGACGACGAGCAGGACCGCGGCCACGGCGAACGCGACCCATCCCCAGCCCGAGGAACCCCACATTGCCCACACGAGGGCGCTGGCACCCACCAGGATGCTGCCCGGAAGCACGGGGAGGACGATGCCCGCGAGACCCACCAGGGCGAGAATGGCTGCCGCGAGGGCAGCGACGACTTCGACGGTCACGCGCTGGAGTCTACGGGGGGACCGAGGCCTCCTCAGGCGTGGCCTCCGAGTGGTGTGGACTCAGACTTCGTCGCGCCAGCTGTGTTGCGGGTCGTACCCGAGTAGGCGTCGGGCCTTGTCGATGCCGAGCATCGTGTCGTGTTCGCCGAGGTCGCCGTGGATCGGGGTGTCGGGGAACACCTCTGCGACCAGCTCGGCGTTGGGTCGCGACATGACGGTGTCGGCCGCAGCGATGATGAAGTTGTCGAACCCGGTGGGTGCCACCTCGAGTGCCCGCTCGACTGCCTGGGCGCCGTCGCGTGCATCGATGTAGCCCCAGAGGTTCCACTTGCGTGCCGTGGCGTCGGCGTCGAAGGTCGGGAACTCCGCGTAGTCCTCGGGCCACATGACGTTGGAGTAGCGCAGTGCGGTGATCGACAGGTCGGGGTGCCACCGCACCAGCTCGCGCGCCAGCTGCTCCTCGAGCGTCTTCACGATCGAGTACACCGACTCGGGGCGCGGAGCGTACTCCTCGTCGACGGGAATGTAGGGGGGCGGCACATCGAATGGCAGGCCGAGCATGGTCTCGCTCGAGGCGTAGACGATCCGCCGGATGCCGTTGTGGACAGCTGCCCAGAACACGTTGAAGGTGCTGGTCATGTTGTTGTGGAATGTGGCCACGTCGGTGGCAATTCCAGGGGCAGGGATTGCGGCGAGATGGACGACCGCGTCGAAAGCGGGGGAGCGGTCCACACCGCCGAGGGCGTCGACGACCTGGCCATAGTCCGTCAACTCGACATGCAGGAATCCCGGACCGCGCTGGCCGACGGCATCCATTCCCACGACGTCGTGGCCGTGTTCGCGGAGCTCACGTGCAACGACGGAGCCGAGTTTTCCAGAGGAGCCGGTGAGTGCAATGCGCATGCACCCAGCCTGTCACACCGGTTCGGCAGTTGCTGATGAAATCAGTCCGGTCAGTGAAACCGGAACCGTTCGAAGCAGGTGAACAGGTTCAGTCGAGGCGAGCCGGACGATGACCGCGCGGATGAGTCGCCGTCACGCACAGGAAACGCCCACCAGAAGATGCGGAAACAACGTCAGCTGAAACGCACAATGTTGTTGAACACCCATGCCCAACCTGTGTCGAAGCTGTAGCCGCCTCCGGGCTTCGCCGTGGCCTGTTCCACCCTCGTCCAGATGAAGCTGCGACAGCCATTTCCTCCGGTCTGGGGCGTGTCGCACTCCGTGCGCCACTTGCGGCCATCCGTGGACGTCCAGGCACCGTCATGCCCCAGCGGGTTCTCTGCCCACTGGGCCCGTTTCATGTAGGGCAGATAGGTCAGGTTGTTGAAGTACCAGCCGGTCTGGTTGACGAAGCTTCCGTTGACGTTGCGCACCTGGGTGGCCCAGATGTCGGTACGGCAGCGGACGGTTCGGGAGTACGGCTCACACTGGGTGAACCAGTTGCGGCCGTTGACCCGGTGCAGGCCAGGGGTGGAGTAGAGGTCCACCTGAGCGTCATCCGGGCCTGCGTTGGTGCTGGTTGCCGAGGGACGTGGGCCCCCCGTGCTGGGGGACGCCGTTGATGTGGGGCTGGTCGTCGGTGACGCGTCTTTCGAGGGCGCGGGGCTCGGTGAGTCCGTGGGGGATGCGCTGGCCGACGGCGTAGCGGTCGGTTGGGGGCCCCCGCCATCCAGGGTGGTGAGGAAGACGTCGGCCTCACCCCTGTTGGTGTCAGTGGTGGTGGAACCGTAGGTGAGACCCGTGAGCACCGTCCCACCGTCCGCGTCCAGGGTGACGTAGAGGTTGCCCTCGTCCCAGACATCGGCGCCGTCCCTGTCCGATGAACCCACCTGGCGTGTGCCCGTCAGTTGGCCGGAAGCGCTTATCGTGGCCGTGAAGACGTCCACACCTCCCGCCCCGAGGACAATCCGCCCGTCGGTGTGGCCGGCCAGAGTGATCACACCATCCGTGTCGACGGCCAGGTCCGCGGTACGGTCATCTCCAAGGCTGCCCACCTGCAGGCTCCAGGCCGTGGCCCCGTCGACGGTCATCTTGCGCAGGAAGGCGTCGTTACCGCCGGCGGACGACTCACCCATCACACCTGCGGTGTGTCCGCCCACGAGCGGCTTGCCATCGGCCGAGATGGCCAGCGCGAGGACCTGATCCCCGTCGGCCGTACCCACCTGCTTCAGCCATTCTCGTTCCCCGTCATTCGTGTACTTTGCAACCCAACCGTCGAGGCCTCCGAGGTTGGGGGAATCCGGCATGTCGGCCGATGTCAGGCCAGCCACGTAGATGGCGCCGTCAGGAGCCTGGGCAATGGCTTGGCCCTTGTCCTCTCCCGAACCGCCCACTTGATCCAGCCAGGCGACCTCCCCGTCTGGTGTCACCCGCGCCAGAAATGCGTCCTTGTCACCGGCGTTCGGCTCTCCGGACAGCGAGCCCTTCGTGTAGCCGGCCACCAACAGCCCGCCATCATTGGACGGCGAGGTGGCGTAGATTCTGTCCGCCTCCGATGGGTCGCCGAACTGGGTGATCCAGGTCACCTCGCCATCGACCCCGAGCCGCGCGGCAAAGCCGTCGTCCGACGATGCTTCCTGGTGTTGACCGTCGAGGTTGCCGCGCGTGAAGCCAGCGACGTAGTGACTTCCAGCCGGGCCTGCTTCCACGCCGTAGATCCGATCGTTTTCAGAGGTGGCGAGCGGTGTGGCCCACTGTGTGGCACTGGAGCCGTCGCGGGCGATGACGAGTCCGTCGAGGCCTCCCTTTGAGGTGACTTCTCCGAGATCACCAGCGATGTTGACGGCGAGGACCTCACCGCCGTCCGCAGTGGTGGCGATCCCGCCCGCACGATCGTCACCATCCGTTCCGAAGAGGGTTCCCTCCAGCAATTCGGGATCCGACGTCCGCACGCGCGTCATCACGTCTGCCAGCCCTTCCCTGAACGCTGGCTCCCAGACATCCCAATCGTGACCGCCGTTCAGTACCCGTAGTTCCGCGGTGATCGCCTCCGATCGGCGGACAGTGTTGTAGAGCCGGGCCGCCTCGAAATCGAGGTCGTGATCCGCATCCTCTGGATCGGGGTTCATCCATTCGTCATCACCCACCGCGATGAAGAGGTGGGTGGGTGTTTCGGGGTCAAGGGAGGGAAGCAGCGCCGGGTAGTTCTTGGCCTCGTAGACGCTCTCGTCGAAGACGTCGCTGCCCGTTCCGAAGGCGCCGAACTCGCGCGCTGACGAGTCGCCGGGTGGAGTGGGGATGTAGACGGCCGGACTCAGGATCAGGCCGGCGGCGAACGTGTCCTGATGTGCGAGCGCGTACCTGAGCGCACCGTACCCACCCATGGAGTAGCCACCCACTGCTCGAGCGTTACGGTCCGCGACCGTTCGGTACGTCGCGTCGACGTGGGTCACGAGATCTGTGGTCAGGGCCGTCTCCACCGGTGCACCCGGTGGGAGGTCGTTCGACCCCTCGTAATCTGAGTCGACGTAGTAGTTGCCCCGCTCGCTCCATGCCGCGTCCGGCATGATGACGACCACGGGAGGGATCTCACCCTCGTCAATCATCTGGTCCAGACTGGCCTTGACGCGCGGCCACGCGGCCATCGTGTCTCCTCTGCCATGCAGGAGGTAGACGGTGGCGAAGCGTTCCTGCCCGCCCTCGTAGCCTGCCGGAAGGTAGGCGGTGTAGTCGACGTCGATGCCAGCAGAGCCCGCGGACATGACCTCCGTCACGAGCGTTCCCTCTGTGGGCTCGTCCGCTTGCGACGTGGTTCCTGACAGAACTCCTCCGCCGAGCGCCACGACCGCCGTCAGCCCCAACAGAAACACGGGCTTCCACCACGGGGTGGTGACCCTCCCGGCTCGATCCCGAGATTCCGGCATGCTGACCTCCATTGGTCGTGAAAACGTTTACATGGTATGTGGATCTTACGATTTGTCTGTTCCAGCGTCAACGGATTCCACAGAATTGATGGATCATCCGCCCATCAGGCACGGCCCCGGATCAGGGGCGACCGAACGGTCACGAGTTACTCACGGCTGGTCTCCTGGGCGAGCGCCAGCACCGCTCGCGCCTGCTCCACCATGGCCCGGTCGAGGAAGCTGCCGTCCTCCAGCACGAACACGCCCATTCCGACTCTCTCTCCGGCAGCCATCCGCTCCACCACCGCGCGAGCGTGCTCCACCTCGTCGGCGGAGGGCAGGAAGGCGGCACGGATCGGCGCCAGCTGCGCCGGGTGGATGGCTGCGCGTCCCAAAAAGCCGAGCGCTCGCCCGGTCCGGCATGATGCGACCAACCCCACCTCATCGTGCAGGTGGGTGTACACGGACATCATCGGCGACGGCAGTCCTGCGGCACGAGCGGCCGTGACGATCCGGCTGCGAGCCCACGTCAGGGCCGCGTCGTCGACCACCCGCAGGTCCGAGCGCAGATCTGCCTCCCCCAGCCCGAGGGAGGCGACCTCCGGTGCTGCGGTGGCCAGTTCGAAGGCGCGCTCCACCCCCAGAGCGGACTCAACCAGCAAATGCAGTGCCCTCCCGGGCTGCCTGGTAGCCAGGTCACGGACCTGTGCAACGCTCTCCACCTTCGGACACCGCACCCCCACCGTGGTCGGCAAAGCGGCGACCATCGCCAGATCCTCCTCGTGCCATGGCGTGCTGGGATCGTTGATTCGCACTTGTACCGGTCGGCCCACCTCCGCGAGCAGCTCGGCGGCCCGGTCCCGGGCCTCGCTCTTCCGGGGGGCGGCCACGGCGTCCTCCAGATCCACTGCGATCACATCGGCCGATGAGCCCAGAGCCTTGACCACTCGATCGGGGCGGTCAGCCGGAACGTACAGCAGGGTGAGGGCCGGCATCATCACACCGCCCCCTCGGCGCGCAGCCGGGCGACGTCCTCGTCCGTGAACCCCAGCCCGGCGAGTACGGCGTCGGTGTCCGCGCCATGGGATCGGCCGGTGAATCCGATGACGGCGTCGGAGCCGGTCATTCGGAATAGCGGGCCCTGCATCCGCATGGGGCCCAGCTCTGGGTCCTCGATCTCGTGGATGGTGCCCAGCGCCTGGAACTGTGGGTCGTCGGAGATGTCTGCGGCGTCGTACACCGGGGCCGCGGCGGCCTGCGCGGCGTCGAACCCGGCCAATGCCTCCGCCCGGGTGCGCTCTGCCACCCACGCCGTGACGGCGGCGTCGAGCTCGTCGGCGTGCTGGGCGCGTCCGGCGCCGGTGGCGAACCATGGCTGGTCGATGACGTCGGGCTTGCCGACCATCCGCATCACTCGCTCGGCGATGGACTGGGCGCTGGTGGAGATTGCGATCCACTGCCCGTCCTTGGTGCGGTAGGTGTTGCGCGGGGCGTTGTTGCCAGATCGGTTGCCCAGCCGCTCGTGCAGCGTGCTGAGCTGATCCCAACGGGTGATCTGCGGGCCGAGCATCGCCAGGATCGGCTCGATGATCGCCACGTCGACAACTTGGCCGCGAGCCGTCTGCTGCCGGGCGTGCAGGGCCACCATGACTGCGAACGCAGTGGCCAACGACGCGATTCCGTCGCCCAGCCCGAACGGCGGCAGTGTGGGTGGGCCGTCGGGCTCTCCCGTCATCGCCGCGAACCCGCTCATCGCCTCGGCCAGCGTGCCGAACCCGGGCCGGTCCCGGTACGGGCCAACCTGGCCGAACCCGGACACCCGGGCCAGCACCAGGCCGGGATTGCTCTCGGTGAGGACGTCGTAGCCGAGCCCCCACCGCTCCAGGGTGCCCGGCCTGAAGTTCTCGATGATGACGTCGGCCTTGCTGGCGAGAGCCAGGAAGACCTCCCGACCGCCGTGGCTGCTGAGGTTGGCGGTGACCGTCTGCTTGTTGCGGCCCAAGGTCTTCCACCACAGGTTCACCCCATCCTTGGCCGGACCGTGCCCACGGGCGGGATCGGGCTTGCGGGGATGTTCGACCTTGATGACGTCGGCACCCATATCGCCCAGGTGCATCGCGGTCATCGGGCCAGCGAACAGGGTGGAGGCGTCCACCACCTTCAGGCCGGCCAATGCCCCGTCGCGCGGATCGCGGGAAATGCTCACTTGTCCTCCAAAGCTCAGGAGCACCGGAATACGGTGCTGGTGCTGTGGCCTGCCACCATGTGGCCAGTCATCAGCCGTCCACCAGCTGACGAAACGCAACCTCGGTGGTGCGGTTCCACTCGGCGTCGGCGTCCCGGACCTCGACGGCGACGGCGGCGAGATCACGGGCCGGGGCGTCCAAGTCCATCCGGCTGGCTTCAGCGACGGCCTCGGCCAGGCCGTGGGGCACCACGCCACGCCCACCCAGAGCGCCGGCCAGGGCCCCGCCCATGGTGGCGATGGAGTCTGCATCTCTGCCATAGTTCACCGCGCCGAACACTGTGTTGTGCCAATCGCCGTCGGCCAGGACGAGAAAGCCCAGGGCGACCGGCAGCTCCTCGATACTGTGCAGCCGACTGGGCCGGTGGGCGGCCAGGCCGCGGTCTCGGTAGCCCTCGGCGACGAGGTCGTAGGGCCGGATCGCGTCGCGGATGACTCCGGAGGCGATGGCGTCGGTCCAATGTGACTGGCTGCGGGCGGTTTCACACACGGCCTCAATGGCGGTCCGGGTGCCGTCCTTGGCCAGACGAAGAGCCGCGCCCACCACGTCATCCACAGTGGCGTCGGGCGCCATGGCCGCTGCCGTGGCGGCAGCCATCACCCCGGCGGCCTCGCGGCCGAAGGAGGACTGGTGGGCGCCGGTGATTTCAATGGCCTCGGCGTAGGCGGCGTCAGGATTGGCGGCGTTCACACAGCCGACGGGGGCCATGTACATGGCCGCCCCGCAGTTGACCGCGTTGCCAACACCGGCCTCGCGGGGGTCAACGTGCGCCCAGTGCAGTCGCAGAGACAGGTACTTCTCGGCCAGCGCCAGACGCTGGAGCAGCACCGTCTCGGTCTCCAGTTCCGGTATCCACACCCGCTCCCCGATGAGTCGGGGGACCAGCAGCTCGGCCACATCGTGGGCATTCAGGTGGGCGTGCTTCTCGGCGTAGACCGCCACGAGCATCCGCACCATCAGGGTGTCGTCGGTTACGTGGCCGTCGCCCTTGTGGAAGGGGGCCAGGGGTTTCCTCGTGGCCCAGTCCGGGTGGTACGGGGGGACTATGCCCTCCACCCAGCCGCCCCATCGGTCACGGATCTCGTGCGGCAGGTAGGTCTCGGTGGCGCCGCCCAGGGCGTCGCCGACTGCGGCGCCGACCAGGCAGCCGGCGATCCTGTCGGCCAGTGCGGTTGTCATGCGTGACCCCCGGCGTCGAGTCGTGGGTGCGCATCGATGTGCGTGGTGAGGTCACCGAGCACATCTTCGAGGGCGACGCCAGCAAGCGCGCGCACGCTGACCCCTCCCAGCAGCGGTAGTTTGGTGTCGCTGACAGGGCTGCCGAAGACTGCGCCGGCCACCGCCCCGGCGAGCGGGACCAGGGCGTCGGCGTGCCGCGGGTGGGCCAGTGCCCCGAGCATCAGGTCCTCCGCGCTGCGGGCGATCCGCAGGTGCGCCAGCAGGAGGCCGAGGGTCTCCGGGGCCTGGTTGGCGTAGGCGTAGATGTGGTCGATGACTTCGCGCTCCAGGTGTGCTGCCAGATCCAGCGTGGTGCCGGGGCCGACGGCGGCGAGGCACTCGGCGACCACGTGCGCGCACCAGCTACTGGCAGGCACCTGTGCTGTCGCTGCGGCAATGCCCTGCTCAGTGCTCGACCCGTCCACCAGTTCGGCGATGAGGGCCGCGGTGCCACGGGCGCCGTACACCCCGTCGAGGGCGTGCGTGGTCACCGCCTCGTCCTCGGCAAGGTCGGCGGCGGCACCCGGGTCTCCGGGACGCAGCAGCCCGGCAGCGACGGCCCTCACACACGCGATGTCGTCGAAGTAGTGCGGGTTCTCCCGACCGCTGACCGGTGGGAGGCGGCCAGCGGCCATGTTGTCCAGCGCAATGGTGGTGCCCAGCCGGGCGCGCACCGTGTCCGGCTCCAGCCGGCGGTGGTCAGCGAGTTCAGCCCACACGTCCTGGCCGTCCCCCTTCGCGGAGCCGTCCAGCCGTTGCCCCAGGTGATGTCGCACGGCGACGACGAACCACTCGGCGTCATCGGTGGGTCCGGCCGGATCAATCAGTGTGGGCGCGGACGCCTGTAGGTAGGGGGTGGGCAGGGAACTGGAGGGCAATGACCGGTTGTGCTGCCACGCCTCGTCAAGGCGCACCTCGCGGCGTGGCGGCAGCTGGGACAGGCGGTGCCACCATCCCGGCCAGGTGATGGCGTCTCCGGCGCAGAGGCCTGCGATCACCGCACGAGTCGGGTCGGTGCCGGTGGCGCTCATGGGGTCCCCTGCAATTCCTCGGCGAGTTCGACCAACTGGTCAGCCACGTCCATGGGGTGCATTCCTTTCGTTGTGCGCAGACATACCCCGGGTGCGACGGCCACGGCCGCCAACCAGTCCTCCGGGATGGCCTCGATGCCGGACATCGCCCCGGCAATCGCGCCGGCCATGGCGGCGATGGTGTCGGCGTCCCGTCCGAGGTTGACCGCGTTGAGGATGGTGTCCCGGGCGTCGCCGCGACCGGCCAGGACAGCGGTGAAGGTCAGGCCCACCGCCTCCGGGGCCAAATCCGCCCAGTAGTAGTTGTGCACGGCGAGCTGGGCCACCGCCTGCCGGGCAGCGGTCTCCCAATCCGGGGCATCGGCCACGACGTCATGCGCGCTGCGCAGGCACCGGGCCGTCCAGGAGTCGGTGGGCACGACATCGAGGGCGGCGGCCCAGGCGCCCTCGGCGTCGGCTCCGCCCATGGCGGCGGCCACGCCGGCGGCCAGGGCCTGACCCGCATAGATGCCCTCTCCTGCATGACTGACCAAGCCGTCCTCCCACGCCAGGCGGGCGGCCTCGGCGGGGTTGCCGCTGGCGGCGATGCCGATGGGAGCTACCCGCATAGCCAGGCCATCGCTCCAGGAGTGGGCGTGCTGTCCGGACCGGGGTGGCCGGTGGCCGCGCTCGAGGTTGCGGATGGCAGCCATCTCACTGAAGCCGCTGCCGACGAACGCCCCCTCCTGACCGCACACCTCCCGCTGCCACAGATCGGCTGCGGTGTCTGCGCTGAAGTCGCCGCGGTAGCGCAACAGCGCCTTGGCGGTCAGAAGCGCATACTCGGTGTCGTCGCTGCCGAGCGGGGTGTCGGCGACGTAGCCCTCAATGCGGCCCCATCGGTCCGCGATCTCCGCAGGCTCCATGCCCTCCGCCGGCCGTCCCAGCGCGTCACCGGCCGCCAGCCCGGCAAGGCACCCCCGTGCCCGACTCCTCTTGTCCACCATCTCATCCTTCCTGTCATTCATGGGTGGCGCGGCCCGGGGTTTGCACCCGGGCCGCGCGGGGTATGAGTTCAGCGACGCCCGATCTCAGACCCGCCGCTCTCCAACTCCTCAGCGAGCTCTTCCGCGGAAATCTCGTCCGCGAAGTAGCGCTGGAAGGCGGGCGTAGCGGTGCGGTCCAGGAACTCCTGGAAGCCGGGGAGGCTCTGCCACGGCGCGGCGGTGAGGGAGTCCAGGCTGGCCACGGCCACGTCCCAGCCCTGCTCGCCGCCCGTCTCCGCCTCCACCTCATTGAGGGCACCCTCGCTGGTGGGCACAAGCCAGTCGCCAAGAGCGAGCTGGGCCATGTTCTCGTCATTGAGGAAGTACTCGATGAACTGCGCAGCCTCCTCGGGGTGTTCGGACTGCGCTGCAACGGACAGCGTCTGCGGGTTGGCGGATTGCTTGCTGCCCTCGTCGCCCTCAAGTGGGGGCAGGGTGACCCAGTCAAAGCCTTCCGGTGCTTCCTGCCCCATCTGCTGACGGAGCCAGATGGCACCGAAGATCATCGCCGACTTGCCGGCATAGAAGCTCGGCAGGGCGTCGGTGGTGTTGACCGCGACCATGTCGGGATCGGCGCTCTGGTCCTCGTAGAGCATCTGGTGCACGAGCTTGGGAACCTGCAGCTCCTCCTCACCCACCGAAATGGAGGCCTCCTCCCCCTCGCCCTCGATGTAGGTACCGCCGAAGCTCATCGAAAGATTCAGCATCGCCTTGGCAGGGGAGCCCAGCGGGAAGGCGACGCCGTAGCGGTCCTCTGTGGTCAGTTGCTGGGCAGCGTCACGGAACTCCTCCCAGGTCCACGGATCGTCAGGGGAGGGCACCTCCAGGCCTGCTTCCTCAAGCATGGTGCGGTTGGCAAGCGCCACTCTCGCCTCCAGCAGGAAGGGGACGCCTGTGATGCCGTGCTCCTCGCTTTCCACGGTGGCCCAGATGTCGTCCGGGATCCCGGAGCGGAAGTCCTCGGACAGCAGGGGTTCGAGGTCGGCGTAGTACCCGCCGTCGACGAACACCTGCTCGGCCGCGGCCTCGTAGTGGATCACGTCGGGCGGGTCGCCGCCCTCGAAGGACGTGAGCAGCTGGTCGTGCACTGAGCCCCAGTCGCCCTGGACGTACTCCACCTGGATGTTGGGGTTCTCGGCGTTCCACGCCTCCACGATGTCCTGGTTGGCTTGTACGGACTCCTCCTGCCAGGCCAGGGACTGGAAGCGCAGGGTGATGGGCTCATCACCGCTGCCCTCATCACCGGTGCCGCCGGAGTCGCCGCCGCAGGCTGCGAGTACGAGGGCTGCACTCACGGTGACGGCAAGAACACCTATGTTGTGTCGTTTCATGGGTCGTGCTCCTTTCTGGCCGGCCGCAACAGCGCGCCGGGTTGGTGTTTCAGCCTTTGGTGGCCCCAGCCAGCATGCCGCCGACGAGGCCCTTCTGAATGAAGCCGAAGAATGCGAGGCTGGGCAGGGTTGCGAGCAACGCGCCAGCGGCGAGTGGGCCCACGCGGGCCACGCCCTCCAACCCAACGAAGCGTGCAAGGGCCAGCGGCAACGTCTGCAGCTCGGGGCTCTTGATGAGCACCAGGGCGAAGAAGAACTCGTTCCAGGCCGTGATGAAACCGAACAGGGTGGTGGCGATGATGCCGGGAAGCAGCAGAGGTAGCACGATCATGCGCAGCACCTGCAACTGTGAGGCGCCGTCGACCATGGCCGCCTCTTCGATGTCTCTGGGCAGGTCCCGGACGTAGCCCTGCAGCATCCACAGGGCGAACGGCAGAATCCAGACCACGTAGATCAGGACAAGGCCGGGCCGGCTGTCGGTGAGCCCGACGGTGCGCAGGATCAGGAAGATCGGGATGACCAGCAGGATGAAGGGGAAGAGTTGGCTGACCAGCACCCAACCCAGGATCGGTTTCGCCGCCCTGGTGCGGAGCCGGACCACGGCGTAGGCGGCCGGGAGGGCAACGAGCACGGTGAGAATTGCGCTCGCCACTGCCACCACAAAACTGTTCAGTGCTGACTGTCCGAGCGCCTGCTCGCTGAACGCCGTCACGAAATTGTTCAGCGTGGGCTCCTCCGGGATGATCCCCGGATGCAACCTCATCAGGTCCCTCGGCGAGGCGAAAGAGGTGGAGATCAGCCACAACAATGGGAAGGCCAGAAAGGCGAGGTACGCCGCCAGGGCCACATATTGCAGCGCGCGCATGCCCGGCGGCACCCGCTCCATGGGGGAGACGTCGCGCTGGCGGGCGCGTCGGTGCGGCGGTCGCTCGACGGGCAGGGTGGACGTAGCCATCTATGTCTCCCGGAGTTGACGTCGGAGATAGAACAGGACGAACACGAGGACGACCAGCACCATCACGTTGCCCAGCGCGGCGGAGTAGCCGTAGTTGCCGTACCGGAAGGCCTCTTGGTACGAGAAGAGCATGGGAAGCATGGTGCTGCCGCCCGGACCGCCCTTGGTCAGTACGTAGACCAGGTCGAAGGAGTTGAAGTTCCAGATGAAGTTCAGTGTGGTGATTGCCGCGATCACCCCGCTGAGATGCGGGATGGTGATGTTGCGGAATCGCTTCCACCGTCCTGCGCCGTCCATCGCTGCAGCTTCGTGCAGTTCCTTCTGCACACCTTGCAGACCGGCCAGCAGAATGACGGTGGTCACCGGCAGTCCCGCCCACACTCCGACGATGATCACCGCTGGCAGCGCGGTGCTGAAGTCCCCGAGCCAGTTCCTGCTGAGGTCCGCCATCCCCAAGCGATAGAAGATTTCGTTGAGGAGGCCAGCGTCGGGCCGGTAGATGAGGGACCACATGATGCCCACAACAACCGGGGGCATCGCCCATGGCACCACGGCGAGGATGCGGGCAAGCCAGCGCCCACGGAGGTTCTCGTTGAGGAGAAGCGCCAGCCCCATGGCCAGGAAGAACTGGATCACTGTCACCGAGATCGTCCAGACGAACCCAATCTGGAAGGACGACCAGAACCTGCTGTCGGAGAACATCTCCTGGTAGTTCGCCAGGCCGGTGAAGTCATACTCGACGTTCAGCCCCGCACGGGCATTGGTGAATCCGAGGTAGATGCCACGCAGCAGCGGATACACGCTGAGCACAAGGATGGGCAGCAACGAGGGCAGCAGCAGCCACAGGGCGCCAAAGCTGCGCTGCTGCTTCTTGGGGTTGTCGTCTCGCCGATCGGGGGCGACGTTGGTGGCAGTGCTCATACGGCTACGCCTCCCCGGTCACTGGATCCGCGGACGATGAGATCTGTGTGCACGATCTGCCTCCGCGGTGCGCCGTCGTAGCGGCCGTGGATACGGTCGAGGAGCATGTGTCCGGCGAGACGCCCACGTTCGCCGAAGTGCAGGTCCACGCTGCTGAGCCGGGGCCGGGACATCATGGAGTCGCGGCCATTGTCCATGCCGACCAGGGCGACGTCGTCGGGGACACTCAAGCCGTGATCGATACACGCGTTGAGCGCCCCGATGGCCAACGGGTCAGCCGCACACAGGATGCCGTCAGGTGAAACTCCTGATTCGAGCAGCCGAACAGCGGCCTCATAACCGGCGTCCGGTGTGAACGCGTCGGCGTGGATGACCGGCGGGGAGGCGTCCGGCTCGAGACCGTCGCGGAACCCTGCCAGGCGACTCTGCGCGGGTAGCGTCCCGATGGGGCCGTTGATCATGGCGATTGTCTCGCAACCCTGTTGGCGAAGATGTTCAGTGGCTGCACGGGCGCCGCCGCGGGCATCGGCACCGACGGAGTCCACCTGGACGTCGCAGGGCGCGGAACCGATGACAACAACGGGCACAACGGGGGAGCGCAACTCTTGGATCAGCGGTGCAGCGAATCGGGTGGAAGCGAGGACAACGCCGTCAACGTAGCGCTCGCCGAGCGCGTGCATCACTTTCAACTCCTCCTCCAATTGTCCGAAGGTGGACTCCACCAGCAGTCGTAGCCCGTGCTCGCGGGCAAGGTCCTGCAGGGAGCGCATGGCCTCGACATAGGCGGGGTTGCCGATGTCATCAACCACGAGGCTGATCTGGTGGCTGGAGCGCCCACGAAGCGACCGCGCCGCGGCGTTGCGAACGTAGCCGGTGTCGCGAACGGCAGCGTTCACCCGGGTACGCATCTCCGGGGTGACACGGCGGTCGTCGTTGAGGACCCGGGAGACAGACGCTACAGAAGCGCCTGCACGCGCGGCAACGTCGGCGATTGTCGGTGCCGCCGAGTTTCGTGATGTGAACGCGCTCAACTGCTTCTCCTTACAACCATGTAATGGATTACATGACTAGAGCGTAAGCGTCGTCGGGCCAGCCGGTCAAGGGTTTGGCGAGACTCGTTCAAACCCGAACGAAGCCATCGCTCGTGCACTGGTGGCGTATTTCTCAACCGGATTCCGTCGGAAGCGATCGATGGCGAGGTTCAGCGCAGTTCGCCTCCCTCAAGCGCGGGGCTCTCGCGCCCCATCTTTCTGGAGCCAGTACCTCTTGATCGTGGAATCTGCGATGTCCTCAGCCCACGTGCCCGCGCGCTGCCGCCGTGCAACATCCTCTGCAACTGACCCGGCTGGGCGCGAAGAGTTGCCTCGGCATGTCATGCTGCACACCGGTACGGTGTTGGCCGCTCAGGCTGGCGCGACAGCTCAAGAGCTGGTAGGCGGACTTGGGTAGGCGACGCCCGAAATGGCCATGCGTTATCAGCACGTTGCTGGCGACAACTCGCTGACTGCAGTGAAGTGCAACCTAGTCGGACCCGTAAACCTCGACCATGTTCGCTTTCACCATTGGAACCGTAAGTTCTGCCCCCATGGTCGTCGTGTAGCTGTAAGGCATGAGAACGGACACATAGAGCTTCACCAAGTCACCCTGCACGACATTGGCGAGCGCTTCCTCCGTGCCCATCACCATGGTGTTGATGTCGTAGTTGTACGAACGCGACTGCTGCTGGCCGTCAGTGTTGGCGCGGAAAATATCGCGCCCCGTGTTCGAATCGAACTGCGTGACCTTCCCGAAAATGACGTACTTGTCGCCGGTGTGTGCGGCGGGATCCCGCTCGACGAGTTGCCAATCACGACTGGAGATCGAGTCGTAGGCAGCGGGGTCAAGCAGTGCCGCGGCGGCTGCGGCTTCATCGGCGGCCTTCTGCCATGCCGCCTGGTCGGCGTTCACCTTCGCTACGGCTGACTCCATGTCCCGCTTTGCCTGAGCCAGATCCTCTTTCAAAGTGCCGAGCTCGGTGGTGTTCAAACCGTTCGGATCCTTCTCGACATGGCTGCGCAGCGTCTGAATTGCTGCGGCCAATTCATCGCGAAGACGTGCGGTGTTGACCTTGCCGTCGGAGCCCGCGAGCAACTGCTCCGCAGCTGGAATGTCCTCGCGAGCATTGGCGATTTCGGTTGTCATTTCTCCCCGCGTCGCTACCAGGGCGGCCCGAGCCGCTACGTCTTCTTCCACTTCAAGTGTGGCGTCCTCAAGTTCGGACCGGGCATCATTCAAGTGGTTGGTTTGGGCTGAGAGCGCATCGGCATCGTCCGGATCGACGTCGTTGGTCACTGCCTTATTAGCTTCGGCGATCTCCGCCTTCAGGGCGTCTCGTGAGGATTCGTTGAGTACAGCGCCCATTGATTCTGCTAAAGCCTCTTCGGCTGCGCTGATTGAGGTGTTCAGTGTGGTCACCGCTGAGTCGTAGCCGTTCTCGGCTGTGGCGAGAGCCTCGGCTCCCCGCTGTTGCTGCTGTATGAGAGCGACAGTCGCGACGATTACCAAAGCAGTTGCCACGATCGCGGCTACAAGGGTGGGCCACCGCCTTTTCGGCTTGGGACTGGCGGTAGGTGAGTGAGTGACAGTCGCCGCGGAGGATGTCGTGTCCCGAGAAGTTTCGGAAGGCGGTTCCGCGGCAACCCCTATTGACGGCTCTTGGTGTCTCCAGAAGGCCCAACCCTCGGGCGCCGGGCCCCACGAAGGGTCTGGGTTCCAACCTTTAAAAGGAACAAACCCTGGCTCGACAAGCCAATTCGGCGGAGGATTGAAGACATTCTTAGGTGGATCGAAATCGGGGCCCTCAGTCATCAGTTCGGTCCTTCATGGTGAGTATATTTGTTGGTAGCAAGTCGTGCCTCTTGTGCGCGACTCACAAACGAACCTTGATGCTATCGGGCCCCGATGGGTGTCCGTTGGTGGCCCCCTAAGAGATATCGCCCACGGAAAGATCCACTGGCGAGAAGGGTCAGGAATTGTCTCGGGTCGCCGCCTATGGACCGTGTGATGCTGAGAGAGCACGTCCATGCTGCGGGCAGTGCGGATGCGACGTCGAGGCAGAAGCTGCCACTGACCACATGGCTACATGGATCCCGCTCCGCAGTAAATCCGAAGGTCTCGAGGAGCGTCTCGCACCTTCTCATGGAATAGACTTGATGCTCGCGCAGGCGGCTTCCCTGGTCCGCCTGAGTTCACACCGCTTTCTGGAAAGGCCACCGATCCGCTCGGACAGGCTTCGCCACAATAGACGTCGTCGTTGGCATCGCGGTTACCCTCTCTTGTCAACATGATGTGAGGCACCGGGAGATTCCTGATCACTGTCTTGGGGGCGGGGAGGCGTTCCCCTGGGTGGCCACGACGCGCGGGCGGCGTTCTCGGAGGTGCAAGGGATCTATCTGATCACCGACTCAAGCAACGGCGGGTAGTACGTCGGGAAGGCGGATGGAGCTGAACGGATCCTCGGTCGATGGACGAGCTACGCACGAAATGGCCACGGCGGGAACGTCGCGATGCGGGAGCTCGCCTACACCAGTACGGATGACACCGCTTCGTCGAGGGTGGCGACGGACCACGCCAGGCACCTTGTATTCAGCATTCTCCGAGTGGGTGGATCCAGCACCCCATCATCCGAGGTCGACCCCGCCGAGTCCCACTACAAGCGAGCGCTGATGACGCGAGAATTGGGTCTCAACCGAACTGAGGTCGGCGAATGCCGCACAACGGGCCTCCTGAGCGGCCTGGATGGCCAGGACTCCTTGTGGAAGACGTTGCCGACACGCTTCGAGCCACGGATGAATCGGGTCCCCGTCGATCCTGTCGAGTTTCGCTGAGGGAGACCTGGGTTCCTGGGGGCACGCCATCCCTTTCCCGACACGACTCGTCTTCCGCATTCTCGCCCGATTCCCCGCAAATCTCCCGGTGTCGGCGCCGGCGTTCCCCTGTGGCATCACAAAAGCCGTACCTCATCAACTTAGGATGAATAAATGGGGTTACGAGTCACCATGTGGGGTGCTACAGTGCGCCAATAACATTCGCCGCGACGATTATGCCGCTGGGCGATTGATTCTGGTCCGGCTCGACGTGTGAGCAATGATGCTCAGGCTGACGGCCCAAGATGGGCAGCGGATGCTCCCACCCCGTTGAGCTGTCACCGCCCACGCAGCGGTGACGTAGTCGTGACCTCTCACATAGGAGAAGAGATGTTGCACCGTAAGCGGTTGGCCTTCATGGTCGGTCTGGTAGCCCTGCCCCTGACGTGGGGCGTCACGCTGACGTCGGCAGCGCCGCCGCCGACGCCCGCTCCACCGACCAAGCAGAATCCTGTCGACGTCGACAAGGTCAAGGATGAGTTCAAGGCGAAGCAGAAGAAGACCAAAGAGGCCCAGGACAAGAAGATCACCCAGGAGCAGCGTGACGAAGCCGCCGCCCGGGCGTTGCAGGAAGGGGCACTGAACCCCCTCATGGTGCAGGCGCTGGCCGCACCGGGGGAGGCGCCCCGCTACTTCAGCCATCCCAACTACGCGAACAGCCCCCTGCCAACCATCGAAACCACAGCGGGTACCCTGGCGTTCGTCGGGAACGAGTTGCTCGAACGGGCCACTCCGACGGATTCAGCGACGAACGTCTTCGTGGTCCTGGCCCAGCATCCGCTACCGACCGGTTTGTTGGAGAGCTTCCAGATCCGCAGCCAAGCCGATCCCCCACGGGATTTCCATGCCTACGTCCTCCGGCCCACCGGCGCACCCAGTGAGTACTCCGTCGTTTTCGACAGCGGCACTCTCAACGCGGGAACCGATGCCACGATCGCCGACGGAATCGCCACTTTCCCCGTGGCCAACCTTGGAGTTCAGTCGGGTGACGTCCTCGCCTTCTACGGAAGCGGGATCCCGATTGACATCGGTACGGGTGTCGACGAGGTCTACTACCCCAGCACCAGCATCCCTGCGCAGAACACGTCGATCACCCTCGGGTCCGCCCCGTTCCCGACCCTTGCGCAAGCGCGGACGTACTCCTTCGGCGCGCAGGTGCTCGACACATCCACCCAAAGCACCGTCATCACCGGTGGCATCAAGAAGTTCGTCGATCCACTGCCGATCATCCCTGCGGCCACGCCGGACACGGATTCGTATCCCGGCGCTGACTTCTATCGGATCGGGCTTGTCGAATACACCCAGCAGATGCACTCGGATCTACCCGACACGAAACTGCGCGGCTACGTCGAACTGAACGCCGACGGGACACCGGTAGGCACGCCGAATTATCTGGGCCCGGCGATCGTCGCTCAGAAGGACCGGCCCGTCCGAATCGAGTTCCACAACCTGCTCCCGACGGGCGCTGCGGGCAATCTTTTCCTTCCGGTGGACACCACGGTCATGGGGTCCGGAATGACGCCCGAAGGCCACCTGGCGATGGAGGCAATGCCCGACCAGGTGGACCCACAGGTACCGATGTGCAACGACCCAGCGACGAAGGCCAGCTTGGTGGCAGAGGGTCACTGCTACTCGGACAACCGGGCGATCGTCCACCTGCACGGCGGAATCACTCCGTGGATCTCCGACGGCACGCCACACCAGTGGATCACCCCCGCCGATGAGGACACCCCGTTCCCCGAGGGGGTGAGCGTGAAGAACGTTCCTGACATGGACAACGTCGACGACGCGACGGACGGCGTCCAGACCTTCTACTACACCAATGCCCAGAGCGCGCGACTGATGTTCTACCACGATCACGCGTGGGGCATCACTCGGCTCAACGTCTACGCCGGTGCGGCCGCGCCCTACATCATCCAGGACGCGACGGAGCAGGCACTCGTGGATGCGGGGACCATCCCCGGCGTCGACGAGACCATCCCCCTCGTCTTCCAGGACAAGACATTCGTCCCGAACGACGCCCAACTCGCCCTTCAGGACGAGATGTGGGACAAGTCCGCCTGGGGCGGCGAGGGCAACCTGTGGCTGCCTCACGTCTACTCCCCGGCTCAGAACCCTGGTGACGCCTCCGGCGTGAATGCCTATGGACGCTGGGCCTACGGCCCGTGGTTCTGGCCGCCGACAGCGAACGTGGAGTACGGACCCATCGCCAACGAATACTACGATCCCGCCTGTGACCCCGAAACCACGTGGTGCGAGCCCGAGCTCATGCCCGGGGTCCCGTTCAACTCGATGGGCATGGAGTCGTTCATGGACACGCCCGTGGTCAACGGCGCCGCCTACCCGACCACAACGTTGGAGCCCAAGGCCTACCGGTTCCGGGTCCTGAACGCGGCCAATGACCGCTTCATGAACCTCTCGCTCTACCAGGCCGTGGACGCCAACGGCACGGTGTGCGACGCCACCAACACCAATCCTGCGGCGGAGAGCACCGGCGTCGCGTGCACCGAGGTGAAGCTCAACCCCGGCGAGGTCTCGGCCGCGCTGGAGGACCCGACAATCCATCCGACGCCGGTTCTGGGCACCGAAGGCCCGTCCTGGATCGTGATGGGCACCGAGGGCGGCTTCCTGCCGTCGCCGGTGGAGGTCCCTGCTCACCCGACCACCTGGGTCACCGACCCGACCCTGTTCAACGCCGGCAACGTGGACAAGCACTCGCTGCTCGTAGCGCCGGCGGAGCGCTTCGACGTGGTCGTGGACCTGTCGCAGTACGCCGGACAGACCCTGATCGTGTACAACGACGCACCGGCGGCCTTCCCCGCACGCGACCCCCGGTACGACTACTACACCGGAAACGGTGACTACCGGGACTCCGGCGGAGCGCCCTCGACCCTTCCCGGCTACGGGCCCAACACCCGCACCGTGATGCAGATCAAGGTCGCGGACACCGTCACGACACCCTCGACGTTCGACCTTGCGCAACTCCAGGACGCCTTCGCCCACAAGGCTGACGGGTCAGGCGTCTTTGAGGCCGGGCAGAAACCGATCATCGTGGGCCAGGGGGAGTACAACGGCGCCTACGGCACAGCGTTCCCCACGTCGGGGCCGCGCAACGGCACGGTGCAGATCTACGACACCTCCCTGACGTTCAACCGGCTCGTGGATAGCGACGTCGATCCGCTGACCGGTGCGAATGCCGGCGCTCCGTTCACCACGTCAACGACTGCTGAACAGCTCACGATGAACCTCAAGCCCAAGATGATCCAGGACGAGATGGGTGAGGCGTTCGAGAAGGAGTACGGGCGCATGGGCGGCTTCCTGGGGGTGGAGACACCGAATGCCCAGGCCGGCCTGCAGAACATGATCCTGTACGGGTTCACCATGCCGCCCACCGAGGTCCTCGACGGGCTGGAACTGCCGCCGGGGATGGAAGCAACCCCAATTGCTCAGGCTGACGACGGCACCCAGATCTGGAAGTTCACGCACAACGGGGTGGACACCCACCCCATCCACTTCCACCTCTACGATGTCCAGTTGCTGAACCGCGTGGGCTGGGACGGCATCATCCGCAAACCCGATCCCACCGAACTCGGCTGGAAGGACACCGTCCGGGTCAGCCCGCTCGAGGACACGATCGTCGCTCTGCGTCCGATCATCCCGCCCATCCCGGAGGACTGGGGTGGCCTGCCCAACAGCGTCCGGTTGCTCGATCCGTCCATGCCAGCGGGCACGTACCTCGCCAACACCACCCAGCAGGAGGCGGCCGGACTGCCGATCTTCGCTTTCAACCCTGATGGGGAGCCGATCGACGTGGTCAATCACTACGTCAACTTCGGTTGGGAGTACGTGCTCCACTGCCACATCCTCAGCCATGAGGAGATGGACATGATGCGTACCCAGGCGGTGGCCGTGAATCCGGCGGCTCCGACAGGCGTCGATGCGACCCGATCTGGCAAGGGCAAGAACCAGATCTACACGGTGCAGTGGACCGACAACTCGAAGAACGAGACGGCGTTCGTCGTCGAACGTCGACGTGCCGGTTCCACCGATCCGTACACCCAGGTCGCCATGGTCCAGACCGAGGCCCGCGTCAACCTCGACACGGCGCCGACGGCGAACACCACCACCGGTGCTGCCGTCGGCCCCGCCCAGTACGTCGATCCGATCGGCAACACCAAGGACGTCTATGAGTATCAGGTGTATGCCATCAACACGGTGGGGGACACCTGGGACTACTCGGACCCGGCGTTCAACAACATCCCGGCAGGGGGCGGCTTCCCGACGATCACAGTCGACAGCCGTACCACGCCACAGGCCGTCGGTGAACCGGTGGCGGCCCCCAGCAACCTGACCGGCACGCTCGCCGTGAAGAACAAGAAGACCTCCACGGTGACCCTCAACTGGACAGACAATTCGGCCAACGAGACCGGGTTCCTCATCCAGCGCACCAACGCAGACGGAACCAACGTGGTGAACGCCACGGTGGGTCCCAACACCACGACGTTCACACAGAGCGTCACCTCAGGCGTGTCCTATCTGTACCGGGTGCATGCCTTCAGCGAAACCACCCAGTCGGGCTGGTCCAACACGATCCGGCTCCCCTGAGCCGCTGAGTGGCGCGGGCCCCGGGTGGGATCACCCGGGGCCCGCGTCTTGTGTGGGCGGAGGGCACATCCATGTCAGGATGCGGCTCAGGATGGGCTGAGGAGACGATGGATGTCTTCTGCGGGGAGGAGCCACCGTGTCCGAGGTCCTGTCGAGTTTCGCACGGCACTCCACGGGAGGGTCTCGGCAGACGTTGTCCCCACATCTCGGGACACCTCGGATTGGTCCCGCTCGGCGCTCAGGACGATGTGCCGCGACAGGTCTGAGGTGGACCACTCAACCGCGGTCGCCCAGTGGAGCACCGCCACGATCACCTCGGCCACCTCGATATCCTCGGCGTCCCCGGGGGCGTCCGACCCGGAACATGTACCGCCCGCGGCCCGCGGTGCAGCCGCCATCAGCCCGTGCAGCGGAGCCACGGAGGAGGTTGGGACGCAATCTCCTGGTTGGAACAGGCCGCTGTCGAGGGGCCCCGCGGATGTGGGCACAGCTGCACAGCGGGCTGAGGCCCCGATCCCTTTGTGGTGGCCGCATCGTTGGGATCGTGTGGGGTCCGGCAGGACTGACTGTCCCGTCGAATCCATGGTCCGTCGGTCGCGTACGGCGGACCTTCTTGACGGTCACAGCCCGCCACGACGACCCCAACCAGCGCGATGAAAGATCGAGGCAAGTGCGAAGAATCGGCAATGCCTCGGTTCGGGTGCGCGCGAAAAGCATGGACGGTAGAGCCCTCCCGTGCCACACTTGAGCCATGACCGCGCCCCCGGGTTATCAGATGGTGACAAACATGTCCCCCAAGGATCACCCAACGATTCCGGCGGGCTCGAAACTCGGATTAACTTCGGAAACTTCCCTTTTTCCTGTATTGACTTGCTGCCAGTACAGCTACTGGGCTTACAGTTTCGTCGATAACCGCGACGCGCTGGACATCGTCCTTTATGATCCTTTTGGCGGATTTGTGAAGCGGTGGGAGCGGCCAGGGGCGCGTTACCTGAGTGCGATCGTGACAGATAATTCCGCACGATCCGTGTCGTTCGTCGGTCAAGGCGGACGAGAGGTGACGATGAGTTGGGCTGACCTTGGGCTGATGGAATACCGTGCAGGCCCGTCAGATCTCATGGAACTGGCGCGCTTCTACCACCTCCCTCTCACAACAAGTGAGGCCCAACAATTGGCCGCAAGGCTGCCACCGTTCTCCTGCGCCACCTGCAGCACTGACTCCCCAGATATCGGAAACCCGGAAGCAGCCAAGAGAGATCTGGCCACTTGGCAAGTCGGGGCGGTCCTGGGGGGGCTCGTCGGTGGCGCAATCGGGGCGCTGATCGGAGGCCCGCCTGCAGCGGCGCTTGGAGCCAGCGTTGGCGCGCAGTATGGCGCCGGAATTGGCCAGACGGCCACTGCGCCGGGAGTGCCGGGTGCGAAGTCCACTCCCGCTTGGGGTGACATGGAGTACGGCGAGACCTTCGCATTCATGGACAATTATCCAATCGGGCCCTTCGGTAATACAGGACTGCGGGAAAACCTTTTCGACTGGGAATTTCCCAGATTCCGAGAGCTGCCCGACGCTGGGGCGGTTGCGAAGCCAGATGGAGCAAACAAGCTTCGCGTGTGGTATCCGATGCAATCGAAGTTTGGAGCGGGAATACCCGTTTATCCGCCACACGAGCATAGTGAAGGAGACATTCATAAGTTCATATTCGTCATAGTTCGCATTCCGGCAGTGACGTTCCATGGGCGACCGGCGTACCAGATGCGCCTATATTCCGACAGCTTTTACCCCGATACGATCCCCGCGACCGAACGAATCAACCATAGTCAACTCTCTGAGGGCGGTCGCTTTGCCGCACTGCTGGGGTATCAATCGATGGAGGTCTTCGGTGCCGGAACTCTGTACGTCCAGAATGGCGTCATAATTGGGATGGATTCAAGGACGGGGCATTACTACTGGAGCTTTTACGGGAAGGATGACCAAATGCTCCAGGCGTCGTTCCAGTTTCTTGATCAGTTGGGCTACGACTCGTCACACTTCGTAGCAGACGAAGCTTTATCGAGGTATCTCCAGGACTGGCTCTAACTGGCTCGCGCGACTCGAGAGGAGTCGGGGTCTCACGTTCGGGTCCCGAGTGGGCTCCTGGCGATGTGGTTGGTCAGGTTGCGGAGGCCGAGTGCTGAGCCTGTTCGAGTTGGTCATTGACATGATTCCCTGGCGAAGCGATAGGTGGACGCTCTGAGAGAAACCCGGCCGCCCACCGCTCGGACGATGGTCTTCGGTATGGGCCACTGGCAGGACATCGCCAATCAGCTGAACCGACCAGAACCTGCCATTCAACGGCGGCACTGGTCCGCCGCAAGGGCCTGACCGTCGCGGCGGTCCGACGCATGCCTGAGGTCTACGACCGGGCGGTTGCCCTGGTGATCCGCGAAATCGTCGACGTCAAGGTCGTGGTTGGCCACCGCTTCGACCTTGCCTCCGCCAGCGAAGCCTTCACCTTCGCGACCTCCCGCCAAGGTCTCAAGGTCCTCATGACGCCGTAGCCCGACGCCTCGGCTTCGCCCACCCCGAGTACCCGGCTCAGTCCAGGCGGGGGAAGACGTCGGCCAGGCGACCGTACAACTCACCCTGCACCGCGCCGAGTTCCTCGTAGCGCTCGACGAGGTGGGGATCCGGTTCGGTGACCTCACCCGGCTTCGCCATCGACCGGGCGCAGGAGGCAACGTCGCTGCCAGTGACCGCCGCCATGGCCATCGCTGCAGCCCCGAGCGCGGAGACCTCCTCGCTGGCGCACGTTTCCAGAGGCACATCGACGCAGGCCGCCACGATGCTTCGCCACAGAGCGGAGCGCTGTCCCCCACCCATGATGCGCAGCGTGGTCAACGACGTCCCGGTGTCCTCCATCAGGGCCCGGAGGTTGCGGCCCGTCTCCAGGCTGATGCCCTCCAGCACCGAGCGGTACATCGATGCGCGCGTGTGGGCACCGGTGAACCCGATCATCGCTCCCCGGGCGCGGGGGTCCCAGTGTGGTGACTGCACCGCATTCCAGTACGGCAGCGTTTGCAGCCCGTCGCTGCCCGCCGGTATCGTGGATGCGGCCCGCTCCAGCTCCGGGTCCGGATCACCGTGCAGCCTCGGGTCCCCGAGCTGCGTCCGGAACCAGTCCGTCAGGTACGCCCCGGAGTTCTGCACCACTTCCAGGACGAAGTGCCCCGGCAGGCCGGCGGCGTCCGTTCGGTAGGAGCGGCCCCACCGGTACTCGGGCACATGCGCCCCGGCGACCACCGCTGTGCCGAGATTGAGATATCCCTCATCGGGGCGGGTGACCCCCGCTCCAATCCCGGCCGCCTGCCCGTCACCGCAACCGGCCACCAGGGGAATGAGCCCCGGCAACCCCCAACCACGGGCGATGTCGGAGCGCACCTCACCCAGCACGCTTGCCGGATCTACCAGCTCGGGAAGCTGGTCACGCCTCACCCCTGCCAGCTCCAGCAGACCGTCGTCCCAGGTGAGTGTGGCCATGTCGAACAGCCCAAGGCTGTCGGCCGTCGCGCGGGAATCAACCCACTCCCCTGTGAAGGCGTGCGCCAGGTACGCGTGCACCCCCACCATACGTCCAGCGGCAGAGACGGCGTCCGGCTCGTGTTCCGAGAGCCACGCCAGCTTGTACAGCGACGGCGTCACATCCGGCACCATGCCGGAGGTGGCGTGGACCCACTCGCTTCCCAGACGCGCCACCTGGTCGCTGGCCCGGCCGTCGAGCCAGAGGATGGCGGGGCGCTGCGGGTGCCCGTCGTTGTTGCAGAGCACGAATGTCTGGCGCTGCGGCGTGATGCACAGCCCCTGCACCCGCCCACGCTCGGAGGACGACAGTGCGGCGACGGCCTCCCCGATCGCCGAGTTGGCTGCGGAAACCCAGTGGGTTGCATCCTGTTCGTACCGGTGAATGCCGGGGGTCGCCATCGGGTAGGTCGCGCGACCCTGTGCCAGCACTACGCCCTCGGGATCCACGACGAGAGCCTTGGTGGCTGTCGTCGAGGAGTCCACGGCCAGGACGAGTGGGCCACTCATGGTGTCAGCGTCATGGCGTGCTGGCCGGATGGGAGTTCCACCTCGGTGGAGCCGGCCGCAGTGGTGACCCGGTACCGCCCCGCGAACCCGTGCACCGCCACGGCCCCGGAGCCGTCGGTGGTCACCTGCGTCTCCGGATACCACCACTCGTCGCGCACGAGCGCGCGCAGAGCGTCGTAGGCAGGCTTGCGGGTGCCGTCGCTGCGGATAAGCCCGCAGGGTGCACCGAGCCAGGCCCCGCTGTCGGTGATCCCCCAGTACGTGAGGGACTCCACCGCTGGGTGCGACACGACGTTGCGGTAGTGCCGGACAATCTCGTCGGCCTGGCGTGCCTCACCCTCCGGCGTCGACGGCCACGAGTCGACGACGTGGTCATTGAGGTCGACGATCTCAGCCGGCATCAGCTCGCCGGACACGAGTGTGGTCTCGGTTAGTTGCAGCGGCAGACCGAACCTCGAAAACCGTTCTAGAAGTTCCCAGATGTTGTCCTCGCCGCGATATCCCTGGTGCATGTGCGTCTGCAGTCCCAATGCGTCGATCTGGATACCGGCGCCCAGACACTCCTCGATGAGGTGCTCGTAGTCCGTTGACAGGTCGAAGTCGTTGAGCACGAGACGGGCATCCGGATTCGCCGCACGCGCCTCCTCGAAGGCCATCCTCACCACGCCGAGGCGACCCTTCCGTTGGGCCAGACGTGTGATCGCGTTGTCCTCCGCGGTGAACACGGGGAGGATCACAGCCTCATTGATGGCGTCCCACAGGCTGACAACCCCGGCGAATTCCGTCACCTCCCGCCTGACGCGGGCCCGGATCACGGCTTCCACGTCTTCCTCGTCCACGTCGAAGAGCCAGCGCGGTGCCAGGGTGTGCCAGACGAGCGGGTGTCCCTTCACCTCCACACCGCGGGCGGCGAACCACTCCGCCGTCCGGAGCAGGCGCGCGGCGTCGGTGTGTCCCCGAACGGGTTCGAACCCCCGCCAGTAGAACGGCAGCGTGACGGTGTTGAACAGTTCCAGCCAGTCCTCGCCCAACGCCGCGACGTCGGGGCTCTGCTCAGCTGCCCCACCGCCCGTGGCCTGCAGGTCTGCTGGCGGTGGCCCGCCCAACCAGTCAAGGAAGTCGAAGCCGATGTTGCCGAAGCCGAACGCGTGACGAGTCTGCTCCACCGTGACGGGGGCATGCCTGATCGGCTCGCCGGCGGCGTCGAGCAGGACAACGCGTGTGTCGGTGAAGCGATGCATCAGATTGGACATGGGTGGAATGCCTCCGGAATGGAAGGGGCGATGAACGGTGCGGGGGCCATTAGGCCCACGCCTGCCGGGTGACGTGCACGTCGTTGCCCGTTCGGGCGGACTCCTCGATGGCGAGTCCGAGCAGGTGGTCTTGGCATGCCTCCGCGAGGGGATAGGGCTCCGGCCCCTCGGATCGGGCCCATCGCCCAGTCTCCTCAAGCAGTGATGCGACGGCAATGTCATCCTCGGACAGCCGCGACCCCACCCAGGGGTTCTTGTACACGAGGCGCCCCTCGAAGGACGCCGAGACCAGGTCGTTACCCTCCAGATTCATGTCAATGCCCGTGCGTCGGTAGGTAATGGGCGAGACCAGCACGCCGTCGCCGGTGAGGCGCCTGACCGTATCATCAGCGATCTCCCCGAGTTCACCGCGCACCACAATGCGCCGGGACAGCAGCGGATTCCACCATTGGTTCTCGACGAAGTCGTACAGGCCCATGCGGCCGCCACCGAAGTCGAGCGTGGCGAGTGTGGTCTTCCGGGGCTCGGGGACTGGATCGCTGACCCACCCGTCGGGCGTCAGCGGGTCGACCTGCGGCGCAATGAACGAGCGTGCGTTCACGACGGTCTCGTCCATGCCAGCATCCAGGAAGTTCCGCATCATCGAGGTGGCGTGGTAGAGGTGGGTCGAGGCCACCTGCACTGCGGTCACTCCTCCGATTGCGTTGCTGCGAACGACCGCCAGGCGCGACGCGTGCCCCGGCATGAGCATGTACTGCTCGGCGACCTGCACGAGTCCGGAGCCACCCACGGCCAAGAACAGTGCGCGCAGGCCGTCGGCGGTGGGTGCTGGGGGAGTCTCCGCCAGGACGTGTGCACGTGCCCCAACCAATTGAGTCACGACACCGGGCATCGCCCCCCACGGCACGGACACGACCACGAAGTCCGGCTTCAGGCTCAGCGCATCCTGCAGCGTGCGCATCACGGGCACGCCCCACTTCCGCGAAGACCGCTCGGCCCCCGCGTCAGAATGCGCCACTACCGCCACAGCTTCCAGTCGATCGGGCGCCGCCTGGGCCATGCGGATGTGGAAGTCAGACCGCCACCCCGTGCCCACGACTGCAAACCTCATGGGGTTCGACATTCAGCTCACCTTCTTCCTCGATTGATGTGATTGCAAGTCCCCCAACAACAGATACGCGCCCATGGGCACCGCGCCCGCTAGAAACCTCGTGTGACGGGTTGATAGTCAAACGTGACGACCTCGGCCGTGCCTTCGGTGGGGTGTCCGTTGCTGGAGGCGAAGACTCCGAGCCACAATCCCAGGAATCCACCCACGGTGACTGGGTCGAGGTGTCGGCCGTCCACGACGGCAAGTGTCTCCATGCCCAAGGGCTTCTCGACTGCCAGGGTGTATTCCTGCCCGCGTGCACGGATCACCAGGGTCACGGTGCGCTCCGGGGTGGGAACAAGACGTGTTTCCGCCAGCACCGTCTCGTGACCGTTGCGGCGATGCGTTGCCCTGGCCAGCAGTTCCCCGTCCACGCCCGTCGGGGCGACGTGGAGCGTGGCGTGGTCGTCCTCGGACTGGCGGATCACGACACCCACGTGTTCGTGGGGTTCCGTCACGTGGGTGCGAAGCGTGACGATAACGTCGACGTCCTTGTGCTGCTGGCGCACGCCGAGAAATGTCGACGTGAGCGGCTGGTCCAGGGATGTGGGCTGAAGTCGCAGAAGCCAACCCCCCTCGTGCGGCATCGCAAACGCGGCCGAAGTATTGCGCAGCGACATCCACCGCGGATCCTGGGGGCCGATGGGTCCCGCCGAAGACGCTGCAGGCACGGGCATGCCTGCGCCCACGGAAGTCGGCACCTCCACTGTCCTGGGCACATGTCCCACCCCGGGGGCGAACAGGGGCCACCCGTCCTCCCAGCTGACGGGGACGAGGAAGGTCTCACGGCCGAGGTTGTAGTGGTAGCCGCCGTAGGGCCGCATGGCGAGCAGAACCGCCCACCACGATCCGTCGACGGCCTCGACGAGATCCGCGTGGCCGACACCGACGATGTCGGCCGTGCGGCCCAGTTGGCGGTGCGTGATGACCGGGTTCGCCCGGTTGCCCACGTACGGGCCGGTCACGTTCTCCGAGCGTGCGACGCAGACCGCGTGGTGGAGATCGGTGCCGCCCTCGGCCGCGAGCAAATAGTAGTGGCCGTCGATCTTGTACAGGTGCGGCCCCTCCGCCCACACCGCTCCGAGGAGAGCACCATTCCACAGAATGTGTTCCGGGCCGACCAGTGTCTTCGTGCTCGGGTCCAGTTCGCGCAGCCAGACCTCGGTCTGGTCATGCCACGCTGGCTCGGCCACCAGGCGGGTACCGTGCATCCACACCCTCCCGTCGTCGTCGAAGAAGATCGACGGGTCAATTCCGTCCACATCCAGCCAGAACGGGTCCGACCACGGGCCGGCTGGATCGGTGGCCGTCAGGAGGAAGTTTCCGCCACGGGTGCTGTCGTGTGGGTCGACCATCGTGCAGGCTATCCAGAACACCCCGTCGTGGTGACGCAGGGTGGGTGCGTAGAGCCCCCCCGAGGAAGCAACTCCCGTCATGTCGAGCTGTTCCGGCTTGTGGATGGCGGAGCCGATTTGTGTCCAGGACACCAGGTCGCGGCTGTGGTGGATCGACAACCCCGGGAAATACTCGAACGTCGAGGTCACGAGGTAGTAGTCGTCACAGACCCGACAGATCGAGGGATCGGGATGGCAGCCGGTGAGGATGGGATTCTTCACAGATGTCATAGTGCAGTGACCTGAACGTCCACGATCCGCTGGTCAGGCGAGGTGATGCGGTGCACCTCTCCAGTGAGGACGGCCCGTGCGGCAGCAATCGAGAAACCAGTAATTTCGCTGCGTGAATGGTTTGAGAGACCCGCGAGGGTGTACATGGTGTTCACGCCGGTCCAGCGCCACACCGTCAGAAGTAACAACGCTGCGAGGCCGATGAGGTCTTGACCTTCGACGACTCTCTGGAAGCTCGTCACTCCCGACTGCGCTGTGGGGATGATCCAGAAGGCGGCAATCGTGAGCACGAAGGGGAGCATGAGGAGATGGGGCGCAAGCCGTCTGCAACACAAAGACTTGGTCATATGACGCGATCCTCCTTGGTCCGGCCGTCGGGAGGACGCACGGGACTTTTACGAATGCTGGAAGCCGTTTCGTTCGACTCAGCAACAAACACTACGTTACTCGGGAGACAGCCGCGCGGGGTTCTGAGAAAGATCAACCACGTGCTTGACCAACCCGTCGCCGAGACTGGCTGGCGTTCAGGGGAACAGGACGGAAAAGGGGTCGGCTGCTCGTTTTGACTGGCCCCATGCTCGGCAAAGAAGCCGTGATGAGGGCGTTGGCCAACCTCCTGGCCGGGGTATGGAAGGTCAGATGCCGGAGACCTTGGGCATCAGGACCCGACCCTCCCCGACTTTCCGCATGGCACCGGTGAGGGTGAACGATGCCACGAGGGGCAACTCCTCACTGCTGGTGCCGATGCTCAACTCCATGGCACCCGGTTCCACGATGCGCGTGTTCTCCAGACCTGTGAAGCTCATGAGGTCGGCGTGGAGCCCGAACGTGACGTTGCGCGATTCGCCGACTGAAAGACGCACCTTGGCGTAGGCCACGAGCTGTTTCAGTGGGCGAACCACCTGGCCGGTCAGGTCCGAGAGGTACACCTGCACCACCTCGGCTCCGTCGCGGTCGCCCGTGTTTGTCACGGTGACACTCACCTCGACCTGACCGTCGGTCGGCACCTTGTCCGATGACAGCTGCAAGTCTCCCACGGAGAACGTGGTGTAGGACTTGCCATGCCCGAACGGGTACAGCGGCCGCGGGTCAAGGTTGGACACACCGTCGGAGAACCAGCCCAGCGGCGGGGCGATGTACGTGCCCGGCTGGCCCCCAGGATGGTGCGGGATGCCGACGGGCAGCCTGCCGGAAGGATTGACGCGTCCGGACAGAACTCCCGCGATTGCCGCGCCTCCCTCCGAGCCGGGCATGAACGCCTGAATGACAGCCGCAGCCCGGTCCGCGAACGTCCCCAGCGAATACGGGCGGCCGGACACGACGAGCAGTACCGTCGGCGTCCCGGTGTCCAGGACGGCCTCGACCAGCGCAGCCTGGGCGCCGGGGAGGCGGAGATCCACGGCGTCGCAGCCCTCGCCGGACGTGCCTGCACCGAACATGCCGGCCTTGTCGCCCACAGTGACGATCGCCACCTCGGCGTCCTTGGCGGCCGCCACGGCCTCCGCGATGCCCGACGTGTCCGGATCAAGGATCCCCACGCCCTGGGCGAATGTCACTTGGGCATCCGGGAACTCCGCGTCCACAGCATCGACGAGCGTGGCCAGTGGCATCCCGAGTCCAAGGTCGGGGTGCCGCGGCATCACGTGGTTGGGGAACGAGTAGCAGCCGAGGAAGGTCAGCGCGTCCGGAGCGATCGGCCCAACCAGTGCAATCCGCCGGGCCTGCAGCGGCAGCAGCTCGGACTCGTTCGCGCACAGCACGATCGATTCCTCTGCCATTCGGCGCGCGACGTCCCGGTTGCGCGGGCTGTCGAGGTCCACGGCCTGACCCGACTCCGGGTTCCAGTCGGCGTCCAAGAGGCCGTGTCGGACCTTCTGCCGCAGCACCCTGCGCGCTGCCTCGCGTACCTGATCCTTGGCCACGAGCCCGCGGTCGACGGCGTCGGCGAGGTGCGCGAAGGCGCCGGTCTCGGGCAATTCGACGTCCATGCCTGCCGCCAGGCTGAGCGCCCCCGCCCCGGTCAGATCGTCCACGACCCGGTGCATGGCATGGAGGAAGCTCACCGACCAGTAGTCCGACACCACGGTGCCGGAGAAGCCCCACCGCTCACGCAGAACATGCGTCAGCAGGTGCCGGCTGGCGCCGGCAGGCACGCCGTCCAGGTCGGAGTACGAGTTCATCACGCTCGCCACCTGTCCCTCACGGACGGCCATCTCGAATGGAGGCAGCAGGATGTCCTCGAGTTCCCGCGTGCCGATGCTCACGGGAGCGTGGTTCCGGCCCGCACGGGACGCCGAGTAGCCCACGAAGTGCTTGATTGTGGCATCCACGCCGGCCTCCTGCAGCCCCTTGACGTAGGCGGTGCCGACAGTGCCGACGAGGAATGGATCCTCGCCGATCGTCTCCTCCACGCGGCCCCAGCGGTAGTCACGGACCACGTCCATCAAGGGGGAGAGCCCTTGATGGACCCCGAGGGCGACCATGTCGGTTCCGATGGCGTTCGCCATCTCGCCCACCAGTTCGGGATCGAAGGTGGCCCCCCACGCGATGGCCGCCGGGTAGACCGTCGCTCCCCATGCGGTCAATCCTGTGAGACATTCTTCGTGCGCGATGGCCGGGATCCCGAACCGGGAGCGTTCCACCACAGCCGACTGGAAACGCGCGAGCGTGCCAACTCCCTCCTCGGGGGTCACCGGTGCGGTGCCGAACACCCGCGTCAGGTGGCCCAGCCCGTCCTGGATGACCTCCTCGAAGGCTCCACTCGACATCACCGACTCCATGGGAGCCACTTCGGACCCCTCGGACGTGTCGCTCTGGGGCCGCGGCCAGAACGCGCCCAGTTGGCCGATCATGTCCGCCAACGTCATCTCACCCAGCAGTGCTTCCACTCGCTCGTCGACCGATCGATCGGGGTCTTCCCACGTTTCCACGACTGCTCCATCCTTGTTGATTCTTTGTCTGGTTCACCCCGGTGCTCTCGGCGCCCACGATGGCGAACCTGGAGGGTCGACGCACGCGCTTCCACCGCTCCATGGAGGACATACTTCCATGCCTCGGCGCTGCAACGAACCTCGTTACGAAAACGTTATCGAAAACGATTGACAACGATCCAAGCCCTGCATGAGGATGAACGTTGAAGGGCAGATCCCCTGCCACCAGTCAATGTCGAGTGGAGGTCTTCAGAAATGAGACTCAGGTTCATCATGGCGACGGTAGCCGCTGCCGCGCTCACTCTTTCCGGTTGTGGCGGTGACGCAGCAACATCCGGTGAGACCGACGGGGCCTCGGGCGAGCCCGTGACGCTCTCGTTCTGGCACAACTCCACCACGGGTCCCGGCAAGGCGTACTGGGAGGAGACCACCGCGGCCTTCACGGAGCAGAACCCCAACGTCACCTTCGAGATCCAGGTAATCCAGAACGAGGACATGGACGGTCGCCTCCAGACGGCGATCAACGCCGGCGACTCCCCCGACATCTTCATGGCCAGGGGTGGCGGCAAGTTGAAGGACATCGTCGACGCCGGCCAGGTCATGGACATGACCGACAGGATCGATCCCGAGATCAAGGAGGCCTACGGCGACGCGGTCTTCGAGGCCTTCACGTTCGACAGCAAGATCTACGCCATGCCGACCTCGATCCTTCCCGGCGGCATCTTCTACAGCAAGGACCTCTTCGCCGAGGCTGGCATCGAGGGCACTCCCACGACGATGGCGGAGCTGAACGACGCCGTCGAGAAGCTGAAGGCCGCAGGTATCGAGCCCATCGCGCTCGGTGGCAAGGACGCATGGCCTGCCGCCCACTGGTACTACTTCTTCGTCCTGCGCACCTGCGCCCAAGACACGATCACTGCGGCCGGTTCGTCCATGGACTTCTCCGACCCGTGCTGGCTGGAGGCTGGTGAGAACCTGAAGGAATTCGCCGACACCGAGCCGTTCAACTCGGGCTTCCTGACCACGTCTGCCCAGCAGGGTGCAGGCAGCTCCGCCGGCATGCTCGCCAACAAGGTGGCGGCCATGGAGCTCATGGGCGCCTGGAACGCCGGCGTCATCGCGTCCCTCACCCCCAACGAGGAGCCGCTGCCGGATCTGGGTTGGTTCCCGTTCCCGGAGGTCGAAGGTGGTGCCGGTGATCCTTCAGCCATGATGGGTGGAGCCGATGGCTACTCCTGCGCTGCTGAGGCCCCCGAGGCGTGCGCCGATTTCCTGAACTTCTCGGGCAACCAGGAGAACCAGGAGGCCTACGCCATCGCATTCAACACGCTGCCCGCCAACTCGCAGGCCAAGGACGTGGTTGAAGAGCCCGCCATGCAGGACATCCTCGCCTCGTACGAGAACGCCGCCTACATGATCCTGTGGCTGGACACCCTCCTCGGCCAGAATGTCGGCAACGCGCTGAACTCCGGCGTCGTCAACATGCTCGCTGGTCAGGGCACCCCGGAGGACATCGTGACCTCTGTGGAGTCTGCGGCAGCCAGGGGCTGACGCGGAGATGACCAATGGTTGACACCTTGACAGCTCGGGCCGGCGCCACCACGGCGCCGGCCCGAGCCGGCCGTCCCGGACGCGCTCGCGCTGACTGGCTCAAACGTGCCGAGATCGCCCTGCTCGCGGGACCCGCCATCGTCATGTTCGTGGGGTTCGTCATCTTCCCGGTGTTCATGGCGGCGTACTACGGATTCTTTTCGTGGCGCGGGTTCGGGCCCCCAACGGACTTCATCGGTCTGCGAAACTACGTTCTGGTCCTCACGGACGGCAGGTTCCTCGCAGCCCTGCAGCACAACGCCTTCATTGTTGTCCTGTCGCTCGTCATGCAGGGACCGATCGCCATCGCGTTCGCACTCCTGCTGAACCAGCAGATCAAGGGACGCTCGCTGATTCGGGTGCTCATCTTCGTTCCCTATGTGATCGCCGAAGTGATCGTAGGAACGGGCTGGGGACTCATGCTGCAGACCACCGGTGCGCTCAACGACTTCCTTGCCAAGATCGGCCTGGGATCGCTTCAGCAGGACTGGATCGCCAACCCCGACATCGCCATCTGGACGTTGATGGTCATCATCTCGTGGAAGTACATCGGCTTCGCGGTCATCCTCATGCTCGCGGGCATGCAGGGCATCCCGGACGAGCTCTACGAGGCGGCGGCGGTGGACGGAGCATCGTACTGGCGCATCCAGCGCTTCGTCACGCTCCCCCTGCTCGGACCCACCATCCGCATCTGGGCGTTCCTGTCCATCATCGGCTCCTTGCAGCTGTTCGACCTCGTCTACATCATCTGGGGCCAGTACGTGTCCGACACGGCTGGCACCTCGACGATGGCCACCTACATGGTCCGAGAAGGCCGGTTGACCGGCAACTACGGGTACGGCAACGCCGTGGCCGTCGTCATTTTCTTCATCTCGCTCGTGATTGCGCTCACCTACCAACGGTTCGTCCTCAAGCGGGACACCGAGGGCGCGCTGACGGAGAAGCCCGGAAAGGCACAGGCCTAATGTCCCAGATCGCCCTGACACGACGCAGCAGGCTTCCGCAGCGCCCGCGCGGCGGACGTGCGAAGCAGTCGGCGGTGCCCTGGGGCAGCCCGACGACGTACCTGGTTGCCACCGTTCTGATCGCGGTGTGCATCGTCCCCGTGGCCTACATCATCCTCGGCGGTTTCCGCAGCAACTCGCAGATCACGGTTGACCCGTCGGGCCTGCCCAACCCCTGGGTGGTGGAGAACTACCTGGACGTGCTGGCATCCGGCACTTTCTGGCAGCAGTTCGGCAATTCACTCATCTCCGCCGTGCTGACGACCGTCGGTTGTATCGCCCTGGCCCTGGCAGCCAGCTATGTCATCGCCCGGTACAAATTCAAGGGACGCAATGCCATGTTCTCGCTGTTCGCAGCCGGGCTGATGTTCCCCCTGACCGTTGCCATTACGCCGCTCTACATCCTGATCCGGGACCTCGGGCTGACGGACAACTTGGCGGGAATCATTCTGCCCCAAATAGCGTTCGCCCTGCCGGTGACCATCATCATCCTGGTGCCGTTTCTTCGTTCAATCCCCAATGAACTGGAGGAAGCAGCATTCATCGACGGAGCCGGCAGGCTCGGCTTCTTCTTCAGGATGGTGCTCCCGCTCTCGTTGCCGGGCGTCATCACCACGAGCATCCTCGCGTTCATCGGCGCTTGGAACAACTACCTGCTTCCGTTGTTCATCCTGAGTTCCCCGGAGAAGTACACCCTCCCGTTGGGTGTCCAGACGTTCGCGTCGCAGTACTCGGTCAACACCGCAGCGGTGCTGGCCTTCACGTCGCTGTCCATGCTCCCCGCCCTGCTGTTCTTCAGCATCTTCGAGCGGCGCATCGTCGGCGGCCTCAGCGGGGCGATCAAGGGATGACGCCCATGACTGACGAATTGCTGCTTCTCGCGCCCACCGGGATGTAGGGCCAATGCGTCGCGTGATCATCACAGAGTCGCCCGGGCCGCTGGCGTCTCTGCGTCGACCATCTCCAAGATGGTCACCAAGCGCGACGGGATCGCTTCCGAAATCCACCTGCGGGTACAGCGCATCATTCACGATCTCGGCTACGTGGGGAGCGTTGGGGCACGTTCGCTCCGTGCTCGACGCACCTGCGTGGTCGGGGTTCTTGTCAACCAGTTCAAGCCGTAGTTGGCCGAAATTCTCACGGAATCGCTGTTCTGATGGTCTTCACCGATGCCGGCCAGCAAGGTGCAGCCAAGCGGCCCGAGATGGCACCAGCCTGCCCAAACCGGCCCCGCGGACTCGAACCGGGGGTGTGCGGGGCGATAGAACGGGACCCCGAGAGGGGCCCCTAACCGCTTCCAGCCAGCCCTGACATCACCCAAGCCACCAAAAGCCACTTGATCAGCGGTTTCTCAACAAGCCTTCCATATCCATATCAATCGTTATCGATAAAGATTTCGTACCGATAGGTTAACCCTCATGACCCATCTGTCACAACGAGCGACCATCCAGGACGTCGCGCGCCTTGCCAACGTCTCTGTGGCAACAGTCTCCAAGGTGATCAACAGGCGATACGGAGTGGCGATCTCGACTTCGCAACGGGTACAGGGGGTCATTGATGACCTCGGCTACGAGTCGAGCCTTGTCGCACGAAGTCTGCGAAGTCGTCGCACAAACGTTATTGGGATCCTCGTCGCGGAGTTCGAACCGTTCAGTACTGAGATACTCAAAGGCGTTTCTCAAGCAGTCGGGGGGACGGGATACGAGTTGCTGGCATACTCCGGTGGTGGGCGCCCGGGCGCTCCTGCCGGCTGGGAGAATCGATACCTCTCCCGCCTCAGCGGCACTCTCATCGACGGCGCCATCATCGTGACGCCCACAGCCGCGGAGTTGCGCGGCGGGACACCCGTCGTTGCGATAGATCCCCATGAGGGGCCCGCAGCAATACCCACAGTAGATTCCGACAACTTCGGCGGGGCGGTCCTGGCCACCGAGCATCTCATTGGGCTGGGACACCGTCGCATCGGCTACCTCGGAGGACGAGAAGACCTCGAATCATCGAGGTTGCGGGAGAGCGGCTACAGGAGCGCACTCTCGGCCGCCGGTCTCGACGTCGATCCGGCTCTCGTCCGGGTGGGCGGATACCGGCGGGCCAGCTCCCACGGCCCGGTCCATGAACTCCTTACAGTTCCCGAGCGACCAACCGCTATCTTCGCGGCGAACGATCTGTCGGCCATTGAGGCCATCGAAGTGGCGACAGAACTCGGTCTTGCTGTGCCCGCCGACCTTTCTGTCGTCGGGTTCGACAATGTTCCGGAGTCCGTCCTCACAACTCCTCCACTGACGACAATCAACCAGCCCATCCAGCGCATGGGGACGGAGGCGCTGCGCCTGCTCATCCACCTCATGCACGGGACAGACGACACAGAAACCCACGTCCGGTTGCCCACAGCGCTCATCGTTCGCTCCTCGACCGGACCACCGCCGCTTGACCGTCAACACGGCAACTAAAGTTCGGGGACTGTCTCAATAACGGTGTTTCCGGCGGTTTTCATTGGCAGGTTTCTGCTGCCGGCCAGCGGTCGGCGAAGGTGATGGCGAAGGCGTTGAGAGCGGGCTTCCACCGGATCGTCCATCGGGTGCGGCCCTGCCCGGTGGGATCAAGGCTACGAGTGACAAGATACAGGCACTTCAACGCTGCCTGCTCCGTCGGGAAATGCCCTCGCGCACGGACTGCGCGGCGGTAGCGGGCGTTGAGGGACTCGATGGCGTTGGTCGAGCAGATCACCTTGCGGATCTCGACGTCGTAGTCCAGGAACGGGGTGAACTCCTCCCACGCGTTGGTCCAGAGGCGGATGATCGCTGCGTAGCGTTTGCCCCATTTCTCGTCGAGGTCCTCCAACGCCGCCCTCGCGGCATTGTGGTTCGGGGCGGTGTAGATCGGCTTCACGTCCCGTTTGAGCGCGTCCCAGTCCTTCTTCGACGCCAGCCTGAAGGTGTTGCGAATCAGATGGATGATGCAGGTTTGGACCGTGGTGAGGGGCCAGACGTTGCCCACCACGTCTGGGAGGCCCTTGAGGCCGTCGCAGACGAGGGAACGTGTCGACCACCCCGCGGTTCTTGATGTCGGTCAGGACGCTCATCCAGAACTTCGCCCCCTCTCCACCGGTCCCGGCCCACAACCCGAGGACGTCCTTCTCCTCGGCTAGGCTGACCCCGATGGCGGCGTAGATGGGCCGGTTCGCGACTTGCCCATCACGGATCAAGACCGATGATCGCGTCGATGAAGATCGCCGCATACACCTCCTCCAGGGGCCGGGCCGACCATTCGTTCATCTCCTCGATGACCTTGTCGTTGATCCTGGAGATCGTCTCCCTACTGACGGAGGCTCCGTAGATCTGGGCGAAGTGGGCGCTGATCTCACCGGTGGTCAACCCGTGGGCATACAGCGAGAGCACGATCTCCTCAACCCCGTTGAGACGACGCTGTCGCTCCTTGACGATCTGCGGCTCGAACGCGGTCCCGGGGGACATCGATGGTGACCTGCCCGGTCGCCTCCGTCAGCACCGTCTTGGCTCGGGTCCCGTTGCGGATGTTCCCAGTCTCCCGCTCGGGGCTAGCTGTCCGGTCAGTACAGCTAGCGCGGTTCTTCTTATGCCCGAGGTGCTCAGGCAGTTCCTCGTTCAGCGCCGCCTCGAGGACGTTCTTCGTGAACAGCTTCAACAACCCATCGGGTCCGGTCAGGGCCAGGCCTTGTTCCTTGGCCAGGCGGACCAACTCCGCGGCAGCAGCAGTTTCCGCGGATCGGTCATCAGATTTCTTTGGACTCACATCATTCAGTGTCGTTGACATCACGGCACCTTCCCCGCTGACACTCGTCAGCGCGTTGGGCCGGAAACACCGCTTAATCCACAGTCCTGCTCCCCTGAGCCGCTGAGCGGCGCGGGCCCCGGGTGGGAACACCCGGGGCCCGCGTCTGTGTGGGCGGAGGGCACATCCATGTCAGGATCCGGCGCAGGACGGGGTGGAGTCAACGTGTCCGAGGTCCTGTCGAGTTCCGCTGTCGTCGAGGAGGTCAGGTCTTTGCCGTTGGCCCACTCTGCGGCTTGGCTGGGACGCGGATGGCGATCGGAGTGCCGGACCCTATTCCGTCAGTGTTCCCCACTCGGACCCAAGCAAGAGTCGTACCTTGTTGCAGCCTGATTGATCGATGAGGATGTCCGGACCTGTCGCGGTCTTTGCGAGTACGAGTACCTCGACTGTTGTCGCGGCCGGAGCCACGGTCCCGGTGGCCGGCGCGTCCCAACAGTCCGAACCAACTGACTCCCGCAGGGCACTCACGCCAGCCGCAGTCAGCTGAACCCGCCCCTCCTCGGGTGTGGTGAGCACGTTGGCAGCAGCCATGCTTTCCGCCGCCTCGGGCGGAGGGTTCGCTGCCCAAGCGAAGGCGCCCAATCCCAAAGTCGCCGTGACCGCGCCTACGACGATCCCTATTCGTGCCCTTTTCCACGAATGAGCCAGACGCTGGTAGGAGACGACATCGAGCAGGGGTCCGACTACTTGATCAATCGCAACGAAACGGTTGTCGGAAAGGTTGGCCACATTGATTTTGCTTTGATCGCTTGGGTGCTCTCGGACGGCCTCATAGGCCTTCCGTCGTCCTTCCACAGCGTTGAGGTACTCGGTCTCGATCTCACTGACGGAGCTGTAGCAGGCGAGCAATGTTGGATCCTGGACCGCCGTCTCTGCCCCTGTGGGTGCTTTCTTGGCGATGCTGTGGAGGCTGGTTGCCCGACCTGTCATGGTGTCGACGACCACCCAAAGAATGATGAGCGCGCCCGCGACCGCAATGGCTGCGCCACCAACAGCGAGCCACATCCGGCCAGTGTTCACGCCGAGTTTACCGATGTCGGTCAGTTGCAGCCCTGCTGCCACGACACCGCCCAGTACGGCGACGCTTACTGCGAACCATTTTGCGGTTTCCCGTATTCGGTCGGATGCGCCACTCAGGGCCCCTCCGGTGTCACTCATCGACGATAGGGAAGTCGGACGTGCGGATCAGGTGTACCTTGAGGTCGCTGTTGGGTCTTGTGCGCAGTCCATCCAATATGGGCATGAAGACGTCCCTGCCAATGGGTCCACCCACAACAAGGTCAGGCAGTTCGATTCCAACCTTCATTCCCGCCCGGCCGTCCAGAACCAATTCAATCTGGTCAGAAATACTGATGTCACCCTCATCACGCATGAGGTTGATATAAGTGCCGCCTCCCGGCGTTGGGTCTTGCAGAATGTACGTTCCGCCCCCCGGCGTCGGGTCCTTCAAGGGCTGCGTGACAATCCTGATTGGGACTCCGCTGTCGTCCACATTGCTCTCGTCTTTTGCCTTCTCTTCAGCGGGGCGAACGTTGTCGTCGGACGGTCCCTTGCCGTCGATTGGAGACCCTGAAGCTATCGGTGCTGTTCCCTGATGAATGACGAGAGTGACTCCTCCGATCGGGATTTTGAAGGGGTCCTCATATCCGACCCAGACATGCATCTCTGTCATGTGAACCCGCCTTCGGTCTCAAGCCGCCGTCCCACCCCAGCCACTGTGCAAGAGCGTCTCGCCATTATTACGGACGTATAGCATTGTCCGCAATAGTGAGGCATCCGGGTTTTAGCGGCAAACTCGACGCCGGCGGGAGCAGCGTGGACGGTCTCGACAACGATTACGCGGATGGTGAAGAGGTGCCGCTGGACTCGGCGATTTCTTTGATGGCGGCGAGTGTCTTCGGTATGCCGTCGTGGGCCTGCTGCGTGCGGTCCGCGATCTGGGTGTCGGCTTCCTCGCCGTACATCTCGTTGAACCTGGTGATCCCCTCAGGCAGGAACTCCCAGGACTCGGTGAGATTCGTCCCCGTCTCTGTGGGGCTGAAGGTGAAGCCCCAGCGAACGAAGCTGCCGCCCACTACCCACGCGAACTCCTGGGCGCGCTCAGCGGCCACCACCACCGAGCGGGTCTCCCATGTCCTGTGCGGGAGTTCGTTGTGGCCGGTGAACCATGCACCCACGTGTGCGGACTGGCCGTCGTCCCACCAGCACTTCGTGCAGACGGGGCTCCACTCTCCGGTGCGCGTGATGTCGGAGACCAGATCGTAGAGCGTCTCGGGTGACGCCTCGATGGTGATGGATTGCTGGTGACTGCGAATGTCTGCCTTACTCATGCTGGCTGCCTCTCAATGCCTGTCATTTCTTCTGACGCCGACTGCCGCCGTGCCAGTCCTCCTGTTGACCGACAGCGTCGGGGCCCAATCCGAGCCCCGCCAGTTGCGGCATTTCGCGCAGACTGCGCTTGAGTTCGGCGAAACCGGGGAAGGCTGCCAGTCCCACGACGTGGTCCCACAGCTCGACCGCCATCTCTTCGCTGGGAAGCCGGCTGATGACCGGCCCGAAGAATGCAAGGCCCTCGGGCGGCTGGAAGTGGATGATGGGTGTGCCCACGTCCTTCCCGGTCAGGGAGAGCGCCTCGTCGGTCTCCTGGCGGATCTCGAGGTCCCACGACTCATCATCGACGGCGGTCGCCAGGTCGAGGGGCAAGCCCGCCTCGGCGAGGATCGGCTCCACGAACTCGACTGTGCCTCGCCGCTCACGCACGTCTGTCTCATCGCGCTGCTCGTCGGGATCGGGCGCGGTATCGAAGATGTGTGCCCCGAACGCGGCGTACAACGGTGACATCGCCTCGCGGCCATGCTCCGCCCGCGCCCGGGCAGCGACCCGCAGGAGCCTGAGCCCTGCGGTGTGCCCGGCTTCGTACTCCGGTGGAAAGTGCGCGTCGTAGTCGACCTCGGCGTTGATCAAACGCAGCGAGATGAACCGCCAGTCCACGGTGTAGTCGCGCTGCGCCTGCACCTGCCGCACCCATTTGCTGGTCATCCAGGCAAAGGGACAGACCGGATCGAAGTAGAAGTTGATATCAGCACCCATGTCTCCAACATAGACGGAGCACCGTGCGTGGACTCAGACTTCGTCGCGCCAGGAATGTTGCGGGTCGAACCCGAGGAGACGTCGGGCCTTGTCGATGCCGAGCATCGTGTCGTGTTCGCCGAGGTCTCCGCGGATTGGGGTCTCGGGGAACACTTCTGCCACGAGTTCGGCGTTGGGCCGCGACATCACGGTGTCGGCCGCGGCGATGATGAAGTTGTCGAACCCGGCGGGCGCCACCTCGAGTGCGCGCTCGATCGACTGGGCGCCGTCGCGCGCATCAATGTAGCCCCAGAGGTTCCACTTGCGCAGCATGGCGTCGGCATCGAATGACGGGAATGGTATGGAAGGGAGCGATCGACCAAGTGAAGGAAGGTCAGTTGCCCACCCACGGATGGTCCATCCGTCTGGGTGGATGCTGGCGACGTCCAGGAGTCCCTCCCAAGAATCACGCTGCGCGCCGGCGACCCGCAGGGAGATCATGTTGCCGCCTCTGCTAGTTCATGCGCGATCCGTGACGCTTCGGCGACCGACCGTGCGTCGCCGCCGTCCAGGAGGTCTGCTGCCACCCGCAGGCTTCGCCTCGGAGGGATCCTGTCGACGCTGCGCAGCATGACGTTCCATGCTGGCCCGTCTGCCGGGCTGAGCCGGTGCCGTGACACCATCCGTTGGGCGTGGTCGTGGTGCAGGTAGAGCTCTAGCAACAGAGGATTCGTCAGGCCTTGCCTGGAGTCGCTGATGCCGGCCAGCAGCACTTCTCCTGCCTGACCGTTTTCGACAGCATTGCGGATGGCTGAGAAGTCGCGTTCGTCTGCAAGATAGGGACGCGCCTCCCCAAGCCGTGCGCGGCCGATGTTCCGCAGCGCGGACACGTTGTCGTCGACGCGGAGACGTGAGGCCAGCACGGATGCCTGTCGGCGGTACTCGGGCGACATGCGGGCGTGTTCGCCGTCCAGATATGCCGATAGCCGCTCGAATGCTTCTGAGCTCACTGGTCTGCCGGGAGGCATTCTGCCCTGGACGCGGGCTACTGCCACCTCGCTGGCCTCGACAACCCAAACGCCTCCGATCCTTCGTGCCTTTACTTGCCCGTTACGGGCGCGAAACTGAGCGGCGCGACGTGAGATCCCTGCCGCGAGTGCGTAGTCCTCCAAGCCCACAACCATGTTGCGTCCCTTCGTTGGAGCGAAGTGTAGGCCCATGGCAGTAGCGGGTGTGTCCGACCAGCTATCAGTTAGCCCTGGCGTCAAGGGCGCTGTGTTGGTTCCCCTGGCCCTTCTGCTGGCTCGCTGGCGTCGCCGCTCCCCACAACTGGCGCGGCGATGGAGTCTGCCAGTGTCTGACGTTGGATCCCTTGCAGAGGACGTCGTTGTGGGGCTACTGGCACACTTCGCTCGCGCAGCGCTGCGGCGCGATGGGTGTTTACGGATCTGCCGATGACAGCGAGACCGTCGTTGGCCGATCTCGATACTGCGGGCGCCGCCTAGAGTGGCGAACATGGACGACCTCACATTCGAGACTCTCCGGATGCTGGAGCGAAACGGTTGGGACGCCCTTGTGCAAATCCGCTGGGGTGATTTCTACGGGCGCAGCATGACCCCCTCGGCCCTGATGCTCCTAGTGAACGGTATGGCCATGGATCACGACCGGGCCGCTGATTGCCAACCGCGTCGAGTGGGCAAGATGCGGCACGAAACTGCAAGGCATCTGGTCGGTCGGGCGCGGTACCTACCGTGTGGTCTACCGGATCAAGGACAACACCGGCGAAGTCATCGTTCTGAGAATCGACCACGGCAGCGACGTCTATCACTGAAGACCCGACCCATTCTTTCGGCGAGCATCCCGATGCCTCCTCGCGCAAGGCCGGGGTGCGCATTCGCTGTGCCCGCCCACGGCGTGCTTGACTGGAAATGCCAGCACGAAGGAGTCGCTATGGACACGGTCGTCGTTGCCGGCGCCACCGGCTACCTGGGTCGCCACATCGTGGTCGAACTCGCCCGACGCGGTCATGCGGTGCGGGCGATTGTCCGGTCGCGGGAACGGGCCGAAGAGGCGGGGTCTTTCGACGCGCCGGCCCTGCGGGGCTCGGTGGCGGAGTGGGCGGTAGGCCCGGTCACTGACCCGGCCTTCGTCTCGGGCGTCTGCGCGGGTGCGGAGCGTGTCGTCTCGGCGCTCGGCGTGACCCGGCAGAAGGCCAGCCCTTGGGACGTCGACTTCCTCGCCAACCTGCACCTGCTCGAGGACGCCGAGCGTGAAGGGTTCACCTCGTTCCTGTACGTGAACGTGATGCACGCCGGGTCCGGTCGTTCGCTGATCCTTCGGTCGAAGGCGGCTTTCGCCGCCGTGCTGGAGCGCTCCACCCTGGCCCACCAGATCGTCAACCCTTCCGGCTACTTCTCAGACATCTCCGATTTCCTCGCGATGGCCCGTGCCGGGGTGGTCGTGCTTCCACCTGCCAGGGGTGCGCGGGTGGCACCGATCCACGGTGTCGACCTGGCCCGATTCTGCGTCGATCACCTCGACGGGCCGAGCGGCAGCTGGGACGTCGGCGGGCCCGACGTGTTCACCTACCCCGAGATCGGCCGGCTGGCGCTGGCCGCCGCCGGCGGGCGGGGACGGATGGTCACCCTGCCTCAGGGCGTGCTCTCGGCGGTGGTGTGGGTCGCGTCCCGGCTGGGCGAGCGCCCCGGCGACCTCGCACAGTTCTTCGCCGAGGGGCTCACTCAGGACGCGTTGGGCGAGCGGGTCGGGGACCATCACCTGGCCGACCATTTCGCCGAACTCGCGCGCACCGCGGCGCACTGAGCCCCCCGCCCGGGGCCCCCGGCGTGTGCTCTGTGCGCATGCAACGCCAAGTCATCGAAATACTCGCTTGTGCTCGAGATTGTCGTCAGGCATGTCGCAGCAGACCTGCAGTCGCCGCCGAACGTCCTGTCCTGCCGGTGTACTTGCGGATTCTTGTCGGTGCGGGGGTCTTCTTGTGATGGTTGTCGTTGTCTGGAGCTGGCGGGAGTCAGGGTAGAGCCCCCGTTTGGACCAGCAGGGCGAAGCGGTCGGGCACCCCCCAGCGTTCGGCGATCCGGTCGCCCTCGAAGCGGCAGACGTCGATGACCTGGATGCTGAGCGGCCGCCCGGTGGGCTCCTGGCCCATCGTGCGAGCGCTGTGGGTGCCTCGGCTGGTCATGCGCACCCAGAGAGTGTCGCCGGCGTCCACGTGGTCGTCGATGGTGTAGGTGATGTCGGGGATCATACGTTTCACGTCGCGGATGGCCTGCTTGAGCCCGGCGATCGCTTGTGGTCCGCTGCCTTCGAGGCCGAATTGGTGCTCGAGGAAACAGGGTGTGACGAGGTCGTCGACGACCGAGTCGTCGCCGCGGGCGAAGCCCTCCATCACGAGGCGCTCGACGAGGGTCAGGTGGTCGGTCCTGGTCATGGCGTCCTACCTCGATCCCTGAGACGCCGGGGTGCCCGGGCGCACCGGCTGTGGGCGGGTGAGGGCGTTGACGACGAACTCGGCGTCGCGGCCTACGCCGCCGATGAGGGCCGAGGTGAGGGAGTACTGGAACGGCAGGCCGACGAACGCCAGTCCTGGCATGGCGTCGACCAGGCCCCGTTGGGTGATTGGCCAGCCGTCCGGAGTGACCGGAACATCGGGGAGCCAGCTGAGATCGGGACCGAAGCCGGTCGCCCACACGACGGCGGCGGGCCTGCCGACAGTCTGATCGCCGAACACGGGGATCCCGTCGCTGGTGTCGGTCAGTCGGGTCAGGGTGGTGACGCCCGCGGCCTGCACCTGCTCCATGGATACCCGGATCAGGGGTGCGCCCCGGGTGGTGAACCCGTCGGCGACCTTGCGGCCGACGGGTGTCCTGAGGGTGAGGACGTGGTTGACGAACGCCCAGTACAACGGGCCGGCGTAGCGGAACACCGGATCCGGGATGTGCGGCGTCGGTCGCCCGGCCAGGTAGGTGCGCCGGCCGGATTGTGCCACCTCGAGGGCGATCGCGGCGCCCGAGGTCCCCGCGCCCACGACCACGACGTCGCCGTCGGGCAGCTGCGCCGGGTTGCGGTAGCTGGAGCTGTGCAGTTGCACAATCGCAGGGTCGAGGGACGCCGCCGCCGCGGGAATCCGGGGGCTCCCGTGGGGGCCGCCGGCGACCACGACACGCGAGGCCCGGAGCGGGCCTGCCGACGTCGTCAGCTCGAAGCCGTCGGCGTCGACCCTCAGGCCGGTTACCGACACTCCGGTCCGCACCGGCAGCTCGAACCGGCGCGCGTAGGACTGTAGGTATTCCGCGAACTGGTCCTTCGTGGGGAACTCCCCGCGCGCCAGCGGCAGGGCCAGCCCCGGCAGGTGCGAGTAGCGGGCCGGAGTGAACAGCCTTAGGCTGTCCCACCGCTCCCGCCACTGATCCCCGAGCGCTGGACGGGACTCGAGGATTTGGTAGCGGACGCCGCGGCGGCCCAGATGGTAGCCGGTCGCCAAACCGGCCTGGCCGGCGCCAACCACGATGACATCCATCGGGGAGTGGTTCTCGCTCATCATCCGCCCCTTCCGCGCGTTAGAATGCCATTCTACGATGTGGAAGGCTATGCTACAAGAGTGAGTTCCCAGACCAAGAAGCCGGGCCTTCGCCAGGCACAGACGGCGCTGGCCAGGATGAGGATCGCGGAGGCCGCACGGGACAGCTTCCTGGCCGACGGCTACGTCGCCACGTCCATGAACACGATCGCGCGGGCGGCCGGCGTCTCGGTGCAGACCATCTACAACACCGTCGGGAACAAGGCAGCCGTCCTCTCGGCGGTCGTCGACCTCGTGGCCGCGGGGCCCGCGGCCCCCACCTCCGTGCGCACCTTCATGCAGGAACGCACCCAGGCCACCCACACCCTGACCGACATGCTGGGGGTGCTGGCTGAGTGGTTCGTCGACGTGCATCCCCGCCTCGCCGACGTGTTCCGGCTGATCCGGCAGGCGGCGGCCGTCGACCCCGAGGTCGCGGCCCTTGAGCATGACCGCGCCAGCCAGCGCCTGACCAACTACTCCCTAGCGGCCGCCCGTGTGCGCGCTCTCGGCGGGCTAACGAACGGTTTAAGCGACGAAGAAGCAGCCGCCATGATCTGGTCACTCGGCCACCCCGACACCTACCGCTTCCTCGTTCACGACCACCGATGGAGCCTCGAACGCTACCGACTGTGGCTCGCCGCCAGCCTCGCCGCAGCCCTGCAATGACCCCCCACACCCGAACATCCTGTATTGCCGCAGGTGGCGCTGCGGAAGACTTACTCAAGTTGGTCTCGGTATAACGGAAGCTCGGCGCCGTACTCCACCTGCCGGATCCTGTCCGGAAAGGCGTCGGCCAGGGCTTGCGCCACGAGGTGAGAGCATCCGACAGTGAACTCGATCTCCTCGTCTACCTCACATGCGAGACACCAGGCCTCGTCCTCAGGCCACACGAGATGAGGCTCAACGAGGATTCCAGGCTCGTCCCAGGCCAGGGCTGGAGCATCCCTCAGCACTTCGATGGGACCAGTGAAGAGCAGCATCTCTCGGTTGGGAATGTCCAAGCGCGGTGCAGCAGGTGCGGGCGGATTCCCGCCCCAACCCTCCCAAACTGCCACGTAGCCTTTGCTGGCCGTGGATGTGCCTGAGCCAAGGATGGTCAGTGCTGCGCGAACGGCGTCGTCCCCGTCATCATCCTCCGGAAACGCAATGCGCACGTACACGTCAAAGCCTGGCGGCCCATATCGGACGAGATCCCACCAATCAGCACCTGGCTGCAACAGCCATTGAGCAGGAGCCGCGTCTTCTGCGGGCCGAACGTTCGTCACCTCAACCAGTCTGCAGTCTGCCGTACAGATCTTTCGCACTCTCATGCCGCCGTAGGTGCGGTGGCCACAGATTCAGGCGCTCGGCGGTTCGCGATTTGCACCTGGGCCATGATGGGTTGGGCGGCGACGGCGGTGCGTGCGGGCACGGGGCCCGCCGCCGCCAGCCACGCGGCCGTGACATGAATACGAGGAGCGACCCCCATGGACGAGAACTCCAGCACCGCCCACACGGCGGTCACCTACGACAACTGCGCCCACGTCGAGGGCCCGTTCTTTCACGGTACGAAGTCCGTGCTCGAGGTCGGTGCTGAACTCGCTCCCGGGTACGGCTCCAATTTCCAGAAGGGCCGCGTGTCGAACCACATCTACTTCAGCGCGCTCGTGGAAACAGCCGCCTGGGGAGCCGAACTGGCCTCCGCGTTGGGAAACAGCGGCGAGCGGGGGCGCATCTACGTCGTTGAGCCCCTGGACGTGTTCGAGGACGACCCGAATGTGACCAACAAACGGTTCCCTGGCAACCCGACGATGTCGTACCGGACGCGGCACCCGCTGCGGGTCCTCGCCGAGCTTGAGACCTGGCAGGGCCACGCCCCCGAAGTACTGGAAAGCATGCTGGACCACTTGGCACAGCTCCGGGAGCAGGGACTCGACGTTATCGAGGACTAAGCGGACATCAGCGCCATGAGCTTCACCAACGTCCGACTCTGCCGCGACCGAAGTCGGGCTTGATCATGCGTAGTCCGGCCTGCCCCGGTGCGCGTGACCTTGCATGGGCCGCACCCACGAGTAGAATGTGTACACGCTGATACATAACTTTGGGAGTTGGCATGACGGCATCGGTTGGCATCCGCGAGTTCCGTGCTGGCTTGGCTGACTACATCGACGCTGCCGAACCCGTAGCAGTGACGCGGCACGGGGTCACGGTGGGATGGTTTATTCCAACCCCGGTCAAGCATGCTGCCCAGATGGCCTCCCTCCGTTCAGCCGCTGCCGCTCTGGACGACATGCTGTCGGAACAGGGTGTCGACACCGAGGAAGTGGTTGCTGAGTTCTCTACCAAGCGCCGCGCCAAGTGAGCCCTCGGCGGCCCGCAGGCTGGTGCTCGACGCCAACATCCTCATCCGCTGCGTGCTCGGCTCTCGTGCACGCGAGCTTGTGTTGACTCATCTTGACGAGGTGGCCTTCTTCACGCCGAGGGAGTGCTTTGACGATGCTCGTCGGTATCTGCCTGATCTGCTGCACAAGCGCAGCGTGGACCCCGCGCCTGCCCTGGAGGTCTTGGGTCTCCTCGAAAGCTACATCCGGGCGTTGGGCGAGGAGTTCTACCTACAGGCCAAGGGCGAAGCCCTGGCCCGGATCGAAATCCGTGACCCTCGGGACTGGCCGATCCTCGCGGCCGCACTCACGCTCGATTGCCCCATCTGGACCGAGGATCAAGACTTCTTCGGCACCGGCGTGCCAACCTGGACCACCGATCGGGTAGAGCTCTATCTCAACGCGACGACGCGTTGAGGTACTTCCCTTCAGTGGCTATGACTTCGCGAGGCTTTACGTACCGAGGCACAGCCCTAGTGAAGCCCGATCGTCGTTTCAATGTCCGCTTATCCCGCGCTCGGAGTGCCTGCTGTCTGCGACGAGGATGAGCGAGCATGCTGGCAAACCGAAACATTCTTGTGGTGGCACTCGCCACCCCCATATTTGCTCGGTTAGTGGTGTGCAACCTTGATTACCGAGCCGATGATGCTGGTTTCTGACGCGGGAAAGTCTCGTGGAGTCGCCACTGCACGTCGGCGATCTGCTCTTCATCCAAGGGGCCGGGCTCAGCCAGTAGAGCCTTGAGCTTCCTGGGCGACATCACTGCCACGTCGTTGACGGTGAAGGCAGCACCGATGAGGGGCCAGTCCGCATCGACGAAACACAGCACACCCTTCACCGGTACCTCGGGGAGGCCAGCCAAGGCTTTACGGACCAAAGCAATTTGCTTCTGGATCCCCGTCACCAGTGCGGTTCGGTCCCTTCCCCCGACGGTGAGGAACTCGGTGCGGGGCCGCAACAGGCCACCCTCGACACGCAGCGCAGGCCGTGCGTCGCGGTAGCGTTTGGCGTCGACGACGAACACCCCTTTGGGAGACATGACCAAGTGATCGATGTTCGCCTTCGTGCCTGGGATGCGACGGTCGTGCAGGACGCGCAGCGAGTCCCCGGCAATAGTGGCCAACATCTCACTGAGTTTCCGCTCACCTTCAGCGCCGACCGACCACGCTCGCGTTGACTGAGGATCGTCGAACACCGCGAGCAAGAACCGCCCCATCCGCGGATGCCTAGTAATCACGCGGTCCTGTCGAGCTTGGTGGCGCCGCTTAAACTCGGTAGCCGCCGACGCGCCACCCTGGCCGTCAACCACATTCAACCTTGGTGACGTGGGTGGGGAAGATTGCGGAGCGGCGGGACCGATAGCCACCTCGACAGCTGTCAGCCCAGGCGCTGCCGGCGGTGAAGGCGGATCTGTCTGGCCGGACGGGTTCTGTCGTGTTGGGCACGCTACGCATGCCACGGTCTTGCTGGCGCGGTCGTAGTCTGCTGTCGTTCCTGTCCCAAGGGACGCACCGCAGCTCGAACACGTTCCCGCGTATCGCAGCCGCATCCGTTTCACATCCACGGACGCCCCTTCGTCAACCATGGCCACCAACGTAGCTGCCTCTGGACCGCAGTTTCCACACGGAATCCGAGTCTGCCCGCACTCCCTCAACCGACAGCTACTACTGCGGCGCTTCGTTCCGGAACCTACCCCCTCAATCTTGAAGCCTCAAACACGCTTTGACTAGGCGTTGCAATGGTCGGGGCGACAGGACTCGAACCTGCGGTCTCCTGCTCCCAAAGCAGGCGCGCTAGCCACTACGCTACGCCCCGATGCCCACCGCGGTGGGCCCGAAACACTCTACTGCACGCGCGCCGGGACCCACCAACTGGAGTGGTCAGTCCCCAACGTCCAGAAGCCCGGAGATCAGCGACGTCACGACGCTGATGATGATCGACCCGAGCACCGCCCACCAGAAGCCGTCCACCTCGAAACCGAAGCCCAGAGTTCCCGCCAACCATGCCGTCAGCAGGAGCATCAGCGCGTTGATCACCACCAGGAACAAGCCGAGAGTCAGCACCACCAGGCAGAAGCCCGCAATGGTGACCAGCGGGCGGACCACTGCGTTCACCAGGCCGAAGATGGCGGCCACGATCAGCAGCGTCCCCACCTTGCCGCCGGTGGTGTCGGCTGTCAGGTGGATGCCGGGCAGCAGCCACACGGTGAGGCCGGTCGCGACCGCAGAGATAACCAGTCGAATCAAGAGTTGCATGACCCAAGCCTGCCACCCGGGGGACCCACTTGCAGGGTTCCCGGAGGGTCAGATTCGCGTGGATGGGCGCGACCGACCGGCTCCGCGGGCGTACGAGCCGCGGACTGCCAGCCGCACGGCAGTACCTCCAAGCGCAGAAGGGATGCACCGGGTGCCTCGTACAGTGAGGAGGACCCAGCCCCACGTCAACGAGAAAGGCACAGTGATGACACAGCAGAACACCCCACCGATGGACCCCACGACGTCCGAGGCCACCTCGAAGCAACTCGACCATGCCCGGGCCCAGGGCTCGAGCTACGGCGATGCGCTGACCTACATGACGCAGGAGGTGGCACAGACGGGGGGCGAGAAGGAGTCCGGCCACTACCTGATCGGGTACGCCATCGAGGATGCCGAAGGCATGTACGCCTGGAGCGACGGCGAACTCGTCTGGCGGAACCCCGAGGACGAGAATGCCCACGTCGAGATCACCGTCCGCGACGCGGCAGACGGGCGATTTCTTCCGGCGGTGCAGGTGACGGCGACCCTGGTCACGTCGGACGGGGATGAGCTGGGCCCCTACCCGCAGGAGCTCGTCTGGCACCCCATGCTGTACCACTACGCGCGCAACTGGACGCTGCCCCACGACGGCCAGTACACCCTCAGGGTGCACGTCGACCCGCCGACGTTCATGCGCCACGACGAGACCAACGGTCTACGGTTCACGGAGCCAGCCGACGTGGAGTTCACGTCTGTCCAGATCACGCGTGGAGCTGAACCGGTGGAGCCACCGACCAACTGAGGACCTTTCCTCCGGGCGTCCACGCGCGTCCACACAGCACACCGGTGGGTCCTCGACGCTACGAGGACCCACCGGTGTCGTTGACGATCAGGCGCCCCAGCCTGCTTGCTGGCCGCCCACCCGATCGGCCTCAATCTGTTCGCGGTACCCGGAGGCGAGGTAGGCCGCGATGGGATCGGCCGGGAGCCCCCGCGATTCACGCCACTCGGCCAGGTCGGCCCGCACGTCGGTGTAGAAGGCGTCCATGAAGACTTGATTGGCGGCCAGGACGTCGCCGGCCTTCTGGGCGTCGTCCAGGGCCTTCCGGTCCACCAGTAGGGCCCGGGCGCTCATCTCCTGCACGTTCAGCACCGAGCGGATCTGTCCCATGATCTTGTCCTCGATGTTGTGGCACTGGTCCAGCATGAACGCGACACCGGAGTCCTCCTCCATGCCGCCGCCCACGACCACCTCGTACATGATGCGGAACAGCTGGAACGGGTCGGCCGCGCCGACGATGAGGTCATCGTCGCCGTAGAACCGGGAGTTGAAGTCGAAGGAGCCGAGCTTCCTCAACCGCAGCAGCTGCGCGACGATGAACTCGATGTTGGTGCCCGGCGCGTGGTGGCCGGTGTCGAGGCAGACCATGGCCTTGTCGCCGAGGGCACTGACCTGGACGTAGGAGGTGCCCCAGTCGGGGACGTCGGTGTGGTAGAACGCCGGCTCGAAGAACTTGTACTCCAGGACCATGCGCTGGTCGTCGCTGAGCCGCTTGTAGATCTCCGTGAGCGACTCGTGCAGCCAGTCCTGCCGCGCCCGCATGTTGGCCTGGCCGGGGTAGTTGCTGCCGTCGGCGAGCCAGATCTTCAGGTCACGGGAACCCGTTGCGTCCATCACGTCGATGCACTCGAGATGGTGCTCGATGGCCTGCCGCCGCACGGCCGGATCGGAATGTGTCAGTGATCCGAACTTGTAGACGTCGGATTGGAAGGTGTTGGAGTTGACGGTGCCCAGCCGCACCCCGAGGTCCTCGGCGTAGGCGCGCAGCTCCCCGAAGTCGTCGACCTTGTCCCAGGGGTAGTGGATCGCGACGATCGGTGCCAGGCCGGTGTGCTTGTGCACCTGGGCGGCGTCGGAGAGCTTCTCCTGCACGGTGCGTGGGGTGCCGGGTGTGGAGAACACCTTGAAGCGCGTACCGGAGTTGCCGTAGCCCCACGACGGGACCTCGATCTCCTGCCGTGCGAGGACATCCAGTACCTCAGTTGCGATGGACATGGTGCTCAGTGCTCCTTCTGCGGGGCGTCATCCAGGCGCTCCAGTTGGTTCTCAAGGTGGAAGACCTCCTCCAGCCGGACGAAGCCCTCGTCCGGGGTGGAGTCGAGGTCGGCGAAGAATTCGCTCATCTCCGCCTGCCAGCGGGCGTTGACGTCTGTGGCGGCCATGGCGGCCTGGGCCGCGTCCAGGTCAGAGCTCTCGACGTAGCCGATGAGCAGCCCGTCCGGCCGCAGGAAGAGTGAGTAGTTGTGCCAGCCCGACGCTTTGAGCGCCCGGAGCATCTCCGGCCAGACGGCCGCGTGACGCTCCTTGTACTCGTCCAGCCGGTCCGGCCTCACCTGCAACTGGATGCAGTACCGCCGCATTTCAGACATGGCGGTGCTCGATCCCGAGCAGGGAGGCTGCGGCGGCGACGGTGTCGGCCTGGTGCCCGAGGCACAGCGCCCAGTGGTGGCCGATGCCGGTGGCGCTCCAGTCATCGACCCAGCGGCCGGGGTCGCGCCCGAAGTCGACGCGGGAGGTGGTGTTGCCGATCTTCAGCAGGGGCCCGTCCACGACGGTGCCCTCGGACGTGACCAGCACGTAGGAGCCGTCCCGTTCCTGACCCAGCCCCAGGGTGGTGACAGGGCCCTGCGCGACGTCGAACTCCACCGACACGCCCCAGCCGCGCTTGCCGTGGTACACCCCGAGGCCCCGCAGCAGTGGTTTGCGAGCCGAGATGGCCAGGTGGGCCGGGCCGTCGTGGCCCATCTCCACCACGCCGTCGAGGTAGTTCAGCGCCTGGATCTCCGTGAAGGAGCCGCCGGCCCCGAGGCTCTGGGCGACGAGCATCGCGACCGAGGTGCGCAACTCGTACTCGCCCGCGGCGGGGATGCCGCGCGCATTCAGCAGCGAGGCGCCGAGGATCATGCCCGCGCCGAGTCTCTCGTGCATTTCCCCGGCGAGGCCGCGGTGGTAGTAGGCGAGGGAATCCAGGTCGAAGTCCGCCACGAGGGCGTCGAGGCCGACGGACACCTGGGCGGCCCAGCGCAGGTCTTCGTCCTTGACGGAGGCATCCATCTCGAAGACCTGGCCCGCGACGGCGACGCGTTCGTCGATCTGGTCGTCGGTGACCTCCAGCACACGCTCCCGGAGATCGTCGAATTCGAGCACTTCCACGTGGCTGCCGAAGGTGGTGGACACGGTGGTCAGGTCCGTGGAGACGTCCAGCATCCCGGGGTAGACGTGGCCCATCAGGCCATGTCTGGCCCGTCGCAGCCGCGAACGGGTGCCCGCGGCCCGCACCCACTGCATGATGCGTTCCCACGCGGCGTCCTGGCGGAGCCAGCCGGTGACCGAGCGGAACTCGATGCCCGCGCGGCGGAAGACATTGGCCACCTCCGGGACGGGGCACTGGCCGCAGTAGGCCAGCCATTCACCGGTGCCGAAGGTGTCGTGGTCCATTTTCTCGGTGGGCTGCAGGTCTATGCACAGCACCGGCGCACCGGCTCGCTGTGCGATGGGCAGCACCATCGAGGAGGTGAGGTAGGTGGTGAGGAAGATCACCACGAGATCACAGTCGGCCATCCGCAGCGTTTCCGCCGCGCGCGCCGTGTCATACGGATCCGAGACGAACCCGGCGTCCACGACGTCCGCATCCATCTCCTCGAATCGTCCCACGACGTGGGCGACGCTTTCCTTGAGCTGGGGCAGGAGCTGCGGAAACTGCTCCCAGTAGGCACCGAGGCCGCCGCTGACCAGGCCAATGCGCAGGGACCGCCGTTGGAGTGGGGGCAGCGTGCTCAGGATGTCGTGGTTCATGTGGATCCTCCTTCTCGAAGACTGCGGCCTTTTCGTGCATGCGACGTGGAAGGGGAGACGCCCCGGACCGGGTGGACCCTGGTCCGGGAACGTCGATCCCCAGGTCACATCACTGGATCAGAAGTCGTACTCGCCGATGTTGTCCGCGTTGAAGCGCACCGGGGGGCCGACGATGATGATCCCGTTCTCGCCCACTTCGCGTTCACCCATTTCGCCAGCGGTGAAGGTGTCCCCGGTCTCACCGGTGATGGATCCGTCAGCCAGCGCCTTGCCGGCGTAGGCGGCAACATAGCCAAGCTGTGCCGGGTCCCAGAGGGCGAACTCCTTGACGGTCCCGTCCTCGACGAAGGACCTCATCTCGTTCGGGAGGCCGAGACCCGTGAGAGCCACCTGCCCCTTGTACTCGGAGGTGGACAGGTACCGGGCGGTTGCTGCGATGCCGACGGTGGTGGGGGAGATGATGCCCTTCAGGTCAGGGTGCGCCTGCATGAGGCCCTGTGCCTCCTGGAAGCTCTTGGTGTCATCATCGTCGCCATACACCTTGGCCACGAGCTCGATGTCCGCGTAGTCAGGATTGGAGGCGAGTTCGTCCTCCATGAACTTGATCCACTCGTTCTGGTTGGTGGCGTTGGCGGTAGCCGACAGGATGGCGATCTTTCCCTCCCCACCAATCTGCTCCGCGATCATCTCCAGCTGGATGCTGGCGACGTCCTCTGCCACCACCTGGCTGACGAACACGTCGCGGCAGTCGGGATTGGCGTCGGAGTCGAACGCGACGATGCTGGCGCCGCCGTCGCGCGCCTCTCCGAGTGCATCACACACGGCGTCGGGATCGTTGGCGGCGATGACGATGACGTCGGTACCGGCCTGGGTCTCGGCGTTGATGAAGGTGACCTGGCTGGAGGCGGAGGCGTCGAGGGGACCGACAATGTTGGCCTCCACGAAGCCGGCCTCGTCCGCGCCCTCCTCACCGCCACCCAGTACGACGTCGGTGTAGGGGTTGTTGAGCTGCTTGGGAATGAAGGTGATGGAGAGGTCCTCGCCGCCCTCGGCAGGCATGCTCTCCCCGCCAGCGGTCGTCTCCTCCCCCTCAGGTGTCTCGGCGTCCGTGCCGCAGGCCGTCAGGGCAAGCGACGCCGCGAAGAGGATGGCTCCCACCTTCAAGGAAAGGCGAGATCGGGTGGATCTGGACATGACGTACTCCTTTTCAGGCGCTGGTGGCACCAGTGGTGGTGGTTGCGGAACCGCGGTTCCGCGATCGGCGGCGTCGATGCCGCCAATCGCTCCATGAGGCCACCAGGGAGGGGGCCACCACGGAGATGATCAGGAGGAGTCCCGTGATGGTGACGAGCACCACCTCGGGAATCCGGTTGAGCCTCAGGGCGTAGTTGACGACGCCGATGATGAGCACGCCGCACACGGAGCCCCAGATGGATCCCTTGCCGCCGAAGACGGAGACGCCGCCCAGGACGACGGCCGCGATGACCACGAGTTCCAGGCCGGTGGCGTTGTCGCTGCGGGCGCTGGAGTAACGCAGCGTCCAGAACACGCCGGCCAAGGAGGCGATGAATCCGGATGCGACGAGGGAGTAGAGACGGGAAACCTTCGTGCCGACGCCGACGAAGCGCGCGGCTTCCATGCTGTGACCCAGGGCGAAGAGCCCACGGCCGAACGGGGTCATGTGGAGGGTGACGGCGAAGATGATGACCACCACTGCCACCGGGGCCATCACCAGCGGGATGCCGGAGTTCCCGAAAGTACCGGTGGCATAGTCGCTCGCGGCCTCAGGGAAGTTGGCGACGGCGTTGTCACCGATGACCACCAGCGCCAGTCCGCGGAACAGCGCGAGCGTTCCGATCGTGACGGCCAGCGCCGGTAGCCCGACGTAGGCGGCCATGACCCCGTTGAACAGACCACAGACCAGCCCGATACCGAGGCAGATGAGAACCGCGAGCCAGAACGGTGTGCCGCCGCTGTACAGCACGCCCAGCACGGCGCTGGACAGCCCGGCGACGCTGGCCACCGACAGGTCGATGTCGCCGTTGATCATGACCAGCGTCATGGGCATGGCCATCAGCAGGGTTGCGACGACGTCCAGGAGGAGGAACGTCGCAGTGCGGGGTTGGGCGAAGTTGTCGACGAGGAGGGATGCGCCGATGATGAGCACCAGCAGCAGGTACGTCATGAGGGCGGAGCGGCTCGCCAGGGTGCGGCGCATGCTGTCGACGAACTCCCCGCCCGGGGCGAGGGGGAGGGCGCGGGTGGCGGTCATTGCGTGGCCTTCCTCAGCTGGCTGGCGCGTCGAAGCGTGGCAAGGCGGTCAATCAGGATGGAGGCGAGGATGAGCACGCCCACGACGGCCTGCTGCCAGAACTTGTCGACGCCGATGGTGGTGAGGGCACCAGTGATGGTGGTCAGCAGCATGGCCCCGATCGCGGCACCTGCCGCCGTGCCGACGCCACCGACAATGGCGACACCGCCCACGACCGCAGCCGCCACCACCTGGAGTTCCAGTCCGGTGCCGGTGGTGGCCCCGACGGAGTTGAACCGGCTGGCGTAGAGGACGCCCGCCAGGCCGACGAGGGCGCCGTTGGCGAGGAATGCCATGAAGACACGTCTACCCACCGGGATGCCGTAGACCACGGCGGCGGCCGGATCGGATCCGATGGCGTACAGGTCTCGCCCGGCCCGGGAGTAGCGCTGGAACATCGTGACGGCGACGACCACCGCGAGCGCGATGATCGTGATGATGGGAACCCCCAGCACCGTCGTCACGCTGAGGTTCCCGAAGGCCCTCGGGCGGTCGCCGGCGAAGTACTGGGTGCCGCCGGCCCACCAGTTGTTGAGGCCTCGGAAGACGTAGAGGGTGCCGAGCGTGATGACCAGCGCGGGCACCTTGGCGGTGGTGACGAGAAGTCCGTTGAAGGCGCCAAGGGCCGTCCCCAGCGCGATGCCCGCCACGAAGACGACGATGATCGGGATGCCCTCGAACGTCGCGAACAACGTGCCGGTCAGGAAGGCGGTCAGGCCGAGTGCGGAGCCGGCGGAGAGATCGACGCTCTTGGTGGAGATGATCAGGGCCTGGCCGGCAGCCAGGATCATCATGATCGTGCCGTTCAGCAGGAGATCCTTCAGGCCCTGTGAGGAGAGGAACCGTGGGTTCGACAGGTAGGTGAACAGCACCAGCAGAATCAGCGCCAGCGTGACGGGGAACTCGCGCATGCTGAACACCCGCCGGAGGCCCGGGCCCCGACGGCGCACGGGGCCGGTGCCCGTGCTCTCAGCGCGGGGGAGTGGGGACTTCGTCTCGGTCATGAGGCGGCCTTCACATGGTCGGTTGCGGCTTGCATCACGAGCTCCGCGGTGGCTTCGGCGCGTGACAGCTCCGCGGTGATGGCCCCCTCGCACATGACCAGCACGCGATCAGCCATGCCGAGCACCTCCGGCAGTTCGGAGGAGATCATGAGGATGGCCACACCGTCCACGGCCAGCTGGGACAGCAGGCGATGCACCTCGGCCTTCGTCCCGACGTCGATCCCGCGGGTGGGCTCGTCGACGATCAGCAGCCGGGGTTCAGTGGCCAGCCACTTGGCCAGCACCACCTTCTGCTGGTTTCCCCCGGACAGCGTCGAGACACTGTGGTGGGGTGTGGCGGTCTTCACCTGCAGCTTGTCGCACCATTCCTGCGCGGCGCGGGCCTCGGTGGACGGGTTGATGATGCCGAACGTGGCCAGCTCGTCGCGCAGGGTCAGGGTCGTGTTGCGCAGCACCGAGAGTTCCATGACCAGTCCCTGCTTGCGACGGTCCTCCGGAACGAACCCCATGCCGGCCCGGATGGCGGCCAGGGGATTGTTTGGCTTCACCTGCGTTCCCAGCAGGGTGACGGTCCCGGAATCGATGGGGTCGATGCCCATGACCGCGCGGGCCACCTCGGACCGGCCAGCACCGACCAGTCCTGCCAGGGCCACGATCTCGCCGGCCCGTACCTCGAAGCTGATGTTGCGGAAGACGCCGGCACGGTTGAGGTCCCGCACCTCCAGGACTGCCTGGCCGACGTCGGCGTCCATCTTGGGGAAGAGTTGGTCGATGTCGCGCCCCACCATGTCGCGGACGATCTCGTCGCGGGTGGTCTCGCCGATCTTGCGCGACGTGACGAAGGCGCCGTCGCGGAAGACTGTGATGCGGTCGCAGAGGTCGAAGATCTCCTCCATGCGATGGGAGATGAACAGCAGGGCTGCGCCCCGGTCACGGATGTTGCGGGCGACGGTGAACAACCGTTCCACCTCGTGTCCGCTGAGAGCCGCGGTGGGTTCGTCCATGATGAGGACGCGGGCATCCAGGGAGATGGCCTTGGCGATCTCGATGATCTGCTGGTCCGCGATGGAGAGACCATCGGCCATGCGGGAGGGATCGATGACCACGTCCAGCTCTTCGAAGATGGCCGCGGCCTGCTCCCGCATCAGTTTGTGGTCGATCATCCCGAACCGGCCGCGCGGTTGGCGGCCGATGAACAGGTTCTCGGCCACCGTGAGATCGGGGAACAGCGTGGGTTCCTGGTAGATCACGGAGATGCCTGCGGCGCGGGAGTCGGCCACCGTGGCGAAGGACACCGGTCGGCCTTCCACCTCGAACTCCCCGGAATCCCTGTGGTACAAGCCGGACAGGATCTTCACGAGCGTCGATTTGCCCGCCCCGTTCTCCCCGGCCAGCGCGTGCACCTCGCCGCCGTGGAGTTCGATGCTGCCATCCGCCAGCGCAACGACAGGGCCGAACGTCTTCACCGCGTGACGAAGCGAGACGATCGGTTGTTGGGTCGGGTTCTGCACCAGCACACCTCCACTGTGAGGATGAAACGATTCATACGGCCTACGAATGATGAAACCATGGAATAGTGAAACGTGTCAACGGGCCACGTGGGATCGAGACCATCTCGTGACCTGCGGCCCGCGACAACAAAGTGCTCGAGCGACGTCGATGATGGGAGCCCCGATGGTGGTACAGGATGGTGCAGCGGGCATCAAGGACGTGGCCCGCTTGGCGGGTGTGTCCGTGGGGACGGTCTCGAACGTCCTCAACAAGCCCTCCTCGGTGTCGGCCGGGCGCCGTGAACAGGTGGAGCGGGCCATCGAGCAGCTCGGCTACGTGCCCAACCTCGCGGCCCGGCAGTTGAAGGCTGGCGTGAGTCGGGCCATCGGTCTCGTGGTGGTGGACACGACGAACCCCTTCTACGGCTCCATCGCGCTGGAGGCCGAGGAGGCGGCGGAGGAGCGGGGGCTGGGGCTGTTCGTGGCGAACAGCCATCGCCGGCTTGCCAAGGAGGAGTTCTACCTCTCCCAGTTCGAGCAGCAGCGTGCTCGCGGAGTCCTGGTGGCGCCGGGAACATCCGACCTGAGCCACCACCGGGCCGTGGTGAGACGGGGAACGAAGGTGGTTCTCGTGGACGCCGTGGAGCAGGAGAGTGACTTCTGCACCGTCGCCGCCGACGATTTCCATGGCGGCTACCTCGCCGTGCGCCACCTCGTGGAGATGGGACGGCGACGCATCGCTGTCATCGGGGGTCCCCAGCAGTTTCGACAGGTGGGACGACGCCACACCGGCGCCATGAAGGCTGCCGCCGAGGGCGCCGGGGTGGTGCTGGACTACGTCGAGCCGTCGGAGATGAGCATCCTCGCCGGCCGCGCCGTGGCGGAACAGATCCTGGACTCCGGCCGGGAGGTGCCCGATGCCATCTTTGCCATGAACGATCTCCTGGCCATCGGTGCCCTGCAGGCGCTCGTCATGAACCGCGACATCGCCGTGCCGGGGGGTGTTGCCCTGGTGGGCTACGACGACATCGACTTCTGTGCCAATGCCGTCGTACCGATCACCTCCGTGCGCCAGCCGAGCAAGGAGATGGGGCGCCGGGCCGTCGATCTGCTCGAGGCGGAGATCCGGGAGGGGAGCGAGCACCAGCACACCTCGGTGGTGTTGAAGCCGGAACTCGTCGTGCGTGAGTCCACCCGGGGCATGTGAACTGCGGTGGACGTTGCGAGGCGCCTCCTGCTGCTATCATTAGTGAATCGTTTCAAGAAGGGCTGATACGGGCGGGGGAACGTTGTGAGCACGACAATGGCAGCGGTGGATCTCGGAGCGTCCAGCGGCCGGGTTCTCGCCGGAACACTGGTGGGTGGCCAGATCCTGCTGAGGGAGTCGGGTCGGTTCCCCAATGGCCCGGTCGCGGTTCCCACCCCGGACGGCCCGAGGTTGCACTGGGACGTGTTGCGGCTGTGGGAATCCGTCATTCGTGGACTGCGGGTCGCGGCCCGCGACGTCGGCCCGCTGGATTCCGTGGGGGTGGACACCTGGGCGGTCGACTACGGACTGCTGGACGCTGGCGGAGAACTGCTCGGCAACCCCTCGAGTTACCGCTGCGCCAGGACAGCCGGCGTGGCGGACCAGTTCTTCGCCCGCATGCCCGCGGCGACGCTGTACGAACGCGCGGGGACGCAGGTGCAGCCCTTCAATACCCTCTTCCAGTTGATGGCCGAGCCGCCAGCGAGATTGGCTCTGGCCAGTCGACTGCTGCTGATGCCCGACCTGCTGGGGCACTGGCTCACGGGGAGAAGCGTCACGGAAGTCACGAATGCCTCCACCACCGGAATGCTGGACCCGGCGTCGCGGGCCTGGCAACCGGACGTGGTGGGCACAGTCAGTGGCCGGTGTGGGCGGGACATCGGCGAGTTGTTCGGCGATCTCGTCGAACCCGGGGAACTCCTGGGGCCCATTGAAGTGCCGGGACTGGACCTGGCGGCGTCCTCAGGGCTCCCGACGCCCCTGGTGGCTGTGGGCTCCCACGACACCGCTTCCGCCGTCGCCGCCGTGCCGGCGACACGTCCCGACTTCGCCTACATCTCCTGCGGCACCTGGTCGCTCGTCGGCGTGGAACTGCAATCCCCCGTCAGGACGGATGCTGCCCTGGCGGCAAACCTCACCAACGAACTGGGAGTCGATGACACCGTCCGGTTCCTCAAGAACGTCATGGGGCTGTGGGTGTTCAACGAGGCGGTGCGCTCCTGGCGCGAGAGGGGCATGGAGGTGGACGTGCCACAGCTCGTGCGGGAGGCGACGTTCAGCGAGGCCCTGCGCACGGTCATCGACATCGACGATGCGAGCTTCTTCCCCGCTGGGGACATGCAGGCGCGGATCGAGGAGGCAGCCCGGGCCACCGACCAGCCCGTGCCTCGCGGCCCCGGAGAGGTGTCGCGCTGCATCTTCGACTCCCTGGCGCTCGCCTACCGGAGGAGTGTTCGCACCACTGCGGACATCGGTGGACGCGACGTGGGCGTCGTGCACATGGTGGGGGGCGGCGTCCAGAACCAGCTGCTGTGTCAGCTGACCGCCGACGCGACGGGCCTGACCGTCATTGCCGGGCCCGTGGAGGCAACGGCGCTGGGCAACCTGGTGGTGCAGGCCCGCAGCGTCGGTGCCATCCACGGGGGAATGGCCGAACTGCGCGGCGTCGTCCGTGCCTCCAGCGAACTGATCACCTACGAGCCGGCGCCCGGTGCTGCGGCCGCGTGGGCCTCAGTCGAGCGTCGCCTCGGCTGAGTCGTCTTTTCAAGGGGGCGTCACGATGACGCGGACACGGAGCGACGATATGCCTCCGCCTCCCAGTTCTCGATGAAGAGCCGCTCTCGCTCGTCCATGACCCGCACGCGGCCAAGCCGATCGGCGTCGTGCGCCACGCGCAACGCGTCGCGGTAGGTGTCCAGGGCGTTGCGGGCTGCCCTCCCAGAATCGCCGACGGCGAAGGCCGCCGTCCGGGGGACGACGGCAACGACGGGGGAGCGCCCATGTGTGGCGCGGAACGCGGCCACCGCACCGGCGACGGCATCCGCGTCGTCGTCCGCGCCCAGCAGGACGGGCAATGACCCGGCATACACGATCTGGTCCGGGATCATGGGTCCCCGTGACACCGGGCCGGCGGTGGCGTCGGTGGTGCTCGCGATGAACTCGTCGGCATCCTGGACGACATGCCTCGAACCGGTGGAGTGGCGGAAGGACTCCGCCAGGGCGGACAGCGTCTCCGCCCCGGGGCCGTCGGCACCGGGACCTTCCGACAGGGCAGTGGCGCCCACGGCGTCGCGGATCCTCGATGTCAGCCATGTCGTGCGCTCCGCCACCTGTGCGTGTGAGCCCCCGGACACGATGATCCCGTGGTTGCCGAGCATGGTGATGGCCGGGGCAGGGTGTCCGGTGCGGTTCTCGTACTCGGCGCGCGCCGCTGCGATCCCGCGTGCCAGTGGCACCCCGGGGTCGATGTAGTCCACCCACACCGCGTCGTCGCCGAGAAGTTGGGCCGTCAGTTCCCTCCCGTCCTCGTTGCAGGTGACCGCGTTCGCCACCAGTGGGTGGAGATGGAGCACAAGGGGATCGGGGATGAGGGCGTGGAAGAGGATCTCGACGCTGGGCCGGCGTCCGCCGGCATCGCCGACGCGGGCCCGCTCGGCAGCCGCGATGACCGGGTCCCCCTCCACGGCGTCGTCGGTGGTGAGGGCTTCCAGGAGTGGCGCGATGCGCAGCGGGACGAGGTCCTCGGCTTGCAGTCCTGCGAGCGTCGTGCCGCTCGCCTTGATGCGCAGGAGGTCGTCCTCCTTGATCGACGCGTTGCCGCCGCCGGCCCGGACATATTCCGGGTCGGCCCCGAACTGGTGGGCGAGCTGGATCAGTTGGGCGCACAGATCACCGGACAAGACAGCCTCCTGAATCGTTTCATTCATCATAGGAGTCGTGTGGGTGCCCGTCAACGGCGGGGAGGGACATGCCAAGGGTCCCGGAACCGTACGGTTCCGGGACCCGATCGAGCGGATGACGGGAATCGAACCCGCGTGATCAGTTTGGAAGACTGAGGCTCTACCATTGAGCTACATCCGCGAACAATGCGGGACTCAGCATACAGGCACCCGACGCCCGCCCCGCAAACCGAAACGCGCCCCTGCGCCCGCTCGACGACACCGCTCGATTGTGGGCCGTGAGGGACGGCTCGCTACAGTTGACGTCGTTCAGTTTGCAACGCCCAAGCAATCGCACCCTATTTCAGGAGACAACCTCGTGCCCAGCACCTCAGAGCAGCTCAGCCCGACGCGCGTGAAGCTCACCGTCGAGATTCCGTTCACCGAACTGAAGCCGCACCTTGACAAGGCGTACAAGGAGATCGCGTCCCAGGTGAACATCCCCGGATTCCGCAAGGGCAAGGTGCCGGCAGCCGTCATCGATCAGCGCTTCGGCCGCGGCGTCGTCCTGCAGGAGGCCATCAACGAGGCACTGCCCAAGGCGTACCAGGAGGCAGTGGCGGAATCCGGCATCGTGCCCATGGGGCAGCCGGACGTGGACGTCACCAAGCTCGAGGACAACGACGTGGTGGAGTTCACCGCAGAGGTGGACGTTCGTCCTGAGTTCGACCTACCCGACTTCTCCTCGCTCGAGGCCACGGTTGACGCCCCCCAGGTGACCGACGAGGCCGTCGAGGAGCGCATCAGCGTCCTGCGCCAGCGCTTCGCCACCACCACCGAGGTCGACCGTGCAGCGGCCGACGGCGACGTGCTGTCGATCGACCTCGCCGCCGCCCAGGATGGCAGGCAGCTTGATGAGTCCACCGCCGAGGGCGTCACCTACAAGATCGGTGAGGGCGTCGGCATGCTCGACGGCCTCGATGAGGCCGTCACCGGACTCAAGGCTGGCGAAACCGCCACCTTCACCTCGAAGCTGGTGGGCGGCGAGTTCCGCGGCCAGGAGGCCGACATCACCGTCACCGTCGGCAAGGTCTCCGAGCAGGAGCTGCCCGAGGTGGACGACGAGTTCGCGGCCATGATCTCCGAATTCGACACCGTCGAGGAGATGAAGGCAGACCTGCGCAAGGCAGTCGAGAACCAGGTGCAGAACGAGCAGCTCGCCGACGCCCGCGACAAGGTCCTCGAGGCCGCACTCGCGAAGACGGATTTCGAGCTCCCCCAGGCCCTGCTGGCCACCGAGCTGGAGACCCGTCGCAAGCAGATCGAACAGCAGCTCGCCCAGGGCGGCATGAGCGTTGAGACGTACCTCGATCAGGCTGAGGACGAGGACGCGCAAACCGTCGAGGAGTTCTGGAAGACCATCGACGAGCGCTCCGAGCAGGCCGTGCGCGCCCAGCTGTTGCTGGACAAGTACGCCGACGACAATTCGCTCGAGGTCTCCCAGCAGGAGCTGACCGAGCTGATCTTCCGCAAGGCGCAGGAGAACAACCACAGCCCCCAGGACGAGATCAACCACATGATGGAGCACAACCACATGGGCGACTGGATGCAGGAGATTCGTCGCGGCAAGGCGTTGGCGCTGATCTGTGCCGCTGCCACCGTCCAGGACTCCGAGGGCAACGCCGTGGACATGTCTCTGGAGGTTGTCGACACCGAGGACGCGGAGGCGGACGCGGACAGTGCCGAGCCCGTTGACTCAGCCATCGCGGCCGAGTCCGTGGACCAGGACGCCGTCGAGGTTGCGGCCGAGGACAACTGACAGTTCCCACCCACCCATCGAGGGCCCCGACCAGTCGCCGGCTGGCCGGGGCCCCTCGCGTTCCGCGCCATGGAGACGGGACACCGCTGCCAATCCCACCCACGTCACGCCGTGCCCAACGCGCCACCCCGGCACTACTGTTACCTGCTGGGGACCGGCCCCTGACGAAGACATTTCCTGTGGAGGCCAGATGAGCGAGCAAGAATCCATCAGCGACAACCAGGCCGCAAAGAAGTCCTCGAACGAGGAAGTCGGAGCCACCGTGACGACGCCCGACCGGGATTCCCCCTCAACCGACAGCCCTTCAACCGGTGACGGCCACTCCGGGGACGCACAGCACCGGGGCTCCACGGGGGACGGGGCCGTCAGGGAGCCCGTGCCGGTGGACCAGGGCCGTTCCCGCGCCACGGGGGTGGCCATCGCGCTGGGCGCCGCCGCGCTGAGCATCTGGTTGCTCCGTGAGTTCAGTAGCGTCGTCGCCCCCATCTTCCTGGGCGCCAACCTGCTGATCGCCGCCTACCCCGTGTACACGTACCTCATGCGCATCAGGACACCGCGGATACTGGCGGCCATCGTCACCGGTCTCACCGTCTTCCTGGTACTTCTTCTGGGCGTGGCGGCGCTCGTGTGGTCCGGCAGTTCCATGGTGAACAAGCTGACGAGCTACTCGGACCAGTTCACCACTCTCTACCAGGACGGCATCCAGTTCATCTCCCGCTTCGGCTTCAACGAATCGCAACTGCTGGACCAGCTCACCTCCATCTCGCCGTCCAATGTCCTCAGTGTGGTACGTGGTCTCCTGTCCAACGCGTCCAGCGCCGGCAGCCTGATCCTGGTGATCGTCGTGGTGCTGGTCTTCATGGTGATGGACCTGCCCTCCATGGCCAAGCGCATGAATCTGACCAACCGGCTCCACCCCGAATTCACCTCCAACCTCGAGACCTTCGTCGCTGGCATCCGTCGCTACTGGCTCGTGACCACCATCTTCGGCGTCATCGTCGCGGCGCTCGACGGGGTCGCCCTGGCGCTGCTCGGAGTGTCCCTGCCCGTGGTGTGGGCCGTCCTGAGCCTCATCACCAACTACATCCCCAACATCGGTTTCGTCATCGGGCTCATCCCCCCGGCGCTGCTGGCACTCGTGGAGCAGGGCTGGGTCACCGCCCTCCTGGTGGTGGCCATCTACAGCGTCCTGAACTTCGTCCTGCAGGCCATCGTGCAACCGAAGTTCACCGGTGATGCGGTGGGCATCACGCCGACCGCGTCCTTCATCTCCCTCCTGCTGTGGGCGGCGGTTTTCGGGGCACTGGGAGCCCTCATCGCCCTTCCCTTCACCCTGATGATCAAGGCGATGCTCATCGACAACGACCCGAGGAGCCGCTGGGTCAACGTCATGATTGCCTCGCATCCCGAGAAGTCTGTTCCGGAGTCCACATGACGATGCTCAGCAACGAGGACATGGACTTCCTGGTGGCTGCCGTCGACCTGGCCGAGGAGGCGCTTGGTGCCGGCGACGAGCCCTTCGGCACCGTCCTCGTCCTCAATGGCCAGTGGGTGTTCAAGGACCACAACCGCATCTCCGGCGGGGATGCCACGCGCCATCCCGAGTTCGCCGTCGCCCGCTGGGCAGCCGAGAACCTGTCCCCCGAAGAGCGTGAGGTTGCCGTGACCTACACCTCCGGCGAGCACTGTGCCATGTGTGCCGCGGCCCACGGCTGGGTGGGTCTCGGACGGATCGTCTACGCCAGTTCCACGGAACAACTGGGGGAGTGGCTCCGCGAGTTCGGTGTGGCGCCCGGCCCCGTCGCACCCCTGCCCATCAACGACGTCGTACCCGGCCTGCGGGTGGACGGCCCGGCCCCCCTGCTGGCCGACCGATTGAAGGATCTGCACCGGCGGAGCCGCACCTGAACGCATCGGCCGGTGCGCCACGAGTTCCTCGATTGGCGAACGCGGGGGGTCGGTTCCTTGGCTGTGCGCGACAAGCCGGTAGGTTTGCACCTGTGAACGCGAACAGCAATGATCAAATCTCCATGTCCGCGCCGTCCGGCGTCGGATTTGGCATGACTGACAACGTGTACTCCTCGCTGCTCAACAACCGCATCATCTTCCTCGGCTCCGAGGTGAAGGACGAGAACGCGAACGCGATCTGCGCCCAGATGCTGTTGCTGAACGCGGAGGATCCGCACAAGGACATCTACCTCTACATCAACTCCCCGGGCGGCTCGGTTGACTCCGGCATGGCGATCTTCGACACCATGCAGTGGATCAGCAACGACGTCGCGACGGTGGCCATGGGGCTGGCGGCCTCCATGGGACAGTTCCTGCTCTCGGCGGGAACACCCGGCAAGCGCTTCGCGCTGCCCCACAGCCGCATCATGATGCACCAGCCATCCGGCGGGCTGGGTGGTACCGCTTCCGACATCCGGATCCAGGCCGAGCAGTCCCTCCACATCAAGAAGACGATGGCCGGGCTGATTGCCGAGCACACGGGTCAGACCGTTGAGCAGATCGGCACCGACTCCGATCGTGACCGGTGGTTCACCGCCGAACAGGCGCTCGAGTACGGCTTCATCGACCACGTGTACGAGCGTGCGTCCCAGATCAACTCGGAGGCTCCGAACCAGTGATGAACCAACAACTTCCCGGCGGCATCGCCCCGGCCGGTCCCTCGATGGACTACTACATCCCCCAGTGGGAGGAGCGCACCAGCTACGGCGTGCGCCGCGTGGACCCCTACACCAAGCTGTTCGAGGACCGCATCATCTTCCTGGGGACCCCCATCTCCGACGACATCGCAAACGCCGTCATGGCCCAGTTGCTGTGCCTGCAGTCGATGGACGCCGACCGCCAGATCTCCATCTACCTGAATTCACCGGGCGGATCCTTCACCGCGTTGACGGCGATCTACGACACGATGCGCTACATCAAGCCGGAGATCCAGACGGTCTGCCTCGGGCAGGCTGCCTCGGCCGCCGCGCTGATCCTCGCCGGTGGCACCAAGGGCAAGCGCCTCGCACTGCCCAACTCGCGCATCCTCATCCACCAGCCGGCAACTGAGGGCGGCTACGGCCAGTCCTCGGACCTGGAGATCCAGGCCCGGGAGATCCTGCGGATCCGCTCCCTCATGGAGAAGATGCTGGCCGAGGACACCGGCCAGAGCGTCGAGCAGGTCAGCAAGGACATCGAGCGCGACAAGTACCTGACGGCCGAGGAAGCCGTCAAGTACGGCATCATCGATGACATCCTGCCGTCGCTGAAGCAACTTGAGTCCTGAACCACACCAGAACCCCTGCCCCCTTGGGGTGTCAGCCCTACGGATGACGCCCCAAAGGGTAGGGTTGACAATGAACGACGCAGTTGCAGGACGGCATCAGGTCAGGGGGGTGAAGACGTGGCGCGCATCGGAGAATCCAGCGAACTTTTCAAGTGCAATTTCTGTGGCAAGAGCCAGAAGCAGGTCAAGAAGCTGATCGCAGGTCCGGGTGTCTACATCTGCGATGAATGCATCGGTCTGTGCAATGAGATCATCGAGGAGGAGTTCCCCGAGACCAGCGACGTCGGTCTGGTGGAGGAACTTCCCAAGCCACGGGAGATCCGCGACTTCCTGGACACCTACGTCATCGGACAGGAGCCCGCCAAGAAGGCGCTGAGCGTGGCGGTCTACAACCACTACAAGCGCATCCAGGCCGAGGCCGAAATGCCCCGCCACGCTGGCGAACAGGACAGCGTGGAGGTGGGGAAATCCAACATCCTCCTCATCGGCCCCACCGGGTGCGGCAAGACCTACCTGGCACAGACGCTCGCCAAAATGCTGAACGTGCCGTTCGCCATGGCCGACGCCACCGCGCTCACCGAGGCTGGGTACGTCGGCGAGGACGTCGAGAACATCCTCCTCAAGCTCATCCAGGCCGCGGACTTCGACATCAAGAAGGCCGAGACGGGCATCATCTACATCGACGAGATCGACAAGGTGGCGCGCAAGAGCGAGAACCCGTCCATCACGCGCGACGTCTCCGGTGAGGGAGTGCAGCAGGCGCTGCTGAAGATCCTCGAGGGCACCGTGGCGTCGGTCCCCCCGCAGGGCGGTCGCAAGCATCCCCATCAGGATTTCCTCCAGATCGACACCACCAAGGTGCTGTTCATCGTCGGCGGGGCCTTCGCGGGTCTCGAGGACATCGTGAACACGCGCATCGGCAAGCAGCCGCTCGGCTTCAGCCGGAAGTCGGAGACGAAGTCTGTTGTCAGCGACCCCTTCGCGCTGGTTCGCCCGCAGGACCTGCACAAGTTCGGGCTCATCCCCGAGTTCATCGGCCGCCTTCCCATGATTTCCAGCGTCTCCCCGCTTGATCGCGATGCCCTGGTCCGCATTCTGACCGAGCCCCGCAACGCCCTGACGAAGCAGTTCGCCAAGCTGTTCGAGTTCGACGGTGTGCGCCTGGACTTCACCGAGGACGCCATCGGAGCCATCGCTGATCAGGCACTCGAGCGCGGTACCGGTGCCCGCGGGCTCCGCGCCATCCTGGAGGAATTGCTCCTCGAGGTCATGTTCGAGGTGCCCTCCAGCGAGGACGTCGCCCAGGTGGTCATCCATCGCGAGACCGTCATGGGCAACACCGGCCCGGAGCTGGTCCCGCGCGCCAAGCTCGCCCGCCGTCGGGACCTTTCCGCCTGATCAGGCACTGCGGTTGCCGCGACGCGTCCGCGACTGATGCGGTCGCGTCCCCAGCCGTTGGGCGCTGCCCCCGACGCTTCGGTAGGTTGGGGCCATGACCCGTGGCTATCTCAGGTACCCCCATGTCCATGACACCTCCGTGGTGTTCGTGGCCGACGACGACCTCTGGCTGACGTCCACCGACGGTGGCCGGGCCCACCGACTGACGGCCGACGGCAGCCCGCCCCGCAGTCCCAGGTTCTCCCCGGACGGGACGGGTGTCGCGTTCGTCAGCGCCCTGCACGGTGGGCTTGACCTGTACGTCGTGGACCTCGACGGCGGACGTCGCCGCCTCACGTGGGTGGGTGCCAGACGGATGCTCGTCTCGGGCTGGCTGGATGAGACCCATGTCCTGTTGGCCTCGGATCATGCCGATGGCAACCGGGCCATGACCAGCCTCTTCTCCGTCTCCCTCGACGGTGATCTGGAACGCCTGCCCTGGGGACCGGCGATGGCGGCCGCGGTCCATCCGGACGGCCGGGTGGTGGTGGCATCGCCCAACTTCCAGGGGCCGGAGCGGTGGAAGCGCTACCGGGGCGGCATGGCAGTGCGCCTGTGGATTTCCGACGCGTCCCGGAAGAACTGGAAACGGCTCCTGCCCGAGCAGACTGCCAGCCTCGCCCTGCCGTCGTGGGTGGGGGATCGTGTGCTCTTCACCTCTGACCTGGGCGCCTCGCTGCCCGGCACACCCGGCGAGCAGGCACAGGTGCACTCGGTGGGTCCACGCAAGGAGGACCTGCGGCAGCACACACATCACTCCTTCAAGGACGGGTATGTGCGCGACGCCACTACCGACGGCACCCGCGTCGTCTTCCACGCCCGCGGTCAGCTCTTCGTGATGGACTCCCTGAAGGCGAAGCCCCGCCGGATCGACGTCACGACGGCGCTGGGTGCGCCGGAGCCGATGGTGCTCTCCGCGACGGATCGGCTCGAGGTCGTGATGCCTGATCACGGAGGCGATGGCTCCCTGCTGGACTGGCGGGGCTCCGCCTGGTTCCTGACCCACCGCAGCGGGCCCGCCCGCGCTCTCAGCGATCTGCCGGGTGTGCGGATCCGGGAGCCCCAGGTACTGGGCACCTCGGGTCGAGGCATCTGGGCCACCGACGCAGAGGGCGAGGACTGCCTGGAGATTGCGGCGCTGGACGGCGACGGCGAACCGCGTCGCATCGCCCACGGCATGCTGGGACGCGTCCTGGGGCTGGCCTCCAACGCCGACGGCACTCAGGTGGCAGTGGCCAGCCACGACGGGACGGTTCACGTCGTCGACACCGCCAAGGGCGGGGTGAAGAGGGTGGGCCGCTCCAGCGAGGGCGAGGCCACCGGCCTGGTCTTCTCGCCCGATTCCCGCTACCTGGTGTGGCGGGAGGCGGTGGCCAATGAGGGCATGCTGGGCCGCCTCGTGGGCTACGACCTCACGGAGGACACGGGCTTCGAACTGACGCGGGGCCAGTTCAACGACTACGCGCCAAGCTTCAGCCAGGACGGGAAGTACCTGTACTTCCTCTCCAGTCGCACCATCGATCCCACCTATGACGAGCTGACCTTCGACCTGTCGTTCACCAACACTGTGCGGCCCTTCGTGGTGCCGCTGCGCGCCGAGGATCCCGTGCCCTTCGGTCCGTCCGCCGACGGCTGGGCCATCAGCGAGGGCGAGGACGAGGGGCAGAAGCCGTCCACTGAGGAGGAGCCGAAGCCTGAGTCCGTCGTCTGGGACCTGGCTGGCTTCGAGGACAGGATGCTGCCGCTTCCCGTTGCCTCCGGGCGCTACGCGTCGCTGCAGGCGTCCGCCCACGGTGTGGTGTGGCGACGGATGTCCGGCTACACGGGCGAGCTGGGGTCCGGCAGGGCGACAGGGGACGAGGCCAAGGACTCCGTGGAGTTCTACGACGTGTCCAAGCGCAAGCTCGTCGTGGTGGTGGAGGCCTGCGACGGCGCCATCGTGAGCGGTGATGGGAAGCAGCTTGTGGTGCGCAATGGTGACGACGTCTTCGTCCAGCCCGCGGAGACCAAGCCCGAGCCCGACGACGACGCCCATGTCACCGTCGACCTCAGCCGGCTGCGTCGGCGCATCAACCCCCGCGACGAGTGGCGCCAGATGTTCGACGAGAACGCCCGCCTGATGCGCGACCACTACTGGCGCGCAGACATGGACGGTGTGGACTGGTCTGCGGTGTGTGCGTCCTACCGGCCCCTGGTGGAGGTGCTCGCCAGCCACGACGACCTCGTCGATGTGCTGTGGGAGACCGTCGGGGAGCTCAACACCTCCCACGCCTACGTCGTCCCCCCGGCCGACGGCGAGGCCGCAGGCATCGGGTGGCTCGGTGCCGAGTTCAGCCGCAACGGCAAGGGCGAGGTGACGATCACCCGCATCCTGCCCGGCGAGTCGTCGGACCCGAGTGCACGCTCCCCGCTGCGCGCGGCCGGAGTGGGCGCCCAACCGGGCGACGTGGTGGTGGCCGTCGATGGCCGCCCCACTGCTGACGTGTCCGATATCGGCGAGTTGCTGCAGGGAGCCGCCGAGAAGGTGGTGGAGCTGTCTCTGGTACGCGGTCGTATGAAGCGGCGCGTGGCCGTGGTTCCCGTCCACAGCGAGGCCAGCCTCCACTACCACGAGTGGGTCGCCAGCCGTGCTGCCTACGTGAGCGAGAAGTCGGGTGGCCGGATCGGCTACGTGCACGTTCCGGACATGATGGCGCACGGCTGGGCGGAGTTCCACCGGCTGATCGAGGCCGCCACCCGCTGCGACGCCGTGATCGCCGACGTGCGCTTCAACGGCGGCGGCCACACCTCGGAGCTGGTGATCGAACGGCTTGCCAGGAAGGTGGTCGGCTGGGGCTTCGGGCGGCACTTCGACAAGCCGTCCACCTACCCGTCGCAGGGCCTGCGCGGGCCCGTCGTCTTCGTCACCAATCCATATGCCGGCTCCGACGGCGACATCGTCACGGGCGCCGCCCAGAACATGAAGCTGGGCCCGGTCGTTGGGGAGCGCAGCTGGGGAGGAGTCGTCGGCATCGATGGGCGCTTCTCGCTGGTGGACGGCACGGAGGTGACGCAGCCGAGGTACTCGCACGCCTTTGACCTGCAGGGCTACGGGCTGGAGAACCACGGCACGGATCCGGACGTCGTCGTGCCCATGGGCCCCATGGACTGGGAGTCCGACGGCGACATCCAGCTCGACGCGGCCATCGACGAAGCGTTGAAGAGCCTCAAAGCTCGACCAGCTGCGACGCCCCCAGCCATTCCGAAGGCCCGCGTCTGACTGTGTGCCCCGCGACAGCGCCCCACGTGATGTGGCGCGACGAGTCGCTCCACGCTGAACACTGACCCGACACGCCGCAACCGCTGGCCACCGGGGTCGCATGCTGCTCGACCACAGTTCCAGCAACATTCCGGGGGGCTGACCAACCGGAATGTTGACGAGTCTCAGCGGTTCATGGGGCCCGGCCCCGAGACCGTGGGATCACCCGGGATTCTGTACCGCAGGTGCAGGTGTTCGGGCTCCGTCGCCTCCGGTCGCAGACCGATGCGCGGTCCCGCCGCCACCAGCGGCTCCGACAGTCGGTCGGCCACCCAGATGGGCGCATCCGGGGCGCAGAGATCAAGACCATCATCGAGCCAGTTGATGCCCAGCACCACGGTGAGGCGTCCCGGCCCCTGGGCCAGGTCGCGGTCCTTCCGCGTGACACCAGTGGCGTTGCGACGGGCCCGTGCCAGATCGACTCCCTGCACCACCTCACCAGCCCTCACCAGGCAGCCGTTGGCGTGATTCACGGTTGAGGCGACGATGTTGCAGCAGGAATGCAGACCCATGTGGCGGTACACATACAGGTGTCCGGCCTCCCCGAACATCGTCTGGTTTCGCGCCGTCATGCCCCGAAAGGCGTGCGATCCGGGGTCGTCCCCACCGTCGTAGGCCTCGACCTCCGTGATCCGCAGCACGATGCCGTCGGCGGTCACGAGATGGCAGCTGAGCAAGCGTGGTGCGAGTTCACGCACCGGGCGCTGGAAGAATGCGCGGGGCAGTGGCGAGAGATCCATCGATGAGGGGCTCAGCGGAACTGGACCATGTTGTTGAAGATCTGGACGCTCTTCCATGCGTAGCGCGCTGGCGCCCCCTGCGCGGCGGTGTTCACGATGATGCGCGTCAGCGCATAGCTGCGACACCCGTTTCTGCCAGTTGCGGGGGAGTCGCAGTCGGTGCGCCACTTCCGGCCATCCGCGGCGGTCCAGGTACCTTTGGCGCCCAGCGGATTGCCCTTCCACAGGGAATGGGGGGACGGCAGGTAGGTGAGGTTGTTGAATGCCCATTCGTCGCGGACCACGAAGCGTCCGTTCTCCTGCGCCACGGTGTTGGCCCGGATCTCCGTGCGGCACCGCCATGTCTGGGAGTATGGCTCGCAGCTTGTCCTCCAGCGTCGATCGTTGACCGTGTGCTCACCGGGGGTGTTGTAGACCGAAAAGGGCAACGTCGGGAATGGCGGCGTCCCTGGCGATGGAGTTGGTGACGGTGTGGGAGTCGGCGCCGGTGCCGGTGACTGAGGAGCGCTCGGCTTCGGCGCTGGACCTGGCACATCACCCGAGGTCGTCCTGACCTGACCGTCGAACTTCCCGTCGCCACATTCCCACACTGCGAGCCCGCGACTGTTGAACTTCAGTGGGCACAGACGCGCCTGCCTGTTGTGGATGGGGTTGACCGTGTTGATGGTGGCGCCATCGGGAACACGGGCGAGCTGGGCCGAGGCACGCACGTCGGCGTCCAGCGCCTGCAGAGGTCGCAGGTCTGTGATCGCATTGGCGGACAGGTAAATGGTGTCGGCGCTCTCCCAGCTGGACAGGCCAGCAACATCCGCGATCCGGTTGGAGCCAAGGTTCGCCGTGCGCACTCGGGTCATGCCCTTGAGCGGTCGAACATCACGGACGTTGTTGTTCCACAGCTGCAGTTCCTCAACGTTGGTGAGCCCGCTCAGGGGTGCGACATCGGTGATCTCGTTCATGTTCAGAGTCAACGTGGTGAGCTCCGTCATGCCCGCCAGCGCGGAGACGTCGGCGACGTCGTTCCACCCGAGATCGAGGCTCGTCAACTTCGTGAGCGACCGCAGGGGGGAGACGTCGACGACGTCGTTCTGGGCCAGATTGAGGGCCTCCAACGACGTCAGCGCCGCCAGCGGAGAGACATCAGAGATCTGGTTCCGATCGAGTGTGAGGCGTGTCAGCTGGGTGGCCGTTGCCAACGGGGAGAGATCCGTCAGGAAGCTGTAGTCCACGTCGAGTTCAGCGAGGTCAGCCATGTCGCCGACTCCCGTAAGGTCCATCTCGGAGTCCGACACTCCGGCGAAGGGCATGTTCATGAACCTGAGGCTCCGAACCTGGTCCAGCCCCGCCAGTGTGGCGATGTCCAGATTCGGCGCGTAGTCGAACGTCAACCATCGGAGGTTGGGTGCCGTCGCGAGCACGGAGGCGTCCCTGGCCTGCATCCCCTTCAGGCTGAGGCGGGTCAGGTTCGGCAGGTCGCCCAGCGGACCGAGATCCGTCACACCGGCGGCGGGGGAGATCTGCAGCTCCTCCAGGAGCGGCAGTTCACTCAGCCGCGTGAGGTCACCCAGCGTTGTGTCATCGGCATTGGTGATTCTCAGCACCCGCAGCGACGGCAACTCCTCGATCCCGTCGAAACTCTGGATCTGGCCGCAGCTCAGATTGTCGGAGAGTTCCTGGATGCTGGCGGCCGCCTCCATCGAGATGTGGGCCTCCCGATCGGTGCGCAGCTGCTGGTTGACCAGGCAGCGCAATGTCGCGTTCACCTGAAGGGAACCGCTGGCAGCGGCTGGGCTGACAGGGGTCAGGGCAACGACTGCCACCATCGCCGAGGCAAGAATGAGGGGGATGCGACGACGCATGGCGGGTCCTTCAGAAAACGGGCGACTTTCAAGCCTCCTGCGGCGGGAGTTCGACGTCCACAGACAGGGCCGTGCCAGATGTTACATCCCACGTGACCTCGCCCGTGATGCGACCCACCGAGCGGAGGTCCGCCTCGATGGTTTTCAGACGTTCGAGGACCTCCACGGGTCCCGAGAAGGCGGCTCGGGAGACTTCGGTCTTCATCGAGACCTTGGCTGTGGACTTCGCCCCGCGGATCGCGATGAGCGCTGCGGCCACGTCGTTCAGCAGCGCATCGTCGCTGTCGACGGCGAGTTCCCCCGTCGTCGGCCAGACGGCGCGGTGGATGGATCCCCTGTGCGTCCAGCGCCATGCCTCCTCCGTGACGAAGGGCATGAAGGGGGCGAACAGGCGCAGTTGCACGTCCAGGGCCAGCGACAGGGCGGCGAGGGCCGAGGCTTTCTCATCCTCCGCGGAATGTGCCCCATAGGCGCGCTCCTTGACGAGTTCCAAATAGTCGTCGCAGAAGGACCAGAAGAAGCTCTCGGTCTTCTCCAGGGCCGAGGTGTAGTCGAACGACTCGAACGCGGTCGTCGCGTCACGCACCACGTCGGCGAGCCCGGCGAGCACGGCCTTGTCGACGGGGTTCGTCACGGCCTCCAGCCCGCTTGCATCGGCGGCCAGCGAGAGCACGAACTTGCTGGCGTTCAGGACCTTCATGGCGAGGCGGCGGCCCACCTTCATCTGCGACTCGTCGAAGGGCGAGTCCAACCCCGGACGGGCCATGGCGGCGCGCCACCGCACGGCATCCGAACCGAACTTGTCAAGGATGTCCGTGGGCACCACCACGTTGCCCTTGGATTTGGACATCTTCTTGCGATCCGGGTCCGTCACGAAGCCGGAGATGGTGGCGCGCTTCCATGGCAGGGATCCGTTCTCGAAGTGCGCCCGGACCACACGGCTGAACAGCCAGGTGCGGATGATGTCGTGGGCCTGCGGGGCCAGGTCCATGGGAAACGTCAGGTTGAAGAGTTCCTCGTCGCGTTCCCAGCCGCAGGCGATCTGCGGTGTCAGTGAGGACGTGGCCCACGTGTCCATGATGTCGGGATCGGCCATGAAGCCGCCGGGCTGGTTTCGCTGCTCCTCGGTGTAGCCGTCGGGGCGGTGACGCACGGGGTCGACGGGCAGCGACGCCTCGTCGGCCATCAGCGGGTGGTCGTGGTCGGGCTCGCCATCGGCGTCCAGCGGGTACCAGACGGGAAACGGCACCCCGAAGAAGCGCTGGCGGGAGATCAGCCAGTCGCCGGCGAGGCCGCCGACCCAGTTCTCGTAGCGGTGTCGCATGTACTCGGGCGAGAATTCGAGCTCCTTGCCCCGTTCCAGGAACGTGGTCTTCAGCTCCTCGTCGCGGCCGCCATTGCGGATGTACCACTGGCGGGTGGCCACGATCTCGAGCGGCTTGTCGCCCTTCTCGAAGAAGTTCGCCATGCGGCTGGTCGGCTTGGGCTCGCCATCCAGGTCTCCGCTGTCGCGCAGCATCGCGACGGTGGCCTCGCGGGCGGAGAACGCCGTCTTACCGGCCAGGGCCTCGTAGGCTTCTGTGTGGTTGATCCAGTCCGGGGTCTCCCGAATGAACCGGCCGTCGCGGCCAATCACCGTGCGGGTGGGCAGGTCCAGCTCGCGCCACCACATGACGTCGGTGAGGTCACCGAAGGTGCAGCACATGGCGATGCCGGCGCCCTTGTCGGGCTCGGCTGCCGGATGCGCCACGACGGGCACCTCGACGCCGAAGATCGGCGAGGTGACGGTGGTCCCGAACAGTGGCTGGTACCGCTCGTCGTCCGGGTGGGCGATGAGGGCGCACACGCTGACGATGAGTTCGGGGCGCGTGGTCTCGATGTGGATGGGCTCGCCGTCGGCACCATGGAAGGCAACACGGTGGTATGCGCCGGGGTACTCCCGGGCCTCCAACTCGGCCTGGGCGACGGCGGTGGCGAACGTCACATCCCACATCGTCGGCGCGTAGGAAAGATACGCCTCGCCGCGGTCGAAGTTCCGCAGGAACGCTTTCTGAGCCACTCTTTGAGACTCGTCGGAGATGGTGGCATACAGCGTGTCCCAGTCCACCGACAGTCCGAGCTGGCGCCACATGTCCTCGAAGGCCTGCTCGTCGACGGAGGTCAGCTCATGGCACAGCTCGATGAAGTTGGCGCGGCTGATGGGGAGCTGGCGTTTGGGGTCCGGCTTGCTCGGGGGAGTGAGGTCCTGGTCATACGGAATCGAGGGGTCGCAGCGGACGCCGTAGTAGTTCTGCACGCGGCGCTCGGTGGGCAGACCGTTGTCGTCCCAACCCATGGGGTAGAACACCTGTTTTCCCTGCATCCGCTGGTAGCGCGCCACGAGGTCGGTGTGGGTGTAGCTGAACACGTGACCGACGTGGAGCGAACCGGACACCGTCGGGGGAGGCGTGTCGATGCTGAAGACCTCCGCGCGGCTGCTGGGACGCTCGAAGGCGTAGGTCCTCTCGTCACGCCAGACCTTGCTCCACTTCGACTCCAGGCCCTCGAGGACCGGCTTGTCGGGGAGGCCGAATTGCTGCGTGGCGTGCTCACTCATGCGCTGAATCCTAGTGACTCACGCGCAGCCGCCCCAATCTCCTGCCGGAGGTCCTTCGATAGACCCCCGCGCGCCCTTCGCAGCGGCACTCAGGGCGACGGGCCCCTGGCACCGACATTCAGACACCGGCGGGATGCCCATGCAACGACGAAACCGCCGCCCCGTTGCTGGGGCGGCGGTCCGGTGAGGCGCAGGGGTCAGGCGGCCTCGTTGATGGCCCGCAACAGATCCTCCGGCGTCGGCTCGATGATGAGTTGACCTGTCTCATCGGTGAACTCGAGCTTCGTGTCGCCCACCTGGTACGTGGGGGTTCCCGAGATCTTGTCGGTGACGAACTGGTTGTCCGCCGCGTCGACGAAGTCAGAGAAGGCGCGTCCGTCGTACAGCTCCTGGAAGGTGGTCAGATCCTCGCCCTCGATGCCCGCCAGGGCAGGGAAGTCCACACGCAGTTGCTGATCGGTGAAGCCGGGTCCACCTACGACTTCCTCGGGCTGGTTCTCGAACATCACCGCGTGGTACTCGCGGAACTTCCCGACCGCGTCCGCGGCGGCCCCGGCGATCGCCGCGCGCTCCGAGGCATCGTTGCGCAGGGAATCGTCCAGGAAGTGGGCCGTGATGACCTCGGCCGTGATGTCTCCCTGGTCGATGAGCTGAAGGACAACGGGGCCAAAGATCGCTTCTGTCCGTGCGCAGCCGGGACACTGGGGATCCTCATAGATCCTCAGGTGTGGAGCGTCGTCGGCGGGTTCCACGTCCTCGGTGGGGATGGCGATGCCATTGGAATCCGTCGCGTTGGGTGGTGTCTGCTGGTCTGAACTGGGTGCCTGCTCCCCGAGAGCCTGGGAAACCACGAGGGCGAGGATCACCACGACGGCGACGGCGACCACGGCCAGTGAAATCCACAGAATGCGGCCGTTGCGGCGTCCGCGCGCCTCCTCGGCCTCGGCTTTCAGTCTCATCGCTTCGCGGCGGCTCGGGCCAGAGTTGTTGGCCATGGGGATCTCTCCTTGGTGTCAGTCGTCCAGAAATCAGCGAGTTGGGGCGTGCGTGGAGTGAACTCCACCATCTTGGTCCGCCTCCGCCAAATCGTCGTCGCCGGGTGCGGTGACGGGACCGAGGAGACGACGGTCGAGGCTGAAGAGCGAGCGCGGGCGCACGAGGAGCCAGATGCACAGGGCGGACATCCCCACGTTCTCCGCGATCTTCAGCGGGTAGTTGGTGTCCTCCGGCGCCACCTCCCCACCGGTACCGAAGCAGCCACAGTCGATACTGATCCCCTGGGACCACACCCAGGCGATGCCGATGATGAAGGAGATGAGCATCAGGAGCGTCACGGCGGCGGCGCCGCGCGTCAGAAGTCCCACGATCAGCAGTAGTGCCGCCAGGATCTCCACTACGGGAAGGATGTAGGCGAGGACATCGCTCATCCACAGGTCCGGCAGAAGTTGGTATGCGCGGATGTTGCGTGCGAAGAGCGAGATGTTCGTGATCTTGGTGAGACCGGCGTAGAGGAACACGATTCCCGGAACCAATCGGGCCACCAGGCCAACCCAATCCCGCCAGTGGCGGACACTGGGCGCAGTCGCAGTAAGGGTCTCGTTCACGGCCACATCCTATCCGGCGCACCAAGTGGGTTCCCACACGGCGTCGAGCAGTCGTTAGGCTGGGGGCATCATGACTGAAACATCTCACCGCGCCCTCGTCGCCCAGCTCACCAGCAGATGGCCGGAGAACCGCGTGGCGCCCAGCCTGTCGCGCATCCAGGCAGTCATGGAGCTGATGGGCGATCCGCAGCGCTCCGTCCCCGTCATCCAGGTGGCGGGCACGAACGGCAAAGGCAGCACCGCCATCATGATTGATGCCCTGCTGCGCGCCTCCGGCCTGCGCGTCGGCCGCTTCGCGAGCCCACACCTCACCGATGTGCGCGAACGCATCGTCATCGACGGCGACCCCGTCACGCAGGATCGCTTCGCCGAGGTGTGGGAGGAATGTCGGCCCTTCATCGAGATGGTGGATGAGCAGAAGCTGGACGGCGTGGACCTCACCTTCTTCGAGGTCATCACCGCCATGGCCTACGCGGCCTTCGCCGACGCACCGGTGGACGTCGCGGTGGTGGAGGTGGGGCTCGGGGGCCGGTGGGACGCCACCAGTGTCATGGAACCCAGGGTGTCCGTCGTCTGCCCCATCGGACTGGACCACACCCACATTCTGGGGAGCACGATCGCCGACGTGGCGGCGGAGAAGGCCGGGATCATCAAGGAGGGCAGCGTGGCTGTCCTGTCCGGGCAGGATCCCGCCGCAGCGCAGGTCCTGCTGGCCCGCGCCGTCGAGGTCGGGGCCCAGGTGAAGGCCGAGGGCCCCGATTTTGGTCTCCTCGGACGGCAGGTGGCCGTCGGTGGCCAGCTGCTGCGCATCGACACCACCGGTGGACCCGTCGCGGACGTGTTTCTTCCACTCTTCGGTGAGCACATGGCACGCAATGCGGCGCTGGCCGTGGCGGCGGTGGAGGCCTTCATCGGTGGCAAGCCGCTGTCCCCGGAGATCATCACGGAGGGGCTCGCAGCTGTGGATGCGCCTGCGCGGTTGGAGCTCGTGAAGGACTCCCCGGCGATCGTGCTGGACACCGCCCACAATGTGCAGGCCGCCCGGGTGACCATCGACGCGGTCACCGAATCCTTCGCCTTCTCGCCGATGATTGGCGTCGTGGCGATGATGGCGGACAAGGACTCCACCGCGGTACTGCAGATCTTCTCCGAGCAGATGGACGAGGTGGTCATTACCCGGACCGCCAACTCGCCGCGCGCCCGCGCCGTCGAGGACCTTGCCGGCGAGGCCGAGGACCTGTGGCCGAACGGGAAGGTGCACCGGGCGGATCGCATGGCCGACGCCATCGAACTGGCCGCCACCCTTGCCGACGCGGCCGGTACGCAGGCGGGTGTCCTCATCGCAGGCTCGGTCATCGCGGCGGGCGAGGCGCGCGCCCTCCTCGTCCAGGAACGCGAGACGGACACCACCGACGACCGGCGGGGAGACGACGACGAATGACGTTGACCCCCACGAATCCGCTGCGCTCGGCGCTCATGTCTGTGCTCATCTTTGAGGTCATCGTCTTCTGGTTGGGCTTCGCCGGCATGGTGCAGGTCTCTGACGTGCCCGTCGGCACCGCCGCCCTGTGGGTGAGTGCTGCCAGCCTGCTCGCAATCATCGCAACCGCCGGTCTGCGCAGGGGCTGGGGATACTTCGTCGCATGGCTCACCCAGGTGGCCGCGATCCTGCTTGGCCTGCTCACACCCTGGATGTATGCCATGGGGATAGTCTTCGCACTGATCTGGACGATCTCGTTCGTCCTCGGCAAGCGCCTGGAAAACAGGTTCAACCACAACAAGGAAGCGGGAACCCCGTGAACGAGCGCACCTTCGTCATCATCAAGCCCGACGCGGTTGCCGCCGGACACGTCGGCAACATCCTCAATCGCTACGAGGAGTCGGGGTTTCGTCCCCAGGCCATGGAACTGCGCACCATCGACGGTGACTTCGCCGATCAGCACTACGCGGAACACCTGGGGCGCGACTACTACCCGCCGCTGCGCGAGTTCATGACCGAGGGGCCGCTGGTCGCGATGATCCTCATTGGGGATGACGCGCTGGACGGCGTCCGCGAACTCAACGGTGCCACGGATCCGGCGAAGGCCGAGGCCAACACCATCCGCGCCGACTTCGGGACCTCGGTGAGGACCAACTGTGTCCACGCCTCGGACAGTCCGGAATCGGCCACCTCCGAGATCAATCTCTGGTTCCCGGGAATGGCATGACCCACCCCGACTCCAGCGGCGTCGGTACCGGCGGGGCGCGACCTCCCGGTCCGGGATGGGCACCCCCACCGGGCCCGCCGCCCAACTGGACCCCTCCCCGGATCCCAGAGCCCGGATGGGCGCCTCCGAACGGTTCACGGCCTGCCCCGATGGCATCGCCACAACCCCAGTGGGGACCGCCCCCCAAGCCGTCGCCGCTGCCCGTCGAACCGAAGGAGTACCCGCAGTTCTGGCGCGCACCGGGCATCCGATGGTGGAAGCCCGTACTGGCGGTGGTGCTGGGCGTGCTCGGGTTCCTCTTCTTCGGCTTCGTCATCGTCCTCATCGGACTTTTTGTGGAGGCTGCGGTCAACGGCCGCAGTTTCCTGGAGGTGGCGCAGGAGTTGGGCGAGAACACCATCACCCCCATCACGTTCCTCGCCAACAGCGTGTCCTTGGGACTTCTGGTGCCACTGACCTTCGTCCTGTCCCGACTGGTGGGGCAGAAGGGCGGCTGGATGAGCTCGGTCGTCGGGGGCGTGCGCTGGCGGTGGCTGGCGAAGTGCTTCGGTGTCAGTCTGGTCGCTGTCACGATCCTCGTCGGTGTCGACATCTACCTGGGTGGGTGGGCAAACCAGGAACTGGCGCTCAGGCCCGGGTGGTGGTGGCTTCTCATCGGGATCATCGTGGTGACCCCCTTCCAGGCTGCCGGTGAGGAATACCTGATCCGCGGACTGCTGAACCGGGCCGTGGCGTCCTTCGTCCCGGCGCGGCTGGCTGGCGCCGTCCTCGGAGCTGTTCTGAGCAGCCTGGTATTCATGCTCATCCATGCTGCGGACGACCCCTGGCTCAACGTCACGTACTTCTCCATGGGGATGCTGTTCTCCTACCTCGCTTGGCGTACTGGAGGGTTGGAGGCGGCCGTCGCCATGCACGCGGCCAACAACCTGGTGTCCATGCTGTTCCTTCCCTTCCAGGACATCAGTGAGGTGTTCGACAGGGCAGAGGGCACGGGCGACCCCACCGTACTCATTCAGGTGGGACTGCTGGGGGTGGCGGCCCTGGTGATCGTCCGCATGGCGCGACGCTCATCCATTGACCGGGTCGGGCCCCCCCGCGTCGTCATCGCGGGGCGCTGACCCGGACCCTGTGGGCTTGTGGGCGGTGGCGGGTTATTCTGATCTCGCCATGACAGACACCGTTGACCACACGTCGCTGTTCACCCGCCTCGAGCCGCTCCTGGCGGGGGTGAGCAAGCCCATCCAGTACGTCGGCGGGGAGCACAACAGCGTCGTCAAGGACTGGGACAGCGTCGACGTCCGGTGGTGCCTGTCCTACCCCGACGCCTACGAGGTGGGCCAGCCCAACCAGGGCGTGGCCATCCTGTACGAGGTGCTCAACGGGCAGGACTGGATCCTGGCGGAGCGCACCTACGCGGTATGGGCGGACATGGAGGCCGCCATGCGTGAGGCACGGATCCCTCAGTTCACCCTGGACGCACACCGTGCCGTCGGTGCCTTCGACCTCCTGGGCGTGAGTTTCTCCACGGAGCTCGGCTACACGAACCTGCTCACCATGCTCGACCTGGCGGGCATGAGCCTCCACGCCGCCGAGCGCGGCCAGGGCGAGCCACTGGTGGTGGCGGGTGGGCATGCAGCCTTCAACCCGGAACCGGTGGCCGACTTCATTGACGTCGCCGTCCTCGGTGATGGCGAGGAGGCCTGTCTCCTGATCTCACAGATCGTGCAGGAGTGGAAGGGACAAGGCCGGCCGGAGGGTCGCGACGGCCTCCTGATGCGCTTGTCAGCGACGGGCGCGTTCTACGTCCCGAAGTTCTACGACGTGGACTATCTGCCGGACGGCCGCATCCGTCGCGTGGCCCCGAACCGTGCCGGGGTGCCGTTCCAGGTGCGCAAACACACGCTGATGAACCTCGACGACTGGCCGTACCCGGCCAAGCCGATCGTGCCCATGGCGGAGACGGTCCACGAGCGGTACTCAGTGGAAATCTTCCGGGGCTGCACACGGGGGTGTCGCTTCTGTCAGGCCGGCATGATCACGCGCCCGGTCCGCGAGCGCAGCATCGCAACCATCGGCGCGATGGTGGAGGGTGGGCTCAGGTCCACCGGACTCGAGGAGATCGGGCTGCTCAGCCTGTCCAGCGCGGACCACTCCGAGATCGGGGAGGTGACCCGCCAGCTCGCGGATCGCTACGAGGGCACCAACGTGTCCCTGTCGTTGCCCTCCACGCGTGTGGACGCCTTCAACATTGATCTCGCCAACGAGCTGTCCCGCAACGGGCGACGCTCCGGCCTCACGTTCGCGCCGGAGGGGGGCAGCGAGCGCCTTCGCAAGGTCATCAACAAGATGGTGAGTGAGGACGACCTCATCGACACCGTCGCTGCCGCGTTCAGCCATGGATGGCGTCAGGTGAAGTTGTACTTCATGTGCGGCCTGCCCACCGAGACCGACGAGGACGTCCTGCAGATCGCGGAACTGGCCTCACGCGTCATCGAGACGGGCCGCAAGGCCTCCGGAACCCGGGACATCCGCTGCACGGTGTCGATCGGCGGGTTCGTCCCCAAGCCTCACACGCCATTCCAGTGGGCGGCCCAGGCGAGCCACGAGACCGTCGACCACCGACTGCACCTGCTGAAGGACACGATCCGACAGAACCGCAACTTCGGCAAGGCGATCGGTCTGCGGTACCACGAGGGCAAACCCGGAATCATCGAGGGACTCCTCAGCCGTGGTGACCGCAGAGTGGGTCGCGTGATCGAGCGCGTCTGGCGCGAGGGTGGCAAGTTCGACGGCTGGAGCGAGTACTTCAGCTACGAGCGCTGGATGATCTCGGCCGATTCCGAGCTCGCACCGTTCGGCGTGGACGTCGCCTGGTTCACCACCCGTGAGCGCGACTATGACGAGGTCCTGCCCTGGGACCACCTCGACGCGGGACTCGATCGTGACTGGCTGTGGGAGGACTGGCAGGACTCACTGGACGGCGTCAGCGTCGAGGACTGTCGGTGGACGCCCTGCTTCGACTGTGGGGTCTGCCCGGAGATGGGCACCGAAATCCAGATCGGCCCCACAGGTCAGGTCCTGCTCCCCCTGACTGTGACCAAGCCGGACCTCGCCTGAGTCGTCGCTTTCCGTTCTTCAGGGCGGCTATTTCACCCCGGCGGTGGGGGCGGGGTCCAGTTCGTCCTCGATGAACCAGATCTGGCAGCAGCGGACCCCCACGATAGTCATGGGGACGATGAGGATCAGCTGCCAACCGATGGAGAAGGCAAAGCTGCCCGTTGCGTCGCGCAGCACGCCGACGAGCAGGGGGCTGGTGGTGGCGAGCAGGTAACCCACTGATTGTGTGAACCCGGAGAGGGCAGCGGTGCCACTTGCCGTCCGGGCGCGCATTCCCAGCAGCGCCAGGATCAGCGGGAAGCTGGAGATGCCCAGCGCCAGGAATACTGCCCAGAGCCACGGCACGGTGGTGGGAGCCAGCAGCAGGCCCAGGTACCCGGCCACGAGGAAACTGACGATGCCGAGGAAGAGTCCCACCGGCTGGCCCTGCCGCGTTGCGTAGATGGGGATCAGGAAGGACGGGACGACGCCCACACCCGTGGTGATGCCCAGCATCAGGCCGGCTGCGGTGGGATCGAGCCCGGCTTCGGTGTAGATCCGCGGCAACCACCCGAAGATTGTGTAGGCCTGTCCGGACTGGATGCCGAACAGCAGCACCATAGCCCAGCCCTGGCGGGTGCGCGCGACATCGCGCAGGGTGTACCGCCCTTTCTCCGTGCTGCGTGCCCGTTTTCTGGGGGCGTGGCGAAGCATGGGGAGCCAGCAGAGCACGGCAGCGACCGCTACGACGGTGATTGCCGAGAAAGCACCCCGCCATCCGCCCAGCTCCCGGGCCAGCGGGTAGGTGATCGCGCCGGCGATGGCAGTTCCCAGGGTGAGCGAGAGGGAATAGAGCGACGTCGCCAACCCGATCCGTCGTGGGAAGTGCAGGCGGACGAGAGTGGGCAACAACACGTTGGACAGGGCCATCCCCGCCAGCGCCAGCATGCTGAGCAGCAGAAAGCTCCAGGAATTGGGCACCCAGGCACGCGCTGCCTGTCCCACCGTCAGCGCCAGCAGGGCGATTCCGATGGTGCGATGTGGGCCGATGCGGCTCGAGAGTGCTGGTGCCAGGGCGCCGAACACCGCAAAGCAGAGCGGTGGCAGGGATGTGAGCACACCGGACATGGCGTCGCCCATCCCCAGGTCGGCGGAAACCAGTTCGAGGACCGGCCCCACGGAGGTGGCGACGGGGCGCAGGTTGAAGGCCAGCAACAGGATCGCGACGAGAGCGAACGCCGTGTCGCGGGACGGTCGCGTGGTGGACATGAAGGGGTTCCCGTCGGTAGAGCCCGATCACTATAGCCGTGGCGCCACTAGACTCATGATCCGTGAGTAGACAGCCACCCTCCCAGCAGCCGCCGCCGGCGCTCAAGGTGCGCCTCCAGTACGCCAAGAGGGGTCCTGCCCGATTCACCTCCCACCGGGACTTCGGCCGCGCACTGGAGCGGGCTCTGCGCCGAGGAGAGGTTCCCATGGCGTACTCATCGGGCTTCAGCCCTCACCCGCGCATCTCGTATGCCAACGCGTCGCCCACCTCAGCGGCCTCCGAGGCGGAGTACGTCGAGCTCGGGCTTGCAGAAGTCTGCGATCCGACGAAGGTCATGGCGGCCCTCAACGAGGTTCTGCCCGCCGGGTTCGAGGTGGTGGCCGCGGCCGAGGCGACCACGGTGTCGCTCGGAGAGTTGCTGCAGGCCTCGGACTGGCGAATCGTCCTGTCCGGTTCGCCCCCCGGTGCGCTCGAGGCTGCCGTGGGGCAGTTGCTCGGGGCAGGGGAGTGCATCGTGGAGCGGATGACCAAGAATGGTCTGCGAAGTTTCGACGTCCGGGCTGCCATCGTGGCCCTGAAGGTGGTCGATGATGACACGTGTGACCTGCGCTCCCTGCACCAGGTGCCGCTGGTGAGGCCCGATGATGTGGTGACAGCGCTCAGGCGCCTCGATGATGGGCTCACTGCCCGCCCGCTCCTGACCAGGCTGCGACAGGGACCCCTGCTCGACGGCCACATCGCGGATCCGCTGACCACGGACTGAGGGGTCGCGCGGTCGTCAAGAACACCGCCACGGCGTGTGCAATATCTCCATGCGCGCGCAGGTGTGGAAGAATGACCAACAGGTCAGGCACCGCCGGTGCCAACCGAGATCTGTTGAGTGAAGTCTGTACCGCGACGATGATTCGACCGCGGCTGCTCCTCCACCAGATTCCGATGACCGTCAGCTTGGCGCAAAAGTTGTGAAAGAACTTCGCCAGTCCTGCGCACTTGGCGCTTGAAGGAGCCACATGCTCGAGAACGAAAACGGCACCACCACCGCCGCCGAATCACTGCCCCAGCCCCCCGCACCGCGTCGCCGCTCCGCGTCCCGCCCGGCCGGCCCGCCACCCGAGGTCGCCCCCCCTGCCGAGGTGCCCCAGACTGCTGCCGCGCAGCCTGATCAGTCCGCGCCCGTCGCCGAGACGCCTGATCCACCGAAGCGGACGCGACGAGCCACCCGCCCCAGTGCACCTGCGACGGCCGCATCGGCCGCAACCGGCGACGAGAACGCCGAAGCCTCGGCCCCCACGACCGGGCGTGCGCCTGCGAAGTCCCGGACCAAGGCATCTCCGGCCGCCGAGGAGTCCGTGACACCCGCGGACGGCGCCCCCCGTGAGGGTTCCGAGAAGCCCAAGCGCACCCGTCGGGCGCCCACAACCACAGCCGCGTCCAGTGACACGGCACCCACTCTGACGCAGGGCACCGAGGAGGCGAGCGTCTCAGGTGAGCCCGCCCCGCAGGGCACTTCGGACGGCCCCCCCACGGAGGTGACCCCCGAGGAGAGGCCTCCAGCACGTCGTCGGCGCGCCGCAACCCGGTCGACCGCCGCACCTGCAACAGAAGCAATGCCTGCCCCGGCCCAGACTCCGCAGACCGCGGCCGCCGGAGACAGCTCATCCGCCGCGACCCGGCAGCAGGATGAACAGCAGAAGGACGACCAGGCACCCCCGACGCGCCGCCGACGAGCCGCGACCAGGCCTGCAGCTGCCCCGGAGCCCCAGCCCTCCGAGGCCCAGACCGCTCCGGCCGACGCCGAGGCATCCCCCGATGACACCCAGACCGAAGGTGGCAGGCCAGCAACCCGTCGGCGCCGTGCCACGCGTGGAGCAGGAGAGGCCTCCTCCCCTGAAAGTGTCGCGGCGAAGGAGACCGGAAGCGATGTGGGCGCCGCGCTCGACGCGCTGACGGCCGAGATCGCCTCCTCCAGCGATGAGGATGCATCCAGCGCACGTGACTCCCAGGATGTTGCTCCAGCGGGTGACAGGCCCTCAACGCGTCGGCGTCGATCGACCCGGGCGGCAGCGCCTGCAGCCAGCATGGAGGAATCGGCTGATGGAGGCAACGATGAGCCCGTGGACGGCATTGCCGCAGCGCTGAAGTTGGCTGAGGACGATGCGCGCTCACGTCGCGCGCTCGTCGCCGACCCGTTCAGGGTCACCGCCGAGAACCGACAGGAACGTCTGGACGAACTGGCGCAGTCCATCGCGACCAGCGAGGGTGACGAGGACGAGGACGACGGCACCGAGGACCAGGAAACCGACGGCTCCGAGGACGAGGACGCCGACGGCACCGAGGACACTGAGGATGACGCTGAGGACGACTCCAGCGACGATGACTCTGACGATGACGCTGAGGACGACTCGATTGACCCAGATGGCGGGGGCAATCGCCGTCGCCGTCGCCGTGGTGGTCGCCGCCGTCGCCGTGGGGGCAGTGGCAATCGGGATGCGCAGGGCTCCGGCGACTCGGGGTCTGATTCGTCCGATTCCGACGACAGCGGTTCCCCGGGTACCAGGAAGAGCGGTGCCCAGAGCCCTGACGCCAAGAACTCCGACGACACCGACTCTGATGACTCCGGCTCCGGCGACTCCACCACCGCCGACGGGTCCGACGGTGATGAGGGGTCCAGCGGTGGCACCACGCGTCGCCGTCGCCGTCGCCGTCGCCCAGGCAGTGATTCCGCCGACTCGCCAAGGAGCACGGGTGACGATGCCATCACCGGCATCGAGGGCTCCACGCGCATGGAGGCCAAGCGTCAGCGCCGCAAGGAGAACCGTGCGGCGGGTCGTCGCCGCGCGCCCATCCTGAGCGAGGCCGAGTTCCTTGCCCGCCGTGAGGCCGTGGATCGCAAACTCGTCATCCGGCAGGGCGAGGAGTACACACAGCTGGCCGTCGTGGAGGACAGCATCCTGGTTGAGCACTACGTGGATCGCGCCTCTGCGATGTCATTGATCGGCAATGTGTACCTCGGCAAGGTGCAGAACGTGCTGCCGAGCATGGAGGCCGCGTTCATTGACATCGGTCGCGGCCGCAACGCCGTGCTCTACGCCGGTGAGGTGGACTGGACTGGCTTCCACGTGTCCGCCGAGGACCGCAAGGTGGAAAAGGTGTTCAAGTCGGGCCAGACAGTGCTCGTGCAGGTCACGAAGGACCCCGTCGGCGCCAAGGGTGCCCGGTTGACCGGGCATGTCTCCCTGCCCGGCCGCTACGTCGTCTACTCGCCGGGAGGTCACCTCTCCGGCATCTCCCGGAAACTGCCCGACCAGGAGCGCTCGCGTCTCCGGCAGGTCCTCGGTGAGGTGATCGGCGACGACGAGTCGGTGATCGTCCGCACCGCCGCCGAGGGCGCATCGTCTGAGGAACTCGTCCGCGACGTGAACCGCCTCAAGGCGCAGTGGGAGATCATCGAGAAGAAGTCCAAGCAGGGGGGCGCCCCGGCGGCTCTGTACAGCGAGCCGGACCTGACCCTGCGCATCGTGCGCGACCTGTTCACCGAGGACTTCGGCGCTCTCGTCGTGCAGGGCAACGGCGGACCGAACGATTCCTTCGATGAGATCAACGCATACGTCTCGCACGTGGCGCCGAATCTCGCAGATCGCGTGCAGCACTTCCAGGTGGAGGAGAAGGGGCACGACTCCTTCGCCGAGTACCGGATCGACGAGCAGATCGCCAAGGCACTGGACCGCAAGGTACACCTGCCCTCAGGTGGTTCCCTCGTCATCGACCGGACGGAGGCGATGACGGTCATCGACGTCAACACCGGCAGGTTCACCGGTGCTGGCGGAAACCTGGAGGCGACGGTCACCAGCAACAACCTCGAGGCGGCCGAGGAGGTCGTCCGCCAGCTCAGGCTGCGGGACATCGGTGGGATCATCGTCGTCGACTTCATCGACATGGTGCTCCCCAGCAACCGGGACCTCCTCCTGCGTCGTCTGGTGGAATGCCTCAGCCGGGACCGCACACGCCACCAGGTGGCCGAGGTCACGAGCCTGGGGTTGGTCCAGCTGACGCGCAAGAAGATCGGCACCGGCCTCGCGGAGGCGTTCACGGAGGAGTGTGAGCACTGCCACGGAGATGGATACATCCGCTTCCAGGAGCCCGTCGACTCCCAGGCACCCTCGGACGGTGGGGACCGGCGCGGCCAGGGTGGTGGCAACGGCGGCGGGGGCAATCGGGGCCGGGGTGGCCGCAACCGTCGCGGTGGTGGCAACAGCGGCGGCGGTGGCGAGAAGAAGTCCGACTGAGCCCGGCATCGACCAGGGGTACGGTCCGCCGGGCCCCTGGGGTGCCACTGGCTGTCGTCGACGGATCCGACCGGACTCGCCTCAACCAGTAGCCGTCTCCGCGATGCACCGTGGATGCGGCGCGTCGGGTCATTCGAGGGCTGGGGCCGGTGAACGGCGACGTTGTGTCAGACCCGCGGTTTGACCAGGACGCCCCCCATCTCGTAATGTTGCCCTTCGGTGCGACTGGTCCCGACGCCTCGTGGCGCGGACCTGCACTCCCCGATGATCCGGCTTCTGGGCTGGGTTGTGCCAAAGACGTTTATGAGCTTCAAGAAGGTAGGTCCACACGTGTACGCAATCGTGCGCAACGGCGGACGCCAGCACAAGGTTGCTGTTGGCGACATTCTGGACATCGATCTGGTGTCCGAAGAGGTCGGCGGTACCGTCAGCCTTCAGCCACTGCTCCTCGTTGATGGTGAGAACATCACGTCTGACGCCGATGCACTGGACAAGGTCTCCGTGTCGGCAGAAGTCGTGGGGTCCAAGAAGGGTCCGAAGATCCGCATCATCAAGTACAAGAACAAGACCGGCTACAAGAAGCGCCAGGGTCACCGCCAGCGGTACACCCAGGTGAAGATCACCGGCATCGAGAACTGAGGAGACGCAGACACCATGGCATCCAAAAAGGGCGCATCCTCCACGCGCAACGGTCGTGACTCGAACTCCAAGCGCCTCGGCGTGAAGCGTTTCGGCGGACAGGTCGTCGGCGCGGGAGAAATCCTGGTCCGCCAGCGGGGGACCCACTTCCATCCCGGCGTCGGCGTCGGTCGAGGCGGGGACGACACCCTCTTCGCCCTCGTTCCCGGCCAGGTCGATTTCGGTGTGAGGCGCGGACGCCGCGTCGTCAATGTTGCACCGGCCGAGGCCTGAGCATCACTGAACAGCAAGACATTCGAGGTAAGGGCAGCCCGTAGGGGCTGCCCTTTTCTTGTCCCACCACGGTGTCCAGGCGCCGGGGTGGGACACTCGGTAGCGACTATTCAGTCGTCTCCGGTCCAGCATCTGAGGAGTGAACATGGCGATCCCGTCCTTCGTGGACCGCGTCAAATTGTCCGTACATGCCGGAAACGGGGGACATGGCTGCACCTCTGTTCTGAGGGAAAAGTTCAAACCCCTCGGTGGCCCCAACGGTGGCAATGGTGGCGACGGCGGCTCGGTGGTGTTCCGCGTCGATGACAGCCTGACCACCCTTGTGGAGTACCACCGCCAGTCCGTGCGCAAGGCCACCAACGGCCAGCCCGGACGGGGCGACAACCAGCACGGTCAGCGCGGGGCAGACGTCGTTCTCAGCGTCCCCAGCGGCACGCTCATCACCGACGCCGAGACCGGTGAGGAACTCGTCGACCTCACCGAGCCGGGACAGGAATATGTTGCCGCGCTCGGCGGCAAGGGCGGCCTGGGCAACGCGGCGTTGGCGTCAACCTCGCGCAAGGCGCCCGGCTTCGCCCTGCTGGGTGAGGACGGCGGGGAGCGAGTCCTGCAGCTCGAACTCAAGGTGGTGGCCGACATCGGGCTCGTCGGCTTCCCGTCCGCCGGCAAGTCGTCGCTGATCGCCGCCATCTCCCGCGCCCGGCCGAAGGTGGCCGACTACCCCTTCACCACGCTCGTGCCGAACCTGGGGGTCGTGGTGGCCGGCGACGTGACGTACACCGTCGCCGATGTCCCCGGCCTGATCGAGGGCGCCTCCGAGGGCAGGGGTCTGGGTTTTGATTTCCTGCGCCACATCGATCGATGCCAAGCCATCGTCCACGTCATCGACCTCGGCACCTACGAGCCCGGGCGGGATCCGATCGGCGACCTGCATGTCATCGAGGGCGAACTCGCCGCGCACGGTGGTCTGGAGGACCGCGTCCGACTCGTGGCTCTCAACAAGGTGGACCTTCCCGACGGCCCGGGCCTTGCGGAGCTCGCGCTCCCCGAGCTGGAGGCGATGGGCCACAGGGTGTTCGAGATCTCGACGAAGACCGGCGAGGGCCTGAACGGACTCAAGTTCGCGATGGCCGAGGTGGTGGCGGCCCGTCGTGCATCCCTTCCGGAGCCTGCTCCGGCTCCAGTGCTGCGGCCGACACCCGTCGGTAGGGCGCGCAACGAGCCACAGTTCACGATCGTCCGGAAGGGCGACGGTGACGGCGGCTTCGTGTGGCGCGTCAAGGGGGAGAAGCCCGAGCGCTGGATCCGCCAGACGGACTTCACCAACGCCGAGGCCGTGGGCTACCTCGCTGATCGGCTGAACCGGATCGGCATCGAGGACAAGCTCCTCGAGCTCGGCGCCAGGCCGGGTGACGCCGTCGCCATCGGCGGCGAGAACGCGGTGATCTTCGACTTCGCGCCGCAGATCGAGGTGGGGGCCGAGATCATGTCGCGCCGCGGGGAGGACGACAGGATGGACACCGAACGAGCGTCGGTGACCCGGCGTCGCGAGATGGACGCCGAGTACCACGCCGCCAGGAAGGCCGTGGATCTGGCCCGCGATGGATACGCGTCGGAGGATGCGGAGAACGATGCGCAATGAGATCGCCGACGCGGACCGGCTCGTTGTCAAGGTGGGCTCCTCGTCCCTGACCACTCCGGACGGGGGCTCGCTGGACCTGGACCGCATACGGGTCCTGGCTGACGCGCTGTCAGAGCTGCACAACTCCGGTCGACGCGTAGTGCTGGTCACCTCGGGTGCCATCGCAGCCGCACTCGTCCCCCTGGGGTTGCGCCGTCGGCCCCGCGATCTGGAGACCCAGCAGGCTGCCGCGGCCGTGGGACAGGGTCTCCTCATCCGTCACTACACCGAGGCGTTCGCCGAACACGGCGTCCAAGTGGCCCAGTTGTTGTTGACGGTGGAGGACGTTCTGCGTCCCACCACGTACCGCAACGCACTGGACACCATGTCGAGGCTTTTCCGGCTGGGGGTGGTGCCGATCATCAATGAGAACGACACCGTCGCCACGCACGAGATTCGCTTCGGCGACAATGACAGGCTGGCCGCCCTGGTTGCGCACCTGGTGCGCGCCGACGCGCTGTTCCTCTTCAGCGATGTGGAGGGCCTCTACACCGGGCATCCGAGTGTGGTCGGCAGCACACTGATCCGGCACGTCGCGGATGTTTCGTCGCTTCAGGCGGACACCTCCAGGCTGGGCTCCAAGGTGGGCACCGGGGGGATGGCCACGAAGGTGGAGGCGGCCCAGATCGCATGCCAGGGCGGGATCCCGGTGGTCCTGACGCACGCCGACAATCTGGTCCCCGCACTGGCCGGTGAGGAGGTCGGCACCCTCTTCTCGCCGATCGGCCGGAGACGTCCGCGACGCCTGCTTTGGTTGGCCCATGCCGCGGAGACCCGCGGGCGCCTCCACGTGGACGCCGGAGCGAGGCATGCGCTCGTCAGCACGCACGCATCGCTGCTCGCCGCGGGAGTGCTGCGGGTGGAGGGCGTCTTCGCTGATGGTGAGCCCGTGGACATCGTCGGGCCCGACGGCACGTCCTTCGCGCGCGGTTTCGTGGCGTACGGCTCGCGGGAACTCGAAGGGATGCTCGGCCACCAAGGCCAAGGGGGTGCGCCGCTGCGTCCTGTCGTGCACCGGGATCAGTTCATCGACCTCTGACGTCATGCGCCCCACCCGCGGCTGTGCGCCGTGCTGAGGCCGGGTCAGGAGACCGCGCGCAGAATCGAGCAGAGATCCTCGAGGGTGGGCTGCACCGGGTTCGCCGGGGTGCAGGCGTCCCCGAGTGCGGTTTCGGCGAGTTCCGGGATGCAGTCCCGCAATTCGCCGGCATCCACGCCCATCCCGGTGAGGGTGTCGGGGATGCCGACGGCGCGTCGCAGGCGACGCAACTCGGCGCACAGGCTGAGGGCCAGGTTCCGTCTGGAGGCCGCCTCAAGACCCAGGAGGTGCGCGATGTGGGCGTAGCGTTGTGCCACGTCACTGATGCCGTGCTCACCATAGGTCACCGGTCCGGCGTTGAACTCCATGACCGAGGGCAGCAGAACGGCGTTGAGTCGGCCGTGCGGCTGGTGGAATCTGGCGCCCAGCGCGTGGGCCAGGCTGTGGGTGATGCCCAGTCCGCTGTTGTCGAACGCCATGGCGGCCATGGTGGCGGCGTTGTGCATCTTCTCGCGTGCCACGAGGTCGTCGCCCTGGGCAACTGCAGTCTCCAGGTTCTGCACGGCCAGTTGTGCTGCCTTCTCGGCGAAGGCGTCGGAGAAGTCGTTGGCTCCGGTGGAGACGTACGCCTCCAGCGCGTGGGTGATGGCGTCCATCCCCGTGTCGGCCGTGAGCGCGGCGGGCAGGGTGCGGGTGACCTCCGGGTCGAGGATGGCCATCGTGGGGGCCATGTCATCGCTCACGAGCACGGTCTTGTGGCCAGCCGATGTCACGACGGCGAAGGACGTGACCTCCGAACCCGACCCGCTCGTGCTCGGGATCGCGATGAAGCCGTTGACCGGGCGGATTCCCTGCTCCATGGCGAACTTGTAGATGGCCTTGGCCGTGTCCAGCGATGATCCACCGCCCAGCGAGATGATGGTGTCTGGTTTCACACTCAGGAATGCGGCGAATCCCTCGCTGATCTTCTCGATCGTGGGGTCGGGTTCGACGGAGTCGAAGATGGCGGTCTCGCTCCCTCGGAGGTGATGCAGCACACGCCTCATGGCATCCGACGTGGCCATGAACGGGTCCGTGACCACGAGGACTCGACGTGCCCCCACGGTGGAAAGCTGCGCCAGCGAATCGGCGCCCTGGTGAATTGTTGTCGATGTGCGGAAACGGGTCATGCCGAACCTTTCAGAGGCTGGTGTGCGGCGCTGTGGCGACCGGTGCGTCGGAACTCCGAAGGGGTCAGTCCAGTGTGGGACTTGAACGCGCGCGAGAAATAGTTCGCGGGCTTGAAGGCGAGATCGTTGGCGATTCTCAGTACCGATTGATCCGTGTGGAGAAGAAGGAAAGCGGCCCTGTCGATCCGCTTCTTGGTCACGTAGTCCGTGAAAGTGCTGCCCGTGCGGGTCTTGAACACCCGCGACAGGTGGTGGGGAGAAAGGCTGACAAAACGCGCTGCGCCCTGCAGTGTGAGGAAGCAGGTGGGGCTCCGCTCGAGGCGGTTGAGGAGATCGTCCACGGTTCGAGCTCTGGGCGTGTGTTCGCGCTCCGTGATCAGATGGACACACATGATGAGCCCCACGAGGTGCTTCTGCGCGTCAAATCGTCCGATGTGTGAGCGGGACGTACCGCGATTGCTTGCGATCCTCTCCGCAACAGCCTGTGCTGCATCGGGATGCGTCTCCTGACACAAGGCCTGGATGTCATCCTCTGCCCGGCGCAAGAGGCCACGGCCGATGCGGACGTGGTCATCGAACAACTCCTCGAGGTGCTGATTGACCGTCGACACAGCCCCGGGCAGGTCATTGTCGCTGAGGGCACGGCGCAGTGCTTCGATGTCGATGCCTTGCGTCGTGGGGGCGCTGGGCGCAAAGGTCGGCAGATGGGTGAGCGTGCCTCCGTGTTCCTCGGTCACGTCAGTGCCTTCGTCGGGCGTCTGCTCCCTCAGAAGAGCCTCGCCCAACAGAGTCGTCATCAGGTCATTCAGCGTGTCCGCCACCGCCTGCACCCGCTTCATGGTCACCAACGGAACTACTGCTCTCAACGCGGCGAAGTGTTTGTCGTAGCGCGGCAAGCCTGCCGGCATCGGCAGGATGGAGAGCAGAGGACTTCTTTCTGACAGGCGGACCTGGCCACACATCATCGAGCCGAGGTAGTCGTCGCCGAGCATCAGGGGAACAGAGAAATCCACCAACCCTGAATGGCAGATGTAGAGATGGGGTCTGCCCGCGATGGCACCTTGGAACCCGCCGTGGGCGTCGCACGTGAAGCACCCCTGCTGCCGCTCGGGATCCGTGCGGATTGCCTGGCAGAACTTCGTGAAGCCGGATGGCTCGGTGACGGGCTTGCCCCGGTAGTCCACGAGTATCGCGGCGAATCCGGTGGCCAGGGAGAACTGATCCTGAACCTCCTGGAGGCGGCTGAGAGGGATGAGTTGAGTGAGCCTCATCGTGGACAAGATGTGGCCTCCGTCGCTGTGAGAAGGGTGATTGACCTGGTCAGATATGGGATTCCCTGACCGCTCACCGCACTGACTTCCACCAGTTCGTGGGCGCCGGCGAGGTCCAGCCGAGACCGCGCCTGACCGATCTGGTCCTGTGACGAGATGTCGGTCTTGGTCACCACCCCTAAGACCGGCAGGTTGAACAGCGAGGCGAACATGGGCGGGAGCCTGGAGCCGTCGTCTGTGGCGGCGTCCAGCATCAAGACCGCGTCCGCCTCGTAGGAGGCCACGAGAAGGGCGTTCTTGAACGAGCCGTGATCGACATACTCGCCCGGGGTGTCGAGAAGGTTGTCCTCCCACACCAGTGTCTGCGTCTTGGTGTGGACCAGGTCCTCATCCCGCAGTCGCTGGGACAACGTGGTCTTGCCGCAGCCGACGGAGCCGACGAGCATGAGGGTGCTCATGATCTCGTCACGTTCGCAGGGGCTATGCCGAGCGTGTCACTCAGCGTGTCCACCACGGAATGGACGGCGGATTCGACGTCGGCGAGCGAACCGATGAGAAGCAGGGAGCCGGAGAAACGGTCAACGAAACCGATACTCACCTCGGAGGCCTTGGTCGCAACATCTGCCGCGATGATGGCTGCCTCGGAGGGGGTGATCGTCAGAATTCCAAGAGCTCCCCGAGCCCCCGGCTTGAGCCCCACCTTCGCGTACAACGCCTCATCCGGGTTTGCTATGACGTGCGCGATGGTCACCTGCTTGCCGGGAACATACTCCTGGATCATGCGGCTCTTCGACTCGCTCATGCCCCTCCTTCATGTGGGTGGGATCATTCGCACCCGTGGAGTTCCTCTGCAGCCGGGCGGCGCAGCACTGTCTGCCGTCCAGCTTCTGAAACCAGTATCCCTCTCCCGAGCTGTGACAACTGGGCAAAAACAGAGAGATTTCTCGGCTGGACAGCAGCATATGTGACACATCCGTGCGGTGGATGTACACGTTCGTGCGGTGGTGGGCCACCCAGGAGGTGTCTCGCGCACACATGTCTTCCTCAATGTGTCACAACTACCGGCGCCGTCATAGGTGTCGGCTGCATACGATCGGCGTGCCGCGACGGAGCGGCACCCGATTCGAAGAGGAGTCACAGTCATGCAGGAAGCTCTCGGAATGGTCGAGACCAAAGGGTTCGTGGCGGCTGTGGAAGCAGCTGACGCCATGGTCAAGTCGGCAAATGTCACCCTGATCGGCAGCAGGTCGATCGGTGCCGGATTGATCACAGTGTTTGTGCGGGGCGACGTGGGCGCGGTCAAGGCCGCCACGGACGCAGGTGCAGTGGCGGCGCGTGCCGTCGGCGAACTTGTTTCCGTACACGTCATCCCCCGGCCGCACAACGACGTGGAGAAGATCCTCCCAGTCGCCGGTAAGTGACCGAAACCATCGATACGAGGAGTGAAGCCATGTCAAATGAGGACATGATGACAAAGGTCATGGCCGAGGTCATGAAGCGCGTCGAGCGTGCGAATGCCCCCACCGAGCCCAGCGCAGCCCCATCGGCGGGCCGCAAACCCAGCCTGACGGAATTCGTCGGCACCAACGCCCTTGGGGACACCATCGGCCTGGTCATCGCCAACGTCGATTCACAGCTGATCGAGCTGATGGACACCGAGAAGCGATATCGATCGATCGGCATCATTGGTTCACGCACCGGCGCGGGCCCACATATATTCGCGGCCGATGAGGCCGTCAAGGCCACCAACTCACAGATCATCACCATCGAGCTGCCGCGCGACACGAAGGGTGGTGCGGGCCACGGCTCTCTCATCGTCTTCGGGGCCGACGACGTCTCCGACGTCCGGCGCGCCGTGGAGGTGACGCTCAAGGAACTCGATCGAACCTTTGGTGACGTGTACGCCAACGACGCCGGGCACCTGGAATTCCAGTACACGGCCCGAGCCAGCCATGCTCTGGAGAAGGCCTTCGGGGCGCCCGTTGGAAAGGCCTTCGGGATCACCGTCGGTGCGCCGGCCGCCATCGGGGTCGTCCTTGCCGACACCGCAGTGAAGGCCTCCACCATCGATGTCATTGCCTACTCGAGCCCCGCCAAGGGAACGAGTTTCTCCAATGAGGTCATCTCCGCCTTCACGGGCGATTCCGGTGCCGTGCGCCAGGCCATTGTCGCTGCCCGCGACGTCGGCAAGCAGTTGCTGGCGGCCATGGGAGATGTCCCGCAGCCGGTCACCCACCCCTACATCTGAGTGAGGAAACGTGCGTTCCAAGAGATTTGAAGTACTCGACGCCCGGCCTGTGAATCAGGACGGATTCGTCAACGAATGGCCTGAAGTGGGCATGATCGCCATGGAGAGCCCTCTGGATCCCAAGCCGTCCGTGAAGGTGCGGGACGGCAAGGTCGTCGAAATGGACGGCAAGGCGCTGTCGGAGTTCGACATGATCGACACATTCATCGCCAACTACGGGATCAACACGGAGCGGGCCGAGGAGGTCTGCGCCATGGACTCCACAGAGCTGGCCCGCAAGCTCGTCGACATCAATGTGTCCCGCGCCCAGATCATCGAACTGTCGACGGCCATGACGCCCGCGAAGATCACCGAGGTGGTCTCCCGGATGAACGTCCTGGAGATGATGATGGCAGTGTCGAAGATGCGGGCACGTCAGAGCCCGGCCAATCAGGCACACGTCACGAGCCTGCGTGACAATCCGGTGCAGATTGCAGCGGACGCGGCGGAGGCGTCGCTCCGGGGCTTCCGCGAGCTCGAGACCACTGTGGGCATCGTGCGCTATGCGCCCTTCAACGCGCTCTCACTTCTCGTGGGCGCCCAGATCGGCCAACCGGGCATCCTCACCCAGTGCGCCGTGGAGGAGGCAACAGAGCTCAAGCTCGGAATGCGTGGGCTCACCACGTACGCCGAGACCGTGTCCGTGTACGGGACGGAGCAGGTCTTCATGGACGGCGACGACACACCGTGGTCCAAGGGGTTCCTGGCTTCCTGCTATGCGTCGCGGGGCCTGAAGATGCGGTTCACTTCCGGAACCGGCGCAGAGGTCCAGATGGGCTCGGCCGAAGGAAAGTCGATGCTCTACCTTGAGGCCCGATGCCAGTTCATCACCAAGGGCGCCGGCTCGCAGGGGACGCAGAACGGCTCCGTGAGCTGCGTGGGTGTGCCTGCTGGCGTTCCCAGCGGCATCCGCGCCATCCTCGCCGAGAACCTGATCGGGATGATGCTGGACCTCGAGTGCGCATCCTCCAACGACCAGACCTTCACACACTCGGACCTGAGACGTGTGGCCCGGACCCTCATGCAGTTCGTTCCCGGTACGGATTTCATCTGCTCCGGCTACTCATCGACGCCGAACTACGACAACATGTTCGCCGGCAGCAACTGGGACGCCGAGGACTACGACGACTGGACCACCATCCAGCGTGACCTGAAGATCGACGGCGGGCTCACCGCAGTACTCGAGGAAAACGTGCTGCGTGTCCGCAACAAGGCTGCCCGCGCCCTCCAGGCAGCGTTCAAGGGGCTGGGTCTGCCGGACATCACCGATGCGGAAGTGGAGGCTGCCACCTACGCTCACGGGTCCAAGGACATGCCGGAGCGCAACGTGGTGGAGGACCTCAAGGCAGCCGAGGACATGATGAGCCGGGGGATCACGGGACTGCATGTGGTCAAGGCGCTGGCCGACGGTGGCCACGAAGACGTCGCACGTCTGGTGTTTGAGATTCTCAAGCAGCGAGTGGCGGGGGACTACCTCCACACCTCGGCCATCCTCGACTCCAACTTCCGGGTCAACTCCGCGGTCAACAACCCCAACAACTACCTCGGCCCCAGAACGGGGCACCAGATCTCGGACGAGCGGTGGGAACAGATCAAGTTCCATCGCAAGGCCGTCAGCGCAGAGAGCATTTGAGGTCACGAGATGAACATCGACGAATCAACGCTCAAGAACATCATTGCCGACGTGGTCCGCGAGTTGTCGCGCTCCGGCGGAGCGGATGTGCGAGCGGCTGGTACAACCGCCGTGATGACGTCCTCGAAGCTGGGCATGAGGGATGTCGGCGAAGCACCCCGCGGCACCAACTCGAAGGAAGTCGTCATCGGACTGGCACCCGCCTTCGGGGACCAACAGGTGCAGACAATTCTCGGCATCCCCCACTCCGACGTCCTCAAGGAAATCTGTGCAGGCATCGAGGAGGAGGGGATGTCCTACCGACTCATCAAGGTGCTGAGGACCTCCGACGTCGGTTTCGTGGCACACGAGGCTGCGAAGCTGTCCGGCTCCGGGATCGGCATCGGGATCCAGTCCAAGGGAACGACAGTCATCCACCAGAGGGATCTGCCGCCGCTGTCCAATTTGGAGTTGTTCCCGCAGGCGCCCCTGCTCGACCTGGAGACCTTCCGTGCGATCGGGAAGAACGCGGCGCTGTATGCCAAGGGCGAGTCGCCCCAGCCGGTCCCGGTCCGCAACGACCAGATGGCCAGACCGAAGTACCAGGCCATCGCGGCCCTCCTGCACATCAAGGAGACGCAACAGGTCAAGCCCAACGCGAAGTCGCGAGAACTCACGCAGGTTTAGGAGCTGAGAAATGGATTCCGAAGAGCTGATCCGCAAGGTCATGGCAGAGGTGATGGCGAACCTCGACCAGGACAATGCCACATTTGCAAAGAAACCGGCGCCCGGTGCCAAGCCCGCCCCATCGGGCGGGGGATCCCGAGTCAGCAGGTCCGATTACCCGCTGGGCGAGAAGATCCCCGAACGCATCAAGACCCGCACGGGCAAGCTCCTCTCCGATGTGACGTATGAGAGCGTCCTGTCGGGCGAGACGAAGCCCGAGGATGTCCGGGTGTCCAAGGAGACGCTGGAGATGCAGGCGCAGGTGGCCGAGTCCGTGGGGCGCGACACGCTGGCCAACAACCTTCGTCGCGCGGCCGAACTGACGGTCGTCCCCGATGATGAGTTGCTGAACATCTACGATTCGCTGCGGCCCTATCGCTCCACAAAGCAGGAGCTGTACACGGTCGCGGATGACCTGGAGTCGAAGTACGACTGCAGGATCAATGGTGCCTTCATTCGCGAGGCGGCTGACGTGTACGAATTCCGTGGGCGTCTCCGGACCGACTGACGGCGGCTCCACAACCATGAGACTCGTCGCGGGCATCGACATCGGCAACGCCACCACCGAGGTGGCGTTGGCCGATGTGTCCGGCGACGAACCGAATGTCCTGTCCAGCTCCACGGTGGCAACCACCGGCATCAAGGGCACGTCGGAGAATGTCAACGGCGTCTTCCACGCGCTCACGGCTTCTCTGGAGAAGGCCGGGCGCCAGCTCCCCGACCTGGACCTCATCCGTATCAATGAGGCGGCGCCCGTCATCGGGGACGTGGCGATGGAAACCATCACGGAGACCATCATCACCGAGTCGACAATGATCGGCCACAACCCATCGACGCCGGGAGGTCTCGGCATCGGCGTTGGCACGACGCTTCGCATCGAGGATCTCCACAGCGGCGTGGGAGAGGGACCATGGATCGTGGTTGCAGATCGCAGCCACGGGCACGAGGAGATCGCAGCCGCGATCAACGCACTCCCTTCTGCCGTCCGGGTCACCGGGTTGGTACTGCAGCGCGACGACGGTGTGCTCGTGCACAATCGGGTGGTCTCGAAGGTGCCCATTGTCGATGAGGTGGGGCTGATCGAGAAGGTGCCGCTGGGAATGCTGGCAGCCATCGAGGTGGCGTCCCCCGGACGGATCATCGAGACGCTGGCGAATCCGTTCGGCATCGCCACCATGTTCGGACTGGACCCGGAACAGACCCGTATCGTCGTCCCTCTCGCCCGCGCCCTCGTGGGCAACAGATCAGCGGTGGTCATCAAGACCCCCGCCGGGGACGTCCAGGAACGACGCATCCCCGCCGGGAAGCTCACGTTCGTCGGTCAGCCCAGCTCCTCAGAGGTTGATCTCGACAGGGGCGCCGAGGCCATCATGGCGGCAGGCCGGGCTCCGTCCGAGATCACCGACATCCGGGGAGAGGCGGGCACCAACGTGGGCGGCATGATGGAGAAGGTTCGGGTTGTCATGGGCAATCTGACCGACGCCGCGCCCCGGGACATCAGGATCACCGACCTGTTGGCCGTCGATGTCCAAGTTCCCCAGACAGTGACGGGCGGAATCGCCGCAGAATTCTCCATGGAAGCGGCAGTGGGAATCGCTGTGATGGTCAAGGCTGACCGCTTGCAGATGCAGCGGATTGCCTCGGAACTCACGACGAAGATCGGCACCCCGGTCGAGGTGGGTGGCGTCGAGGCCGACATGGCGATTCGGGGAGCACTCACCACCCCGGGGGCGGACGTCCCGATCGCCATCCTGGACATGGGAGCCGGTTCCACCGATGCCTCCGTGCTTCGCTCTGACGGCCAGGGGCGCTCGATCCACCTCGCCGGTGCGGGGAACATGGTCACCCTGCTGATCCAGTCCGAACTCGGGCTTGAACTCTTCGACACGGCGGAGGACATCAAGCGTCACCCGTTGGCGCGGGTTGAGACGTTCTTCAACATCCGCCATGAGGATGGCAGCGTTCAGTTCTTCGACGAACCCCTCCCGCCTGCACTGTTCGCCCGCACGGTCATCGTCAAGCCGGATGGAATGGTCCCGCTGGACCTTGACAAGCCCTTGGAGCAGATCAGGCAGGTCCGGATCCGCGCCAAGGAAAGGGTGTTCGTCACCAACGCCATCCGTGCCCTGGAGAGGGTGAGCCCCACAGCCAACATCCGCGACATCTCTTTCGTGGTGCTGGTGGGTGGCTCAGCTCTCGACTTCGAGATCCCGCAACTGGTCACTCGTGCCCTGGCGGACTACCGGGTGGTGGCCGGCCGCGCCAACATCCGGGGCATTGAGGGACCGCGCAACGCCGTGGCGACCGGTCTGGTGCTCTCCTGGGAAGGGGACAACCGTGGCCGGGCGTGAGGAGCTTCCCCGTCCCACCGTTCAGGTGGCGGTGAACGATGCGGTGCCGGGCGACCGCGTGCTCGAGTTGTTGCTCGGACTGGAGGAGGAGGGCATCCCCTTCACGGTGATGAGACATCAGGACAATGATCCTCTGTTCCTGGCCCACTCCGCGAGCCTGCAATCAGTACTGGGTGTGGGCGTCGGCGTCAGCCTCGGCTACGTCGTCGTCACCACCGAGAAACTGCCCGAGGAGCGGCCCTACCTCGCCCGATTCCTCGGTGAGAGCGCATCCGCGGACCGTGGAATCGGCATCAATACGGCGCGCCTCGTCAAGCGTGTCCCACTCTTACCCCTCGCACCTGCACTCGTGAACCACAACGGGAGAACACCATGAAGACACTGGCTCTTGGACAAGTTGAGACCATCGGACTGCCTCCAGCCATCGCGGCGGCCGACGCTGCCGTGAAGAGCGCGGACGTCCAGCTGCTCGGATACGAGCTCGCCCGGGGAGGCGGCAAGGTCACCATCAAGGTGGTGGGACAGGTGGGGGCCGTGCGTGCCGCAGTCTCCGCCGCAAAAGTGGCTGCCACCCGAATAGGGATGGTTGCCACCTCGTCCATCATCGCCCGGCCGAGTGATCAGATCGAGAAGCTCATCCATTCCCCGGACACGGTGGGGTTGGATGCCGCGGGAACCCCCAAGGAAAGCCCCGCCGGGGCGGAGCACAGCCCGGCCGGTCCAGATGACGGCCCCACTGAGGACGCCACCGTTCAGGGTGACGACGCCAGCGAGGATCGCACCGATGCAGGAGAGGAGAAATAGCCATCAGCACCACAACGACGAAACGTGGACCACGTCGGGTCCAAACCGGACGTGCGCAACCTGCGGGCGTCAACACAGAAATCGAGGACACCCCTCGCGTCACCGCCGAACAACCGACGGTGCAGGACCAACAGGAGAGAAGAAGCACTATGAGTGAAGCACTGGGTCTCGTGGAGACCAAGGGATTTGTCGGCGCGGTGGAGGCTGCCGACGCGATGGTGAAGTCGGCCAATGTGCAACTGATGGGCATGGAGAAGATCGGTGCCGGGCTGGTGACCGTCATGGTCAGGGGCGACGTCGGGGCTGTGAAGGCCGCCGTCGACGCGGGCTCAGTGGCCGCACGCGCTGTGGGTGAGCTGTTGTCCACCCACGTCATCCCGCGGCCCCACGCCGACACCGAGAAGCTGCTGCCGAAGGCCTGATGACCATGCTGCTGACGCAGGAGATGCTCGAGCGGGTGGTCAGGGAGGTGGTGGAGACCCTGAAGACGGAGACGTCGGACCCGCGTCGCGTGGTGGTGGGCGTTTCGAATCGCCACGTTCACCTGTCACCGGAGGATTTCCTGGTGCTCTTCGGCTACGAGGCGCCCACCGTACGCAAGTACGTCCGCCAGATGGGCGAGTTCGCCGCCGAGGAGTCAGTCACCGTCAAGGGACCCAGGGCCTCCCAGGAGAGGGTGAGGGTGATGGGGCCGTGCCGTCCCCGGTCGCAGGTGGAGTTGAGTCACACCGACGCCCACGCGCTCGGAATCCCGGCCCCCGTGCGGCAGTCGGGTCATCTGGACGATGCCGCACCTGTCACCCTCATCGGCCCCTGCGGTGAGGTGGCGCTGGACCACGCGGCCATCATCGCCGCCCGGCACGTGCACCTGGGCCCCTCTGATGCACAGCGGCTGGGAGTGCGGGATCAGGACATGGTCCGTGTTGTTCTCGAAGGCGATCGCGGAGGTGTCCTGCACAACGTCATCTGTCGTGTGAAGGACAATTTCGTGGCGGAGATCCACCTGGACACGGACGAGGCCAACGGACTCGGGTCGCGCACCGGCGAGGTCCTGACCGTCATCACCGGGCAGGGCTGAGGGCGATGGACGCCAACGCCCGGATCCGCCGTCTGGCCCGTCAGGTTCGCACCGGTCGGGTCGGACGCTCCGAGGGCGGCCTTCGCCTCGGACTGGACTTGGGCACGGCCAACATCGTGCTCTCCGTCGTGGACGGACGAGGTGAACCGGTTGCGGGTGCGTGGCGCCATTCCGGTGTGGTCCGCGACGGTGTGGTGGTGGACTGGCAGGGTGCAGTCACGGCGGTGAGGGATCTCAGGGCCACGCTGGAGACCCGCCTCGAACACCGGTTCACCGAAGTATCCGTGGCCATACCTCCCGGAATTGGTCACGGCACGACCAGAGTTTTTGTGAACGTGGTGGAGGCTGCGGGACTCCAACTGGCCGAGATCGTAGACGAACCGGTCGCGGCAGCACGTGTCCTCGGTGTCACCGACGGTGCCGTCATCGACATCGGGCATGGGACCACCGGAGTCTCGGTTCTTGAATCCGGACGGGTTGTCGTGAGCGAGGACGAGGCAACCGGAGGCCACCACATGACCCTTGTCGTCGCCGGGGCCCTCAACATCGACTACGACGAAGCCGAAAGGCTCAAGCGCACCCCCGATTCACGCGAACTGGTCTTCGGCCTCATCCGGCCAACGCTCGAGAAGATGGCCTCCATCGCGGCCCGCGTCATCGGCGAGGGCAGCGTCGCCTCCATCCACCTCGTGGGCGGTTCCAGCGCCTACGACGGCGCCCCCGAGTTGTTCGCGGAGGTGCTCGGTCAGCCCGTCGTACGGCCCGACGAGCCGCTGTTCGCCACTCCGCTCGGCATCCCACTACCAGCCCAGTTGCCCGCGATGGCGCGAGGAGCCTCCGATGAATGAAGACCAGTTGAGAGACCTCGTGCGCCAGGTGGTGGTGGAGATGCTGGAGGGCCAGCAGGTCGTCCCGGCCACGCAGGACAGGCGCGCCCTGGTGCTGTTCACGGGCGCTTGGCTGGGTTTCGACGCGTCGATCGTTCAATTGCAGAGGCTCCGCGACGACGGGATGCACCTCGACATCGTCCAAACCGAAAGCGCGAGGCGCTTCCTGGAGCAGGACAAGATCGCCTCGCTCGGGCCCGAGGTGACAGCCAAACTGGTCAGCGACCATCCTCTGCTCATCATCCCCACGCTGACCGCCAACTGTGTGGCCGCAGTGGCGCACGGCCTCGCCGACAGCCTGGCCACCAACGTCATCCACGAGTTCATCCTCTTGAATCGTCCCATCGTGGCGGTGCGCACTGCCGCATGCCCTGACGATCCGGAGAAGAAGGACTGGTTCCCAGCCATCCCGCCAGCGTTCGCCGAGGTGTTGCGCAGCAACCTGGCCACCTTCGCCAGTTTCGGGGTGACGCTGTGCGGCGCGGCGGGGCTCCACCGGGCGGTCCAGCGCACATGGCAGTCGATGGAGGGGGCGGCCGCGCCCAGTTCACCGCTGGAGAGTGTCGCTCCTCTTCCCGACTTCATCTGCCACCAGACGATTCGCACGCTGCAATCCGGAAGCGTGGTGCACGTCGCCCGGGGCGCGATCATCACCCACCTGGCCCGGGACGAGGCTGCGGCCTCCGGCATACGCATCACGAGAGAAGGAGACTGAAGATGTACCTCGCAAAGGTGATTGGCACGGTCGTGTCAACCAGCAAGGACCCGGGGCTCGTGGGCTTCAAATTGCTTGTGACACAGCGTCTGGATGCGGAGAACTCCCTGGCCGGGCTCCCTGAAGTATGTGTGGACACTGTCGGCGCGGGACACGGGGAGGTCGTGATCATTGCCGGGGGAAGCTCAGCGAGACAGTCCCTGGACCGTGTCCGTACGCCAGTTGACGCCTCGATCATCGGCATCGTTGACACCGTCGAGATCGACAGGAGCTGAACTGATGCCCGCCGTCTACACTCGCACCGGGGACAAGGGTGGCACCGGGTTGTTCGGTGGCTCACGGGTGGAGAAGCAGTCGCCGCGCGTCGAGGCCTACGGCACGCTCGACGAAGCCAACTCCACGATTGGCCTGGCGAAGACGCGAGTATCGGATCCGGAGATGCGCGCCCACCTTCACGCCATCCAGCAGCGCCTGTTCACTGTCGCTGCCGAGCTGGCGAGCGACGACGTCGGTGCCACGCAGCTGGACAACCTCGTCGGCACGGACGACGTCGAAGGACTCGAGCAACTCATTGACCGTTGTCTGGCTGAGACGGGCCCGCAACACCAGTTCGTCGTACCCGGCCGCGACGAGGTGTCGGCCGGTCTTCACATTGCCCGGACGCTCGTACGCCGGGCTGAACGTCGCGTGTTGACGGCGCGGGAATCCAGTGCAGTGCGGATCGAAGTGGTCATGTACCTCAACCGGCTCTCGGACACGCTGTACGCCCTCGCGCGGGTCCTCGAGGAACGCTTCACCCGCGAGAGAGTGGAGCGGGCAGTCCGGGACGTGGTGGGCCGGATGGGGATCGAAGACGCCTCGTCGACAGGATCAGGGGCCGTGCCACTCATCCTCGATTTGGAGTCCGCTCTGCTGATGGCGCAGGCAGCGACGGACAAGGCACAGGAGCTCGGGGTGCCGGTTGTCGTCGCCGTCTCCGACGCGGCAGGCAACCCCCTGCTGATGCACCGGATGCCGGACTCGCTCCTGGCAAGCATTGCGCTGGCCGGGGACAAGGCCTGGACGGCGGTGGCCTTCCGGGCGCCGACCGCTGAGCTCCGTGAACAAACATTCGAGAGCGGCCCGCTGTATGGGCTGCAGTCAGCCAGCTCAGGACGCATCTGCGTGTTCGGGGGAGGGCTACCGGTCTTTGTTGAAGGCAGGCTCCGGGGCGGGATCGGGGTCTCCGGCGGAACCGTGGAGGAGGACGTGGTCATTGCCGAGCACGCCCTGAGAGTTGTTGAGACCAAGGAGAAGTCATGACGGACGTGGAGAAGGACCTCATCGCGAAGGTGGTCGGCGCAGTGATGCGGGAGATGAGCTTGCGTGAGGTGGCACCGCAGGTGGGTGGTGGCGAGGGCATCTTCGCGGACATGGACAGTGCCGTCGTCGCCGCCGCAGAGGCGCAGCGCAGGTACATGGGCTGCAAGATCGCCGACCGACGGCGCTTCGTGGAGGCCATCAGGCGCGTGACGTTGGCGCCGGGCAATCTTGAACACATGTCGCGTTCAGCGGTCGAGGAGACCGGTATGGGTGACGTCGAACACAAGATCGTGAAGAACCGGGTGGCAGCAGAGTCCACCCCCGGAGTGGAGGATCTCGTCACCGACGCCTGGTCCGGGGATGACGGGCTCACCACCGTCGAGTACTCCCCTTACGGGGTGATCGGAGCGATCACCCCCACCACCAATCCCACGGAAACGGTGATCTGCAACAGTATCGGGATGCTCGCAGCCGGCAACAGCGTCGTTTTCAGTCCACACCCGCGGGCGAAGAACACCACGATCTGGCTCGTCCGCGAGATCAACAAGGCGCTGGCCGCAGAAGGGGCCCCTGAAAATCTCGTCGTGACCGTCACGGAGCCGTCCATCGAGAACACGACAGCGATGATGGAGCACCAGCTCGTGAGAATGCTGGTGGCGACGGGGGGACCGGGCATCGTCAAAACCGTCATGTCAACGGGCAAGAAGGCCATCGGCGCAGGCGCCGGTAACCCGCCCGTCGTGGTGGACGCGAGTGCCGATATCGAGAAGGCGGCCAAGGACATCGTCGACGGGGCCAGCTTCGACAACAACCTTCCCTGCACGTCGGAGAAGGAAGTGATTGCCGTTGACGCCATCGCAGACCTCCTACGGTTCGAGATGGCCAAGGTGGGGGCGCATGAAATCACGGACGGGGACGACCTCCGCCGACTCGAAGAACTCATCCTCGATGACAGGCGTCGTCCGGATGCCAAGTGGATTGGGCAGAACGCCACCGCCATCCTTGACGAGCTCGGTCTGAGCTACCGCCCAGGGACTCGGCTGGTTCTGGTGCAGGTGGACAAGGACCACCCGTTCGTGCAGCACGAGTTGATGATGCCGGTCCTCCCCCTGGTGCGTGTCCCCGACGTGGACAAGGCGATCGAGGTGGCGGTGGACGTGGAACACGGCAATCGCCACACGGCCATCATGCACTCCCGCGACATCACGAAACTGACGAAAATGGGTCGACTGATACAGACGACGATCTACGTCAAGAACGGCCCCAGCTACGCCGGCATCGGAATCGGCGGAGAGGGATTCGGCACGTTCACCATCGCCGGCCCCACTGGGGAGGGGCTGACCTCCGCCCGGACCTTCGCGAGGCGCCGCCGATGCGTGCTGGTGGGAGACCTCAACGTTCGCTGAACGCTCCCAGGGCACGTGGCTCGACCACGGGTGATCCCCAGCCAGCGCTTGAGGCGTGCGCTGTCCACCTCGGTGGACGGTGCACGGCCAACCTCACCGCAGGGAAGGGATCGTGGCTCTGCGCCCAGCGGAGGATTCCACATCCCGTGGAGGGAGGCCTGACTAGTTTCCTGTGCTCGGCAGCCCAGGCCTGGTGGGGGTTGTTGCCCCGGAGCTCGGAAGCGCGCTGCCGCTGGGCGTGACGGTGGCCGACGGGCTGGACGAGGCACTCGGAAGAGCACTCCCACTGGGCGTTGGGCTGGGGGTCATGCTGGCGGAGGGGCTGGGGGTCATGCTGGCGGAGGGGCTGGGGGTCATGCTGGCGGAGGGGCTGGGGGTCATGCTGGCGGAGGGGCTGGGGGTCATGCTGGCGGAGGGGCTGGGGGTCACGCTGGCGGAGGGGCTGGGGGTCATGCTGGCGGAGGGGCTGGGGGTCATGCTGGCGGAGGGGCTGGGGCTCACGCTGACATAGGGGGAGGTGCTGGTGGTCGGTGAGGGCGAAGGGGGGTACGGCTCGGCCGTGGCATTGAGGAGGGGGATACTGACGCCGAGCCCAACGACCGCGATGATAGCGAGCGGAACACGGGAAATGTGGCGAAGTTGCAGTGACATGATCTATCCCTTCCGGATATGGACGAAAGCCACTGTAGAGCCGATCCTCGTGCAAAACGGGGTTTGTGGACTTTATGGGATGAGTTTTTTTGTGGGCTGGGCTTTTCCGGATCGGAACACCCGCATGGTGGGACGCGAGGGGGTTTGGGAGACTGGGTGCCACGAGTTCTCGATCGCGAGCGCGGACCATCTGCAGAGGAAAACAATCATGACCATTGAAGCCATCATCTTCGACATGGACGGCACCCTGATGGAGACAGAGGAGCAGTGGGACGGCGTCCGTCGACAGCTCGCCGCCGACGCCGGGCTGCCGTGGCCCGAGGGGGCCACCCAAGCCATGATGGGCATGAGTACGCCGGAGTGGAGCGAGTACCTCGCGACGTCGGTGGGGTTGCCCATGTCTGCGGACCAAGCTGCGGAGAGGACCATCGACGCGATGGCCGCCCACCATCGCACAGGCGTCGAGCTGCTTCCGGGGGCGATTGAATCGGTGCGACGCATGGCCGGGCACTACCGGATCGCCATCGCCAGTTCCTCGCCACGTCGGCTCATCGATGCCGGAGTCGAGGCCATGGGCATCGGTGACCTGCTGGGCGCCACGGTGTCCACGGAAGAGGTCGCGTTGGGGAAGCCGGCTCCGGACGGCTTCCTGCGTGCTGCCCGACTGCTGGGCGTCGAACCCGAAGCGTGCGTGGCAGTCGAGGACTCCACCAATGGCGTTCTCTCCGCATTGGCGGCGGGCATGACAGTGGTGTGCGTACCGCCCGCATTCCATCCGCCGGCCCCGGATGTGCTGGCCCGCGCGACGGTGCTTTCTTCCCTCGACGAACTGACCGTTGACCTGGTCAAGCACTTCTGACGGGGTTCAGATGCGCCAGTTCACCTGGCGTCCCAAGGTGCCAACGTAGCTCTGACCCGTCTCGTCTTCCGTCAGGTCGGTGAGCCGCGCCTTCACGGCAGCCGTCTTGGCAATGATGCCGAGGCGCTCTGACGTGTCCTTGTGCAGTTCCTTGGACGTGAAGTCCGCCATCGCGGCAATGGAGCGCTCCGCATAGGACACGTCAGAGTCACGCTGAGCCTTCAAGCGTTCCGCGTACCACTTCGATGCCAGCACCGAGTCGCGGGTGAAGCTGCGACGGAAGTCGGGGTCGTCCAACGTCTCGTCGTCTGCCGAGACGCCGGTTGCCATGATCTCGAGCAGCGCCCTCACCGGTGGGACGGCCAGGGCGACGGTCCCGTCGTCGATATAGGTCTGGGCCACCCTCTGGTGGGTCTTCACGATGGTGTCCATCGCCTCCACGAACGTGTCCATGTCCTGCAACTCCGGGCGCAGCATCTGTTCGGTGAACACGACATGGGGGTGGAGGAAGATGCGTCCGAAGTACTTGGACACGAACTGGGACGTGATGCGGCAGCCCAGACGGCTGGCCAGGATCATCTGGCCGTCGTGCTCGAAATCCTCGATGGGTTCGAGACAGCCCTCCCTCATGAGGGAGGCTGCATCCCGCTCCGCAGGAGTCATCCGGGAGAAGACTTCCGGCACCAGGAGGCTGACGTCGTGGTCCACCCGTACCTTGGGGCCGATCACGCCGGCGCTGGAGAGCCAGCCGTCGTAGTCGGTGAGGGCGAAGGACAGGAAGGCGGCGTTGAGGTCGATGACCGAGGGCAGCGAATTGAACGGACCCTTGGTCATGGCCCCTTCGGAGCCGGCGCCCGTGGTGGAGGGTGACTTGCCCGTCATGGAGCTGATGAACTCGATGAGCAGCTCGGGCAGGTCCATCCAGTGCAGCGGGGAGTACGTGCACAGCGGCGGCACACCGGGCTCCGCAGCGTTGTTGCGGCGACCGGCCACGACGACGTCGACGCTGTGCGGAGACTTGCGACTCATGGGCTGTTTGCGGAACAGATGGGTGGCAAGGTCGGCTGTAGCGGTCGCCCGGGGATTCGCCACGTCTGGGCGGACCTGGAGGTAGCGGGGGTTTTTGGAGCGCTGCCCGTTCACCAATCGTGGGTGTGCGGAGGACACGAAGTACCTGGGGAGGGAGTCTCCGCCGGCCACGGTACGTCGGATGAGCTCCTGGATGGGTGGGGAGAACTCGCTGAAGGCGATGGCATCGTCCACCAGCTTGCGGGCGTCGTCGCGGGTCAGGGGCTGGAAGTTCGACAGAAATGTGCCACCAGAGGCGATGTCAGCCTCCGCCTGTTTGTCGTAGCCACGGTGGATCGCGTCGTCGGGGCGTTGGAAGAGCAGGTGTTCACAGTTGATCAGGAACTTGCGGGACACCGCCGTTCCACTGACCTTCGGCGGCGCGACGATGCTGGCGGTGATGTCGTCCTCGGTCTGCACCTTGGAGGCCGGGTGGAAGTCATGCCGAAGTCCGAACAGCCGCCACGACCCGTCGGGCTCGAAACCGACGCGGAGCATGTTGACGTGCACCTTCTCGCCGTCGACGCGCAGGGAGGTGCCCTTGCGGCCATTCACGATGCCCGTGGAGAAGTGACTGGCCCAGTCGTCCCCCCATCCGGGGCGCTGGAAGCGCTTGACGACGTAGAGCAGCTCCTTGATGTGGTGGGGGATGGAGTCCAACCATTGGTTGTACTCATCTGTGTAGTCCGGGCTGGGCGACATCAGCTTGATGACGCTGCCGATGCTGCGTCGATCGGACAGCAATGGACGGAACCGGGCCGGCTCCCGCGCGGGATCCGTGAAGCGACCCGTGTAGTCGTGGTCGAGGATTGCGCGTACGGCCGCGATGTCCTCGTCGATGTCGGAGACGTAGGCGTTGCCGGAGATGATGGCGTCGGTGATGGCCTTTGAGATCTCGGACTTCCCACCACCGGAGACGGTGGCGGGCTTGTGGCAGTCAGTGGCGTCCGGGGAGGTGCCCACCAGGGTCCACTTGCTGCCGTCAGTGTCGACGTGGTGCAGGTTGACCAGGTAGCCATCAGGCCCCACGTAGGTGGTCTCGGCGCGCAGCTGAATGCGCCCGGGTACACCATCGACGCTCCACGTGACGCTGCCGTCGGTGATGTTGTAGGTGGTGCCGGCCGGGACCAGGACGATGTGACGGTTCTCGCGGTCCAGCGCGTGGCCCTGGGGTTGGAGGGTGAAACGGTGGGGGTCGCGCGCGATGACGTCGGACAGGATGTAGTGGCTGTCCGACTGCAGGGAGAAGTGCCCTCCCAGGTTGTAGCGCGGGTAGACGACGGCGCCGCCGGAGTGTTCCTCCTCCACGAGGCCGTACAGGTTGGCCGAGTAGCTGATCTGGGCCTTGACCTCCTTCTTGCAGTATCCGAAGTAGTTGTCGGCGATGACGGTGACGATCACGCCGCGCTCGTCCCGGGCGCACAACTTGAACGCCGTGCCGCCGTTGTACAACTCCGCCTCCGTGCTCCAGCACATGCCATCGCGACGCTGCCGGTCGGTGGCGTCGTCGATGTGCGGCAGGCCCACGTTCTTCTTGGTGAGCTTCGTGAGGTGGGGGGCGAGGACGATGGCGCCGGTGTGGCCCGTCCAGGTCTCCGGGTTCAGCGACGCGTCGTTCTCGGGGAGGTACGGGTCGCCGGCGTTGCCGAAGATGCTCTCCACGAAATCGAGATTGGCCATCAGGGTGCCCGGCGCGAAGAAGCGCACTTCGAGCGTCTTCTCGCGGGTGAAGCCGGGGACGGCGGGAACGACGATGGGACGCATCTGCAACGAGGCCCAGCATCGCGGCGGTTCGGACTCGCCGCAACCATAGGGCAGCACCATGGAGTCGGTCGGCGGCTGGAAGGCGGCTTCCATGATGCGGCCGAAGACCTCACGTGGGACGGCGATCTTGTCGTCCTGGATGGGCATGCCACCCTCGGCGATGTGGAACACGCCCTTGGTGGTGCGGCGGTCATTGGTGGGGTTGTGCAGTACCCCGTTGACCAGCCGGTAGCTGGTGAGGTGTTCGGAGGCGAAGGTGTCGCCGTCCATGGGAAGGGACAGTGTGCGGGCCAGCCCCGGCTGGTCCAGCACGAACGTCTGCTTCGGAAGTTTGGGAGCGGTGCCGGTGCCGTCGAGGTATTCGTCCAGGAAGCACTGGATGCGGTGGTCAACAGCAGGAAGCTTGTGCGACAGACGACGGTTCAGCTCGCGCTGGCGGGCCAGTATCGGTTGGACGAGTTCGGTCCCTGAGGAGTTGCGTGCGTTCTCCGGCATGGGCAGCCCCAGCATCCCGAGACGCAGGTTGATCGCAGCGTTGTCCGCAAATTTGGCCATGGTCCACTATCCGACAGAAGGTGACCCGAGTGGGCACCGGGGTCGCCGAAGGAGGGGTAGAGCCATACGACGTCGGGTGTCGGCGAGGTCGAAAGGCGCGTCGTAGCCCCCTCATCGAGCCTCGGATGCGTTGCGGTCCTGGGCTACCAGCAGCAGTAACCCCCGTCGACGAGCAGATCAGCGCCGGTGATGTAGCTCGCCGCCTGCCCCAGGAGAAACAGGACCGGCCCGGCGATCTCGTCCGGTTCGGCGAGTCGCCCCAGCGGCGTCGTGTCGGCGAACTCCGCGATGAGATCGGCCACTTCGGGACGGCGGTTCATCGGTGTCAGGGTGTAGCCGGGGCTGACGGCGTTGACACGTATGCCGAGAGGCGCCCACTCCACAGCAAGGGACTTGGTGAGGTGGACCACCGCCGCCTTGCTGGAGTTGTACTGCGCCTGGGTCAGGTTGCGGTTGGCGATCCTCGCCGAGATGGAGGCGATGTTCACGATGGCACCGCGGCCGTGCTGTTTCATCGCGCGCGCCTCGGCTCGGCAGGAGAGAAACACCCCCTTCACGTTGGTGTCGAAGACGTCCTGCCACTGACTGGGGGAGATCTCCAACGCTGGCGTGCCCGCACCGATACCGGCGTTGTTGACCGCGAGGCTGAGCGCTCCGAATTCCTGCTCCACGGCAGTGACCGCCTCGTCGGCCCGTTCGGGATCCCTGACGTCCCACTCGATGGCCACTGCGCGGCCACCGGCGGCGCGGATGCCCTCCACCGTTTCGGCGGCGCGCGCGGCAGACCGGGCACCGCACCCGACGGCCACGCCTGCCTGTCCCAGCGCGAGTGCGATGGCCTGTCCGATGCCGCTGGAGGCGCCTGTCACCAGTGCCACCTCGTCGTCGAGGTTGAAATTGATCATGCCCACATCATGCCCGGGCGTGGCCCGCGATGGGGTGATACTGCCCGGTGTTGCGGGGGAATCCCACCGCCCGGACCCGATGAAGAACCGCGGTCAGGAGCCGTCGCCGACCAGCTCAACATCATCCCCGCTGAGGTGTGCGCGGAAGCCCTCCTGCTCTATCTCGACATCCCGCAGGACAAGGTTCGGCGGCAGCCCTTCGATGGTGTGCTCGATCGTGACGAACTGACGAACGGCGCCCGCGACCGCCCGGGACACGACGTCCGGGCCACCCAGGTCGATGGAGCGGGGCTCAACGAGGAGCAGCCCGTCCCGCACTTCGACGGTCCCGGTGGCCACGATCTGCAAGGATCTGCCCAGCACGGTGACCGAGCCGTCCACCCTTGCCTGACCATCCGACGTCGCGCTCACCCGGCTGTTGCGCCCGAGCTCCTCTTCGACGACGTCGAACGGCACAGTGGCCCGGACGTCCAGGTGGTCAACGACCACGCCGTCGGGGCCGGACCGCGCCCCGTGCCCCAGGGCCTCGACGTTGAGCAACGAGGAATCGGGCAGCACGACGATGTCTGAGGTCACGTCGATGTCACCCAACCAGATTTCGCCCTCCCCCAGATCGGAAGGAGGTGTGTCCGGAGCAGTACCGGCGGTGACCGGGGTGGGGGAGGACGTGTGGCTGGTCTCGGCCGAAGGGGTGGAGATACTGAACCACAGGATGACCGCCAAGACGGTGAGCAGGAGCAGCATCCCCAAAGCGCCGATCGCCCAGTCGGCGGCGCGTGAACGAGTCATGTGCTCAAGTGTGCACGAGCTGCGGGATCAGGGTCGGGGAGCACCGCGGAGAACTCCTCCGGCGGGGCGTTGCCATGCACATCCGTGCGTCGTCGTGTGTAGACCTGGTGACCTCGCAGCCAGGTCTGGGCAACCTCCACGCGGTCGAGTTCATCGGAGGGCAGGGTGAAGGGGTCTGGCTCGAGCACCACGAAAGAGCCCTCATATCCCTCCTGGATGCGTCCCAGCCCGGTGAATCGGCTGACCTGGGCGGCCCGGCCGGTGTACAGCAGCAGGGCCTGGGGCAGCGTGATCGACTGGCCCAACCCCATGTCGCCCCCGGTGTGGGACCGCCGCACGACGGCCGCCCTGATCGAGGTGAACACGTGATCCGCCCTGGCCCATGCCGTCGCCGGGGCGTCGGAGGCCAGGGCAGTGGGCAGGTGGCTGTGGTAGTACCTGGCGATGGGGTAGGCCTCATCGGCCAGGCCCGGCGAAAGGTTTCTCCTGTAGGAGTCATACTCGGCGAAATAGAAGATCGTGTGGCTGATGACCGCAAAGCTCATTCGCGCCTCACTGATCTGGGTGAGCATGTCGGCGCTGATCAGCGTGGCATGGTCGATCCGCACGGAGGGCACGTCGTCGGTCCAGGGCTGCAACGGGCCCAGCACATCGATGAGCTGCTGAGTCGCTCGGTCGCCCATGGCGTGGAAGGCGAGTTGCATCCGGTTGCGCCGGGCCCATTCGACGGCTCGGAGAATGTCGGTGGTGGTCAGCAGGGCCGTGACCGTGTCGTCCGGGTGTGGGCGCGGGTGCGGGTGCTTGCACCACGCCGTGTTGTCGCTGAACGCGCCGTCGGCGAACAGTTTCAACCCGGCCATGTGTACCCGACCGTGGGTCGCATGCTCGGGTGGGCCGCGCGGGAACTCGGTGAGCGCCTCACGCCAGCCGTAGAAGAGCCCGCACTGGGGCCGGAAGCCCTTGCGCTCGGCCAGCCGGACGGTCGCGATCGGGTCCGTTGTCATCGTCGCGAGCAGGTCACAGATGCCGACGATGCCCTCGGACAGATAATGCGTGTCCAGCTCGGCGATGGTCTCGGCCACGTCGTCCGGGCTCGGCTTCGGCACGAACCTCGTGATCTCGTTCACTGCCGGGAATTCGGTGAGAACACCGTTCGGTGTGCCGTCGGGGTCACGCTCGAAGCGTCCACCTTCGGGATTGAGCGTGGTGAGTGTGACGCCTGCGAGTTCGAGCGCCCTGGTGTTGCAGACCGCCGAGTGCCCGTCGCACCGGTGAACGAGGACGGGCTGGGTGGTGCTGACCCGGTCCAGGTCGTGCCGATTCGGCTTTCGACGCTCGGGATAGCCGGCCTCGTCATAGCCGAAGCCCAGGATCCACTCGCTCTCGACACGCCGCGGAGGTTGCCGTGTGAGCGCCTCGACGAGTTCCTCGATGGAGCTGACCGCGGGTGGTAGAACCATCGTCGCGCCCGCCAGCGTCGCGGTGAGGACAGGATGGGTGTGTGCGTCGATGAAGCCGGGGGTCACGGTCGCGCCTCCCAGGTCTACGGCGCCGTCGAGCTGATCCCCGTCGAGTTCAGCGGTGAGGCCCACCCAGTCGAACGCGCCGTCGGTGATCCTGAAGGCCGAGGCAAAGTCCGTCTCGGAGCAGCCAGTGAACACCTTGGCGTTGACGAAAGTCACGGTGGGCATGGGAAATGCTAACCCCGCCCGGCGGGCAAGTTGCCTGCTGCGAAAGTCCCGGGGTTTTTATGGTCAATTTTCGAGTCGGCCGAGGATGTCGGGAGTGATGAGGGTGGCCGCGGTCTCGACCGTGTGGTCGGCTGGCCAGACGGGAATGAGCGGGTTCAGGCACGGTAGGAGGCACTCTGGCGCTGAGCTCCCGCACGAGGTTTGCTGCTGCCCCGGCGGCGGTCAGTCAGGTCGGTGGGGGCCGAACGCGGCGAGAATCTCCTCCGGCCACAGGTGTTGGTGGGTCCAGAGTGAGCCAGAGGTCCGGCAGGTCTCGTGTCCGCCCCAGTCCGTGGATCTGCAGGGAAGTATGCCCAGCCGATCGGCACTGGAGCACAATGAGAACTCCGCCACACACTCAGGAGGCGAACGTGCCCCATCGGCACTTCACCGCCTCACCAAGGATTCGAGACGCAAGGAAGGCCCCAGGGATGCGCGTACTGGTGGTTGAGGACGAACCCAACCTGGCTGAATCGGTACGCCGGGGACTGACCGCGGAGGGCTTCACCGTGGAAGTGGAGACCAACGGTGAGGACGGACTCTGGGCCGCAACCGAGCGCACCTATGCCGCCATCGTCCTGGACATCATGCTGCCCAAGCTCAACGGCTACAAAGTGATCGAACAACTCCGCCAACGTGAGGTGTGGACCCCCGTCCTGATGTTGACCGCCAAGGACGGCGAGTACGACCTCTCCGATGCACTGGAACTCGGCGCGGACGACTACCTCACCAAACCCTTTTCCTTCATCGTCCTGGTAGCCCGATTGCGGGCGCTGATCCGTCGCGGCGCCCCCGCACGGCCCGTGATCCTCACCGCAGGAGACCTCCAACTCGATCCCGCTCGGCGTTCCGTGCGGCGCGGCATCACCCCCATCTCCCTGACACCGCGGGAGTTCGGGCTCCTGGAGCACCTGATGGAACACCGAGGCGACGTGGTCACCAAGATCGAAATCCTCGAATCGGTGTGGGACCCCTTCTACGAGGGCGACCCCAACGTCGTCGAGGTCTACATCGGCTACCTCCGTCGCAAGATCGACACCCCCTTCGATCGCCAATCCATCGAAACAATCCGCGGCGTGGGCTACCGACTGGCCGCCGACGGCAGCTGAGAAGGGCCGGTTCTGTCGGTTGGTGGTGGGTGCACTCAGCGTCCACACAGCTTCGAGGTGGCTTCCTTGAGGACATGAACGTACCTGCAGTGGTTCCAATGGATCTGTTCGACACGGTGGGCGGGCTGCCCACCCACCCCCTGGTGGTGCATCTCGCCGTGGTGGTGTTGCCACTCGCGGCCCTCGCGCTGCTGGCGATCATCGGCGTTCCTCGCTGGCGCGCATCCTACGGGTGGCTCACGATGGTGGGTCTCACCGTGGGTGCTGCGGGCGCCGTCCTGGCAGCGCAGACCGGGGAGGCCCTCGCCGAGCAAGTGGGCCTTCCGCAGGAGCACGCCCGGTGGGGAGACTGGCTGGAGAAGGCCGCGGTGGGACTCCTCGCGGTGGCGATCATCTGGTTCCTCCTCCAGAGGCGCGCTGCCGCCGGGCCTCGCACGACCGTTCGCCGGGTTCTTGGCCCGCCGGCACAGGCGACAGCCGCGATCCTGAGCATTGTGATGGCTCTCGGGGTCCTGGTCACCACCGTGGTGGTCGGCCACAGCGGCGCGACAGCCGTGTGGGGAGATCAGGCCACAGCAACGACATTGGCCCTTGCGGCACCCAAGCAGGCTGCGCCCGCGCAACCTCCCGTCGGATCAGTCGCCCCCACAACCCCGGCGGTCAGCGGGGGAACGATCTCGATGTCGGACGTGCGGCAACACGCAACCGCCGCCAGCTGTTGGTCCGTGGTCGACTCGAATGTTTATGACCTGACAAGGTGGATCCCCCGGCATCCGGGCGGCGAAGCAGTCATCACGGCACTGTGTGGAACGGACGGGAGCGCCGCGTTCCACAATCAGCATGCCACCGCGAAGGAGCCCAACGCCGCTCTGGCAGAGTTCAAGATTGGCGCACTCAGTCAGTGACGAGAGCTCCGTCGGCCGTCGAAAGCACGCACCGCTGCACGGGCGTTTTCCGATGAGCCATCAGGGTTCTGGTGCGGGGGCATCGCGGTCAGGGTGCAGGTGCCCTGGAGGCTCCGGGTCCGGGTGTGCCAGTGTCCGTCTCCACCGATCAACTCGTCGCCTTCCTCTGGGCCCGGAAGCAGTTGGCCCTGCCCCGACCGGGGTTGAGTCGGAGAGCAGTGGTTGGGCGGTGTTTCTGTTCGGGTTGTCGGGCTGATCGCCGACAGATGTAGAGCCCGGTCGTCACGAATCTTCGTCCGGTGCAGCTGCTCCCCCTGGTGGTGGGGTGGATGCCGTGACCGCAGCCCTGTGGCGCTGACGGCGCCACAGCACCACGGCAATGACCACGATCACGAGAATGAGAGCTGCACTGGCTCGGCCCAGGGTGCTCTCCACAGCCCTGTAGGAGTGACCTGCAAGGAAGCCAATCAGGGTGATGCCCACGCCCCACGTGACACCGCCGAGGGCGTTGAAGGCCAGGAACCGGCGGTATGGCATACGGCTGATGCCAGCGAGGGCGGGCATCACCGCGCGCAGGAAGGCAATGAATCGGCCCGTCAGGACAGCCCAGCCACCGCGCTCGCGCAAGAGCTGTTGCGCGCGGTCCAGCCTGGCTGTGTGTCGCCGGAGCAGTCTGAACTTCAGGATCCGAGGACCGAAGTGATGGCCGACCTCGTAGCCGACGCTGTCTCCGAGCACGGCTGCAATGACGACGACCGCAAGGAGCACGGGTAGGGAAGCGTGCCCGGTGGCGGCCAGGACACCGCCGAGGAGGACCGCTGTTTCACCGGGCAGCACGAATCCGATGAACAGGGCAGCTTCAGCAAACACCAGTAGACCGACGATCAGGTAGGCCATGGGCCCGCCGACGGTCAAAATGGTGTCCACGAAAGCGTTCATCATCGCCTGCTGCGGCTGTGCGGCCCGGCTGCAGGTGGCGCAACGGCAAGCTCATTTGGAGAGCCGTCGATGGGCTGGGGCAGCGGGAGGGTCAACCGCAGCCGGGTACCCTTCCCGTGCTCGGATGGCATGACGTGGACGCCCCCGCCGTGTGCCAATGCGATCTGGCGCGTGATGGCCAGTCCCAGGCCGGTGCCGCCGGTCCGGCGTTCCCGGCTGTCATCGAGGCGAACGAAACGCTCGAACACCCGCTCCCACTCGGCCTCCGGGATGCCCGGCCCGTCATCGCTGATGTCCAGCAGGGCCATGCCATCAGCGGTGTGCAGCCGCACCTCCACGGTGGTGTCGGCGAATCGTGCCGCGTTGTCCATCAGGTTACGCACCGCGCGCAGCAAATGTTGTCCGTCGCCGTTGACCCTCACCGACACCACACCCACCACCACCTTGACGACGCCATCGGCGCGCAGCCGGGCTATCTCGCCCGTGACGATGTCATCGAGGTCGACGTCCTCGGGGTGCATGATCAGCCCGTGCTCGTCGGAGCGGGCCAGCAACAGCAGGTCCGAGACGAGCCGTTCCAGCCTCCGGGTCTCGGTCAGGACCACGTCAGTGGCGCGTTGTGGCTCCAAGGCCTCGGGATGGCGCGCAGCGAGTTCCGTGGTGGTGCGGATGGTGGTCAGCGGAGTGCGCAGCTCGTGTGAGGCGTCGGCCACGAAACGGTGCTGCGCCGTGGCGGCAGCTTGCAGCCGGGCCAGCATCGAGTTCATCGTCTCCGCCAACCGTGCGATCTCGTCCCCACTGTCGGGGACAGGCACCCTGGCGCCCTGGTCGGCCGTCGACACTCCGTCGACCCGACGTCGAATCGCCTCCACCGGAGCCAGGGCTCTGCCCACGAATGCGTAGGCGGTGGCGGCCACAACCGCAATCACCATCGGCACCCCGACGCCCAGCAACGTCACCAACACCCGCGTGGCGTCCTGAACGGACTGCAGGGACTGTGCCGTGACAACGCGCACGAGACCGTTCGTGGTTTCCAGGCTGGAGACCACGATGACGAAGGGCTCAGCGGCGTCGGGCAACGAGTCGACGGTGTACTCCAGTGATTCGCCGGCGACGGGTGTTGTGCTGGTGAACGGTTGCGTGGCGTAGTCGTCGTCCGTCGCCAGCAGTACCGTGCCGTCCGGGTCCAGAATCTGCAGCAGGGCAGCGTCACCAACAGTGGCGTTGAAGGTGTCGACATCGACTTCCTCAACGCCGCCCTCCACGATCTCGCCTGCGATGATGTCGGCCTGCTTTTTGGCGACCTCGGTCAGTCCGTCGATGAGTTGTTGCCGCTGCAGCACGACCAACGCCGTCGAAGCGCCCAGCAACGCAACCGCAACCACGATGGTTGCCGCGACGGTGGTGCGCAACCGGATACCCCGTGGAAGCCACCGAAGTCGCCGTTGCGTCATGTCTGGATCCTCTCGCCCCGAGTTCCGTGTTCGTTGCTCCAGTGTGCGCCGCGGACACGCAACACATCGCGCATCGAAACATAGTTGCCCGAGGAACCTGTGAAGGACCTGAGTGGTCCCGCGGGGAGGGACGGGGGAGCCGCACAGGAGATCTCTCAGCGGCGCTCGGGGTGAGCTCACCGGCTCTTGTCCTCTGTTCCGGCATCGAGTCCGTGTCGGCCCCGCAGGCCGTTGTCGGGAGGAAGCGAGACCCTCATTGCGTCGCGATCGGCGCGCTGCTCTGTCGATGTGTTCCATCGAGAGGGACTCGCGTCGGCCCGGCCCAGCTGCTGGTGGAATGGCAGGCTCCCGTGGAGGCTGCGGGCGGGGCACCAAGTGCTCGCCTCGCCCACTGCGTGGATCATCCACCGCGACACTGCGCAGGTCGATATGTGGGTTCAGATCTCGCATGGCCGCCACAGTGAACGTGCATCACCGAGAAGACACTGAGAAAGCGGCCAGCCGGAGGGTCGGCCCCGGATGACCAGCGAAGCCATCCCATCAACCCGACGGAACCCGCGGTTCGGGACACAGTCCCGACGACACCGGCAGAAGACCGGAGACCACTCAACATCACGGACGAAGAAACGGTGGTTGTGGTAGGAATGTTGAAGAAGACGGTGACCGCCACTTGGGACTGTGATCCGCTCCGGAGAAGGTGCAGCCCTGTGAAGATGGTCGAGCGGTACCTCAATTCCAGCATCCTGCGGACTGCCATGTTGGTTCTCGTCATGGTTGAGGCAGCCCTGTTGACGATCGGACTTCCGGGACGCGGACGGATGCCCTACCGGATCGATCTCGACGTCTACAGGACAGGTGCCCAAGTTTTCCTGGACGGGGGAGCCCTCTACGGATCACTGCCGGAGCTGTCCCGGGGCATGCATCTGCCCTTCACCTACCCGCCGATCGCCGCTGCATTGTTCACCATCTTCGCGGTCATGCCATTGTGGCTGGCGTCGACGTTGCTCACCATCGTGTCCATCCTTTGCATCGCCGTCGTACTGCGCATCGTTCTGGGGCAAACCTGTGATCGCCCCAGAGCGCAGCTCTGGTGGCTTGTCGCTCCTGCTATGGCCGTCGGATTGTGGTTTGGACCCGTCCGGGAAACCTTGGCCTTCGGTCAGGTCAACGCTGTACTGATGGCGTTCGTTGTCGTCGCTGCAGTGCGTGGCCGCGGCAGATGGTGGGGCGGGATGCTGATCGGGCTCGCGATCGCGATCAAACTCACCCCTGCGGTGTTCCTGCTGCTCCTGTTCTTGCGCAGGGACTGGCGTGGTGCTGGATCGACCGTGCTGGCATTCCTGGCCTGCACCGGCGTCGGGCACATCTTGATGCCCGATGACTCGATGGAGTACTGGACACACGCCCTGGCCGACACGGCACGTATCGGCGACATTGGCTACGCGTCGAACCAGTCCATCGACGCGGTGCTCTACCGATTCGGTCTGGACGGTGTCACCCTCACGTTGGCCTGGCTGATGGTGTCCCTGCTCGTGGGACTGGTGATTGCATGGGTCGCGGGCCGACTCCTGGCGCATGGACACGACACGGCGGCGACCGTCACTGTGGGGTTCGTGGCGCTGTTCTGCTCGCCAGTGTCATGGGGACACCACTGGGTGTGGTCGCTGCCGCTGGTGGTACTGATGGTGGTGTGGGCGGTTCGCAACGCCACCCACACCGCACGGTGGTGGTGGCTGTCGGGCATCGGCACAGCGGTATTCCTGGCCAGGCCGCAATGGTGGTTACCGCATGGGAAGCACGTCGAGCTGGAGTGGACAATGCTGCAGCTGTTCGTGGCCAGCTCCTCCCTGGTGTGGAGCCTGATCGCACTGGTGGCGGTGGGTCTGTCCGCGCACCGCCTCGGAGAAGGCGACAGAAATGCTCCCTCGCCGCGAGTTGTGCTGTGCCCCGGGTTGATCGACAATCCTCAGCCAGTCGGGCGTCCCCCGCGCAATTGACTCGCCTGGATCCTCAGCGCCCGCCGTGGTAGACATCGGGTGCTGCACCGCGTCGACGACACGGAACGGACTGTGACGGTGCTCCGAACCGAGAACTGCCCGGCCGTCCACCGGACGCTCTGATCTCCCTCGCCGAAGACAGTGGCCCGCACGCACTGCGGAGTCGCGAGCTCCAGCGTCGAGGACGATGTCATCGACTCCGGTCGTCGGACTCCTGATGTCCCTGTGGGACGCAGCCCGGAAACGACAAAACCCCCAGTCAACCGGCATTTCGCCTGGTCAACTGAGGGTTTACTTTCGTGTCCGAAAGAGGACTTGAACCTCCACGCCCCGAAAGGGGCACTAGCACCTCAAGCTAGCGCGTCTACCAATTCCGCCACCCGGACAAGGTTGCCACCTCCACGAGGCGCATAAATACGATAGCAGGCCGAACCCCTTCCCGCGCAATTCGAACGCCTCGCGAGCTGACCCGGGGGGAGGGGCAGAGTGCGACCGTGGCTGGTAGTCCAACCACTTGTGATCACTGCCCCCTGCAGGCTCAGTGAATGTCGCCGCCCGACGGCGCACGGTGGGCGTTCGGGCCTCCGGAGACGTCGTCCAGTGCCGAAACGATGGGCGCGACCAGTACTTTCGACTCGGCCTCCAGCAGTTCCGCCAGATGATCGACCGTCCGCGGTCCCACCAGTGCCGACGCCACCTGGGGCGCGTCACGGACCCATAGCAGAGCCACCTGCGACGGCGTCAGCCCCAGCCCTTCGGCGGCCTTCACCACGGCGTCGACGACGGAGCGGGAACGCGGCTGCATGTAGGGCTCCAGAAACCACGCGAAGTGATCCGATGCGGCCCGGGAGTCGCGGGGGATGCCCGAGCGGTACTTGCCCGTGAGCGCACCCCGACCCAACGAGGACCAGGCCAACAGACCCAACCCGTGGTGCTGGGCTGCGCCCACAACCTCCACCTCGGCCCGCCGTGCCAGCAGTGAGTACTCCACCTGGGCTGAGACCAGCCTCGAGCGCTCCGTGAGGGCCTGCTGCCACGTGGCGGCTGTGGCAGTCTGCCAGCCCACGAAGTTCGAGACCCCGACGTAGCGCGCTAGACCACGCGACACGGCCGAATCCATGGCGGCCAACGTCTCATCGATGGGGGCATCGCCCCAGGCGTGGACCTGCCAGAGGTCGACGTGGTCCGTGTTCAGCCGTCGCAGGGACTCCTCCAGGTCGCTGAGCATTGCCGAGCGGGAAGTGTCGATCACGCGCCGACCGCCGCGGATGACGAAGCCAGCCTTGGTGGCGATCGCCAGATCGTGTCGTGCGATGCCGCCGGCCAACAATTTGCCGATCATCCTCTCGGCCACACCGCCGCCGTATGCAGGGGCCGTGTCGAGGAGATTGCCGCCGGCATCGATGAACGTGTTGACCAACTGCTTGACCGTGGGCCAGTCCGTGTCGCGACCCCACGCCATCGTGCCCAGGCCCATGCGTGACACCTGCAGTCCGGAGGATCCGACCGTGCGACGCTCCATGTCCGCCACGCTAGGCCTCCAGAATCCCGGTCAGCAGGAGGCCCGCGACCACGGCGGCCAGCCCCAGTCGGTAGTAGACGAACCCCCGGAAGCTGTGCGTCGAGATGAACTTGATGAGCCAGGAGATCACGGCATAGCCGACGGCGAATGCCAGGACGGTTGCGAGGATGGTGGCCCCCCAGTTGGTGGCCTGATCGCCGATGTCCTTGAGCTTGTAGAGGCCTGAGCCGAACACCGCCGGGACGGCAAGGAGGAATGCATATCGCGTCGCAGTCTCCCGTGTGTAGCCCATGAAGAGCCCGGCGGAGATGGTTGCGCCGGAGCGGGAGACTCCCGGGATGAGGGCGGCGGCCTGGAACAGCCCGATCAGCAGGCCATGAGTCCACCTGAGGTCCTTCAACTCCATGGTGTTGCGCTCACCCATCGCGTCCGCGAACCACAGGACCACCGCGACGCCAGCGAGCATGGCCACGGTGATCCAGAGGTTGCGCAGGGTGGAGTCGATGGCGTCCTGAAAGAGCAGGCCGAGCACCACGATGGGGACGGACCCCAGAATGACGAGCCAACCCATACGGACGTCGGGGTCTGAGCGATCCTCCCGTCCGGCCAGAGCCAGACACCATTTCTTGATGATGCGGACAATGTCGTGCCAGAAGTACACCAGGACGGCGGTCTCGGTACCGAGTTGCGTGACGGCGGTGAAGGCGGCGCCGGGATCGCGGCCCTCGAACAGCAACTGCCCGAAGATCGACACGTGTGCGCTGGAGGAAATGGGCAGGAACTCGGTGAGTCCCTGCACGATGCCGAGCACTATCGCCTCTATCCAACCCATGTGATGCGTCCTTCTCGTCGAGCAACCGGCCAGCCCACACTGTAGACCGGTTAGCGTATGGCTCCATGACCACTGTTGTGTTGATCCGTCATGGCCGCTCCACCGCCAACGCCGAGGGTGTCCTGGCCGGGCGGGCCGAGGGCGTCGAACTCGACGACGTGGGGCGGGAACAGGCCTACCGACTGGGGGATCTCCTGGCAGATGCGCAGATCACCGCCAGCTACCGTTCACCGAGCCTGCGATGCCGGCAGACGGCAACCCTGCTGGGGCATTCCGAGGCAGAGGTGCTCGCAGGCCTGGACGAGTGCGACTACGGTTCCTGGACCAACCGCCCACTCGTGGAGCTGGGCGCCGAGCCGCTGTGGTCCACCATCCAGCAGGAGCCGTCCGCGGTGGCCTTCCCGAACGGCGAGTCGATGCTGGAGATGCGAGCCCGGGCCGTCGCTGCCGTCGAGAGCATCCGGGCGCGACACCAGGAGGGCGGAACAGTGCTGGTTGTCAGCCATGGCGATGTCATCAAATCCATCCTCTCCGACGCCCTCGCTCAGAACTTTGATGACTTCCAGCGCCTCAACGTGTCCCCGGCGTCCGTCAGCATCGTCCACTACGGCCACGGACGTCCCTTCGTCATCTGCATGAACGCCAACAGCGACGTGGCCGCGTTGCTTGCGGCCCCGTCCGCACCCACCATCGGGGGAGGGGACGTCTCGCAGACCGACGACGCTTCCCCCACGCAATAAGCTGGTCCACATGTTGCTCGAGTTCCCGCGCCCGGACCGCTGCGTCGTCGGCACCATCGGCGAGCCCGGAAACCGGTTGTTCATCATTCAGGTGTCGCAGGGCGCCTCCTTGGCGTCCGTCGCCATCGAGAAGCAGCAGGTCCAGGTGTTGGGCCGGCGCATGGGGGAGATCCTCGACCAGCTAGAGTCGCTCGGCCAGTCCGACGGCGGGCTCACAGCGCCCAGCGACATGGGCCCCCTCGACGCACCCCTGGACCTGGAATTCCGGGTCGGCGCCATCGGCCTGGCCTGGGATTCGGGACGCTCCGCCATTCAGCTCGAGCTCTTCTCCGTGGAGCTGGGCGAGGAGAAGGACGAGGACGACGACAACGTTCTCATGCAGATCTGGCTCTCTCCGCGCATGGCCAGGGAGTTCTCCCTGCGCGCTGAACTGGTCGTCTCCTCCGGCAGGCCAGCATGCCCGTTCTGCGCCCAGCCGATCGACGCGGGCGGCCACATCTGCCCACGGTCGAACGGCTACCGCACAGATCTCTTCTGATGACCGCGCGCGGGCCGATGGGCGACCTGGAGGTCATTGGTCGTCTCACCGAGGCCTCGAACGCCACCTTCCTCACACGGGATGAGGCCGAGGTGCTGTGGGTCTACAAGCCGGTGGCTGGCGAGGCCCCCCTCTGGGACTTCCCGCACGGAACGCTGAGCCACCGTGAGGTGTCGGCACATGACCTCAGTGAGGCACTCGGCTTCGGAGTCGTGCCCCTGACCCTGTGGCACGACGGCCCCGCGGGTGAGGGATCAGTGCAGCTCTGGATTGAGGGCGAGGTCTCCGATCTGGTGGACCTCCTCCGGCCCGAACAGTGCGACGAGACCTGGCTCCCAGTCGTGGCAGGAGTGGATGAGCGGAACCGCCCCATCATTCTTGCTCACCGCGACGACCCCGGGCTCCGCGCCATATGTCTGTTCGACCTCATCATCAACAACTCGGACCGCAAGGGCGGCCACATCATCGCCGACGGCGGACGTCTCTACGGCGTCGACCATGGTGTGAGCATGCACGTGGACGACAAGTTCCGCACGGTCCTGTGGGGCTTCGCCGGACAACCGCTGAGCGAGGGCGAGGAGGCCATCCTGGCCCGGGTTGGGGGGCTGGAGGGCCCTCCTGAGGGTGTGACAGCAATGGAATGGGACGCCATGGGACGACGCGCCGAGGTGGTCCTGGCCGCGGGCGTCTTCCCCCGCCCCAGCAACCAGTGGCCGGCCATCCCGTGGCCCGCCTGGTGAGGCCGGGCGTGGCCTCCAGCGAACAGCCTTGGCGGGGTCCTGCTCCTTGCCGGTAGATTCGTGTCCCATGTACGCGTGGCCGAAAGTAGAAGTCCCCTCCATCTCCCACAGATTCACCTCCGACGGGGACGTTCGTGTGCCCGACAGCCTGCATCTGTACGACACGGCCAGCCAGGGGATGGTGACCATCGAGACGGACCAGGACTTGGCCCGCATGTACGTGTGTGGCATCACGCCCTACGACGCCACCCATATCGGCCATGCCAACACGTATGTGGCCTTCGACCTCGCCAACAGGGTGTGGCGCGATCTCGGGCTGGGCGTGGACTACACCCAGAACGTCACCGACGTCGATGACCCGCTCCTCGAGCGTGCGATCGCCACGGGCCTGGACTGGGAGGAACTCGCCGAGAGCCAGATCGAGCTCTTTCGCCGCGACATGACGGACCTGCGAGTCATTCCCCCCGACCACTACGTGGGTGCCGTGGAGACCATCGCCTGCGTCGTCGAGCTCATCGAGCAGCTGCTCCCCAGCGGACTTGTCTACCAGGTGGAGGACGACGAGCACCCCGACTGGTACTTCAACAGCGTGGGCGCCACCGGCTTCGGCGGGGTCAGCCACTTGGAGGCCGACGACATGCTGCGGATCTTTGCCGAGAACGGCGGTGATCCCGATCGTCCGGGCAAGCGGCACCCGCTGGACACCCTTTTGTGGCAGTTCGCCCGCGAAGGGGAGCCCAGCTGGTCCTCGCCGTTGGGGGAGGGACGCCCCGGCTGGCACATCGAGTGCGTCGCGATCTCACTCACGCACCTGGGCCCGCACTTCGACGTCCAGGGTGGGGGCTCGGACCTGGTCTTTCCCCACCACGAGATGTGCGCGGCACAGGCCATCACGGCGTCCCGGGAGCCGATGGCCAAGGCCTTCGTACACTCCGGCATGGTCGCCCTCGACGGCCAGAAGATGAGCAAGTCGAAGGGCAACCTGGAGCTGGTGAGCCGACTCCGGCACGCCGGTGCGGATCCGATGGCGGTGCGCCTGGCCCTGCTGGACAACCACTACCGCAGCAACTGGGAATGGGATGCCTCGCTGCTGGAGAAGGCGCAGGAGCGGCTGGAGCTGTGGCGCAGCGTGGTCAACAACGGCACGGCGCTGCCCGCCGCCGGACTGATCGACCAGATGCGGGCCGCGCTGCGCAACGATCTCGACTCCCCGTCGGCGCTGAAGGGCGTGGACGCCTGGGTGGCAGGAAGCCTCGCCATCGACTCCGACGACACCGGCGCAATCCCGGACATGATTGTCGCCATCGATGCCCTGCTGGGCGTCAAGCTGTGAGATGACCGCCGGGCAGCCACCCGGGGGTGCGCCCGGAACGGAGAGCGGCGGGTAGGCTGCCAGCCGTGAAGTCCTTTGAACAGCTCTTTGAGCAGCTGACCGAGACCGCCCGCACCCGTCCCGAGGGTTCCCACACCGTCGCGCGTCTGGACGCGGGCGTGCATGCCATCGGGAAGAAGGTGGTGGAGGAGGCTGCGGAGGTCTGGATGGCCGCTGAATACCAGTCGAAGGACGAGGCGGCCGAGGAGATCAGCCAGCTGATCTACCACCTCCAGACGATGATGCTGGCGCTGAAGCTCGATCTCGAGGACGTCTACCGCCACCTCTGAACCCGTTCCCCTCGACACTGTGACGCAAGGACTGGACACGACAATGACCGACAGACTCCTCAAGATTGCCGTCCCCAACAAGGGCGCGCTCGCCGAGGCCGCCTCCGAGATGCTTCGCAGCGCCGGCTACCGGCAGCGCACGGACCCGAAGGACCTGACCCTGATCGACGCGGACCACAACGTCGAGTTCTACTACCTGCGCCCCCGCGACATCGCCGTCTACGTGGGCGCTGGTCACCTCGACCTCGGCATCACGGGACGCGACATGCTGCTCGACTCCGAGGCCGAGGCCGACGAGATCATGGCCCTGGGATTCGGCGGGAGCAGGTTCCGCTTCGCGGCGCCAGCGGGTGGCGGCACCACCGTCGACAACCTTGTGGGCAAGCGCATCGCCACCTCCTACCCCGGGCTGTTGCAGGTGTGGCTGGACGAGCTGGGGATCGACGCGTCGCTCGTGAAGCTGGACGGTGCCGTCGAGTCCGCCATCCGGCTGGGCGTGGCGGACGTGGTGGCCGACGTCGTCGACACCGGCACAACCCTGCGCCGTGCAGGCCTGGAGATGTTCGGCGATGCGATCATCGAGTCCGAGGCCATCCTCATCCGTCGACGGGGAGGGGAGGATCCGGCGGGCATGGACGGCCTGCGCACCAGGCTCGACAGCGTCCTGGTGGCCAACAACTACCTGATGATGGACTACAACGTGGCCGAGGCCGACCTCCCCGCCACCACGGCGTTGGCCAACGGCGTGAACGGCCCGACGGTGTCCCAGCTCGCCAGGAACGGCTGGCTGGCCGTCCGGGTCCTGGTGCCCCGCAAGGGCGCCCACCTGCTGATGGACCGCCTCTTCGATGCGGGAGCACGCGGCATCTTGTTGACGGAGCTCACGGCATGTCGACTGTGAACACACCCGACGAGGAGCCGCGTGAACCGGGCGACGAGGCAACCGTCGGTCCGGACGTGCAGAACGATCCGGCCCCGGGGACGGGTCATGACACCACCGGTCACCCTCCCGCGCCCCACAACCCGGCGCGCGAGGTCACAGTGCCCCAACGGCTAGCCTTCACCAGTGTCCCGGCCCTGCTGACATCCCTGTTGCTCTCCGTGGTCCTGTTCATTGCCGTGCTCTATGGCTGGTACGCGATCGGGCCGGAGATCCGGTCCCAGATCTCCCTCTCCCAGAGCATCACGCTGCTTGTTGTGGCACTGACGATGGTGGCCGTCATGTTGAGCGTGGGCTACTCCCGGCTGTACGCCGACGAGCGGGGCGTGGTCATCCGCAACGGACCCGTGCTCCGCAAGTTCCCCATCGATCGCGTGGCAGGACTACGGCTGCGCGACGGTGATCCGTGGGCCTACCTGCTCGTGAAGGACGGCAAGGGGGGCGCCGGGCGCCACGCGGTGCTGGCCATCCAGCAGCTCGAGGGTGCCCGGGGCAAGCGCAAAGTCACACAACTGCGCAGGTGGCTGAAGGTCAACGGTGCGACGTCGAAGGGAATCACCCTCGACCGCGACTGATCGCCCACACGTCAGAGCAGTCCACGCTTGCGGAGGATGTCCTCCACCTCGGCGTCCTCGGAGGACTTCTTCTCGGGGTGGGCGGGGGCGGCCGACTTGCCCGCCGAGGGAGCCGGGGCAACGCTCGCGCCCGGACGTCGGGGCGGAGCAGACGCGGGAGCCGGGGCAACCGCGTGGGCCTCGGACTTCGTGACCGCCTTGCGTTCGGCAGGCTTGATGAAGCGGGAGATGATGAAGATGAGCAGCCCGGCGCCTGCCAGTGAGGCACCCCAGGTCATGGCGGTGCTCCAGACCGTGCGCTGTGCCCAGTCGATGATGCTGAGGACGCCGTTGTACGCGAGGTCGGTGACACCGAGCAGCCACAGACCCAGCGGAATCAGAACCAGTCCAAGCCCGCCCATGACGGGACGGACCCCGGGGCGGCGTGCCCACAGGCCGGCGAAGATGGCGGCGAAGAGGACCATGAGGGCGATGGTGATGATGAGCGGGACGTCCATTGGTCCAGCTTCCCACATCGCTCCTAGGCTGACACCCATGGAACGCCGCCAGTCCGAGGACCCAACGCCATCCCCCGGTGCAGTTCGCCATCTCGCGCAACCCAGCACCCGATTCCTGGGCGATGACGGCAGCCCTGATCCTCTCGTCCGCGGAGCGCTCGCCACGGTGAGTGATCCGGTGTCCTACAGCCGTGCCGTCGTGTCGCTGTGTGCGTCCCGGCTGGTGATGCCCATCGTTGCGTCGGGTGACGAGGCCGGAGTGCAAGATCCGGAGCGCCGCGCCGAGATGGCCGCCGTCACCCTGTCTGCCCGGGGGACGTCCTACCTATTGGCCTTCACCGGGATGGACGCCCTGCGCGCATGGCAGGGCGACGCCCGACCGGTTCTCTGTCATCTCGACGAACTCGCGGCCTCCGTCGTCCCTGCCGGCGCGACGGAACTGCTCCTGGACGTGGCGGGTCCGGCGCCCTTCGTCCTCGCCGGGGACCTCCTGTCGGCGATCGCGGAGGGCAACCGCCTCGTCGAGTTCGAGGACGGGGACTTCGCGTGGATCAGGACTGCGCCGAAGGATTCGTAGTCGAGTGCCGTCGACGTCCGTCATCATTCTGAGCGCCCGCCCGAAAGTTGCGGAGGGATGCGTCCGGCGACACGGCTCGCGGCTGCCGTCGTTTGGTGGGAGCACCGTGCACGGACTACAATCAAGGGAGTCGAGATCAGCTTCAGGGCCGATCCGCAAGGAAGTGGAGGCCTGACCTCCCACCCGATTGGCCTCACGGCGCACGGGTCGGTACCAGTACACCTGAGAGGTGTGCCGTCAGGCCTTCGCATCAGCGGAGGCCTCGTTTGTTTGTCTGGGCACACTCTCTGAAACGGCAGCTTCTTTTCACACCTGGAGGACACATCAGCACTGAACCACGGATCAACGATCGCATCCGAGTACCAGAAGTCCGGCTTGTCGGCCCGAACGGCGAACAGGTCGGCATCGTTCGTGTTGAGGACGCCATTCGACTGGCAACCGAGAACGATCTGGATCTCGTCGAGGTTGCGCCCATGGCGCGCCCCCCGGTGTGCAAGTTGATGGACTACGGGAAGTTCAAGTACGAGGCGGCGCAGAAGGCTCGCGACGCCCGCAAGAACCAGACGAACACCCTCACCAAGGAAATGAAGCTCCGCCTCAAGATCGACAGCCACGACTACGAGACCAAGAAGGGTCACGTCGTGCGGTTCCTCAAGGGCGGCGACAAGGTGAAGATCACCATCATGTTCCGTGGTCGTGAGCAGTCCCGCCCTGAACTGGGCATGGAACTCCTGAAGCGCCTCGCCGACGACGTGACCGAGTTCGGCTACGTCGAGTCCTCGCCAAAGCAGGACGGCCGCAACATGATCATGGTGCTCGGCCCCTCGCGGAAGAAGACCGACGCCAAGGCGGACAAGGCAGCCGATCGCGACCGCCGCATGGAGGAGCGCAGGGCGGCGGCCGACGCCGAGAAGGAGGCCGAGGCCCAACTCCGTGCAGCCCACTCCGCCGAACCGGCCCACACCAAGAAGCGCGGTCCGGCCGACAACATGGACCCAGACATCGATCTGTAGAGATCGACCCCAGTACCAGATCAGAAAGCGAATCACCATGCCTAAGATGAAGTCCCACTCGGGTGCCAAGAAGCGATTCAAGGTGACCGGAACGGGCAAGATCATGCGCCGCCAGGCCAACCTGGGCCACCTCAACGAGCACAAGTCGCCGACCCGTCTGCGTCGCCTCAAGGGCAACGTCGTGACGGCTCCGGCCGACGTCAAGCAGGCACGCAAACTGCTCGGCAAGCACAAGGGCCGTTGAGCTCGAACCCCCAGACCTGAGATCCCAACTTGTCGGCGACTGCCGACACCCACAGCAAGGAGAAAACCATGGCACGCGTCAAGCGTTCTGTGAATGCGCACAAGAAGCGCCGCGAGATCCTCGAACTCGCATCCGGCTACCGCGGCCAGCGGTCCCGTCTGTACCGCAAGGCCAAGGAGCAGGTCCTCCACTCGATGACCTACTCCTACCGCGACCGTCGCAACAAGAAGCGCGACTTCCGTGGCCTGTGGATCCAGCGCATCAACGCTGCGGCCCGCGCCGACGGCATGACCTACAACCGTTTCATCAACGGCCTGCACAACGCTGGCGTCGAGGTGGACCGCAAGATCCTCGCCGAGCTTGCCGTGACCGACCCCACCGCGTTCTCGGCCCTCGTCGCCGTGGCCAAGGAGAATCAGTCCGCAGCCCAGGCTGTTTGAGTTGGCCAACCGCCTGGATCCGAACGCAGTACCCGACCTGACGGTCGCGGTGCTGCGTTCGCTTCGTCGTCTCACCAATCGGCGTGGCCGCGACGTCGCAGGCACCTTCCTCGCGGAGGGCCTGCAGGCCGTGCGCGAGGCGCTCGGGCTGGACGGCGTCGTGCTCGACGTCGTCACGACGGACCCGCACAGGCATGCGGACCTGATGAAGGACACCGACGCCACGGTATGGCGAGCGAGTGAGCAGCAGATGCGTCAGCTCAGTGACACCGTCACCCCGCAGGGCATTCTTGCCGTCTGCAGACAACGCCACATTCCCCTGGCCGAACTCGGGGACGTCTCGCTCGTCGTCATCTGCGCCCAGGTGAGGGATCCGGGGAACGCTGGCACCGTCATCCGCTGTGCCGACGCCTTCGGGGCCGACGCGGTGATCCTGACGCAGGGCTCCGTCGAACTCCACAACCCCAAGACCGTGCGCTCCAGTGTGGGCAGTATGTTCCACCTGCCCACGGTCACCGGCGTTTCCCTGGGCGACGCCGTCGCGTTCTGTCGTGACCGTGGTCTGCAGGTGCTGGCCGCCGATTCGGGTGGCGCCGAACTGGACCTCCTCGCCGCCGAGGGCAGCCTGTCCGCGCCCACGGCCTGGATCATGGGCAACGAGGCGTGGGGGCTACCAGCCGACGACGTGGCACTGGCGGATCGGGTCGTGTCAGTCCCCATGTGGGGTGCCGCCGAAAGTCTCAACCTCTCCACGGCTGCCGCCGTCTGTCTCTACCAGAGCGCTTCCTCCCAACGACGCAATCGGGGCGTCTCATCGAACAGTGCAGCATCGACGACGAAGGGATCCTGATGTCCGGGCCCAATGACAATTTCGATCCCAAGCGTGTCGCAGCGCTCGATGAGGACGTGGTGGCCGGGTACGCCGACGCTGCCCTGGCCGCCGTCGCCGCTGCCGGGACCACCGCCGAGCTGAAGCAGGCACGTCTGGAGCACGCCGGGGATCGGTCCCCACTGGCGCTGGCGAATCGCGAAATCGGGGCGCTGCCGCCGGCAGCTCGCAAGGAGGCTGGCGCCCGCACCGGGAGGGCACGCGGTGCCATCAACCAAGCCATCGCCGTCCGCCAGTCGGAGCTCGCGGCCCTCGAACTGGAAAAGGCCCTGCGCGACGAGCGCCTCGACATGACGCTGCCCGTCCAGCTCGCACCACAGGGGGCGCTCCACCCCATCACCGCGCTGATCGACGACATGTGCGACGTCTTCGTGGCGATGGGCTGGGAGGTGGCGGAAGGGCCGGAACTCGAGGCCGAATGGTACAACTTCGACGCCCTGAACGTGGCTCCGGACCACCCCGCACGGGCCCTGCAGGACACGCTGTGGATCGAGCCCGCCTCGGCCGGCAAGCTCCTGCGCACCCAGACCTCCCCCGTCCAGATCCGAGCCCTCCTGGAGAGGGACCTGCCCCTCTACATCGTCAGCCCGGGCAAGGTTTTCCGCGCGGACGAGTATGACGCCACCCATCTCCCGGTCTTCCACCAGCTCGAGGGCCTCGTGGTGGACGAGGGCATCTCCATGGCAGACCTGCGGGGCACGCTGGACCACTTCGCGCGGGCGATGTTCGGCGACGTGCGCACCCGCATGCGCCCCCACCACTTCCCCTTCACCGAGCCCAGCGCAGAGGTGGACCTGCAGTGCTTCGTCTGCCATGGCGAATCAGTCGGCAACCCGGAGAGGCCCTGCCGCACCTGCCGCAGCGAGGGCTGGATCGAGTGGGGTGGCTGTGGTGTGGTCAACCCCCGCGTCCTGCAGGCCTGCGGCATCGACGCGTCGGTGTACTCCGGCTTCGCCTTCGGCATGGGCGTGGATCGCACCGTTATGTTCCGCAACAACGCCCCCGATCTGCGCGACTTCGTCGAGGGCGACATCCGTTTCAGTCGATCCCTGCTTGGAGGAGCCCGATGAAGGCACCCATGTCCTGGTTGCGTGAGCTGGTCTCGCTGCCTGTCCCCGACGCACAGGTGGCCGATTCCTTCACGCGCGCCGGCCTGACGGTGGAGCGCATCGAGAGGACCGGCCCCGGCATCACCGGCCCCCTCGTCATCGGCCGCGTGCTGTCGCTGGAGGAGGAGCCGCAGAAGAACGGCAAGACCATCCGCTACTGCCGGGTCGACGTCGCCACCCACAATGATGACGCCACCGAGGAGCACCCCGCCTCCCGAGGAATCGTCTGCGGGGCGCTGAACTTCTCCGTCGGCGACCTCGTGGTGGTGGCCCTGCCCGGTGCGGTGCTCCCCGGCGACTTCGCCATCGCCGCCCGCAAGACCTACGGCCATATCTCCGACGGCATGATGTGCGCGGAGGACGAGATCGGTCTGGGCAACGACCACGACGGCATCATGGTCATCGACCCCGCAACCGGCCTGGCACCCGGTGACGACGCACTCGACGCGCTCTGGAGCAGCGACACCGTCTTCGACATGGAGATCACCACCGATCTGGGCTACTGCCTCTCGATGCGGGGTCTCGCCCGGGAGGCTGCCGTCGCGGCCCGTGTTACCTTCACGGACCCGTACTCCCTCGCAATGCCCGAGCGGGTCGCGGCCGGTCATCCCGTGGAGTTGGAATCGGAGCGGTGCACCAGCTTCGTCGCACTGACCATCGACGGTTTCGACCCCGGGGCGCCGACTCCCGCCTGGATGGCCCAGCGTCTTCGTGACAGCGGGGTGCGCTCCATCTCGCTGCCCGTCGACGTCACCAACTACGTCATGCTCGAGAGCGGCCAGCCACTGCACGCCTACGACGCCGCAAAGTTGCAGGGACCCATCCGGGTCCGGCTCGCTGCCGAGGGGGAGAAGTTGCGCACGCTCGATGGCGTCCTGCGCACCTGCACGGCGGACGACCTGCTGATCACCGATGACACCGGAGCCATCGGGCTTGCCGGGGTCATGGGCGGGGAGGACACCGAGGTGACCCCCTCCACCACCTCGATCGTCCTGGAGGCCGCGCACTTCGACGCCACGAGCGTGTCCCGCACCTTTCGCCGTCACGGTCTGCCCTCGGAGGCGTCCAAGCGGTTTGAGCGCACGGTCGATCCGGGTCTGCCGTACGCGGCGGCCCGACGTGCTGCCGATCTGCTCGTGGAACACGGTGGCGGTCAGCGGATGCCAGGGGAGACGGTGGAGGGTGCTGCACCCGAGGCACACCGCATCAACCTTCGCTCCGGGCTCATTCCGGCGGTGCTTGGTGCCCCGGTCGAGACCCACGAAAGCGTTCGCCTCCTGGAGGCGAGCGGCTGTCAGATCACGGCCCTCGGGGACTCCCTCACCGTGTGTGCGCCCTCATGGCGGAGCGATCTGCGCGATCCCTATGACGTGGTGGAGGAAGTGGGCCGCAAGTACGGCTACGACCGCATCGGTCTGCGCATCCCCGTCCCGCCGGTGGGCAGGGGGCTGACCCGGCGCCAGAAGGGGCGTCGCGCTGCGTTGGCGGCCGTCGCTGCTGCAGGCTTCACAGAGGTCCTCGGCCTGCCCTTCGTCTCCGGGGATGAGCTGGACAGGATGGGGCTGGGGGACGAGGACGCCCGGCGCAGGGCAGTCCGCCTCGCCAACCCACTGTCCGACACCCATCCGTGGCTGCGCACAAGCCTGCTGCCCGGTCTGTTCGCGGCCGTGGTCAAGAACACCTCCCGATCCATGGACGACCTTGCGCTGTTCGAGCACGGGGCCGTCTTCCTTGACCTCGAAGCGGACGCGCTCCCGCATCCGGGTGTGGCGGGTCGCCCCTCGCACGACGACCTCGCCGGTATCGAGGCGGGTCTGCCCGAGCAGCCCGAGATGCTGGCCGCTGTTGTCTGTGGCAACTGGTCCGGTCAGGGATGGCAGGGCAGTGCCGTCGCCGCTGACTGGACGCACGTCGTCGCCAGTGCTGAAGCGGCGGCCGCGGCGGTGGGGCTGCGCCTGACGCGACGCAACGCCGACGTCATGCCGTGGCATCCGGGCCGGTGTGCGGAGTTGTCCGTGGCTGGCGAGGTGGTGGGCTTCGCCGGCGAACTGCATCCCGAGGTCGTCCGCGCGTTCGGCATGCCGGAGCGCACCTGCGCCGTCGAGTTCTCCCTGGGCGACGTCCTGGATGCTGCCCCTCGTGGCGGCAGCATCCGCGCCCTCTCGTCCTTTCCACTCGCCAAGGAGGATGTGGCCCTCATCGTGGATGAGTCGGTCGCTGCCGCCGAGGTGGAGGCCGCCCTCGTCGAGGGTGCGGGACAGCTTCTCGAAGAGGTTTCGCTCTTCGACGTCTACCGGGGGGACCAGGTGGGCGAGGGAAAGAAGTCGCTGGCGTTCGCCCTGCGGTTCCGAGCGGACAGGACTCTCAAGGATGCCGAGACGGCGCAAGCGCGTCAGTCGGCCGTGGAGGTCGCAGCCGAGCGCCTCGGGGCTGTTCAGCGAGCCTGATTGAGGAGCCAGCGTTGTCACGGACCTGCTCAGCAGGCACGGAGCAGTTTCTGTGGGGCCCAGGTGCTGGCGGACCGGCATCTGGGCCCCAACGAAAAGTTGTGGGTGGCTGATCGCCGACACATAATTCCTTCACTCACCGAAAAACTGAAGATTTGTGGCCTACTATCCCTTCAGTACACCCCAAGGGAGGGGGCGCGATGAGAGCTGGATCACGAGTGACCCGGCGCAACCTGCTCGCCGGCGCCTCCGCCGCCGCGGTGGCGGCCACGCTTTCCGGCTGCTCCAACGCCGCTGATCGCGACACCCTACGGCTGATCCACGGCGCCACGGGCGGCGGCCTGAAGGACAGCCTCGACCCCCACTTCCCCGTCACCTACCCTGACATCAGCCGAGTCCGGAACCTGTACGAACCACTGTTCCAGTTCGACACGGACTACGTCGTGCAGCCCGCGCTGGCGGAGGAGCTCGAGTCCTCGGCCGATGCGACGAGTTGGACGATTCATCTCCGGGACGGTGTCACCTTCCATCACGGGAAGAGCCTCACGGCCGACGACGTCCACGCCACCTTCGAGCGGGCATTCGATCCCGAGAACGTCGGTACCCAGGCCGGAGAACTGGCATCCGTCGCTGACATGGCAGCCTCCGGTCCGCTCGACGACCTGACGTATCGCCTGGTGTTGAAGGAGCCACTGGCCATTGTCAAGGAACTGCTGGCGGCCTACGGGCTGGGGATCATCCCCACGGACTTCGATGTTGAGAACCCCGTGGGCACCGGCGCCTTCACAGCCGACCTCTTCGTGCCGGGCCAGCGCAGCCGATTCCTGAAGTTCGCCGACTACTGGGACCAGCAGGCTTCCGTGGACGAACTCGTGATCATCGACTTCGCCGACGATGCCGCGAAGGTGAACGCCATGCTTGCCGGTCAGATCCAGAGCGCCGACAACCTCCCCACGTATCTCGTGGATGCGATCCGGGATCAAGGAGGGCGGGCGTTGATCTCCGAATCGGGGGGATGGCTGCCCTTCACCATGCGGGTGGATCTGGAGCCGTACTCGGACCCACTCGTCCGCCAGGCCTTCCGACTCATGGTGGACAGGCAGGAACTGATCGACCAGGCACTCAACGGCTTCGGGGTGCTGGGCAATGACCTCTACTCGCCCTTCGACCCCGGGTATGCGTCCGATCTGCCGCAGCGGGAACACGATCCCGAGCAGGCAGCCGCACTGCTTGCGGAGGCGGGCCGGAGTGGGTTGCAGGTGGAAGTGGTCACGTCCACAGCCGTGGGATCCGGTGGTGTCGAGGCTGCCAACCTGTTCGCACAGCAGGCCAAACTGGCCGGTGTGGAGGTACGTGTGAACAAGGTGGATTCCAGCACCTTCTACGGTGAGCAGTACCTGCAGTGGCCGTTCGCCCAGGACTTCTGGGGCACCCGCAACTACATTCCACAGGCCGCCCAGTGTGCTCTCGCGACGTCGCCCTACAACGAGACCCACTGGGACGATCCCGAATTCGAAGCCCTCATCAAACAGGCTCGCGGGGAAGTGAACCTGGACGCGCGCAATGCCCTGATCCGCCAGGCGCAGCAGATCGAGTATGACCGGGGCGGCTACATCATCTGGGCCTTCAAGCAGCAGGTGGATGCGTACTCCCAGTTCGTGGAGGGGCTCGTGCCGAGCCGCGACCTGGCGATGTCCTCCTTCCTCTTCAAACGCGCTCGACTGACGACAGGGTGATTCACCGTGTCCGCCACCACTGACGAGGGGCTCGATCCCGACGGCCCCAAGACGGTCGCGGCCAAGCCCAGTACGGCGAACCCAGCTGGATCACCCACGAGGAAGTGGACGCTGTGGGTGCTGCGGCGCGTCGGACTGGCGGTCCTCACCCTGTGGCTGGTCTCGGTGATCGTGTTCCTCGCCACCTCCGCCCTGGGCGATCCGGTCCGCGCGATCCTCGGCAAGGACTTCGCCGTCAGCCCGGAGCGCGTCGCGGCCATCCGCGCTGAACTGCACCTCGGCGACCCCATCCTGGTGCGCTACGGACGCTGGCTCGGTGGCCTCCTCAGCGGGGACCCCGGCAATTCCATCGCCAACGGCCTTCCGGTCGCCGACTTACTCGGGGACCAAGTGGTGAACAGTGGCTTTCTGGTGCTGGTCACCGCCGTCATCATGATCCCCCTGTCACTCGGCATCGCCCTCTTGGCGACGAGGTTTCGTGGCTCCTGGTTGGACAACACCATTCAGGTCATCACGCTCTCGCTCGCAGGAATCCCGGAGTTCGTGACCGGCATCGTCCTGGTGACTTTGTTCTCCACCTCCATGATCCAGCTCCTGCCGGCCGTCACGATCGTCCCGCCCGGCGACGCCCCCTGGGCTCGTCCGCTGTCCCTGATTCTGCCGGTGGCAACGCTCGTCATCGCCGTCACGCCCTACCTCGCCAGAATCCTGCGCTCCAATCTCGTGGAGACCATGGATTCGGACTATGTGGAGTTGGCCCGGCTGAAGGGCATCCCCGAGAACACGGTGTTGGTCAGGCACGCACTGCCCAACACCATCGTCCCCACCATTCAGGTCACTGCGCTGCAATTGGCGTGGCTCGTGGGTGGTGTGGTGCTGGTGGAGTACCTCTTTGCCTACCCCGGCATCGGTGCGTCGCTGGTGGATTCGGTGCGCAACTCGGACTTCCCGATGGTGCAGGCGCTGGCGATGCTCATCGCCGCTGCCTATGTCGTCGTCAATCTCGTGGCGGATGTGTTGTCCATCCTCTTCACGCCGCGAGCACGGACGGCGATGTCGTCATGAGGCTGCTCAAGGATCCGCGGGTCTCCATCGGCCTCGCCGTCACGCTTCTCATCGTTATTTTGGCGGTCATCGGCCCGTGGATCGCGCCGTACGGCGAGTTCGACATCGTCGGCAAGCCGTACTCGCTGGAAGGGGCGTTCCTCGGAACGGACTATCTGGGACAGGACGTGCTGTCCCGTGTTCTCCATGGCGGACGCTCCATCCTGATCGTGGCGCTGTTGGCGACCCTTCTGGGCGTCACCGCCGGGCTGGTGATCGGCGTACTTGCGGCCTACGTGGGCGGATGGTTCGAGGAGATCGTCATGCGCCTGAACGACGTGGCCCTCGCTTTTCCCCAGATCCTGCTGGCCCTCCTTGTGCTGAGCGCGGTGGACCAGCCCACGTGGTGGCTCATCGTCGTGCTGGTGGGTGTCGCACACGCACCCCGGGTGGCCCGCGTCTCGCGTGGTGTCGCGCTCACCTACGTACGCAACGACTTCATTGCCGCAGCGGAGGCATTGGGCGAACCGCGGTGGCGGATCGTCACGGTGGAGTTGGGCCCCAACATGGTGGTGCCGATGCTGGCGGAAGCGGGGCTCCGGCTGACGTACTCGATCGGCACGGTGGCGGCCATCGGTTTTCTCGGCTTTGCCGCCGATCCGGGCGCGGCAGATTGGGGTCAGATGACCAACGAGAACCGGCTGGCGCTCCTCGTCCAGCCCTGGGGCGTCCTTGCGCCGGTCATCATCATCGGTCTCTTCACCCTCAGCACCAATCTGATCGCCGACGGCATCGGCCAACGGTCCGCGCGAGGAGCATCATGAGCATTGCCGAGGAGCTTGCAGTTTGTAATGTCAACAATCTGAGGGTCGCGCTGACTGGCCACCCGGTCGACGTGGTGGACGGGTTCGACCTGGCGATCCGCTCGGGCGAGATTGTTGGGCTGGTCGGGGAATCGGGGTCCGGCAAGACCACCGCCGGCACTGCACTGCTGGGCTATGCGCGTACCGGCGCATGGATCAGCGACGGAACGGTGCTGATTGATGACCACGACATGGCCGCTCTGTCCATCACCCAGGTGCGCCGTATTCGCGGCGTGACGATCGGCTACGTCCCCCAGGATCCCAGCGCCTCACTCAACCCGGCGATGCGAATCGGGCGGCAGCTTCGAGAACTGCTCGACCAGCACGACATCGGGCCGGCACAGGAGCGGCTGAACCGGATTCGGGAGATCCTGCGCGAGGTGGGGCTGCCCGACGATGAGGCTTTCCTCCGACGCTACCCCCACCAGCTTTCCGGCGGGCAGGTGCAGCGTGTGGCCATCGCCATGGTGTTCCTGCCCAGGCCCAAGGTGCTCGTGCTCGACGAGCCCACCACAGGTCTGGACGTGACCACGCAACAGATGGTGCTGAAGACATTGGCCGAGCTGTGCGAACGATTCGATGTGGCAGCTCTCTACGTCACGCATGACCTGGCCGTCGTGGCGCAGATCGCGGACCGGGTTGCTGTGCTTTATGCCGGTCAACTCGTGGAGGAGGGGAGGACGGATGAGATCTTCTCCCGCCCAAACCACCCGTACACGCGCGCGCTGCTGGACGCCATCCCGCACCTGAGGCGTCCGCGGAGACTCTCTGGGATCCCAGGGGAGACGCCGTCGCCCGGCAACAGGCCGGCCGGTTGCCGTTTTCACGATCGATGCACCTTCGCCGTGGAAGCCTGCCTGACAACCGAGCCAGAACTGGTGGACATCGGCAGCGGGCACGTGTCGCGGTGCCTTCGTCGGGACGAATTGGAGGCCTGGGACGCAACCAGTGGCGACAGCTGGGACAGTGATGACTCCGTGGCGAGGGAGCCCGTTCTGGAAATCACCAACCTCGACGTGTTCTACGGTCGCAGTCATGTGGTGCACGGTGTCAGCCTGGAAGTGGGGAGGGGCGAGGTGGTGGCGCTCGTCGGCGAGTCCGGATCCGGCAAGACCACCATCTCGCGTTGCGTCGGGGGACTCCATGGCGAGTGGACCGGGTCCATCACGATGGACGGGGAGGAGTTGGCCAGGAGCTCGCGCCAGCGAACCGCGGTCAGTCGCCAACGGATCCAGTACATATTCCAGAATCCCTACCTGTCACTGAATCCTCGTCGCACGGTGGAACAGATTCTCCGTCGCCCGCTGGAGTTGTTCGGCATTGCCAAGGGCTCTGCCGCGCGCGAACGGGCCGGCCTCCTACTGGAGCGCGTCCAATTGTCCACGAGCCTGCTGCCGTTGCGTACCAACCGGTTGTCCGGCGGCGAGAGGCAGCGGCTGGCCATCGCCCGTGCGTTGGCGGCCGAGCCCGACATCCTGGTGTGTGACGAGATCACCTCTGCTCTCGATGTCTCCATCCAGGGGGCCGTCGTCGCTCTGTTGAATCGCGAACGGGCAGAGCGGGGGATATCGATGTTGTTCGTGACGCATGACCTGGCTCTCGTCCGCTCCATTGCCGACAGGGTCCTGGTCCTGCAGAACGGCCGGCTTGTGGAGTCAGGACTGGTTGCCGATGTTTTGGAACGGCCGAAACACCCCTACACACGCCAGCTCCTGTCGAGCACTCCCACCCTCTGAACGCCGAAGGAACTCCTGTGCTCCTAGGCTTCATGGTGTGATCACCATTACCCACTTCCCGCACCCGCCGAATCCCGACGCGGAAGAGATGTTCGTACTTCGCGCCGAGAGCGATCTGTGGGGCAAGGCGCTGCAGGACAGGGTTGGCGACATCGACATGTTCGAGACGGCAGCGCTGCTCTTCTCCTACGGCCTGCATCCTCAGTACCGGCGTCACTGGCATCTGGTGGCCAGCGACGTCGAAGAACCCACGTGTGAGGATGATGTCGTGGGCGTGGCCTCCATCGATCTGCCCATGGTGGACAACCCGCGCCTGGCCACACTGAGCGTCGTCGTCTGTGAGGATCGTCGACGAGGCGGCATTGGTTCGGCCCTTCACGATGCGGCTCTGAGGCTGGCCCGCGAGCACGGCCGCAGCTCCATCCAGTCCTACACCTGGGAGCCCAGGGCTGTGTCAGGTCGAGAACTCGTGGCAGAGACGGGCAGCGGCAGCGTCGATGCGGACAGCCCGGGAGCACGATTCCTCGCTGCCCACGGCTACGTCCTGGGACAGGTTGAGCGACTCTCCCGGCTGGAGGTGCACGATGTCAACCAGGACATCGCACGGCGCGACACAGCACTCAAGAACAAGAATGGCATGTACGAAGTCATCACGATCAGGAACGACGTTCCCGTTCGTCTGTTCGCAGGGATCGCCGAGCTGTACGCAGCGATGGCTGCCGATACGCCCAGTGGCGCGATGGACCACGCGGAGGAGTTCTGGGACGAAGACCGAGTTCGCGCCTCCATGGAGGAGGTCAAGGCCGCTGATCGGGAGCAACTGTTGACCTTCGTGCGCCACATCCCCTCCCAGCGACTGGTGGCTTTCACCCGGTTCTTCCGTGACATGGCCCAGCCCGCCGTCGCCCATCAGTGGGAGACGCTCGTGGTGGGGGAGCACCGCGGTCACGGCCTCGGAATGCTGATGAAGGTCGTCAACCACGCCGCCGTCGGGGAGTTCTGGCCGGAGGTGCGGCGATTCATTACCGGCAATGCCATCGAGAACAGCCATATGAGAAGCATCAACGATGTGCTGGGGTATGCACCGTACGCCGCCAGCGGCATCTGGGAGAGACGACTTCGTGGCACTGACCTCTGACCAGATCGTTCGGGCCGCCTGCACGATTCTCGACGACTACGGCCTGGCGGATCTGACGATGCGACGGGTGGCCGAGGCGCTGGGCGTGAAGGCGGGAGCTCTGTACTGGCACTTCGCCAACAAGCAAACGTTGCTCGCTGCCGTCGCCGACGAGGTGCTCGATGGGTGGAACGCTGCCAACGGTGAGGGCCGTGGAGATGACCTGGGGGAGTGGGCGGCCGCTGTGCGCGCGCAATTGCTGTCCCACCGGGATGCGGCTGAGTTGGTGTCGTCCACCCGGGCCATGGGCCTGGGGGACGTGGACCCCGCCGAGCACGCACGCGCTGTCCTTGCGGCGTGGGGAGCCAGCGCCGACGAGGCCGAAGGCATGGCCGAGGCCTTCATGTACTTCATCCTGGGACATGCCATGCAGGAACAGGCGCACTCACAGCTGGCGGCGTTGGGGGTCGTCGCGTCTTTTGACGGGGCCCGTGCACAGCGACAGTTCGACAGGGGGGTGCGACTCCTGGTGGGTGGCGTCCACGCCTCACGGAGCCAGCAATCGAAAGTCGAATAGTTATTCACTTTGTGGCATAGTTTCTTTCCATGACGTACACGGTGGCGGTCGCGGGATGCACGGGATATGCCGGTGGTGAGGTTCTCCGGCTCCTGTTGCACCACGGCGGTGTTGAGATCGGCGCACTCACGGGCAGCTCCAGCGTCGGAGACGTCCTCGGCATGCACCAACCCCACCTCGCACCCCTGGCGGATCGACGCGTGGTGGCAACCACCGCTGAGAACCTCAACGGACACGATGTCGTGTTTCTGGCACTGCCCCACGGCGCATCCGCCGCCATCGCGCAGCAACTCGACGGCCAGACCCTCGTGGTGGATGCCGGCGCTGACTTTCGACTCCGGGATCCGGCGCTGTGGGAGAAGTTCTACGGTTCCCCTCACGCCGGCACGTGGCCCTACGGCCTGCCCGAGCTCCCGGGACAGAGGGCGAAGCTGGCCGGGGCCAGCCGCATCGCCGTCCCCGGGTGCTATCCCACCTCGGCCACGCTGGCGCTGTTCCCCGCCGTGGCGGCGGGGCTCGTCGACGCCTCGCAGCTGAGCGTCGTCGCCGCCAGCGGCGTCTCCGGCGCCGGTAAGTCCACCAAGCCCCACCTCATCGGGGCGGAGGTGATGGGCAGTGCCACTGCGTACGGCGTCGGAGGGATGCACCGGCACACCCCTGAGATCATTCAGAACCTCTCCGACGTGACGTCGGGACCGGTCAACGTCAGTTTCACCCCCCTGCTGGTCCCCATGCCTCGCGGCATTCTCGCCACCTGCAGCGCTCCGGTCTGCCGGGGCGTCAGTACAGCCCGGGCCCGAGAGGTCTACGCAGAGACCTACGAAGACGAACCGTTCGTGGATCTCCTCGCGGAGGGAACGTGGCCGCAGACCTCGTCAGTGCTCGGCAGCAACCGCACCGCTGTGCAGGTGATCGTGGACGACGCAGCTGGTCGGTTGGTTGCCATCGCAGCGCTGGACAACCTCACGAAGGGCACCGCCGGCGGCGCCATCCAGTCCATGAACATTGCGCTCGGTCTGCCGGAGATCACCGGGCTCAGCACAGTCGGGGTGGCACCATGAGCGTCACCGAACCGAAAGGTTTCACCGCCGCAGGCATCGCTGCTGGGATCAAGTCGAGCGGCCAGTCCGATCTGGCCATCGTTTCCAACACAGGCCCGCACTTCCGGGCCGCCGGCGTCTTCACGCGCAATCGCGTCCAGGCGGCGCCGGTGAAGTGGTCGAGACAGGCCATCTCGGACGGCCAGCTCGCCGCCGTGGTCCTGAACTCGGGCGGCGCCAATGCCTGCACCGGCGCCGACGGCCTTGCCGATGCGGCCCGTATGGCCGCCGCCACGGCTGCCCGGCTGGGAGTGCCGACGGACGACGTCGCCGTCTGCTCCACCGGGCTCATCGGCATCAGGTTGCCCATGAACGAGGTCCTGCTCGGTATCGACGCCGCATGTGACGCCCTCCACGACGAAGGTGGTCCCGACGCGGCCGCCGCCATCATGACCACCGACTCGGTGCCCAAGATGGCCACGCGAGAAGGGCAGGGCTGGTCCATCGGGGGCATGGCCAAGGGCGCAGGAATGCTGGCTCCGGGGCTCGCCACCATGCTCGTGCTCCTCACGACGGATGCGGACGTGGACGCAGACCATCTGGACGGTGCGCTTCGCGAGGCGTGCCGCGTGAGCTTTGACCGGGCGGATTCGGATGGCTGCATGTCCACCAACGACACGGTCCTCCTGCTCGGTAACGCCTCCAGCGGAGTGACGCCGGACCTGGACGAATTCGACGCGGCCCTGACCGCCGTGTGCCGGGATCTGGCGGAGCAACTCATCGCCGATGCGGAAGGGGCAAACCACGAGATCAGCATCGAAGTGGTGGGAGCGGCACACGAGGAGGACGCCGAACTCGTGGGCCGGGAAATCGCACGCAGCAACCTGTTCAAGTGTGCGGTCTTCGGGCACGACCCGAACTGGGGTCGTGTCCTGTCCGCCATCGGCGTCACCGAGGCCGATTTTGATCCGGAGATGCTTGACGTCTCCTTCAACGGCGTCACCGTCTGCCGCGGCGGCCAGATCGGGGAGGACCGCTCGCTCGTCGACCTCAGCGGACGTCACGTCCACGTGCTGGTGGATCTGCACGCGGGCGACCACACCGCCACCATCCTCACCAACGACCTCACGTATGACTACGTGAAGGAGAACGCGGAGTACTCCTCATGAGTCGCATCACGAGCCAGGACCGGGACGCCCTGATGGCCAAGGCAGGAACGCTGATCGAGGCCCTGCCGTGGTTGGCGGAGTTCGCTGGCCAGACCATCGTGATCAAGTACGGCGGCAACGCCATGGTGGACGACGAGTTGAAGCGAGCATTCGCGGCCGACGTCGTGTTCCTGCGTCGAGTGGGCCTCAAGCCGGTGGTGGTGCACGGCGGGGGACCCCAGATTTCATCGATGCTGAAGCGGCTCGACATCTCCTCGGAGTTCCGCGGTGGCCTGCGGGTGACCACGCAGGAGGCGATGGACGTGGTGCGCATGGTCCTGGTGGGGCAGGTGGGCCGCGAACTCGTCGGACTGATCAATGAGCACGCGCCCTTCGCCGTGGGCATGTCCGGGGAGGACGGTGGTCTTCTCAGAGCAAAGCGCCGGGGCCTCATGGTCGATGATGAGGAGATCGATCTCGGGCTGGTGGGTGACGTGGCTTCCGTCGACCCCACCTCAGTGCTCGACCTCATTGATGCGGGCAGGATTCCCGTCATCGCGACGGTTGCGCCCGGGCCCGACGCTCAGGTCTACAACGTGAACGCCGACACGGCTGCCTCCGCCCTGGCCGTGGCGCTTGGGGCCAGGCGCCTCGTCATGTTGACTGACGTCGCCGGGTTGTACGCCAATTATCCCGACGAGGACTCGATCATCACGTCCATGTCCACGGCCGAGGTCCGCGACCTCATGCCGCAGGTCCAGGCGGGCATGGTTCCGAAGCTGGAGGGCTGCGTGCGCGCCGTCGAGTCCGGGGTGAGGGCAGCCACCATCATCGACGGCCGAGTCCGGCACTGCCTGCTGTTGGAGATCTTCACCAACGACGGCATAGGCACCATGGTGACCAATGACCACGAAGCCGAGAAGGAGACTGTCGCATGACCCTGCAGGATGATCTGCTCCAGCGCTACGACGCCGTCATGATGAACGCCTTCGGCTCCCCGAAGCGGGTGTTCTCCCACGGTGAGGGCGTGCACCTCGTGGATGCCGACGGCAATCACTATCTCGATCTGCTGGCCGGCATTGCCGTGAACTCGCTCGGCCACGCCCACCCCGCCGTCACCGCAGCGATCACCTCACAGATGTCCCGACTGGGGCACGTCTCGAACTTCTTCGCCACGGAGGGCCAGGTGCGCCTCGCCGAGCGGTTGTCGAAGGCTGCTGGTGGCGACGCTCGCATCTTTTTCACCAACTCCGGCGCCGAGGCTGTCGAGGCGGCCTTCAAGGCGAGTCGACTCACCGGCCGGAGCAAGGTCATTGCGATGAAGGGCTCCTTCCACGGCCGCACCATGGGGGCACTTGCCCTGACGCACACGCCCAAGTACCGCGAACCCTTCGAACCGCTTCCGGGTGGAGTGGAATTCGTCGAGTTCGGCAACCTCGACGCATTGGCCGAGGCAGTGGATGACGCCACTGCAGCCGTCCTCCTCGAGGTGATTCAGGGGGAGAACGGCATTGTCGAACTGCCTGACGGCTACCTGCGGGCTGCCCGTCGGATCACCCGCGAGGCGGGCGCGCTGCTGTGGGTGGACGAGGTCCAGACGGGCATCGGGCGCTGCGGTGAAGTGCTGCTCCACCGCGCCGACGGCGTCGTGGCGGACCTCATCACCGTTGCGAAGGGGCTGGGGAATGGATTTCCGGTGGGGGCCTGCATCGCAACCGGCGACGCGGCCCATCTCATCCAGCCCGGCAACCACGGCTCCACCTTCGGCGGCAACCCCGTGGCCGCGGCGGCGGCCAACGCAGTCCTGGATGAGCTTGAAGCCGGGGTGCTGGACAACGTCCGGGACGTGGGCGACTGGTTCGCAGCGGCCGTCGAGGCGCTGCGGCATCCGTTGATCGACCATGTCCGTGGCCGCGGCCTGCTGCGCGGCATCGTGCTCACCGCGGACGTCGGCCCCGCTGTCGTGGATGGAGCCCTTGCAGCAGGGTTCGTCATCAACGCGCCCCGGCCCAACGTGCTCCGGATCGCTCCGCCGCTGGTCATCACCCGCGAAGAACTCCAGCCCTTCGTGCATGCGCTTCCCGCACTGCTGGAGTCCGCGCGTGGCTGACATGGCGCGCATCGCACGCCTTTCCCGATTGCGCGACATCCTGGCGCAGGAACAGCACACCTCGCAGCAGGAGCTGGCATCAGCCCTGGCCTGCGATGACATCCTCGTCAGCCAGTCCACCCTCAGTAAGGACCTTGTCGCCGTCGGGGCCATCCGCCGGAGGGTTGCCGACGGAACTCTGGTCTATGCGTTGGGCGACGACGGGGACGTGGCCGTCATCGCACTGGAAAAATTGGCACGGCTGGCGGCGGAACTGATTGTCTCCATGCAGCCTGCAGGCAACCAGGTGGTGCTGCGGACCCCACCGGGTGCAGCGCAGTTCTTTGCCGCCAGCCTCGACGCCGCACGCCTCCCGGGCGTGATGGGCACCATCGCTGGCGACGACACCATCCTGGTGATAGCGGAGAACCCGGCGCGCGCGGATGACGTCATCGTGACCATCTCCGACATGGCGCGCACCGGCAAACCACACCCACCAGCAAGCCCCGAGAGGACGACAAGTGACTGAGGGAAAACTCTGGGGAGGCCGCTTCGGTGGCGGTCCGAGCGACGCAATGTTTGCGCTGAGCAAATCGACGCAGTTCGACTGGCGACTGGCGCTCCACGACGTCGCAGGGTCGCGGGCACATGCCAGGGCGCTGCTGGCGGCGGGGCTTCTGGCAGGCGACGAGGCTGAGGCGATGGATGACGGACTGGCCGAACTGGCCCGCCGGGTGAGAACCGGTGAGTTCCTGCCCCGGGAGGACGACGAGGACGTGCACGGCGCCCTGGAACGGGGCCTCAAGGAGGTCGTGGGAATTGAACTGGGGGGAAGGCTTCGGGCCGGACGTTCCCGGAATGACCAGATCGCCACCCTGATTCGTTCCTACCTCCGCACGGAGCTCCGCGATGTTGCACTGGCCGTGGACGAGGTGTGTGGGGCGCTCGCCTCCCAGGCCGACGAGTACATGGGTTGCGTCATGCCCGGGCGTACGCACCTGCAGTCCGCCCAGCCCGTGCTCCTCAGCCACCACCTTCTCGCCCACGCCTGGCCGCTGATCCGTGACATCGAGCGCCTGCGCGACCTCGATGCGCGCCTGCGCGTGAGCCCCTACGGCTCGGCGGCGCTCGCCGGCACGTCGCTGGGGCTTGATCCCCAACTCGTGGCCCGGGAGCTTGGATTCACCGGGTCCGCCCCCAACTCCATTGATGGCACCGCCTCCCGCGACCTGGTGGCCGAGGCAGCCTGGGTTCTCGCGCAGATCGCCATTGACCTCTCACGCCTCAGCGAGGACGTGATTCTGTGGTGCACGGCCGAGTTCGGCTTCGCGAAGCTGGACGATGCGTGGTCCACAGGGAGTTCGATCATGCCGCAGAAGAAGAACCCGGACGTGGCGGAGTTGGCCCGTGGCAAGGCGGGACGTCTGATCGGCAACCTGACCGGTCTGCTGGCGACGCTCAAGGGTCTACCACTGGGCTACAACCGGGATCTGCAGGAGGACAAGGAACCCGTCTTCGACGGGATCGACCAGCTCCACGTGCTGCTGCCGGCCGTAGCGGGCATGGTTGGGACGCTGAGCTTCGACCGGGAACGGATGGCAGAGGTCGCCCCCATGGGGTTCTCCCTCGCCACGGACGTGGCCGACCATCTGGTGCGCAACCGCGTCCCGTTCGCCGTCGCCCACGAAGTGGCGGGGGAGACCGTCAGGTACTGCGAATCCCGTGGGATCACGCTGCAGGATCTCCAGGCCGGTGATCTGGAGCGCATCTCCGAGCACCTCGATGCAGGGGTGCTTGCGGTGCTGACCGTCGAGGGATCCGTCGCGGCTCGTGACGGCCGGGGCGGCACAGCCCCCGAACGAGTGGCAGAACAGCTTGCTGAACTCCGCGGGACACAGGGCGATCTGAGAGCCTGGGCGGAGAACCGCCCGCAGTCCGTGTGAGCCCATGGTTTGCACGGGGATAGGGTGTCCCACGTGAATGCTCTGTTCGAGGACCTGAAGTGGCGCGGGCTCATTGCCCATTCGACGGACGAGGAGGCGCTGTCAGCCCACCTCGATGCGGGGCCCGTCAGCTTCTACGTGGGGTTTGACCCGACGGCGCCCAGCGTCCACACGGGCAATCTCGTCCAGATGTTGCTGGCCCGACGCCTGCAACTGGCGGGCCACCGGCCCTTCATGCTCGTGGGTGGCGCCACCGGCCTGATCGGTGACCCGAAGCAATCGGGCGAGCGCACCATGAACTCCGAAGATGTGGTGGCCGGTTGGGTGGATCGGATTCGCGCACAGGTGGGACGAGTATTGGACTTCAAGGGTTCTGCAGCCGCGACCATGGTCAACAACCTGGACTGGACCCGGGACATCTCGGTCCTCGACTTCCTGCGCGACGTCGGCAAACACTTCCCGGTCAACCGGATGCTGGCACGCGATGTGGTCGCACGCCGTCTGGAGGACGGGATCTCCTACACAGAGTTCAGCTACGTCCTGTTGCAATCCATGGACTACCGCGAGCTGAATCGACGACACGGGGTGTCACTGCAGACGGGAGGCAGCGACCAGTGGGGCAACATCACTGCGGGCGTCGAACTGTTGAGGCGCAGCGACAAGACCATGGTGCACGCCATGGCCACGCCACTGCTGACCAAGGCCGACGGCACCAAGTTCGGAAAGACCGAAGCCGGGACCGTGTGGCTCGATCCCGGCCTGACCAGCGTGTACGCCTTTCACCAGTTCTTCCTCAACGCGGAGGATGCCAAAGTGATCGACTACCTGAAGGTGTTCAGCTTCCGCTCACGCGAGGAGATCGAGGAGTTGGAGCGGGCCACGGAGGCGGAGCCCCACAAGCGCGCAGCGCAACGGGCCCTGGCCGATGACGTGACGGATCTGGTGCACGGCGTGGCCGAGCGGGAGGCGGCTTCGGCGGCCGCCCAGGCGCTGTTCGGGCGCGGTGAACTCGCAGACCTCCCCGCCACCACTCTCCAGGGTGTGATGCGGGAGGTGGGGGCCGCTGAGGTCGAAGCGTTGCCCACCATCGCCGAAGCCTTCACCATGGCGCGCCTGGTGGACAGCAAGTCTGCCGCACGTCGTGCCATTAACGAGGGCGGCGCGTACCTGAACAACGTCAAGGTGACCGACGCGGAGCTCCAGCTCGGCCCCGAGCACCTGTTGGATGGCAGGTTCATCGTGCTGCGACGCGGGCGCCGGACCGTCGGAGGGCTCGTTCTCGGCTGACGGGTGGGTCGACATCATGCCTCTGTTGAACCCCTTGGGCATGAGAAGCCATCTTCCCACGGTACGAGACGGGACAATGGTCCCGGATTTGTGCTGTGGAGATGCTCCGGGTAATGTCTTGTCCTGCTTCACAGTGGATCGAGCGCCCACCAGGGCGTCGAGACACGAAGCTCCACCACCACACTTCTGGACCGGGTTGGCGTGCGTTCAACGAGAACCCACCAACCAGCTGAGGCGTGGCGCCAGGGTCGTACGTATGGCCAGCAGGTGGATGGGGGCAAGCCCCTCGCGGCCCACGGGCCGACAACAACTCCACATGAGCCGGGTTGCCCTCGCGACTGTTTTGACAGCGTTGGGGTGCAGGCGTAAAGTAGGTCGGGCCGCTTTGAGCGGTTCAACGCCTTCCTGCGGATCTTCCAAACACCACGACACCTCGTCGAATTGCTTGGAAACGGTTCAGGGAGTAAGCTTCAAAAGCTGCCTGCAAGTCAGGCGCAAATACAACTCACAACGCAATGCTGATGGCCGAAACGCCAAGTTGACAGTCATTCAAGTAATGCGTAGGGTTAACAGAGTTGCCCCGAATGTGTCAGGAATGGTTTGTTTCTGGTTGTGAGGGTTGCACCCGATTCTTGAGAACTCAACAGTGTGCTTTAAGTCAATGCATATTTTTGTTTGTCTATGGCAGCCTCTTTGTGGGGTTGTTGTGGGCGCCTGTCTGGCAGGCTCTGCTTTTTGTGGGGTTTGTTGGCGGATTCCTTTGATTATTTTGATGGTAATAGCCAGTTTTGGTTGTTCTGTCGGGTACATCGGATTGTTTGTTGATTATTGAGCGGGCTTTCGGGTCTGTTTATGTTTTTCGACGGAGAGTTTGATCCTGGCTCAGGACGAACGCTGGCGGCGTGCTTAACACATGCAAGTCGAACGGTAAGGCTCCTTCGGGGGTACACGAGTGGCGAACGGGTGAGTAACACGTGAGTAACCTGCCCTTGACTTCGGGATAACAGTTGGAAACGACTGCTAATACCGGATATTCAGTGCCCGGCGCATGTTGGGTGTTGGAAAGTTCCGGCGGTCAGGGATGGGCTCGCGGCCTATCAGCTTGTTGGTGAGGTAGTGGCTCACCAAGGCGTCGACGGGTAGCCGGCCTGAGAGGGCGACCGGCCACATTGGGACTGAGATACGGCCCAAACTCCTACGGGAGGCAGCAGTGGGGAATATTGCACAATGGGCGGAAGCCTGATGCAGCAACGCCGCGTGCGGGATGACGGCCTTCGGGTTGTAAACCGCTTTCATCCATGACGAAGCTTTTTGTGACGGTAGTGGGAGAAGAAGCACCGGCTAACTACGTGCCAGCAGCCGCGGTGATACGTAGGGTGCGAGCGTTGTCCGGATTTATTGGGCGTAAAGAGCTTGTAGGCGGTTTGTTGCGTCGAGAGTGAAAACTCAGGGCTTAACCCTGAGCCTGCTTTCGATACGGGCAGACTTGAGGAAGGTAGGGGAGAATGGAATTCCTGGTGGAGCGGTGGAATGCGCAGATATCAGGAGGAACACCAGTGGCGAAGGCGGTTCTCTGGACCTTTCCTGACGCTGAGAAGCGAAAGCGTGGGGAGCAAACAGGCTTAGATACCCTGGTAGTCCACGCCGTAAACGGTGGGTACTAGGTGTGGGGGACATTCCACGTTCTCCGTGCCGCAGCTAACGCATTAAGTACCCCGCCTGGGGAGTACGGCCGCAAGGCTAAAACTCAAAGGAATTGACGGGGCCCCGCACAAGCGGCGGAGCATGCGGATTAATTCGATGCAACGCGAAGAACCTTACCTGGGTTTGACATGTACCGGAAACACTCAGAGATGGGTGCCCCTTTTTGGTCGGTATACAGGTGGTGCATGGCTGTCGTCAGCTCGTGTCGTGAGATGTTGGGTTAAGTCCCGCAACGAGCGCAACCCTCGTCCAATGTTGCCAGCGGGTCATGCCGGGGACTCATTGGAGACCGCCGGGGTCAACTCGGAGGAAGGTGGGGATGACGTCAAGTCATCATGCCCCTTATGTCCAGGGCTTCACGCATGCTACAATGGCCGGTACAAAGGGCTGCGAACCTGCAAGGGTGAGCGAATCCCAAAAAGCCGGTCTCAGTTCGGATTGGGGTCTGCAACTCGACCCCATGAAGTCGGAGTCGCTAGTAATCGCAGATCAGCAACGCTGCGGTGAATACGTTCCCGGGGCTTGTACACACCGCCCGTCAAGTCATGAAAGTCGGTAACACCCGAAGCCGGTGGCCTAACCCCGTTTGGGGGGGGAGCCGTCGAAGGTGGGACTGGTAATTAGGACTAAGTCGTAACAAGGTAGCCGTACCGGAAGGTGCGGCTGGATCACCTCCTTTCTAAGGAGCTATTTGGCAGCTGTTCGCGGGTTTTCTCGTGGGGGTTGTCCATGTTTGTCTGGTTCCGGCACGTTCGTTGTCGGCTGGGCATGGCTTGTAGATGTGGAACATTGACTTTTGACGCTGATCGTTGTCATCGGATGCAAGTACAATCTGGGTTCCAAGCTGTTGTTTGGTGTCTGGGAGTGGAACGTGGATGGTGGGGGTGTGAGGCTGAAGCACGCTGTTGGGTCCTGAAGGATCGGTTGCCCTGGTGGGTGGCTGTTTCTTCGTGTGCGGTCCAGTGATTCTGGCTTCCTGTGTGGGGGTTGGGTTCTGGGTTCCGCCCGTATTTTGAGAACTTCACAGTGGACGCGAGCATCTTTGTAGATAGATTTTTTGACAAGCTACTAAGTGCGATCGGTGGATGCCTTGGCACCAAGAGCCGAAGAAGGACGTAGTAACCTGCGATAAGCCCAGGGGAGCTGGTAAACGAGCGCCTGATCCTGGGATTTCCGAATAGGGAAACCTCGAAATACCGGAGTCATGTCCGGCGACCTCTGCCTGAATATATAGGGCAGTTGGAGGGAACGTGGGGAAGTGAAACATCTCAGTACCCACAGGAAGAGAAAACAATAGTGATTCCGTTAGTAGTGGCGAGCGAACGCGGAACAGGCCAAACCTGCATTGTGTGATAGCTGACAGGCGTTGCAATGTGGGTGTTGTGGGGCCACCCCTGAAGGGCTGTCATCCTTCGAAGGAGTTAGAAATGATCAGTGAAGTTGAAGTGGCTGGAAAGCCGCAGCGTAGAGGGTAATACTCCTGTAGACGTAAACTGTTCACTCCTGGGTGTCACCCCAAGTAGCACGGAACCCCTGAAATTCCGTGTGAATCTGGCGGGACCATCCGCTAAGCCTAAATACTACTTGGTGACCGATAGCGGACAAGTACCGTGAGGGAATGGTGAAAAGTACCCCGGGAGGGGAGTGAAATAGTACCTGAAACCGATCGCATACAATCCGTCGGAGCCTTATGCCGCCTTTGGGTGGTGGGGGTGACGGCGTGCCTTTTGAAGAATGAGCCTGCGAGTTAGTGGTACGTGGCGAGGTTAACCCGTGTGGGGGAGCCGTAGCGAAAGCGAGTCCTAATAGGGCGTTTTGTAGTCGCGTGCTCTAGACCCGAAGCGGAGTGATCTATCCATGGCCAGGTTGAAGCGACGGTAAGACGTCGTGGAGGACCGAACTCACTTGGGTTGAAAACCGAGGAGATGAGCTGTGGATAGGGGTGAAAGGCCAATCAAACTCCGTGATAGCTGGTTCTCCCCGAAATGCATTTAGGTGCAGCGTCGCGTGTTTCTTACCGGAGGTAGAGCACTGGATGGTCTAGGGGGCCCACAAGCTTACCGAAATCAGCCAAACTCCGAATGCCGGTAAGTGAGAGCGCGGCAGTGAGACTGTGGGGGATAAGCTTCATAGTCGAGAGGGAAACAGCCCAGATCATCAGCTAAGGCCCCTAAGCGATAACTAAGTGGAAAAGGATGTGGAGTTGCGGAGACAACCAGGAGGTTGGCTTGGAAGCAGCCATCCTTGAAAGAGTGCGTAATAGCTCACTGGTCAAGTGATTCTGCGCCGACAATTTAGCGGGGCTCAAGTTATCCGCCGAAGCTATGGCATTCGTACAGGTGACCGTGAGGTCGTATGGATGGGTAGGGGAGCGTCGTGTGCGCGGTGAAGCGGCGGGGTGACCCAGCCGTGGAGAGCACACGAGTGAGAATGCAGGCATGAGTAGCGAAAGACGGGTGAGAAACCCGTCCGCCGAATATCCAAGGGTTCCAGGGTCAAGCTAATCTGCCCTGGGTAAGTCGGGACCTAAGGCGAGGCCGACAGGCGTAGTCGATGGACAACGGGTTGATATTCCCGTACTGGCGAAACAACGACCGTGCTGAACGAAGTGATGCTAAACACGCAAGAATCCGCTGTCGGTCTTCGGATCGTGGTGGGTTTGAGTCTGTGACCCGATCTTCTAGTAGGCAAGCTGCGGAGGGACGCAGGAAGGTAGCTCATCCCGAGCGTTGGTTGTCTCGGGCTAAGTGTGTAGGGCGAAACGTAGGCAAATCCGCGTTTCATGGTGCCTGAGACATGATGGGTCTGCCACTTTGGTGGTGGATTGAGTGATCCTATGCTGCCTAGAAAAGCTTCGTGAGCGAGTTGTGAGCCACCCGTACCCCAAACCGACACAGGTGGATAGGTAGAGAATACTAAGGCGATCGAGATAATCGTGGTGAAGGAACTCGGCAAAATGCCCCCGTAACTTCGGAATAAGGGGGACCGGATACGTGAACGACCATGCGTCGGGAAGCGTTGAAGGTCGCAGAGACCAGTCCCAAGCGACTGTTTACTAAAAACACAGGTCCGTGCCAAGTCGAAAGACGATGTATACGGACTGACTCCTGCCCGGTGCTGGAAGGTTAAGGGGAAGTGTTAGCTGCAAGGCGAAGCACTGAACTTAAGCCCCAGTAAACGGCGGTGGTAACTATAACCATCCTAAGGTAGCGAAATTCCTTGTCGGGTAAGTTCCGACCTGCACGAATGGAGTAACGACTTGGGAGCTGTCTCCACCACGAACTCGGCGAAATTGCATTACGAGTAAAGATGCTCGTTACGCGCAGCAGGACGGAAAGACCCCGGGACCTTTACTATAGTTTGGTATTGGTGATCGGTGTGACTTGTGTAGGATAGGTGGGAGACTGTGAAACCTGGACGCCAGTTCGGGTGGAGTCATCGTTGAAATACCACTCTGGTCACTCTGGTTATCTAACCTAGGTCCATTATCTGGATCAGGGACAGTGCCTGATGGGTAGTTTGACTGGGGCGGTCGCCTCCCAAAGAGTAACGGAGGCGCCCAAAGGTTCCCTCAGCCTGGTTGGTAATCAGGTGTCGAGTGTAAGTGCACAAGGGAGCTTGACTGCGAGAGGGACATCTCGAGCAGGGACGAAAGTCGGGACTAGTGATCTTCTGGTAGCGGATGGAAGCGCCAGGACTCAACGGATAAAAGGTACCCCGGGGATAACAGGCTGATCTTGCCCGAGCGTCCATAGCGACGGCATGGTTTGGCACCTCGATGTCGGCTCGTCGCATCCTGGGGCTGTAGTCGGTCCCAAGGGTTGGGCTGTTCGCCCATTAAAGCGGCACGCGAGCTGGGTTTAGAACGTCGTGAGACAGTTCGGTCCCTATCCGCTGCGCGCGTAGGAGTCTTGAGAAGAGCTGTCCTTAGTACGAGAGGACCGGGACGGACTAACCTCTGGTGTGCCAGTTGTCCTGCCAAGGGCACGGCTGGTTGGCTACGTTGGGACGTGATAACCGCTGAAAGCATCTAAGCGGGAAGCACACTTCAAGATGAGGGCTCCCACAGAAACAATCTGGTAAGGCCCCCTGTAGACGACAGGGTTGATAGGTCGGATGTGGAAGTACTGCAAGGTACGGAGCTGACCGATACTAATAGGCCGAGGGCTTGTCTAACACATCTCCTACAAAGATGCTACGCGTCCACTGTGAGGTTCTCGAGATACGGTCGAGAACACACCCCGCAAAACAACATGTGAATACTGTTTTGCCGGTCAATAATTCTTGACATCTCCATTGGATGTTACGGTGGCCACAGCGAGAGGGAAACACCCGGTCCCATCCCGAACCCGGAAGTTAAGCCTCTCAGCGCCGATGGTACTGCAGCGGGGACGCTGTGGGAGACTAGGACGCCGCCGGACTACCACATACCCCCTGGGCCCAGCCCAGGGGGTATTTTTTTGCCCACTTGGTGGGCGCCCCCATATTTGAGAGAATTGACACATGCCTTCATCTGACAACTCAAGAAACGGCCGCCACGAGTCGGGCGACCGCCGCGACGACGAGCGACGCAAAGATCCTCGACGCGCGGCAAGCGGCGGCGAAGGAGCGCGCGGGGGCTATCAGGGCCGCTCGGATGATCGTCGTGGGTCGGGGGATCGTCGTGAGGGCGGCTACCAGGGCCGCTCGGATGATCGTCGTGGGTCGGGGGATCGTCGTGAGGGCGGCTACCAGGGCCGCTCCGATGATCGTCGCGGTTCCGGTGATGGTCGTGGGTCGGGGGATCGTCGTGAGGGCGGCTACCAGGGCCGCTCGGATGATCGTCGTGGGTCGGGGGATCGTCGTGAGGGCGGCTACCAGGGCCGCTCCGATGATCGTCGCGGTTCCGGTGATGGTCGTGGGTCGGGGGATCGTCGTGAGGGCGGCTACCAGGGCCGCTCCGATGACCGTCGTGGGTCGGGGGATCGTCGTGAGGGCGGCTACCAGGGCCGCTCGGATGACCGCCGTGGTACCGGCGACCGCCGTGAGGGCGGCTACCAGGGCCGCTCCGATGATCGTCGCGGTTCCGGTGATGGTCGTGGGTCGGGGGATCGTCGTGAGGGCGGCTACCAGGGCCGCTCGGATGACCGCCGTGGTACCGGCGACCGCCGTGAGGGCGGCTACCAGGGCCGCTCGGATGACCGCCGTGGTACCGGCGACCGCCGTGAGGGCGGCTACCAGGGCCGCTCGGATGATCGTCGCGGTTCCGGTGATGGACGTGGCTCGGGGGATCGTCGTGAGGGCGGGTATCAGGGCCGCTCCGATGATCGTCGTGGTTCGGGGGATCGTCGTGAGGGCGGCTATCAGGGCCGCTCGGATGATCGTCGTGGGTCGGGGGATCGTCGTGAGGGCGGCTATCAGGGCCGCTCCGATGACCGTCGCGGTTCCGATGACCGTCGCGGTTCCGGTGATCGTCGTGGTTCGGGGGACCGTCGTGAGGGCGGCTACCGCGGACCCGGTCGGCCCTATGTGGGGGACGGCAAGAACGAGCGCACGTTCCGGGATGCCCGCGAAGTGCGCGTACCGAAGCCAGGAACGGCGGCTGCGGCGGACGAACCGCCCACTCCGGAGAATTTCAACGAGAAGTCCCTGCCGTTCCCCGTCCGGGCCGAGATGAAGGGCCTTCCCAAGGAACTCGCCGAGACCGTGGGCGCTCACATCCTTGCGGCGGGCGAACTCATCGACATTGACCCGGAGCTGGCCTACAAGCACGCAGAGGCTGCGCGCCGCCGCGCTGGCCGGCTGCCTGTGGTGCGGGAGGCTGCAGCCGAAACGGCCTATGCCGCCGGGCATTTCGAGGTGGCCCTGCGTGAATACCGTGCAATCCGTCGGATGAGCGGCGGCGACGAGCTCATTCCCGTGATTGCTGATTGTGAACGCGCGTTGGGCAGGACTCGAGAAGCCCTTGACACACTGGCCAGCATCAAGCCCCAGGATGCGGTGCTCCGGGTGGAATGCCTGCTGGTGGAAGCAGGCGTCCGCGACGACCTCGGCCAACGCGACGAGGCCATGCGCATTCTGAGGGCTGCCATCTCAGGCCGACTGGGTTCGCGGGAGTCGCAGGCTCGCCTGCGCTACGCCTACGCCAACCTCCTTGAGGAGAGCGGCAGCGCCGAGCCCGCCCTCAAGTGGTTCAGCGACGCCTCCGGACTTGACGTGTCCGGCGAACTGGACACTGCCGACCGCATCGCCACACTGGAAGGTGTCACGCTCCCGGACAGCATGGAACTGGAGCCCGAGGACGCCGATCCGTTCGTCGATGCATCGGTGTCCAATGGATTCATCGTGGATGAAGAGCACTCTGGCAACGAAGGTGTGAAGGAAGAAGCAATCAGCCCCCAGTACGGAGTGGAAATGCGGGGGGATTCCGGAGACCCCGAGGACCGCCAGGAGGGCTCGGAGTGAGGCGGCTGGTTGACGCATATGACGCCGCGCTTTTCGATCTCGACGGTGTCATCTACTTGGGCCCGGTTGTGATCGACGGTGTACCGGAGACCCTGACCGAGCTGCGCTCAACCGGTGTTCACATCGGGTTCGTCACCAACAACGCCGCCCGCACGCCAGCCACCGTGGCCGCCCACCTCGAGGAACTCGGCATCACGGCAACAACCGCCGATGTGGTGAACAGCACGCAGGCAACGGTGCGCATGCTGCAGGGGGACCTGCCGGCCGGCACGCGGATCCTGGTTGTCGGGACGGATGCGCTCGCGGATCAGTTGCGCGACGGTGGCTTCGAACCGGTCCACTCTCTCGAGGATGACCCGGAGGCCGTTGTGCAGGGGTACCACCCAGCGCTCGACTGGCATCAGCTGGAACGTGGCGCACTCGCCATCCAGCACGGCGCCCACTGGTACGCAACCAACCCGGACATGACCCGTCCCACCGAACGCGGAATCCTCCCAGGCTGCGGCGCCCAAGTCGGCGTCATTCGCGCATGCGTCAATGTGGATCCCAAGGTGGCGGGCAAGCCGTTTCGGCCCCTGCTCGACGAGACGGTGCTGCGACTCGACGCCGAGCACCCCGTCTTCGTGGGGGACAGGCTCGACACCGACATCATGGGCGCCAACGCCGTGGGAATGGAATCCCTGTTCGTCTTCACGGGAGCCCACGGCAAGCAGGATCTCCTCGACGCCGAACCCGTTGGGCGTCCCACCCACATCGGCTGGGACGTCGCCGCCCTGCTGGCCCCGCCCCGTACCGTCGAGGTGGACGAGGACGAGCGCATCCGCTGCGGCGAACAGGCTGTCCAGCTCAGCGGGGGAGAGGCCACTCTCCTGACCCACCCCGCGAATGCCGAGGACCAGCTCGACGCCCTTCGCGCCCTCCTGTTCGCCGTATGGGAACTCGGCGCCGACCCGGGGAACGTCGCCGCTCAACTGGACCTTCTCCCGTGAGCTCGCAGCCCACCCACGGCAACCCCACCCCCGGGACGGCGGCCCCCTCCGGCGTGCGCCGTCAGCGGGCGGTCCAGGATGCGATGGCCTCGGTGGAGGACGTGGGTGAGCTGAGCGTCGCCGAGCAGTTGCAACGGCTGGACGAGGCACAACAGGTCCTGGCGGCAGTGCTCCAGAACTCCTCGGACATCACGCAGCCCGGGATACCCGGCGTGACACCACCGACGTGAGACTGGACTTGGCCCTGGTGGCACGCGGTCTGGTCCGTTCGCGGAATCAGGCCGCTGGGATTGTCCGGCAGGGTCGTGTCACCGTGGACGGGCTCGAGGTTCGCCGGGTCTCCCATCCTGTGGCGGAGCACTCCGTCATCGAGACCGACGCTGATCCCTGGGTGTCACGGGCCGCCCACAAGCTGGTGGGTGCTCTGGACGCCTCGGGCACCATCATTCCGGAGCGTGTGCTCGACGCAGGCGCCAGCACGGGCGGGTTCACCGCCGTGTGCCTTGCTCGTGGTGCGCAACAAGTCATGGCCGTTGATGTCGGCCACGGCCAGCTCGCGCCCGAACTGCGCAGCGATCCACGTGTTGTCGTGCGGGAAGGACTGAACCTCCGTGAGCTCGTGCCGGATGATCTCGACGGGGGGCAGGTGGACCTCGTCGTTGCCGATGTCTCCTTCATCTCCCTGACGCTCGTCCTGGAGCCGGTGCTCGCCGTGCTGAGGGACTCCGGGAAGGCCTTGTTGCTGGTCAAACCGCAGTTCGAGGTGGGACGTCAGCTTCTCGGCTCAGGCGGTGTGGTCAGGGACCCCGCCGTGCGTCAGTCAGCGGTTGACGGCGTGGTGGCCGCTGCCGCCCGTCTGGGATGGACCTGCGACTGGCAGGGACAGAGCAGCCTGCCTGGGACGGCAGGCAACGTCGAATTCTTCGTCCGGCTGACTCGATAGGCTGTGAACCGTGGAGACCCGAAGCGTTGCCGTCCTGGTGCACCCCCAACGTGCAGAAGCATTCACCGCCGCGGTGCAGTTCATCGACCGCATGCAGGCGGCAGGTTTCGAGATCCTGACATTCCCGGATGATGTCGAGCGAATCCGTGCAGCCGTACCCGATGCGAGGATCGAACCCGCAGGAGATCAGGCCCCGGAGCTGGCCGTCGTCTTCGGTGGCGACGGCACCATGCTGCGGGCGGCAGAGTGGGGGCAACCGCTGGGTGTGCCGTTGCTCGGGGTGAACCTCGGGCACGTGGGCTTCCTCGCGGAGTTGGAGACCTCCGACGTGCACTCGCTGCATCATGCCGTGGTCTCACGGCAGTACCAGGTGGAGGAGCGGACCGTTCTGCAGGTGAGTGTCTTCGATACTGCAGGTGCTCGCAAGTGGCAGTCCTTCGCCGTGAACGAGGTGTCGCTCGAAAAGCTCGCCCGCGAACGCATGTTGAACGTGCTCGTGAGCGTAGACCAGAAGCCGTTGTCACGCTGGGGCTGCGACGGTTTGCTGGTTTCCACACCGTCGGGCTCGACTGCCTATGCCTTCAGCGCTGGTGGACCGGTGATCTGGCCCGCCGTGCAGGCGATGCTGCTGGTGCCGCTGTCAGCACATGCACTGTTCAACCGCCCCATGGTGCTCGCGCCCTCCTCCGAAGTTCAGCTGGAGCTGTGCGACGAGGAGGCCCGCGGCGTCATCTGGTGTGACGGCCGTCGCAGCATTGAGGTGGTGCGCGGAGAGACTGTGCGCGTGACCACCGACGACAGTGCCCTGCGCATCGCCCGCCTGTCCGAGCAGCCATTCACCACGAGACTTGTGAAGAAGTTCGACCTCCCCGTCGAGGGGTGGCGGAGGCGGACCGGGCAGTCCCATGCTGACTGAACTCAGACTCGCCGGCTTCGGAGTCGTGGACGAAGCATCACTGCAGCTCGGCGCCGGCCTGACGGCCCTGACGGGGGAAACTGGTGCCGGGAAGACCATGATCGTGGCGGGACTGGGGCAGCTGCTCGGTGCACGCGGGGATGCGGGCATCGTGCGACGCGGCAGTGAGCGCGCGCTCGTGGAGGGTCGATGGCGGGTACCCGCGGCGGTGGTGCACCGCGTGGAGGAGTTGGGCGGGGACGTCGACGACGAGGATGAGCTCGTCACATTGCGCAGGGTGAGTGCCCAGGGCCGGTCAAAAGCCGTCGTCGGGGGAAGTCAGGTGCCGGTTTCCACGCTCGCCGACGTGCTGGATGAGCTGGCAACGATCCATGGGCAGTCGGAGCAGCAAAAACTGTCGACGCCCGAGCGGCAGCGCGAGATCCTGGATGCCTGGGCGCAGCCCTCCCGCCTGCTGCAGTACCGCCGCGACTGGGCCGAGCGACGCTCCGCACACGCCGAGCTCACCCAGCTGGTGGAACAGGCCATGGCGAGGACCCGCGAGATCGACATGCTCCGCTTCGGGGTGGAGGAAATCACCGCCGTGGCCCCGGAACCGGGCGAGGACGAGGCGCTCTCCACGGAGGCCGGCCGCTTGATGGATGCCGACGATCTTCGCCTACTGGCAGGAACAGCCCAGAGGGCCCTCAGCGGCGACGAGGACGAGTTCGACGTGCCGAGCGCCGTCGGCCTGCTGGGCGAGGCGCGCAAGGCGTTGGGCACACTGGCAGACAAGGACAGGCTCGCTGGCGACCTGTCGGCACGGGCGAAGGAGGCGCAGTACCTGCTCGACGACATTGCCGCCTCGGTGGCGAACTACGCGGCCGATCTCGTGGTCGATCCCGCCAGGCTGGACGCCGTCGGGCAACGACGCGCGCAGCTCGCTGGGCTGATGCGCAAGTATGGTCCGGGACTCGACGACGTCATTGCCTGGGTACACGAGGCACGCACCGGCCTGCTCCGGCTCGAGGGTTCGGACGAGCGCATTGACGCCCTCCGCACACGTGTCGCAGAGCTGGACTCCTCCCTCGCGGCAGCAGCTGCAGAGATCTCGGCTGACCGGCAGCGGGCCTCGGCCCAGCTGTCCGGCCTGGTGGAATCCGAGTTGGCGGCGCTGGCGATGCCACACGCCCGGCTCGTCTTCGAGGTGGACTCCACGGAGCTGGGCCCCCATGGTGGCGACCGCATCGAGCTCATGTTCACCGCCAACCCGGGCAGTGCACCCGCCCCGCTGGGACGGGTGGCCTCCGGCGGAGAACTGTCACGCGTGAGGCTGGCGCTGGAGGTGGTGCTGGCGGGGGAGTCATCGAATCACACATTCGTCTTCGACGAGGTCGATGCGGGCGTCGGCGGCGCCGTCGGCCTGGAGATTGGGCGAAGGCTGCAACGTCTTGCCACCACCTCCCAGGTGATCGTGGTCACGCACCTGGCGCAGGTGGCAGCCTTCGCAGATGCGCACTTCGTCGTGGCGAAGGCCAGTGATGGTCAGGTCACCACGTCGGGTGTGCACCGGCTTGACGACAAGGACCGCCCCGCAGAGCTGGCACGCATGATGGGAGGGTCCGGCAAATCCGCTGCGGGTGTGGACCACGCCATGGAGTTGTGGACCGCCGCTCGTCGGTGATCGAGGCTGGCGCCACAGCGTGGATCGCCCTGCCGAGGTCCTGGTGTCGGGGAAGCGGTGACTATGGTGGTGGGGGAGTTCGAAACTCCGGCCATATTGCACATGCCGCACCCCACGTCAGGAGTCATCATGACCAGAGCCCTCATCGTCGTCGACGTGCAGAACGACTTCTGCGAAGGAGGCTCACTGGCCATTGCCGGTGGGGCTGCGGTGGCCGAGTCGATTGACCACCTGCTGGCCGAGGCGCACGGCTACGACGTCGTCGTCGCCACCCGGGACCACCACATCGATCCCGGCGCCCACTTCAGCGACGAGCCGGACTTCGTGGATTCGTGGCCGCCGCACTGCGTCGTCGGCACTCCAGGTGTGGAATTCCACCCGAACCTGGGGTTCCGTGACTTCGACGCCGTCTTCGACAAGGGTGAGTACTCTGCGGCCTATTCCGGCTTCGAGGGGGCCGACCACGGCAAGGATGACATCAGCCTCGAGGACTTCCTGACGGCCCACGATGTCACCGAGGTCGATGTCTGCGGCCTTGCGACGGATCACTGCGTGGCAGCTACCACGCGTGACGCCTTCGAGGCGGGCTTCGACACCACCGTCCTGCTGGGGCTGACCGCTGCGGTGGTACCGGACAACGTCGATGCACTCGCCGAGGAGTGGAGGGACGAGGGAATCTGGGTGTCGCAAACGCCGGGCTGAAGCTCCGCCCAGCCATCGGCGGCGTCAACCCATGGTGAACACCTCGTCAAGGTCGTAGGCGGCCGCGACGTCCACCTGCTCCAGGAGGCAGGACCCCGGTTCGCGGTCGGGTCGCCAGCGGAGGAAGGTGGCGGCATGTCGGAAGCGACGGCCCTCGAGTTGATCGAAGGCCACCTCCACCACGAGCGCCGGCTCGAGCGGAACGTAGTCGGAGTCCCGGTCTCCTGAGAACCGGGAGCGAGGAGATGCGAGTGAGGGGTCGACCGAGTCGATCACCAGTGGCGCCAGTTCCGTGACCATCTCGCGGCGCATCGCCAGCGGGAAGCCGACGATGCCGCCCACCCGAACCAGATTGCCGTCGTCGTGCATTCCCAGCAGGAGCGAGCCGACGCCGTCGCCGTTCCTGGCCATCCGGTAGCCGATCACCACGGCCTCTGCGGTGCGCTTGTGCTTGGTCTTCAGCATGGTGCGTCTGCCCTGTTCGTAACGGCCATCGAGCCTTTTCGACACGACGCCGTCCAGCCCCGCCCCCTCGAAGCGGGTAAACCAGTCGGCGGCACGCTGGTGGTCACCTGTGACGGCGCTGAGGTGCAGCGACGGGTGGGGACCGGGGCCAAGGATCTCCTCGAGGATGCGACGTCGCGAGGCCCACGGCTGACCGGTGAGGTCATCGTCGTCGAGAGCCAGGACGTCGAAGCAGACGAACTCGGCTGGAGTCTCCGCTGAAAGTTTGGCCACCCGGCTCTCAGCGGGATGGATGCGCTGGCTCAGCAGATCCCAGGACAGGTACTGCGCGCCCGGCTGACCGGCTCGGACGATGATCTCGCCGTCGAGGATGCAGCGTGCGGGGAGGGTCTCGACTGCGGGCAGCAGCTCCGGGAAGTAGCGCGTCAGCGGCTTCCGGCCCCGGCTGCCCAGGACGATGTCGTCCCCATCCCGGGAGACGATGCAGCGGAAGCCATCCCACTTGGGCTCGTGGGCGAAGTCGCCGGTGGGAATAGAGTCGACGGATTTCGCCAGCATCGGGGCAATCGGCAACTGCAGAGGCAACATGTGTGTCATCGTCGCACGGCGACGGTGCGGAAGGTGAGGCCCTGACCGGGGCGACCCTGGGCGAGGAGGTCGCAGGACCGGTCGTCCAGAACGGCGATCACGGGATATCCGCCGGTCACTGGATGGTCGGACAAGAAGACAACGGGCAGCCCTGAAGGTGGGAGCTGGACGGCGCCACGGACCATTGGCTCGCTGGGCAGCTCGGCACCCACACGGGAAGGGTGGCGGGGCAGGGGAGTCCCCTCCAACCGGGCGCCGACCCGGTCCGAGTCCTGCGAGATGGTCCATGGGGCTCCGTCGAGAGTCCCGCCGAGCCAGTCGGACCGCGGCCCCGGCTGGGCCGTGAGGAGCAGGTCGTGTCCGGTTGGGCGGGGGATGGGCGCGAATTCCGCGGTGGGCCACGATGTCCCCGGTCCGAGAGGCAATTCCGTCCCGACGCGGAGGGGGTCCGGTCCCAGCCCCGACAGGGTGTCGCGGGAGCGTGAACAAAGGACAGGTTCCACGTCCACGCCGCCGGCGAGGGCCACGTATGCGCGAAGACCGGTGGACGCCCACCCCAGTGCCAGGCGCTGGCCCGGACGCATCGGCACCGGAGCTGCCCACGCGACGGCCCGGCCGTCGACCTGGGCGTTGCAGTCGGCACCCGTCATCGCCACCCACGTGGCCGATGTCGACTCGAACTCAAGGCCGCCCAGGAGCACCTCGATCGTCGCGGCACCTGCATCGTTGCCCAACAGTGCGTTGGCAAGGCGATGCGACGCGCGATCGGCGGCGCCGGACGGCGACACCCCGACATGCATCCACCCGGCACGGCCGAGGTCCTGGATGGTGGCGAGCGGGCCAACACGCCTCACGTGCAGCGTCATGGAAGCGTCCGGAACCTCACGCGCATGCCCGGCACCAGGAGCGCGGGTTGCTCCCGAGTTGTGTCCCACAGGGCGACGTTCGTCCGGCCGATCAGCTGCCAGCCGCCGGGGGAGCGACGCGGATACACCGCGCTGTACCCATCGGCCAGCGCGACGGCCCCCTCCGGTACCGCCGTGCGCGGCTCCGACCGGCGTGCCACCCACAGGCGCGGGTCCCCGTCGGAAAGATAGGCGAAACCCGGCGCGAAGCCGCCGAACGCCACCGTCCACGGCGTGGAGGTGTGGGCCGCGACCACCTCGGCGGGGGTCAGGCCGCAGGCCCGGGCAACGGCCTCCAGATCAGGACCGTCGTAGATCACCGGGATGTCGACGACGCGGCCCGCCGGAGCTGCCTGCGGCGGAAGCCCCGTCAGGGTGGCCAGCGGCTCCCGCAGCGCAGCCGCATCCGCTGCGCTCGGCGCTGTCACCAGCACGGTCCGGGCTGCAGGGACGATGTCAACGATCCGCATCCATGGCAGCCCTGCCTCGGATCGCAGCAACCCCAGCGACACGGTCAGGGCACGGACCTCGGCGTCGTCCTCCAGTTGCAGCAGCCAGGCCCGCTCACCGTTGGCGACCACCTTCATGAGAACGCCACGACCTCGACGCCGGCAGACTCCAACCCGGCCCGCACAGCCCGCGCAAGACCCACGGCGCCCGGAGTGTCACCGTGCAGGCAGATGGAATCCACGCGCACCGCGATGAGCGATCCGTCGACCGCCCGGACCTGACCCCGGGTGGCCATGAGGACCGCCTGCGCCACGACCTGCCCAGGAGCGCTGAGGACCGAGCCCTCCACGTCCCGGGCTACGAGGCTGCCGTCGGCGTTGTACATCCTGTCGGCGAATCCCTCACTCACCGGTGCCAGCCCCACCTCGGATGCACAGTGGAGGAATCGGGACCCCGGCAGGCCGAGAACCGGCAGCCCCGGTGCGAAGGCTGCGACTGCTTCCACAACCGCCCCGGCGGTCATCACATCCGAGGCGACGGCGTGGTAAAGCGCGCCGTGCGGCTTCACGTAGCTGACGCGGGAGCCCACCCGTGCCGCCTCCACGGCCAGGGCCCGCAACTGCCGCACCACGAGGCGACGCACCTCGTCGGGGGCGGCATCGACGGCCGCGCGACCGAAATTCACGCGATCCTCGTACGATGGATGCGCCCCGATGCGCACGCCATGGCGCCGGGCCGCATCGCAGACTGCGTGCATCGTGGCGCGGTCCCCGGCATGGCCGCCGCTGGCGACGGAGGCTGAGCTCACCACCTCCAGCATTGCGGCGTCATCGCCGCAGCCCTCGCCGAGATCGGCGTTCAGGTCGACGCGCATGGGGATCAGCTTAGGCGCGGATCCGAGGTCCAAAGTGGCCCGCTCGCGGACCGGTTCACAGACATGGCCCCTCAACGTCTAGGCTGGAGGCCCGTGGAGCATTCCAGGAACACCAAACATGTATTCGTCACCGGGGGCGTCGTGTCCTCCCTCGGCAAAGGCCTCACCGCGTCCAGTCTGGGCAGCCTCCTGATCGCTCGTGGCCTGAAGGTCACGATGCAGAAACTGGACCCGTACCTCAACGTGGATCCCGGCACGATGAACCCCTTCCAGCATGGTGAGGTGTTCGTCACCGAGGATGGCGCGGAGGCCGACCTCGACATCGGCCACTACGAGCGATTCCTCGACGTCAGTCTCAGCGCGGACGCCAACGTCACCACCGGCAAGGTGTACTCGTCCGTGATCGCCAAGGAACGTCGTGGGGAGTACCTGGGGGACACCGTGCAGGTGATTCCCCACATCACCGGTGAGATCCGCGACTCCATGATGGCCATGGGTGGACCGGGCATCGATGTCGTGATCCACGAGATCGGCGGCACGGTGGGTGATATCGAATCGTTGCCCTTCCTCGAAGCCGCGCGTCAGGTGCGCCACGAGATTGGCCGCGACAACGTGTTCTTCCTGCACGTCTCCCTGGTGCCCTACATCAAGCCGTCGGGGGAGATGAAGACCAAGCCGACGCAGCACTCCGTGGCCGCGCTGCGGCAGGTGGGCATCCAACCCGACGCCATCGTGTGTCGCTCGGAGTTCGAGATCAGCCAGCACCTGAAGCGCAAGATCGCCCTCATGTGTGACGTGGACGAGGAGGCCGTCGTCTCCTGCGCCGACGCGCCGTCGATCTACGCGATCCCGAAGGTGTTGCACGCGGAGGGGCTCGACGCCTATGTGGTGCGCCGCATGAACCTCAGCTTCCGCGACGTCAACTGGAAGTCCTGGAATGACTTGTTGTCCCGCGTCGAGTACCCGAGGCACCAGGTGAGCGTGGCGTTGGTGGGCAAGTACATCGACCTTCCGGATGCATATCTGTCCGTGAGTGAGGCGCTGCGCGCCGGGGGCTTCGCGAACTGGGCGCGGGTGACCGTGAAGTGGGTTCGCTCCGACGACTGCGACACCCCCGAGGGCGCCGCCCGCCAGTTGGGGGACGTGGACGCGGTGCTCGTTCCCGGAGGGTTCGGCATCCGGGGCGTTGGGGGCAAGGTCGGTGCACTGCGCTATGCCCGCGAGAACAGAATCCCGACACTGGGGCTGTGCCTGGGGCTGCAGGCGATGGTCATCGAGGCCGCCCAGAACCTCGCCGGGATCGAGGACGCCGCGTCGTCGGAGTTCGACCCCGACACCCAGCACCCGGTGATCGCGACCATGGCCGAGCAGAAGGAGATCGTCGCGGGCCGGGGAGACCTGGGGGGCTCGATGCGCCTTGGTTCCTATCCGGCCGAGCTGGTGAAGGGCTCTCTCGCGCACAGTCTTTACGGCAAGGGGCGGGTTGAGGAGCGCCACCGGCACCGCTACGAGGTCAACAACGCCTACCGGGAACAACTGGAGGCCGCCGGGCTCGTGGTCTCCGGCACCTCGCCCGACGGGACCCTTGTGGAGTTCGTCGAGTTGCCTCTCGACGTTCACCCCTTCTACATCGCAACCCAATCCCATCCGGAGCTCAAGTCCAGGCCCACCAAGGCCCATCCCCTGTTCGCGGGACTCATCCGAGCGGCCCTCGCACGTCAGGAAGGGCAGACACAGTGAGCATCACGGATGAGCCACGACGCTGGGAGGTTCGGGGCCGTGACGTCCTGGGTGTCGGCGCTGTCTCGAGCTTCGTGGACGAGCAGGTGGTCACACCGTCAGGGGACGTGGTCAACCGGCAGTTCCTGACGCATCCCGGGGCGGTGTGCGTGGTGGCGTGGGACGAGGAGGACGACACCGTCGCGTGCCTGCACCAGTACCGACACCCCGTGCGGATGGAGCTCGTGGAGATTCCAGCGGGGCTCCTCGACGAGGACGGCGAGGGGTGGCTGCAGGCGGCCCAACGTGAGCTGGCGGAGGAGGCGGAACTCGCTGCACACCGTTGGCAGGTGCTCGTCGACGTCTGCCCCACGGCCGGTGCATGCCAGGAGTCCCAGCGCATCTACCTGGCGCGCGACCTGGAGCATGCGGATCGTCCCGACGGCTTCGCCCCGGAGGGCGAGGAGGCGGAAATGACCTGGGAGTGGCTCGACAGGACCGACCTGCTCGACGCGGTGTTCGAGGGCCGCTGCCAGAGCCAGTCGCTCGTCACGGGCCTCCTGGCCCTGGAGGCGGCGCGGCTCGGCGGGCGTCTCGACGCCCTCCGTGCCGCCGACGCCCCGTGGCCGATCCGGAGCCAACCACGCCCATGACGCCCGTCGAGGCCGTCATCGCCGACTATCTGGGACACATCCGGGTGGAGCGCGGTCTGGCGGCCAACACCGTTGCGGCGTACCGGAGAGACCTGGCCCGGTTCTCGATCTTCCTGGCTGAGCGGAACATCGAGGGGATCGAGGAGGTCACACCCGTGGAGGTGGACGAGTTCGCCCGCCATCTCTCCATGGAACTCGCCCCCGCGTCGGCTGCCCGCATCGTGGTTGCGGTGCGCATGCTGCATGCCTTCGCTCTGGAGGAGCGGATCATCAGCGACAACCCCGCCAAGGACGTCGCTCCACCGACGCCCCCCAAGCGGCTCCCGAAGGCTCTGGGGGTGGACGAGGTGCGCCGCCTGCTGGAGGCCCCGAACCGCGACGACGTCGTGGGGTTGCGTGATGCCGTGGTGCTGGAACTGCTCTACGGCACGGGCGCACGCGTCTCCGAGGTGTGTGCCCTCGACGTGGACGACGCCACCACCGCGTTGTCCCGGCCCGATCCCGAACTGCGACTGTTCGGCAAGGGCGGCAAGGAACGTGTCGTGCCACTGGGCTCGTTCGCCCGTGATGCCCTGGACGCCTATCTCGTGCGGTCGAGGCCACCGCTGTCCAGGGGCAGGGCGGGCTCGGCGCTGCTGCTGAACCAGCAGGGTCGCAGGTTGTCCAGACAGTCCGCCTGGGCCGTCATCACCCGGGCGGCCACGGCCGCGGGCCTGAAGGGTGAGATCTCCCCACACAGCCTGAGGCACTCCTTCGCCACGCACCTTCTCGACGGTGGGGCCGATGTGCGGGTCGTGCAGGAGTTGCTGGGGCACGCCTCCGTGGCCACCACGCAGATCTACACACTGGTCACCATCGACAAACTTCGCGAGGTCTACCTCGCGGCGCATCCACGCGCGCTGTGACCGGGCACTAGGGTGGGGAACTAAGTCGACATGGAGGTATCAGTAGTGACGGACGAGGGACTCTTCGCACAAGAAGCAGCAGAATTCGAGGTACCTGATGCTCCCCGCACATCCACCCTCGTCGACGGCAACCCGATGGGACCCACCGGTCGGCCCCTCCCAGATTTTCCCGTGCCCGCACGCCCCGACCCGGGGCGCCGCAGGCAGGCCGAGATCATCGCCATGTGCAACCAGAAGGGTGGGGTGGGTAAGACGACCACCACCATCAACCTGGGTGCAGCCCTCGTGGAGCTGGGGTACGCGGTGCTGCTCGTCGACTTCGATCCGCAGGGCTCCCTCTCCGTCGGGCTGGGCGTCAACCCCCACACGCTCGGACTCAGCATCTACAACCTTCTGCTCAGCAGGGAGCACACCGCTCACGAGGTCATCCACCCCAGCAGCGTCGAGGGCATGGACATCCTGCCCAGCAACATCGACCTGTCCGCCGCCGAGGTGCAGCTCGTCAGCGAGGTGGCACGGGAGCAGACCCTCATGCGCGTGCTGGACAAGGTGCGAGGGGACTACGACTTCATCCTCATCGACTGCGCGCCCAGCCTCGGCCTCCTCACCATCAATGCCCTGACTGCCAGCGACTGGGTGCTCATGCCGCTGGAGTGCGAGTTCTTTGCGCTGCGCGGCATCGCCCTGCTGACCGACACCATCGCCAAGGTCTCGGACCGTCTGAACCCGGACCTGAAGGTGATGGGCATCCTCGGCACGATGTACGACGCCCGCACCCTGCACGCCCGGGAGGTTCTCGAGCGCGTGGTGCAGGCCTTCGGTGACGACGTCTTCCACACGGTCATCCGGCGCACCATCAAGTTTCCCGAGACCACTGTCGCGGGAGAGCCCATCACCACGTACGCTTCCGCCTCGCCCGGCGCAGACGCGTACCGGCAGCTTGCGAGGGAGGTGCTGCAGCGATGCAAAAGCCAGTGAACAGGCGGGCATCGCTGCCGGGGGCCTCCGAACTCTTCAGGCAGACACAGTCCACCCCTGTGCCCGACCCCCCACGCCGGGGCCGGACTCCGGACGACGCCGTGCCGGAGCCGACGCCGGACGCAGCCGTCCTGCCCACCACCATGGATGACGGCCCACAGGTTCCGCTGGCCTCCGGTCGCATTCGCCACGATCAGAAGATCACCGTGTACTTCTCGTCCGAGGAACTGTTCGCCCTGGAGGATGCCACGCTGGAGTGCAAGCGAGCCCACGGACTCAAGGTGGATCGCGGCCGGATCGTCCGATCAGCCGTCGCGCTGGCACTCGCCGATCTCGCAGAGCGCGGCGGGGATTCGGACGTGGTGGCGGCGCTGCGGGCACAGTGATCCACGCATGGTGGATGGGAACCTCATGAGCGTGGGCGGCGTGCGCCGGCACCCATCCGGCGGGAAGCGCGGAGCCGGCGGCCGCCAGCGCGGTGGGGGAAGGGCCGAGCAGGCCGACCAGGTGGCGGGATTCGACGTGCACCTCGCCAACTTCGAGGGCCCCTTCGACCTGTTGCTGCAACTCATCGGCCGCCACGAGATGGATGTGACCCAGGTGGCCCTGAGCCGCGTCACGGACGAATTCATCGCCCACGTCCGGCTGGGTGGCACAGGGTGGGATCTGGACCAGACGAGTTCCTTCCTCGTCGTGGCCTCCACTCTCCTCGACCTGAAGTGCGCCCGGCTCCTGCCCGGTGGGGAGGTGAGCGATCCCGAAGACCTGGCCGCCCTGGAAGCGAGGGACCTGCTCTTCGCACGCCTGTTGCAGTACCGGGCGTTCAAGGAGTTGGCCGTCTGGATCGAGGCCCGCGTGGACTCGGCACAGCTCACCCACTGGCGCCCCGGCGGCATCGAGGACAGGTTCGCTCATGTGCTGCCCGAGGTGGAACTGCATCTGGCGCCTGCCGACGTTGCGCGCCTCGCAGCCGCGGCCATGGCCCCACGGCCGGAGCCCCACGTGGAACTGGCTCATCTGCACGGCGCGCAGGTCAGCGTGGTGGAACAGACAGCTCTCGTCTCGTCACTGCTGCGGGAGAGAGGCTCCGCAACCTTCCGCAGCCTCGCCTCCGGATGTGACCGCCTCACGGTCGTCGTGCGATTTCTCGCCGTTCTTGAGCTGTTCCGCGCGCGACAGGTGTCCTTCGAGCAGGTCGGACCGCTCACCGAACTCCACATCCGGTGGGTGGGGGGCGAGGAGGCCGTGCTGCCCGACGTCGACGAGTACGAATCCCAACCCGAACTGGAGGATGCATGACGGTCCTGACACGTCCCGTCGAGGCCATGTTGCTGATGGCGACAGAACCGGTCACATCCGCCGACCTGGCTGCCGCGCTGGAGGCGCCGGAGCCGGACGTGGTGGAGGCCCTGGAGGAGATCGCGGCGTTCTACAGCGGTGGTGGCAGGGGGATCGAGGTGCGTCGGGTGGCCGGTGGCTGGCGATTCGCCACCGCCGCGGACCTCGCCGACATCATGGAGGCCTGGGTGGTGGCGGACCAGCGCGCCAGGCTCAGCCAGGCTGCACTGGAGACCCTGTCGGTCATCGCGTACCTGCAACCCTGCACCCGTGGTCGCATCGCAGGCGTGCGGGGCGTGAATGTCGATGGCGTTGTGCGTACCCTGCTTGTTCGCGGTCTCATCGTCGAGGCGGGGGAGGATTCCCGCACGGGCGCCATGACATTCGCCACGACGGGGCTGTTCCTGTCCAAGCTCGGCCTGAATTCGCTCGCTGAACTGCCGGACTTGGCGCCACTGCTGCCTGACGCCGTAATGTTGGAAGCCGAACTCGGCCGATTGGCCGAGGACCGGACCACTGAATGAGGAGGCCCTGATGGTCGAGGAGACCACGGGTGTGCGGTTGCAGAAGGTGTTGGCCGCGGCTGGCATCGCCTCCCGTCGAGCCAGCGAGATCATGATTGACAAGGGCCGCGTGGAGGTGAACGGGAAGACCGTCACCGAGCAGGGCATGCGCGTGGATCCAGAGCGCGACAAGATTCGCGTGGACGGATCCCGCATTCCCCCACCACGGCGGCACATCCACGTGGTGCTCAACAAGCCCCGCGGCGTCGTCGCCACGATGGAGGACCCCGAGGGGCGCCCCACACTGTCGGACTACCTGCCACGCACCAAGGAACGACTGTTCCATGTCGGTCGGCTGGACACCGAGACCGAGGGGCTCATCATCCTCACCAACGACGGTGAGCTCGGACACCGCCTGGCCCATCCGTCCTACGAGGTCAGCAAGACCTACATGGTGGAGGTGGCGGGTCACATGGACAACAAGACCTTCCGTCGTCTGGAGAAGGGGTTGCGTCTGGAGGACGGGCCGGTGAAACCGGACAAGCTCAAACTCGTCTCACGCACGGAGACCCGCAGTCTCCTCAATGTCACCCTCCACGAGGGACGCAACAGGATCGTGCGACGGATGATGGAGGCCGTCGGCCACCCGGTCGACAGGCTGTCCCGCATCGCCATCGGTCCGGTCAAGCTCGGGCAGTTGCCGGTGGGTCAGACGCGTGACATCACCCCCGAGGAGCTGGGTGCCCTCATGGATCTCGTGGGGCTCTGATCGGAAGTTCTTGACCCTCGGGTACTATTCCACCCGTGCGTTTTTCTTCGATTGCCCCCCGACTCGCTGTCGCCTCCATCATCACAGGTCTTGCGCTCGGCGTGACCGCCTGCGGATCCGACGCCGAGCCGGAGCCAGCCTCCAGCGAGTCCGTGATGGCCACCACGTCGCCCTCCCCGGAGCCGAGTGACACTGCTTCCCCGATTCCGTCGGTCACCCCGTCGACGGACCTGTCCGCCATCACGGTCAGTGACACGGATCAGCCCGAAGTGACCATTCCCACGCCGTGGGGCATCGACTCGACTCAGTCCAAGGTGCTGCGCGAGGGAGGCGAGCAGGAGCTGACTGCGGACAGCACCGTGACGCTGAACTACGTGGGACTCAATGGCCGCACGGGTGAGATCTTTGACAGCTCCTACGAGCGCGGTGCTCCCACAACCTTCCCGCTACAGGGCGTGGTCCCGGGCTTCGCCGAAGGGCTTACGGGAGCGAGCGTTGGCTCACGTGTGCTCATCGCCATGCCGAGCGAGGCCGGCTACGCGGAGGGAAACCCGGACGCGGGAATCGAGAAGGGTGACACCATCCTCTTCGTGGTGGACATCATCTCCGCCAACTTTCAGGAGGCCACCGGTGAAGCGGTGACGCCCGCCGAAGGTCTGCCAACCGTCACCATGTCTGCGGAGGGGCCGAAGGTCACCGTTCCTGACGACGCCACCAAGCCCACGGACCTCGTGGTGCAGCCGCTCATCAAGGGCACCGGCGCCCCGGTCACGGCAACGTCGTCCATCCAGGTGAAGTACCGCAGCTGGGAGTGGGACACCGGCGCGCTCGTCGAGGACGCGTGGCGCCCTCAGCAGGGCCCCCTGGCTGACCTCATCGAGGGCTGGAAGCAGGGCTTGGAAGGACAGCCGGTCGGATCCCGCGTCATGCTCGTGGTGCCACCCGAGCTCGCCTATCCGGACGGCTCGCCGGAAATTGAGCTGGGGGCCGGCAAGACGCTGGTCTACGTCATCGACGTGCTCTACGCCACCGAAGGCTGACCCGCACCTGCTCGATGCGTCCTTCGAATGGCTCGGCGACCACGTCGCGGAGCAACTCAGAACGCACCGTGCGGATGCCAACGCGGGGCTGTTCAGAGCTCCTCTCCAGTTGCTGTCGCTGTGCTGTCAGGGGCTCGAGTGGGTCTGCTTGAGCCGGTGGCCATCCCAGACCGTGGGGGACCAGAACTCCGGTTCGGGCCGACCACCAGCGCGCAGAGCCGCCAACGCCTCGTCCGCGGTGCGGCACGGGCCCAGTCCCAGAGAGCCGCTGATCAGCTCCAACACATCTGCTGCGTCCAGACCTCGCGCGGCCAGGTCTTCCAGCGTCACCGCGCCGTCGCGTTTGGCCAGGCGAGCGCCATCGGTGTTGGTGACGAGCCCGATGTGCGCGTAGTCGGCAGGTGTTCCGCCCAATTGTTGCGTCAGCCAGGCCTGCCTGGGAGCCGATGACAGCAAGTCAGCGCCCCTGGTGATGCGCGTCACGCCCTGGAAGATGTCGTCCACCACCACCGCAAGATTGTAGGCGGGCGTCCCGTCGCCCCGGACAAGGACGAAGTCGTCCACAACGCCATGCACCTCGCCGGCGTGGATGTCAGTCACGGTGAAGGAAGCGCCCTCCGATCTGACGCGGATCGCGCCCGGTCGCTCCCGTCGACGGCGGGCCGCCTGCTCGGTGGTGAGCGTGGCGCACGTCCCCGGGTAGGACCGATGCGCATCGTGCGGCGCGGAAGAGGCCTCAGCGATTTCGCGGCGAGTGCAGAAGCACTCGTACGTCCGCTCACCCAGTCGGGCGACGGCGTCGCTGTAGGCGTCACGTCGTTCCGACTGCCACAGCGGATCCCCATCCCACTCCAGTCCCAACATCCTCATATCCGTCAATTGGCGAGCGGCAGCCTCCCCGGCTGCGACAACCCGCGCCGTGTCCAGGTCCTCCACCCGCATGACCCACCGTCCATGCTGGACACGCGTCAACAGCCATCCGGCGAGAGCCGTGCGCAGGTTTCCCAGATGGAGGTCCGACGTGGGGCTGGGGGCGTAGCGATCAACGAGAGGTGACACGGGTCCCATTGTCCATGCTCGGGAAGGCATGTGCGGTAGCCTCGGCTGTCGCTGGGAAGAAGGGGTGCAACCGGTGTCCAAGGCCAAATCAGAGCGTCTCGTCAATCTGCTCATCATGATGCTCAGTGCGCGCGGTTTCGTGTCCAAACACCGGATCCGCTCCACCATCGAGGGGTATCGCCACCAGTCCGACAGCGCCTTCGAGAGAATGTTCGAGCGGGACAAGGAAGAACTGCGGACGGCCGGCGTCCCGATCGTCACGGGGTCCAACGATCGTGATCTCGAGACGGAGGACGGGTACCGCATCGAGCGCTCCGACTTTGAACTGCCTCCCGTCTCCTTCACCCCGGAGGAACTCGCTGTCCTGGGTGCCGCCGCCAGCGTGTGGCAGGACAGTGTCGCTGCCCAACAGACCGCTGACGCGCTGGAGACACTGCGCGCGGCCGGGGCCGACCCCGACCCCGGGCGCCTCATGACGCTGAGGCCCCGCATCCCCGCCGAACCGGGTTTCGACACTGTGCGCCAGGCACTGCTGGCACGGCGCGAGATCGCCTTCGAGTACAAGGGCCAGCCGCGTCGGGTGCAGCCCTGGCGGTTGTCGCAGCGACGCGGCCGTTGGTACCTGGTGGGCCACGACCTTGGCCGCGAGGCGCCCCGCAACTTCAAGCTCAGCCGCATCACGTCTCCGGTGGAAGCCGTGGGTGACCCCGGTTCCTTCACCGTGCCGCCGGAGAGCCAGGTCTCCGACCACGTGCGTTTCGAGCGCGACGCAGAGGTGGCCATCGCTGTGGTGGCACTGCGCGACGGGTTCGGTGGCGACCTGCGCCGCTCGGCTCAGCCAGCCTCCTGGGAGGGATCGCTGCCGGAGGGTTTCAGCGCCTGGCAGGTGAAATCCGCCCGTCCGGACATTTTGGTGGGCGACATCTGCGAGCTCGGATCCGATGCCATCTGCTTGTCACCCCCACACCTGCGCGGTGCAGTGGTGCAGCAGTTGACGGACGTGGCAGAGAGGTGGGGAGCATGAAGTCGTCCGAACAGCTGGCCCGCCTGCTCAAGCTCGTGCCCTATCTGCAACAGCACCAGGGCGTGTCCGTCCGGCAGGTGGCGGAGGATTTCGGCATCACGGCGCACCAAGTGGTGAGCGACATCGAGGTGCTGCAGTTCTGCGGACTTCCCGACGGCTACCACCAGGACCTCTTCGACGTGGACATCGACGAGGTGCGCGACGTGGGACACATCTTCTTCCGCAACGCGGACGTGCTTGCCAGACCCATGCGAATGCGGCTGCAGGAGGCCACCAGCTTGTTGGTGGCGCTCGACATGCTCGTGGAGACGTCCGGCGGATCGGAAGCTGCCGCGAGCGCCTTGGCCAAGCTGCGTGCGGTGGTCGGTGAGGTGGACCCAGCGGTGTCGGTGTCCGTCGATGCGGGGAGCCCGGAACATCGCCAGCAACTGCAGGGCGCCATCGCGGCGTCGAACGTGGTGGAACTGACGTACGAGGGGAACGGGCGCACCCCGCTGACCCGGCCCAGCGTCGAACCCATGCGGTTACGGGTCACGGGCGGCTATGCCTACCTGGACGGCTGGAGCCGCAGTCGCGAGGACTGGAGGTCCTACCGCCTTGACCGCATCGCGGCCATCGCGGTCCTCGACGAGGTCTTCGGGTCAAGGGTGGGACTGCCGGAAGTGGGCGAGCGCTGGTTCGACGACGTCTCCCGCGAACTCGTCCTGGAACTCGCACCTGAAGCGCATTGGGTGGCGGAGTACCACCCCGTGACGGATCGAAGCGACCAAGGGGATCACCTCCGCGTGACGTTCCCGCTGGCATCCCCCGGGTGGGCAAGCGCGCTGCTGTTGCGTCTCGGCACAAACGTCACGCGCGTGTCCGACGATCATGTGGCCCGTGCGGCGGCCGCGGACGCGCGGGCCGCACTGGCGCACTACGCCGAGCCGCTGCACTGAGCGGCGTTAGCTGCCGCGGCGCACGGGGGGTACCATTTCGTCCGTGATCTGGACACTCGTTTTCGGCGGCATCGCCCTGATTGGTGTGGTGACGCTGGTTTCCTACGCCGTGTGGCTGGCCCACAAGGTGTCTGACCTGTACAGCGAGGTACGCATGCTGGGTCAGCGCGCCGAGGAGGTCGGTGAACTGCTGGGGCGCATTCAGCTGCCCGTTGGCAGCCGCGAGTAGAATCACTTTTCGTATCTCACTAGCCCGGGTGCGGTCCCGGGGAAAGAGGTTGACCGACATGGGTCCAACTGAATTGCTCATCATCCTGGGAATCGCCCTGCTCTTGTTCGGCGGCTCACGCCTCGCCGGTCTGGGCAAGGGCGTCGGACGCTCGATCAAGGAGTTCAAGCAGGAGGTCAAGTCCGTCGACGACGGCAAGAACCCCGAAGTGGTGGACGCCGAGATCGTGCAGCCGGATGCACGCAACGAGACGGAGCAGGAACGGCGCGTCCGCGAGATCGAGGCGCGTGAGCGCGATCTGCAGGCCCGCGAGGCCGCGGCTCGCGAAGAGTCGCTGCGCCGCCACGATTCCGGGACCGGGATCTGAGCATGGCCGCCACCGCCACTGAGCCCGACGCGAAGCCGCGTCGGCTCGGCTGGCTGCGCCCTCCCCGGCCGTCCGAGGACGGCACGATGGCCCTCGTTGACCACCTCCGGGAGGTCCGGTACCGACTCACCATCTCGGTGGTCGCGATCGTCGTCGTCGCGCTGGGTTCCATCTTCTTCTACCGTGAACTGATCCAGTTCATCCTGCAGCCGTACTTCACGGCACGTGCTGCCCTCATGGCGGCCAACCCCGGCGCGGAGACGCTCATCGTCAACGACGGTGTGGTGCGGCCGCTCACCCTCGCAGTCATCGCCTGTGTCATGGCGGGGGTCGTCGTGTCCTGCCCCGTATGGATGTACCAGTTGTGGGCGTTCGTCGCGCCCGGGCTGATCTCACAGGAGAAGAAGTACGCGCTCGGTTTCCTCGGTGCCGCCATCCCGTTGTTTTTGATGGGTTGCACGCTGGGATACTTCGTGTGGCCCAAGGGCATTGCGGTGATGCTGGGATTCACGCCCCAAGGACTGGACATCGTCAACCTGCTGGAGATGAGCAGCTTCCTCGCGCTGGAAATCAAGATCATCCTCGTGTTCGGCGTGTCGTTCCTGCTGCCGGTGATTCTCGTGGCGCTCAACCTTGCGGGCGTCGTGCGGGGCTACCAGTTGGTGAAGTCCCGCAAGTTCGTCATCTTCGGCACGTTCGTTTTCGCGGCCGTGGCGACGCCATCCACGGATCCCTTTTCGATGCTCGCCCTGTCACTGCCGATGACGCTGCTGTACATGATCGCCGAGGCCATCTGCCTGGTGCTCGACAAACGCAAGGGCATCACGAAAGAGGATGCGGCCGAGTGGTCCGTCGACGTGAATGACGGCGAATGAACCGACGCGTGTCATGAATGAGCTCGCCAAGCCGCGGCTCTTCACACTCGTGGTCAACGAGGGCTCCGGGGGCGGACGTTCTGGGCGGGAGCTGCCACGAGTGGCCTGGGCGTTGCGTGATCGTCTCGCGACGGCTGAGGTGGCTGTCATCAGGACGGATTCCTGGACCGAATCCGAGAAACTCACCCGCGCCGCAGCCGTGGCCGCCCGCGCGGGGGACGCGGTCATTGTCATGGGTGGGGATGGCATGGCCCATCTCGGCCTCAACGCCTGCGCCGGAACCGAGGCCACGCTCGGCATCATTCCGGCTGGGACCGGCAACGATTTCGCTCGTGGCGTGGGTGTCCCCAAGAACCTGAGCGGCGCCGTCGATGCGATCTGTTCCGGGGCCACGCGTCGAGTGGACCTGGCACACATGTCCAATGAGGCATTCGGATCGCGCTACGTGGGGGCCGTGGTCTCCACCGGCTACGACGCACGGGTGAACCGCGCCACCAACGACATCTCGCTGCGCTTCGGCAGTCTCAGCTACGGCTGGATTGCCCTGCGCGAGCTCGTGCACTTCTCCCCGCTGCGGTACCGACTGCGCATCGACGGTGTCCTTCGCATCCAGGAGGCCATGATCGTGGCGGTCTGCAACACCGGGATGTTCGGGGGAGGGATGAGAATCGCGCCGGAGGCGGATCCGGCGGACGGCCAGCTCGACGTCACCATCGTCGATCCCGTCTCGCGCGCAACGCTGCTGCGGCTCCTGCCCCAGATGTACTCGGGCAACTTTGCGAGGCACCCCAGTGTGCAGCAGTTCAAGGCCCGCCAGGTGGAGATCGCCGGTGAGGAACTGTTCTGCATGGGCGACGGCGAGGAGCTCGGCGACGTTCCCGTCACCGTGACCGCCGCTGCGGGGGTGCTGAAGGTGTTCGTCGACCCCTCGCACTCCGCTGCTACCGTGAAAGAGTGACAGAAGAAACTCCCACCCCGCCCCCCGACGTGGCGGAATTCTCCCGCGACTACCCGTTCGGCCTCGACGCCTACCAGATCGAGGGCTGTGAGGCTCTCTCGGAGGGCCACGGCGTGCTGGTGGCCGCCCCCACCGGGTCGGGGAAGACCGTGGTGGGGGAGTTCGCAGTGTGGACGGCCGTGCAGCAGTCGAAGAAGTGCTTCTACACCACTCCCATCAAGGCTCTCAGCAACCAGAAGTACCACGACCTCGTCGAGCGATGGGGTGCCGACCGGGTGGGCCTGCTGACCGGCGACTCCTCCGTCAACGCCGAGGCCCAGATCGTGGTGATGACCACTGAAGTGCTGCGCAACATGATTTACGCAGGATCCCCCACCCTGGGCAATCTGGGGTTCGTGGTCATGGACGAGGTGCACTACCTCGCCGATCGCTTCCGGGGCGCCGTCTGGGAAGAAGTGATCCTCGGGCTCGCCCCATCCGTCTCAATCATTGCGTTGTCGGCCACCGTGAGCAACGTCGAGGACTTCGGTGAGTGGCTGCGGACGGTACGCGGGGAATTCAGGGTGGTGGTCTCGGAACGCCGGCCCGTCCCGCTGTTCCAGCAGGTGATGGTGGGGCGAAGACTCGTCGACCTCTTCGACGGCGTGGCACCCACAGCCCAGGAACTGCCCGGTGCCCGGGCCGCACGCGTGAACAAGGAGTTGCTGAAGGTCAGCAAGGGCGAGGCCGCCCAGATCCGCGACGACTCACGCCGGCCACGGGGACGCTCCGGCAAGGGCAAGCCGCAGGGCGGTGGCAAGGGCTCCGGGCAGTTCGGCGGTTCGACGCATCCCAGGTTCGCCACCAAACCCACCCGCCGCGACGACATGGCCCGGCTCCTCTCCCAGGCAGAGCTGCTACCTGCCATCGTCTTCATCTTCTCCCGGGTGGGCTGCGACGCTGCCGTCCAACAGCTATTGCACTCGGGCGTGCAACTCACCACCCGCGCCGAGGCACGAGCGCTGGGCGACATCGCGGACAGGCACACCACGGGACTGTCTCTGGCAGACCTCGATGCGCTGGGCTACGAGGACTTTCGCCATGCGCTGTGCAGGGGGATCGCGGCCCACCACGCGGGCGTCCTTCCAGCATTCAAGGCCATTGTGGAGGAGGGGTTCACCACGGGCGCACTCAAGCTCGTCTTCGCGACGGAGACCCTGGCGTTGGGTATCAACATGCCGGCGCGCACCGTCGTGCTGGAGAAACTGGTGAAGTACAACGGCGAGGCCCACGTGGACATCACCCCCGGGGAGTACACGCAGCTGACCGGCCGCGCGGGCCGCCGCGGCATCGACGTGGAGGGTCACGCCGTGGTGCTGTGGCAAGCAGGGATGGACCCTCGGGCCGTGGCGGGTCTCGCGTCCCGACGCACGTATCCCCTGCGGTCCAGCTTCGCGCCCAGCTACAACATGGCGGTCAACCTGACCGCCACCCTGGGCCGGGTCCGAGCGCGTGAACTCCTCAACCAGAGCTTCGCCCAGTTCCAGACCGACAAGTCCGTGGTGACCTCGGCCCGGTCGGGCCGCCGGGCCGCGGAGGAGTTGGCCGATGCCGAGGCAGCCATCGAATGCCATCTGGGTGACTTCATGTCCTACGCCGTGCTGCGCGACGAGATTTCCGGCCTCGAAGCCAGCAGCGCCAAACAGCGCCGTGCCCAGCGGGCCGGCGAGATTGCTGACGCCGTCGGGTCGCTGGTGCCCGGCGACATCATCCACGTCCCCCGCCAGGGGTGGAGCGTGGTCCTGGGGATCGGCCAGAAAGCCCACCGCGACTCCGTTGTCTGGGTGCAGGTGATCTCCGCGGACCACACCGTACTGCGACTGCAGCCCCATGACCTCATCAGCCCACCCACTCCCGTGGGACGGGTACGGGTGCCTCGCCGCTTCAGCGTCCGTGATCGCGCCGAGCGGCGGGCCCTGCTCTCGGCCATGACCAACAAGCTGGAGAGCATCGATCCCGAGGAACCGGAGGCGTTCGTCGCCCCCACGGACGAGTCACACATGGCCCGCATCGCCGAACTGCGGCGCGAACTGAAGAACCACCCGTGCCACGCGTGTGAAGACCGGGAAATCCACGCCGTCGCCGCTGCCAAAGTGCTACGTCTGGCGCGGGAACGTCGCAGGAGTGAGGCGGACATCGCCACCCGCACCAATTCCCTGGGTACGCAGTTCGACCGTGTCTGTGCAGTCCTGGAGGAGTTGGGCTACCTCGACGGCGACGAACTGACCGACGCCGGCCGCATGCTGCGCCGCATCTACAACGAACTGGACCTCGTGGCCGCCGAGTGCATCCGTCGGGATGTCCTCGCCGGTCTCGACGCCCCGGAACTGGCGGCCGTCATCTCCACCATGCTCTACGAATCCCGGCCGTCGCGTGACATGCGCAGTCCCCGCATGCCCGATGCGGCAAGCGAGCGAGCCCAGTCGGAACTGCGGCAGGTGTGGCGCGAGGTGGGACTGCTGGAGCGCAAACATCGTCGCGACCGTGGCCGGGAGCCGGACATCGGCTTCGCCGAGGTGGCATGGAGGTGGTCAAGCGGGCAGGAACTGGCCAAGGTGCTGGCCCATGGCCAGCTCTCGGCGGGTGACTTCGTGCGCTGGGTGCGCCAGGTGGTGGACTTCGCCGGTCAGCTGGCCCAGGCCGCCGGCCCCGGTGATCTGCGCCGCACGTGCCTCGAGGTGGTCGACAGTATGCGCCGCGGGGTCGTCGACGTGGACATCGAGGAGGATTGAGGGCACCAGCCGGGCGCTGTTCATGCAGGGCTCGTGGGCTGGCCGGCAGACCAGCCAATACTGACCACTGTCCGGTGAGCCGCTGCTGATTGCTGCGCTTGTGGTTTTCGTCCTGACACTGGTCTGAACCGCGCGGCGGGCTGGAGCGCTGCGGCTTCGCTAGGGTTGCGGCATGGCCGTAGCTCTCCGCGTGATCCCGTGTCTTGACGTCCACGACGGTCGCGTGGTCAAGGGAGTGAACTTTCAGAACCTGCGCGACGCCGGGGACCCGGTGGAACTGGCCGCCACCTACGGTGCCGCTGGCGCCGACGAGGTGGTGTTCCTGGACATCTCCGCGTCCTCGGATGGCAGGGCCACCACCCGGGACATGGTCTCGCGGTGTGCGGAGACCGTCCTCATCCCCCTGACCGTGGGCGGGGGAGTGCGCAGCGTCGAGGACGTCGACTCGCTGCTGAGGTGCGGGGCGGACAAGGCCGGCATCAACACCGGAGCCCTGGAGCGTCCGGACGTCATCAACGAGATCGCCGCCAGATTCGGCAATCAGGTCCTTGTGCTGTCCCTCGACGCACGTCGCGAGGCATCCATGCCCTCGGGGTTCGGCGTCACCACGCATGGTGGGCGGAGGTCGGCGGGCAGGGATGCGCTGGAGTGGGCCCGCGACGCCGTGGAACGAGGTGTGGGAGAGGTGCTGCTGAATTCCATGGACGCCGACGGCACCACCGCAGGTTTCGACATCGAGATGATTCGCGCCGTCCGTGCCGTCGTTGACGTGCCGCTCATCGCCTCCGGTGGGGCTGGCACCGCCCAGCACTTCGTGGAGGCAGCCGACGCAGGCGCCGATGCCGTTCTTGCAGCCAGCGTCTTCCACTACCAGAGCCTGTCGGTCGCCGACGTCAAGGATGCGCTGCGCGCCGCCGGTCACACCGTCCGATTGACACCACCCAACACACACAGGTGAGCGGAGGCCACACCATGTCAGAGTGCTTGTTCTGCCGGATCATTGCCGGTGAGATTCCGTCCAAGCAGGTGTACGCCGACGAGGCGGCCTTCGCCTTCCTCGACGTCGAGCCCTGGCAGGAGGGCCACACACTGGTCGTGCCGCGGCGCCACGTCGAGGACGCGCTGGTGGATGAGCAGGTACTGGGGGAGGTGGCGCCGGCAGTGCGCACCGTGAGCCGGTTGCTTCGGGAACGCCTCGGTGCCACCGGGTTCAACGTGCTGACCAATGTGGGCTCGGACTCCGGTCAGGCCGTGTTCCACGCACACGTCCACGTTCTGCCCCGCCATGCCAATGCACCGGGAATCAGCAACATGCGCGGCGAGATCCATCGTGATCTGGACGAGGTGCACGCCCTCCTGTCCGGTGGTTCAGACTGAAACCTTTCCCATATTCCCAAGCTTTTCGGCGCGCTCCCTTGGTGGGGAAAGGCTGGTCCACTACGTTTGGACGGGACACGATTCACGTGGCTGGGACTTGTTCAACACCGAAAGAGTGGAGCAGTAAGAATGAAAACCACAAAAATTGTCGGAGTCGTCTCGCTCATAGCAGGCATCCTCCTGATCATCGCCGGAGCGGTCACCTATGTCTCCGTCAGCCAGCAGCTCGCTGCTGAGAACATCACCGTCCCTGACGACGCTGCCTTCCTGGCCGGCGACAAGGTGGACGGTCCATTCTCGGCCTATTCCCAGGCTGACATCATCAATCACCACGCCCTGGAGGCGTCGGAGGGCAAGACCTACGCCGAGCTGGGTGGGATGGCGCGTCAGGCGGAAGCCGACGGTGACAGCGCAATGGCTGAGCAGTACCAGGGCCAGCGGGACACCGTCATGACGGCATCCTTCCTCAGGGCGTCGCTGTTCACCTCGGTGCTCGCATTCGGCGTGTCAGCTCTGGTCATCGGCCTCGGCGTCATGTTCGGACTGATCGGGTGGGCACTGATGAGCATTCGCCCGGGGGTTCGCGAGGTCGTCCGCGACGACGTCCGCGTCGGCTGACGAGCTATTCAGAGCAGGGACGGGCCGGGGAACACCCCCGGCCCGTCTCACTATTCAGGACAAAACGTCCACTGCTTGACGCCGTCGGACATCCTGCGCGAGGGTAGGGCTGTGATCCCAGTTCAGCACCTCGTAGTATTCTGAAGCGTTTCGCCGCAGCAACTCCAGCGAAACGCTCCCTCGTGTGCCATCCGGCGCCGGGGGTTTTTTGTTGGGCACACGATCACACCCCATGACCGGAGGGAGAGGCACCATGTCGGACATCGACCACCAGCTGCTGACAGGCGCGCAGGCGCTCGTGGAATCCCTTGAGCGAGTTGGGGTCGAGGTAATGTTCGGCATTCCCGGCGGTGCCATCCTGCCGGCGTACGATCCGCTCTACGACAGCAGCATCCGCCACATCCTGGTGCGGCACGAGCAGGGCGCCGGTCACGCGGCGGAAGGCTACGCGATGGCCACCGGGAAGGTGGGCGTGTGCATCGCGACATCCGGGCCCGGCGCCACCAACCTGGTGACGCCCATTGGCAACGCCTACATGGATTCGACGCCGCTCGTGGCCATCACAGGGCAGGTCAACTCCACAGCGATCGGGACGGACGCCTTCCAGGAAGCGGACATCCGGGGCATCGTGATGCCCATCACGAAGCACAGCTTCCTCATCAAACGTGTGGAAGACATCCCGCTGGCAATCAGGGAGGCGTTCCACATCGCCTCCACCGGCCGTCCGGGACCCGTCCTGGTGGACATCGCCAAGGACGCCTTGTCGGCTTCCGCTCCATTCGTGTGGCCCGCGGAACTGGACCTCCCCGGCTACAAGCCCACCACCAAACCCCACATCAAGCAGATCCGGGCAGCCGCCAAAATGATCCTGGAGGCGAAGAAGCCCGTCCTCTACATCGGCGGTGGCGTCGTCAGTGCAAGGGCTCACGCGGAACTGGCGGAGCTCGTCGAGCGCACACAGATCCCGGTCGTCACCACCCTGATGGCGCGGGGAGTACTGCCGGACTCGAACGATCTGAACATGGGGATGCCGGGCATGCACGGCACCATCGCCGCAGTGGGGGCACTCCAGAAGGCGGACCTCCTGATCGCCATCGGAACGCGTTTCGATGATCGCGTGACCGGGAAGCTGGACAGCTTCGCGCCCCATGCACGCGTCATCCACGCGGACATCGACCCGGCCGAAATCGGTAAGAACAAGACCGTCGACATCCCGATCGTGGGTGACTGCAAGGAAACGATGCGGTTGCTCAACGAGGAACTGACCGGGGTGGATCCGCCCGAAATTGATCCGTGGCGCACAATGCTGAAGGGGATGCGCGCAAAGTACCGGCCCAACTGGGACGAGGCCCCCGACGGACGACTGTCCCCGCAGGAGGTCATCCAGCGGATCGGGGAACTGAGCCCCCGGGACACCATCTACGCCACAGGGGTGGGCCAGCACCAGATGTGGTCCTCCCACTACCTGCCGCACGAGTACCCCAACAAATGGTTGAATTCGGGGGGCGCTGGCACCATGGGTTTCTGTGTTCCGGCCGCCATGGGCGCCAAGGTCGCCTCCCCGGAAAGCACCGTGTGGGGCATCGACGGCGATGGGTGCTTCCAGATGACCAACCAGGAGCTGGTCACTTGTGCGTTGAACAACATCCCCATCAAGATTGCCGTGATCAACAACCATGCACTGGGCATGGTCAGGCAGTGGCAGAGCCTGTTCTACAACGAGCGATACTCCAACACTGATCTGCACACCGAATCGATACCGAACTTCCAGATGCTCGCCGAAGCCATGGGCTGTGTGGGACTGAAGGCCACCAACGAGGAGGAGATGGAGGCCGCCATCACGAAGGCACTCGAGATCAATGACCGCCCCGTCGTGGTGGAGTTCGTCGTTCACAAGGACGCAATGGTGTGGCCGATGGTGTCCGCCGGTACCAGCAATGACGAGATCCAAGTGGCCCGCGACATGGCCCCCGACTGGGAAGAGGAGCTGCTGTGAGCACCCATACCCTGAGCGTCCTGGTCTCCAACAAGCCAGGCGTCCTGACCCGCATAGCAGCCCTGTTCTCGCGGCGCGGCTTCAACATCGAGTCGCTGGCCGTCGGCCCCACCGAGCGGCCGGAGATCAGCCGGATGACAGTGGTGGCGAACGCCGAGGACGATGCTGCCCTCGAGCAGATTGTCAAGCAGCTGAACAAGCTGATCGAGGTCCGCAAGGTGCTCGAACTCGGGTCCAACACCGTGCGACGTGAGATGGTGATGGTGAAGGTGCGGGCGGATGTCCACACGCGGAGCCAGATCATCGACGTGGTCAGCCTGTTTCGTGGGAAGGCCGTCGACGTTTCGGCCGACTCCATCACCATCGAGGCCACCGGCAGCAGTGAGAAGTTGGCGGCGCTGTTGGAGATGCTCTCGTCCCACGGCATCCAGGAGCTCGTCCAGTCCGGACAGGTCGCGCTCGGCCGGGGCGCCAAGACGTTGAGCGAGCACCGGCCGAAGTGAGATCCTGCACACGGGCCTTCGCCCCGTGAACCCTGCAGTACCAAAAGTCCACAACGCAAGCGCGGGGGCTCCGCCCCCGTGAGCCCCCGGTGGTTCCCCAGTACCGTTGAGTGCCCACTACACAAGGAGAAACCAGACAATGGCAGCAGAGATGTTCTACGACTCCGACGCGGACCTGTCGATCATTCAAAATCGTCAGGTTGCCGTCATCGGCTACGGCTCGCAGGGGCACGCCCACGCGCTCAGCCTCCGCGACTCAGGCGTCGACGTGCGCGTCGGACTGCGTCCCGGGAGCCCGTCGGCCGCCAAGGCCGAGGCCGAGGGTCTGCGCGTGCTGCCCGTGGCTGAGGCGGTGGAGGAGGCGGACCTGATCATGATCCTCGCGCCCGACCAGGTGCAGCGAAAGGTCTATGCCGAGGAGATCGAACCCAACCTCGTCAAGGGTGACGCACTGTTCTTCGCGCACGGCTTCAACATCCGCTTCGGCTACATCAAGGCGCCCGAGGGCGTCGACGTGTGCATGGTCGCGCCCAAGGGCCCGGGCCACCTGGTGCGCCGCGAGTACTCCAATGGTCGTGGTGTGCCCGCCATCATCGCTGTCGAGGTGGATGCCTCCGGGAACGCTTGGCCGCTGGCACTCAGCTACGCCAAGGCCATCGGTGCACTGCGTGCGGGGGGCATCAGGACCACCTTCACCGAGGAGACCGAGACGGATCTGTTCGGCGAGCAGGCCGTGCTGTGTGGCGGTGCATCCGCTCTGGTGCAGGCCGGTTTCGAGACCCTCACCGAGGCCGGGTACCAGCCCGAGGTGGCATACTTCGAGTGCCTCCACGAGCTGAAGCTGATCGTCGACCTCATGTACGAGGGTGGTATCGCCAAGCAGCGATGGAGCATCTCGGACACGGCGGAGTACGGCGACTACGTGTCAGGTCCCCGCGTCATCGACGAGCGCGTCAAGGCCAACATGAAGGACGTCCTCAGCGACATCCAGAGTGGTGCCTTCGCGAAGCGCTTCATCGACGATCAGGATGCGGGTGCCCCCGAGTTCAAGAAGCTCCGGGCCAAGGGGGAGCAGCACTCCATCGAGTCCACGGGCCGTGAGCTCCGCAAGCTCATGAGCTGGGTGGACACGTCGGATTCCGACTACGTCGAGGGCTCGGCTGCCCGCTGATTCATCCCTGGTGCGGCGGAGGCCGCGAGGCGGATCGCGTCGAGGCCTCCGTGCGGATTAGGTTGGCCCCATGGACGAAGGCACTGAAGTAACCCCAGGAGGCCCCGAAAACCGAGCAGCCCAACGAGGAGATCTGCTGCGCTTCGCTCAGGCATCTGAACGTGATGGCGGATTCGGCTGTCTGGATGACTCCGGCGTGCTGGACCCCGACCAGCCGATGCCTCTCTATGTTGCGTGTCGGATGACGCATGTCTTCAGCCTGGGGTACTTGGCGGATGAACGATCAGCGGACGGTGGACCTGATCGCGCCCGCATGGCATCGCTCGCGGAGCATGGCGTCCGATCGCTGACCACCGGTCCTCTGCGCGACGAACGGTTCGGCGGCTGGTTCGACTCGATACAGCCGGATGGACGGCCGAACGGTTCCAAACAGGCATATGGCCACGCCTTCGTGATCCTCGCCGCCACGAGTGCGGTGGCAGCCGGGATACCCGGAGCGCTGGAGCTTCTCGACATGGCTCTGGAGGTGGAGGAGGAGTATTTCTGGGACGAGTCCGCCGGCATGGTGGTGGATGAGTGGGACCGCGAGTTCTCCTTCCTGCACGACTACCGGGGCGCCAACGGCAACATGCACACCGTCGAAGCCTTCCTGGCTGCCGGAGACGTGACGGGGGAGCGGAAGTGGCATGTGCGAGCCGGTCGTATCGCGGCCAGGGTCGTGGGATGGGCGCGTGAGATGGACTGGCGCATCCCGGAGCACGCCGGCGCGGATTACATCCCCCGGCCGGGAATGAATCGGGATCAGCCCGCCGACGCCTTCAAACCGTACGGAGCCACCATCGGGCATGGGATGGAATGGGCGAGGCTGCTGATGGCGGTCGACGACACCCTCGGCCCGGACGCCCCTGAGGGTTTGGTGTCAGCGGCGATTGCGCTGTATGACCGTGCAGTGGCCGACGGCTGGGCCGTCGATGGCGCCGACGGCTTCGTCTACACCACCGACTGGGACGGCGCCCCGGTGGTGCGCGCCCGGATGCACTGGGTGGTGGCGGAGGCCATCTGCACGGCAACTGTCCTGCACCGCGTGACGGGCAAACAGCGCTACGTGGATGATCTCCAGCGCTGGTGGGACTACGTCGATCGGTACCTCGTTGACCACCAGTTGGGCTCGTGGCACCACGAGCTGGATTCCTCCAACCACCCGGCTTCCCAGACGTGGTCGGGCAAACCGGACGTCTACCACGCGTACCAAGCCGCTCTCATCGCCGATGTGCCCACCACGAGGTCGTTTGCCTCGGCCCTTCGTCGCTGATGGGCCGCGTCCTGTTCGTTCTCAGCGTGCTGACCGGTGCCGTCGTGACGGTTCTTGCGTGGTTCCTCCTTCCGGACCCTGTCCCGATGCACTTCGGTGGAGCCGGGAAGGTCGACCGGTGGGGATCGCGCGCCGAGTACGTCGCGACCACGGGTGCGCTCATTGGAGGGCTCGCGCTGCTCTTCTGGATCCTGACTCTGGCGGTTCCACGGATGTCGGGGACAATGCTGAACATTCCATCCCGGGACAGGCAATGGTGGTTGGCCACGGCCGAGCGCCGCGCGGAGCTCAACCGCCGACTCGTCAATGATCTCAACGTCATGGGGGCAGCCACCATTGCGTTCATCGTGGTGATCCACGTCTTCGTCGTGGTGCAGTCGCAGCGGACACAGCCGAGCTTGGGACCCCTGTTCTGGGCCGCCCTGGCCGTGTACCTCATCGGTGCACTGGGATACACCGGGTGGCTGATAGCCGTGCGGTACCGCACACCGCGAAACGGCGGCACTTTCTGATGCCCGGGCTCGGACGCCCGTCGTCCCCACCGTCGTGAACCGCCTTCGACCCGGTACCATCGACGTGGACAGTGAAAGCAGGGCGGCGTGACTCTCTTCGTGGTGATCGGGGTGATCGGCATCGTCGTGGTGCTGCTGTCCATCCTGCTGGGCGACATCGTCGACGGACTGGTGGACCTCGACTTCCTGGGAGGGGACCTGTTCTCCCTGGCCGGCATTGCCGCCTTTTTGGGAGCTTTCGGTTTCGGTGGAGTGATCTCGCTGGCGATCGTGAACGTCACGTGGATCGCCGCCGTGGTCGGACTCGTGGCCGGCTTCCTCGCGGCCTGGGGCGCAGCATCCTTCACACGGTGGTTGAAGCGCAGCGAAGCGCATTCCACGTTCAAGTCCACGTCCATGGTCGGCTCAACCGCCCGGGTGATCACCGACATCCCCGCCGGCGGGTTCGGCGAGGTCCGCGTCCTGGGCTCTGGACAGTCGCGAAAGCGCGCAGCCCGTAGCGACGTTCCCATCCCCACAGGCACCGAGGTGTGGGTGTCGGCCATCGTCTCGCCGACAGCGGTGGAGGTCACCCCCAGCCGCGCCCTCCCTGAAAACTCCGAAGATTCGTGAAATCCACATCCCCCATCAGTGAAGAAGAGGAAGTCGTAGATGTTTGATTTGCCACCGCTCGTGGTGGGGATTGGCGGGGCAGTACTGCTCGTCATCCTCCTTGTCTGGTTGATCGCCAGCCGCTACAAGGTCGCCCGTCCCAACGAGGCCTACATCATCACGGGCCAGAAGGGCAAGGCGGTCACCAACCCGGAGACCGGGGTGCTGTCCACTGACCTGAGCGCCCAGAAGGTCATCATGGGCGGCGGCGTCTTCGTCGTGCCGTTCATCCAGCGCCTCCACATCCTCGACCTCTCCAGCCGCCGCATCATGGTGCAGATTCGGGCCGCCGTCTCCGGTCAGGGCGTCAAGCTGAACCTCGACGGTGTCGCGATCGTGAAGGTAGGTGGCAACGAGGACTCCATCCGCGCTGCCGCGCAGCGCTTCCTCACGCAGCAGGATGAGGTGGAGACCTTCACCCAGGAGACCCTCGCCGGCTCGTTGCGCTCCATCGTCGGCTCGCTGTCGGTGGAGCAGATCATCCGCGACCGTGCCGCCTTCGCCCAGCGCGTCGCCGACGAGGCGGAGTCCTCCCTCACCGGCCAGGGCCTGGTGCTCGACACCTTCCAGATCCAGGACATCACCGACGACGGGAGCTACCTGTCGGACCTTGGGCGGCCCGAGTCCGCGAAACTGAACCGGACCGCTGCCATCGCGGAGGCCGAGGCTCGCCGCGAGGCGGAGCAGGCGCGTCTCGCCGCCGAACAGGAAATCGCCATCGCGCAGCGCTCGCTGGTACTGAAGGAGTCCGAGATCAAGGCGGAGACCGACGCGGCGCGCGCGCAGGCCGCCGCCTCCGGTCCGCTGGCCCAGGCGGACCGCGACCAGGCCATCCTCACCGAGCAGGAGAAGGTGGCCGTGCGCCAGGCGGCCCTGAAGGATCGCCAGCTCGACACCGAGGTGCGCAAGCCCGCTGATGCGCGTCGCTACCAGGCAGAGACCGAGGCGCAGGGTCGTCGGAACTCCGAGATTTTCGAGGCCGAGGCCCGCAAAGCGTCCTCCATCGCCGCCGCCGAGGCGGAAGCGGAGAAGGCGCGCCTGACCGGTGTGGGCGAGCAGTCCCGCCGCTCCGCACTCGCCGAGGCAGAGGCCATCGAGGGTGCCAAGCGCGGTGAGGCCGAGAAGGCCCGTCGTATTGCCGAGGCGGACGCCGTGCGTGCCGAGGGTGAGGCACAGGCTGCGGCCGTTGCCGCCATCGGTGCTGCCGAGGCGGAGGCAATGGACAAGCGTGCTGCAGCGTTCAAGAACTACAACGACGCAGCAGTCCTGCAGATGCTTATCGAGGTCCTCCCGCAGGTGGCGGAGAAGGTGGCCGCCCCCATGGGCAACATCGACAAGCTGACCGTCGTCTCCACCGACGGTGCCGCCGCGCTGCCGAAGGCGGTCAATGACAACGTGCTGCAGACCGTCGAGATGATCAAGAACACCACGGGCATCGACCTGATGGACATCATCGCCACGCGGTCCTCCAAGGCCACCGGCTCCGACATGGTGAAGGGCTCGGTCGTCGACGAAGACTGACCTCACGTCGCAAGCAGTGCATCGAGGCCCCGGACTCATTGGTCCGGGGCCTCGTTCCCGATGATGTCTGCGCGGCTTGGCACCCATCACCCCGCCGATCCCCGGGTGGCGGCCGGTGATGACCAAGCGGTCGGCATTCAGCCCGTTCTCCCGAGCGGCCCCGCGACGAAGGGGCCGAGCATATCGAAGGACGAACCCGCAACTCGCAAGGCATTGATATGTGGCAGGTTCTGCCTCAGTCATCTGCTCTTGAGTGAGGATGGCGCGTTACTCGCACCATCTGCACAGGGCGGCGGCTCGCTGCTCGACGAGCCGGTTTCGGTCAGTGTGATGGCGAACCGCTGGTCGAGGTGTCGTCAGGGGCGTGTCCCCTCACGACTCAGCCGCTTCCTTGAGACGGAGCAGTGTCTCCTCGATGGCTTTTTGCATCCGCGGGCGAAAGCCCTTGGAGAAGAGCTTGGCGATCACGCTGGGGTATGCGGACACGTCCCACGTCTCGATCACCTCGGTCTGAGCGCTGCCGACAGGGGTGAGTTCGTAGCGCCAGCGGTGCAAACCCATGTGCCGCCAGGCGATCACGCGGTTGGGTTCGAACTCGACCACCTTGTTGGTGATCTTGTACGGTGCGCCCATCGTCATGTCCATCCGGAACTGGGATCCCAGCTTCAGGTCAGTGTCGCCCGAGACCGGTCCCTTCACCGTGCCGGAACCGTCGATCCGCGAGTGCTGGCGGGGATCGGTGAGGATCGCGAAAACCGTCGCGGGGGCGGCGTCCATGATGGTGGACGCGAAAGCATTCAGATGGGGCATGGGTGGATTCTAGTGGCGGGAATTCCTGAACGGACTCCAGAGCATCGAGAGCCTCAGCGCGTCCGCCGGGTAGCCGCGACCCCGGTTGAGGTTGCTTCCGGATCTGCCGAGTAGGGCCGATGGACGACGGGGGATAGAGTTTGGCCGAGCCCAACCGTGACGCTGAAGGAAACCCCGTGATCGAGAAGCTGTCCCGCCTGTTCGTCCGCACCCTGCGGGACGATCCCGCCGACGCGGAGGTCCCCAGCCACCGCTGGCTGGTTCGCGCCGGCTACATCAGGCGGGTCGCGCCAGGCATCTACTCATGGCTGCCGCTGGGGCTGAAAGTGTTGCAGAAGGTGGAGGGCATCGTCCGTGAGGAGATGCTGGCCATGGGGGCCCAGGAGGTGCACTTCCCGGCTCTGCTCCCACGCGAGCCCTACGAGGCCACGGACCGCTGGACGGACTACGGCGACAACCTCTTCCGTCTCAAGGACCGTCGGGGCAACGACATGCTGCTCGGCCCCACCCATGAGGAGATCTTCACTCTCACGGTGAAGGACATGTACAACTCATACAAGGACCTGCCGCTCTCACTGTTCCAGATCCAGACCAAGTACCGCGACGAGGCGCGCCCCCGCGCCGGCGTGCTGCGCGGCCGCGAGTTCGTGATGAAGGACTCCTACTCCTTCGACATCGACGACGCGGGCCTCAAGGCCAGCTACCAGGCCCACCGCGGTGCCTACATCCGGATCTTCGAGCGCCTCGGACTGGACTACGTCATCGTCTCCGCCATGGCTGGAGCCATGGGCGGGTCGGCCTCCGAGGAGTTCCTCGCCGTGGCCCCCAACGGTGAGGACACGTTCGTCCGGTCGCCCGGCGGCTATGCCGCCAACATCGAGGCCGTGCGGATCGCAGCGCCGGATGCGCTGGACGTCGCCGAGGCGCCGGACGTGATGGTTGTCGACACGCCCGGAGCTGGCAGCATCACCGCCGTGGTCGCGCTGCTGAATGAGGAGCACCCGCGGGAAAATCCGTGGACGGCAGACCAGATGCTGAAGAACCTCCTCTTCATGATCACGCACCCGAACGGCACCCAGCAGCCACTGGCCATCGGCCTTCCCGGCGAACGTGACGCGGACCCCAAGCGCCTGGAGGCGGCGTTCGAACCGGCAGCGGTGGCGCAGTTCACGGCGGAGGACTTCGAGAAGTTCCCCTCCCTGAAGGTGGGCTTCATGGGTCCGGTGGACGCCTCCGGCCAAGCGGTGCTGGGCGAGGAGTCCGCTTCCGGCATCCGCTTCGTGGTGGATCCCCGCGTCGTCACCGGTACCCACTGGGTGACCGGCGCCAACGCCGTGGACCAGCACCTGAGCGGCGTCACCGTTGGTCGTGACTTCACCCCCGACGGCGTCCTCGACGTTGCGGACGTCCGCGAGGGAGACCCGGCACCCGACGGGTCCGGCCCCATGGAGCTCGCACGTGGTATCGAGATGGGTCACATCTTCCAGCTCGGTCGTCGCTACGCCGAGGCGCTGGGACTCAAGGTGTTGGACTCCAACGGCAAGCTGGTCACTGTCACCATGGGTTCCTACGGCGTGGGTGTGTCACGCGCCGTCGCGGCGGTGGCGGAGGCCACCTGTGATGACAAGGGCCTCTGCTGGCCGCTTGAGCTCGCGCCATTCCACGTGCAGATACTGGCCACCGGGAAGGACGCCGCCGTGTTCGAGGAGGCGGACCGCATCGCTGGCGAGCTCTCGGAGCGCGGCCTCGATGTGCTCGTCGATGACCGCAAGGCGAGTCCGGGCGTGAAGTTCGCCGACGGGGAGATTCTCGGGATGCCCATCATCGTCGTCGTGGGCCGTGGCCTGGCCGACGGGGTGGTGGAGATCCGCAATCGAGCGACCGGCGATCGCTCCGAGGTTGCGGTGGCGGACGCCGTCAGCGCGGTTGTGGACCTGGCGCACGCCTGAAGTGTGGTGGTGCGCCCGGCTTCGGGCCATGCCGCAGGCATCCGGTGATGCTCGCGGACCTCACGGCGTGGCGACCCAGCCCGGCCAGTACGGCAGTCGGCCGCCCCACCGATGCATCCAGCGCACTTGTCCGAGCATGGGCCCCATCCAGTCCATGGCGCCCGGGCCGCCGGTGGCCACCACGAGCCCACAGGCATCCAGGACGTTTCCCTCCAGCATCACCCAGACGGCAAGGATTTCCTCAGGTGTGGTCATGGCATCTGGGGGTTGCCAGAGATCGATCTCCGGCAGTTCCTCAGGCATGCTCGAGATCAGGGCGTTGCGCAACGACTTGGCGGCGTCCAGCCGTTCCGTGCCGGCAGCCTGCCGGTCATCGGAGGAGGGGAGGCGACCCAGACCCACTTCCAGGCCACGGATCAGTGCCCGCACATGGCCGAGCGCCACCGCGAACGCATAGGAACTGTCCGGAGTGTCGAATGGCGCAGGTCCGGCACCCCCCTCGATGGGGGGCAGGGCGGGTGTGAGGCTCGCGTTGACCGCCACGATCAAGGAGGCGTGGAACAGGCGCTCCTGGCCAGTGCCGGAGGCCGCGAGCCCCGCCTGGAGGGTGGGGGTTCCTGCTGCCACATCAGCCGTCAGCACGGCCACGGCCTCCTCAGCCGTTGTGGGCGCTGCTGTTGGACTTACGGTTGCAGCTGCCGTGGGGAAGGCCGCGGGGCCACCCATCACCGGATCGGCGGCGACGACGCGCGCAACGTGAGCAGTTGACTGGTCCAGCAGCGCAGTGATCCATGCGAGGTGCTGGTCGTCCGCTCCCCACGCCGCCGTGTTCGAGGCCAACTCGTCCACCCGAGCCGCGAACCCCGCCACCCACGCCGCCACCGCAGCGGCCTCGGCGGAACGGGTGGGTGGCTCCGGCTCCGGTATGTCTCCGGGCACCCCCACGATGACGGGGCTCGGCGCACAGCCGACGACGGCCACCACGAGCGGGAGTCGGAGAAGAGCTCGTCGGGTGGCACGCATGAGCGACACCCTAACGCGCGTGGCGCGTGTGTCGGATCAGGACTCGGCGTTCCACCGTATGATGGCCGGGTTGTCCTTTTCATACCCGAGAACGCTCAGGGTGCCCGTCTGCAGCGGGAAGTGCCTCGCCATCGCCACTTCGAGGCCGAGCCACTCCATGGCGAGCGCCCGGAGTGAGTGTCCGTGCGCGAAGACCAGTGCGTGTTCCACGCCAGACGCCCGCACACGGTCAACCACTCGCTGGAGTCTGGTCGAGACTTCCTCAACCGTCTCGCCGGGCGGGAAGTCGTCGCGCTTGAACTCCGGTGCCCCGTGGGTCCAGATGCGCCAGCCGGGCACCTCTTCCCGGATTTCGTCCGAGGTCAGTCCCTCACCGGGGCCGTACGCCCATTCAACAAGATCGGCGTCCTCCTCGATGTCCTTGAATCCGGCCCCTGCCGCGGTGTCCCGGGCGCGACGGCGTGGGCTTGTGAGGACCAGCCCGAAGTTCGTGTCCTTCAGGCGTCCGCCCACCTGGCGTGCGTCCTCCTCGCCGTCCGGCAGCAGGGGCAGGTCCGTCACGGAGGTGTGTTGACCGGATCGGGACCATTTCGTTGCTCCATGGCGCACCAGCCAGAGCTGGGTGGCTGTGGTGTCTTTCATCGGCGAACCTCCTGTGGCCTTGACCGCATCGAAGCGGATCCAAGTGTCTGGGTAGCTCCGCGGGAGGCGGAGGCTGTCTCGAGCTTGGCGCCGATTCTACGGGGAGCGCCTCGGCAGGGCCGGGACGGTGAGGAAATTGGTCTCCAGACGAATCGCAGTGGTCCGGGGCCGGGGTCCGTTCCGGTGCCGTATGCTGTCAGGCTGACGACTGAGCCCACAACTTAAATCGGAGTACCTTCCATGCACGAACAACAGCTCACGGAACTCATCACTCCCATCCTGGCCCACAACGGTCTGGAACTGGATGAACTCGAGGTCAAGCCCATGGGCAGGCGTTCCCTCCTGCGCATCACGGTGGATGGGGACGGGCCGAATGGCCGGGGCCCACTTCTGGATGACATCTCCCTGTCGGCGTCCCACATCTCGGCGGCTCTGGATGTCAGCGAGGCCGTGGGAACGCTTCCATACACGCTGGAAGTCAGCAGTCGCGGCATCAGCAAACCGTTGACCGAGCCCAAGCACTTCCGTCGCAACTCGGGTCGACTGGTCACCGTGCAGTCGGGCACGTCGGAGATCACCGGTCGAATCCTCGATGTCTCCGAGGAAGGGGTGAGCCTCGATGTCAAGGGCAAGGAGATGACTCGCAGGTTCCAGGACATCAGCAGGGCCGTCGTGCAGGTGGAGATGAATCCGCCCAAGGCACTCCAGGACACCCCTTCGCCGGATGAGTCCGGAACCGACATCGACGAGGAGGCCTGAGATCCATGGACATCGATCTGGCTGCACTGCGCGCGATCGAGCGCGACAAGGAAATTCCGCTGGAATATCTCATCACCACGCTGGAGGATGCCCTCCTCAACGCCTACAACAAGACGGAACACCCCCTGCGTGGCGTCAAGGTCGAGATCGATCGCGGAACCGGGAAGGTGGCCGTCCTGGCCCCCGAATTCGGTGACGACGACGAGGTCATCGGCTTCTACGACGACACGCCTTCCGACTTCGGTCGTGTTGCTGCGTCCACCGCAAGGCAGGTGATCTTCCAGCGACTTAGGGAGGCGGAGGATGACCAGAAGTTCGGCCATTTCGCCGGAACCGAGGGTGACATTCTCACCGGCGTCATCCAGGCGGACCGCGCCTCCAAGTCTGTGCGGGTGGATCTGGGGACCCTCGAAGCTTTCATGCCTCTCGCCGAGCAGGCACCGGGGGAGGAATACACCCACGGACGACGCATCAAGGTCTACGTGGTGAGCGTCCGCCGTGAACTCAAGGGGCCGCAGGTGGTGGTCTCCCGCACGCATCCCAGCCTCGTGAAGAAGCTGTTCGCCCTCGAGGTGCCGGAGATTGCCCAGGGCGTCGTCGAGATCATGGAAGTGGCGCGGGAGGCGGGACACCGCACCAAGATTGCAGTCAGGAGCAACAACGCCAGCGTCTCGGCCAAGGGTGCCTGCATCGGGCCGATGGGTCAGCGTGTGCGTGCCATCACCCATGAGCTGGGGACCGAGAAGATCGACATCGTCGACTTCTCCGAGGACCCGACGAAGTTCGTGGCCGCGGCTCTCTCACCCGCGAAGGTGATCTCGGTGACCGTGGTGGACCAGGCGGCCCGTGCGTGTCGGGCGATCGTTCCCGACTACCAACTGTCGCTGGCCATCGGCCGTGAGGGGCAGAACGCCCGGCTTGCCGCCAGGCTGACGGGGTGGCGGATCGACATCCAGCCTGACACGACTCCCGAGAGCTGACTGAACGCCACACGGACGGACTCGTCCTGCCCCTGCGGCCGGTCGGAATACGTCCGGGACCTCCGCTCGATCCCCGCGTGACCTGACTAGGATTGATCCCATGCCACCGGTGAGAACCTGCCTCGGATGTCGCGTGCGCTCGGAGCAGGCCGACCTGATCCGGCTCGTCCGCCGGGCGGATTCCATCATCGACGGCACCCGACCACGGCTGCCGGGACGTGGGGGATACCTGCACGTGGATCGTGGGTGTTGGGACCTGGCGGAGAAGAGACGAGCGCTGCAGCGTTGCTTCGGGCCCGGAGCAACGCTGGAGAAGGGCGTCGTCCCGGATTGGGAGCAAGGGCCCTTCGCGCGGTAAGCTGGACGGCGGCTCGGCGTTCATCTGCGCCCGCGCCGTCATCGCAACAACTGGAAACCCAGTCGCAACCAGAAAGTGGGCTAACGCTCATGACCACTCGATGAGTACTTACCGATGAGCAACACAACCAACCCATAGGTCCGGGCGTGAGGTCTGGGCCTTGTTACAAGGAGAGTAGTGGCCAAGCCTCGCGTCCACGAGATCGCAAAAGAAGTTGGAATCACCAGTAAAGAGCTCCTGACGAAGCTCAACGAGATGGGCGAATACGTCCGCGGCCCGTCCTCCACCCTGGAATCGCCGGTGGTACGCAGGATCCGCGAGACGCTCGGTGAAAAGCCGAAAGACGAACCGAAGTCGGAAGCGACCCGGTCCGCTACGGCAGTGCCGTCCAAACCCGCACCGGCAAAGACCGATACCGCTGCACGAGCCGATACCGCTGCACGAGCGGACGATGCGTCAGCTCCAACTGCGGAGACTTCGGCGTCCGAAGCCACAGCAGCCGAAACCCCTGCAGCCGAAACCCCTGCGGCCGCGGCCCCGGTGGAGGACGCACCCGTCAGGCCTGTCACTCCGGCCCCGTCGGAAACGCCAGCCCCGCCGGCGGCTGCTCCGAGCACCGAGGCGACACCGGCCTCCGCGCCCAAGCCCGGCATTGTGCCGGGACCCAAGCCTGCCGCGCCCAGGCCAGCGGCTCGACCGGCGGCGCCGTCGGCCCGCCCGGCGACACCCTCGGCCCGTTCGAGCGCACCCGGTGCAGGCAGGCCCGCCGCCAACCACCGCGGCGAGGGTGGCAGCGGGCCAACCGCCCGCCCGGCTCCGTCGCGTCCCGGCGGCCCCACCCCCGGCCCCGCGAAGCGCCCGAGCGGTCCGCGCCCCGGCAACAACCCCTTCGCCCCGGCGCAGGGCATGGGCACGCAGCAGCGTCGTCCCAACCGCCCTGAGGGTGGCTCCGCTGCCCCCGGCGCTCCCCGTCGTGACGCAGCCCCCGGTGAGCGCATGCCGCGCCCCGGTGGAGGCGGTGGCACACCGGGCATGCCTCGCCCGAACCCGGCGATGATGCCCAAGCAGCAGTCCGCACAGGTTGGAGCGGCACCCGCACGTGGTGGCCGTCCAGGCGGCCCCGGCGGTGGTCGTGGTCGTCCCGGCGGTGGCGGCGGTGGTCGTCCCGGCGGCGCCCCGGGCGGCGGTCCCGGTGGCCCGCCCATGGGTGGCTTCGCTGGCCGTCCCGGTGGTGGCGGCCGAGGCCGTCCCGGTGGCACCCAGGGTGCCTTCGGTCGCGGTGGGGCCGGTGGCCGTCGTGGCCGCAAGTCCAAGAAGCAGCGCCGCCAGGAGTTCAACCAGATGGAGGCACCGTCGATTGGTGGCGTGCGCCTCGCCAAGGGTGGCGGCGCGACCGTCCGTCTTCGTCGAGGGGCTTCGCTGAGCGACCTGGCCGACAAGATCGGTGTGGACGCGGCGTCGCTCGTGCAGGTGCTGTTCCACCTGGGGGAGATGGTCACCGCAACCCAGTCGGTTGCCGATGACACCCTCGAGGTGTTGGGTTCCGAACTCGAGTACAACATCGAGGTCGTCTCCCCCGAGGACGAGGACCGCGAACTGCTCGAGAGCTTCGACCTCGACTTCGGCGAGGACCTCGGCGACGACGACGATCTTGAGGCGCGTCCACCGGTTGTCACCGTCATGGGTCACGTGGACCATGGCAAGACGCGTCTGCTCGACACGCTGCGCAAGAGCAACGTGGCGGGCGGTGAGGCAGGCGGCATCACGCAGGCCATCGGCGCCTATCAGGTGGCCACCACCATCGATGACGTCACCCGTGGCATCACCTTCATCGACACCCCCGGTCACGAGGCGTTCACCGCCATGCGTGCCCGTGGTGCGAAATCCACCGACCTCGCCGTGCTCGTCGTGGCGGCGGACGACGGCGTGATGCCCCAGACCATCGAGGCGTTGAACCACGCCAAGGCGGCCAACATCCCGGTGGTCGTCGCGGTGAACAAGATGGACAAGGAAGGAGCCGACCCCGATCGGGTGCGCGGTGAGCTGTCCGAGTTCGGACTGGTCCCCGAGGAATACGGCGGCGACACTCAGTTCGTGGACGTCTCTGCACTGACGGGGGCGGGACTGGACGAGCTCTTGGAGGCAGTCGTCCTGACTGCCGACGCAGCACTTGACCTGCGGGCCAACCCGGACATGCCCGCCCAGGGCGTGGCCATCGAGGCGCACCTCGACAAGGGGCGTGGGCCCGTCGCCACCGTCCTCATCCATCGTGGAACGCTGCGCATCGGGGAGTCCATCGTCGCTGGCTCGGCGTACGGACGCGTCCGTGCTCTCATCAACGACAAGGGCGAGAACGTCACAGAGGCGCTGCCATCGATGCCCGTCCAGGTGCTCGGACTCACGGCGGTGCCCGGTGCGGGTGACAACGTGTTGGTCGTCGACGATGACCGCATGGCCCGTCAGATCGCCGACAAGCGCGAATCCCGCATGCGGGCCGCTGCCCAGGCCGCCGGTTCGCGTCGCAAGACGCTGGACCAGTTGTTCGAGCAGCTCGAGCGGGGCGAGACGCAGGAACTGCTCCTCATCCTCAAGGGTGACGGCGCGGGCTCGGTGGAGGCACTCGAGGACGCACTGTCCAAGATCGACGTGGGCGAGGAGGTGTCGCTGAGGGTCATCGATCGTGGTGTCGGCGCCATCACCGAGACCAACGTCAGTCTGGCCGCCGCCTCGAAGGCAGTCATCATCGGCTTCAACGTGCGTCCCACGTTGCATGCACAGAAGATGGCCGACAACGAGAACGTGGACATGCGGTTCTACTCCGTCATCTACTCGGCGATCGACGAGATCGAAGCAGCGCTCAAGGGCATGCTGAAGCCGATCTACGCCGAGGAGACGCGTGGCCGCGTCGAGATCCGGGAGATCTTCCGGAGCTCGAAGTTCGGCAACATCGCCGGCTGCATGGTGCTCGACGGCACCATCCGCCGGAACCAGAAGGGCCGCCTGCTCCGGGACGGCGTCGTCGTCGCCGAGACCTCGATCGCCTCGCTGAAGCGTGAGAAGGATGACGCAACCGAGGTCCGTGAGGGTTTCGAGTGCGGCATGACCCTGTCCAACTTCAACGACATTCGCATCGGTGATGTCGTGGAGACCTACGAAATGGTGGAGCGGGCGCGGTCCTGACCGCACCGCCCCCAGTCTGGTCCGTGGCTTCCGGGCCGAGGAGGAATGATGGCAAACCCCCGCAACGCCAAGCTGGCGGACCAGATCAAGGTGATTCTCGCCTCGACGATCGAACGTCGTGTCAAGGATCCCCGCCTCGGGTTCGTGACCCTCACGGAAGTCCGCCTCACCGGCGACAACCGTGAGGCCACGGCCTTCTACACCGTCCTCGGTGACGAGGACGACCGTGCCGGTACGGCGGCGGCTCTGGAGAGTGCCAAGGGCATGCTCCGCTCCACCGTCGGTGCACAACTCGGTATGAAATTCACGCCGTCGCTGGCCTTCGTGCTCGACGCCACACCCGAGGTGGCCAAGAGCATGGAGGAACTGCTCGCGAGGGTCCAGACCCTGGATGCCGAGGCGGCGACGCACTCCACCGGCAAGACTTTTGCCGGCGAGGCGGATCCCTACCGCAAGCCGCGCGAGGAGAGCGACGACGAGTGACGCCCACCTCAGGCATCCTCGTCGTGGACAAGGCCCCGGGGTTCACCTCACACCAGGTGGTCGGCAGACTTCGTCGGCTACTGGGGACCCGCAAGGTGGGTCATGCGGGAACCCTGGATCCGATGGCCACGGGCGTGCTGATCCTCGGCGTCAACCGGGCCACCCGCATGCTGGGACACCTGGCCCTGCACGACAAGTCCTATCTCGCCACCATCCGGCTCGGGATGCGATCCAGCACCGACGACGCAGACGGCGAGGTGGAAGCAGTCGCTGATGCGTCCGGTCTGGGCCGCGACGATGTGGAGACCGGCTGCGCCCCCCTGCGCGGCGTCATCAGTCAGGTGCCCAGCAGCGTCTCGGCCATCAAGGTGAACGGTCAGCGCGCCTACAAACTTGTCCGCGAGGGCCAAAGCGTGGAGCTGAAGTCCCGCAACGTCGAGGTCTCCGAGCTGACGGTGCTCGACATCCGCGCCGGCGAGGGGATACTCGACGTGGACATCGAGGTTTCCTGCTCCAGTGGCACCTACATCCGTGCGATCGCCCGCGACCTGGGGGACAGCCTTGGGGTGGGGGGGCACCTGACGGCGCTGCGTCGTACCCGCATCGGTGGCTTCGATCTGTCGACCGCTGTCATCCTCGGCGACGAGGCTCCGCCTCTGATGTCCATGGCTGACGCGGGACGGCGCAGCTTTCCGTGCGTGGAAGTCACGGAGGCACAGGCGGCGGACATTCACGTGGGGCGCCGCCTCGGTTTGGTCGTGCCGGCCGACGTGACAGGCATGATCTCTCCCCGCGGTGATCTTCTGGCGCTCTACCGCCCGGACGGTGAGGGCTCGCGCCCGGTGTCCGTTCTCGTTGGTCCTGATTCTGAGGAGGCATCGTGAGTAGCGTCGTGGTGATCGGGAACTTCGACGGTGTCCACCTGGGACACCAGAGAGTCCTCGCGGAGGCCATTGCTCTCAACAACTCGCCGTTGGTGGTCATCACCTTCTGGCCCCATCCGATGTCCGTGCTTCGCCCCGACAAGGCCCCGAAACTACTCGGGGACCTCAGGGCACGCATCGAACTACTCAAGGCCGTCGGTGCGCATGAGGTGCGGGTGGTCAACTTCACAGAGGCCGTCGCACAGCTCACCCCGGGCGAGTTCGTGGAACGGTTCGTGATGCCGCTGGACCCGGTGCGTGTCGTCGTGGGGGAGAACTTCCGGTTCGGCCGGCGCGCGGCGGGGGACGTGGCCGAGCTTGCACGGCTGGGGGAGGGCCGCTTCGATGTCGTGCCTCTGGTCCTGGAATCCGTCAATGAGATCGTCACCTGCTCCACGCTGATCCGCTCCGCCCTGACCGAGGGCGACGTGGTGAAGGCGGCGCAGCACCTCGGTAGGCCATTCTGCGTACGGGGAGTGGTGCAGATGGGGGACCAGCGCGGTCGGGAACTCGGCTACCCGACGGCCAACCTGCCCGTCCCCGCGGACATGGCCGTGCCAGCCGACGGCGTCTATGCCGGGTGGCTCACGGCCACCGACGGAGTGCGCCTGCCAGCGGCGATTTCGGTGGGCTCCAACCCCACCTTCGATGGCGTCGACCGTCGCGTTGAAAGCTACGTGCTGGACCGCACGGATCTCGAGTTGTACGGGGATGAAATCCGGGTGGAGTTCATTGATCGCCTCCGCGGACAGGTGAAGTTCGACGGCATTGATGACCTCATCACTCAGATGCACCGGGACGTGGAGCACTGCCGCGTGGCCCTGAACCTGAAGCAGTAGCTCTCCGGGCCGCTCCTCACGGCACCCACCTTGAACCAACTCGCAGTAGCGAAGTAGCTCAGTCTGACTGATCCACTCACTGCGCGCTTGGCCACTCCCAGCAGTTCAGGAGGATGACGGAAAGCGGGACCAAACCAGGAAACGGGCCCTGCTGGGCACTTCACATCACTCAGCGCGCGGTGAGGGACTTCTTGTAGATGGCGTAGTGGGTGCTGGCACGTGACGGGTCGGGAACCTGTTCGACTTCCGGCTCCTCCACGAACAAGTGCTCGCCGGTGGGGTGGTACTCCAGGGAAACGTAGAGCGGGACGGCTTTCTCGTTGCCGGGATCCACGGCAAGAAAGACCGCCGTGTGGCCGGCTTCGCGTGCCCTCTGTTCCACCCATTGCGACAGAGCCCTGCCGGCACCGCGTCGGCGGGCGCTGGGGGCCACGTACATGTTCCGCAGTTCGGGCGCCATCTCCGAGTCCAGGTCGAGCAGCGCCGTGCCCACGAGTTCCTCGGCGTCCTCGTCGAGCGCGACGGCGAACAGCATCCGCCCCTCGCGCTGCAGCCGGAAGTGTTCATCCACCAGACGAGGGTCCGTCTGGCCAAGGTGCTGGCGGATTGCATCAAGATCTTCTTCAGTGGCGCTACGCACGGTGATGGGCATGACATCTCCTATCTGGACCTCACGGCCGGGGAGCGGCCACTGTATCGCGCGCGGCGCGTCGTGACCCATCTGCCCCCAGGATCGACGGGTGCGCAGAGTCGAGAATCGGCTCCGGGGGAGGGATCGTGGTAGTGTCCTCAGGTTGCCGTTTGATCGGCCACGGAAGCCCAAGAGCCCCAGATGCAACCCGCAGCGGGGCGCCGTGCAGCGAACACAGAGGAGCACCGCATGGAAGCTGTCAACAAGAAGCAGATCATCGAAGAGTACGCGACCGTCCCGGGTGACACCGGTTCGCCTGACGTGCAGGTTGCCCTGCTGTCCGCCAGGATTTCGCACCTGACCGAGCACCTGAAGGTGCACAAGCATGACCACCACTCCCGTCGTGGCCTGATGCTCATGGTCGGCCAGCGCCGCCGCCTGTTGAACTACGTCATGAAGAACGACGTGGAGCACTACCGCGCGCTCATCAAGCGCCTCGGGCTGCGTCGCTGATCTCATCAACTTTCACATCGAGCGAAGGACAGGGCCCGCCATCGGTGGGGCGCTGTCCTTCGCCCTTTTCCGGGCGTTTCGATACACTCGGAGAACAAATCAATAGCAAGGCCTAGTTCTTGCTGCCCGCAGGGGGTCTCATCTGGTCCTCGGTAGTGGTTTTCGGGTGCCGCGCACGCATGTGCGTGGACCCCGCGGACCTCGATCGAAGACCGGTGGACCAAGCGGACAATGCTGCCCGAGCCGGGCAGAATCCCTACCACCGAAAGGAGCCTGTCCATGGAAGGACCAGGTCTCGAATTCTCTGAAGCAATCATCGACAACGGTGCTCACGGCCGCCACGTCGTCCGTTTCGAAGCCGGGCTGCTGGCGCAGCAGGCCGACGGCTCAGCCGCCGTCTACCTGGACGGCGACACCATGTTGCTGGCCGCCACCACCGCGTCCAAGACGCCCCGCGACCACCTCGACTTCTTCCCGTTGACGGTCGACATCGAGGAGCGGATGTACGCCGCAGGCCGCATCCCCGGATCGTTCTTTCGCCGTGAAGGCCGCCCCGGCGAAGGCGCCATCCTCACGGCGCGCCTGATCGACCGACCGCTGCGTCCCGCCTTCGTGAAGGGACTGCGCAACGAGGTCCAGGTCGTCGTCGACGTGCTCTCCCTCAACCCCACGCACCTCTACGACGTTGTCGCCATCAACGCGGCCTCGATCGCCACGACCCTGGCTGGCCTGCCCTTCACCGGCCCGATCGGCGGCGTCCGTGTCGCCCTCATCGATGACGCCTGGGTGTGCTTCCCGACGGTGGAGCAGACGCAGGCGTCGGCCTTCCAGATGGTGGTCGCCGGCCGTGTGCTGGAAGACGGCGATGTCGCCATCACCATGGTGGAGGCCGGAGGAACCGACGCCACCTGGGAGCTTGTGCGCTCCGGAAAGACGGCTCCTACGGAGGAAGTTGTGGGCCAGGGCCTCGAGGCCGCCAAGCCGTTCATCAAGACCCTGTGCGACGCCCAGTCCGAGCTCGTGGCCAAGCTGCCACGGGAGACCTTCGACTTCCCGGTCTTCCGCGACTACGAGGACGATGTCTACGCGGCCGTCGAGGAGCTCGCATCCTCCCGTGTGGCGGAGGCCATGACGATCTCCGGCAAGCAGGAGCGCGACGAGGCCACGCACGCCATCCGTCAGGACGTCACCGAGAAGCTCGCCGAGCGGTTCGCCGATCGCACCAGCGAGGTCTCCGCCGCCATGAAGGCGCTGACCAAGAAAATCGTGCGCAACCGTACGCTCACCGAGGGTGTCCGCATCGACGGTCGCGGCCCGCGTGACATCCGCACCCTGTCCGCCGAGGTCGCAATGATTCCCCGCGTCCACGGTTCCGCGCTGTTCCAGCGCGGCGAGACCCAGATCCTGGGCGTCTCGACGCTGAACATGCTGGACATGGAGCAGAAGATCGACACGCTCGCACCGGAGTCGACCAAGCGCTACATGCACAACTACAACTTCCCGCCGTTCTCCACGGGCGAGACGGGTCGCGTCGGTTCGCCGAAGCGGCGAGAGATCGGCCACGGAGCTCTCGCCGAGCGCGCCATAGCCCCGGTCCTGCCCACGCGCACCGAATTCCCCTACGCAATCCGTCAGGTCTCCGAAGCGCTCGGTTCCAACGGCTCCACCTCCATGGGCTCGGTCTGCGCGTCTACGATGTCCCTTCTCAACGCCGGTGTGCCGCTGCGGGCGCCGGTGGCTGGCATCGCCATGGGCCTCATGAGCGACGAGGTCGACGGCCAGACTCGCTACGTCGCACTGACCGACATCCTGGGCGCCGAGGATGCCCTGGGCGACATGGACTTCAAGGTCGCAGGCACCCCGGACTTCATCACCGCCCTCCAGTTGGACACCAAGCTCAACGGCATCCCCGCCTCCGAGCTCCAGAAGGCACTCTTCCAGGCCCGCGAAGCACGTCACACGCTGCTCGAGGTCATGGGTGAGGCCATCGACGTGCCTGATGAGATGAGCCAGTACGCTCCCCGCATCATCACGGTGAAGATTCCCGTCGACAAGATCGGCGAGATCATCGGCCCGAAGGGCAAGCACATCAACCAGATGCAGGACGACACGGGCGCCAACATCTCCATTGAGGACGACGGCACCATCTACGTGGGTGCCACCTCGGGTGAGCAGGCGGATGCAGCGGTCGCGATGATCAACGCCATCGCCAACCCGCACATGCCGGAGAAGGGCGAACGCTTCCTCGGCACCGTCGTGAAGCTGACCAGCTTCGGTGCCTTCGTCTCTCTGCTGCCGGGCAAGGATGGCCTGCTGCACATCTCCAAGCTCCGCGGCCTTGCCGGAGGCAAGCGCGTGGAGGATGTGGAGGACGTCCTGAGCGTGGGACAGAAGCTGCAGGTGGAGATCTCCGACATCGACGATCGGGGCAAGCTCTCGCTGGCGCCCGTCGTCGAGGAGGAGGCCGACGCCAGCTGAGGCATCGCTCCCTGAAACCGATTGAGCAACGGGTGGACCCTTCCGGGGTCCACCCGTTTGTTTTTGTGTCCGTCGTCCGCCCACAACTGGTTGACTGGGCTCCACGACATTTCGACTTCAGGATGGGACAACGGATTCATGGATGAGATTCTGGTGGGCATATTCGGGTCCGGCGGCAAGATGGGGGCAGAGTCCGAGCGCGCGGTCCTGGGCGCCGAGGACCTGCGGTTCCTCGCTGGCGTCGACATGGGGGATGACCGCGAGGACGTGGCCGACGCCGCCGTGGTGATCGACTTCACACATCCCGATGCCGTGATGGACAACATTGAGTGGTGCCTGTCCCGGGGCATCAGCATGGTCATCGGCACGACGGGATTCACCGCCGAGCGACTCGACATCGTGCGGAAACTGTGTGAGGAGAATCCCGGCACCGGGGTTCTCATCGCCTCCAACTTCTCCATCGGCGCGGTGCTGATGATGAGTTTTGCGGAGCAGGCTGCCCGCTTCTACCCGAGCGTCGAGATCGTCGAACTGCACCACCCGAACAAGGCCGATGCGCCATCGGGCACGGCCACTACCACGGCGCAACGCATCGGAGCGGCCCGCGCCGCTGCGGAGATGGGGGAGGTCCCGGACGCCACCGTGCAGGACGGCGGTGCGCGCGGGGCCGTGGTGGACGGCATCCACATCCACGGCGTCCGGCTGCAGGGCCTCGTGGCGCACCAGGAAGTGTTGATGGGCGCCACGGGTGAGACCCTCACCATCCGCCACGACAGCTATGAGCGCACCAGCTTCATGCCAGGAGTGCTCGCCGCCGTCCGCTACGTCGTCAAGAATCCGGGTCTGACGGAGGGTATCGAGTCGGTCATCAACCTCTGAGAATCCGGGCTCACTTTTTCGTGTGGCGCACGCGCTGGTCTACCGGCGCGTGGGCCACACAGGATCGGTGTCGGTCTCAGTAGGGACTCCACAGCCTCCCCAGAGATCTGGTGATGGAAGGGGTCGGCTGCCCAGAGTGCGTGGTGTGTACCGCAAAAAGGCCCAGACCAAGTCATCCTCGGGCTGGCCGAGCAGCAGGCGGGCGTCGTTGCCATAAAACAGTTCGAGGACGTGAACTTCCGCTGGCCGACGGTGGAAACGGGACTGGACTCGAATGCTGAGTGGCATCTACTGTCTGCATGAGTACTGTCTGCATGAGCCGACCTGAACCAGTTTACGACAGGCGCGGCTCATAGCGGGAACACGATCAGATGCCGTCTGGGAGGACCAGGGTGTCGTGGTGGAACTGGATGGACGCCTTGGCCACGAGCAGGCGTTCAGGGGACATTGCCCGGGGCAACAGGCTCGCGATGTCCGGGCTGCAGACCTTGCGCTGCGGGTGGCATGACGTGACGGAGAGACCGTGCGAGGTGGCGTGGCAGTTGCATGACGTCCTCCAGTCACGGGGCACCAGGAGTCGTTGCTCACGCTGCCGCAGCGCTGGCGTTGCGTAGCTGCGGGCAACTGCCCGATCGCCGTCGATCAATCCACGCGGAATGGCGCAGGCCCCGATCAGTTGGTGGTGATGTCGGTGGCCATGCGGATGAGCTTCACGTTGGGGGAGTCCTCGTCCACCGCCATCTCGCGGTGCGCCCCATCGGTGGCCCAGCCGCATTCGACCAGGAAGCCGCGGAGTCCGTCGGCGTCGCTGGGGAGCCACATGGTGGCCACGTCGTAGCCGTCTGCGCGGAGGGTGTCCACGGCCGCGTTCATGAGACGTGAGCTGTGTCCCGCCTCCACACTCTCCTCGTCGACGACGAACTCGGCGATCACCCCGTCGGTGGGCTCTGCGTCCGGATCCCCGCAGGGGCCGGTGACGGCAAACCCGACAACCGCGCCGTCCCCAATGGCGACGAGTACGCGGCAGTGGGCCAACGGCGGCTTGGCGATCGCTTCATGCCAGGCACGCACGGTTTGGTCCGCTGTGACCTCCGACATTGCGGCGGCGAGGGCAGGCGTTGCTGCCCAGGATCGACGCTGCAGCCGAGCGACGTCGACGGCCTCCGAAGGAAGGGCGAGCCGGACAGAATCAGGAACGGGCATGCAGGACAGTGTAGGAGACCGTCCACCGGGCTGAACACGGCGGATGGCGTCGGTCCACTAGCCTGTTGTCCATGACTGAACTGAGGACGCCACCACCGCTCAAGCCCGGGACCCTGCGCATCACCCCGCTCGGAGGTCTGGGAGACGTGGGACGCAACATGGCGTCCTTCGAGATCGACCGCGAAATCGCGCTCGTCGACTGCGGTGTGCTGTTTCCCGAGGAGCACCACCCGGGTGTCGACCTCATCCTGCCGGCACTGAACAACCTGGACGACCGGCTCGGAGACATCACTGCCCTGGTCCTGACGCACGGGCACGAGGACCACATCGGAGCGGTGCCCTACCTGCTCCGCAAGCGACCGGACATCCCCATCTATGGCTCCAGGCTGACGCTCGCCTTCCTCGCGAACAAGCTCAAGGAGCATCGCATCCGTGGACACCAGATGCATGAGGTCAGGGAGGGCGACCGCGTCCGGGTGGGCAAGTTCGATTTCGAATTCATTGCCGTGAACCACTCCATCCCGGACGCGCTCGCCGTCGCCATCCGCACCCGGGCGGGCGTGGTCCTCCACACCGGCGACTTCAAGATGGACCAGCTGCCGCTCGACGGGCGCATCACTGATCTCCGGGCCTTCGCCCGTCTGGGGGAGGAGGGCGTCGACCTGTTCATGGTGGACTCCACCAACGCTGAGGTTCCCGGCTTCACCACACCGGAGAAGGACATCGAGCCCGCCATGTCGCGGGTGTTCGAGACCGCGAAGCAGAAACTCATCGTGGCCAGCTTCGCCAGCCACGTCCACCGCATCCAGCAGGTGCTGGACCTCGCGGTCAAGCATGGGCGCAAGGTGGTCTACGTGGGGCGCTCCATGGTGCGCAACATGTCCATTGCCCGTGAGCTTGGGTTCCTGACGGTGCCTGCGGACACGCTCATCGAGATGCGCGACATCGACAAGTACCCCGCGAATGAAGTGGTCATCGTGTCGACGGGTTCGCAGGGGGAGCCGATGGCGGCGCTCAGCCGCATCGCCAACCAGGAGCACCCCGTGGTGGAGGTGGGCCCCGGCGACGTCGTCCTGCTCGCATCCTCCCTCATCCCGGGCAATGAGAACTCCGTGTACCGGGTGATCAACGGCCTCTCGAAGCTCGGAGCCCAGGTGGTGCACAAGGCCAACGCCATGGTCCATGTCTCCGGCCACGCATCCGCTGGCGAGTTGCTCTACTGCTACAACATCCTGCGTCCCCGCAACGTCCTGCCCGTCCATGGCGAGATCCGGCACATGATCGCCAATGCCAAGCTGGCCGTCGCATCCGGAGTCCCGGCGGATCGGGTGATCGTGGCCGAGGACGGCGACGTCGTGGATCTCGTCAACGGTCGCGCTCGCCGCGTGGGTTCCGTGGACGCCGCCTACATCTTCGTCGACGGCCAGACGGTGGGGGACATTTCCGAGTCGCTCACGCATCGTCGGGTGCTTGGTGAGGAGGGCTTCATCTCCATCGTGTCGGTGGTGAATCTGGAGACGCATGAGCTCGTCAGCGGCCCTGACGTGCATGCGCGGGGCTTTGCCGAGGACGAGTCCGTCTTCGACTCAGTGAAGGCTGAGGTGGCCAAGGCGCTGCGCGAAGCGCTCTCGGACGGGGTGGACGACACGCAGCGACTGCAGCAGGTCACGCGCCGGGTCATGGGCGCCTGGGTGTCCAGAAAGCTGCGTCGTCGCCCCATGATCGTTCCGGTGGTGGTGTCCACCTGACGGCGGGGTGACCCCGGATCGGATCGAGGAGGACGGGCGCTGTGGCAGGGCGCCTCACCGTTCCCGGGGATGGACCGGGGGCGCGATACGTTGGGCTCGACCGCACACCCCGCAACATTGGAGGCTTGCATCGTGCTCAACGTGTCCACCATCGAGAACAGCAACGTCGTCACGGCTGACTACAGCGGCGCCCTCGACGTCGACGACGAGAAGAAGCTTCGAAGCGTGCTGCAGGAGGCCGTCGACAGGAGCGGAAAGATCCGCCTGCTGGCCACCATCGGCGACGTGGACCTTGGTCGCATCGAGCCCAGGGCGGCGTGGATGGACCTGAAGGCTGCTGGTTTCTTCAACAACGTCGAGAAGCTGGCAGTAGTGACTGATGCCTCATGGCTCACCCACGTGAGCGACTGGGCGGGCAGCCTGACGGACATGACCGTTCAGGCCTACCCGAGCGGCCAACGTGACAATGCAGTCGCGTGGATCACCGAGTGATCCTCTGATAGTGAGCGCCTGCGTGGGCGACCTGTGGCAAGCGGGTTGGTGAGGGGTGCTTTGATATTGGCCATGACTCACTGGACTCTTGCGGACCTGCCCGACCAGACCGGGCGTCGGTGGCTCGTCACCGGTGCCACCAATGGGCTTGGACTGGCGACCGCCCGGACGGCGGCCGCTGCAGGTGCGACGCTCGTTCTACCGGCCCGGCGGACAGAGCGTGCCGAAGAGCTCAACGAGGAGTGGGGCGGACGCCATGAGGTGGTCCACCTCGATCTGGCGTCGATGGAATCGGTGCGGCGTGCAGCGGCCTCCATCAGCGGTGACATCGACGTCCTCGTGAACAACGCAGGTGCCATCACCCGGCGTCGCGAGGAGACGGAGGATGGCTTCGAGAAGCTGATCGGGACAAATTTCCTCGGTCCTTTCGCGTTCACCAACCTCCTGCTCCCGCAGGTGCGAGAGCGCATCGTCATCGTGGCTTCGGATGCCCACCGGAGGGCGCAGATGCACGTGGAGGATCCGCATTTCCGTCGGCGCCCCTGGGGCATCGTGTCGGCCTATGGTGAGTCGAAGCTCGCGGACATGCTCTGGGGCCTCGCCCTCTCACGCCGACTGAAGCACTGGGACTCAGAGTTGGGGGTGCAACTGGTCCATCCGGGGTGGGTGCTGAGCAACCTGCAGAGCGCTGTCGGCAACAGAACTGCTGAGAAGGTCATCACAGCTGTCTCGAGGCCATTCGCGCAGTCGGCCGGGAAGAGCGCGCTGTGCAACGTGTTCGCGGCGACGGCCGCCCTCCCGGAGTGCTCCTACGTGGGCCCGGATGGTTTCAAGGCCTTGAACGGCTGGCCCAGCCTCATCGGAAGGTCTGCGGCGGCCACACATCCTGACACCGCACAGGAGCTGTGGCAGTTCGGTGTCCGTGAGACGGGTACGGATTTCCCGGAACCCGGCACGTGGTGAGCCCCACGGCGGTGGAGACGAAGCGATGGTCGGAGATGTCGACGGACGACGTCTTCGACATGGTGTGCCTTCGTACTGAGGTGTTCTTCGTGGAACAGAGGATCAACGAGCAGGACTTCGACGCTGCCGACCGTGACGAGCGAACGCTGCACATGTGGATCAGCGATGAGCACGGTACCGCCGCGTACCTGCGGGTACGGGAGCTCGACGAGGTGGATCAGGGCGCGCAGAGGACCTTCGGACGTGTGGCCGTGCGCGCAGACCGCCGACACGGGGGCCTCGCACGGAGTCTCATCCGAGAGGTCCTGACCCGCTTTGGTCATGAGCCCCTGACCATCCACTCGCAGGAGTACGTCGTCCGGCTCTACGAGGGGTTCGGCTTCACTGTGGTGGGAGAGCCCTTCGTGGAGGCCGGTCTGCGCCACCGTACGATGATCCGGCCGGGCGCCTGAGCGACGTCAACATTCAAGGGCCCGACCGTTGCGAGGAGCCGGGCGTCTCGGAGGCTCAGCGCACCGGAGGTTGCGGGGGTACCAGCGAGATGACTGAGACACCCTTGCGGGGGACCTTCCTGCGGCCGTTGACGACGTCAACCCCATCGCTGTCAAGAACGAACATGTAGACGATCTCATCTCCCCACATGTCCTCGAAGTCGTCCCGGGTGAACAGGGACGTCAGCCGAGTGTGCTTCACAGTGAAACCTCGCTGGAGCAGTTCCTTCAACTGGTTGTTGGTCTTCGGAGGGTTGAAACAGGTTGACACTGTGAGGTGATCCGCCGCATTGGTACGCCCGCCCCTGGCCCCGGCCGGCTTCTCCCGCTGGGCGAGTTGGAAGACATTGGCCTGACCGAGCACTTTGGAGAATTCACGAGCGGCGGTGGCATTGACCTCATCAGCCGGTGTCGCCGCGATCAGGGTCTTGAAGGAGGTGAGTTCCATGTCCTTGACTGCGAACTCGGACAAGATGTTGGCAGTCACGGTGTCCAACCCGACCCGGCGGGCCTTGGCGGTCTTGGGAAACTCGTTCGAGACCACCCGCGTCGTGATGCCTGCCGCATTCAATGTGGTGGCCGCATCCACGATCCACTGCTGGCCGCCCACGAAGAGGACGCCCTGGGGGGAGCGGGCGGCCAGGCCGAGGCGCTCTGCCAACCTCCCGACCCCCAGTCCATAGATGGCGACGGTCGCGACGATGACGATGAACACCAGTGGGACCAGTTCGGTGGCCTGCTCGGCCAGTTGCGCGAGCTCGGCGGCTTGGGAGAGCAGGACGTCGGCCTCGTCTCCGGTGGCCTCCGCTGCGGCAATGGCTGTGCGCTCGGCTGCGGCCGTGAACTCCAGTCCGAAGACGCTGGTGATCGCTGCCGCAACGATTCCCCGGGGTGCCATCCACAGCATCAGGGCCCGTTCCTGGCGGCTCACCCGGGTGCCGATCAGCCCCACGATGACGCTCACCGGGCGAACCACCAGCACGAGCAGGGCCACGAAGATCAGAGCGCGTGGCGCCACGTCGATGATGGCCGACGGTGAGATCCGAGCAGCCAGCACCAGGAACAGGGCACCGACGAACAGCACCTGCAAATGCTCGGCGAACTCCTCGACCAGTCGGAGGCGAAGCCTCTTCTGGTTTCCCAGATAGATGCCCATTACTGTCACGGTCAACAGGCCGCTCTCCGATTGCACGGCGTTGGATGTGACAAGGGCACCCACCGCCACGGCAACGAAGGCCACGCCGTGCAGAAAGTCCGGGATGGCGTGGTGATACATGAGCCAGCCGACAACCCTTCCCAGCCCCAGCCCCAGTGCGAGCGACAGCCCCAGTGTCAGGAAGAGCGCCTGAAGCAACTCGGGAAAGGGATCGCCCGTGCGGAGTTGCAGCATTCCCTGGAAGACCAGCACCGCCAGGACGGCGCCGATGGGATCAACAATGATGCCTTCCCACTTCAACAGCGAGGACACCCGCCGCGTGGGACGAATCATGCGGAGAATGGGGGCGATCACCGTCGGTCCTGTCACGACGAGGATGGCTCCGACGAGGACGGACATCTCGATCTGGAAGCCGATCAGCCATGCGGATGCACTGATGAGGGCCCATGCCACGACGACCGTGACGGTGCTCAGTCTCAGCACCGGCCGCTTCAGGTCGCGGATGTCCCGGAAGCGAAGGGTGAGGGCGCCCTCGAACAGGATGATGCCCACTGCCAGGTTGACGCCAGCGAAGAGGACGTCCCGGCCGAGGATGTCGTCGGGCTGCACGAGCCGGCCCAGGAAGAATCCGACCACCAGGAGCAGGAGGATGGAAGGGACCTTCAGCGCCCAGGCGGTCCACTGCGCGATCACCGCGACCACGACGACAAGAGCCAGGTAGGCGGTCGGGTCCAGACTCGCGAGAGCGTCGGTCAGGGTTTGCCAGAACGTTTGCACAGGACAAGAGTGGCAGGCCTTCAGGGGTTGCGGTCAAACGCTCAAGTGACGGGCAGCCACGCGAAAGCGCCGGCACACCGGGGTCCAAACGCTGTGCCGGCCAATAACGCGTCAACCATCGATAAGTGTCAGCCTCTGGTGACATGCTGTGGTGATGAGCGAACAGCAGGAGCAGGAGATTGGTTTGCCAGTGGGCGATGTGACCGATGGTGTGGTCAGGGTGGGAGACACTGTGCGACGACCCATGGGACCTCACTCCGAACTGGTGCACCGACTTCTGGTGCAGCTCGAGGAGGCTGACCTGGACTGTGCGCCACGATTCCTCGGCATCGATGAGCATGGACGGGAAATCCTGTCCTGGATCGAGGGTGAGGTTGCGGGGCGGCCGTGGCCCGAGTGGGTCGCCGATCCGGGGCGCGCGGTTTCGGTGGCTCATCTGTTGCGGCGGCTTGACGACGCCCTCGTCGATATTGGACTGCCGGACGATACGGCGGTGCGCTCCTGGCTGTCAGGGGCGCCGGAACCGGTGGGGCCGGTCTCCAGTTTTTTCGGACACCGCGATGTGGCTCCGGAGAACACCATCTTCCGGGACGGCAAGGCCGTGGCTCTGGTGGACTTCGACCTGACGGGCCCCGCCTCACGCGTGGACGAGGTGGTGAACCTTCTCCTCTTCTGGGCGGGGTGGATGTCCCCTGAGGATCGCAACCCGGTCCTCAGAAACGTGGATCCCGCGGAACGGGGGCGGCTCCTCGTGGATGCCTACGGGCTGTCGGACGAGGACCGGGAGTGGGTGGTGCCGGTGGCAGTATCGGCGGCCCAGCAGTCCTGGCACTGGTTGAGACACCGCGCTGAGGATCAGGAAGGCCCCTGGCGTCGCATGTGGGCCGAGGGTGTCGGTGACCAGATCAGACGTCGAGAACACTGGCTCGTCGAGCACCAGGAGGCATTGCGGCGCGCAATCGTGGAGGACACACCGCAACCCCACGCCGACATCGAGAATCGCGATGAGGGGTGAGAGTCCACGAAGGGGATGGCCCGGCAACGAAGCGTACGATGCGCTGGCTGCAGCACAACCCTCGCGCGAAGACGTCCGCCCGCCTCCTCACCGGCATTCTGGCCGCTTTGGTTGCGCTGATCCTCCCGTCGGCCACAGCCGTTGCCTGCAGTTGTGCGGTCATGACCACGTCGGAGCACGTGGACAATGCCGATGTGGTGGCTCGCGTGATCGTGGAGAGAGTCAACATCCCCAACATGGAGGCGAACGAGGACCAGTTGGCGACCTACACTTTTCGTCCCATCCATGTGTGGAAGGGCGACGTCGTCTCCCAGTTCAAGGTGGTCTCAGAACCGACCGGGGCCGCGTGCGGGTTGGAGGGGATCACGGAGGGTTCAGACCTGGTGGTCTTCGCCACGAGGGAGGACGAGGGTCTGTCCGCTGACCTGTGTGGTGGGACCACTACCGCCAACGAAGCGCTGGTGGCCGAACTCGTCGACGTGGTCGGCGCGGGTGTGGCCGTCGATACCGAGCCCGATGACGAGCCCGGCAGCTGGGTCTGGCCCGCCGTCACGGCAGTGGTCGCACTGGGCCTCGTCGGTGGCGTCCTTCTGACGTGGTGGGCGGTGCCACGACGGCGTGAGTGACGTTGGCAGCGCCTTCAGTCGTGGCGTGCGAAGCTGACGGTGTGCATGACCAGTTCACCGGCTTCGTCCGAGGCAGCGAGGTCGACGGTGGCATGGATTGCCCAGTCGCGGTTTCCCTGAGGGTCATCAACGACCTGGCGAACCAGCCACTTCTGGTCCCCCTGCTGCGATTCGACGTCGAAGAACGCCGGACCGCGGGAATCCGGGCCCGTCCCCAGGTCATCGTGCTCGTCCCAGTAGTCGCCGAGCGCGTCATCCCACCGCTGCCGCGTCATCGGCGAGCCCGAGTCCACCATCGCAAGACCGTCAATGTCGTCCCGGGAGGCTAGTTCAACTCGCCGCCACAGGGCGTTGCGCACCATGACACGGAAGGCGCGCTCATTGCCGGTGACGGGTTTGGCGGGCGGCGGGATCTCGTCGTCGATCAGCCCAACATCGCCCCCCATCGCGCTGAGCGCCGCCCACTCGTCGAGCAGGGAGGAGTCGACGAGGCGTGTGACCTCCCGAAGCCACACGATCAGATCCTCCAGGTCCTGGGTGCGATAGCCCTCGGGAACAGTCTGTCGCAGTGCGCGGTAGGCGTCGGAGAGGTAACGCAACAGCAGACCCTCGCTGCGCTGGATCTTCAGGTGTGCGACGTACTCGCCGAACGTCATGGCGGAGGTGAACATGTCGCGCACCACGGACTTGGGGGAAACGGGTGTCTCCAGCAACCAGGGTGCCTGCGCGGCCATCTCCGTGTGGGCGTGGGTCAGCTTCTCCTCCAGGGGCTTCTCCCACGTGACCTCATCGAGGATCTGCATCCGTTCCTCGTACTCGTAGCCATCTGCTTTGAGGTCCTGCACCGCCTCGCCCCTGGCCTTGAACTGCTGTGCCATGAGGATGACGCGCGGGTCCTCGATGGTGGCCTCGATGACGCTGACGACGTTCATGGCGTACTCGGGGTCCTCCACATCCAGCGTTTCGATCACGGCGAGAGCAAACGAGGAGAGGGGCTGGTTCAACGCGAAGTCGCGCTGGAGGTCCTCATCCATGGCGTATCGTCGGCCACTCGCCGTGGGCTCGGGCAGGCGCGCCACCACTCCGGATCGGATGAGGGAGCGGCCGAGGGCGGCGGCACGTGACAGCAGTTGCCGACGAGCGCGACCCGGTTCGACACAACTGTCGACGAGACGCACGAGCGCGGCCGCGATGTCGCCGTCGCGCTGCAACAGGTTCAGCAGGATGGCGTGGGTCACCCGCATGCGGCCCCGCAGCTCCTCCGGCTCGCTGTCGATGAGCTTGGCGAAGGTCGCCTCGGTGTAGTTGACGAAGCCCTCCGGTGGCTTCTTCCGCCGCACCGACCTCAGCTTCTTCTCATCGCCAGCATGTTTGGCCAGAATCTTGGCATTCTCGACGTCATGATCGGGTGCCTGCGCGACGACGTAGCCAATGCTGTCGAAGCCAGCCCGCCCGGCCCGTCCTGCGATCTGGTGGAACTCGCGGCTGCGCAGATGGCGCTGGCGTCTGCCGTCGAACTTGGTGAGGGAACTGAACAACACGGTGCGGATGGGCACGTTGATGCCCACGCCGAGGGTGTCGGTCCCGCAGATGACGGTCAGGAGTCCGCGCTGGGCAAGCTGCTCGACCAGGCGACGGTAGCGCGGGAGCATGCCGGCATGGTGGACGGCGATGCCAGCGCGGAGCAGCTTGACGAGCGTCTGGCCGAAGCCGCCGGAGAACTTGAACCCCGCCAGGGCCTCCTTGAGATCCTCCGGCACCGCCTTGCTGGCTCGCTTCACCACGCCCTGGCTGAGCAGGGCCTGCGCTCGCTCGATCGCGGCGGCCTGTGTGGAGTGGACGACGTAGACGGGCGCCTGCTGGTTCTCCACGAGGGTGGCGATGGTGTCGTGGACCGGGTCCAGGGACCAGCGGTAAACCAGCGGCACTGGTCGTTGCGCGCCGCCGATCACCGATGTGGAGCGTCCGGTGCGCTCCTCGAGGTCGGTGGCGAGGTGGGAGACGTCGCCGAGCGTGGCGGACATGATGATGAACTGGGCCTGTGGGAGTTCCACCAGCGGGACCTGCCAGGCCCAGCCGCGGTCGCGATCGGCGATGAAGTGGAACTCGTCCATGACCACTTGGTCGACGTCCGCGTCAGCGCCCTCTCGCAGCGCGATGTTGGCGAGGATCTCGGCGGTGCAGCAGATGATGGGGGCATCCGGATTCACCGAGGCGTCGCCCGTGACCATGCCCACCTGAGCCGCCCCGAACACCGCGCAGAGCGCGAAGAACTTCTCGCTGACCAACGCTTTGATGGGGGCTGTGTAGTACGTGCGGCCCCGATTGGCGAGGGTGACGAAGTGGGCACCGAGGGCGATCAGCGACTTGCCGGAACCCGTCGGCGTGGTCACGATCACGTTGGCGCCGGTCAGAATCTCGATGAGTGCGTCGTCCTGGTGCGGGTAGAGAGGAAGGCCGTCGGCTTCAGCCCATGCCACGAACCCCTCGTAGAGGGAGTCGGAATCCTTGGGGCCGTCGAGTAGTTCTGTGAGCGTCATCGCGCTCCATCGTGCCATGGTCCTCGCGAAGGGGGCCAGTGAGCGGCTATTGCATCACAGACCACTGGTCTGCCGCACACCTGCTTGACGCACTGGGTGTGGCGCTGGTCGAGCGCCACACGGGTGGGGACACAAGGCTGGTGCGAATTCGGCGCAGGTCCAGTCATGGGCGGCGGGCGCTACCCTTCGTGTCGTGATCATTGCTGCCGCCGACGGATCGTCCCTGTCCAATCCCGGGCCCGCGGGCTGGGCCTGGTACGTGAGCGATGACATCTGGGCGGCAGGGGGCTGGCCACATGGCACCAACAACATGGGCGAACTCATGGCGGTGCTGGATCTGCTGCAGTCCACGGAGCACGTTGATGAACCGCTCCGGATCCTGTGCGACTCCCAGTACGTCATCAACTCCCTCACCAAGTGGATGCCCGGCTGGAAACGTCGCGGTTGGAAGAAGGGCGACGGCAAGCCGGTGCAGAACGTTGATCTCATGAAGGAACTCGACGGGGCCCTGCGGGACAGGGAGGTGGAGTTCGAGTGGGTCAAGGGCCACGCCGGCCATGCGATGAACGAAGCCGCCGATGTCCGCGCGCGAGCTGCGGCGACGGCATTCCAACAGGAGAGGGCAGTGGATGAGGGGCCCGGTTTTCCGGAGTCGCTGACCCAACCGGCGAGGAAGCAGGCGTTCTCACCGAAGAACACAGAGGAGGAGCCGGACCTCTTCAACTTCGACGCTCCCGCAGGGTCGGAGCGCCCAACCCCCGGCACCGCAAGTGCGCGCACGAAAGCGTGGCTCGTGCGTCTGACGCGAGAGCTGTTGAGTGAGGAGGTCCGGGCGAACCACGAGCGGCTGTTGGACCTCCTGCACCACGACTTCGTGGCGCACTCCGTTGATGGTGAGATCGTCACACGAGAACACGGCAGCTGGGAGCCCACGTCGCAAAATTTCGACGTGCTCAGCGTGGACGAGTACGCCGATGGGCTGGTGGGCATGCGCTGGCTGCACCACGCGGACGACGAGCGGCTGCGTTATTCGCTGTGGCAGAAGTTGCCGGGAGGTTGGAAACTTCGGTTCGCCGCTGTCACGCGCAAGCCGTGACTCTCCAGTCATGGAAGGATGGGAGGCATGGAGAACCCGCCCGCAAACGATCAACCCGGCAGCACCCAACCGCTCAACCGCCCCGACAGTGGCATCCTGCGTGAACTCGGCGGCCCCGGCGGGTGGCGCTTCTGGTGGCCGATCGCTGCGTGGCTGCTCGATGCGCTCACGCTGATCGCGTTCCGGCCCGACACGGTGGGGGAGCCCTCCGGAGTCCTGCTGGTGACGTCGCTCATCGCGGTCGTCCTGATCTGGGCGATCGGTGCCCGCAACGCAATTCAGCACGGGCACAACAAGATGCTTGTCCGGATGCGGGCGGCCATTGCCAGCCTCGCCGTGAGCGCAGGTGCCGCCATCCTGACGATGGTTGCGCGGGTTGCGGAGGCGACGCTTGTGGGGTCCGAGAACGCACGTGTGTTCATCACCAGCCCCCTCGATGAGGAGGATGCCTCAATCTGGTTGGGCGCTGCGGAATACAGCTACCTCTACTACACGCTCCCCGTGCTGGTGATCGTCATCCTGGTCGCCTGGTCCCTCGTCGGTCGGGGACGCGCCGAGGACCAGGCCTGAGCCTCGCCGGGGTCGCAGACGAACCCTGTTGGGGCGGGTGTTGCGGCGGTGACGAGGCAGCCGGAACGCACCGTCGCGCCGGGCTTTCGCCGAGGGCCGGTGTAACTGGACACGCGATCGCGGCGATAGGATGGCGCGCATGTGTGCTGATGTTCTTGCCGCCGTCGCGTGGCCCTACGCGAATGGCCCCCGTCATATCGGACACGTCTCAGGCTTCGGTGTGCCGTCGGACGTGTTCTCCCGCTTCAAGAGAATGACAGGGCACAACGTGCTCATGGTCTCGGGCACCGACGAGCACGGCACCGCGATCCAGGTGAAGGCTGAGCAGGAGGGGCTGACTGCACGCGAGTGTGCCGACAAGTACCATCGCATCATCGCCACGGACCTGCAGGGACTGGGGCTCTCCTACGACCTGTACACCCGCACCACGACGCCGAACCACTACGCAGTGGTGCAGGAGATGTTCACGGCACTCCACGACAACGGCTACGTGGTGGCCAAGACACAGATGGGTGCGCTGTCCCCGTCAACGGGACGCACACTGCCCGACCGTTTCATCGAGGGCACCTGCCCCATCTGTGGCTTCGACGGCGCCCGTGGCGACCAGTGCGACAACTGCGGCAACCAACTGGACCCGGCCGACCTCATCAACCCGCGCTCCCGCATGAACGGTGAGACGCCGGACTTCGTGGAGACGGAGCACTTCTTCCTCGACCTGCCCAAGCTGGCCGACGCCCTGGGTGAGTGGCTCGACGGTCGTGAGGACTGGCGACCCAACGTCCTGAAGTTCAGCCACAACCTGCTGGCCGACCTGCGGCCGCGTGCCATCACCCGTGATCTCGACTGGGGCGTTCCCGTCCCGCTGGAGGGCTGGCGGGATGCGCCCATGAAGCGCATCTATGTGTGGTTCGACGCCGTCATCGGCTATCTGTCCGCCTCCATCGAGTGGGCCAGGCGCACCGGAGACCCGGATGCGTGGCGCACGTTCTGGAACGCCGAGGCGGCTGAGTCCTACTACTTCATGGGCAAGGACAACATCGTCTTCCACTCCGTGATCTGGCCGGGGATCCTGCTGGGTGCCAACGGTCAGGGCGCCGTCGGTGGTGAGGTGCACGAAGCGTTGGGGGAACTCCAGCTGCCGACGGAGGTGGTGTCCAGCGAGTTCCTCACCATGAAGGGGTCCAAGGTCGCCAGCTCCCGAGGCGCCTCGATCTTCGTGGGTGACTTCCTCGCGGAATTTGGTCCGGATGCGCTGCGCTTCTACATCGCCGTCGCCGGTCCGGAGAACCAGGACACCGATTTCACGTGGGATGAGTTCGTCCGGCGGATCAACTTCGAGCTCGCCAACGAGTGGGGCAACCTCGTCAACCGCTCCATCTCCATGGCGCACAAGCAGGTGGGGGTCATCCCGGAGCGTGGTGACCTGACGTTCGAGGATGGCCAGCTGCTGGACGCCTGCACGAATGCCTTCGAGACGGTGGGGGAACACATCGCCGCCCGCCGTTTCAAGGCCGGGATCACCGAGGCCATGCGAATCGTGGGGCTCGCGAACAAGTACCTGAGCGATCAGGAGCCGTGGAAGTTGAAGGAGGACCCGGAGCGGCGCAACACCGTCCTGCACGTTGCACTGCAGGTCGTCAGCGACTGCAACACGCTCCTGACGCCGTTCCTCCCGCACTCGGCGCAGAAGGTGTTCGAGGCGCTCGGTGGCGAGGGTGTCTGGGCGGCACAGCCGGAACTGGTGGAGGTCACCGACGGCGACCTCCACTACCCAATCCTGCAGGGTGACTATGCGATGGAGCTCGCCCGGTGGCAGCCGCGCCTCATCAAGGCGGGCACGCCCCTGGAGAAGCCGTCGCCGCTGTTCGCCAAACTCGACGCCAAGCTGGGCGAGACGGGTCCCAGCTGGGCCCCGATCCCGACGGCTTGAGATTGGCGGCGGGGGACGCCCTGCGATGTGGCCGGCAGGTTTTCCTGTCCCTGAGTGTCGACCGCGACGTACGCCCGGCGCTTTTCCTCAGGACACGCGCTTTGCTTCGAGGCTGTTGTGGCTGGCCAGTTTCGCCACGACGCGGGTTGCCTCCCGCATGCCCACGGGGCGGAAACCTGCGGCCATTGCGTCGCGGGTGAGTTTCGGCTCGCTGCGGTAGAGCGCCGCGCCACGTCGCATCAATACGGTCGGGGTCTTGCGCTTCTCCTTGAGATCGCGCACCAGACGGCGGGTGAAGTTCGTGCCCCGGTGCCGAGCGAGCCACAGTGCCTCAACGGGGAGACCGGCGGCCCTGGCCGCGGCGAGCAGCGGCGGGGCAAAGATTCCCTCCGCCAGCAGCACTCGTGCCTCGCCCATGTCCAGGATCCTCGAGCCCACTCGCAGTGACCGCGAAATGTCGTAGAGGGGAACCTCTGCGGCGCCGTCGATGAGCAGCCGACGAACCGTCTCGATCGCGAGGGAGCAATCCCATGAGGCGACGTTGTCCCAGTCGACGATTCCCAGTGTCCGCGGGAGGCCGGGGTGGTCGAGGTCCCTGTAGAACTCGTCAAGCGGGAGCGTCGCAACGCCCCCGGCCTCAGTGGCGACGCGACTGAGCCGCGACTTGCCACAGCCTGAGGGTCCCGCCACGAGCAGCAGTGTCCTGGAAGTCACCTTGGTCAGACTACCGGCTCACCAGGAGCCGATGCTGGCGCCGCCGCCGCTGAAGCCGCCCCCTCCACCGAAGCCGGAGAAGCCGGACGAACTGCCGGTGGCGTTCTGCGCCTGGGCCGCTGCCGCGGCCGCGGACGCCTCTGCCATGGCGTTGTTGAAGCCGTGGGAGAGGTTGCCCAGCGCTGTGCCGAATGCGTAGCTGTTGTACAGGTTTGCGCCGTAGTACCACGACAGGTTGGGCTCGTAGAGGCCCATGGCGCCAAGGTCCGCGAACACCTTGGCCCAGCGGTCAGCCACCCCGAACACCATGGCGTAGGGCAGGTACCGACTGAAGATGTCGACGCCCTCCTCGAACTTGATCTGGTTGGCCTCCGCCGTGCGCAGGTACAACTCGAAACCCCGCGTCTCGGCCAGCACCGCGGAGCCGAGGGCCGTCCGGGTGCGGAACCTGCCGGACGTGACGATCAGGCCGAGGCCGAGGATCGCGAAGGGGATGCCCAGCAGGCCCCAGCCGAACTGACCGAACAGGATTGCCGCCCCAATTCCTGCCAGGAGGAGGAGCACCCCGAGGCCCAGCGGGACGAGTTGGGCTGTGGCCGGATTGCTCTTGAACCACTTGCGGGCGACGACGCGGGAGTACAGATCAGACTTGGTCTTGTCCTGGATGCCCGCGTACGAGGCATCCTTGAGCTCGCTGATCCTCACTTCGTCGCCGTGCTTGAAGATGCGCTCCAGAAGCTTCCCCTCATACTTCTCCAGCGAATCACCCTGGTGGCGCGTGCGCGTGAGGAGGTGGTCGTTGTTGCCTGCGTCACTGATGCGCAGATGCCCCCTCACGGCGAGATCCACGAGCGTTGCGGAGATGTCGACGGCATCAGCTGTGGCGTCGATGAGGGTGCCCACCTCGCCCACCCGCGCATTCCGGGGCGGACGGAAGGCGACTGCCACATTCTGTTTGCCCGATTTCTTGCCGATCCGTGTCTCCTCACCCTTCCCGGGTGTGAGGCCGGGGGTGAGGCCGACGTAGACGTCGTCCCGGCCATGACGACGGGTTATGGCCACCAGCGCGGCGATCGCACCCAGGGCCAGCACGCCGGTCGCGGCGCCGGTGGCGGCGTTCAGTTCGAACATGTTGCTGACGGTGACGCGGCGGGTCTTGATCTGTTCGACGCCACCGAAGGTTCCTGCGGGGAATCCGGCCACCACCTGGACCTGTTCGCCGGGTTGCAGGGTGCCGACGTCATAGGTTGCGGTGCTGCCCGATGATGAATCCGGGCACTCGACGTTGAAGTCGGCTCCTGTGAAGCATGCAGTTCGAACCACATCGGCGGGTCCGTTGACGGTCACCTGGACGTCGGAGATTGTGGCTTCCGGCTTGTTCAGCGGGTTCCAACTGAACTCATCCAGGCCGCTCTGCGGCTGGTCCGAGACGATCAGGCCCTCGACGTCATAGGTGATGATGTAGTCCTGCGCCGTGTCGTACACGGTGTTCTCCTCCCCGACGCGTACGAGGACGTTGCCGTTCTCGCGTTCCACGAGGAGGTCCGTACGTGCTCCGGTGGGGGAGGACACCGAAATGTTGGAGATGGGGAAGGAGAACCATTCATCAGGATTCTGGCCGTCCCGCTGACGTTCTCCCAATGCCAGGTAGGGGCCACGGCCGTACACCTGACTGAAGTCCATGGTCATGTCGACGGTGACCTGGGCCACGCCCTCGGGTGTCAACGTGGCGTCCACGTGGTATCTGGTGACGGGCGCGTCGCCATCGGCGCTGGCCGGCGACACCATTGACAGGACACCCACGACGGCCAACAACAGTGCAGCCAACCCTATGCGCAACGTCTTCATGACCCAAGGGTAACCATTCGTCAAGGGACGGGGCCCCGGGGGCCCCCGGGGCCTTGAAAGAGCGGTGTCAGACCCCGAGCGCTTCGGCCATCTGCCCGCGAAGTCCCTTCAGGAGCCCGGCGGCCAGCGTTCTGGCGGCGGTGCCGCCGGAGGAGTCGGCAGGCGGCAGGACCACCTCCAGGTAGCACTTCAGCTTGGGTTCCGTGCCGGAGGGTCGGGTGACCACATGGATGCTCTCGCCGGTCAGTTCCACACCATCAGTGGGCGGCAGCTCCTCGCTGCCCTCGAGGAGGTCGCGGTAGGTGACAGGCTCGTCCAACAGGTGCGACGGTGGGTTGGCGCGCAGCCGTGCCATGGCCTCAGCGATCTCGGACAGGTTCTCCACGCGTACCGAGAGTTGGCTCGTTGCGTGCAGGCCATGCGTGGCGGAGATTTCGTTCAGACGATCCTCCAACGTCAGGCCCTCCGCCTTCAGCTCGGCGACGAGGCGCAGGATGGTCACGGCGGCGGTCAGGCCGTCCTTGTCGGGAACGGACCGGGGATCACAGCAGTACCCGATGGCCTCCTCATAGCCGAATGCCATGTCCGGCACGCGTCCGATCCACTTGAAGCCGGTCAGGGTGATGACGTGCTCGCGACCCGCGGCGTGGGCGATCTTGCGCAGCAGCGTCGAGGACACCACCGAGTTGGCCAGCACGCCGGGGGCGCCGGTGCGGATGATCTGGTCTCCCAGCAGGGCCCCCAACTCGTCGCCCGTCAGCATGCGCCAGCTGCCATCGATGCGCGTGGCGGCGGCGCACCGGTCGGCATCCGGATCGTTGGCTATGACCACGTCCGCGTTCTCCGACTGCGCGAGCTCCAGAGCGAGATCGATCGCGCCCTTCTCCTCCGGGTTGGGGAAGGCGACGGTGGGGAAATCGGCATCCGGTTCGGCTTGCTCGGGGACCTCGATGGCGGCGGGGAACGACGCCGCCGCGGCCACGGCGCGCATGGGCTTGTTGCCCACGCCGTGCATGGCCGTGTGGATCCACACCAGGTCGCGCGGGGCATCATCCGGGACGAGGGTCGCAGCATGCGCGGTGTAGGCCCCCTGCAGTTCATCACCGATGAGCCGGTAGTCCTGCTTCCTGTTCAGGTCCCGCACGGTGGTGGGAGGGAAGTCCGTGATGTGGGCCGCGATTTCTCCGTCGGTGGGCGGGATGATCTGCGATCCGTCGCCCAGGTAGACCTTGTAGCCGTTGTCCTGCGGCGGGTTGTGGGAGGCGGTGACCACGATGCCTGCGACACATCCGAAGTGCCGTGTGCCGAAGGCGACCAGTGGGGTGGCGATTTGCTCCTTGATCAGCAAAGCCTCGAACCCCTGGCCCGCCAGGATCTCGGCGGACTCGCGGGCGAACTCGTCGGACTTCCAGCGGGCGTCGTAGCCGATCAGGACCTTGCCGCCGGCGTGACCGTGTTCGCTCAGCCATGCCCCGATACCCGCGGCGGCGGCTCCCACCACCACGCGGTTCATGCGGCTCGGACCGGGCCCCGTCTTGCCGCGCAGCCCGGCTGTGCCGAACTCGAGGAAGCCGGAGAACTGCGACCGGAGCTGCGCCAGGGCATCCTCGCGCAGTGCGGGAGTGTCGAGCTGGAGCAGTTGCTGCTGGAGATGTCGACGTGTGTCCGCGTCGGGATCGGCCTCCAGCCAGACGTGGGCTTCCTTGATGATTTCCTGATCTGTCGTGTCTGTCATGGTGTTCGGCGCTCCCGAGCTCAGAGGGTTTTCATGATGCCGGACAGGAGTGCGGCCAGACGGGGTCCGGCCTCCTTGCCCGCTTCGAGTACTTCGGCGTGGTTCAGGTTGGCTTCGCCCATACCGGCGGCCGCGTTGGTCACCAGCGAGATGCCCAGCACCTCCATGCCCGCTTCCCGCGCCGCAATGGTTTCGAGCGTGGTGGACATACCGACGAGGTCCCCGCCCAGGATGCCGGCCATCCGTACCTCGGCGGGTGTCTCGTAGTGTGGGCCCCTGAACTGGACATAGACGCCCTCCGGCAGGTCCGGATCGACAGTGTGCGCAAGATCGCGCAACCGCTTCGAGTAGGCCTCGGACAGGTCCACAAAGGTGGCGCCGTGCAGCGGCGAGTCCCCGGTCAGGTTGATGTGGTCGCTGATGAGTACCGGGGTGCCGGGCGCCCAAGCGGGATTCAGCCCGCCGCAGCCGTTCGTCAGCACCATCGTCGACGCTCCCCAGGCGGCAGCCGTGCGGACTCCGTGAGCCACGGGATCCGTTCCGCGTCCCTCGTAGTAGTGGGTCCGGCCCGTGAAGACCGCGGCCACTTTGCCGGTCTCGACGCGAACCGCCAACAGCCTGCCTCCGTGCCCCGATACGACCGGTTTGGAGAAGCCGGGCACGTCGCCCAGCTCGAGCTCGCCGATGGTCTCGCCGAGCTTGTCGGCTCCGCTGGACCAGCCTGAGCCCAGCACGAGTGCCATGTCGATGGTGGGTACGGACAGCACGGTGGATGCGTACTCGGCGGCAGCGCGCGCCAGGTCGTTGGGATCTTCGCTCATCCCTGCACACTATCGGGCAAGCCGGTTCGAGCGGTGGGCCCCGCGGGGTGTGTGCACCCTGCAGCGTCAGGGCCGGGTCCTGATGGGACTGTGAAAGGATGGTCGACGTGACCAAGGTAGTGATCATCGGTGGTGGGCCGGGCGGCTATGAGGCAGCCCTGGTTGCCAGCCAATTGGGCGGGAACGTGACGCTCGTGGAGCGCGACGGGCTGGGCGGCGCAGCGGTGTTGACGGACTGCGTGCCGTCCAAGACACTGATCGCCACCGCCGAAGTGATGAGCACCATGCAGCGGGCCGCCGATCTCGGCCTGCACTTTCGCGGGGATGACGTGGAGGGCGCGATCCGCGTTGACATGTCCGAGCTGAACCAGAGGGTGCTCGCCCTGGCGCATGCGCAGTCCAGTGACATCGAGGCACGGTTGCGTCACGAAGGCGTCAACATCGTGCACGGCGGGGCAGCGCTCGAGGGCGCTCACAAGGTGTCCGTCAGCACGGAGGAGGGAGCGGAGCAGTTCGATGCCGACATCATCCTCCTGGCCACCGGCACCACTCCAAGGGAGCTGCCCGAAGCCGGCTGCGATGGGGAGCGCATCCTCAACTGGAAGCAGCTCTACGCGTTGGACGCCATCCCTGAGCGGCTCATCGTCGTGGGCTCCGGTGTAACCGGCGCCGAGTTTGCGTCCGCCTATGACGCGCTGGGGTGCGACGTCGTGCTCGTCAGCTCGCGACAGCAGGTCCTGCCCGGTGAGGATCAGGACGCCGCCAACGTCCTGCAGCGAGCCTTCACCAACCGAGGCATGGACATCATGAGTGAGGCCCGGGCTGCATCAGCGCGGGTGGAGGGCGACGAGGTGGTGGTGGGGCTCACGGACGGACGTGAGGTCCGCGGCTCCCACTGCCTGTTGGCCGTGGGGTCCATCCCCAACACAGCCGGCCTCGGGCTGGAGGAGGCCGGGGTGTCGCTCACACCGAGCGGTCACATTCTGGCGGACCGCGTCTCCCGAACGAGCGTGCGAACCATCTACGCGGCCGGTGACGTCACGGGCGTCTTCCCCCTTGCCTCAGTTGCGGCGATGCAGGGCCGCATCGCGATGTGGCACGCTCTGGGCGACGCGGTCGGCCCGCTCGATCTGCGCAAGGTCAGTTCCAACGTCTTCACCTCGCCCGAGATCGCCACCGTGGGCACCACGCAGAAAGAGGTGGACGCCGGCGAAGTGCGGGTGGCCTCGGTGCTGCTGCCGCTGGCCAGCAACGCCCGTGCCAAGATGCAGGGTTTCACGGACGGTTTCGTCAAGCTGTTCTGCCTGCCCACTACCGGCATCATCGTCGGTGGTGTCGTGGTGGCTCCCAACGCGTCGGAACTGATCCATTCCGTGGCCGTCTGCGTGGGACAGCGCGTGACCGTCGACGAGTTCAGCGGCAGTTTCACGGTCTACCCCTCCATGACGGGTTCCCTGGCCGAGGCCGCGCGTCGACTGCACACCACAGGCGAGGCGTTTCTCACGTCCTGACGATGGGCGCACGCCGGGCCCACGCGTGCATGGATCGCCACGTTGACCCCCGAAGATCAGTCGTCCAGCATGCCCATGAGCATGCTGAAACCACCGATCATCAGGGCGCCGTGCGTCATGCGTCGAAGGTTCGGATCGTTCATCCACGAGCCGTAGTAGCCGCGCGCCCACGAGCCGTACTGGCGATCCTCCCAGTACGGGACGGGCCCGCGGCCATCGTTGACCATCCGGATCCGCGGGTCTGCGCCCAGATCGATGCGGGCCGCGTCCATCGCGCACGCCGGGACGGGGCGCTCCGCACCGCCCGGAGGGGACCACTCCACGTTCGAGACGCTTGGGCCGTGCGCGGGATCGAAGAAGCACGGTGGCCGCCTCTCGGGCAGCGGCTGGCCCAGTGCCCGCGCCTTCACCCTTGCCACGGAGTGCCGGCCATCCTCCAGAAGCCGGGTGATGTGGGTGGCCTCCGAATCAGAGCGGGCGCCGCGCAGCGACAGCTTGGCATTCTCATAGGTGTCGAGTGCCCTGGTGTAGTCGGCGCGGGCGTCGTCGTTGAGTTCATATCCGACGACGTCGAAATCGAGTTCCCGCAGTTCGATGCCGAAACGTGTGATGTCCGCGTCGATGGCGCTGCGGGACGCGGCGCTCAGGGGGACGTCGGTGGGCAGACCGTACGGCGTTCGCATGTATCCGTAGGGGATGGGCATCGGGGGGTACTGACCGGCGGGGAGCTGTCGCACATTCCCCGGGTGTGGGGGATGCGGGGGAAGGGTCCCGGGCTGGCCCGGTCCGTACACCTGCCGAGGCCGAGCTTCGGCCATGCCCGAGACGAGTTTCGTGACGATGATGACCATGATCATCAGCCAAAGAATCGTCATGGCACCCGCCTCCTTCGCTTCCGAGCCCTGTGCGGTCCCCACGACCAACAGTAACCCTCACCGTCAAGTACCAGAGCTCACCGATCTGCAATCACACGGTGTGAACGACGCCGCCATGGAACCATTCAGCCTCGAGCCCCACAGGTTCTGGCTCCGCACGTTCTCAGGCGTCGACGATCTCGCACAGCACCTGACCGGCAGAGATACCCGAGCCTGCTTCCATCACCAGCGACGTGACAATCCCACCGCGATGAGCCAGAAGCGGCTGCTCCATCTTCATTGCCTCAACGATCGCCAGCGCCTGTCCCTGTTCCACGGTGTCCCCCTCGGCCACGGTGACCTTCACGATCGTGCCCTGCATGGGCGCGGTCAGCGCATTGCCGGAGGGAGCTGACACAGTCGCGCCGCCACGGGCCCGTCTGCTCGGCTTCGCGCTCTTCGAGGCAGCGGACGGACGGGCCCCGAAGCCGGCGGGGAGCTTGACCTCCATCCGGCGGCCGTTGACCTCGACGGCGATCACCTCCGGCTCGCCGTCGTCGCCGGGCTCACCGATGGTTCCCGAGTAGGGGGCGATCTCTCCGGTGAATTCGGTCTCGATCCACCGCGTGTGCACGAGGAAGTCGCCGTCTGGTGCCACGAAGGCGGGATCGCGCAGTACCGCCTCATGGAAGGGCACGACGGTGGGCATGCCATCCACCTGCAGTTCGGACAGCGCACGGCGGGAGCGGGCGATGGCCTGCTGTCTGTCGGCGCCCGTCACGATCACCTTCGCCACCAACGAGTCAAAGGCGCCGGGCACGGTCATGCCCGTGTGGTACCCCTCATCGACGCGCACACCGGGACCCGTGGGAGCAGTCCATTTCACCAGCGTGCCGGGGGCCGGCATGAAGTTGCGGCCAGCGTCCTCCGCGTTGATGCGGAACTCGATGGAATGTCCGCGCGTCACCGGGTCCCCGTAGCCCAGTTCCTCGCCGCTGGCGATGCGGAACATCTCGCGCACCAGGTCCAGCCCGGTGACCTCCTCGGACACGGGATGCTCCACCTGGAGCCGGGTATTGACCTCGAGGAAGGAGATGGCACCGTTGAGTCCCACGAGGAACTCGCAGGTTCCGGCGCCCACGTACGCGGCTTCCTTCAGGATTGCCTTGCTCGAGGAATAGAGCTTCTCCCTCTGGTCCTCGCTCAGGAAGGGGGCTGGCGCCTCCTCCACGAGCTTCTGGTGACGACGCTGCAGCGAGCAGTCGCGGGTGGAGACCACCACGACGTTCCCGTGCTCGTCCGCGAGGCACTGGGTCTCGACGTGGCGGGGCTTGTCCAGGTACAGCTCCACAAAGCACTCGCCGCGCCCGAAGGCGGTCACTGCCTCGCGGGTGGCGGACTCAAACAGCTCGGGGATCTCCTCCATGGTGCGGGCCACCTTGAGACCGCGCCCACCGCCCCCGAAGGCCGCCTTGATGGCCACGGGAAGGCCGTGCTGCTCGGCGAAGGCAACGACCTCGTCGGGGCCGGAGACGGGATCGGCGGTGCCGGGAACCTGGGGGGCGCCCACGCGTTGCGCGATGTGTCGGGCGCGCACCTTGTCGCCGAGCGCCTCGATGGCTGCGGGGGGCGGGCCGATCCAGATGAGGCCGGCGTCGATCACGGCCTGGGCGAACTGGGAGTTCTCCGCGAGGAAGCCGTAGCCGGGATGCACGGCGTCGACGCTTGCGCGCTGCGCCATGGCCAGCAGTTTGGGGACGTTGAGATACGTGTCCGCTGGCGTCGCGCCGTTCAGCGCGAAGGCTTCGTCGGCAAGCTTCACGAACAGGGAGCCGGCGTCCGAATCGGCGTAGACAGCCACGGATTCGATGCCTGCGTCACGCGCGGCACGGATGATGCGAACGGCGATCTCGCCTCGGTTGGCGATCAGGACTTTGGAGATGGCGCGAGTGCCCACGAAAGTCTTCTTCCTGACGTGTTGAGGGGTTGCCCGATCACTCTAGTGCTGAAGCCGATGCGCGGGTTGATCCCGCTATGTTGGGGCCCATGGGGACCCCCGATTTCATCACGGAACTCCGTCGCCACGTGGGACATGCGCGGCTGTGGCTCATGGGGACGGCCGCCGTTGTCCTGCGCGAAACAGGTGCTGGGCCCGAGGTGCTGCTGGTGCGGCGATCGGACACGGGAGAGTGGTCGCTGATTTCCGGGATCGTGGATCCGGGGGAGCACCCGGCGGAAACCATCAAGCGCGAGGCGATGGAGGAGGCTCGGGTCACGATCGAGGTCGAGCGAATGCTCTGGTTGGTGGTGGATGAACCCGTCACCTATCCCAACGGTGACCAGTGCCAGTACCTGGACCATGGTTTCCTTGCGCGATGGCGAGCGGGCGAGGCGTGCGTCGGTGACGATGAGTCCACGGACGTGGCGTGGTTCCCCGTGGACGCGCTGCCGATGCCGCAGCGGGCCGGTCTCGCGCGGATGGTCGCAATCGGTGTGGATGCTCCCCGTGACCTGCTGTTCTCGCTCGACTGAGGCATGCATGTGGCACATGACGCCGAAGCCATGTTGGGGTGATCCGGGTAGAGTTCTGCGCTGTGATCCGTCGACTGCTCGCCGCCATCTGCTGCCTTGCCGTGGTCGGTTGCAGCGCGGCGCCGGCTGAACCGACCACATCGAGGCCCTCGACCTCCGCCATCGCCGCGGTGCCGAGCGACGGCGTCCTCCTGAGCCGTTTGGGATACCGCTACGCGCCGAGGGGATTCTCCGTACCCTCAGGGTCGACCATCGCCGAGCGCGTGGACCAGGAGAACACCGTCGTGGCTGTCCTCACCTCGCCCAGCGGACTGGACATTGCCACGTACCTCCGGGAGAGCCTGCCCGAACAGGGCTGGGAGATCACGGCCGACGGCAACGGCTCCCTGCTGTTCGAAAGGGGTGAGGAATACGGCGCTTTCACCGTCACCGACGGGTACGCCTCACTTGCCCTTCGGTGGGACGCACGTTCCTGAGCAGCTGGGACGCCGTCCGGTTGCTCATCTGCCGTTCCTGAGGCGTCCGTACCAGTGGGGTACTTCCCACTCATCGTCGAACCACTGTGCGACGACCACGTCGGTGGAGGAGTGCAGCAGGATCGACAGCACCACTGTGCCGGCGATCAGGTCGAAAACCTGCGTTCCGTTGTCCAGCCCCGACGTCAGCACGTACAGGGCGTAGACCACGGAGGCGAACCCCTTGGGCCCGAACCATGCGGCAGCCACCTGTTCCTTGACGCTCAACCCGGAGCCCAGGAAGGACAGGGCCAGTGCGATGGAGCGCGGCAGCGTCAGCGCGAGGACCGCGAAGGCCACACCGAGCCAGCCATTGTCGGCGATGACCGTGACGGTGATGAGGGCCCCGAAGACGAGCAGCGCGGCCAGTTTCAGCAGCTCAGCAGCCAGTTCGCCGAACTGCTCGAAGCTGTCCCTCTGGTCGGGGCCGACGGTGGCCACCGTGATGCCTGCGGCGAAGGCTGCGAGGAAGAGGTTGCCGTGGGTCGCCTGTCCCAGGGCCAGCACGAGCAGTCCGATGGCAAGTGCAGTCAGCGGCTCGTAGTGGTGCGAGGCCTGGAAGATGGGGAGACGCTCCAGGCCCAGTGCGACGAGCGGCACGACGATGCCGATCGCAATGCCCAACCCCAACTCGACCAGGACATCGGTGAAGTGGACGTCCTGTGCGTGTTCCGCCACGGAGAGCAGGATGATGACGAAGGGCAGGGCCAATCCGTCATTGACGCCGGACTCCACGTTGAGCAACCGCCGAAGTCGCTCCGGTACTCTCTCGTTGCCCACCAGGGCGGAGGCGAACACGGGGTCGGTGGGGGAGAGAATGGCGCCCACCAGCAGCGACGTCGCCCAGTCGAGCCCGATCAGGTAGTGCGCCAGGAGCGATGTGAGGATGAGCGTCAGGGGGAGGCCGAATATCAGCGCACGGCCGGGCAGTCTCCACGCCGACTTGAGGTCGCTCCAACCCGCTTTCATCCCATCTGTGAACAACACGGCGAAAAGGGCAAGTTCCGCGAGCAGCCCGACGGTGTCGTCCTCCGGGGAGATGTCGATGACGCCGAGCACCCCCGAGCCCAGCACAATCCCCCCGATGAGGAACAGCACCGACGTGGACAAAATGGTGCGGTCTGCCCGGTTGGAGACGAGGGCAGCGATCAACAGCAGACCGGCGAAGCAGAGGAGCAGCACGCGAGGAGATCCTTCCGGAGGCGTGGCGCCAACTTAGCGGGCCGGGCGGTGCACAGGGCTGGGGGACAGAATGATGAAGGCGCCATGCGCGGCATCGTCGGTGGTCCTCCACACCTCTCGGTGTTCGCTGAGGCGCTGTCTTGATACATCACCGCCGCACTTCTGGTGTGGCCCCAGTGCCGACAGACCGGCGCCTGGACCACAGGAGGATGGGCCACTGCCATTGACACCGGTCGCGGCTACCGTGGGGTGCAGTAGCTGGACGAAAGGAATTGATCATGGCAAAGCTTGATGGCAAGAAGGTTGCCTTCCTCCTCACGAACGGGTACGAGGACAGCGAATTGACCTCGCCGTGGGATGCGGTCACCGAGGCGGGGGCAATCGCGACGCTGGTGTCCCCTGCCGACGACGACCTGACTGGCAAGAAGGGGCACCGTGCTCCGGTGGACCTGGCTGTCGCCTCCGCCGATGCCTCAGATTTCGACGCGCTCGTCCTCCCCGGAGGAGTCGTGAATGCGGACCACCTGCGCATGGACGAGGATTCGACGAAGTTCGCACGCGCATTCTTCGAGGCGCACAAGCCCGTGGGTGTCATCTGTCACGGCGCATGGATACTGATTGAGGCGGGCGTGGTGAAGGACAGGAAGATGACGTCCTACCCCAGCCTCAGAACAGATCTGATCAACGCTGGCGTGAACTGGGTGGATCAGGAAGTGGTGACGGACCAAGGTCTGGTCTCGAGCCGCACCCCCGACGATCTCCCGGCGTTCAACGCCAAGCTCATCGAGGAGATCGGCGAGGGTCCCCACAAGGGCCAGACTGTCTGATTGGCACTGCGAACCCCTGCACCGCAGGGGATGGCGGGTGTTGCCCTGCTGACTCGGCCGGTTGTGCTGGAGGGTGCCAGTCGATGCGCTCGGCGACTTCGTCGCGTGGGCTGTTCAGGCGTGCACTGCTCTGGTGCCACGCGTGCCGAGCGTGAGGGACGATCATCGGTGTGTGTCGAACGACAGCTACCCGGGGCATGGTTGAGGGTCGGCTTTTGCCGGAGCTGGGTTGGTACGTTATTCTTCTTCAGTTGCCCGCGGAGGTTGTCGCCGGGCCGAATGGAATCGAAACCTGACGCAGTGAGCGTCGGATCAAGCAATGAGGAGTTCCCAGTGGCCGCCGTATGTGATGTTTGCGCCAAGCGACCCGGCTTCGGTCACAACGTGCCTTGGTCGAAGAAGAAGACGAACCGACGCTGGAACCCGAACATCCAGCGCGTCCGCGCCAACGTCAATGGCACCGCGAAGAGGCTCAACGTATGTACCTCCTGCCTCAAGGCGGACAAGGTCCCGCGCTGAGACAGGCACATGGCTGACTGAATGACCCGTGGGCGCTGCCCACGGGCCATTTTTGTGTCCTGAGCCACTTGTAGGCTGCTGGGCATGGTCACCTGGCGGACTCCCATCCAGCGCGAACTCCATCTCCGCCTGCGCGACGTAGTGGGCGACAGGACGGCCGTGCAGTTCGCCACATTGGGCGTCCACACCGTGGACGACCTGGTTCGCCACACCCCCCGTCGCTACCTCGCCGGCACTCAGATGAGCGATTTCTCGTCGCTGCAGGTGGGCGATGAGGTGGCGGTGGTGGCCAAGGTGCAAGCCACGCACATCCGTCAGGGGTCCCGGCAGCGCGTTGAATCACTGTTGACCGACGGTTCTGGATACCTGACTGTGACGCTTTTCGCCCCCAGGCCGCGTTACGCCACGTACTGGAAATCACTGCTGGAAGTGGGCTCCCGGGGCATCTTCATCGGCAAGGTGGGCGTCTTCAACAATTCCCTGCAGCTGACCCATCCGGACTTCGTCATGATCGATGGACGGGGACAGGTGACGGGAAAGAAGGAGAAGGACAAGACGAAGGGCGCCATGCGGCGCGCGGTCCAGCGCTCGACCATGGTGGGGATGTATCCGGCCACGAGAGCGCTTCCGACGTGGGTCATTGCCGAGACACTTGAGATGCTGCTTCCCTCCGTCGTCTCCATGGGCGACACGCTGCCTGCCTGGGTGGTGGAGAAAGCGGGGGTCCTACCGCTGGGTCAGGCGCTCACGGAGGTGCATGAGCCCGTCGACGTCCACCAGGCGGAGCGGGGCAGGGACAGGCTCCGATTCGATGAGGCATTCGGGATGCAGTTGGCCATGGCGCAGCGCCGACGCGCTCTGGCCCATCTGGTAGCCACTCCGCGCCCACGCATTGCAGGGGCCCTGCTGGACGAGTTCGACTCGAGGCTTCCCTTCACCCTGACGAGGGGGCAGGTGAGCGTGGGGGAGACGATCTTCAACGAACTCACGGATTCGCGGCCCATGCACCGGCTGCTGCAGGGTGAGGTGGGTTCCGGCAAAACGATCGTCGCGCTGCGCGCCATGCTGACGGTCGTCGACTCTGGTGGGCAGGCAGTCCTGCTCGCACCCACGGAAGTTCTGGCCAAACAACACCACGCCACCATCACGGGTCTTCTCGGGGACCTGGGTGACGGGCAGCGGCTGGGGGCCCATGAGAGCGCGACCGCCGTCACCCTCCTGACGGGCAGCATGCCGGCTGCTGCGAAGCGTGAGGCATTGAACCAGATCATGAATGGGGACGCGGGGATCGTCATCGGCACGCACGCCCTGCTGTCCGACCCCGTCGAGTTCTTCGACCTGGGACTGGTGGTCATCGATGAGCAACACCGTTTCGGTGTGGAGCAGAGAGCTGCCCTTGCCGCCAAGGCGGAGCGCCAGCCCCACACGCTCGTGATGACGGCCACCCCCATTCCGCGCTCCGTGGCCATGACGGTGTTCGGCGATCTCGAGGTATCCGAACTTCGCGAGAGGCCGGCCAGACGAGCCGCCGTCAAAACAGTGTTCGTCGATACCTTCAACAACCCCCACTGGGTGGAGCGCGCATGGCAGCGCATCCGGGAGGAGGTGGCGAAGGGACGCCAGGCCTTCGTCGTGTGCCCGGCCATCAGTGCCAAACAGACCGAGGGTGACGTTGACACCGGCTCGGACATGACGGCTGTCACGGAACTCCTTCCGGAGTTGGCCGCAGGCCCCCTGTCCGATCTCCGGCTGGGCATGGCGCACGGCAAGCAGTCCGCGGCTGAGCGGGACGCAGCGATGGCCGAGTTCACGTCAGGGCGCATTGATGTGCTCGTGTCCACCACGGTGATCGAGGTGGGTGTCGACGTCCCCAACGCCTCGGTGATGGTGGTCATGGACGCTGACCGCTTCGGCATCACCCAACTCCACCAACTCCGGGGCCGCATCGGCCGTGGAGAACATGAGGGGTTGTGTCTCCTGCTCGCCGCACCGGGGGAGGGGCAGGAGAACGCTCAGCTGCGCATCCGGGCGCTGGTGCTCAGCGACGATGGATTCGACCTCGCCGAGCGGGACATGGAATTGCGGCGTGAAGGCGACGTCCTCGGTGCAGCCCAGTCGGGCAAGTCATCGCTGAAATTGCTGCGAGTGACCGAGGATGCGGACCTGATCCGGGCCAGTAAAATCTTGGCCGATGAAGTCCTGGCTGATCCTCGTGCCGAAGGCGATCCATTGCTGGCGGACCTCATGACCCAGGCCGAGCTCGTCGCCGCCGGCCAGTGGCTGGAGAAGGGATGAGCACTACGCTCAGGGCATGAGCCGAGTCATCGCTGGACGCGCCAAGGGCCGACGTCTCACAGCTCCCCGGGGCACGACCACACGGCCCACCACGGATCGGGTCAAGGAAGCGCTGTTCTCGGCACTCGTCTCATGGTTCGACACCGCCGACGAGGCGCCCGGGGACCAGCTCAGGGGTGTGGCGGTGCTGGATCTCTTCGCTGGCAGCGGTGCCCTGGGAATCGAAGCCGCCAGTCGGGGGGCTGCGTCCGTGACCTGCGTGGACACCCATACTGCCGCCGTCGTCCGTGACAATGCGAAACAGGCGCGGCTGTCGATCACCGCGGTCACGGGCCGCGCCGAGACCGTCGTGGCACGATTGGAAACGGCCTTCGACCTCGTCCTCATCGACCCGCCCTACGATCTGCCCGGCGCTGCTGTGGACACCCTCTTGGAACGGTTGGTCGACGGTGGGATCCTGGCCGGGCAAGGGCTCGTGGTGGTGGAGCGATCCTCCCGCTCGTCCGGGCCACTCTGGCCAGCCGTCTTCACCCGAACGTGGGATCGTCGATACGGTGAGACGACGCTTCACTTCGGGGCCACCGATTCCGAACCAATGAACAGAGCAGACCCATGAACACAGTGCTGTGCCCAGGCTCCTTCGATCCCATCACGTTGGGGCACGTCGACATCATCTCGCGCGCCCGGGACCTGTTCGGCCACGTGCTTGTGGGGGTGGGGCGCAACAACCAGAAGGACTATCTGTTCGGTGACCAGCGCATAGATCTGGTGCGGGAAACACTCCAAGGACTGGAGGGCGTCGAGGTGGCAGCCATCGAGGGGCTGCTCGTGGACTTCTGCCGGGAGCGCGGCGTGACCGCCGTCATCAAGGGGCTGCGCTTCGGTGCAGACTTCGATTTCGAGTTGCAGATGGCTCACATGAATCGTGGACTGTCCGGCCTGGAGACCGTGCTCCTGCCGGCTGCAGCTGAGCACGTCACGCTGTCCAGCACCATCCTTCGCGAGGTCATGAAACTGGGCGGTGACGTCACGCCCTACGTGCCGGCAGTCGTCGCTGAGGCCATCGAGGACCTGCGCACAACGCGGCTCTCCTGATGCGATTTGGGTGGGGTCAGTTGCCACGGGTATAGTTCGACGTCGGTCACGACGTGGTCGAGATGTTTAGGGTACGAAGGGGGACTCATCAGCATGACTCCCATGAATCGACACCCTGATCGTCACTCTCCCTATGTGTTGAACACACATGAGTTGAGCAGGCGTGCAGGGACGATGCGTGAGATCGAGCGTACGGTCCCCGCACCCGCGGATCTCGGTCTCGAAGTGATCTCGGTGCCAGAGGGCTCCAACGTCGAGCTTGATCTCCGCATGGAGGCAGTCGTCGAAGGCGTCCTCGTGACAGGTGTGGCCGCCGTGCAGTTGCATGGCGAATGCGCTCGTTGCCTGACGGAGATCAAGGACGAAATGTCGTTCGACCTCCAGGAACTCTTCTTCCATCCCGGTAGGGAAGTGGATGAGGACGAACGGCTCGTTGAGGATGAGTCCGTGAACCTGGAGCCTGTTCTGCGCGAAGCGGTGGTGCTGGATTTGCCGTTCACGCCCCTGTGCCGTGAGGATTGCGCTGGGTTGTGTCCCGAATGCGGGGCCAATCTCAACGAAAATCCGGATCACGAGCACGATCCGGACATCGACCCCCGGTGGTCGAAGCTGGTGGAGTTGGACGTCGACGAGTAAGAGTTGATGAGTAAGAGATGTGCGTTCAGTAGTTTTTGCTTGATGCACCCAACAGTCATTGTTTGACAGGAGAAGATCGTGGCCGTTCCGAAGCGGAAGATGTCGCGCAGCAACACCCGGTCGCGTCGGGCCCAGTGGAAGACGTCCGTCGTCCCCACCGTCGTCTGCGTGAACCCGGCCTGCCGCGAACCGCACCTGCAGCACACTGCGTGCCCGAGCTGTGGCCAGTACGGCCCCAAGGCAGCCCGCCGCCAGGTCCTCGGGGCCTGAGCACAGGCTTGGATCCCGCACCGCGGGTGAGCAGTCTGGCGGAAAAACTTCAGGAGCTGGGCGTCCAGGTTGACGCCCAGCTTTTTGAGTTGGCATTCACTCATCGTTCGTGGGCCTACGAGAATGGCCGCGTCGAGAGCAACGAGCGCCTCGAGTTCCTCGGGGATGCCGTCCTGCAGATCGTGGTGACGGAACACATCTTCCGGACATATCCGCGCATGCCCGAGGGCCAGATGGCCAAGTTGCGGGCGTCGGTGGTCAGCTCGCGAGCCCTTGCAGAGGTGGCCAGAGACCTCGGTCTCGGCGAACACGTCAAGCTCGGGAGGGGTGAAGTGTCCACGCACGGACATGAGAAGAGATCGATTCTCGCGGACACCACCGAGGCTCTCATCGGAGCCATCCACATCTCTGGAGGCAGCGAGGCGTCCGAAACCTTCGTCCAGGGGGTCTTCAACCCCATCATCGCGCGATCTGAAGCTGATGGTTCGTACACGGATTTCAAGACGTCACTGCAAGAACTGTGTGCGATGCAGGGCTGGGCGTCCCCGCAGTACGAGATCACCGGCTCCGGCCCCGACCACGAACGCCTGTTCACCGCAGTTGTTGTCGTGAACGGTTCCGAAGTGGCCTCCGGGACGGCCCCGAGCAAGAAGATGGCGGAACAGAAGGCTGCGACCTCCGCCCATCGGGCGCTGGCCGAGCCGACCAATGCCTGAACTGCCGGAGGTGGAAGTGGTGCGCCGCGGCCTCGCAGGACACCTCACCGGCCGGAGCATCACTGCGGTACGCATCCTTCACCCGCGCCCCGTCCGGTCCCATCCGGGTGGTGCTGAGGCGATGAAGGCGCACCTCGAGGGGCGCACCATCAACGCCGTGTGTCGTCGCGGCAAGTACATGTGGTTCTGCCTGGACGCGGACGCGCTGGTGGTTCACCTCGGGATGAGCGGACAGTTCCGCATCAACGAGCCGGGCGATGAGCTCGTCCGCAACACCAGGGTGCTTCTCGACCTCGATGACGGTCTCCAGGTGCGTTTCGTGGACCAACGGATGTTTGGTGGGCTCGAATGGGTCCGTGACGGCGCCGAGTGCCCCGTCCCGGACATAGCCCTGGATCCGTTCGATGATGCCTTTGACCCAGCCCTGGTGGCGAGGCGTTTGCGGGCTCGACGGACCACGGTGAAGCGGGCGCTGCTCGACCAGCGGATGGTCTCCGGAATCGGCAACATCTACGCCGACGAGTCCCTGTGGCGGGCCAGACTGCACTTCAATCATCCGACGCAACGCCTGACGCAACGGCGCGCCATCGCGGTGCTTGAGCACGCGCACGACGTCATGGCCGAGGCCCTGGAAGCCGGTGGCACCTCGTTCGACAGCCTGTACGTCAGCGTCAACGGCGAATCAGGTTACTTTTCGCGTTCCTTGGACGCCTATGGCCGTGAAGGCCTACCGTGTCATCGGTGCGGCGCGCCCATGGTGCGTCGCCGATTCACGAATCGCAGCAGCTTCCTGTGCCCGAGGTGCCAGCGCCTGCCGAGAAGGGCGGTCTGACAGGTGACGAAGTGGCTGAGGACGAAGTACTCCCGCTACAGCAATTCCATTTGGCAGCTGTTCCGGTTCGGCGTGGTGGGTGGCCTCGGGGTGCTTGTGAACATGCTTGCGCTGATCATCGTGACGAAACTGTTTCCCCTGATCTGGCCCGGCGCTGGCATCCCCGAGGGTGAGGGCGTGTGGTGGCCCATCGTCGGCACGGAGTTCAACGTTCGGTGGTACCACGTCATGGCGTCTGTGGCGTTCCTCGTCGCCAACGTGTTCAACTTCCAGCTCAACCGGCTCTGGACGTTCAAGTCCTACCATGCATCTGGCTGGTTCCGTGAGTACTGGCCCTTTCTGACCGTGGGGCTCGCTGCGCTGGGCATCGGTCTGGTGATTTTCACGGCCCTGATGAACCCGGGGTCACCCGTTGCGCTGCCCAGCGACATTCTGGACGGTTCCAGCGGGTTGCGCAGCCGCAAGTACTGGGCCAACCTCATCATGATCGTGTGCACCATCCCGATCAGCTTCCTGCTCAACAAGTTCTGGACTTTCCGGGCCATCCGCGAGGTGCGGATGCACGGGCAGCTGGACTTCCCGGAGGACATCGACGTGGACGACGAGGCGTGAGATGTACCTCAAGCAGCTGACACTGCGGGGCTTCAAGTCGTTCGCCTCCGCCACCACCTTGACATTCGAGCCCGGAATCACCTGCGTCGTCGGGCCCAACGGTTCGGGCAAATCCAATGTCGTGGACGCGCTGAGCTGGGTCATGGGGGAGCAGGGCGCCAAGTCCTTGCGCGGCGGCAAGATGGAGGACGTCATCTTCGCCGGCACCACCAAGCGGGCACCACTGGGGCGGGCCGAAGTTGAACTGACCATCGACAACTCCGACGGGGCGCTGCCCATCGAGTACTCCGAAGTGACGATTACCCGCACCATGTTCCGCAGCGGGGGATCCGACTACTCCATCAATGGCACCTCCGCCCGCCTCCTCGATGTTCAGGAGCTGTTGAGTGATTCAGGGATCGGCCGCGAGATGCACGTCATCGTCGGCCAGGGACAGCTCGATGCCATCCTGCAGGCAACCCCCGAGAGCCGTCGGGGCTTCATCGAGGAGGCTGCCGGCGTCCTGAAGCACCGCAAACGCAAGGAGAAGGCCCTGCGCAAGCTGGACGGCACGAGGGCCAACCTGGAGCGGCTGCAGGATCTGATCGGGGAACTCGCCCGCCAACTGAAGCCGTTGGGAAGGCAGGCCGAAACCGCCCGCAAGGCCGCCGTGATCCAGGTGGAACTGCGCGACGCGAAGGCGCGACTGCTGGCAGATGATCTCGGCGCCGCACGCAAGGCCCTTGCCGATGACCTCGCCGACGAGGCGGCAGTCGTCGCCGCCCGGGAACGTGCCGAGGTGAGGGTTCGCGACGCCGCGCGGGCGGAGGACGCCACCGAAGTTGCCCTGCGCCAGGCGGGTGCCGCCTTTGATGCGTCGCAGGAGTCGTGGTACGCCGCGGCGAGTCTGCGGGAGCGGGTCTCCACCTTGCTGTCCATTTCCGCCGAGCGGATGCGCGCAGGAGAGAACCAGCCACAGTTGGAGATCCCCGGAGGCCGCGACCCCGACAATCTCGAGCGTGAAGCAGCCGGGATCCGGGAGCGGGAGGTGGAACTGGGACGCAGCGTCGACCAGGCGCAGGGGCTGCTGCACGACGCCACCGCCCGCCGCAACGCGGCTGAGCAGCAGCACGCCGCAGCCGACAGGGCGCACGCCTCTGCACTGCGGGCCGTGGCGGACCGTCGCGAGGGCCTGGCACGCCTCACCGGCCAGGTGCAGGCCCTGCAATCACGGCTCCAGGCTTCGCACGAGGAGGTGGAGCGTCTGGAGCGCCGTCGCGACGAGGCCACACAGCGGGCCGGGGAGGCTGAACAGAACTTTGGGGGCATGGAAGCCTCCCTGACGAATCTGGGGGCCAGCGAATCGGATCTCGACGCCGCTCACGAAGGGGCCACCTCTCGGGTGGAGGCTCACAAGGCTGAGCTTGCCCGACTGCGTTCGTCGGAGGGCTCCCTCGCGAGGGACAGGGCGGCGCTCGGCGCGCGCATCGAAGCGTTGCGCCTCATGACGGAACGCAAGGATGCCTCGGCCGATCTCGTCGACTCCGGTGTGCCCGGCGTCCGTGGCCGCTTGATTGATGCCCTCCAGGTGGAGCCCGGGTGGGAGAGGGCCGTGTCGGCGGCGCTGCAGGCCGCCGCGGAGTCCGTCGTCGTGGATGGGCTCGACAATGCCGTCGACGCCGTCAAGCACATGGCAGGTGTGGACCTGGGGCGTGCGGCCCTCGTGGTGGCCGGGCACTCCGGTGCCGCGGCGGTGCCGGGATCCGTGCTGGAACGGGTCAGGCATCCTGAGGATCTCTCCGGCGTTCTCGCTGTCCTGCTCGGCGGCGTGGTGGCCGTCGATGAGCTGGACGAGGCCCACCGACAGGTGGAGCAGTCCCCGGAATGCCGGGCTGTCACACGCGACGGGGATGTTGTCTCCGGCTGGCTGGTGGAGGGCGGATCCGCTGACGCGCCGTCGCTGCTGGAACTCTCTGCCCAGCTTGCGGAGGCCGAGGATTCACTGGAGCGGTTGGGACATGACGGGGATCGCATGCGATTCGCCATGGAGAAGGTCGCTGAGGAGCTCGCCCTGGCGCAGCGCGACGCCGCTGAGGCGCTCGCGAGGCTCCACGACTCGGACGCCGAACTCGCGGCTGCGCAGGACAGCCTGGGCCAGTGGCGCCAGACACAGGCGACGGCCCTGCGTGACGCTGAACGGCTGCGTGAGGCCATTGCCACAGCGGCGCAGTCACGCACGGCCGACGAGGCGAACCTGCAGGCCCTGCAGGACCGACTGAAGGCGGCGAGTACAGAGGAAGTGACGGAGCCAGACCCCACGGATCGTGATGAGAAGGCCGTCGAGGCGCGCCGGGCACGGCAGACGGAGATGGATGCGCGACTGGCACTGCGAACCCTGGAGGAACAGGCGAAGTCGCTCGCCGGGCGCGCCGAGGGCCTGCTGCGTGCCGCGCAGTCCGAGCGCTCCTCACGGGCAAAGGCGCGGGCCAGAGCCGAGCAGCTGCGACGCGAGGCAGAGGTGGCCGCCATCGTGCACGAGGCTGCCAGCCGGCTGGCGGTCCTCGTCGACGACGTCCGGGGGCGTGCCACCCGGGAGAGGGAGATCGCCGATGCAGCACGCCGGGCGTCGGAAGCGGAGACTGTCCGCGCCCGCCACGACTCGCGCGCTGCTGCGGCCTCGCTGGACGAACTTGTGCGGGGGGCCCACCGGGACGAGATGACCCGCATCGAGCACCGGATGCGCATCGAGCAACTGGAGGAGAAGGTGCTGACCGAGTTGGGGATGGAGCCCGACCCGCTGGTCGCGGAGTATGGGCCCGAGCAGCCCGTGCCGGTGATCACCCGTCCCGACGGGACCGCTCTGGGCGAGGATGACGAGGTGCCTGAGCCGGTGCCCTACGTCAGGGCGGAGCAGACCACCAGGCTGCGACGCGCCGAGCGCAACCTGACCGTGCTGGGTCGTGTGAACCCGCTGGCGCTGGAGGAATTCGACGCCATGAAGGCACGTCACGGCTTCCTCGCTGAACAACTCGATGACCTGAAGCGCACCCGCGCCGACCTTCTGGACCTCATCGACGAGGTGGACAAGCGGGTCAAGGAGGTCTTCGAAGCGGCGTACAGAGATGTGGAGCGCACCTTCGTCGATGTGTTCGCCCGACTCTTCCCCGGTGGTGAGGGGCGCCTGGTGGTGACGGATCCGGGAGATTGGCTGACCACCGGGGTCGACGTCGAGGCGCGACCGGCCGGCAAGCAGGTGAAACGTCTCTCCCTGCTCTCCGGGGGCGAACGGTCGCTCGTGGCCGTGGCGTTCCTCGTGTCCCTGTTCATCGCGAGGCCCAGCCCCTTCTACATCCTCGACGAGGTGGAGGCGGCTCTTGACGACGCCAACCTCGGCAGGCTGCTGACCATCTACGAGGAGTTGCGGGCCAATTCGCAGCTCTTGATCATCACGCACCAGAAGCGCACCATGGAGGTTGCTGACTCGCTCTACGGCGTCACCATGCGCGGGGACGGCATCTCCACCGTGGTCAGTCAACGCATGGTCGAGAAGGACTCCTGACCGAGGGAACAACGATTCGGGACGCGGTCACATTCGAGGTGTCCGACACGTCGAACAGGTATCGGGACCAGAGGGGTTCCCGTCTGATGCGTGGGGAGGAATCGATGATGAAGACCATGACGTGCGAGCAGTTGGGCGGGCCGTGTGGGTTCGAGCTCGAGGGACAGACTGCCGACGAGGTCATCAAGAAGCAGGACCAACACCTGAAGCAGGCGGTCCGGGACGGCGACGAGATGCATGAGCAGGCCCACCGTGAGATGAAGGGGCGCTGGAAGCACCCGAAGCAATCGATGGACTGGTACGTCGCGACCAAGCAGGCCTTCGCGACACTGCCCGGAGCCTAGGAGGGATCTGCTCGTGAGCCCGGATCGACGGGACGGAGGGAGCGGAGACGTGGATCGCACGGCCGCGTTCGAGGTGGAGAAAACTCGGCTGTTGCGGATCGCCGCACGGGTGCTGGGTGATCCGCATGAGGCCCAGGACGTCGTCCAGAATGCCTGGATCCGCATGGACAGCAGCCGGGACGACATCGGCAATCTCCCTGCCTGGTTGACGACGGTGACCACCCGGTTGTGCCTGGACAGGCTTCGGCTCCGAGTCCCGCTGCCCACTGTTTCCAGTGATGTCGACGACGTTGAGGGAAAGCCGGTGCACGTCGAGGGAGGGCAGCAGGTGGCGCAGTTCTTCAACGGTGCTGCCAGGGCCGCGATGCCTGTCTCCATAGGGAACCGTCCCGGAGCGGCATGGTTCCACAGGGGCGACGCCAAGGTGGCGTTCGAGTTCACCATTGATCAGGGGATGGTGCAACGCATCACGTTCCGCGCAGAAGAATCCCTTCTGGTAAAGGTTCGACGGCGCGGCATCCAGCGCCAGGACTGAAGCCGATCCGGTTCACCGCATGCGCGGTGTGGGCTGCGAACGCGGTATGCACGTCGAGACCTTCGCCACGCTCGCTAGTATGACGCCCGTGGACTGGATATTTTGGGTCATTCTCGGACTGATCGGCGCGGCGATCATCGCCGCCAGCATCATCACCTACGTCAACCGCAAGAGCGTCGGCGCGCCGGAGCGACGGGAAGAACTGGAGGAGGAACCTACTCCCGAGCACGGCAGCAACACGGTCGTGCTGGATGCGGAGTTTGTCGAGGAGGTCATTGCCCCCCCTGCTCCTGCGCTGGAGCAGCCGGAATCGCCGCAGTCCCGCTTCGCACGCCTGCGCCGCCGCCTCTCCTCGAGCAACAACGTGCTGGCACGGGCGCTGTCGGACCTGCTCAGCGTGGATCGCATCGATGCGGACACCTGGGACGACTTCGAGGCCACACTCATTGCCTCCGACCTCGGCGTCGGCCCCACCACCGAACTGACCGATGCGTTGCGCAAGGAACTCTCCCTTGACGGCGTCGCGGACCCGGAAGCTGCGCGTCGCATCCTACGCTCCGAGCTGCTGCGCCTCGTCGACCCCACGCTCGACCGCTCGCTCAACCTCGACTCCGCGGAGGGCCAACCCGCCGTCATCATGGTGGTGGGGGTCAACGGCACTGGCAAGACCACGACGGTGGGCAAGCTTGCCCGCGTGCTCGTTGCGGATGGCCGCACCGTTGTGTTGGGCGCCGCCGACACCTTCCGTGCCGCGGCTGCTGAACAACTGGTCACCTGGGGTGAGCGCGTCGGTGTGTCGACGGTGCGGGGGCCGGAGGGTGGGGACCCGGCGTCGGTGGCCTTCGAGACGGTTGTGACGGGGACGCAGGAGAGCACCGATGTCGTCATCATCGACACCGCTGGGCGCCTCCACACCAAGACTGGCCTGATGGACGAGCTGGGCAAGGTCAAGCGCGTCGTGGAGAAGAAGGCCGCTGTGGGGGAGGTGCTGCTGGTACTGGACGCCACCACGGGTCAGAACGGCATGATGCAGGCAAAGGTCTTCTCCGAGGTGGTCAACGTCACCGGCATCGTCCTCACGAAACTGGACGGCTCCGCCAAGGGCGGCATCGTCGTGGCCGTCCAACGCGAGTTGGGCGTACCCGTCAAGCTCATCGGTCTGGGAGAGGGCGTCGATGATCTGGCGCCCTTCGATCCGGAGGGCTTCGTCGCGGGAATCCTCGGCGAGTGAGGTTTCGTCTATCCTTGCCCGGTACCGCGGTGCCGACGGGCACCTGTTTCTCTCGATGAAGGAAGCCACGTGTTCGACACGCTGCAAGATCGCCTTTCCGACGTCTTCAAAGGGTTGCGCTCCAAGGGCCGCCTGACCGAGGCGGACATCGACGCCACGATGCGCGAGATCCGCATCGCGCTGCTTGAGGCGGACGTCAACCTCAGCGTGGTGAAGGGCTTCGTGGGTGCCGTCAAGGAGCGGTGCCTCGGTCTGGAGCTGTCGAAGGCGTTGAACCCGACGCAGCAGATCATCAAGATCGTCGACGAGGAGCTCGTCGAGATCCTCGGGGGCGAGACCCGTACCGTGCGGTTCAACAAGCGTCCGCCCACCGTCATCATGCTTGCCGGTCTCCAGGGTGCCGGCAAGACCACCCTCGCGGGCAAGCTTGCCCGTTGGCTGCGGGACGAGAAGCATGCACCGCTGCTGGTGGCCGCCGACCTGCAGCGCCCCAACGCCGTCGGTCAGCTCCAGATCGTGGGCGAGCGGGCCGGCGTGCACGTCTTCGCGCCGCAGCCCGGCAACGGCGTGGGGGATCCGGTGCAGGTGGCCCGGGATGCCATCGAACATGCCCGACGTCGGCTCTATGACGTCGTCGTCGTCGACACTGCAGGCCGCTTGGGAGTCGACGCCGAGTTGATGCAGCAGGCCGCTGACATCAAGCAGGCCGTCAACCCCGACGAGGTGCTCTTCGTCGTCGATGCCATGATTGGCCAGGACGCCGTCAACACCGCCAAGGCCTTCGACGAGGGCATCGGCTTCGACGGCGTCGTGCTCACCAAACTTGACGGCGACGCCCGCGGCGGCGCCGCACTGTCCATCGCCAAGGTCATCGGCAAACCCATCCTGTTCGCCTCCAACGGTGAGACGCTCAAGGATTTCGACGTTTTCCACCCGGATCGCATGGCCAGCCGCATCCTCGGTATGGGCGATGTCCTGACCCTCATCGAACAGGCCGAGAAGACCTTCGACGCAGACCAGTCGCGTGCCGCGGCCGAGAAGCTCATGGGCAGGAACAAGTTCGGGCTGCAGGACTTCCTGTCCCAAATGCAGCAACTCCGCAAGATGGGGCCGATGAGCAAGATCCTCGGCATGTTGCCGGGCGCCGGACAGTTCAAGGGCGCCATCGAGGACATCGACGAACGCGAGATCGACCGCATCGAGGCCATCATCAACTCGATGACGCTGAAGGAGCGCGACGACGTCAGCATCCTTAACGGCTCGCGTCGCTCACGCATCGCCAAGGGTGCAGGCGTCCAGGTCTCAGACGTCAACCAGCTCGTCAACCGTTTCGTGGAGGCGCGCAAGATGATGGAGAAGCTCGCCGGCGGCATGGGCGGCGGAGGAATGCCCGGTGGCATGCCCCCCGGTATGCCGGGCGCCCTTCCGGGGGCGCGCGGGCCCAAGCGCCAGCCTGCGAAGAAATCGCCAAAGAAGGGCCACAAGGTCTCCGGCAACCCTGCCAAGCGCAAGCAGCAGGAGGCGCAGCGGGCCCTGGGGACCAAGGCCGAACCCGAGGCACCACAGTCGATGGACGACTTCGAGCTGCCAGCGGATCTGCAGAAGATGTTCAACCAGAACAAGTAGCGCACCGACGGGACCACTGCGCGCATCGAAGCAGAGGCGTATCGAGCGGAGAAGGGGGCCTCAGGAAGGACACCCACAGCTACGCGTAACACTGCCGCCTCGGTAGTCTCGTGTCCATGAGCGACGCAACACTGGAATCCGCCGAGCGCTACCACTTCACCCGTGCAGTGCTGTTGCCGGGCACTGAGCCCCGGGAACTCTGGGTGGCAGACGGGGTCGTCGCTGACGGCCCCGTCTCCGGTGCCGTCACCATCTCGGACCCCTGCTGGGTCCTGCCGGGCCTCGTCGACGCCCACTGCCACATCGGCCTGGGCCCGGCGGGGGCCGTCGACGCCGACACCGCCCGGGCCCAGGCCCAGGCAGATCTCGCCGTCGGAGTCATGCTCATCCGCGATGCCGGGTCCCCCTCGGACACCCGCTGGGTGCACGACCAGTCCGAGTTGCCGCGGCTGCTCCGAGCAGGACGCCACATCGCCCGGCCGAAGCGTTACATCCGCAACCTCGCCGCTGAAGTGGAACCCGAGGACCTCGTGGAGCAGGTGCGGCACGAGGCCCGCTCAGGCGATGGCTGGGTGAAACTCGTGGGTGACTGGATCGACCGCTCCGTGGGAGACCTGGCTGCGCTCTGGCCCGCCGACGTGGCGGCCGACGCCATTGCCGCCGCCCACGACGAGGGCGCCCGGGTCACTGCCCACTGCTTCGGTGAACAGTCGGTTGCCGAGTTGGTGAACGCCGGCATCGACTGCATTGAGCACGGCACGGGGCTCGCCGACGATGTGATTGCCGCCATGGCCGAGGGCCACACAGCACTGGTGCCCACCATGATCAACCTCGACAACTTCCCGGGCTACGCGGCAGCCGGCGCCGGAAAGTTCCCCCACTACGCGGCTCACATGCTGGATCTGCACGCCCGGCGACACGAGACGATCGGGAGGGCCATCGAGGCGGGCGTCAAGGTCTACTCCGGCACCGACGCGGGCACCGTCGTGGCCCACGGGCGGGTCATCGACGAGATTGACGAGCTCGCCAGGGTGGGGGGTGCCGAGCTTGCCCTCGGTGCGGCGAGCTGGGGCGCGAGGCACTGGTTGGGCGCCGACGTCGTGACCCCTGGCGCCAGCGCGGATTTCGTCGTCTACTCCGAGGACCCACGCCAGGACCTCTCCACGCTGCGTCGACCCACGTTGCGGATCCTGCGGGGCCACGCACTCTGACTCTTCCCGGAAAGGCCACCGGAACAACACACCGCCACCTGAACCGCAACAAGCCACCGCGAACGAAGAGCACCACGGATGCGTCGGTGGGCTTTCACCCCCGTCGCCGGTTCTCCTCGGATCCAATTTCGCGAAGGGTTCCGCCCTCCCCGTTGCCGAGCTCGGCGAGGGGGTCAAGGTGAGCACTCTGCTTCTGCGGGAGTCCCACGCCGCTGGTCTCTCGCCGGTGAGCGGGCGACTGTTCGTGGCTGACGGCTCAGCCCCAGCCGAGCGCGTGCAACCTCGCTTCGTCGATGCCGTGATAGTGGCCCAGCTCGTGGAGGAGCGTGATCCTGATCTCGTCGAGTAGTTCGTCCTCGTCCTCACACATTCGGGTGAGTGGCCCGCGGAACACCACCACACGATCCGGCAGGTGGCCGAGTCCGTAGCTCGTGTCGCGTTCCGTGAGGGCCGTGCCCTCGTACCATCCGAGCACGTCGGACCCGTCCTCGGGCTCGTCCTCCACCACGATGACCACGTTGTCCAAGTTGTCGAGCAGCACCCCGGGAAGCAGTGCAAGCGCCTCGTCCACCAACTCGTCAAAGCGCTCCTCGGCCAGGTCCATGGCACCCGATGGTAGGCGGTGGCTCCCCCGCCGCGTCGGCGTGGGGTCAGTTTTTTGGTCTGGGGGGCGAATCTGGCAGAATCACGGGTGAAACTCTCATCGTTGGCGCCCTCTAACTCCGGCGATGATCGTGACATCAGGTCCAGTACAGCAGCGTGCCCCACACGTTGAGGTTCAGGTCCGCCCCATCTCGTCTTGAAAAACAGACAAAACACAACAGGAGAACCACACACGTGGCAACCAAGATTCGTCTTAAGCGCCTGGGCAAGACCCGTTCGCCGCACTACCGCATCATCGTCATCGACTCCCGCTCCAAGCGTGATGGCCAGGCCATCGAGGAGATCGGTCTCTACCACCCCAAGAATGATCCGTCGGTCATGAAGGTGGACTCGGAGCGCGCCCAGTACTGGCTGTCCGTGGGCGCCCAGCCCACCGAGGCCGTCGTGGCCATCTTCAAGCGCACCGGTGACTGGCAGAAGTTCAGTGGTGACACCACCCCCTCCGGTGTGGAGCCCCAGCCCGAACGCCGCGACCGTGAGGCCGAGTTCGCCAAGGCACTCGCCGAGGATGGCAGCGCGACCGCACCCGCCATTTCGAAGGCACAGAAGAAGAAGTCCGAGGACACACCTTCCACCAAGGACACAGCCTCCGACGAGGCCGCACCCTCAGAAGAGTCCTGACCGTGCTGGCCGACGCTCTGGAGCACCTCGTCGCAGGAATCGTGTCCAACCCCGACGACGTGCGGGTGAAGGACAAGGATTTGCGACGCGGCCGCCTGCTGGAGGTGCGCGTGCACCCCGATGACATCGGCAAGGTCATCGGACGACAGGGTCGCACGGCCCAGGCGCTGCGCACCGTCATGGGTGCGTTGGCGGGGAACGAGCAGCTCCGCGTCGATTTCGTCGACGTGGACAAGCCCCGTCGAAACTGAGCCGGACAGTCCGGCACAGCAGGGAAGCAGCACAGCAGAGCAGTAGCACGATCAAGTAGTGCCCCGGATCGCCTCGTCGGTCCGGGGCACTACTCTTTGTCTGGCCGGATCGAGAGGGAACAGGTGGCCCGCAGTGGCTGAACAACTTGAAGTGATTGTTGGAAAGGTGGGGCGCGCCCACGGGATCCGCGGCGACGTCTCCATCGATCTGAGCACGGATGAACCCGGACGCCGTTTCTTTGCCGGCGCCACGGTCAGGCTGTCCTCGGGACGTGAGCTGACCGTGGGGAAGACCATGTGGCAGCGAGGGCGGCTGTTTGTCAGTTTTGACGGATATCCTGATCGCACCGCGGTCGAGAAGCTCACCGGCGAGGTGCTGAGCGCACTGGTACCTGCGTCAGAGGTCCCCAGCCAGAAGGACGAGTATTTCGACCGGCAGCTCGTCGGGTTGAGGGTGCTGGATCATGTGGGGAACGCGTCGGGTACGGTCAGCAACGTCCTGCACTTGCCATCCCAGGATGTGCTGGAAGTGACCACGGAGACCGGGCCCCGCCTGGTTCCTTTTGTCCGGGCGCTGGTGCCCTCCGTCGATCTGGAGGCCGGAACGTGCCAATTGGCTGACGTCAGGGGACTGTTGGAGGACATCGAATGAGACTCGACGTCGTCACCATCTTCCCGGACTACATGGCCCCGCTGCAGCTCTCGCTGGTGGGAAAGGCCATCACGTCGGGCCTCGTCGATCTCAGCGTGCACGACCTGCGCACCTGGACCCACGACAGGCATCACACCACCGACGACACCCCATATGGCGGGGGAGCGGGCATGGTCATGAAGCCCGAACCGTGGGGTGAGGCGCTCGACGCGTTGACCGAGCTGCACCGGGCACCCATGACCGTCGTGGTTCCGACCCCGGCTGGCAGGCCATTCACGCAGGAACTCGCCTACCAACTCTCCACGCGGGAACGACTGGTCTTCGCCTGTGGCCGCTACGAGGGCATTGACCAGCGAGTACTCGATCACTGTGACGCCCACTATGAACTCCTGGAGATCAGTCTCGGTGACTATGTGCTGAACGGCGGGGAAGTGGCCGTGCTGGCCATCGTTGAAGCGGTGGTCCGTCTGATTCCCGGCGTCATCGGCAATCCGCACTCCCTGCTCGAGGAATCGCACTCGGCGGGGCAGGAGAACCTGCTCGAGTACCCGAACTACACCAAGCCGCCCACGTGGCGGGGTCGCGACGTCCCCGAGGTCCTGTTGAGCGGGAACCATGGGCTGATCGCCTCCTGGCGACGTGAACAAGCGATCCGGCGGACGGCACAGAGGCGCCCCGACCTCAGCCACTGAGGCACGCACTGCAACCGCAGGATTTAGGCGACCCTACGTCGTGATCCTCGGGAGCACCGGTTAGGATGGTCCGCGTGTCAACGACTCTCACCACTCATCAACGGGCGATGCGATCCACGGTTGTGAAAAAGGTCATCATGTCTGTGACCGGCCTCATAATGATCGGCTTTCTCCTGGTCCACATGTACGGCAACCTCAAAATGTTCGCAGGGGAGGAAGCTTACGACCACTACGCGCACTGGTTGAAGGGGGAGATCCTCTATCCGATCGTTCCCGAAGGCTGGTTCATCTGGATCTTCCGGCTCGGACTGCTGGCAGCCGTGGTGCTGCACATCTGGTCGGCGGCCTCCTTGGCGCGCACAACACTTGCCGTGCGCGGACCCGGCTACCACGACCAACAGCGTCAGGTCCAGACCTACTCGTCCCGCACCATGCGCTGGGGCGGCATCCTCATCGCCGGCTTCATCGTGTTCCACCTCCTCCAGTTCACCGTTCGAGTCATCCGCACCGGGTTCGGGGCCGATGTCGGGCCGTACGAGATGTTCGTGGACTCCTTCTCTCTCTGGTGGGTGTTCGGGCTGTATGCGGTCCTCATCTTCCTGGTCTGCATGCACATCCGCCACGGTTTCTGGAGCGCATTCCAGACCCTTGGCCTCAATTCCTCGGCCAAGTCACGCAGGGCGCTGTCCGTTCTCGCGATCGGCGTGGCCGTTGTCCTCTACATCGGCTTCATGCTTCCTCCGCTGGCCGTCTTGATCGGATGGGTGAACTGAGACAATGACCACCACTGAAGACCGCACCACACAGAAGTACGACTCCCCGCAGGCCCTCAAGAGCACGGGTGCACCGGACACCAGCACGGCGACGGATTTCTTCGTCGACGGATCTGACATCGCGGACTCCAAGGCGCCCGACGTTGGCATCGGTGACAAGTGGCAGACCCGCCAGTTCCAGGCTCGCCTCGTGAACCCGGCAAACCGTCGCAAGCTCAACGTCATCATCGTCGGCACCGGGCTGGCAGGCGGCGCCGCCGCCGCCACCCTCGGAGAGGCCGGCTACAACGTCCAGAACTTCTGCTATCAGGACAGCCCCCGTCGCGCGCACTCCATCGCTGCGCAGGGCGGCATCAACGCGGCGAAGAACTACCGCAACGACGGTGACTCCACCTACAGGTTGTTCTACGACACGGTCAAGGGTGGCGACTACCGCGCTCGCGAGACCAACGTCTACCGCCTCGCCGAGGTGTCGGCCAACATCATCGACCAGTGCGTCGCCCAGGGCGTGCCCTTCGCTCGCGAGTACGGTGGCCTGTTGGACACCCGCTCCTTCGGTGGCGTCCAGGTGCAGCGCACCTTCTACGCCCGCGGCCAGACCGGCCAGCAGCTACTGATCGGTGCCTACCAGCAGCTGGAGCGCCAGGTTGCTGCCGGCACGGTGAAGATGCACACCCGCCACGAGATGGTGGAGCTGATCGTCGTTGATGGTGTCGCACGCGGCATCGTCACCCGTAACATGGTCAACGGCAAGATCGAGAGCTGGACGGCAGATGCGGTCGTGCTCGCCACCGGCGGCTACGGCAACGTGTTCTTCCTCTCCACCAACGCCATGGGCTGCAATGTCACGGCCACGTGGCGTGCCCACCGCAAGGGGGCCTACTTCGGCAACCCGTGCTACACGCAGATCCATCCCACCTGCATCCCTGTGCACGGCGACACGCAGTCCAAGCTGACGCTCATGTCCGAGTCGCTGCGAAACGACGGCCGCATCTGGGTCCCGAAGAAGGCCGAGGACTGCCAGAAGGATCCTCGCCAGATCGCCGAGGAGGACCGCGACTACTACCTCGAGCGGATCTACCCCTCGTTCGGCAACCTGGTGCCCCGCGACATTGCTTCGCGGCAGGCCAAGAACATGTGCGACGAGGGCCGTGGCGTGGGCCCGGCCATCACGGAGCGGGCTCCGGATGGCACCGAGGCCAAGGTCAGCCGTGGCGTTTATCTGGACTTCGCGGATGCGATCGAGCGCCTGGGGCAGGAAGCGGTGTCGGCCAAGTACGGCAACCTCTTCGACATGTACGCCCAGATCACCGGCGAGAATCCGTACGAGACACCCATGCGCATCTATCCTGCGGTGCACTACACCATGGGTGGCTTGTGGGTGGACTATGACCTGCAGTCCTCCATCCCGGGTCTGTACGTCACCGGGGAGGCCAACTTCTCCGATCACGGCGCCAACCGGCTGGGTGCCTCGGCACTCATGCAGGGTCTGGCCGACGGATACTTCGTGCTGCCCAACACGGTGAATGACTACCTTGCCGATGCGCCCTTCGAAAAGCTCTCGACCGACCACCCGGCCGTCGTCGAGGCCGTAGAGTCCGCAAAGGCCCGCGTGGACAAGCTCCTGGCCATCCAGGGCACCCGGTCCGTGGACTCCTTCCACAAGGAACTCGGACTCATCATGTGGGAGTACTGCGGCATGTACCGCACGGAGGAGGGCCTGATCAAGGCCATCGGCCTCATCCAGGAACTGAAGCAGGAGTTCTGGTCCAATGTGCGTGTCACGGGCGTGAATGAGGACTTCAACCAGGCGCTGGAGAAGGCTGGTCGCGTTGCCGATTTCATCGAACTTGGCGAGCTCATGTGCGTCGACGCGCTGCACCGTCGCGAATCCTGTGGTGGTCACTTCCGGGGTGAGTCGCAAACCCCTGAGGGGGAGGCGCTGCGCCACGACGACGAGTACCTCTACGTCGCCGCCTGGGAATTCGGTGGCGAGGGTGGCAAGCCCGTCCTGCATCGCGAACCCCTGCACTACGAGGCAATCGAACTGAAGCAACGGAGTTACAAGTGAAGCTCAAGCTACGCATCTGGCGCCAGGCCGGAGCCAACGCCACCGGCAAGCTCGTCGATTATGACATCGACAACGTTTCGGAGGACATGTCGTTCCTCGAGATGCTGGACATGCTCAACGAGAACCTCACCAACCTCAACGAGGAGCCCGTGGCCTTCGACCACGACTGCCGTGAGGGGATCTGCGGTTCCTGTGGGGTTGTTGTGAACGGCGTCGCCCATGGCGGCTCGGCCACCACTGTGTGCCAGCTGCACATGCGCTCCTTCGCCGATGGTGCCACCATCGAGGTCGAGCCCTGGATGGCCGGTGGGTTCCCCATCATCAAGGACCTTGCCGTGGACCGTTCCGCGTTCGACCGCATCATCCAGGCCGGCGGCTTCATCTCGTCGAACACGGGATCCGCTCCCGACGCCCATGCCATGCCCGCGGGCAAGCGGGATGCCGACGTTGCGTTCGACAATGCCACCTGCATCGGCTGCGGCGCCTGCGTCGCGGCGTGCCCGAACAGCTCGGCCATGCTGTTCACAGCGGCCAAGATCACTCACCTCGCCATGCTGCCCCAGGGCCAACCCGAGCGCTACGCCCGGGTGAAGTCCATGGTTGCTGCACACGACGAGGAGGGCTTCGGCAACTGCACCAACATTGGTGAGTGCGCCGCAGTCTGCCCCAAGGGCATACCACTGGAATCCATCGCCCAGTTGAACCGCGACCTCATCAAGTCACTGTTCACCAAGGACGGCAAGTAACAGCTGAGTGCGTACGTGACAGAGGGTGCTCCCGGCAGGGAGCACCCTCTGCTGCATTCCCGGGCTGCGGGACTTTGGCGGCCGGGGCCCGGGTGTGGCATAGTTTGACGCTGTTGCCCATTAGTGGCGGCCGATCGGGTGACCAGCTCCTGCCACTGGGGGATTGTCTGGGACTCGGTACGCAAATCCAAGAACGCGGTGACCTGTGGCACTGACGAGGACTACATGACAAACCCCATCATCAAGGCCATCGACCAGGCCGCCCTGCGCGACGACATGCCTGCCTTCCGCGCCGGTGACTCCGTCAAGGTGCACGTGCACATCGTCGAGGGCAACCGCTCCCGTGTCCAGATCTTCGCCGGCGTCGTGATCGCCCGCAACGCCGGTGGCATTCAGGAAGCATTCACCGTTCGCAAGGTCAGCTTCGGCGTCGGCGTGGAGCGCACGTTCCCGCTCAACAGCCCCATCATCGAGAAGATCGAGGTGGAACGCCGCGGCGACGTCCGTCGCGCCAAGCTGTACTACCTCCGCAACCTGCGCGGCAAGGCAGCCAAGATCAAGGAGAAGCGCTGATCGAGGGCGCGCTCAGCACTGCAACTCCAACGATCGGGTCGTCGGCACTGCCGGCGGCCCGTTGTCGTGCCCGGAGTGGTTTCTGGGAGCTCGGGCTTGCGGTTGTATCATCTCATCGGCGGTGAACCGCTCAATGTGGGTCAAGGAATGAGGAATCAGATCTGTGGATGCCGATGAGAGAACCGTGGCGGATGACAGTCCCAGCCGTGCAGGGGTGAAGCGTCAGTCGTTCGGCCGACGTGTTCTGGGATGGCTTGCCGAGGGCACGGTCATCATCGTTGGTGCACTGATCATCTCCACGTTGCTGAGGACCTTCGTGGCCCAGATGTTTCTGATCCCCAGCGGCAGCATGGAGAACACTCTTCAGGTCAATGACCGGGTGCTGGTGTCGAAGTTTGGCGGCTTCCAGCGTGGGGACGTCGTCGTGTTCGAGGACCCGGGGAACTGGCTCGCACCGGCACCGGTCTCCGAGAATCCCCTCCGTAGTGGGCTGGAGTTCATCGGGGTCCTCCCCAACTCGGCCACCGAGCACCTCATCAAGCGCGTCATTGGCATGCCCGGAGATCATGTGGAGTTCTCGGGCGAGGATGCACGGGTCCTCGTCAATGGTTCCCCGTTGGAGGAGGGGGCCTACATCTTCTCCGAAGGGGGAGTCCAGGTGGCCCCGGCTTCGGTGCCCTTCGAGGTCGTCGTCCCGGAAGGGCACATCTTCGTCATGGGGGACCACAGGAACCAGTCGGCCGACTCTCGTTGCAGACTGACGAACACGGGTGCGGGGGAGCCCCCCGGAATGGCAGCGTTCGTACCGGAGGACAAGGTGGTGGGTGCCGCGGTGGCCATCGTCTCGCCGCTGGAGCGGATCTCCACCTTCACGGTCCCGGAAACGTTTTCCACCGTAGCTGAGCCGGAACTCCCAGCGCCCGTGGAGCCGGAGATCATCATGGCCAGCCCGGGTTGCTGAATGATCCGTCCTGGGCGTGGCGGCTATGGCTATGAGCGGGCACTGGGGAGGGCGGGACTCGCCCCGGTGGCGGGAGCCGACGAAGCGGGTCGCGGGGCGTGCGCCGGTCCTCTGGTCGCGGCTGCGGTGGTACTGGACCCCCGTAGACCCATCGAGGGGCTTGATGATTCCAAGGTGTTGTCGGCCGCTCGTCGACAGCGTCTTCACGACGAAATCATGGCGCGGGCGGTGGATGTCGCCACCGTGAGGGTGGAGCATGACGAGTGCGACCGTCTGGGGATGCACCAGGCCGATATTCATGCCTTGCGCCGAAGCGTCGCCCGCCTGGCGGTGGCTCCGGCATTCGTCCTGACCGATGGCTTTCCCGTCGACGGACTGGGGGTGCCGGGTCTCGGAATCTGGAAGGGGGACAAGGTGGCCGCTTGCGTCAGCGCGGCTTCGATCATCGCCAAAGTCACGCGGGATGCAATCATGACTGGCTACGACGACATGTATCCGGAGTACGGCTTCCCCGTGCACAAGGGGTACTGCACCGCGGCGCACCAGTCCGCGTTGGAGGAGCATGGCCCCTGCGACATCCACCGCTGGTGCTTCGACAACGTCGTCCGAACGGCTAGGGTTGGGACATCATGAGCGCGGAAGATCTGGAGCAGTACGAGAGCAAGCTGGAGCTTGACCTCTACCGCGAATACAAGGACGTTGTAAACATCTTCACATACGCCGTGGAGACGGAGCGCCGTTTCTACCTGTGCAACGCCGTGGACCTCAAGGTGCGCACTGAAGGGGGCGACGTCTACTACGAGGTTTCCATGGGGGATGCCTGGGTGTGGGACATGTACCGCCCAGCGCGCTTTGTGAAGTCCGCCAAGGTCCTCACCTTCCGCGATGTCTCCATCGAGGAGATCGCCCACTCGGAGTTCCAGGTACCTGAGGACAAATGACGTGGTTGGGGGGGCTTCTCTCCTAGAGTTGACGCATGGGGATTGAAATTGTCGCTGTGGGGGCGGGCGTTCTCGCCGTGGTAGCTGTTGTGTTCGCCCTGGTGGGGTGGACACGGGCAGGGGCGGCGAAAGCCTTCGCGGAATCGGCCACGAGCCACGCGAACGATGCGCTGGAGGAGGCAGGCCGGGCCACCGCCCGAGCGCAGGAGGCAACCGCGCAGGCCGACGAAGCCACTGCGGTCTTCAATGAACAGCGGGAGACGGCTGATGCGAACAATGTCTTGGTGCGCACCGCCAACAGCCTCGCCACGGAGGCGCTCCGATTGACCCGCGACGAGCACGACAGGGTGCAGCGTCGCGAGGACGAGCTGCACGAGGTCAACTGGGGTGTGACCTGGGATGACCGGCCACCGCTGGACGAACCTGACCATGTCATCGATCGACGCCTCCGGGTGGTCCAGTACGGTCCCGACGACGCCATGGACGTGAAGGTGTTCTTCTACGTCGGAAGCTTCCGCTGGCTGACGAGGGAGGTGGGAGACATGAAATGCGATGCCCACCTCACCCTGTTCCCCGTGCAGCGCGAGCGGCTGGTCGAGGAGCAGTTGAATCGCAGGTGGAAGGACAGTGAGGGCAATCCGGTCTCGATGAGTCCCGATTCCCCCTCAGTGGTCTCCGCCGTTGAGGGTGCGGCCTATCAGGCATTCAACTTCACCACGAAGATCATCATCCGTTGGAAGTCTCCTGCAGGTGTGGTGCACCAGAAGTCTTATGAGTTCCGACCGCTCAGCCAGCACCGCATGGGCGCCGACGTGAGGTATCCGCTTCCCTAGCGTGTGCGGGTCACGGTGTATGGGCTGGGAGCAGCGTCACAGTGGTGTCGATCCTTCTGCGTGGACCTGCAGCGGCTCGGGGGCTCGAGCTCGACCGTGATCCTCCCTGTGGAAGGGCGGTGATCCACCGCTTCCACTGACCACAGTGTCAGGTGGAGGTGGATCGTATGGCGATCAACAGCAGGGCGGCGGCCCTCGGTAGGGATGGCGAGGATATTGCCGCCGCACATCTGGAAGCGCAGGGGTGGGAGATCGTCGCCCGCAACTGGCGGTGCCCAGCGGGAGAACTGGACATCGTCGCGTGGGACGAGTCCGAAGGGACGCTTGTGTTCGTGGAGGTGAAGAGCAGGTCCAGCACCGCCTTTGGTCAACCCATCGAGGCCATCACGTGGCGCAAGCTGACGAAACTTCGTGAGTTGGCCACCCTCTGGTTGCGCACGGCTGAAATCCGGGTACCGCGTATCAGGGTTGATGCCATCGGGGTGCTCATGCCACGTGGCATTGCACCGGAGCTGACTCATCTACGGGGCATCGGCTGATGAGGATTGCGTCGGCGTGGTCCGTTTCGTTGTCAGGGCTTGAAGGGGCCGTGGTTCAGGTTGAGGTCGCGACCGGACAGGGACTGCCGAGGATCACGTTGGTTGGGCTGCCCGACTCGGCGCTGTACCAGGCCCGTGAGCGAGTGCGCGCCGCGATCTGTGGCTCCGGTTACGCGTTTCCGCCACAGATCCTCACCATCAATCTCTCCCCGGCGAGCTTGCCGAAGAATGGCTCCCACTACGACCTTGCCATTGCCGCGGCCATCCTCGCAGCCATGGAAGAGGTACCCGCTGACATCGTCAACCGCACGATGTTCTTCGGGGAGTTGGGGCTTGACGGGAAGGTCCGCAAAGTACGGGGCATCCTGCCGGCCATGCTGGCAGCATCACGAGCCGGGTATGAGCGAGTCTTCGTTCCCAGGGGGCAGGCGCGTGAGGCGGCGCTCGTACCGGGGCTCACCGTATGGGCTGTTGGGGACCTTCATGAGGTGGTGAACCTCCTGCTTGGCAGAGCTGTGGATCCTTCACCAGAAGAACCAGAAGACACTGCACAGAAGCTCAGGGAACCGGTGGACTTTGCCGACGTCCAAGGACACAGTGATGGGAAGTGGGCCATGGAAGTCGCGGCCGCAGGCCGGCATCACGTCTATCTGCACGGAGCGCCTGGAGTTGGCAAGACCATGCTCGCATCTCGGCTGCCGTCGATCCTTCCAGACCTCGGGCACGAGGACGCCATAGAGGTCTCTGCCCTGCATTCGCTCGCGGGACAGGAGTTGGAGTCGGGTCTGGTGGTCCGTCCGCCGTACTCGGATCCGCACCACAGCTCCACGATGGCTGCGCTGGTCGGGGGAGGCGGTCGGGAGATCCGACCCGGTTCGATCTCCTTGGCGCATCGCGGCGTCCTCTTCCTGGATGAAGCCCCGGAATTCGGGTCTCGGACGTTGGATGCCCTGCGGACTCCGTTGGAGAACGGGTGGGTGAGCATTGGTCGGGTGAGTCAGCAGGTGCGGTACCCGGCGCGGTTCCAGCTGGTGTTGGCTGCCAATCCGTGCCCGTGTGGGATGGCCGGGGTGGTGGGCAAGGAGTGCACATGTGCGGCGATGACGGTGCGGCGGTACCGGGAGCGGTTGTCGGGGCCGATCCTGGACCGGATCGACATCCGGCATCACATGCTGCCGTTGACCCGGGCGTTTCTCGCGGAGTGTGACACCCCTCCTGAGAGCAGCCAGCAGGTGTTGGGGCGGGTGGTCGAGGCGCGCGATCGGCAGTACCGGCGTTTGCTGGACACGCCGTGGCGCACGAACGGTGAGGTGCCGGGCTCCTTCATGCGCAAGCATCTCCCGTTGCCGGATGATCTGGGTCCGTTGGAGCGGGGCTTGTCGCGGGGGACGCTGAGTGCCCGGGGCGTGGATCGGGTGCTGCGGTTGGCGTGGACGCTGGCGGATCTGGATGGGGAGGATCGGATTGTCAGCAGCCATCTGCGGGTGGCGATGCTGATGCGCCAGGGCGAACTGGCGCAGGTGGCCTGACATGGCGGATCTGGATGACAGGGCGGCGCGGATGGGTTTGTGTGCACTGCAGCCGCAGGGCAATCCGCAACTGTCCGAGCTGGCGCGGCTTCATGGTGCCGTGGAGGTGTGGGAGGCGATCCTGGGGCGTGGTGCCGACAGCGGGTGGGGGAGGCGGGCGGCAGCGATCGAGCCGCAGCAGCTCGCCGCTGACACGTCTCGGTGTCAGGCCCGTTTCGTGGTGCCTGGTGATGACGAGTGGCCGATGGTGCTGAGTGAGCTCGATGGGGTGCGGTTGTCAGGGCAGGGCGGGGCGCCGTTGGGGCTGTGGGTACGGGGCAGCTCTGACCTGAACGGGCTGTGCGGTGCGGTGGCCGTGGTGGGGGCCCGTGCCTCGACGGCGTACGGGAACCATGTGGCCACGGAGTTCGGGGCGGATCTGGGGTTGGCAGGGCGGGTGGTGGTGTCGGGTCTGGCGTTCGGGATTGATGCGGCGGCGCATCGGGGTGCGTTGTCCACCCGGCATCCGACGGTGGCGGTGTTGGCCAACGGGGTGGATGCGGCCTACCCGGTGGCGCACACTGCTCTGATGGAGGGGGTGGTGGCCCGGGGGGCGGTGGTGTCGGAGGCGCCGCCGGGGTGTCGGCCCTTGAAGGCGGCGTTCCTGGCCCGCAACCGCTTGATCGCCGCACTGACCGACGGTGTGGTGGTGGTGGAGGCGGCTGCCCGCTCCGGCGCCCGCAACACCGCCAGTTGGGCAGCCACCCTGGGCAGGCACGTGATGGCGGTGCCCGGTCCGGTGACGTCGTCGCTGTCGGTGACACCACACCGGCTGATCCGCGAAGCGACGGCGACGCTCGTGACGTCGGTGGCCGACGTGACCGAGTTGCTCTCGCCCCTGCAACCAGAGCTGGAGATTCCCCTGCAGGGCGAGGACCGGCCTTTGGACCGTCTGCCCGCCCACCTCCGGGCTCTGAGGGAGGCGGTAGCACCCCGGGAGACGGCCACTGTGAATGATCTCATCGCGCGCACGGGATTGTCCGTGCCGGAGTGCCTGGCCAGCGTGGATGAGCTGGTGGAGCTCGGCTGGCTGGAAGAAGCAGGGGACAACGCCTGGCGATTACCGACTGGCACGCGCTGACACGCGCAGCCGAGCGGCGCGCACAGCCTCGATGACCCTGTCGGATGACCAGCGCGTCAAGTCCCCTCTGACCTGACAACCACACATCGGCTGGCGGCCTGGACCCATCCGCATGTCGTCCCCGTTTTCATGTGGGGTGACACGGTGGGATAGGCTGAAGCTTCTCCCGGTATGTCGGGGGGAAACTCTTCTGCTGTCAAGGACACGTGTCACATTGACCCCTCTGGACATCCTCGGCTGGGTGGCCGCCACCCTTGGCATGGCATCAGCCTTTCCCCAGCTCTTTCGCCTCCTGCGCACCCGCACCAGCGCGGGCGTTTCTCTGTCGCTCTTTCAGCTGAACGCTGCGTCCACCGGGGCCTGGGCCCTGCACGGGTTCATGGTGGGCGTCCCGCAGATGCAGTACCCCAACCTGGTCCTCACCGTGAGTAGCCTTGCCGTGTGTGTCCTGGTGCAGAAGGACCGCAGGGAGCCACTGTTCCCAGCCCTTCTCGTGCCGCCGTTGCTGTCCCTTGCGCTGTTCGGCACCGACGTCTGGCTGGGTCCGCTCGTCTTCGGCTTCATCGTCGCGGCCCCCTTCGTGGTGGGGCAGGTCTCGCAACTTCGCACGATGCACGCGTCCCGGGACATCTCGGGAGTTTCCCTGCCCTTCCTGGCCGTCAACTTCTTCGTGCAGTCATTGTGGCTGACATGGGGCCTGCTCTACGGGGAGACCTCCATCACGGTGTGTGCGTCGCTGCTCGGCACTCTCTCGTTGGTCAACCTTCTGTACTTCCTGCACCGAATGCTGCGCCGCACCATCGTCATCGACGTGGCCGAAGAGGATCGCACGGTGCCAGAGATGGCGTGGGGTGTCCCGTCCGACGTCGACACCGCCAGCTGAGGGACCCCGGCGGAGGGGGCGCTTCGGTGTGCGCACTCTAGACTGCGGCTATGACGTTCATCAGCCAGGCCGGGGCCGCGCGACGGGCGAGCCTGGATCTCCTCATGCTCACACGTGCCCAGAAGGACCGGGCCCTCGAATTGATGGCTGACGCCCTGGCCGCGGCGGAGGGAGAAGTCCTCTCAGCCAACGCGCTCGACGTTGACGCGGCACGGCTGGCCGGAACCAGCGATGCCATCATCGATCGGCTGCGGCTTGATCCATCCCGCGTGGCAGGGATGGTGGCGGGCCTGCGCGATCTTGCCCTGCTGGCTGATCCCGTGGGCGACGTCGTCCGCGGGTGGAAGCTCCCCAACGGAGTGAGCGTCACCCAGACCCGTGTGCCTTTCGGTGTGGTGGGCATAATCTACGAGGCCCGTCCCAACGTCACCGCGGACGCCGCGGGTATCTGTCTGAAGTCCGGGAACGCCGCCCTCCTCCGAGGATCCAGCTCGGCCGTCAACACCAATCGGGCAACCGTCGCAGCCCTGCGCACAGGCCTGGACTCGGTGGGTCTGGACGTCAATGCGATCAATCTCGTTGAGGGTGGACGGGAGGTGACGGCCGAGATGATGGCCGCACGGGGTCTCGTGGACGTACTCATCCCCCGCGGGGGCGCGGGCCTGATCCAGGCGGTTGTGGACGGATCCAAGGTGCCGGTCATCGAGACCGGTACGGGCAACTGTCACCTCTTCGTGGATGCCTCGGCCGACGTGGAGATGGCTGTGGGCATCGTGCTCAATGCCAAGGCACAACGCTGCAGCGTCTGCAATGCCCTGGAGACGGTCCTCGTGCATCGAGACATCGCGGCAAAGTTCTGGTCCACGGCGCTCGGCGCGCTCAGGGCAGCAGGCGTGCAGGTCCACGGGGATGCGGCCACGCAGCAGTATGGCGACGACGTCGTCGCGGTCGAGCCGGGGGAGTACGACGCCGAGTATCTGTCCATGGATCTGGCGGCCAGGGAGGTGGACTCACTCGAGGAGGCGCTGGAGCACATTCGTCAGCACACGACCGGCCACTCCGAGACGATCGTGACGCGTGACAGGGCAGCGGCCCAGCGTTTCACGGCGCAGGTCGATGCGGCTGCCGTTCTCGTGAATGCTTCCAGTCGCTTCGTGGATGGGGGCGAGTTCGGCTTCGGTGCCGAGATTGGAATCTCCACCCAGAAGCTCCATGCCAGGGGGCCCATGGGTCTGGCTGAGATGACGTCGACCAAGTACGTCGTGGAGGGCGACGGCCAGATTCGCGCGTGAGCGTGAGGCCGGTCTCCACCACGGGTTAGGATTCGACCCATGATCATCACTCTCCTGGAAAGCGCGGCTGCTGACCCAGCCGTCCCCACCATCGTCGCTGGCATCCTCGCCTTCAGTACGATGATGGCTGCTCTGGCCTGGGTTGTGGGCATGGGATCGGGTAGGCCGAATTCCAAGTGAGCAGCACCGAGCTGGGCATCGCACGCACCACCAGCGGCCGGAGGTACCGCCTCGGGGTGATGGGTGGAACGTTCGACCCCATTCATCACGGTCACCTGGTGGCCGGGAGCGAGGTTGCCGCGGAGTTCGACCTCGACGAGGTTGTGTTCGTCCCCACCGGCCAGCCGTGGCAGAAGCGGGATCGGGAGGTCTCGATGCCCGAGGACCGGTACCTCATGACGGTGATTGCCACCGCATCCAACCCCCGATTCTCGGTGTCACGCGTGGACATCGACCGTGCCGGCGACACCTACACCGTCGACACCCTGAAGGACCTGCATGCCGAACGCGGATCCGAGGTGGACCTGTTCTTCATCACCGGCGCAGACGCCGTCCGTCAGATCCTCACGTGGCACGGCGCCGACGAACTCTTCGACCTTGCGCACTTCGTGGGCGTCACACGGCCCGGTGTGCCCATGACGGTGGATGACCTGAACCATCTTCCGGCAGATCGCGTCACCCTTCTGGAGATTCCGGCGCTTGCCATTTCCTCGACGGATTGCCGACAGCGCGTGCGTCAGAGTGCACCGATCTGGTACCTCGTGCCAGACGGCATCGTGCAGTACATCGCCAAGCGGGGCCTGTACCCGCATACCCAGTCTGGAGATCCAGTTGACAGCCACTGAAGAAGCAATCCGTCCCGTGAACGTGGCGGCGCAAGCAGCTGCGAACAAGTTCGGCACCAGCATCGTTGCGTTCGACGTCAGCGAGCAGCTGACCATCACCGACATCTTTCTCGTGGCCACCGGCGCCAATGAACGCCAGGTGTCGACGATCGTCGACGCAGTGGAGGAGGCCCTCCACAAGGTTGGACGCAAGCCAGCGCGACGCGAGGGTGACCGCGAGAATCGCTGGGTCCTGCTGGACTACATCGACTTCGTCGTCCATGTTCAGCACACGGAGGAGCGCTCGCTCTACAACTTGGAGAGACTCTGGAAGGATTGCCCACAGATCCCGCTGGACGTAGAGCTTCCGCAACAGGACGCTGAAGAAGAAGCGTAGTGAGCATCACCAAACTGGTCTTCCTGCGCCATGGGCGCACCGAGTGGAATGACACACGACGGCTGCAGGGCCAGGCCGATGTGGAGCTGGACCGCATCGGTCTGGAGCAGGCACAGTCGGCCGCGCATGCCCTCAGCAATCGCGAGTTCTCGGCGATCTACGCTTCCGACCTGCAGCGCGCAGCTGTGACGGCTCGCGTCATCGGGGATGTCTTGGGGCTGGAAGTGCAATTCGACAGGCGCCTGCAGGAGATCAACGTGGGGGCCTGGAGTGGGAAGACACGCTCAGAAGTGGAGGTCGAGTTCCCTCACTACGCCTCATGGTATGCCGAGGGCCGTGATTTCCGACGCTCGGATGACGGCGAGACCGAGGCCGAGATGCTGAAGCGGGCAATGCCGGCGATTGAAAGGATCCTCAAGCGGCACAAGGGGCAGGAGGTACTCGTCGTGGGGCACGGCTTCCTGTTCTCGAAGATGCTCCAGCACGTCCTGGGGCTCACAGCTGGAGCCCGCATCGTCGGGGGGCTCGGGAATGCGCATTGGTCCGAAGTGGCGTTCTCAGAGCGTGCAACGTGGCTGGTGGCCCACAACGTGGATACCCAGCTACGCGATTGGTAATGACCGCGCCACGTGCGCTAGCATTGCCGAGTCGCTTCGGCGGCTCGGGGCTATGGCGCAGTTGGTAGCGCGCTTCCATGGCATGGAAGAGGTCAGGAGTTCGAATCTCCTTAGCTCCACCGACAAGGAATCCCTGTCCGGGAAGTAGCCGGACAGGGATGTCACTTGTCCCCCCAGAACCGGGATGAGCCTGGCCCCGGAGTCACTTCCGCTTGTGTCAATGGACCATGCCGTGGGGATCGATGACGTATTTCGTTGCCGCCCCCTTGTCGAAGGCCTTGTAGCTCTCGGGGACTTCATCCAGTGAGATCGTCTTGGCGTTCACAGCCTTGGCGATGTGGGCCTTATCAGCCAGGATCAGGTTCATGAGCAGACGGTTGTACTTCTTCACGGGGCACTGACCCGTCGTGAAGGAGTGGGACTTCGCCCAGCCCGTGCCGAGATCCACACCAATGCGGCCCTTCTTGGCCGCTTCATCGACGGCGCCCGGATCGCCTGTCACGTACAGGCCCGGGATGCCCAGACCCGCCCCCGCTCGTGCGACGGTCATGACGTCGTTGAGCACGGTCGCGGGTGCCTCACCGGCACCCTCTCCGTGTCCACGAGCCTCGAAACCGACGGCGTCCACCGCTGCATCCACCACGGGCTCGCCGAGGATCTGGGCGATCATCTCCCCGAGGTCGTCGCCGCTGCTGAGGTTGACCGTCTCGCAGCCGAAGCTCTCCGCCTGGCGCAGCCGGTCGGCGTTCATGTCGCCCACGACAACGGCCGATGCCCCGAGAACCTGTGCGGAGTAGGCCGCCGCCAGACCCACGGGACCGGCGCCCGCAACATAAACGGTGGAGCCGGTGGTGGTGCCAGCGGTGTAGGCCCCGTGGAAGCCGGTTGGGAAGATGTCCGAAAGCATTGTCAGGTCGAGGATCTTATCGAGGGCCTGATCGCGGTCCGGGAACTTCAGCAGGTTGAAATCTGCGAAGGGGACCATGACGTACTCGGCCTGGCCACCAATCCAGCCACCCATGTCCACGTATCCGTACGCGGCGCCGGGACGGGCGGGATTGACGTTGAGGCAGATACCAGTCTTGCGCTCGTTGCACATGCGGCAACGCCCGCAGGCGATGTTGAAGGGTACCGAACAGATGTCTCCCTTCTTGACGAAGAGCACATCATCACCGAGTTCGACAACCTCGCCGGTGATCTCGTGTCCGAGCGTTTGCCCCACGGGGGCAGTTGTGCGGCCACGGACCATGTGCTGGTCGCTCCCACAGATGTTGGTGGTGACAACCTTGAGAATCACGGCGTGGGGAGCGGCCTTCTTGAGGCCCAGCCCATTGACGACGTCAGGGGGAATTTCCAGTTTGGGGTAGTCGATGGGTTCCACGGCTGTCTCGCCCGGGCCCTTGTAGACCACTACGCGGTTGCTGCTCATTGTGGTGCCTTTCCTTCTCTCATGGGGCCAGCGAACGATCGCCGCGGTCAGACGAATCGGCATCGTCGCCTGATCGTCGGGGTCACCTGACCTCGAAGTGGTGAATGGTCGATACTTCTCGCGGGGCAGCAGTTTGTCAACAGTGAAAAGTGCTTCGGGAAGATGGATTCACGAGACTGAAGTAGTCCGAGGAGGCGAGACCACCGCGGCGAATCGGGTGGGGGCCAACGTTCGCTTTGCAAGGTGAGGCTACCCTTGCATGGTGACTGTTGAACGCACTGGAAGAGCTGACAAGAACACGGTCCGCGAGGCCGAGGTGGTGGGGGTCGAGTGGCTGTCGCCCGGGCTCGTGAGGGTCTTCTTCACCGGGGAGGCTCTGCGTGGCATTCCCGAACTGACCTGCACGGACCACTACATCAAGTTCTTCTTCCCGCCGGAGAGCGCCAATTACAGCTGGCCGTTTGACCCGCAGCAACTGCGCGAAACCCTGCCGGCTGCCCAGCGACCTGTCACCCGCACCTATACCGTGCGATCCTTCGACCGGGAAACCAACGTGCTCGCCGTGGACTTCGTCGTTCACGGGGATGACGGACTGGCAGGACCGTGGGCATCGCGGGTCGTCCCCGGGGACCGGATCGGGTTCCGTGGGCCGGGCGGCAAGTTCGTCCCGGATCCTTCCGTCGATGCCCTGCTGCTCGTGGGGGACGAGGCTGCCATCCCGGCCATTGCGGCCACCCTGGAGTCCCTGCCAGAAGACGTTGTTGCCGAAGTTTTCGTGGAGGTCGATGATGCGGCGCATCGGGTTGAGCTTCCGGTCTCCGGGCGCACCACCGTCCATTGGGTGCACCGGGATGGTCACTCCCACGGGGTGGGGTTGGCCGAGGCCGTTCGCGGCGCCGCTTTTCCGGAGGGAGTCGTGCAGGCGTTTGTTCATGGCAATGCCCACATGGTGAAGGACGTTCGTAGCTTCCTGTTCGTGGAGCGGGGGCTCGACAAGGCGCTCGCATCGGTCTCCGGTTACTGGCGCACCGATTACACCGAGGACGCCTGGCAGGCAAGCAAACATGAGTTCGTTGCGGCCATGGAGGCTGAAGAAGCAGCGGCAAGGGACATGTGACGGCTACGACGGCGCCGTCACACCAGCACCGGTTTGCATACTGGCCGCCACTGCTCCGGCGCCAATGGCTCCATTGCTGAACGCCGCCCTGACAGATTGCGGCAGAGGTCAATGGCCTCGGAGAGGAGCGCACGGAGTCGGTCGGCAGGATCCGGGACACAGGCGAAGGCAATGGACCGGACAGCTGTCTCGACGACAATGGGGCCGGGGCGCTGGCTACCAACGCTGCGGGCTTGCGACATGAAGTCACGGGCCCAGCGCTCTGCCAGGGGAACATCGTCGAAGGCCTGCCGGGTACGCGCGGCCATCGGATCCGGGGCACGCCCCTCAAGTTCAGCGTAGAGGCGCTCGGTGGCGAGCATTCCCACCGCAAGTGAGCGCTGGCTCGGCTCGGCCGCGACTGGAAGGGCGTGTGCTGCAGCGAGTAGGGCCAGTTCATGGTCCCACCGTGGATCACTGCTCTTGAGCCCGATGACGGAGGGAATCAGGAGTGCGAGGCGTGGCCGATCCGCGTCGTCGGTGAAATCGTTCACCAGGCGTGCCATGTGCGCCAGCAAGCGGTGGGTGCAAGCGGGGCTGTCGCTCCATCGCTCTCCGGCGAGGTACGAGGCGAGTTCCATGAAACACGCACCCTTGCGCGGGTTCCGGTGCTTGCCGCGTCCCAGAATGGGAAGGATGTCGTACTGGCCTGCTTGTCCTGTCACGAGTTCCACCTGCCGATCATTGCCGGTGCACATGCGTGCAAATATCGCTGCTGTACATGAATTGTGCGTCGAATGTCGTGGCAGAACAAGAGCCTGTGCCCAAATCGTTACCGGAGGGCACCGAAGTACAATGGGTGGCCACTCTCAAGGAGGTGAGGCCGATGCGCCACGTGCGACGAGTTTGGGCGGCCGTGGGATCCGTCGCTGCGGTGACGCTGACGGCCTGCGCGTCATCTTCCCTGCCGACTCAACCGGCGGTGACCGAGACGACTTCGTCCATGGATTCCACCATCACCCCCTCGGAGCAGTTCAGCCCCGGCGAAGCGGACACGCGCGGAGTGAATTCGACCCCGCCGCCCGTCCTGATCTCCACGGCACAGGACGTTGCCACCGGACTCAGCGCACCGTGGTCGATTGCCTTTCATGATGGTGTCGCTCTGGTCAGCGAGCGTGACTCCGGGCGGATCCTCGAACTCGCCGAGGACGGCACTGCCCGTGAAGTTGGCGTGATCGAAGCGTCAGCGGCGCGCGGAGAGGGTGGCCTGCTCGGTCTCGCGGCGGATGGTCAGGGCCGTCTCTTCGTGTACTACACGGCCAGCAACGACAACCGCATCGCGCGGTACGACGTCTCCGGTGGTGCCGGTTCGCTCTCGCTCGGTGAACCGACGATCATCCTGGAGGGCATCAACAAGTCAGCCACGCACAATGGGGGGCGCATCGCTTTTGGGCCCGATGGCATGCTGTACGTCTCGACAGGGGACGCGGGGGTGCCGGAGAGATCCCAGGACCTCGAGAGTCTCTCCGGAAAAATCCTGCGCATGAGCCCCGACGGTGACGCACCGGCGGACAATCCCTTTGAGAACTCCCTGGTCTGGACCTGGGGCCATCGCAATGTCCAGGGGATGGCCTGGACTGATGATGGAACCATGTTCGCGACCGAGTTCGGACAGAACACGTGGGATGAGTTGAACCTCATCGAGGCCGGGCAGAACTACGGTTGGCCGGTGGTGGAGGGCAGGGGTGGCGACGCCGACTTCGTTGACCCCGTGCAGCAATGGGTCCCGAAGGAAGCGAGCCCCAGTGGGATGGCGTATCTCGAGGGCACCTTGTGGATTGCCAACCTACGGGGCGAGGTGTTGCGGAGCGTTCCGGTGGCAGAGCCCACCACATCGACGGAGCACTGGCAGGGTGAATTCGGACGTCTCAGAGCCGTCGTGGTGTCCCCGCAGGGCCACTTGTGGGTGATGACGAACAATACCGACGGAAGAGGCAGGCCCAACGAGGGGGACGACCGGATCCTGGCCATCTCAGGAGCAGCCCTGTCCGGATGACCACCGGCCGGGCAGTACCACTTGCGGGCGGGGATGGATGCCGCGAGACACATCGGAGAGAGAAAGTGGCGAAGCACATGATCGGTGCCAGCTGCGCTTTGGGAATATCAGGGGATCTGAACCGCGGATGGGGGAAGCTTGTCCGTAGTCCACCCGTTCGATGATGACGACTGGAGCGGGGGCCGTCGACGAGAGGGGTAACGCGATGAAGCGCCGAATTCCCAGGGCGCGGGACCTCGCGCCGCTGATGAAATTCAAGCGCCCGGTTCTGAATGCGAAGAAGCGCCGCCTACAGAACGCGCTGACGATCGAGGACCTGCGCCTGATTGCCAAGCGTCTAACGCCCACGGCCGCCTTCGACTACACCGACGGTGGGGCAGGGCAGGAACTCTCGATGGCCCGGGCACGACAGGCGTTTGCAGACGTCGAATTCAACCCATCGGTCCTCCGCGACGTGTCCGTCGTGGACACGAGCGTGGAAGTCCTTGGCAAGGTGTCGGCCCTGCCCTTCGGGATCGCCCCCACCGGATTCACCAGACTGATGCAGACGGAGGGCGAGATCGCTGGCGCAACGGCGGCGCAGTCGGCCCGCATACCGTACGCGCTCTCCACGATGGCCACGACCTCCATTGAGGAGCTTTCCGCCGCCGCTCCGCGAGGCCGGAACTGGTTCCAGTTGTACATGTGGAAGGACCGCGATCGCTCCCACAAACTCATCGAACGGGCCGCTGCGTCGGGGTTCGACACCCTTGTCGTCACCGTCGATGTTCCGGTGGCGGGTGACCGGCTGCGGGATATTCGCAACGGGATGACCATCCCACCCACCCTGACGCCGAAAACGGTTCTTGATGCATTGCCGCGCCCGGCATGGTGGATCAACTTCCTCACCACCGAACCGCTGGCGTTTGCGTCACTGGATTCTTGGTCCGGCACCGTGGCCGACCTTCTCGATACAATGTTCGATCCCAGCGTCGGCTACGACGACCTCGCGTGGATCCGGGAGCAGTGGGCGGGCAGCGTCGTGGTGAAGGGCGTCCAGTCGGTGGAGGATGCAAAGAGGTTGGCAGCCACGGGAGTGGACGCCATCGTCCTGTCCAATCACGGCGGTCGGCAACTGGATCGCGCACCGGTCCCCTTTCACCTGCTGCCGGATGTGGTGCGCGAAGTGGGGAGCGACGTCGAGGTGCATCTCGACACCGGCATCACCTCCGGGGCTGACATCGTTGCCGCGTTGGCCCACGGTGCGAGGTTCACCATGGTGGGGCGTGCCTATCTGTACGGTTTGATGGCTGGCGGTCGGGATGGCGTCGATCGCATGATCGAGATCCTCACATCACAGATCGAGCGGACGATGCGACTGCTGGGCGTCACCTCAGTGGAGGAACTGGAACCGCGCCACGTGACGCAATTGATCCGCCTGGCACCGCGCAACGACGAACGGTTGGGACGTCTCGCGCTGTAGAGCTCAGGCTGATGGCACCTGCGGCGCACGTCGGGACGGGAACCAGGCGTAGCGGCGGCCCTGCCATGCAAGTGCCAGTGCACCCACTGTCAGGCCAGCATTCATCGGCACGTAATCAGGATGACCATTCATCAGGTTCACCACGGCAGCCCCAACCATGATGGCGGTCAGTAGCAGTCCACCGTGGAGCCGCGTGAACGGTATGACGAGTGCGATGGCGCCCACGATCTCCCCGATGGCCGTGAGATACGCCATCCAGATCGGCATCCCGATTTCCCGGAACGGGAATAGTGCTGCGGGCTCGCGCACGAGTTTGTCGACGGCGGCGTCCAGGAAGATCCAGGCAACGAGCAGCGCCAGCATGATCCACAGCCACGGCAGGACTCGCTCAAACCAGTGGGCGGGTGTGGTTTCCGGCATGGTCGCCCTCCTCGTTCTGGACCCAAGTCTTGCACGGCTCAATAGCTGCCGGGTCCGAGGAGCGTTGCGGGAGCCAGGGGGTACCGGACGCCATGCCGGGGCGCATGTCGGGGGGGAGCCGTCACGGACGGGCCCCGGTAACCGACGGGCAGCCTGTGACAAGAGCGTGGCCGTCGGAGACGAAGCGGGCAGAGTCCGCCCCTGAGGTCACGGTCAGAGAGGTCACGGTCCGGCTCCGGTGAGCAGACCGAGGTGTTGAGAGGATGGGGGCCGGGTTTCTCCTCGGAGCAAGTCCCGCTCGTCACTCCGGCCGTGGCGGAAGTCCTCTCAGCGGGAGTTTCCCAGGAGTGGCCTTGAAACGGTCCCCATGGTGCATCGTCACGCTGTGGCTTGCCGGGAGACCCACTCCGACAGCTCCACGCGGGGGCCGGTGTAGAAGGGCGTCTCCTCGCGGACGTGCAGCCGAGCTTCCACGGAGCGCTGGTGGCGCATGGCATCGGTGAGGCGATGCAGTTCGTCGGCCTCGAAGGCCAGGATCCACTCGTAGTCGTTGAGGGCGAAGCTGGACAGGGTGGAAGCGATGACATCCGGGTATTCTCGCCCGGCGATCCCGTGCTCGTAGAGCATTTTCGAGCGGTGGTCGCTGTCCAGGTAGTACCACTCGTAGCTGCGCACGAACGGGTACACACACAGCCAGGGACGTGGCGCGAACCCAGCGAAGCACGACGGCACGTGCATACGGTTGAACTCGGCGGGGCGGTGCACGCCCATGACGGACCAGACCGGCTCGAGGAACACGCCGAGCGCGCTCTTCAGGGCGACATGATAGGCGGCCTGCAGTTGCGCTGGATCGTGCGCCGTGGTCCACACCATGAGGTCGGCGTCGGCCCGGAAGCCTCCCACGTCATAGAAGCCGCGCACCGTCACGCCGGTGGACTCGATCTGGGACTGCAACGAACCAAAGTCACCGTCGCTGGCCAGGGGCGCAGCGGTCCTGAACACCGAATACATGGCGTACAACGGCATCGCGTTGATGGCCTCGATGTCCACCTCGGTCTCATCGCGTGCATCGCGACCCGGGTGCACGGTCATGCGGTAACTCCTTCAGTGGCGCTGGCGGCAGCGGCGGGGCGGACGTGCCGCTGCGGCGCCTTGCAGCAGTCGGCGGGACAGCTTTGCACGGCGGCGGCGGCGTGGTCGAGCTCACCACGCTCAGCGGCGGCCTTTTCGAGCAGAAGGTCCACGAGCAGGGAGTGGAACTCCGGATCCTGATCGACGGTGGCCGCCCGCTGGTACTCCAGTCCGAGTTCGGCAGCGGTCTCGCGGGCCTCGGTGTCGAGGTCGTAGAGCACCTCCATGTGGTCGCTCAGAAAACCGATGGGCGCGGCCACGACGCCGTCGATCCCTTCTTCCTTGACCTCGGCCATGCGGTCGTTGATGTCAGGCTCCAGCCATGGGACGTGCGGAGGGCCGGAGCGAGAGCAGTAGGTCAACTCCCAGACGATCTCCTCGCCCAGTTCCTTCGATGCGATATCGGCAACGCGGGTGGCCACGCGCTGGTGTTGCTGCTCGTAGGTGCCACGCACGATGCCGGACGTGGCGTTCATGGTGACGGGAATGGAGTGGGTGACGAACAGCACACGCATGGCACTGTCGCCGATCCGCTCCCGCAGCTCCCTGACGGCGGCGACGAGCGTGCGGGCGTTCGAATTCACGAAGCCGTCGCGGTCGGAGTACGGCGTGACCTTGTCGATCCGCACGTCGCCGTCCGTGCTGTCCTCGGCGGCCTGCATGTCCTCGCGGTACTGCCTGCACCCGGAGTAGGAGCCGTAGGCCGAGGTGGCCATCCCCACGACGCGACGGTGTCCCTCAGCCCGCAGCTTCCCCACCGATTCGGAATTGTAGGGGAGCCAGTTGCGATTGCCAATGACCACCGGCACGTCCAGACCCCGACGATCCAACTCGGCGCGGATGTTGTCCAACAGTCGCGCGTTCAGCTCGTTGATGGGGGAGCGGCCGCCGAATTGCATGTAGTGCTCGGAGACCTCCAGAAGACGCTCATCGGGGATTCCTCGGCCAGCGGTGGCATTGCGCATGAACGGCAACACGTCGTCCGGCTTGTCTGGACCGCCATAGGAGGAGATCAGGACGGCGGTGTAGGGGCTGAGATCGGCTTTCACAGTGCCTCCAGTCGAGGGGCGGGTTCGAGATCACCCAACGAGAGCCCCGTGACGGGGCAGTGCTGGGTTTCAAGTTTGTCGGGATTGAGTTCGTCGGGCTGAGTCACGGCGGTGATGCCGCACACCTCGTGCAAGGCGTTCAGGTATTCCTCGGAGCGGCCGGCCTCGGCGGCTTCACGCGCACGCATCGACGGCGTGTGCAGCAGACGCGTGGCGAGACGTCGCAGGGCGTGGGCACATTCGTCGCGATCCAGGGGGCGCCCCTGGGGAAGTCGCGTCACCTCGTCGGAGACGATCTCCAGCACAGCCTGCCGCAGCTCGACGACAGCGGGATCCACCAGCTTGGACCGCAGTTTGCCCAGCACGGTCTCCACGCCCCCGGCCACGAGTTGCGCGGCGTGTTCGGTGTCGCGGTTCCAATGGGGGGCGATGTCGCGTTGTATGTGGGCAAGGTCAATCGCGGTGACGTGAGGCAACTCGGCCACTTCGGGAGCAACGTCGCGGGAGAGGGACAGGTCAACCACGGCAACGGGACGAGGGCAGGCCAGCATGTCACCGGTGATGGTGTGGCCGCCGGTACCGCGACACGTCACGATGACGTCGGCATGGTGCAGGGCGTTGGAAAGGTCGCTGACAGAGACCAGTTGATGGGACTCGGCGAAGGCCTCGCCCCGGCCAGAGGTGGAGTGGACGCTCAACTGGCGTGCACCCCGGGAGCGCGCCGCACTGATCACCGCTCCGGCAAAGGATCCCGTACCGACGATCAGGACCCGCTGCGTGGCCCAGTCGAGAGGGCCAAGCATGTCCAGCCCCTCGGACACCACCGAGCGGCCAGCTGCGTGCAGCGAGGTTTCCCGGGCGATGCGTCGCGACGTTCGCAGCGCTTCTTCGACGACCATGGTGAGGGCGGGGCTGGCCTGCTCGTTGTCCTGGGCGTCGTTGAGAGCCCTGCGCACCTGGCCGGCGATCTCCCGTTCGCCCACCACCATGGATTCCAGCCCGGCGGCCACGCGGAACAGGTGCGTCAGCGCTTCCCTGCCCTCCAGGACGTCCCAGGCAATGGGGTCGGGTCCGAGACGGGCGAGGCGAAGTCTGGCGTGGGCGGTGGAGAGGTCGGCAGCGTCGACCAACAACTCGACGCGATTGCACGTCGCCAGCAGCACGACGCCGTTCACGTCACGAGTGCCGCGCAATTCAGCGGCGATCCGGGGGGCAGTTTCGGATGCTCGGGAGACCTCTGCGAGGCCCTGGCGGTCGTGTTGGAGAGAGAAGATTCTGAGGTTCACGATCAACCCAGTGTTGCACGGTTTTTTGGATGAGGCAGAATCGAATACGTGACCTCCTCCACCGTGCCCCTGCTGCTCCAAGCCCTGACCGGGCACCGCACCGACCGCCTGCCGGTGTGGTTCATGCGACAGGCCGGGAGGTCGCTCCCGGAGTACCGGGAGGTGCGACGGGGCGTCGCCATGTTGGATGCCTGTCTGCGCCCGGAACTGGCGGCCGAGATCACGCTGCAGCCAGTGCGTCGGCACAGGGTGGATGCGGCCATCTTCTTCTCCGACATCATGACCCCGCTGAAGCTTGCCGGAGTAGAGGTGGACATTGTCGCCAATGTCGGCCCGGTAATCGAACGCCCCGTCCGGACGGCGGCGGATGTGGACGAGCTCGTGACCCATCAGATCAACGACGCCAGCCCCATCTCCGAGGCCGTCGCTCTGGTCTGCCGGGAGCTGGGAGAGGCCACGCCGCTCATCGGCTTCGCGGGCGCTCCCTTCACACTGGCGGCATATCTTGTGGAGGGTCGTGGTAGCCGCGATCATCTCGCTGCACGCGCCATGATGCACGCCGACCCCGACGCCTGGCGGCGACTCCTCAAGTGGTGCGCTCAGGTCTCCGGTGAGTTCCTGAGGGTGCAGGTGGATGCCGGTGCCCGGGCAGTGCAACTGTTCGACTCCTGGGCGGGCTCGCTGTCCCGTGCCGACTACGTCGAATACGTCGCCCCACACTCCGCGTCGGCGTTGGCTGCCGTCGAGGGACTCGTCCCCCGCATCCACTTCGGCACGGGCACCCGCCACCTGCTCACGGACATGGCAGCCTGTGGCGTCGAGGCCATGGGCATCGACTATCGGACGCCCCTCGACGAGGCAGCTGACGTGCTGCCCGGCCTGCCGCTTCAGGGCAACATCGACCCGGCGCTGCTCGGCGCGGGCTGGGACGCCCTGGAGACTCATGCCCGCGACGTCGTTGAGCGAGGGCGCAGGGCCCCCGGACACGTGGTCAATCTGGGCCACGGTGTGCCGCCGGGCACTGACCCGGAGGTTCTGACCCGCCTCGTCGACCTGGTCCACTCGCTGTGAGCGCCGTCGTCATCGGGGGCGGCCTGGCCGGACTGGTCGCCGCCCGCGAACTCCTCCGCAACGGAGAGGTGGTGGACCTGTACGAGGCCGCGGGACGGCTGGGCGGGTTGGTGGCGCCCGTGCGCATGGGCGAGGTACTTGTCGACGGTGGCGCCGAGGCATTCGCGCTGCGCACCGGCGTCGTGACTGAACTGGCCGCCGAACTTGGCCTCGAGGTGGCCGAGCCGCAGGGGCAGCCACACATCTGGTGGCCGGAGGCACCTCACCGCTGGCCCATGGCCAATGGCGTGCTCGGGATCCCCGGAAGCCTGGAGGACCCCTCGATCCTTGGTGCCCTGACCTCCGACGAGCTGGCAGAGGCCGTCAGGGACCTGCAGATGGGCGGCGAGGTTGCCGCCGACGAGACCATGCTCGGCCCCTTGGTGGAGGCAAGACTCGGCGCCGCCGTGGTGGCGCGTCTCGTGGGGCCGGTCACGCAGGGCGTCTACGGACGCTCCCCATATGACATGGAGGTGGACCGCATGGCGCCGGGATTGCGCGACGCCCTGCGAGAACACGGTTCCCTGGTGGCCGCGGTGTCTGCCATTCGCAAGCCGGGTGCCGCCGCCGTCGCGCAGCCCGTCGGTGGCCTGTTCCGGCTCGTCGATGCCCTGGCCGCCGACATCGAGAGGCGGGGCGGCAGGATCCACCTGGGCCACCCGGTGCTCGAGTGGCAGCGCGACCCCCACGGCTGGGAGATCCGCACCAAGGCGGGCCCCGTGCGCGCCGATCGCGTGGTCCTCGCGGTGGGTGGCCGCGCAGCCGGTGAACTCCTGGCGCTGCTGGGCGACTCCGTGGAGGTTCCGCCCTCGCATCCGAGCGTCCAGGCGGTTGTCGCACTGACGCATCCGGACCTCGCGACCGGGCCGGTGGGCTCCGGCGTCATCGTCGGACGACGCGATCCGCGTCTCGTGGCCCGGGCGCTGACCCACTACTCCCTGAAATGGCCATGGGCCGCGGCTGGGAAGCAGCACATACTCCGACTCGCCTATGCTGCCGCACCCTCCCACGCCCAGGTGGTGGCGGATGCGTCCCTGTTGCTGGGGATTGGGCTGAGCGACGATGACGTGAGCGGCCTCGAGGTGCTGAGTTGGGAGATGCCGACAGCAGTGACGGGCGAGGCGCACACCGCGCTGATGGAGAAACTGTCGAAGCATGACGGACTCGCCGTGACGGGCGCCTGGTTGGCCGGCAACGGTGTTGCCGCCGTGGTCAAGGCCGCCACCGAGGTGGCAACATGAAACTCAGGCTGGGAACCCGTGCCTCGACGCTGGCCGTGACGCAGTCCACGCAGGTGGCGGAGGCACTCAGGGCGCTGGGACACGATGTGGAACTCGTGCGGATCACGACGCGTGGCGACAAGATGCGCGGATCGCTCATGGCGCTGGGAGGTCTCGGAGTGTTCGCGGCAGAGCTGCGCTCAGCACTGCTCCATGGAGAGTGCGACTTCGCAGTCCACTCCCTGAAGGACCTCCCGGTGGAGCGAACGCCCGGGCTCGTTATTGCCGCCATCCCCGAACGCGAGGACCCCCGCGACGCCTTGTGCGCGCGGGACGATCTGCGGTTCACGGGCCTCCCGACACATGCTCGCGTGGGCACCGGTTCACCCCGTCGGGTGGCCCAGCTGCGCGGCCTGCGGCCTGACCTGGAATATGTTGACATCCGGGGAAACATCGAAACCCGGCTGTCGAGGGTGGGGGTCGGTGACCTCGATGCCGTCGTCCTCGCCGCCGCCGGCCTCAACCGCTTGGGCCTTCAGGGTCGCGTCACCGACTACCCGGACATTTTGCCCGCACCCGGACAGGGAGCACTGGCGCTCGAGTGCCGTGACGGTGACCGTGACGTGCGGGAGGCGCTCGCCGCCCTGGAAGATGGGGACGCGCGCATTGCCATCACCGCCGAGCGCGAGCTGCTGCGTGCGCTGGGCGGTGGCTGTGCTGCGCCCATCGGAGCGCTCGGGGCACCCGCGCTGTCGTCAGGATCGCAGGGCTCATCCACCCGCACAGTCGGGGCCGGCCAGCCGTGGTCGGACCTGAGTTCCGGGCCTTCACCCCTGTCTTCCCATCCCCCGGGTGCCGTCGACGAAGTCGCCGGCGTATCGAAGGTCAGGGATCCCGACAAGCCACATCTCACCGGCGGTGTCTTCGCCCTCGACGGCAGCCGGAACCTGGTCCTCTCGGTCTCCATCTCCACCCCGGAGGCCGCCGGTCAGTGGGTCGCGCAGGAACTGGTGATGCGCGGGGCAGCGGAGATCTGCGACATCACCGCCACCCGAGAATCGCGGCTGGACGACTTCCACGAGGACCGCCTCGATGACACCCAGGAGAACATCTTCAGGGACATCCAGCAGGATGTCTTTGCTGGCAGAAATCTGTGGCCCCGCGGACACGAACTGCGCAACACCCGCGTCTTCCTGCCCCGCGAGGAGGGCATGCTGAGTACCGCCGTAGAGGCAGCTGGACCGCAGGTGTTCAGCGAGCCCCTGATCCGACGGCGCACCCTCCGGCCAACCGGCAGCCTGGTGGGCGCTGACTGGGTGGTGGTGACGTCTGCCCGCACCGTCGAAACCCTCACGGAACTGGGCTGGCGCATTCCCGATGGTGCCCGGATTGCAGCAGTCGGACCCGCCACCGCCCGTGCCCTGAGGGCCGACGGGTACGCCGTCGACCTCGTCCCACAAGGCCCCTCCAGTGCGGCCGATCTACTGAATGCGTGGCCTGACGGCAGCGGCCGAGTGGTTGTCCCCGGCTCCGCTCTTGCATCCATGGAACTCGTTGACGGCCTCAAGGCCAAGGGTTGGGACGCGGAGCGGCTGTCGATCTACACCGTCGACCCGGTCCCTGAACCCAGTCCCAGTCTGGCCACCGCCTGGAATGCAGGGCAGTTCGACGCAGTGATCGTCACCTCCGGGTCCGTGGCCCGGGCCATCGACAGCCTGCTCGGCTGGCCGTCGGGGATCCGCGTGCTCGCTCTCGGCCAGCCGACCGCCGCGGCGCTTGCTGCTCTCGACGTCGCCGCCGCAGTCTCCCCCGGGCAGGACCCACCCTCGGTGGTTCGTGCCCTCACCGACCTCCTCACGAAGGGCCAGGCATGACGCCCCTCATCCGTCCCCGCAGGCTCCGCACATCACCGGCCATGCGTCGGCTGGTCGCAGAGACGCGGCTGCATCCAGCCCAGTTGGTGTTGCCGCTGTTCGTGGGGGAGGGCGTTGCGCCCATTTCGTCAATGCCGGGAGTGATCCGACATGACCTGCCCTCGGCGGCCGTCGCGGCGCGTGAGGCCGTCGACGCCGGACTCGGGGGAGTGATGCTCTTCGGGGTCCCCGACGATGCCGACAAGGACATGCTGGGTACCCACGGCTGGTTGCCGGAGGGAATGGGTCAGCGAGCGGTTGGCGCCGTGAGGGACGCCGTCGGCGATGACCTCGTGGTGATGATCGACACCTGCCTGGACGAGTTCACCACGCATGGGCACTGCGGGGTGCTCGGCGATGAAGGCGCGGTCGACAATGACGCCACGCTCGAACTGTATGCCCGCATGGCGGTGGCTCAGGCCGCTGCTGGGGCTCACGTGGTGTCACCGTCGGGAATGATGGACGGCCAGGTGGCGGCGATCCGGGAAGCGCTGGACACCGCCGGCCACGCAGAGGTGGCGATACTCGCCTACGCCGCCAAGTACGCCTCGTCCTTCTACGGGCCGTTCCGTGAGGCGGTCGCCTCGACGCTCCACGGCGATCGGCGCACCTACCAGCAGGATCCCGGCAATCGCCGCGAGGGCCTCCGTGAGGCTCACCTCGACCTCGAGGAGGGCGCCGACATGGTCATGGTGAAACCTGCGAGCCACTACCTGGACGTACTGGCGGACGTCGCCGCGATCTCTGATGTACCCGTGGCGGCCTACCAGGTGTCGGGGGAGTACGCCATGATCGAGGCGGCTGCCGAGCGCGGCTGGATCGACCGCGAGCGGGCCGTCGAGGAGTCGGTGACGAGCATCGTGCGGGCGGGTGCCGACATTGTGCTGACCTATTGGGCCAAGGAGTTGGCCGGATGGCTGAAGTGAGCCGGACAGGCTCTGACGCCACCCACGACCTACGGGGCAAAGACGATGAACGAAGGCTGAGATGAACCAGGAAAGTGCAAACCAGCAGACCTTGATGGCACGGGCGAAGGCCGTCATCCCGGGTGGCGTGTCATCGCCGGTGCGGGCGTTCGGATCGGTGGGTGGTACGCCGGTCTTCGTGGCACTCGCCCAGGGCAACAGGGTTTTCGACATCGATGGAACCGACTACGTGGACCTCGTCTGCTCGTGGGGCCCGGCCCTGCTGGGGCACGCCCATCCGGCTGTGGTGGAAGCGGTGCAGGCAGCCGCGGCAAAAGGTCTCTCGTTCGGGGCGCCCACGTCCGCCGAGGTGGAGTTGGCCACGCTGATCCGCCAGCGCGTACCGGCGAGCGAGAGAGTCCGCTTCGTCTCCACGGGCACGGAGGCCACGATGACGGCCGTGAGGCTGGCGCGGGGCGCGACGTCCCGCCCGTTGATCGTGAAGTTCGCAGGGCTCTACCACGGCCACAGCGACGCACTGCTGGCCGCAGCAGGTTCCGGTCTCGCAACTGCGGGCCTCCCCGGTTCGGCAGGAGTCACCGAGGCCACGGCCGCCGAAACCATCGTGCTGCCATACAACGACGTCGCGGCGCTGGAGCATGCATTTGCCACGTCCGGGGATCGGATCGCCGCCGTGATCACCGAGGCCGTCCCTGCCAACATGGGCGTCGTGCCACCCACGCCCGGCTTCAACGAGACCATCCGCCGCGTCACCGCCGAGCACGGCGCGCTGATGATTTTCGACGAGGTCATGACGGGTTTCCGCGTGGGTCCAGCTGGTTGGTGGGGGGTGGAGGCCGGCGTCGAGCACCCTGTCTACACGCCGGACATCTTCACGTTCGGCAAGGTTGTGGGTGGGGGAATGCCGCTGGCCGCCCTGGGTGGCCGCGCCGATGTCATGGAGCTGTTGGCGCCGGTCGGTCCGGTGTATCAGGCGGGCACCCTGTCGGGTAACCCCCTTGCCACCGCGGCCGGGATCGCCACGCTCCAACTCGCCGATGAGGATGTCTACGACCGTGTGGACCGCCGTTCCCGCGAGCTGCAGGACGCCGTCGGCTCAGCGCTCAGGGCGGCGGGTGTGCCGCACGTCGTGCAGAACGCTGGCAGCCTGTTCTCCGTCTTCTTCCGCGGCGAACCGGTTGTCAATTACGACGACGCGAGGGCCCAGGACACGGCAGCCTTCGCCGCCTTCTTCCACGCCATGCTCGACAACGGGGTCGCACTGCCACCCTCGGCCTTCGAGGCGTGGTTCCTATCAGCCGCCCATGACGACGAGGCCATGCAGAGGATCTTTGCGGCACTCCCCAAGGCAGCCCGGGCCGCCGCCAGCGCATCTGTTTGAGCAGCGCCCCACCCCCTGCGTTCCGATGGGGTGCGGCCTTCGATACGACGGCTGATTCATTCCTCACCGGCCATCACCCAGGGCACGGGCAATGAGATGAGTGAGAGCTGGTTTGTTCCCCATCGGCCGTCGCTCGGGGTGCGGATGGGGTCCAAGGGATGCCTCGACGGTTAGAAGCCCAGCTCCCAGCCGAATCCGGAGGCGACGATCGCGCCGACGCCCGTGATCACGGCCGCGATCACCACCGCGAAGCACAGGCCCGCCAGCACCTTGCCAAGGAGGTGAGGCTCGTGCGCCTCGATGTCGGCTTCACCACCTACTCCGTATGAGAGCGCGCGAATGCCGAGAGCAAAGATCATCGGCAGGCCAGCTCCGAGCAGGATACCGATCAGCAGCACCTGGCCCGCTCCCTCGAGGGCCAACACGATGTTGTTCATACCTTGGCCTTCTTCTTTTTCTTCTTCTTCTTCTTGGTGGGAGTGGGTGGGGTGGCGTTCACCAGGGGAAAGGACGACGGCGCCAGCAGTTCAGGGTCGCCACGCAAGTCTTTGGGCATCCAGTCGTCGTTGACGTTCTTGGAGTCGACGGGACTCTTGCGGGAGTGCCAGTACATGTAGCTGGCCGACAGCACCAGGAGTCCGAACACAACCAGCGTGCCCAACAGGCCGCCCAGCGAGTGGCCTATCATCCACATCAGGGCACCTACGGCAGCAGCTGCCGGGAGGGTGATGGCCCACGCCATCAGCATGCGGGTGGCAACTTTCCAGTTCACCGTGGAGCCGCGCCTGCCGACGCCCGAACCGAGGATGGAGCCGGTGGCCACGTGGGTCGTCGACAGTGCGAAGCCCAGGTGGCTGGAGGCGAGGATGACTGCGGCCGACGATGCCTCGGCCGCCATGCCCTGGGGGGACGAGATCTCCACCAGGCCCTTGCCCAACGTGCGGATGATTCGCCAGCCCCCGATGTAGGTGCCCGCCGCTATGGCGACGGCGCAGGCCAGCTTGACCCAGAAGGGCACGGCTTCGAGATCTGTCCAGTAGCCAGTGGCGATGAGCGCAAGGGTGATGACCCCCATGGTCTTCTGTGCGTCGTTGGTGCCATGTGCGAGGGAGACGAGTGAGGCGGAGCCGATCTGGCCCCAGCGGAAGCCGCTGTTGCGGTACTTCTCCGCAACGCCCTGGGTGATGCGGAAGACGAGCGCCGTACCGATGGTGGCGACGACGAGCGCGATCACGGGGGACATCAGTCCCGGGAGGATCACCTTTCCCACCACGCCGCCGAGGGTGGCGCCGTCGCCAACCCATTTGACGCCCTGAAAGCCAAGACCAGCGATCGCTGCACCGATGAGGCCGCCGAACAATGCGTGGGAGGAACTGGACGGCAGACCGAAGAGCCACGTCAGGAGGTTCCACACCACGCCGCCGACGAGTCCGGCCAGCACGATCAGAAGCAGTGCCTGCCCCCCGTCGTCCAGGAACTCGGCGCGAGGAGCGCCGCTGGCGTCCTGGATGTTGATCACCGCATTGGTCACCGTCAGGGCCACTTCCACGGACAGGAAGGCACCCACCAGATTCAGAACCGCCGACAGACCGACAGCGGTGCGAGGCGGCAGTGCCTTGGTGGCAATGGAGGTGGCCATGGCGTTGCCGGTGTCGTGGAATCCGTTGGTGAAATCGAACACCAGCGCGGTGATGACCACTAGCGTGAGGGTCACGAGTTCAGGGCTCACAATGCAACTATGCCTGTTGCCGGCCCAGACGTGGAATCTGGGGTCCAAACTGTAGGGAAGGAGCACCAGCATGCGCGTTGTCATCGCGCCGGACTCACTCAAATCAACGTGCACCGCCGCGGATGCAGCCCGTGCTCTTGCGACGGGGTGGCGCAGCACCCGCCCCAACGACGAGGTCCTCCTCATCCCGCTGGCGGACGGCGGCGAGGGCACCCTCGACGCCATCGAGGCAGCCCTGGACGCCGACCGGCGGACAGCCGCCGTGACCGGTCCGCAGGGGCGAGCCATCACCGCTGACTGGCTCATGCTCCCCGGGGGCGAGGTCGTCATCGAACTGGCTCAGGCTGCTGGCCTGCCGCTGATGGATCCGCCCGATCCCATGCACGCCACCACCAGGGGCGTGGGTGAGTTGATGAGAATCGCGTTGGAGGCGGGAGCCCTCTCGATCACCATCGCTCTCGGTGGTTCGGCGACCACCGACGGCGGCACCGGGGCGCTCGCAGCTCTTGGACTCCAGCTCTTCGACGACGCGGGCCTCATCCTTCCGGACGGCGGGGGAGCGCTGCGTCGGCTCTCCTGGATCGACGACCACGAGCTCCGTTCACCGCCGGCTGGCGGCGTCCGTCTGCTCACCGACGTCACGAACCCCCTTCTCGGACCCACCGGCGCCGCTGCTGTCTTCGGACCGCAGAAGGGTGCTGACCTCCATCAGGTGGGAGACCTGGCAGAGGGGCTGCGTCGCCTGGCTGAGGTCGTCGGGGCCGAGCCCGGCGCGCCGGGCATGGGTGCGGCGGGGGGATCGGCCTACGGCTTCGCAGCACTGTGGGGAGCAACGGTTGTGCCGGGTGCGGCGGAAGTCGCCAGGCTCTGCGGCCTGTCGGCCGCGCTGCAATCGGCCGATCTGGTCATCACGGCCGAAGGACGCTTCGATGCCACGTCCCTGCACGGCAAAGTCGTCGGCCACATTCTCGGCGTGGCCGGGGACAGGACGATCGTCGTCGCGGGCTCCTTCGCCACCGACGCTCCGTCAAACTCCATCGCCCTCGAGGCGCTTGCCGGTAGCTCCGCAGCAGCGCGGGCTCACGCAGAGCACTGGCTGAGGGTTGCCGGAGCCCGGGCCGCCCTCAGTCGATGAGCCCTGCCCCGTCCTGACCGGCACGAGGCGGGGCGGGCGCCCCCTCGCAGCACGGTCGGATCCAGCCACAGCCGTCGCAGCGTTCATGGGAGGTCTCCCAGCGCAGCATCGTGCCGCACTGGGGACACGGTTCGGTCAGGTCCGCCATGTGGCACACCCTACGTCCGGCCGGGAGGGCGACCGGGGATCGTCCCGTTGCGACCGCCCGTTACCATGATCGAAGGATTTCCTCGCGTGCCCGCCAATGAACCGCGTGCAGCGTGGATCGTTCGTTGTCTTTCCAGAAAGGCCCGTGGTGTACCGCCTACCGCTGCTCAGCCTGAAGAATCGCTCGTTCATTGCGCTCGTGTGCGTTGTCATCGCGGTCCTCGGTGTGGTGTCGATGACCATCCTGCGCCAGGAACTGATCCCATCAGTCTCGCTGCCCGCCGTCTCCGTTGTGGCCACCAACCCGGGCGCGTCATCCGAGCAGATGGCCGACACCGTGGCGGACCCCCTCGAACGGCAGATGCGGACGCTGGAGAACATCGAGGGCACCAGTTCCACCAGCCGGTCCAACTTCACCATGGTCAACGTGGAGCTGGAGTACGGCTCCGACATCTATCGCGCCGCATCGCAGGCCGACGCGCTGATCTCCCGCGTGGAGTCACAGCTGCCGGAAGGCACCACCACGCAGGTCATGACGGGTGGGTCCGGCGACCTGCCAGCGATGATCGTCTCGGTGGCCTCCGATCTGGACACCCCCGAACTGGCACGCCGCTTGGACCTGACGGCCCTGTCCGACATCGGCTCCTCGGCCGGGGTGGCGACGGTGCAGTTGATCGGCAGCTCGGACGACATCGTGCGCCTCAGCCTGGACGAGAAGGCGATGGCCGAGGCCGCCGTCACCCAGGGCGACATCAGGTCTGCCCTGAGCGACGCGGGAATGGTGCTGCCGGGCGGCGGCGTGACCGACGGGGCGGTTGAGCTCGACGTCACCGTCGGCAACGCCTTCGACACGGTCGACGAGGTGGCGGAGATGATCGTCGTCCCCGCTGCGGCCGACGCAGCGCCTGTGGTCCTCAACGAGGTCGCCACTGTCGAGCGCGCGGCGGCGGACGCGGAATCGGTCTCGCGAACCGACGGCCGCGAATCGATCACCATGCTCATCACACCGGCGACGAACGCCAACTTCGTGGAGCTGTCCGAGGGCGTCAGCGCCATTCTGGACAACACCGCCGAGTCGATCGGGTCCAACACCGAATTCACCGTCGTCTTCGACCAGGCGCCGTTCATCGAGGAATCGATCAGCGGACTCGCCACCGAGGGGGCGTGGGGGCTGGGCTTCGCAGTCATCGTGATCTTCCTGTTCCTGTGGGCGCTGCGCCCCACGCTGATCACGGCCATCTCCATCCCGCTGTCGTTGATGTTCGCCTTCATCGGCATGCTGGCCACCAACACCACCATCAACATCATGGCGTTGGCCGGCCTGACGCTGGCCATCGGCCGCATGGTCGACGACTCCATCGTCGTCATCGAGAACATCGTGCGCCATCTCGGTTTTTCCACCAAGAGCCGGTTCGCCACGATCGTTGACGCCGTCACGGAGGTCGCCAGCGCCGTTGTGTCCTCCACCGTGGTTGCGCTGCTGGTGTTCCTGCCCATCACGCTGGTACCGGGGCTGGCTGGCGAACTGTTCCGGCCGTTCGCGCTGACGACCGTGCTGGCGCTGACCGGATCGCTGCTGGTCTCGCTGACCATCGTGCCCGTCCTGGCGTACTGGTTCATGCGCGGCAGGGCCGACAAGGCTGAGGACGGTGGCGAGGAGGGCAGCGACGATGAGATGTTCGCCGGGTCGAAGGGGTGGCTTGCTCGGCTGTACCGGCCCGGCCTGGCGTGGGCGCTGTCACACCGTGTCGTGACCGTGGTCCTGGCCGTGGCCATCCTCGGGGGCAGCCTTGCCCTGTTCCCGCTGCTCAAGATCAACCTCCTCGGCGAATCCGGGATGAACAGCATCCGGGCATCGCAGACGCTGCCCACGGGCACGGTGCTCGAGGAATCCGTCGCCGAGGCCGAGAAGACCGAGCAGGTGTTGGAGGACGTCGACGGCGTCGAGAGCATCCAGACCACCGTCGGGGGCAGCAGCTTCAGTTTCGGTGGCGGGGGGTCGCAGAACGAGGTCACCTACACCATCACCACCGCCGTCGACGCCGACCAGTCGGCGCTGGCCGAGGAGATCAGCGAGGCGCTCACAACCCACCAGCAGGCCGATGACACCAGCGGCGAGCTCGAGGTTGTCGACTCCGGCAGCCTGCTCGGTTCCGACACCGTCGACGTCACCGTCACGGCTCTCGACGACGAGACACGCAGGGCCGCCAACGACCAGATCGCGCAGACCCTGTCCGCCCTGGACGGGGTGAGCAAGGTCAGTTCCGATTTCGAGACCACCGCGCCCAGCCTCGAGATCACCGTCCGTGGCGAGGACGCCGCTGCGCTGGGGATCTCGGTGTCCGATGCTGTTGGCCTGATCGCGGCCAACACCGCGGACTTCGCCGTCGGTTCCGTGACCATCGACGGAGCGGACCTCGACGTCTACATGGAAACCGGGAGATCGGTGGAGACCGTCGAGGACGTGGAGGGCCTCGATCTCGGCGGATTCGCCCTGTCGGCCATCGCGGACGTGGAGCGGGTCAACATCGTGCCCGCCGTATCCACCGTGAATGCCGTGCGCACCATCACCGTCTCGGCCACGCCGGCCAGCAGCGACGACGTCGGTTCCGTCGGTGACGAGGTGCGCGTCGCGATGGAGGAGCTGGACCTGCCGGAAGGGGTCACCTGGGAGATTGGCGGCGTGACCGCTGACGTCGACGAGGCGTTCCGACAGTTGGCGCTGGCGATGGCTGCGGCCATCCTGCTGATCTACGTGGTGCTGGTGTGGCTGTTCACGTCGCTGATCCAGCCGCTCATCCTGTTGATGTCCATCCCCTTCGCCGCCACCGGCACCATCCTGGCGTTGTGGATCACGGGCACCGCGCTGGGGCTGCCCAGCCTGGTGGGGGTGTTGATGCTGATCGGCATCGTTGTGACCAACGCCATCGTGCTCATCGACCTGGTCAACCAGTACCGACGGCACGGCATGGGCCTGGACGAGGCGCTGCTGAACGGCGGTCAGAACCGGGTCCGCCCCATCATCATGACCGCGGCCGCGACGATCATGGCCATGCTTCCGCCAGCGCTGGGCCTCTCGAGCCAGTCCAGCTTCGTGTCCGGTCCGATGGCGATCTCCGTGATCGGCGGCCTGATCGCCTCGACGCTGATCACCCTGATCATCGTGCCCGTCCTGTACCGGATGATCGAGGGTGTCAAGGAGCGCCACGGCCGCACACCGCAGCCCGTGGCCACTGAGCCCGATCAGCCTGCGCCACGACGAGCCGAGGCGGACGTTGTGACGCCGTGAGACTGGGCGGCGGCCCGTCCTGCCGCTCTCACTGCATCGCCGCGGGCAATGCGCCCACCGTCATCCTGCGGCTGTCCGCGGGGGTTGCCGCGGTACCGGATCGAGAGCATCCGGGTGCATCGACCGCGACAATCGTGGATATTTTTCCAGACCGAGGATATGTTTGCTCGGCATGACCCAGACCACCGGCGTCGGCGAACTCCGGCAGAAGCCGACGCGTACGCTCCGCGACGTATCACCGGCTCGACGGGCTCGTCCCGTCGATGAGCCGCAGAGATAGTTGCGGACTTCAGTGACTGATCAGGAGAGCGGTCGAAGAATCGATTTTGCCCGGTGGCGAAGCGATTCCCCGAGTGGTGGCAATCGCTACGACGATGAACTCGCGGCCGCGGTCCGAAAACTCGGCCCGGACCTGCGAGAGCACCTCGTTCCCGGGCCGTGGCCCAACCCCGGACACCACGACCGAGAGCAATTTGCCCGGTTGCTGGTTGCCGGCCATGACTGGCTGGTTGACAACATCGTCGGCTCGGCAGCGCCGGAGGCGATCACCGCGGCTGTTGCGGATGGACGTCACGTTTCCTTGCTCGTGCACTATTTCCCCTCCGACGATGTCTCCTTGTCATCCAGCGATCAGGACCGGCTCGCGGCTGCCGAGGCGGTGGCGGTGTCGGCCTCGAGCAGAGTCGTGGTGACCAGCAACTGGGCCGCCGAGGAGGTTGCGTCGCGGTACGGCCGCAACGATGCAGTGGTCGCGCGGCCGGGTGTGCAACCGGCCGGGGTCGCTCCGGGCTCAGCCGCCACGGGGCAGCCACCGATGCTGCTGTGGCTGGGCCGACTGACAAGGGACAAGGATCCGCTCACCCTGGTCGAAGCCCTGACCCGGCTGCGGGATCACGACTGGACCGCAAGGCTGGTGGGACCTGACACCTCGGATGCATCCCTGAACAGGGAAGTGCACGACCGCATTTCACAGGCCGACCTTGGGGGGCGGGTCCGGGTGCTCGGCCCGAAGTATGGCGACGCCCTCGATGCCATCTGGGCCGGGACCGATCTGCTGGTGCACACGTCGCGGGCCGAGACCTACGGCATGGTCGTCGGTGAGGCGCTGGCGCGTGGCATCCCATCCGTCGTGGCCAAGGGCACTGGTGCGGTGGAGGCGCAACGGGTGGGCACCACGTTCACTCCGGGCGACGTCGGTGAGTTGGCGGACCGGTTGCGGACCTGGCTGACGGATGGCCAACTGCGCCAGGGTTGGCGCGGCGATGCGATCGATCTACGACGACACCTGCCATCGTGGGCGGATACTGCCGAGGTCGTCGTGTCGACGCTCCTCGAGTGAGTCTCCTCCATGCCCCTGGCGACCTCGGTCTCACGCGCACACCGTCACCAGCGCATCTGCTCCGGTGCCAGCTGTGACAGCACCCGACGCTCGACGAGCTCGACGAGCGTGTGCCCCGCCAGGGCAATCAACGAGACAACCACCACGGTGGCCCACAACGAGGTGTACCGGCTCGTCGCCGCGTCGACGGCCATCATGTTTCCCAGACCCGTTCCCGTGGCCAACCACTCCGCCACGGTGGCGGCCAGCAACGCGGTGGGCGCGGCAATGCGGGCGGAGGCGAAGAAGGCGGGCGCCATCGCCGGCAGGCGCCCCAGGAGCAGGACCCGCGGCGTGGGTGTGGCGTACGTGTCGAAGACATCTGCCACCTGTCCTGGGAGCTGTTGCAGCCCGTAGAGGCACGACACCAGGGTGGGAAAGAACGTCATGATCGCCACCACCACTGCTGTTCCGAACGCTCCCCGGCCGAGCGCAGCCACCAGCAGGGGAGCGATGGCAATGATGGGCACGCACCGCAGTGCCACCGCCACCGGTGTCAGCATGCGCCGGGTGCGGGCGGAGAGGGAGAAGGCAGCGGCCAGGCCGACGCCCATCAGGAGTCCGACGAAGTAGCCCGGAATCGCGACGGCCAGTGTCTCGCCAGCAGCCGTGAACAGCTCAACGCGATGCCCGGCAGCCCCGGGTGAGGACACCAGCCACTCCCACACGTCCCACGGTCGCTTCGCGAAGTACGGGTTCATGTCCAGGACTGCGAACACCCCGATCCAGAGGCCGAGCACCACCCAGGCCGCCAGGACCGTTCCACCGAGAGACCGCATCCAGCGCCCCCATGCTGACCGATCGGAGGTGGATCCCGGCGGGGTGAGCAGCACCGTGGGCTGGTCCGGGGAGACACGTCGGGCGCCGTAGGACACGGCGAGGTACCCGGCAAGGGACACCAGTGTGCTGAGCAACATCAGGGCCCACAGCCCGTCGGTGTCCAGGCTGCGCAGGGCAAGGATGGAGAGCACCCCGAGCCCGCGCTCGGCGCCGGTGAACTCACCCACCAGCGCCCCGAGGAAGGCGGCGGGCACTGAGGCCTGGAGGCCGGCCATCAGATACGGCACTGCGGCTCGCGCCCGGACAGTCACCAGGGTCGTCCAGCGGCCACGCCCGTAGGTGGCAGTCAGGTCCAGCCACGACTGCGGCATGGCGCGCAGCCCCACCAGCAGTGGGACCAGCGTCAGGTAGAACACGGCCACGGCGGCCAGCGTGACCTGCGGGCCGTCACCGAAGCCGAAGACGAGGCGCAACAATGGCCCCAACGCCACCAGGGGGAGGCAGTAGACGACCAGCGCAAGCCGGAGCACCAGCATTTCCAGACGCGGCAGCAACACCACCAGGAGTACGAGCACCGCTGCCGCGAGGTTGCCCAGCAGGTAGCCGAGAAGTGCTTCTCGCGTGGTGAACCACAGGCCCCGCCCGTAGACCTCGGCGTTCTCAACCAGCTTCAGCGCCATGCCGGACGGGACGCCGATCAAGTGGCGACCCGCCAGCACGGTTTGTCCCACCAGTTCCCACAGGCCGAGAAACACCGCCCATCCCAGCACAATCCGGATCGTCAAGAGCCGCGGTGTTCGCGGCGCAGGCCGATCCGTGGCCGGGCGGAGGCTCGGTGGCGCCTCGGTCTGCACGGCCATGGGTTCAGGCCCCGTCGTGGATGTACTCGTCGACGCCGAGCATGGCACCGATGCGACCCACCAGGTCATTGAACCGTGCACTGTGCAGTTGCTCCACTCGTCGTGGCCGCTCGAGCTCGGTGGACAGGTCCGCCACAATCGTCCCGGGGCGGGACGACATCACCAGGACACGGTCGGCCAACAGGACCGCTTCAGTAATTGAGTGGGTCACCAGCAGCGTGGTCGTAGTGGTTCCCGACCACAGGGGAGGCAGTTCGATGTTGAGTCGTCGCCGGGTGAGCTCGTCCACCGCACCGAAAGGCTCATCCAGCAGCAGGAGCCGGGGCTCGGTGATCAGGCATCGCGCGATCGCCGTGCGTTGGCGCATCCCACCGGAGAGCTGGGCCGGGCGCACGTCCTCGAAGCCCGCGAGCCCCACCGTGTGCAGCAGCCGGCTCACTTTGTCGTTGTCCACGGGCTGACGGGCAAGTTGTTGCGCCAACGCCACGTTTCCAGCCGTGGTGCGCCACGGCAGCAGAGAGGCATCCTGGAAGGCGATCGCCAGTTCGCCCCGCTTCCGGACAACCAGCGGATCGTCGCCGTCGATGTCGACGGACCCGCCGGGATCGGGCTGCTCCAGGCCCGCGATGATGCGCAGGAGGGTGGACTTGCCACAACCCGATGGCCCGACGAGGGCCGTGACGGACCCGGCGGCCAGCCGGAGGTCCAGGGGTTCCAGAACCACCAAGGGATCGCCGTGTGCCGGAAAGGTCTTCGCCACGGATGTGCAGACGACCTCCGGCGCGGCGCGCTCCGGCTCCGGGGACGTCACGCAATGGGTCCATTCTCGTAGACCTCGTCGAGGACGGAGTGATCCCAGAGCCGCTCCGTTGCCCCGTCAATGCCGAGGAGCGCGAAGAGCTTGAGATTCTCTTGGATCTGCTCCTCAGTGAACCAGGCGAAACCGTTCTGGGCGGTCGTGTCGGAGAACAGGATGTCGAGCTGCACGTCCGCCTGCTTCTCCTGCGTCGCCAGGTCGAGGCCGGCGTCGGGGTGGGTCTCCACAGTGAGCTTGGCGGCGGCCTGTGGATCCTCCTTGTAGAGCTGCCATCCCTGCGCGTCCCCGCGCACCAGTCGCACGATCTGGTCGCGCTTCTGTTCGTCCTCCAGGCTGGAGCGCAGCACGGTGTAGGTCTGGCTCATCGGGTCGTACCCGAAATCGGCCAACAGCATGGAGTGGCCCTCGATGCCCTGGACGGACAGCGCCACCGGCAGGTCATTGTAGAAGCAGTAGAGGCCGTCGACCTGACCGGCCGTGAGCACGGCGGGGTCGTACTGGCTGGGCACGAACTGCACCTGGTTCTCCTGCAGGCCATTGATTGCGAGGAAGGCCGAGAGTCCCGGCGTGTCTGTGCCGGCCACACCGATCTTCTTGCCGACGAGGTCCTGAGGCTGCTTCAGCGGGGCGTCCGCCAGCGACAGGATCGTCACCGGGGACCGCTGGAACTGGGCGCCGATGATGACCAGGTCCGCTCCCTCGGCGTTGGACCGGGCAACCCCATCTGCTGAGGAAATGTTCATGAGTGCAGCGCCGCTGACGGTGTTGGCGTCACCGGCCACGTTGGGTCCACCGGGCGCGAGTCTGACCTCGAGGCCGAGGTCGTTGAACAGGCCACGATCCTGGGCGATGTAGGTGCCACCGAATTGCACCGAATGCGTCCACGACAGCTGGTAGGTGGCCTCAGTCGTACCGCTGGCGCCCGGTGAGCCGCCGCCACCGCAGCCCAGCAGAGAGCCGGTTGTCATGAGACCGAATCCACCAAGGAGTGTGCGACGAGTCAGATGGGCAGGCATGTGTTCTCCATGGGTGGTCAGGGCGAGCTGTCCTCGCTGAGTTTATGCGATGGACGCGACTTGATTCTGGCGTGGAACAAACCGGAACGCATGGATGCTTCCCCGCCGGCCCGAACCGGATCACCCGTGATGGAGACCATGTCCGCCGGTGACCGATTCGGCGGCCCGGGCTTCAGCTTTGGCCTCGTTGACGGCAGCCTCCGCGTTCTCCACCACCTCCTGGGCGGCCTGGCTGGCATCCAGCGACTCGATCGCGCGAGGGCCTTCATCCCCTCCAAGCTGACGCGTCTCGTCGTAGCCGATGCCCCTCGTCTCGTCCTCGCTCCCCGCGGGAGCGCCGCGCTTCACGTGCTGTTGCGGTTCGGACTTGTCGCCAAAAGCCTCGGTGACCGTACGGATCGCCTCGGTGAACTCTCCCGGGATCACCCAGAAGGTGTTGTTCTCCCCGTTGGCCAGGGCAGGCAGGGTTTCCAGGTACTTGTATGCCAGGAGCTTGGGATCGGCGTCGTTGGCGTGGACGGCCTGGAAGACTCTCTCGATTGCCTTGGCCTCGCCGTCGGCTCGCAGGATTCGTGCCTGCTGGTCGCCCTGGGCCACCAGGATGTCCTGCTGGCGTGTGCCCTCGGCGGTGAGGATCCTCGACTGCCGCTCGCCCTCCGCGTGCAGGATGGTGGCCCGCTTGTCCCTCTCGGCCCGCATCTGCTTCTCCATGGCTTCCTTGATGCTGTTGGGCGGGTCAATGGCTTTGATCTCGACACGGTTGACGCGGATGCCCCACTTGCCCGTTGCGTCGTCGAGCACGGTCCGTAGCTGAGCGTTGATCGCCTCGCGGGACGTGAGTGCTTCCTCCAGGTCCATGCTGCCGATCAGGTTTCGCAGCGTTGTAACGGTGAGCTGGTCGATGGCCTGCAGGTAGTTGGCGACCTCGTAGGCCGCCGCGCGGGGCTCGGTGATCTGGTAGTAGAGGACCGTGTCGATGTTGACGACGAGGTTGTCCTCGGTAATCACAGGCTGGGGAGTGGAGGGGAACACCTGCTCGCGGATGTCGAGCTTGTCACGGACCCGATCGGCGATGGGAATGATGAAGTTCAAACCGGGTTGCAGCGTCACGCGGTACCGGCCGAAGCGCTCGATGTTGAACCGGTGCGCCTGGGGCACGATCTTGACCGTCATGATCACCAGAAAGACGATCAACATCGCCGCGACGATGATGGGCACCAAGAAGAAATCCATGACACGTTCCTTTCGCTTCTAGGGCAACAGATCACTCGGGTAGACGATGGCAGTGGCGCCGTCTATGTCCATCACCTCAACGGCGGCCTCCGCAGGAATGACGAGATGCTCATCCAGCGGGCGTGCGGACCATTGCTCGCCCGAAAGCCTGATGAGACCGTGCCCGGCGGTGATCTCCTCCACCACCGTGGCGGTTCGGCCAATCAATGCGTCGCTCCCGTCGCGGGTCAGGGGTGGCTGGGAAGCATGGCGACGAGCGATCGGACGCACTACCAACAGGCCCGCCACGGATGCGGCGGCGAACGACAGCAATTGGAACATCCATGGCACGCCAGCTCCACCCACGACTGCAGCAACCAGTGCCGCGGCGCTGAAGATCCCGAACACCAGCGTGAGGGAAAAGGCCTCGGCGACGCCGAGTGCCACCGCAACGATCAACCACGCGAGCCACCACATTGAAACCGCCCTCCTGTGGGGAGATGACCCAGTTTACGTCGGGAGTCCAACGCCTGCGCGAGGTTGACCCGCGCCCGGCCACAGCGGGCGCGGTTCAACCACGGCTGACGAGCCTGCCGAGCGAGTATCGGGCGATGGGCGCGTAGCCGAGCACCACCGGCCACAAGCCGTGAGTCTCGAGCCAGGCCGTGCTGGCATGCGCTGATCCGGACGGACCAGCGTCGACCCCGTGTTGGAAGGAAACCCGGACAGGGCCACTGTGAACGCTCCACGACCAAGTGTGAGCAGCCTCGTCGACCGCATTGATGCGAAAGTCTGCAACGATCCCGGCAACGCCCCTGACGCGACCTTCCGTCCCCGGCACCACGGCCGGTTCGTGGTACTCGACCTGTCGCAGGTGCGGCGCCCACCGGGGCCACCAGAAGGGTTGGGTGTAGCGCTCCCACACCTCGTCCACCGACAGCGGACCGCTGGCAAACAGACGCAACGTGCCGGAGAAGAGAGGACTCATCCGTTCAGTATTGCGTCACGATCCGTGCAACAAAGCCGAGGTGCTCCTGAGAGGGACGGGCGGAGAGTCTGGAACAGCTTCAGGCGGTGGCCATCAACTCGCCCTCCATCCGTTCGTAGCTGGCCTCCATACCTCCAACCATGCCGGTCCCGAGCATCATGTCGCGGGTCTCGAGGTCCGGATATGTGATCACGAGTGACAGAAGGGTGCCGTCGGCGGTGGGGGTCAGTGTGAGTTCGTTGACCAATCTCGTGTCCATGCCGATCATCATCTCCGTCGTCACCATCCGGCGCGGCGCGGAGGACTCCAGCAGTTCCCCAGTGAAACCGAACCCGTTCTCGCCGTGTCCGTCCACCCACTCGTAGCGGTAGGGCTCGCCGACTCCGGTGGCCACCTCACAGACGGGCATCGTCCAGCCGTCTGGACCCAGCATCCAGCGCCGCATCACGTCGGCACTCCGGTGGGCATCCCAGACCTCCTGGACCGGGCCGCGAATGATGCGGGCAACGCGGACATGGGTGTCGTCAAGGATTTGAAGGGAGGTGCCGCTGCTGGCGGCGAACGACGTGAGGTCTGCCACCACCCGATCGATCTGGGCCATGGCCGTCCTCGTGCCCTCCTCCATGCCCATGTCGACGAGCTGCTCCAGATCCTCCACCGAGCCGAACCAGGTCGTGGTGGTCAGGCGTGAACCGTCCTCGGTGTCCGCGATGACAAAAACCACACGCATGGACGGCATGTTGTCATCGGCGGTGCCATCCCCGCCGACGAAGCGGTCACGGAACTCGAAGGAGTGCGGTGCGTCGACTCGGACAATCTCCCAGAGACCTTCCATGCGTTCCCCGTCGGGCCCCGTCATGAAGTACCGGGACAGTCCGCCGGGAACCATGTCGTGACGGGTGAAGGTTGCGGGCCATGCGGGTGGGCCCCAGAACTTCTCGATCTGTCGGGGATCGGAGTAGGCCTGCCAGAGGCGGAGCGCCGGGACGGGGAAGTCCGCGACCACGGTCATGGTGAGCGCTTCGACGTCCTTGTCGATCGATGTGACGGGCATGATGGTGCCTTTCGATGTGGGTCAGTCCTCTGCAAGGAGGGTGTCGGGGCGCGCGATGCGGCCCCGCCGGATGTCTACGTAGCGGCCCAGGAGTTCCTGGGCGCGCTGTAGCGTCTCGGGGTTGCCGCGAACTCTGCGTTCGCGGCCGTGGGGATGTTTGGTCACGAGTCCGGCCCCCCTCCAGCACGGCGACGTTGCGACGGAAAACTACGGCTAGATGCTCGCGAGGGCACCAAACCCGGCCTTTTCACCATCCGGCTGCACTTTTTCGTCACGAGCCGGATGTGATCACCTGCGAAGGGAAGAGCTTCCTGAGCCAGCCGAAGGACGGGTGGGCAACTGCGAACGGAAAGGGACCGCAGGGCCTCCGGAGCACCGGATGGCGCTGGCCATATGCGACCCTCGCTATTGAGGGCAGCGCGCATGACGCTGGGGGCCGGGTGCCCCACCCTCGTCCAGGTCATTGAGCACCAGAACCTGCCCATCTTTGAGGCTCTCCAATCGCATCGACCGTGTGGAAACGGTGTCGACAACCGCTTGCGTGAAGTCGGCTTCGATGCTTGTGGCGTCGCGCTGTTTCACGGACTCGAGTTCTGCCACCGCCTCGAAGAACCGAATCGTGGTGGCGTCCACCGTCATGATCGTCCACGGAGGGGTCGCTGGTGATTCGCACTCCTCCGCCGTCACGGATTCGGTGTCGTCCTCGACCAGAAGCCACCTGCCACGAAGGGACTCGGGGATGGCGTCGCGTCCGGATGGGCTCGGGGTGGGCGACGGACTCTGCGGGGTTGCCTGCTGCGAATCTGAGGGCGGGGACGGCGTCTCGGTTGGCGCTTCCGCCGAAGTTGTCGATACCACCGATTCTGTGGGTTCTGTCGAGTCTGTCCGCGTTGGTGTCGGTGTCACCGGCGCATCCGTGGCGGTCGAGGTGGTCTGCGACGGGGGGTCGCTCGGGATGGGCTCCACATCCGATCCACCACATGCCGCCAGTGACGACATCAGCACGACGCACCCGAGGCTGGCGAAAGCACTTCTGAGCATGGTTCTCAATTCGTTGGGGGGAGGCACCAGACTAATGGGGCGCTGTCGTGTGCCGCTGTTCATCCACGCAGAAAGAGCTTCCGGGTCAGCCAACCGAAGGGAGGGCGCGCGAGCGCGAAGGGATCCGGACCACGGAGTTTGCGGAGCACCGCCTTCTCGTGGCTGAACGTCTTCATGCCGAACTCGCCGTGGTAGCGGCCCATCCCGCTGCCGCCCACGCCACCGAAGGGCAGCGTCGGGACGGCCAGTTGCGCGAGCACCAGGTTGAATCCGAGACCGCCTGAGGACGTGCGTTCCTGCACCTGCTCGCGCACCTCCTCATCCTCGGCAAAGGCGTACAGGGCCAGAGGCTTGGGCCGGGCGTTGATGAAGTCGATCGCGTCGTCGAGATCGTCGACGGGGAGGATCGGCAGGATCGGCCCGAAAATCTCGTCCTGCATGACGGGGGAGCCCGGGTCGACGTCCAACAGGACCGTGGGCGCGACGTAGCGCTGTGCCACATCTGCTGTGCCCCCCGAGTATGCGCGACCGCTGTCGAGGAGTTCCACCAGGCGTTCCGCATGCTTCGTGCTCACGATTCGGCCGTAGTAGCGGGACTCCTCCGGGTCGGCGTTGTACATCTGACGGACTGCGCGGGCAATCTCCTTGGCCAGGGGTTCGACGAGGTCGGGCGTGGTCAGGATGTAGTCGGGCGCCACACAGGTCTGCCCACAGTTGCTGAACTTGCCCCAGGCGATGGATCGGGCCGCCGCCTGAAGACGGGCCGAGTCGTCGACCCACACGGGCGACTTCCCGCCGAGCTCCAGCGTGACGGGCGTCAGGGTCCTGGCAGCGGCGGTCATGACCACCGAGCCCACCGTGCCGTTGCCGGTGTAGAAGATGTGGTCAAAGTCGCACTCGAGCAGGCGGGTGGTCTCGTCAACGCCGCCCTCCACGACCTGGATGGCGTCGGCGTCGAGATAGTCGGGCACCAATGTGGCGATGACCGCCGAGCATGCGGAGGACACCTCGCTCGGTTTCAGCACGACGGCGTTGCCGGCGGCCAGCGCACCGACCAGGGGGGAGAGAACGAGATTGATCGGATAATTCCAGGGACCGATGATCAAGACGGTGCCGAGGGGTTCGCGGTGGATCGTGGCGCGGGCGGGCCCGAGAAGTGCCGATGACCGGACCTTTCGGTCAGCCGTCCAGCTGTCGAGATTCTTGACGGCGAACTGGATCTCTCCCGTGACCGACGCGATCTCCGTCAGCTGTGCCTCCACCTCGTTCTTCCGGAGGTCTGTCCACAGGGCCTCGCGGATCTGCGGGGCGCGCTCCGTGAGCATGCGTTCGAGCGACTCCAGCTGTTCCCGACGCCACGCCAATGGTCGCGTGCGGCCCGAGGCGTAGGCAGCCCGGGCGACGTCCACCTGGGATTCCACCCATGCCATGTCGTCGTTGCGGGCGTCCGCAGCCCTGTCCGTCTCTTCCACCGCCATGTCGAATCAACCCCCGCGTTGCTCGAATATCGTCCATTTTCGACTGTACCCGGGGCCCCGAGTCAGGAGTTGGTTCTCCCGACGAAGTGGTCCATGGAGGAATAGACGCGGAACACCTTGTCAGCGACGACGTCCCACATCCGCGTCGGCAGCAGGCCGCGGGCGACCATGCCCAGCTTCACCGTCCACGGCTTGAGAACCATCGCTCGCCCGGAGAGCATCCCTTGCCAGGCGGCGTCAGCGGCGAACTCGGGTGTCATGATGGGAGTCAGAAGTGGTCCCCGCGCACCCGCGAACATGCCCGTCGAGACGAAGCTCGGGCAGAACGTGGTCACGGCCACGTGGCCGTTCCCACCACGAGTGAGCTCCAGCCTCAGCGATTCCCCCCATCCGATCAGGGCCCACTTGGAGGCCGCGTACACGCTCATGTTGGGGTTGGCGAGAGTTCCAGCGGCGGAGGCGACATTGAGAATTCGGTGTCCGCGGGACCGATCGGCGATCATCCCGGGAAGGAACTCCCGCGCCACCAACATGGGGGCAAGAGCGTTGATGGTCATCGTTGGTTCGATGTCGCGCGCCGGGTCCTGGTCCGCGAACTGTCCCTTGCGCACGATGCCGGCATTGTTGATGACGACGCTGGGGGCGCCAAGCTGGTCGCGTGTCTGTCGCGCCGCATCCGTGATCTCCCGTGCAGATCCGAGGTCGACCTTGAAAGCCCTCACGTCGCAGTCGGAGCTCCGCAGTTCCGTGACCAGAGTGGCAGCGAGTGGAAGGTCGACGTCCCACAACGCCACGGCCTTCGCGCCCTCTGCGACGGCGCGCCGCGCGTAGATCTCGCCCATGCCCCGGGCGGCTCCGGTGATGACGATCGTGGCGCCGTCAACGACGGATCGGCCTGATGGGCTTGGCATGTCTGTCTCCTTCGTGGGCGATCGGGCGTCAGGCCCCAGAGAGTGATTCTTTTGCATCACACTATGCGCCAGGACGTCGGGCGGGGCGTACCCACCACTCGCCGCACCAAGGTCTGACCCGACGCGCCGCATTCGCCAGCCTCGATGAGCAACACGAGCGCGGTGAGCAGTCGGTGCGACATCTCCGGTCCTCACAGTAGTCGCATGATATATTCCTGAGCCACGGCCGACGGCGGGGGTTCTCGATGACTCAGGCAGACTTCAATAGAGAGTACGACAACCAACAGATCCGCTCCCAGAACAACGAAATCATTCGACGCGAACAGCATGAGGCTGAACGGCGCGGAATGAGGAGGGCCCAGGACAGCCACACCGTTGCGACCACACTGTCGGTCCTTGCAGCGTCCCTGTGGGTGATATCGGTCGTGGCCCTCTACGACGTGATCGTCGCCCAGCTGCCCCTGATGGAATCGTTGGTCGCCGCCGTCCCCGACAGTTGGCTTCGTCCCGATGGGTGGGGAATCGTGGTCAACGCGGCGATCGCAGTGGCGATCGCCATGCCGCTGTTCATCGTCGCGTTCGTGCTCAAGAAGGTACGCACAGTGGTGGGTTACCACTTCCCCCTTTCCCTGTGGTCGGTGCTTCCGTTGTGGTGCTGGATGGTGGTGATGACGACGGTGCGCGCGGTGATTGACCTGCTTGGTCTCGCCGCCGCGTGGGTGGCATTTCAACTGCTTCGTGGAGTGCAGGTCAATCCGGTGACCGAACTTGGTACCGAAGCACTCTGGGCGGCTCTCCTGTTCATCGTCCCCGCCGCAGCGGTCCGGGCTTTCGTGCTCACCCATCAGTCACGGTCCGCGGAATAGGCATCGCACAGAGGACAACAAAAATGATCCGGCGGGCGGCCCGAGCACTGGCGTCGGACCCCAACACCCTGCTGATGGACGAGCCCTTCGGCGCCTCACTCGGGCGGATGGTTGTCAGGCTCGATGTGCGCGCCTGCGCTTCCCAGTGCCTAGACTGCCGGAGACGGGCGCCGTACGAGGCGTGACGAGAACTGACTTCGAAATGCAGGGGAGCAACCATGCAACTGGGAATGGTGGGACTGGGGCGGATGGGCGCCAACATCGTCCGACGGCTGATGCATGACGACCACGAATGTGTCGTCCACGACATTGACCGGGAAGCGGTCGACACTCTTGCGGCGGAAGGTGCCGTGGCGGCTGACAGCTACGCGGACCTGGCATCGAAGCTGGAGGCCCCGCGGGTGGTGTGGCTCATGGTGCCGGCCGGTATCACCGGGTCCGTCGTGGAGAAGGTGGCAGCCGTGCTGGAGCCCGGCGACGTCATCATTGACGGCGGCAACTCCAACTATCGCGATGACGTGCTTCGAGGCAAGGCAATGGGGGAAAAGGGTCTCCACTACGTGGACGTCGGTACCAGCGGTGGCATTTTCGGTCTGGAACGAGGCTACTGCCTCATGGTCGGCGGCGATGAGGAGGCTTTTGCGATAGTCGAACCGGTGCTGAAGACCATTGCGCCGGGTCACATTGGCATCAAGCGCACCCCGGGCCGCGAGGGTGATCGCTCAACCGAGGAGCTGGGCTATCTCCACTGTGGTCCCTCGGGAGCCGGACACTTCGTCAAGATGGTGCACAACGGTATCGAATACGGCATGATGGCCGCCCTCGCGGAGGGCTTCAACATCCTCGACCACGCCGACGCAGGCTTGGAGGAGTCGAAGCACAGCGCGGAGGTGGCGCCGCTGGAAACACCGGAGTTCTATCAGTTCGACATCGACGTGCCCCGGGTGGCCGAGGTGTGGCGACGTGGTTCCGTCATCTCTTCATGGCTGCTGGATCTGACGGCGGCCTCCATGGCATCCAACCCTGAGATGGAAGGCCTGGCTGGCCGCGTCTCGGACTCCGGCGAGGGCCGCTGGACCGTCAAGGCGGCCGTCGACACCGGTACGCCTGCCCCGGTGCTGGCCGCGGCGCTATTCGGGCGATTTGCCTCCCGCGGTGAGGATCACATCGCCAACAAGGTTCTCTCGGCCATGCGGCTTGAGTTCGGCGGGCACAAGGAACTTCCCGCCGGCGAGGTTCTGGAAGCGGGTGGCGCCAAGGCCGAGCAGGAGGACACGAGCTCGAGTTGAGGTAGCTGACGGCACCCAGGACTCTTCAGCGGGCGGTGCGTGCCGTCATGGTCCACATCCCCCTGTCATGGACTTGGTCCTGTCGATCCCGAGGAGGTGGCCCTGCGTCAGGTGCCGCTGTCAGTCCTGAGCGCCTCCGACAGTGCGGCCGCCGCTGACGTCACCGTTCACGCCCCGGTCAAGGGCCACGACTACAACCGCAAGTTCTGGGTAGAGTTCTCCGACGCGGCCACCGGAACCCATGAGCTCGCTCGAAGCCTGCCCTGTGGGGATTGGGCATGCGCCGAGTTGTGTGGAGGAGAAACAAATGTCGGAGACCTCTGACATGATGAAGATCGAGGCAACCGGAGCAACAACAAGAGGAGTGAACCTGATGGCCGACCCCACTGATCGAGGACGCAAACCCTTTGTCACAGACATCGAGGCTGCGACACTCGAGAACTCCAACTTTCGCACCACCCTGTGGACAGGTGCGCACCTGCAGCTGACGGTCATGAGCATCCCACCGGGGGGTGACATTGGTCTGGAGGTGCATGAGCACAACGACCAGTTCCTTCGTGTCGAGCAGGGCCGAGGCCGCTGCGAGATGGGCGCGTCCGAGGCAAAGCTCGACTTCGTGGAAGAAGTGGCCGACGACGACGTCATCCTCGTGCCCGCCGGGACCTGGCACAACGTCACCAACACGGGCGAGGATGACCTCAAGGTCTACGCGCTGTATGGACCCCCGGACCACAAGCCAGGCACCATCCACCCGACTCAGGATGACGCCGAGGCAGACCCCAACGAACACTGACGCCGGACCCGACACGAGACCGCTCGTCGCCGGAGCCACGGCCCCAGCTGAACCCTCGACGAGTGAGGACCCCCGTCGTCATGACCACCATGTGGGCGTCGGCCGCACTGGCTGGTCGTGGGTCTTGACAGGCATCCTGTCCGGCGTCCCACCTCACCGCTGATGTGCACAGGCAAAGGACAACGGCATGACTCTTCGCAACCAGGTCCAGTTGATCACCTATGCAGACCGGCTGGGAGGTGACCTGCCCGGACTGGCCACGGTTCTGCGTTCGACGGAACTGAGCGGCGCCTTCGGGGGTGTGCACGTACTGCCGTTCTTCACGCCCTTCGACGGTGCCGACGCCGGCTTCGATCCCGTGGATCACACCGCCGTTGACCCTCGTCTGGGCGGCTGGGACGACGTGCGCGACATCGCCAGCACTCACGACGTGGTGGTGGACCTCATCGTCAATCACGTCTCAGCAGATTCCGCCGCGTTCCGGGACGTGAGGGACAAGGGGGAGGAATCGCCGTCCTATGGACTGTTCCTGACGATGTCATCGGTGTTTCCCGATGGTGCCACAGAAGGAGAACTCACCCGGATCTACCGCCCGCGGCCGGGTCTACCGTTCACGCCGGTGACCCTGGGGGGCAGGCTCCGCTACGTCTGGACCACGTTCACGCCGCAGCAGGTGGACATCGATGTCCGCTCCGATGAGGGCAAGGCCTACCTGACCTCAATTCTGGAGGCCGTGGCAGCGGCCGGGGTGTCACTGATCCGGTTGGACGCCGTCGGATACGCGCTGAAGACGCCGGGCACCACCAGTTTCATGACGCCGGAAACGTTCCAGTTCATCGAGGCATTCACTGCCCAGGCCCGCGAGCGCGGCGTCGATGTCCTGGTGGAGGTGCACTCCTACTATCGCCGGCAGATCGAGATCGGGCGCTCGGTGGACCTCGTCTATGACTTCGCACTGCCTCCGTTGGTGCTGCATGCGCTGTACACCGGCGACGGCCAGGCGCTCGTGCGGTGGATGGGACTGCGCCCACCCAACGCCGTCACGGTCCTGGACACCCACGACGGCATCGGGGTCATTGACGTGGGCCCGGATCAGACCGCTCCGGACAGGCCCGGCCTGCTCACTCCGTCGCAGATCGACGAACTCGTCGACGGCATACATGCCCACACGAACGGAACCTCCGCCCAGGCCACTGGTGCTGCCGCATCGAACCTCGACCTCTACCAGGTCAATTCCACTTTCTACGACGCCCTAGGAGGCCACGACGAGCGCTACCTGGCCGCCCGCGCCATCCAGTTCTTCACCCCGGGCATCCCGCAGGTCTACTACGTGGGGGCCCTCGCAGGTGGCAACGACGTGGACCTGCTGGCTCGTACCGGCGTGGGTCGTGACATCAACAGGCATTACTTCACGGACGCCGAGATCACAGACGCTCTGGATCGGCCGGTGGTGCAGGCGCTGCTGGGCCTGTGTCGGTTCCGCAACGTGGTGGCAGCCTTCGACGGCGAACTTGACGTGTCACTCGAGGGCACGAACCTGACCATGTCGCGTCAAGGTGTGCAGGACGCCGGATCCGGCGCAACCCTGAAGGTGGACCTGTCAACAGGACAGGCAGAACTGGAGTGGGAACAGCAGGACGCCCCGCGTCGACGCAGCAGCCTCTGCGACATGGCGGACTGGGACTCACCATTGCCAGAGGGCTGACGTTCACGGTTGGGGACTACAACTCGTCGGCGGCCCGGGGGGAGAGGTCAACACCCACGACGCCCGGAAGCTCAGAGACCTGCTCCATGATGTCGCCGAGCGGAGGCCCGAAGCGGAACCGCATGCGCGCGCGCACCACCTTGGTGCCGTCGACTGTTTCCTGTTGCGTGTTGATCAGGGTTGTCTGGCACCCCAACGTGGTGGCTCGTGCCAGAACCCCTCGAAGGGCGCCGCGGCCATCCTCATAGGTGACCGTGATGGTGCTGCGATCCCCGGCTTGCGGCATGAGGCGGCCGAGCGGAGCCACGACGAGGATGGCGACGAAATGGAGGAACGTGGCGAAGACTGCCAGCGGGAGGAGCCCGGCGCCGCAGGCCATGCCGATTGCAGCTGCCACCCAGATGGATGCGGCAGTGGTGAGTCCGCGCACCACATCCTTGTTCACGAAGATCAGACCCGCTCCCAGGAATCCGACACCCGTGACGATTTGTGCGGCGATACGTGACGGGTCGCGTGTGACGGTGTAATCGGCGAGTCCGACGAACCCATCAACGGAGACCAGCGTGAACATGCAACTTCCGACGCCGACGAGGGCGTGCGTCCGGATACCAGCGGACTTGTGCTGGAACTGGCGCTCGAATCCGATGAAGCTGCACAGCAGGAACGCCAGGGAGACCAGGCCGATCTCCATGGGCACTCTGTCCCAATCGAACAACATCAGGTGTGGCCACCTTCTCTTCGTGTATGGCGCAGACGCGGTGCAGTCCCGAGACTACCGCCCACGAGGCGGGGCCACGCTGGCGCCGCGATGGCTATCGGGTCAGTGTGGTCCGGACCTGCTCGAAGGTGGTTGCATCAAGGACCACAATCACAGCCTCCCGCACGTTGGTATCCGCCTCCCGGATGGTGTTGATGGCGGTGGAGATGGCGTCCTGCTTGGGCCAACCGTAGATGCCAGCGCTGATCAGGGGGAAGGCCACGCTCATGGCGCCCAGTTCGTCGGCCACCTCGAGAGCTCGTCGGTAGCAGGATTCCAGCAGCCTGCGATCCCGTTGTCCCGCCGCATGGTTTGGCCCGACGGTGTGGATCACCCACCGCGCCGCCATGCTGCCCGCCGTTGTCCACCCGGCGTCGCCGGTGGCGAGTCCGTGCGGGAACCGTGCGATGCAGTCCTCCAGGATGCGTGGCCCACCGGCGCGATGAATGGCGCCGTCGACGCCTCCACCGCCGCGCATCGCGTTGTTGGCCGCATTGACCACGGCATCCACGTTCTGTGTGGTGATGTCCCCATGGACTGCAGTAATCATGGCCATGGCCCGAGTCTGCCTCATGGGGCAGTTCATGGGCCGCGTCCGCGTTCCTGCGATTTTGACCCGCGGTCCGGCCCTCAGCTTGGCCTGGCCGAGCATGAAAGGGGCGGCCACCAACATCTCGCCTGCCACGTGCTGGGGCGCCGTGCGACGATGGCATCATGAAGCAGCTCGTGAAGAAGACCGTCGGCCGCGTCGCACACCGGGTGGTCAATGGACTCACCCAGCAGAGCACGAAACTCGTCAACACCGACAGCTCGGTGGAACCCGAGCTTGCTCAGCTGTGCCGCGAGGCGGCCACGGAGGGCATCGTGCTGTTGAGCAACGACGGAACGCTTCCCCTTCGTGCCGAGACCCGCGTGGCGCTCTTCGGACGCGTTCAGAACGACTGGTTCACGGTCGGCTATGGCTCCGGAGGGGACGTGAAGCCTCCTTACCACGAGTCGCTGGCCGGGGCGCTCGCCGGGCTCTCCTCCATCTCCCTGGACGAGGAGTTGGCCGCCGCATACTCCACGTGGTGTGGTGACAATCCCCCGGATGAGGGGCACTGGGGTCACTGGCCCCGCCACTTCGAGGAAATGCCACTGGACTCCCGCCTCCTCGATGGGGCTGCCGCCCGCTGCGACGTCGCAGTAATCGTCATCGGTCGGGCCGCCGGCGAGGATCGCGAGAACGTCCTGGAGCCTGGCAGCTACTACCTGACCGATGACGAGCGCCACATGTGCGACGCAGTCATGGCCCGCTTCGAGAAGAGCATCGTCGTGATCAACACGGGCAACATCATGGACATGGCGTGGACGAAACCCTATGGAGATCGACTGTCGGCTGTCGTCCTGGCCTGGCAGGGCGGCATGGAGAGCGCTCCAGCACTGGCGGGCGCCCTGGTCGGCGAGAAAACGCCTTCGGGTCGGCTGACGTCCACCATCGCCCGGCGCTACGAGGACTACCCCTCCGCCGGAAACTTCGGCCACCCTCATCACAGCAACTACGTGGAAGACGTCTACGTGGGTTACCGCTACTTCGAGACCTTCGACAGGGATGCGGTGCTGTTCCCCTTCGGTCATGGCCTGTCCTACACGTCGTTCTCCCACACCAATGTGCGCTGCGACGTCACGGACGGGGTGGTGCGTGTCGACCTCGATGTGACCAATCTGGGGCCCAGGCACCCCGGCAAGGACGTCGTGCAGCTGTATTGCGGCGCCTCGGGGGGCGCCCTGGGAACCCCGGAGAGGGCATTGGTGGCCTTCGCCAAAACGGGTGAGCTCGCGCCCGGCGACACCCAGCACCTCGAGTTGCAGTTCCCTGTTGCGGACATGGCGTCCTACGATGACGTCGGCGTCACGGGTCATCGGTCCGCGTGGGTTCTGCAGCCCGGGCGCTACGACTTCCATCTCGGCCCGGATGTGCGTTCTGCGGAGCTGGTCGGTTCTCACGAGGTGGAAGAACTCGAGGTGGTGGCGCAACTGGAGGAGGCCTGCGCCGTCCCCGCGTCGAGTGTGTTCCAGCGTCTGGTCCGCTCCCGCGCCGATGGTCCGGGCCCCCAGCCGCGCTGGGAAGACGTTCCCGCGCGGACGGTGGATCTTCGACGACGCGTTCTTGACTCCCTTCCCGAGGCAATGCCGGCAACCAGCTCGCACCGGCTCGCCCTCGACGACGTCCTCGCGGGGACGGCTCCACTGGAGGAGTTCGTTGCACAACTCACGCCTGAGGAACTCGAGGCACTCAGTCGGGGTGACATCCGCATGAACAGTCCGTTGGGTGCTCCCGGCAATGCAGGCGTCCTCGGGGGAGTGTCCGAAGCGTTGCGGACCCGGGGTGTACCGCCTGTCACCTGTACCGACGGCCCGTCCGGCATCCGGCTCAGCGCCTACGCCGCGCTCCTGCCCTGTGGAACCGCCCTGGCGTCCAGCTGGAACGTTGATCTCGTGCGCAGGCTGGCAGCCGAACATGGCAAGGAGATGCGGAAGAAGGGGTCCGACGTCCTGCTCAGCCCCGGCATGAACATCCATCGCGATCCGCTGTGCGGGCGCAATTTCGAGTACTTCTCGGAAGATCCGTTGGTCACGGGCCGCATGGGGGCAGCCGTGGTCTCCGGTGTGCAGTCGCAGGGGGTGTCCGCCTGTCCCAAGCACCTCGTCGCCAACAATCAGGAGACCAATCGCAGCAAGAACGACTCCAGGGTTTCGGAACGGGCGCTCCGTGAGATCTATCTGAGAGGTTTCGAGATCTGTGTCCGTGAAGCCGACCCGCATACAATCATGACCTCCTACAACAAGGTCAACGGCGTCTGGGCGCACTACAACCATGAACTCGCCACCACGATCCTCCGCGACCAGTGGGGCTGGGACGGCATGCTCATGACCGACTGGTGGATGCAGCCCTCCCAGGATCCCGACTTCCCGGACCTGCGGGACAGCGCCTACCGAGTACGTGCCCAGGTGGACGTCCTCATGCCCGGCAGCACGATCTCGGGTCTGCGCAGGGGGCGCGACCGTTCGCTGCTCGCGTCCTTGTCACGGCCTGACGGAATCACGCTGGCAGAAATGCAACGGACAGCCGCGAATGTGCTGCGATTCGTCATGAAGTCACAGCCCGTCACCCGGCGACAGGAGGGCTGAAAGCGGTTGTGTGGGGATCTGCACCTTTCTGGCCTCCAGCCCGGCCGAAGTCAGCAGTAGTAGTCCCGACGGAAGGAACGCAAAACCGACGCCGAGGACGAATACCAGACCCCACGCGAGCATCATTACGGCAGCCACCGTTGTCACGAGGCGCAGACGACGCTTCGACATGTCGGCATGCGCGACGGCGAGGACCAGCGCCAGGGGGACAGCGAGCAGGTACATCTCCGCCGCAGGGGATTCGTCGAGGACCTTTGGCGTCACGGCCAGGATCACGGCCACGCTCAGCGCACACCCGGTACGCCGAAGCAACGCGGCGGCTGACAGCGTTCCGCGGATACCAAGCACGACGAGGACCCCGGCGGTGAGCAGCAGAAGGGAGGGGAGGGCCGTGACCATCTCCTCACACTAACTGTCCTGGGATGGTTACCAGTCAACTTTGGGCAACATTGCAGGAAATGCGAGTGGATGGCCCCGATCAGGAGCAAGGTGTCAACCATGGAATACACACACCTGGGCCGATCCGGCCTCTCCGTCAGCACCCTGTGCCTTGGCACGATGAACTTCGGCCCCCTCACCACCGAGCCGGACGCCCACTCCATCATGGATTGCGCCCATGACCTTGGGATCAACTTTTTCGACACGGCCAATGCCTATGGTCAGGACAAGGGGAAGGGCGCGACTGAGGAGATCATCGGCAACTGGTTCAGCACGGGTGGGGGACGCCGCGAACGTACAGTCCTGGCCACAAAGTTGTACGGCGACATGGACGACTGGCCGAACAGCGGGAAGCTGTCGGCGCTGAACATTCGCCGCGCTCTCGATGCCAGCCTCCGGCGGTTGCAGACGGATCACATCGATCTGTACCAGTTCCACCACGTCGACCGGAACACGCCGTGGGAAGAGATCTGGCAGGCCGTCGACGTCGCCATCAGCCAGGGCAAGATCCTCTATGCGGGAAGCAGTAACTTTGCTGGCTGGCACATCGCCCAGGCACAGGCAGCGGCATCGGAGCGGGACATGGTGGGGCTCAGCAGCGAGCAGTCGATCTACAACCTGATGACACGCGATATTGAACGGGAGGTCATCCCCGCTGCCCAACACTACGGGTTGGGAATCCTGCCGTGGTCGCCCCTGCAGGGCGGTCTGCTGGGGGGCGTCCTGAAAAAGGATCAGGAGGGGGTTCGCCGTGTGCGGGGGCATGCTGCCGAGACAGTGGAGAAGAAGCGGCCACAGATCCAGGACTACGAGGACTTCGCCGACGAACTTGGTCATGCGCCCGGCGACGTCGCGCTCGCATGGCTGATGCACCAGCCCGCCGTGACTGCCCCCATCGTCGGGCCGCGCACGCAGGAGCAACTCGACGCGGCGATCCGTGCCATGGAAGTCACACTCGACGCCGCTGCACTGGCCCGTCTGGATGAGATCTTCCCGGGATACCGGACGGCGCCCGAGGACTATGCCTGGTGAGGATGAAGACTCGGTCGGGTCACCCGATGGAGCTGCTGGCGCGCCGATACATCCGACGAATTCCACCTGGAAGCCGACGCTGAAGACATACGGCGCCTTCCGTCAGCGTTTGCCGGCAGGTCGGGGACCCGGTGCGGGGGTCGCCTCAACACCCCCTGGGGTATGGTCGGGGTATCCGGGCGAACAACGCAAGCACCACTCAAGGAGCGTGCAATGACGAGCTACACCATCACCACCACCCTGGACCGACCCTACGAGGACGCCGTCCAGTCAGTGCGAGACGCCCTGGTCGAACAGGGATTCGGAATCCTGACCGAGATCGACCTCAGACAGACCTTCAAGAAGAAGCTCGACGTCGACATTGAACCGCAGATCATCCTCGGCGCCTGCCGGCCGCCCCTGGCGTACGAGGCAATCCAGGCCGAGCCCTCCATCGCAGCCGTCCTCCCGTGCAATGTCGTCGTCCGCGCCGTGGGCAAGTCGCGCACGGTCGTGGAGGCCTTCGACCCCGACGCCATGATGGGGCTCGCGGACAACGAGCAACTTCACAAGGTGGCGGCCGACGCCAAGCAGCGCATCAACGCGGCATTCGCCACCCTGTCGCAGTAGCGCAACCGTCTCTCGGTGGCGACGCGCCCCGAACGCCGAGTGTGGATCCGTCCGCGGAGCTGCCGTCCTGTGGGATACCCTGGGGGGTATGACAGTACGAACTGGTCTTCCCGCTCATTCCACGACATCGACCCCGCGCGGAGGGGTTCCGCCCTGGCGATCCGTCCTCGCCGTTGTCGCACATCCCGACGACGAGTCATTCGGGCTCGGAGCAGTGCTTGACGGTTTCGCGCGGCAGGGCGCCACCGTGTCAGTGCTGTGCCTCACGAGGGGAGAGGCCTCCACGCTCGGCAACCACGCCGACCTCAGCCAGGTGCGGGCCGAGGAACTGCGCAACGCCGCCCACGAGCTGGGCATTGCGTCAGCAGTGTTGCTGGACTACCGCGACGGGCTGCTGTCGGACGTGGTGGAGAAGATCCTGACGTCGGAAGTGCTTCGGGAAGTGGCTGAGCGCCCGGTTGACGGATTCGTGGTCTTCGACCCCTCGGGGGTTACCGGCCATCCGGATCACTCCGCGGCAACCGGCGCCGCACTCGAGGCGGCTCGCCAGCTGGGACTGCCCGTCCTCGGCTGGACCCTGCCCAGCCACGTGGCCGACACGCTGAACGAAGAATTTCACGCGGGGTTCGTCGGTCACTCTGACGACGAGGTGGACGCTGTCATCGCAGTGGATCGCGAGCAACAGCGATCTGCGAGCCTGTGCCACGAGAGCCAGGCGACGCCCGGCAGCGTGCTCTGGCGGCGGCTGGAACTTCTCGGAGGCCAGGAACACCTTCGACGCCTCCTCTGACTCTGACCAGCAGGATCGGCGCTACCGTTGGGGTCATGACCGACCCGAGGCAGGAATTCATGGCGAGGGTCGGCAGGGCGGTTGAATCGACGCCCTATTCCGTCACCGCGACGCCTGATGGCTTCGAGCTGAGGACCAACATCGCAGACGATCAGTGGCGCGAGCACCTCCGGCGACAGGGCGTCGCGCAGGCACATCTCCACCACGTCGCCATCCAGGCAATGACCTATCAGGTCACCAGCGACTCCCGGGACCTCGCGTGGGGGACTGGCGTGCCCGTGCTGGCCTCACCCGCGGATGTCCGGAGGGTCTCCAGGGGAAAGAAAGATGGGTCCGTCGCAGACCGGGGCGGGATGGATGCCCCCAGCGGTCGTGATCCGTTCGGCCCGGAGGTGGGCCGTCGCCTCGTCACAGCCGTCGGTGAGGAGTTGGGGATGACCCAAAGACAGACCGGCAGGCGACTCGAGATCATCCTGACGGCCGCGGCCATCATCACAACGGTGGTGCTCAGCTTTGCCGTCGCCGTGTGGGTGCTGTTCCTGCGCTGAGATGATGGACCGGATCCCCGGCCACCATCTGAAAGTGGGCGCGTCAGACGTACAGCAATTCAGCGGGGCACCTCCACTTCGAGCGTCCGGCCGCCATAGCCGTTGGCGGTGTCGCTGCCCTCGATGGTCACGAGATCAACGTCGTCGGGGATCGCGAGCCCTGTCTGGGTACGTGTCACCGGTTGCTCGTCAGCATGGTCGTGCGTCAACGTGTGCTGCCCGAGGACTGCGCCGTCCGCATCGAGCACGCGCCAGCCGTCGGCGTACCGCTCCGGGCTGTCGTACTGCGAGCTGAGCGTCACCGTCAGTGCCCAGGCCCCACTGCCATCCGGCTCCAGCACGGCAGCGAGGACGTCGGGATGGTCGGCATTGCGGGTGTTCGGTGTGCTGTCGACTGACGCGCCGGCAGTGGAAGGCAAAGCCGTGGTGGATGCTGAAGAGGGCGCCTCTGTGCCGCAGCCGCCCACAAGGAGGGCGGTCATCAGGACGGGACCGAGGGTGAGCGCCGTTCGATACGGGATCCCTCGCGGGGCATCGCTCCCGTTGTTCATCCCTGCATGATGGCATACACCATGGCGCGTTGTGTCGTCAGTCCGTCAGTCCCGTCACATGCATGGTGATGTTGATACGTCCTCGGGGCAGACCGCAACCAGCCGGTGCGGTGCCGGGATGGATCCGAGTGACCCCGTGATAGGCCAGTCGGGCAGGACCGCCGAAGACGAAGAGGTGGCCCGAACGCAGCACGATGTCCTCGTACGGCTTCCGAGACGGACACCACCGGAGCCAGCGACGCCTCGTCCTTGTCCTGATGCATTCCCATGCGCGCATCGTCGCCGTGGAAATTGATGAGCGCGGTGTCCGGGGTGTAGGACTTGGCAGCACGAGGATTGCCTGTGGCCTCGATGGCCCGTCGTCCGAGGCGGACCATCCAGTCAGGGAAGTCCAGGACCCTGTTGCCGTTGAGACTCGGGAACATATCGGTTGGTCTGCCCACCGAGATGTTGCAGGATCTCGCACATGACTGCCGGTCAGACTCCACCACCGGGGTCGCTGGCTGAGTAGGGTGAGGACTGGTACATCGCACAGGCGTCCGCATCGACGTCGACGAGCGCGCGAGTGCCGGGAAGGGAACACATGAGGATCAGGGTGGGTGCAAAAGAGTCGGACGTCTCCATGGCGAGAGCCGAACATCTCGCCGAGCAACTGCGCGGGCAGAAGCACGACGTGGAGATCGTGTTGCTGCCGGACACCGGCGACAGGGAGAGCATCGGCCAGCTGCGGCTCGGCCTGCTGCGGGACGACTTCGATGTCGCGATTCACCGCATGAACCGGGTTCCCACCACCCCCGTCGCGGGGCTGGTTCTGGCTGCCATTCCGGAGCGCGATGATGCGCGAGACGCGTTCTGCGGCAGGGACGGCATGATGCTGTCGAGCCTGCCCGATGACTCTCGCATCGCCACCCAGGGCCCGTTGCGGCGTGCGAACATCCGACGCGTCCGTCCCCGGATGCAGTTCGAGGATTTGAAGCCCAGCCTCACGTCATGCCTGGACAAGGTGTCGGCTGGTGAGCTGGACGCCGTGGTGGCCAGTGCTGCGGACATCGCCGCCATCGGTCGGCAGGATGCCATCACCGACCACGTGGGAGCGGTGTCGGCCCCCGGTTCTGGGGCTGTGGGACTCGAGTGCCGCGAGGTGGACACCGATCTGGTGAGACTGCTGTCGCAGTTCGACGACCAGGACACACGCATCTGTGTTACCACTGAGCGGGCAGCACGAGCGGCGCTGGATGTGTCAGCGGAGGTCTCCGTCGGAGCCTTCGCCCGGCGGAGCGGTCTGCTCACCCTGAAGGTGGACATCATCCCCCATGACGGCTCGGACGTGATGACCGCGCAGATCGGCATGCCCACCTCGGAGTTCCACGCCGTCAGGTGCGGTCAAAGGGCCGCCCAGTCACTGAAGCTTCGAGGAGCAGAGAAGATTGGCCGCGCTCCGGAGCCCGAGCCGGAACCAGACGATGAGGGAGGCGGCAGAACCACCGACCTGAGGAAGGCACGGGTGCTCATCCCCAGGGAGGAGGGGCGATTGTCCGAGGGGCTGCGTGAGGCCGGGATGACCGTCGATTCGGTGCCACTCCAGCAACGCGATGTCCTGTCGGTCAGCAGCACGCTGGAGGGAGCGGACTGGGTGGCATTCACGTCACGCAGGGCCGTGGACAGCATCCGTGAACTGGGCTTGACTCTCCCGCGGGACGCGAAGGTTGCCGCCATCGGACCCGGCACAGCTGATGCCCTGGTGGATCTGGGCTACACCGTCGATCTGCAGCCAACCGAGGGATGGGGCATCAACGCGCTGCTGCGGATGTGGCCCGAGGGTACCGGCAAGGTTCTGGTTCCGGGCTCAGCCCTGCTGGCCCCCACCTTCGTGGCGGGGCTCCAGGACAAGGGATACGTGGCCCAGCTCATTCCCGTGTACACGATGAAAGCCATCCCTGCCGCGCCGGCGGAGCTGATGGAGGCCTGGAAGGACGGCCGCTACGATGCTGTCGTCATTGCCTCGGGTTCGAGCGCACTGGCGGTCAGCCAGTTGCTCGGCTGGAGACATGACGTGGCTGTCATCGCCGTCGGTGAGTCGGCTGCTGCGGTGCTGAAGCGCGTACGAGTCGACGTCGCAGGTGAGGCAGCCTCGTATGAGCCTGCCGAAACGGTTGCGCTGCTGCGCAAGGCCATTGAGGGGCGAGTCTCCGAGGAGTAGTCGCCAGCAATGGACGGCGAGGGTGGGCTCGGGTGCCCCGGGGCCCACCCTCCTCCTTCAAGCGGTCGGGGTTCACCCCGCACGCTGTCGACGACGCGCCACCAGCTTGCGCAGCTCCTCGGCCCAGAGGACCGACGACGCCATCGCAAGCGTTATCAGCCAGTGCTGCCAGTCCAGGGATGCCGTTCCGAAGGCCACCTGCAGGATTGGAACGTGCACGACGGCAACCTGCAACACGGCGCCGAGCGCGACCGCCCCCAGCAACCAGGCGTTGGTTCCAAGCCCATGGAAGGCGCTGGTGATGGGTGATCGTGCGGAGAACACATTGAACAGCTGTGCAAAGACCAGCGTCGTGAAGGCGGCGGTTCGCGCCACCTCCAGGTCGTCGTTGCCCGGGATGAAACCTCCCACGAGGAACATGTCCATGGTCAGCAGCGTGGCAGCGGCCATGACGACCCCCACAAAGGCGATGATCCCCCACATCGAGTGATCGATGACACGCTCATCCATGCGTCGTGGGCTGCGTGCCATGACGTCGTCGATCTCGGGGTCAAGGCCCAGGGCAAGGGCGGGACCCGAATCGGTGACGAGATTGATCCAGAGGATCTGCACAGCAAGCAGGGGCACGACGATGCCGGCGGGCGAGGCCTCCGTCAGGCCGATGACTCCGGCCAGGACGACCCCGAGGAACACGGTGAGAACCTCCCCCATGTTGGAGGAGAGAAGGTACCTCAGGAATTTCTTGATGTTGTCGAAAATCACGCGACCCTGCTCCACCGCGGCGACGATCGTGGCGAAGTTGTCGTCGCGCAGGATCATGGATGCGGCCTCCTTTGTGACCTCGGTGCCGGTGATGCCCATGGCGACACCGATGTCCGCGGACTTCAACGCAGGTGCGTCGTTGACGCCATCTCCGGTCATCGCGACGATCTGCCCATCCGCCTGCAGTGCATCCACGATCCGCAGCTTGTGCTCGGGAGCCACTCGGGCAAAGACATTGATGTCCCTGAGCGCAGAGACGAGGCCCTCCTCGTCGAGATCGTCCAGCTGCACACCAGTCAGGGCCTGGTGGCCCTCCTGGGCGATTCCCAGGTCCTGCGCGATCCGCAGCGCCGTCGTGGGATGGTCGCCGGTGATCATGACCACGCGGATGCCCGCCCGGTACGCCTGGGTCACGGCCTCGCGTGCCTCACTGCGAGCGGGGTCGATCATGCCGACGGTGCCCACCCAGACGAGCTCGCGTTCCAAGGGCTCCGCGTCCTCGGCGGTGATCGTCCGGCGCTGGCGTGTGTCGGCGGGCAATTCGTCGTCACTCAGATTCCGAAAGGCCACACCCATGGTGCGCATGGCCTTGCCGGAGAGCTCCTCCACGTCATCGAGGATCCCCGCGCGGGCATCGTCGTCCATGACCTCGACGGTGCCGCCGCGCATCATGTGGGTACAGCGTTCCAAGAGCACATCGGGTGCACCCTTGCTGATGAGGGCGAGCCGGTTGTCCTCGTCGTGGTCCATCTGCACCGTCGACATGCGTTTGCGTTCCGAGGTGAACGGGACTTCGCCGATGCGGCTGAACCGGCTGATGCGGCTGTCGGTGACGCCGAGCTTGCGCTCAGCCACGAGGAAGGCGGCCTCGGTGGGATCGCCAATGATGTGCCAGTCTCCATCCTCCTCCCGAAGGTTGGCATTGGATGTCAGTGACCCGCCCACCAGGACGCTGCGGCCCTCAATGAGCTGGTCCTCGCCGGAGGTCTGCACCTCGCCCTCAGGCCGGTAACCCACGCCCGTCACTGCGGTGCTGCCCGAACTGGTGCGGATCTCCTGGACGGTCATCTCGTTCTGGGTCAGTGTCCCCGTCTTGTCCGAGCAGATCACAGACGCCGAACCCAAGGTTTCCACAGAGTTGAGGTTCTTCACGATGGCGTTGCGTCTGGACATCTTCTGCACACCCAGGGACAGCACCACCGACAGGATTGCGGGCAGGCCCTCCGGTACTGCCGCGACGGCCAGGGAAACGCCCAGCAGCAGGATGGCGACGGCGTCCCCGGCGGTCCGGACGTCGCTGACGAGCCAGAGCGTCCCCATGACCAGGATGGCGATGACGATGACGATGATGCCGAGCATCTTGCCCACGAAGGCTATTTCCCGCTCCAGGGGCGTCGCTTCCTGGACCGTGGATTCCAGCATTTCTGCGACGGAGCCCATCTCCGTGTCCATGCCAGTGTCAGTCACCACGGCCAGGCCGGTCCCCTGCGTGACGGCTGTCCCCCGAAAAACCATGTTCGTGCGGTCGCCGAGCGGAACCTTGCCCTCCTGCCGCCCGGGCGTCTTGCTGACAGCAGTCGATTCACCGGTCAAAGCGGCTTCCGCGACTCGAAGGGAGCTTGCGCGCATGAGCCGCGCGTCAGCTCCCACGCTGTCACCCTCCCCGAGGACCAACAGGTCTCCGCGTACGAGATCACGGGAGGCGATCACCTGCCGCTCTCCGCCCCGCACCACCGTGGCCCCGGACTGGCTCATCTTCTGCAGTTCGTCCACGGCCTGTTCGGCCTTGGCCTCCTGGACGAAGCCGAGGAGCGCATTGGCCACGACGATCACGAGTATCACCACTGCGTCGATGGGAACACCCGCCGCGCCCTCCACCGCCCAGGCGATCACGGAGATCACGACTGCCACCAACAACAAGTAGATGAGTGGATCCCGGAACTGGGCGACGACTTTGCGCCACAGTGGCACCGGCGGGGCGCCGCGCAGTTCGTTGGGTCCGGCGGAGGTGAGCCGTCGCTGCGCCTCCTCCGCCGTCAGACCGACGTCCGCGTCGGCTCCGAGGTCGGCCACCAGGGTTTCCAGATGGGCCATGGACACCTGCACACCCTGTGGACCACTCACTTCCGCAACACTACCGAGCAGCCTGAGCGCCTCCTCCCGTTGTGGGTGCGCCCAGCGGCGCGCTGGTCTCCGGGTGACGGAATGGTTCTGTCAGAGGGGGCTGCCTATCATCAACCCCATGGGAGCCTGGACACACGACAGCGAATGGCTGGTGATGGATGGCTATGACGCCCTCGTCACGTACAAGAACATGAAGAGCCTCAGCGTGCGAATCAAGCCTCCACGCGGCGACGTCGCGGTCTCGGCTCCCCTCTTCACACCGGAGGAGGTCATCGTGGACTTTCTCCGGGACAGGCGTGAGTGGGTCCTCAAGCACCAGGCAGAGGTCCGTCTCCGTTCCGTTGGAGCGGAGCCGCTCGTCACCGGTGGACGCGTACCGCTGTGGGGATCCTGGCGAGAGGTGGTGGTGGAGGAGGCCGCACGGGCATCGGCCAGCGTCGTGGACGGACAGATTCACGTACGGCGCCCCAGAGACAATGACGGGGACGCCCGGCGCGCAGTGGATGCCTTGTACGGGCGAGAGATGGGGCCAGCCGTCGTCAGGCAGTTGGAGAAGTGGGAGCCACGCATCGGGCGTTGGTCCACGGAGGTGAAGCTGAAGCGCATGACGTCGCGATGGGGGAGTTGTCACACGATCTCCGGCGTCCTGACCTTCAACACCATGCTGGCGAAGTTCCGGCCCGAGGCGCTCGAGTATGTGGTGGTTCACGAATTGGTGCATCTGGTGGAGCGTGGCCACGGACCAGCGTTCAAGGCTCGTATGAGTGACCACCTGCCCGACTGGCCCGTCCGAAAACAGATGCTGAGGGGGTCCCCGTGTTAGTCACTCGCGAGCCGACAATGGCGCAGCCGCTCGGTCGCGTGAAGCCCACGCGTCGATGCGGAGCTCCCGGAGACCCAGGCCACGTTCGACCAGCCCGGCCACCCCGTGGTCAGCACAGGGGCCTGGACCAAACCGACGGGGCGGGGGTATCAGGGGAGGCGATGTCCGCAGACCGCCGGGGTGTGCGCCATACTGATGACGCCAACCAATGGAGGTAGGAGATGGATCCACTGACTCTCGGTGTTCTGGGAACGTCAAGCAAGAAGAACGAATCCCGGTTGCCGATTCATCCACAGCACTTCGTGGACATCGACGAAGACCTCCGGGCACGAATCGTGCTGGAGCATGGCTACGGTCTCCGCTTCGGATTCTCGGACGAGCGCCTGGCCGAGTCCGTGGGAGCCGTCGCCACGCGCAAGCAGATCATGGAGCAGGCAGACGTGATCCTTCTGCCCAAGCCACTTCTGACTGATCTTGAAGCAATGTCGCCCGGTCAGGTCCTGTGGGGGTGGCCACACGCCGTGCAGGATCCTGCGCTCACCCAGGTGGCGATTGACAAGAAACTCACGCTCATCGCGTGGGAGGCAATGAACAACTGGACGGCCAGGGGTGAGTTCTTGACCCACGTCTTCCACCGCAACAACGAGCTCGCCGGTTACTCCTCCGTATTGCATGCACTGACACTTCACGGCTCCACCGGACACTACGGGCAGCGTCTGCGCGCGGTCATCATCGGCTTCGGTAGTACTGCCCGCGGTGCGGTGACTGCACTGCAGGCCCTTGGGATCTCAGAAATCACCGTCCTGACCAGCCGTGTGGTGACTGCGGTGGCGGATCCGATGTCCGGGATGGTCCTGGAACGCATGGAAACCTCACCGGAGGATCCCCGTGCCACCGTGGTGCAGCGCTCACATGGAGCCGTCCCGATTCACGAGGTGCTGAGCGAGTACGACCTGGTGGTCAACTGTGTCCTCCAGGACACCGACCATCCCATGATGTTCCTCACCACCAAGGACCTGGCACTTTTCTCGTCGGGTTCGATCATCGTGGACGTGTCCTGCGACGAGGCGATGGGTTTCGAGTTCGCGGAGCCCACCTCCTTCGACGCCCCCACCTTCACGGTGGGCACAGGCATCATGTACTACGCGGTGGATCACAGCCCGACGTATTTGTGGAACAGCGCCACCTGGGACATCAGCAAGGCACTCCTGCCTCACCTGCCGACCGTGATGAGCGCGGACTGGGACGCCAGTGAGACCATCTCGCGCGCGATCGAGATCCGCGACGGGGTCGTCCAGAACCCAAAGATCCTGTCCTTCCAGAGTCGTGAGGAGCAGTATCCGCACAGGCTGCTCTAGCAGTGATGGGATTCCTCGCCGCCATCGCATGATCGATTCAGTTGTTGACTGCTGGTTGCCAGATGGAACCGCTCAGCGCTTTCTGTACAGATTCTTGGTGGAGTACAGGGGTTCGCTCGTAACCAGTACACCGAGGTTGCGGAGGATCGTGCGATCCACCGGGCCGAGGACCACGGCGGAGTGGGCGTCGCAACCGCGTAGATGCTGCAGCTCGGCCAGCGCCCGTTTGGCCAGGGGATCGGCGTTGGCGCTGACTGCGAGTGCAATGAGGACCTCGTCGGTGTGAAGTCGCGGGTTCCTACTGCCCAGGTGTCGGGTCTTCAGTTCTTGAATGGGCTCGATGGCCTCGGGCGCCAGGAGTTTGGCGGAATCCTCGATTCCGGCCAGAGCTTTGAGCGCGTTGAGAAGCATTGCGGAGCAGGCCCCGAGGAGAGGTGACGTCTTACCCGGAATGATCCGGCCATCCGGCAGTTCGATGGTGGCGGCCGGAGCATGGGTGGCGCGTGCCAACTGCAGGGCAGGATCAACGACCGGTCGATCCTTGCCGGTGATGCCCAGCGAGCTCATCAGCAGCGCGATCCGAGCCGACTCCGCGGGCTCGAGCTGGTCCTGCTTCTCGGTGACCATTGCCGCATACCAGCGACGTATGACCTCCTGCTTGGAGGCTTCCCGACAGACGATGTCGTCGGAGATGCAGTGCCCCACCATGTTCACGCCCATGTCCGTGGGTGATTTGTATGGAGATCGGCCGAGTATTCGTTCGAACAGCAGATTCAGCACCGGGAAAATCTCGACATCCCGGTTGTAGCTGACCGCCTGCACGCCGTACGCCGCGAGGTGGAAGGGGTCGATCATATTGACGTCATCCAGGTCCGCCGTGGCAGCCTCGTAGGCGATGTTCACCGGGTGATCGAGTGGGAGGTTCCAAATGGGAAAGGTTTCGAACTTGGCATAGCCGGAACAAATTCCCCGGGCGTAGTCGTGGTACATCTGCGAGAGGCAGGTGGCCATCTTGCCGCTGCCCGGTCCCGGACCGGTGACAACGACGACGTCCCGGGAGGTCTCCACATAGTCGTTCCTGCCGTAGCCCTGATCGCTGACGATGCGGGTGATGTCGTTCGGATAGCCCTCGATGGGGTAGTGGCGATGGACCCTGAGCCCCAGCTTCTCGAGTTTGCGCTTGAAGGCACGAGCGTTGGTGTTGTCCTCGGCCATCCGGGAGATGACCACGCTGCCCACGTACAGTCCCCGGGACCGAAACCCGTCAACGAGGCGCAGGACATCCTCGTCGTAGGGGATGCCGTGGTCTGCCCGCATCTTGTTCCGTGCGAGGTCCCGGGCGCTGACCACGACGATGATTTCAAGGTCGTCCTTGAGCTGCGCCAGCATTTCCACTTTGTTGTCAGGCGTGAAACCGGGCAGCACGCGGGAGGCGTGGAGGTCATCAAACAGCTTCCCGCCCAGTTCGAGGTACAGCTTTCCACCGAACTGTGTGCGTCGCTCATCGATCCAGTGCGATTGCAGGGCCAGATACTTCTCGCGGTCGAACCCCAGCGCGTGCATGCGTGTCACCACCTCCGAGCGGAGCATACCGAGCCCTGTTGGCGCGGCGCACGGACGCATCCACGAGAGGATGGCGCGGACACATGGCAGCGTGGTCCGCAACACGCCCTGGCCACAACGCAATGACGTGGACCTCCTCGGGCTGGGCCTGTAGATTTGCGCCGTTGACACGAAGTTCTCCCCCCTGAGGTGAAGCAGTGAAGAAGTTGTTGCGGCGCGCGGCGATGGCCACGATCCTGCTTCTCGGTGTGGCAGCGTGCGCACCGGCGCCCGTGGCGACGACGACGGACAGTGGTCCCATGGCCGTCGCCTCATCCACGAGGGAGGTTGAGCCCGCGGACGCTCCATTGTCGGAAACGGCGCCTCCGGATGTAGCCGGAACTCCCACGGAGCCACCGGAGCCGCCGGAATCGCTGGAGCCGGCACCCAGCATGAGCGAGCCCGTGACCACCAGCACCCCCTCCGAGGCGCTGCAACCAGCGGCACTCGTCACACCGGGGGACACCGGTGAAAAGGTGCGCGAGCTGCAGCACCGCCTGCTGCAACTGGACTGGTACGAGGGACAGATCACCGACAGTTTCGGCGATCAGACGCAGCTCGCCGTCGAGGGATTCCAGACCAAACGCGGCCTTCCGGCGCTCGGCTTCGTGGATGAAACCACCTGGACCCGGCTCCTCGAGATGTCCCGGGCACCCACGCGGGATGAGATGTACAACATCCTCACTCCCGGCCCGGCGCTGCTGACCACGGGAGCGAAGGGGGATCCAGTGAAGGACCTGCAGGCTCGGCTGAAGCAGATTGCCTGGTTCCACGACTCCGTGTCGGGAAATTACGGACCGGTGACTGAGGCTGCGGTCAGGGGGTTCCAGGCCAAGCGCGAGATTCCGGTGACCGGCGAGGTGGATCAGCGCACGATGGATCGACTGACGGCGATGACACGCAAGCCCACCACGGATGAGTTGAACAACGTGGCGTCCGCGCCGAAGCCGAACGCCATGACCCTGGATGACAGGTGCCTCACCGGCCGTGTGATCTGTATCTCCAAGTCACAGCGCAAGCTTGCGTGGGTCGTGGATGGCGAGATCCGGCTCACGATGGATGTGCGCTTCGGCTCCGAGCTGACGCCCACGCGCAACGGTGCGTTCGCCGTCAACTGGAAGTCCAAGAACCATGTGTCGAGCCTGTTCAATACGGCGATGCCCTACGCCCTCTTCTTCTCGGGTGGCCAGGCCGTGCACTTCTCATCCGATTTTGCCGCCCGTGGGTACAACGGTTCGTCGCACGGGTGCGTCAACGTCCGCAACAGGGATGCAGTGTCGGCGCTGTTCGACGCCGCCAGCGTGGGGGACAAGGTCATCGTCTATCAGAGTTGATCACCTTCCACTCGGAGGCCCCCGTCCGATCCCGGGCCAGCTGCAGTCGGCTATCGTCAATGTCGTCCGCACGCTTCGCCGGAAGGTACCCCTGTGAACATCGTCATTGCGATTGGCCTGCAGGTCATCGGATCGTTCCTTTTCGCCAGTGGGGCAACGCTGCAGCATCTCGGTGTCAAGAGCACGTTCGACCCGGCAGGAAAGACGTCCTCGAACCGGTTGAGTCTGGGTGGGATGCTCGGCCTCTTCCGCATTCGCAAGTGGCTCCTCGGGCTGCTCCTCGTTTTCAGCGGCGCAGCCCTCCACCTGACCGCCCTCAGCATGGCGCCGGTGGCCGTGGTCCAGCCCGTGGGCATCCTGGCCGTGCCGTGGTCCGTCCTCTTGGCCGCCAGGATCCACGGACATGAGATTCCGCGGCGCATCTGGTCAGCCGTGTCGGTGACATTCGTCGGGGTGGTGGGGTTCACGATCTTCTCCTCCCTGTTCGCGACGGGGGAGAAGCCGTTCGAGTTCAATCCCATCCTGCTCTCATTCGTCGTGGTTTGTGCCCTGTGCGCCGTCTTGTCGTTCATTGCGACCAGAGCCGCCTCGTGGGCCAGGGCCATGCTGTGGTCATCCGTTGGAGCCATCTTCTACGGGCTGGCGTCCGGGATGATGAAGGCCGCGATCAATCTGGTCCAGAGCGGCGAGTTGTCCCTGCTGCACTGGAAGGTCCTTGCAGTGGTTGGCTTCATGCTCGCGTGCTACGGACTGGGCGTGTGGATGATCCAGCAGGGCTACGCTTCCGGCCCGGCCGAGATCACCGTGGGCACCATGACGACGGTGGATCCATTCGTGGCCGTCGTCTTCGGGCTGGTGGTGCTGGGCGAGGGAACCGGAATGGGCGTCGGCCCCACCGTGGGCATGGTGGTGTCCGGAGCCGTTGCTGTCTGGGGCGTCGTCCTGCTGTCGCGCGACCATCCTGATGCGGTGGAGGAACGTCGACAGGCTGCAGCGGACGCGTCGGAGGCAATCGCTGCCGCCCACGCTCTGCAGATGGTGGACCCCGCCGTCCCGGGGGAGGTCCCGGATTCAGCCCGTGATGTCGAGGGCGGCCAGCGCCGTAGTGAAGCTTGAGAGCACCAACGTGCCCCTGCCCCGCTCCACGGCGAATTGGACGGTGCCGGTGAAGGGGTCGCCGGAGCTCACAGTGACCAGCTCGTAGTTGACTGGATCTGCCACTTCGAGCGTCGCGTTGGTGAACATGTACAGGGAGAAGCTGCGTTCGCCCTGACCCTCATCCAGGCTGATGCGGTACTGAATTGTGAGTCCATCCGCACCCCACTCCTGGGACAGAATCTCGAAGAGCCCGGTGCCGTTGCCTTCGAATGGAATCGCTGTCCCCCCGGCGATGGCGGGCGACAACGACGGTTGCTGCGACGCATCCGTACTCGAGGCAGGGCCGGTGGAGGTCGGTGCAGGCGCGAACCCCCCTGTGAACTGCAGGACGAGCACCAGCACCACGATGGCGGCGGTGATGGAGCCGCCCAACCACAGCGCCTTCCTGTTCGCCCGCCGGGGTGGTTCGAACTGATGCATGTCGGGAGTGGGTCTGGGGTCATCGGCAACCTGGCCGAAGGGTAGCCGTGGATCCCGTCCCGAGGCGTCCCGGTAGTTCTGCGGTGACCAGCGGGCGTCAGGGTGTGACCAGGGTGACTGTGTCGACGGGTCGGATGACGGTCCTTCGCCATCCGGTGGTGGCCACTGTGGGTTGTTCATGATGCTTCCAACGATACCTACGCGATGTCTCCGAGTGGCGACAGAGTTATCCACGTCAACTGGTCAATGTGGTCAAAGGGGTTCCCAACCGACGAAACAAGTGGACATGAACAATGAAACAACTCGCCTCCACGGCACCACAAGCGCGGACCTGCTGGCCATCCCCGTCATCATGCTGGGTTTCCACCCGCGCGAATCGTGCGTGGTCCTGGGGGTTCATGGATCCCGGGTGGAGTTCTGCGCCCGCATGGATCTGGACTGGTTCACGACGGGCTTCACCTTTGGCGACGTCGCCGAACAACTGCAACATGCCATCAGCAGGTGTGAGGGATGCACCATTGCTGTGCTCGCCTACAGCGCCGACCCCGATGACGCAGCCGTTGCCGTCGGCGAACTCGTGGGCGTGATCGGTGAGGACGTGGTGGCGGAAGCGCTGGTCACGGACGGTGACCGGTTCTGGTACGCCCATGCGGGCATGCTGCTTCCGCCCGAGGGTCTCTCCTACTGCTACGCCTCCAGCGACTTTGCGGCCCAGGCCGTGTACTCGGGCGTGAACGTCACGGCGAGCAGGGAGGATGCCGTGGCTGAGGTTCAGCCGCCGCAGGAGGTGGACGCGCCCGGGATTGCGAGAGCAGTCGCCGCGTCAAGCCTCGCGATCGCCGCGTTGACAATCGACGAACGCTGGGCACTCCTCGCGCGCCGCATGGACAGTCCTGACCGGTTGGGTGCGGACGCTGTGGACATTGCCGTGCTCCTCCAGGAGGAGGAGTGCTTTGCCGAGGTACTGGAACAGCTAAATCTGGGCACGGCGGCGCGGCTGCGGCCGCGGCTGGCCGAGGCGCGGCGGGCAAGCAGCCCCGCCGTCGCGGCGAACGTGGTGGCGCTCCTGACCTTGGCCTGCTGGCTTGATGGTGAGGGTGCGCAGCAGAGCGACTGCCTTGGCCAACTCGAGGCTCTTGAACCCAACCATCCGTTGATGCAGGTGCTCACGAGGATGCACAAGCAGGCGGTCCCTCCGAGCACATGGGACGCAGACGGGGTGCGGTGAGTGGGACCCCCCGCAAGCCGTAGAGTATGCGCCATGCGATTTGTGGTGTGCGGTGAAGCGTTGATTGACATGCTGCCTGCGGGGGAGGTCTCCCCAGCAGAAACCATGTGGACGGCCCTGGCTGGCGGTGGCCCCATGAACACAGCCGTGGCGCTCCAGAGGTTGGACGAGGAAGTGCAGTACTTGGGCCGGCTCGGAGGAGACGCCTTCGGCGCCCAGATCGAGGGTTACCTCGAGACGAACGGCGTTGGGCTTGACCTGGCCGTCCGGACCGGTGACCCGACATCCCTGGCAGTCGTCTCGCTGGACGATGAGGGCAAGGCGCAGTACACCTTTCACTTCGACGGCACCTCCAACTTCGGGTGGCAGCCGCACGAATTCCCCACGCTGAACGACGATGACTGGTTGCACTTCGGATCCATCGGCGCCGTCGTGGGGGCGGGAGTCAAACCCCTCCTGAGTTTCGTCGGGTCAACGAATGCTGCAGTCAGCTACGACATCAATGTCCGGCCCACCGTCCAGCCTGATCGCGCCGCGTACTTCGCCACCGTCGCTGACCTGATGTCGGCGGTTGGCTCCGGTGGTGGAATAGTCAAGGCGAGTGACGATGACATCAACTGGCTCGTGGATGATGACGACCCGCTCGCCTACGCAGAAGCGTGGGTCGTCGAGCACGGGCTGAGCCTGTTCATCGTGACGCTGGGCTCCGACGGCGTGGTGGCTGTGAAGCCCGACGGGCGCCACGTCCGCGTCCCGGCACAGCGCGCCGACCTCATCGACACCGTCGGCGCGGGCGACACCTTCATGGCCGGCTTCCTCTCGGCCTACGCCGTGGATCCCATGGACCTCGAGGATGCACTGCTCAGGGGTGCTGCCGCCGCAGCTCTCGTGTGCGGTCGCAAGGGTGCCAATCCGCCCACCACCACCGAGCTGGAGTCCTTCCTCGCAGGGTGACAGAGACATGAGGGCTGTGTCGCCTCCTGCCGCGCCGACGCTATATTGACCGATCACGCGGTGCCCGGATGATCGGGGCCGCCCACACAATCCAGATGCAGAACCACAGAGGAGCAGTCCGTGAGTCAGGACGTGGAACAGACGTCGAGAACCTACGACAGGGTGCACGCCCAGGAGAAGTGGCAGGCGTTCTGGGAGGAGAACGAGACTTTTCGTCCGAGGGACGATGGGAGCCGTGAGCGCCGGTACGTCCTCGACATGTTCCCGTACCCCTCCGGGGACCTGCACATGGGTCACGCCGAGGCGTATGCAATGGGCGACGTGCTCTCACGCTTCTGGCGTCTGCAGGGCTTCGACGTGATGCATCCCATCGGCTGGGACTCGTTTGGACTGCCAGCCGAGAATGCCGCGATCCGGGCGAACACCCATCCCGCCACCTGGACGTACAACAACATCGAGACCCAGGCGCGCTCCTTCCGTCGCTACGGACTTTCCCTGGACTGGTCGCGCAGACTGCACACCTCCGACGAGAAGTACTATCGCTGGACCCAGTGGCTTTTCCTGAAGTTCAAGGAGCGCGGGTTGGCGTACCGCAAGGACTCGCCCGTCAACTGGTGCCCTTCTGACCAGACGGTGCTCGCAAACGAGCAGGTGGTGGACGGGAAGTGCGAACGCTGCGGCGCTGAGGTGACCAAGCGCAAGCTGAACCAGTGGTACTTCCGCATCACCAGCTACGCCGATCAGTTGCTGGATGACATGCAGCAACTCGAGGGTGGATGGCCGGACCATGTCCTGGCCATGCAGCGCAACTGGATAGGCCGGTCCGAGGGCGCGCATGTGCAATTCCGGGTTGAGGGACGCGAGGACCCCATCACCGTTTTCACCACGCGACCGGACACGCTCTACGGGGCCACCTACATGGCCGTGGCGCCTGATGCTGCCCTGGCCGAGGAACTGGTGAGCGATGAGCAGCGGCCAGCGCTGGAGTCCTATGCGGAGAAGGCCCGGAAGCAGACCGAGATTGAGCGCCAATCCACGGAGAGGGCCAAAACCGGTGTCTTCCTGGGCGCATTCGCCACCAACCCGATCAACGGCGAGAGGGTGCCCATCTGGGCGGCCGACTACGTCCTCGCCGATTACGGCACGGGCGCCATCATGGCTGTACCGGCCCATGACCAGCGGGACCTCGACTTCGCACGCGCGCACGGACTCCCCGTGAGGACGGTCCTCGACGTTGATGGCACGGATCCGGCGCAGACCGGTGTGGCCACCATCGGTGATGGTGCCTACCGCAACTCGGGGAGACTCAACGGCCTCAGCGACAAGGCCGCAGGGGTCTCGAGGATCATCGAGCAGCTGGAGGCCGACGGCTCGGGCACGGGAACCATCCAGTACCGGCTGCGCGACTGGCTGCTGTCCCGCCAACGGTTCTGGGGCTGTCCCATCCCGATCATCCACTGCGACAGGTGCGGAGAGGTTCCCGTTCCCGAGGACCAACTCCCCGTTCGGCTGCCCGACATGCGGGGGGCGGCCCTGTCCCCGAAGGGCACCTCACCCTTGGCGTCGGCCACGGACTGGGTCAACGTCGCGTGTCCGTCCTGTGATGGCCCGGCGACGCGGGACACCGACACCATGGACACGTTCGTGGATTCGTCGTGGTACTTCTTCCGTTACTGCTCACCGCACTACACCGACGGGCCTTTCGACCCTCAGGCCGTGGCGGACTGGATGCCGGTGGCGCAGTACGTGGGCGGCGTCGAGCACGCCATCCTCCACCTGTTGTACATGCGGTTCTTCACCAAGGTACTGCGCGATATGGGAATGGTGCCCTTCGACGAGCCGATGGCTCGGCTGCTGAACCAGGGACAGGTCATCAATGAGGGCCGGGCCATGAGCAAATCCTTGGGCAACGGCGTGGATCTGGGGAAGGTGATCGACGAGTTCGGTGTTGATGCGGTGCGCCTGACGGTGGTTTTCGCCGGGCCACCCGAGGACGACATCGACTGGGCAACCATGTCTCCGGCATCCTCGTTGAAGTTCCTGCAACGTGCGTACCGGATTGCATCAGATGTCACGAGCGCGCCGGGCGCCGATGTCTCCACCGGTGACCAGGTGCTGAGGCGGGCAACCCACAGGGCGATCGCCGAGATCACCCAGCTGGTGGAGTCGGGGCGTTTCAACGTCGCAGTGGCACGCACCATGGAGCTGGTGAATGCTGCGCGCAAGGCCATAGACGGTGACACCGGCGGGGGAGACGTGGCCGTTCGGGAGGCGGCTGCCTTCGTGGCCCAGTCGTTGAGCCTGGTGGCTCCCTACGTTGCCGAGGAGATGTGGGAGACCCTGGGCCTGGCGCCGTCAATCGCGAACAGCCAGTGGCCCACCTTCGATCCATCACTGCTGGTGGAGGATTCTGTGACCATGGTGGTGCAGATCCATGGCAAGATCCGCGGCAAGATCGAGGTCCCTCCCGACATCGATGAGGAGCAGGCCCTCGAGCTGGCACTGGCCGACCCCGGTGTTCAACGCTGGTTGGAGGGTCGCGACGTGGCGAAGGTCATCGCTCGTTTGCCCAAGATGCTGAGTCTGGTGCCCAGCAAGTAGGAACGTTGACGTCGCGCTGAGTGGGTGGCCGCCGCCGGTCCGGCGGCGGCTTTTCCACAACTGCCCGAATTCTTGGGGAGGCCGCATCCGGACCGCCCAAGGTGTGGGGTATGAGTCCTGCCCCACAAGCCAACCGCGATGACGAGCTGGCACGAGCCCGCTTGGCATTCATCAGTGCCGGGCGTCCCGCCCTGGGCGCTCCTCGTCGGGCAGTTGTGGACTCCGTTGATCCGCATGCAACCGAGGAGAAAGGGAACGCGGGTCAGCCCCCGGCTGCGTCAGTCGTGGTCGATCCCCCGGGCGTGCGGATATTCGACCGCTTCTCGCTGACCACGCGCCAGGCTGTGGCCGTTCTCGTGTTGCTGCTCTGCGGAGTGGCGGTGACGTTGACGGCGCTGAGCAGGAGCTCCGCTTCAACATTGCCCATCGATCCCTCCCCCGCGGTGTCGGTTTCGTCCATGACGGTGGTCCCGCCGGCCAGCCCATCCCCTTCGCTGCTGCGGCTCCACGTCCTGGGGGCCGTCGCCTCCCCGGGCGTGGTGACGGTACCGGAGGGGGCCATTGTGCAGGACGCAGTCCTGGCAGCCGGGGGAATGCTGGAGGATGCGGACCCCGCTGAGTTGAATCTTGCCGCCCGGGTGGGCGACGGACAGCAGGTGATAGTCGGTACCTCGGCTGAGCCGAGAGGCGATCTCGTGCAACCGGGCGGATCCGCCTCCGGCGGCCGCGAGGGCGAGCCCCTCAACCTCAACACGGCCACACAGACCCAGCTGGAGGGGCTGCCCGGTGTGGGACCGGTGACGGCCGCGGCGATTGTGGCGTGGCGGGAGAAGAATGACGGCTTCAGTTCCGTCGCCGATCTCCAGGAGGTCGACGGCATCGGCCCGAAGGGATTTGCGAAACTGGAGCCGCTGGTGGGCGTGTGAAGCCCCAGGACTGGCGACTTGTCCCCATGGCGGCGGCGGCATGGCTGGGGTGCTGGCTGGGGTCCTCGGGTTTGACGCTGGGGTGGGGTCTGGTGGCAGGCGCCGGTGCCGCGCTGCTGGCCGTCGCCGGGTGGGCGGCTGTCAGACGCAGTACATGGGTTGCGCTGCTGGTCGTGGTCCTGATCCTGACGACGACGTCCACCTTGTTGCGCGCCCACACCCTGAAAACGGCCGCTCCGGCACAGCTGGCTGCCGACGGTGCCGCTGCCACCCTGTCGGTCACCATGGTGGGGGAGCCCCAGATCCGGGAGGGCCGCACCCCTCCCCTGGCGGTGGCCCGTGCCGAGCTGCGGGAACTCCGGGCGCGGGGGGCAACAGTCATCACGCGTCAGCCGGTGGTGATTTTCGCAAGCGGCGCCCTGGTCGCGGACTTCGCGGCGGTCGAGGCGGGAGCCACCTACCAGGTTCGGGGCCTGTTGGCTCCCGCCGAGAAGTCATCCCCTGAATCCCTCGTCGTCAGGGCCCGACAGCTATCTGATCAGATCGCTGCTCCCGGTCTTGTCGACAGGTTCGTCAATGCCCTGCGAGCAGGTCTTCGGACCAGCACGGCGCTGTCACCGCCCCTGCAGGCGGCCCTGGTCCCCTCACTGGTGGTGGGCGACACGGCCAGCATCACCGAGGAGATGGACGAACAGTTCAAGGCAACCTCGCTGTCGCACCTGATGGCGGTGAGTGGCTCCAACCTGTCACTGATGCTGGTCGTACTCCTGGCACTGGCACGCGCCGTCGGGGTAAGGGGATGGTGGGTACGGGTGGTGGGTCTGTGTGGCGTGGCGCTCTTCGTCCTGGTGTGTCGCGGGGAACCGTCCGTCCTTCGGGCCGCGGCCATGGGGCTCGTGGCCGTGTCAGCGGTGGGAGTGGGCAGGGGACGGCGCAGCGTGCGCAATCTTGCGTTGGCCGTGCTGTCCCTGATGCTCGTTGATCCGTGGCTCTCGCGTTCCTGGGGCTTCTCGCTGTCGGTGGCGGCCTGCTCAGGCATCGCCCTGTTCTCGCCGGCATGGGTGGAGGCGATCTCCGCCTGGGCTCCCAGATGGTTGGCCGAGGCGCTGGCCATACCCCTGGCGGCACAACTGGCCACCCAGCCGTTGATCACCGCCCTCTCGGGGAAAGTCTCGGTCGTAGGGGTCCTGGCCAACGCGTTCGCTGGACCCTTCGTGGGACCGGCCACAGTCCTCGGACTGGCGGCCATGTGCACTGCCTTCGTCCCCCTCCTCCCCGTGCTGCTGGGCTGGTTGGCCGGCTGGTGTGTCCAACCCATCCTCTGGATCGCCCAGTGGGGTTCAGCGCTGCCATCGGCGGCCCTGGAGTGGCCAGCCACCCCTCTCGGGATCGGCCTGTCCGTGGCGTGCTGCCTCGCCCTCGGGGCGTTCATGGTGCATGCGCTCCGTCGCCGCGCGCTGGCCGTGCTGCTGGTGATGGTCCTGGTGGGGGCCACCCTGGTGCGACCGGTCGTCTGGGGATGGCCGGGGCGGTGGCAGGCCGTGTTCTGTGACGTCGGTCAGGGTGACGCCACGGTCCTCAACGCGGGTGGGGGTTCAGCGGTCCTCGTCGACGCGGGCCCAGACGCAGGGGGAGTCATGGCCTGTTTGGACTCGCTCGGCATCCAGGCGATTCCTCTGCTGGTGCTGACCCATTTCCATGCGGACCACATGGGAGGTGTCGCGGCGGTGGTGCGCAGGTTCGAGCCGGAGGTGATGATCCTCAGCCCCTTCGAGTCCCCTGTCCAAGGAGCCGCACTGGTCACGGGCAACGCCTCGAAAGGGATCGATGTGGTGACAGCCCAGGCCGGTGAAGCAATTCGTGTGGGAGATGTGTCCTGGACAACCGTCTCCGCCTTCGACGCAGAAGGGACGACGGGGGGTGGCCAGGGTCCCAGCGTCGCGGAGAACGACTCGTCGGTGGTGGGAGTCGCCGAGGTTGCTGGGCTGCGCCTCCTCCTGCCGGGCGACGTGGAACTACTGGGACAGCGACGTGCCCTCGCCCAAGCGGAGCGACGGGGAATCAGCCTGAGCGTCCACATCCTGAAGATGCCCCATCATGGTTCAGCCCGGCAGGAGCCGAGCTTCTTTGCAGCCACAGGCGCCCGGCTCGCCGTGGCGAGTGCTGGTCTGGACAACGAATACGGGCACCCCGCCCAAGCAGCGCTCGACCTTGCCCGCGGCACTGGCATGTCCATAGCCCGTACGGATCTGGAGGGATCCATCGCCATCGCCCTGACAGGAGGACAGCTCACAGTGCGCCGGACCGGGTGAGGCTGTCCCGGGAAAAGCCGCGGGTGGCGGGGGGCGGTGGGTCAGGCCATCCCCGCGGGTCTCGGCGCCAGACCGGCCGCCCTGTACATGGCATCGATCACTTCCATGTTGGCCACGGAATCGGCCGGACCGGTGAGGACGCCGACGCCGTCGCGAACTGCTGCCACGAAGGCGGCCAGTTGAGCCGCGTAGCTCGACGGATGCCGAGGAACCTCCTCCGTGGTGATGCCGCTCTCCAGGTTGAGGGTGATGCGGTTACCATTCTGGGGATGGACGAAGTTCTCCACGTCCACGGTCCCCAGTGTGCCGGTGATGTGGACTGACTGCGTCTCCTCTTGTTCGAGCAGGGAGCTGCGGATGGTGGTGGTCGCCCCGCCATGGAATCGAAGGGTCGCCTCGAGAGCTTCATCCACCTCTCCGCCATCGACGACGCGCGCCCCGGCTGCGATCACTTCCGGCTCAGAGCCCATCAGGGTTCTTGCCAGATGAACCGGGTAGCACCCCAGATCCATCGTTGCGCCACCGCCCAGGGGCAGTTGATAGCGGATGTCGGTCCGATCCGGCATCGTGATGTTGAACGTTGCCTGGATGTCGGTGATCTCTCCGATGAGACCCATCGCCACTATCTCCTGCAACCGCAGCACAAGTGCGTGGTACCGATAGTGGAAGGCCTCCATGAGTACCTGCCCGCTCGTTGCGGCAACGTGAGCAACCTGGCGGGCCTCGGAGGCGTTGGTCGCAAAGGGCTTCTCCACGAGCACGTGTTTCCCGGCCTCCAGAGCACGGATGCTCCACGGCGCGTGGTGGGAGGCGGGAAGAGGGATGTAGATGGCGTCCACGTCTGCGGAGTCGACGACGTCGTCGTAGCTGTCCATCACATGGGGGATCCCGTGCTTGCGCGCGAATTCCGCGGCGCGCCCGCGGTCACGCGCAGCAACAGCGACGAGTTGCACATCGTCGCGCTCGGACGCCGGCTCGACGAGGGCGCGTTGCGCAATGTTCGCAGCGCCGAGAATGCCGATTCTGAGGGTGTGGGGCATCATGATCCTTTTCGATGGGACGGACTCCGTCCAACACTAGAGCAGGCACCCGAAGCGGATGTCAGAGGCAGGTGGCAAGCTATCCCCCGTGAATGCCTTCGGATCCGCCCTGCTGGTCACGGGTGGCGAACAACTCCTAGCCTCCCGCGCCGTCGAGGAGCGCCGGGATGCCGCGGTCAGGGAGCAGCCAGCTGCTGAGGTGAATCGCATCAATGCGCTCGAACTCGGTACATCCATGCTGTCGGAGGTGGTGGGTGGCTCACTCTTCTCCAGCCACATCATCGCCATCGTCGACGACGTCGGAGCCACCCCTCCCGAAGTGGTGGATCAACTGGTGGCCGTCGCGAAGGACCCGGGCGAGGAGCTGTGCCTGATTCTCGTCCATGAGGGCGGTAACAAGGGCAAGGGACTCATCGACAAGCTGAAGAAGGCCAGGATCGAGACGGAATCCGTTGCCGCTCTGAAGGCATGGGAGCTGCCCAAGTTCTGTGCTCGCGAGGCCAAGCGGCTGAAGGTGGGGCTGGGGCAGGAGGCGGCTGATGCCCTCGTGGCGGCCGTCGGAACGGACCTGAGGGCCATCACTTCCGCGCTGTCGCAACTGGCCGACGATGCGGGTGGAGAGGAGATTGACGCCAAGTTCGTGACCCGTTACTTTGCCGGCCGGGCAGAGGTGACATCCTTCGCGGTCGCCGATGCCGTTCTGGCGGGCAACACGTCGCTGGCCATGGAGAGGCTGCGCTGGGCGCTGAACTCCGGTGCCGCCCCGGTCCTGGTGACAAGTGCCATGGCGGGTGCCTTCCGGGGGATGGGCAAGTACCTCGACGCGCAGGGGAGCCGCATGAATGAGTACGATCTTTCCCGCCAGATCGGCGTGCCGTCCTTCAAGATGAAGAACTATGCCACCGCCTCGCGCAACTGGCAGCAGGCTGGCATCTCGGCGGCCATCAAGCTGATCGCCCGCGCCGATGCCGACGTCAAGGGTGCAGCCACGAATGCCGACTACGCCTTGGAGAAGATGGTGCTGGGGATCCTGGCCAACCGTCGTCGCTGACGGCCGTCGTCCACTGAATCCTGGGGAAGGCAACTCAATCCCGGAACGCCAAACCAGTGGTGGATTCCGGACAACGCATCTTCGGTAAGCCGTTACGAGGTCGCAGTTCGGCGGGAGGGGAGATGACCCGGATACGTCAAACAGCGCCCCGACCACCGAGTGTGTCAGGGCGCTGGAGCGCTCCGCGCTGGATCAGCGGATGTACTGGCTCAGGCGAGGGCAGCGGCCGTCGAGGAGATCGCCGACTTGCGGTTGGCGGCCTGGTTGCTGTGAATGACGCCCTTGCTGACAGCACGATCCAAGCTTCGGTTGGCAACCTTGGCCAGCTCAACAGCCTTCTCGTTGTTGCCGTCGGCAACCGCGGTGCGGAACGCACGCACGTGGGTGCGCAGCTCAGCCTTGACGGCCTTGTTGCGCTGACGCGCGATCTCGTTGGTCTTGTTCCGCTTCTTCTGGGACTTGATGTTCGCCACTTGGCAGGCCTCACTCGGTGCTGTGTGTGAAAGGTGAAACGCGCACGATTACGCGACACCCCAGACTACCTGAGCGTGCTTCCCACGGCCAAATTACGCAACGCGTGGGTGCAGGGTGACCACCGAGTCACCTTCTGCCCCTGCCCCGCCAGCACGTTGCCGTCCGGCATTGCGGGCGAGGCGCATGGGTGAGGTCGACGTTTCCCGGACTCCGCCGGGGCATGAGAAGATGGCACGTCACCCACGAGCCCCAAGGACCAACTGAATGCCCTCACCGCGGCCAGGCCGGACTGATCAGGCGATCATCCGCAACTTCTGCATCATTGCGCACATCGACCACGGAAAGTCGACGCTCGCTGACCGGATGCTGCAGTTGACGGGTGTCGTTGATGGTCGGAGCATGCGCGCGCAGTACCTCGACCGCATGGACATCGAACGAGAGCGGGGCATCACCATCAAGAGCCAGGCTGTGCGCATGCCCTGGACCGTGAATGACCAGATCCATGTGCTGAACATGATCGACACTCCCGGCCACGTCGACTTCACCTACGAGGTGTCGCGCTCACTCGCTGCCTGTGAGGGGGCCCTCCTGCTGGTCGACGCCGCCCAGGGCATCGAGGCCCAGACGCTGGCGAACCTGTACCTGGCACTCGAAGCGGACCTGCAGATCATCCCGGTGCTGAACAAGATCGATCTGCCCGGTGCCCAGCCCGAGAAGTACGCGGCAGAGCTCGCCGGCATCATCGGTTGCGATCCCGGAGAGGTGCTCCTCGTCTCGGCCAAGACGGGCATGGGGGTCGAGACGCTCCTCAACGAGATCGTGCGCCTGATTCCGTCGCCCGTCGGGGAGCCGGACGCGCCAGCCCGTGCCCTCATCTTCGATTCCGTCTACGACACCTACCGCGGCGTGGTCACCTATGTGCGGGTCGTGGACGGCGAGCTCAGCGGCCGTGAACGCATCCTCATGATGTCCAGCAAGTCCGAGCACGAGCTGCTCGAAGTGGGTGTGATCTCTCCAGAACCCGTCAAGACGCCCACCATCGGTGTCGGGGAGGTGGGTTACCTCATCACGGGGGTCAAGGACGTGCGCCAGTCCCGCGTCGGAGACACCATCACCTCGGCCGCCAAGCCAGCCACACAGGCCCTCGGCGGGTATCGGGACCCCAATCCCATGGTCTATTCCGGGCTCTACCCCATCGACGGCGATGAGTTCAACATGTTGCGTGAGGCGCTGGAGAAGCTCCAACTCAATGATGCGGCCCTCGTCTGGGAGCCGGAGACTTCCGGTGCGCTGGGATTCGGCTTCCGCATCGGCTTCCTCGGGCTCCTCCACATGGAGATCGTGCGCGAGAGGTTGGAGCGCGAATTCAACCTTTCGCTCATCTCCACCGCGCCCAACGTCGTCTATGACGTGACGATGGAGGATGGCACCGAGCACCACGTCACGAACCCGTCGGAGTATCCAGAGGGCAAGATCGCCGAGGTTCGCGAACCGGTCGTCAACGCGACCATTCTGGCCCCGGCGGAGTACATCGGCGTCATCCTCGAGCTCTGCCAGATGCGTCGCGGGATACAACGAGGCCTCGACTATCTCAGTGAGGATCGCGTCGAGATCCGCTACGCCCTCCCGCTGGCAGAGATCGTGTTCGACTTCTTCGACGCCCTGAAGTCCCGCACCAAGGGCTACGCCTCGCTGGACTATGACCCGGCCGGGCAGGAGGCTGCCGATCTCGTGAAGGTGGACATCCTCCTCCAGGGCGAGACTGTTGACGCCTTCAGCTCAATCGTCCACCGCGACAAGGCCTACAGCTACGGGCTCATGATGGCGGGCAAGCTGAAGGACCTCATCCCGCGCCAGCAGTTCGAGGTACCCATCCAGGCCGCGATTGGCAGCCGGGTGATCGCACGTGAAACCATCCGTGCCATGCGCAAGGATGTGCTGGCAAAGTGCTACGGCGGCGACATCTCCCGCAAGCGCAAACTCCTCGAGAAGCAGAAGGAGGGCAAGAAACGCATGAAGATGGTGGGTCGTGTTGAGGTCCCTCAGGAGGCTTTCGTGGCCGCCCTTTCCACCACCGAGCCCACCAGGAAATAGTTCCGCCACAAGGACAAGGTCCACACTTCTTCCACCCATGCGCAATTCTCCGTTCGACACCTTCTCGCCCGTCTACCCCGGACGCGCGGCATGGGGTACAGCCTCCAGTCTGCGTGCCTGGCAGGCTGAGGCCTTCGCTCGGTATGAGCAGGCCCAACCCCGGGATTTCCTCTGCGTGGCAACGCCCGGAGCAGGCAAGACAACCTTCGCCCTGCGCGTGGCCCACCAATTGCTGGCGACCCGCGCCATCAAACGCATCGTGGTGGTCACGCCCACCGAGCACCTGAAGGTGCAGTGGGCCGATGCTGCTGCCAGGGTGGGCATCCAGCTCGATCCCGGCCTCAACCGCTCAACGAAGCGTGGGCGTGCGAAGGAGTTCGACGGTTCCGTCGTCACCTATGCGGGCGTGTCGATGAGGGCCTGGTCCTACGAGGCCCTGTGTCACGCAGTGGACACCCTCGTGATCTTCGACGAGATCCACCATGCCGGTGACGCGCTGAGCTGGGGGGCGGGCATCGAGCAGGCTTTCGACCACGCCACCCGGCGCCTCTCACTCACCGGTACCCCGTTCCGCTCCGACGACAACCCCATCCCCTTTGTGGATTACGAGGAGATCGCCCCGGGTGTCAAGATCTCGCGACCGGACTACACGTACGGCTACGCGGAGGCGCTGGCGGATCACGTGGTGCGTCCTGTGCTGTTCATGAACTACGGCGGTCCCATGCGCTGGCGCACCAAGGCTGGCGACGAACTGGACGTCGATCTGGGCACGGCCCTCACGAAGGATCTGACTGCCCATGCCTGGCGTACAGCATTGGCGCCCACGGGGGAGTGGATCAACCAGGTTCTTCAAGCCGCCGACACCCGGCTCTCAGAAGTCCGTCGCCACGTCCCGGATGCCGGGGGCCTGGTCATCGCGTCGAACCAGAACCAGGCACGTGCCTATGCCAAGCTGCTGACGGCAATCAGTGGCGAGGAGCCGAGCGTCGTGCTGTCCGACAGCACACGCTCCTCCGCACGCATCGACGAGTTCGCAGGCTCCACCGCCCGTTGGATGGTGGCGGTGCGCATGGTCTCCGAAGGTGTGGACGTGCCACGTCTCGCCGTCGGCGTGTACGCGACGGCAACATCGACGCCGCTGTTCTTCTCCCAGGCCGTCGGCCGTTTTGTACGCTCAAGGCGTCGCGGTGAGGTGGCAACAGTGTTTTTGCCCACGGTTCCCATCCTGCTCGCGCATGCGGGTGCTCTGGAGCGGCAGCGCGACCATGTGCTGGGCAAGCGGACGAATGACGACGATCTGTGGAGCGAGTCGGATGCGCTCATGGAACAGGCCAACCAGGCAGACACTGCCCAGGATGACCTGCTCGGCAGCTTTGAGGCCCTTGAATCGAGGGCCTCGTTCGATCATGTGCTCTTCGACTCGCAGGCCTTCGGTATGCACGCGGAGCCACTCTCCGCCGATGAGCAGGACTATCTGGGGCTGCCCGGTCTGCTGGAGCCGGACCAGGTCAGCACCCTCCTGCAGGAGCGACAGACGAGGCAGTTGCGGCGACGGGACCGTCAGGATCGCAAGCAGCGGGTGGAACCGGAGGCGGCACTGCATCGTGCCCTGGCGAGCAAACGCAAGGAGCTGAACTCACTGGTTTCCCAGTTCGCCCGCACCTCCGGGGTACCCCACAGCCACGTGCATGCAGACCTGCGTCGCGAGTGTGGAGGGCCGAGTCTTTCTGAGGCCTCTCAGGACCAAGTGGACCAGAGGGTGACGGCCATTCGGCGATGGCTGCGAGCCGGTTGATCCTCGTTGGCCCCGCATCAGGAAGCGGTCAATTTCGCTCGCGCCGACCTTCGATACGTCGCTGCTCGTCCCTCGGGGCGACTGGTCAGGGCACAGACTTGCGCGCAACTCCGCGACGAAATGGTCGGGGCCGTCGACTGTGCGACTGTGTTGTCAGCGGCCCCGCGACGTTGTCAGCGGGCCCGCGACGGAGTTGCCGAGTGCGTCGAAGGACGGTCCCCATCAAGCGGCGCGCTGCCCACTCCATCCGACTGGCTGAACCCTGCAGAGAAAACACGCGCCCCCAACAATCGCCGCTCGGTCGTGGTTAGGCTGGGACATGAAAATCTCCGAAGTAATCAGAAAGAAGGGTGGCACGGTCGTCACCATTCATCCATCCACCACGATTGCCGACATGCTGGGGATCCTGAGCGAGCACCGCATTGGTGCGCTGGTCGTCAGCGAGGACGATGGGGACACCGTTTCGGGCATCGCCAGTGAGCGCGACATCGTCAGAGCTCTACACGAACGCGGTGTGGGTGTGCTGCAGGATCAGGTGCGGACCATCATGACGAGCGAGGTGTGGACGTGCACGTCTCGGGACGAGCTGCAGTCGCTTGCCATTCAGATGACCGAGCATCGCGTTCGGCACGTGCCCGTTGTCGAGGACGGCAAGCTCATTGCCATCGTGTCCATTGGGGACGTCGTCAAGCATCGTCTCGACGAACTCGAGGCCGAACGCAACGATCTCGTGCAGTACGTGCAAGGTTGAGTCTTCAGGGAGGCGATCCGTCCATTTCGCCAGGGTCGGACCGGGACTCCACCCCTGTCTCTGGGCGGTGAGAACGCGTTCATTCCTGCCCATGACCGTGGGCGTTGTCGGCGTCATCATGCTCATGGTGAACCTGATGGTCGACTCTCAGCCACTGGCCATGGGTCTGGTTCTCTTCGCCGTCACGCTGGCCATCGTCCGGCGCGAGGACGGACGCCCCGCAGCACATGAGACGCCGCAGGGACGCATGACCGGCGTCCACTGAGCGGAGCTCTCGCCTCCGAAGAACTCATTCCCTCGGAAGATCGTCGGTGATGCGGAATGCACGACCCTGCATGCCCTGCTCGAAGTCCCGACCGGTTTCCATGCTGAGCACGATCACGACCACCTGGATGAGCGCGGACAGGACGGCGGAGGACTGCTGGTGCAGGGCGTCGTGACACCACTGCTGGATCGCGGGGACCATGAGCGTGTGCAGTAGGTCGTGCTCGGCCAGACGCAGCGTCTTGGCGTGTTCGTCGTCACCGGCGGCCCATGCGCGCCTCTCGGCAGCCAATTGGCCCATGAGGTCGGAGATGGACTCAGCCAGCGACGTGCGCTCTCCAGCGACGATGATGTCGTAACCCTCGATCAGACGGGCGAGAGTCACCGGCTCCTGTTTCACAGCTGCCTCCACGGACGTCAAACCGGGGAGGAAACGCTGGGCGGCGTCACCGAGCCACCGCGCCGCCACACGAACGTCATCCATCCACTCGCCGGAATCCAACCGTTCGACAAGGGCCTCGTCGGGGCGGGAAGTGGCTTCTCGTACGAGCATCCACAGGCGTATCCGGTTGTCGACGACGCCCGCCATCAACCAGGAGACGTTCGGGGTGGAATCAGTGGGCATTCGAGGCAGTCTGCCACTTGTCAGCGCAGGCCGGAAGTGGTCAGGCCCTGCACGAGGTAGCGCTGCAGGAACAGAAAGACCACCAGCATGGGGGCCACGACGATGAGTGAGCCCATGAACAGTTCGGGATAGCGCACGCCCTGGCTGGTCATGAACTGGCTGAGCGCCACCTGGACGGTTCGTGTTGCGTCCCGGCCCACGAGGCTCGGCCAGAGGAACGCATTCCAGGCGCCGATGAGCACGATGGTCCCGACGGCGGCGATGACTCCCTTGGAGTTGGGTACCACGATGCGCCAGAAACTGGTCCAGGGGTTGCAGCCATCCACCAGCGATGCATCCTCCAATTCTTCGGGAAAGTCGAGGAAGTACTGCCGGAACAGGTACGTGGCGAAGGCGGAGAAGATGGTGGGAACGACCAACCCCCGGAATGTGTCCACCCATCCCAGTTGAGCGGTGATGATGAACATCGGGACGAAGATCGTTGCCACGGGCACCATCAGCGTGAAGAGCGTCAGGCTCAGCATCAGCTTCGACGCCCTGTGCGTGAACCGCGCCAGCGCATAGCCTGCGAGTAGGCTGACGAAGATGGTGCCGCCGGTCTGCAGGACGGCCATGATCGCTGAGTTCCCCAGCGCCCGGAGGATCCCCACGGAGTCGTTCTCCAGCAGCGACCGGAGGTTGGTCAGGTTCAGCTGGTCGGGGAGCCACTGCCAGGTTGCCGAGACGATGTTGGCATTGGTCGAGAAGGCATTGCGGACGATCACCCAGAAGGGCAGCATGAAGATCAGCGCCAGTACGACGAGGATCACGTAGCGCACACCGAGCCAGAATCTCTGCTGCCTCATGTGTTGCTCCTGTTGAGGATGAAGTTCTGGCCCACACCGAACAGCACGATAATGGCCGTCAAAATCATGGTGCCCGCACCTCCGACACCCAGGTCCTGCTGTCCACCACCGACGGCGATCAGGTACAGGTGGACCAGCGGAGGCCGGGCGTACGGCGGGTAGGAACCGATGGAGCCGAGCATGTTGTAGAACTCGTCGAAGGCCTGGAAGGCGTTGATGAGCAGCAGCAGGATGACGGCGACGCTCGTGGCCTTGAGTTGAGGCAGTGTGATGAAGCGGAGCAGTCGCCAGCCGTAGGCACCGTCGAGCGCGGCAGCTTCGTAGGTCTCCTGCGGGATCCGCTGGAGGCCGGCGATCAGCAGGATCATGTAGAAGCCCGTCTGCAGCCACAGCCGGACGCTGACGAGCGCCACCCAGTAGAGATCGTTGGTGCCACCCAGCCAGTTGACCTGGTCGCCCCCGGCAGCAGTGATCGCCTGGTTCAGCAACCCGAACCTGGCACCCGAGAAGAAGGCGAAGCGCCAGATGATGGCGGCAATCACGTAGGAGACCGCCGTCGGGATGAAGAACACCGAACGGAAGAAGGCCTGGCCCCATGTCAGATTGTTCAGCAGAAGCGCCAGGCTGAGTGAGGCCACGTAGGTCGTGGGGACGATGAACAGCGCGAAGGCCGCGAAGGTGAGCAGGGACTGGATGAACAGGCTGTCGCCCAGCAAATACGCGTAGTTGTCGAGGCCGACGAAACGCGTCGGGTTGACCGTGTTGCGCGCCTCGAAGAAAGACAGGTAGGCGCTCCAGACGATGGGAAGGTAGACGAAAGCAAGCAACCCCAGAAAGAACGGGGCCACGAACGCGACGAACCACAGGTTGCGACCCTGATGACCACGGAGCCGACGCCAGAGCCCCGGCCTCCCCCTGGGGGGAGAGGCCGGGGCGGTGGCGCTGGAGGTCGCGGTGGACATCAGCCCTTGAGCTTCTCGAGTTCACTCGCGATGAGGGCCCTGAGGGGCTCGAACTCAGCTGCTGGATCGGCGCCATTCTTGATGACGTTGCTCAGCGCGGCGCCGTACTTCTCGCCGATGGCGCCGGACCACATGATGTCGTTGGCGAAGCCGCTGTCGGCGACGAACTCTGCGGCATCTGCGCCCGGGCCCGCCGCGAGTTGCGTGGCTTGCGGAACCAGGGCCGGTTTGGCCGGAATGTGGGTGCCATAGGCGTCGGAGAAGTCCACCTGCTTGTCCTCCTGGTCAATCCACAACCACCTGACGAACTCCTTGGAGGCCTCGACGTTCGGGCCCTCCGCAGCGACGCAGGCGCCGAAGGCCCCGAATGGCACCGACGGTCTGCCGTTTGCGCCGATGGCAGGGAAGGGGAGGACACCGACGTCGTCGCCGAATGCCTCCTTGATGGCGGGCAGTGACCACAGGCCACCCCACTGGAATGCTGCCTCCTCGTTGATGAACGCATCAGGGGAGAACCATTCCGCGGATGCCGCCTGCACGACGCCACCGGACTGGGAGAAGTCGCGGTAGGCGACCAGTCCGTTGTAGAAGTCCTCGTTCAGGAAGGCGGCCTCGGTGCGGTCCTCGTTCAGTTGCTCGTATCCTGCGGACCAGATGAACATGGTCCCGAGAACGCCGACTCCGCCGTCGTTGCCGGCAAAGAAGCCGCCCATCGAGTCGGTCTTGACGGCATTCGCGGCCGCGATGAGCTCCTCCATGGTGGTGGGGGGTTCAAGGCCCGCAGCCTCGAGAAGGGAGGGGCGGTAGTACAGCAGCTGCATGTCGATGGTCTGCGGGATGCCGTGGATCTTGTCCTCAAAGGTGAAACGCTTCATCACCGATGGGTTGAAATCGTCCTTGGCGTCGCCGATGAGTTCGGTGAGGTCGGCTAGCTGCCCGCTGCGGATCTGGTCCAGCGATCCACCCTGTTCGGCCTCGAAGACGTCCGGTACATCGTCGGTCAGGAGCTGCGCCGCGAGAATGCTGTTGTAGTCGCCCGGGTTCCACTTGACGGTGACAGCTGCATCCTGGTAATCGGCGGCGTAGCGCTCGGTGGCCTCCTTGACTCCCTCCTCGCCGTACTGGTGGTACCACTGCGTGAGCGACGGCTTGTCGCCCGCGGGTGGTGCGCTGCCCGTCGAGCTGGATTCTCCGGCAGCGGAGGAGCCGCCGTCGAGCGGATTGTTCTGGCCACAGGCGGCCAGCGTCGCGGCAGCGGCGAGGCCGCCGCCGAGGCCGAGCATGCTTCGTCGTGAGATGTTCATGGGGGCAATCTTGGCACCCCGGGCCAACACTGCCCGCTCCAACCGATGCGCTGACAGCGGAATTGCCGACGTTGGCTAGTCTTCGGGGGTGCCCAGCGCCCTTCCCAGCGGTGATCCGCTGCCCCCCGATGGAACCCTGCCGTCGCCTGTGATCGAGCGGCTCGCCGGCGCGCCCCTGTCCTTCTACGTCCACGTACCGTTCTGTCGAACGCGCTGCGGCTACTGCGATTTCAACACGTACACCGCGTCCGAACTGCCGGGAATGTCCAACGGCGACTACGTCTCGGGCGCGCTACGCGAGATCGAGCTCGCCCACGGTCTTGTGGGCGAGGCCGCACCAGTGGTCGACACCGTCTTCTTCGGCGGTGGAACGCCCACGATGCTGCCCGCCGGAACGCTGGTCTCGTTGTTGGAGGGCATCCGCGACCGGTTCGGGTTGGCCACGGGTGTCGAGGTCACCACCGAGGCGAACCCTGACACCGTCGATCGTGCGTACTTCGAGCGACTGCGTGAGGGGGGCTTCACCCGCATCTCCCTGGGGATGCAGTCCGTGGTACCCCATGTGCTCGACGTGCTGGAGCGCGTCCACACCCCGGAGCGGGGACTGCGGGCGGCCGAATGGGCCTCGGAGGCCGGCTTCGAGCACATCAGCCTGGATCTGATCTATGGGACACCCGGCGAATCCTTCGACGACTGGACGCAGTCGCTCCGGGCGGTGGCCTCGACACCTGTGGACCACGTCAGCGCCTATTCGCTCATCGTGGAGGACGGCACGCGGCTTGCCATGCAAGTGCGGCGTGGGAAGGTTCCCATGCCTGACGACGACGAACTCGCTGACAAGTACCTGTTGGCCGAGGAATTCCTGACTGCGCAGGGTCTGGCCAATTACGAAGTGAGCAACTGGGCCACGTCGTCGGGCAAGTGCCGTCACAACCTGCACTACTGGCAGGGTGGCAACTGGTGGGGGATCGGCCCCGGCTCCCACAGCCACATTGGTGGAATGCGCTTCTGGAACCGCAAGCATCCACGCTCTTACGTCGCAGAACTGGATGCCGGACGCTCACCGGCCCAGGCCGGTGAGCTGCTCACCGACGAGGACCGACGGATCGAGAGAGTCATGTTGGAACTCCGACTCGCCGAGGGCCTGGACGTTTGCGTTCTGACATCCACCGAGCGGGCCCGTGTGCCCGACGTCGTGGCTTCCGGCCTGGGCGTCGTGCAGGATCAGAGGCTTGTCCTGACCTTGCGGGGCCGGCTCCTGGCCGACGGTGTGGTGCGCGACCTCCTCGACTGAATCGCGCAGGCCCCCCGGAGCGGGGGCTCAACAGCATCTCCGCTGGACAGCCCCGCAACATGTTCGAGAAACTCTGGCCTGGCCGGACGCGTGCCCTGGTTTCGCCGACCTGGTCGCGCGCACAAGCGCTAAACCGCAGCGAACCTTGCGTTGCGCTTCTTCGTGCGGGTGCGCTTTCCATTGAGAAACGTTCCGATCGGTGTGTAGCGGACGGCGTACTGGTAGGTCACCAGCAGAGGGATCAACGTGAAGAGAAAGATCAGCGCGGTCTTCACATAGAACGGCAGCATCCAGGGGGTCACCAGGCCCTGAAAAATCGCCACCAGCGGCAGATGCATCAGATACAGCCAGAAGGATGCGTCCGAGAGCCAGCGGACCTTCGGCCGGGACTTCGAGAAGAGGACGCGAAACATCCCGAGCAACGCCAGTATGGCCATCCAGCCGTATGCAACCTGGAAGGCTCGGGACAGGGCTGGGCTTGGGCCCGCGAACTGCAGTGCCGCAACAACGAGCAGCGCTGACGTGACCAGAAGAACCACCCATCGTCTCGTCGCGCGCACCAATCCCGGGTGCAGGGCGCCGTTCGGCAGACACAGGGCCGCGCCGACGGCGAAGAAGCCGGCGTAATAGCCGAGCACCACTGGATCCAGCAGAATCCGCTCGGTGAAGCCGGGCCCGAAGGGGCTGTCCACCATCGCGTACTGCCCGATGACCGTGACAGCCACCATGGTGGCGACAAAGACGGCACGACGTCGACGAAGCCACAAGGCCCACCGCGGAGCGACGCGCTTGATGACGTGGCCAATGCCCACGGCGATCACGAATCCGCACACCAGCACCCACAGCATCCACAGGAACCACAGATGTGTGAGCCGTAGGTCGAACACGTGCAGCAGGGTGGACAAGTACTCCGGCGCTTCTCCGGGGGCCTGACCGGCGAGGCTCCGACCGGTGCGGAAACCCCAACTCGTGAAGGGGATCACAACGACAACAGAGGCGAGAAAAGGCGACAGCACCCGCCGTGCACGGTGCCGCAACAGACTCAATGCGCCTCTCTTGTGCCAGAGCATGGCGGTGAAGAATCCTGAGACGAGGAAGAAGAGAGGCATCCTGAAGCCGTGGAGGACATTGACGGTGGTGCCCAGTGTCCTGCGCGCCACCTCGTCGTCCGCGTCGTAGTAGGGCATGAAGCGTGTACAGGCATGCAGCACGATGCCCAGGAGCATTGCGGTCGCCCGCAACGCATCGAGGTCATGGTGGCGTATGGGCGCCGGCCGGCTGTGAGGCATCGCACGACACTGTAGCTGTGAGGAACGTTGAAAGCAGAGTGTCGCGCACAGCCACTTCGGACGTGGAGCCAACCGGGCGGTGGTGGGTTGCTTCAGCCCCGTGGCCGCGGCAGGGGCACATGTTGGCGCAGACACCGACGTGGGTGCTGGCCGGTGAAGCACAATGAGGGCATGCAGATTTCCGAGTATGACCTCATAGTTATTGGCGCAGGCAGCACGGGGGAGAACGTTGCCGATCGGGCTGTTCAGGGTGGGCTCAGCACCGTCATCGTCGAGAATGAACTCGTCGGGGGTGAGTGTTCCTACTGGGCCTGCATGCCATCCAAGGCATTGCTGCGCCCCGGACAGGCACTGCGCGAGGCAAAGGCCGTGGGTGGGGCCGCGGAAGCGGTCACGGGAAAACTCGACGTGGCTTCGGTTCTGGAGCGACGCACCTCGTTCACGAGTGGATGGGACGACTCTGGGCAGGTCGAGTGGCTGGAGGGTGCAAACATCTCACTGCTGCGGGGGCATGCGCGGATCACTGGTGAGAGGAAGGTCACCGTCACGTGCTCGGATGGGACCTCTCAGGTGCTGAAGGCGAAGCGGGCCGTCGCCATCGCGACGGGTAGCGAGGCCAACGTTGCTGACATCCCCGGTCTGCGTGACGCCGAACCATGGACGAGCCGCGACGCCACGAGCGTCACGGAGATACCGGAGAGTCTCGCGATCATCGGCGGGGGCGTGGTGGGCTGCGAGATGGCGACGGCCTTCGCTGACCTTGGTTCAGAGGTCACGATCATCGCTCGCGGGCGTCTGCTGGAAAAGATGGAGAGCTTCGCCGGGGATGCGGTGGCTGACACCCTGCGTGAGAGGGGCGTCACGGTGATGCTGAACACGGGGACGAGTTCCGTGTCGCGCAGCGCCGATGGGGTGACGATCACAACGGATGGCGGGGAGAGCGTTCATGCTGCCCAGGTGTTGGCAGCCACCGGCCGGAGCGCCCGCACCGAAGGTCTGGGCCTGGAGATCGCGGGTCTGACGGACGGCGACTGGATTGAGGTGGACGACACGATGCGGGTCACCGGCGTCGACTGGCTCTATGCCGTGGGTGATGTGAACCATCGCGTTCTCCTGACCCACCAGGGCAAGTACCAGGCACGAGCCGCGGGGGACGTGATTGTGGCCCGGGCCAAGGGAGAGGTGGTTGACGACGAGCGGTGGGGAGCCCATGTCGCCACCGCTGATCATGCCTGCGCTCCCCAGGTGGTGTTCTCCAGTCCCGAGGTGGCCTCCGTGGGCTTGACGAGTGCGCAGGCCAGGCGTGCGGGCGTCAGGATCCGGGAGGTGGATACCGCGATGGGAGGTGTTGCGGGAGCAGCCCTTCGACGCGACGGCTTTGAGGGGGAGGCACGCATGATCGTCGATGAGGACCGTGGAGTTGTCGTGGGAATGACGTTCGTTGGCCCCGACGTGAGTGAACTCCTCCATGCGGCGACCATCGCCATCGTGGGAGAAGTGCCCGTGACGCGGCTGTGGCATGCCGTGCCGGCCTACCCCACCGTCAGCGAGGTCTGGCTCAGGCTGCTGGAGGGCTACGGTCGCGGCTCTGCCAGAGGGGATTGACATGTACCATCCGTTTGTTCTACTGTACTAAGCACTTAGTACAGCGATACGGAGGCTGTCTCGGTGGCGGTGAGAGAGAAGACATGGCCCTCGACAAGGTGGTCGCCCTTGCACGTCGCAGGGCTGGACGTGGTCTTTGGACGAGCACGGGACATGGTCTTTGGACGAGCACGGGACACACGCTTCGGGAAGGCGCGGGGTATGGAATTTGATACGAGCTCTCCCATCTGGCTTCAACTCGTCGCCGAATTCTCCCGACGCATCGTCACGGGCGAATGGGCGGCGGGGGAGAGAATCCCCGGCGTCCGCGAACTGGCGCTGCAGCTCGGCGTCAATCCCAACACGGTGCAGCGAACGCTGGGTGAGATGGAGCGGGAGGGTCTCTTCCGCTCTGAGAGGACCTCAGGAAGGTTCGTTACGGACGACAGGCAGCGCATCGGCGCACTGCGACGCGCGCTAGTCACCGAAGCAGCAGACGAGTACATCCGGGTGGGGCACGGACTGGGCATGGACGCCTCCGACGGCCTTGCCCTCATTGACGAAAGGTGGAACAGACGTGACAACACACACGATGACCGGACCGGGAGCAGGGGGTGAGAACACCGTGGCGGGCAATTTGATTGAAATCCACGGACTGACCAAGAACTACGGCGCGCTTCGTGCACTCGACGAACTCGAGCTCTCCCTGCCGACCGGACAGATCATTGGCCTCCTGGGGGAGAACGGCTGTGGCAAGACGACTCTGCTGAAAGTCCTCGCCGGCGTCCTTGCCAACCACACGGGAGAGGTCAGAATTGCGGGACATCAACCCGGTGCCGAATCCAAGGCGCTCGTTTCATTCCTGCCGGACGCAAGCTTCCTGCCGGACGGCGCCAAGGTCAGTGAGTGCGTCAGGCTGTACTCGGACTTCTTTGCCGACTTTGATGTGGACAAGGCCGTCGACCTCATTGGGTTCTTTGGACTACAGCAGAGCATGCGTCTGAAGCAGATGTCCAAGGGCATGCGGGAGAAGGTGCAGATCGCGCTGGCGATGTCCCGTCAGGCAAGGGTCTACCTGCTGGACGAGCCCATCTCGGGTGTGGACCCGGCGGCCCGTGAAGTGATCCTTGACGGCATGGTGCGCAATCTCTCGCAGGATTCGCTTGTTCTCATCTCCACCCACTTGGTCCATGACCTCGAACCGATCCTCGACGGTGTCGTCATGATGCGGTTCGGGAAGGTCCTGCTGGCAGGCGAAGTTGATGACCTGCGCGCCCGGCACAACAAGAGCATCGATCAATTGTTCAGGGAGGTCTACCAATGGTCACCACGTTGATCAAGCATGAAGTACTTCGGACCCGCTCATGGCTCGCGATCGTGTTCGGTGCAGCGACGCTGATGACGGTGGTGGGCACGTTGATGGCTTACACCCCCTGGGCGGTCATCCAGGGGCTCGGATTCGCGCTCACGGTTGTGGCTGTCGGTGCTTTTCTGTTCGTCGTTCAGCTGGGGTTGGCCTTCGACTACTGGCGCTCGAGCTACCGGAAGACCGGATACTTCACCCAGTCGCTGCCCGTCAAGGGATCCACCATCTATTGGTCGAAGCTCCTGTGGGGCGGGACTGTCAGTGTGATCGGTCTGGTGTGGACGGGGATCCTCATCATTTCCGCGGTCTTCGCGGCCTCACGGACCTTCGATCTGGGCATCACATTCTCGCTCATCCTTGATGCCCTGAGGGTCGTATTGGGTGCTGCGCCGGCATGGTCGTGGATCGCTCTGGCCATCATGTTCCTCGCCTTCTACGTGGGCGGCCTGGCCCAGTACTACTTCGCAGCGTCAATCGGCAGCGAGGCCTGGTTGAACCGGCTGGGAATAGGCGGTCCAATCCTGGTCTGGTTCGGGTTGTACCTGGTGATGCAGGTGTTGCTGTTCGTGGGAATCGTGGCAGTGCCGCTGGGGCTTGGGCAAGGACCGGATGGAGACCTGGCCATCGTCGGCATGAACTTCCTTGACCTGATGGTCAGCAACCAGGACGCCGCCGCTATGCCACTCGGCTTCCTTCCGGTGATGTTCATTGTCACGGCGGCGCTCGTCTGGCGGACCGTCGTCTCCTGGAACCGCAAGGTGTCACTGGCCTGATCGTCAGCTCAACCGGGCAGTGCGCCCCAGCCGGGTGTCCCGCCACACCAAACGAAGAACGTCACGGATGCGTCAGTGGCGTTCTTTCGTTGCCGGTGGCCAGGTGACGAAATGGGGGACGTTCCGTAGCAACGATGGCATCCTGCACCAACGGTGGTGACGCACATATCGGCTACTGTTCAGCCCCCGAGCCGGTCAGGGGCAGAGTCGGGATCGGTCCCAGCCGTCGTCGGTGCGGGTGAACAGGATGCGGTCGTGCAGGCGGGAGCGACGGCCCTGCCAGAACTCGATCCGCTCCGGCACCACGCGGAAACCGCCCCAGAACGGTGGCGTCGGCACCGTCTCCTCCTTGGGGAAGCGCTCTTCTGCAGCCTCGAACGCCTCTTCCAGTTCCTGCCGGGAACCGATGGGCCGGCTCTGGCGTGACGCCCAGGCCGCCGTCTGCGACTTGCGCGGCCGCTCGGAGAAGTAGTCGTCCACCTGTGAGCGGTCAACCTGATGGGCCACACCGTCAATGCGGACCTGTCGCTGAAGATCGCCCCAGTGGAACGTCAGGCCGGCCCGTGGGTTGGCCGTCAGCGCCCGTCCCTTGTCCGAATCCAGATTCGTGTAGAAGACGAAGCCCTTTTCATCCCACTCCTTCAGCAGGACGACGCGACCCTGCGGCCGCCACGAACCATCCGGCAGCTGGCTGACCGTGGAGACGATCACGGAGGCGGCCTCGAAGGGTTGTCCGTCGTCCTGAGCCGCTGTGGCGTCGGAGAGCCACTGCTCGAAGAGTTCGAATGGACTCTCAGCGGGATTGTCCCTGAGGGTGTCTGCGTCGTAGTTCAGCCGTCGGCCACGGAGGTTTCGGGTACTCATGCCCCCATCTTGCCCGGTTTCACCAGGGGCCATTCTCGAGGGCGACGGTGTGGCACCGGGCCATCGTCGGGCCGGGGCCCCTACTGTGGCGCCCGTGAAACGCTACGAATTCGATGTGTTGAAGCCCGGCTGGCAGAAGGCCCACCTCAAACAGACCCGCGACGTCCCCGTCGAGATGGACGCCGTGGTGGAGTTCGATGACTTCTGCGGTGCCGTCGTCGGTTGGGAGAACGGGCTGGTGGTACTGGAGGACCGTCGCGGCAAGCGGCGGAGCTTCCCCTTCGGTGCGGGCTTTCTCCTGGAGGGCCAGCCGGTGGCTCTGCGTCCGCCGCTCCGCAACGCACCTCAACACCCGAAGTACACCGCTTCTGGTTCCCGTGCTGCCGCAGCGCCGGCAAAGGCAAGGGTGGCGTTGCCGAGCCGCATCTATGTCGAGGGCAGGCATGACGCCGAACTCATCGAGAAGGTGTGGGGGGAGGACTTGCGGCATGTGGGAGTGGTGGTGGAGTTCCTGGGTGGCATCGACGACCTGCCCGCCATCGTCGCGGAGTTCGCCCCCGAACCCGGGCGTCGTCTGGGTGTCCTTGTGGACCACCTCGTGCCGGGCAGCAAGGAGTCCCGGATCGTGAAGGAGGTCAACACGGCGGGCTACCGTGACGTCGTGCTGGTGGAGGGACATGAGTTCATCGACATCTGGCAGGCCGTGAAGCCCGAACGCGTTGGACGGAAGACGTGGCCCGTCGTCCCCAGGGACGTCGACTTCAAGAAGGGCACCCTCAAGGCCTTGGGCGTTCCGCACGAGGACCAGGCGGACGTCGCTCGCGGGTGGCAGGCCATTCTGGCCCGCGTGCACTCCTGGCGTGACCTGGAACCCGAGTTGAACACGAAGGTGGAGCGGCTCATCGACTTCGTGACGGCCGACCACCTCGAGGAACAGTGATGATCGGTCCCGGCGGCGGGGGCTAGGCTTGGTGGCATGGACACCGACGGCATTCTCGAGCTGATGCAGGAGACGGCTGAGCAGGTCATCAATCCACGCTTCCGGGCACTCGACGACGATGACATCAGCCACAAGTCGGGTCCGTGGGATCTGGTGACCGTCGCGGACAAGGAGGCGGAGGAATTCCTCACCATCCGGCTGCAGTCCGCCTTCCCCGAGGCCGTGGTGGTGGGGGAGGAATCGATCTTCGAGGAGCCGGGCAAGCGGAAACTCCTTCCCAACGCGGATCACGCGTTCATCATCGATCCCATCGACGGCACACGGAACTTCGTCAGGGGCCGCCAACAGCATGGCGTCATGGTGGCGGAGACGCGTGGCGGCGTGACCACGCGCGGCTGGATCTGGCAGCCACAGACGGAGCGTGCCTACGTGGTGGAGCGAGGCGCGGGAGTGCGTCTCAACGGTGACCCCATCGTCCGCACCCGGACCGACCGGTTGCCGCTCGGCGCCTCGTCAAAGGAGGCCATGAACGGCTTCACAGCTGGCGGCAAACTCTCTCCCGTGGTCTGGTCCCAGTTTGCGTGCGCGTTCGACTACCCGGCGGTCCTCCACGGTGACATCGACTTCATGTACTACACGTCCATGCACCCGTGGGACCACTTGGCAGGATCGCTCATGGTGACGGAGAACGGCGGTGTCAGCCGGACCATGGACGGGCTCGCCTACACGTTGCTGTCGCGCTCGAAGGGTTTGCTGGTGGCCAATGACGCACTCGTGTGGATGACCGCCCAGCAGAACTGGCCGGCGTCCACGAAGGGCGCGGACACCGGGTTGCTCACAGCGAACTGATCGGCAAGTGGGTCCGAGGTTTGATTCCCAGCGCCTCCAACTCGGCGTAGATCAGTGGCAGCGCCTTCTCCAGTGTTGCGTGCGAGAACGGCCATTCTGCTGCGTCGGCGGCGTCCTCCAGTTTGGTGCCCCGGTGGATCAACATCTCCGTGTTGCCGTAGAGCATTCCGATCTCGGCGCGCTGGATGAAGGCGAAGTCCCTGTCCACGACGTGGCCATGCCCCGGCACGAAGAGCGTCGCCTCGTTGGCTGCCCCGAGGACGCCGTCGAGTGCCGTGGGCCAGTTCTTGATGTTGGAGGTCTCGTCAAACTGGGGGTCGCCGCCCGATTCGAGCATGTCGCCGGAGAAGATCACGTTGGCACTGGGCACCAGAACCATCACGTCGCTGCGGGTGTGGGCGCCGCCGAAGTGCACTATTTCCACCAGCGTCCCACCACCGAGGTCGATCGCCTTGGCGATGGAAAGGGTGGTGGACGGGTCGGGGAGGCGATCCATGCCGATGCTGGCAGCGAACTCCCCGGTGGCTGTGCTGGGTTCGTCCAACAGGTTCTCGTGAGCGATGCTCGTCACGTTGTCCATTCCGGCGAGCCCGAACCAGTGGTCGTGATGGTTGTGGGTGATGACGACGTGCGTCACCGGCACCCCGGCAATATTCCGCGCCGTGGCCAGGAGTTCCGCCCCCTGAGCAGGCGTAGAGCCGGCGTCCACGAGCATGGCGGCACCCGTGCCGATGACGAGACCGACGTTCACCCGCTCCGGTTCACAGGTGACGGTGTGGATGCCGGGGGCCAGTTCTCGCCACTGGCCAATACTCGTTGAACTCATGCGGCACAGCCTATGCGGCCGCACGAGTTGGGCAGGTGACCTCACCGCGCCGGTTGGCGGTCACTCCGCGCCCGCCGTAGACTGGCACTCGTTTGTGCTGAGTGCCAATAGTTCCCGCAAGGAGGTGTACATGCTCGACGACCGCAAGCTGTCCGTGTTGAAGGCCATCGTCACCGACTACGTCTCCAGCCGTGAACCGGTTGGATCCAAGGCGCTGGTGGAGCGCCACCAACTCGATGTCTCGTCGGCGACCGTGCGCAACGACATGGCCGTGCTGGAGGAGGAGGGCTACATCATGCAGCCCCACACCAGCGCGGGTCGCATCCCCACGGACAAGGGATATCGCCTCTTCGTTGACAAGCTGGCGAGCGTCAAGCCGCTGTCCGGAGCCGAGCGCCGCGCCATCCAGACCTTCATGACGGGGGCACTCGACGTTGACGACCTCGTCATGCGCACCGTCCGCCTGCTGGCCCAGATGACCCGCCAGGTGGCCATCGTCCAGTACCCCGTCTCGCAGAGCAGCACCATCGCCCACATCGACCTCGTGGCGCTGACCACTGAACGCCTGATGGTGATCGTCGTGAACTCGTCGGGACGCATCGAGCAGCACGTTCTGGAGTTGCCCGCCCATGACCAGGATGTCCTGAGCCACGTGCGGTCCAAGCTGCGCGAGGCCGCCATCGGCAAGGCCCCGGCTGACGCGGCGGGCTCGTTGGGTTTGATTCTGGACTCCTTCAAACCTCTGGAGCGGGCAATCGCGGTCCCCGTGATCTCCGTCGTTCTCGACCTTCTCGCCTCCGAGCCGAACTCTCAGGTGGTGGTGGCGGGAGTTCCGAACCTCGCAACCTTCGACTCCGCCTTCCAGAGCGGTATGCGCCCTCTGCTCGAGGCGTTGGAGGAGCAAGTGGTCCTGTTGCGACTGCTTGGCGAGGTGTCCGGAGATCGTGACATCACCGTGCGGATCGGGACAGAGAACACGGCGCAGGGATTCCAGTCCACGTCCCTCATCGCCTCCGCATACGGCCCGAGCGGTGCCCTCGCCGCCAACCTGGGTGTCGTCGGCCCCACCCGCATGGACTACCCGTCGACCATTGCGTCAGTGCGCGCCGTGGCGCGTTACGTCAGCCGTTTCCTGTTGGAAGGATGAGTCAACACCACTCATGAGCAAGGACTACTACAACATTCTTGGCGTCGAGCGCGACGCCAGTGCCGAACAGATCAAGAAGGCCTACCGCCGCCGGGCCATGAAGGTGCACCCCGACGTCGCTCCCGGCGATGACGCAGCGGACCAGTTCAAGGAACTGAACGAGGCCTACGAGGTCCTCAGTGACTCCAACAAGCGGGCCATCTTTGACCGCGGTGGAGATCCGCTGGGCCAGCAGGCCGCTGGGTTCTCCGGTTTCGGCGGAGGCGGATTCGCCGGTGGCTTCGATTTCTCCAACCTCGTCGACGCAATGTTCGGGGCCCAGTCCGGACGTGGCCCACGCTCTCGTGTCCGCCAGGGCCAGGATGCCCTGGTCCGTGTGCAGCTCTCACTGCATGAGGCGGTGTTCGGCACAACCAAGCCCATCAAGGTGGACACGGCCGTCGTCTGCCCCAAGTGTCAGGGCCAGGGCGGCGAGCCCGGCTCCGAGCCCGTGACCTGCCCAACCTGCAACGGCCAGGGCGAGGTCTCGCAGATCCAGCGCAGCTTCATCGGTGACATACGCACCTCGCAGCCCTGCCCGAACTGTCGCGGGTACGGCACCGTCATCCCCCGACCCTGCGGGGAGTGCTCCGGCGAGGGCCGCGTACGCTCGGCGCGCACCATCTCGGTGCGCATCCCGGCCGGTGTGTCAACCGGTATCCGCATCCACCTCGAAGGCCAGGGCGAGGTGGGGCCCGGAGGCGGGCCCGCCGGAGACCTGTACGTCGAACTGCAGGTGGCCGAGCACGGGACCTTCCGGAGGGATGGTGACAACCTCGAAATGGTGGTCAAGGTCCCCATGACGGCCGCTGCGTTGGGCACAACGGTGAACATCACCACGCTGGAGGCCGAGTGGGACGGCTCGGATGCAGACGATCGAACCGTGGCCGTTGAGGTCCCGGCGGGTACCCAGTCCGGCACCCGGATCGGGCTGAAGGGTCGAGGGGTCCACAAGCTGCGGGGCGGTGGCCGCGGCGAGCTGGGCATCACCTTCCTCGTGCAGACACCCACAAGGCTCGACGAGCGTCAGCGGGAAATGCTGCGCGAATTCGCCGACGAGCGCGACGAGATGCACCCCGAGGCCGACGTCCACCACGGTGGCGGCAAGGGTGTGTTCGGCTGGCTCAAGGAGACCTTCTCCGGATGAGCGACGCGCTGTTCCTCGCCGCTCTGGGGGAGGATCCGGTGGTGGGGGAAGCCGTGACCGTCACCGGCGAGGAGGCACGCCACGCCGTTGCCGTCCGGCGCATCCAGACCGGAGAGATCGTGATGGTGTCCGACGGCGCGGGTCGCGCCGTGCGGGGCCCGGTTGTGTCAGTTGCGAAGTCCGAAATGGTGGTGGAGGTGACACAGGTGCTCCGCGCGCCGACGAAGAACCACCGTTTCGTGGCGGTCCAGGCATTGGCCAAGGGCGATCGGTCGGACCTCGCCGTCGAAATGATGACGGAACTGGGCGGGGATGAGATCGTGGCGTGGCAGGCGTCCCGATCCATCGTCCGTTGGCAGGGTGAGCGCGGTATGAAGTCGCTGGCCAAGTGGCGGACGACGGCCAGGGAGGCGGCCAAACAGTCCCGTCGCTTCGTGGTGCCAGAGGTTGTCTGGGCCACGACCAAGGACGTGCTGAAGCTCCTGACGGACGTCGAGTGCGTTCTGGTGCTCCATGAGGAGGCAGACGAGCATCTCGCGGACGTTGAGCTGCCGGATCAGGGGACCATCGCCGTCGTGATCGGCCCCGAGGGCGGGATCACTCCTGACGAACTCACCGCCTTTCGTGGAGCCGGTGCGAGACCGGTCCTGGTCTCCGACGGTGTGCTGCGCACCTCCACAGCGGGCGCCGTCGCTCTCGGGCAGTTGGAGGTGGCATTGAGGAAGCGGGGGACATGAGCCAGGGAGCCCCGGGTGGGGAATCCGGTTTCGGTTTCGAGGTGGACTCACGCCTGGACGGCCACGGCCGGACAGGTACCATCACCACCCCTCACGGCACCATCGAGACGCCGGCGTTCGTCGTGGTGGGAACGAAGGCAACGGTAAAGGCAGTGCTGCCCGAGGCGCTGACCCATCTGGGCGCGCAGGCAGTGCTCGCAAATGCCTACCACCTGTACCTGCAACCCGGAGCGGACCTCATCGACGAAGCAGGCGGTCTGGGTTCCTTCATGAACTGGCAGGGGCCGAGCTTCACGGACTCCGGCGGATTTCAGGTCATGAGCCTTGGATCCGGCTTCAAGAAGGTCCTGGCCATGGACACGAAGGGTCTTGGGAATGACGATGTGATCGCCGAGGGCAGGACCCGCATGGCGCACGTGGATGACGACGGCGTCACCTTCACGAGCCATCTCAACGGAGACAGGCACCGCTTCACGCCGGAGGTCTCGTTGCAGATCCAGCACCGCCTGGGCGCCGACATCATGTTCGCGTTCGACGAGTTGACCACCCTGATGAACACGCGACCGTATCAGGAGCGCTCCGTCGAACGCACGCATGCCTGGGCGATTCGCTGTCTTGCCGAACACGAGCGGCTCACGGTGGAGCGTGCGGACAAGCCCTATCAGGCGTTGTTCGGTGTCATCCAGGGAGCACAGTACGAGGACCTTCGACGGAGTGCAGCCAGGGGACTCGCCGAACTCGAGGTGGAAGGCCGAGCCTTCGATGGATTCGGTCTCGGCGGCGCCCTCGAGAAGCAGAATCTGGGCACGATCGTGGGCTGGATGTCCGACGAGTTGCCGGAGGACAAGCCCCGACACCTGTTGGGTATCTCCGAGCCAGACGATCTATTCGCCGCCGTTGCGGCAGGTGCTGACACCTTCGACTGCGTCAATCCATCGCGAGTGGCCCGCAACGCTGCCATCTACACCGCCGACGGGCGGTACAACGTCAACACCGCGGCCTCCCGTCGGGCCTTCGTGCCGTTGGAGGATGGCTGCGACTGCTACACCTGCACGCATTACACGCGGGCGTATCTCCACCATTTGTTCAAGGCGAAGGAGATCCTGTCCTCCACACTGGCGACCATTCACAACGAGCGCTTCACGGTGCGGCTGGTCGATGACATCCGAGCAGCCATGAAAACCGATGACTTCGAGGCCTTCCGTGACGACTTCCTGGGACGCTTCTACGCCTCGCGAACTCGCAGTTGAGTGTGAAGCGGGAACTCCGACTAAAAACTACGGCCAGATGCGAAATCGATCCCGTCGATCCCAGTCGCCGGGATCTGGCCGTAGTTTTTCGTCGACGTACCCAATCGATCAATGCCGCTGCAGGGTCGGTTCGTGTTTCTTCACCAGCGCGATGACCCGGTAGGTCACGGGGAGCAACAGCACCTCGACGAGAACCTTGTAGACGTAGCCCACCAGGATGTAGTTGATCAGCGTGCCGCCTGTGACGATGCCGCCGAATGCGATGATGCAGAACAAGGTGGTGTCGGCCCCCTCGCCCACGAGGGTTGAGCCGAGCAGGCGTGACCACAGCGACCCGTCGGGGGCGCGCTCCTTGAGCTTGACGAGGACCAGCGCATTCAGCAGTTGCCCGGCCACATACCCCACCAGACTGGCCACGACGATCCGTGGGACGAAACCGAGGATGGCGACGAAGGCCTCCTGATGGGGCCAGTCTGCTGCAGGCGGTGCGATACCCACCAGGAGGAAGGTGCACGCCGCCAGAACGGACATGCCGAAGCCGATGAAAATTGCGCGCCGAGCGCCCCGGAAGCCGTAGACCTCCGCCAGAACGTCGCCGAAGATGTACGTGAGGGGGAAGAGAAGGGCACCGCCGTCGGTGATGAGGGGCAGGATCGGGAAGCCGAACAGATCCAGCTCGGGACCCAACGCGATGAGTTTCACCGCAGCGACGTTGGAGATGAGCAGTAGCGAGCAGAAGAGGGCGACGACGAGATCGAAGTTCCCGTGCCAGGGGCGTGCGAAGGAGGGGCCCCGGGTGGGCTGGTCAGAGGGCATTGTCACCCGCCGAATCCTATGCCCGGAGAACTACTTGCTCACACTCTGCCAACTCACATCACAACACCCGCAACCGCCCTGAACAGATGGCAAGATGGGGGCATGACAGACATTCCCGACGGCCCCGTGAACGACACCGCTGACTTCGACAGCCCGGTGCCAGCAGAGTCTGAACAGCTCGACCAGATACAGGAAGCGGATTCGCTGGTGCATCGCGGAGTGGACGACGTGCTCGACGAGGGCTACACCGCCCCCGAACAGTGGTCTGCAGCCCAGGGCTTCGGCAACACCCCGGCCGAGATGCGGCAGGGCGAGACGATCAACCAGCGCTTGAAGCAGGAACAGACCGAGAAGAAGCCGCAGGACCGCGACTGGAATGCGTCCAGGGAGGACCGAGAGGTGGGTGGCGAGCGAGCAGGTCGTCTCATGCAGGTACAGGGCCCCGGTGGGGAAGCGACGCTCGGCAGTGACGTGGGCTTCAGCGGTGGTGCCGCAAGTGCCGAGGAAGCGGCCATGCACATCATCAGCGAGGACGACGAGGACGACCTCGGTTCCTGAGCACGGCCGCCTGCGAGCCACGACACCAGTGTCCCGAAACGTATCGAACGGGCGGACTAGACTTGCTCCAGACCCCACGGGTGCGAAAGGCATACCCGTCTCTCACACGAAGGCGAAGAGACCCTGAATTCAAAGACTGCACTGGACCTGGCCGACGGCACCCGCATCGTCGAGGTGCCCACTTCCATCGACATGGTGAATTTGTTGGGCCCCCGTGATGACTACCTGCGAACGCTGGAGAGTGCCCTCAAGGCGGACCTGCATGTCCGCGGCCACAGCATCACCCTGACGGGAAGCACCGCAGATGTGGCGGCGGCCTCCGAGACGATCTCCGAACTGGTCACCATCATCCGCACGGGGCAGGGACTCACCACTGAAACGGTGGAGCGTGTTGTGGGGATGTCCTCCGATGTGGACGTGCGTCCCAGCGACATCCTGACGGCGGACATCGTGTCGGCACGCGGCAGGACCGTCAGACCCAAGACGCTGAACCAGAAGCGCTACGTGGATGCCATCGATGCGCACACGATTGTGTTCGGCATCGGACCGGCCGGAACAGGTAAGACATACCTCGCCATGGCCAAGGCCGTGCAGGCCCTGCAGAACAAAGAGGTCAACCGCATCATTCTGACCCGCCCTGCCATTGAGGCGGGCGAGAGGCTGGGCTTCCTGCCGGGCACCCTCAGCGACAAGATTGACCCCTATGTTCGCCCTCTGTACGACGCACTCCACGACATGGTGGAGGCTGAAGCCGTTCCGAAGCTGCTGACGTCCGGCATCATCGAGGTGGCTCCGCTGGCCTACATGCGAGGCCGGACGCTCAACGATGCCTTCATCATCCTCGACGAGGCGCAGAACACGTCCGCAGAACAGATGAAGATGTTCCTCACACGGCTGGGCTTCGGATCCAAGGTGGTTGTCACCGGAGATATCACCCAGGTCGATCTGCCGGGCGGTGTTCGCAGTGGGTTGCGGGTGGTCCAGGGGATCCTCGATGGCATTGAGGACATCTCCTTCATCAATCTGACGGCCCGTGACGTGGTGCGGCACAGGTTGGTGGGACGCATCGTCGAGGCCTACGGCAAGTACGACACGTTGGATGCCCACGCTGCCGGGACCATGCAGGGGAAGCGGCCATGATCGATGTCAACAACGAATCCGGGGTGGACGCCGATCAGCTCGGACTCGTCGCACTGGCACGCTTCGCTCTGGACAAGCTGCGCATCCATCCGCTCGCGGACCTCTCCATTCTGCTGGTGGACGAGACGACGATGGCTGACTACCACGAGCGTTTCATGGATCTGCCGGGGCCGACAGACGTGATGAGTTTCCCGATGGACGAACTCCGTGCGCCGCGCGACGACGAGGAGCCGCCGATGGGGCTGTTGGGTGACATCGTGCTCTGCCCACAGGTCACGGCACGCCAGGCGTCGGAGAACGGGCGGGAGCCGGATGCCGAGGCCGAGTACCTCCTCATCCACGGTCTGCTCCACCTGCTGGGCCATGATCACGCCGAGCCCAAGGAGAAGTCCGTGATGTTCGGGCTGAACGACAAGATCATTGCGGCGTGGGAAATCGCCCGAGCGGAGCGCACGAGTGACTGATCACGGAATCTGCACACCCCTGAGCGCGGCGGGCCGGGCCCCAATGGTCAAGGCCCCTTCTGCGGGATGCGTCACATGCGCGTCGGGCTCGCTACACTGAGATCTCAAGAATTTCCGCCACACTTCGAGCTGAGTTGATCACCTCCACATGACCCAGTCCCAATGGATTGTGTTGGCCGCAGCATTGGCCCTGGCGCTCTTCGCCAGCCTGTTGGCCGCCGTCGAAACGGCCCTGTCCCTGATTTCTAAGTCCCGTGCCGAGAGCATGTTCGACGATGATGACGACGAGAGCCGTGCCGCGGAGCGAATCAGGCTCATTGCGCAGGATCCGGCGCCGAACATCAATGCAATGATGTTCGTCCGGATGCTGTGCGAGGTGACGGCCACCATCACCGTGGCCCTCGTGATGTTCAGCATCTTCGAGACCCCGTGGGGCCAGATGGGAACCTCCGTCGGAATCATCTTCGTGGTTGCCTTCATTTTGTGGGGAGTCGCGCCTCGCACGCTGGGTCGCCAGCATCCCGAGGGCTTCATGCGGAAATTCGCGCCGCTGGTGGCACTTTTCACCACAGTGTTCGGGTCCGTCGCCCAACTGATGGTGTTGCTTGGCAACGCCATCACTCCTGGCAAGGGGTTTGCAGACGGGCCATTCGCCTCAGAGGCCGAATTGCGGGATCTCGTGGACATTGCGCAAGCGGCGGACGTCATCGAGGCCCGCGAATCCAAGATGATCCACTCCGTGTTCGAGTTGGGCGACACCTTGGTGAAAGAGGTCATGGTGCCTCGGCCCGACATGGTGTTCACCCACCGCGACCGCACCCTGCGACAGCTTCTGTCTCTGGCCCTGCGCTCCGGTTTCTCGCGCATACCCGTCGTCGGTGACGGGATTGACGATGTACTGGGCGTGATCTATCTCAAGGACGTGGCCAAGCGGATCTACGACTTCCCGGACGCCGAACGTCTGGAGACGGTGGGCGATCTCATGCGGCCCGCCACCTTCGTACCGGACTCGAAGCCCGCCGCGGAACTCATGCGTGACATGCAGCTGCGACATTCCCACGTGGTGGTGGTCGTGGATGAATTCGGCGGAACGGCGGGATTGGCGACGATCGAGGACATCATCGAGGAGATCGTCGGCGAGATCGTCGATGAATACGACCACGAGACCGAGCCCGTGGTTGAGCTCGAGCCGGGCCTCTACCGGATCTCGTCGCGCCTCCAGCTCGACGAGCTGGGGGAACTCTTCGACGCCGAACTGGAGGATGAGGACGTCGAGACGGTGGGTGGCCTGATGTCGAAGCTGCTCAACGTGGTCCCCATTCCCGGTTCGAAGGTCACGTACGAGGGTATTGAGATGACCGCCGACAAAGCCGTTGGTCGACGCCACCAGATTGGCACGGTGCTTGTGCGCCAGATGCCGGAGAAGCCGGATGCCGAGGAGCACACCGATGACTGAAACAACCTACCGATCGGGGTTCGCGTGCTTCGTCGGGCGCCCCAACGCGGGCAAGTCCACACTGACGAATGCACTCGTCGGGCAGAAGATCGCAATTGCCTCCAGCAAGCCCCAGACGACACGCCATGCCGTCCGTGGCATCGTCACGAGGGACGACGGCCAACTCATACTCATCGACACGCCGGGTCTTCACCGCCCGCGCACATTGCTGGGGGAGCGGCTGAATGATGTTGTCCGCGAGACCTGGTCTGAGGTGGACGTCGTGGGAATCTGCCTGCCGTGTGATCAGCGGATTGGGCCGGGCGACCGATACATCGCATCCCAGATCGCCGAACTGCGGAGCACTCCGAAGGTGATGGCCGTCGCAACCAAGACAGACCTGGTTTCGCGGGACAGGGTGCTGTCCCACCTCGTGGACGTGGCGAAGCTCGGCGAGGAGTTGGGCATCGAATGGTCTGACGTGGTGCCCTGTTCCGCCACTGCCGATGACCAGGTGGACACCGTCGGTGCCGTGTTGATGGGGTTGCTGCCGGAGGGCCCGCAGTACTATCCCGACGGCGAGATCACAGATGAGCCGGAGGAGACGCTCATCGGCGAGCTCATTCGTGAGGCGGCGCTGGAGGGTGTCCGGGACGAGTTGCCGCACTCGATTGCGGTGATCATCGACGAAGTGATCCCGCGCGCGGACCGTCCCGAGGACAAGCCTCTCCTGGATATTTTCGCCACGTTGGTCGTGGAGCGTGACTCACAGAAGGGCATCGTGATTGGGCACCGGGGCGCGCGGCTCAAGGAGATCGGCACCCAGGCCAGGCTCCAGATCAACCGTCTGCTCGGGACCCCGGTGCACCTGAACCTGCACGTCAAGGTCCTCAAGGAATGGCAGCGCGACTCCAAGCACCTGAACCGGTTGGGCTTCTGAAACGGGCGACTTCTGAAGGCGGTCAGCCGCCGGTGTCTGGGCGTGTCGGAGACCGGTTGCGACGGGAAGCTGCACTTGCGGTTGTGGAAAAGTCTCTTCCGCCCTTCCGCTAATCGATGATGACATTAGTGTGGAGCCCTCGGCATGGTGCCGGCTGGAAGGGGGCTCCCACGATGACACCTGTGGTGAGGCGGGCGTCCATGTCGGCATTGAGCGCCGTCATGCTCGTCGCGGTGGCCAGTGGCTGTTCCACGGGCGAGGAGCCGGTGTCGTCTCCTGAGCCCACTGTCCCCGTTGTAACGACGAGCGCTGCGCCGGACAATTCGTGGACGCCCTCTGAAAGCCCGAAGCCGTCCCCCCGCCCTTCGAATACCTGGGACGAGGAACAGGCCGCGGCTGCCGACACGGTGTTGCAGTTCTTTCACGCTGATCAATGATCTCAGTAAGGATCCATCGCTGGATGTTGCAGCCCTTTCTGAAATCACTACCGGGCGAGACTCAGATGAATTCGAGTGGCCATGATCAATGCGACCGAGAAGCGGGCATCATCGCAAACCGGCGACGATCTATATTACATGAAAGAGGTTGGACAAGCCCATCACCAGCATGTGAAGGTGTCAAGATCGAGGTCGTCGAGGCTTGCACTGACTCATCAGCATACAGATCTCATCGGCAGGAGACGGGGAATCTGTGCTTGGATGCTGACCGCGCCTATTTTCGTTGAATGGACGATCGAGGTTTCGCGAAGAAGATGCGCATGGAAAGTCGGAGATATTACCAATAAGCGAGTCGAACTGTGCGGACAGCCGTAATGGTGCGAGGTGTCTGGGCTGCTTTTTGGCATCTTGGCGCTTGTCTGGCCAGCCTCCCACTTTCAGCGTCTCGGCTGATGATTCACGTCGTCTGTGCGCTCACGATCGGCGTGGTCGGTGCGCTATTACCGTCGCGTTCCCTGGAAGCTGGAGTCGCTGGTGGGGAGGGCCAGACGAGGACGATGAGGAGTGGCCCTCAGAAATGCACCAGGCCCGGCGGTGCGGAAGTCGACTGCACGTCCGATGCTGGAACATGGCACGCGGGAAGAATGTGCTACGTGCGCCCGCAGACGCCTGCACTTCCATTCACGGATGTGGCGTGGGAGGGAAATACTGATGGTGTTGTGATGCGGTGTACCTCTGCTGGGAACGTCGTCGCCTTGTACTGGCAGGCGTCTGCGGAGGCTGCAGCGGCGGCAATTCCCGACCCGGGGAGGTTGGCACAAGTCGCAGTGGAGACCATGGACCTGCGTCCCATCACACTTGGCACTTTTCCCTTGACCACCGAGAATGCACCCAGCCACCTGGGCTACGTCGGGTGGAATACGTGGCTGTGGGTCGACGACGCAGGAGAGGAAACATGGGGTCCCATCACCCGATCCGCCTCGGAGGCTGGCTATACAGTTACGGCCACCGCGACGGTTTCCGAGGTGGTGTGGGATATGGGCAACGGCGACACGGTTACCTGTGGACGGGGAACTCCCTGGCGAAGCACTCTCACGCGGAATGAAGCCTCACCGGATTGTGGATACGTGTACACCCGTGACGACGAATACACCATCACGGCGACGACGTACTGGGACGTGGTGTGGTCGGGTATCGGCAGCTCAGGAACCATCGAATTGGATCTGTCGCGTTCGGGGACTGTGCGGATTGCGGAAGTGCAAGTGGTCAATGTGGCCCCGGGGAACAACTGAGGCGCTCCCCGTTGATCGCCGCCAAGACGAAAGCTGCAACACCCCACGGATGATTGGTCCCAGTCGGCGTCCACAGATAGCCACGTCGCGGGAGGACGGGCACCGGAATGGTCGGCCCGGACACCTCCGGAAGCACCAGCCGTCCATGATGGCGATGCACCGCAGAACTCACAGCGACCAGCGCTCTTTCGGCAGGTTCCCGAAAGTCGTCGGGCAGGTAGCCTTCACGGACTGCATGCAGCCACCCTGCTGAAATCAGCGCCGTTGCGGAGAGTTCACGGTAGCCCTGGCCTGAGGGAGCAGCCCTCCGATTGCCCGTGAGGATGGTTTGCCACGTCCCGTCCCCGCGTTGGAGAGGCAACAGTGCGTGGCTCGTGCTGGCCAAGAGCTCGAGAATGGTGGGACGTTCGGAATGATCCTTTGGCAGTTGATCGAGAATCATCGGCAGCGACGAGACCGCCCACCCGTTGCCACGACCCCACAATGCCGTGGGGTAAGGCCTTCGGGCTCTCACCCAGTAGGAGTGGTGCCATAGGTTGGTCTCAGGATCCACAAGGCGCTGGGCATAGAGCCGAGGCTGACGCGCAGCAAAGTCGACGAGTTCCGGTATTCCTTCGACTCGCCCATACATGCTGGGGAAGACGCTGAACATCATGAGGGAGTCCACCCAGACCGAGCGCGGATAGATCCAGTTCCACGGCGAGGTGCCGAGATGGTTGACCGCGTCGTCGATGGCGCGGGGTGCGGTACGGATGTAGTCGACTGCCCGCTCAGTCAGGGGTGCGAAGCGCTCGAAGCCGGCTCGCTGGAGCTGCCAGGTGATGAGCGCCGGCGCGACGTGGTCCGAGTATCTGATCCTCGGTGCGTGCGCGAGGTGGTGATCTGCGAAGCGCAACAAGAAGTCCTGGTAGCGAGAGTCCCCACGGTGCTCGTCCAGGAGAGCCAAGGAGAATCCCAGAAGTGCTGGTCCCCACGTCCACGGCATCGCCGGCTTCGTTGCCGCCTGCCCAACGATGTCGTCGCAGAGAGCGACTGCGATGTCCAAAGCTGTTGTGGGGGAGGTGTGCATGCGCGCTGCCGGGTCAGTCGAGCGGCCGTGGTACCGCGAGTGACGTGTCCAGTCCAGTTCCAGTACGTGGCCTCCATGCTCTATGTGCAGCCGACGCGGAAATCGTGGCGCTCGGACGAAGGGTGTGTCGAACCGCGGGTGTCGATCAGGCACAGGATCCCCGTCCCGGGTGAGGCCAGTGCCAAAGATGAGCTCGTAATCTGCCCCACCGAGCTGAGCGCGGAGAGACACGGGCCTCGGCGCGCCGCTGGCTTGTTCGTCCCGCGCCCTTCCTCCCTCCAGGGGCCGCCCACCGCGTCGGCTCCTCCTCGACCAGCCGCGATGGATGCGCGGTGGGTTGCGTGATGGTCGACGGACGAGCTGCGGCGACACCGTTGTTCGGACTGCGCGGACTTTGGCGCTCCACTCATCGAAGGTGCCGTCCTCTTCCGAGCTGCCGAGCATCACGACCCATCCCGTGACATCTCCGTGCTGGACCAGTTCGTCCGGCTCGGAGCCATGGGAGAGGGGGGACGCACTCACGATCCCGACGTAGCCGGTTCCCACGCTCGCTGCCAGCCAGGTGCCGCCGCCGTCGTGAGTGCCAGACCGTTCATCGTCGAATCGCGCCACGGGCCAGTAGAGGTGCGACTGCCTCAGCCGACGCGACTCCAGGTAGCCACGGCGAACGCGCAGGTCGTGCACAGACAGCAGGACATTGCGGTCCTGTCCCACGTGGGGATTGATGCCGTTTCCCACCCAGGCCGACGGCGAGAAGTTGCGGGCGACGTCGTCGAACATCGGCGCGCCCGGATGCGTCGCGAACACGTTCACACCGCCGGGCAGGCTCGCCTGCCACAGATGCTGCTGGTCGCCGAAAGCTCCGGGATGGTGGGACTGTGCGCTGGACAGCAACCCGTGGCGTGTCCGCCACGTGGTGACGTCGGCGCGCTGGATCGCGACCCCCTGCGTGGCCGGATTGACGAGCCTGACCAGCGGCGGCAGGAGGACCGATGGCACATGTGACAATGACGACAGCGGGGTCAGGAGGCGGTTGGTGCCAAGGCGCAACTTCGTGAACATGGCCATGGTGGTGCGAATGGACTCGGGCGTGGTGAAAGCCTCCATGAGCCAGAAGAACGCACCGGTGGTGTCGAGGTCGGATCGGCCAACTTCCCGCGTGACCTCTGCCAGGTCCAGACCAAAGCTCTCCCGGACAAGGGCATCGCCGCGGAAGGCCGCGATGCGGCGCAGCACCTCCGGAACCTCGTAGGAACTCGTGACCACGAGACCGGACATCCGGTCAAGGTTCCAGCGCTCACGTGGCTGACCGAAAAAGTGGTCTCCGAGTTCCCTCGTGTCAGCGGCGCGGGGGTCCTTCTTCTGGGCTTCGTAGGCCCGTCCGGCGGAGCCGACGAACCAGCTCTCGAAGCGGTGCAGGGCCATGTCGAGCACCAGCAGATCGAGGATCACTGTTGCCTGCGTCGCGAGCGCGTCTCCTTCCGCGAGGTCAATCAGCAAGGCCAGAGCAGCGGCATCCTCCTCGTAGTAGGTGTTGGAACACCATTCGGTGAAGCCGAACCGGAAGCGGTGGTCGAACCACGATTCGAGCCGGGCCCGGGCTCGGGTCATCCGTTCATCTCCCGCGAGGGGGCGCCCCGCGGGCCCGGGATTGGTGAAGACGTCACTCGGGTAGCGCCGCCCGGCCAGGTATTCCGCCACCGCGAAGATGACCTGGTGGTTCTCGGACCAGAAGCACATCGAATCCGTCCCCGCCTCGTCCATCCAGTACCGAAAGCCCAGCAGCGTGGAACGCACTCGGGTCTTCAGCCCCGAGCTGACGGTTGCGTTGTCGCTGTCAGCGATCCGCAGCAGCGTCAGGGCCCGGAAGTCCGCGCAGTCGTGGCGAGCATCGACGAAGTCGCACAGCGCCACGACGGCGGCCTCATCAATGGAATCGCCGGCAAGCAGTCGATCCAGATCAGCGATACCGGGCGGCCCCATCTTGACGGCCATTCCCGGATCCGTCTGGTGCCCAGTCCTGCGTCGTCGGATCACTCCGTCACCCGCGCGCGCCGTTCCTGCAGCTGGGTCTGGTTTTCGAGACAGATGTTCCGTGTGAGCGGATAGCGTCGTGCGACGAACCACCCGAGCGAGAGCAGGGCGGACATGCCCACGAGCATGAACAGCCGGATCCCGAGGATGGCAGCGTCTGGTTGCACTGGGATCTCATTCGTCGCGGGTGCGCGGTAGCCGGTGACCTCCAGCACGATGCCGAGCATCTGGATCACCACCGCTGAGGCGATACCCCGGGTGAACGTCATGAGTCCCGCGAAGGAACCCGCGTTCCGTTGTCCGGTCTGGAGTTCGGCGGCGTCCAACACATCAGGAAAGATCACCCAGCTCATCAACTGGGCGCCGGCCATGCCCGCGGCCAGGATGAAAGCGAAGGCGTAGACGGCCACGACCGGGCCGTCGGAGGGAAACAGTGCAACGGCAGCGACACCCACGAGCGCCACGGGGAGGAGGGAGTAGTAGATCCGGTTCTTTGACACGCGCCCCACCAACCTGGTGACGACGGGAAAAGCGATCACGTTGACGACGATGAACATGCCGAGGAATACCTGGGCGTTGGCACCCACCACCACGTACAGGGCGAAGTACAAGACGGTGGCGGAGACAATGTCCATCGCCAGGGAGTGGCACAGATACATGGCGAGAAGCCGACGGAATGACGGGACGCGCAACGGCTGGATGAAGGTGCTCATCCGGAACGGCTCGTTCTGCCGCGGCACGGGGACACGTTCGCGACACACCAGGGCGACGCCCACCATGCAGACGCTGAACACCGTCCCGAATCCCAGCACGATGGCCGCATACATTGCGGACAGGGACATCTCATCAGTGCGGTACTGATCGAACAACCACGCTGCCAGCAGCGTCACGGAGGCCGACGCAACGGTGGAGAACAACAGCCGGGTGGTGTTCACCTTGTTGCGCTGGCCGTAGTCGGTGGTGATCTCCGTGGACATCGAGGCATATGGCACTGCCACGATGGTCTGCACCGTGTTGTAGGCGATGTAGGAGAGCATCGCCCATGCCATCCTGCCCACCTGCGAGTCGAGCACGGGAAAGGGCAGCCACAGCAGCGCCATGATGGGGACCAACAGGATGCCGCCTGCGAGGATCCAGGGCCGACGACGCCCCATCCGTGTGCGCGTCCGGTCCGAGATGGCGCCCATGAGGGGGTCGTTGATCGCGTCCCAAAACTTGGCCACGAGCACTGCGGAGCCTGCGAGGGCGGGGCTGAGTCTGACGATGTCGGTCAGGAAGATGAGATAGAGCACTGCGATCAGCGAGGAAGCGCCACCGGCGTAGATGTCACCGGCCGCGAAGACGAGGCGCTCCCGAACCGAGATGTCGCCCGCAGCCCTGCGGGCTCGCGTGGTGGAATGCACGCCCCCAGTCTGACAGGCACTGGTGTGCGGGACATCGATCCGTGGTCATCCGGAGGGCACAGCGCGGTTCTCCCTTCACGGCGTGCAGTATCGATCGACGCACCCCGAGCCTGACCTCTGATCAAATGTTTTGCCGTGGAACGGAACGCCGCTGGATCGAATCTCACCAGAGGTATTTCGTGAGATGGTGCTTGCCGACGGTCCCAGCGGGGGTTAGGCTCGCAACGTGGCATCGCGAGTCCTGCTCCTCCGTCGCCGCAGCGGGGCCCAGTCCTGAACTGCCAGCCTCCTCGCTGCGGGGATCTGCCGTGTCTGGCGACAATGACAATCCCAGCCGAGGAAGCACCATCATGAATCAGTTCACCACCCGCGTCCAGCAGAAGCCCGTACAGCAGCCCACTCGTATGCCGGTCAATCGTTACCGCGCATTCGAGCCCATTCAGGTCCCCGATCGCACGTGGCCTGACCAGAAGATCACCAAGGCGCCGCGCTGGCTGTCCACCGATCTGCGCGACGGCAACCAGGCCCTCATCGACCCCATGACATCCGCCCGCAAGATGCGGATGTTTGAACTGCTCGTCAACCTGGGCTACAAGGAGATCGAGATCGGGTTCCCGTCTGCATCACTGACGGACTTCGATTTCGTCCGCGCGCTGATCGAGGGCGGTCACGTGCCCGACGACGTCACCATTTCCGTCCTGACCCAGGCCCGCGAGGATCTCATCAGCCGCACCGCGGAATCCCTGATCGGCGCCCACCGTGCCAACATCCACATGTACAACGCCACTGCGGAACTCTTCCGCCGGGTCGTGTTCAACATTGACGAGAGCCAGTGCATCGGAATGGCCACCCGGGGCACCGAAATGGTCATGAAGTATGCGGAGAAGCACCTCGGCGACGTCGAGTTCGGGTACCAGTACTCTCCGGAGATCTTCACGCAGACACCCACCGACTTCGCCGTCGAGGTCTGCAACGCCGTCATCGACACATGGCAACCCAGCGCCGAGCGGGAGATCATCCTGAACCTGCCCGCCACCGTCGAGCGCTCCACCCCCAACACCTACGCGGACCAGATCGAGTACTTCTGCCGCAACGTGAAGGGACGCGAACACGTGGCCGTCTCCCTGCATCCGCACAACGACCGAGGCACCGCCGTTGCCGCCTCCGAGTTGGGCCAGATGGCAGGGGCAGATCGCGTGGAGGGATGCCTCTTCGGTCACGGAGAGCGGACCGGCAACGTCGACCTGGTGACGCTGGCGCTCAACCTGTACACCCAGGGCATAGATCCACAGCTGGATTTCTCCGACATCGACCATGTTCGGCGCACCGTCGAGTACTGCACCGGGCTGCCGGTTCATCCGCGTCATCCGTACGCCGGAGATCTGGTGTACACAGCCTTCTCCGGCTCCCACCAGGACGCCATCAAGAAGGGGCTGGAGTACCTGGAGCACGTGGCTGGCGAGCAGGGCAAGACGGTGGCGGAACTGGAGTGGGAGGCGCCGTACCTGCCAATCGACCCGTTCGACGTGGGTCGCACGTACGAGGCGGTCATCCGGGTGAACTCCCAGTCCGGCAAGGGTGGAATGGCCTATCTGATGAAGTCCGAGGCGAAGATGGACATGCCTCGTCGCCTGCAGATGGAGTTCAGCCGAGTGGTCCAGGACCACACCGACACCTCCGGTGGCGAAGTGAGTTCGCAGCAGATCTTCGAGATCTTCACCCGCGAGTACCTGACCGAGGGTGCGTGGGCCCTGACGTCTGCCGGGTCCTCGTCCCAGAACGGGCACTTCAGCATCACAGCGGTGGTCAATGATCCCAACGGCCAGGACATAGAGCTCTCCGGAGAGGGCAACGGACCCGTCTCGGCATTTGTGGACGCGCTGGGGGAGACCGGCGTGAAGGTGACGGTGCTCGACTACAGCGAACACGCGCTCGAGTCCGGCGGCGACGCCAAGGCCGCCGCCTACGTGGAGTGCGAGGTCGGAGAGGGCGACGACGCCGTGGTGCTGTGGGGTGTGGGCGTGGATCCGAGCATCACGAGCGCTTCCATGCGTGCAATCCTCAGCGCTGTGAATCGCACCGTTCAGGTCTGAGGTCGGGGGCAGCAACTCTCGACGGGGTCATCCACTGGTGGAAATCAGTGGATGACCCCGTTCGTGCTGCCCATGGCCATCTCCTCATGACCAAAGTGGAGACGGGGAAACAGGCCATGGCCGTGATGGGCGAATTCGCGGAGCTGGCTTGAGCTCTCGACGCAGTGTCAAGGGAGGTCCTCGGGATCCGGGATCAGACTGTAGACCCACATGTCTCGACGCTGGTCTCCCACCCGCTGCCATTGACGCAGCAAGCCCTCGCGCATGAAGCCGCACGCCTCGGCGATGTGCCATGAACCCTCGTTCCAGGGTTCGACGAACAGTTGCAATCGCCCCACCCCGGGCAGCGTCACCGCCCATGCGGTCAGTGTGGCCAGCGCGTCCTGCGCGTGTCCCCGATGCCGGAACTCCTCGGCCACCCAATAGCCGATGGTGAGTCGTCCACGGTCGTAGTCGCGGGTCCACAGGCCGATGTTTCCAACGGCCTGCCGACTGCGCACATCGGTGATCGCAAAGGAGAATCCCGTGCCCTCCACTGTGCGCTGGTGCTGTCGCGCGAAGTAGGCGGCGATGTCCTCGTCTGCCCCACTGCTGGGCACGGACGTGATTGTCGGGATCACCGGATCGGACGCGACGGATCTGAGCAGAGGCGCGTCGCCGGCCTCCCACGCCCGCAGGCGCACCAAGGGTCCGGTGAGTGTGGGGACGGTTGTGGGAAGCATGATGGTAACTCCTCAGGCAGTGCCGAATCGTCGTTCGCGGTCGCAGTACTGCTCCACTGCGGACCACAGGTCCAAACGGTCAAAGTCCGGCCACAGGCGGTTCAGAAAGATGAACTCGGCGTAGGCCGATTGCCACAGCAGGAAGTTGGAGGTGCGCTGCTCGCCGGAGCTGCGGACAAAGAGGTCGACGTCGGGGATCCCGGGTTCGTCGAGGAACGTGCGGAACCGGTCCTCCGTGATGCGCTCAGGATCGAGTTTTCCTGCCTTTGCCCGGCGCGCGATCTCGCGCACCGCGTCGACGATCTCGGCTCGCCCGCCGTAGTTGACGCAGAACTGAAGCGTCAGTTTGGTGTTTGAACTGCTCTGTCGCTCCGCATCCTCGAGTTCCCGAATGACCGATCGCCACAGCCGCGGGCGCCGCCCCGCCCAGCGAATTCGGACGCCCATGGAGTTGAGCTCGTCGCGGCGACGGTGGATGACGTCGCGGTTGAAGCCCATGAGCCAGCGCACCTCGTCGGGGGAGCGTTTCCAGTTCTCCGTGGAAAAGGCGTAGGCCGACAGGTACGGGATGCCCATCTCGAGGGCGCCGTGGATGACGTCCAGCAGGGAGGCCTCTCCGCGTGCGTGACCCTCGGTGCGTTTCAGCCCTCGCTGCTTGGCCCAACGCCCGTTGCCGTCCATGACGATCGCGACGTGCTGGGGCAGGCGCGCTCCGGGAATCTGCGGGGGACGCGCGCCGCTGGGGTGCGGGGTGGGTGCGCGGTAGGAGTCAGCCACGTGAGCCAACCTATCGCGCTTCCGGCGTTCAAATATGATGGAACACATGCCCACCTATCGTGATGAAGCCGTCGTGCTCCGCACGTACCAACTGGGCGAGGCGGATCGCATCATCAGCCTTCTCACACGTCAGCGCGGGAAAGTCCGGGCTGTGGCCCGGGGCGTCAGGCGTACGAGCAGCAAGTTCGGAGCGCGTCTGGAGCCCTTCAGCCATGTCGACGTCCAGTTCGCCGAGGGTCGCGGTGCCCTGGATGTGGTGACGCAGGTGGAGACGCTGCACGCCGGACTTCTCGGCATGGACTACGACCGCTTCACCGCCGCCGAGGTGCTCGTCGAGGCCGCTGATCGACTCGTCGTGGAGGATCGCACCCCGGCCCTGCAGCAGTACCGCCTCCTGCTGGGCGCCCTGCTCGCTCTGGCGGATCCGACGCGTCCGGCGGCCGCCATCGTCGACTCCTATCTCCTGCGCTCACTCGCCGTCGCGGGCTGGGCCGTGACGCTGGGCGAGTGTTCCGACTGTGGCGTGGTGGGAGAGACTTCCCTCTGGTTCTCGCCCCAGGGTGGTGGCACCGTGTGTGCGCGGTGCCGCCCACCGTCATCCGCGCGGGTGGATGAGGAGGCGCTGCGGCACCTGGGAGCGCTGATGAGCGGCGACTGGGCCATGGTGGCAGGGGCCTCCGCGCCGACGGTGAATCGCTGCCACGGTCTGGTGACGGCGTATGCGACGTGGCATCTGGACCGGGCGTTGCGTTCCCTGCCGTTCCTGCAGCGCTGACAGCGACAACGCGTTCACGATGTCGAGCAGTCGGCACAGAGGCCGTAGAGCTCCACCTCGTGGCCCACGTCGGTAAAACCATGACCCCGGGCCACCTCGGAGGCCCAGATCTCCACGACCTCGGCCGCGATCTCCTCCGCCGCTCCACACCGTCGACACACGAGGTGGTGGTGGTGGCCACCCGAGCACTTCCTGTACGAGGCCTCCCCGCCCGGGGCGCGCAGCATGTCCACCTCGCGGGCCTCCACCATCGTCTGCAGGGCGCGGTACACGGTTGCCAGACCCATGCGGTCGCCCAGCTTCCTCAGGTCCTCATGGATCTGGCTGGCCGTGCGGAAGTCCTCGACGCCGGCCATGAAGTCACGAATCGCCGAGCGTTGCCAGGTGTTGCGGGACGTACTAGTGCTCGTCATAGTGGTCTTCATGGAGTGCGTGGCGGTGACCGTCGTGGACGTAGTCGACGTGGTCGCCATGCTGGATGATGGTGACTCCGCGCTCATGGGCGAACGAGTCGTCATGGTTCTCAGCCCTCTCGTACTCGAAGGTGCCCGGGGGGTGGTCCTCGACGTAGGGGATGAAGTTGCGGCGTCGGCGCAACGGACCTGCGAGCATCCAGGAGAGTGCCAGCAGGCCGATGGAGGCCACCACGATGGTTGCGCCGGTCGCCGAATCGAGGTAGAAGGAGCCCACCGTCCCCAGGGCGGCCGCCACCACGCCGACCCCCATGGCACCGAAGAACGCGCCCTTGAACCCGACGAACAGTTGTTGTGAGGTGGCGACGGGAATCACCATGAGGGCGCTGATGAGAAGGAGCCCGACGGTGCGCATGGAGATGGTGACGGTCACGGCCGCGAGCACCACGATGAACAGGTTGAGTACCTTCACCTTGATGCCGAGCACGCGCGCGTAGTCCTCGTCGACGGCGACGGCGAACAGCCTGGGTGACATGCCGATGCTGAAGGTGAGGATCAGGACACCGAAGATGGCGATCACCCACAAATCCGCCGTGCTCACAGACGTGAGGGATCCGAAGAGGTAGGCGGACAGTCCTGCCGATCCCTGGCCGGCGATTCCGGCCATCATCACGCCGGACGCGATGCCACCGTAGAACAGGATGGCCAGGCCGAGATCGCCGGTGGCCTTGCCACGCTGCCGCAGCAGTTCCACCGCCACCGCTGCCACAACACATACGACGACGGCCGTCGCAAGCGGAGCAGTTCCCGTCAGGAACGCCAGTCCCACGCCCATGATGGCGACGTGGCCCAGCCCGTCACCGAGCAGGCTGAGCTTTCGCTGGACGATGAACATGCCGATGGCCGGTGCGATCAGTCCACTGAGCAGCGCCGCCACGAGTGCGCGCTGCATGAAAGGAAGAGACCAGAGGTCCATCATCGACGACTCCCCGCGAAGGGGTCCCGGAGTCCGACCACCGAGGAATCCTTGGTGAACGGTACGCAATCCGTGGCACCGTCCACGTCGGAGGCGACGAGGCGCCCGTCACACAATGTCACCCACCGGTCCAGGACTCCCGCCAGAGGTCCCTGCTCATGGAGGACGATGGCGAGCCCCAACCCATCGTTGCGGAGTCCGGCGAGCAGCCGCGCGAGGCCGTCCTGGCTGTGGAGGTCCACACCGGCCAGTGGCTCGTCCATGATCAAGAGTTCCGGCTCCGAGGACAGCGCACGCGCGATGAGAACGCGCTGCTTCTGCCCACCGGAAAGAGTGCTGAAGGGCCACTTGGCACGATCACCCAGACCGACGAGATCCAGTGCCCGCGTGACCTGGTTGCGATCCTCCTGGTTGAGGAACTGGAAGATTCTGTGGTGCGAGAGTCGACCCGAGGAGACGATCTCCCGCACCGTGGCATTCGAGACGTTCAGGGTGGAGTGCTGCGGAACGTATCCCACCCGGTGCCACTCGTGGAAGTTCATCAGGTCCGTGCCGAAGAGCTTCACCGATCCCTGCTGGAACGGGATGAGGCCAAGGACCGTCCTGATCGTCGTCGTCTTGCCTGAGCCGTTGCCGCCGAGGACTGCGACTGCCTCACCTGCCGCCACCTGAAGGCCGACGTCGCGCAGTATCGGTAGACCTCCCAGCGAAACGTACATGCCCTGCGCATCCAGCAGGGGGATGGTATCAGCCACAGTCGTTCGCCTCCCGGATCGCGGCCAGGTTGGCACGCATGATTCCAAGATAGTCCTCGTCCAACGACTGGTCGTTGAGGGATGCAACGGGGTCCAGCACGGCCGTCGTCATGCCGAGGTCCTGAGCGATGGACTTCGCGACGGCGTCGGAGGCGGTGGTCTCGAAGAAGATTGTAGTTGCGTCGTAGTCGCGGGCGAGCTGCTGAACCTCAGCGATGCGTGCTCCGGATGGCTCCACATTGGGAGAGATTCCCACCACGGACACCTGGATGAGGTGGTAGCGCTCGGCGAGGTACCCGAAGGCGGCATGGGACGTGAACAGGCTGTGTCGTTCGCAGTTCTGCAAGCCGGCGGTGAACTCGCTATCGAGTGTGGTGAGCTCGCCTCGGGTGGATGCCGCGTTGTCGGCGAAGAATTGTGCCTTCTCCGGGTTCATGGTCGCGAGCCGCTCGGCAATGGCGTCGGTGACGGAGGCCAGGCGGAGTGGGTCCAGCCAGAAATGTGGATCCACATCTCCATGGTCATCCTCGGCGTGGACATCCCCCGCCGTGTGCCCCTCGGCGTCCACGGCCAGGAGTTCCGCATATGGCGCGACGTCCATCACCCTCGATGGATCAGCCTGCTTCACCGCTTCGTCGACTGCCGGCTGAAACCCCGAGAGGTACACCACGAGATCCGCCTCGACCAGGGCGGCCACCTGGCGGGGCGTCAGTTCGACGTCGTGCGCCTCCACCCCCGGAATGGTGAGTGGTGTCACGTTGACAGCGTCGCCGCCCACGGTGGTCGAAGCGTATTCCAGGGGATAGAAGGCTGCCGCCACCTGGATTGCCGAGTCGTCAACCGAAGCGCTTCCACCCGGGACGGCGTCCTCGGGAATACCGCACGCTGCGAGCGTCAGCACCGAGGTCAGACCAATGAGCACGGTGGCGACGTGTCCGAAGTTCATGAGAATCAGTATCATTAAGGCGTCCACTCTTGTCAACTGACGCGAGGCGAGCCGACTGGTGGTGGCCGCGCACGCCACTCAAAAGGAAGCTACGAGGAACGGGGTCGCAATGCCGAGTTCGAAGCCGGCCGTGCAAGGGTCTGCCGTCCGGCTCGGCAATGACATCAGTGGACCGCGCGGCCGGCACTAGGCTGAGGTCTCTTCGGATCCGACGAAAGGCACATCGATGCTCGCCATCTCCCGCTTCAAGGATGTGTGGCCCGGCTTTGCGATGGAAGCTGACGGGGTCGCCGAGTTCTGGCGCGGCCGGCCCGGTTGCCTTGGTGTGGACGTGGTGCAAAACCTCGACGATCAGGCCCTCTGGGCGATCGTCAGCCGCTGGGAGAACGTGGGTGCCTACCGACGTTCCTTCAACGGATTCGACGCAAAGATGATCCTCACCCCGGTGCTGAGCCGGGCCATCGACGAGCCGTCCGCGTACCTGCCGCCGGACGAACTGGGAGAAAACGTCCCCCGCCGCGGGTGATGACCGCGGCGGTCTAGGGACGAGCCGTGTCCAACGACGCCGTCGCACATTTGCACGATGGTGAAGAGAATCACCCCGGCGTGTCCGCAGACACACCACTCATTTTTGTTGTGAGCTCTGCGGTTGGCAGCGCTGGTTCTGACGAAACTGATTTCAGCCCTTGTCGTCGACCTGGGTTGGAAGTGCGGACCGCCCCAGCTCCGGCGGCCGGTACGCCAACCTCCCGCGAGTGGCCACAATTAGGACCAGACCCACTATGGCGAACGACGCACTGACGGCGATCGACGCGCTGCGACCGGTAGCGACGAACAGCTGCCCGGCGTTGAGGGAGGCGTGAGCCAGAACAGCGAAGAGGATGCTGCCGTGGGTGTGATTGAACAGCCAGGTCAAGAGTAGCGACTGCCCGACCGCGTCGATCGCAGTGAAGATCAACGCACTTACAGCCACGCTGGCCGCACCCGTCCCCGAGGAGTGGTAGCCGGGGACGAAGACGAACACCGGCAGGTGCCACAGCCCCCACAGCACACCCAAGGCCAAGGACGCTCGGAGCGGGCCCATGCGCTCCTGCATGCGAGGCAGCGCGAAGCCACGCCATCCGGGCTCTTCCTGACCGCCGCCAAGCACCACCAGGAAACTGAAGGCTGCGAGGTACGACACGATCATCGCCGGGCTCCAGCCGGTAATCGGCTCGGTCCCGTTCCGGAACGGCACCCCAGTCACCAGGCCGAGGGCGGGCAGGCCGATGAGGGCCACGAAGTACCACCCGGCCTTGACCCTCCACATGAGCAGGCGTTTCAGGAACGCACGGCAACCTTGGCGGCCGTCGACGTGTACCGTGACCGCCAGCGCTGCGATCGGTGGGCCGAAGGCGCCCGGGACGAACCAAGCGAGGGTGTCATGTCTCATAATCCCGAGAACGACCAGCCAGTACGTCCAGCTCAGTAGGTACGCCAGGACGAAGAACGCCAGCACCGGATGAGCCCGAATCAGGTCGGCCGTCAATGGTATGCCTCGAGGCTGTTCTTCACGCAGGGTTGCGGATGCCACGGGCCCCACTCCTCCATCGGTAAGCACAATCCCCGTTGGGGGGCTGGCTTCTGAGCGACGCTCGGTCCACCTCGGGGGGTGACGCATCGGTACCGATGTGCGCCGCCACCTTCATCGAGAATCTAGCAGCCGCAAGAGACCCCCGCTGGCGCGGGGTGTCAGTACGTTTCGCCGAAGCACCCGATGGCGGCTGCCTCGCTTTCTGACCAGGTGTGGGCGGGTTCGATTCCCGTCAACCCACCCAACGGCACCGAAGCAGGGAAGATGGCACAGAAGTGGCGCAATAATCTCATGGACAGGCGGTGGGCTGCGATCTCAACCATGGCCTCGGCCAGCCCTCGCTGGCGCGCGCCTTGAGCGGACCCAGCGGCCCATTCGGTCAAGGCAGCCAGACGAAGTGGACGGCGATCATCGCCGTCAACCTCATGGGACCCCTGCACGCTGTCGTGAGCACGGGTGGCCGGCCCGCTGAGGCAGTGTCTTGGACGATGCGCCAAGAGCGCTCCAAGGCCCGAAGGGCTGAAACCTCGCCCCGACTGGCGGCTGAAACTGTCGCAGGACACACCGGGTCATAGACTCCCAAGCCGAATCAAACACGCCTCGGCCCGTCTTGAGGCGCAACGACTGGGCCCACGCTTCAAGATGCTGGTGTCATGACCTGACAAGCGCGACGCGGGAGGTTCTACCCGGATGAACTGTCGTCCAGGGCAGGAACAGGATCAGGCCGCGGTTCCAGGGCTCTGCGCCTCAGCCGTCTGCCGTACAGAACTCCGGCTCCGAGACCCAGTAGGTGCGCTACGGATCCAAGGGGTTGGGAGAGCAGGAAGACGATGTTGATGGCAACGAGGGCCGTGATCCACTGGGAAGTCTTACCCCCGAGAATTCTTTCTGACGGACGCATGGCGAGGACCGCGCCTGCGACGCCGAAGACGGCGGCTGATGCTCCGACGAGCGTTCCGCCGGAGTCGGGGTCCGCCACGGCAAGGGTGCCCAGGACGCCGAGCGAGCCAGCCAGCCCCGCTAAGAGATAGACGGCCAGCACATCTCTGGAGCGTGCGTGCTGCTCAAGAAGTACGCCGAATCCCGCCAACATCACGATCATGATCACAAGGTGCATGACAACTTCGTGGAGAAACAGGACCGTCAGTGGACTCCATGGGCTCGCAGCCAAATTTGCCACGTCCCCAGGCAGGGCAAGAATGTCTGCGATCCTTGGGTTCAGGACCTGTGCGACGAAGACAATCGTCAGAACCGCGATGAGCGAGAGCACTGCAGGACTTCGCGAAAACCGCTTCACAAAGTGCACGGAGACACCCCAATCTGTTGAGTCAGGTACCTCCAGAGGATATTTGGGCCACCGGTGACACCCGAGCGCGGGGTCGATCTCCGGGGTGACGAGGACTGAGGTCGCTTTCACTCACGTCCAGCCACGGCAGCGCGATCCCACCGAACGAAAAGCACGATCGCCGTCGCCGCCAAGAGCGCAGCCATGAGGTAGGCGCCGAAACTGTCCGAGGTTTCGATCAGTAACACCAGCAGTCCGGCCACGCACTGTACGGCGCCGGCGACCAGGAAGAAACGATCTCCGTAGAGATGGGCGAACGGAAAGTAATGGGCTCCCACGGCAATCATGGCCAGCGGGAAGAACACACTGGGTACGGCAGCGGAGAGCATCCACAGGGAAAGCAGCACCACCGACATCGTCGCGGCGGTCTGGATGGCGAGTCCTCGCATCGGATGCCCTGCGGGCAGGTCAGCCTGACGGGTGAGCGCCCAGTTCAGCCCGAGGTTGATGGGGAAGATCAACACAGCGCCGCCGATGAACAAGACAGCGGCCCCGGCGCCGGTGCTTGCGGTGTCCGAAACTGTTGCGGCAGCCAGCCAAACGAGCGCCGATACACCCGGGCCGCCCCAGCCTCCCGAGTACATTCTTCGCACGTCGGCCTGTGCCTCTGTGATGTCCATTCCCATGCCCGCCCCGCTGCAAACTCACAGCGCTTCCAGAAGGCACCCTACCCAACAAGCTGCGGCAGCTTGCGCTCAGGGTCCCGGCAGCTCGAAGCCCGGCCACCACCCTGGAAGGAGCGCGGGAGCGCGCGATGACAAGGCCACATCCGCTATTCGTGCGCCGGTGATCCCGCAGGGCTGCCCCGGACATCCGCGCGCCCTGGTGGACCAGCCCGACTCTTAGACCCACCTTCGCCGGTGATTCCGTGGAAGCGTCGAAGCAGGTGGCCGCCCAGGGCGTCGAGCCAATCATCAACGTCATGGGCTTCGAGGCAGACGATGCGGATCAGGAAGCGCTGTTGGTGCCGATGCTGGCAACCGTCAGTACGTCCGGGCGCCCTCGGTGAGAGAATTGAACGTGTTCTGGGACGAGGAACACAAGCGCCTCGACGAGGGCGGGTCGATTTGGGGCAAGGCGGAGGAGGGGCGAGTTGTGGCCGGGATTCGGATGCCCTGTCTGAACGACCGTAGACTTGGGCGTCGCTCATCCAGGAGGACCATGATCCCGCCCATGCCGTTGCACCTGCACGCACCCAGCCGTCCCGACGCCGTCGTGGTGGATCTGCCCGTGGTGCTCGCGCCCATGGCTGGCGTGACGAACGCGGCCTACCGGCAGTTGTGCCGCGAGCAGGGCGCCGGCCTGTATGTCTGCGAGATGATCACGTCGCGCGGCCTTGTGGTGGGGGATCGCAAGACGCAGGACATGTTGCAGTTCGATCCGGGGGAGACCAACCGCTCGGTGCAGCTCTACGGAGTGGACGCTGACACCATGGCTGATGCCGCCCGCATCCTGTGTCGCCAGTTCGGGGTGGGACACATTGATCTGAACTTCGGCTGTCCGGTGCCCAAGGTGACCCGCAAGGGTGGTGGCGGGGTGCTGCCCTACAAGCGTGATCGACTCCGGGCGATCGTGCGGGAGACGGTGCGTGCCGCCGACGAATTCGGGGTACCGGTCACAATCAAGACGCGCGTCGGCATCGACGACGACCATCACACGTTTCTCGACGCCGGAAGGATCGCACAGGAAGAGGGTGCGGCGGCCATTGCCCTGCACGGTCGAACGGTCCAGCAGGCGTATTCCGGGGAAGCCGATTGGGAGCGCATCGCTGAGTTGAAGCAGGCCGTCGACATCCCGGTGCTTGGAAACGGGGACATCTGGGAAGCAGAGGATGCCATACGGATGATGGAGAAGACCGGCTGCGACGGTGTCGTGATCGGTCGAGGCTGTCTGGGACGTCCGTGGCTGTTCGGGGACCTTGCGGCTGCCTTTGCCGGGGACCCCCGTCGTGGGCGACCGAGTCTGGGTGAGGTGGGCGCGATGTTGAGGCGACATGCCGAATTGTTGACGGGGATCATGGGGGAGCACCATGGCATGACAGATCTGCGCAAACACATGGCGTGGTACTTCAAGGGCTATCCAGTGGGTGAGCTTCGACGCCAGTTCGCGATGGTCTCCACCCTGGAGGAGCTACGAGGCCTGATTGCGCAGCTCAACGATGAAGCGCCGTTCCCCGAGGGCGAACTTGGGACTCCTCGTGGTCGGCAGGGAAGCCCCCGCGGGAAAGTCGTGCTCCCGCACGGATGGTACGACGACACCTCCGGCTCAGAGCTCGATCTGGCTGATGCAGAGATTGGTGTGAGCGGCGGCTGACGTCCCGCATCACCGCTCTGCCGGCGGCAGCCACTGCGTCAGGGGTTCGCCGACGTAGAGCTGTCGGGGGCGGTGGATCCGTTGGGTCTCGTTGTCATGGATTTCTTTCCAGTGAGCGATCCATCCCGGGGTACGACCGATGGCGAACATCACCGTGAACATGTCCGCGGGTATGCCAATTGCTCGCAGGATGATGCCGGAGTAGAAGTCGACGTTGGGGTAGAGGCGACGGTCCCGGAAGTAGTCGTCAGCGAGTGCGGCCTCCTCCACCTGCCGCGCGATGTCCAGCAGTGGATCGTTGACATGCATGGACTCGAGGAGGTCGTCCGCCGCCTTCTTGAGGATTTGGGCTCGGGGGTCGAAGCTGCGGTAGACCCTGTGACCGAAACCCATGAGCCGGACGCTGGAGGATCTGTCCTTGGCCTGATCGATGTAGCGCTTGACGGGAATACCGTCCTCATGGATGTGCTGCAACATGTCCAGTACCGCCATGTTCGCCCCGCCATGTCGGGGCCCCCACAGTGCGTTCACCCCCGCTGAGACGGAGGCGAAAAGGTTGGCCCCTCCCGATGCCACCATGCGCACGGTGGAGGTGGAGCAGTTCTGCTCGTGGTCGGCGTGTAGGACCAGGAACATGTTGAGCGCGTGAGCCACCTCAGGTGTGGGTTCGTAGTCCCTGTACGGCACCGAGAACATCATGTGCAGGAAGTTCTCGGCATACGGAAGGTCATAGCGTGGGTACGCAATGGGCTGACCGATATGGGACTTGTACGAGGCAGCGGCGATCGTACGAGTCTTGGCCATGAGAGCGGCTGAGGCACGACGGAACCCGGCATCGTCCGTGATGTTGATCTCCGGGAGATCGTACGCCTGCAGGGCGTTGATCATGGCTGACAGGATGGCCATCGGATGGGCATCAGCAGGGAACCCATCGAAGTGCTTGCGCATGTCGCGGTGGAGCGCCGAGTTCTCCGTCAGCAATTCGCGGAATTCGTTGCGCTCCTCCAGATCCGGCAACTCACCGAAGATGAGGAGCTCAGCCGTCTCGATGAAGGACGAGCGTGCCGCCAGGTCCTCGATGGGGACCCCTCGGTAGCGCAGGATGCCCTTCTCGCCGTCGATGAAGGTGATTCTCGACGCGCAGGATCCAGTGTTTCCGTAGCCGTCATCGAGCGTGATGAGTCCCGTTGACGACCGCAGCGAAGAGATGTCAACCGCCTTTTCGCCGGTTGTTCCGGTGAGGACAGGAAATTCGAAGCTTCGTCCATCCACGTGCAGTGTTGCTGTCTCGGTCATGTGGTCCTCCATCAGCCTCTGGGTTGGTGGCAACGCTAGCCCCCGATGCAGAGGCGCCGTCGTTGGGGTGCGTCTTTCCTTCCCTCCTCCGCAGACTGGAGCGCCAGCCAGCGCGCTCCTGTTCCTCGTCAGAATCATGTGTCGTGCCGCACACCGAGGCGGTCGCCGGTGGAATGCCGCCAGAGACGATCCGTTGCAGTTGCCTCGGGTGGAAGGCTGCGCCGGAGGGTCCATGACCGCCCCTTGCATCGGCTGTTGCTACCCGGCTCGAGCCCGTACATCGGCGAGATGAGGAACACCCGGTGGATCACCATCGCGTGGCTTTCGTCCCAGTATCCGTTCGGTTCTGCCGGGTGGGGTGATGACCAAACGCTGGGTGCGGCCGACGTCCAGGATTTCGGAGGGGCCACCCAGGATGACGGGCATCACGTCGGCGTCGCAGCACAACCGCCGCAGCTGACCGGCGGTGACCTTCGCACCCGACGCCAGGATCCCGGCCTGTTCTGCGCGGTCCTTCAGGTCGTGTTCGCGGATGGTGACCACGATCCGGGGCCGGTCTCCGACGTTGTTGGGTGCGTCGCGGTGCTCGGCGATCAGGTGGGCGAGGGCGTCGGCGCGGCGCTGATCGGGGGTGTGCTGGATGTCGCCGGCTTGTTCCCGCACCACACTTCCTTGGCGGCCTCACCGGAGTCTCGTCCCTCATCCAAACCGATCAACGACGTCAACGGCGTGCCGGTGGCCGACAGCGAGCCGGCATTGGCCTCATCGGTCAACACACAGGTCCACGAGGAGCACCGGTCCCGGAACCGTCGGGCCCGCTGCATCAGAGCCACCCACCCGCAGCGGACAGCAGACGACGGTCATCGCCCTGGACAGAGGCCAGCACAGCATCGAAAGCATCCAATGCCTCGGCTGCGGCCCGTCTGATCTGCTCCATGAAACAACACTATTGAACCCCCCTGACATTTTTTGAGGGCTGGGCCTCGGAGGGGCAGATTCAGTTCCACAATCATCGGTGGTGGTCTCGACACTCGCCTGTCTCGTACTTCGACGGGCGATGCTCGACCAACGGGTATGGCATTGGCACGGTTATCGGAAGCATGCCCCGCGACTTCTCTGGTACAGACCGCAACATCCCGGTGGAGAGACACTGTGGAGAGCTGGGCGTTGAGGGCTGGGATAGGTTGGCGAGCGAGATGAACGATTCACTGTTGCCCCGCACGAAGCTCTGGGCCCACACCATGCATGGCCACGGGAACGATGTCGTCACGGCGCACGCGACGTCCCGCGCATCCTTGGCACCTTCCGAGCGGCGAACGCGTGAGCGACGGGAGGAAGATGAACGACTGCTACTCAACCCGGCTGCCACCTTCAGCACTGGTGCTGGCACCCGTTCGATCCCTGAGGAACCCGATGCGCTGCGCACCTGCTTCGAGCGGGACAGGGATCGGATCGTGCACTCCAGCGCCTTTCGTCGACTGGCGGGCAAGACACAAGTGGTGGTCTATCCGACGGATCACCAACGCACCCGGCTGACCCATGCCATCGAGGTGGCACAGTGCGCCGTCGCCATGGCGCGCGGAATAGGCGTCAACGTAAGGCTGGCGGATGCCATGGCCCTCGGACACGACTGCGGCCACGGGCCCGGTGGACACGCCTCCGAGGACGCCTTCGACCAATTCATCGATGAGGGCTACGACCACGGTCCATGGGGTGCCGATGTTGTCCTGGCGGACCTCAACCTTTGCCACGAGACCCTCGACGGTATTCGCAACCATTCCTGGTCCAGACCCGCGCCGTCGACTCTGGAGGGGGAGGTGGTGTCCTGGGCGGATCGCATCGCCTACTGCGCACACGACTTGGAGGACGCGATTCATGCTGGCATCGTCGTTCCGACAGATCTGCCGGACGTCGTGACCCAAGTGGTGGGGACGACTCGACGGCAGCAGCTCTCCACCTTCATCAACGCCGTCATCTCCACGACGATGGAATCCGGCGCCGTGGGCATGGACAAGCAGACGGCCGAGGCACTCGCGGCCCTGCGTCGTTTCAACTATGAGCGTATCTACACGCGTGCGGAGTCCACCGACCAGAGCCTCGTGGTGGTAAAGGTGCTGACCGGTCTCGTCGAGTACTACCTCGAGCACCCCAGCGCCATGCCTGCTGAGTACAGGACGGAAGAGACAGTCCGCGGTGTCGTCACGTACGTGGGTGGGATGACGGACAGGTTTGCGTTCGAGCAGGCACAGCGACTGCTGGGGTGGGATCCTGCCCAACTTCCAGCGGGAATTGGACGCAACGCCTGAGGTCGCGACACCTTTCATCCACCGCCTTGACGGCCGAGGATCGCCAGTCCGGGGAGGTGGCCTGGACCGTCGTCGCTCGGGACTAGATGACTCCGGGACGTTGGTTAACCGGGTGACGGTGGAAGGCCCCCGCAGGCTGTGTGGGGTCTGTGGTGATTGTAGCGATGGAGCCAGCCGGGCAGTGCTTGTCTGCGTTCGGTTTCTGAGGTGTAGCGCGGGCGTATCCCAGCCGTCGGCCAGGGTGCGGTGGAAGCGTTCGATCTTGCCGTTGGTCTGAGGCCGATACGGGCGGGTCCATTTCGGTGTCACGTCGAGGTCGGTACAGACCGTGCGCCACAGATTCGACCGGTAGGCAGGGCCGTTGTCGGAGAGGACCCGCTCAACGGTGATCCCGCGCTCGGCGAACCAGGCACAGCCCTGAGAAGGACGCCGGTGGCGGTTTCGGCGGTTTCGTCGTCGTGGATTTCGGCGTGCGCACGGGGGTCGTCGTGCGGTGTGGTCAGGCGTGGCCCAGTTCGGCTGGCTGGCGGCGGGTTCTCCGGGGTGGCTGCCGTCGGCGCCGCTGGCGGCCGCGGCGCCCCGCCGCCGTCGGGGGGCCGGCTCTCCGTCCGGGTCGGCCCCGGGGGGGGCGGCGGGCCCTGCGCCCCATGGCGGGACGGATCAACGACGAGGACATCGCTGCTGTCCGCGACCGGATCCGCATCGACGATGTCATCGGGGATTTCGTGGCGCTCCGCAATGCGGGAGGCGGGTCGCTGAAGGGACTCTGTCCCTTCCACGACGAGAAGACGCCGAGTTTCACCGTCACGCCGTCGCGCGGCTTTTTCTACTGCTTCGGCTGCGGCGAGGGCGGCGATGTCTTCACTTTCCTCCAGAAGCACCAGAATCTGGCGTTCACCGAGGCCGTGCAGGCTCTGGCGGATCGTTCGGGAATTCAGTTGCGCATCACCGACGATGGCAGCGGACAGCCTCCCGGGTTGCGCAAGCGAATCCTGGAGGCCAACGCGGCCGCCGAGGCCTACTTCTCCTCCCAGCTCGGTTCCCCGGAGGCCATTGAGGCACGACGTTTCCTGGACAGACGGGGGTTCGATCGCGCCGTCGCACTGCACTTCGGTCTCGGATACGCACCACGCCAGGGGCGCACGCTTCAGCAGACGTTGCGCGCCCAGGGCTTCGACGACGCGACGCTGAAAGCAGCCGGGCTGATCCGTGACCATGGCCGCGACTTCTTCAACGGACGCCTCTTGTGGCCGATCCGGGACTCCGGACAGAGCGTGCTGGGATTCGGGGCACGCCGTATCCACGACGACGACAGGTTGCCCGCCAAGTACATCAACACCCCCGAGACGCCCGTCTACAAGAAGTCGCAGGTGCTCTATGGCCTGGATCTGGCGCGCCAGTCCATCGGGAAGCGGTCACAGGCGGTAGTGGTGGAGGGCTACACCGATGTCATGGCCGCCCACCTGTCGGGCGTGGACACGGCCGTCGCGAGCTGTGGCACGGCTTTCGGGGACGATCACGCGCGTCTCCTGCAACGCCTCATGGGTACCGCCGATGGCCTGCACGGTGAGGTGATCTTCACCTTCGACGGCGACAAGGCTGGCCAGAACGCCGCCCTCAAGGTGTTCAAGGGGGACCAGAACTTCATCTCGCAGACATACGTGGCCGTCGAACCGACGGGCATGGACCCGTGCGACCTCCGCCTGGAGCAGGGCGACGCCGCCGTCCGAGAACTCGTGGGCCGGCGCGTGCCGCTGTACCGGTTCGTGATGGAGAATGTGATCAAGGCTTACGATCTGGATCGAGCGGACGGTCGACTGGCCGCACTGCGGGAATCATCAGATCTGATCAGCGCCATTCGGGATTCTTCTTTGGTCAGCCAGTATCTCCGTGAACTGGCGGGCATGCTGGGAATGGACATCGAGGACGTCCGCCGGGAGGTCTCGCGCAAGCAGCGACGTGGGGCGCCGTCGTCCCATCGGGAACCCGAACTTGAGACCCCGGCCATGGACGTGGATTCCGGATGGCCGAATCCGGGTGATCCGGCACTTCGCCTTGAGCGGGACACCCTCAAACTGATGCTGCAGTATCCGCTGACGTTCGACGCCGCCTGGAACGGCGTTGTCATGGAGGACTTCAGCCACCCCGGGTACCAGGCCGTTTTCACTCTCCTTCGGGACACGCCGCTGGTGGAGGGGTGGAGCGACGCGCTGCGTGAGAACGCGTCCTCGGAATTGCTGATCCAGTTGTTGGTTTCCCTGCTCGTGGAGCCGCTCCTGCGGGAGCCTGACGAGATGTACTCGGTGGCGCACTCCAGTCGCCTGCGTCTGGCCCGCACCGTGCGCCGGATCGCACAATGCAAGTCGCGGCTGCAGCGCACCGATCCGGTGAAGGATCCAACCGGCCATCGCAGTCAGTTCGCCGAGCTCACCGCCCTCGAAATGGAGCGAAAGAGGCTGCAGGCTGCCAGTGTGGGGGAGTGAGCAGTTTTACTGGGTGGCCACGGCGAGACATGAAACAGTACTTTTCAATGTCCTTTTTCACCCGGGCTCCTTGGTCGCGGGGTTGCCCTGGAAGTGGGACCCCAGCGTTGTCGGAGCAAGGAACCATGTCCTCGGCGACCGTCAAGGGTATACGAGCAGCGGCTTGACGAAGGGCGGGCCCCAGTCACCGGAATGCAAGCCCCAGCTCAGGTGCACGCGGCACTCGGGAGACGACACTGTTCCGATTCCAGCAGCTTCTTTGCACGAACCAGGGCACGTCGCTCCATGCGTGCCACCGTGGTGGGCGACACCTTGAGCAGCTCGGCCACTTCAGCCTGGCTGTGGCATCTGGTGCCCAAACCGTAGCGCAATCTCAGCAGCTCGCCGGCGTCGGCGAGGAGATGCAGGAAGTCGACACCATGGATCTCCACCACGTCGAAGCCCCCGTCGCAGCTCAGTTGGTGGGGGCCCAGTTCCTCCAGTGACGTGGTGACTGCGAAAGCGCTGGCTGCCGCCTGGACACTCGCTCCCACCATGCGGGCCACCTTCCTCGTGGGAGGTGAACCGTGCTGATCGGATGACATTGCCCTGGCCTGTTCCGTGAGGAGAATACGCAACCGATGGCGCCTGTCGGGCCCGTCGAGTTCACCGGCGCGTCGTGCTGCGCTGGCCCGAACGGCGCGCTGGATGTATTCGTGCGCCAAGGTGCTGAGCCGCCATCCTCGCGCCATGTCGAAGCGGAGCAGCGCTTCCGCCAGACCAAGACATCCGTCCTGGAACACGTCGTCGAAGGGCAGTCTGTGACGCCGGGCACATTCGTGGGAGATCTTGGCCACGAGGCGCAGGTTGGCCAGCCAGAGCTCCTGCCATGCCGCCTTGCCGGACCGTGACACACGCTCCAGATCACGGCGGCTGTGCCGGGTGTCCGTCGCCAGTAGATAATCGGCGTAGACGCCTGCCTCGATCCGCCGGAGAAGGTCACGTTCCACGTTTACGCTGGCCACCGGCGGTTGTAGCACTGCTGTCATGATCGTCATGGCACAAAGCTGCCACCGGCCTGGAATCCCGCACTCTACGGACGGCGACCGAAACAACACCATCAGCGTTCGGACAACACCTCCGGTGTCAACGCACGCGCGGCGCGGTGTGCGACTTGTTGCTGGCAACCGCCCAGATGCGAACGAAGAGCAGGAACGTCAACACCACCCCGACGATGTTGGCCCACAACTGCCCGGCAATGAACAGGAACGCCATCGCCACGAGGACAGGGGCCAGCCACGTAAGGGCCCACAGGAAGTAGCCACCGAAGCTCGGCATCTGAACGCCGTTCTCCTCGGCAACCGACTTGACCATGAAGTTCGGGCCGTTGCCGATGTAGGTGAGAGCTCCGCAGAAGACGGCGCCCAAGCTGATGGCGGCCAGGTGGGAGGGCAGGACGCCCGCCACCAGAGCCTGGGCTCCCTCGCCGGGGAGCGACTGCGCCATCTCGAAGAACGTTGCGTAGGTGGGTGCATTGTCCAACACGGACGAGAGACCGCCCGTGAAGACGAAGAAGGTGACGTCGTTGAGGGGCAGCCTTGGCGCCACCTGTGCGAGGACTTTCAGGGCGGGAATCATGGTGAGGAAGATGCCGATGAACAACGCCGCCACCTCGAGGATCGGCTTCCACGAGAACTCGTTCAGGTAGTAGCGCACGCGCTCGTTGCCGCGCACCAGCGATCGGCTGAGGGCCGCCACCATCACCAGTTCCCTCCAGGGCACCCAGAGCGTCCACGATGCGCCGCCGGCCTCGATGGCCGCGATGTTGATGGACGGGATGAAGGCCACGGACAGCACCACCACAACCAGGTAAATGAAGTTCACCTTGCCCAGCAGGGCCAGGGGTTCGGTGTGCTCGCGATCCCAGGCGACGTCTCCGGGATCCTCGCGCTGGTACATGACCTTGTCGAGGGCCAGATATGTGGCCACGAGCATCGCATTGACGAACAGCCATTCGGGGAACAGGTTGAACGTCCAGCTGAAGGGGACGCCTCGAAGGAATCCGAGGAAGAGTGGCGGATCCCCGAGGGGCGTCAGCAGACCTCCGGAGTTGGCCACGGTGAAGATGAAAAAGATGACTGTGTGAGCTTTCAGGGAGCGCTCGCTGTTGGTCTTCAGGAGCGGCCGAATGAGGAGCATGGCCGCCCCCGTGGTGCCGATGAAGGAGGCCGTCAGCGCCCCCGCAGCCAGGAAGGCACCATTCACGACGGGCTTGGCAGGCAGGTCACCCGCCAAGTGGATACCCCCGGAGATGACGAAGAGCGAGCCCAACAGGATGATGAATTGCGAGTACTCCAGGAGTGCTTCGAGCACCGGTATGGGCCCGAGCAGCGCAAGCATCCACACGGCGACGGGCACTCCGAGCGCCAGCGCGACGATGAGCTTGTTGCGGTTCTCCTCCCACCATTCCTCCGTGGAGGAAATGAGGGGCAGCACCGCGATGGACAGCAACATCGCGGCGAACGGCAGGACGCTGTACCAAGCCACTGTGGGTTCCACGGGGGCGCCTCCTCTTCCATCCGCTCACACAAGTTACCGGGGACTGGCGGAAGTCGCGAACGGCGACCGATGCGTGGTCGTCCAGGCAGTCTCTCCGTGCAGGGGGTTTTGGCAGGCGGCCAAGCCGTGTGAGGCAGGCACAATGGGGGCATGGCCCTCTTTGGAAGACGTTTCGACAAGACGCTGGAGCACGAACTGCAGTCCCACCTCTCCCGACGGATATCCGTACTGGCACAGGGGACGGGGCCGCGGGCGTCGCTGCTGGCCACGAAGGAACTGTTGGCGCTGCGAGAGCTGGGTCAGTGGCAAACGTTCGGGTGGGAACAGATCGCCCACGGTGCATGGCGCGAGGATGACTCCACGTTTGTCTGGAAGACCACGTCAGGCCAGGACTTCACCGTCCACCTCGACGACGCGGGGCGGGTGCCGGAACTGTTCAGGGAACGGGTGCAGTCGTCCATGGTTGCAACCATCACGCATGACTTACCCAGAGGACGTGTGCAGATCATTGGTCGGCGGTCTCTCGACGGAAGCGACGAGATGACCTGGTACGCCGTCGCGGGCGGCGGCGCAGATCTGACCGACGAGACGGTGGCCGCGTTGATCGTCTCGGAGACGGACAGGCTGAAGGCCGAATACGGGGTGTGAGGCCCCTCGTCCGGCAGAGTCGAAGGGCCATCTGGCCGTGTGGACTTGCCCTCGAGGCATCTGGTAGCGTTTCACCTCGCGTGGTCGCTGAAGGCCACCGTTCCCCTGTAGCTCAATTGGCAGAGCATTCGACTGTTAATCGAAGGGTTGGAGGTTCGAGTCCTCCCGGGGGAGCAAACATTGGGGCCGTTCCAAGCATCCACTGCTTGCGTGCGGCTTTTTTTGTCTGTCGAGCAGTAGCGGGACCAGACTGCCGGCACTGTGTCGGATCAGGCTACCGACTCCACGCGAGAGGGGGCCCATGGAAGCCATCGACGGCCGCCTAGAACACCTCCGCGGTCTGGCCCACTAATCGCACTCTCACTCCTCGACAGCGGAGAATTCAGACCCCACCTCCACTCTCTTTTATGAAGAGCCGATTATCTGATGAAACTGCGGGGAAAGCACGCCCAGTCCTTCACCCCGGAAATGTTGGCCGCCATGCGAGACCGTTTCGTCTGCGGGCACGGATCGTTACCACTTATCGGTATGCCCGATGAGGCCGCCGACCAGATCGCGGCGCTGCAGGAGGCGGGCTTTGACGGTGCGACACTGGCCTTCGTTGACTATGCTGGCGAACTGGAGTATCTCACCGAAGAAGTCATCTTGTGGCTTGAGGCGCGCAGTATCTGCTTGCCACGCTGAGAGCTCGGTGGGTTTGCCATCGCCCAGCCAAACCCACTTCTGTCACCGGAGTGTTTACGAGGTTTCAGCGTCACCGATCGGCCCGACCTTCACGTCAGGAGGCGTGCTCCACACAGGTCGCGGCCCAAGGGCGAAACTCCAGGCGCCCCTCCGGGATAGGCTCGCCACCCACCACGCACGTGCCGTAGGTTCTGGCTTCCAGGCGATCCTGCGCGGCATAGACCTCGTTGAGCGTCTTCTGCAAGGACTCGGCGGTGGACGCATCGGCCATCTGTTGGATCGCCTGGGTGGTTCCGTCTCCGATGCGTTTCCCGAACCCGATCGTCGCACCTGCTTCCGGAGGCCGGGTCAGATCTGCGATGCGGCCACGCAGTTCGGTGGCCTTGTTCTGAAGCTCCGTCGCGATGTCGTCAAGATCGATGTTGTCCATGCGTCCATTGTCCATCGGCACGGGTCGTGTCCTGATTCTGGCTGGCAACGTCGAGGTGAGCGGCGCATGTGGCGCGGTGCCCCTCAGTCGTTTGCGTGGGACTCCAGGAACTCATACATCTCGCGGTCGTCAACGCCCGGATACGTGCCGTGGGGCAGGGGAGCGAACAGGTGGGCGCGCACTCGGGGCGATGCCCATGCCTGTCTCCTCCACCGTTCGCTGAGGCCGTCATCGGGTCTGCGGCAACACCGGACGTCAGGACACGTCGACACTTCGCGCGTTGGTGACTCACGCCCCCGGAACCATTTCGATTCGGCGTACGGGACGCCCAGGGTGATGGAGAAATCCGATGCAGCGCCGGTCCCCGTCTGCGTTGACTCGAAGAAGGTCCCGGCGGGTGTGTCCGTGTATTGGTAGTGCTCGGTGGTCCTGGTGGTCCGCGCGAATGCGCGCCGCGCGCTCCAGTGTCTGCAGACAACTTCACCTTCGGTGGAGCCGGTGGCATCCTGCGGCAGCGGAAGTCCATCATTTTCGTACGCGCCCACCACCGTGCCGTCGCCGTTGACGCGCAGGTAGTGCAGCGTGATGCCAAGATGCTGCGTCGCGAGGTTGGTGAACCGTAGCGTGGCAGCCTCATGGGTGACCCCGAAGGAGTCGCGGAAGTCCTCTATGGCGATGTTGCGGTCCCTCTTGGCGCGCTCCAGGAAGGCAACAGATGCTGCACGTGGCATCAAGCAGGCGGCTGCAAAGTAGCTGGCCCCAAGTCGTTGCCGAAGGAATTCCGTGTAGTTGGCGGGTGCTTCGTACTCGAGGACCGTGTGCGCCACCGCTTGCAGCGCCAACGACCGCAATCCGTGCCCGCCGGGGATCGACGCCGGAGGAATGTAGATGCGGCCATGCTCCAGGTCCACCACTGCACGCGCAGAGTGTGGGAGGTCGTCGGTGTGAACAATGGCCAACCCTGCGCGCTCGGCCATCTCTGCAACGGTGCGGTGTGTCAGCGCGCCGCTGGTGTGTCCCACGGCCGCCGTCGAATGCTCCGCAATCATCTCAATCTCCGGAAGGTAATTGTTGCGCTGACGCATCTCCGTGCGGTGCTGGGTGTTGGCGCGCCGGGCCTGTTCCGGCGTGGCGATGGCCAGCCGCGCGCGTCGGTCCAACTCGCGGTGTAGACCCACGATGGTCTTCAGGGTTGTGTCGGTCATTGCGCGCGTGGGGCGCAGCATGGGCAACCCCAGTTCCTGGTAGGCCGGGGAGGCCTGTGCCTTCTCCATCTCCATCTCCAGGGCGGCACGGGGAGAGGGCGCTTCGTCAGCGAAGAGATCCGATGCTGACACGTCGAGGGCGGCAGCGATCGCCTCCAGAAGTGACAGGCGGGGTTCCCTGTGTGCGTTCTCCACCATGGACAGTTGGCTGGGCGCAGTTCCCGTGATGGTTCCCAATTGTTCAAGCGTCAGACCGGCATGTGTGCGGAAATGCCGGATGCGACGGCCCAACGTCAGTAGATCAGTCATTCATTCACACTATCGGAAGAATGACCAATCTTCACAGCAAATGGGTTGCTACAACACCGCGCATCTCCACATATGGTGAAGCCACGAGCTCGTCCCGTAGCAATACGCACCCGACATGGTTGGAGAAACTCATGACTGCCACAGCCCTCCTCCGGCACGCACCCGACACGGCCGACCCTCGCATCGTCGCGTGGGTGGATTCCATCGTGGAACTGACTCAACCGGATCGCATCGTCTGGTGCGACGGTTCCCCCGAGGAGAAACAGCGCATGCTGGACGACTCGGTGGAGGCAGGCACGCTCATCAAGCTCAACCCCAACAAGCGTCCCAACAGTTACTTGGCCCGCTCCCACCCGAGCGACGTGGCCCGCGTCGAGGCCCGCACGTTCATCTGCTCAGAGAACCAGGACGACGCCGGCCCCACCAACAACTGGGCGCCGCCCGCCGACATGCGTGAGACGCTGGACGGCCTGTTCCACGGAGCCATGCGTGGGCGCACCATGTACGTGGTGCCGTTCTCCATGGGGCCGGTGGGCAGTCCTCTGGCGCGTCTGGGCGTTCAGGTCACGGACTCGCCCTACGTGGTCATCAACATAGGCATCATGACACGCATGGGCGCTGACGCCCTGGGACAGATCGGCCCCCACACCGAGTGGGTCCCGGCCGTGCACTCCGTGGGCGCACCGTTGCTGCCCGGCGAAGACGACGTCGCGTGGCCCTGCAATGACACCAAGTACATCGTGCACTATCCGGAGAGCCGTCAGATCTGGTCGTTCGGCTCGGCCTACGGCGGCAACGCCATCCTGGCCAAGAAGGCCTTCGCGCTGCGCATCGCCTCCAAGATCGGTGAGGACGAGGGATGGCTGGCAGCGCACATGCTTCTGCTGAAGGTGACGAACCCGGCTGGTCGGGCCTTCCACGTCGCCGCCGCATTCCCCAGCGCCTGCGGCAAGACGAACTTTGCCATGCTGCGCCCCTCTCTCCCCGGCTGGAAGGTCGAGACCATCGGCGATGACATCGCCTGGCTTGCCCAAGGGCCGGACGGTCGACTTCGTGCGATCAACCCGGAGGCCGGCTTCTTTGGTGTCGCCCCTGGAACCGGGTACTCCACCAACCCCACCGCCACAGAGATGTGTGAACAGGACACCGTCTTCACCAACGTCGCACTCACCGACGACGGTGACGTCTGGTGGGAGGGTCTGACGGAGACAGCTCCGGCGCACCTGGTGGACTGGCAGGGTCGCGACTGGACGCCCGATTCCGAAAGCCCGGCAGCGCACCCGAACTCACGCTTCACAGTGTCCGCCGCCGATTGCAGCACCATTGCGGACACGTGGGATGACCCCGCTGGCGTGCCGATCGACGCCATCCTGTTTGGCGGTCGTCGAGCCTCCAACGTGCCGCTAGTGGCAGAGGCCCGGGACTGGGAACACGGGGTCTACATGGGTGCGACCCTCGCTTCCGAGCGTACGGCCGCCGCCGAAGGAACGCTGGGAGAGCTTCGCCGCGATCCCTTCGCAATGCTGCCCTTCTCGGGGACGCACATGGCGGATCACTGGCAGCACTGGCTGAATGTGGGCGAGTGTCTCAAGCAGGCGACCAGGGCCCCGCGGATCTTTCAGGTGAACTGGTTCCGCCGCGGCGATGACGGGCGTTTCCTGTGGCCGGGGTTCTCGGAGAACGCCCGCGTTCTGGCCTGGATCACCGAGCGGATTGAGGGACGTGCTGACGCCGCGGACTCGCCTTTCGGCCTGCTGCCCGTTCCGGGGGCCATCGACTACGCGGCCGCAGGTGTGAGTCCTGATGACTGGCAGGCCCTATGTGAAATGAACCCGTCAGCGTTGGGTGCCGAGGCGGACGACACCGATGCCTTTTTGTCCACCATGGGCCCCAAGGTACCGAAAGCACTCAATCTTCAGTTGGCGGAGTTTCGTGCACGGCTCAGAAAAACGCGAGCGTTCGGAGACCCAATTCATGAGATTGGGCTTCCGAACAACTGGGGAATTCCTCGGTAACCGCAGAACGATTCTCCCAAGAGCCGTAACCAGACTCGCTCAGTTCTCCTACCACGACTCGGCCACGGGGCGGATGTTTCCTCGTCGTGACTCTGACTACCTCTGAAGCAGTCCTGGCCTTGCGGGAGTGGCACCAATCACGCACGAGGAACGGTCGAGGTTCAGGTGGTGGACGCCAGATAGATGGACTCGATGGCCTCGTGGAGTGTCCTGTCGAACTCGCGTGCGCTCTGGTCAACGCTCAGCCCTTCGGTGAGTGCTCGCGAGAAGCTGGCGCTGAGCCCGTGGTTGCGGGCGAGGCGCTCATTGGCTTCCGCGCGTGAATAACCACCAGACAGTGCCACCACGCGCAACACCTGCGGGAGCGCGATCACGTCCGCGTACAGGTTGTCCGCGCTGGGGATCGTGAGTTTCAGCATCACCGGGGAAGCTTCGGGAGTCGTCGCCAGGTGACGGTCGAGTTCACGTTTCAGGATCGCTTCCGCATCGGCCTTGTCCGGCGCATGAATGTCGATTTCTGGTTCCAGGATGGGTACCAGGCCGTGGCCCGAAATCTGCCTTCCCACCTCGAATTGTTGGTCGACGATCTCGCTGATTCCCTGCTGATTTGCCGAATTGATCACCGAACGCATTTTGGTTCCAAAGACGCCCTTGGCCACAGCACGCTTCAAGAGGGAGTCCAGGCCCGCAAGAGGCTTCATGAGCCGAACGCCATTCGCTTCTTCGGCCAGGCCCTTGTCCACCTTGAGGATGGGCACGATCCCCTTGGTCTCCCACAGGTATGCCGCGGTGTCGACGCCCTCCACCTGACGGTCCATTGTCTGCTCGAACAAGATGGCGGCGAGGATCATGTCGCCGCTGAAGGAGGGACTGGAAATGATCCGCTGGCGCATGCGATGGACCAGATCGAACATTTCTGTGTCGCTCGAATACTGGTCCTCCGCAACTCCGTAGCGCAGCAGTGCCTTCGGAGTACTTCCCCCGCTCTGGTCCAGTGCTGCCACAAAACCCTTGCCGGTTCGCATCCGGGTGGCCTGGGCGGTGTTCATGTCGACCTCCTCCACGAGCAAGTCATGATACGCCCGCCACGGCAGGAATACAGGCGATCGCGAGAGGCCTCGATGTCGGTCAGGGACGCCACCCTGCGACACCAGGATCGGCATCACCCGCTTGCCGTGGCAGCCACCTCCCGAGTCGCTTCGTCGTGCGCGTCCAGAGCCTGCGGCCAGGCCGCCACAACCTCTTCCGATGTCGCACCAGGAGCGGGCATGTCGACGTCCTTGGAGTCCGTGGTGGCCATCAGGTACATGGCCACCACGGCCACGATCGCAGCAATTCCCAACAGCGGAGCCATGAAGGCTTGGGGTTTCCTGTCCACGTGAACGTCCCTTTCGAAAGGAGCCGCAGTCATTCCTTCTAGGTGGGTTCCCCATCCGTGTAGACCCTCTTCGGGGAGCCGTCAGACGTTTCGTCTGAGGCAGGAGTCTGTCCGTGGTCGTCGAGATCGCTCAGGAATCTGTCCGCCCACTTACCGATGTCATTCTCCGCCACTTGTTTCTTCAGAGCACGCAGTCGTCGGCGCTTGTCCCGCTTCGGGTCCGTGGCCGCCTGCAGGATCGCCTCCTTCATGCCATCCAGGTCATATGGATTCACGAGATAGGCCTGTCGCAATTCGCGTGCGGCCCCTGCGAATTCGCTGAGCACCAGCGCCCCGTCGGGTGAGGTGTGGCATGCGAGGTATTCCTTGGCCACCAGATTCATGCCGTCGCGCAATGGCGTCACCAACATGACGTCAGCGAGCAGGTACATTGCCGCCAGTGTTGAGCGGGGGAAGGACTGGTGTCGGTACACAATCGGTGGTCGCCCCACGCCGCCGATCTGCGAATTGATTCGACCCACCAGCAGGTCGATGTCGTCACGCAGCCTCCGGTACTCGTCCACACGTTCACGCGAGGGCGTGGCAACTTGCAGGAATACAGCCTCATCGGGATTGAGTTTTCCCTCTTCGAAGAGCTCACCCATGGCGCGCACACGTTGCCGAAGCCCCTTGGTGTAGTCGAGACGATCGACGCCCAGCACAATCATCGATGGATGACCGAGCTCCTCCAGAAGTGCTTCGGCTTCTGCCTTCGTCTCGTCGGACTGGGCGAGGTCGGAAAAACTCTTGCTGTCGATGGAGATGGGGTAGGCGCGGGCGATGCACGCGTGCTCGCCATTCCTCTTGACGATGGCCCGGTCGCGCTCCACCTTGTGTTCGGTCCGACGACGCACCAACCGCAGAAAGTTGCTGGATCCGCCCGGCACCTGGAATCCCACGAGATCGGCGCCCAGAAGGCCTTCGATAATCTGCCGACGCCAGGGCAGCTGCGAGAAGAGCTCCATGGGGGGGAAGGGGATGTGAAGGAAGAAACCGATGTTGAGATCCGGCCGAAGTCCCCGCAGCATGCGGGGTACCAGTTGCAACTGGTAGTCCTGCACCCACACGGTCGCACCCTCGGCGGCGACCTCCGCGGCGCGTTCCGCGAAGCGTTGGTTCACGCGCTGGTAGGCGTCGAACCACTCACGGTGGAACTCGGGGAAGGCGACGGCATCGTGGTACAGCGGCCACAGGGTCGCGTTCGAGAACCCCTCGTAGTACTCCTCGACCTCCTCGGCCGAGAGGGGCACAGGCTCGACGGTGTAGCCGTCGTGCTGGAAAGCCTGCACCTCCTCGTCGGGTGCACCATGCCATCCGACCCAGGCTCCACCTCGCTGCTTCATCACTGGTTCGAGAGCAGTCACGAGGCCACCCGGCGCCGTCTGCCAATCGACCTCGCCGTCCTCGTTGACCACGCGATCCACTGGCAGCCTGTTGGCCACGACGACGAAGGTTGCACCCTGCGTCGGTGATGTGGGGTTCGTGTTCTCCATTGTTCCTCCCGGATTCACACCTCACTCTATCGAAACGGGTTGTCACCCCGACGGAGGTCGCACGTGGCAGGGTGGGTTCATGACATCTCGGTTGTGGGAAGCGAACTCCGCGCAGGGGAAGCGGTTCATCGAAGCGTTCGTCGAGAACCCCGGGGGAGCACTGCTGGCCTTTGACTTCGACGGCACGCTGGCTCCCATCGTTGACGATCCCGAGGACTCACGGCTGCATGCACGCGCGGCGGATGCGCTGGCCAGCGTCAGTGGTGCAGTGGCTCAGCTTGCGATCATCACGGGCCGCGGAGTCGATGCGGTCCGGAGGCTTGGGGAACTTGACTCCCGCCGCGGGCTGTCCTCACTCGTGGTGCTCGGTCAGTACGGCGTCGAGCGCTGGGACGCAGCAACGGGGGAGGTGCGACACCCCGAGGTGCCGACCGGCATCCGTGACGCGTGGGAGGAACTCGACGCTCTGGTCGCTGAACTGGAGCGCACGGGCGCGGACGTCAAGGGCCTGTACCTGGAGGACAAGGAACGGGCCATCGGCATCCACACGCGTCGCACCGCGGATCCGCAGGGCATGGTCGAGGCATTGCTCAAGCCGGTCGCTGAACTGGCGGAACGCCACGGCCTCGTGCTGGAGCCGGGCCGCTCGGTCCTGGAAATTCGGGCCTCGAGCCAGGACAAGGGCGACGCCCTCCGGGAACTGATTGAGCAGCTGAGACCGTCACTGGTGGCGATGGTGGGCGACGATCTCGGGGACATTCCCGCCTTCGAGGTGCTGGAAGAACTGCAGCGCGAGGGCATGATCTGTGCCCGGGTTGTGAGTGCATCATCGGAGCAGACGCTGCTGGATGGACATGCGGACATTCGCTGTGAAGGACCCGACGGCGTGGCCGAGTGGGTGGCAGATCTGGCTTCACGACTCGGCTGAACTTGGCGTACGCTGACGCGCCCTCGCAGGGGGCACATCAGGGCCGCGTACTATTTGTCAGCGTGAAGGCCGCAGCATGACACCCCATCTGGTCCTGGACCTTGCGCTGCTCCTGATCATTGTGGTCAACGCACTCCGCGGTTGGCGCGACGGCCTCGTGCTGGGCGCACTCGGCCTGGTGGGCATGTTGCTGGGCGTCTACGCGGCACTGTGGGGTGTCCCGATGCTCATCGCTGAATTCGAGAGGATTCCCGCCGGTGGAGTCGTCCGTTCCCTGGCGCTCATCCTTGGTGTTGTGATCTCCGCCAGCCTGGGCCGAGCACTGCTCGGTGGGCTGGGCCAACGGATGCTGGCGGGACGACGAGAAGGTGTGGGGCGTTCCCTCGACGGCGTACTCGGTTTCGTCGCCGCCGCGCTCGTCACCACACTCCTTGCCGGTGTCCTGGGGGCTGCTGTGAAATCTGTGGTGCCCACACCTTGGGCGTTGGCAATGAATCAATCCCGCGTCCTCGCAACGATCGAGCGTGTGCTCCCCGGCCAGTCGCAGCGCTGGGCGGCCAAACTGACGGATGCGGTGGGCGCGTCCGGTCTGCCCGGCGCGTTCAGTGGCCTCGTCCCGGAGCCCGTACTCCCTGCCACCGCACCCGATTCCAACGACGCCAACAGCGCCGACGTCCGGGTGGCAGCGGCAAGCATCGTCAAGGTCGGTGCCGATGCATGTTCACAGAGACTGTCCGGCAGTGGCTGGGTGGTTGCACCACAGCGCATCGTCACCAATGCGCACGTCATTGCCGGGTCATCCGAGGTCAGCGTGCAGGTGGGTGGGACCGGCCCGGTACTTGATGCCCGCGTCGTGGCGTTCGACCCGGACCTCGATCTGGCGATCCTGGACGTCCCGACCCTCACCGCGCCGGCCCTGCAGCGTGCGGAGGACCTTCCGAGCGACGCCCCCGCCGTCGTCGCAGGGTTCCCACTCGGCGGCGCCTACCAGGCAGATGCCGCGCGCAATCGCGGCGAGATCCAAGCGCTGGGACAGGACATCTACGGTCGCAAGGGCATCCAACGGGAGGTGTACTCGCTGTTTGCGACCGCCGAGCCGGGCAACTCGGGCGGGCCACTGCTCACCACCGACGGCGAGGTCGCGGGAACGGTCTTCGCCCGCTCACTTGTCGACGCCAACACTGCCTATGCCCTCACCGACGCGGCGACGGACACGCTGCTCGACGGCGCGGCTTCCTACTCTGCAACCATCGGCACCGGCGCCTGCACGAGGTAGTTCTCCGGTGGGGCGGGCGGGGCTCGAACCCGCGACCGTCAGATTATGAGTCCGATGCACTAACCGGCTGTGCTACCGCCCCTTCGCGCACTGCGCGGGTCCAGTCAATCACCAGTTCCGTGCCTGCGCGAGCCGAGACGTCGTCGAGGGGGAAAGTGTAGGGCAAGAGTCGGGGCTAGATTTGTGGTCATGCGTGACACAACCCCGATCGATGCCATCGCCGAGTCCTATGTGGATGCCCTCGTGGAGCGCAGCCCCATGACTGCCACCGCGCTGGGGATCCCGGGCCACGAGCACCTGCTGGACGATTTCTCACCGCAGGCGTCCGCCACCTGGGCCCAGATTGAACGGGACACCATGGCTGCCCTCTCTGCCGCAGTGCCGCTGGATTCAACCGACGAGGTAACGGTGGCGGCCATGCTGGACCGACTCGGGCTCTCCGTCGAATCGTTCGACGCCGGCGACCACAAGGCGAACCTCAACAACATTGCCTCTCCCCTGCAGGGGATCCCGGAGATCTTCGACCTCATGGCCACTGAAACGGCGGAGCAGTGGGAAGCCATCGCCGCGAGGATGACGGGCGTGCCGACAGCGATTGACGGGTACATCGAGACACTGCGGGAGGGCATCGAGGCCGGTGTCGTCCCCGCACGGCGAGCGGTGGCCGACGGAGTGGCCCAGGCCAGGGACCTGGCCCACCCGCGCACATCCCGCTTCCATGCTCTCGCCGCCTCCGGGGGTGTTGATGCTAGCCAGGCACTGGACCTGAGGGAGGCGGCGGGTCTCGCCTCCGGGGCCTACCAGCGACTGGCCGACTTCCTGGGCGACGAACTCGCAGCGCATGCTCCCGAAGCCGACGCCGTGGGTCGCGAACGCTATGAGCGAGCATCGCGGGACTTCATCGGCGCACGCATAGACCTGGACGAGACGTACCAGTGGGGCGTCGACCAACTTGAGATTCTCGCAGCCGAGCAGGAATCGCTCGCACGCGACATCGCCGGGCCCGGGGCCAACATCGCCGACGCGGTCCGAGCGCTGAACGCGGATCCTGCAACGCAGATCCACGGCACGGAAGCGCTCAGGGACTGGATGCAGGCAACATCGGACAGGGCCATCGAGGAGATGGACCGCATTCACTTTGACATCCCGGCCCCCGTACGCACCATCGAATGCCGGATCGCGCCCTCCCACACCGGGGCGATCTACTACACCGGCCCCTCCGAGGACTGGTCCCGCCCCGGCCGGATGTGGTGGAGCGTTCCGGAGGGCGTCACGCAGTTCAGCGCCTGGCTGGAGAAGACAACTGTCTTCCACGAGGGCGTGCCCGGCCATCACCTGCAGGTGGGCCAGGCCATGTTCAACGCCGGGGAGTTGAATCGCTGGCGTCGTCTCGTGTCATGGAACTCCGGACATGGCGAGGGGTGGGCGCTGTACGCGGAACGCCTCATGGAGGAGTTCGGGCACCTCGAGAGCATGGGGGACCGGTTCGGCATGCTGGACGCCCAGCGCCTGCGGGCGACACGCGTGGTCGTCGACCTCGGCGTCCACCTCGGCAAACCGGCCTTCGACCGCTACGGCGGCGGCACATGGGACCACGACAAGGCTTGGGCACTGCTTCGCGACAACGTACAGATCGAGGAGAAGCAGTTGCGTTTCGAACTGCACAGGTACCTCTCCTGGCCGGGACAGGCACCCAGCTACAGGGTGGGCCAACGGCTCTGGGAGGAGTTGCGCCGGGACTCCCAGCGCCAGGCCGTGCGGCGAGGTGAGAAGTTCACCCTCAAGGATTTCCACAGGCGCGCCCTCGACCTTGGCGCCCTGCCGCTGGACGTCCTGCGCACGCAGCTTCTGAAGTAGTGCTGACGAGCGGAACGGCACACCCGCGGACGGCACGCGAACGCCTTCCTGGCGACTCGTTGAGCAACGTGCTCAGCGGCCAGCAGCAACGAGGTCCGCGTTCCTGTCGGACGAGAGCCACGGTGGCTCAAACCCCTGGGGCGGAGCAGCCTCGCATGCCGTGGAAGTCAGGAGTGTCAGGCGTCCTTGACGACCGAGACCTCAAATTCGAGGGTGATCTTGTCACTGACCAGGACGCCCCCGGTCTCCAGCGCGGCGTTCCAGGTGACACCGTAATCGCTCCGGCTGATGCTCAGCGAACCCTCGAAACCGGCGCGGACGTTGCCGAACGGGTCTGTGGCGGTGCCGGCGAACTCGAATGGAACGGTGACTTCACGGGTGACGCCCCTGACGGTCAGGTCCCCCACGAGGTCCAGCGTCTCGTCCGACGTGGCGACGACAGACGATGACCTGAACTTGATCTCGGGGTACTCGTCCATGGCCAGGAAGTCGTTGCTGCGCAGGTGGGCATCCCGCTGCTCGTTGCGGGTGTCGATGCTGGTGGCCTTGATGCTCAGCTCGACGATGGCCGAGTCGAGGTTTTCGTCGGGGACGGTGATGGTGCCCGAGAAGTCGTTGAAGGCCCCCCGCACCTTCGTGACCATCGCGTGGCGTGCAACGAAGCCGATTCGAGTGTGAGATGGGTCGATGGTCCAGACGCCGGATAGCGGAATGGTGGTGTTGAGTGTCGCGGTCATGGGCTGCTCCTTCATGAGTCTGATCACCCTGATTGGGTGATGTATCCACTACACTAGGGGATGTTGTGTGACATGTCAACGAGTTGGAGGTCTGGAAGTGCCGTCCTATCATGAGGCCATGACTGACGAGGTCCCCTGGCTCGATGCCCAGCAGCAGGATGCCTGGCTGCGCGTTGTGAGTCTGATGTCGTCGCTTCCGTTCGCCCTGCACCGGGATCTGCAGAGCGGCGCCGGGCTCTCCCTCCAGGACTACGACGTCCTGGCGCGCATCACGGAGATGCCTGGCAGTCGCGCCCGCATCAGCGAGGTGGGTCGGTCGTTGCACTGGGAGAAGAGCCGCCTGTCGCACCACCTCACGCGCATGGAGAAGCGAGGCCTCATCCGTCGGGAGGAATGTGTGGACGACGCTCGCGGAGCATTCGTGACTCTCACCGATGCCGGGTGGGCTGCCATCGTGGCCGCCGCCCCGGGGCACGTCCGTTTGGTGCGCGAATTGGTGTTCGATCAGCTGGCCGATGCCGAGGTGGCTTCCCTGTCGGTGATCCTGGGGAAGGTGTTGACCCGCCTGGACACACATCTGGAGGCCACCCACTAGACCGGCGCTCGGACGTGTGCACCCGGGACACCGCACCGGTAGCCTGTGCAGCGTGCTGACGATGCAAGATGCCCTGCGTGCCCTGTCCGACTACTGGACCTCTCGTGGCTGCCTGACGTGGCAACCCTTCAACACGGAGGTTGGGGCTGGAACGATGAACCCCGCCACCGTGTTGCGCGTCCTCGGCCCTGAGCCATGGGATGTCGCCTACGTCGAGCCCAGCGTCCGTCCCGACGACTCGCGCTACGGCCTGAACCCCAATCGGCTCCAGACGCACACACAATTTCAGGTGATCCTGAAGCCGGAGCCCGGTGACCCCCAGGAGCTGTACCTCGGGAGCCTCGAGGCCCTGGGCATCAATCTCGATGAGCATGACGTGCGCTTCGTCGAGGACAACTGGGCCCAGCCCGCCATTGGGGCCTGGGGCCTCGGCTGGGAGGTCTGGCTGGACGGCATGGAGATCACCCAGTTCACCTATTTCCAGCAGGTGGGTGGCCAGGACCTGGACCCCATCCCCGTCGAGCTGACCTACGGCATGGAGCGCATCCTCATGGCGATGCAGGGTGTCACCCACTTTCGCGACATTGCGTACGCTCGCAACCCCGATGGTGCGGTCATCTCCTATGGTGAGGCCTTCGGTCAGCAGGAGTACGAGATGAGCCGGTACTACCTCGATGACGCCGACGTGGACGTCAACCGGCACCTGTACGAGTCCTTCGTGGCCGAGGCGACCAGGATGGTCGAGGCGCGGCTTCCCGTCCCCGCCCACCAGTTCATCCTCAAGTCCTCCCACGCCTTCAACGTGCTGGATGCCCGCGGCGCAATCAGCACCACCGAGCGCGCCAAGGCGTTCGGCACCATGCGTCGCCTCATGCGCGACACCGCCGAACTCTGGGTGGAGCGTCGCGCGGAGCTCGGATTCCCGCTTCTCAGGGAGACGACGGACAGGGACGTCCCGGCGGAACCGCTGGCCGTGGTCGACGCTGCGTCGGACGCCCCGGCGGCCGACTTCGCCCTCGAGATCGGTGTCGAAGAGTTGCCACCCCACGTGGTCCCGCAGACGATCGAGTCTGTACGCGAGGCGATCACCGCCGGACTGGGGGCATCGAGGCTCGGCCATGGCAGCATCACGGTGGACGGCACCCCGCGGAGGATCTTCGCGGTCGTCGAGAACGTCGAGGCACGCGAAGAGGATGCGCAGACGATGCGCAAGGGTCCCAAGTGGTCCGCAGCCTTCGACGCGGCCGGCCACCCCACCAAGCCTCTCCAGGGATTCATGCGCGGTCAGGGCGTGGAGCTGAACAACGTCATCAGGGCCGAGGTGGGTGGCAATGACCATGCCTGCGTCGCCATCGACACGCCGGGACGACCCGCTCCCGAGGTGCTGGGCAACCTCGTTGAGTCCATCATCGGCGGTCTCCGTGCGGAAAAGAACATGCGCTGGAACGATCCGAAGCTGGCCTTCAGCAGAGCCGTGCGCTCAGTAATGGCGCTCTGGGGGGACGACATCGTCCCTGCCCGCGTGTCCGAGGTCCTGGCGGGACGCACCGTGCATCTCCAGCGCTCGACCGCCGCATCCCGCGAGGATGGCCACCTGGCCGACGGGACGCCGGTGGGATTTCACGAAGTGGCAAACGCCTCGGACTACCTGCCGACCCTTTACCGCGGGCGCATCGAGGCTTTCAGTGCGGAGCGCCAGGAGGCCATTGTCGCCGAGGCGGTCGCACTCGCCGACGGCGTTGGCGGAACCGTTGACCTCGAAGCGAACGCGGGCCTGCTGCAGGAGATCACGAACCTGGTGGAGGACCCCCACGGCGTGCTGGGATCCTTCGACGAGCGATACCTCGAGTTGCCCGACCGAATCCTCGTGTCCGTCATGGCGAAGCACCAGCGATACCTGCCCGTGCGCACTCCTGACGGCGCACTACTGCCGCACTTCATCACCATGGCCAACGGCGCGTGTGACGACGCCGTCGTGACGGCTGGCAACGAGTCCGTACTGAGGGCCCGCTACGAGGACGCGCTCTTCTTCTGGAACCAGGATCTTCAGGCCGAGACCGTCGAGCACTTCGTGCCGGGCCTGGAGAAACTGACCTTCGAGAACCGGCTGGGGTCAGTGGGGATGCGAGCCCGCCGCATCGCGGATGTTGCCGCCACGCTCGCAAGCGGGATTGGTCTTGAAGCACCCCAGATGACGACGCTGGAACGAGCTGGCCAGCTGGCGAAGTTCGATCTCGCCACAGCACTCGTCACGGAGATGACGAGCCTCGCCGGCTTCGTCGCACGCGAATACGCAAACCGGCTCGGGGAGGCATCGGCAGTTGCTGACGCCCTGTACGAGATGGAGCAGCCCCACACCTCCGCCGACGACGTTCCCGCCTCCGTGCCGGGCGCCCTGCTCGCACTGGGGGACCGGCTGGACCTGCTCACGGCAATGTTCGCGCTCGGGGCCAAACCCAGCGGATCGTCGGACCCCTATGGACTGAGGCGTGCTGCCCTGGGCGTGGTGCGGATCCTGCGGGAGCGCGGGGAACTGGCGCCCCTGTCGATTCGCGATGGACTGGAGGCTGCCGCAGCTCGGCTGCGTCAACAGGAAGTCGAGTGCTCCACCGAGTCGCTGGACGCAGCCGAGGATTTCATCATCGGACGGTTTGAACAGCTCCAACGCGACGAGGGACGCATCGCCGACGCGGTCTTGGCAGTGCGACCCTCAGCCGGTCATCCCGGCGTCGCCGACACGCAGGCCCTGGCCCTGGAAGCACATCGCCGGGACGAGGCATTCAGGTCGCTGGTGGAGGGCATCGTGCGGATCTCCCGGATTCTCCCCCCCGGCACGGGGCCAGGGTACGACCCGGCTCGGTTGTCGGAGCCCGCGGAGACGACACTGCACCAGGTCGTGGACGGGTTCCGGCCGGCCGTGGGCGTGGCTGACTTCGTGGACCGGGGAGGCGAACTGATTGCGCCCATCCGAGATTTCTTCTCGGAAATCCTCGTCATGGCCGACGACGAGGAGGTGCGCGCAGCGAGGCTCGGTCTTCTCTCGCGCACACTTTCCCTGGCGCCCCCAGGTCTGGACTGGGTGGCAGTCGACGCCCTCGTCGGCTGAGTTTGCCCGTTCGGTCCCGCCTGGCCGGGGCATCGCCAAAGCTGTCGGGACAGTGTCGGCGTTATCACTTTGTGATGCGCGAAGTCGACGTTTCCTCACCCCATCGGGTAAGTTGGTTCGCTGTTACTCGTTCACTGGGAGCGGGAGTGGGGAATGTTCTGGGGTTTGGCGCCCCCACTTGGGGTCGATTCGGGCCCACCCTCCGAGTGATCCACATGCATGATGCGCCCGTCGCGTCCCGCAGGTCGAGTGGTGGTGTTGGAGTCGACGAATACGGCTTGCGTTGCCGCTCGGTCAATGCGTGCATGCCTGAAATTCGACCGAGGAGTCAACAATGGCTGCCATATCAGCGGAGGGCCTTTACAAGGTCTTCGGAAAACGGGCCAAACGAGGAGTGGAGGATCTGCAGGCTGGCAAGACTCGCGAGGACTTGCGCAAGCAAGGTCTCACCGCCGCCGTCATCGATGCATCGTTCGAGGTCGAGCCCGGTGAAATCTTCGTCGTCATGGGGCTGTCGGGTTCCGGCAAGTCAACGCTCATCCGGATGATCAACGGGCTGTTCGAGCCGACGGCCGGATCCGTCACGATCGCCGGCACCCCCATCACCGACGTCCCTCCCGAACAGCTGCGCACCGTGCGTCGAGAGAAGATCAGCATGGTCTTCCAGCACTTCGCGCTGCTGCCGCACCGCACCGTCGGCGAGAACGCGGCCTACGCACTCAAGATCCAGGGCGTGAACCGCACGGACCGTGAGAAGGCTGCCAACAAGGCGCTCGAGGAGGTGGAGCTCGGCGGGTGGGGCGACAGTCTTCCCGGGGAACTCTCCGGAGGCATGCAGCAGCGTGTTGGCCTGGCACGGGCGCTCGCCGCCGGCACGGACATCATGCTCATGGATGAGGCGTTCAGCGCGCTGGATCCCCTGATCCGCCGTGGGATGCAGGACCAGTTGATTGAACTGCAGCAGCGCCTGGACAAGACCATTCTCTTCATCACGCACGACCTGAACGAGGCCATGCGCCTCGGCGACCGCATCGCCATGATGCGCGATGGCCGCATCGAACAGATCGGCACCGCCGAGCAGATCCTCAACGAGCCCAAGAACAACTACGTCGCCAGCTTCATTGCCGACGTGGACCGCTCCCGCGTCCTGACCGCCGCCAACATCATGGTGGCGCCCGCTGCGGTGGCGGGCCCCGGCACGGGACCCCAGGCCGCACACAAGATCATGAGTGACGGTCAGCTCAATTGGCTCGTGGTGCAGAATCGGGACCGCACTCCCGCGGGCATCCTCTGGGAGCCCGACGTTGCCCGGTCCGTGCGCCAAGGACACAAGGAATTCACGTGGGACACACTCCATGAAATGCCCATCGTCACGAAGGACACCACCCTGGCTGACCTGTTCACTCTGTCCGCCAAGCACCACAACCCCATCGTCGTGGTGGACGACGCGGGACGGGTCGCGGGTGTCGTGCCGCGCGTCACACTACTTGCCGCGGCTGGGCAGAGCTCGAACGGGATCGAGGACGAGAACAAGAGCAATGGCGCACACGCCATGCCGTTCAGCGGTGTCCAGAACGGCATACAGACAGATGTGCAGACATCTGAGATCGACGGAGCCATGAACGTCACGGAAGGTGTGAACTGATGGAGTTTCCCCGCATCCCGATCGGTGACTGGGTGGCCAGCGGCATTGACTGGCTCACCATCAACGCCGACGGGTTCTTCGACTTCCTCAAAGTCGTCATGTCCTTCTTGGTGGACGGCCTGTCAGATCTTCTGATCGCCGTGCCCTGGTTCATCATGGTCGGCCTGCTTGCGCTGGCTGGATGGGTACTGCGGTCCGCGCGGTTCGCCATCCTTTCCCTTGTGGGCCTGCTCCTGATCAACGCAATGAACCAGTGGGACAACGCGATGCTGACGTTGGCCATGGTGCTCATCGCAACACTTTTGGCGATCATCGTCGCGATCCCGCTGGGGATTCTCGCCGCACAGTCGGACAGGGTCAGCGCCGCAGTCAAGCCCGTCCTGGACTTCATGCAGACCATGCCCGCCTTCGTGTACCTCATCCCCGCCGTGACCTTCTTCAGCATCGGCGTTGTACCGGGGCTGTTCTCCACCATCATCTTCGCGCTGCCTCCCGGTGTGCGCATGACCGAACTGGGCATCCGGGGCGTGGCAGGAGAGACCGTTGAGGCTGGTCAGGCCTTCGGTGCGAAGAAGAGCGAGATTCTCTTCGGCATTCAGTTGCCGCTGGCTGTGCCCACCATCATGGCTGGCATCAACCAGGTGATCATGCTCGCCCTCTCGATGGCCGTCATTGCTGGCATCGTCGGCGCTGATGGTCTCGGCAAGGAGGTTGTCTCCTCGATCGCGACGCTGAACCTGGCCAAGGGGGTGGAAGCGGGTCTGTCCGTCGTATTCCTCGCAATCTTCCTGGATCGCTTCACCGGTGCCCTGGGTGATCGCAAGGCTCGCAGCAAGTCCTCACTTCTTGCCATCAGGAACAAGGCCCGCACAACGACCACCACAGCCGCCTGAGGCACACATCCACAACACGGGCGACTCCGGTATCTCCGGAGCCCGCCACCTGCAAGAGCCGCCACAAGGGCGGCACCCAGAGGAAAGGTGAAAATATGAAGATCTCCACAAGGATTGGCGCCGCACTGAGCGCAGCGGCCCTCGGACTCACGTTGGCCGCTTGCGGTGACGACGAGGCCGCAACCACCGCCCCTGCTGAGGGAGGCGAGACCTCGGCGTCGGCCGAGATGGGAACCATCACACTCGGCTTCCTGCCCGCATGGACCGATGGTCTCAGCACCGCCTACCTGCTGGAGAACCAGCTGACGGAGATGGGCTACACCGTCGAGATGGAGACCGTCGGCGAGGCGGCACTGCTCTACCAGGCCGTTTCAAGCGGTGACGTCGACATGTACCCCTCAGCGTGGCCCGAGGTCACGCACGCGAACTACATGAACGAGTACGGCGACGACATCGAAGATGTCGGCACCTACTACGAGGGCGCCAAGCTCACGTGGGCCGTCCCGGAGTACATGGATGACGTCAACTCCATCGAGGACCTCAAGGGTATGGCCGATACGTTCGATGGCAAGATCATCGGCATCGAGCCGAGCGCCGGTCTCACCGACGCCAGCCAGAACTCAGTCATCCCGGAATACGAGCTGGGAGACGAGTACGAGCTGGTGACATCCTCCACGACGGCCATGCTCGCCGAGCTGAAGAATGCCACCGACTCCGAAGAGCCGATCGTGGTCACCCTGTGGCGTCCCTTCTGGGCCAATGCCGCATTCCCGGTCAAGGACCTGGAAGATCCCAAGGGTGCACTCGGTGACTCCGAGGGCCTGCACTTCCTGGGTGGCAAGACCTTCTCCGAGGACTTCCCCGAGGCCGCCGACTGGATCGGCCAGCTGAAGCTGAACGATGAGCAGTATGGCTCGCTGGAGGACATGGTGGTGAACGAGTACGGCGATGGCCAGGAAGCGGAAGCTGTCTCCGCGTGGATCGAGGCGAACCCCGACGTTCTCCCCGAGCTCCCTGAAAGCAACAGCTGAACCAACGCATGAACAGGGGCCCCGTCGAGCGATCCACGGGGCCCCTGTCCATCCCCCCGTGAGGGCGAAGATTCGTTCGTCCTGTTCCCTGAGAGCCCACCGGTGAGTGGCGGTTCCCCCCGTCGTGTTCCCCGTGAGACGACCGCTTGGGTCCGAGCGTTGTCGTATCGAAGGGCGTGGTGGCGCCGGGGGTGGTCCTTCGATACGGTCGCCGCTCGCTCCTTGCCGCGACGATTCAGCACGGGACCCCGTTGGTGCTCGTTCCGGATTCTGGCCACCTGTCAGGACTCAGGGACACCCACCCAGGCCGCCAGGTGCTGGCCAGTGAGGGTCGATGCGTCCGCGATCAGATCGGCTGGCGTCCCCTCGAAGACGATCTGGCCGCCGTCGTGTCCGGCCCCGGGGCCGAGATCGATGATCCAGTCGGCGTGGGCCATGACGGCCTGATGATGCTCGATGACGATCACTGATGTGCCGTCATCCACCAGGCGGTCCAACAGCCCCAACAACTGCTCGACATCGGCCAGGTGAAGTCCGGAGGTTGGTTCGTCCAGGACGTGGATGCTCCCCCTCTCGGACATGTGAGTGGCCAACTTCAGACGCTGCCGCTCGCCGCCGGACAGGGTGGTCAGGGGCTGCCCCAGTTGCAGGTAGCCGAGGCCGACAGCCACGAGGCGCGTGAGGACCGTGTGGGCTGCCGGGACAGGGGCATCACCATCGCCGAAGAACTGCTCCGCCTCGATGACCGACATCGCCAACACCTCGCTGATGTCACGCCCGCCCAGTGTGAATTCCAGCACGGACGCGTCGAAGCGCTTCCCCTCGCAGAGCTCACATGTGACCGACACGCCAGCCATCATGGCCAGGTCCGTGTAGATCACCCCACTGCCGTTGCACTGGGGACATGCCCCGGCGGAGTTGGAGCTGAACAGTGCGGGTTTCACGCTGTTGGCCTTGGCGAAGGCCTTGCGGATCGGGTCCAGCAGTCCGGTGTACGTGGCCGGATTGCTCCTGCGGGATCCACGAATGCCCTCCTGGCCGATGTGCATCACGCCAGCGGAATCAGGGAGTGATTTGCGCAACAATGAGCTCTTGCCGGACCCGGCAACGCCTGTGACAACGCAGAGGACGCCCAGCGGAATGTCGACGTCGATGTCGCGCAGGTTGTTTGCACTCGCATTCCTGATCTCCAACGCGCCAGTGGCGGAGCGTACGGACGCCTTCAGCGCGGCCCGATCCTTCAGATGTCGGCCGGTGAGGGTGTCACTGGCTTTCAACTGCTCGACGGTGCCCTCGAAACAGATGCTGCCCCCGGCAGTGCCGGCACCGGGACCGAGATCGATGACATGGTCGGCGATGACGATCGTTTCCGGTTCGTGCTCCACCACCAGCACGGTGTTGCCCTTGTCCCGCAGCAGGAGCAGCAGGTCATTCATCCGCTGGATGTCATGGGGGTGCAGACCGGCGGTGGGTTCGTCGAAGACGTAGGTGACATCCGTCAGGGGGGAACCGAGGTGGCGGATCATCCTGGTGCGCTGCGCCTCGCCACCGGAGAGGGTTCCCGACGGGCGCTCCAAAGACAGGTAGCCCAACCCGATGTCCACGAACGAGTCGAGCGTGTGCTGCAGCTTCTCAAGCAGCGGCGCCACCGACGGCGCATCGAGGCGGCGCACCCATGCGGCGAGGTCGCTGATCTGCTTGGCGCAGGCGTCGGCGATGGTGATGCCGTCGATCCGCGACGAACGCGCACCCTCGTTCAGTCGTGTCCCTCCGCATTCCGGGCAGGCTGTGAAAGTCATGGCTCGCTCCACGAAGGCTCTGATGTGCGGCTGCACTGCGTCGATGTCCTTGGCGAGGAACGACTTGCGGATCCTGGGAATCAGCCCCTCGTAGGTCACGTTGATACCGTCGACCTTGATTCGCGTGGGCTCCTTGTACAGCAGGGCGTCGAGCTCCTTCGCCGTGTAGTCGCGGATCGGCTTGTCTGCGTCGAGGAAGCCCGAGCCCATGTAGATGCGGCCGTACCAGCCGTCCATGCTGTAGCCCGGGATAGTCAGGGCGCCCTCGCGCAGCGTCCTGGATTCGTCGTAAAGGGCCGTCAGGTTGACGTCAGTGACGGAGCCGCGGCCCTCACACCGTGGACACATGCCTCCGGTCACCGTGAAGCTGCGCCGTTCCGTGATTTCCCGACCGGCCTTCTGTGTGGTGAGCGCGCCGGCGCCCTTGGCAGAGGCGACGTTGAAGGAGAAGGCCTGTGATGAGCCGATGTGCGGCTTGCCGAGCCTGCTGAAGATGATGCGAAGCATGGCGTTCGCGTCGGTGGCCGTGCCCACGGTGGAGCGTGGGTCGCCGCCCATCCGCTCCTGGTCGACGATGATCGCGGTCGTCAGCCCCTCCAGGACGTCCACCTCGGGCCGGTCCATGGACGGCATGAAGCCCTGGATGAAGGTGCTGTAGCTCTCATTGATGAGGCGGCGGGACTCGGCGGCGATGGTGTTGAAAACCAGCGAGCTCTTGCCGGATCCGGACACCCCGGTGAACACGGTCAGCCGACGTTTCGGGATACTCACGCTGATGTCCGCCAGGTTGTTCTCCCGGGCGCCCTGCACCACGATCCAGTCGTGGCTGTCCGCAACTCGGGTGGGCGACTGGGGCGTGAATGTGGTGGCCATGGTTGATCCAACCATGCCTGTTGGGAGCGTTCCCGAATTTCGAGTCAGACGCAGCGGCTACGGGGTGGGGGAGGGGGTCAGAGGAGGTAGGACCGCATCTGTTCCCCGACCGCACCCTCGTGGTGGTGGCCGACCGCAGTGAAGCCGTGCTCGAACATACTGGCGTGAGACCCCGCCATGACAAACGGGCTGCCGACGAGCCGGAGCATCTCCAGGTCGTTCGGCATGTCCCCGAACGCCGCACAGTTCGCCGGGGGAATACCGAGCGTGGCAAGAACCTCGGACAGGGCACTGCCCTTGCTCACGCCGGGAGCACTGACCTCGACGGTGCCGTGCGCATCGAACCAGGAAAACGTACACGTCAGTTCAGACCCGGCGGCCTCCAGCGCGATCGGTGCCCAGTCATCGGTGTTGAGATGTTGTGTCCGGGCGAGCACTTTGATGACGTTGCCGTGTTGGAGAAGCTCCGGAAGGGACCCCACGTGCGCGGCTCGATCGCTGCTCGGCGCTGAGGGGTACCTCTCTTCCCGGCCCCATTCGACGGCGTACTCCACGGCGAAGGTGGGCTCCAGCCGCGGCGGCAGGGCTGCAGCAAAGGCTTGGATCGAGGCCGTGGAGATGGGGTGGACCAGGTCGGGTTCTTCGGCGCACAGGGGGCCGATGGAGGCGCCGTTGCTGGCTATCACCAGAGGATTGAGTTCGCGCAGCTCGTCGATCTGCTGCAGCCATCGACGTGGTCTTCCCGTCGCGATGACGAGTGTGATGCCGGCGGCGACGATGTCCTTGGCTGCGGCGATGTTGCCCGGGTGCGCGACGCTGTTGGCACCGAGGAAGGTACCGTCGAGGTCGGTGGCGACGAGGGCGGGTTTCATGAATTGGAGCCTACCGAGACTGGCAAGCCCTCGGCGCTCGTCCGGGGCGATCGCCTTCGAATGACCGTGCCCGAGTTCAGAGGCGCCGATTGGGTGAGGGGTCTCCAGGGCCGGATTCGTCCCCCGAGGGCTGCTGCATGGAGGGCTCGTCCGATCGGCTCTGGTCGTTGCCCGGGTCGGGGGATCCGCTCGCCGGGGTCTCCGAGTTCCCCTCCTGAGGTTCCCCGGACCCAGTCGTCTGCGTGGGGATGGGCGGCGGGGGGCTTACGGGGGGCTGGTTCTGGAACACCAGGATCGCGAGCAGGATGGCGACGGCGGCTATCAGGAGCATCAGGAGCCACGAGACGAGGATGGAGATCCATCCGGCGCGATCTGTGCGGCCGGGCCACGGCAACGGCCAGAGCCTCGTCGCCCCCTGGGCCGTGTCCTGCGACCAGTGGAGCTTGTATCCGGGTCCCTTGGGTTCGCCGAGGGGCGGCACGAGCGCCAGGTCCACGGCATGCAGAACGCGTTCGGCCTCGTGTACCGCCTGTGTGCTGCCGTCGAAGGCCAACGCGGCCCACGGCGCCAGCTCCTGGTGATCCGCAACGACCGGGTCATCGTCCTCATTCCGGAACCGCACGCCCAGCCGGCCGTCGCCCTGACCCTGCCCACCGCGGGCAACAACGGTGTCGATGTGCATGGCATTGATCTCGCCCGAGAACCGGGAGCGCGCGGCGTGGTCGCCGGCTGCACCCTGGGCCAGCAGGATCACCATGACCGAATCGCCGTCGTCCTCGTGCGCCGTGAACACGATGCCCGCGCGGGTCGCTGTGAGGCGGGTGTCGAGCCAGTAGTCACCGATTCTGACGGGGTCGTGGGATTCCAGTGGATAGTGATCGGCGAGTTCGCCGGGGGGGTGAGCTTCAGGGCCGCGCGCCCCGGGCGTCGGCTCATCTGCGTCAAGTGGCTCATCCATCACCCCATATGACACCACACCGCGCAAGTGCTGGTGCGCCATCACGCACGCGTCCTGCTCTGACGTACTCCGTTGGACATGGTGCTGGACGACGCAGTGGCGGCTGCGGGAGGCAATCATTGCGAACGTGGGTATCGTTGGGCGCGAAACCCGAGCACGACACTGAGATCCAGGAGCACCCGAGTGAGCACGGACGCAACGCAGTCAGTACTGCCCACCACTGTTGCAGAGGCGGCCCGAGTCCTCGGCACGGCCATCAGCCAGGTCCAGCGCATCATCGTGGGGCAGGAGCACATGGTGCAGCAGCTCATGGTCTCCCTGCTGGCCAAGGGTCACTGCCTGTTGGAGGGTGTGCCCGGCACGGCCAAGACCTTGGCGGTGCGCTCGTTCGCCATCGTCGTGGGTGGAGACTTCGCCCGCATTCAGTTCACGCCCGACCTGGTGCCCTCGGACATCGTCGGCACACGCATCTATTCCTCGCAGGGGGAGACCTTCAAGATCGAGCTCGGGCCTGTGTTCGTCAACTTCGTGCTGGCCGACGAGATCAACCGGGCGCCGGCGAAGGTGCAGTCAGCGATGCTCGAGCTGATGGCCGAGAAGCAGGTGTCCATCGGGGGACAGACGTATCCCGCGCCGTCACCCTTCATCGTCATCGCCACCCAGAACCCCATCGAGTCCGAAGGCGTGTACCCGCTGCCGGAAGCACAGCGCGACCGCTTCCTGCTCAAAGTGGACGTTCCCTACCCGCGCGGAAACGAGGAGTTCGAAATCCTCCGACGTATGAGCGTGCGGCCGCCGGTGGCCGAACCTGTGCTGGACGCCGAGGTGGTCCGTCATCTGCAGGACATGGCAAGCAACGTCTTCGTGCACAACCTCGTCAGCGAATACGTCGTACGCCTCGTCCTGGCTTCCAGAACGCCGGCCGAGTTCGGCATGCCGGACCTCGAATCGGTGATCCAGATCGGTTGCTCGTCACGCGCCACGCTTGGACTCGTCGCCGCCTCTCGCGCGCTGGCACTCATCAACGGCCGTGACTATGTCCTGCCCACGGATGTCCAGGCGGTCGCCAAGGACGTCATGGCGCATCGCATCGTCCTGGGCTTCGATGCGGTGGCCGACGGCGTCAACACCGCCGAGGTGGTGGACCGCATCCTGGCCATGGTTCCCGCGCCCACCCCGGTGTGGAACCAGGAGCAGCGACAGGCGAGCCACCAGCAGCATGCCCAGCCCGGACGGGCGTGAGGGGCGCTTTCTTGGCTGCCGATGCAATGTCCTTCCAGCCGCCACGGGGACAGGTGCCCGTGGCGGCTGTGAACAAGGACCCCGGAGCCGCAACATCGGTACTGCGTGCTCCGACGGGGCCCACCGTTCCGCTGAACAAGCTCGCTCCCGAGGCGGCACTGCGCCGGCTTGAACTCACGATCGTCCGTCGACTCGAAGGATTCCTCCACGGCGACCACCTGGGGCTGCTGCCCGGGGCGGGCTCCGACACCAACGACGCCCGCGTGTACCAGCCCGGTCAGGACGACGTCAGGAAGATGGATTGGGCCGTCACAGCTCGCACGACGGTGCCGCACGTGCGCGACACGATGGCAGACCGTGAGCTCGAGGTGTGGGCTCTGCTCGATGTCACTCCGTCGATGAACTGGGGGACCGAGGGCATCACCAAGCGGGACCTGGGTATTGCCGCCATCGCCACCATCGGTTTCCTCAGCCAGAGAATGGGCGACCGGTTCGGGGGCGTGTTGATGCGGCCAGACAAGGTCACCAGACTGCCCGCCCGCTCAGGACGGACGGCGCTGTACGGCCTGCTCCGCCGCATGCTCACCGAGCCGATCGTGGGGGACAACGCGCCGGGGGACATGGAACTTGCGGAGGGGATCGAGCAGCTCAGCCGCTCCTACCGACGGCGGGGAATGCGCGTTGTGGTCTCCGATTTCCTGACTGCCGGCGACCAGGAGCTCGATCCGTCCGTGCCGCCCCCGTGGGAGCGCTCGCTGCGTCGGCTCGCCGTGCGCAACCAGGTGTTGTGCATCGAGGTCGTCGACCGCCACGAGTTGGAGTTCCCGGACGTGGGGGAGATGCTGATCCGCGATCCGGAGACGTCCTTCATGCGCTACATCAACACCTCGGACGCGAATGCCCGACGACGCATGGACGCGGCGTCGAGGGCCCAGCGCGAGCGCATCAGAATCGCGCTGCGACGAGCAGGAGCAGGTCACATTCAGCTGCGCACCGACAGGGACTGGGTGGCTGACATCGCGCGTTTCGTCCTGAACTACCGGCGTGTGGCAGGCATGCTCCACCAGCCGCCCCAGGGTGTCAGCAAATGATCGAACTCCTCGCGGTGCCCGACTTCAAGACCCCGGCACGACTCTGGGTACTCGTGGTCCTTCCCGTCCTCGTCCTGGCCTACCTGCTGTTGATGCGGCTGCGGAAGCGAACATCGCTACGATTCACCAACACTGGTGTCCTGGGAGCGGTCATGGGGTCCCAGCGTCGTTGGACCCGACACCTGGCGGTCGCCATGTCGCTGTGTTCCCTGGTGGCGCTGGGCCTTGCGTGGGCTCAGCCATTGGGGACCGAGAAGGTGCCACGCCAGCGAGCCACCGTCGTCATGGCCGTGGACACGTCGCTGTCGATGGAGGCGACCGACGTGGAGCCGGATCGACTCACCGCTGCGAAGGAGGCCGCCAAGGAGTTCATCGAGGGCCTTCCTGACACCTACAACGTGGCACTCGTCGCCCTCAATGGTCAGCCATCCATCAAATTCCCTCCGTCGACGGATCGGGGCGCACTGCTGAGGGCGCTCATGGCCCTGGAACCATCCGACGGTACGGCGATCGGCGATTCTCTCGCACTGGCGCTGAAAGCGGTCGACCAGGCTCCGGTCGGGGACAACGAGGATCCGGCCCCCGCCATGGTGGTCCTGCTCTCCGACGGCGCCAACACGGTCGGGGCAGGTCTGGAGGCAGCGGTAGAGGAGGCCAGGCGGGGTGATATCCCCGTCTACACCATCGCCTACGGAACGCAGAACGGCTTCGTCGACCTTGACGGGACACGAGAAAAGGTGCCGCCGGACGTCGCGACCATGAGGGAGATCGCCCAGGAGACGGGGGCACGCGCCGTCAGCGCCGACTCTGCGGATTCGTTGGCGGACGCCTACAAGGAGATCGGCAGCTCCGTCGGCTACGAGGAGATTCGCAAACCCATCACCGCCCAGTACGCGTTCGGTGCACTCGGTTTCGCGATCGTCGCCGCTCTCGGCGCCGTCATGATGGCCGCCAGGTGGCCCCGATGAGCGTGCTGGTGCTGGAATTCATGCGGCCGGAACGATTGTGGGGGCTGGCGATCATCCCCCTCATCGGCGCCCTGTACCTGGTGCTGGCGGGAAAGCAGGTGCGTCCCACGCTGTCCGCGCGGTTGCGTTTGATCATTCCGAAGGACGCCGCCTGGAAACGGCACGGCGCCGTGTTGCTGGCACTCATGAGCCTGGCGTCCCTGGTGATCGCCTGGGCCATGCCGACGGATTTCACGCGGCAGCCGCGGGATCGAGCCTCCATCATCGTCGCCATTGACGTCTCGTGGTCCATGGAGGCGCGGGACATAGAGCCGAACAGGTTGGAGGCGGCAAAGGACTCCGCCCAGCAGTTCGTGCGGTCTCTGCCGGAACGCTTCAACGTGGCACTCGTCACATTCGCCGGAACTGCGAATGTGGCGGTCCCCCCCACGGTGGACCGGGGCGCTGTGGTGAGGGCGTTGGATGCGTTGGAGCTTGCGCCGTCGACGGCGACGGGGGAGGGCATCTACACGAGCCTGGATGCGTTGAAGCTTGTGCCCCCCGATCCTGAGGAGCCCGACGCGGTGGCACCCGCGGCCATCGTGCTCCTGGCCGACGGCGCCACCAACATTGGGCGATCCTCCGCCGGCGCCGCCGACAAGGCTCTGGAGCAGGGGGTACCCATCTACACCATCGCCTATGGAACGCAGAACGGCTACGTGGAGTCCAACGGTGAACGGCAACGCGTTGCAGTGGACCACTACGAGTTGTCCCAGATTGCGGCGCGTTCGGGGGGCACGAAGTTCTCGGCCGAGAGCGCCAGCGAGTTGAGTCAGATCTACAAGGCGATCCGATCGGACATCGGCTACGAGAAGGTCCCGGCCGAAGTGACGGACAGGTACGCGGGGCTCGCTCTGATCTTTGCGGTGCTGGCGGCGTTGGGTGTCATCTCGTTGGGTGCGCGCTGGCCCTGATCCATCATCTCGGATCGGCCGTCCAGATCTGGTCCCACTCCCGACTGCAGCACCCGCCCGGTTGTTCTTCGATGGAGCCCGGGATGACCGGACATGTCATCAGTGTGGAACACGGAGATATGCGCTTGGGTGGACAGTGGTTGCGGCATGTCGGGGCGCTTCTCGACGTCGTGGCTGTCAGTTGTCCATGTTCTCGATGGCCAGCTTCGGGACATCCTCGCCGTGTGGCATACCGAAGACCTGTTGCAGGAAGGACAGCTTCGATTCCAGGGCTTCCCGGCGGGCGGACATGCCGCGGAAGCCATGGCCTTCGCCCTCGAAAACGACAAGCGCCAACGGCTTTCCGGCCTCGCGCACGGCGTCGGCCATGTCGTAGGCCTGGTTCGGCGGGACAACCTTGTCATCCAGTCCCTGAAGGATGAGCATGGGCGTCCTCAGGTTCTCGAGCTGCGTCACCGGCGAGCGGTCAAGGTACGTCTGCCGGGCTTCGGGCCAGGGGCCGATGAGGCTGTCGGGGTAGCGGGATTCAGCCTTGTGGGTGTCCGCGACCAATGCGCGAAGGTCGCCGATACCGTAGGAGGAGATTCCGGCGGAGAAGACATCCGTGGTGACGAGGGCCTGCAACGTGGTGTAGCCACCAGCGCTGCCTCCCGTGATGGCGACGCGTCCCGGATCCGCCAGTCCAGCATGGGTGACATCCTTGACAGCGGCGACGACGTCGGCCACGTCCAGGATGCCCCATTGGCCCTTCAAGCGGTCTCGGTAGGCCCGGCCGAACCCGGTGGAACCGGAGTAGTTGACGTCGAGCACGGCGAATCCCCGGGAGACCCAGAAATGGATTTGCTGGTCATAGGCGGAGTCATGTGCCGACGTCGGGCCCCCGTGCGTCATCACGAGCAGTGGGGGAGCCTCTGCGTCAGGGCCTGAATGAAACCACGACTGGACAGGACCCTGGAGCGAGTCCGCCCAGCGGGAGGATGGGGCGAGTGCCCCCTCGACGGGCTCGCTGCTGACGATGGCGGTGCGCTCCCCCGACGGCGTGATGCGCATCAGGGAGGCGGGCCGAGTGGGCCAGGTGGCGACCACCAGGATGTCGTCGCCCTGCGTTGCGATAGATTCGATGGATGCCGTTCCCGGCAGGGGGTGGGTCACGGTAGCGGTGCTCGCATGCCACAGCGCGAGCACCCCCGTACCGTCCACGATCTCGATGGTGGCGAGGATGTCGCTGCCCACCATGGCGGCCGGTGCAGTGTTGAGAACCCATGTCGGAATGTCGCAGTCGTGTGCGACATTCCACGCCGTGACCCTGTCACCCTGTTGCAGATACCAGTTCCAGAAACCCGTCTCATCAGAGGCCCAGGCCAGGCCCCCGTCGGCACTCCACATGGGATGCTGCGCGCTGATGCCCGGGCCACCTGCGACGGAACGCGCATCGGAGGGGTCATCGAGCGAGCAGATCATGACCGACGTGCTGTCCCACGACATGTGAGGGTGCTGCCACTCGAACCAAGTGAGCTGCTGGCCATGGACACGGGGGCCGGCATAGAAGTCAGCGCCGGTGAGGAGCACCCGCCCGCCCTCGGAGTTGTCGCTGTCGAGGTCCAGCGCCACGATCTCGGTGCGTGCCTCCGGGGTGGCGTCATGATCCTCGCGGACCGCAATCAGTAGTCGTCGCTCGGGTACCAGATGGAGGTCGCCCCAACGGAAGCGCTCCTGTTGGGGCGTGAGTGGCCTGTGGCTGCCGTTCTCCAGCAGGAAGACGCGACGGGTGACGTCGTCGCAGTAGGCCACCAAGTCACCCTCGACGTCGTAGGCACCTCCGCCGTACTCCATCACGCGTGAGCGAACATTGGCATAGGGGGTCAACTCGACGACTCCCGAACCGTCGTCGCGGCGGATGGTGACCCGGCCATCCTGCTCGGCGATGCTCGCCAGCCAGTGGACGCCCCTGTTGGACGTGCGGACCTGCGAGATGGCGTCGGCACCGGCGAGAGCTGCGTCGATGGTCAGGGGAGTGTTCATGGGCCATGTATACGGCTGGCCCGTGGCGGGCGCAAACTGCGGCGCTCGACTGCTCCTCTCACGGCCCCTCTCCGCGACCGGACACGCCGCGGGCGCCGGTAGGAACAGCATCATCTGACGACGTGAACAGTGAGCCGGGGTTTCCCAGCCATGGCGACAGCTTTCCGACGTCGTGGCGCTGAATCATGTTCCGAGCCCCGCCTGTTGTGGCAGGCCCTCCTCGTGAGGCAAGATGGTGCACCTGGCGCAGGGTCGAATCGCAGGGGAAGGCAATTTGGCCTGGACCAGGAGGAACTGAGAATGTCTGCACGCATGGCTGCTGTGAAAGAGCCCGTGGCGCGAGGGATGCTGTACATCCACTCGGCGCCCGCGGCGTTGTGCCCTCATCTGGAATGGGCTGCCGGAAGTGTGCTGGGGGACGCCGTCGACCTGGAATGGACGGATCAGCCGGCCGACCCCCGGAGTCGCCGCACAGAGACTCCCTGGAGCGGCGAGGCTGGACTGGGCGCGGCCCTCGCAAGCAAACTTGCTGCCTTCGAGCGGGTCCGCTTTGAGGTCACCGAGGATCCCTCCGCCGGATCCGACGGCCAGCGCTACTGTTACACCCCCACCCTGGGGGCCTTCGCTGCCACCGTGGGAGCACACGGCGACATCCTTGTCGGCGAGGACCGGATCAGAAATGCCATCGCTCAGGAACGCAACGGCGGACAGGCACTCCATGCCGCGCTGGACGCACTCGTGGGGACGCCATGGGACGAGGAGCTGGACACTTTCCGCTACGCCACCGAGGACGCGTCCATTCGCTGGCTCCACCAAGTGGTCTGACCACCACTTCAGGGCGCTGGGAGGACACGGACTTCACCACCTTTCGCCACGCGCGGGAAGGGAAAGGTGGCGAACGACTACTCCCCATCAACGGCCTCGAGGACAAACCACCGACGCATCGGTCCTTGTCTTTGTCAGGTGTCGGGGTGGCGGTGAACGCGGATTCCAGGCCGCGACCAGATACTTATGCGGTGAGGTTCTCGTTCGTCACGACGACGGCGACGTTGTGGCCGCCAAAGCCGAACGAATTGTTGATTGCCGCGAGGTCGCCCTCCGGGAGTTCGCGCACCGACGTCGCGACGTCGATACCCAGATCGGGCTCCATGTCCTCCACGTTGATCGTGGCCGGGACTCTGCGCTCACGCAGCGCCATGACCGTTGCGAAGGTTTCCAGGGCACCGGCGCCACCCAGCAGATGTCCTGTCATCGACTTGGTGCCGTTGACGATCACGGAGGAGGCGTGCTCTCCCAGAGCGGCCCGGATGGAGGCTGCCTCGGTGACATCCCCCTGGGGTGTGGACGTGGCGTGTGCGTTGACGTGGGAGATGTCCGAGGCAGACAGGCCGGACTCGGCGAGGGCACGCTTCATGGCGATCGTCTGGCCATGGCCGGCCGGATCGGGCTGCACCATGTCGTGGGAGTCCGCTGATATTCCGGCGCCGACGAGCGTGCCGTAGATTCGCGCGCCACGAGCCCTGGCATGTTCGAGGGTTTCGATGACCATGAGGACAGCGCCCTCCCCGAGCACGAAGCCGTCGCGGCCGGTGTCCCAGGGGCGCGAGGCTCGCGATGGGTCCTCGTTGCGTCTGGACAGGGCCTGCATGTTGTTGAAGGCCGCCAACGGGAGCGGATGCACAACGGCCTCACTGCCACCGACGACCGCGACGTCGGCGCGACCCAGACGGAGCATGTCCATGCCGAGCGAGATGGCCTCATTGGAGGAGGCGCACGCCGACACAGGCGTGTGGATCCCGGCGCGCGCACCAATCTTCAGACCGATGTTGGCGGCTGGGGCGTTGGCCATCAGCATGGGAATGGTGAAGGGTGAAACCCGCCGTGCCCCCTTGTCCTTCTGGGCGTCCCAGTTGCTCAGGAGCGAGTGCAGTCCGCCTATCCCTGTGCCGCAGACAACGCCCAGACGGTCGCGATCCAAGGTGTTTGCGTCGCCCACGCCGAATCCGGCGTCGTCCCATGCCTCCATGGCAGCGACGAGCGCGAGCTGCGAGGAACGGTCCAGACGACGAGCTTCCACTCGATCAATGTCGGGCTCCACCGCAACCCGGGCGGCGATCCTGACAGCCAGATCCGCAGCCCACTCCTCTTCCAGGAGTCGGACGCCTGACCGGCCCGCAAGCAGGCCCTCCCATGTGCTGGGGGCATCGCCGCCGAGTGGGGTGGTTGCGCCGAAACCGGTGATGACGACGGTTTTCATTTCAGGCTCCTTGAGGATGTCAGGGATCAGGGCTGATGCTGGGGCAGGACGGCGTCATGACAGCGGCCGAACGACCGCGACAGGTGGGCGGGCCCGCCGGGCCCGTCCAGGCGGCTGTCAGTTGGAGGCGCGCTCGATGTAGGCAACGGCATCGCCTACGGTCTTGAGGTTCTTGGAGTCCTCATCGGGGATGGAGACGCCGAACTTGTCCTCGCAGGCGTAGATGATCTCGACCATCGACAGTGAGTCGACACCGAGGTCGTCGGTGAAGGACTTGTCCAGCTGTACGTCCTCGACAGCGACGCCAGCCACGTCATTGACGATCTCGGCGAGGTCGGAACGGATTTCTTCGGTGCTTGCCATGTCGGCTCCTAGCGTGGGTGGTGGGTGTTGTGTGCGGGGTGAGTTGATCAGGGTAGGACGACGGTCTGGCCGGCGAAGACCAGTCCGGCGCCGAACCCGATCATGAGGGCGGTCTGCCCTGTGGTGGCGTCGCCCGACTCGAGCAGCGCCTCCATCGCCAGCGGAACGGATGCCGCAGACGAGTTGCCCATGCCGACGATGTCGCGTGACACGACGACGCTGGCCGGGAGCTTGAGATGGCGCAACATCGAATCGGTGATCCGGTTGTTGGCCTGGTGGGGGATGAAGACGTCGAGCTCCTCGGGCGCGATGCCCGCGGAATCGAGGGCTTCGCGCGCCTTGCCGGCGATGAACGTGGTGGCCCACTTGAAGACCTGCCGGCCCTCCATGTGGATGAACGGACCCTCACCATCGGGCCGTTCCCCGCGCCAGTCGTCGATGGTGATGACCTCGTGCTGCGTGGGGTCGGAGCCCCACAGCGTCGGTCCGATCGCGGGGACGTCGCTCGGTCCCACGACGACAGCACCTGCGCCGTCGCCGAACAGGAATGCTGTGCTGCGATCTGTGAAGTCGGTGTACTTTGACAGCACCTCGACACCCAGGACGAGCACATGCGTGGCGGAACCGGACCGCACCATGCTGTCAGCCATGCCCACGCCGTAGCAGAAGCCGGCACAGGCTGCCGAGAGGTCGACGGCGGCCGGCTCGGGCATGCCGAGGTTGTCGGCGATGATCGTGGCCAGGGACGGGGTCTGCATGAAGTGAGACACGGTGGACACCAGCACGGCATCGATGTCAGCCGGCTGGAGTCCGGCGCGCTCAATTGCCTTGCGTGCTGCGGCGGTGCCCAACGTGATGGCGTCCTCGCCCTCCGCAGCCCATCGGCGCTCCTTGATACCGGTGCGCTGTTGGATCCACTCGTCCGACGAGTCGATCATGGTGCACATTTCGGCGTTGTCCACGACGCGGCTGCCGCGCGCACCCCCCACGGACATGATGCGGGCGAATTGGGCTCCCTGTGAGGTCTGCATGCTCAAAGTGGTGATCTCCTCAGACATTTTCTTGGTCGCGGTGGAACGTGGAGGTGCCCGGTTCGGGGTGGACTGGGGCGCTGTCTGCATGGTTGCCGCAGAAGGTACGCGCGTCGTCGAGTTGGTCGGGGGTATTGAGGCTGAAGAGTTCCACGCCCTTCAGGTTGCGTTTGGCGATGCCCGTCAGGGTGCCCGACGGCGGCAGTTCAAGAAGCCCCGTCACGCCCATGTCCGCCATGGTCTCCATGCACAGATCCCAGCGCACGGGGTTGGCCACCTGCCGGACGATCCTGGTGAGGAATTCACTCCCATCGGTGACGACGGTGCCATCCCCGTTGCCGAGGAGTGCGGAGCGCGGGGCGTCCGCGGTGATGGCGCGGATGAGCGACTCCAGGTGTGCGACGGCCGGATGCATGTGGTGCGTGTGGAAGGCGCCGGCGACACTCAGTGGAAAGAGGCGGGTGCGGCGCGGGGGATGGGCGGCCAGAGAAGCCAACTGCTCGAGCGTGCCGGCCGCGGCAATCTGGCCGGAGCCATTGTTGTTGGCCGCCGTGAGGCCATGTGCCTCGAGGGCGGAGAGGACTTCGTCGCGGTCACCGCCGACGACGGCTGTCATTGATGTGGGGGTGGCGGCAGAGGCCATGGCCATCGCCTTCCCCCGCTCGCGCACGAGCACCATGGCGGTCTCCTCCGAGATGACTCCGGTGCCTGCCGCTGCCGTCAACTCGCCCACGGAGTGTCCTGCTACGACGTCGGCACTGTCGAAGGCATTGGTCCCCGTGGACGAGAGGGCCGCAGCGGCAATGAGGCCAGCAGCCACGAGCAGGGGCTGGGCGACGGCCGTGTCCCGGATCGTCTCGGCATCCGCCCCGCTGCCGTAGTGCACCAGATCCAGAGCAGCAGCCGCACCCAACCAGTTGAGATGGTCGGCAATGGTGGGTTCAGCCACCCAGGGAGCGAGGAAACCGGGGGTCTGAGCTCCCTGTCCCGGCGCAACGATTGCAAGCATGAGTCCACAATGCCCGGAGGGGAGGGCGCTGCGGGGGATCGAATGTCACGAAATAGCCACGGGGCCCGTTGTGGGGTTCCCACAACCGGGATGTCACCCGCTCTGCGCACCCGGGAAATGAGGTTGTCAGGGTTCATCAATGACAGCTGTGTGACTTACCCCTTCCAGCTCGGGTTCTACTGCGCCTGCAAGCGGCCCAGAGTGATCGCCATTCGGAGGACGTACGCCTCCCGGGCATCCGTCGGGTTGTAGCCGGTGGTCTCCTGGATGCGCTTGATGCGATACCGCACGGTGTTGGGATGGATGAACAACGCCCGCGACGAGGCCTCCATCGACGAGCCGCTGTCGAGGAAACCGACGCAGGTCTCGAGGAGTTCCTTGGACGTTGCGAGCGACTGGTAGATCTCGCCTCCCAACGTGCGACGGGCATGGCCGTCCCCAGCGAGCGCCCGCTCGGGGAGGAGATCATCCGAGAGCATGGTCCGTGGTCCTTCCGGCCAGGCGACGGCTGCTCGATAACCTGATGACGCTGCACGGGCCGATCGTGGCGCCCCGGCAAGCCCATCCACGACCGGACCCACCACGATGGGCCCGTCGGCGAAGTGGGGCTCCAGACGCGATACGAGCTGTGACGCCTCATGGGAGTCCGTGATGGCCTCGCCCGCGAAGATGCACACGAGGCGGTCTCCGTGTGGAGAGGCGAGTAGTTCGAGCCCCAGTTTGCCGCAGGCTCGTCGCAGTCCGTCGACGCCTGCTTCCCGTGAGGTGGCGGCGATGGCCACCACCACTTTGGCCTCCGTGTTCCAGCCAAGGGTGGAGGCCCTGGACAGAACGGACTCATCCGTCTCGGCGCGCACGACGGCGTCCACCACGAGGGCCTCGATGCGTGAATCCCAGGCACCGCGCGCCTCGGCCGCGTGGGCGTAGATCTCGGCTGCCGCGAAGGCAATCTCGCGTGAGTAGTGGATGATTCCCAGTTGCAGGGCCTGCCGGTCCCCACGCGGGAGGAGCAGATGGATCTGTTCCTCCAGAACGTCTGTGGTGGTGCGAACGAGGTCGACGGTCTGCTGCAGGGTGATGCGTCCTGCCATGGCCCGCGGGGCGGCGTCGAATACCGATTCGGGGGAGAAGTCCTCACCGGCGAGCCAGCTGACGAAGCCGTCGATGCCGCTGCGGGCCAGGACGTTGATCCAGGAGCGGGAGTCAGCATCCAACTGGCCGAACCACTCATGTCGGCTCTCCAGAGAGGTGAGCGTGGCACTGGTCATGGCCCCGGTGACCCCGCGCAGTCGCTTCAGGATGGCCATACGGGTGCGCGGAGAGCTGACCTGGGCGGGCAGCGTCCCGTTCCGCGGCTCTGGTGGGTTCATGGGCATCACCCTATGCGGCGGCGACGCTGCGGGGGCGCCGCGAGTCCCCGGTGAGGTCATTTCGAGGACCGCAGTCCCAGAATCTGGTCGCGTTCGTGAACGGCCGCGACCACTGCCCATGGCGGTCGTGTGGGACGACGGGGACAGGGACAGACAAGGGCCGGGCAGCCGCATCGGAATGCGGCGGCCCGGCCCTGTACTGGTCAGCCCTTGACGGACCCGGCGAGCATGCCACGCACGAAGAAGCGCTGCAGGGCCAAGAAGACGACCATGGGGACAAGGATGGACACGAACGCACCGGCGCTCAGAAGGTGCCAACGGGCACCCAGGGTGCCGGAGAGTTCCGCAACACGCACCGTCAGTGGCGCGACGTCCTTGTTGCCGCCCGCGAAGGTGAGCGACACCAACAGGTCATTCCACACCCACAGGAACTGGAAGATGCCGAAGGACGCGATTGCCGGCATGAGAAGCGGAAGCAGAACTCGGAAGAAAATCTTCACGTGACCCGCCCCATCAACCCGCGCCGCTTCGATCAGTGACGCTGGAATTTCCTTCATGAAGTTGTGCAGAAGGAAGATTGCAAGTGGGAGCGCATAGATTGAGTGCGACAGCCAGACGGTCCAGAAGGTTCCAGCCAGCCCCCAGTTGACGTACTGCGTAAGCAGCGGCACCAGGGTGACCTGAATGGGCACCACCTGCAGAGCAAACACAGCGACGAACAGGATGTTGCGCCCCGGAAACTCGATCCAGGCGAATGCGTAGGCGGCCAGCAGTGCGAGGGTGATCGGGATGATCACTGCGGGAATGGTCACGACGAACGAGTTCAGGAAGAAGGTGCTCAGTCCCGTGCTGGAACCGAACAGCGTCTCGGTGTAGTTGTCGATGGTGACCGACGGAGATGTGAACCATGTCCACCATCCCGACTGCCGGATGTCGTTGGCAGGCCTGAATGACGTCAGGAACAGCCCGAACGTGGGGATGGTCCACAGCAGGGCGATAGCGATGGCGACGCCCGAAGCCCATGGGGAGGACAATCTGCCCTTGGCGTCGATTGCGCGCCTTTCGACACGCGTCAGCTTTCGTTCCTTCTTCAGACTGGGATCGGCGGGGAGTGTTGGGTCCTTTGCACCCTGCTCATCGGTCAGCGTGTACTTCACTTCTTCGCTCATCGTTCACCCTCCGAAATCCTCATCTGACGCACGTTGTAGATGATGATCGGGATCACCAAGATGAAAAGAAGCACGGCAAGAGTTGCGGCGATCCCATTGTTGCCCTGACTGAACTTCTGGCTGTAGAACTCGTTCGCGATCACCGAGGTGTCAAACTGTCCACCGGTGGTGGTGCGGACGATGTCGAACACCTTCAGGGTGGCCATGGCAATGGTGGTGACCACGACGATGAGCGCGGGTCGGATGGAGGGCACCGTGATGCTGAAGAAAGTGCGTACGCCTGTGGCCCCGTCGATCTGCGCGGCTTCGACGATTTCGTCGGGAATCGCCTTGATGGAGGCCGAAAGAATCGTCATGGCGAAGCCTGTTTGGATCCAGATCATGATGACGATGAGGAAGGCCGTGTTCCAGGGTGGGGTCAGCAGGAACTGGTTCGGCTCCAGTCCGAGCCAGACCAGCAGTTGGTTGGCGAAGCCGATCTGATCGGTGCCTGGGGGCTTGTACTGGTACACGAACTTCCAGATGATGGATGCTCCCACGAAGGAGATGGCCATGGGTAGGAAGACGAGGGTCTTGGCGACCTTCTCGAACCGGGTGCGGTCCACCAGGACTGCGTACAGCAGTCCGAAGATGGTGGAGAACAGGGGAACGGCAACCACCCAGGCCAGCGTGTTGAGCAGGATGAGTTGAAAATCAGGATTCGTGAGGACAGTGACGTAGTTCTCGACTCCGACACTTTCCCTGCCAGCGGGGTCGCGGAACGAGTCCATCACCGTGCGAATACCCGGCCACAGTAGACCGAAGCTGACCATGATCACGGTGGGAAGCAGGAATCCGACGGCTGGGAGCCAGCGGGGAAGCTTTTCTGAGGCGAAAAGGAGGAGGGACATCACCCCTGCGAACAGCGCGACGGCGATCAGCATCAACACAATCTTCTCGACGGGTGTCTGTGCTTGGAGCAACCAGTCCATGCGGCATCTCCTCTCTGAGATGTCTTTGGGGTTTCTAACCTAGTGGTAGCCGGAACAGGATGTGGGCCACATCCCTGAATGGGATGTGGCCCACATACTCGCACTTATCCTACAAGTTGCAGGATCAGCTGGGCCAGGAGTTCTCGATGGAGTCGAGGACGCTTTGGCTGCTCTCGTCCAGTGCGATCCAGTCGGTCATACCGCTCCAGAAGGAACCGGCGCCGACGGCGCCCGGCATGAGGTCCGAACCATCGAAGCGGAAGACGGTGTTTTCATCCGTCAGGAGTTCGAAGGCCAGTTGGTCGATGGGCGACTTCAGGTTTGCCGGGTCCAGTTGCTTGTTCGCAGAGATCCAGCCGGCGGCGGATGCCTTGGCCTTCTCGTTGCTCCACTCAGGGGAGGTCAGGTACGCCTGGAAAGCTGCAACTTCTTCGCGGTCAGAGAAGGCGGCTGCGAACTCTCCGCCGCCGAGCAGTGGCTTGGTGTCAGCGGTTTCACCCGGGAGGTAGAACGCGAACACGTCCCCGTTCTCGGAGATGTCGGTGCCCTCGGGCCAGTTGGCCTGGTAGAAGGACGCCTGACGGTGCATGTAGCAGTTGCCGTCGAGGATGGGCAGACCTGCCTCACCGAAGGGCGTGGTGGCGATGGTCTTGACGTTTCCGAGACCGCCGTTGACGTACTTGTCGTCTTTCAAGATGGCGCCGGCCCTGTCAAGGGCCTCCACGACCTTGGGGTCGTTGAAGGGCATCTCGTGGTTGACCCACATGTCGTATTCCTCGGGGGTCACGGTGCGCAGCATCATGTCCTCCAGCCAGTCGGTGGCTGGCCAGCCGGTCGCCGCGCCCGACTCGATGCCTGCACACCACGGCTTGGCATCAGGATTGTCGGTGGCGATCGTCTCCGTGAGGGTCATGAGCTCCTCCAGCGTGGTGGGGATCTCGTAGCCACCCTCTTCCATCAGGCTGGGGGAGTACCACACGAAAGACTTGGCGTTGGCGCCGACGGGCACAGCGTAATAGGTGCCGTCAATGGTGCCGTAGCCCTTCCAGGCCTCGTTGTAGAACTCGTCCACGTTGGCCGCAGCGGCCTCGCCCACCGGCACCATCGCGTCCGGGAAGCGATCCGCGATGGTCGCAATGAGACCGGGCTGCGGGATGTAGGCGACGTCCGGCGGTGCCCCCGCCTCGATCTTGACAGGCAGCTGAGCCTCGAATTCCCGGGAACCCTCGTACTCGATTGTCGCGCCGGTGCACTCCTCGAAGGGAATGAAGGAGTCAATGTGGGGCTTGTCCTCGGGATCAACGATCGAGGTGTACAGGCTGACCGTCTTGCCCGACAGGTCACCGTAGGACTCGAATGCCGAGCAGTCCCTGTCGCTGCCCGAATCCGCACCGGGATCTGCGGGGTCGGCGTCGCCGCTGCAGGCCGCCAGTGCTATTAGGGAGGCCACACCGAGAGAGGCCACGGCCAAACGATTCTTCTTTCGGAACATCTCTGTCCTTTCTTCATGAACCGGCCGCCGTCGGCCAGTTTCAATTGCTTCAACCAGTCAAGCGGACTTCGTGGGCTTTGGGGACCAGACGCGGTCACGAAGCAATAACAATGTTGCAAGATTCTTGTTCCCAACTGACCATGCGGCGAGGTTGTCGGCCGCCGCCCATGATTGGTTCACAGCCTCGGATACGTGAAAGTTCACCTGACCCGGGGGTATCTTGGATCGTGCACGCGGGCGGACTCGACTACAGCGCGGACGCCCCACCCACCATTGAGAGGACTCACGTGACCCAGATGGACGAGGCTGGCCCCATCCTCAACGGACTTCCAACCACGTTGCCCGATGCGGACCTGGACGAGACAGCTGAATGGCTCGAATCGCTCGATGGCGTCATTGAGGAGGGAGGCCGTCACAGGGCCCGGTACGTGATGTTGAAACTGCTGGAGCGCGCGAGGGAGCGCCAGATTGGCGTCCCGTCGCTCACCGGCACCGACTACATCAACACGATCCCGGCGGAGCAGGAGCCCTCCTATCCCGGCGATGAGACCCTCGAGCGGGAGATCCGTCGTCTCCTACGCTGGAACTCCGCCGTCATGGTTCACCGGGCACAACGTCCCGGTGTGGGCGTTGGCGGCCACATCGCCACGTATGCCTCATCGGCCACGCTGTACGAGGTGGGTTTCAACCACTTCTTCCGTGGCAAGGACCACGAGGGCGGAGGAGACCAGGTCTTCTTCCAAGGTCATGCTTCACCCGGTATGTACGCGAGGGCATTCCTGGAGGGAAGGCTGCAGGAAGCTGACCTGGACGGATTCCGACAGGAACACAGCCACTATGTTGACGGCGAGCTCCGCGCCCTGCCGTCCTATCCCCACCCCCACCAGATGCCCGATTTCTGGGAATTTCCCACCGTGTCCATGGGAATCGGCCCCATGAACGCCATCCACCAGGCACAGTTCAACCGCTACCTGCACAACCGGGGCCTCAAGGACACCTCCCAGCAGCACGTGTGGGCATTCCTGGGCGACGGGGAGATGGATGAACCCGAGTCGCGCGGCCTGCTGCAGACGGCGGCCAATGAGGAACTCGACAATCTCACGTTTGTCATCAACTGCAACCTGCAGCGGCTCGACGGACCGGTGCGTGGCAACGGCAAGATCATGCAGGAGTTGGAGGCGTTCTTCAGGGGAGCGGGCTGGAACGTCATCAAGGCTGTCTGGGGCCGTGGGTGGGACCCATTGCTCGCTGCCGACAGTGAGGGCGCATTGGTCAACCTGATGAACGCCACCTCCGACGGCGACTACCAGACCTTCAAGGCCAACGACGGCGCCTACGTCCGGAAGCACTTCTTCGAACGCGATCCCCGGACTGCGGCCATGGTGGAGGACTGGTCCGATGACGAAATCTGGCGCCTGACGCGCGGCGGGCACGATTACCGGAAGGTCTACTCGGCGTACAAGGCCGCCATGGAGTTCACGGGGGCGCCCACCGTCGTCCTCGCCCACACCATCAAGGGATACTTCCTGGGAAAGCACTTCGCGGGTCGCAATGCGACCCACCAGATGAAGAAGCTGGCGCTGGAGGACTTGAAGACGTTCCGCGACCGGGTGAATCTCCCGATCACTGACAAGGTCCTGGAGGAGAACCCCTACCAGCCGCCCTACGTGCGTCCGGGGGAGGACGATCCGCGGATGCAGTACCTGCTCCAGCGCCGTCGTGAGCTGGGTGGGTTCCTTCCCGAGCGCCGGGGTGACCGCAAGTTCCTCTCCCTGCCGGGCGACAAGGCGTATGCCAGCGTCCGCAAGGGTTCGGGCAAGCAGGAGATCGCGACGACGATGGCGTTTGTCCGCCTGTTGAAGGACCTGATGCGGGACAAGGAGTTCGCCCCGCACGTGGTGCCGATCATTCCGGACGAGGCCCGCACATTCGGCATCGACGCATTCTTCCCGACCATCAAGATCTACAACCCGCATGGCCAGAACTACACCCCGGTGGACAATGAGCTGTTCCTGTCATACCGGGAGGCCAAGAACGGCCAGATCCTCCACATGGGCATCAACGAAGCGGGCTCGGTGGCGGCGTTCACCGCGGCGGGCACCTCCTACGCCACGCACGGCGTTCCCATGGTTCCTGTCTACGTCTTCTACTCCATGTTCGGCTTCCAGCGTGTGGGTGACTTCCTGTGGGCGGCCGGTGACCAGCTGACACGGGGCTTCCTCATCGGAGCGACAGCCGGAAGAACCACGCTCACGGGTGAGGGCACGCAGCACATGGACGGGCATTCGCCGTTGCTGGCCTCCACCAACCCGGCAGTGGTGTCCTATGACCCGGCCTACTCGTATGAGATCGCCCACATCATGCAGGACGGTCTTCGTCGCATGTACGGGGACGCACCCGAGAACGTCATGTACTACCTCACCGTGTACAACGAGCCCATCGTGCAGCCAGCCGAGCCGGAGGGTGTGGACGTGGAGGGCATCCTCAGGGGCATGTACTTGCTCAAGAAGGGTTCGATCGAGGGCGTGGGCGAGGATGCGCGTCGCGCGCAAATCCTGGCGTCCGGGGTGAGCGTGCCCTGGGCCCTGGAGGCCCAGCAGCTGCTGAAGGACGACTTTGGCGTCGTCGCCGATGTCTGGAGCGTGACGTCATGGGGTGAGATGCGCCGCGAGGGATTGGCATCGGATGAGGCGAAGTACAACAACCCGTGGGGTGAACACGACAAGATCTGGGTGGAGAAGAAGCTCGACGACGCCGAGGGGCCCGTCGTGGCGGTCTCCGACTACATGCGTGCGGTCCCTGACCAGATACGGCAATGGGTGTCGACGGATTACACGACGCTGGGCGCCGATGGCTTCGGGTTCTCGGACACGAGGGCGGCGGCGCGTCGCTTCTTCAACATCGATGGGCCCTCCGTGGCGGTCGCCGTACTGCAGAGCCTCGGCCGGTCAGAGGACGTGCCGGAGAGCTGGGCCCTGGATGCGGCGAAGAAGTACCGGATCGACGACGTGACGGCCGGGACCTCAGGCAACGCGGGGGGCGACGCCTGAGTGCCTGACCCCTGGAAAACACCGCCCTTCGCCCTGTGCAGCGAAGGGCGGTGTGCGCAGGGGCGCTTCCATCTGGCACTCTTGGGTTTCGTGTACGTCATTCTCGAAAGGATCGAACTGTGAGTGCGGCTGAGGGTGCAGACCTCCTGGGTCTGGCACCGGGCATGGTGGTCGAGGAAGTGGGCTGGGACGAAGACGTTGATGCAACGCTTCGCGATGACATCATGGACATCATTGACGCGGACATGGTCGAGGAAGCCCTCGAGGGTGTGGACGTCGTGGTGCTGTGGTGGCGGGACGACGACGGCGACGTCACGGATGGACTTGTCGAAGCCATGACCGATCTCGCCCCCACCGGCTACATCTGGCTGATGACGCCCAAGGTGGGGCGAGCCGGCTTCATCGAGGCCAGCGATCTCGCCGAGGGCGCACTCACGGCCGGACTCTCGCTCACGGGTAGCGTGAACGTGAGCGCTGACTGGCAGGCCACCAAGGTGGTCCGTCCGAAGAGCTCCCGCCGCTGACGTGGCGTCACTCCATCGCTGAAGAGGAAGAGACTTTCATGCCTGCTCGCATCGGCGTCCTCACATCGGGCGGTGATGCGCAGGGCATGAACGCAGCCGTACGTTCCATCGTCCGCGCTGCCATCCACCGCGGTGCGGAGGTCCACGCCATCCGGGAGGGATGGCTGGGAGCCGTGGAGGGTGGCGATCACATTCGTCGCATGACGTGGTCTGATGTCTCGGGCATCCTGAACAAGGGCGGCACCGTCATCGGGACTGCGCGCTGCGAGGCTTTCCGCGAATCGGCGGGTCGCAGGCAGGCTGTGCGCAATCTCATCGAGCGCGGGATTGATCGGGTGATCGTCATTGGAGGCGACGGATCACTGACAGGTACCGCGGTGCTGCGGACCGAATGGCCGCAGCATGTGCGCGATCTTCTGGAGGTCGGCGAGATCACCCAGCTGGAGGCGGAGAGACATCCGAGCCTCCACGTGGCGGGGCTCGTGGGTTCGATCGACAACGACATGGTCGGTACGGACATGACCATCGGCACCGATTCTGCCCTCCACCGCATCACCGAGGCCATTGACGCCATCAGCTCCACGGCCGAATCACACCAACGCACTTTCATCGTTGAGGTCATGGGCCGTCGATGTGGCTATCTCGCGCTCATGAGCGCAGTGTCGGGTGGGGCGGACTACGCATTCCTCCCCGAAGTGCCCCCGCGCAACGGGTGGGAGGACCGGTTGGTGGAGCTCCTGGGACGGGGTAGGGCGGCGGGGCGACGAGATTCGATCGTTGTCGTGGCGGAAGGTGCCACGGATCGCGACGGAGAACCCATCACAGCCCAGCGGATTCGAGGAGCCCTCGCGGAGCGCACCGGCGACGACGCACGCATCACCATCCTTGGTCACGTCCAGCGCGGAGGCCGACCCAGCGCATACGACCGCTGGATGGCCACGGTGTGCGGCGTGGAGGCCGTCAACCAGGTGCTGGAGTCATCCGGTGGTGCCGAGCCGGTCCTGGTGGGAGTTCGACGCGATTCCGTCGTGGCGTTGCCGCTACTGAGGGCTGTCGAGAACACGGCTCAGGTGGGGGAATTCATAGCGGCGGGCGACTACGCGTCGTCCATCGCGACTCGAGGTCCTGGCTTCCAGACGATGATCGACATCTACCGAAGTATCACTGAGGCGCAGCCGTCGGTGGACGAAGGCACAGCGGGCAAGCGCATCGCCATCATGAACGCAGGTGCCCTGGCGCCAGGCATGAATCAATTGGCGCGTGTGGCCGTGAGATCCGGGATCGATCTCGGATACGAAATGTTCGCCATTCAGGGGGGCGTCCCCGGACTGGTCGAAGGCAATTTCGCCCGGTGGTCGTGGTCCGATGTGGAGGGCATGGCCCACACGGGTGGGGCGGATCTCGGCACGCGGCGCTACGTGCCGAAGGAGTCCGATCTCTACGCCATGGCGCGGCAGCTGGAGCAGCACAAGATCGATGCTCTCGTGGTGATGGGGGGATTCCACGCCTACGCCACCGTGCAGTTGCTGGAGCGCGAGCGACACCGCTACCCGGCCTTCGACATCCCGATCGCGGTGGTGCCGGCCAGCATCGACAACAATCTTCCCGGCTGGCCGATGGCTGTCGGCGCCGACACCGCGCTGAACACTGTGGTCGATGCGATCGACATGGTGCGCATGTCGGCCTCGGCCAGCAAGCGCGCCTTCATCGTGGAGACCATGGGACGCGGCTGCGGCTTCCTCCCCCTGGTGGGCGGGATAGCTGCGGGAGCTGAGAAATCCTACTTGCCCGAACTGGGGCTCACGCTCGCTGAGCTCCAGGACGACATTGCAGCCCTGGTGGACGCCTTCAAGACAGGCCGGAACTTCTACCTGGCGGTGATCGGGGAGGAGGCCAGTGAGTACTACACCACCGACGTGTTGCGCCGGCTCTTCGAGGCTGAGGGTCGTGGCATGTTCACGGTCCGCGAAGCCGTCATCGGGCACATGCAGCAGGGCGGAACCCCGTCTCCTTTCGACAGGATCAATGCCACCAGGCTCGCGCACAATGCGTTGGTCCATCTGGACCATCAGCTGGCACATGGAACAGCCCACTTCTCGGCGGCCTCGCGGGGAACGCCCGGTCTGTTCGCACCTTTCAGGGACGTGACGGATCAGATGGACTGGAAGGATCAGCGTCCACGGGACCAGTGGTGGATGAGTATGCGGCCTGTGTTCCTCCAATTGAGCAGACGCCCCGGCCAGCAGTGAGGTCGCCCGGCAGGGCCGATTGCCGATGGCCTGATGCTTCACGCATCAATGGATCCCCCTCCTCTGGTGCTGAATCCGTGGCAGTGGGATGATCGCAGCCATCCCTCGCCCCTCCTCGTGGTGACGCGCCCCCTGGTCGAGGGTGGTGGCCGGGGCCGGGCACCACGGGGCGTCCCTCGGTGGTCATCAACACAGGGGAAGGGGTACACCAAAACTGGTGCTGGCCGCACAGGTCATGGCATTGAGCTGGGCGACAGGTGGCTGGCCCATGGACCGCTCCGGCACGGTTGCGCGCAGCATCAGGACATGTGAGTCAGCAACGCGGCTGACGATCGTGAAGGTGATTGAGGTGAGCAGCCCATCGCTGATGCGGATCCCCTCGAACCCGCACCGTACGGCAGACCCGAGGGTGCCGTCGACGCCAATGGGCGCCACAAGTTGACGCTTCACATCCGCGAACTGCTCCTGTTGAAGGTCCACCAACGAACTGCATGACGACCCAAGTTGTTCTTCCGAAGACTCCAGGGTGACCGCTTGGAGGCGGACATCGGTGCCCGGATGGCCCAGCCTCACCGCGCGCCGGGAGTTCTCGATCCGTTCGTCCCCAGAAAGTACCCAGCCCTCGGGAGCGGAGAACCATGCGTCGTTGAGCCGGATCTCTCCTGCTGGGACGGTGGCAGCAGACGCAGGATCCGACAGCGGTGTGGCGGCCCCTTCCGAGGGCGCGGCGCCGGGTAGCGGTGGCGCTGACTCCCCACTCTCAGCAGACGCTTCGGTCTCCAACGAACTGGTTGTCTCCCCCTGGGTCGGTGATGGCGTCGGAGTGAATGCGGATGAGGTTTCCGGAGCGGTGGAGGGTGAGACCGGCAGCGCCAGGGGCGGCGTGGATGTCCCGGATGACGGGCTGAGGATGAGGGAAAGCACGAGGCCGATCAACGCGATCAACGCCACCGCACCCGCCCACCAGCCTGGCCCGACCACCCGCTGTGATGACCGAGCCTTCGGGGTCTTTTCACCCAAACCGTCGACTGCATGGCGAGCAGTGGGCTCTGACTGCGCGGCATTCACGGCACCCGAGCGGGGAAGACCCGGCTCGCCGCGTGGGCGGGCTCGCCGGGCAGCGGGGTGGGAGTGGTCTGAGTTGCGGTGCTTCATGGTCGTGGCCCAATGTACTCAACGATGACGAGGTGGATCGACAGTCCGCGCGTGACCCCCGCCCGACGGGGGTGGAGATTTTTCGCGTGGAACTGCCTTCCACTCTCTGGGTGAGCCTCCCGGCCACCCGCGGCAGACACCCCCGGAAAAGAATGCAACCGAAAGGTTGCGCATGGTCTTCAGCCGCCCGTAAGTACCGGTATGACGTGGCGGTCGAGAGAAGAATGGTGAACCGCCAGAGAAGGCACCGAGAGAAGCGAAACCGAATGAACGCTTCATGGCTTTCTCTGACGAATCAGTGAGTAGAATGCAGGCACCATCATCGAAAAGTATCAATCGGCGATACAAATGTCTCACAATAGGGTTGCCAAAGCTCTTGGTATGAGACCAACTGCGAGGGGTCGTGCCTTGTGCAGGGCGCCCTGCTCGTTCGGGTAGGCGATTGATCCATATCTTGGAGTATTCAATGTCCATGCCACCCAACAACGACGAATCGAACCGCTACGGTCGACCTGATGGCTACGACCAGGCTGGCGGTCAGCCACAGAATTTCGGCCATCAGCAGGCGCACCAGGAGCCGTATCAGCAGCATCAGCAGGAGGTCTACGGGCAGCAGGGGACGGTCTACGATCAGCCGTCAGCACCGAAGAATCCATGGTTCAAGAAGAAGAAATTCGTCATCCCGTTGGGAGTTGTCGTCCTGTTCGTGTTGATCGCAGTCTTCGCGCCCGAACCCGACGACGACACTGTGGCCAGTCCTGTCCAGTCGAGCGCCGTGGCCGCGAGTCCTGTTGAGACTCCAAGTCCCGAGGTGACGGAATCTACCGCCGAGGAACTTGCTGAGCAGAGGGCCGCAGAGGAACAGGCAGCCGCCGACCAGGCAGAGGCCGATCGCGTCGCCGCTGAACAGGAAGCTGCGGACAAGGTCGAAGCCGATCGTGTTGCGGCAGAGAAGGAGGCCGCCGACCAAGCGGCCGCCGAGAAGGAGGCGGCTGACAGGGCCGCAGCGGAGGCTGAAGCCATCGAGAAGAACGGCACGGTATCCCAGCAGAACGCACTCCGATCCGCCGAGCAGTACTTGGACTTCTCTGCATTCTCCCGCTCCGGCTTGATCAACCAACTCGAATTCGAGGAGTTCTCTACGGCGGACGCGACGTGGGCTGTGGACCGTGTCACAGTTGATTGGAATGAGCAGGCAGCGAAGTCCGCCGCGCAGTACCTTGAGTTCTCGGCGTTCTCCCGCGGCGGACTCATTGATCAACTCGAGTTCGAGGGGTTTACGCCTGAACAGGCCGAATATGGAGTCAGTCTGACGGGGTTGTGAACCTGTACGTTCACTGGAGCTACAGGTTGCCTGGCACTTTCCGCGGCGCGAGCCAGGCCAAAGCCCGGCGCCTCGTCAGTCGCGTTGTGCGGTGATGCAGTAGCTTCGTATTTCCGCGATCTTCGCGGTCTTCGAGGCGGTGGCGAAGCGCAGCGTGTGGCTAAAGTCCATGCGTTTCCCCCCGGCCTCCAGATAGCCGTCGCAGGAGGCACGGCGACCGTGGGTGATGACTGAGACGATTTCCACGCGCTCGGGCTTGAAAGCTGGGCTGACCTTTCCAGCTGCCTCGGGGCCTCTATGGATGTCTCCTCCGACGAGGGTCCAGTTCGCCTCGTCAGTGAGCCATGTGGAGACGGCTTCTTCGTCTCCCTTGGCCCAGGCCACGGCGAAGTCTCCCACAATGCCGATTCGGGGTGCGTTGCCGCAGTCGGTCGGTAGCTTGATCTCCATTGCTCTTTCTTTCAAGTCTTCGGATCCGCGCGGGCGTGCCTCCACGACTCCTACGGCTCCTCACGGACGCACACCGTGCGTGCGCGCGTTCTGATGACGGTAACCGGAGACTTGTGAACCAGGCGTTCTACACGCGCATCGAAAACACCGACCATGCACAACTCCCTCCATAATGGCTGAACCCTTCGCCACCATCGCTGCCGAAGCACGCGGAGCCAAACGGAAACACACGCCAGCAAACGATGTCGGGCGTTCCCGCAAGGATATGTGGGTGGGCGCAGAGGGACTCGAACCCCCGACCCCCTCCTTGTAAGGGAGGTGCTCTAACCAACTGAGCCATGCGCCCGGATCTGCACCATCAACGTGAAGATGCCATTGTGGCAGGACAGAGCGCCCTGCGGCGAACTCACGTGGCGGGTTCAGCCACTGAAGCAGTAACTGATCGGGTCTGCGAGGTCCAGCGGAGCGCCGGATGCTCTGTAGACCTCGGCACAGACACTGGTGAGGCCCTCGTTGCTCTTGAACTCCAGGCCCCAACCGGCAGAACGCTTGTAGAAGAAAGCCGTTTCCCTGTACAGCTTGCCGGAGGGGTTGGAGACCACGTAGTCAGCGGCGAGCCACATGGGGTTTTTCTCCGACACCGTGCAGGCTGAGGTCACGATCGACGGTTGTCCCGTCATGGCCCGGATCTGTGATTGGGGCACTGGGCAGACGATGGGTGTCACGTGCACGATGTTGTTGAAGACCCACTTATTGACGTTCTGGTAGCGGCCATCCTTCTTCTCCGGGACCGTGGCCCAGATCTGGGAGCGGCAACCGTTCGAACCGGTCCATGCCGTGTCGCACTCGGTCTTCCACTTGCGGCCGTTGATCGTGTGTTCGCCCGGGGTCACCAGTGGGTTGAACGCCGCCCACGCCGAGCGGGCACTCTTCTTGTACGTGAGGTTGTTGAAGACCCAGCCCTTCACCTCGGTGAAGGTGCCGCTCGTCCGGTTGTAGTTGACCGTGGTGGCCATGATGGTCGTGGTGCACCTGTCGACCACCGAGGAGTACTTCTCACAGGTGGTGTTCCACGTCCGGCCGTTGACCTGATGCTTTCCCGGGGTGGTGTACACGTCCAGCGCGGATGAGGTCTGCACTCCGGTTGCCAGCAGCCCGAGGCTCAGGGCAAGCGTTGCGATGAGGCGTGTGAGATGACGTGGATGACGACGCACGTTGACTAACTCCAGATGTCGAAGCACGGATGTGGGGGGACACCCGTGTCGCGAGGCCGCCGACACTTCTGTCGACGATACGCAACAAGCTCACCATAGGCCCGTGACCCATCCGGACGCCAGCCGACCCGCCCATCCGCCCCAGGTGTATCCGGGCGCCGGGAGCGAGGCATCGCTCAGGACGTCAGGGAGGCACGCACCAGGGCGGCAACGACCTTGCCCTCGGCCCGGCCTGCGGCCCGAGCGTTGACAGCCTTGACCAACGACCCCATGTGCTTCATCGACGGTGTCTCGCCCTCGGCCTCCAGCGCCGCCACCTCTTCGGTCACCAGTCGCTCCAGCTCGTCCCCGGTGAGAGGGGCTGGAAGGTAGCGAGCCATGTACTCGGCTTCGGCGGCCTCCTTGTCGGCCAGATCGGCGCGTCCCGCATCGGCATAGGTTGCCGCCGAGTCCCTGCGTTTGCGCTGCTCCCTGGCAACCACCTTGAGTTCCTCGTCGTCGCTCAGTTCGCGTGGGGCGTCACCAGCCACCTCCTCGTTGCCGATTGCGGCCATCAGCATGCGAATGTTGCTCTTGGCGAACTCGTCACGGGCGCGCAGGGCGTCGGCGAGATCGGTCTTGAGTTGCTGCTTCGTGGATCCCATGTTTCTTCCCATTTCCGATCGTCGGTGGCATCGCCATTGTCCCACTGCCGGGAGTGCCCTCGGCACCACCGGGAGTCAGGACGTGATCGGGGTAGAGTGTCCAACCGTGGCAACCGTAGATCTTTCCCAGACCCTCACTGACCTCGACAAGTCCCTGGCTTCCATTGAGGCAGTGGCTGACCTCCCTGCATTGCGGGAGGGTATCGCTCAGCTTGCAGAAGAAGTGGGTGCGCCGGATCTGTGGGACGACCAGGACAATGCGCAACGCGTGACGTCCGCACTGTCGGCCAAGCAGTCGGAAGTGGATCGCCTGGATGACCTGCGGGGTCGTCTCGATGATGCCGCAATGATGTTGCAGATGGCCGATGAGGAGGGTGATGCTGACACCCGCGCCGAGGTGGAGCGTGACCTGAAGAAGCTGTCCAAGGACATCGAAACCCTTGAGGTGCGCACGCTCCTGTCCGGTGAGTACGATCCGCGTGACGCGCTCCTGACAATTCGTGCCGAGGCTGGGGGCGTGGACGCCGCGGATTTCGCCGAGAAGCTGATGCGCATGTACATGCGGTGGGCTGAGCGGCACAGCTACGCCGTGGAGGTGTTCGACACCTCCTACGCGGAGGAAGCGGGGCTGAAATCCGCCACCTTCTCGATCAAGGCGCCGTTTGCGTACGGCACGTTGTCCGTCGAGCAGGGCACCCACCGCCTGGTGCGGATCTCCCCCTTCGACAACCAGGGCCGCCGCCAGACTTCCTTCGCAGGTGTTGAGGTACTTCCGGTGACCGAGGAGGCGGACAGCATCGACGTCCCCGAGGGTGACATCCGGGTGGACGTCTACCGGTCGTCGGGACCGGGTGGGCAGTCGGTCAACACCACCGACTCCGCGGTGCGGATCACCCACCTGCCCACCGGCATCGTCGTGAGCTGTCAGAACGAGAAATCGCAACTCCAGAACAAGGCCGCCGCGCTGCGCGTCCTCCAGTCACGACTCCTGGAACATGCCCGCATCGAGCGCGAGAAGGAGATGAACGCGCTCAAGAGTGACGGTAGCGGCTCCTGGGGAGCCCAGATGCGGTCCTACGTCATGAACCCGTACCAGATGGTCAAGGATCTGCGCACCGAACATGAAGTGGGCAACCCTGAGGCCGTTTTCGACGGCGAGATCGACGGCTTCATCGATGCCGGCATCCGCTGGCGCAAGCAGACGCAGATGAGCGAGCAGGAGTGAGTGGTGGAAGGCTGACGTCGGGCACCTCGGCGTGTCCCGCTGGGGAACCCCGCAACATCATGGCCTAGACTCGCACCGTTCGTTGAGAATCTCTCAGGAAGCCCGCCCCCATCAACTCCGGAGTCAATCCCTGTGATCATGTTTGAAGATGTCACGAAGTTCTATCCGGGGCAGTCCCGGCCAGCACTGCGCAACATCAACCTGGAGATCGATCGGGGTGAGTTTGTCTTCCTCGTCGGCCAGTCGGGATCCGGCAAGTCCACGTTCCTGCGGTTGATTCTTCGTGAGTACCGTCCAACGAAGGGCACCCTCTACGTTGCGGGGAAGAATCTCGGCACTCTCAACCAGTGGAAGGTACCCGCGCTGCGTCGACAGATCGGCACAGTGTTCCAGGATTTCCGTCTGCTTCCGGGCAAGACCGTCTACGAGAACGTGGCGTTCGCGCTCCAGGTGATTGGGAAGTCCACGAAGGAGATCCGTGCAATTGTCCCTGAGACCCTGGACACGGTGGGACTCACGGGCAAGGAGGGCCGTCTCAACGAGGAACTCTCGGGTGGTGAGCAACAGCGCGTGGCGATTGCCCGCGCCTTCGTCAACCGTCCCCAGATCCTCATAGCGGACGAACCCACCGGGAACCTCGATCCGGAGACGTCCGTCGGCATCATGAAGCTGCTTGACCGCATCAACCGAACGGACACCACCGTCATCATGGCCACCCATGACTCGTCCATCGTCGACCAGATGCGACGACGGGTGCTGGAGCTGCGGGATGGGGAACTGGTCCGCGACCAGTCCAAGGGGGTCTACGGGGCATGAGGCACACACTCCGAGAGACATGGTCCGGCCTGAGGCGCAATCTCGCCATGACCATTGCCGTCATCGTCACGATGGGGGTGTCGCTGTCGCTCTTCGGCCTGGGTCTGCTGACCTCCATGGAGGTGGACCTGGTCAAGGGGCGCTGGTACGACAAGATTGAGATCTCCGTGTTCCTGTGCATCGAGACCACCACCGGTGGGATGTGCGAGGAGGGCAAGGGCACCACGGAGGCCCAGCGTGAGACCATCCGGACGGCGCTGGAGGGCAACCCCGAGGTGGCTGAGGTGTTCTACGAGTCCAAGGAGGCGGCCTATGACGAATTCCGGCGCGTTTTCAAGGAGTCGCCCATCGTTGGCACCCGAACCGCCGAGCAGATGCAGGATTCGTTCCGCGTCAAGCTCGTGAATCCTGAGAACTATCAGGGTGTCGTCAGTGAGGCGACAGGGCTACAAGGTGTTCAGAATGTTCAGGATCTGCAGTCAATTTTCGAGCCGCTCTTCAAGTGGTTGAACGGCCTGCAATGGGCCACCATCGGCATGAGCGTGCTCCTGTTGCTGGCAGCTGGACTCCAGATCGCCAACACGATCCGGATGGCTGCCTTCACCCGCAGGCGGGAGATCGGCATCATGCGTCTGGTGGGTGCTTCCAACGTGTACATCCTGCTCCCGTTCCTACTCGAGAGCCTTGTCGCAGGCTTGATCGGGGTGATCGTATCGAGTGCGGGCCTGGCAACCGGGTACCTGTTCCTCATCGAACGCAACGCCAAGACCTCAATCCGTACTTTACCCTGGATTGACTGGTCCCACGTGGCAGGTGCCATCCTTGCCATGGTAGTTGTGGGACTTACACTGGCGATAGTCCCTACGCTGTTGGCAACGAGAAAGTACCTACGCATCTGATAAGAGATGCTCAAGGAGATTCAGGTGAATCCGGAACTTCCCACTCTGTCGGAGAGTAGACGCACCTCGCGGATGCTGCGAGGCATCGCTGCTTCGGTAGTCGGAATCGCGGTCCTGTTCGGATCCGCCGTACCGGTGCAGGCGGACGAGTTGGACGACCGCCGCTCGGACTTGAACACCCGCATAGCCGAGCAGGCCGACGCGGTGACCCACGCTTCGGGAGAATTGACGTCTGCCAACGCGGCCCTGGATGCGGCGTGGAACGAGTTGGGTGCTGCCGAGGCTGCTCTGGAGGTTGCCGAGGCAGCGCGAATCGAGGCCGAATCGCTCGACGCACAGCGCGCCGATGAGCTCGCCGCCGCTGAATTCGCCTTGGAGCAGTCCGAGGCGGACGTTGCCGCCGCTCAGGCCGCCTACGACTGGGTCGAAGCACGGACGAATGAAGAGATCGTCGTCATCACCCAACAGCACGGGCCACTCGTCAATCTCGCCCTGCTGGTCACCGACGTCACGGCAGCGGAACTCAACCAGCGCGCGCAGCTGTCCACCACGTTGTTCGACTCCAGCGCGATGGAGCTGGACGACCTGATGGAACGGCAGTTCGCCCTCGACGCTGCAAAGGTGAGGGCCGATGAGGCGCGTGGCGTCGCCGTCGCTGCCCGGGAGGCCGCGGCCGCACAGTTGGAGGATTCACTGGCGAAGGAGGCCACGGCGGACGCCCTGCGCGACGATGTCGCGCAGAAGGTGGCGGCGCACGATGCCGCCGCTGATGAGGCGACACGCCAACTTGTCCTGGAGCAGAACCGACAGGCCGAGCTCGAAGCAGAGTCGGCAGAGGTTGACAAGAGAATCGCAGCACGGGTCGCGGCCCAGAAGGCCGAGGAAGAAGCAGCAGCAGCCAAGCGGGCGGAGGATGCAGCTGCCAAGAAGGCTGCAGACGCCCGTGCGGCAGCGGACGCGGCCAAGCAGAGCTCCTCAGTCAGCAAACCCCAGGCTCCGGCCGCCGAGCCTCAGGCGCAGAGCAAGCCGGCGGCATCGACCTCGTCCGGTTTCCAGCGACCAGTCGCTGGCAGGCTGAGCTCTGCCTACGGAATGCGTCTCCACCCCGTCCTCGGGTATCGCAAACTGCATGACGGAACAGATTTCGCGGCAGGATGCGGCACCCCCCTCAGGGCTGCTGCCGACGGCCGGGTGGCGGAGCGCTACTACAACACCGGCTACGGCAACCGGTTGATGATTGATCACGGCAAGGTGAACGGCAAGTACGTGACCACCGGCTACAACCACGCCATCCGCTACACCGTGCGTGTCGGACAGAAGGTGTCCAAGGGCGAAGTCGTTGGGTACGTCGGCACCACCGGTTACTCCACCGGGTGCCATCTCCACCTCATGGTGTGGGAGAACGGCCGCATGGTGAACCCCATGGCGCGGTGGTTCCGCTGAGCACAAACCGTGGCATCATGGGCTGATGCCCAGGGAGTCCGGACGCAAGCTCGTCGCACAGAACAGAAAGGCGCGCCACGACTTCCACATCGGTGATGTGTACGAGGCCGGGATGGTCCTCTCGGGAACGGAGGTCAAGAGTCTGCGCGCAGGGCGTGCAACCCTGTCCGAGGCGTTTGCCACCGTTGACGATGGCGAGGTCTGGCTGCGCAACGTCAACATCCCCGAGTACAAGTTCGGGACCATGTTCAACCACTCCGCCAAGCGGACCCGGAAGCTGCTGCTCAACCGGCGTGAGATCGCCAACATCGAGAAGTCGCTCACGGGCTCGAGCAGAACCCTGGTCCCGCTGTCCCTGTACTTCTCGGACGGCTACGCCAAGGTGGAGATCGCGGTCGCGACGGGCAAGAAGGATTGGGACAAGCGCCAGAGCATCGCCGAGCGTGATGCCAACCGTGAGGCACAGCGGGCGCTGGCCACCCGCAACAAGCATCGCCGTCGTTGATCCCTGTCCCGTGACTCCGACCCGGAGCCATGGTGGACCGAGGGGAGAATCAGGGAAACCCCCAGTGTTGCCGGTGGTCGTCCGGCGGCACAATGGATCCATGAGCTCATATCCCGTTCAGGGCAACCACGTCACCGAAGTGCAGCGCGAGCGTGCCGTCGACTACCTCCAACAGGCTTTCGCATCCGGTGTCATTGACAGCGAGAATTTTGAGGGACGCTTGGCGACGGCGCTGACAGCCTCCACCCGGGTTGAGTTGAACTCCTCTCTGCGTGGCCTCGCGAGGGTGGTCGACCCGTCGCATCAGAGGGCAACTGCTCCGGTGGCGCAACCGCCCGTCGTCGACGGTGCCCAGAACGTGGGGGCAGGTCTGACGCACCTGAGCGGTTACATCTTCCCGTTCTTCCTCGGGCCGGTGATCGTCAAAGCCCTGGCTCGCCCCGGTTCACGTCTGTGGTTGGAGGCAGGCCGTGCCCTCAGCTTCCAGCTCACGGCGATCACGACGGCACTGGTCCTCGGTCTGGTGATGGCAGTGCTCGACATCGGAGGGCCGCTGTTCTTCCTGGGGAGCATCGGGTGGCTGATCACCACCACGGTGCTTGCAATTCGCGCCTTCCAGGGTCAGAACAGCACTGCAGGCATCGAGCGGTTGATGCCCTTCAAACCGCCGCGGGAGCCCCGTCAGATTGGGCGCTGAGTCGTTTCCGCGGACCGGCGCGGTGCTGGTAAGCTGTTGGTGTACAACTCAACAGGGGGTGACTGGTTTCGACTTGGGACGGTAGTTCCAGGAGAAGCGGGCCGAGGACCCATGCTCATCTCGTAAACGACGCGTGGAAAACAATAAGTGCCAACAACAACCGCACTAACTTCGCTCTCGCTGCCTGATCAGTGATCGAAGGGTCAGTCTGAACGCGCCTTCCGTTCAGTTCCTGGCCTAATTCAGAAGGCTTGCCGCATGATCTGTGTTCCAGGGATCATTCGGGACTTCACTGGGGCTGGGCTCGTCTGCGACATGCCGACGTGAGTGCAGGAGCCAAGTAGAACGACTAGTCGGCTGCGCCCGGAGAAGATCTGGTTCGCCTCTTGAGGACGCGGGTTCGATTCCCGCCACCTCCACCCCTGACGATGACGAGCCGCGTATCAGCCGCGGATACGTCAACTGCAGCCGGATCCTTCGGGGTCCGGCTGTTGTGCTTCCCGGACGTGTCCGGCGCGCGTGACAGAATGAGGTCATGCATGAGGGTCATCCGCCAGCGGCAGGTCAGATACTCGTGGCGACGGAGCCCGGACGCGGCGGCTACTTTGATCGCAGCGTCATCCTCCTCCTCGACCACAATGAGAATGGTTCGCTGGGAGTGAGCCTCCACAAGGTCAGTGAGTTGGGAATGGTGGACGTCCTGGAACACTTCCAGGACATGCTCACACCGCCCAAGACGCTTTTCGAGGGGGGACCAGTCTCGCAGCAGGCCGCAGTCTGTCTGGCCCAGGTGGCCAACCCCTCGGAGGAACCTCCGGGGTGGAAGAGACTCTTCGACGATGTGGGAATTCTCGATCTGGAGACCCCTGTTGAACTGGTGGCAGGAGGCTTCTCGCACCTGCGGATCTTCGTGGGACTCTCGGGATGGGACGCGGGCCAACTGGAGGGTGAACTGATCCGCGGGTCATGGTTCCGGGCCTCCCCCCGGGCAGAGGAGGTCTTCGGCACACCGGAGAACCTTTGGCGACGGACCCTTCGCCGAGTCGGTGGCGCACCGGGCCGCTGGTCCACATGGACTGAGACACCCGAGCTGAACTGACCAGCCCGGGTTGAGCTCGCCTGTCATGCACTGATCCAGGGCACGCTCCCGGGTATTCAGGTCCGCGTTACCATGGGCATCCCAGAACTGGAGGAGTGGCTTTGACGGAAACGAGGTCTCGCACGCGCATCCTGATCGTGGACGACGATCCGGCGCTGTCGGAAATGCTGCAGATCGTCCTGCGTCAGGAGGGGTTCGACACCGTGCACTGTGGCACGGGCACTGATGCCGTCTCCACCATGCGGGACAGCCGACCAGATCTGGTGTTGCTTGACCTGATGCTGCCCGGCAGGGATGGCGTCAGCGTCTGCCGCGAGATGCGGGTGGAGTCCGTGGTTCCCATCGTCATGCTGACGGCCAAGTCCGACACATCGGATGTGGTGGCCGGACTCGAGGCGGGGGCGGACGACTACGTCGCCAAACCCTTCAAGCCCAAGGAGCTGATTGCGAGGATCCGGACCCGGTTGCGACAGATGAGCGCCGATCCCGGCAAGGACGTCCTGGGTATCGGGGACCTCGTGATTTCCGTCTCCGCTCACACCGTGAAGCGCCACGACACCGCCATCCAGCTCACCCCGCTCGAGTTCGATCTCCTTCTTGCCCTGGCAAAGAGGCCGGCACACGTGTTCAGCCGCGAGGCGTTGCTGGATGAGGTGTGGGGTTATCGCAACGCTGCGGACACGCGTCTGGTCAATGTCCATGTGCAGCGGTTGCGCGCGAAGGTCGAACTGGATCCCGAGCACCCCGAGATCGTCGTGACCGTACGGGGAGTGGGGTACCGAGCCGGTGATCACGCGACAGCGGTCTGAGCAAAAGACCTCCGGGCTGCAGCAGCTGTGGTGGGGATCACTGCCGCTGCGCGTGTTGTTCACCACTGTTGCTGCATCGTTCCTGGTCCTCGTCCTGGCGGGGTTGCTGCTCATGCAGCAGGCGCGCAGCAGCATCGTCGAGACCAAGAAGAACGCCTCCATCAGCGAAGCCACCGGCATTCACAACTTCATGACGGAGCAACTGCGCCTGCCGGAATCTCGCAGCATCGCCGTCTACGAGCAGCTCAACAGGCTCGCATTCCAGGCCCAGGCCCAGGCAGGCCAGTACAAGGTGGTCATCGAAGGGCCGGCGGGAGCCATCCTCTCCGGCGGAATCACTTCGGAGTCGGTCCCCGTGTCCTTGCGACGACAGGTGCGGGACAGCGACAAGATGTACGTGACGCCCACCTTGGTGGTGTATTCGGACAACGCCCCCAGCGAGCCCGGCTGGGCTCTCGGCTCAACGCTCGTCGACAGTTCGGGTGAGCGCTTCCCGGTGTACTACGTCTTCCCGATGACGAATGAGGTGGAGACCTTGACGGCACTGCAGAGGGCGGTCACAATCACGGGACTGGCGCTGCTGGGCGCGTTGGCCGCCATCGCCTATCTCGTCACCGTGCAGGTGGTGCGGCCGGTACGCAGGGCAAGCCACACGGCCCGCCGACTGGCGTCGGGCAACCTCGAGGAGCGGATGCGGGTCCGGGGTACTGATGACATCGCATCGTTGGCCGTGTCCATGAATGACATGGCCGAGGACCTGGCCGCCCGCATCCGGGAGTTGGAGACACTCTCCCTCGTGCAGCGACGTTTCGTCGGCGATGTGTCGCACGAACTCCGCACGCCCATGACAACCATCCGTATGGCCGCGGACGTCCTCCACGAGTCGAGGGAGAATTTTGAGCCGCAGTCGAGGAGGACGGTGGAACTGATGTCCACACAGATCGACCGATTCGACGCACTGCTGGCGGACCTGCTGGAGATTTCACGCTTCGATGCCGGGGCAGCCGTACTGGCTCTCGACGAGGTTGATCTGGTGCCCTTGGTGGAGTCGGAGGTGGAGGCCCAGCGCGACTTCGCCAGACGATTGGGAATAGAACTGCGTGTCCACCATGATGGGCCAGCGACTGCCCAGATGGACTCTCGACGCATTCGTCGAATACTGCGGAACCTCCTGACGAATGCCATCGAACACGGAGATGCGCATCCCATTGACGTCACCGTGGGATCCGACGTGCACGCGGTCGCCGTAGCGGTGCGGGATCGTGGCGTGGGGTTTCAGGCCAGTGAGTCAGGTCTGGTCTTTGACCGCTTCTGGAGGGCCGATCCCTCGAGGAACCGTGTGGTCGGGGGAACCGGACTTGGGCTTGCCATCGCCCTGGAGGATGCCAGACTCCACCGGGGTTGGTTGACCGCGTGGGGCCGTCCTGGCCGCGGCGCCCAGTTCCGTCTCACCCTGCCGCGGGACCCACGACACGCCCTGATGGGGTCACCACTGTCCGTGATACCCGTGGACGTCGAATCGAGGAGGGTCCCGTCATGAAGCGATTCGTGATCTGTTTCCTGGCAATGGTGCTCCTCGCGGGGTGCACTGATATTCAGACGTCCGGTCCCGTGACTGAAGTGCCCCTTGGATCGGAGCCTCGCGGCGTGCAGATCATCGCCGAACCCCCGCAGCCCGGTGTCACTGCAGTGCGACTCGTGGAGAACTTCGTGCAGGCAATGGCGGATCCGGGTGTGGACTACGCCGTCGCGAGGCAGTACCTGACGGAGGAGTCCGCCGCTGAGTGGAACCCCCGTGCGGGTGGCTCCGTGTACCGGGGCGTCGTTGCCGACAGCGATGGCGCAGTGCAGGTCAGGGGTATCCAGACCGGGGTTCTCGACGCTGGGGGCCGGTTCACGGCCACCGGCGATGAGATGTCCCACGACTTCGGCGTGGTGCAGGCCAATGGTGAATGGAGGATCGGAAATCCTCCGGCGGGCGTTCTCGTCTCCGACTACATCTTCGAGCGCTACTGGTCACATGTCACGGTCTACTTCGGGTCCGTCGTGGGGAACCATGTGGTGCCGGACCTCATCCATGTCCCGGACGCCCTTCTCACGCCCGGACGCATCGTTGAGGCACTGGTGGCGGGGCCGAGCCCTGCCATCGAGTCCTCCGTCGTCAATGCGCTGGGGCCCTCGGTGGGGCTGGCAGCCAAGAGCGCCAGCGTGGACAGTGAAGGGACCGTCCTCGTGGCACTGACGGGCCTGGACACGGCCATGCCCGAGGACCGACGGCGGCTGTTGGGCGCGCAACTGCTCTGGTCGCTCACAGCGATACCTCGAGTGACCGGGCTTCAGATACTCAATGATGGGCGCACATATCCCTTGCCGGACGAGAACGTGGCCACCGTTCTTGAGTTGTCTTCGCAACAACGGTTCCAGTTGCTGTCCCGCATGGCCTCACCGGACATCTTCGGAGTGCGTGAGGGTGTGGGAGTGCGCATCGACCGTGACGGGAAGGTGCTGCCCATGCGCTCGGAGGACGCCAAAGTGTCCGAGGTGGCCGTGTCCATTGACCAGACCCTGGTGGGTTTCGTCAACGAGACCCGGACAGCCGTGTTCGTGGGACCGCTCGGCGGGGCACTGGGGGAAGTGTCCCCGGGGCGTGACAACCTGCGTTCTGCTCAGTTCGCGCTGGGGAACCTCTGGTTCCTGGGTGATGATGCCGCGGGGATCACGCATCTCATGCGGATCAATGGGCAGGGCAAGGTCGTCGAGGTGGACGTCACCGAGTTGGATGGTGCACTCATCGACTTCTCCGTCACCCAGGCCGGCGTACGCGTGGCCGCAGTGGTGGAGAAGGCGGGGACACGCCGGTTGATGATGTCCAGTATCCAGGAGAGCAGCCGACCCCGTCTCGTGGCTGGTGCCGATCTGTCGTTGTTGATTGGCCGAACCCCGCTGTCGAACTTTCGCAGCCTCGACTGGAGTGGGGAGACAGAGTTCGTGGTGGCGGCCGATTCATCGACGCAAGACTCCATCCATCGGGCTCGAATGGACGGCTCGTTCGTCGAGGATCTGGGGCCGCTGTCGGAGCAACCGGTGCAGGTCTCGGCGTTGCCGGCTTCGGGCGGCAACGCCGTGGTGATGCGTTCACGCGACAATGCCGTGTTGCTCCACGACGCCAACAAGCGGTGGACGCGCCTGTCTGGCGTTCTGCAGGACGTCACGTATCCGGGATGAGTCCGGCGGGAGCCATGGTTCGGGCGGCTGTGCAGAAGTGGTGTTGGGGGGTTCTGAACGCCCACAGTGCTGGGTGTGAACAGATTCATCGTTGAGGCAGCCCACCTCTTCCTCGGTGCTGTCTGCGCCGTGTGCGGCGCTCCTGGATGGGGCGCCTGTTCGCCCTGCCGAACCGACATTGATGGTGTTCTCCCGCACGAGGTGTTCAGAACAGGCCTGGCGTGCCCCATCATCGCCGCAAACGACTACAGACCCCAGTTGGAGAAACTGGTGCCCGCGTTTAAGGACGAGGGAGCACTCCAGCTGGCGCATCTGCTGTCGAAGCGGCTCGCCGTGGCCGTCAGGTGCCTTGATGTGCCTCCCGGCACCTGCCTCGTCCCAGTCCCCTCGTTGTCCTCAACCGTGAGACGGCGCGGGATTGACCACGGGACAACGCTCGCCGGTTCAGCCGCCCGCCTGCTGGGCCTGCCGTGGAAGGCCGAGCTGCGTCGGGACATTCGGGGCCTTGACCAGCGGAGTCTGGGCGCCACCGGGAGACACCTCAACGTTGCGGGAAGCATGCGCGTTCGAGGACAACCGCGCTCGGTGGTCATCGTCGATGACATCTGTACCACGGGTGCCAGCCTCACTGAAGCCGCCCGTGCCCTGGGGGCGGCCGGAGCCATTGTGCTGGGAGCGGCGGTGGTCGGGGACGCAGACAGATACACTCCGACACCCCGAGCGCGAACTTTCTCCCCAGCAGGTCCCGGAGTTGAGTAACTTATGGGTATGCAGATTGCCGCCATCAACGATCGGCATCACCGTGCCGTCCGGCGAGGTGCTTCTGCTCAAGCGGTCGATGTGGCCGCATGCCAATCACGATTACAACCGTCGGCCCGACAGGGGCCTTCGGCGTCGCTGAATGAAGTCCCACGGCGGGACCCAGAAGAGGAGTAACCATGGACATCGTCGTCACAGGCCGGCACTGCACCGTCGGTCCTGATCTGAAGGATCTGGTCACTGATCGCATCTCCACTGTGGAAAGACTGCGGGACCGAGTCATCCGTGTCGAGGTTGAATTCTCCGCCGACAACAGCAAGAACCCGTCGGACTCCATTGAGGTCCAGATCACGATGCGCAGCCGCGGACCCGTCATTCGGGCCGAGGCCAAGGCCAGTGACAAGAATTCTGCGTTCGACCTGGCGTTCGACCGGCTCAAGTCGCAGCTCAGGAAGGCTGCAGACCGCCGGAAGACCCACCAGGGGCTACGTGTGGCTTCGGCCCTCGATCCCGCGCAGCTCTCGACACCGCCACGGGACGATGCAGCCGAGAGTGAGGACACGTACGAGGTGGCCGGCATCGTGGTGGACGGCGATGGTCCGCTGGTTGTCAGGGAGAAGGACTTTGACACCTCTCCGCTGTCCCTGGCGCAGGCCCTCGACGAGATGGAACTCGTGGGTCACGATTTCTTCCTCTATCAGGATGCGGAGACTGGTAGGCCCTCGGTGGTGTACCGCCGCAAGGCCTACAACTACGGTGTCATCCACCTGAACGTCCACTGACACCACTGACCCGGGAGGATTGTCCCGGGCTTCGAGCACCACAGACGTCCGTGCACTTGCGCCCGGGCGTCTTTGGGTGCCCGGCGGCCGCTGGGTAGGATGACGCGTGGTGCGTGCCCACTGGGGAGCGCGGCCGACCAGAGAACCCAACAGAAGGAAACGAACACCGTGGGATTCATGGATTTCCTGAGCAACATCGGTGCCGCCTCGCAGTTGAAGAAGCTGTCGAAGGTGGCTGACCGGGTGAACTCCATCGAGGAGGACTACCAGGCGATGTCCGACGAGCAACTTCGGGCGCAGACCGATGAGCTGCGGGCCCGCCTCGCCGAGGGTGAATCCCTGGATTCGGTGATGGCAGAGGCCTTCGCCACTGTTCGCGAAGCCTCGGTCCGTGTGTTCGGTAAGCGTCTCTTCGACGTGCAGATTATGGGCGGTGCAGCGTTGCACTGGACCAACATCGCAGAAATGAAGACGGGTGAGGGCAAAACGCTGGTGGGTACGCTGCCCTCCTATCTCAACGCGCTGACGGGCGAGGGCGTCCACATCGTCACCACCAATGACTACCTGGCCAAGTATCAGTCGGAGCAGATGGGCCGGATCCACCACTTCCTGGGACTGACTGTGGGTGTGATCCTGGCGTCCATGACCCCGGAGCAGCGACGTGAGGCGTACCTCTGCGACATCACGTATGGGACGAACAACGAGTTCGGTTTCGACTATCTACGCGACAACATGGCACTCAAAGCCACTGATCTGGTGCAGCGCGGCCACCACTACGCAATTGTCGACGAGGTGGACTCGATCCTCGTGGATGAGGCGCGCACCCCGCTCATCATCTCCGGCCCAGCGGAGGACACCCACGAGTGGTACCCGGTGTTTGCCAAAATCGTCCGCTCCCTGAAGCGCGAGATCGATTACGAGGTGGATGAGAAGAAGCGAACGATCTCCATCGGTCCCTCCGGCATTGAGGCTGTTGAGGACCGACTGGGCATTGACAACCTCTACGAGTCCGCGAACACACCACTGATCAGCTACCTGAACAACGCCATCAAGGCCAAGGAGCTGTTCAAGCGGGACAAGGACTACGTCATCCTCGATGGCGAGATCCTCATCGTCGACGAGCACACCGGGCGCTCTCTTGCTGGCCGTCGCTACAACGAGGGGCTGCACCAGGCACTCGAGGCGAAGGAATCGGTGCAGATCAAGGATGAGTACCAGACTCTGGCCACCGTGACACTGCAGAACTACTTCCGCATGTATTCCAAGCTTGCCGGTATGACCGGTACGGCGAAGACGGAGGAATCGGAGTTCCAGAAGATTTACGGGCTGGGCGTGATCGTGATTCCCACCAACAAGGAAATGATCCGCATCGACTGGGGGGATCGGATCTATCGTACGGAAGCTGCCAAGTTCGAGGCTGTCATCGCTGATGTGGTCGAGCGTCACGCCAAGGGCCAGCCGGTGTTGATGGGCACCGCTTCGGTGGCGAAGTCAGAGGTGCTGTCCACACTTCTCACGTCGGCGGGTGTGCCCCACGAGGTGCTGAACGCCAAGCAGCACGCGCGAGAGGCCCTCGTCGTCGCACAGGCTGGCCGCAAGGGGGCGGTCACGGTGTCGACGAACATGGCCGGGCGAGGAACTGACATCATGCTCGGCGGGAACCCCGAGTTCCTTGCGGATCTGCAGCTCCGCAAGCAGGGTCTCGATCCCGTCGAGACGCCGGAGGAGTACGAGGCGGCTTGGGACCAGACCCTGAGGGCCCTCGAAGAGCAGGTGGAGATTGAACACCAGGAGGTCGTGGACGCGGGCGGCCTCTATGTCGTGGGCTCCGAGCGTCATGAGTCGCGTCGCATCGACAACCAGCTCCGTGGACGTTCCGGCCGTCAGGGGGACCCTGGGGAGAGCCGCTTCTATCTCTCCCTCAACGATGACCTCATGCGGCTCTTCCGCCCCGAGGTGCTGGAGCGGGCCCTGGTGATGTTCAAGCTCCCGGATGACGTACCGATCGAGCAGAAGTTCGTCAGCAACGCCATCGAGTCCGCGCAGAAGCAGGTTGAGGCTCAGAACTTCGAGATGCGAAAGAACGTCCTCAAGTACGACGACGTGCTGAACCGCCAGCGGCACGTGGTCTACCGGGATCGTCGTCGCGTACTCGACGGCGAGGACCTCAGTGAGCAACTCCGAGAGCGTGCGCAGCGCGTTGTGGAGGATGTCGTTCGATCCAACACCGTCGGCATCCATGAGGACTGGGATCTAGACGTCCTCCTGAATGAACTGCGGACCCTGTACCCGGTGGGCGTCAATCGTGATGACCTTGAGGAGGAGTTGCCGGATCAGGACGAACTCGTCGAGATGTTCGTCGACGACGTTTCTGGCGCCTACGCCGCGCGGGAGGATGCCCTGGGAGAGGAGACAATGCGTGAGCTCGAACGCCAGGTGCTGCTGAGCGTGGTGGACCGCAACTGGCGGGAACACCTGTACGAGATGGACTACCTCCGCGAAGGGATTGGCCTCCGGGCCATGGCGCAGCGTGACCCGCTGACCGAGTACCAGCGCGAGGGTGGAGACATGTTCATCGCGATGCGTGAGGCGTCGTTCGAGCAGGTGGTGGGCCTCCTGTTCAACCTCGAGGTCAAGCCGGTGGCGCCCCAGCCGAGCGTCAGCCTCGTGACCGAGACCGATGGGTCTCCCATGGACGTCGTGGGTCGGGTGAAGGCGGCCTCGGCTGCACAATCAGCCGCACAGGCACCGGAGGGGACGGAACATGAGCCTGCGAAGCCGCTTGCGAAGGGGCTCGGCGGCAAGGAGCAGAGGAACCTGTCCTACTCCGCGCCGGATGAATCCGGGGATGCACAGTCCACGGCCGCGCCCCAGGCCAGGACGGGTAACCGGCCGGGGCGCAACCAGCCGTGCTACTGCGGTTCCGGCAAGAAGTACAAGGTGTGCCACGGGAGCACTGTGAGCGCCTGAAGGCAGGTGTTCGCCTGTCAGGCGGCCTCAGACACCGCGCGCACCCAGCACCATCAGGTCAGTGCACCGCCAACTCTCCTCACGGTCCAATCGGAGGGTGCAGGCCAGCCACCGGGCGTTCACGGAGATCCTCGCGGTGGCCTCAACGGCGAGCGGCGTGGGCATCTGGGTTCGAAGCCTGCCCAGCATGCTGCGCTCGAAGATGCCGGAATCCACGTAAGTGACGAGTTGGAGGAACGCCGGCGGGCTCAGCCAGGGCCGGAGCTGGTACAGGCCCCGGCGTCCGAGCAGCGCCTCCAGCGTGGCCAGGGCAAGTCCGATGGCCGGCGGGGGGCCACCGAGTCTGCGGGGCAAATTTCCGGCGAGGAGTGCGTCCTGAACGGTGGTGGCTACCGGGACCGGGTGAGTGAGAGTGTCTGCGTCCATGGAAGGACGCTAATTCCGTGGCATGTCCCGCGAGGGGGCCAACGGACGTGCGGACAACAGTGCGCTGGGGCCGGACAACACCGCTCGAGCGACGGACAACACCGACCACGGCGGGGGCAGCACCGTTGCCGGCGGCGAGGGGCACGGGTGTGCTTCACCCGAACATCAGCACCATGCCGACGATGGTCAGTGCGACCATCAGCACGAGAAGGGGCACCTGACGACGGGTTGCCTCAGCTGGCTCGATGTGACGCAGGGCGATGTCATGGGTGACGAGCGCGGCGGACACGTGGCCGGCGACGATGAAAAACACCTGTGCGAATGCGATCAGGGTGGGCAGTGCCAGAAGGGCCAGGTTGGGCCCGGCCTCGGAGATCCCGAGCCAGTCCCATCCGAGAGTCAGCGGATCTGACATCCTAATGGCGGTGCGCTGCCCCTCGAGGTACAACATGGTGGCGTAGTGGGCCAGGAAGTAGCCCGCGACCAGTGGCACCAGGCCGGGCGCCAGATCATCAGCGGCCTCCAGGAGGGGACGGCCGGGCGTGCGCAGCGGTAGGACACTCAGCACGTAGAGACCGGCAATGATCGAGACGGTGGCGAGGAGGCCGAACGTCCCCACTAGCCGGGGTGGGATGGAGGTGTCCTGGAACGCCCTGACCCACCAGGCGGACCCGGTCACGGCGTCAAAGAGGGTGCTGCCGAGCAGGACGCATGCCAGTAGCCACAGGTGCCGAGGCACCCTCCACGATGCAAGGTTCCGCAGGGGATTGAGGAGAAGTAACCGGTTGGTGGCAGAACGGGACCACGGTGACAGCTTCGCCACGGTGGAGGCGAACGCCTCGAAGGGGTCTGCGCGTGCGATCCATGTGGTGGACGATGCGAACACACCGACGATGACCCAGGCCAGCCACGCCGCGGCTGCACCTCGCAGCACGGGAAGAGTCCCGGCCAGCGGCTCGACGAGTTCGAACCAGGCGAATGCCAGGAGGGCGGCTGCCGCGGGCAACCGTGACGAGGTGGTGGCTGGCGACGCCGGGGTCGGTGCCCCGGTCAGCCGCAGCAGGAGCCGGATGGGATTCGTGCGACGGTAGACCTGCCCGAACAGCAGCGCCACCGGGACCAGACCCACCCACAGCCAGACGAAGACGAAGCCGAAGACCGGATTGTCAACCCGATCGGGTCCGAATGCCAGTGCCACGGCAGCCAGCAGCCAGAGGGCGCCCACCAGGAGACGCAGCGGGCGCGAGAACCACGGTGAGTCGATGATTCTTGTGAGGCGCGGCAACTCCACGCCCTGGCATTCCCGGAATCGGGGCTCGCGCCACGCGAAGAGCAGGATCCAGAAGGTCAGGACGAGCACGGCGGCTGCCGCTGCGACGATGAGTGGGAACGGCAGCGGCAGATCTTCGCGTGAGGCGATGCCGTGCAGTGGGATCACGACACGACCAGCTTGATCCACACGGCATCAGGCTCGTGGGTCTCCACCTCGAAGACGCCAGCCATGTTTGCCGTGAACGTTGCCTCCGTCGTCCCGCCGGCCACCATATCGACCGTCTCCTCGAAGCCGTGCACGTGCAGAAGCCCACCTGACTCGGAGGTCACAACGAGCGTCACCATGGATCCGAGCGGAACCTCCTCCTTGGTCGGCTCAGCGGGGGTCACGGAGGTGATGTCGAGGAGGATCGTTGTGGGTTCCACCCGGCTCTGGTCCGAGCAGCCGGACAGACCAAGGATGAGTACCAGCGGCACCAGGAGGCGGCTGAGGAAGGACATGTCTCTCCTGAAGGAAACTGAATGACGCCACCAACCTACCCGCTCGTCTCCATACCCGGATCCCGCGGCGCCGCCCACATCCGGGACGCCGACAATCTATCCCAGGCACCGGAATCTGGAGTAGGCGTTGCGCATGTCGCCAGCTCTCGTGTGCCACCCACTACTGTGTTGGGTGTGGATCGCCAACTCGTCTTCGTCCCCCTCGACCGCTCCGAACTCGACGCCATCCGGGGGCTCTCCCAGCTGCGGGATCGTCCGGCTCACACCGTTACCCCGGAACTCGTCGAGGACCTCGGTTTCGAGGAGGACCAGATGGAGGACGCCGAGTACGCCACGCTGGTCCTGGCGTCCGTCGCTGCGCTGGCCGCCCATGGTGAGCGACTCGTCCTGGTGGCTGAGGTGGACACCTCCCTGATATCGCCGGGCGAGGACCTCGCCAACGGGGCGTGCGTGGTGACGCGCGTCCCGCAAACCGCCATGACCTGCTGGTTCAGCGACGTCGACGACGTGGACCCCGGTCCGGCCGCAGCGGCGGCCAAAGATGTGGACATAGACATCGCGTGGGAGATGGATGAGGTGCAGAAGCTGCTCCACGGGCATGACCTCCTGTGGAACGACGTCGAGGAATACCGTCGCGAGCACGGGGTCTGAATCTCCTACGGCCCTGAGTCACGAAAGGGCCCCGGCGGGTGGACCGGCTGCCACGGCATCTGACACGACTGTTCTCAGGTGCCCGTCGTGGATGGCACGATGGAACCGTGCTGCGCGAGCGCGTGCAACGACAACCAGTGCTGTGCCTGTGAGGAGGAGCTCCGATGCCCAGAGCCATGTGGAGCGGGTCAGTGTCATTCGGTCTGGTGTCCATCCCGGTCAAGTTGTACGGCGCGACACAGGACAGGGACATCAGTTTCCACCAGGTGCATGCCGAGGACGGCGGCCGGGTGAGGTATCAGCGGGTCTGCGAGAAGTGTGGCGAAGTGCTCGCGTGGGGCGACATCGCAAAGGGCTTCGAGGCACCCGATGGCCGCGTGGCGATCCTGACCTCCGAGGACCTCGACGCGCTGCCGCTGACGAGCCTGAAGGCCGTGGACGTCGTCCAGTTCGTCGAGGCCGACGAGGTGGACGAGATGTACCTCCAGCGTGCCTATTTCATGGAGCCCCAGAAGATGGGGCAGAAACCCTATGTCCTGCTGCGTGAGGCGCTCTGCAGGGGCAACAAGGTGGCGGTGGTCAAGGTGGCACTGCGATCACGTGAGTCGCTGGCGCTCATCAGACCATTCCACGACCTGTTGGTGATGCACACCATGTACTGGCCGGACGAGCTGAGGGACGGGGAGTTCGCCGCACCATCGGAGGAGGTCACCATCTCCGACGCGGAGATTGAGATGGCGAACCTCCTCATAGGTCAACTGGAGGGCACGTTCGATCCGGATGCGTTCACCGACTCCTATCGTGAGGCGCTGGAGGAAGTGGTGGAGGCCAAGCTCTCAGGTGCCCCGCTGCCCGAACAGGACGACACGTCGCAGCCCGTGGGGGACGTCGTGGATCTGATGGCCACTCTCAGGGCGTCGGTGGAGGCTGCCCGGAAGCGGCGCGCCGAGGCGGCCGAGTCCAGGGCCAGCTGACGAGGCGCAACATCCGCGCCTGGCCGGGGACCGTACCCTGCTGCCTGGTCGACCCGGGTATGTGGACGACGTTCGACGCCCCCGGATTGCGCCCCGATGGTGGTTTCAGGAAGGCGGCGGCCAAAGCCGGTGGACGCGGCTGATCGCCCCCGGCAAGGCGTGCGTGCCCTAATGCCGTTCCACGTGTGTTCCACGTCCTCCCTGCCATCCGGGCACGAAACACGGAGCCCCGACGAGATGTCATCAGCCATCTCATCAAGGAGGGGTACGGGGGCGCGTCCAAATCACGGTCGAGTGCCTGACGTACGGGGCGATGCAGGACCTGCAGGTGGGGCACCAGACGACCCCTCCGCTGATCGCTCCCGCATCCGCCCTGCGCCCTCTCGGAATCAGATCAACTTCGGTTCAGCCAGTGCGTTGCCCGGCGTTCCAGACCAGCGAACGCATCGTCGATGGATGGGGCCACCAGTGACTCCACCTTCTTGCCGACGAGGGGGATCTTCACGTTGAGATCACCCTCATAGGTGGCCGTTGAGTTGGACGCCCCCGAGGGCGTCAGGACGGCCGCCGCGCTGATGTGCACAGGAAGGCCCGCCACGCTGAAGTCGATGGTTCCGTGGCGCACACCGGTGGGATCCGGATCACCCCACGTGAGACGTTCCGTGACGTGGATGGTGCTGCCCACGAACTTGCGGATGTCGCTGGGGGCCTCCAACGCCATCTCCATGTGACTGGTGCGGCCCTCGATCCTGACGTCATGGCTGGTGGCGCCCGCGTGCTCGGCGACGTCGGAGATGAAGTCGGGATTGCCCATCAGCGCCACGACCTCGTCGCTGGAGGCGGGGTAGTTGTGCTTGTAGCTCAAGTGCATGTCGGCCAATGTAGACCATCCCCGGCGCGGCTCCTTGGAGCCGATCCTCCTAGGATGTGGTGCATGAGGATCGATCTGCACACCCATTCCCGGGTCAGCGACGGCACGGACACCCCCACGAGGCTCGTGCTCAAGGCGTTGGAGGCCGGACTGGATGTCGTTGCGCTGACCGATCACGACACCTTCGACGGTGTACCGGAAGCGGTCTCGGCGGGAGATCGAGTGGGCATCCGGGTTGTCCCCGGCGTCGAGATGTCGACGGACGTGGCAGGGCACAGCGTGCACCTGCTCGCATACGGCTGTGACATGCACAACCCCGCCCTGAACCGGGAGCTCGTCGCCCTCAGGACAGCCCGGTCGCGGCGCCTCCCGGCCATGTGTGAGCAGCTCTCCGCCGCCGGTGCGCCGATCACCCTGGAGGACATCAGGGCCTCCGCACAATCAGCCCGCGCTCTGGGCAGACCACACGTGGCCGACGCGCTGGTGGCCAAGGGATACGTGGCAGACCGTACCGAGGCCTTCGACACGTATCTGGCGCAGGACAGGCCGGGTTTCGTGGCCCGGTACAGCACGGATCTGGCGCGCGCGATCACCCTGGTGCACGACGCAGGAGGTGCCGCCGTCATCGCCCACCCCTGGGCGCGGGGAAACCACGACGTGGTGACGTCGTCGCTCCTCGAGAGCCTGGTGGCGGGGTACGGGTTGGACGGGATCGAGGTGGACCACGAGGACCACGATGCAGACACCCGCCGGCTCCTCTTCGAGATGGGGGCGCGGCTGGGGCTGGTGCGGACCGGCTCCAGTGACCATCACGGGTCCGGCAAGAAGGACCATGCACTGGGCTGCAATCTGACCCGGAAATCAGCGTTCTTCGAGCTCGTGTCACGCATTCGTGGGCGCGGCGGCTTCGTCTGAGTCCAGCGCTGCGTTGGTGGACACCGGTGAGCGGCCGGTAGGGTTTCCCCGTTGTTGGGCAGCCGATGAAGGGACACAGCATGGACACCGGGCCGATCGCGGACACGGACGCCTCACTGGCGCGCTCGAGCGAGCGCAGCGATGAGATCGAGAATGCCATCGCCACCGACCCAACTCGGTTTCGCATCCTGACGGGGGACCGTCCCACCGGCAATCTGCACATCGGCCACTGGTTCGGGTCGCTGGAGAACCGCGTCCGACTGGCGAATGCAGGTGTTGAGACGTTCGTCGTGATTGCCGATTACCAGGTGATCACTGACCGCGACGGCGTGGGTCCGATCCGGGACCGGGTGTACTCCCTCCTTGCGGACTATGTGGCTGCCGGGCTGGATCCGGAGAAGGTGACGATCTTCACCCATTCGTCGCTGCCCGCGCTGAATCAGCTCATGCTGCCCTTCCTGTCCCTGGTCACCGACGCGGAGCTGCGTCGCAACCCCACGGTCAAGGCTGAGCTCGACGACACAGGGGAGCGGCCCATGTCCGGTCTCATGCTGACGTATCCGGTGCACCAGACCGCGGACATCCTGTTCTGCAAGGCCAACCTGGTTCCGGTGGGCAAGGACCAACTGCCACATCTGGAACAGGCGCGGATTGTCGCACGCCGCTTCGACGAGCGCTACGGGCGCTCGGCTGGGGACCGGGCCGTGTTCCCGCAGCCCGAGGCACTCCTCAGCCGCTCCGGCACCATTCTCGGGCTCGACGGCACGAAGATGAGCAAGTCCAAGAACAACACCATTGAGCTGGGCATGACTGCCGACGAGACTGCGAAACTGTTGAAACGTGCCGTCACGGACTCCGATCGACACATCTCCTACGACCCCGCGAACCGTCCGGAGGTCTCCAACCTCGTCAACCTCGCCGCACTGTGTCTGGACCGGTCACCCGAGGATGTGGCCGCAGACGTTGGCGACGGTGGGGGCGGCGGTCTCAAGAAGCTGGTGACCGAAGCCGTCAACGAGCGATTCGCAGGGCATCGCGCCCGGCGCGCCAGCGTCGTGGCCGACCCCGGCCAGCTCGAAGCCATCCTGGCCGAGGGCAACAGGCGGGCCAATGCCATCGCGGAGAACACCCTGGATGAGGTCCGACGGGCCATGCGCATGATCTACTGAAATAAAACAAAAAAGCCATGCGTTGGCCCACTACCGCCGTGCCGTTGCGACGCAGCCGTCAAGGGGCACGCGAAGGCGGCTAGGGGTGGGACATGCGAAAAGATGCCCCGGCGGGCGACCGGGGCACCTTATGGCAGGTCGGGGAGGGGCTGACCTCAGGCGGAGGCCTGCGGAGTTCCCTTGACGTCGACCCCCGCGCGGCGGCGACGGCGCCTCCGTGGCTTTGACATGGTTGCGGCATCACCCTTGGGATGATCACCCGCTGTCTCGGTGCCGGAGTGGCGCCGCGTGCGGCGTCGCTGACCGCCCTCCCCGCTGTCCGGGGAGCGACGCTCCGAACGCTCCCCATCGCCGCGTTCCTTGCGCTCGACTCGCTTGGCTCCGTGCAGCTTGCCCCGGGTTCCGGCTGGAATGTCGAGATCGGTGAACAGGTGTGGCGATGACGAGTAGGTTTCCTGGAGCTCAGGCAACTCCAACTCGAGTTCCTTGTCGATGACCTTCCACCGTGTTGCGTCCGCCCAGTCCACGAGTGTCACGGAGACGCCCTTGTGTCCTGCGCGGCCGGTGCGGCCGATGCGGTGGACGTAGGCGTTGGCCGTGTCGGGGCATTCATAGTTGATCACATGGCTCACACCGGTGATGTCAATGCCCCGGGCGGCGACGTCAGTGGCCACCAGGATGGTGATGGTGTCGGCCCTGAACTTCTTGAGGGCTCGTTCACGGGCTGCCTGGTTCAGGTCACCATGGATGGCGGCCGCCGGGAACCCCCGGTCCACGAGTTCATCCGTCAAACGCTGCGCGGCGCGTTTCGTCCGGCAGAACACCATCATCTTCGTGGTGTTTGTGCCCTGGGCGATGCGCGCAACGATCTCCGGCTTGTCCAGGTTGTGGGACTGGTACGCGAACTGCGTGATGTCCGGGACTGTCGCCTTGGCATCGCTGCCCTCAGCGCGGATGTTGACCGGGCGGTTGAGCGTGGCGCGGGCCAGCGTGAGGATGGGTGCCGGCATGGTGGCCGAGAACAACAGGGTCTGGCGGTCCTTCGGAGTGGCTGCCAGAAGGCGTTCAATGTCCGGCAGGAAGCCGAGGTCCAGCATCTCGTCGGCCTCGTCCAGTACGAGCACCTGGACCTTCGAGAGGTCCAGCGCGCGGCGGTTCAGCAGGTCCAGGAGGCGCCCGGGGGTGCCCACCACAACGTCCACGCCGGCCGAGAGCGTATCCAGTTGCTCGTCATAGCTTGTTCCGCCGTAGATGGTCAGGACTCGTGCCCGGAGTTTGGCTCCTGCCACCGACAGGTCCCGGGCCACCTGGAGGGCCAGCTCGCGCGTGGGGGCCACCACGAGCGCGCGCGGCTTCCCATGGGTGGGGGGATGTGGAGCGTTCTCGGCGATGCTGCTGATGCGGTGCAACAGGGTCGTGCCGAAAGCCAGCGTCTTGCCCGTTCCGGTGCGTGCCTGGCCAATCAGGTCCACGCCCGACAGCGCCAGCGGGATCGCCAGCGACTGGATGGGGAAGGGGTGGACGATACCGGCCTCGGCCAGTGCGGATGTGATGTCTTCCTTGATGCCGAGATCGGCGAACGTCTGTTCGCCCGGCTGCTCTTGATCGCTCAGCGTTAAACCTTCATTCAGGCCGGCCCGGGACTAAAGCCCTCACAGGCGGCGGGGAGTCGGCGCAGCGCGCCGTGCGTGGAATTTCCCACGTCCACTCCTCACCCTACTCCACGTCGGGGCCGAATGCTCAGACGGCGCCGAAACCCACCGCGCGAACGTCAGAGGATCCCAGATCCAGGTAGGCCACCTTGGCGGCAGGGACAATCACGCGTCGACCCTGCTCGTCCAGCATCTCGAAGAGGGAATTGTCCGTGACCGCCCTCTGCAGCTGTTCGACGATGTCGTCGGCGTTGGTCTTCGTGCGCAGGGTCACTTCGCGTGCCACATCGCTGATGCCGATTCTAACTTCCATCGTCATACCTCATTCTTGAGTCGGATACATCCTGGATCATCGATCACGATAGCGCGCGGGATCAAGGCGTCTCGTGGCGCGCGACGGCAGCGGTGATGTTGTCCCGGCCTCCCTGCGCCTTGGCCCACCCCACCAAGGCTTCCGAGATGGCAGCGGGCTCAGCGGCAGTCTCGCGGGCAGCGGAGAAGACCTCAAACATTGTCTCGGGGGAACTGGCGTAGTTCCAGAGCCCGTCGGTGCACACGAGGAGCCAACCTTTCCCGGGTGGTTCCAGGGTGGTCACTGACGGCGTGGCATCCGCGGAGTCGCGGCCGAGCCATTTCGTGATGGAGTGCGCCTGCCGGGACTGTTCCGCCTCCACGCGGGACATGCCCAGCATGATTCGAGCCTGGGCCATCGAGTCGTCGACGGTGAGGAGTTGGCAGGACCCATCATCGCCAATCCAGTAGGCACGGGAATCCCCAATGTTGCCCAGGAGGATCCGGTCCGGCTCCAGAACGGCTGCAACGAGCGTGCAAGCTGAGGGTTCTGCAGCGCCGGCGGCCTCGAGCACCGCGTCATTGGCTCGGGAAAAGGCTTCGACCATCGCCAGGTTGTGCGCCGCCCGGCCCTCCAGCCTCCGCGTCAGGTGAGAGCATGCGGCATCGCTGGCAGCCAGCGAGGCCGCTTCAGCTCCGAGTGCGGTGCTGACCCCGTCGGCAACGACCACGACGGCCACGCGCTCCGGGGCCGGCCTGGCTGCCAGGGACAGTGCGTCCTGGTTGGTCTCATGCTTGCAGCCGACGTCGCTGCAGCCAGCGACCCATGGTGCGGGCGAGATGACGTAGTGGTCGCGTTCGGTGCGGTCGGCCGGTCCGGTGGGGCTGGTCATCTGTGGTCCTTCTGGCCGGTGGCCGAAAGCATGCGGGAATGCAACAGGGGGCCCAGCGTACCGGACCCCCTGCTGCGACTAGTTGTTGGTCACTCAGATGGGACGGACGTGGTCCGCCTGCATGCCCTTCTGGCCCTGAACGATGTCGAATTCCACGCGCTGGTTCTCTTCCAACGAACGGAAACCACTGGAGTCGATGGACTTCCAGTGCACGAATACGTCTTCACTTTCGCCGCCGTCCACGGCGATGAAACCGTAACCCTTTTCGGCGTTGAACCACTTGACGGTTCCCTGTGCCATTACTACTTCTCCTCTTGCAACTCCCCAACGCACCTCGCGAAGCGGGCTCGCCACCCGTCGGAACGGGGAACCAAGAACCGGTCAACACCTAGGTTGTGCGACCGCCGCTTGCTGGCGATACTGCAACTCTCGCACAAAGCAAGGGTCAAATGCACACGAGAACTCGATTTGGACCGTTGCGAGATGCAACTGTCGGCGCTGGCTGCTTGCATTGGGGGCGTGAACACGACGAGCCCACCGCGTTGGCAACTCCGGCGCCAACTGCACTCCGACCCCCCGGAGTTGTCTGCGCAACAACGGGCTGTCGCCACCCCGGCACCGGGTGTCCGGCTGGTTCTCGGGGGGCCGGGTACCGGCAAGACTCTCGTCCTCGTCGAGTCCGTCGTGGCACGCCTTGCAGCCGGTGGCTCCCTCGATCGCCTGGTTGTCCTGTCCTCTTCCCGCTCAGCAGCCCAGGTGATCCGCAGGGAGATTGCGCGGCGCGTGGATCGGGCGCAGGTGTCCCCGCGCGTGACCACCATGCACGGTTTCAGTCTGGGACTCCTCCGGGACATGGGCGGGCGGGGACAGGACCTGCGGTTGCTGCGTGCTCCTGAGCAGGAGTTCAGGATCAGGGAACTGATCGCCGGACTCCCCACTGAATTCTGGCCCCAGGATGCACGGGCGGCTGTCCCCACGAGAGCCTTCGCGAGCCAGATGCGTGAATGGCTCTCCCGCGCGCGTCACTACGGCCTGGATCCGGACGAGATGGAGCGCATGGCGTCGGAGCGGGGGGAGCCGTTGATGGCTGCGGCAGCACGATTCTTCGAGCAGTACCTGAGCGTGACTGACTTCGAGGAGACCCTCGACTACGCAGAACTTGTGCATCGAACCCGGGTGCTGTTGACAGCCACCGACGTCCAGCGCAGCGTGGTGTCCCGCTTCGACGCTGTCATCGCGGATGACGTCCAGGACGTGGATCCGGCACAGGCACGGCTGCTCGCAGACCTCGCACACATCGGTCTCCCCGTCACGGCCTTCGCCGATCCACAACAACGAACGAACTCGTTCCGTGGAGCCACCGGTGATGCCCTTGCGGTGCTGTCCGACGTGCCGGGTGCGACGCGGGTCCAGCTGGCGGAGGGATTCCGCAACGGAGCAGCCGTGGGCACTGCACTGGGCGTGCTTGCGTCGCGGCTCGATGCGAGGGGGGCGCCGGTCAGACCCACTCCTGCGCCGCCCGTCGACGGACTGGTGACGGCCAGGATCTATGACGATGAGCCGACAGAACTGGCTCACGTGGCCCAGCAGCTGAGACAGGCCGTGCTGCGGGATCATCTCCAGTGGTCGGAGCTCGCCGTCGTCGTGCGCTCCGGGCGGGCACAGTTGCCGGTTCTTGCGCGCGAACTGAACCGCTTCGGAGTGCCCGTGGAGGTGGGCGGCGACGAGGTCCCACTCGCCGGACAGATGGCGGTACGGGTGTTGCTGCTCGCCCTGGCCGTGGCGGCCGGGGGAGGGTGCCCGGACTCCGACCAGGCGCACAGACTCCTCACCTCACCGTTGTGCGGGATGGACAGCATCGGTTCCCGTCGACTGGGCCGAGCGCTTCGCGTGGCGCACCCGGATCTGGGACATTCCTCTCTTCTGGTGGGCCAGTGCCTGTCCCACCGGGAACTCCTCCAGGGCATCGACACTCACGAGGCAGTGGCTGCCCGTGGCCTCGGCCGCCTGCTGCAGGGCGCAGCTGAGGTGCTGGACGAGGGGCGGCCGGTACAGGAGGCGCTCTGGGTCCTCTGGGACGGCACACAATGGCCGGCCCGGCTGCGCAGGGCCGCCCTGGGGGGATCCCGGCGGGCGAACCACGATCTCGACTCCATCGTGGAGCTGTTCGACCTCGCAGGACGTCGTGAGGATCTGGCAGGCAGGGCGGGAGCCCTGACCTTCGCCGGGGAGATTGCAGGACAGGACATTCCAGCCGACACCGGACGTGAACTGGACCTCGTGGGTCAGGGCGTGCGGCTGTTGACCGCGCACCGCTCCAAGGGGCAGGAGTGGCGGAGGGTGTGGGTGGTGGGAGTGTCGGAGGGACGCTGGCCGCAAGTGGCACGACGAGGTCTCCTGCTCGATCCGAGCACGCTGTCCGCAGCCGACGCCAGCTCAGGGGTTGCCGGCCAGCTGGCGGATGAGCGACGCCTGTTCCATGTGGCCTGCAGCCGGGCCGTCGAAGAACTCCACGTGAGCGCGGGTCAGGGGGTGGAGGGTGAATCGGGGCGCCCCTCCCGATTCCTGCATGAGCTGGGAATCGAACCGGAGAGGGTGTTCGGGCGTCCCCGGCAGCGGCTGACAGCGGCCTCGCTCGTCGCTGACCTGCGACACGTGGCGAGCGACACCACGCAGACCGAAGCCCTGAAGCGGGCGGCGGCGCTGCGCCTCGCACGATTGTCGGGTATCGAGGATGCCGACGGCAGCAGGGCGTTCGCTGCGGCCGACCCCAGCACCTGGTGGGGTCTGCGTGAGCCTTCGTCGGACACGGCGGGGCGAAGGGAGACCATCTCAATCTCCGGCTCCCGGCTGGCTGCTCTTCTCGCATGCCCCCGCCACTGGTTCCTGTCATCTCGAGTGGGAGCCGAAAGGATGCGTGCGTCGCGGGCCTCGCTCGGGGACGTCGTCCACCTGCTCGCCCAGCGCGCCGCCAGCGACGGGTTGTCCCTGGACCAGGCCCTGGAGGAACTGGCCGCGGTCTGGCACAAGGTGCCGTTCGAGGCGGAGTGGCTGTCGGCCACGGAGAGGGTGGCGATGGAGGCCGCGCTGGAGAGGTTCTTCGCGTGGCAGCAGAGCAACTCGCACGAGCTCCTTGCCGTCGAGGAGCCGTTCCGGATCACCGTGGACATCGCCGGCAGGAATGTGGAGTTGAGGGGAACCGTGGACAGACTGGAACTTGCACACGGGCGCCTCAAGGTGGTGGACATCAAGACAGGGAGGTTCGTGCCCGAACAGCGTGACATGGCGGAGTTCGAGCAGTTGGGGGTCTATCAGCTCGCTGCGCAGGCGGGTGCCTTCGAACATCTCGCGCCGGGCATCCGTGAGGTGGCCCCGCCGTCGCTGCTGTTCCTTCGGTACGGGGAAGGGCTGCCTCTGGTCAGGGAACAGGCCTCCCTGGATGACGTTCCCGCCGGCGCTGGTGAGCTGACGGTGGGACCCACGTGGGTGCATGACAAGCTCGCGGAAGCGGTCACGATCATTGATTCGGGGGAGTACGACGCGCGGCAGTGCACGATGTGTCGCTACTGCCAGTTCGCGGATTCGTGCCCGGCGCTTCATGCGAGGGGCCCGGAGGTGGGGCAGTGAGTGGGTTCATGCACCGCGAAGAGCTGTGCCGCATGCTGGACGTGCCCTTCTCCGAGGAGCAACTCGACGCCATCACCGCGCCGCTCTCCCCGGCCGTGATCATCGCTGGGGCAGGCACGGGCAAGACCACCGTCATGGCCGCCCGGGTGGTGTGGCTGGTGGGGACCGGTCAGGTCCGGCCCGAAGAAGTCCTGGGTCTCACCTTCACCCGCAAGGCTGCGGCCGAGCTGGCGGGCCGTGTGTCGGGGGCGCTGCAGAAAGCGGGAGTGCTCACTCGGGACGACAGCGAGGGAGCGGAGTTGATCCTCACCTACGATTCTTTCGCGGCGCGCCTGGTCTCGGAGTTCGGGCTGCGCATCGGTCTCGACAATGATCCCGTGATGCTGACGGGTGCCTCCCGCTTCCGTCTCGCGGCGCGTGCGGTGGCGGCGGCCGCCGGACCGTTCACAAGCATCAGTCGCCTCAGCCACGCCAGCATCCCTGAACGCGTGCTGGAGCTCGATGCACAGATGGCCTCGCACCTCGTGGACACCGCCGACGTCCGGGAGTTCGGACGGCAGGCACGTACCCGTTTCGAAGCCGCACCGCTGTGGCGGGGGAAACACCTTGCGGCGATTGCGGAGAGCCTTGCAGCCCTGGACGAGCGCGACGAGCTCCTGGGTCTGGTGTCGGACTACCAGGACATCAAGGCGGGCCTCGGTCTCGTGGAGTACGCGGACCAGCTGCGACGCGCCGTGCAACTCGTCCAATCGGCCCCGACTGTGGGGGCGGCCTTGCGAGCCCGGTTCAAGGTGGTTCTGCTCGACGAGTACCAGGACACTTCGGCCGCCCAGGCCATCCTGCTGCGAAAGCTCTTCTCGGGCGATGCTCCGGGCACCGGTCGCGGGTTCCCCGTGACCGCCGTGGGAGACCCGCACCAGGCCATCTACGGCTGGCGCGGGGCGGCAGCCAACAACATCCTGGATTTCCCCACGCTGTTCCCGCTGGCCGATGGCGGCGACGCCCCGCGCCTGAGCCTGCGCATCAACCGTCGCAGTGGCCGGAGGATTCTTGACGCCGGAAACGCCATCGCGGCAGACCTTGATGGCGGCGTCCGGTCGGCGCTCGTCCCGCCCGAAGGGGCGCCGTCGGGTTGTGTGACGGCGATGCGCTGCGGAACCCAGGCCGAGGAGTTCGAGTGGTTGGCCGAAGAGGTGACGCGGCAGCGGGCCGCCGGAACCCCCTGGCCAGACATTGCGGTGCTGGTGCGGCGGAACAGGACTCTCGGGGAGATTTTCGAGGTGTTCCGGGACCGCGACATCCCCACGGAAATCGTGGGCCTCGGCGGGCTGTTGCACCTTCCGGAGGTGGCACCGGTGGTGGCCACACTGAGGGTTCTCGACGATGTCGCCGCCAACCCTGACGTCGCCTCCCTGCTGTCCGGGCCCCGGTGGCGGTTGGGACTCGCGGATCTGGAGGCGCTGGGCGCCCGGGCTCGGGAATTGGCCGGAGTCAGAAACACTGCTCCTGCCCCGGATGCGCTCTCGGCGCAGCTCGCCGAAGTGGTGCTGGAAGCAGACCCTGCCGAGATGGTGTCGCTCCTTGAAGCTGTCAACGACCCCGGGAACGGGGGGATCAGCCGGGAAGGACGCTCGAGACTCGCCGTGTTCAGCGCGGAACTTTCGGAACTGAGACGTCACGCCCAGGAGCCTGTCGTGGATCTCGTCAGGCGTGTGGTCCAGACCCTCGGGCTCGAGGTGGAGCTGCTCGCGCGTCGGGGCAGCGACGTCTCCCAACTCGCCCGATTCATCGGCGCGATCAGTGACTACGTCGACGTGGACGGAGACGGGAGTCTGGCGGGGCTGCTCGCCTGGCTGGACGCGGAGGATGAGCACGGCGTCGGCCTCGAACAGGCGGTTCCCAGCGACGAGGACTCGGTGAAGTTGCTGACCATCCACCGGGCCAAGGGCCTGGAGTGGCACACGGTGTTCCTCCCGTCGCTGGGAGACGGCTACTTTCCGGCGACCCCACGCGGCGGGATCTGGCCGACGAGGGCGGCCCTGTTGCCCTCACCTCTGCGGGGTGATGCCCCGGGAATCCCGCAATTGGGCGAGTACGACAAGAAGGGCATCGATCAGTTCAGGACCGCAACCAGAGCGGACCACCGGGCGGCGGAGGACCGGCTCGCCTACGTCGCCGTCACCCGCGCGAAGCAACTGCTCGTCGCGAGTACCCACGCATGGCCAGCCGGGTTGAAGAAGCAGCGGGAACCATCGGTCTACTTCTCAACGATCCAGGCGGCCGGGGGGAGGGCGGCGGGCATCCCGTCGATTCCCGAGACCAATCCCATGCCAACCACCGATGCGATCGCTCGCTGGCCGTTGCGCCTTGACCCGGCCGTGATTGCCGAGCGACGAGCGGCGGCCGACCTCGTGGCGGAGGCAGCGACGCTGCTCTCTGCAGGGGCGTCCCCGGATGACCTGGACGACTGGGTGTGGCAGTCGGGGACCGCGGGGCCCGCCGATGCCGCGCTCCTGGCTGGGTGGGATGAGGACGCGGCGCTGCTGTCCCACCAGCACGCGCGGCGACGGGCACGCAGCGTCGCACTGCCCGACGGGCTGTCCGCGACGGCGCTCATGGCTCTGCGCTCGGATCCACAGGAATTCGCACAGCAACTCCTGCGCCGAATGCCCCGCCGCCCCTCGGCGGCAGCCAGCCTCGGATCCCGATTCCACGAATGGGTGCAGCACCGCTTCGACGCGACTGCCGCCTTCGAGGAACTGGAGGCGCTTCAGGGGCCGCCACCCCCAGGTTTGGCGGCGCTCATCCAGGCCTTTGAGGCTGGCCAGTTCAGTGGAAGGACGCCAACCGGTGTGGAGGTGCCATTCCTGCTGAAGTGGGAGAATCAGGTGCTCAGGGGGCGCATCGATGCCGTCTACGCGTGGGATGCCGACGGACTGGACCATCTGGTGGTGGACTGGAAGACGTCCAACCAGCCAGCCGATCCTCTGCAACTGGCCGTGTACCGACAGGCCTGGGCGCAGGCCCACGGCCTCGACGAGAGCCGTGTGGGGGCGGCGTTCTACCATGTGCTGACAGACCGTCTCAGCATCGTCGATGCCCCGGCCTCCTTGATCAGGGAGGCCCTCGCGGTTGCGGAGGAGACAGGGTGAACGACTGGATCGGCAAGTCCGGACTCGATCGGGACATGGGACAGCGCAATGTCAGGGAACTCGACGCGGCATGGCGGGATGCCTTCGTGCTGGAGGTGGATGACGCGGGACGCTTTGCCGCTGAGGGGGGTGTCCCCTCGCGCCTGGAAGCCCGAGGAGCCCGACAGGAGGAGGACATTTTGCTCGGCACCTTCCAGGACAGGCCATGGTTTGCCCGCCGGGTCGCCTCGCTGGCCCCACACGGGCGGGCGACGTGGCGGGACGTTGACCCCCAGTGGCAGGAGCCCGTGGCCGCGGCGGTGGCCTTGGTGAGGTGGCATGCCATGACCCCCCATTGTGAGCGGTGTGGAGGGTCCACACACTCCCAGGGTGGGGGCGTCCGGCGGGTCTGCGACAGCTGTGATCTGCTGCTGTTTCCGCGCCACGATCCGGCCGTCATCGTCGCGGTACTCGATCCCGAGGATCGCCTGCTGCTGGCATCCCAACGCGCGTGGCCCCCGAACAGGGTCTCCGTCATCGCAGGCTTCGTCGAGGCGGGGGAGTCCCTGGAGCAGGCGTGTTGGCGCGAGGTTGCCGAAGAGGTGGGCGTCACGCTCGAGGCCGTGCACTACGTCTCATCCCAGCCGTGGCCGACGCCCAGATCGTTGATGCTCGGTTTCGTGGCCGCCACTGCACAGAAAGCGGTCCAGCCCGATGGCGAGGAGATCGCCTGGGGTCGGTTCTGGACCCGTGACGAGGCTCGCCGCGCCGTGCACACCGAGGAGATCGCACTGCCCGGGCACGGTTCCATCGGCCGGCAGCTGATCGAGTCATGGCTGGCGGGCACCCTGCAGAGACCAGGTCCCCAGATAACGAAAGGACAACGACTCGACGGCGGGAACAAACAGCGACGCTCGCACGTTGTAGCCTTCGAAGACCAACGAGAGCGAGGCGAGCATGACTGAGACGGCTGTCGATCCCACACTGACCGCCCGGGACCGCTGCGACCGGTGCGGTGCCCAGGCCTACATGAGAGTGATCCTGCGCGGCGGTGGGGAGTTGATGTTCTGCGCTCACCACGCCACGGCACACCGCGAGAAACTGGCGCAGGTGGCCGAGAGGATTCAGGACGAGACAAGCAGGTTGCACTCCTGACCGAGTGCATCTGAGGGAAGAGGGGCCCACACCAGTGGGCCCCTCTTTTCATGCCCCCAGCGCGTGCGTGAGGCCATTGTCAGAGTGTCTGGCTACGCTGGCCCCTGTGTCTACCGGATCCAAGAACGTCGCCCACGCCCCGCGGGACTATGAGGCGAAGAACCTCCTCGTCCTTGAAGGACTGGAGGCAGTGCGCAAGCGCCCCGCGATGTACATCGGCTCCACCGATACGCGAGGGCTCATGCACTGCCTCTGGGAAATCATTGACAATTCCGTGGACGAGGCGCTCGCCGGTTTCGGCGATGCAATCGACATCACGCTGGGTGCCGACGGCTCGGTGACCGTGAAGGACCGGGCCCGGGGCATCCCCGTGGACACGGAGCCGCGCACCGGGCTCAGTGGGGTGGAGGTGGTCTACACGAGGCTCCACGCTGGAGGGAAGTTCGGCAACTCGTCCTACAACGCAACCGGCGGGCTCCACGGCGTTGGCGCCTCCGTGGTGAATGCGCTGAGCTCCAGACTGGACGTGGAGGTGGATCGCAACAGCGCCACATGGGCCATGAGTTTCCGGCGCGGTGTGCCCGGCATCTTCGACGGCGACGGCCCGGACGCGCCCTTCACACCGCAGTCCGGACTCCGGAAGCTGGGCCGCGTCCCCAAGGCAAGGAATGGCACCCGCGTCCAGTACTGGACGGACAAGCAGATCTTCCTGGCCGACGCCGGGCTGTCGCTGTCCCACCTCCAGGACCGGGCCCGTCAGACCTCCTTCCTGGTCCCCGGACTCACCCTCAATGTGACTGACGCGCGGGCAGGGGAGCCGGCCACCGAGTCGTTCCTCCATGAGGGGGGCATCACGGAGTTTGCCGATTACCTGGCACCGGATGCTCCACTCACCGACGTGCTGCGCCTCCAGGGCCAGGACAGCTTCACCGAGACGGTCCCGATGCTGGATACCAGCGGCGCCATGACTGCCACGGACGTGGATCGAACCCTTGACGTGGACATCGCCGTGCGGTGGGGCACGGGATACGACACGTCGGTGAAGTCCTTCGTGAACATCATCGCCACGCCCAAGGGCGGCACCCACCTGCAGGGGTTCGAGCGGGGCCTCACACGAGCCTTTGTGAAATCCCTGGAGGGGACGCGACTCCTGAAGAGTGGCGAGGAGGTGCTGAAGGACGACTGCCTGGAGGGCCTGACTGCTGTGGTGACCGTGCGTCTCGCCGAGCCCCAGTTTGAGGGCCAGACCAAAGAGGTCCTGGGCACACCGCCGGTGCAGCGACTGGTGGCGCGCATCGTGGAGGCGGAGTTGTCGGAGTTCCTGACGAACAGCAAGAACTCCAGGAAAGCCATGGCCCGGACGTTGATGGAAAAGGTGGTTTCGGCGGCGCGGAACCGCGTTCAGGCGCGAGCACACCGCGACAACCAGCGGCGCAAGACGGCCCTGGAATCCTCCGCCCTGCCGCCCAAGCTCAAAGACTGTCGCAGTACGGACGGCGATCGCACGGAACTCTTCATCGTCGAGGGCGACTCCGCACTGGGCACGGCCAATGTTGCCCGCAACTCCGAGTTCCAGGCGCTGCTGCCCATCCGCGGCAAGATCCTCAACGTCCAGAAGGCGTCGGTGGGGGACATGCTGAAGAATGCTGAGTGCGCCTCCATCATCCAAGTGATCGGAGCAGGGTCGGGCCGGACGTTCGACCTGGATGCCGCGCGCTACGGCAAGATCATCTTCATGGCCGATGCCGATTCCGACGGCGCCCACATCCGATGCCTGCTCGCCACGCTCTTCTTCCGGTACATGCGCCCCCTGGTGGAGGCGGGCAAGGTCTATTCGGCCGTGCCACCCCTCCACCGCTTTGAGCTGATCAAGCCGAAACGCGGCTACGACAAGTACGTGTACACCTACACGGACGCCGAGTACCAGCGCAGACTGGCCGAGTTCGCAAAGAAGGGGCAGGCCTTCAAGGAGCCCCAACGCTACAAGGGGCTGGGCGAGATGGACGCCCACCAACTGGCGGAAACCACGATGAGCCCGCGTCACCGCACGCTTCGTCGCCTGACGGTGGACGACGGTGCAAACGCTGAGTGCGTGTTCGAGATGTTGATGGGCAACGACGTCGCCCCGCGCAAGCAGTTCATCGTGCAGGGCGCCTACTCGTTCGAGTCGGACAGGATCGACGCCTGATGGAGCCGCCCGGCCTCAGAAGGGTCGGCGTCACGACACTCATCGTCGGGCTCGTGCTGGGAATCATCGTGCCCTTTGCCCAGTTCGGCGGGGTCTTCCCGGCTCCGTGGGTGCTGGGGGTGGCGGTGCTCCCGATCCTCTGGGGTGCAGCGTGGGCCTACGTCGCCCGACGAGGGACATGGTTCCCGGTGCTGCTGGGGCAGTGGCTGTCCCTGTGCCTGGCGTGCTGGTTGTTCCTGGGCAGGGGTACTGACTGGGCGTCCGAGGCCGTGCTGGGAGGGTTGGTGTTCGGCACCCTGCTCCTGGCGATCTGGATGGTCCCCGTCGCAATCATCGCCGCTCTGCCGGTGCGTCGCTGAGAGCTGCGAGACACCACACCCCGGCCCGGGGTGGCGTCGGACGGCTGGGCCCGGAGCCACGTATTCTGCACAGCATGTCGAATGTCTTGGTGGGCCTGATCGCCATCGTGTCCGGGTTGATCCTGTGTTTCGGTGGGAGGACGGTTTTCCGGATCATCCTCTCGGTGTGGGGAGCCTTCGTCGGCTTCACCCTCGGTGGGTCCCTGTTGTCGAGCTTCACCGGAGAGCCGCCGTTCACCACCGTGCTGGGGTGGGTCGTCAGCATTCTGGCTGCCCTGCTGTTCGCCGGGCTGGCATACAGCTTCTACGTCCTGGCCGTGATCATTGCCATCGGTTCCATCGGCTACTCCCTGGGTGCCGCCCTGGGAATCGCACTGGGGGCGTCGGGCACCGTGCTGGTGGTGCTCGGCGTGTTCGCAGCACTACTGCTCGCCGGTGCGGCGCTGGCCACCAATCTTCCGGACGTCCTCCTGACGGTTCTCACTGCGCTGGTCGGCGCTGCGGCCATCGTGGCTGGGCTGATGCTCGTCGCGGGCGTCGCGGACCCGTCGGACCTTGCCGGGACATCACTGCGCGGATTCGTCGGCCAACAGCCACTGTGGTGGACGGTGGTGTACGGCGTGCTTGCCATCGTCGGCATGGTGGTCCAGCACCGCGCTGGCCGTGGCGACACCATGCGGAGTTTCTGGCCCCGCTGATGGCGCCCGGTGGAATACCACTGGTCTTCTGCTGGACCAGCGATATGTCGCTGGTTTCGCGAGGACCAGCCGATATTGCAGCTCAGACCAGCTGATTCAGCAGGCCCGTGTCCACGTCGTACATGAAGCCACCCACCTCTGCACGATCCTTGATCAGCGGATGGTTGCGCGCGGCACGGACGTCGTGGTGCAGACGCTGCACCTGGTCCTGTGTGGTGCCGAACTCGAGCCAGGTGGTGTCCAGCCCGCTGCGCTCGGCGATGGTGGTGCGGATGTCCTCGTCCGTGCCGCTGGCCATGGCGCACTTGGTATGAGGAATGAGCATGATGCGATTGACGTGCAACAGCTGCACGCTGAGCGCGAGCCCAGTCATCATCGACGTTGAGACCCGGCCGCCGGGGGAGCGGAGGATCTTTGCGTCTCCGATGTGGAGGCCCACCATGGCCAGCGGCTCAATACGAGAATCCATGCAGGTGAGGATGGCGACGCCGGAGCGGGCGATGCCATCGAACCCGCCGTGTTGGAAGTCCTGGGCATACGCGCGGTTGGCATCGAGCAGGTCGGTGAAGTTCATCAGGGCTCCTTTTCGGGTGAAAGACTACTGGTCATCAGGGACGGGCAACACATCTTGCCCGGAGGCGGCAGGTGGTGCGTTGTGGTCATCATGCGCAGCCTCTCCCGTCGGGATGGCGTCAGCCTTCCCGGCGGCCCGTGCAACGTCTCGACCGAGGGGGCGAGAAGCCAACGATGCGACGGGCTGATCGACCAGCAACCCGGAGCCGTCCCTCCTCTGTGTGGTGGACGGGAGTTCCACGGGGGAGCCGCTTGCCGCAGCGGCGACGACTGGCGCACGGCCGATGGCGGCAGCAATGAGCGCGTCCTCACCTTTCAGGAAACGATGGCAGCGCACGCCGCCCGTAGCCCGCCCCTTGGCGGGGTAGGCGCTCATGGCGGTCACCTTGGCGGCCCCCACCTCCGTTCCGAAGAGTGAGGAGCCGGACCCTGAGACCGTGACCAGTTCGTCGGTATCAGGATCGACGGCACCGAAGAACAGAACTGCTGCCTTCGGTGCCAGTTTGATGCCCGCAACACCGCCGCCGGAGCGGCCCTGGGGACGCACTGCGGCGGCGGGGAAGTGGAGCAGCTGGCCGTCGGTGGTGATGAAGGCAAGATGCAGCGACTCGTCCGCCAACTCGACGGCGCCCACCACTTCGTCCCTCTCCTCGAGACGGATGACATCCCAGGAGTCCTTGTTCAGTGTTTCCGGCGCGACGCGCTTCACGACGCCCTGGCGGGTACCGAGGGCAAGCCCTGCCGCGCCGGGTCCCAGCCTTGCCATTGACAGCGCGCGTTCCCGTGGTTCGAGGGGCCAGAGCTCGGTGATGGGCGAGCCTCCCTGAAGAGAGGGCGCGTTCGCCGTGGGCGGCACGGTGGGAAGCTCGATGGCACGGCAGCGGAGCAGACGCCCACGATTGGTGATGACCCCGAACTCGGAGTGTGCCGTGGTCCGGATTGCGGAGACGATGACGTCGTGCGCCGTCCGGGGACCGGTGGCGGGCAACGGTCCATCGGCCTCCATCCGGGCCACGAGCCCGGTTCCCGACAGCAGGATCCAGCAGGGGTCGTCGGGCACCTCCAGTGGCTGGGCCGCCTTGGAGAGGTGCCCGCTCGATGACAGGAGAATGGTGCGCCGCGGGGTGCCGAACTGTTTGACGACGTCGTCCAGCTCGCTGGTCACCACCTCACGAAGGACGAGTTCGTCGTCGAGGATGGCCTGCAGGCTAGTGATGCGCGCCCTCAGCTCCGCCGATTCCTTCTCCAACTCGATCGTGGAGTACTTCGTGAGGCGCCGCAGCTGCATGTCGAGGATCCAGTTCGCCTGGATCTCGTCGAGGTCGAAGGCACCGATCAGACGCTCCCGCGCCTCGGCGGCGTCCTCGGAGCTGCGGATGATGGCGATCACGTCGTCGATGTCGGCGATGGCGAGGATCAGACCCCGCACGAGGTGCAGCCGGTCCGAGGCCCTGCCCAACTGGAACCGGGTGCGGCGCAGTGTGACGTCGGTCCTGTGCTCCAGATACACCTGGAGCATCTCGATGAGCGGCATGGTGCGTGGCTGTCCGTCAACGAGCGCCACGGCATTGATCGCGAACGTGTCCTCCAGTTTCGTCACCTTGAAGAGTTGCTCCAGCAGGGCATCGGGGTTGATGCCGTTCTTGACCTCGATGACCAGTCGCGTGCCGTGCTCCAGGTCCGTGAGGTCCTTGACATCGGCAATGCCTGTGAGCTTCTTCTCGCCGACGCCCTTCTTGATCTGTTCGATGATTTTCTCCGGGCCCACCATGTAGGGCAGCTCGGTGACGATGATGCCCTGTCTCCTCGGTGACACCTTCTCTATCCGGGTGGTCGCCCGCACCTTGAAGCTGCCCCGGCCGGTGGCGTAGGCATCCCGCACACCATCCAGCCCGATGATTTTGCCTCCCGTGGGAAAGTCGGGCCCGGGCAGAAACCGCATCAACTCGTCCAGCTCCAGCTCAGGCTTCGCCAGAAGTTGCTTGAGCCCGGAGACCACCTCCACGAGGTTGTGCGGCGCGATGTTGGTGGCCATCCCCACGGCGATTCCGGTGGCCCCGTTGACCAGGAGATTGGGGAGGGCTGCTGGTAGGACAGCCGGTTCGGTCTCCTTGCCGTCGTAGTTTGGCCGGAAGTCGACGGTGTCCTCATCCAGTCCAGCGGTCATCGCCCTGGCTGCCGGTGCCATGCGGCATTCCGTGTAGCGCATCGCGGCAGGACCGGCGTCGAGTGAGCCGAAGTTTCCGTGGGCGTCGATGAGTGGCAGGCGCACGGCCCAAGGCTGGCCCATGCGCACCAGGGCGTCGTAGATGGCCGTGTCACCGTGAGGGTGGAGGACACCCATGACTTGGCCCACCACCCGGGCGCACTTCACATGTCCCCGGTCCGGGCGGATGCCCATTTCGTCCATGGAGTAGAGGATGCGTCGTTGGACCGGTTTCAGCCCATCCCTGGCGTCGGGGAGGGCCCTGGAGTAGATGACGGAATAGGCGTACTCGAGGAAGCTGGCCTCCATTTCGGAGGTAACGTCAACGTCGAGGATGTTCTCCTCGAAGGTCTCGTCCTCGGTCCTGCTCTTTGCCATCGGTGTCCCGGCCCCTTGTGGTGTTTGTTCTCGAACTGATCAGATGATCGTGCGCAGCTTATCCGCCAGGCCATCGCCGTCGGGTGCCCGCACCTCGGGGGCAGCGTCCGGCACCCACCGATCGGGGTCATTCTGATCGAATTGGACGCCGGCCAGCACGTGCTCGCCCACGCTCAGTTCCCTGATCGCGCGCGCTCGGACGTGGCGGGGTTGCAGGGCAGCGAACTCGCCGTAGAGGTCCGGATCGTGCTGGCCGTCATCGCCGACGAGGACCCATTCGACGTGTGGGAGGTCCCGGGCCAACTCTCGCAGACACCTGCGCTTGTGGTCCGGGCCCTTGCGGAACCAGCCAGTGTTGGTTGGCCCCCAGTCCGTCAACAGCATGGCTCCCTTGGGGACGCCGTGGCGCGACAGGAAACGGTCGACCATGGGATACGTGTTCCACGCGCCGGTGGAGATGTAGATGACGGGAGCGCCGGGATGTTGCTCGAGCATCTGCTGGTACAGCCTGGCCATGCCGGGGACTGCCTGGCGTGCCTGTTCTGTGAGGAAGAAAGAGTTCCAGGCCGCCAAGAAGGGACGGGGCAGCCACGTGGACAAGATGGTGTCGTCGATGTCGCTGACGATGCCGAAGGTCTCCTCCGAGTCGATGATCTGCACGTCGACGTGAATGGAGTTGCCAGTGGTGGTGGCCAATTCTATGGAGTGCCATCCGGGTTTCAGACCGGGATTCTTGACCCGTACGTCAATGTAGCCACCGCGGTCGGCGGACACGAGAATGGGCTCGCCGTCAAGGATGACCCACGCCTCGGCATCCGCGAGCGGCGTGGCGATGAAGTTGCGCCAGCCGCGCTGGTGCATCAACTCCGTTGCTGCGCGAACGATGCCCAGCTCGCTCGGTGGGCTCAGGACCACCCTGGCCAGAACTCGCACCTGCTCTGGTGTCCCGAAGCCTGTGTAGCCGACGATGCTCGGCTCCCACCCAAGGCGTGACAGGAGCTTGGTGGTCATCGAGTTGATTCGATCCTCGACACGGGCAGCAAAGAAGGGACGGGACTTCATGTCCCACAACTTAGCGAAGGCGTGGGACAATGACGGCGTGACTCATCCGCACCAGACGACCACCCGGCTGCCAGCAGACCTTGTGCACCAGATCTCGGAGTGTGGTTTCTACCCCGAACTGGTCTCCGACACGATCGCCGCAGGGCTGGGAGATCAGGATGTCGTGGGGCATCTCGTGCACCACGAGGCCACTTTCGTCGGGCACGAGGTACAGCGCCACATCACTGTGCTGGTGCTGACGGATCGCCAGCTCCTCATCTGCCACACCGATGACGGGGACGATGGTGCGAGCGACCGTGCACTCACGACCACAGAAGTGGTGGCCCTGCGCGCCATTGATTCCGTCGTGGTCACCCGGTCAGTGAACAAGCCGCAGTCCTTCGGTGAGGATTCTGACGTGGTGGAGACCTGGCTCACACTCGTCTGGGGGGCCGCGCGTCGCCTCGACATCGGGCCCGCCTCCTGTGAGGACCCCTCCTGCGAGGCCGACCACGGCTGGACGGGCATGCAGGTGCCGAATGACCTCACGGTGCGCATGAGTCCTGTCGGAGACGGTGATTCCAATACTCGCCACCTGCTCGAGTTCGGCGCGCTCCTGCAGTCCCGGGTGGGTTGATGGGACAGGAGTTCATCACGCCCCGCTACGGCGGCGCGTCGCTCTCCAGTCTGCTCCCGAGCGTCGAGGCACGCCTGGCCGGGGACACACCGATCCTGGACATTCCAAGAGCGGGTCACTACGTCGTCTTCCTCATCGACGGACTGGGTTGGTACCCACTCCAGACGCATGCAGAGCACGCAGACACCCTCGCGGCGAGGCTGTCATCAGCAACGGCGCTCACGTGTTCCGTGCCCTCGACCACCGCCACGTCACTGACGAGCCTGGGCTGCGGCACATCGCCGGGCCAGCATGGCGTCGTGGGCTACACCTTCCTTGACCCAGCTCAGGACCGGCTTCTCAACGCCCTGACATGGGAGGGCGGGCCGCTCGACGTCGCCTCGTTCCGCTGCCATGACACCGCCTTCCAGCGGTTGAGGTCCAGGGACATCTCCTCCGGCGCGGTCTCACTGGAACGTTTTGCGGACAGCGCACTGACACAGCTCGCCTTCGAGGGGACCGAGCACCTGGGAATCCGGAGTGAGGGGGACAACGAACACTTCATCAATCAGGTGTTGGAATCCCTGACCCGGAACACGGTGATCTACTGCTACGAGCGAATGCTGGACCACGACGGGCATGGCCACGGGGTGGGTTCCTGGCAGTGGCTCGAGCGGCTCGAACAGGTGGATGAGTTGGTGACTGATCTCGCGGCGCACCTGCCTCCCGACACATGTCTGCTCGTCACCGGGGACCACGGCATGGTGAATGTTCCCGACGAACGCAAGATCGTTGCAGAGGACGAAGCAGACCTCTCCGGCTGCCGACACATCGGGGGCGAGGCGCGTTTCAGGCAGTTGTACTGCGACCGGCCCAGTCGTGTCGCAGCGGCATGGGGAGAGTTCCTGGGTGAGAGGGCCCATGTGCTCACGCGCGACGAGGCCCTGTGCGCCGGGTGGTTCGGGACGGAGGTGGACGGCCGCGTGGTGCCCCGCATCGGTGACGTCGTGGTGGCGATGCGCCAGGACTGGGGCGTGATGACGGCCGCCTTCCCGGGTGAGTTCTCCCTCGTGGGCATGCACGGCTCGCTGACAGCCGAGGAGATGGTGGTCCCGCTCTTCAGCTTTGATCCCCGATGAGGATCGCCCTCGTCCTGGATGACTTCTATCCATCCTCGGGAGGAGTCGCACGCTCGGTCGAGACGCAGTTGGAGGAGTTGGTCCATCGTGGCCACGACGTAACGCTCGTTGCGCCGGAGCGTCACCTCCAGAAGCCGCGGGGATGCCGGACCATCGAGTGCCCCACGGCCTACATCGAGGGCACCTCGTCCCACCTCAGCGTCATGCACTTCTCACGGCGACGCGCCCAACTCATCAGCGACTGCGCTGAGTTCGACGTCATCCACTCCCACACGGACCGCGGTGCCCTGATACTCAGCGCCAGGGTGGCGAAGCTCCAGGGCATTCCCCATGTGCACACCTTCCATGCCAACATCGCAGGGACGCACCGCACGGTGAGGAGGGCGATCTGGGGTACCCTGTCGTACCAGTGGCTCATCAATCCTCTCCTCACCGCCGCGGTTGACCGTCGTCCTCCCAGGTCGCGACTGCCCCGCCGTGAACATGAGACAGGGGGACTTGCTGCCCGCATGGACTGGGCCTCTTTCGCCGACCTCGCCGGCAAGGTGGACGCCCACACCGTTCCCTCCACCTTCATGCTCGACCTGATCAACGAAGCTGCCGGAAGGGAACTCAACGGTTTCGTCGTGCCCACGGGATGCAATGAGAGGATGAAGGCTGCCATCGATGCGGCTGCGCGGACGCGCCATGATGGGAAGGTCAGGTTCTTGTCCGTGGGTCGGCTTGCGAAGGAGAAGCGGCTCGACGTGCTCATCAGGGCCTTCCTGCTGGCCGACGAGCAGGACGCCGAACTCGTCATCATCGGCGACGGGGACCAGCGCAGGGCGCTGCGTGCCCTCGCCGGGGACGACCCCCGGATAGACTTCCGGGGCCACCTGGGCTCGCTCGATGCCATCGCCGCGGAGTTGCGCAACGCTGATGTCCTGGCGCTCAGCAGCTACCGGTTCGACTCCCAGGGGCTCGTCATCATCGAGGCGGTGGCAGCGGGTCTTCCGGTGATGTACTGCGACGACCGGCTCACCGTCGGGCTGACGAGGGAGTCGTCCCACCTCACCGGTCCGGACATCGCCTCCATCGCACGGGGCATCCGCGCCATGTGCGATCCCGACCTGCGCCAGAGGCTGGCAGCAGCGGCGCCTGCCCTGATACCGTCGCTCAGCGCAGACCGAATGGCCGAGCGCTTCGTCACGGTCTACGAATCCGTCATCCAAGGGGGGCGCAGTGGCTGAGTTGGTCTTTCACACGGGCCCCATGGACTGTGGGAAATCGACGCTCGCGCTGCAGTTCCACCACACCCAGTCCACCCATGGGCGCCAGGGCCGTCTCTTCACCTCACAGGATCGCTCCGGTACGCCGAGCGTCACGTCGCGTCTCGGTCTGACGGCCGCCGCCCTGGAGGTGGATGGAGACTTCGACTTCTGGCGCTACACCATTGCGGAGTTGACCGGTGGCAAACGCGTGGACTACCTGGTGTGCGACGAGGCGCAGTTCTACACCGGCGAGCACATCGAGCAGTTGGCACGCATCGTCGACGAACTCCAACTCGACGTCTACGCATTCGGCATCCTCGCCGATTTCCGCACCCGGTTGTTCCCCGGCTCGCAGCGCCTCGTGGAACTGGCCGACCGCACCGAGACCCTGCCCCTTGGCCCCCTGTGCTGGTGCTCCGCCAAGGGCACGCACAATGCTCGCACCGTCGACGGCTTCATGGTGACGGAGGGTTCACAGGTGGTGGTGGGGGACACTGACAGCGGCCTGGAGGTGCGCTACGAGGTGCTCTGCAGGGCGCACCACCGGCGCCGCATGACCGCGACGAGGGCCAGGGCGACGCTGTCGCCCGAGCCGCTGCCCTTCGGGCTCGCCTGACCTTACGGCGTCGGACACACCCGAGTGCACTCCTGGTGAACATCGACACTGATCGTTGAGGTTCAGGGGTCCGAAAGCTCTGTGGGCGCCTGTCAGTGGGATGGCGTCACAACGGGGCGCCCGGCAGCAGACGTGACTGCTTGACACCTCGGCGAGCTTCAGCTCCGGCTCGGACCGCCGAACATGATCTCATCCCAGCTGGGAATGCTGGCGCGCTTCTTGGCGGGCGTTCGCTTCGGAGACGCAGGGTGCGGGTCGGGAACCAGGGGGTCCTGTTCCGGGGCTGCGCGGGGGTCAGCGGGAGCCGCAGCTCCAGCGGGGCCGTTGGCGGTGCCGGAGGCCCCCTCCGCGCCGCTGGCGGGCCCGCTGGGTGGATCCGAGGTGGCCGCTTGGGAATCGGGCTGCTCATCAGCGACCCCGCCCTTCAGCGGCGCGTCCGGCCCAGTTGACCGTTCCTCTTCAACGGCTTCGCCGGTCGGCGGTGCAGACAGGTGCCCCTGCGGGTGCTCTGGGGCGTCGGTGGTGACGTCGTGGAGGTCGGTGCTGTCCGTTGTGGCCGATGCCGGGAGATCGGGACGCTCGGATACCTCGTCAGTCGGAGCTGACTCCGACTCATCCGCCGAAGGTGTCGCGCCGACCGTCGGTGATCCCGTTGACCGCCCCTCGTCGTCTGTGGATGTGAGTGTCTCGTCAGCGTGGTCCTGACGACCCTCAGCGGGCTTGGCATCGTCAAGGCCGAGGTAGATCCTCACGGAGTCCTCGCTGACCCCACTGAGCATGTCGTAGAGCTCGTCCAGCTCGGAGGTGTGGCCCGCACCCTCGTAGAGGGCATCCCTGGACGGCACGTCGTCGCCCGGACGTCCGGTGGCCCCGTCAGACCCCAGGGCACCGTCAGAAATGGCACGGACGAGCGCGAGCTCATCGTTGAAGTCGATCGTGTTCTCGTTGTCGGGGTCCGTCTGTGGACCGGGCAGCGTCTCGCCGATCATCCAGCGGGCATCAGCATTGTCGGCGAAGCTGAACCTGCCCTTCGGATCGAACACGAACTCTGCCGCCCGGGAAGCAGCCTGATCGTCCAGGAGCCCCACGAGACGCCACTTGAGATCGTTCTGGCGCCAGGCGTCCCATTCCACCGTGTCCGCGTCCAGGCCCCGTGCCTGCAATCGCTCACGGACGATCTCACCGAGCCGCCTGTGTCCCGACGCGTCGCCGCGGCGCCGCACGGAGGCCCCCAGGGCCGTCCGTGTCATGTGCGCCCTCTCCGCCATGACCGGCAGGGCGAAGCCCTCGATGCGCTGAACCTCCACACCCGCCTCAGCCGCCACTTCAGGGACGGAGGCACCTGCGCGGAGGCGCGCTTGTATCTCACGCGGGCTCAGTGCACTGTTCATCTGGCAACTCCAAAGACGTTTACTCGCGCCCAACCTACCAGCGCCGGGGCTGCTCATCAGGCCATCACCCGGGTCGCTGCAACGATGTCGATGGTGGACGCCATTGGGTGGTTGCTTGCGTGAGCGGCGGAATGTGATACACATACCCCGATCAAGTCGGCTGGGTCCGGCATGATTCAGGACCTAAGGAAAGGACCGGCGGATGGCCACCGACTACGACGCCCCGCGCAAGAACGAAGAAGAGATGAGCGAGGATTCGCTCGAGGAACTCAAGACGCGGCGCAACGACAAGAACTCCGGCAAGGTGGATGAGGATGAGGTTGAGGCGGCCGAATCCTTTGAGCTCCCCGGAGCCGACCTCTCACACGAAGAACTCACGGTCCGGGTACTGCCGAAGCAGGCTGACGAGTTCACGTGCGCCTCGTGTTTCCTGGTGAAGGCCAGCAGTCAGTTGGCGGAGACCAAGAACAATCAGAAGTACTGCGTCGATTGTGTGTAACGCCTCCGGGCGTGGTTGAAGGGGCGGGAACGAGGCTTCACCCTCGTTCCCGCCCCTTCTGCTGCGCTACTTTCTCATGTGCTCTTTGCCGGGTGGCTTGTGACCAGTGTTGGCCAACCATCGCTGCTGCATGAAGCGATTCATCACCAGCTGGGAGATCCCGACCCCGAGGCCACTGGCGGTGGCCCAGATGAGCGCCTTCGTCAGCGGCGTGTCGGGATCATTCGGATCCGGGGGCTCGTCGCCGGTGCTCATCTCCCAGACTTTTGTGACCACCTTCTGCGCGATCAGCGTCGATACCGCCCCCACCGCTCCGGCGTACACCTTCCACATCACTTTCTCGGTCATGCCCATCGGCTTGGCCCTCCTTCTCCGAAGTAGATGCGTTTCATTATGCCCAACAGGCAGGGCTAGATTGAGATCATGGTCTATGTTGAGCGGCTGCGGGTGCCCCTGTGGTGGTGGTTGATAGCGCTGCTGGCAGTGGTCACGGCCGCTGTGGCGATCCTTGCCTACGTCCCGCCGGTGCCCGGTTTCACCGTGCTGGGGCTCTTCGCCCTCGCCGTGGGGCTCGTCGTCTTCTCCTACGGGCATACGGCCATCCGTGTTGCAGACGGCTCACTGCGGGTTGGCCGCAACGCCGTCGAAGGGGAATGGATCGCAGGTGCGGAGACGCTTGACCGGGCCGCCAGTGCCCATGCACTCTCCGCAGGTGCCGACACCAGCGATCTCCTCCTCACCCGCCCCTACATCGCTGAACTCGTGCGCATCGGCATCGCCGACGCCGCGGATCCACATGCCCACTGGCTCGTGAGCAGCCGCAACCCGGACGAGTTGTCGGAGGCCGTCCGTGCCATCAGCGGCGCAACGCGATGATCGTCGGGGCAGTCGCAGTTGGAGGGCATCTTCCGCACTATGCCCGCCCGGGCGATGCGGGCGCGGACCTTCGCTGCACCACCGACATTGACCTGGCGCCCGGTGAGCGGACGCTCGTCGGCACCGGCGTCGCGGTCGCGCTGCCCGAGGGCACCGTGGGGCTCGTCACCCCCCGCTCCGGACTGGCAGCCCGGCTGGGACTGGGGATCGTCAACGCGCCCGGCGTCATTGATTCCGGCTACCGGGGCGAGATCCGGGTCTGCCTCATCAACCTCGACACCTCGGCGCGGATCACGTTGGCGGCGGGGGACAGAGTGGCACAGCTCGTCGTGCTCCCGGTCATCGCTGCGCAGTTCGAGGCTGTTGACATACTGGATGAGACGGAACGTGGTTCCGATGGTTATGGTTCTACGGGCGTGGGCATCAACACGTCCACCTCCAACTGAGAAAGGCTGCACCGTGGATCTGGGACGCTCGAAGGGCGGCAATGAAGACGCCGAGGACACCACAGCGGATCAAGCTGCTGTGAATCCCAGCGAGAGCGATGAGCCGTCGCGGACGGTGGCGCCCGAGGAGGACGAAGCTCATGAGTGGGATGAGTGGGACGCCGCCTTCAATCGCGAGGAGGGGCCCTACGACATCGAGGAGGTGGACCTCGACGCAGATGACGTCAAGCGACTGGACCTCGGAACCCTCATCATCACACCCTTCGACAAGATGAATCTTCAGCTGCAGGTGGACAAGGCCAAGGAGAAGGTGCAGGCGCTCCTCATCTCTGACGGTGCCTCCGCCATGGAGGTGGCCGTCTTCGCTGGGCCGACGCGTGCGTCGATGGTCCCCGAAATTCGGGGTGAGATCATGCGCGCGACCGATGAGGCACAGGGCAAGGTGCAGATGGTGGAGGGGCCATTCGGCGCGGAGCTGCGTCGTCGTCTGCCCGTCACCACCCCGGAGGGCAAGGCCGCCACCCACATGTCACGGACGTGGCTCGTCGGTGGACCGGGATGGGTGCTGCGAGGCGTCGTGATGGGCAGGGCAGCCCTGGAACCCGACAACCAGGAGGCCGACAGCGCCCTGTGGGAGTTCTACAGCAACCTCGTGGTGCGCCGTGGCCAGCAGCCCGCCGTCCCGGGTAGCGTATTGACGATGGACGTGCCACAGCTGGACACGAAATGAGCGAGCAGGAGCGCAAACGCAGATCGCTGGGGGATCGGCTCCGACGGTTCCTCTCGACCGCGGAGCAGCTCGAGGCGGAGGACCTCGCGGACCAGGCACGGGAGGCGGGCGCCGTCCCCCTCAGCGAGTGCCATGTCCGCCAGAAGGTGACGCTGCGGGGCACGATCACGTCGGTGACGGCGTCGAACACATCATGGCTCGAAGCCGATCTGAGCGACGGGACCGGCAGCGTCAGTCTGATCTGGATGGGCCGTCGGCGTATCGAGTGCATCATGCCGGGTAGACACCTTCTCGTGGCCGGGCGCCTCACGGAGGAGGAGGGCCGACGTGTCATCTTCAACCCCGAGTTCGAAGTGCTCTCCTGATCCACCTCGCCGCCCCGAATCCGGGGCGTGAGCTCTCCTAGTCGTCCGGACGGTCGTCGGAGGAAAACATCGCCGCGAGTTCCGACTCGGCCTCCTGGCTCACGACGAACAGCAATTCGTCGTTGGCCTCCAAAGCGCCGTCGCGATCGGGGACGAGCGGTATGCCGTCACGGATGATCGCCACGAGCACCGCATCGCGGGGCAGTTCGATGTCGCGGATCCGCCGACTCGCATACGAGGAGTCGGCTGGCAGCCGCATCTCCGAGAGGTTGGTCGTGGACTTCGTGAAGGTGAACAGCCGCACCAAGTCCCCGGTCTCCACCGCCTCCTCCACCAGCGCCGACATGATGCGGGGCGTGGACACCGCCACATCCACCCCCCACACGTCGTCAAACATCCACTCGTTGCCCGGATGGTTGACCCGGCCGACGGTGCGCGGCACCCCGAACTCCGTCTTGGCCAGCAGGGAATGCACAAGGTTGGCCTTGTCGTCGCCCGTGGCGGCGATGCTGACGTCGCAGTTCTCCAACTCGGCGTCCTCCAGCGTCTGCAGTTCACAGGCGTCGGCCTGGAACCACTCGGCCCCCGGGACGGATTCCGATTTGATCGCGCGGGGGTCGCGGTCGATCAACAGCACCTGGTGCCCGTTGGCGATCAGCTCGCGGGCGATTGAACGTCCGACGTTGCCGGCTCCGGCGATGGCGACGCGCATCTTCCCACTCTCCTAGTGCCTGGCCGGCGGCGCGGCGAACAAGGTCTCAATGTCCGAGGTGCGCTCCGTCTCGCACCCCACGAAGATCATGTCGCCGTCCTGGAACACGGTCTCGCTGTCGGGTACCAACCCCTTGCCCACCCTCACCATGAACGGGATTGGGACGTGCGCCGCGGATGCCAGGTCCCGGATCCGTCGGCCCACCCACCCGTTGTGGACGTAGACCTGCAACAGGTGGACGTTGCCGGAGGGGTCGCGCCACACCGGTTCGCTGCCCTCCGGAAGCAAACGCCGAAGCACCTGGCCGACGGTCCACCGCACGGTGGCGACGGTGGGGATGCCGAGACGCTCGTAGACGGCGGCGCGTCCCTGGTCGTAGATCCGGGCGACGACGTTGTCGACCTGGTACCCCTCACGCACCACGCGTGCAGACAGAATGTTCGAGTTGTCGCCGCTTGAGACGGCCGCGAATCCGTCGGCCCGCCGGATGCCCGCCTCCTCCAGCACTTCCCGGTCGAAACCGACGCCCTTGACGGTGGTGCCCTTGAACTCGCTGCCCAGCCTTCGGAAGGCCTCCGGGTTCACATCAACCACGGCTACGCTGTGGCCACGTTTCTCCAGACCGCGGGCCAGCATGGCGCCCACGCGGCCACAGCCCATGATGACGATGTGCACGCGGGACTCCTCCTCTGGATCGACACAGCTGACGCTACCGCACACCGGCGCCCCGGGGGCAAGGGGCGCAGGGTAGGTGTTCGCCATCGTGCAGGTCTACCGTAGGCCAAGTGAACATCTTCTCCTCGCTCAAGCGGGTGCTCGTGGGGAGGCGTTTGTCCAACGAGCAACTGGGGGAGACCCTGCTGCCGAAACGACTCGCGCTGCCCGTCTTCGCCTCAGATGCCCTGAGTTCCGTGGCGTACGCTCCCGACGAGATCCTCATCACCCTCTCGCTGGCTGGCATGACCGGCTACATGTTCTCATGGCAGATCGGCCTCGCCGTGGCCGTGGTGGTGGGCGTGGTCGTGCTGTCATACCGCCAGACCGTCCATGCATATCCCACCGGTGGCGGGGACTACGAGGTGGCGGCCGCCAATCTCGGGAACGCCGCGAGCCTCACCGTCGCCTCTGCGCTGCTCGTGGACTATGTCCTCACGGTCGCCGTCTCGGTCTCGGCGGGTGTACTCAACGCACAGGCGATCCTCCCGTCCCTGGCTGGTCACGAGGCCGCTGTCGCAGTCGTGGTGATCGTCCTGCTGACAGTCATGAATCTGCGGGGTGTCAGGGAATCCGGCGGGTTCTTCGCCTTCCCGACCTACATCTTCATGGTCTCCATGTTCATCATGGTGGGCACCGGATTCTTCCGCATTTTCGTCTTGGGGCAGCCACTGCTCAGTGAGACCGCCGACCTGACCGTGCTCCCGCCCGAGGGCAGCCCGGACGCGGTCGGCTGGGTGCTGATCGCTGTGCTCGCCCGCGCCTTCTCCTCCGGCTGCGCTGCGCTCACGGGTGTGGAGGCCATCAGCAATGGTGTGCCGTCCTTCAGGCAGCCCAAGAGCCGCAATGCGGCTTCGGTGTTGGGCCTGCTCGGGCTGATCGCCATCTCCCTGCTCATCGGCATCATCGTGCTGGCCAACCTCACCAAGGTCCACCTGATCGACGAGCTGACCGGGGCTCACTACATCGACCCGCAGGGCAACACCATCCACAGCTCGGCGGTGACTGTAACCGGTCAGTTGGCGCGCGTGGTCTTCGGTGACTGGTTTGTGCCGGGAGTGTTCATCGTCGTGATCGCCACGATGGTGATCCTCTTCCTGGCCGCCAACACGGCGTTCAACGGTTTCCCCAGCCTGGCGTCAATCCTGGCGAAGGACGCCTACCTGCCGCGCCAGCTGCACAGTCGCGGCGACCGCCTCGCCTACTCCAACGGCATCATCACCCTTGCCATCACCGCGATCGCGCTGGTGTGGGTGTTCGACGCCTCGGTCACTGCGCTCATCCAGTTGTACGTGGTGGGTGTGTTCATCTCTTTCACACTGGGACAAATTGGGATGATGCGCCACTGGACCACGGCACTTGCCACGGAGACCGACCGTCGCACACGACGCCGCATGCAGCGCTCCCGCGCCATCAACACGGTGGGGGCGAGCCTCACCGCTCTGGTGCTGCTCGTGGTGCTGGTGTCGAAGTTCACCCACGGCGCATGGCTGGCCCTGGTGGCCATGGCAGTGATGTACCTGATGATGATGTTCATCCGGAAGCACTACGAGGCGGTCAACCACGAGGTCGAACTGACGGAGGATTCCGACCGGGCACTGCCCAGTCGGGTACGCGGTGTCGTGCTGGTTCAGCAGCTCGACCTTCCGACGGCCAAGGCTGTGGCATTTGCCAGGGCCAGCCGCAACACGAGCCTCGTGGGCGTCCTGGTGGCGGTTGACGAGGACGAGAGTGCCCGGGTGGTCCGGGACTGGAATGGCGAGGACTTCGGTGTCCCGCTCAAGGTGATCGCCTCCCCCTACCGCGAGATCACCACGCCCTTCATACGCTTCGTGGCAGAGATGCGTTCCGAGAACCCGCGCGACGTTGTTGCGGTGTACATCCCAGAGTTCGTGGTGGGGCACTGGTGGGAGCAACTGCTGCACAACCAGACCGCCCTGTTGATCAGGACCCGGCTCCACTTCATGCCGGGCGTCATGGTCATCAGCGTTCCTTACCAGCTGCGCAGCTCCGGGCTGGCGAAGGATCGGGCCAAGGCCGTGTCGCGTCCCGGTCGGGGAAATCTGGGCGCCCGATGAGCAACCCCGTGGAGCTTAGCCGGGTGGCCCATGGTGGATTCGTCGTCGGGAGGATCGATGACAAGGTGGTCTTCGTGTCCGGAGGGCTCCCGGGTGAGAGGGTCCTCGTCGAGATCACCGAACGCGCCAAGCGCTTCGACCGTGGACGTGTGGTGGAAGTCCTGCGGCCGGCAGCCGGGAGGGTGGAGCCCCCGTGCCCGATCGCCGACCGCTGTGGGGGCTGCGATTGGCAGCACGCATCGGCAGAGTTGCAGCTGGAGTTGAAGACCGCCGTGGTGGCCGAGCAGCTTTCGCGGCTGGCCGGCATCACGTGGGAGGGCCGCGTGGCCCCCGTGAGTCCGCAGTTGGGTTGGCGGACGCGGATGCGCTACGCCGTCGATCAGAAGGGGCGGGTCGGACTCCGCGCCCGTCGCTCCCGGGACGTGGTGCCACTGCCGGCGCAGGGCTGCCTGGTCGCCACGCCCGGGCCCGGCCTCGCCGAGCTCGAGGCGCTGGCCGAGGGGTCCCGGGAATTGCAGGTCATCGTCTCCGAGAACGGCACGACGGTCCTGGCGGACGACGTGGTGGTTCAGGGGCAGCGCGTGGTGCACGAGAGTGCGTCGGGGCATCGCTTCGAGGTGGAGGCCGACGGGTTCTGGCAGGTGCATCCCCGTGCCGCCGACATTCTCACGGCGGCCGTGCTGGAGGGGCTGGAGCCGCAGGACGGGGAGAGCGCACTGGACCTGTACTGCGGAGTGGGGCTCTTTGCCGCGGGGTTGGCGAACGCGGGCTGCAGCGTGCTGGGGATCGAGGGGTCGCGGACTGCCATCACCCATGCGCGACGCAACGTTCCCGGTGCCCGCTTCATCGCAGGCTCAGTGGAGGCGCAGCTCAAGTCCTTCCCGCGCCGCTCGAACGTGGTGGTACTGGATCCGCCGCGCAGGGGAGCGGGCGCCGCGGTCGCGAAGGCAGTCGCAGCGTCGGAGCCGCGTGCCATTGCCTATGTCGCATGCGACCCATCCGCCCTGGCGCGGGATCTTGCGATCTTCGCCGCCCAGGGCTACACGGCCGAGTCCATCAGGGCCTTTGACCTCTTCCCGATGACCCAGCACGTGGAGTGTGTGGCCATCCTCCGACCGGCGCCCCCGTTGCCCGCCTCGTGAGCCTCGAACGCCCATGCGCGCACGTGCGGGCCTAGACTCGGGGCACTGGCAGCCAGCGGGAGCGGAGAATGCACCCCGTGTTATCTTGACATCAAGACAAATCACCGGTGAGGGACAAGGAGAGTCGATGAGCATCAACAGCTTCGGGGCACGGGCCAATCTGGACGTGGAGGGAACCACCTATGAGATCTTTCGGGTGGACGCGGTGGAGGGCCACGAGAAGTTGCCATTCAGCCTGAAAGTGTTGCTGGAAAACCTCCTGCGCACCGAGGACGACGCCAACATCACGGCGGAGCACATCACCGCCCTGGGCAACTGGGACCCCACGTCGCAACCGAACCAGGAAATCCAGTTCACCCCCGCCCGCGTCATCATGCAGGACTTCACCGGTGTCCCCTGCGTCGTGGACCTCGCCACGATGCGTGAGGCCGTCGAGGCGCTCGGCGGCGATCCGGCCAAGATCAACCCCCTCTCCCCGGCGGAGATGGTCATCGACCACTCCGTCATCGCCGAGGTCTTCGGCATCCAGGGCGCGTTCGAACAGAACACGGACATCGAGTACCAGCGCAACCGCGAGCGCTACCAGTTCCTCCGATGGGGGCAGACGGCGTTCGATGACTTCAAGGTGGTCCCCCCGGGCACCGGAATCGTCCACCAGGTCAACATCGAGAACTTGGCCCGCGTGATCTTCCCGCGCACCGTCGACGGCGTGCTGCAGGCCTACCCCGACACCTGCGTCGGCACCGACTCCCACACCACGATGGTGAACGGCCTCGGCGTCGTCGGTTGGGGTGTCGGTGGCATCGAGGCAGAGGCAGCCATGCTCGGCCAGCCCGTCTCCATGCTCATCCCCCGCGTGGTGGGTTTCAAACTCACCGGCAAACTGCCCGAGGGCACCACCGCCACGGACCTGGTGCTGACCATCACCGAGATGCTGCGCGAGCACAAGGTGGTGGGCAAGTTCGTCGAGTTCTACGGCGACGGCGTCGCGGAGGTCCCGCTGGCAAACCGCGCCACCATTGGCAACATGAGCCCGGAGTACGGCTCCACCATCGCGGTGTTCCCCATCGACGACCAGACCATCGACTACATGCGGCTCACGGGTCGCGACGAGCACCAGTTGGCACTGGTGGAGGCCTATGCGCGGGAACAGGGGCTCTGGCACGACGCGGACAATGAGCCCACCTACTCGGAGTACATCGAGCTGGATCTGAGCACCGTCGTCCCATCCATCGCAGGACCACGCCGACCACAGGACCGCATCCGGCTCGACGAGGCCAAGGGCGTCTTCCGTGAAGCGGTCGCCGCGTTCGTGGGCGAGCCGGACCACAGGCACGGCTACTCAAGCTACGACGACGCCGTCGAGTCGAGCATGGAGGCCTCCGACCCCACCGGAATCGACCCCATGGAGGTCGACGAATCCCCTGCACCCAGGGAGCAGGGACACACAGAGATCAAGGAACGGGTTCGGGCGAATGTCCCGGTCACGTTGGCCGATGGCACGCAGTTCGAGTTGGACCACGGGGCGGTGACCATTGCCTCCATCACGTCCTGCACGAACACGTCCAACCCAAGCGTCATGATCGGCGCTGCCCTGGTTGCCAAGAAGGCCGTCGAAAGGGGGCTGACCCGCAAGCCCTGGGTGAAGACGTCGCTCGCGCCCGGTTCCCAGGTGGTCACCGACTACTTCGAGAAGGCGGACCTCACGAAGTACCTGGATGCCCTGGGCTTCAACCTGGTGGGCTACGGCTGCACCACGTGCATCGGCAACTCGGGTCCCCTCATCCCCGAGGTTTCCAAGGCAATCAACGAACACGATCTAGCCGCGGCTGCGGTGCTCTCGGGCAACCGAAACTTCGAGGGTCGCATCAATCCCGACGTCCAGATGAACTACCTGGCCTCACCCATGTTGGTCATCATCTACGCCATCGCTGGCACCATGGACATCGACCTCTTCAACGAGCCGATCGGTCAGGACGAGTCCGGCACCGATGTCTTCATGCGCGACATCTGGCCCTCCGGGGCCGAGATCGAGGAGGTTGTCGGGAGTTCCATCAGCGCCGAGATGTTCACCACGCGCTACGCCGACGTCTTCGCGGGCGACGAGCGCTGGCAATCCCTGCCCACACCCGATGGTGAGACGTTTGCCTGGGAGGAGGATTCCACCTATGTGAGGAAGCCTCCCTACTTTGACGGTATGCCGGCGGAGCCGGAGCCCGTGGCGGACATCACTGGGGCGCGCGTGCTGCTGAAGCTGGGCGATTCGGTCACCACCGACCACATCTCCCCGGCTGGCAGCATCAAGGAGGACTCCCCGGCAGGCGCCTACCTGAGCGAGAACGGCGTGGAGCGTCGCGACTTCAACTCCTACGGATCGCGCCGTGGCAACCACGAGGTCATGATCCGCGGCACGTTCGCCAACATCCGACTCCGCAACCAGATCGCACCGGACACCGAGGGCGGCTTCACGCGGGACTTCACGGCCGACGGCGGCCCCGTCACCAGTGTGTATGACGCTGCGGTCTCCTATGCCGCTGCGGATGTGCCACTTGTGGTTCTGGCCGGCAAGGAATACGGCTCGGGCAGCTCGCGCGACTGGGCCGCCAAGGGCACGGCCCTGCTCGGCGTGCGTGCCGTGATTGCCGAGAGCTATGAGCGGATCCACCGCTCGAACCTCATCGGCATGGGTGTCCTCCCGCTGCAGTTCCCGGAGGGTGACACGGCGGAATCGCTGGGACTGACCGGGGAGGAGACGTTCTCGGTGGAGGGGGTCACAGGCCTCAACGACGGCGACACCCCGAAGACGATGAAGGTCACCGCGGAGAAGGTCGACGGCTCGGTTGTGACGTTCGATGCACTGGTTCGCATCGACACCCCCGGTGAGCGCAGCTACTACCTCAACGGCGGGATCATGCAGTACGTCCTGCGCAACCTGGCTGCGGCTGCCTGACCGCCGTCGCGCACCGTCTGCGTTGCCCCGCACCCTCAGGGGTGCGGGGCAACGATGGTTCTGCCCAGCCCCTTGGAATTCTCAGCGTTCCGGAGTTTAATGGAACACGTGTTCGATGAAGAGGCCGCGATCCGAGTGTGGGTGCCGCCGGGTTGGCCAGCCGTCGTCAGGCCCCCGGGTGCGCAGGGATGGGTGCGAACCGCCACGTCCTTCCTGCTGGACTGTTGTCCTCCTGATTACCGCGGTTACCCAGTGCTGTTGAAGCACCCGGTGGTGCTGGCTCGCTTTGCCCGTCAGTTCGCATCCAGTCAGCTGGATGCCACCCAGGCCAATCTCGCTGGCGCCCGGCCGGATCTCGCTGGCTGGGTGGAGACAGCCACGGTGGATGCTGCTGTTGCGGTGCTCCAGGCGGAAGAGGCGCGCATGGTCCGGCAGGTGAGGGCGGTGTCGCTGGTGGAACAGGCGCTGCGGGATGTGAGGTTCACCCCCAGACTCTGACACCGCTCCGCACTGGTTGCCCTTGGCTGCCGAAAGGACCCAGTAGCATTGCGGGCATGCCGTTGTTGGACAGGATTTCGAACCCCCAGGACCTTCGCGCGCTGACACGTCGTCAGCTCGAGGAGCTGGCCGAGGAGATCCGAGCCTTCCTGATCACCAAGGTCAGTCGAACGGGTGGACATCTCGGCCCCAACCTCGGCGTCGTCGAGCTGACCATTGGATTGCACCGCGTCTTCACCTCACCAAATGATCCGATCATCTTCGACACGGGCCACCAGAGCTACGTCCACAAGATGCTCACCGGCCGTCTCGCCGGATTCGACACGCTGCGCCAGAGGGGAGGCCTCTCGGGCTACCCGGATCCTGCGGAATCCGAGCACGACTGGGTCGCCAATTCGCACGCCTCCAGTTCGTTGTCCTGGGGAGCCGGGCTGGCCCACGGATTCCAGCTGCGGGGTGAGGACCGCACGGTGGTCGTGGTCGTGGGTGACGGCGCCCTCACCGGCGGCATGGCCTGGGAGGCATTGAACAACATTGGACTGCGCTATGGGGTGAAGCTGGTCATCGTCGTCAACGACAATGGCCGGTCCTACACCCCCACCGTCGGGGGCCTGGCAAACCAGCTCGCCGGCCTGCGGACCCACAAGAAGTATGAGAAGACGCTGAGCTTCATCAAGCGTCGCGTGAGCGGCCTCCCCGTCATTGGTCGTCCGGCCTATGACCTGATGCACGGCTTCAAGACCGGTGTGAAGGATGTCCTGGTGCCCGAGGGCATGTTCTCGGACATGGGAATCAAGTACATCGGCCCCATCGACGGTCACGACATCGGCGCTGTCATCAGCCACCTGGAACAGGCCCGCCAGTACGAGGGTCCCGTGATCGTGCACTGCATGACGCGCAAGGGGAAGGGCTTCAAGGCCGCCGAGGAGAACGAGGAGGATCGGTTCCACGCGGTGGGCAAGATCAACGAGTTCACCGGTGAACCGCTCTCTGCATCGGTTCAGGCCACGTGGACGGACGCCTTCGCTGAGGCAATCGTTCAAATCGGTCACAGGCGTGGCGATGTGGTCGCCATCACCGCGGCGATGCTGAATCCCGTCGGTCTCGGGCGCTTTGCCGCAGCATTCCCGGATCGGACGCTGGACGTGGGAATCGCGGAGCAGCACGCCGTCGTCGCTGCATCCGGGCTGGCGGCTGCCGGTCTGCATCCCGTGGTGGCGCTGTATGCCACCTTCGTCAACCGTGCGTTTGACCAGGTTTTGATGGACGCCGCCCTCCACCACCAGGGTGTCACCTTCGCGCTGGATCGTTCCGGCATCACCGGCACAGACGGACCCAGCCACAACGGCATGTGGGACATGTCGTTGCTGGGGCTGGTGCCGGGTCTCGAGATCTCCGCACCCAGGGACCAGCCACGCATGGTGGCGGCACTCGAGCGTGCCGTCACCGTTTCCGACAGGCCCACGGTGGTGCGCTACTCCAAGGAGCGGCTCCCGGATGAGATGCCGGCCATCGCTCATCGTGGCGAGGGACGCGCGAGGGTGGACATTCTCCACACGGATCCAGACGCCGACGTCCTCGTGCTCGGCTACGGCCAGTTCGCCGGCATCGCGCTTGACGTCGCTGATCGACTGGAGCAGCAGGGTTTCGCCTGCACTGTCGCCGATCCGCTGTGGTGCGTACCCGTGAGTGGTGAATTGGTCCAGCTGAGCCGTGAGTACAAGCTTGTCGTCAGTATTGAGGACAACATGGTGGCAGGGGGACTGGGCGAGCGGCTCCGGTCGCAGCTGTTGACCGACCGCGTCCCCACCCCCGTCTTCGTCTTCGGGGTTCCCCAGCGATTCCTGCAACACGGGAGCCGGGACGAGGTGTTGGAGGATCTGGGGCTCACCGGGCGCGATGTTGCGCGCGCGGTACTGGAGCATGTGGTCCAGGATGGTGCTTTTGCGGAGAGGACAGAGCCTGCTCGCGAGCGCTGAGCGCATCTGCCCGCAGTGTCCTCCGCCGACGGTCTCCCACGGATACGGGGAATCGACCCTCGCCATGTGCTGGTGACCTCGCGGGCCTGGGCGGCAGGGGTGACGACCCCGCCAGGGTGGTGGGTGAAGGCGGCCCCTGCTACTCAGGAGCGGCCGGAGACCTCGTTGAGCAGGGGAGCCAGGAATCCGATCTGCCATTCCCGGGCGCCGTGGCGCCGTAGAGCGTCGGCGAAGTCCGGTTCCGTGGCATGGTCGAACACCACCCGCTGGATGATGGCCGGTGTCGCCACGAGGCTTGGCTGCATGGCCAGTTCGCACCCGAGTTCGTCGACCGCGGGCTTCACCTTCCACCACAACTCGGCAGCCTCCGGGTGGTGCCGGTCCCAGTTGCGTGGGTGCGGTACACCGCCGGATGGGGCCCTCCGAGGGGGGTAGTCGCGGGATGTCATGGAGTCCACGGTGGAGATGGCGCGCAACCAGTTGGACCGGTACCGCATGCCCGAGCGGTGCTGGAAGCCTCTGATCGAGGTCATGTCGGCAGGGCCCGGCAGTGGACCGTCGGCCGGGACGCGTGCGGCAAGATCAACGATGGCGGGGTCGGGAAGGATCCGTCCGGGTGGCCTGTCACGATCCCGGGCAATCGAGTCGCGCTCCGTCCACAGGGCACGGGCAACAGCAAGCTGTCGGGGAGCCTTGAGGGATGTGATGCCGGTCAACCGACGCCACGGATCGACACGCGGGATCGGGGGTGCGAGAAACTGCGTCAGGGTGGCGGCGAACTCCTCCTCGGCCCACTCGAGCCGTCCCATTTCCTGTAGTTCGCGCGCCAGAATTTCATGGAGCTCCAAGAGGTAGTCCACGTCCAGCGCCGCGTAGTCCAGCCAAGATGCGGGGAGCGGCCGGGTCGCCCAGTTGTCGGCTGAATGGGCTTTCTCGAGATGGATGCCGAGCTTGCGTTCCAGGAGTGGCCCGAGACCGGCCGAGGGCTCACCCAGTAGCCGCGCGGCCAGTTCCGTGTCGAAAAGGCGCTTGGGTCTGATGCCGTCGTCGCGCATGCACGGCAGGTCCTGACTCGCTGCATGCACCAGCCACAGCGCGTCGCCGCAGGTATCCGTGAGCATCTCCAACCGGGCGACCCGATCCACCTCGAAGGGCAGGGGATCGATGAGCCATGTACCGGCCCCACGTCGTCGGATCTGAAAGAGGTAGGCCTTGGGCCAGTACCGGTGACCATGGGCGCGCTCGGCGTCGAAGGCGATGGGCCCGTCACCAGCAACCAGCGCCGAGACGCAATCCACAAGAGCCTCGGGCGTGGCAACAATGTCGCGAAGCGGTTCACGGGCATGGTGCACGAACTCGGCGGTCACAGGCTGCGCCCGGGGAAGTGCAGCATGCCGTCGGGAAGGAGCGGGCTTCCCCCCACCAACCCCAGCAGATCCTGCCAGGCGCGGAGATGTCCCACCAACGGATCCCGGGCCCCCAGCACGGGGGTCCACGAGGAGCGCAGCTCCACCTCGGCGCGGTCCTGGGTCCCCTCCATGTCACCATAGGCCTTGCCGTAGGACGCGGTCACGGTGCCGGCCAGGTGCCCATGGGAGGCGCCGTGTGTCTCCAGTGCATCGCTCATCCACGACCAGGCGACATCGGGCAGGAGAGGGTCGGCCACCATGTCCAGGTCCACATCGGCGTGGGCGTAGGACACGATCCGGTACGTGCCTCCCCAGGAGTCGTTTCCGGCGGGATCGTGCAGGAGAATCAACCGGCCGCTGGCCAGTTCTTCGCCGCCCTCCACGAGGTCGGCGGTGATGGCGATGCTGTGGGGCGCAATGCGTTGGGGCGAACCAATCTCCTCCACCACGAGGCCTTGGCGCCAGGACATGTCGTTCAACTCAGAAAGTACTCGGCCGAATTCCAGCGGGGTGACATTGGGTGAGGAAACCACGTCTCCGACAGTAGGTGACGCCCAGCGCCGGGTGTGGGAAGCGCGCCGTATATTTCCACAGCGGAACTGGACCGTGTTGCTGTGGCCGGCATCGCTCGCCGAGTCCGCGGCCCGACATGCCGCAACCACTGGTGGCCGCGGTCGTATACGACGGCGCGCACATGGATGCGGGGCGTCCGGTCAGCGAGTGGGAGGGTGTCACTCCGACGAATCGGCAGGCTCCAGGGTCATCGAAACCGAGTTGATGCAGTACCGCAGATCAGTGGGGGTGTCGTAGCCCTCGCCCTCGAAGACGTGGCCCAAATGCCCGTCGCATGCTGCGCACCGGACCTCGACGCGATCCCGCCCGAACAACGACTTGTCCGTCAGGTAGCGCACGCGGTCCTCGGCGAGCGGTTCGTAGAAGCTCGGCCAGCCACAGGACGAATGGAACTTCTGGGTGCTGCGGAAGAGTTCGGAGCCGCAGCCCCGACAGCGGTACACACCTTCGGTGGTGGTGTCGGTGTACTCGCCGACGAAGGGGCGCTCGGTGCCTCCCTTGCGCAGGACCTGGTACTCGAGGTCGTTCAACTGCTCGCGCCACGAGGCGTCGGGCTTGTTCAGGGGCGCGACGGTGTTCTCATCCTTGCTCATGGTTCCCAAGTTTAGGACCGGGGACAAGCCGCCTCCCCGTACGCTGGTCGGCATGGCCAGCAGGGATGCACTCATGCTCGACGTCGACGGCCGCGAGGTCCGGCTCTCCAGCCCCGGGAAGCTGTACTTTCCCGAACTCGGACTGACGAAGCTGGACATCGCGCATTACGTCATGGCGGTGGGGCCCGGCATGCTGGCTGCACTGATGGACAGACCGACGACCATGGAACGCTGGCCCGGGGGCGTGGTGGAGGGCACGGTGATGGCGTCACGACAGGACTCCCACGGCGACGCCTTCTACCAGAAGCGTACCCCCAGGGGAACGCCGGACTGGGTGCAGCAGGCCACCATCACCTTCCCCTCGGGCAGGACTGCGAAGACGGTTGCACCGGCTGATCTCGCGACGCTCGTCTGGATGGTGAACCTCGGAACCCTACGTTTCCACGCCTGGCCGGTGCGCGCAGCGGACACCGATCGTGTTGACCAGCTGCGCGTCGACCTCGACCCGCAGCCGGGCACAGACTTCATCGACGCAGCGCATGTGTCCCACGAACTGCGCAGGGTACTGGACGACGCAGGGCTGGTGGGCTTTCCGAAGACCAGCGGGGGACGGGGCCTCCACGTGTACGCACCTGTGCGCGGAACGAGTTTCATTGACGTCCGCCACGCGACGATCGCGATCGGCCGTGAACTGGCCCGTCGAATGCCCGATGAGGTCACCGTCGACTGGTGGAAGGAGGAGAGGGGGAGCAGGATCTTCGTGGACTTCAACCAGATGGCCCGTGACAGGTTGATGGCCTCGGCATACTCCATCCGACCCACGTCGGCAGCGCGGGTCTCCGCTCCGCTGGCGTGGGACGAGGTGGATCAGGTCAGCCCTGACGACTTCACCGTACCGTCGATGCTGGCGCGCTACGAACACCGCCGCGATGTCTGGGCCTCCTATGAGGACACCGAACCCGGCGATCTGGCGACGGCCCTCCAGTGGTATCTCAGGGATGAGGAGTCCGGGCAGGGAGAAATGCCGTACCCGCCCGAGTATCCAAAGATGGAGGGCGAACCGATGAGGGTGCAACCGTCACGGGCCCGCCACGCCGACGATGCCTGAGGGGTTCAGTCGGCGTCGGTGACGGGGGTGTCGTCGCGCGGGAGAGCGCTGGCGTCCAGAAGTTCCATGGCCGCGAATGCGTAACGGGCGATGATCAGTTCCACCAGACGGTCGTGGTCCTCGATGGGATCCGTGACCACCATGGCACCTGCACGCAGGGCAGCTTGTTGGTGGGCGCGGAACAGTGGGCCCTTGGTCAGGAACAGGGAGCCGACGGCAATGTGGCGTCGTCCCTGCGTGCGCAGCGCGGCGATCGCCTGGACCGTCGCCCGCCCGGTGCCGTCCGAAACGGCGAGTTGGACGGGGAGCTTGTGGTGGGCGGCCCACTGGCGGGCCCTGCGAGCGAGCAGGGAGGTGCCACGCACGTCGCCGCCCTCCGGTGCGCCGAGGACGAGCGCGTCCACTTCCACAGCGTTCGTCCGCGACAGGGCGTCACGCATGCGTGCATCCATCACGTTCAGCAGCTCCGACGCGGGACCGATGGGGCGAGCGATGACAACCTTGACCCCGTGCTGGGACTTCTCGACCGCCTCGGCTGCCTTGCTGATCACGGGGGAGTGGTACATGGCGGAGACAAGGTCGAGGGGAACGATGGCGATCTCGGTTGAGCCAGCCGACGCAAGCCGCTTGATGCAATCCGCAACACCCGGCTTGACATCCGAGACGAATCCAAAGGTCACGAGGAGGTCAGGCCGCAATTCGGAGAGCTTGGAACTGAGGGAGGCGAGGGCAGCGGCGACGGCGGGATCGTCATCGCCGGATGCGATGAGCACGATCGCTGGCGCAGTCACGTCATCCCACTTCCCTGGCGGTCATTTCCACATGTCCAAGATCTTTCGTCCCACATTCTGGAATGTTTGGGGCGTCAGCGCAAGGCGGCCGCGTGAAGGCTGTATGAGAGGCTGGCACAGAGCACCGTCGGTATGGCAGCCAACCATCTCGCGGTCCGGCCCGCCGAAGAGAAAAAGGTGAGGCTCCAGAGCTGAGATGATCACGCTCAGTGCCCGGCACGGGAGTGGGCGATACTGGGTTCGAACCAGTGACCTCTTCGGTGTGAACGAAGCGCGCTACCACTGCGCCAATCGCCCGTGCGACATCGAACTTTAGCGCACGCCCGAGGCGAGCGCCAAACGAAGCGTTGGGCGACGCCGAACCCCGCAGTTCGCCTGGGGGAGGCTGTCGCCCAGGACGGTGGTCGGCAACCGTCCCGCAAACGAGCGACTGGGGAGCTCAGAAGGGGTTTTGCATCCACCCATGCCCTGCGCTAAAGTTCTCAACGCGTCGAGAACGGGGCCCTCCGGGGTCCGGGACAGTCGCAGTGCGGACGTGGCTCAGTTGGTAGAGCATCACCTTGCCAAGGTGAGGGTCGCGAGTTCGAATCTCGTCGTCCGCTCGGAGATCTCTCTCCCAGTCCCACGCGGGGAGATTCATCTGCGCGGTGGAGTGGCCGAGAGGCGAGGCAACGGACTGCAAATCCGTGTACACGGGTTCAAATCCCGTCTCCACCTCGGGCGATTGGCGCAGTGGTAGCGCGCTTCCCTGACACGGAAGAGGTCACTGGTTCAAACCCAGTATCGCCCACAGCAAAACCCCTGGTCACCAAGGGTTTGAGGTTCAGCTGAGAAGGTCCGTGAGAGGTTCTGCGCCAGTTCTTGCGCCGTTTGGCGAGAGTACTTCAGGCTCAGGACCTCTCATTGGTTTCTGACGCAGTTCGGAATCGTCCCTTGGTCAACCCTGATGTTCACCGGTCCGACAGGGGAGCTGAACCACATGACGAACACCTCAGCCGCAAAGATCCCACCCATCACGAGACGACGCCACAGACTGGACCCCGTGGCGCAGAATCAACCTTCGCACCACTCGCCACGACGCAGCTCGGTGCTGCACGGCCCCTCAGTTGAGGGGGCATCTTTCGGTTTGAGGCCAGCAGAGGGGTTCGTCGCACACACTACCCGGTATGACTGTCGACCGAGAGATCACCAACCTCCACCACGATCTGGCCGAACTCGTAGAGAAGATGGGCTCCATCCAGGCCCGCCTCGCCAGCCTTGCCTGCCGTCGAGCCTGTCAAGATGGCCCGCAGCTGCTGTCCATCGCCAAGGCAGCCGCCCAGATCGGGGTTTCCCCGGCCACCATGTACCGGATGGTCGAGGCAGGCCAGGTGGACGTCGTCATTGCTGGCTCCACCAAGAAGATTCCGACCCGCTGGATCGACGAGTGCGTCAGCGGCCGCGCGTACACCAAGGCCGAAGAATGAGAGATCGGCGCGCCGAGCACGGCGAAACCCGGATGTCACTCAGAGCAGATGGCTACTGGCACGCCTACGTGTCGATGGGTCTCGACCCGGTTTCCGGGAAGAGGGTTCGCCCACACTTCAGCGCCAAGACGAAGAAGGAACTCCGAGACAAGGTCGCGCAGGCCAAGTGGGACCTTGGGGCCGGCAACATCGAGTCCGCGGTCAACACCAGCGTTGAGGAGTGGCTGCGCCACTGGATCAGCCCGTGCACCAGCAACAGCACGACCAGCAACCATCGAACAATGCTGTCCATGATGACCATCTCCACGGATAATACTACGCCTCGTAGGACCCGATGGGCAGCGGTTTGGTCCGAATGTTCGAACACGCGCTCCCGCCAGAAAAACGTTCGCGACTCCGGCAGGGCAGCGCCCCACATCCGTGAGTCGCGCGGTGCGTCGAGATCCTGGTTCAGGATTTTGCCGATCAGGGCGTGCCCGACGTGAGGGTGCTGCGTCGGATGGCCCGTGTGACGCTGCGGATCCCCGATCCGTGATGATCAAAGGCGGGATGGGTTGCTACTGACAGGTGAGGTTGGCGCAACCGGTCGGCCGACGCAGACTCAGGGTGAGTCCTCTGCCTGTTCGGTGCTGCGTGGCGTCCACCACAGCACCAGAAGCCCGGAGATCAGATATATCACTTGCAGAAAGTGGAAGTCGCGGATCGAGGCCATCTCGCCCACTATCCAGACGACCATGATCATGCCGGCCACGATGCTTGTTAGTTGCCAGCCGTTGGATCCCTTCATCATGGAAAGGGCTGCGATGAGCGCGCTCCCGCCCACGATGGCCAAGAGGATCACACCCGGGAAGTAGTTGCTGGTGAAGCCGGTGTGCTCGACCCAGCGGGGTTCCTGAGGGATCCACCCAGCCATCAGGGCGAGTCCGCCCCCGGCGGCGCTGACGCCGTTAAACCAATGCATCCCGAGTAGGGTTTTGCCTCGGCTACTCATGCCGAACCTCCCGCCAGTGATCCGAACACTTCTCACCGTACCCCCACCAGCGTGGTGTCACTTGGCTTCATGCGACGCCGTGTTCGAGTTGTCTGCGAGGCGTTGGAGGAGCCGGCCATGGACGGCCAGCATGGCCGCGACGAGTACGCCAACGGGGACCATAACGGCCACCGGTAACCGACCTCCTCGAGGGCGCGCCCTCGAATGTTCGCAACCAGTGGAGTGGCCAGGATCGGGACAGGGGAGTGCGAGCCAGACGATGTGGCAAGCGGCACTGGTCTGTTCGGGTGCGCAGAGTTCACGATCAGTTGGGGAACATCCTTGGTGAAAAGATAGCTGAGGGAGATGCCGACCCACAGCAGGCCGAGCCCGATGGCCACTGCGCTCGTGCATGCGATGGCAACGATACGAGCAGCCCTTCCGCCCATCGCGTCACCGCGCTGGGCCAGATCAAGGCGTGGCACCGAGAACAGCAGCGCATACAGTGAGAGTCCGACGGTAGCGACGTACAGGAGAAGCACCTGATTGAAAGCTGCGGCTACGGCGTAGAACAAGTGGCCGTACATCGCGTAAAAGAGCATGCCTAGCCACAGCATCCGGCCCCGCAGCGACCCCCGCATTCCCACACCAGACCGACCAGAAGCAGCGGAACGCCGACCACTAGCGTGACCACGTCCTGCCCCCGGAACGTGGCGGTGACCAGCGCGTTGTCACGGTGCAGCCAGTCTGTTGCGAATACACCAATAGCCGACACCGTGGCCATTGTGACGACCGTCGCAGCCGTCAGTAGGTACGCGGTCGCGAATCCAGCTCGACCACCGCTCATGGAGCCAATCATCATCACACGCGAGGGTGCCGCCATGTGTCCGGATCAGTGTGACGAGCAGCCCACCGAGCCGGCCGGGGACCGGTCCAGGGTGGGTCGCCCGCAGCCCCTGAGTTACGGAAGTCCGGACAGGTCTGCTCCCATCTTGCCTGGATGTCGGCCGCGGCGGGGCTAGGCCACCAACCTGCCTTCAGCGTCTGGACCATCCGGGCGTTTGCCATGGTCAGCAACTCCTGGAATCGTGTTGAAGTCGGTCGGGGACTCGAAGTGGCGCCCCGGCATGAGCGAGGTCTCGAAGGCCCCGTTGCGTCCCAGATCAGCCAGTGCGGGGGCGTTGTATTCGCGCTGCCTTGGGAGTGGTGCCGCCGCCGTCTGAGGATGTGGAGCGGCAAGCACTGAATCTGTTCGGCGTCGTGAGCCGGTCGGGGCGGCCGCGACTGCTGAACGAGATCTTCCCCGGCCGCAAAACAGCACACAGGGACTACGCCTAGTGGGTGGCGCTGACCCAGAAGGCGACCGTCATGGGCGAGCCGTCGTCATCGGTCGTGTGGTCAGCTCGTTGTTGTAGCCATCGCCGCCCCCGCCACCCAGCCAAGAGCTCGTCCGCCTTCTGGTGGTTTGAGGTCTGTGGTGGCGATACCGCTGACCGTCAGCAGCCAAGATACGACTGAGTTCGAGTTCCACATGTCGCCGGTATCGAGGACGTTCCGCCCCCACGTCAGGGTGGGCACCTCGGGGATGCGTCGCAACAGCAGTCGGGCGGTGGCATCGTCAGTGGAGAGTATCGAAGAGCGAACAGCCCAACTTCGGTCGGGGATAGTGCCGCCCCTCCAACAGCGCACCTCGTAGCGGAAGAGCGTCGATCGACCGAGGAGACGCAAGCCGACCGGACCAGTGGCCACCACCCCGCGGTCGACTCGTGGTCCGCTCCACTCCGGGGCCATCTCGATGACGTAGTGGAACTCGTCAACCGAAATTTCGAGCGCAGCGTGCAGTAGCAACTGAGGCTTCCTCCTGGCGAGTGCGGCGTGTGCCCGTTCCCACCAGCGGCTGGTGTGGCGCACCAAGTAACCCCCAGCGCCCACGGGAATCCACAACAAGACGACGGTTGCCGCGGAATCCGAAGGGCCGCCGCGGTCAGCGGGCGTATTCCTCACCGTTGCATTGTAAGAGTATTGGGATGTCCGAGCTGCTCGAATCAACGCAGCGTTGCACCATGGCCCCAGGGGTGCCTGCGACGGGCCGGTAACGAGGGGAAATGCTGGCTTCTGCTTCGGCGACACTGGTTGACGAGGGTGGAGAATGATTGCGGGGGGTCGCCATGGTCGCGGTGTTGCTGGACTCCAAACTCCACGCGCCGAATGGGCGCAGAAGGCTCGTGCCGCGACCGCGGTTGGGCGAGCGGCTCGATGGGGGGCTGATGGCGACCCTGACGCTCGTCTCGGCCCCTGCTGGCTTCGGCAAGACGACGATTCTGTCCCAATGGCTGAGCCTGTGGATCGGCGACGTGTCCTGCGTGGCGTGGTTGTCGCTGGATGGTCGTGACAATCTCGCGGAGACGTTCTGGACATACGTGATCACGTCGCTGCGGACGTCGGTTCCCGGGTTGGGTACGGCCGCGCTTGCGCTCCTGCAGTCGCACCCGTGCCCGTTTGAGGAGGTGCTGATCGCTCTCCTCAACGACATCGGTGCTCTGCCCCACGACGTGGTCCTGGTGCTGGACGATTACCACGTCATCGAGGAGCCTGCCATCCAGGAGCAGATGACGTTCGTGCTGGATCACCGTCCTGCGCAGTTGCGGGTGGTGATTTCGGGACGTACCGACCCGCCCCTGCCGGTGGCGCGATTGCGTGCCAGAGGTGAACTCGTCGAGATCCGGGCCGCCGACCTTCGCTTCAGCTCCGGCGAAGCGTCGGCCTACCTCAACGAGGCAATGAATCTCGCCCTGAAACCCGAGGACGTGTCTGCGCTGGAGGCCCGCACCGAAGGATGGATCGCCGCGTTGCAACTGGCGGCCCTGTCCCTGCAGGGCCGAGACGACGTCTCGGGGTTCATCAGGACATTCGCCGGGGATGACCGATACGTCGTGGACTACCTCGTCCAGGAGGTTCTGGAGCACCAGCCGGAGCCTGTCCGCCAGTTCCTGCTCCAGACTTCCATCCTTGACAGGTTGAGTGGCCCCCTCTGCGATGCCGTCACCGGCCGCGAGGACAGCACGGGCATGTTGACGCAATTGGAGCGGGCGAACCTTTTCCTGGTGCCGTTGGATGACCGGCGGCTCTGGTATCGCTACCACCAACTCTTCGCTGACGTTCTGCAGGTGCACCTTCGCGAGCAGTACCCCAACGACGCGGCGACACTGCATGGACTCGCAAGCCGGTGGTTCGAGGTGAACGAGTCACCGGCCGAGGCGATCACCCATGCGCTCGCCGCCCGCGATTTTGGCCGCGCAGCGGAACTCGTGGAAGGTGCGATACCGGACCTGCGGACCAGTCGGCAGGAGGTAGTCCTGCTTGGGTGGCTCAGATCGCTTCCCGATGACGTGCTCGCCGCCAGCCCGGTCCTGAGCGTGGCCCTGGCGGGGACACTCTTGGCCGTCGGTGAGTACGACGGTGTGGAGACCCGCTTGCGGGATGCGGAAAAGTGGATCGCCGCTCACCCGCCCAATGAGGGCCGGACACGCCTGGACGCCCCTGCGATCGGTGTCCTTGACTCCGAGGAGTTCGGACGGTTGGCAGCATCCGTGCAGATGCACCGCGCCGGGCTCTGTCTGGTCCGAAGAGACCCAGCAGGGACAGTAAGACATGCCCGGGAGGCCCTGGAACTTGCGGCCGTTGATGACCATCTCAATCGAGGGGCCGCCTCTGCGCTGATGGGGCTGGCGGCGTGGGGTGGGGGTGACCTCGAGGTTGCCCACCGCGCCTACACCGACGCGGTTGTCCTGCTGCGAACGGCGGGCTTCATTTCCGACTCGCTTGGATGCAGGATCGCCCTTGCCGACATCGGCCTGGCCCAAGGACGCGTCGGGGCATCCCTCAACATCTACGAGCAGGGTCTGGCTGAGGCTTCTCCATCAGAGGGGGCGATCCTGCGTGGGGCCGCCGACATGCATGTCGGACTGGGTGAGATGCACCGGGAACGCGGCGACCTGGCCGGCGCCACGCACCACCTCGAGCGCAGCCACGAACTCGGTGAGCATCTCGGGCTGCCCCAGAACCGCTACCGCTGGCGGGTTGCGATGGCACGGATACGCCAGACGGAGGGGGATCTGGAGGGCGCCCTTGAGCTGCTCAACGAGGCTGAACGCTTCTACGTGGGTGATTTCTCACCCGACGTTCGGCCCGTCCCGGCGATGCGTGCGCGGCTGCAGGTCGCTCACCGGGACTGGGGCCAAGTGCTGGGATGGGTCAAGGACCGGGGGCTGTCCGTGCACGATGACCTCAGCTACCTGCGCGAGTTCGAGCACATCACCTTGGCCCGCGTCCTCATGGGGCGGTACACAGCGCAGGCGGACCAGAGTTCCCTCGCGGAGGCGACGACCTTTCTTGGGAGGCTGCAGACCGCAGCAGAATCAGGTCACAGGAACGGCAGCGTCATCGAGGTGACGATGTTGCAGGCGCTCGCCCACCAAGCAGGAGGCGACATCCCCGCAGCTCTGGTTGCACTGGAGCACGCGCTGGTGTTGGCTGAACCGGAAGGCTACGTGCGCACCTTCGTCGACGAAGGCCCACCGATGAACTCCCTCCTTCGTGCTGCTGCGAAGCAGGGAATCAGCTCCCAATACGCCGAGCGACTCCTGGCAGGCTTCACGACGACGAAACATCGCACTCCGCACCAAGAAGGCCTGATCGACCCATTGAGCGAACGCGAACTGGTCGTGCTCCGACTGCTCGGCACTGACCTGGACGGACCCGGCATCGCCCGTGAACTCAGCGTCTCCCTGACCACCGTGCGCACCCACATCCAACACATCTACACCAAGCTCGGCGTGAACAGCCGCCGTGCCGCGGTCCGGCGGGCACAAGAACTTGCCCTGGTCACGAGCCCCCACAACCCCTGACCCCACAACGCAGGTAGAGACCTACGCCTGCGCACGCACGATCATTCGTCCACCGGTGCAGCTGAAAGTGCTTGGGATCAGCTCCCGAGACAAATCATCAGATGTGATGACGCCCGCTCATCACACTTCTTCCTAGCGTGTGAAGCGCTGCCACTACTTCGCAAGGAGCCCTGGCCGCGAGACCCCATGCAAGTCGAAGGAAGGCCATGAGCACCACACCAACAGATCACGACGTCAGCCAGTACACGATCCGCCTCAGGGGTCACCTTGAGTCGCGATGGGCCGCTTGGTTCGACGGATGGTCCCTGACCACCCACAGCGACGGCACCACCACCATCACCGGCGCCGGCGACCAGGCAGCCCTCCACGGCCTGCTCCTGCGAGTCCGCGACGCGGGACTCGCCCTGGTATCTGTCACCCAAACCGACCCCGACCAGCCCAGCTGTTCTGGTCCGGCACCACAGCAGTCACCCACCACAGACCCCAGGAGATTGACATGACCACCACCATCCCGACCAGCACCGGGCTACACCCGGCCCCGAAGCTGCTCCCGACACGTTCTCTGCGGAGAACTGCGTTCGTCGCAGGCGCGCTATACCTGCTCACCTTCGTCTCCATCCCCACCATCGCGCTGTACGGGCCCATCCTCCACGATCCGAACTGGGTCGTCGGGCCCGGACCCGACACCCCCATCATCATCGGCGCAATCCTCGAAATGATCGTGGCCCTCGCCGGCGTCGGTACCGCCGTCGTCCTCTACCCCGTGGTGAAACGGCAGAACGAAGCCACCGCGCTGGCCTTCGTCGGTTCACGTGTCCTGGAGGGTGCAGCCATCATCTCCGGGGTCGCGAGCCTGCTGTCGCTGGTGAGTTTGCAACGAGCCGGCGCCGGAACTGATGCGCTGGCCACGGGACAAGCCCTGGTCGCCAACTACAACTCGTTCTTCGTGCTCGGACAAAGCATGATGCCGGTGGTCAACGCCCTGCTGCTGGGGACACTGCTGTACCGCTCCCGCCTCGTGCCACGGATCCTTCCCCTACTGGGCCTGATCGGGGCACCGCTCCTGCTGACCTCCAATCTGGGAGCCATGTTCGGTCTCTGGGACCGAAGCGCCGGACCCTCAGCCTTCCTGTTCCTCCCAATCGCGCTGTGGGAGTTCTCCCTGGGTGTCTACCTGGTGGTCAAGGGGTTCAAGCCGTGCCCCATTACCGCGGACGGACCAACGGCATGACAACCACCACCGCAATGACTGGCCGCCAGTTCCGGTTGGACGGCCACTTGGATCCACGTCTGTCCCGCTGGTTGTGGCTGGTGAAGATGTTCCTGGCCGTCCCGCACTTCATCGTGCTGGCGTTCCTGTGGATTGGTTTCATCGTGGCCACGGTCACCGCGGGTGTCGCGATTCTGCTGACCGGTCGCTATCCCCGCATCCTGTTCGACTTCAACGTGGGCGTCCTGCGTTGGAACTGGCGTGTCGGGTTCTATGTGTGGGCAGCTCTGGGCACCGACCAGTACCCGCCGTTCACACTGACAGCCAGGGGCGACTACCCGGCCCAGTTCGACATCCCGTACCCCGCACGCCTCTCGCGAGGACTGGTGCTGGTCAAGTGGGCACTGGCCATCCCACATCTCCTCGTCGCCGGTCTCCTCCTCGCTGACCTTCTGCCCTACCCCTGGGCCATCAGCAATCAAGGGTCCGGGCTCTTCCATCCCAACAGTGGCTACTCGGTCCTGAACCTCCTCGTCGTCCTGGCAGGGCTCTGCCTACTGATCAACCGCAGATACCCCCGCACACTGTTCAACCTGGTGCTCGGAATCAACCGGTGGCTCTACCGGGTCCTTACCTACGTCGCGCTCATGCATGACGACTACCCGTCCTTCCACCTCGAGCAAGGTCCGGACCACCCCGTCGTGACGCGCTCAGATACCGCAAGCCCGACACATGACGTCCCCATGGCTCACGCACTGTTGGATACGGGAGCCAGGGCCGTGCTGCTGCTGCCGAAAACTTGACCGCCATGATTGGCATTTGTCTGCGCCGCTTCTCCGCGCCGTTTCTGCGCCATTTGGTTGCCACGAACGCTCTCAGTACATCCAAAACCCGTAGTAGAATGAACACCAGTGGTTGCCCAGGAAACACTGCGCAAGCGTGAACGCTTATCTGACACGGAAGAGGTCCCTGGTGTGGAACCGGCACGGCTGCGGATCTTGCAGCACCTGATGCTGGGTGAGCATCGTGTCGTTGACCTGACAAACCGCCCCGGCCTGGCACAGAGCACGGCCTCGCCGCACTTGGTGTGCTTGCGGGACTGGCCCATCCACACCGCACACCGCATGTCGTTGCGTGATGTCCGGGATGCTGATGCCGTAAGAAGTCTGTACAACCGTGTGGCTCCCGCCTATGACCCGGCAGCATGGGTGTTCCGGCCGTTGGGCGCACGCCGGTTGCAGGGGCGGGCGGTTGAGCTACTCAACATCCGGCCCGGAGATACCGTCGTGGACCTCGGTTGCGGGACGGGAATCAATCTGCCGATTCTGGCTGAAGCTGTCGGTGAAAACGGCTACGTCATCGGCGTCGACCTCTCCCCAGGAATGCTTGCGAAGGCACAGCGCCGGGCCAGCCGCCACAACCTGTCGCAGGTCTCCCTCATCCAAGCTGACATGCGCACGTTTGTGCTGCCAACAGGCACAGCGGCGGTCCTGGCCACCGCTTCCTTGGAGATGGTCCCCGAGCATGACGCCGTCGTAGGAGCCCTGGCAGCTCAGCTCACTGCCAGCCAAGGCCGACTAGCCGTCGGCGGTGTGCGCCGACCACCGACGTGGCCCAGGTGGGCAGTCACACTCGGCCGAGGCGCCACCGCAGTGTTCGGCGTCACCCGCGCCTACGAAGACATACAGCCGTGGCGATCAGTGCGCAGCCACATGAACGAAATCGCCTTCGAAACAGCAGCCGGTGGTGCCCTGTATCTGATCGTCGCCAAAAGCACCCCTGCCCCCTCCACTTCAGAGCAATGATGAGCGACTTTCCACTCGTGCTGGCCTTCGCCGCCCTACCAGCTGCCGGGAACTTCGCAGGCGGCCTCCTCGCCGAAATACTCGATGTCTCCCAACGGACGCTCAGTTTGGCCCTGCACTTGGCCGCGGGCATCGTCCTTGCCGTCGTCGGACTTGAACTGGTCCCACAAGCCTTGGCAGGCAACCCACCGTGGATACCCATTGCGGCATTCGTCGCGGGCGGAGCCATCTTCATCGGCCTCGAACGCCTCATCGACACCCTCAAGAACCGGCTCCATACCGGAGAGGAATCCACCGGCCCCCTGGCCATCTTCACTGGCGTCTCCCTCGACCTGTTCAGCGACGGCGTCATGATCGGCACCGGCAGTGTCGTCAATCCCGCACTGGGCCTACTCCTGGCACTCGGGCAAGTACCAGCCGACATCCCCGAAGGCTTCGCCGCCACAGCCACCCTCAGACGCGCCGGATTTCCCCGCCGCACACGCCTGATCATGGCCGCGAGCTTCGCCGTCCCCGTACTACTCGGGGCCACCATCGGCTACCTCGCTCTGCGCCAAGCCCCACCAATCCTGACCCTGTCGGTCCTCGCCGCCACCGGCGGGGTCCTCACAAGCATGGTCATCGAGGAAATCGTCACCCAAGCCCACGACGGCCCCACCAGCCGCTACGGACCACTACTCCTCACCGCCGGCTTCGGCCTCTTCGCGCTCATCTCCGTCTACGTCACGGTTTAGGGACTATGGCTTAAACGGTGTTTCCGGCCCAACGCGCTGACGAGTGTCAGCGGGGAGGGTGCCGTGATGTCAACGACACTGAATGATGTGAGTCCAAAGAAGCAACCACACGATGACCGATCCGCGGAAGCTGCTGCTGCCGCGGAGCTGGTCCGCCTGGCCAAGGAACAAGGCTTGGCTCTGACCGGGCCTGACGGTTTGTTGAAGCTGTTCACCAAAAACGTTCTCGAGGCGGCGCTGAATGAGGAGCTCACTGAGCACCTCGGTCATGAGAAGAACCGGGCTGCTCCGGAGCGGGACAACGCCAACGTGCGTAATGGGACCCGACCCAAAACGGTGCTGACGGAGGCCACCGGTCAGGTCACCATCGAGGTCCCCCGGGACCGCGACGGCACCTTTGAGCCCCAGATCGTGAAGAAGCGACAGCGCCGCCTCAATGGGGTCGAGGAGATCGTGCTGTCGCTGTACGCGCATGGGTTGACCACCGGTGAGATCAGCGCCCACTTCGCCCAGATCTACGGCGCATCGGTGTCGAAGGAGACGATCAGCCGGATCACCGACAAGGTCGTCGAGGAGATGAACGAATGGTCGGCCCGGCCGTTGGAGGAGGGGCGGTTTCCACTAGTCGTTGCGAATCATCGGGTTCCACCATCGTCGCATGACCTGGGCTGGGGTGCGGTCGTTCAGGCAGAGTCTCGGGCGGTCGTTGAGTTCGGCGGCGACCTCGTCGAGGTGCTCTTGGGTCCAGCAGTTGAGGTCGGTGCCCTTCGGGAAGTACTGACGTAACAGGCCGTTCATGTTCTCATTCGATCCCCGCTGCCACGGCGAGTGCGGGTCGGCGAAATAGATCTTCAGGCCGGTGGCGGCCGCGATGCGTTCGTGATGGAACATCTCGTTGCCCTGGTCCCAGGTCAGCGACCGACGCAGTGAGGTGGGCATCCGCGTGAACCGCTCGATAAGAGCATCCCCGACCACCTGGGCAGTGTGGCCACCACGAATCAGGTGCTGGGTCGCACCGTGAATAGCGCTGCAGCCGACTTCAATTGACCAGTGCACTCGAATTCGAACGTCGACAGACAACTCAACGCCGTAACGCGAGTCGTGGCTGTCGATGGTGCGTCCATCACCTGGCTGAACCAACCTGCGAGGAGGTGGCCGCTCGAGAGCTCAGCGTTCGTCAGGGAGGTGTGATCCTTCAGCGCGCAATACTTCGAGTATTTGCAAGCCGTAGTAGGTGATGCCCTCGGCCATATGGCCAACGCTCGCAACACGAGTGTTGGAGGGGATCTTGGCTGCACCCCCACGAATCAGAGTTGCTCGGATGGGAGGGGGGTAACTCCGCCCAAACCGCGCTTACGCCCCAGCTGCCCTCCGTACTTTTCTTGTGAAGCTCGCTCTCATCTGACAGTCGCTGCAGAGCACTGACATGCGGACTATCTAACTGGGACAAGGTCTCGACCATTAGCTGAGCCTCATCGACCTTCGCCGGACCGTTGACCGCCGAAACCACTACTCGGGCAATCAGTCTGCGCTTCTCCGCAAGGCTGGTCTTGATTGCGGCTTCAACTACGACGACGAAGGTTACTTCAAGTTGCTCGTCCTCTCCGAGCCGAGCACAGAGCTTCTCATCGCCGCCGCTTCCTTCGGAAACCTGCAATATTGCGTCGGTGGCCCGCTTGGAACGTCGAGCATGCACATCATCTATCAAGATCATGAGGGCGCCTGATACACCCGAAATGACTCCTCCGACAACTGGAACTGCCCCGTTGAGCGCCACGGGTGGAGGGCGGGCCCCAAGTGGGGCGAGTCCATTCTTACCAACACCGGCGTCCCGGCGGGCAGGAGACGCCGGGCCTGTTTCACCGCATCCGCGATCAGCCGACGGATGCTCTTTCTGCTTGGTATTATTGGTTCTCTCTAGACAAGTCCCAATATCCCAGCAGCAAGGGCATTCGCTCGTTGCAGCACGCTCAACCCACCCAACTCATCGGTGGATCGAGGCTAAGGGACCTCACCCCCCAGCACGGGACACGAGTGCCCTACCGTTGCTGCCATGCAGACGTTGCCCCGCCGATCGATTCTGCTCTGGTCCGGAATCATCTCGATACTCGTGGTCGTCTCCAGCGTCACCGGACTTGTGGATCCACTGGTCTACGCGAAGGAGACCGAGAATTGGGCCGGCCAGGCCAAGGGCCAGGACCTGGGCAATCTGATCGCTGCGGTGGTTCTCGTCGTGGCCGCCGTACGGTACCGCAACGGATCGCTGCGCGCCGGACTGATCTGGCTCGGGACCCTGCTGTACCTGATCTACGCGTTCATCGTCTACGCAATCGCGGTGCACCTCAACCACCTGTTCCTGATCTACGTCGCCGTGCTCGGCCTCAGCGCCTGGACCGTGCTGTTCAATGTGACCCATCTGCGTCGTGAATCGGTCCTGCACCCGACGGATCGTTCACTGAAGTTTGCGGCGTGGGTGATCATCGTCACCGGTGTCCTGTTCGCCGGCCTGTGGCTCAGCGAACTCTTGCCCGCTCTCCTCACAGGGAGCGTGCCGGCGAGCCTCAGCGAGGCTGGCCTGTGGGTCAACCCGATCCATGTCATCGACCTGGCGATGGTGTTGCCAGGCTTCATCATCAGCGGCGTCGAAGCTCTCCGGCGCGGAGCGCATGGCCTGTTCTGGCTGGCACCGTGGTTGGTGTTCTCGGCGCTGATGGGATCCAGCATCATCGCGGCCATGGTCGTGCTCGTCTCTGCCAGCGCAGACAACACCGCCCCCGCAACCGTGATGGTCTCCCTCGTCGTGCTGGCCAGCCTCCTTGCCCTCTGGGCCTACCTCCGGACAGCCGGCCCCGCAACGCCCTCGCACCACACGGACTCCCCAGTGATCGGCCTCGGCGGCGACGCATAGTCACGCCCACTGCACGGATCTATTACCTGCCCTTCAAAGAAGACACCACGGACGGTGGATCGTTTGCCGCACAAGGCACTCAGGAGCGCCTTCGGGATGCTCGGACAGGCGGCCAGCCTGCGTCGGCGGAGCGTGCGTGAGCAGAGACACGATTACGGATCACTGGACGCCACTTTGGGGCAGCACTCGTCTCGACGTTGAGGGACGAGAGGAGCTTCAAACCATCCGCGGCACGCTGCCGGTGAGCTTCAACACTGCACACATAACCTTGTGACCGCCGTCCGAGACTGGATCAAACATTAGGGGGCAGCCGCCGTCGATGATGGTCATGCCATGCTCACGCCCGTAGGCCGCCGCTTCAGGAGACACGCTGCCGGTGTCGATGGATCGGTGCATCCAGACACGCTTGATACCGAGTTCGACGGCCTCCTGCACGGTGGCCTGCGCCCGCTCCGGGCGGGTGCCGATGACGACGGCGTCCACCCCGTCGGGAATCGACCGCAGGTCAGGGTAGGTCGGATCTCCCTCCGCGATCTCGACGGTCGGGTTCACCGCAAACACCTGATACCCGCGCTCCCGCAACCGGACATAAACCGTGTTACTCCCGTGCCCCTTGGGGGCATGGGAGACTCCCGTAACAGCGATCCGCCTGCAGGACAAGAAGTCCTCGGCGGCTTCCTTGATCTTCATGCCGATATCGCCTTCCCCTGGATGACAACCAGCGTCTCACGCGGATCACGGCAGTAGGGACGATTTGCGGGTTCCCCGCAACCAGATCGGCCGTGCCAGGCCAGCCGTCACTGAGCGGTGGTCGACTGAATGGGTGTTCCAGCCACGGAGGCCGCGGCGTGCGCGTCAGAATGGACCAAGTAACAGCGCCTGTAACGGTTGCCGCCATGGCGAAGCGACTCACCAACTGAAGTGGTCGGCCGAAGCGCCGCACTCTGGTGAGGGGCTCGAAGGCCCCGGCAAGGGTGGGGTCCGGCGACGAGGCGCAGATCGAGCGGGACTCCCCGTCGAGTCTCACGCGCACCCAAACGTGGCCCATTCGCCAGTTCGGGTCATGGGGCAGGCGGACTCGTGTCGCGTACAGGAGTTCGCAGTCGACGTGGAGGCGACTCAGCACATCGGCGAGGGCACCGTTGTACTGTGCGCAGTATCCTCGTCTATCCCTGAAGGCGGTGGCGGGCGATTCCCACCAGTGCATGCAACTGTAGACCTCGAATCGTTGGTGGACGAGTTGCTGGGCACGTGACACCAGCGTCCAGCCAACGGGCTCCCCGCAGAGATCGGCGACGGCTGCGCGGAGGACAAGTTCGGCGTCATTGCATCCACCACCCACAAACAGAGTCTAGATGGCTCCGTTGACCTCTGTGGGCCACTTTTGGCTAGAAGAATCAGCCCTGACTGGCAGGCGGTAAGGTCGGCGCCAACAAGGCCAAGGCTGAGCTAAGGCGCCCCCAACGGACGCCTTCACCCGACCAAACGGCGAGGGACTGTCTCGTTAGCGGTGTTTCCGGCGGTTTTCATTGGTTGGTTTCTGCTGCCGGCCAGCGGTCGGCGAAGGTGATGGCGAAGGCGTTGAGAGCGGGCTTCCACCGCATCGTCCATCGGGTGCGGCCACGGCCGGTGGGGTCGAGGTACTTCGCACGCTCACTGCTCGACAACGGATGGCCCGTACCCCACCTCCGCTCTTTGCTGTGAGGAGCCGAACACCCCCCGGTGCAGGTCATGCAACCGTTCCCAGAATGTACGCCGGCGCTCACCGGTCAAGGCAGGGACTTGGGGCGGATGGGTGGAGTTGTTCGAATCTGTTGTGGGTCCGGGACCGATGGGTTAACTTGGAAGGGCGGGGCTTCTGCTCGCGCCCCGTGTGGGGCAGTGGCTCGTCCGGTTGGCACTCCCCACCCATACGGGGGGCGGGGACGATGACGATCTCAATCCAGAGGCTGACGATGAGTCGGCGCACGTTTGTGAGGGCGGTCGGAGGTGGTGTCGTCGGCTTCGCGATCTTCTCGCGGGGGCTGGACGGAACGCCGCGGGCGGTCGCTGCCATTCCGGGCGGCACCCTGCATCCCGGGGACGTTGAGAAGTACGTAGATCCGCTGTTGATCCCGCCGGTGATGCCCAAAGCGGCCAGGCAGCCGCGCCGGGGCGGCAAGAACGTCGACTACTACGAGATCTCGATGCGCCAGTTCGATCAGCAGATTCTGCCGAGCGGTTGGCCTGTCACCACGGTGTGGGGCTACGGCCCGGTGCGGGCTCTGTCCAAGCGGGCGGTGATGATCCACAACGCCCCGTCGCTGACGATCGAATCCACGTGGGAGCGTCCCGTCCGGGTGAAGTGGATCAACGATCTCGTCGACGAGAAACGCGACTTCCTGCCCCACCTGCTCCCGGTGGACCAGACGCTGCACTGGGCGAACCCGCCCGGGGGCACCGAGGGGCGTGATACCCGGCCGAGCCACGGAAGCACTCCCGAGGCCTACAACGGGCCGGTCCCCATCATCACCCACGTGCACGGGTCGCTCCACGTCGGCGACGAGAGCGACGGCTACACCGAAGCGTGGTGGCTTCCCGACGCCAAGGACATCCCGGACGGCTACGCGACAGAGGGCACTTGGTACGACTTCTTCAGGAACAAGGCCGAGACAAAGTTCGGCGTCTCGTGGGGCCCGGGGTACGCCGTGTTTCAGTACCCCAACTTCGACCGGGCCCGCACGAACTGGTATCACGACCACGCGCTCGGCATGACCCGGCTCAACGTGTACGCGGGCCCGGCTGGCTTCTACATCGTGCGGGGCGGGGAGGGTGACGCGGTCCTCGACTCGCGCACCGGGGAGCCCGCCTCGCTCCCTGGGCCGGCCCCCAAGGACGGCGACGGCTTCCCGTCCAAGAAGCGCTACCGCGAGATCCCGATCGTGATCCAGGACCGCGCCTTCAACGAGGACGGGTCGCTGTTCTACCCCGACAGCCGGACGTTCTTCGACGGCATCGCTGGCGATTACATCCCCGACGGAGTCTTCCCGCCGATCTGGAACCCCGAGTTCTTTGGCAACACGATGATGGTCAACGGACGGACCTGGCCCTACCTGAGCGTGGAGCAGCGGCGCTACCGCTTCCGCTTCCTCAACGGCTGCCAGTCCCGCTTCCTCATCCTCGACTTCGCCAACATCATCGGCGCTGAGGTGTGGCAGGTGGGCAACGACGGCGGCTTCCTGTCCAGCCCAGTGGACCTCAGGGACACCGCAGGGCGGCTGCTGCTCGGCCTCGCCGAGCGGGCCGACGTGATCGTGGACTTCACCGCGGTGCCATTGGGCGAGTATGAACTGGGCAACCTCGGGCCGGACGAGCCCTTCGGTGGCGGCGTCCCGGGCGATGAGGGTGATGAAGGTGTTGAGGGGTTCGAGACGGCTGACCCCGCTACCACCGGCAAGGTCATGCAATTCCGCGTGGTCCCCGCCGTCGACGCCGATACCTCCACGCCACCGGGCTTCCTCACTCTTCCTCCGGTCCCCGCCCCCCCTCCGACAACGACGGTCCGCAGGCTGGCACTGATCGAGGTCATGGGGGAGGGCAGCAACGGCACGGAAGGACCCGTCGAGGCTCTGCTCGGTGTGGTGAACGAGGACATGTACGCCGAGCACCGTTTGTGGTCGGAGGTGGTGACCGAAGCAGTTGCGACCGGTGCCACCGAGGTGTGGGAAATCTACAACACCACCGGCGATGCCCACCCGATTCACCTCCATGAAGTGGCTTTCGAGGTGGTCAACCGGCAGGATCTGGTCTCCGATGACGACGAGGTCGTTCAGCCGTTGGCGATTGACGGCTCACCCCGCGTCCCGGACCCCGGGGAATCCGGCCTCAAGGACACGGTCACCGCATATCCAGCGCAGGTCACCCGCATCAGGGCCACCTTTGAGACACCCGGGCAGTACGTGTGGCACTGCCACATCCTCGAGCACGAGGACAACGAGATGATGCGTCCCCTACGCATTGGGCCGGCGCAGGACGGGGCGCCCGGGAACTGACCAGCCCCACAGGGGCAACCAACCGTTCCGGACCGTGATGGAGGGTGCGGTTCCGGCGGGCTTTCCCCTGGTGCGTTGCCTGAGCTCGTCGGCGTGTCGTGGCCCGGGAGGAGGAATGGGCAGAATGGGGGCGGACCTGGGGAGCAGGACTGAGCTCGAAGCCCCTTGCTCACTACTGCGACGCCATTCGCCAGGTTCGGTTTGTCGTCGAGATGGGCTCGAGATCAGGGAAACTGTTGTGAGAAGGGGTGCTCGATGAGATCAATCAACATCCCGGCGCCATTGGTCGATACGTCAATGGCCGCGATGTAGCCGGCCAACGGGCAGGTGACTGCGAGGGACGTGCCATCAGCCATCCCAGGTTCTTCGCCGGGCGGCGGACCGGCCTTGATGCGTGCCTCTCGATCCACCCAGTCGGCCAGGGCCTCGAAGTCGACGACCTCGTCAGGGAGACGCTCCACGTCCACCCCCACCGGCGCGACTCGACAGGTCGCGACCGCGATCACGAGCCCTGAGTGCGCGACCGAGACGTGTGGCCCCCGACCGTCGGCCACCACCGGACGGCCGTGCTGGGCACCACACTCGGCGCAGGTCCGGTCGATCTCGATGGGCTCTGATTCGGCTGAGCCGCGTGAATGTCGGACGGCGCGCTGGAGGAGGAGTTCGCCGACGAGGCGACGACCCCGCTCGGCCTGGTCGAAGACCTCGGCGAGCCTTTCCCGCTCGCCCGGGGGAAGGGTGGCAGTGAGACTGATGTCTGAGGTGCTCAGGTCCGCCCACCACAAGTCGATCGTCACAGAACTCACTTAGGCAACCCCCGGGTTGTGTTATTCAATTTACTGAGGCTACCCTAACCTGGTGACATTGCCGCTGACGCTCCGGACTGGTCGGGCCCGGTCTCCGCTCCCGTCCGCGTGGGAAGTTGAACCAGCCGACCCTGCACTGTGCGCCCCCGACGGCTCCGTCATCGATTATGGCACCCTGCGGGAGCGGGTCGACCACGTCGCAGCGGAGCTGCCCGAAGGCAGGCTCCTTGTCCACGTGCGGCTCACTCCGACGATCGCAGACATCGTGGCCTACCTGGCCGTGCTCGAGGCAGGGCACGTCGCGCTGCTGATGCCTCCCGGCCGGGCCGGGCGGACGGTGGAGCGCGTATGGCCCGCGGACCTCTCCGTCGACGCCGGAGAGATCACGATGCACGACCGTGGGCAGCGGGGCGCCCCTGGGCGCCTGCTCCACCCGGATCTGGCGCTGCTGCTCAGCACATCCGGGAGTACCGGTTCCCCCAAGCTCGTGCGTCTCTCACACAGCAACGTCACGAGCAATGCCAGCGCCATTGCCTCCGCACTGAGGATCACCGCCTCCGACCGTGGTGTGACCAGCCTTCCGCTGCACTACTGCTTCGGGCTGTCGGTTCTGCACAGCCACCTGAACGTGGGCGCATCGGTTGCCCTGACCAGCGACTCCGTCCTGGACGACGGCTTCTGGGAGATGGTCGACGACGGGGTGACAAACGTGGCGGTGGTGCCGCACATGGTGGAACTCATGGAGGGCAGCGGCGTGCTCGAGCGTCCACACCGGAGTCTGCGCCTCATCGCGCAGGCGGGTGGGCGGATGGCGCCAGAGCGGGTCGAACGCACCGCCCGGTTGGGTCATGACCGCGGCTGGGGCTTGGCGCTCATGTATGGGCAGAGCGAGGCCACCGCGAGGATCGCGGTCCAGTCACCGGAGCTGACCGCGGCCTCACCTGACACAGTCGGCCACCTCGTGCCCGGCACATCAATCCGGCTCGACCGCGGTGTCGCCGAGGCCGACGCGACGACGGGCAGCGGAGAGATCATCGTCAGCGGGCCCGGCGTGATGCTCGGGTACGCCGAGCACCCTGACGACCTCGCCCTCGGACGGATGGTCACCGAACTCCGCACGGGGGACATGGGAGTGCTGGACGACAACGGCGTGTTGCGGATCGTGGGGCGCCGGGCAGGCTTCGTGAAGGTCCTGGGACTCCGGATTGACCTCAGCCGCGTCGAGGCCGCGCTCGAGCACGAGGGGCTGATCGCATGCGTGATCGGTGACGACACTGGTCTGCGGGTCGCCGTCGAGCCGTTGGAGGACGAATCGTGCGGAGAGACGGGTGCTCGCGCCCGCAGGATCGCCGCCCGGGCGTGCGGGCTCGGCGTCGGGCACGTCCGGTCGGCAGTCCTACCGCTCGCCCGACTGGCCAACGGCAAGGTCGATCGCGCGGGTTGCGACGTTCTCGTGCGGGTATCCGACCCGGAGGAGTGTGACGACTCGCGGCAGATGATCGACGCTCCGAGCCTGTCGGCCCGGACTGCGGCCGTCCTCCGGGATGTGCTCGGGCGCGAGGAGGTGGACCTCAACCAGTCCTTTGTCGCGCAGGGCGGTGACTCGCTCTCCCACGTGCCAGCCTCTGTCGGGCTGTCCAATGTCCTCGGCGACCTCCCACGGGACTGGCACCATCGCCCCGTCGCCGATCTGATCGACTCCGCTGCGCCGACCAGCGACGTCGGACCGGTCGGACAACGCCAACCACGTGGCGAATGGCGGCGACTGGAGACGTCGGTGCTGTTGCGTGCACTGGCCGTGGTGATGATCATTGGGTCGCACGCGGGCCTCTTCCGCCTGCTCGGCGGGGCGCACACCCTGATGGTGGTTGCCGGTTTCAATGCTGCGCTCTTCGGGCTTTCCGCCGCAAAAGTCTCGGAGCGCTGGCGCGGGACCGCCCGCTTCCTGATCGGCGTCGGTGTGCCGACCGTGGTCATGGCCGCGATCGGGATGGCGCTTGGCCGCTACGGTTGGGGCAACGTCCTGTTGGCAAACTGGGCCACGGGCGAGTGGGGCAGACTGCAACGCAACGAACTGTGGTTCGTCGACGCCCTCATCCTGTGCGTGCTCGTCGCCACGATCGTGCTGTCCTTCCGCCCGGTCGCCCATGTGTGGCGTACTGATCCATGGCTGGTCGCCTTCGGGCTGGCCATCGTCGCCCTCGTCCCGCGCTACGTGATTCTGGGCCTTTTCGAAGGCACACTGCGCGGCCTGATGCCGACGGTGTTCTGGCTGTTCGCCGTCGGGCTGGCGCTGGCGCACGCCGCCACGTGGCCGCGCCGCGCATTGACGCTCGCCGTCGCCGTCGTCGGTGTCGTCAACTTCTTTCCCGACGACCTCGCCCGCAACGCCACCATCCTGGCTGGCATCGTTGCACTGGCGCTGCTGCAGAACGTCCACGTTCCGGCTGTCGTCGTGCCGCTCGTATCCCTACTCGCGGCCGCGAGTCTGCACATCTACCTGGTGCAGTTCCTCATCCTGGCCCACATTCCGTCGCCGCTGCTGGGCACGCTCGTCGCCCTCGTCGCGGGTGTGCTGCTGTGGCGGGTCATCTCCGGCCCCGTCCACTGGCTCCAGAATCTGGTGCCCACCGTCCCCGGGGACATCCCGTCCCTGCCCAATCCCACCGCCGCATCGCAGAGGATCAGCCCGTGAACCCGAAACTCAGCCGTCGCCTCCTGCTGTCGAGCCTTGTCCTCGCACCCCTCGCGGTCTCGGCGTGTGGCACCGCCCCGGAGGAGGAGTTCGCGGAGGACGAAGGCGCCCTGCTCATTTACTCCAGTCAGCACAAGGATGTCACCGATGCGTGGGCGCAGGCATTCACGGCGAAGACCGGCGTTAAGACGCAGGTCCGCGGTGGCAAGGACTCCTCCATGGGGCACCAGATCGTTCAGGAAGGGGAGAACAGCCCTGCCGACGTCTTCCTCACCGAAAACTCCCCGGCGATGACCGTCGTCGAGAGGGCCGGGCTCCTGGCGCCCGTTGTCCCCGCGACGCTGGCCCAGGTGCCAGCTGAGATGGCGCCCTCGAGCAAGGACTGGGTTGCGATTGCTGCGCGTTCGACGGTGCTGATCTGGAACCCCTCCATGATCTCGGAGGCGGAGCTGCCGGCGTCGCTCATGGACCTCGCCGACCCCTCGTGGAAGGACCGTTGGGGATGTGCGCCCGGTGGCGCTGACTTCCAGGCGATCATTGCGGGCATGCTCGCCGACCGGGGTGAGCAGGAAACCGTCGACTGGCTGAAGGCGCTCGAAGCTGGCGCGACGATCTACCAGAACAACATCGCCACCATGAAGGCCGTCAACGCGGGCGAGGTGCCCGTCGGTGTCATGTACCACTACTACTGGTACCGCGACCAGGCGGGGGACAAGGGGGGTTCGGGCAACACCGAGCTCCACTACTTCGGCAACCAGGACCCGGGTGCGTTCGTGTCCTTGTCCGCAGCTGGCGTCCTGGCCACCAGCGACAAGGCTGAGCAGGCCCAACAGTTCCTGGAATTCGTCACCTCCCCGGAGGGGCAGCAGGTACTGGTGACGTCGAAGAGCATGGAGTACGCCGTTGGCAAGGGTGTCGCCTCCGACCCGGCACTGCCTCCCCTCGACACCCTGGACAACCCGCCGGTCGACCCCTTCACCCTGAACTCCGACCAGGTAGCGACGCTGATGGTCGATGCCGGCCTCCTCTAGCCGCTTGTGGCTCCAGATCCTTGCGGCGATCGTCGCGAGCCTCGTTCTGCTGCCCATCGTCGTCGTCCTCGCCTCGGCGCTCAGCGTCGGAGGATGGGAGGCGGTGGACTATCTGCTGCGGCCGCGAATCGGGCGCCTGTTGGGCAACACGGCCCTGCTGATGGTGCTCACCGTGCCGTTGTCGGTGGTCATCGGGGTCGGGGCGGCGTGGCTCGTTGAGCGCACCGACCTGCCCGGCGCGTCCGTGTGGCGGGCGCTGATGCTGGCTCCTCTCGCGGTGCCGGCCTTCGTGGCCAGCTACGCCTGGATCTCGTGGCAGCCGGGGCTGGTGGGGCTCGAGGGCGCGGTGCTGGTCACGGTGCTGGCGTACTTCCCCTTCGTGTTCCTGCCGGTCGCGGCCCTGCTGAGGGTGCTCGACGCGGGGGAGGAGGAGGCAGCAAGATCCCTCGGGGTCGGCCCCGTCTCGGCTTTCTGGCGTACGGTGCTTCCCAGGCTGCGTCCTGCGGTCAGTGGCGGCGCGCTGCTGGTGGCGCTGCACATCCTCGCCGAGTACGGCGTGCTTGAGATGATGCGCTTCCAGACCTTCACCACGGCGATCCTGCAGCAGTACGCCGTCAGCTTCAGCGACGCGAATGGCTCGCTTCTGGCCTCAGTTCTACTGGTGCTGTGTTTGTCGGTGCTCACCCTGGAGGTCGTTGCCCGGGGTCGGCGACGGGTGTCCAGGCTTGGTTCGGGCACCCTCCAACCCCTTGTGCCCCTCCCACTGGGGCGATGGAAGGTTCCAGCCCTGACCGCGTTGACGCTACTGGTGATGCTGTCCCTCGTGGTTCCGGTGACGCTCGTGGTTCGATGGCTCCTTGCCGGGTGGGGCCAGTCCGGCGCCAGAGCCGTCGACCTGCTGCAGGTCACCGCTTCCACCCTCGGGCTGGCCCTGCTGGGCGGCCTGATCGCGGTCCTTCTCGCCCTGCCAGGAGCTCTCCTACTCAGCCGGGGCGGCGGGCGGCTGGCGACCTTTCTGGAGCGAGCGACATTCGTGGGCAGTGCACTCCCCGGAGTTGTGGTGGCTCTGGCCCTGGTCGGGATCACGGTGGCCTGGGTACCGTCGATGTACCAGAGCGTCGGGCTACTGGTGGCGGCCTACGCGATCCTCTTCCTGCCCAGGGCGATGGTGAACCTCCGCTCCGGCCTGACAGCCGCTCCGCCGGAGCTCTCGGAGTCGGCCCGGTCTCTGGGGCAGGGCGGGGTGGGTGTGCTCATCCGTGTCGTGCTTCCGTTGGCCATGCCGTCGGTGCTGGCGGGTTTCGTACTGGTTGCGCTGGCGATCTCCACGGAACTCACTGCGACCCTGTTGCTCGCGCCCACAGGTACCAACACGCTGGCGCTCGCGTTCTGGGCGGCGAGCGACCAACTGGATTACGCTGCAGCCGCCCCCTACGCGGCAGTGATGATCGCGCTGTCGATCCCGTTGACAGTGGTACTGGGGCGACAGATCACGCACGGAAGGCGGGTCGAGCCATGAGTGAGGTGCGGGTGCGCGACCTTCGCGCCGGTTACGGAACAACCGAGATCCTCCACGGGATCTCGTTGACAGTTCCCTCGGGGTCGACGACGGCGGTGCTCGGCGATTCGGGGTCGGGCAAGACGACCCTGCTGCGCGCGATCGCCGGATTCATCAGGCCGAGCCACGGCGAGATCGAGGTCGGTGCCCGAACGGTGGCCGGGCCCCGGCTGTGGGTCGCGCCGGAGCGTCGAGGCGTCGGTTACGTCCGGCAGGAGGGTGGGCTGTTCCCGCACCTGAGCGTGGCCGGCAACATCTGCTTCGGCCTGACCCGACCCTTGTTCGGGCGGCGGGAGAGTGCCCATCTGGAGCGGATTCTGGAACTCCTCGACCTCGTCGAACTGCCGGCCGAACTTGCCAATCGACATCCCGCGCAGCTTTCGGGTGGGCAGCAACAACGGGTTGCCCTGGCGCGTGCACTGGCACCCAAGCCGAGCGTCGTGTTGCTCGACGAGCCGTTCTCGTCCCTCGACACGGCGCTGCGCACCGCCACGCGCGAGGCAACCGCGCGAGCCCTGCGTTCGGCCGGTGCGACGGTGGTGCTCGTCACCCACGACCAGGGCGAGGCCCTGTCCTTCGCTGACGAGGTGGCAGTCCTGCGCGGCGGCGAGGTCCGGCAGGTGGCCCCTCCCCGCATTATCTACGGCGAGCCGATCGACCCCCACGTCGCCGCCTTCATGGGCGATGCGATCATGTTGCAAGGTGAGGGGGTCGGACCGGTGGTGCAGTGCGCTCTTGGGTCTCTGGCGGTGGTCGGTTTCGTTCCGCGCGGCCCTGTCGACGTGTTGCTTCGTCCCGAGCAGATCCGGCTGACCCGCCCGAACCAATCATCGGTGACCGCCACAGTGACCAATGTCCGCTTCTTCGGTCACGACGCCGTCGTCGATCTCGATCTGCGTGGAACCGAACCCAACGACGTGGCTGGGGCCGGCGCCTTCGCGTTGCGTGCCCGTGTGCACGGGAATGAGACACCCAGGGTGGGTGCGTTGGCGGGGCTGACCGTCGTGGGGCCGGCGCGGGTGTTCAAGCGCTGACGTCGGGGCCCTTGGAGCTCGACGGCCTTGGTGATGGCCTCCCGTGTGCCGCGGATCCACATGGTGCCCCGTTTCCCACTCTCTCGCACGCTGGGTGGTTGGGCGCAAAGTGGTGAGTTTTCATCCGGCGTCAACTGTGGTTGCCGGAGGCTGGACGCCGCGGTTCTTCGAGGTTCAAGAGCAGTGGTAGGCCTCCCAACCCGAGAATCCCTGGTGCATCACGCCGGGGTTGTGGGTGCCGTCGAAGCCCGTGTGGGCCTTGGCCATGCGGACATGGTCGGCGAACTCGCATCCTGTGGGCTCGACCGCTCCGGCGGGGGCTGCGGCCATCGCGAGGACTACGGCCGCAGTAGCGGCGAGGGTGGCGATCCTGCGTGGTGTGGTCACGTCAGTCTGCTTCATTCGGGGCAGCCGTTTGGCTGTCGAGACCAGCTTCCCTCCGCAACGCAAGGATTCGGTGAACTATTGACGTTGTTTCAGTGAAGGACAAGGAGAGGCCGCACGGGATCGATTGTGAGCATCGCAAGCTCGACGATGCGGCCGGTGCGGCGACAGTCCGATGCCGATTCTCTGCGCCGTTTCTGCGCCATGTCGTTTCCCCGGACGCTCCCAGTACATACATAACTTGCAGCAGCGCGGGAATCGACGGTCGCCCTGGAAGAGCTGTGCAAGCGCCCCACTGACATGGAAGAGGTCACTGGTTCAACCCAGTATCGCCCACCAGTACCACCCTGGACCGCGGGGCCTGGTGGATTGGTTCAGGAGCGCTTGGAGGATTTCTGGGCCAATGCTCTGCTTGAGATCACTCCAATCAATTCAAGCGTCGTTTGACGAGTGAAATCGAGGTTCAACACCTCGTCCTTGTCTCGGCGGAATTGGGTAGTCGCCCTGTGGTCGACAGTGAAGTCGAACGATCCGGGACAAAATGCACACGCGAACCTCGGTGGCCGATCATCCTTGGTCACGACTCATGCCCGAAAACGGTCTTCGGGTGGAATTCGCTGGTTGGGGGCTCTGACGGGCACCGGCTGCCCATCGGGCCCGGCGAGGACGTATATCAAGGTCACGATGAACCCAACGCTGAGGAGGCCTCCCACCAGGAGGACAATGAACCACGTCTTGTCCGGAAGGTTTGCGGTATTCAACACGGCACCGATCCAGGCGACGAACAGTGAGGCGGCGGCGACCGCCATCACCATCACGGCCACGCCCGCCAGACCCACCATCGCCCACGAGAACGCATCCGGACGGATTCCCGTGACGTCGGGGCCACTCATGATGAATGCATCACTCCACAGGGCAATCCCACCGGCCCCAAGAAAGAGCACGAAAGCCGCCGCGAGTCCGATCAGGCTTCCCCAGAACACTTTTGCGACCGCTGCTTTGGACATGATGTGCCACCTCCATCGGTCCCATCCCGACAACGCGAAAGGACCCTCGACCCGGGACTCGATTCTAATCCAGGGGTGAGGTGTTCGGAGGAGGTGCCGGAGCTTCGTCGGCCGCAGTGTCGCGGAACGCCATCTTGTTGAGCACCGTGCTGTGGGTCACAGTGCCGTTGCGGCGTGTCGATGCCGACCCGAGCACCAGAGACACCACAGGCCGAGAGCACGGGACAGCGCCACGGGGGACGCCTCTCCGAAGCGCTCGAGAAGTGGTTGGGGAACGGCGGATGATGCGGGAGACCTTCCAGCCAGACCGGGGCTGTCTGGCACAGGGCCGCGACTCACCGGAGACGAGCACCCCCGGCTCTGAGGGCTTCGTTCCGTCACCGGAGCCGTGCCGGTGGCCATTCATCATGGGCAAGCCACTTCGGCTTCCGCTCGGTTGCCGAAGAGATGCGGTTCATGGGAGGGGCTGAGCTGGTTGCAGTCTGGGTGGTACCGAGATGCCTGGATCCGCGCCGCCGCGACGCAGCACGGACACAAGGTATGCGGCGTAGCCAGCACACAGTACGGTCGTGGCGGCGAGCATGAGCAGTTCCGACCCTGGATTGCTCGCGGTGAGCGTTCCGCTGATGTTGAACAGCGTGTGAAACACGATCAGCGGCACGATCGTCCCGGTGACGGCGAAGAGCAGGGCAAGTACGATCCCCATGACAACGCCGAAGCCGATTTGCATGACCTGTTCCAACCCGGTCATGCCGCGGGCCAGATTCACGATGTGCCCGATCCCGAAGGTGACGCCGGAGATCACGACGGCGCGCGTCAGGTTGCTGGTGCGTTGGATGCCCCGGAAGAGCATGCCGCGGAAGATGAGTTCCTCGAGGAAGCCGACGCAGACCATCAGGGCGAGGATCAGCAGCACGGCCGTCAGGTCGACGTCATCCCGCAGGCCCTTGGCGTACTGCATCACCGCGATGAGAACGAGCGGAATGTAGAGCCACGTTGTATTGAAGTCAGCCCTGTGCACGGGACGAACCCCGTAGTACTCCAGCCAGCCGTCCCGTCGTAGGTAGAGGATGAGCCAGATCGAGAGCACCGCCAACAGGGCGGTGGTCCCGGAGTTCGGCTCGCCGATCATGTCGGACAACCCGTCGCCGATGTTCACCGCCACCACGTAGATCCCGATCCACGCCACGGCGTGCCAGATGGGGCGTTTCTCGTGAAGCTTCCTCATCTCCCCTTGCTTCCTCTGCAGGTCAACCGATTTCCAGTTGACTGGTGTTGTGTTCTTCCCGGTGAGGAGGTTGACCGGGCCGTGGACGACCACCAGTGCACCCACCGACCACCGAACCACGTTGTCCATGCAGACCACGCCCAACGAGCCATACTACGCTGCGTAGGGCCTGTCGGACAGTGGTTCGCTGGCAAAAGAGAAAGCGTTCGACAAGGTCAGGGCTTGCCCACGCACTGAAGGTCCTCGATGTTGAACGAGACGTCATCCACGTGGATCTCCAGATAGGTGAAGGGGCCTTCAGGATCGGGTGCGTTCCATCGACCTTCACCGACCGCCGGTAGCCGCCGATCGTCGGTGTCCCGGTGCGACAGAATGGGTGTCGACCACTCCTGTTGCACGAAGGACGTCTCCTCGGAGGCACGGGAGCGGTCGGGGGAGATGAAATCGACGAGGTCATTCTGCTCATCGAACACCAGTATTGCGGAGACCGAGTGCTGACCCCGCGTGAAAACCCCATGCACGCGGTGCTCATCCATTGCCGTCCATTGCACGCTGGCATCGACGATGGCGCCGGGGGCGAAGACGACGAGATCGTTGAAGATTGTCACGGTCTCGGCTCGATCCATCTCCGGCCCCTTCGCATCGACCACCGGGAAGGCGGAGAGCACTCTCGCCTGCATGGTGGCGCCCGCGTCCGCGAACACGTGCAGGACCTCGACGGGGACCCCGGAGCGTCTCGCATGCATGATGAACATCCGCTGTGGGTTCTCCCCGTAGGTATTGAGCTGACTGCCCGTGAAGGACATCCACGCCGTGTCCGGGGCGCTGCGGATGCGTCCGCGAAGGTTGGCATGGAAGCTGGTGACTCGAGGTTTTCCCACTGCGCCCGACCTGCGGACGTATGCAGCCAGGGGCTTCGGGAGGGCCTCCAGATCACCCTCGGTCACCATGGAGGGGGTGGGATCGACCTGTGCCAGCGCCGTAGCCGCGCGATCGGTCCACTGGGCCTGGAAACTGGTCGGCCCCAGGGTGAGGAACCCATATGCGGCGACGAGAATCATCAGGACATTGACAACCGTGCCAGCTCTGGCGTCGCTCCAAGAGGTCACAACGGCGATCTGTGAAATCACAGCCGCGAGGAGGACCATCACCCACCACCACGATGGTGCGCGAACGGCGACCATTGCTGCGGCGGTCAGGACCATGGTCCCGGCCAAGAGCCACACGATGCCCATTCCGACGCTGATCGGCTCTCTCAGTTGGGGCACAGACGCCCACCCGAAGCCCTTCGCGACCCCGAGGAAGTGAATAAGCCCGTGGCCCCCCAGGAGTGCGACAACCAACCATCGAACAACGCTGTCCATGAACATCATCTCCGCAATCGGTACTACGCTTCGTAGGAACATGATAGGCCTGACCGTTCGTGGGGTGGTGGCCGGCCATTCGTCGAGGAAACCAAGCGTCTGTGAGGCCGTCAGGACACCCGCACTGCGCCCGCCGCGATCAGGTGGCCTGACACCCACGAAGGGGTACATCACCGCAAGGAAACCCGTTGAACGTCCACAAGCCGGCGGATCAGATCGGCGACGTAGCGTGCGCCGCCGGTCAGCCACGCCAGCGCGACGGCTTCCAGCAACGGGCTGACCCCGCCGATCACAAATATGATCAGATTTGTGATCGGCCCATACGGACGTTTCCGAGCCCAGGACCGGATCCAGAACAGGTGGGCCCATCTGAGGTAGATGATTGCGAAGCCCCACGGACCGGTTCGCTGTGCCGGGCGCGCCAACCGGCTGTTGGTGTCCGCATCTTTCGAAGCCATGACTGCCCTCCCTGGGAGCGTCCTGACACGTGCCGGATTTCTTCTTGCCGTGGATTCTGGGGGTCAGGGCACATCCGGTCTCCTCCTTGCCACGGTCCGGTTCGCCGTCGGTGACCAGCGTGGCCTCCGCGTGCGTGCCGTGCACGCGGGCGGAGGCCACTGCCCCTCGAACTGGAGAAGCACTTCGGCCCTCTTCCCTGGACGGTGCCTGCTGAAACAGTTATGCGTCTCGTTTGCGTAGGAGTATGGCCGCGGCGACGTATGACACGGCGATGTAGAGCAGGAAGATCCCGAACCCGGTCCACGGGGCGAGCGATTGGGGACCCTCAACGAGGGCGGTGGTGGTGTGTGGTAGGACGATCGCTTCTCCGGCCACGGAGGGCAGGTAGGGGTAGGCGGTTGTGAACCAGTCGGGGCCCATCATGAGCAGTTGCCAGAAGGTTGAGAGGAGGAGCAGGATGCCCAGCACTGCGGTGATGGCTCCGGCAGTGTGGCGCAGCAGGGCACCGATGGCGAGACCGAACAAGGCAACGCCGGCGAGGTAGAGGCCGGTGCCCCAGAAGATGCGCTGCACGTCGGGGTCGGAGAGGTGGGCGGCGTTTTCCGCACCGAAGAGCGGATAGCTGGCGGCGTAGGCGAGCGCCACGCCGACGATTCCCAAAAAGAAACTGACGCCGGCGACCAGGATCGCCTTGGCGAACAGCGCGGGCAGGCGCGTGGGGACCGCGGCCAGGGTGGAGCGGATCATCCCGGTGGCGTACTCGCCAGTGATGGTCAGGACCCCGAGGACGGCGACGACGAGTTGGGCGAAGCCGTATCCCATCGCGATGGCTGTGGTGCCGTCGATGCCAGCGCCGGGTTCGTCGATCATGGTGACGGAGCCGAGCATGACGGCGATCAGCACCATCGCGGCGATGGTGGCGAGGATGCTCCAGTAGGTGGAACGCAGGCTCCACATCTTGATCCACTCGGAGTGGAGGATGCGGTGAAACCTCACTGGTTTCACGGCTGCGGCCGGGATGGGCCTGGCGGTGGTGGTTGTGGTCATCGGGTTGCTCCTTCGAGGATGGTTTCGGATCGGTACTCGACTTGGTCATGGGTCAGGGAGAGGTAGGCATCTTCCAGGGATGCGGCCACGGGGGTCAGCTCGTGCAGGGGCAGTTGCTGTTGGGCGGCCAGTTCGCCGATCTGGGCGCTGGAGAGGTCGCAGACCTCGAGCTCGCCTGGCGTGAGGGTGCTGACGGTCGCGCCGTGGGCGGTCAGGGTGTCGGTGAGTTCCCGGAAGTGGGGGGTGACCACGCGCACCGTGGGCTTGGTAGCGGTCGCGATCACGTCCTCGATCGGCGCGGAAGTGATGATGCGGCCGCGCCCAATCACCAGGAGCTGGTCGGCTGTTTGTGCCATCTCGCTCATCAGGTGGGAGGAGATGAACACGGTGCGTCCCTCGTCGGCGAGGCGGCGGGCCATGGTGCGGACCCATCGCACACCTTCCGGGTCCAGACCGTTGACCGGCTCATCGAGGATGAGGGTTGCAGGGTCTCCGAGCATCGCGGCTGCGATCCCCAGGCGTTGCCCCATACCGAGTGAGAAGCCACCGACGCGCTTGCCAGCCACGTGTTCCAGTCCGGTCATCTCGATCACCTCGTGGACCCGCCTGGCGGGGATGCCGTGGGTGGCAGCCATGGCGCGAAGGTGGTGGTAGGCGCTGCGGCCGGTGTGGACTGCCTTGGCATCCAGCAGCGCACCCACCTCACGCAGTGGTGCGCGATGAGCAGCGTACGGCTGCCCGTTGACGGTGACTGTGCCCGCCGTGGGCCGGTCAAGGCCCACGATCATGCGCATCGTGGTGGACTTCCCGGCCCCGTTCGGCCCCAGGAAACCGGTCACCGTTCCCGGTTGGACGGTGAAAGTGATGTCGTCGACGGCGGTTGTATCGCCGTAGCGTTTGGTCAGACCGTGCGCTTCGATCATAAGTTCTAGCCCTTCGTGTGGGTGAGATGTTCGGGGGACTGTTGCCCCGATACGAACGCTACGAGCATTCGAGTTGGCGCAAATCGGCCTCGGGGACGAACTTTGCGCAAGCGCTGCATGCGCCCCGAGGATGAGATCTGCACCCCTGGGATGAGATGCCGGCTCCCTCCCATGTGGATCTGTGCCACTTCCGCCGAGACGCTTGGACACATCACGGAAGTGATAGCGTCCGAAGTGGTTACAGGAGGAGCAGTGGCCACGATGGGATCTGTGCGACACCGAGCGTCCGCCGTGGGGGCGGCCTGGAGATGGGTTGCGGGACCCCGCACGGTCGACGGGCTCGTCGCCGGGAGCGTGCTGCTGATCGCGGCCCTCACCCTCACCAATCCGGGCGTGGAGTTGAGCCGGGCGCAACAGCTGACGGCTGCCGCGGCGGCCGCCATCCAGGCAGGTGCCCTGCTGTGCCGGCGCTCCCACCCCCTCGCGGTGCTCGCAGTGACAACGGCTGCACTGGTGGCAACGGTGGCCGTCACCGGCGACCCCGTGGCGGCCGACATTGGAGTGGCGTTCGCCGTGTACGCCGTCGCCTCACTCCGCCCTCCAAGCGTCGCATGGGCGGCATGGGCGGCGGTGGTTGCGGGGACATGGGGTTCATACTTGCTGTTGGTGACCATCCCTGTCGGCGCGACGACCACCAACCCAGCAGAGAACCTGCTCACTGCGGGGTTCACTCTGCTGCTGGTCAGTCTCGTCGCGCTCGCGCTCGGGTTGACCGTGCACACTCGTCGCGTCAGGATCGAAGCTCTCCAGGAACGCGTCGGTCAGCTGGTCCTGGAGCGGGACCAACGCGAGCAACTGGCGGCGGCTGCGGAGCGCGCACGGATGGCACGGGAGATGCATGATGTCGTTGCGCATTCCGTTGCCGTGATGGTGACGCTGGCTCACGGTGCCGCAGCGGCCCTCGAGAAGCACCCCGACCAATCGCAACGGGCGCTAGCCGAGCTGAGCAGCACGGGTCGCGCCGCGTTGGCCGACATGCACCGTATCGTCGGGATGCTGCGGGACGACGGCGACACATCGGGTGACCACGATGCCCCGCTCGGCCAGGAGACCGTCGCCGAGCTGATCGAGCGTTTCCAGCAGGCGGGTCTTCCGATCCGGGTCGTGGAACGTGGGCCGGCGCTCCCGGACGATCCGCGACTGCGCCATGCGATCTACCGGATCGTGCAGGAATGCCTGACCAACGTGCTGCGCCACGCACCCGGCACCCGGCAGGTTGAGGTCACACTGCATCGGGCCAGCGACCACGTCACCGTCGCCGTGACCAACACCAATGGCCTGATCGATCCGGAAGACTCGTTCGGCGGGCGGGGCCTGGCAGGGATCCGTGAGCGCGCCGCCGCCCACCGAGGCACCGTGGAGGCCGGACCAACGACCACCGGCTGGCGGGTTCATGCCATGCTGCGCTACGAGGACGAGGATGAGGAGGGGAGATGAGCCACCAGGAACAGCATCACGACGAGCCAATTCGGGTCGTTGTGGTTGATGACCAAGCCCTTGTGCGCATGGGGCTCCGGATGGTCCTTGAGAGCGCCGACGGGATCACCGTGGTCGGAGAAGCCGCTGACGGTGCCACCGCGATGACCATGACCAGGGCGCTGCACCCGGACGTGCTGCTGCTGGACATCCAGATGCCGGGCATCAACGGGCTGGAAGCCACCGCACGCATCACCGAGGACTTCCCAGACTCCAAAGTGTTGATCATGACCACCTTCGACCGAGACGACTACGTCTACGCCGCCCTGCGCTCGGGCGCCAGCGGCTTCCTCCTCAAGGACGCAGACCCGCCCACCATGATCGCGGCCGTCCGTGCGGTGGCGGCAGGTGACGCTGTCGTCGCCCCCCAGATCACCCGTCGGCTACTGGAACGCTTCGCCGGACAGCTGCCCACCAACGCCGACCGCACACATCCGGCAGGACATCCCCGCCTTGACGCGCTGACTCCACGCGAGATCGAGGTACTGGAACTCATGGGCAAAGGCCAGTCGAACACCGAGATCGCTTCGAAGCTGTGTGTTTCCCTTGCGACTGTGAAAAGCCACGTCGGAAGCATCCTGTCAAAGCTCCAGCTCCGGGACCGCGTTCAAGCCGTCATCTTCGCCTACGAAACAGGACTCGTGCGCAGCCACACCCAACGGTAGCCGGCAGGTGGTGGCACGTCGCAGGGGCGATCCGGGACCGTGCTCCGTCAGCATCGGACGAACCGGCTCGCCCCGAAATGCTGGGTGATGGCTGCCGATGTGGCGGATGTCGTCGAATTCGGGCGCGGCGTCCCCAACGTGAAAGATAATCGGAGCCAGACCAGCTGGGCATGAAGTTCTCCTTGCGCGGGCGGAGTAGTGAGGATGCTCGTGGGTCAGGGCCGGACGATATGGAGCTTCGAATACGATGCGCGATCGGGACGAGGGGTGGACTCGGAGAGGGGTCCCCATGACTCACGGCCAAAGGCGGTGGATGGGTCAACTCTGGGGCTACCTTGCAATCACGTTTGGGGTGTCGTGGGGTTGCTGGGGTGTGGCGCTGTGGCTCGTCGACGGTACCGGTGACTCGGTTCTCCGCGTTGTGGGGACCTTCGGCCCGGGTTTCGGCGCTGTCCTGCTCATTGCCCGCAGAGGTGGGAGGGTCGCGGTGCTCGGGGCGCTGCGCTCTCTGGTTCGACTGCGCGGAAATTTCTCCACAGTCGCGGTCGCTGCAGCGGCTCCGCCGCTGCTCTCAGGTCTGGGAGTCCTGGCCGACCGGGCGTTGGGTGGCGCCGTAGCCGTCGATTGGCCACCGTGGTGGGCGTTGCTCGTCGTCGTCGCCTACGTCGCGGTACTGGGCGGCCCACTCGGGGAGGAGCTTGGCTGGCGAGGCCACCTTCTGCCGATGCTGGAGAGTCACCTTGGAACGATGCTGGCGACCATCGTTGTCGGCCTGGTGTGGTGGCTGTGGCACCTGCCGCTGTTCTTCCTCGAGGGAACCATCCAGACCGTTGTCCCGCTGTGGATCTTCTTCTGGCAGATCATGGTCACCAGCGTCTTCTACACGCTCCTGGTCCACCGGACACCGGGGAGCCTGGTCGCTCCGCTGGTCTTCCACACTTCCTTCAATTCCTCGGTCGGGATCCTGCTGCTGGGATCCTCCTCTGCTCTCCAGTTGCGCCCTCTGGTTCTGGCGCTCGTCGCGGCTACGGCCCTGGCGCTGTTCGCTGTTGCACGGTTCCCTCGCCGCGACGCGAACTGGATCGATGCCCCGTCGAGGTGGAGATCGAAGTTGGACAGGGATCCGGAGAATCATGTGTGACGCAACGGTAGCGAACCGGGCCCGAAGCAATCATGAACCGATGTCCGGGCCCACCAGCAGTGGCGTGCACCAGCCAGAATTTCCCGGCTTTCTGACCGCATCTGGAGAGCCGGCGAGGATTGGACGGGGTGGTCGACGGTGAATGCACTGGCCAACAGGATGCAACGGGTGTGGCGGCCTCCACGGCACCGGGAGTCAGTCGCGGAGTACAGCGGCAACGTGTGGGCCGCCTGGTTCGGCATTGGCATGTTCGTAGCGGCGGCCTCGGCCGGTTACTTCTACAACCTGACCTTCGTGCAGCTCGGATTGGTCGATCTCGGGACGCGGCTCATCGGACTGTCGCAGCTGCAGATCGCCCGGGCAATGGCCTTGCTCGCGGGGTTGACCTTGTGCGTGGCCCTGATCGCCGGACTGGTGATGCATCGCCAGGGATGGAGCGAGGTCTTCGAGATCAAGCTCCGACTGCTCGCCGCGGTGGTGGTCCTGCAGACCGTGCTGACCGCCGTGGCACCCCACTTGCGCAGCGAGGCGGGGTTCGTCGGCTGGGTAGCCGTGGCCTCGGTCGGATTCGGGCTGGGAGTGCCCAGCCTGTTCGGTCTCACCTGCGATCTGGTGCCCACCCGTCATCGCGGAGCCGCCGCGGCGGTGGCGACCTCAGCGGCGTTCCTGCCTGCGGCGGTGTTCTCCTCAGACTGGCGCATCGAACAGTTTGCCACGCAACTGCTGTGGCTGATGGTCCCCAGCGCGCTGGTCCTGGTGATCTTGGCGTTCGCCTCGTATCCGGTGATGGCTGTGCTTGGCCACCAGCATGAGCTGCCCAGGTATGGGACCGGACGCTTCATCCGGCATCGTGCCACGTCGCGCGGTTGGCCCGGGCGTGCCTTCACCCTTGCCCTGGTACTCATGTTCGGCGTCTACTTCATCGACAGCCTTGGCTTCCTGCGCATCGTCGACACCCCTGTCTACATCGGTTCCGCTTGGCATTCGAGCGATCCCCGGACTTTGTGGGCGCTCGGGATCACCCACGTCATCGCAGCAGTGCTGGCTGGCATCCTGTACCCGGCACTTGGGCAGCGGGCCCTGCTCGGGTGGACCTTCGGGCTGTTCGCACTGGTCCAGCTCAACTACGTGCTGCACGCCCTGACCACCCCCGAGTTGCCAGGGACTCTGGGGATGCCTCTGCTCTATACCGTGCCAGTGAGCATCTACACGGTGTTGAACTTCTCCCTCTGGGCCGATTTCTCCACACCTGCCACCATTGCACGCAACACGGCCCTCGGAGTGGGGGTCTCCGGGTTCCTGTCCACGTTCTTGAGTACCTCCCTCTCCATCTGGTGGAGTGCGGCCGGGGTACCGTTCGCCGAGCACCTTCGAGCCGTTGCCGCCATCAGCCTGATCCTGCTCACCCTCACCATCCTCCTCTTCTTCGTCGTGGGCCGAGAGACAGCAGGAAGGGAGGAGCACACATGATCCCGGACCCGCCCCGCGCTCTCGGTGTGGTCCTCGTGCTATTGCTCATGGGCCTCGGCATCTCCGGATGCAGCGCCCCGGCAGAGACCGGCCGCTACTCCGTGACTCTGATCATTGAGCAGCACCACGTCCTCGAAGGCGGCCAGACCATGGTTGGGGACACGTTGGTGACCGGTGGGACGATCTCCCTGGATGACGGAGCGGAGCACCGCGGTTCCATGACTGTTCTCGCCGGTGACACCCGGATCAGCGGCCGGATTACAGGGGATCTCACCATGCTCGGTGGAACTGCGACTCTCACCGACACCGCACTGATCACCGGGGACCTGATCGCAGCAGGCGGTGGTGTCACCCGCTCGCAGGAGGCCGTTGTGGAGGGAAGCGTCACGAATGTTCTCACGACGGCCAGCGAATCCCGCACGCCTGGGGAATGGGCGCTGTGGTCCTTGCTCGCGGTGGCCGTCATGGCTGGCCTCGCCTGGCTGGCCGCGCGTCTGGTGCCCCGTCCAATGCACCGGACCGCGGCCGCTGCCACAGGCTTTCCCCTCGTCAGTGGGGCGCTGGGCATGCTGATCATGATCGCGGCGCTCCCGCTCATGGCATCGATGGTCTTCACCCTGTTCCTGATCCCCGTCGCCGGAGTCGTGCTGCTCGGAGTGGGAGGCACTGCGGCATACGGACTGCTCGCGTCAGGGCACGAACTTGGAAGTCACATCAGCCAGCGTCTGGGCAAGGCGTGGCCGCGACCAAGGGCGGCTGCACTCGGTACGGCGATCCTTGTTGGAGGACTGCGCGTGGTCGGCCTCGTGCCGTTCTTCGGGGCCGCCGTGACGGCGATCGTCTTCGTCACCTCCGTGGGGGCCACCTTCCTCACGGGATTCGGTGTGCGGACCTACGTCCCGCCTCTGGATATTCCTGACGACCCAAGCGCGGCGAACACCAACGACTGAGGGAATCGCTGTCCCGACTGAGACGATCGCTGCTGCTCACAGGCCGAACAACTGAGGACCATTTCTGGGGACGATGCGCGGCTTCGAAGGAGTGTGGCTCGCAGGAAGTGATGTTCATGCGTCACGGCTCCCATCTGCTGCTGCACCGAGAAGTCATGCCGTCCAGGGCCTGCACGTCCCAGGAACGCACAATTCCTGAGTGATGGGGCGCAGAGCTTGCCGTCCGCGCCGCCCCTCTCGGTGGGAGAGGGGTTGGTCCGAACCGCGCGCTACCCACGCTGTAGAATCATCGGGATTTCCCGCACAAGCCATTCAGGGGCATAACGATGAAGCGTAGCCAGAGGACCGACTCGAAGCCTCCCTTCCCCATCGGTGTTCTCCCGGGCGTCGGCACCGTCCTCGGTGGTGGCGCGGGGGCGGTTTTGGGGGTTGCCCTGTCGGGCGGACCGGGCATCGCCATGGGGATCGTCATCGGAGCAGGCCTCGGTTTGCTCGTTGGAACGGTCATCTGGACATTGAGCCAGAGTCGGCGGCCCTAGTCTCTCTCGCAGCGCCCGGACACGGCGGCTGCAACGGGAGCGACGGTGAACTCCGGCCTGAAGGTTCGGGAGCCATGCCAGTTCGTCGGCCTTGGTACCGATGAGTCCCGAACCGGGTGAGCCCGGGATGCTGCGGGACGACGCCCAACACATCGGGTGACCACGATGCCTCGCTCGGCCAGGGAGGAGGGGGAGGGAGGGGAGGTCGAGACGCCGAAGAACCTCGAGCAGGCACATCCAGCGCCACCTGCGGATCAGTGCGCATCGTCAGTGTCCTACCAATGACCAACTGAAACGTGATGCTCAAGCCATGACGGTCCCGAGGTCAAGCGACGTCACTCGTCCAACTGACTCGGTGCCCCCGGCATCGCCGGGTGGATCAACTCGAAGCGCTCCAGGACCACGGGCATCTCCGGGTCGAACCCCCGATCATGGCTGGCGAACTCTGTGAAGGCTCGCTCATGGTCGATCCGCCACGTGGTGAGGCTCCGGTCGCCCTCACCTTCGAGCCAGGCGTGCTCGGCGTCCACCCCGTTGAACGTCACGGTGCGGACGAAGGTGGTCCGGACGAGTGCAGACGGCGTCCCGTTTCCGTCCAGAAGTATGTTGAGTTGGCCCGGCTGCGGCAGCGGATCACCCTCAGCCTCGTAATCCCAGAACGCGCTGGCGGTGGCAGTCTTCGTTCCCGACAGCACCAGGGCCAGCAACTCATCAGCAAGCGAAGCGGTGCAGCCGAAGGCCCACGCCGCCGGCCGCGGGGCCGTCGAACCCTGGGGGCGGACGGTCTCCCAGAACCTTTCCAGTGCGGCGTCGTCCGGTTCCAGCAAGGCATCATCCATGCCCACATCGTAGATCCATCATCCACCGACGGCCCGGGGGCCGGGTCGCGGGTCACGCTGTTGGGGGCCGTGCCCGCGCAGCCGCAGCGACGGCACCGCTGGCCGGGCTCGTCGACCCGGGAGACGAGCACCGCCCGGGCCGGTCCAAGGCGCTGCCCGAGGACTTGGAGGCTGAACTCGTCCTGGCGGCAGAAGACGGTCAGATCGGCGCGCGCGAAGGTAGCGGCAGGCAGGCCGAGGTCCTGGCTGGTGAGTCCGAGAAGCCACGTCCTCGGGATGCCTCGACCTTCACGCAGGCACCGACGCGCGAGCTGCTGGCAGCTTGGCTCTGACGCGCGATCGAAGTAGCCTGCCTCTCAGGTCAACGGTGCGAGCAAGTTCTCCGCTCCTATTGCCCAGCGGTCGGGCGCATCGCGACACGAGCCTCGCTGAGGCGGGCAGCGGATCCAGTGCACGCCGCAGACGAGGAGAGGTCATGTCGTTGTCATCGACCGGTCGAGTCGGATTCGCCGGAGCGGCGGTGGTCGGGGTGGCCTTCGGCATGGCCCGGTACGCCTACGGTCTGACGCTACCCGGCATCCGGCAGGAGCTGGGGCTGTCCGAGCTGGTGCTCGGCCTCGTCTCCAGCGCCACGTTCGCCGGTTACCTGGCCGGTCTGCTGCTCGCCGGCCCGCTTGCGAATCGACACGGATCGCGAGCTCCTACGACGCTCGGCGGCGCCAGCGGCGCCCTGGGGGCCGTGACCGTGGCGGCCGCGCAGTCCCCCTGGGTGCTCACGGTCGGTGCCGTCCTGGCAGGCAGTGCGGGCGGCTGGGTCTGGGCCGCCTACTCCGACATCGTGACGCGAACGGTGGCCAAACGGCAGCAGCCAAGAGCGTTGGCGATCATCACGACCGGCACCAGCGGTGGACTGGTCGCGCTCGGGGGCCTGGCCGTCCTCGCCGCACTGGGCTCCTGGCGCCTGGTCTGGGCCGGCATCGCGCTCGCGGCGGTGGCTGCCGCGGTGCTGAACCTCCGGCTGGTGCCGCGGACCACGTCGGCCCGCAGCCCGGACGGGCGGCACGACATCTCCTCCCTGGTGCGAGTGCTGCGGGTCCCAGCCGCCTACTCCGTCGTCTACTTCGCGGTCATAGTCATCTACTTCACCTATGCCGCAGACGCTCTCGGCCGCGGCGACCTCCCGGCGGCAACTGTCCCGGTACTCTACGCAGCCATCGGTCTCACCGGCACGGTGGATCTGGCGACCGGGGCCATCGCCCGCCGGGTAGGCAGCCCCAGGGTCGCCGCACTATGTCTTGTGACGACAGCTGCGGCGCTGGCGCTGCTCGGGCTGGCCACAAACTCTCTCGCCGCGATCGCGGCCTCGGCGTGCGTCTTCGGCGTGGGATACATGACCGGCTCAGCGGTGCTCGCGGTCTGGACCGCCGAACTGGTCCCCGACCGCGCGGGCGCGGCGTTCACATTCTGTCTGGTCGTCGGGGCCATCAGCTCGGTCGCGGCGCCCGCCGTCGCCGGTGCGGTCATCCCTGCTGCGGGTCTGGGGACACTGCTTGTTCTCGCCGCTGCGGTGTCATTGCTCAGCGGGGTGGCGCTGTTTCTACACGGGTCGTCAGGAGGCGGGTTGGTCAGCCACACCCAACCGTGAACCCGAGTGCCCCGCCCGGGCGTGTCCTGCGCGCACTCCATTGTGCTGAGCCACTGAACATGTCCTCGGCTGTGGTCAAGCGCTGTCAGCCTCACGAGCACGGGGCAAGTGGGTCCGATCAGGACGAAGTCCTTGACATTTGTCCCGTTTCCTCTGCGGTCGTTTCGACAATCGAAAGAAGTCGGACCTTCAGATCGCATTCATAATGCTTCGGTGTTGTCCCCGACATCGCTACAGGCGGGTGATGATGCGTTCGCGGTGGAATCGCCTGACGATGAGGAGGAATGCCGCAACGTCGACGGCGAGGAATAGCACCGAGCCGATCAGAGCGATCGTCACGTCGAAGAGCATGAGGCCTGTTGCCTGGCTGATGACCAGGACGAGGATCGGGAAGACGATGAACATGGCCGTGCCCTGGGCACCCTGCATCGTGGTCGATCGTCCGGATACCGCAACGATCAAACTGGTCGCGAGGAACGCCACCAGTGGGACCAACGCGATGATGATCACAACCCACGTCCATGTGGGGAAAAAGAGACCACCCATCACCTGGGCCCCCAGACCGTTGACGATGAGGGTGTAGACAATGAACGCCACCCATGTGAGCAAGACAGATGGGATCACGGAACCGAGCACCTTGGCGAGAATCAGTTCCTGGTTGCTGAGAGGGGTGTACAGGAGTCCTTCGATCGTGCGGCGTTCCTTCTCCCCGACGAAACTGGAGCTTGCGGTGATACTCGCTGTCATGACGGGGATCACGAGGAAGAATGGCGCCATAAAGTACACGATGACTGAGTAGATCACAGTCTGTTCCACCGTATAATCCGCAGGCACGATTCCGGGAGGCAAATTGTCCAGGAAACCCTGCAACCCGCTGATGGTCGATGTCAGGATGCCGCTGTTCCCGAGGAGGATGACCGCCGCCGGAAGAATGGCGGCGAATACCAGCGGCACGATCGCCAATGGAGCCAGGACCTGTTTGTTCCGCGCTACTTCGAGCCAGTCCTTCCGTACCACTGCCCAGACCCGCTGCCGGTCAATCATGCGATGCCTCCCTCGTTGAGCGTGGCGAAATAGAACTGCTCGATCGTCGGCAATTTGGGGATGACCGCCCGCACGGGTATCTCATCGCGGACCAGCGCGGTTACAACCTCAGGAACGAGCCCTTCATTGGAAGTGGAGAATGTGAGTTCAGCATTGGCGCCGACTTCTGGAGGCTGACCGACGACCGATGCCACGACCTTTTGCGCCCGGGAAGGATCGCCTCCCACCGTGAGCGAGTAACGATGCTTCGGCCACTTCTCACGCAAGAGTTCCTCGACGGGGCCCGAGGTGAGCAGACGACCATCCCTGATGACGCCGATGTCGTCGCAGAGGGATTCGAGGCCGTGGAGTTGGTGGGTACAAATGATCAATGTGGTGTTCAGGGAACGGATCATCTGTTTGAGATAGCCGATCAGGTCCGCGGATGCCTCCGGGTCGAGACCTGCGGTGGGCTCATCGAGGAACAGCAAGTCTGGTTCGTGCAGCACTGCACGGCCCACCGCGAGCTTCTGTCGCATTCCCTTGCTGAGTTCGCCGACAAGGGAGCCAGCGCGGTCATACAAGCCGAGGACGTTCAACACATCATCGATCCGCCCATCCAGGACATTGCGATGGATCCCGTACAGGGCGCCCCATGTGCGCAGATTCTCGCGAGCACTGAGCGTCTCATACAGGTTGGTGTCTGTTTGGACGCCGATCCGACGACGAAGCATGTCAGCATTCGAACGACCGACATGCTCACCAAAGAGCGTCACGTCACCACCGTCGCGCGTGAGGAGCCCGGTCAGCAGCCGCACCGTGGTGGTCTTGCCGGATCCGTTCGGCCCGAGCAGTCCAAAGGCACGCCCAGTCGCGACGCTGAAGGACAGGTCGGAGACCACTTCTCGACTACCAAACCGCTTTGACAATCCCGATGCGCGGACAGCGACGTCTTTCACATTATCGACGGCGCCCTCGGGCGGCTTGGAATTCATTGGCATTCATCCTCGAAAACGACCTGTGGTAGTAAACATTGGCACTGCCCGTGCCCCCGGTCAACTGCGCTCGCCGTTGACCCGAACAATCTCGTAGTGTCGTGGCATGGGCAGGAGGAACCATGGTGGCACCGTCGCGACGGCAGCTCTGACGGAGGCAGGGGTGCCTCATACCCTTCACCCCTACGAGCACGATCCTCACGCGCAGTCGTTCGGGCTGGAGGCTGCGGCTGCCCTCGGAGTTGATCCCGGCCGCGTGTATAAGACGCTCATCGTGGATACCAGCGCCGCTCTGGCCGTGGGTGTGGTGCCGGTGACGTGTTCTCTGGATCTGAAGGCGCTGGCCACCGCACTTGACGCAAAGAAGGTCCACATGGCCACCCACACGCAGGCCGAGCGAAGCACCGGCATGGTTGTCGGTGGGATCAGCCCGGTGGGGCAGAGATCGCGGCTGCATACAGTGCTCGACGACTCCATGCAGCGCCACCCGACCGTACTGGTCTCCGCGGGTCGACGGGGGCTCGACATAGAGCTGTCACCCCAGGATCTCGCCACGATCACTGAGGCGACGTTCGTCCGGATACGTCGCGACTGAGCCTCAGGTGTGTGCGGTCACAAGGAAGAGACTGTAGGTCTCGTCCCCGTCGCCGTCTTCGCGCTGCAACTCGATGTCCTCATGCCACGTGACGCCCGCGAAACCCTCGGCCACCAACAGGCTCTCCAGCTCATCGCGGTCCAGCCCATCGAGGTGCGGGTTGTCGGCCGGATCGTGGCCGCTCCCATGGTGGAAACCCGACGAACCCTTGGGAAGGTCCACGAGCGCAACTTGGCCACCCGGTCGGAGCGCCCTTTTCATGTTGTGGATCGTCGTCTCCAGGTCGTCGACGTGATGCAGCACCTGCAGGCAGAAGAGGACGTCGGCGATGCCTTCTGGATGGTCCAGCGACTTGGTGGCGAAGTTGCGTCGCTCGGTGTCCCAGGGCAGCTTGCGCTCCACCGTGCCGCGTTCGGCCGCCTTCAGCATCTCCGTCGATGTGTCGACCAGCAGACAGTGGGGGAGGAGGTCTGCCAGGGCGAAACTGAGCTGCCCCGTGCCGCAGCCATACTCCAACCCCGCCTCGACGCCCTCGAAGTCGAGGACCTCCCGCAGCCGGGCAGCCACCACCCGGGCGCGCTCCAGCCTGTCCGCCTTGTCATCCCACGTGTGTGCCATGTCGTCGAAGATGCTCATGTGACCATCCTGCCCTCCAACCGAGCTCGTCGGATGCCGATTCCCGAAGCAAAAAGCCCGCACCGAGCACGGAACGGCTCTCGTCACTGACATCGCAGTGTTGCTCTCGGTAGTGTGGGCGGCATGTCAGAGCCCAGACTCGTGAAGAACGAGGAAGAGACCCGCTACGAGTTGCTCCTCGACGGCGCCCGTATCGGGTCGGTCGACTACCGGCGCGACGGCGAGGTGATCGATCTCGTGCACACCGAGGTTGATCCGCGGCATGGTGGCAAAGGCTATGCCTCGATGTTGGCCGATTTCAGTCTCAGGGACGTATCTGCTGCTGGACTGATGGTCAGGCCCACATGCCCCTACATCGCAGAACACATCGAGAAGAACCCTGAATATGGCGGCCTGGTTGCTGGGGAGGAACAAGCACAGGGCTGATGGGCGCGGGCGCAGAGCACCGGCCCCGGATACAGCTTGTGGCCCGTGTAGGGCACAATGCTGGACGTGCCCGCCGCAACTGCGTGGCTGACACGATCGACACATCTTCCCCGAGAGGAACCCCCGTGAGTGGCGTCATCACCATCACCCGGCCAGAAGGAATCGACAAGGTCGACCTGGCGGCCACCACGACGGGGCTGGACCTCTTCGGCACGGACCGCAGCGTGGTCGCCATGCGCCGCGCCGGTGAACTGCTCGATCTCTCCTCGGAACTCGCTGACGGGGACGTCATCGAACCGGTGCTCAACTCGGAGCCCGACGGCCTGGCCATCCTCCGACATTCCGCGGCCCACGTGACCGCGCAGGCTGTGCAGCATCTGGTTCCATCGGCGAGACTGGGCATCGGGCCGCCCATCGTCGACGGTTTCTACTACGACTTCCAGACCGAGCCGTTGACACCCGAGGATCTCGCGGCCATTGAGAAGCAGATGGGCCAGATCGTGCGGGAGAAGCAGCGGTTCGCCCGCCGGGCCCTCTCCGATGACGAAGCACGTGCCGAACTCGCCGACGAACCCTTCAAACTGGAACTCGTCGCCCTGAAGGGCAATGCCTCGGACGACGACGGCTCCTCCGTTGAGGTGGGCGTTGGCGAACTCACCATCTATGACAACATCCGCCGCGACGGCAGCGTCGCGTGGAAGGACCTGTGCCGCGGTCCCCACGTGCCCCACACCGGATACATCCAAGCGGTGGCGCTGACCAAGGTGTCGGCCGCCTACTGGCGGGGCGACCAGCGCAACGCCACGCTCCAGCGCGTGTACGGCACGGCCTGGGCCAGCCGTGAGGACCTGAAGGCGTACCAGACACGCATGGCGGAGGCCGCCAAGCGCGACCACCGCAAGCTCGGCGCCGAGCTCGACCTCTTCAGCTTCCCAGACGAGATCGGCTCGGGCCTGGCCGTGTTCCACCCCAAGGGCGCCACCATCCGCATGGAGATGGAGGAGTACTCCCGCCGTCGGCACATTGCCGAGGGCTATTCGTTCGTCACCACCCCGCACATCACGAAGTCCAAGCTGTACGAGACCTCCGGGCACCTGGAGTGGTACGCCGACGGAATGTACCCCCCCATGCGGATCGACGCGGAGTACGACGCCGACGGTCACATGACCAAGCAGGGCGCGGACTACTACATGAAACCCATGAACTGCCCCATGCACAACCTCATATTCGCGTCGAGGGGCCGTTCCTACCGCGAGTTGCCGCTCCGGCTGTTCGAGTTCGGGACGGTGTACCGCAACGAAAAATCGGGTGTCGTGCACGGCCTCACCAGGGCACGAGGTTTCACGCAGGACGATGCCCACATCTATTGCACCCGCGAGCAGATGCGCGACGAGCTGGGGCGCCTCCTGCAGTTCGTTCTGGAGCTCCTCGGGGACTACGGCCTCGACGACTTCTACCTCGAGGTCTCCAGCAAGAACCCGGAGAAGTTCGTCGGCGACGACGCCACGTGGGAGGAGGCCACGGATACATTGCGTGAGGTCGCCACGGCCTCCGGGCTGGAACTCGTCGAGGATCCGGGTGGCGCCGCCTTCTACGGGCCCAAGATCTCGGTGCAGGCCAAGGACGCCATAGGGCGTACCTGGCAGATGTCAACGATCCAGTTGGACTTCAACCTTCCGGCCCTGTTCGAACTTCAGTATCAGGACGCCGACGGTGGCCGCCGACGGCCCGTCATGATCCACCGTGCGCTGTTCGGATCCATCGAACGCTTCTTCGGCGTCCTCACGGAGCACTACGCGGGTGCCTTCCCGGCGTGGCTGGCTCCCGTGCAGGTGCTGGGCATCCCCGTCGCCTCCGAGTTTGACGACTACCTTGGGGGAGTTCTGCACACCCTGCACCAGGAGGGAATCCGCACCGAACTCGACGCCTCCGACGACCGCTTCGGCAAGAAGATCCGCAACGCTCAGAAGCAGAAGGTGCCCTTCATGCTGATTGCGGGCGGGGACGACAGGGACGCCAATGCCGTGTCGTTCCGCTACCGCGACGGATCGCAGCGCAACGGGGTGCCCATCGCCGAGGCCGTCGAGGAGATCGTCTCCTTCGTCCAGTCCCGCCGAAACGAGGGACCCAGTGCCGAGGCCTGAGGTGGAGGTGCAGGACCCCAACGAACTGGCGGGCGCACCTGATGCCTTCCAGCGACTGTGGACGCCCCACCGCATGGTCTACATCCACGGTGAGGGGAAGCCGAGGACGGCGGGCGAGTGCCCGTTCTGCACCTCGCCGACGAAGGATGATGCCGACGGTCTCGTCGTGGCACGGGGGACAACCGCCTACGTGGTCATGAACCTGTTTCCGTACTCGCCGGGCCACCTGCTCGTCTGCCCCTACAGGCACGTGCCCGACTACACCGATCTCACCGCCGAGGAGACCCGGGAGTTCGGGGAGCTGACGCAGCAGGCCATGCGGGTGTTGCGACGTGTGAGCAATCCGGCCGGTTTCAACCTGGGCATGAACCAGGGCGCCGTGGCGGGGGCCGGTATCGCCGCCCATCTGCACCAGCACGTCGTCCCGCGCTGGGGAGGAGACATGAATTTCCTCCCCGTCATTGCTCAGACGCGGGCTCTGCCCCAACTCCTCGGTGATGCTCGCCAGCAGTTGGCTGATGCCTGGAATTCCTGAGCAGGTGGGGTACATTCCTCGACTCCAGTCCCTTGTGACGAACCTGGCGTGGGACGTGGGATCCCGGCTGCCCCACTGGTCGAGGCGCGTCATCTGCACGTTCCTGCCCTGGCCAGTCGCGGCGCTGCCCTTGAGCGGACTTCGCCAGTGGGAGGACAATGTGGCGACGGCCGTGGGACGCCGGCCCTCCGCGCGGGAACGTCGGGCAATGGTCTCATCGTGGTGCCGCAACAACCTCATGTCGCTCTCCCTGGCTCGCTGGAGCGATGCCGACATCCTCAGCCGTGTCATCATCAGCGATGACGACCTCGGCAAGCTCCGCGCGTCACTCGCCGGGCCGGGCCTCGTGCTGGTCCTTCCCCACATGGGGAGTTGGGATATCGGGGGGGCGTGGTGCGCACGTGTGGGCATCAAGGTGGTGAGCGTCGCGGAAAGACTCCCGCGGGGACTCTACGAACAGTTCCGCGACGCACGAGCCTGCATGGGCATGGACATTCTTCCCATGGGGCAACCGGATCTCATGCGACGCCTCGTGGAATCGGTCCGTGGGGGGGACGCCGTGTGTCTTCTCAGTGATCGCGACCTCTCCGGCCATGGCGTTTCGGCCCCCTGGCCCGGGTCGGAGCACTCGATCCGCGTTCCCGCCGGGCCTGCGCTGCTGTCGCGACTGACCGCGTGCGACATGCGTGTGGCCATCACCCGCTTCCATGGCGATCGGGTGCAGCTGCTGATCGGCGACGTCATCCCCATCACATCGCCCGCCGCCATGATGGGTGAGGCCGTGGAGCAGTTCGCCGATGCCGTCAGGGAATCGCCCACCGATTGGCTCATGCTGCAGCCCTTCTTCCGGGACGCGTGAGGATCACATGCACGTGGCCCTGCTCTGTCCCTATTCTCTGGACACCCCCGGAGGGGTGGCCACCCACGTTCTCGGGTTGGCCGCCTGGATGGTGCGCCAGGGCGACGAGGTGAGGGTCGTGGCACCCGGCGCCCGTCCGCCCGCCGTACACGACGGGATCGACCTTCACCTGGTGGGGCGCTCCATTGATGTTCCATTCAACGGCTCCGTGGCCCAACTGGCGGTGGGTCCCCGGCAGCGCGCCGAGGCACTGCGCGCCATTGGTGGCGCCGATGTGGTTCACGTCCATGAGCCCCTGACCCCCGGGATTGCGTTTGCCGTGGCCCGCAGGACGGACCACCTCGTCGTCACGCATCATGCGAGCTTCACTCCCGGATGGGCGCTCACTGGGCTTCTCCGTCGCCGGGCCGCGGCTCTGTCCCCACGGGCATCCATAGCCGTATCGCGCGCCGCCCAGGAGACTGCCCGCGCCACCGTCGGAACGACTCCCATGATCATCGGAAACGGTGTTCTCCTGCCGGATCCGCCCCCTCGCCCCACCAGTTGGCGCGGGGGAGTGCGTCCGCGCATCGGTTTTCTGGGGCGGCTCGACGAGCCGCGCAAGGGGTTTGCGGTGTTCCGTCAAGTGGCGGATCGAGCCCACGCAGAGGGACTCGACGCCGAGTTCGTGGCGCTGGGTCCCGGCAGGGCGGATCCGGGACCCGTGCGCCTGCTCGGGGTCGTCGATGACACTGAGCGCACCCGGGAACTCCAGGACGTGGACGTCCTTGTGGCCCCCAACCTCTTCGGTGAGAGCTTCGGCCTGATCCTCGTCGAAGGCTTGGCGGCGGGATGCTCAGTGGTGGCCAGCGACCTGCCGGGGTTCGTGGACGTCCTGGCCGAAGCGGGAACGGGACGAACTTTCCGGCGCGGTGACGCCGGTGCCGCACTCACCGCTCTCCGAACGGCGCTCGCCTCGCCGGAGGATCCCGTGGCGGTCCATGAGTCGGCTCACGCATGGAGCTGGGATGCTCTCGGCCCACGCGTGCGTGAGCAGTACGAGAGGGCAATCGGCTGACGATCAACACTGCGATGCAGGCGGCGCCGCCGTATCGATGGCCTAGGCTGGCCAGCGTGAACACCGTCGAGACGACGTCCCAGTGGGACACTGATCGCCGCCTCACCCTGCCCAACGTCCTGTCCTTCGTCCGTCTCCTGGCCGTGGGGGTGTTCGGGTGGCTCATCCTCGACGGCCAGGATGTGGCGGCCGTCATCCTGCTGGCCGCCTCAGGGGCCACAGACTGGTTGGACGGTTTCCTGGCCCGCAGACTGAAGCAACGCACGGCTCTGGGGGCCAGGCTCGACCCCGTCGCCGACAGGCTCTACATCCTGATGGCCATGGTGGCCCTCACTGCTCGCGGCATCATGCCGATGTGGTTGCTGGTCATCCTCGTCGCTCGCGACCTCATGTTGGTCCTGCTCATGCCCTCGCTGCGTCGAAGCGGGGTCCTGGCCCTGCCGGTCAATCTGGTGGGGAAATCAGCCACGATGTGTCTCCTGCTCGCACTGCCCCTGATCCTGCTGGCGGCCACTCCGATGCTGGAGATCGCGTTCGTCGGATGGATCGGGTGGCCCCTGGCAATTCTGGGTGCGGTGCTCTACTGGTGGGCTGGCGGCATCTATCTGCATCAGACCATCACCCTTTCAAAAGCGCGGCGCGGGGAACCCAGTGGCCAGGCCTGACCAGTCCATGAGTCTGCTGACTGATGTGCAGGCCAACGCACTGGAACCCGAGTACCTGTCTTCGGCAGAACGACAGCGGAACTCTCCGCTCATTCTCGGCATCACCGTGGCACTTCTGGCGGCACTCATCGCCATAGCCGTTGTCAGTACGACGCGATCCTCCGACGAGGTCGACAGGGAGCGCCAGGACCTCCTCGAACGGATCGGCCAGACCGGGCAACGGCTTGAAGCGCAGGAGGCCGAGGCGGCTGAACTCGAGTTGGAGATTCGTGCCCTCGGTGCTGCCCAGATCAACGACCCATCGCTCATCGCCGCGCAGGCCGCCCTCGATCCTCTGGTGGGGACCGTTCCGGTGACGGGCCCGGGCATCGTTGTGGAGGTCACTGACGCCCCCGGCTCGTCACAGGCCGAGGGAGTCGTCTTCGACAGCGATCTGTCACGACTCGTCAACGGTCTTCGCCAAGCCGGCGCAGAGGCGATCGCCATCAATGGGCGACGCGTCACCGCCCTGACACCGATACGAACCGCCGGCTCGGCCATCACCGTGGATTACGTGTCCCTGTCGCCTCCATACCGGATCGAGGCCATCGGCGACCCCACGACGATGCCAGCGCGCTTCGCGCGTACGGGAGCCGCTGCCTGGTGGAAGTACATCAGCGACAACTTCGGAATAGGGTTCACCATCCGCGAGGCCGCCGACGAACTGACGCTGCCTGCGGATCCGGGCATGCAACTGAGAACAGCCGAGAAATGACAGGCGGAGGGAGGGGCTCATGTTGGCCGTACTGGGACTGATACTGGGCGTCGTGATCGGATTGCTCATCGAGCCGTCACTCCCGACGGTGCTGCAGCCATACCTGCCCATCGCCATCGTTGCTGCAATGGATGCCATCCTGGGTGGGACCCGCGCGTACCTCGAGGGAGTGTTCTCCGACAGGGTGTTTGCGGTGTCCTTCCTGTCCAACGTGGTTATCGCCGGACTGATCGTGTTCGTCGGGGACCAGATAGGCGTTGGTTCGCAGCTCTCAACCGGTGTCGTCGTGGTGCTCGGCATCCGCATCTTCACCAATGCCGCGGCCATTCGCAGGGCCATCCTCCATGCCTGACATCGGGGAATCAGAAGCGGAACCGGTGTCTCCTCGACGGGGTGTCCCGGACGAGGCGTCGGTGGAATCGGCAGGGGATTCCCGGGGATCGCGCGACGTGCTGCGCGATTTCCTCGTCCCCGGGCGAGGGCAGCTGACGGTGGCCGTGATTTTGTTCCTGAGTGCCCTGATGATTGTTGTGACACTGCGATCCCAAGCGGCCGAACCCTCCTACGCCAACCTGAGGCGGACGGAACTCATCCAGTTGCTGGACAATCTCTCCTCGGAGACCCGACGACTGGAGGCGGACATCAGGGATCTTCAGACGACGCGGGACGAGTTGGCCTCCGGTGCCGAGGGCGTGGAGGTGGCCCGGGCAGAAGCCAACCGTCGTCTCGACGAACTTGAGATCATCGCGGGTACCGTGCCCGTGCACGGGCCCGGAGTCCGGATCACGATTGTGGATCCCGAAGACAAGGTCAGTCCTGAGCTTCTGCTCGATGGCCTCGAGGAACTGCGCGACGCCGGTGCCGAGGTGATCGAGATCAATGATCGCATTCGTGTGACGACGGGCACGTGGCTCGGTCTGGACTCCGACGGCAGGGTTGTGGCCAACGACCAGGTGATCGCGGACCCCATCACCATGGACGTCATCGGAGATCCAGCCACCCTTGAAGCCGGTGCCCGTTTCCGGGGAGGACTGGTCAGCGAGATCGAGGGGGCACGGGTGGGAGGTCGCGTCCGGATCGAGCAGAGGGACCGGGTTGAGATCAACTCAATCGTCGTTCCGGCGGAGAACCAGTTCGCGCGCCCCAATTGACGGCCGAAGGTGTTGTGAAGTCCGCTGGCACCGATAGGGTGGGTCTCTGAACCGAGGGCGACCATCACAGGACACGGTGGGGGTGTTCTTCGGAGGATGAGCCAAAGCGAGAGGGGCCCCGCCCATGAAGTGCCGTCATTGTGGACGCGAAAACCGCACTGACTCAAGGTTCTGCAGTGCCTGTGGAGCCCCTCTGGGCGAGTCTGTCGGCGACACCACAACGGTTCTCTCCGCGATCCCCGATGACAAGATCGGCGAGCTGAGCGATTCCGAGCTGGATGCGTCACGAAAACTGAGCGCCGGGGACGCGCTCCTGATCATTCGCAGCGGTGGCAGTGAAGGGTCACGGTTCCTGATCGACACCGACGTCACGTCGATCGGCCGGCACCCGGCTTCGGACATCTTCCTCGACGACATCACTGTTTCACGCCACCACGCACGCTTCCTCCGCGCCGGTGGACAACTGAAGGTGGAGGATCAGGGCAGCCTGAACGGAACCTACGTCAATCGCAAGATTGTCACCGACGCCGTGGCGCTTCGCCAGGGGGATGAGATCCAGATCGGCAAGTTCCGGGCCACCATCAGTCTCAGCGAGCCCGGCGGGAACTGATGGCGAGCCCCCCACGGACAATCGGACAGGTCCTGGAGGCCATCCGAGGGGAGTTCCCCGACATCTCGGTGTCGAAGCTTCGCTACCTGGAATCCGAGGGCCTGATCTCACCTGAAAGAGACCAGCCTTCCGGGTATCGACGTTTCCGGCAGGTGGACATCGACCGGCTGGTGTTCGTGCTTCGCGCGCAACGGGACAAATATCTGCCGCTGAAAGTGATCAGGGAGCAGTTGGACGCCCTGGACCGCGGCGAGGATCTTCCCACCGAACCCGAGGCCTCCGCCATCGAAGAGCCGGCTGTTCCCACATCCCGACCGCGTTCCGCGGCCGCCGCCTCGCGCCTCGTGACACGTCGTCAGCTGCTCACCGAATCAGGACTGGGGGAGGGGGCGCTCATCGAGCTCGAGCGGCTCAAACTCATCTCCGTTCGGCGGGGCACCCACCTGTACGGCAGGGAAGCGGTTGCCATTGCCGCAGCCGCCAAGCGATTGAGCGGGTTCGGGGTGGACCCGCGGCAACTGCGAGTGGTGCAACAGGCCGCGGCGACGGAGGCGGCTCTCGTGGAGCAGGCACTCGCACCCCACCGACGTCGGTCCGGGGTCCCGCGGGAGATCCTCGCCGATGTGTACCGCGTCATCCTCCAGGCACATGCAGCACTTCTCCACAGCCAGATCAACGAGTAATAGGCTGGAGTCCATGATCGACCTTGATGTCATCGGAATCCGGCTCGCGTCGCCTGAGGACACACCAGTCCTTCTCCTCAAGGAGAGCGAGGGCACCCGACTCCTGCCCATCTGGATCTCCACCGTGGACGCGGCTGCCATCGCCATCGTCCTCGACGAGAGTGCGGAATTCCACCGGCCCATGACCCATGACCTACTTGCCAACGTTCTCGACGAGGTCTGCGAGGGAAAGCCCGGTGTCATCAGGGTCGCGGACATGCGAGACGGCGTCTTCTACGCATCCATCACTGCGGGCCGCTTCGTCTTCGATGCGCGGCCGAGTGACGCCATTGCGGCAGCGCTGAGGTTGTCGTGGAACATCGAGTGCCCCGAGCAATTGATGGATCAGGTGGGCGTGGAGGTGGACGAGAGCGAGACCGATCAGGTGGAAAGGTTCAAGGAGTTCTTGGACACGGTGACCCCTGATGACTTCGAGAACGACGAGGAGACGTGAGCCTCCCTCATGTGTCGTGTGCCTCCACAGATCAAGTCGAGCTTGAGGGTTGACCCATGGCCGGACGTCGCTCGATTCACCGAGAATTCTCAGATATCCCGTAGTCAGGGCAACTATGTGCCCCGATGTGAGAGGTGAGGGGAGGGGTGGGTCGGGCCGGGGCGCGAATCGCCGCCCCCACCCGTTGGGCGTGTCGTGGACCTCACGGGCGCACTGGGGTTACCGTCTTAGCTGTCGGTCGGTTCACGGCCGACGACATTCCGAAAGGTGAGTTGGAAGTGGCGGACGAGACTGCAGGTGTGTCAGCGGCGAAGCCGGTGCTGCAGGACTTGCTGTTCGATGGCGACTTCTCACCCCTGCCTGTTGACATGGGCTTTCGTGGTCCAGTGGCGCACCGAGTCGCCGGGATCACGTATCGCCAGCTGGACTACTGGGCACGCACTGGCCTCGTGGTCCCCGAGATCCGCCAGGCCGGCGGCTCGGGCACCCAGCGCCTCTACTCCTTCCGCGACATCCTCCTCCTTCGCGTCGTGAAGCGATTCCTGGACGTCGGCATCTCTCTGCAGCAGATCCGCGTCGCCATCGATCACCTCAGGGCACGCGGCGTCGAGGACCTCACGGAGATCACGCTGCTCTCCGACGGTTTCAGCGTGTACGAGTGCACCACAGCGAACGAGCTCTTCGATCTGTCCAAGGGCGGACAGGGCATGTTCCTCATCTCCGTTTCCAGTGTGTGGAAGGAAATTGAGGGAACGCTCAGTGCGCTGCCCTCGGAGCGTGCCGGGTTCAGGATCGCGGAGGACTCTGCTGACGAGTTGGCGGCGCGCCGCCGCGGGAATGCCGTCTGAGCGAGGTCACGACACACCGTTCACACCTCTGGATGGGACCGCTACAGTTCTGGCGTGAAGGAAACGATTGCGGGATTCGTGCGCAAGCCATGGATAGCGCATCTCGTGGCGGCAGTTGAACGATTCCTGAACAGGCTCGGTCCGCAGTTTGCAGGTTCCGTCACCTACTTCTCCATTTTGTCCATGGTTCCTGTCCTCCTGTTCGGCATCGCCGTGTTGGGGTTCGTCGTCACCGTCTTCCGCCCCGACCTCCTGACGGACGTGCAGAACATCCTGCAGGAACAGTTGGGCGCCGCAACGATCGCGGACAGCGTGGACGCCGATGAGAAGACACAGAGCCTTGCGGACTCGATCAGCACATTCATCACCGAGACGTTCAACAGCTGGCGCGGCGTCGGTACCACGGCCCTCGTCGTCGCTGCCTATTCTGGTTCCCGGTGGGTCAAGAACCTGAAGCACGCGGTGCGAGCCATGTGGAAGGACAGTTTTGCGGAAGCCGCCAGGAAGGGCCCTTTCCTCAAGGAACTCCTGGGCAACCTCATCATCTTCTTCGGGCTCTTGGTCTCCATCGCCGTTGCCGTGGCTGTCACGGCCGCGGGCCAGGCTTTCCCCGAGGACATCATCGGTTGGCTGGGTCTCCAGGGCGTTCCCGGTATCAACCTCCTCCTGCAACTGGTCAGCTTGACGGTGAGCTTCGTGGCCAGCTGGTTGTTGTTCGCTTTCCTGTTCGTGGTCCTTCCCGGAGAACGAACACGACCCGCCACGTTCCTGAAGGCAACCATTGCCGGGGCCGTCCTGGTGACAGCCCTCCAGCAACTGGCTGGCGTTCTGCTCAGTGCTCTCGGAAGCAACAACTCCATCTCTGTCATCGGCCCCATCATCATCGTCATGATCGTGTTCAACGTCCTGGCCATGATCATTCTGATGATCTCCGCATGGGTGGGAACGGCTGATTCGTGGGAGGCGGAACGCACCAAGCGGAAGGCATATGAGGCGGCGGGTATCGAGCCCGAGGACGAGACGGGCATCGATGCGACAGAGGTCGAAAACCATCGAGAACTGACCGCGTCACGGACCGCCCTGTCCGAGCGTCGTCGATCCGAGCGCTGGGCGGCACATCGCGACCCGGACTCCCTGCGAACCATCAACTTTGACCCTTCAACGGTGAACCTCGAGGATTCCGACGCCACCGTGAAACAGGGTGTGGCCGCGAGAAGCGTGAGTGTGGGCATGGGCCTCGGGTATGGGGTGGGTGCCGCCACAGGAGTGGGTGTCGGGGCCATCGCCGCAGCCATTGTTGGCAAATTCTCCCGCCGCTGAGAGCGGGGTGGCCCCATCTGCTGCCCGGTGGCAGACTCCGCTCGTGCCTGATGCTGGTTTCACGAACGGAAGGTCGGGCCGGGAGGTGGAACCCGACACCAAAGGGGCCGGATCCGCATAGGATCCGGCCCCTTCGTCGGGTCAGTGCGTCGGAGCAGCCTTCGGCGTGCCCTGGCCGGTCTCGGCCAGCATGTCGACGAACCAGTCCGTGGTGATGTCGAAGGCCTTGCCGCCGGCGATGCGGTCAAAGGCGATGGCGGACAGCGTGTCGCCGTTCTCCTCATCCTCGCCGATGACGCCGGACTCGCCGCGCAGTGCACAGTCCACGGCCATGTCGGTGCAACGCTTGATGAGAGCCAGGTCCTCTGCGTTGGCGGCGGCGGAACGGGCGAAGTAGCCGGACTTCTGCACCATGACCTTCTCGGCGTCCAACCGGGCCGCGAACTTGTCGGCGAACCACTTGCCGGGGTTGAGCTTGTCGAGCTTGACGTGACCGAAGGGGTCTCGCGGCACGGTCTCTCCGGATGCCTCGGTCTCCTCCACGATGGTGTCCAGACCGGCCCCCTCGGACAGGAAAATGGTGACGTTGCCCACTTCGTCCATGATCTTCTTCAGGCGTTCGCTCTCTGACTGGATGTCAATGACCGCCTCGGGGACGTACACGGCGTGCACGTCCCAGGCCTCACGGCTGAGTCCGATCTCCGGAGCCCACTCCTGGGCATCGAGCCACGTGCGGTACTCGGCTGCGGTGGCTGCGGTCAGCCAGCCACAGTGACGCCCCATGACCTCGTGAATGATCAGCATCCGTGAACCGGAGTTGTGTTCCGCAACAATGTTTTCGGCGAAGACCGAACCCTGCTCGGCAGCCGTCCAGGCGCCCAGCGACTGCTTGATCGGGATGACATCGTTGTCGATGGTCTTGGGCAGCCCGACGACGGTGAGGGGGTAGTCATTCTTGGCCAGGAACGCTGCGAGGTCGGCGGCGGTCGTGTTCGTGTCGTCGCCACCGATGGTGTGCAGGACATCGACGCCATCGGCCACGAGGCGGTCGGCGGCCACCTTCAGGGGATCAGCACCCTCCTCAACAAGCCCACGCTTCACGAGGTCCTTGACGTTGGTGAGTTTCACCCGGGAGTTGCCGACGGGGGACCCGCCAAACTTGTGCAGGAGTCCAGCCTTCTGGCGTACGACGTCGGTCACCTCGACGAAATCGCCCTGCAGCAGACCTTGGTAGCCGTGTCGATAGGCAATGATCTCAACGTCGGGAGCGATCTCGCTGTAGCGCTCGATCAGTCCTCCGATGGCCGATGAGAGGCATGGCGCGAAACCACCTGCAGTGAGAATGGCGACCTTCTTGACCATGGGGTTCCTTTCCTAGTGAAGTCCTGAGCGATCCCAAGACTATTGCACCGCCAGCAGGACAGGCCGTCCGGGTGTCCGAACCCCATCGGGCACGATGACCCCGAGTTGTCCACAGTTTCTCCATGGCCTGCACCCATCCGTCCGCTCGGCTGGCACCATGAAGGGATGCGCAACCAGAGGGGGCTCAGCAACGGTGTGCAACTCACGCTGTTGTTCCCACTCGCTTTCGCGGTGCTGCTCCTGTCGCTCCAATGGGCATTGGTTGCGTGGGCAGGCGCCTCGGCCCTGGCAGCCGCGCAGGATGGCGCGCGCGCCACGGCGGTGATCAATGGGTCCAGCGCAGCGGGGGAGTCCGTCGCGAGAGAGGCGGCCACCAACGGGTCCCTGGAAAACGTGCAGGTGCTCGTGTCCCGGGGCGCTACGCGCACCACCGTCACCGTGCGGGGCAACTCCCCATCCCTTCTCCCCGGAGTCACACCTGCCGTGAGCAAGACGGCCGAGGTGCCTACCGAGCGGCTGACCCGATCATGAGTCGTTGTCGATTGCGACCCCGCGAAGCGGCTCCGGATCGGGGACACACGGTGGCCATTGAGGCCACCATCATCATCCCTGCCCTGGTGCTCTTCGTGGCGCTGGTCATCCTGCTGGCCCGCGACGCCCTGGTGCAGCAGGCCGTCGGCGCATCCGCGTCACAGGCGGCACGGGCGGCGTCGCTCGAGAGGTCTGCGGGGGCTGCGCGCGAGGCCGCGGAGTCTGCAGCCGGGTCGGGGCTCAGCGACGCGGACATCTCCTGTGCCAGTCAACGGATCACCGTCGAAACCTCCGCCCTCCGCGCGGCACCGGGCGATCCTGCGGCCATCTCAGTGACCGTCACCTGCATCGTCGAGCACGACTTCGGGCTGCCAGGGTTTCCACAGCACCGTCGGGTCTCGCAGACGCGGACTTCGCCGGTCGACACGTATCGGGGGCGATGACGTGCGCAACGAAAGAGGGTCCCTCGCTGTCTGGACGGCGCTGGTCATGCCGGCATTCATCCTGTGCATCGGGTTGGGGGTGGACCTCTCGGGGCACGCAGCCGCCCAGCAGGAGGCGCGGGCCGTTGCGCAGGAGGCAGCTCGTGCAGGGGGCCAGTACCTCCTGCTGGTGGACGGACGTGTGAGGCCGGACGTCGTTCGGGCTGAGCGAGCCGCGCACGGCTATGCGGCTGCGACGTCACTCACGAGCACGGCTTCCGCCGGGACGGATGGCCGGATCACCGTCACCGTCACCGGGCGACACCCCACCCAATTTCTCAGCATGATTGGGATCAACTCCCTGCCGTTGTCGGCAACCGGAAGCGCGGAGGTTGTCTCGGTCATTGCTGGCAAGGAGGAGTGAGGAGTCCCCACAGCGCCTAGTCTGGGTGCATGGCCCAGTACTACGACGTGCACCCAGAGAACCCCCAGCCGCGCAGCATCAACCAGGTTGTGCGGATCCTGAGCGACGGAGGGCTCGTTGCCTACCCAACGGATTCCGGCTACGCCCTTGGCTGCGTGCTCGGCAACGCAGAGGGAATCGCCCGCATCAAGAGGATCAGGCAGCTGGACGACAAACACCACTTCACACTCGTGGTCGACGAGTTTTCAAAACTGGGCGCGTACGTGGACATGGACAACTGGGTGTTCCGATCCATCAAGTCCGTGACACCCGGCAGCTACACCTTCATCCTGCCTGCCACCAAGGAGGTGCCAAAGATGATGCAGCACCCGAAGAAGCGCTCCGTCGGTGTGCGCATTCCCAGGCATCGCACCGTGCAGGCTCTGCTGGAGGCGCTCGGAGAACCCATGCTCAGTTCCACGCTGTTGCTTCCGGGTGACACCGAGTCGCCCACCGACGGCTGGGCGATCAAGGAGATGCTTGATTCACAGGTGGACGCCGTCCTGGACTCCGGTGATGTCGTCTCAGAGCCCACGACGGTGGTGGACCTGACCGGAGACGGACCAGTCATCCTGCGGGTGGGAGCGGGAGACCCCACGCCATTCGAATGATGGCGCGTCCCCCGTTCTGGGGCGCCGATGACGAGGGGGCGGCTGGTGTGCGTGCTCATCCAGCAACGTGTCACTCACCTGCAGGTTGCTCCGGTGGGGAGGCGAGACGAGAGTTGGCTGTCGCGCCTGAGACAGGGGGCCCCTCGTTCCAGAACCGCGATGGTGCTTCGCCCGCGCTCCCGCCGGCTGGTTCGTCCAACAGGGGAGAGGCGTCGGGAGCACTGGCTGCGTCCGTCGATTCGGCCACACCCTTCTCAGCAGAGGTGGGGACTTCCCATGCAGCGTCGTCGCGATTGATTGCTGCGTCGGAACCACTCGTGTGCTCGTTGGATGCAGATGTCATGACATGCTCCTTTCCTGAGCGATCACACTATCCCGCGACAACACCGAGGGCCAGGGTTTCGAGACGCCACATCACGCGATTCATGCGTCACATTTCCCGCAACAATCGTGAGAAGACACTCGCGCAACGAGTAGTCGCCACGGCCGAGCTGGGCAGGTGTGAGCGAGGTCAGCATGAGATCTGCTGGCGCCCCGACGGCGACGCGGGTTCGCGTACAGGCTGTGAGAGCTTCGTCAGGCGTCAACGCCTGCTCGGACCGATGTGGTTTGTTGACTGCAACGTCCATGGCCAGCCACGGGTCGAGTGGTGACACCGGGGCATCGGAGCCGAACCGGAGCTGTGCACCCGCGTCGAGAAGTGTGCGGAAAGGGAATGCGCGATCGGTCGTGCTGGGCCAGACCTCATCGAGCACGGCTTCGTCGTCGAGGAGGTGAGCGGGTTGAACGCTCGCGCCGACGCCGAGCTCTGCGAATCTGTGGAGGTCATCCGGGTGGACGAGTTGTGCGTGCTCGATGGTTCCCACCGCACCGGCTGCCTCGAACGCATCGAGGGCATCGCGACATGCGCGGTCACCGATGGCGTGGACGGCGCACTGGATGCCACTGTCTGCGGCCCGGGCCAGCAGTACCGCCATCTCCTCTGGCGAATGGTTGGCGACTCCGTGGGGTGAGCCGGGGATGGGGTGGGGGTAGGGAGAAAGACAATGGGCGGTACGCGAACTCAGTGAGCCGTCGGAGATGATCTTCAGCGGCCCGACGCTCAGGCCCTCACCCAGAAGATCGCCGGTGCGCAGACCCAGGGCGATGAGTTGCTCCAAGTCATCTGGATAGGTTGCCACCTCGACGCGCTGGAGCGAGGGAGACGCAGCGATCCGACGCTGCCAGGCGCCCACACCCCAGGACATCTCCATGTCCACCACGCCCACCACCCCCAGTGCCGCCGCGCGACGCTGCGCTCCACGCACCAGCGCGTCCACGTGGCCGGTCTCCGTGGCCATGAGGTGCAGCATCGCGGTGAAAGCCTCTTCCTCCCGGAGCAGCCCCGTCGGATGCTCGGGGGCCCCGACGGCGACGAGCCCCGACGAGTTGCACCACAGGGAATGCAGGTCTCCGGCCACCAGAACCACCGGTTCGGACGACAGTCCATCCAGAGCTGCCGCGCTGGGTTCGACGGGCCACGTGGCACTGCGATAGCCGAATCCCACCAGGAGCCCACCGGAGTCACGCAGCGCCAATTCCTTCCGCACGTCGCGCAGGATTCCCTCCAAGCCCTCATCCGCTGGCAACTGGAGACACTCGGCCAGCAGCGCATGGGTGCTGAAGTGGACGTGCGCGTCCCACAGGCCTGGCAGCAGGAGCGCGCCATTCGCGTCGATGGCACCACCACAAACATGGTCATGCAGGCTGATGTTCACGATGAGTCCGTGGTGAACGGTGACGTCCACCAACTCGGCCTCCACCGGATCCGACAAGCCGGGCAGGAGCCGTGCACGACAGATCTTCACGTCCGTCATCAGTTCGTCCTCCGGTCCTTGCGGGCGAGTTGAAGCCTATGGCCTGCTGCGGCGAATCCGTGTGCACGCCGAGCGCACACAGGTGTATGGGCCTGTGGATGCCGGGTGCAGCCAGGCATCATGACGGTGCAGCGTGGAAGAGGGGTGGAGAGCACCCAGGTCCACAGGTCAGGATCGGCCTCGTCTTCCAGTCCCGTAAGCGAAATTGACCATGACAATACCGATCCAAATGATCACGGCCATCCACGTGGAGCTCAGGCCGAGGGCAATCGCGGTCAGGGGGATTGCCATGGCGAGGGAGACGATGGCCAAAGCCAGCCTGCCACCGGAGCCCGGTCGCTCACCCTCCCGTGCACGTTCCATCTGCTGGTGCTGCTGCAGGGACTGGTTGTTGAGATAGGTCTGCCGCTGCACCTCGGCCAGGATTTTCTGCGCGAAGGAGTCCACAAGTGCGGGTTCCATCGCTGGGCCGAGTTCCTGGCGCGCAGCCAGGAGGGACTCCATCTCTTCACGATCCAACGGATTCTGGCTCATGGGGTCACGCTAGCCCATGTGGTTCCTGGACGAACCCCCGGCCGCTTCTCAGACTTGGCGGGGGTGGTGTAGTCATGGGGGCATGGATTCTGTTGCAGCCAATCTCCTCGTTGTTGAACGCCGAATCGCCGAGGCGGCCGCCCGCGTCGATCGTCGTCCCGAAGAGATCCGCCTCCTTCCCGTCACAAAGACGAAGTCGCCTGAGACGGTGATGGAGGCGCATGCCGCCGGATACAGACGCTTCGGTGAGAACAAGGTGCAGGAGGCCTCCGCGAAGGCCGACGTTCTGTCGGGGGTCGAGGACATCGAGTGGACCATCATCGGTCACCTGCAGACGAACAAGGCGCGCGACGTTGTGCGCTTCGCCACCGAGTTCCAGGCATTGGACTCGCTGCGGGTCGCCAGGGAGCTGGACAAGAGACTCCAGCGGGAGGGTCGGCGGCTCGAGGTGTTGGTGCAGGTGAACTCCTCCGACGAGGACCAGAAGTTTGGACTGCCACCAGCGGAGGTTGTTGCGTTCACGCGCGAGCTGGTGGCCTTCGACGCCCTCGATGTCCGTGGGCTCATGACTCTCGCACTGTTCACGGATGACCACCTGCGGGTTGCTGCCTGTTTCGATGTGATGCGGCGACTGCAGCAGGAGCTCCGTGACGTCGACGGTGGGGGGTGGGACGAGCTGTCGATGGGGATGTCGGGCGATTTCGAACTGGCCATCGAGCATGGTGCGACCTGCGTCCGGGTGGGTCAGGCCATCTTCGGTGATCGTCTCGACCCGAACGACTACTGGCCCGGGATTGCGGAGTGAGGCGGGATAGGTGCTGCTCAGGTGTTAACTTGAATTAACACCTGCTGGAAGGATCGGCATGCCCCCTGTCGAACACTCGACACCGCCGTCGGCGGAGAGGGCCGAGAAGCGCCTCCTGTGGCTCCTCGGTCCGGCGTTCGTCGCCTCCATCGCCTATGTCGACCCGGGGAACGTCGCCGCGAATCTGTCCGCAGGCGCTGAGTACGGCTACCTGTTGGTGTGGGTCCTCGTCGTCGCGAACGCGATGGCTGTCATCGTCCAGTATCTCTCGGCAAAATTGGGGCTGGTAACGGGAAAGAGCCTCCCGGAGTTGCTGGGGGAGCGGATGCCGCGGGCAGGACGCCTCCTGTACTGGGCCCAGGCCGAATCGGTGGCCGCCGCCACGGACCTCGCTGAGATCATCGGTGGAGCAATCGCCCTGAAGATCCTGTTTGATCTGCCGCTGCTCGCGGGCGGCATCATTGTGGGTGTCATCTCCATGATCATCCTGAGCGTCCAGAACAGGAGTGGCCAGCGGCCGTTCGAATTCGTCGTCATCACACTCCTGGTCATCATCACCGTCGGTTTCATGGCGGGCCTCGTCGTCAGCCCCGTGAGCTGGGCCGGAACTGCTGCGGGCCTCGTACCGCGTTTCGAGGGGTCCCGCAGCGTACTGCTGGCCGCCAGCATGCTCGGCGCCACCGTGATGCCGCACGCCATCTACCTGCACTCATCACTGTCGCGCGACCGGCACGGAGTCCAGTCGGAACCCGCTCGGATCTCCTGGCTCCTGACCGCCACCCGCTGGGATGTCGGCTTCGCCCTCGTGATCGCCGGATCGGTCAACATCGCGATGCTGTTGCTGGCCGCTGCATCCCTCCCGGGTATCGCTGGTACGGACACCATCGAGGGCGCGCACATGGCCATCGAGAATGCGCTCGGACCGGTTATCGGGGTGATCTTCGGGGTCGGGCTGTTGGCCTCAGGATTGGCATCGACTTCCGTGGGCTGCTACGCCGGTGCCACCATCATGAAGGGGCTGGTCCACGTCCAGATCCCACTGCTCGCACGACGGACGATCACGCTGGTCCCTGCGCTCATCATTCTCGCGGTCGGGTTCGACCCGACGCTCGCCCTCGTGCTGAGCCAGGTCTTCCTCTCCATCGGTATCCCGTTTGCGTTGGTGCCGCTCGTCTGGCTGACCAGCCGGCGGAGCCTCATGGGCCCGTTCGTCAATGGCCTGCCCATGCGCCTGTTCGCCTACACCGTCACCGCAGCCATCGTGTCATTGAACGTGCTCCTGCTGTATCTGAGCGTCACCGGACAGGACTGAGGGATGGGGGAGATTTCGAGGACGGCGGAGGACTACCTCAAGGTGGTCTGGTCGGCATTGGAGTGGTCCGGCGCCCCCGCCACTGTCACGGAGCTCGCTGATCGATTCGGGACCACGCGGGCGTCAGCATCGAGCACAGTGAAACGGCTCGTCGGACAGGGTCTCCTTGTGCATGAGCCCTACGGTCCGATCCTGCTCACCTCCCACGGCGAGCGCCTGGCCCTGCAGATGGCGCGCAGGCACCGGCTCCTGGAGACCTACCTCGTGGAACAACTCGGGTACGGCTGGGATGAGGTGCACAACGAGGCGGAGAACCTCGAGCATGCGGCGTCCGACCTGATGATCGACAGGATCGACGACCTTCTCGGCAACCCCGCCGTGGATCCCCACGGGGACCCGATCCCCACGCGGTCCGGGTACGTCTCCTACCCCGCGGGTGCTCAGCGCGTCTCCGCGGCCGAGCCGGGGGAGTACGTCGTCAGCCGCGTCTGCGACGAGGACTCAGAGCAACTGGCCTGGTTCGAGGACAGGGGCATCATGCGAGGCGTTGGTGTGGGGGTCGCTGGGCGAGAAGGGGGCCTGACCACGCTCCTGATCGACGGCCGGGAAATCAACCTTTCCGGAGGGGCGGGCGACGCCATCATCGTGCTGGCGCGCTGAACTCACTCACACCCGCAGGCGGCGGATGTGCGAGCGGGCGTGCTCGGTGGCGTCCTCGAGCCGCTCGAACAGATGCTCCTGGACGCGCAGTGACGCGACAACTCCGATGCGGGTGGCCAGTTCGACGTGGCGGCTGCGCAGGCCCTTCACCAGCACAGTCACCCCACGCGCCTCGAGGGCGGTGATCACCTCCGTGAAGTGTTCGGCTCCCGTACTGTCCAAGAGGTGGAGTCCGGACATGCGGATGATGACGACGTCGATGTCGTGGACGTCCCCGATGGCCGCCAGCATTCTTTCAGCGGCACCGAAGAACAATGCCCCCTCCAGCGCGAACTGGGCGATGAACTCGTCACCGGGTTCGGGTTCACCGGAGAGCCGTTCCCGGGTGACGCCGCTGGTGCGGGCAACTGAACGCAGGGCGAAGAGCGCCGCGGCGATGATGCCGATCCCCACCGCGTAGATGAGGTCGAAGCTCACCGTGATGATTGCGGTGGTCACGAAGATCCATGCCTCGGAACGGCTCGTGCGCAGTATGTGGCGCACCCGTCCCACCGAGACCATGCGAACAGCCGTGACCATGAGGACGCCGGCGAGGGCGGCCACGGGTATCCGGCTGACCACCGTCGCGCCAATCGACACGACCGCCAGAAGCACGAAGGAGTGGATGACGGAGGCAAGGCGTGTCCTCGCACCGGAGCGCACGTTGACGGCGGTGCGTGCGATGGCGCCGGTTGCGGGCATGCCACCGAAGAATCCGCTGGCGATTGTGGCAAGGCCCTGCCCCATCAGTTCGCGGTCAGGGAGGTAGTTGCCGGCGCTGGACATACTGGCCGCGACACGCACCGACAGCAGTGATTCAATGGCGGCGAGAATGGCCACAGCAGTTGCCGGACCGAGCAGGCTCAACATGATCGCCGGGTCAATGGCAGGAAGCGTCGGGGCCGGCAGTCCCGCAGGTAGTGCTCCGATGGTTGCGACGGGCAGCGTCAGCGTCACGGCTGCAGTGCTGGCCGCCACGATGGCGACGAGAGAGGCTGGGATCTGCGGGCAGACGCGGGGGAGGACCACCATGAGGAGAGCCACCAGGGCGACCAGACCCAGCGATGACAGCACAGTCACGTCAACGGTACGCGGCAACGACTGGAGGGCCGAGAGGACGGCGTTGCTGCTGGAGCCAGCGCGCGACCCGAGAGCGGAGGGAACCTGTTGCAGGAAGATGATGACCGCAATCCCCAGCGTGAAACCCTCAATGACGGGCCGCGGGATCACGGACACGAGCCCCCCGAGCCGGAACACTCCTGCCAGTACCACCATCGCTCCGGCAATCAGGCACACCGCGGCGAGCGCGCCAGCGCCGTGCAGGGCCACGATGGGACCGAGCACCACGACCATGGCGCCTGTGGGCCCCGACACCTGGACGTGCGATCCACCAAAAATGGCGGCGACGAAGCCAGCGACGATCGCGGTGATCAGCCCCGCCTCGGCACCTGCTCCGGAGCTGACGCCGAAGGCCAGGGCCAACGGCAGGGCAACGATGCCAACGGTGAAGCCAGCCGCAATGTCGCGCTTCCAGCTGCGGGGGAGCGATCGATAGTCCTGCCTGGCGGGCAGCAGCCCGCCGACGTGCCTCAGGATGTCGCCCCGACGTGCCTCGGCGGGCGGGTTCCCGGGATCCCACTGAGGACCAGGTTGCTTCTGCTCAGCGTCTGTGGGGCTTCCCGATGCGGACATGTATTCCTTCGCTCACGCAGCATCGCCCCGCGGCAGTGGCTGCGCGGGGTCCTCGATGACTGATGGGTGTCATCCTAGACTTCCGCCCCTTGTCACGGACCACCGGGTAGGCGTAGCACCATCCCTCAGGAGCGACGTCGCTCCACCAGTCCACGCACGTACGAGGCCTGGCCGACGTGCTGTGTGATGTCGTTGACCACACTCACGAGCCGAGCCCCGACGGTGACCGGCGGATCGTACGAGTCGTCGATGATGCGTTCCTGGTCGCTGTCCGTGAGCGGGGACACGACGTCCCGCGTCCTGTCGTGGACTGCCTCCGGGTAGCGGACGAGCAGCATTGGGTCCGCCACGAAGAACTGTCCCACCGTCTCGGAGTCCTGCCCGAAACCGATGTCGGTATCGTCGTACGGAAGATGGAAGGCGCCGGCCCAACCGTCCTTTGTCCAGAGTTGCTGGGAGCCGTCGAGGTCAGCCAGGTGGCTGTCCTCGACGCGGGCGAGATGCCACAGGAGCCACCCGATGGAGTTGGCATCACGGTCCGGCCGCCATGTCAGCTCGTCGGGGCTGAGCCCGTCGACGATGGCCGGGATCAGTTCGTGCACCCTCTCGAAACCGTCGAGCAGCGAAGCCACCAGCGGGGACACGTTCGCTGCCGCGCCGTTTCCCGTACGCGGTTGTGAATTCATGAGGGAGTCCTTTCGTTGACCGGTGAATCACCAATGTATCCAGCAACCGGTCGGCTCACCTCGCCGCCCGGGGCCCTTGGGGTGGATGTGTCACCATGGATGACAACGACGGGGGAGTAGATGACCAACGAATGGGACAGGGGCGACGGGGACGGTCAGCACCGTGGTCCGGAGTTCGACCGCGGCCCAGTGGAACAGCACGGGCAGCAGAGGCAGCCAGGCTCGGGGGAGCAGTATCCGCGGGCGGACCAGCCTCCGCAGCAGGACCCCCACGTGGCGCAGTCACGGCCGCAGCCGTACCCCGATCAGCACGACGAGACCGCGCCATCCGGCGTCGCGGCTCCACACCAGCAGGCCTGGGCGGGCCAGCAGTGGGCCCAGCAACAGCAACCGATGTTCGGACCAGCCCACGGCGGCTACGGCACACCTCCGGCCGCACGATCGAGCGTGCTCGGCATCGTTGGTCTCATCGTGGTGCTTCTTTCCACGGGGGCACTCGCTGCGGCCGCGTGGTCATTCGGGGTGGGTCTGGGGGACTTCTTCCTCGAGCTGGCCGAAACGGGCGTACCCCGAGACCAGGCCGAGCTGATGAACGATCCGCGGCTGATCGCGTATGCCGAGTCCACCGGGGCGACGATGGGGGCCATCGCGCTCTCGGTGCTCGCCGGCGTGACGGGATGGATCGTGAGCATCGTTGCCACGGCGACTCGGCGCGGTCGAGTGCCGGGCATCGCGGGCATCGTCGTGGGACTCCTGTCGCTGCCCGTGGCCTACGGCGCGTTCACCCTGGCCATGGGACCAGCCATGTCACAGTTGGGCGGTTGAGCGAGCCACACTCACCCCGCTTGGGGCGGCTTTCTACCATGGGACCCCTCATCGAATACAGGGAGCAGCCATGACCAGGCGACGACGCGACGATCCCCTCCCCGGGCAGGAATCTGTCTGGGACTATCCCCGGCCTCCCGCGCTGCGGGCGAGCGACGAACTCGTGGAGGTCCATTTCGGCGGACGCGTGATCGCCAGCACACGCGAATCGATCCAGGTCCTGGAGACGAGCCATCCGCCGACGTACTACATCCCCCGAGCGGCCTTCGGAGAGGGCATCCTCGTCCCCGCCGAGGGGCACACCCACTGCGAGTTCAAGGGACGCGCGGACTACTTCGATGTGGTGGTGGGGGACAGCGTGGCGCGGCGGGCAGTGTGGCAGTACCCGCATCCCACCTCGAGGTTCACGTCCCTGAGCGAGTACGTGGCGTTGATGCCCGCAACGATGGATGCGTGCTTCGTCGACGGTGAACGAGTCACGCCGCAGGAGGGCCAGTTCTACGGGGGGTGGATCACGTCCAAGGTCAGCGGCCCGTTCAAGGGCGGCCCGGGAACCATGGGGTGGTAGGCACGGGAGTTCACCCGATGTCGCGAGTCAGACTCATGGTTCTGGGCACGTAGCCCGCACCGAATTTGACCACGTGGACCAGCAGCATGTGCAGTTGGTGGACGGGCACGCGTTCCCTCCAGCCGTCGGCGAGAGGGCTGACGTCGTGGTACCCGGCGATGGTGTCCGTCAGATGTGGTGACCCGAAGACGGCCAGTTCGGCCAGATCCGTTTCCGCGTGGCCACCATGGGCACTGGGGTCGATGAGAGTGCCTGCCACTCCCGATGCGTCGACGGCCCAGACGACATTCCCACCCCACAGGTCGCCATGCAGCCTCGCAACGGCGGGTTGACCGCCCGTTGCAGTTCTCTCACGGTGTGCGGCCCGAACGGCAGCGGGTTGATCGGAATCGAACTCTCCGGACGCCACCCGGGCGATAACTGACCAGACATGCTCGGCCTGGTCCGCGTCGAAGACCCCGTCGTTCTCTGCCTGCTTCATGTGGGGGACCAGCCGAAGCTTGGCGAAGAAAGCGCCCCAGGACTCGTAGGTGGGATGTTCAACGACGGGGGAGGGCAACTCGGCCAGGACTGCGGACCCGGCAGCCAGTCCGGGTGGTGCTGCGCCGAAGAAGTCGGCACCAGCGGCGTGCGTCATCGCCAGGCGTTCGCCGAATGTCCGTGCCTGATCAGCGTTGGGGGACCCGTGACGCAATTGGCGCGTCTCGAGCCAGTCCCTGCCGTGTCCGAGGACCTCGGCAACTGGTGCACCGTTCGCGCCGGCCGCGTCGGCGAGCCACGACAGGCTGGCCACTTCAGTGGCGATGGCGGACGGCGAGGCGGTCTTCCGAAATCCCGTGGTCATTTGACGGCTACCGTACTCGGTCCCCAAGCAGGCGCTCGAACGCGGCATCCACTGCTCGCCAGGGAGCGTCGGTGGACGCCTCGGTCGCCCACCACACCAGCCCCGCCATGGTTGTCGCCTGGACGCAATGGGAGATCACATGGGCCCGCAACAGGTCGACGCCGGGCTGCGCGGCAGCGAACTCAAACAGACTCTGACGCCAGATCTTGAAGGCCGGTGAGATGCTGCTCTGCAGCTCCGGCGTGCTTCCGATGATCCGGATGCGGTGCCGCGCGGTGGAGTCGGCGTCCTGCTGTCGTTAGTCAACGTCGAGGCCGTCAACGAAGGACGGCACGAACACATGCAGGGGAGTGAGGAATGCCAGAGACGACGTCCGGGCACTTTGATCACCGATACGACGTGGTCGTTGTCGGAACCGGTGCCGCCGGTTTCGCGACGGCGCTGGGCGCCGTCGACGAGGGGCTCACGGTCCTGATGCTGGAGAGCACCGAGAAATGGGGTGGAAACACGGCCATGTCCGGGGGCGGCATGTGGATGCCGAACAACCCACTCATGGCGCGGGACGTTGTCGGTGATTCCCGTGAGGAGTCGCTCGCTTACATGGAGGCGACCATTCGCGATGAGTGTCGAGCCACCAGCAGAGTGCGCAAGGAGGCGTTCGTCGATGGCGTGGCCGACTTCGTGAACACTGCAGAGAAGTACGGCATCGAGCTTGTCCGGGCGCCTGACTATGCGGACTACTACCCGGAGCTGCCCGGTGGGAAGATCGGTCGGGCCCTCGAGGTCAAGCCTTTTGACGTCAAGCGGATCAACGGCTGGTGGGACACGTGCCAGGCGCCCGCGGCACTGCCGGTGAAGACCGATGATGTGTGGCTCCTGGCCAGGGCCTGGTCCACGCCTGCAGGGTTCGTCCGTGGCGCACAACTGGTGTTCAGGGCTCTTGGGGGTGTGATTCGGCGCCAGAAACTCGGTGGAATCGGAGCAGCGTGGGCGAGCGCGTTCCTGGACGTCGTCGTCCAGAAGCAGGGCGCCGACCTGTGGCTGGAGGCACCCCTGCAGGAGCTGATCCTCGACGGCGAGCGCGTGGTCGGCGTGCGCATCACGAGGGACGGCCGGACTGTCACGGTGGGAGCCAACCTCGGCGTCATGCTGGCGGGCGGCGGATTCGATCACAATGTCGATGGGAGACAGCAGCACCACGGCATCGATGGGGCACCATCGGGAGCCCCCGGGAACCTCGGCCGCCCGATTCACATTGCCCAGTCCGTCGGCGCTGCCGTCGAACTCATGGACGATGCCTGGTGGGGTGCGTCCGTCGAGGCGGTTGCCGGCGGGGAGCCATCCTTCATCGTCAGTGAGCGGTCGATGCCGTATTCGATCATGGTGGACGCCCGCGGCGAACGCTTCGCCAACGAGTCCGAGTCCTACGTCGACCTCGGGCATCACATGCTCGAGCACGACAAGGACGGCCCCTACTGGCTTGTCGCGGAGACACGGCACGCCCGTCGCTACCTGCGGACCTATGCGATGGACCCGAGGAAGAACAAGCAGATGGCAGAGGCCGGAATCCTGGTGAAGGCCGGGACGCTCGGCGATCTCGCCCGGGAGATTGGGGTGGACCCGACAGGCTTCCGGGACACGGTGGACCGCTTCAACCGATTCGCGCGCTCTGGTGTGGACGGAGACTACGGACGGGGCAACTCGGCCTATGACCGGTACTACGGCGACCCGACAGTGCGGCCCAATCCGTGCCTGGGTCCGCTCGAGAAGGGACCGTTCACTGCCTTCAGAGTCGTCATCGGTGATCTGGGCACCAAGGGCGGGGTCCTGACCGACGCGGATGCACGCGCCCTGCGTGATGACGGTTCCGTGATCGACGGGTTGTACTCGGCGGGAAACAACTCCGCCTCTGTGATGGGACGGACCTACCCGGGGCCGGGATCGACGATCGGCCCTGCGGCCGTCTTCGGCCTTCGCGGCGCGAGGCACATGGCCAGAGCCGTGCAGTGATGTCGACGCAGGGTGGGGAGTGCCTCTCTGCGTGATGTGACATAATGTGGCTTATCGGACAACTGGCTCGGGGGAAGTTCCCAGTGAGGTCAGCGCGTCGAAGCGCCGGCTGTGGGCTCCATCAGGTGGATGAGCCAGTTCTTCGAGTCGCCGCCCATACCGGTGTGGATCAATGCGAACCGGCGGGGTTCACCCCCCAGGCCGCCATCGGGTGTCCCGAAGAGGGTCGCGATGATTTCCTTCCCATCGCGCCACTTCTCCAGCTCAAAGGTTCCTGAGTCCCAGATGTCGACGTGACCGCCGCCATACTGTCCTTTCGGGATGTCACCCTCGAAGGTCGCATAGTCCATCGGGTGGTCCTCGGTCTGGACGGCGAGATGGTTCCTGCCCGGGTCAGTCGGCGGACCCTTGGGCAGAGCCCACGACACGAGAACGCCGTCGTGCTCCAACCGGAAATCGTGATGCAGGCGCCTGGCCTGGTGCCGTTGAATGACGAACGTGTTGCCCGCTCCCCCGCCGGGCCGCCCCGTGGGAACCGGTTCCGGGGTGATGCTCGCATCCCGCAGGGAGCGGTAGGTGGACAGCCGGTCCACGCCACGGAACAGCTCAGCCAACGGGTCCCCCTCCCCGGCCAAGCGCTGCACCACCTCGGTGAACTCCAGTTGCACAGTATCTGGGGTCAACTCCTCCCAGCGCCGAGGAGCTGCCACGGTTGGTCGGGTGCGACCCCGCAGCGAGAAAGGCGCAATGGTGGTCTTGCTGCCATTGTTCTGGCTCCAGTCCAGCAGCACCTTGCCCTCTCGCGACGATTTCTTCATGTCGCTCACCACGAGGTCCGGGCGCATGCCTTCCAGGGACCTCGCGAGCTGGCTGGCAAAATCCGACGCATCGGCGCTTGTCAATGACCCATCCAACGGGGCATAGAGGTGGATGCCCTTGCTCCCGGACGTGACGGGGGCACACCTCATCCCAGCACCCTCGAGCACCTCGCGGGCCAGTTGGGCGAGTTCCACGCACTGCCCCATGGTGGCGCCGGGGCCGGGGTCGAGATCCAGCACCAGGCGGTCCGGATTCTGAGCCGCACCGTGCTCGTCGACACGCCACTGCGGTACGTGTATTTCCAACGCGGCGAGTTGGGCCAGCCACACCAGGGTCGCGGCGTCATTGACGAGAGGGTACTGCTTCGCCCCATCGTGGTGCTTGAGTGCTGCGGTCACCACCCACGGCGGCGTGGACCGCTCGTCCAGGCCCTTCTGGAAGAAGGCGTCGCCAGGCTCTGATTCCGTACCCACACCATTGGGCCAGCGCTTGCGCGTCGCCGGCCTCCCGGCCGTGTGCGCGATCATCCACGGGGCGACTCCCCGGAAGTAGGCAATCACCTCACCCTTGGTGGTCCCGGTGCGGGGGTAGAGAACCTTCTCCAGATTGGTGACCCGGATTCGTTCCCCGTCCACCTCGACGGACCCGGATGTGCGCGACGCCACGAATCAGGCCATGCCCTGGTCGAGGTCCGGGTCGTTGGGCGCCAGATCGCGGCCGTAGACCAAGTCGCCGCCCAGGAAACCGGCGGTCCCGTACGCAGCAGCGGCTGCGAAGAGTGTCCACCGGGCCGCCGTATCAGCGTGTCGCACTCTGAAGAACAGCGACATGGATGCCAACGTTGTGCCGACCTCCGCGGCGGTGGCGTGCAGTGCTCCCACCCTGCGCTGCCGGGTCTCCTGTCGCCCCCTCGCCCACTCGGCCAATCCCGTTACGGCCGTCGGTATCGCTGCCGCCACCGCAATACCCGAGAGCAGCGTTGTCGAGGAGCGGTGCTGCCGGCTTCCCACCACCTCCAGAGCTGCCGCCGCGACGGTGATCCCAATGGGAAAGTGCACCATCGCCGGATGGATCGGATGACCGGTCAGCGACTCCCCCGTCAGGGCGTCGTACAGGGTGCGGCGCCTCTCGATCTCTTCGGCGCCAGGATCCAGCACTTTCGCCAATCCCTCGGCGATCGGTGTGCCAGCAAGCTTGGCCACGATCCGGTTGACCACTCGAGTCCTCTGCATTGTTGCGCCCCCTTCTCGTCTCTGGGAACATCATGCCTCCCCCGCGGTCACCACAGACCGGATTCGTTCAACTGACTCCTTCGTCCGACCCCCGGGGCAGCCGTCTCCTTTCGGTATTCCGAACGGCGGCTGAAGTGCGGCTCGAACGACCGAAGGCCTTCCCAGACGGGAAATGCAGAGTTTTTTCATCATTGGCGACAGGGTGACCCTCCCGGTCGCTATTCTCGATTTGTTGGAAAAGACATCGTTCGTTTCCAAAAACGAACAGAAATGGAGAAAACCATGGTCGTGCTCGGAATCATCCTCCTCATCGTGGGGCTCCTGGTGGACAGCTTGGCCGTCCTCGTGTGGATCGGCGCAGTTCTCATCGTTGTCGGCCTGATCCTCAACCTCGTCCCGATCGGCGGCTCCCGCCGACGGGTGTTCTAGTTCAGCTGGAGACTGCACAGCGGTGCCGGTGGGAGAAATCCCGCCGGCACCGCTGTCGTTCAGGGCCCTCGGGCCACCAGCATGACTCCCACCAGCGCCACGGTGGCGACGAGCACGGTGGAGGCGGTTCCGAGCAGAAGCGGTGTGGGACCCACCGTGACGAGGCTCTTGATGCGCACACCCAGACCCAGTGCGAACATCGCGACCGCGAGACAAGCCGTCTGAATGATTGTGGCCGCGTCCAACGCCGACGTCGGCAGGAACTCCAGCGATGCCACGCCCACCATGGCGAGGAAACCGAGAACGAACAGGGGAATGAGCGGCGGGGGCTTGACATGGCTGTTGCCGGGAATGGCGCGTCGCTGGAGAAGGCCCAGAACCGCCATGACGGGGGCGAGCATCAGCACACGCGTCAGCTTCACGATGACGGCGCCCTTCAGCGCTCCGCCGCCGATGATCCCGGCGGCCGCCACCACCTGCGCAACCTCGTGGATGCCCGCACCGGCCCAGAAACCACCCTTCACCGCATCAAGATTCAGGATCGTCACGAGGAGGGGGACGAGCGGGATCATGATGGTGCCGAACAGGACAACCAGGGCAATACCGGTGGCCACGTCCTCGTCCTTGGCATCCACCACGCCGTCGCATGCCGCCACGGCGGCGGCGCCACAGATGGAGAACCCGCAGGCAATCAGGACTCGCTGTTGCGAGGGGATGCCCAGGGCACGCCCGATGAGGACCGTGCCGATCATTCCTGCCGCCACCACGACCGCAGCAACGGCCACCATGCCCAACCCGAGTTCAAGGAGGTCGCCCAGGACAAGCTGCAGGCCCAGCAACACGATCCCCACGCGCAGGACTCGCCTGCTGGCGACACCGACGCCCGGGCCGAAGAACACCGGGACGCGCCAGAGATTCCCCACCACCGCACCGAGCACGATGGCGAACAACAGCGGGCTGACCGTGGGTACGAGACTGTTCAGCACCATCGCGACGGCTCCGCCGCCGAGGCAGAGCAGCAGCCCGGGTGCCAGACTTCTACTCACGACCGGGCTGCTGGCTCTGTCCCCGCTCGGGTGAGTTGCCTCTGCAGGCTCCGCCATCTGGTTCGACTTGTCCTCTGCGTTGAACGGTTGCGGCATGCACGGGTCGCATGACGCTCACTGACTGGATGACAGGTACCGGGCGTGGCTCCGAGAGGAGACAATCAGTAGTTGATCATGTGCCCACCGATGCCCTCGGCAGCCTCCTTCAGGGCCTCCGACAGCGTGGGATGCGCATGGATGTTGCGGCCGACCTCCTCCGTGGTCAGGTCGTACGCCTGCGCAAGCGTCAGCTCGGGCAGCAATTCGGTCACATCGGGACCGATCATGTGAGCGCCCAGAATCTCGTTGTACCGGGAATCCGCGACGATCTTCACGAAACCGACGCCTTCGCCGAGACCCCAGGCCTTGCCGTTGGCAGCGAAGGGGAATTTGGCCACCTTCACCTCGAAGCCTTTTTCCCTGGCCTGCTCCTCCGTGTATCCGAAGGAGGCGATCTGTGGCTGGCAGTACGTGGCGCGGGGAATCATGTCGTAGTTGATGGGCTGCGTCTCCGCCCCGGCGATGGTCTCGGCGGCGACCACTCCCTGCGCTTCGGCGGTGTGCGCGAGCATCAGCTTCCCCGTGCAGTCACCGATCGCGTAGATGCCGTCGATGTTGGTGCGCATGAAATCGTCAATGCCGACGGCGCCCCGATCGGTGGTCTCCACACCCAGCACCTCTAGGCCGTACCCGGTCAGGCGGGGAGCGAAACCGATGGCCGACATGAACCGGTCCGCCTCCAGCACCGTTGAGTCGCCGCCCTGGGCCGGGCTGACGGTGACCTTGACACCGGAGCCGGTGTCCTCGATGGTCTCCACCTTCGTGGAGGTCATCACCTTGACACCCAGATTCTTGTAGATCTTCGTCAACTCGGCGGAGATCTCCTTGTCCTCGGTGGGGACCATCCGGTCCAGGAACTCGACGACGGTGACGTCGACGCCGTAGTTGCGCATGACGAAGGCGAACTCTGTGCCGATGGCGCCGGAACCGCCAATGATGATCGACCCGGGGAGACTGTCCTCGAGGATCTGCTCCTCGTAGGTGACGACATTCTCGGAGACCTCTGTGCCTGGCAACATCTTCGTCGTGGCGCCAGCGGAGATGATTGCGTTGGTGAACGTGACCTTCACCTTGTCGCCGTCGTTGCCTTCCACTTCGATGGTGTTGGCGTCGACGAACGTGCCCCACCCGTCGAACTCCTTGATCTTGTTCTTCTTCATCAGGAAGTGGACGCCCTTGATCATGCGCTCTGACACTGCGCGGCTTCGCGTGTAGGCCTTGCCGTAGTCGAAGGTCACATCACCGCTCATCCCGAACGTGTCGGCCTCATCGTGGAAGATGTGTGCGATTTCGGCGTTTCGCAGCAATGACTTGGTGGGGATGCACCCGACGTTGAGGCAGACACCACCCCAGTACTTCTTCTCGATGATGGCGACTTTCAGCCCGAGCTGGGCAGCGCGAATGGCCGCAACGTACCCTCCGGGGCCGGCTCCAAGTACACATACGTCATAGTCATGGCTCATGCCCATCACCTTAGTCCCGAGACTGGGCCGTCGACACCCGGACAACTGGTCCCGTGATCTCATCTCAGATATGAGATAGGTTGGTCCGATGAGTACAACCAGTCAGGCAATCGGCACCATGATCCGCGACGGACGTGTCGCCCGCGGATGGTCCCAGCAACGGCTCGCGGATGAGGTGGGCACCGCCCAGAGTGCGGTTCATCGCATTGAGAATGGACAGCAGAACCTGTCGCTGAGCATGATCGATCGCCTTGCCGATGCGCTGGACCAGCCGCTGATCCAGACCGCGACCGAGGGCAAGGTCAACTTCCAGATCACGGGACCCACGAAGCTGTCGGGCGACATCGAGGTGAGGACATCCAAGAATGCTGCCGTGGCACTGCTGTGCGCCAGCCTGCTCAACAAGGGCACCACCGTGTTGCGCGGCATTGCACGGATCGAGGAGGTTGACCGGATCACCGAGGTGCTCACCTCCATCGGTGTCACGATGAAGTGGATTGGAGATGGCAAGGACCTCGAGATTCGCCGGCCCGGAGTCCTCACACCGGAAACGATCGACCAGCGTGCGGCCCGCCGCACGAGGAGCATCCTCATGTTCCTGGGCCCGCTCATGCATGACTTCGACGCATTCCAGCTGCCCTATGCCGGTGGCTGCGACCTCGGCGCGCGAACCGTGCACCCTCACATGTCGGCCCTGCGTCGATTCGGCCTCAGCGTGGACGCCACGGATGGTCAGTACCAAGCCGTCGTGACTTCCGACGACACCCCGGAACGGCACATCACCCTGGTCGAGCGCGGCGACACCGTCACCGAGAACGCCCTCATGGCAGCCGCTCGTACGGAGGGAGTCTCGGTCCTGCGGAACGCGTCGGGCAACTACATGGTCCAGGATCTGTGTTTCTTCCTCCAGCGCCTCGGTGTGGGCATCGAGGGCATCGGCACCACCACCCTGCGCGTAAGCGGAGTCAAGGACATCAACGTGGACGTCGAGTACCAGATCTCCGAGGATCCCATCGAGGCCATGAGCCTCCTGACGGCTGGCATTGTCACAAATTCCGAGATCACGGTGCGCCGCTGCCCCATCGAGTTCCTCGAGGTGGAGTTCGCCGTCCTCGAGGAAATGGGTCAACAGATCGAGATGACCGCGGAATACAAGAGCAGGAACGGCCAGACCCGATTGGTTGACGTCACGATCAAGCCCTCAACACTGGTGGCACCCCTGGACAAGATCCACCCGATGCCGTTCCCCGGCCTGAACATCGACAACCTGCCCTTCTTCGCCGTCATCTGTGCGATGGCCGTGGGCCAGTCGGTGATCTACGACTGGGTCTATGACAACCGGGCCATCCACCTCAAGCAGCTGTCAGACCTTGGTGCCAACGTTCAACTGATGGATGCCCACCGGTTGCTCATCATCGGCCCGACGAGATGGCGTGGACGTGACATGGTGTGCCCGCCGGCGTTGCGTCCGTCGGTGTGCCTGATGCTGGCTGCCATGGCGGCCCGGGGCACCACGAACCTTCACGACGTCTACGTCATCAACAGGGGCTACGAGGATCTACCCCAACGACTCAACGCGCTGGGAGCCAACATCAGCATCTTCTGGGGCACCCCGACTGAGAACTGAGTCACGGCTGGCGGTCAGGACAGCCGGGCCGCACGGAACGAATGCCTCGGCGCCACAATGTTGTCCTGTGCCGCAACGAGGGCCAACTCCTTTTCTCCGGAGGTGGCGGTCTGCTCCAGGACCGAATAGACAATGGATGCGGTCGCGGACAGCGTTTCGGAGAGCTGCTCGGTCTTGAGCCAGTGCGTCAGGAACATCGCGGTGGTGAGATCTCCGGACCCCGTGAACTGACGCTCCAGCAAGGGTGTCTCCACCAGCCACGCCTCGTCCTCGCCGACAGCAAGCATGCGCATCGGATCGGGAACCATGTCCTCTGCCACCACAGACGTGACGAGCACGATACGGGGGCCGCGCTCCCTGAGCTCCTCTGCCGCCTCCAGGACGTCCCCGATCGTCTTCGTGGTGCGCCCGGTGAGGTACTGCAACTCGAAGAGATTGGGGGTCAGGATGTCCGCGGCTCCCACCACGTGCTGGTTCATGAACTCGGGGATTCCCGGCCGGGCGTAGAAGCCGCGTCCGACGTCTCCCATCACGGGATCCGCACAGAAGAGGGCGTCCGGGTTGCGCTCCTTGACCAGCGACACGGTGTCGAGGATCACCTGACCGACCTCAGCCGATCCCTGGTACCCGGACAACACAGCGTCCACACCCGGGAGGACGCCACGCTCATCCACCCCCTTGATGACATCGGAGACGTCACTGGCCGACATCATGGGGCCGCGCCATGTGTCATAGCCGGTGTGGTTGGAGAAGTTGACGGTGTACACCGGCCACACGTTGACGCCTGAACGCTGCATCGGAAACACAGCGGATGAGTTGCCGGCATGCCCATAGGCAACAGCTGATTGGATGGAGAGGACGGTGTGCATGGTGGAATTGTCGCACTTGTCACGTGCAGTCGCCCAAATGTTCTCGGGGACACCGACCGGGGCTGACGTCATGGCGTCGATCCGGAGGCAGGGCATAATGGCGACCATGTCATCCCAGACTGGTGGATTCTTGGCGCCCGGATTCATGCCCATGGCGCACCGAGGCGGGTCCCTGCTGGCGCAGAATCAGGGAATCGAGAACACGCGTGCGGCCTTCGCCAACGCGGTCGCGCTCGGATACACCTACCTCGAGACCGATGTTCACGCGACAGGTGACGGGGAACTCGTGGCATTCCACGATCCGGACCTTTCCAGGGTGACCGACACGCCGGGGCTCATCGCCGAGCTTGCCTTCAGGGATGTGCGCAACGTGCTCGTGGGTGGCCGGGAAGTCGTCCCCACCCTCGACGAGTTGCTCGAGGACTTCCCTGATGCGCGCTTCAACATCGACCTGAAGGCGCCGGGGGCGGTTCCCCTGCTCGCGCGCACCCTCTCCCGACACAACGCCGGCTCCAGAGTATGCGTGGGATCCTTCTCGGAATCGAGGCTGCGGAGTTTCCGCAGACTGATGCCTCGGGTGACCACGGCCGCCACCACGTCCGAGATACTACTGATGGCTGCTGGGCGGGTGGGACGGCACGTGCCCGGGGTCGATGTGGTGTTCCAGGTGCCGATCAGCCACAAGACGGGGCCGGTCACGGTGCAACTCGTGACACCCCGAACAGTCGCCGCGATCCATGCCGCGGACCGAAAAATCCACGTCTGGACCATTGATGACAAGGATGACATGCACCGACTGCTCGATCTGGGTGTGGACGGGATCATCACGGACAGGCCCGATCTCCTGAAAGCCGTCCTCCACACCCGGGGTATGTGGTCTACTCGACAGGGAACCTGACACCTCTGCGGTTCGTTGAACAACGAGTAGACCAAGAGCGAAGGAGGCAATCACATGGCAGATCGTGCACTGCGTGGCGTCGGGCTCGGCGCCAAGAGCTTCGAGGACGAACAGGGCATCGAATTCGCCGGCCGACAGAACGTCGCATTCGATTGCCCGAAGGGACACCACTTCGAGGTTGCTTTCGCCCTCGAGGCAGAGCTTCCCTTCGAGTGGGAGTGCAAGAAGTGCGGCTCGACGGCCGTGCGTTCGGACGGAGAAGTGGGCGAGGAGAAGAAGACCAAGCCCGTGCGCACGCACTGGGACATGCTGCGGGAGCGCCGCTCCATTCCGGAACTGGAGGACATTCTCGCCGAGCAACTGGACAAGCTCAGGGACTCTGACGAGCTGTACTGACAACGGCACAGGCGAGAGTCAGGCCGCGTGGCTCAGGCACGGTCCGTCTCGTCCGGACGATCTGGCAAGACAGTGTTTCCCCGCAACGGGGATCCGTCATCATCTGTGACCACTTCCCCCTCGATCACAGTGTCTCGCGACGCCGGACTTGAGGAAGGCTGCATGTGGCCCGCCATGGCGCGTGCCACCCACCATCCCAGCACCGAGCGGGCGCCCGGCCGGGTGAAGGGCAGCAACAGCAACAGCCCCAGGACGTCGGAGATGAAGCCCGGCATGATGAGCATGAAGCCACCCATCAGTACGAGCGCTGCGTCAGCAGTTCGTCCGCTGGGCAGGCTCCCCGTGCTCAGCGAGTCCGACAGCTGCTGCCACGCCTTGCGCCACTCTCGCTGCAGGAGATAGGCGCCCAGCACCGTCGAAACCATGAGGGCGACGAGCGTCCACCAACCCAAATGGGTTGACACGAATACCAGCAGGGCCACCTCGGCCAGGACGAAGACCAGGAATCCGGACAGTGCCAGAACCGGCACGCGGGGGAAGGACCTCCGGCCTCGTGGTTGCTCAGGCATGGTCGTCGTCCGGAAGGGCATCATCGACTGGCCTGTCGCCCGAAGTCCTCGCGCTCCGACGACTGCCGGCGAGCCGGGAGACTAGTGCCTTCACCTGGCTGGAGCGGTACTCGACGCCCCAGAGCGCCGTACGAATCATTGCCTCCACCACGATGTTGCGGCTCATCTTGGAGTCGCCGAACTCCCGCTCCACGAACTCAATGGGAACCTCAACCACTGTGTGGCCCGTCTTCAACGCGCGCCACGCCAGGTCAACTTGGAAGCAGTACCCGGCCGAGGCGACGTCGTCCAGGCCCAGGGAGCGCAGCGTCTCCGCCCTGAAAGCGTTGAAGCCGCCGGTGGCATCCTTGAGGGGAATGCCGAGCCACAGCTGCGTCCACAGGTTCCCTCCCTTGGAGAGGATTTCCCGCGACTTGGGCCAGTTGACCACCCGGCCGCCCGTGACCCAGCGCGACCCCTTGACCATGTCTGCATGCTCGAGCGCCTCCAGCAGCAGCGGGACCTGCTCCGGCTGGTGCGAACCATCGGCGTCGTGCTCCACGAGCACCCCGTAGCCGTTGTCCAGGCCCCAGTGGAAGCCCGCGAGGTAGGCGGCACCCAGACCCTGCTTGCCCTGTCGGTGCAGCACATGGATGTGGTCATCGGCCGCCACGAGGCGATCGGCGATGTCGCCGGTTCCGTCGGGAGAGTTGTCGTCGGCCACCAGGATGTGGGCCTGGGGCACCGCTTTGCGCAGCCGTCCGGTGATGCTCTCGATGTTCTGCGCCTCGTTGTATGTGGGGATGATCACGAGGGTGGTGCCGAGGGGCGGATACTGCTTCATCGGATCATTCCATTCGGTGCCGGGGACTGTCGCGGAAGTCTAGTCGAGCGCAGGGGTCTCCACACCCGCACCCCGGCGTAGACGGCTGCACCGAACCCGACCAGGGACACCAGTATTCCCAACCAGGGGCTCAGGATGATGGCGGGGCTGACGTTGCTGCGCAGGGGCACTGTGAAGCTCCGGTGGGCGGCCCTGAACTCCTGCGTGGGCTCATGCAACGCTCCGTCGGCATCGATGAGCCCCGAGACGGAGTTCAGGGTGGCGACGACCACTTCGCGCCCCAGCTCCATCGCACGCACCCGGTTGATGGCCAGCTGTTGGGGCACCTCGAAGGTGCCACCGTAGGTGTTGGTGTTGCTCTGCGAGACGATGACGTCGGCCCCTGCCCGCACGGTGTCGTACACCGTGGAGTCCCACGCCAGTTCGAAGCAGATCACGTTGCCCACCCGCAGGTCCTCGTGATCCGCCGTGGGGGCCTCCATCACGCCGGGCTCGGTGCCCGGGACGGATTGCCGGCCGATCTGCTCAAGGATGGGCAGCCGTGGCAGCAGGAAGTCACGGAAGGGGATGTACTCCCCGAAGGGTACGAGGTTGCGCTTGTCGTACCGGTCCCCCGGGCCGCTCCCTGGACGCCACCAGATGCTCGACGTCTGTCGGGTCGTGGCGGGATCCGGCCCCTCCATCACGGCGCCCACGAGGATGGGCACGTCAGCGATGGCGGCGGACGTGTCCACCAGCCTGCGGGTCGCCGGTTGGGTGAGGGGGTCCCGATCCGTGGCGTTCTCCGGCCACAGGACGAAATCGAGGGGTTCCTCGTCATTGGCCCTGTTCGACGCCATGAGGAAGATGGTCTCGCTCAGCATGTTGTTGGTGACGGAGCCCGCGTAGGCAGCCGTCCCGTGCAGGTTCCGGTTCACGTTTCCCTGCACGACGCCGACGGTGACGTAATGCTCCGGCTCGGCCTGCGGGAGCAGCTTCAGCGCGCCACCGGCCACCAGCAACGCTGCCGCGGCTGCCACCGACCTGAGCCTGGTGCGACGATCCAGGGCCGCGAGCAGGACGAGCTGGGCCAGGAGGGCAAGGAGGAAGCTGACGCCGGTGGCGCCCACCCACGGCAGCCATCCGGACAGGGGCTGGTCGACGGTGGTGTAGGCAAGACGATTCCAAGGAAATCCCCCGAAGGGTATCCGGCCGCTGATCACCTCCACCGCAACCCATGCCGCCGGGACGAGGAACGGCCAGGCGCGCAGGCGCGTGATCAACGAGACCATGACGCCGAGCAGGACACTCCACAGGGACATGAACACCACGAGGGCGACGGCCACGAAGACCCCCAGGACATACACCCAGTGGATCGTGAGGGCGTTCATGGCCAGACCCATCACTCCCCCGAGACCTGCAGCCTGCCACCCGGTACGTCCGGCGACGAGCCATGTGAAGAGCGCGAGTCCGGCGATGGCGGCGGGCCAGACCCCCAAGGGTGCCTGTCCCGCTCCGATCAGGAGTCCGGTCAGGACCGCCAGTGCGACGGAAACACCCCATGGCAGCGCTGGTTTGGTCAGTGGGAGCACACCGACGAGCGTACCCGGCACAGCCGGGCGGTCCGGCATGCCACGATGGGGCCATGGTTCACGATGCGCACACGGATCCGCCGCAGCACGTAGCGACCGCGGCCGCAGCCGGGACCGTGGACCCCCCGGGAGATGACTCGTTGATGGTCTTCGACACGTCCTACCTGTACTACCGTGCCTTCTTCGGCGTCCCCTCCAGCCTCCGGGCACCCGACGGGACCCCCGTGAACGCCATCAGGGGCCTCCTGGACTCCATCGCGACCCTCGTGGAACAGTACCGCCCCCGTCGCATCGCCTGTGCTTGGGACGATGACTGGCGTCCCGCATGGCGCACCGATCTGGTGCCCTCCTACAAGGCCCATCGGGTCGTCAGTGAAGTCCCGGACGGCGTGGATGCCGAGGAAACACCGGACGATCTCGGAGTTCAGGTGCCACTCATCCGGCAGCTCCTGGAGGCCATGGGCATCCCCGTCATCGGGGCGGCCCATCACGAGGCGGACGATGTGCTCGGATCGCTGGCAGCCCAGCACAACGGACGCTGTTGGGTGGTCAGCGGGGATCGCGACCTCTTCCAGCTCGTCGACGAGACCACGCGCGTGATCTGGGTGGGCCAGGGGGTGGCCAAGCACCAGGTGGTGGATTCTGCCTGGTTGGTGGACAAGTACGGCATACGACCTGAACGCTACGTCGACTTCTCGGTGCTGCGGGGTGATCCCTCGGACGGGTTGCCGGGTGTGAAAGGAGTCGGCGAGAAGTCCGCAGCCCGGCTCACGAAGTCCTTCGCCTCACTGGAGGAGCTCGTCCGGGCAGCGCTGGAGGGCACCGGCTCCATTCCCCCCGCCATACGTTCCAGCATTGCCGACTCAGCCGATTACGTAATGAGGGCCGAGGCCGTCGTGTCCGTTGTCCTCGATCTACCCCTCGCCTCGCCGGTCCGCCTGCCGCTCGCGGTGGACGCGGCACGCGTCGAGCAGCTCGCGGCGAGGCTGGGACTGTCCGGCCCCCTCTCACGCCTGGTGGGCGCCTGCTCGTGAGACTGGTCAGCGGCTGGCATGCAGCAGATACACCGCCGAGCTGGCAACCATGTTGGACGCAAGGTTGCCCAGGGCGTGTGCCTCACCACGTTCGTTGAGCGGGATGCAGCGGTCGATCCGCAGCCCGAGGCTCCTGAACAGTGGCTCCAGGTCCTTCAAGGAGGTGTAGTGCAGATTGGGCGTGTCGTACCAGGGATATGGCAGGTCCTTCGACATCGGCATCCGACCCCTGAGCAGCCGGGCCCGGCTGCTCCAGTGCGCGAAGTTGGGCATCGACACCACGCAGTGCACGGCGATGCGGCTGATCTGCTCCAGGACGTCTCGGGGTTTCTGCACGTTCTGGAGTGTGCGGGAGAGGACGACGACGTCGTAGGAGTCATCGGCGAACTCACCGAGCTGGGAATCGAGATCCAGGTCAATCACATCCACTCCGGCCCTCAGGGCCGCGACAAACTCGGAGGGCTCGATCTCCACCCCGGTTCCGGTGCAGCCCTTGCGGACCAGCATCCGCAACAGCTCGCCGTCCCCGCACCCGAGATCCAGCACCCGCGAATCCTGCGGAATCAGCTGGGCAATCAGCTCCAGGTCGGGCCTCAACGTGTCTCCCATGCCACCCCCCTCACTGCCCGGCCACCTCACCTGCGATGCGCTCCATGAACGCCCGCATCGTGTCGTGGTACGTCGGGATGTCCAAAAGGAAGGAGTCGTGGCCCCAGGGTGAATGGACCTCACGGAAGGACGTCGGAATCCCGGCCCCCTCGAGATGGCGGACGATGCGGCGTGAGTGCTCCGTGGAGAAACGCCAGTCCGTGTCGAAGCTGATCACGAGGAACTTCACCCGCGCCCCCGCCAGGGCATCCAGGGTTCCCGGGGTCACAAACGGGTCGAAGTAATCCATGACCCGGGTCAGGTAGAGATAGCTCAGGGCGTCGAAGCGGGACTGGAAGGCCTCCCCCTGGTGGTCCAGATAGCTCTCCACCGCAAAGTCCACACCGAAGTTGGGCGTCAGCTCACCGGACTGCGCTGCGCGTCCGAATTTTTCGGAGAAGGCCTCCTCGGACAGGTACGTGATGTGCGCCATCATCCGGGCAACGGCGAGGCCCTTCTTCGGTGCGGTTCCCTCGGAGAGGAACCTCCCCTCCCTGAACGCTGAGTCCTTCATGATGGCTTGGCGTCCCACGGCGGAGAAGGCAATGTTCTGGGCCGTCAGGCGCGAGGACCCCGCGAGCACGACGGCGTTGGCCATGTCGTGTGGATGATCGAGCGCCCATTGGAGTACCTGCATCCCGCCCAGCGAGCCACCGATCAGGGCCGCCCAGCGCGTGATCCCGAGATGGGCGCCGAGCGCCCGGTGGAGCGTCACGAAGTCGGACATGTGGAGAAGCGGGAAGTCCAGACCGTACGGCTCGCCTGTGGCAGGGTTGACCGATGACGGCCCCGTGGTTCCCTGACAGCCACCGAGGATGTTGGCACAAACGACGAACCAGGTGTCGGTGTCCACCGGCCTGCCCGGACCGATCATGGTGTCCCACCATCCGGGGCGCCTCTCCCCCTCACGCCACCCAGAGGCATGCGCGTCGCCCGTGAGCGCATGACAGATGAACACCGCATTCTCGGCTGCGTCGTTCAAATGCCCATAGGTCTCGAAGGCGACGTCAACCTCGTGCAACGTGGCACCGCTGCGCAGCTCCATGGGGTGGGCGTCGTCGAAGAGACGCACGGTTTGCGTCACTGTGATCTCCTGCCCGTCGGTGTCCTCATGCACGGCCCCATTGTGGTGCATGCAAGGACATGATGGTCACGGGGACCACGACCGCGCCCCGGCACCTGCCCACAACTCAGCCCCTGACGCCACCCGACGCGAGACCGCCGAGCCACGAGAGGGATACCGACGACAACGAAGGTCAGGATGGACGGTGTGGCCAGGTGGCGTCGCCGACCCAGTTGATGTCGGCCCGCCCAACAGTGTCCCTGGTCAGGACACCGTTGACAGCGCCTTCTCGAGGGCGGCGATGAGATCGTCGACGTTCTCGATGCCCACGGACAGCCGGACCATCTCACCCGGCACCCCGGCGGCCTCCAGTTCTTCGTCGGAGAGCTGCGAGTGGGTGGTGGAGGCATTGTGAATCACCAATGACTTCGCATCACCGATGTTGGCGAGGTGACTGAACAGATCCAGCGCCCCGACGAACGATGTGCCTGCATCCCGCCCAGCCTTCAGGCCGAAGGACACGAGCCCACCGAACTGCCCGTCGACGAGAATTCGCTTGGCGATCCCGTGCGATGGGCTGGATTCCAGACCGGGATAGTTCACCCAGGCCACGGCGTCATGGGCCTCGAGGTACGTGGCGATGGCGAGGGCGTTGGAGCAGTGCCGCTCCATGCGCAGGTGCAGTGTCTCCAGCCCCTGCAGCAACAGCCATGCGTTCATGGGCGAGATGGTTGCGCCGGTGTTCCGCAGCAGTACGGTGCGGGCCCGGACGATGTAGGCTGCGGGACCGGCCGCATCTGTCCACACAACTCCGTGATATGCATCGTCTGGCTGTGTCAGCCCGGGGAAGCGTTCGGCGTGTGCGCCCCAGTCGAAGTTGCCCGAGTCGACGATCACGCCACCCAGCGTCGTTCCGTGTCCGCCGATGTACTTGGTGGCCGAGTGCACGACGATGTCCACACCATGGTCGAAGGCCCGGGTCAACAGGGGCGTGGCAACAGTGTTGTCCAGAATGAACGGCAGCCCAAGATCGTGGGCAGCGGTGCTCCAGGCGTCAAGATCGATGACGTTGAGTGAGGGGTTGCCGATGGTCTCGCCAAAGACGAGTTTGGTCCGGTCATCGACGTGGGACGCGAGCTCTTCCGGTTCCGCCGGATCAACGAAGCGCACCTCGATGCCGAACTGCGGGAGCGTGTGGGCGAACAGTGCATAGGTGCCGCCGTACAGCGTGGACAATGCAACGATGTTGTCGCCGGTGTAGGTCAGGTTCAGCACCGCGTAGGTGACGGCAGAGGCCCCCGACGCCGAGGCAAGTGCGCCCACTCCTCCCTCCAGTGCATTGACGCGCTCCTCGAAGACGTTCTGTGTGGGGTTCATGATCCGGGTGTAGATGTTTCCGGGCTTGCGCAGGGCAAACAGGTCAGCTGCGTGCTCCGCATCGTCGAAGGTGTAGGACACCGTCTGGTAGATGGGCACGGCGCGCGAATTCGTCGTGGGGTCGGACTGCTCCTGGCCAGCATGCACGGCGAGGGTCTCTGGGTGGTACGTCATGGAAGGGTCTCTCCTAAAGGCAACATCTGATCCGGCCCGCGATTGGTGGACTGGTTCGCTCAACCACGACGGCGCCCTGTCTATTCCCACATGGCATGTCTGTCCAGGTGGTGGACGGCTCACACCACCACAACAGCCCTGTAGAATGTCTGGAGGTGTGTCGGGAAGTCTGGTCGACAATGCTGTTCGCCTACCCTCAGGATGCTCATGACTGCCGCTCCCGCACCCATGCCCCAGCGCTTCGCAAGCTTCGTCGCCCGCGACAAGGTGGGAGGGGCGCTGATGATTGGTGCGGCCATCATCGCGCTCGTCCTTGCCAACTCACCCGCTGCAGACTGGTACGCCAACCTGGCCGAGTTCACGATCGGTCCGTCCGCGATCCATCTCGATCTCAGTTTGTCCAAGTGGGCGGCGGACGGTCTGCTGGCGCTCTTCTTCTTCATCATCGGACTGGAGCTGAAGCACGAGCTTCTGGCGGGCAGTCTTCGATCCCCCGCCCGCGCCGCCGTACCCGTTGCCGCAGCGATCGGCGGCATGGCGCTGCCCGCCATTGTGTATGTCGTCATCGTGAACGTCATGGGCGATCCCGGTGCCTCCAGTGGGTGGGCCATCCCCACCGCCACCGACATTGCATTCGCGTTGGCGGTGCTGGCGATCTTCGGGAGCAGACTTCCCGGCGCGCTGCGGACATTCCTCCTGACCCTGGCGGTTGTGGATGACCTGTTGGCCATCATCATCATTGCCGTCTTCTACAGTTCCGGCCTGAACCTGTGGTTCCTCCTCGCCAGTTTCGTCACCGTTGCGGTCTTCTTCCTCCTCGCCAAGATGAGGCGCATGAGGTGGTGGCTCATGGTGCCTGTGGCCCTGCTCGCATGGGTCTTCATGCATGAGTCCGGCGTGCACGCCACGATCGCCGGTGTTCTCCTGGGCTTTGCAGTGCCGGCTCACCAGATGCATGGCGAGAACGACACCCGCGTCCACGTGCTGGAACACAAGATTCGTCCCATCTCTGCTGGTCTCGCACTTCCAATCTTCGCCTTCTTCTCCGCAGGCGTCGCCTTCTCGGGCGACGGCGCGGGCAACGTCTTTGCTCAGCCCGTGCTGGTGGCCATCAGCGTCGCTCTCGTCGCCGGAAAACTCATCGGCGTGCTCGGCGTGACGAAGCTGGTCACCACGTTCACGAAGCTCCGGTTGGCCGATGGGCTGGGCGTGCGCGACCTGTTGCCCATCGGTCTGCTGACCGGCATTGGATTCACCGTCTCGCTCCTCATCGCCGAGTTGAGCTTTCCCGACTCGGAGCACACAGCCGCCGCAAAGTTGGGGGTGCTCATCGGCACGGCCATTGCCACCATCCTGGCCGCCCTCACCCTCGTGTGGGACTCGCGCAGCCCCCGTGAAACTGACATGAACGAGGATGGCGTCCCGGACACGAACACGGAACCGTTCGACGAGACGCATCCGGAGTGGACCTACACGCGGGACGACGACGTACAGCTGAAGTAGATTCTCGGAGTATGGCCATTTACCCTCTCATGACCGTTGCCGACCTGTCAGAACAACTCGCTCGTCACGAGTCTGCGCCCGTCGTCCTGGACGTGCGGTGGGCAGGTCCAGGGGCAACGGGAGGTCGCGAGGCCTTTCAGCAGGAGCACATACCCGGCGCGCGGTTCATCGACGCCATGAACGTATTGTCGGGGCCAGGAGTTGAGGGCTCGGGTGGAAGGCATCCGCTTCCTGCCCCCGAGCGCTTCGAGTCCGGCATGCGCGCTGCCGGGGTGACTTCCGACTGCTCGGTCGTGGTGTACGACGATTGGAAGTCCATCGCTGCGTCTCGCGCCTGGTGGTTGTTGCGCTATTTCGGCCACGCAGATGTCAGGGTGCTCGACGGTGGCCTTGGCGCCTGGCGTGCCGCAGGACACACGGTTGAACAGGGCGTGAACGAGGGCGTCGACGTGGGAGAGTTCGCGGCCAAACCCCCGCAGCTTGCGTCGCTTGACGCGGCGGGTGCCGCCGAGGCTGCCGCGTCCGGTGTGCTTCTGGATGGCCGACCTGCCGGACGATTCCGTGGCGAGAACGAGACCGTTGATGCGGTGGCGGGGCACATTCCCGGCGCCCAGTCGCTGCCAGCCCTTGACCTGGTGCGCGAGGACGGGACGTTTCTCGCGCCAGCGGAATTGCGGGAGCGCTTCTCGGCCGTCGGGGTCGAGAGCCATGTCCCCGCCGCCACGTACTGCGGATCCGGGTTCCAGGCCTGCCACGTGGCCCTGGCGGCCGCCGCTGCGGGCATCACGGACGACATGGCCGTCTACGCCGGGTCGTGGAGCGACTGGATCACCGATCGGCGCCGTCCCATCGACGTTGCTTGAGTGAGCCGAATTGGATTGTGCACAACTAAATCGTGTACGTTCGTTCCATGACTGATCTCTTCTCTCCCATCACCATCGGCACCATGGAGTTACCGCAACGCTTTGTCATGGCTCCGCTGACGCGTAACAGGGCCGGCGAGGGCATGGCTCCTTCGGCGCTGAACGCCGAGTACTATGCGCAGCGCGCCGGGGCTGGGCTGATCGTCGCCGAGGGCACTCAGCCGAGCGCCGTTGGGCAGGGTTATCTGAACACACCCGGCATCCACACCCCCGCGCACATCGATGGGTGGCGCCTGGTGGCGGATGGCGTGCACGATCATGGCGGTCACATCTTCGTGCAGCTCATGCACTGCGGACGGGTGGCTCACCCGGACAACAAGGGTGGGCTCGAGACGGTCGCTCCGAGCGCCATTGCGGCGCCCGGAACCGTGGTCACTGGTTCCGGACCGCAGCGCTACGCAGCCCCTCGGGCGCTGGAGACCGACGAGATCCCTCAGGTTGTGGCCGAATTCGTTCACGCAGCTCGCTGCGCCGTCGAAGCGGGCCTCGACGGCGTTGAGATCCATGCCGCCAACGGCTATCTGCTGCATCAGTTCCTCGCTCCGTCGACCAACACCCGGGTCGATGAGTACGGGGGTTCCCCGGCCCGGCGAGCACGCATGGCCATTGAGACGATCGAGGCGGTGGCCGCCGCCATCGGGCCCGAGCGCGTGGGCGTACGCATCTCCCCCGCGCACAATGTCCAGGGCGTTCTCGAGGAGGACGCGGACGACACCCGCTCAACCTACGAAACGCTGGTGGGCGGCATCGCAGGACTGGGTCTCGCCTACCTCAGCGTGCTGGCAGATCCCGCTGCGGACCTCACGGCGAGTCTGCGCTCGACGTTCGGTGGTCCCTTCATGCTGAACTCGGGCTTCGCCTCCATCACCACCAAGGCGGACGCCGAGAGCATTTTGGAACGTGATCAGGCCGACCTCGTGGCCGTGGGCCGCCTGTTCCTCGCCAATCCTGACCTGGCCGAGAGGTGGCGGAAGGGCGCATCCCCCAACGAGCCGGAGCCCGCTACGTTCTATGGCGGCGGCGCCGAGGGTTACATCGACTACCCGCCCCTGCGTGCGGCCTGATCATGCGGGAGACTGGCCGCCTCGACGACCAACTGTGTTTTGCCCTGTACGCCGCGTCACGCTCCATCACCAGCGCCTATCGGGACGGGCTCGCCGGGCTCGGGCTCACCTATCCCCAGTTCGTCACACTTCTGGTGCTGTGGGAGACCGACGACATCACCGTCAAGGAGCTGGGCCAACGGCTTCACCTGGACAGTGGCACCTTGTCGCCGTTGCTGAAGAGGTTGGAAGCACTGAGCCTCATCACGCGGCACCGGGCCAGCGACGACGAACGCCGGGTGCACATCCGGCTCACACCCAGCGGACAGGCGGTGAAGGGCCCCGTGCTCGACGTCCAACACGACGTCGCCTCCACCCTGCGTCTCACGGCGGAGGAAGCCACCCTCCTGCGCACGCTGGCACGTCGCCTCACAGGTGACGCCAACGGGCGTCCACCCATGACCGACTGACCACACCCCACCGAAAAACTCTTCAGATGAAGGAGAAATCACCATGACGAACCTCCCCACCACCACCCGCCAGATCCATCTGGCCTCCCGCCCAGAAGGCTGGCCCGTAGCCGAGAACTTCCGACTGGTGGAAGTGGATGTACCCGAGCTCGAGGACGGCCAGGTCCTCGTGGCCAACCGCCACATGTCGGTGGATCCCTACATGCGCGGACGCATGAACGAGTCGAAGTCCTACGTGCCCTCATTCCAGATCGATCAGCCACTCGACGGCGCGGCCGTGGGTGAGGTCATCGCCTCCACGAGCCACAGCGTTCCCGTCGGTGCGACGGTGCTGCACAACCTCGGATGGCGGGAACACGCCGTCGTCGAAGCGTCCACGGTGAAGCAGGTTGACCCGTCACTGGCATCGGAATCCGCCTATCTCGGTGCGCTGGGCATGACGGGTCTGACCGCATACGCGGGGCTGGTCCACGCTGGCCAGTTCACGGAAGGCGACGCGGTGTTCGTCTCGGGCGCCGCGGGCGCCGTCGGCTCCATCGTCGGCCAGATCGCGAAGGCCTCCGGGGCGTCACGCGTCATCGGCAGCGCGGGGTCTGCAGAAAAGGTTGCCCGGCTCAGGGAACTGGGCTTCGACGAGGCCTTCAACTACCACGACGGTGATGTGACCGAGCAGTTGCAGAAGGCCGCACCGGGGGGCATCGACGTCTACTTCGACAACGTGGGCGGCGACCACCTCGAGGCAGCGCTCGACAGTCTCAACGTGCACGGCCGGGTGGCCATGTGCGGTGCAATCTCCCAGTACAACACCACCGAGCCCGCCTGCGCGCCGCGCAACCTCGCCAACGCCATCGGCAAGCTCCTCACCATCAGGGGCTTCCTGGTCGGCGAGTTCTCGGACAAGTCTGATGAGTTCGCCCACAAGATGGGCGGCTGGCTCAAGGATGGTTCGGTGACCTTCGACGAGACCTTCCGCGAAGGCCTGGAGAACGCCCCGCAGGCATTCATCGACCTGATGCGCGGCGCCAACACCGGCAAGATGGTCGTCACCCTCTGACCATCCCCGTTCAGGTTTGCCCGAGTGGCGTCTCCCCCTCTGTGGGGGCGACGCCACTCGTTCATGAGTACATGCGTTTCGCCTCGGCGGGCACACTGATGGGCATGGTGGATGTGACTGTGGTCGGCAGCGGACCCAACGGCCTCGCGGCCGCGATCGCGATGGCCCGCGAGGGACTCGAGGTGGAGGTGCTCGAAGGCGCTGCGACCATCGGAGGTGGTCTCCGGACCCGTGAGTTGACGCTGCCCGGCTTCCATCACGACGTCTGCTCAGCCATCCACCCCGCAGCGGTGGCATCCCCGTTCTTTCGTTCCATGGGCGTGCTGCAGTCCCTGAAATGGATCACGCCCGAGGCCTCCTATGCCCACCCGTTGGAGGGCCGACGTTCGGCGATCGCCTGGCGCGACCTCGATCGCGCGGTCGAATCACTGGGCTCTGACGGCGCACTCTGGCGCCGCTGGATGGACCCACTCGTGCGGCGCATCGACGGTGTGGTGGACTTCACGGGCCATCAGCTTCTGCGCATCCCCCGGGACCCGGTGGCCACGGCCCGATTCGGCATGCGCGCCCTGGCGCTGGGGAGTGGTGCCGTGCCCCACCTCTTCGCAGGTGAGGCGGCGCCCGCGCTGCTCGCGGGGTGCGCCGCTCATGCCGCCGGGAGGATGCCATCGTTGGCGCCTGCCGGCGCCGGACTCCTTCTCGCAGCGCACGCCCACGCGGGCGGCTGGGGCTACCCTCGCGGAGGATCGCAGGCGATCGCCGATGCCATGGTTGCCGAACTGACCAGACGCGGCGGACGGGTGCACGCCAACCACATGGTGCACAGCCTCGACGAGCTCGACGACAGCCGGGTCGTCCTTCTCGACACCTCCCCCGAACTGCTGCTCACGGCCCGGGCGACGCCTGACGCCTACCGACGAGCGCTGTCCGGGTATCGCTACGGATCTGCAGTGGCGAAGGTGGACCTGGCATTGTCCGGTCCAGTTCCCTGGCGGGACCCCGACCTGGCGCTCTCCCCCACCCTGCACCTGGGTGGCAGTGCGAACAACATTGCGCACTCCGAGAACGCCGTCGCCAATGGCCGTGTGTCGGAGCGGCCGTACTTCCTGGCCGCCCAGCCCTCCATCCTCGACGACACCCGTGCTCCCGGGGGAGGCCACACGTTCTGGGCCTACTGCCACGTTCCGCAGGGCTCGACGGCGGACCCGCTGCCCCTGTTGCTCTCGGAACTCGAGCGGCACGCGCCCGGAGTGCGCGATGTGGTGCTGGCCTCCAACGTTCGGCGGCCTGCTGACCTCGCAGCCCACAACCCCAATCACGTGCACGGCGACATCTACACCGGAGAGCTGTCGCTCCTGCAGCTCGTGAAACGACCCGTCATCTCGCGCGCGCCGTGGCGGACACCGATCCCGGGCGTGTACCTGTGCTCCAGCGCCACCCCACCCGGTCCGGCGGTGCACGGAATGAACGGTTGGTGCGCCGCACAGCTGGCCCTGAGGGACATGTTCGGCATTCACGCCCCCCTGGACCACTGACGTCGGGGCCCCTCCGAGGGTCCCGCAGCCATCACCTTCGAACGCACCCGCCTGCCTGCGGACCCTGTAGCGTTGCGCCAATGACGAGGCAAGCAGACGACCGTTCGGACAACACGCGCGTGGAGATCGATGACGAGAACAGTGAAGAGCTCCCGGAACTGAGCTTCGACGACCACCGCTTCGCCGCACGGCCGGCGCGGCTGCGGCCAAGGGCACGTCGTCGCGGAGTGGACGAGAGCCCCATCACGCCACCCTTCGAGCCGACGGGCTCCAACCATGCCTACGTGGACTGGCTGGAGGACCAGTCCATGCTGCACGACGCCCAGCAGGTGGCCCGCCAACTGGCAGGCACCCACACGATGTGGTCCAACCCGTATGCCCATCCCGATCCTCGGGCCGCGCTCGCCCAGGCCTCGGTCTGGTACACCGCATATCCGCTGTCCCACATCACCCAGCACGGGGAGTCGTTCCTCGGCGCCCTGGGGGCGAATGAACTGTGGGAGGCGTTCTCGGCAATCGGTATCGACGCCGTCCACACCGGCCCCGTGAAACTCGCCGGTGGTCTCGACGGCTGGAACCCGACGCCGAGTGTGGACGGTCACTTCGACCGCATGAGCATGGCCACTGACCCCCTCTTCGGCACCGAGGAGGAGTTTCGCGCCATGTGTGAGACAGCCTCCCGACACCATGGCACCGTCATTGACGACGTCGTGCCAGGGCATACCGGTAAGGGCGCGGACTTCCGTCTGGCGGAGCTCAACTACCGGGACTACCCCGGGATCTACCACATGATCAACATCCCGGAATCCGTCTGGCACCTGCTCCCCGACGTGCCAGAGGGCATGGATTCGATCAACCTGAGTACGGAATCCGAGGCAGCGCTGGCCGCCGCGGGCTACATCATCGGCGCCCTCCAGCGCGTGATCTTCTACGAACCGGGTGTCAAGGAGACCAACTGGTCCTGCACACCCCCCATCACCGACACGAAGGGTGTGGTCCGGCGCTGGGTGTACCTGCACTACTTCAAGGAGGGCCAGCCCACCATCAACTGGCTGGACCCCACCTGTGCAGGGATGCGACTCGTCATGGGCGATGCCCTGCACTCCCTCCTGGATCTCGGCTCCGGCGGGCTGCGTCTGGACGCCAATGGGTTCCTCGGGGTGGAGAAAACGTTCGACGCCGAACCGGCCTGGTCCGAGGGACACCCCATGTCCCAGGCCGCCAACCAGCTCATCGGCTCACTGGTGCGCAAGGTGGGTGGTTTCACATTCCAGGAGCTGAACCTTGCCATCGACGACATCCAGCGCACCGGCGCCGTGGGGCCGGACCTCTCCTACGACTTCATCACTCGCCCGGCAGCCCAAGTGGCGCTGTGCACCGGTGACACCGAGTTCCTGCGACTTGTCCTACGCGAGGCACAGGAGTTGGGCGTCGATCAGGCGTCGTTGGTCCATGCCCTGCAGAACCATGACGAGCTGACCTACGAGCTCGTGCATTTCGCCGCCGCGCACCGCGACGACATCTACAGCCTTGGGGGGCAGAAGTACACGGGTGCGGAACTGGCAGTCCACATTCGAGCGACGATGCAGGACCGGCTGACCGGAGATGCGGCACCCTACAACTCCGTCTTCACCCAGAACGGCATCGCCAGCACCACCGCATCCATCGTGACAGCGACGCTCGGCATCAAGGACCTGGACGCGATCACCGACGCCGATGTCCGCCGCATCGCGTCGGCCCATCTGTTGATGTGCATGTACAACGCATGGCAGCCCGGCGTCTTCGCTCTGTCCGGCTGGGATCTTGTGGGGGCCCTTCCCCTGGAACGGGACCAGGTGAAGGCCCTGATCAGTACCGGCGACACACGCTGGATTGAGCGAGGGGCCTATGACGTGCTGGGCTCCGCCCCCGACTCCAAGAAGTCGGCGTCCGGAATGCCGAAGGCTCGTGCCCTCTACGGGCCGATACCTGAGCAGCTGAAGAGGGAAACGTCCTTCGCCTCGCGGCTCTCGGCCATCCTCAAGGTGCGCAAACGAAACGGTCTGGCCTCGGCCAGGTTGATCGACGTACCCGAGGTGGGCAACAAGTCGCTCCTGGTGCTGGTCAATGAGCTGGAGAGTGAAGCCATTCAGGTGACGGCGCTGAACTTCAGCGCCGAGAAGATCGACGCGCGCGTCCAATCCGAGCAACTCCCCCGGGGCAGGGCGTTCGATCTCAGCACCCGACGCAAGGTGGGCACCGTGGATGATCTGCGTGGCTTCTCCATCGAACTGCCCCCGTTCGGTGGCCTGGCCATGATCATCAGAGAGTAGGGCCTGACCAGAGCCCCGGCGTGAAGGGACCGGGGCACCTGATGGGGGCCGTTGCTGAACTGGTCAGGCACAGTCCTCCGGACGGTGTACTTTTCTCCAGTGGCCAACACCATGACAGGGAGACGCTTCCTGGAGCCAACGGACGCGGCGAGCAGAACGCGTCGTCGGTTCCTCCGCTCCCCCGGCCAGGTCATCGTGATGGCCTTCGGTGCGGCCATCCTGCTGGGGACCATTCTGCTGATGCTGCCGATCGCACGCAGCGGGCCCGGTGGCGCGCCGCTGATCACAGCGCTGTTCACCGCGACGAGTGCCATCTGTGTCACGGGGCTCATCACGGTGGACACGCCCGTCTACTGGACGGGATTCGGGCAGGCGGTCATCCTGGTGCTCATCCAGGTGGGCGGGCTGGGGATCATGGCGCTCGCATCCCTGGTGGGTCTCCTGCTGTTCCATCGCATGGGGCTGAGAACCCGCCTGACCGCGGCCCAGGAGACCAGGAGCACCGGGATCGGGGATGTGCGCCGGGTACTGCTGGGGGTGTTGAAAGTGAGCCTCGTCATCGAGGCCCTGCTTGCGCTCCTGCTCACCGGGCGATTTCTGCTGGGGTACGGTGAGCCGCCCGCCAGGGCCGTGTACCTGGGTGTCTTCCACGCCGTTTCAGCCTTCAACAATGCCGGATTCGCGCTCTTCAGCGACAACCTCATGGGCTTCGCCGCCGATCCCTGGATCTGCCTGCCGATCGCCGCAGCCATCATCCTCGGTGGACTTGGCTTCCCCGTCCTGCTCGAACTGCGACGCGAGTTCCGCAGGCCGCGAAAGTGGAGCATTCACTCGCGTTTGACGTTGGCCACATACTTCGGAGTTCTCGTCGTCGCCGTCGTCTTCGTGACGGCGAACGAGTGGAACAATCCGGCGACGCTGGGGGCCCTCGACGATGGGGGGCGTTTGGTGGCTGGCTTCTTCCAGGGTGTCGTCCCGCGCACGGCCGGCTTCAACAGTGTGGACTACGGGCTCATGAAGGACGGCACCCTGTTGGCCACCACCCTGCTGATGTTCATCGGAGGCGGTTCCGCCGGCACCGCCGGCGGTATCAAGGTCACGACGTTCATCATCCTCCTCTTCGTGATTCTGGCGGAGGTACGCGGTGGTCGCGACGTCAACATCGGTGACCGACGGATCGGCTCGCGCGTGCAGCGTCAGGCACTCACCGTGGCCCTGCTGTCCGTCGGCCTTGTCATGTCCACCACTTTGCTGCTGTTGGAGATCACATCCCTCCCCCTGCGCGATGTGCTGTTCGAGACCGTGTCGGCCTTCGCCACAGTGGGGCTCTCAACAGGAATCACCGCTGATCTGCCCGTTCTGGGAGAGTTTGTTCTCATTTTCCTGATGTTTGTGGGCCGCCTCGGACCCATCACACTCGTCTCGGCACTCGCCCTGCGGGAGAAGCAACTCGGTTACACCCTCCCGGAAGGACGGCCCCTCATTGGCTAGACACAAAATCCCCACCGACAGCCCCGTCGTGGTCGTGGGCCTGGGGAGATTTGGCAAGTCCCTGGCGCTCGAACTGGTGAGCGAGGGCGTCGAGGTGCTCGGTGTCGACACGGACATCAAGGTGGTCCAGTCCCTCGCTGGGCGATTGACCCACGTGGTGGAGGCGGACTCCACCAACATTGAGGCGATGAGGCAGCTGTCAGTGCACGAGTTCGACAGGGCCGTCATTGGCATCGGCCAGGACCTGGAATCCAGCATATTGACGGCATCGGTGCTGCTGGATCTGGGCGTACCCAACGTGTGGTCCAAGGCGGTCACCGCCTCCCACGGGCGTATCCTTGAACGCTTGGGTGTGCACCACGTGGTGCGTCCCGAGCATGACATGGGCAAGCGTGTGGCGCACCTGGTGCGTGGTCGAATGCTCGACTACATGGAGTTCGAGGACGGCTACGCCATCGTGAAGACGAGGCCCCCCAAGAGCATGTGTGGTCTGACTCTCGGAGAGTCGACAGTCAGGACCCAGTACGGCGTCACCGTGGTCGGAGTGAAGCGCGCCGGGCTCGGCTTCACCCACGCCACGGCCGAGACCTTCGTGAGTCCGGGTGACTTGATCATCGTCTCCGGGACGGCGCAGGATGTGGAGCACTTCAGCACCCTCAGCGTTTGACGTCCTGCGCCCGCACGCAGTTGCTACTCCTCGGGTGCCTCGAGGTGCTTGCGTCGCCGCAGGCCACTGTCGATCAGGCGCCGCACCAACTCCTTGGAGCGCACCGGCACCGCTCCGAGGGCTACGAGGGTCCCATGCACATGCATGGGCACGTCGTAGTGGTCGAGATCGAAGGCGCGCCGCGAGATGCCGGCAGTTGCCGCAAAGGCGTGCAACTCGTCGTAAGAGACGTCCGAGACCAGGTGGGAGAACAGCGTGCCGTGGGCGGGCCATGCCGGTGGATCGATCAGGATGGCCATGGGCCCACCCATTTTTCATGGGCTTCGTCGCCCGCAGTCCGATCAGTGGCGCTGGCTTGCATCGTGAGTCCGATAGCCGTGATCGCGTGCGTAGGCGCGGAACACCTCAGCCCGTGGGCCCCCTGTCGACAGGAAATTGTCAGCCAGTTCCTCCCCCAGGGTGTCCAGCGCAGAATGCAGTCTTCTGGCTGCGGCTCCAACGTCAGGTGCGGTGCTGGCCATCGCCTCGTCACACACCTCCGACAGGTAGGGCAATTGATGAGCCAGTGATGTCTGCGGATTGACCTCGAGGAAGAAATACGATTCAGAATGCTGCACGAGGTCCACGACACACTTGGACACTTCGCTGGACAGAGTCGCCAGATCCCGACTGACGGACTGGGCTTCGAGTTCGTGCAGAACATCGCTGTACCCCGCCGCGCGGAGCCCGTCGATGTCCATTGCCAGCGCCCTGCGGCGGGAAAGTGGTGGGAATGCTTGGGTGAACCAGGACAGAGCACCGGTGAGGAGGGCGAAACCGGTCAGGGCCTGAACCGGGGCGAGCATCCGGATGACTGACTGGATCGGCACGACATCACCGAAGCCGAGTGTCGACAGAGTCACGGATGAGAAGATGAGCGCCTGCATGACATCGGGGTAACGGGATGGGTTGACACCCGGGCCGTAGGAGAACCCCAATTCCACCTGCGGCAGGTAGATCAACGCCCACCCCACAATCTGCAGGGCTACCCACATGATCGTCACCACCACCATTCCAGCGGGCCCGGCCGCGGATCCGAACCGACGTCCGGTGAGGGACGAGAGCGTCCACACGCCGCGTAGGATCCGATGACTCAGTACTCCCCTGCCTCGGGGATGCAGGAGGCTGTGGAACATGTCCAGGAGACCCGCGACGATCAGGAACGCGCCGAGAATGGTGAACACAATGTCCATGGAGATCTCCAACCCGCCTTGTGGATCATGTTGACGTCTGTGGAGCCGACGTCACATGGACATCGCTCAACCCTCGGTTGGCTACTCTAATTGGTTGGTGGCCCACGCCGCCGACATCGAGTGTCAAGGAGGCAACGCCAATGTGGTTCGATTCGTGGTCTGATCTGCTCGGAGTACTTCTCGTGGGGTCAGCGGCGTACGGCTCACTCATGGTGGTCCTGCGGCTGTCGGGCAAGCGTACGCTCAGCCAACTCAATGCCTTCGACTTCGTCGTCACGGTCTCGCTCGGCTCCACCCTGGCCACCGTCCTGCTCAGCGCGGACACCTCATGGTCCGAGGGCGTCATTGCGCTGGCACTGCTGGCCGGTCTCCAGTTCCTCATGGCATGGATCTCCACCCGCCTTCCCTGGACGCGATCACTCTTCACCGCACGTCCCGCCGTCTTGCTACAGGCCGGCGAGATCCGCCATGAGGCGCTGCGGAAGAACCGACTCACCGAAGCAGAGGTGCGTCAGGCTGTGCGAATGCAGGGCATCGGAGACATCTCGCGCGTGGGGGCGGTGGTCCTGGAGACCAACGGAACCCTCAGCGTCATCCCCACCGGCCAGTACGGCAACGGCTCCGCCATGGATGAGGTCAGGGGGGTGGCGACGCCTTGACGTCAGACGATGAAGGAGCCGTCGCACCCCAGCAGGAGGCCGCAGACGCGGCCTCCGAGTGGCGACTGCAAGCGGCCGAGACCCTCGCCCAACGGCTCGACAAGCCCATGGGATACCTGGGACTCATCTTTCTCTTCGTGGTACTGGGACAACTGCTGGTCACCGATTCTGGATGGTCGCTCGCCCTCAGCATCACGGGCTGGGTGTTCTGGGCCGTCTTTCTCGCCGAGTTCCTCCTGCGGGCCTACATCGCCCGTTTCCAGAAGCGATTCTGGAAACGGAACTGGTGGCAGGTCATCTTCCTGCTGGTGCCGTTCCTCCGGTTCTTTCGGGCGCTCCAGAGCCTGCGTCTGCTGCGTTTTGCGAGACTCAGCCGTCTCGCGCGATTCGGGGGCATTCTCTCTGCCGGTGTACGCGGTTCACGATCGGCGGGGCGACTCCTGTCCAGTCGCATCGGGGCCCTCGCGGCCGTGACGCTGGTGGTCATACTGGCGGCAAGCCAGTTCCTGTACGCGCTCACTCCCGAGGAGTCCTACAGCTCCGCGCTGTACGAAACCGCGCTGGCAACGGTCACCGGCAGCGGGTTCACGGTGGACACGGCGCTCGCCCGGATCCTGCATGTGACGCTGGCCGTCTACTCCGTGGCGGTCTTTGCCACGTTGGCCGGCACCTTGGGCGCGTATTTTCTCCGGGGCGAGGCCACCTCCCGGGAACAGGCCTCGCCCTCCCCCACGCCCGGTCCGGCCAACGCCCAGTGAAAATGGCACCTCACACGGCTGGACCGCCGTCGGCCATACTCTGATCCCATGCAATTTCAGGACTGGTGGCAACGCACGCGCTCATCCTTCTGGTTTGTCCCGCTACTCTGCCTCGCAGCGGCGTTCCTCCTGGCACAGGGAATGGTGGCACTGGATCGGCTGCTTCCTGATGACCTCTCATCTCCGTGGTTCCAGTGGATCTACGGTGTGGGAATCGACGGCTCGCGATCGATGCTGAGCGCCATCGGAACCTCCATGCTTGCGGTGGCTGCCACATCATTCTCGATCACCATCTCCGTCGTGGTCACCGCCAGTTCCACCTACGGCCCCCGCTTGGTGGGCAACTTCATGTCCGACCGTGGCAACCAGACCGTGCTGGGCGTCTTCGCCGCCACCTTCCTGTACTCGCTGCTGGTGCTGCGCACCATCGTCACCGAGGACGAGCAGAACGGCCTTCCATCTTTCGTTCCCCATCTGGCGGTCAACCTGGCCGTGCTCATCGCAGCGGGCAACGCCGTCGTCCTGGTGTGGTTCATCCACCACATCGCCACATCGGTCAGGGTCGAGACGCTGGCGCATGGGGTCCGTGAAAACTTTCATGCCGCGGTGAAGAGAACGCACCCCGAGGAGACACCAGAAGGCATCGTCCACACCTCTGCACTGCAGATGGGCGGCTCAATCGTGGAGGCGGACACGGTGGGATTCATCACCGACGTCGACTTCGACGGTCTCTGCGACGTCGCGGCCGACCACGACGCTGTTGTGGAGTTCCTGCCCCGTGTCGGAGACCACATCCTCCCCCGGGAACCGCTGGTGCGCGTCTGGCCCGCCGCGTGTGCAGAGGACATTGCCAGTGCGGTGCGCCGACGCATCCGCATCGGCGATTCGCGCTCGGCATTTCAGGACGTCCGCTACGCCGAGCAGCAGGTGCTCGAGCTCGCGGTGCGCGCCCTCTCCCCCGGAACCAACGATCCCTACACCGCGGTCAACGCCATCCAGGAGGTGGCTGCCGGAATCACCCTGGCGGTTGCACATCCCACTCCCGGGAACACCATGGTGAGGAATGACACCGTCCGGGTTCGGTACTCCATCGTCGACATCAACGAAATCGTCGACATGCCCTTCGACCAGATTCGTCCCTATGCCTTGGACCACGTGATGGTGCTGACCGCCCTCATCGACCTCGGGGCCCGGATTGAGAGTGCATCGGTCCATGATCACCTCCCCAGCCGCATTCGTCGCAACATCGAGATCATGATGGACGATTTTCGTGCCAGCGGCCCCAACCCCCATGACCTGAAACAGGTGGGGGAACACTTGGAGAGGCGAAGCGCCGACCTCCAACAGAGCGAGATGCCGGGTGGGGCTCCCGCCCAGGCCGCCGCCAGCGGTTCCACGGAGGTCCGACCCCCGGGAGGCCGTGCCTGACGGCACTGGCCCTCCCCGGGAACCCGTTTCCGGAATCGCCCAGTCGACAGGGTCTGACAATGCCGACACGCCATGGGTTCTTCGACATCTGTGTCCATCGTTGGTGCTGGGAGGGGCTGGTTGTGTATCCTCATCAACGGCCTGTTCGCATTTCGGCCCGTCCCACTCCGCCGTTACCGGCGGTTCCTGCGCAGTGAGCGCACCTTCCCGGCTTGCTCCGGGCAAGCCCCAGGAGAGTCCCCTTGACAGCAGTTCGCCACGCCTCGAGCCAGACGTCGCGCTACGCACCGGATCCATCGGTGCTCACGGCATTGCGCACCCCTCGCATTCTCGTGCGGGAGGTGCTCGCAGGCCTCGTCGTGGCGATGGCACTGATCCCCGAAGCGATATCCTTCTCGATCATCGCCGGCGTGGATCCCCGGTACGGGCTTTTCTCCTCCTTTGTCATGGCCGTGTCCATCTCGTTCCTGGGCGGACGCCCGGCCATGATCACGGCCGCCACCGGCGCCATCGCCCTGGTCATCGCACCCGTGGCGCGTGAGTACGGCGTCGACTATTTCATCGCAACGGTCATTCTCGCTGGCATCTTCCAAGTGATCCTCGCCCTGCTGGGAGTCGCCAAGATGATGCGATTCATCCCGCGCAGCGTCATGGTCGGCTTCGTCAACGCCCTGGCAATCCTGATTTTCTCGGCACAACTCCCCCACCTCCTCGACGTGCCGTGGCTGGTGTACCCGCTTGTGGCGGCGGGTCTGCTCATCATGTGGTTGATGCCGAAGCTGACTGCCGTCGTGCCCGCACCCCTGGTGTCGATCGTTTTGACCACCATCGCCGTGGTGGTGCTCGCTATCAACGTGCCCACCGTCGGCGACGAGGGGGAGTTGCCCACCAGCCTCCCCGAGCTCTTCCTCCCCAATGTTCCGCTCACGTGGGGCACCCTGCAGATCATCGCCCCGTACGCCCTGGGCATGGCGCTGGTGGGGTTGCTCGAATCCCTGATGACCGCCAAGCTCGTCGATGATGTGACCGACACCCACTCCCGCAAGACCCGCGAGGCCTGGGGCCAAGGTGTCGCCAACGTGTTGTCCGGTCTGTTCGGTGGCATGGGCGGCTGCGCCATGATCGGCCAGACCATGATCAACGTGAAGGCTTCCGGCGCCCGTACCCGGATCTCCACTTTCCTGGCAGGCCTGTTCCTGTTGCTACTCGTCGTGGGTCTCGGCGACCTCGTGGGCCTCATCCCCATGGCCGCTCTTGTGGCGGTCATGATCATGGTGTCCGTGGCCACCTTCGACTGGCACAGCATCCACCCTGCCACCCTGCGCCGCATGCCTCCGAGTGAAACCACGGTGATGGTGGTCACCGTCATGACAGTGGTTCTCACCCACAACCTCGCCATTGGCGTAGTCGTCGGTGTACTCGCCGCCTCCGTGCTCTTTGTACGCCGGGTTGCCCACTTCGTGACGGTGGAGCGCACCATCCACGGTGAGGGAAGGGATGCCATCGCCCACTACGGGGTCAGCGGCGAACTCTTCTTCGCTTCCAGCAACGACCTGACCACGCAGTTCGAGTATCCCGACGATCCAGCGACAGTCGTCATCGACCTGTCGTCCTCCAGCATCTGGGACGCCTCCACCGTGGCCGCACTCGACGCAATCACGACCAAGTACGAGCGGCTCGGCAAGAAGGTGAGCATCGTGGGACTCAACAGGCAGACCCGTGGGTTCCACCAGAATCTGACGGGCACCCTGGGGGCCGAGCTATGATTTCTTGCCGCGCATCCGTTCGACGTCTGCTGTGGTGAGGCACCACAGTTCTTCACCGTCGCTCACCTGCAACCCGATTCCCTCCGAGGCTCCGCGAGCAGCGGCCTCCCAGAGGCTCTCGCCGGGCTCCACATTCCCGCCCGGGACGGATCACCGTCCCTTCTGGGGCTCCTTCCCCACCTGACCAGCGGTACGCGCGAAGGTTGCGCCATATCTCCTTCACCCCCTGGTCTGGCATGACGCGTCAGTGTCTCCACGCTCGCGACGATGGTCCCCCAGAGGCGTGGGCCGCGGCGAATGCCGCGGCCCACGCCTCACCCCTTGCGGGATCCGTGAGTTGGTCAGAGTCAGGGGATGTCGGACCTCTTTGCCTCCCGAATCAGCAGTTTGCCGTCCTCAGGCGTGATGAACCTCTGATCCACCAGTGCGTCCGTCACCCTCCTGACCTGACGGACGTAGTCATTGTGGCTTGAGTAGAGCTCCGCGAGCTTCTCCTCCGAGAAGGGGATCTCGTGACCGGCGATGCGGCAGAACGAGGCGCCCGTCGAGTTGCCCACCCATGTGCTCGTCGGCACATCGAGGTAGGGAGATCTCAAGCCCCCCAACACGTTGCCGTACTCATCGGTCAGGGGTTCTCCGTTCACCACCACTATCGGCGAGCCGTGTGGCGGCGCCACGCCGTCGCGCACCCAGTCGTCAAGGTTTCGGAGGATGGCATCGAAGAAGATGTGGCTGGGGAACCGGCTTCTCGGTCCCTCATTGCACGACATGGGTGGCACCGGCTGACCGGCCTTGATGATGTCCTCCGGCTGCGCAGCATAGTTGAGCTCATCGGGGGTGGCGTGACCTGCGCCCGCCATCTCGTAGTGACGGAACCGATCGATCGGTGCATCGCTGTCCAGACGGCGACCGGCGATCCCGATCAGATAGTCCGACTGGGACATGACGTGCATGATGGGGACTCCAACTGCGGAGAACTGGTATCGCGGGTCGCTCACGGGTGGAACCGTGGCGCACTGATTGATGGGGACGTTGCCGACGAAGGCACCGCCTGCCACGGCCACGATGTACCCGTCGTAGAGGGGCTGGTCAGGGGCACTCTCGACGAGAGGCCGAACCCCATTGATGTAGTCGTACAGGTAGCCACCGGTTTGTGAGTAGCCGAAGCCATAGACCTGCTCGGTGGGGTGTTTGGCGCCGTAGCGGATGGGGTTGCGCGCGTCCTGGCTGCGCACGAGTTGTCCCGTCTGGCTGATGATGTCCCAGGCCAGCCCATTCTCGGATGAGCGGTCATTGCTGCCAGACACCGCACAGTTGCGTGGGTCGTCCAGGCTCAACGGATTGGCCATCGAGAGTGATTCGTAGCGTTCCGGGTCGAAGTTCTTCAGGGCAACAATGGAGACCGGCTTGACGGTGACGCCCACCCAGACGTCCCCGTTCTCCACCATCTGTCGGTTCATCATGGCCCAGCCGATGTTGAGATCGAACAGGTTCGAGGGGTTCAGGGGCTCCACCACAACGTTGCCGCTGAAGTCTGCGCTCTTGATGGGTTTCCGCACGAGTATGCGAGTGGTGTACGGGGCATCCGCAGTGCGCACCACAGCTGGCCCCGGTGCGGGCCAGTCATAGACATTCGCGGTCCCGCTGATGATGTACTCCTCCTCCATGTATCCCTTCCGCTGGAGGTTCTCTCGGACGCCCTGGAATTGGGCGGCTCCGAACGGGTGGGATTTTTTGGAGGAGGGCAGTGGACCGGTCACATGCGGGATGTCGGCGATCACCGGTTCCATGGGTTCAGGGGTGGGTGTCGCGGTATCACTCGCCGAGGGAGACGAGGAGACGCTGGGGGACGAGGAGGGGGTCTGACTCACCGAGGGGGTGGGTGAGAGACTCGGAGACGACGTGGCGGTCACGGTCGCCGAGGTGGTCGGGGAGACGCTGGGGGACGAGGAGGGGGTCTGACTCACCGAGGGGGTGGGTGAGAGACTCGGAGACGACGTGGCGGTCACGCTTACCGAGGTCGGCGGTGCCGTCGGCTGCGCCGCAGTGGCCGCCGGAACGGCGCTGCCAGCAACCAGGACGGCGACACTGACCGCGGTGACCACATGGCGGAACCGGCGACGGATTCGCGATTCTGGCGCTTGGGTGGGTGGTGCTACTCGCATGGGACACTTCCCTCTTCATTGAGGTGGACAGGGGATTGTCAGTTGATGACATTCCCGGCCCGCTGTCAAGCATCTCTCGTCAAGAATCAACCTTGGCCGGTGAAGTGATCTCCAGCGTCAGTGCCCCCGGGCCTCCGAGCCACGCCGCAAACAAGATGGACCTTGTACGACCCACCGCCGCACCGCCGCACCGCCGCACCGCCTGAGCATCGCCTGGTGTTTCCGCGATCAGCCATGCCGACTCAGCCCGTCCGTGGGCCCCGTTTCCAGCCTTCGCCGGCGTCGAGGACACCTGAGCTGCGAAGGTAACTGATCAGATCAACGGTGAGCGGGAGGTCTTCCAGTTGCTCGGCGTTGAACCAGCGAACATCGTCGGCATCATCACCGGCGGCGAGGACACCTCCCGTGACCGTGGCTGCGAAGTCGTGGATTTCGAACGTCCCACCGTCGGTGCCCGACGTGGTGAGACACCACAGTTCTTCACCGATGCTCACCTGCAACCCGGTTTCCTCACAGGCTTCCCGAGCAGCGGCCTCCCGCAGACTCTCGCCCGGCTCCACACTCCCACCGGGGACCGACCACCGTCCCTTCTGGGGCTCCCTCCCCCGCTTGACGAGCAGTACGTGCCCTGCACCGTCGGTGATCACGGCGCTCGCGGCCTGGACGACGTGCCCTCCGCCGATCACAACCGCTCCGACCGGGCACGCTCCAGGGTCACGACGTCCCGTCCGAAGGAGATGGTGAGGAAGGCCAGTGCCACACCCGTGGCCACGGCCGCTGCGGGGACTGGGACCGCTGGCATGACAGCACCGGCGAGAACCACCCCCTGAGCGCCTGCCACGACCCGTCTGAACTGGCTGAACGCCAATGGCTTGGCCAGCGCCGGACGCAGCCACGACGCTGCCAGAAACAGGTAGCGCATCGCGCCGATGACAACAACCCACGGATCCACGCTGACAGCCAGCGGGACCGAGAGGATCATGAGGAGGATCGCGTCCGTCTCCATGTCCAGCCGGCCACCCGCCGGCGAGGAGTTCTTTGAGCGTCTGGCCACCCAACCGTCCACCGCGTCCAGGAACACGGCTGGCAGCGCAAGGCCGAACAGGGCCCAAGAGCGCAGGGGAACGACCTCAGCAAGAGACAGGACGACGACGGTGGCACATGCCCCGGTGAGCACGGCTCTGAACAGCGTTATTCGGTCCGCATCGGTGACCACGAGCGGTGTGCGCCGGACAATGCTACCTGCCGCCACGCACGGAACCACCAGACCGACGGTGACCCCGCAGATCTGCACCGGCCAGTTCCCGCCCAGGAACACCACCAGTAACGTCCCCAGGAGGACGGATCCCAGCACGGTGGCACCCGCGTCCAGACCAGCACGAGAAACCGGAAGTGCTTGAGTCCCGTGGGTCACCATCTCTCCTTCGTGTGCCCACGGAACCGGTTGCTCAGGCTGAGGTGAGCTACGAAAAGAGTGGAACTCGTGGACGGTGCTGGGGCCATGCTGATGCTGCACGCTGAAGCGGTGGGGAATCGCGTGTCCAACGGCAATCAGGCCTCGGTGCGCTGCACGGTCACCAACACCTCGTTGCGGCGGAGAAACCCAGGCTTCCACGGCGGATCGAAGCGCGCGTAGCGAGGCGACCCGATGATCGCGAGTTCAGGGTGTTCCTGCAGCCGACCCAGAAGCCCGGAGAGCTGCTCAGCGAACTTCTTCTCGCTGGAGCGGCCACCGAACTGCCTCACGGCTGCGAGCGAGGGAGGCACCTCCCGTATCCGGACTGCTGTGTCCGTCGGCTGCGGCAGCGTTTCCTTCGTGAACTCCTCCGGCATCACGAACGCCACGACGTGCTGTTGCCCATCTGACTCCTGCACCACGGGGGCAGTCATCGCAATCTTTTCCGAAACGGGCTCCTGCACCACAGGTGTTGTCATCGCCACCTTCTGTCCGCCCCGGTTGTCGCCGAAAATGAACGCCGCGAGGGACCGGAATCCACGGTTTACGGCTTCGTCGAAGGGCCCGTTGACATCCACCTCCGCAACCAGATGCGCGGGGTAGCTACGCACCTGCCAGCCGTCGTACTCGGTCTCCACGTCGTACTTCTGTTGTTCGGTCATGCTCAAGGATGACACGCGGGCCGGACCGGTGCCCCGAACATCAGATTGCCGGCCGTTGGAGGATCAATGAGGCTCCACCACTGTGAGACCGCGATCTTCCTCGACCGATTGCTGATCACACGCGTTGGGTCTTGTTCCTTGTTGTCAGAGGAGTGCCGAGTCTCCTGGCCGCGCCCGTCGGGTCCTCTCGGTGGAACCGAGCGGCGCTGCTCCTCTTCGGCGCCACGGGTCTTCCCATCATCGTCGCCGTGATATCCATCGGGCAGAATGCCGGAATCCTTGGCGCAGGCATCGCCGCCGCCCTCGTTGCAGCCGGTATGCTTTCTGTACTGGCCTTCCCGCTGGTGGGGCTGACATTGCACAGTCGCTCGTCACACCAACACCGCCGTGATCTTCCGAGCGACTGTCACGGTTGTTGCTCAGCTTGTCGATCCTGATCGCCATCATTGGGTTCGTCCTCATGCTGACCTTTCCTGTCAAGATCTGACATCCCTCCCCGGAGCTTCTCGAGAGCGCCGCTCGTTGCCGCGGCGTGGATCGGGATGCTGTTGCCGACAACTTCCCTGGGCTTTGCCCACGCCTGAGCGCAAGACACCTCCGCTCGAGGAGCCCACACAGTGGGAGCGCGCCGTTGCAGCGCCACTGATGCTGGCGGCAATCGTCCTTCCGGCGGCCTACGCCGTTCCCATCCTTTGGCCCAATGCGCCGGAGTGGCTGGCCGATGCCTGTGTTGTGTTTGCTGGAGTGACGTGGTCGCTCTTCCTGCTCGACTACGTCGTTCGCCTGTACTCCTCGACGCATCGAGGAGCATGGGTGCGATCCCATCCCTTGGAAATGGTGGTCGTCCTCTTCCCTGCTCTGCGCTTCCTTCGGCTGCTGCGCCTCGTGACGATGCTCCGATTTCTCCGCACCAAGTCTTCGCAGAAGGTGCCCACGCGTGTACTCAGCCATGTCGTCGGTGCGGTGGTGCTCCTCGGTTTCGTCGGCTCACTGGCTGTCCTGGACGCCGAGCGCGCGACGGCCGGAGCCAACGTCCTCGTCCCCGATGATGCTTTCTGGTGGGCCGCCACCACCATGACGACTGTTGGCTTCGAGGACCTGTACCCAATCACTGCATCGGCAGGCTCGTTGCCGTCGGCCTCCCGGCTCGAACCCGTACCCTCCCCGGGCTCGAGCCCGTACATCGGCGAGATGAGGAACACCCGGTGGATCACCATCGCGTGGCTTTCGTCCCAGTATCCGTTCGGTTCTGCCGGGTGGGGTGATGACCGGTGTGCCGGTGTGGTGGTCGATGTGGATTCTCCACCGGTCGCCGGGTCTGTGGTATCGGTCGGGTTCGACGAGTGTGTGGTGGTGGCCGCAGAGCAGGACGAGGTTGTGCAGGGCGGTGTGGCCGCCGGCCCACCAGGGTTGCAGGTGGTGGGCCTCGCACCGGGTCTCCGATGCGGTGCAGCCGGGGAAGATGCAGCCACCGTCGCGCAGGGTGAGTGCTTTCCGGATCGGCGGGGTGACCAAACGCTGGGTGCGGCCGACGTCCAAGATTTCGGAGGGGGCCACCCAGGACGACGGGCATCACGTCGGCGTCGCAGCACAACCGCCGCAGCTGACCGGCGGTGATCTTCGCACCCGACGCCAGTCCCGCACCACACTTCCTTGGCGGCCTCACCGGAGTCTCGTCCCTCATCCAAACCGATCAACGACGTCAACGGCGTGCCAGTGGCCGACAGCGAGCCGGCATTGGCCTCATCGGTCAACACACAGGTCCACGAGGAGCACCGGTCCCGGAACCGTCGGGCCCGCTGCATCAGAGCCACCCACCCGCAGCGGACAGCAGACGACGGTCATCGCCCTGGACAGAGGCCAGCACAGCATCGAAAGCATCCAATGCCTCGGCTGCGGTCCGTCTGATCTGCTCCATGAAACAACACTATGAGGGGGGGTCTGACATTTTTTGAGGGGTGGTTCGCCGACCGGGAATTTGACATCACCGTGGGGTGACAAGCAGCGGAGCTCCAGTGTCGATGCGCCGATCGCGGCCAATGTTGCGTAGGGTGAGGGCTCGCAATTGACCTCAAATCTCAAGACTCACAGGGAGACTTCGTGTCCGTTCGGCCACCCTGGCGCCATTCACTCCGTGCCACAGCCATCCTGGCCGCGGCCTCTCTCGTGCTCACGGCATGCTCGTCCGGGGAGTTCTCGCCACAGCCTGACGGCAACTTCACGAGTACGGGCACCAGCGCCGGCGAGAAGTCCGAGAAGCCAGAGAAGGACGCCCTCGTCGCGACTCCTGCCGCCCTGACGGAGACCCGCATCCTGGCCGGGGACTCCCAAGCAGCCCTGGCGAACCAGGCTTCGCAGACGTTCTTCGACAGGGCGCCGGTGGTGGTCGTGGTCTCCGAGGACGAGGCATTGCGTGGTGCGTCGGCCGCCGTGGCCCTCGGGGTCCCCGCATTGCTCGATGATGACCAGCTCGCCGGAGAACTGGAACGGCTGGGTGCAGACGTGGCGCTGGCCGTCGGATCCATCAGTGATCCGGGGATCAACGTCGTCGTCCCGGAGGACGATGAAGAACTGGCTGAACTGATGGGTGCCGAGAGTTCCCCGGGTTCCCCCACAGCCGAAGGCGCCTACGTCTCCGCTCTTGCCGGGCTCTCTCCAGACAGCCCTCAGCTTCTCAGCGCCGCCCCGGCGAGCCCGGAGCCCGCGGACTCCCCCACGGTTCCGCAATCACCAGCTGTCGAGGAATCGGGCGTACCGGAGGTGTCCGCCGTACCCAGCGCGGACCCAACGCCTCTCGAATCCGATCGTGACCAACTGCCCGAGATCGCGCGGCCGGAACCCCTCAGCGCAGTTGCCGTCATGACCACAGGTGCGGATCGCGACGCCGTCGCCGTCGGCACCGCGCTCGCCAGTGGCGCACATGTGATCGTCGTACCCGGCGGCGATCCCCGCGCGTCATCGGAGGCCATCCAAACGCTCGCAGCGGCCCAGCCCGACGTTGCCGTGGGAGTCGGCCCTGAGTTCGTTGATGCGGAGACCCTCACATGGCGACTGGCGTCAGCATCCACCGGCACCGAACTGCCGGGCGGCGGCCAGCTCGTCCTGCCCGGCAAGACCTACGTGGCCCTGTACGGCACTCCCGGCGCGCCGGTCCTCGGAGTTCTCGGTGAGCAGGAAGGTGAAGCCACCATCCAGCGTGCTGCCGCACTCGCCAAGGAGTACGAACCGCTCACAGACAACGCCGTGGTGCCCGCCCTGGAGGTCATCACCACCGTCGCAGCAGCCCAAGCCGGTGGCGATGGCGACTACTCCAACGAACTGGAGATTGAAGCCTTGCGTCCACTGGTCGACCTCGCCGGGAAGAACGGTCAATACGTCGTCCTCGACCTGCAGCCCGGCCGCACTGACTTTCTCACCCAGGCCAAGCTGTACGAGGAGCTCCTGAAGCTCCCCCACGTCGGGCTGGCCCTCGACCCCGAGTGGCGCCTGCTACCGAACCAGGTGCACCTGCGCCAGATTGGACACGTGGAGGTGGCCGAGGTCAATTCCGTCGTCACATGGCTGGCAGATCTGACCAGGGCGAACAATCTGCCCCAGAAGTTGCTGATCCTCCACCAATTCCAGGTGCAGTCGCTCCGCGACGTCACGGAGGTGGACCAGTCGCGCTCCGAAATTGCCGTTCTCATCCACGTCGACGGCCTGGGCGCACAGCCCGTCAAACAGGACACGTGGAGGACACTGCTCAACAACGCCCCCAACATCGAGAACTGGGGCTGGAAGAACTTCTACGACGAGGACATCCCGGGCCCACTCACTCCCGCTGAAACGATGACGAAGGTGAGCCCGGTCCCTGATTTCGTCAGCTACCAGTAGCGGCCACCTCATCAGTTCTTCGACACGACTCACGAGTCCGGCGGTTACTGGGAGGATGAGAACATCCTCTGCCTCGCACAAGAAGGAGCTGTTCCATGGCTTCCACACACATAGAATTCCTCGGGTCACACGACGTCACGCTGTCCGGACTCCTCGAACAGCCTGAGGGCGCTCCGGCAGCCTTCGCCATCTTCGCGCACTGCTTCACCTGCACGAAGGACATCGCGGCGGCGTCGAGGATCGCCAGCGAACTCAGCAGGCACGGCATCGCTGTTCTACGTTTCGACTTCACCGGCCTCGGCGGCTCGGATGGGGAGTTCGCCAACACCACCTTCAGCTCCAACGTCGACGATCTGGTGCACGCGGCCGACTTTCTCCGCTCCGAGCACCAGGCACCCTCGATCCTGATTGGCCACTCGCTCGGCGGCGCCGCCGTCCTGGCAGCAGCCCATCGAATTGCCGAGGTGCGTGCCGTCGCCACGATCGCCGCCCCTGCCGACACCGAGCACATGCTCCATCTGCTCAGTGAGAGCCGCCCGGAGATTGAGGAACACGGGGAGGCCGAGGTCTGTTTGGCGGATCGTCCGTTCCGGATCCGCAAGGAGTTCCTTGAGGACATCCAGGGCCAACCGCAGACCAGCCGTATCCGGGAGCTTTCCGCCGCCCTCATGGTGATGCATTCCCCCGCTGACCAGTCGGTGGGCATCGACAATGCGTCGCTCATCTTCCGTGCCGCACGCCACCCGAAGTCGTTCATCTCCCTCGATGGTGCGGATCATCTACTGTCCCGGCCCTCCGATTCGAGATTCGTGGCGTCGGTTCTTGCTGCATGGGTGGCTCGCTACCTGCCCGAGACCCCGGCTGCGGACGACGTCGCGTCGGACGAGGTGCCAGTGCCGGACGAGAGGGCCGTGTCGGACGAGGGAACAGTGGTGGTGTCCGAGAACGATGACGGCCCCTACGGGCAGCGAGTCGTCGCAGGACGTCACGTCCTGGCCGCTGACGAGCCCATCCCCATGGGACTGGACACGGGCCCGTCGCCCTACGATCTGCTGCTCGCCGCTCTGGGAGCCTGTACCTCCATGACGTTGCGCATGTATGCGGATCGCAAGGAGTGGCCTCTGGCCGGGGTGAGTGTGACGCTGCGCCACTCGAAGATCCACGCCAAGGACTGCGAGGACTGCGAAACCCGGACCGGTCGTCTTGACCAGGTGGAGCGGAGCATCGACATTGATGGCGACCTCGACGACGACCAACGACAGCGGCTCCTGGAGATTGCTGACCGCTGTCCAGTGCACAGGACCCTGAACTCGGAGGTCAGCATTCGCACCACGCTCGGCCAATGATCCTGGCTCAGCCTGACGCCAACGACACCATCACACCCACGTCGGCCCTGTGGCCTCGCGTGCCCGTGCCCACGCAGTCAGCTGATCGGCGAGCTGGTGATCCCGGTCACGTTGCAGCCGGAGCCCTCGGACACCCAGCGCAGGGTTCTCCTCCACGCCGAGATGGGCGTACGCCAGCGGCTTGTCCGCATCCGGTGTGCGCACCAGCACCTTTCGATCGCCGAAGGCCGACAACACGCTCGTAAAGGTTTCGGTTTGTACGCCCACCGTCCGGGCCTCCGAGCGATCCCGGCATCAGAAACTCGGTTTGAAACCAACCGGAGACCTCAACGTCCCCCCTGGGCTGCCCGCTCGGCATCCTCGACGGTGCCAATGTTGACGAGGAGTTGGATGGGACGGAATGGCCGTCGCGGCTACGGCCGGGGCGGGTGGCCGATTCCTGCAACGCGACCGTCCGTCGCGACCTCGCTACCAGTTTTGCGACGGTGCCATCGTCAGGGTACTGCAGGATCTCGCCGATGCCACCGTATCCTTCTTGCATTGACAGGGGGTTTGCCCTCCTTCTGGATGGTCACGGGGACTCCGGGGCCGGCCGCCTCCTTGACGAACAGGCTGGCAGGGCGGGCGTGCAGCCCCACGGCGGAGGCGATTCTCACTTCACGGCTGGGCATGTTGGCTCCTTGATTCTCAGTTCCACAGGTGGGCGAAGACGTCATCGACCAGTTCGTCGAAGATGCCGAGCTCCCAGGCAACGTCGAGTGCCGTGTAGCGGGAGCGGTAGTACATGGCACGGGGAAAGGTCGCCCGCACATCATCAGCTGTCAGTCCGATGTCCTCGGGTGTCGAGGGCGCGCCAGCAGCACGCAGCATCTCCGAGAGTTCGGAGGCGGTCACCATCTGTCCTCGTAGTCTTCCGGAGATATCCGGCCAGTCCTCGACAATGGGACGCAGGCGGGAAACGAGGTCCCGGCCGCTCACGTACTTCGCCTTGGTTTCGCGTACGGCATTGTCTGCAAGGGCGCCATTGAAGGTGGCACGGATGTGAGTCTCAATCTCGTCCCAGGGGGTGCGACGGGAAGCAGCCTCCTCCAGATCCGTCTCCCGCAGATCCCTGGCCAGCAGCGCCTCGTAGAATGCCGTCATGGCCAAGGAACCGATGGCCACCTTGTCACCGTGTGAAAGGGGCGGGTTGCGGTCTGCGCCCAGATGTTCCAGCTCCCAGAGGTGGCTGAAGTAGTGCTCGGCACCGGAGGCGGGACGTGTCCCACCGTAGGCCTGCATGGCGAGACCGGAGAGAACCAGCCCCTCCACCAGACCCTCGAAGGCATCGGGATCGCCGGCGGCGAGCTGCGCCGGTTGGGACAGCGCGATGGAGACACCGCTCTGCACCATGTCCCACACGTCGTCGTCGATGGCTTCAACTCCGGCGGCGTCGGCAAGAATCCAGTCGGCGCCGCCGGGGATCTTGGCCGCGAGGTCGCCGTAGCCCGAAGCGGTCATCGACGCAGGCGCCCCGGCCACAACGTCCAGGTCCAGGATGGCCACTCGGGGCGCCGGACAGGGACGCGTCACCTTGACGCCGTTCTCCGTCATGGGGGCCCCGGCTCCGGTGTAACCGTCCATGGATGCGGCGGTTCCCACCACCGCGTAGCCGCGGTCCTTCTCCTTGGAGGCCAGCTTCGTGAGGTCGTTCAGGGTGCCGGACCCCAGCGCGATGGCGGTGGCGTCCCCCATGCGCTCCTGGATGGTGAGGCAGTTCTCGTACGAGGCGTACACCGCAGGGTGGCCGGGGAAAATGAGCGGATCGAGCAGCGCACATCCTCCCTCGTCCAGAGAGGCGACAAGCGCCTCTCCGGCAGCAGCCCAGGTGTTCTCGTCCGCCACGATCAGGAAGGGGCCACGGCCCAGCTGGGCAGCAATGCGCCGCCCAGCCTCGGTCAGGACTCCACGCCCCACGGCAGCATCCCTGGTGTCCGTAGCCCGTGCCAACGATTTCTGCAGGTTCGAGCTGGTCATGCCCCGAACACCACCGTTGCGTCCTGGGAGAGCGCCGGTTCCTCGTCGACGCCACCCAGGTGAACGGCTCCGTCCATGCGTGGCTCCGACTCGCCGTCGAATGCCAGTGTCACATGTCCACGTGCCCCGAGGTTCTTCTCCGCCAGATTGCCCAGTGCGGTGATACTCCAGTCCTGGTCACCGATCTGAACCTTCTGACCCACGGCCAGGTGCCCCTTCATCTCTGCCTCCTCAAGGAGGAAGCAGTAGTCGCGAAGCTCGTCGGGGCCTTGCCGGCGAAGGTGATGGCCAGCCTCTCCTCGAGGAAGCTCGCGGCCTCTGGGCCCACCGAGACGATGCGGGTGGTGTAGGTCATTCTTCTGGTCCTTTGCTCGAATATCGAATGTCAGGAGGCCGAGTAGAGGCCAACGCTCGCCATCCATGCAATCGCAACCCGGGGAACGCCGTTGAGGAATCGGGAATACAGCACCGAGGGCACGCCCACGGAGATCGTCTCCGGCTCTGCCTCTGCGAGCCATAGGCCCACCGGGATGAAGTCGCATGCGTTCCGGGTGTTGATGGCGAACAGGGCGGGCAGCGCGAGGTGGGGCGGGACGCTGCCCCTGCCGATCTCCACGCCGATGAGGGTGCCGATGATCTGCCCGATGACGGCACCGGGGCCGAGCAGCGGGGAGCGTATCCTGCAGCGAAAGTATGCATTCCAGCAGCAAGGGGCCGGGGCCCGAACCGTCCAGCGGTGCCAGCAGCGTGGAGAACCAAGCCGGCTCGGCCAGTATCCGTGCTGCTCTGCTCATCATCTTCTTCACCCCGCTTCGTTGATCATTGTGTTGGGAGAGGGCCTCGGTCAGGTCAGTTGCCGGAGCCGTTGGCCCCGAAGAAGCTGCCCCAGGGAATGTCGACGGGCTGGTCGAGGCCAACCACCTCGTAGAGGTGCCGCAGCAGCGGGAAACGCTCCTCGCCAACGATTCCACGTTCGGTGAGGCGGACCATGGCGCCACCGATCACCTTGATGGCAGCAGCACCTTCGAGTGTCACCCCTGGCATCTTGTCGCGGGCCTGGCTGAACGTCATCCCGGATCCCACGAGTCGGCCACACTTGACGTTGCGTCCACCCATGGACGTGACGAAGCAGTCGCCGATGCCGGGAAGGCCCAGAGGAGTACTCGGGTTGCCGCCGAGCAGTTCCATGAAGTCGATCATTTCGATGGATGCCTGCCCGAACAGAGCCGCGCCGTAGTTGTAGTTGACGTATCTGTCGCCCGCTTCGGGACCCATGGAATCGAGGACGCCGGACATGAATCCTGCTCCGAACGCGTAGCAGTTCTTCGTCGCAGCGCAGACCTCGACGCCCACGAAGTCGGTGTTGTTCCACACGTGGTAGGCGTCGGTGGCAAACATCTTCTGCCACATGTCGAGTACGTGCGCGTCGTCGCCAGTCATCACGACGGAGGTGTGGCGGCGCACGGCCACCTCGCCGGCAATGGACGGTCCGGCGATGGCAGAGAACGTCAGCTGCCCACGGAGGTCCTCGGGGATCTCTCCAGCCAGCACGTTGGGAAGGATGCTGAGGTTGCCGTCATCGTCTGCCTCCATGCCCTTGGCCAGCGCGATGACGTGCATTCCCGGCCGCAGCAGGGTGGCGAGCTGCTTGCCTGCCCAGTGCACACCGAAGGAGTTCACACCGCTCATGACCAGGTTCACCCCCTCGAAGGCCTTCTCGGCGTCCTCGAGCTGGTAGGCGGTGGTGCCGCTCGGGACAGTCAACCCCAAATTCGGGTGGACCCCGGAGGTCTGGATGGAGTCGATGATGTCGCGGTCGAGGTGGGTTCCCACGAGGCGGACCTCGTGGCCGTTGTCAGACAGCGGTGTCACCAGCGCCGTGGCCATGATTCCTGTTCCGAGTACACCAACTGTTGCCATGTCTTCGATCCTTTCAACGGCCACGCCTTCGTCGCGCGGCACCCTACGTTGGGTAGTACCGGTGACGCTACAGAAAATTCTGGCCGGTTTGCGGCCCCAACAAGTCGGCAAGTTTCCCACACGGTGTGAGCCGCCGATCTATCTCGCCACACCATCCCCCGCGGCCCCGTGCCCCTGGGGCTCGGCGATCGACGACAACGACGCTGGGGGTACGTGGGGCGTGTGGCCCACATCGCCCCCCTGGTGTCTCCACGATCATGCAGTGGGAAAGGGTTCTCACAATCCCACTGGAAACGGCGGAAACAGCAGTACCCTCAAGTCATTGAACCTCGCCGTCACAATAGTCGGACAATAGATTGTTTGTGAGACCAATGCTGACGCCAGATGGTTACGGGAGATTGCGCGACACGACATGGGACTCGGAGTCGATCAATTCCGCCGACGAGGTCATCTCGAGGTGTGAGGAGTTGTGATGAGTACTTCGGAAGCCCGTCCCCCAACGACAACGGATGCAGGCATCCCCGTCGCAAGTGATGAACGCTCGCTCAGCGTGGGCCCTGACGGCCCCCTGTTGCTGAACGATCACTACTTGATCGAGCAGATGGCGAACTTCAACCGTGAACGGATCGCCGAGCGGCAGCCCCACGCCAAGGGAGGCGGCGCGTTCGGCGTGTTCGAGGTGACACAGGACGTCAGTGCATTCACGCGGGCAGGGGTGTTCCAGCCGGGTGCCACAACCGACGTGCTTGCCCGATTCTCCACGGTGGCCGGCGAGCGTGGCAGCCCCGATACGTGGCGGGACCCACGAGGCTTCTCGTTGAGGTTCTACACCGACGAGGGCAACTTCGACATGGTGGGAAACAACACCCCGGTGTTCTTCATGCGGGATCCCATGAAGTTCCAACACTTCATCCGGTCCCAGAAGCGGCGGGCGGACAACAACCTGCGCGATCACGACATGCAATGGGACTTCTGGACGCTGTCTCCGGAGTCAGCGCACCAGGTGACATGGCTGATGGGTGACCGTGGCATCCCGCGTACGTGGCGGCACATGAACGGCTACTCCAGCCACACATACATGTGGATCAACGCGGGCGGCGAGAAGTTCTGGGTGAAATACCACTTCAAGACGGATCAGGGCATCGAGTTCTTCACGCAGGACGAGGCCGATCAGATGGCGGCAGTGGACACCGATTACCACCAGCGGGACCTGTACGAGCACATCGAGGGCCGACAGTTTCCGAGTTGGACGTTGAACATGCAGATCATGCCGTTCGAGGAGGCGAAGACCTATCGGTTCAATCCGTTCGACCTGACCAAGGTCTGGCCGCATTCCGACTACCCGTTGCAGGAAGTGGGTCGGTTGACCCTCAATCGCAACGTGACCGATTACCACACGGAGATCGAGCAGGCCGCGTTCGAGCCCAACAATATGGTGGCCGGAACTGGCCTGTCACCGGACAAGATGCTGCTCGCACGCGGTTTCAGCTACTCCGACGCACATCGGGCCCGCCTGGGTGGGAACTATCGGCAGATTCCTGTCAACAAGCCGAAGTCCCCGGTGCACAGCTACTCCAAGGATGGCCACATGAGAGTCCAAAATGTCACGGACCCCGTGTATGCACCCAACTCCTACGGCGGTCCGACGGCCCAACCCGAACTCACCGACGACGCGGGCACCTGGTACAGCGACGGCGAAATGGTCCGTGCCGCGTACACCCTTCGCTCTGAGGACGACGACTGGGGTCAGGCCGGCACGATGGTCCGCGATGTTCTCGACGATGCGGCTCGCGGTCGTCTCGTGGACAACATCGTGGGACACCTCCTCAACGGTGTCAGCGACATGGTTCTGACACGGGCCTTCGAGTACTGGAGAAACGTGGACAAGGATCTCGGTGACCGCGTCGAGGAGGGCGTCCGGGCCAAGCAGGATGACATGGATCCGAAGGCCGCCAAGCAGAGCAATCCCGCTCGGAGCAGCATGCAGGCCAAGGCCTGAGGGGGCGCTGTCTCCCAAGTATGGTGTGGGCGTTCATCCACCCAGCCGGCTTGGCGGTCGACCGTCGATCCCGGCTGGGTGGACGACGTCTGGACTTCAGCGACACAGCCGTGTGGGCTAGCGTCGTGGCCGTGACAGGTATATGGAACCGCATGACGGCCACGCGTTGGTCCATCCTGCTGACGCTGGCACTGGCGGCCGGGATCGCCTTCCTGACTCTGACGCCCCCGTCGCCGATGAGCATGCCCGCCGGCTCCGACAAGGTCTCCCATTTCACAGCCTTCACGGCGCTGGCCCTTCCACTTGCCATCGTGAGGCCTCGGTGGAGCGGATGGTTGTTCCTGGCCTTCTCGGCCTTCGGCGCCGCCATTGAGATCATTCAGCCGCACGTCGGACGCTCCGCAGAGGTGGCAGATCTGATTGCTGACGTGGCCGGCATCGCCTGCGGCATGGTGCTGGGTCTGCTGGTCGGCCGCACGCTCGCCGGCCTTTCCCAGCGGGATGTCAGCCCATGACCACCACGGTCACCACGCCGAGGGCGTAGAAGCCGAGGAGCGCCGTGCTTTCAAAGCCGATCCTGCCCGGTCCCCGCTCCTCGCGACGGATGAGTCCCATGAGTAGAAACGCCGTCATGAGTGCGGCGAGGGCGGTCCAGATGACCACTGAGCCCGACACGGCGTGATACACGGAACCCTCAAGGTAGGCGAGATCGGAGATTGCGGCGAAAAGAGTGTCGAACGCGTTGCCGCCGATGATGCCGGCCACGGCGAGGGTGAGCGCACCGCGGCGCACCGCGGCGATGGTGGTGACGAGTTCGGGCAGTGAAGTGGCGACGGCGGTGAACAGGGATCCCACCACCGCCTGCCCGAGGCCGGTGTTCTCGGAGATGACGGTGGCGCTCTGCTCGAGGACCCAGCCTGCCAACCCGATCGTCGCAGCAAGGAGCCCAAAGGTGGCGAACAGGCGGAGCGTCGAGATGCCATGGCTGTCGTCGTCGGGGGTGTCCTCCCGGGTCTCGCGCGTTCGGGCCGGGTCCCACATCGGTCTGGACTGCACCTTGTGGACGAGCCGCACGCTGTAGATGTAGGAGAGCAGCAGCAGGGGCGTGATGACGTGGACGTGCCCGATTGTCCACTCCGGCATCGCGAAGGCCAGGAGCAGCCAGGACATCTGGGCCATCAGGACGGCCCCCTGCATCATGTTTCCCAGCGACGCGGCTGCGTGTTCAAGGTTGACGCGGGGGTAGAGGAAGTCGGCGATGACCAGGAAGGCGGTCTGGGCCGCGATCCCGCCGACGGCGTTGGACATCGCCAGATCGGCCTGCCCGCCCAGGGCGGCGGACACCGTCAGGACGCTGCCGCTCAAGGACGTCGCGAGCCCCAGCAGTACCGCGCCCGCCACGGCCTCCCCGATGCCCGTACGATCCGCGAGGCGGTCGACGACGTTGGCCAGTTTCGTCCCGACAATTCCAATGATTGCAGTGCACACAGCGAAGACGGCGATGGCAACGCCGAGGGGCATCGTCTCGAGCACGTGCATCCTTCTGGTCGTGATCCGCGGGAGGAGTGGGATGGCGCTGGGCGCATCAGCCACGTGCAACTTTCTCACAACCGGGGGCCGTCTCTGGCTGACCCCCACGGATGCCAGCCACAGTGGCAGGTCTGATGGCAAGCACGCCCAGCGGACCCACCAGGCACGGCGCGCAGTGACATCGGCCGATGCCGCTGATCCGGCCATCGCGGGACTGGGTGCGGTGGCGCTGAGGGTCCTCGAGCAAGTTAAATGCAGGGATGAGCAGTCCAACCAGCCGCAGGGCTTCCCGTCGAGGTCAGGCAGGCCCAGTGGATGATGTGTGTTGCGGTACCGACGAACGAAACGTCGTCGATCCCGTTGAGGAGGACGACGCATGTTGCGGGTCGGGCGATGATCTCTCGACGCGAGCGATTCCCCCCTGGTGGAAGGACGTGGCACTCCTCCCCTCAACCATCGCCGGAGTCCTGTTGGCGGCAGGACTCATTCTGGGGTGGGTCGGCCTGGAGATGCCGTCCCTGGCCGCGCTGTGGGTGGCGCTGGCGGCCGGGGCATGGACCTTCGTACCCGATGCCGTCGCACGCCTTGGCCGGGGAAAGCTGGGCATCGCACCGCTGATGACCATCGCGGCGATCGGCGCGGTACTTCTGGGACATGTGGAGGAAGCGGCTGCGCTCGCCTTCCTCTTCTCGCTGGCCGAAACGCTGGAGGACCGGGCCATGCGAAGGGCAAGGGAGGGACTGCGCTCCCTGCTCTCCCTCATACCCGAGACCGCGAAGGTGTTCCGGGGCGGACATGCGGAGTCGATTCCCCTGGCGGGCGTGAGCGTGGGGGACGTCCTGCTCGTTGGTGCAGGTGAGCGGGTCGCCACCGATGGGCGCGTGGTGGAGGGAAGCTCCAGCCTGGACACCTCCGCGATCACCGGCGAGTCGATCCCCGTCGAGGTCTCCATGGACGACGACGTGCTGGCCGGGTCGGTGAACGGAGCCGGAACCCTGAACATTCGTGTCACTGCGGATGGGCGCGACAATTCCTTGACGCAGATCGTGGCATTGGTGGAGCGCGCCAACGCGCAGAAGGGCCGACGCGCACGGTTGGCGGACCGGATTGCCCGGCCCCTGGTGCCCGGGGTTCTGGTCATCGCAATCCTCGTGGCCCTCTTCGGAATCCTGGTGGGCGATCCCACCACGTGGCTGGAGCGTGCCCTCGTGGTGCTTGTGGCGGCCTCGCCGTGCGCGCTGGCCATCGCGGTGCCCGTCACGGTCATCAGCGCCATCGGATCCGCCTCCAGATACGGGGTGGTCATCAAGTCCGGCGAGGCTTTCGAGCAGTTCGGCACCATCTCGAACGTCGCGTTCGACAAGACCGGCACGCTGACCCGCAACCAGCCCGAGGTCATCGCCGTGCACGCCGCGCCCGGCTTTGATGCCACGGAGATCCTCCGGGCAGCAGCGGCGGTGGAGAAGTCCAGCAGCCACCCGCTGGCCACTGCGCTGGTGGCCGCTTCCCCGGGTGCCCCCTCCGCCACGGGTGTCACGGAGGAGGCGGGAAGTGGTGTCCGGGGAGATGTGGATGGTCGTCACGTGCAGGTGGGGAGCATCCGATGGCTGGATGTCGGGCTCATGACGGATCGCGCCGACGACATGGCGGGGCAGGGAATGACCGTGATGCTGGTGGAGATCGACGGTTCTCCGGCCGGCCTCATCGGAGTCCGGGACCAGCTCCGTCCGGAAGCCGCAGAGACCGTACGGATGCTGCACGATCAGGGCATCCGCACCGCGATGCTGACGGGCGACAACCGCCGCACCGCCGACGCCCTCGCCTCCGCGGCCGGGATCGACGACGTCCGCGCCGAGCAGCTGCCGGGTGACAAGGCACGCGCGGTCACCGAGCTCGTCGCGTCGGGCCCCACCGCCATGGTCGGCGACGGAGTGAACGACGCCCCCGCGCTTGCCACGGCCACCGTCGGGATCGCGATGGGCGCGCACGGTTCCGCTGCCGCCATCGAATCTGCGGACATCGCCTTCACGGGCCACGACCTGCGACTGATTCCGATGGCGCTGGCCCACGCTCGTCGGGGCAGACACATCATGGTGGCCAACATCGCCCTCGCGCTCGCCATCATCGTCGTGCTGTTCCCCCTGGCCCTCTTCGGGGTGCTGGGCCTCGCCGGGGTTGTGCTGGTTCACGAGGCGGCCGAGGTGCTCGTCATCCTCAACGGCCTGCGGGCTGCACGGAGGCCCGCTGCGCTCATGAAGGCGTCCTGACGGCCTCGATCCTGCGGCGTGCGTCACTGACACACCACGAGCGCCGTCACGGCAAGGAACTGGGTGCGAGATGATCTCACGTCCGTTGTGGGTGATGATGGGGATTGTCCCGCCGATCACCGGCGCGAAGAGTCCGGTCCAGCTTCCAGGGAACGGTCGGCTGCTGCGTGGATGATACGGATGAAGTACTCATGGAACCGCAGGTCGCATGCCACCTCGGGATGGAACGACGTCGCCAGCAGGTTGCCCTGCCTCACCGCGACGGCATGGCCGGACCCATTCGCCCCACCCCCGGACGTTCGGGCCAGAGTCTGGACGCCGGGTCCCGCCTCCTCCACCCAGGGCGCTCGGATGAAGACCGCCCGGACCGGACGGGTCCGGCCATCGCGCAGCACGGGAACGGACAGGTCCTCCTCGAAGGAGTCCACCTGCCGGCCGAAAGCGTTGCGCCGCACCGTGACGTCGAGGCCACCAAGGGTGCGCTGTCCTGCACTCCCGCCGACCACCCGGTCGGCGAGCATGATCATGCCGGCGCAGGAGCCGAGCACGGGCATACCGGAGGCGATCCTGGCCCGGATCGGGTCTGCGAGATCGAACAGGTGCAGCAACGTGTCCATGGTGGTGGACTCCCCGCCCGGGATCACCATGCCATCGACGGCAGCCAGCTCGTCGACGCGCCGGAGAGGAACGGCGCCCACACCCAGCTCGGTCAGCGCGTACAGGTGCTCCCTCACATCGCCCTGCAGGGCGAGGACTCCGACCGTGATGCTCACCAGCCGCGCTCGGCGAGCCGGTGCGGCTCCGCAATCTCCTCGACATTGATCCCCACCATGGCCTCCCCCAGTCCGCGGGAGAACTTCGCGATCTGGTCCGGGTCGTCGAAGAACGTGGTTGCCTTCACGATGGCGGTGGCGCGCTCCGCGGGGTCGCCGGACTTGAAGATCCCCGAACCGACGAACACTCCCTCTGCGCCCAACTGCATCATCATGGCGGCATCTGCTGGTGTGGCAATGCCACCGGCGGTGAACATGACGACGGGCAGCTTCCCCAGTTCGGCAACCTCGCGGACCAGTTCATAGGGTGCCTGCAGTTCCTTGGCCGCCACGAACAACTCATCGTGCGACATCGACCGTAGCCGGCGGATCTCCGCGCGAATCGCGCGCATGTGCCCAGTTGCGTTGGACACGTCACCGGTGCCGGCCTCGCCCTTGGAGCGGATCATGGCCGCGCCCTCGTTGATCCGACGCAGTGCCTCACCAAGGTTGGTGGCCCCGCAGACGAAGGGAACGGTGAAGGGCCACTTGTCGATGTGGTGCACGTAGTCGGCCGGGGTCAGTACCTCGGACTCGTCGATGTAGTCCACGCCCAGGCTCTGCAGCACCTGCGCTTCCACGAAGTGCCCGATCCGAGCCTTGGCCATGACCGGGATGGACACCGACGCAATGATGCGGTCGATCATGTCCGGGTCGCTCATCCTGGACACCCCGCCCTGGGCGCGGATGTCTGCGGGCACCCGCTCCAACGCCATGACCGCTACAGCCCCGGCGTCCTCCGCGATCCGGGCCTGCTCGGCGGTGACCACGTCCATGATCACACCGCCCTTGAGCATCTCAGCCATGCCCCGCTTCACGCGTGCGGTTCCGGTAGCGGGCTGATTCTGGTCATTGGGCACGGGTGGGCCAGCCTTTGCATCAGGGGATGGTGGGGCGACGTCCGGATTCGACGGCGCACCAGAGAACGCGGCCATTCTACGCGCGTATCTCCTGCTCCACATGCGTCGTTCATGGCCATCGAGCAGGGTGGGATGCGCGGCGGATTCCCCGACGGAACCGGTGCCGCCCAGCCATGGGGGCGTTGCCCAACGAGCACGCCGAACGGGCGTCAGGTGTGACCCAGACATCGGACAGGTCGACGTTCTCGGAGCGTTCCTCCGGCCGGATCTGGGTGGCCGGGTAGCTGAAGAAGATGGCCTGCTTCTCCATGCCCGCGTCCTCGAAGTCGATGATCTGGGACAGGAAGTCGTAGAGCCGCACGACATCGGAGAGGTCCCTGCGAAACTGCTCCAGTTCTTCCAGCCGCGACGTGTCACCTTCTGCGCAATGTTGGTGGGGCGCAGCTGCACCCAGCGCATCAGATCCTTTTCGGGCGGCGGTCTCGTCGACGAGATTCCCGTGCTGGTCCATGGTCGGGAGGGTCCGGATCTGGAGCTGGTCGATCTGTTCTGCCAGCCGGAAGCCGGGTTTGGCGCAGGAAGTTGGCAAGCTGGTTCAACGCGCATCCTCCTCGGTACTGCCGGGAAGGCCAGTGCTCCCGGCTCGCAGGCTACTGTACGACGGTGGTCGCGGACCTGTGGGGCGAGAGCGACGGCGAGTCATCCCTCGACCACGCGTTCGTCCCCATCCCCGTGCAGGCACCATCATCCGACGTATTGTCAGTCATGGACATATGGACTGATCCGATGAAGGAGCCCGCCGCTCGACAGGCGACCCGGCCGCCGCTCGAGTGCGATCTGGTGATGAAGGGCGGGATCACCAGCGGGGTGGTCTACCCTCTCGCGGTGTGTGAGCTGGCGGAGGTCTACCGGCTGCGATGCGTCGGTGGCTCCTCGGCCGGAGCGATCGCCGCCGCAGCCGCGGCTTGCGCGGAACTCGGCCGCGACAATGGCGGCTTCGACAAGCTCGCGCAGCTCCCCAACGGCCTCACAGAGACGGTGCAGGGGCAGAACAGCAGGCTGTTCACGCTGTTCCAGCCGCAGCCGACGATGCGACGCCTCTTCACCACGGGCACCGCCGGGCTGGGAACCCCGGGCGGAGCGCGGCTGCGCGCTATCGCTGGCGCGGCACTGCGCTCGTGGTGGGGCAATGCCGCGGCGGGTGCCGCCCTCGGCCTGGCAATCATCGTGGGTGGCTTCATCCTCGGCGGTCCCGCCCAATGGGCCAGTCTCCTCGCGGGCCTGTTGATCGCCGTCGTGGGGCTGATGGCTGGCGTCGTCGTCGGGCTGTATCAGGACCTCCGTGCACTGCCCACGGCCGGTTTCGGTCTGTGCTCCGGTGCCGGTGACCGCAACGCCGAGGAGCCCGCCCTGACCCCGTGGCTGCACGAGACACTCCAGCACCTCGCGGGACGGAGTGTGGACGACTTCCCTGTCACCTTCGGCGATCTCGACGAGGCCGGGATCACGCTGCGCCTGATGACCACCAACCTTTCGCGCCGCCAGCCGATGGCGATGCCATGGACCGAGCAGGGCTACCACTTCGACGCCCGCGAGTTCAGGGCCCTGTTCCCCGAGTCGGTGGTGGCTGCGATGGAGAACAGCGCCGACGCGCCCACCACCGCCGAGGAGCCGTGGTTCTCCGCCGTCCGCAACTTCCAGCGCGCACCCCTGGTGCCCTTCAGTGCCGGCAAGGACCTGCCGATCCTTGTGGCAGTGCGGATGAGCCTGAGTTTTCCCGGACTGATCACTGCGGTCCCGCTACACACCGTCGACCATTCACGTGCAGAGAACATCAGGCAGGTCGCCGCCCTGCGGGCCTGGCGCGAAGACCATCCCGACGCCACTTCGCAGGAGGGTGCCGCGGCGGTTCCCGGCCTCACCCTGCAGCGCAACTGGTTCTCCGACGGGGGAATCTGCGCCAACCTGCCCCTCCACTTCTTCGATTCGGCACTCCCCCGTCGCCCCACGTTCGCGATCAACCTGGCGTCCTTCCCACCCGGGTGGGACCAGGACGTCGGCGAGTTGGACAAGAGTTTCCTGCCGGCGTCCAACGGCGGTGGGCTCCCCAGGCGACAGAGCAGGTGGGCCCCCGAAGGAATCGGGGCACTGAAGGAGTTCGCTCTGTCGATTGTGGAGACCGCGCGGACCTGGGTGGACGAGGGACAACAGTTCATCCCGGGCTACCGCGACCGCATCGTGACCATCTTCACCAGCCCGCACGAGGGCGGGATGAACCTCAACATGACCGAGAAGTCGGTGCTCTCGTTGAGCGAGCGCGGGCGGGGGGCGGCCCAGCGTCTGGTCACCACCTTCGCCGGCGACAAGCCCGGACGGGTTCCCACGGAGGGCTGGGACAACCACCGATGGATCCGCTTCCGCACCCTCATGGCAGCCCTGTCGGAGATGCTGGTGTCCCTGCGTGCCGGCTTTGAGAGTCACCCACCGGGAACCACCCCGTACCGTGAGTGGGTGGGCGTCATCGACGACTGTGACGCGGACGGACCTCTGCCGTCGTACCCGGTGGAGGGGGATCGTCGCGCAGCGGTGAACAAGCGAACACAGGGCCTCGTTGAGACGGCGCAGAGATGGCAGGATGAGACGGGCGACGCCTTCACCCACGAGGCACCCGAGCCGCGGCCGAAGATGCGCTTGGTGCCCGCTGACTGATGATGGCGTTCCGATGTGAAGGCGCTCACCCTGCCCACTGCCTCGGTCCGGCTTGCAGCCTGGAATGGGAGGAAGACGTTTTCGAGATCCTTTGAAACGGTTGGCGTCGCACATGCAGTTCCGCCAGGTGACCGATCCTGGGTCGGGGGTCGGGCTCCAGATCTTCGTCGAGCGCCCCGATCTCGCCGTCATTGAGGCCGAGAATCTGGATCGACTGACGTCGAGTGTCCATGAGCTGGAAACACTTGCTGCCACAGGGGATCAGGTCGCCCCGGGCGCGCAGCACCGAGGAATAGAAAATTTCCGTGGCGTCGGCGGTCTCGGCCGGCTCGACGATCTCGACCAGCGTGTGAATCGTTCACGCATCACGGAAGGGATTCCCACCATGACAAGCAGCGCGACAATCGCCCACCTTTCGTTCCCACAACGGTTAGGCTGCGATCAGTGCGTCAGGACCTGTGAGTCCCATGGCAGGCCTGCGGTCTTGGGCAAAGGAGCCACCATGAGCATCGACGAGAAGCATCCCGACGAGCGGGTCGACGAGAAGGCTGCACGTCAAGTGGCAGAAGCTGCCCGCGAGCGGCGGTGGGAACGACCCAGCTTCGCCAAAGGCCTCTACATGGGCAGCTTTGACTGGGGCCTGGTCCACCCCCACCCGCTGCCCGATCCCCTCGCCGCCGAACGCGGTGCGGCCTTCATGACGAAGCTGCGCGAGGCCATCCAGGACATCGACGCCTCAGTCATCGAGCGCGATGCCAGGATTCCCGACAAGGACATCAAGGCGCTGCGCCACGTGGGCGCCTTCGGGATGAAGATCCCAGTGGAATACGGGGGCCTCGGTCTGAATCTGGTCGACTACGGCCGGGCCCTGATGCTCCTGGGCTCGTTGAACCCCAGCCTCGGATCGCTGCTTTCAGCCCACCAATCCATCGGCGTACCCGAGCCCGTCAAGATGTTCGGCAGCGAACAGCAGAAACGCGAATTCCTTCCCCGTTGCGCAGCTGGTGCCATCTCAGCATTCCTGCTCACCGAGAACGACGTCGGCTCGGACCCTGCCCGTCTTGGGACCACCGCGACCCCCACTGAGGACGGACAGGGTTACAGGATCAACGGCGCAAAGCTGTGGACCACGAATGGGGTGGTGGCCGAACTACTCGTCGTCATGGCCGTGGTCCCACCCCACACCCTGCTCGACGGGACCAAGGCGCGCGGCGGGATCAGCGCGTTCGTGGTGGAGGCGGACTCCCCCGGGATCGTGGTGGAGAACCGCAACGAGTTCATGGGGCTTCGTGGCCTGGAGAACGGCGTGACCCGGTTCGACGATGTCGAGGTGCCGGTCGAGAATCGCCTCGGCAAGGAAGGTGCCGGGCTCAAGATCGCCCTGAGTACCCTGAACACCGGCCGCCTGTCCATCCCGGCACTGTGCGCCGGCGCCGGGAAATGGTCGCTGAAGATCGCCCGCGAGTGGTCCAACGCCCGGGTCCAGTGGGGCAAGCCCGTCGGGGAACACGAGGCGATCGGCAAGAAGATCGCATACATTGCAGCGCACACCTTTGCTCTGGAAGCCGTCTTCGAGCTCTCCGCCGCGCTGGCTGATTCCGGGATGAAGGACGTGCGCATCGAGGCTGCCCTGGCGAAGCTCTTCTCCTCCGAGGTAACCTCCCAGATCGCCGACGAACTCCTGCAGATTCGCGGCGGGCGGGGCTACGAGACCGCCACATCGCAACATGCCCGTGGGGAACGGTCGGTCCCCGTTGAACAGCTGGTGCGGGACATGCGGATCAACCGCATCTTCGAGGGCTCCACCGAGATCATGCACCTGCTCATTGCCCGCGAGGCCGTCGACGCCCACCTGAAGGCAGCAGGAGACCTGGCGGAAAAGGATGCGGACCTGCCTGCAAAGGCCAAGGCGGCAGTGGAAGCCTCCGGCTTCTACGCGAAGTGGCTGCCAACCCTGGCGGTCGGGGCCGGTCTGTTGCCCGCTTCCTATGCCGATCATGGCCGGCTGGCCAAACCCCTGCGGTTCATCGAACGCACCTCGCGACGCCTTGCGCGGCACACCTTCGCGGGCATGGCCAGGTGGCAGGCGGGGCTGGAGAACCACCAGGCATTTTTGGGCCGCGTGGTGGATATTGGCGCGGAGCTCTTCGCCATGGCCGCCTGCATCTCCCGGGTCGAACTCATGCGCACGCAGGACCCGGCCAACGCAGCGTCGGCCGAGGACCTGTCCCTGGCGTTCTGCGAACAGTCCCAACTCCGCTGCGAAGCCCTGTTCCGTGATCTGTGGGCAAACAGCGACAAGTCCGACCGGAAGCTCTCCAGGAGAGTGCTTGCCGGGGACTTCACATGGTTGGAGTCCGGAATCGTCGACACTTCGGAGGGCACCGGGGATTGGATCGCTGCATGGTCCTCCGACACCCTGGAGGATCAGCGTCAACCCTACCGTTCCTGAAACTACTGACCGCTGGACTGGCAGCCCGGAGGCAACCAGGTGTCCCTGCAACACTTCAGCAAGTTGATGGGGCGTTGTCACCGCAAGATGTCGTACAGGAAAGGATGTGGAGGATGTGGTGGTACGGCTGGCCGGTGGCTCGCGTCATACCCAATTCGCACGTTCGGTTCAGCGAGGCGTGCAATCCGGATGCGCTCTCCTCCACGCCCGCTGCCTCTGCGGCGGTGGCGCTGGCCGTCAGTTCCGGGTGAAGCAGGCCGCGATCGCCGGCGAAGGCGCAGCAGCCCCAGTCGTCCGGAACCACTACCGTGTCGGCCGCGGCGGCAGCGACGCGTGCAAATGCGTCGTTGAGGCCGAGTCGCGTGGAGGAACACGTGGGGTGCAGCGTGACGGAGTCAAATTTCTTGCCCGAAGGCAGGTGCGGCAGGACGTGTTCCTCGACGAACTGGACGGCGTCGACCACCCGAATGTCTGTGGCCGCCACGGCTTCCAGGAGCACCTGCAATCCCTCGGTGCAGGAGGAGGCGTCGCACACCACCGGCAGCTCGCCCTGGCGGGTCGCCCTGCGCAACGAGGCGACGACCTTCTCCTGCATGACCGCGTAGCCCTGTTTCAGACCCTTCGACTTCCAGGGCGTCCCGCAGCACAACGACGTCAGGTCCTCCGGCGTCACGAGCGGCACGCCGGCGCGCTCGCAGAGCTGTTCGAACGCGACGGCGACGCCGGGGCCGCCCCCTGCCGGCCCAAACATGGTGGTGGTGCAGCTGGAGAAGTAGACGGCGACGGGGTCGGGATTGGTCAGCTTCAATCTCCGGCGGCCGCCAGCCGGCAGCTCCTCGCCGTAGAGGGGCATGACGTCGTGGCTCACAATCGAACGAGCCGCTCTCGTTGCGACGACGGGTACCACGCTGGGCATCGCGTCTGCGACCGTCAGCGCCCGGCCCCCCAGGGAGCTGACCGCACCCCAGTGCTGCGCGGCGACCTTCCAGCCGGCTTCCAGGATGCCCCCCTGGTTCTCGGCACGCAGTCGGCGGACGAGGTCGCCGGTGTTGATCAGCACGGGACAGGCCGTCTCGCACATGCCGTCGACGGCGCACGTCTGGACGCCGTCATACTCGAACTCCTTGCGCAGTTGCCCCAGTAGCGCTTTGTCCCCCCACTGCTCGGCCCGCGCCATCTCGCGGCGCAGCACGATGCGCTCCCGCGGGGTGAGCGTGAGGTCCTTGCTGGGGCACACCGGCTCGCAGTACCCGCACTCGACACACCGGTCCACCTCATCCTCCACAGGCTGGACGAGCTTGAGGTGCTGCATGTGAGCGTCCGGGTCATCGGAGATCAGGACGCCGGGGTTGAGGACGCCGTCGGGATCGATGAGCTGTTTCAGCTCTCGCATGATGCCGTACAGCTCGTCGCCGTACTGGCGACGTACGAACGGTGCCATGATGCGCCCGGTGCCGTGCTCGGCCTTCAGGGTTCCACCCTGGAAGAGGACGAGCTCCACCATCTCCTCGGTGAACGCCTCGTAGCGGTGCCGGGAGGCGGGATCGTCGAAGCGCTCATTGAGCATGAAGTGGATGTTGCCATCCTTGGCGTGGCCGAAGATGACGCTGTCCTCGTAGTCAAACTTCTCGAACAATGTGATCAGACGCGTGCAGGTGTCAAGAAGGTGCTCGACGGGGACGGCGATGTCCTCCAGCAGCGCTGTGGTGCCCGGTGGCCGGTTACCGGCCACTGCGGTGAACAGTCCTTTGCGGATCTTCCACAACTGGACACGTATGACAGGGTCGCTGCTCAGATGGGCGGCAGCGGTGAGGGGCAGTTCGGCCAGCACCGCCTCTGCTCGGTGGAGACTCTGCTGCAACTCCTCATCGGTGCTTGCCTGGAACTCCACGAGGAGCGCTGCGTGGTGGTGAACCGCCAGGGCTGACAGCTCCGGCGTGGCGTCGGGATCACGTTGGGCGACGCTGAGGCTGGTGGCATCCAGCAGTTCGATGGTGGCGAAACCTGCCTCCACCAGTGCCGGGAGCGCAGCCGTCGCGGCCGCCAGGTCCGGAAAGATGAGAAGCCCCGTGGCCACATGCGTCTTCACAGGCACCGTCTCGAACGTCGCCTCCGCGATGAACGCCAGCGTTCCCTCGCTGCCCACCACGAGATGTTCGAGGATGTCGACAGGGCGCTCATGGTCCAGGAACGAGTTGAGCCCGTAACCCATGGTGTTCTTGATGGCGTGGAGCCGCTCGACGGTCGCGACGGACTCGGGGTTTCGCAGGAGGCGCTCGCGGAGGTGAGCCAGCCCCATGTGGATCGCTGGCTCGTCGGCCCGGAGCCGATCATCTGCGTCGGTGAGGCTGGTGTCGACGACGGTGCCACTGGGCAGCACCAGCACCGTTGATGTCAGCGTCTGGTAACTGTTTGCATGGGTCCCGCACGACATGCCGCTGGAGTTGTTGGCGACCACACCGCCGATGGTGCAGGCGATCTCGCTGGCGGGGTCGGGACCCAGTGTGCGGAAGTGCCGGAGCAGGCGGGCGTTGACGGCACGCACCGTCGCACCCGGGCCGCAGCGGACGCGCCGTCCGCCGTCCAGGACCTCGATGTCGCGGAACTGCTGCCGCGTGTCGATGAGGATTCCGTCGGAACCGGCCTGTCCGCTGAGACTCGTCCCACCGGAGCGGAACGTCACCGGAATTCCCCGGCGACGCCCCACCGCGACTGCAGCCCCCACCTCGTCGGCGGTGCGAGCCGTGACCACGACCTGAGGCGTGAGCAGGTAGTGCGACGCGTCATGGGCTGCGGCGAGGCGATCGGTGGCCCTCTTCCCGACGGACAGCCCCTCCCGCTCGAGCTCCTCGACGAGTTGGGGGTCGACAGCTTCCAGCAGGGAGACGCCCGGCGCAGTGGCGTCAGCTTCCGCGGGCCTCCGTGCTTCCGGTCTTGTCGTGGTGCGCATACGTGACAACCTAGCTTTGTCAGCAGCCCCTGTGCGGCTGCACCCGAGAAAGCTGGAGGATGAGGTCATGAGCAGTTCAGGCACGGCGCCGCTCACCATCAGGCATGCCCGAATCGACGATCGCAGGGAGGTGGAGCGGCTCTACGACATCTGCCTGCGCACCGGTGACAACGGCAACGGTGCGGAACACCTGACAGAGGATCCTCGACTCCTCGGCGAGATCTACCTGGGCCCCTACCTGCGGTTCGAGCCGGATCTGGCTTTCGTCCTGGAGGATGCCGACGGCTCCGCACTGGGCTACGTCCTGGGCGCAGGTGACACCGTCGCCTTCAGGAAGGTCCTCGAGAAGAAGTGGTGGCCTGCCCTTCGAGAAAAGTACCCGCTGGGCACGTTCCCCGTCGGTTCCTTCGACGAGAACTTGGTGGAGCTGATCCACCACCCCCATCACGCCACTCGGGAAGCGGTCGCCAGGTTCCCCGCGCACCTGCACATCGACATCCTCCCCGAGGGGCAGGGCGGTGGGAACGGCCGGAGACTGCTCGAGACACTCTTCACCGCGCTGCGCAGTCGTGGAATCGGCGGGGTTCACCTGGACGTCTCAGCCCTGAACCACAATGCCGTCGCCTTCTACAAGCACGTGGGGTTCCATCACCTGGGTGAGAACTTCTGGGCCTTGGCCCTCTGACGCGGCACCCGGAGTGCGTGGCTCGCTGCCCGCGACACGACGACAACGGCCCATGCAGCACCCGGCCGGCCGACCTCATGTATTTTGTGCTCATCCGCATCGTCGACGACGACCAGGGCGGCTCCCGTGCACCAGATCAGGGGATGTCAGAAGCTACAAGGAGGTCTCATGCAGGGGCGTAGAAACACATCATTTCTTCACATCCGGACAATCGGAGTGGTGGCCGCACTCGCCCTGGTACTCAGCGGCTGCAGCTCTCCGGAAACACCGGACAGCGGGGATCCCGCGCCGAACGGCAGCGAGGCGGTCACCGGTGACGGTGGCGGCTCGCTGGTGGTGGGGGTTACAAGCGATCCGGACACACTCTTTCCCTGGAAGGCGACGCAGTTCCAGGCAATCAACGTTGTGCAGAACCTGTACGGCACCCTGACCGAGTTCGATCAGGATCTGAATGTCGTCCCCGGGCTCGCAGAATCATGGGAACCATCCGAGGATGGTCTCAGCGTGACGTTCATGCTGCGCGACGGCGTGACGTTCGCTGACGGCAGCGAGTTCGACTCCGCGGACGTGGTGTTCTCGCTCGAAGCGATCAAGGATGAGGCAACAGCTGCCGTTGCCGCCACCTCCCTGGCATCCGTGACGAGCATCGAGGCTCCGGATGCACAATCGGTTGTGTTGACGCTGAGCGCACCCGATGCCGCTCTGCCCGCCAACCTTGCCGTGATCAACATGGCGATGCTGTCCTCCGATGCCACGGAGGAGGAACTCACCACCACCCCCAACGGCACTGGACCATTCACACTCGATTCACGCACGCCGAACCAGTCGATCATTCTTGCCAAAAATGACGCCTACTGGGGCGACAAGGCCAAGCTGGACAGCGTCGAGTTCCGAGTGATTCCCGACGAATCGTCCATCGTCTCTGCGATGCAGGCTGGCAATGTGCAACTTGCCGTCTTTGACGACCCCGTAGTGGCGCAGACCGCCGAGAGTGCCGATGTGACCGTGGAAAGCACCCCCCAGCTCAGCTATCACGTGCTGCAACTGAATGCGACCCGTGGCGATTTGACTGATGTGAACGTCCGACTCGCCCTGCAGTGCGCAATCGATCGGCAGCAGGTTCTCGACACCGCCGCCCTCGGGGAGGGCGAGGTCACGGGCCCCATCACCTCGCCTGCATTCAAGTCCGACCCTGCATCGCGTCCCTGCCCCGAGCGTGACCTCGACAAGGCCGCGGAGTACCTGGCCAAGGCAGGCAAGTCCGACGGAGTGACGATCCAGACCATCGTGTCCCAGGGTGAGTACTCCACCAGCGTCAATGAGGCACAGAACCTCAAATCGCAAGCGGCCGAAGCGGGGATCACCCTCGAACTCGAGGTGCTGGAGATCGGAGCCTTCGTCGACCGCTGGATCGCGGCGGACTTCGACGCAGCCGTCGCGCTGAACGGTGGCCGGCCGGATCCGGATGGCATGTACGGGCGCTACTTCACCAGCGACGGGAACCTGAACCAGGTCGCCGGATACAGCTCCCCTGAACTCGATGACCTCTTTGCCGAGGGCAAGCAGAGCAACGACCCGCAGGAGCGCAAGGACATCTACGAGAAGGTCTCCAACCACCTGGAGGACAATGCCGCGTGGATCTGGCTCTTCACGAGCTTCACCTACACTGCCATGGCCGACGAGGTCCAGGGATTCATTCCCATGCCCACCGGTTCGCTGCAGTACCTGCGCACCACGTCCATCAGCTGACCCAGCCCCGGGCATGGCACCGTCGATGAGGCGTTGCCATGCCCCGCGGCCCAACCACGGACCCCCATGACACAGTTCTTCTCCCATCCGGTCCTGCGGCGTGTCGTCGCGGCGCTCGGGACGCTCCTCGGCGTCGCGATCTTCGTGTTCATCATGCTGCGGGCCATTCCAGGCAACCAGATCACGGCCGGCCTGGGCACGGAGGCGGCAGCGCTCACCCCAGCACAGAAGGCAGCACTGGAGGCGTACTACGGAATTGACCAGCCCTTGTTCGTCCAGTTCTTCAGCTGGCTCGGGAACATCTTCACAGGCAATCTCGGCTTCTCCGCCCGGGCTCAGGAGAGTGTGCTCGTACTCACGGCACAGTCGCTGCCGGTGACGCTCGAGCTCGCGGTGTTCTCGATCGTGCTGGCGATGGCGATCGGAGTTCCGCTGGGAATGCTGTCAGCATCCAAGCCTGATGCTCCCCGGGACGCCTTCGGCCAAGTGGTGGGGCTGGCAGGTCTGTCCGTACCCGCTTTCCTTCTCGCCACAACGCTGTTGGCGGTTTTCGCATCCTCCTTCGGTTTCAACCCCAACGGCGAGGGCTTCGCCTACTTCTTCGAGGATCCAGTGCTGAACCTCCAACAGATGGCAATGCCCTCTTTCGTGCTCGGCTTCGGTATCGCGGCGCCCATCATGCGCACCACCCGCACCGCAGTTCTGGAGATTCGGGCCGATGACTTCATCCGCACCGCGCGGGCCAAGGGCGTCGGCGGACGTCGGCTGCAATTCAGGCACGTGCTGGGCAACGCGCTCGTGCCCATCGTGACCATGACGGGCCTGCAGTTCGGCTATCTGCTCGGTGGCGCCGTCGTGGTGGAACAGGTGTTCTCCCTGCCGGGAATCGGTCGTCAGGTACTGCTTGGCATCCAGCAGAAGGAGTATGCGCTCGTGCAGAGCACCGTTCTCATCATCGCCCTGTTCTTCGTCCTCGTGAACCTGGCGACGGACCTGCTCTATCAGGTTATTGACCCGAGGGTGCGTGCCGCATGAGCGAGATGTCTCAGACGTCGAGACTGCCTTCCGGCCAGGGCCGCACCACTGAACAGATCCGACTGCTGCTGCGCACACGCAGCGGCGCCACCGGTCTCGTTCTCATCGGAGCGCTCACCATTTTGAGCCTGCTGTCCGCGTTCGGGTGGTTGCCCTTCGACGCCATTTCGCAGGACCCCCCGTCCCGTCTGCAGGCACCATCCGCAACCCACTGGTTCGGCACCGATCAGTTCGGCCGCGACGTGTTTGCCCGGGTTGCTGCCGGCGTCGCCAACTCGACTCTGATCTCCGTGGTCGCCGTTGCCTTTGCGACCATCGTCGGCACCCTTGCGGGTGTCGTTGCGGGTTTCTACCGTGGTGTCTCCGACGGCATGATCTCCGGCGTCACCAACGTCCTGTTCGCGTTCCCGCCCCTCCTGCTGGCGCTCACCCTGGCGTCGGTGTTCGACCGCAACTGGTTCACCATCGCGGTGGCGATCGCAGTTGTGTACGTCCCCATTTTCATCCGCGTGACGCGGGGACCTGTGCTGTCACTGAGGGAGATCGAGTACGTGAGAGCCGCCATCAGCACCGGCCAGAGCCGCATGAGGATCATGTTCCGTCATGTGCTGCCCAACATCACCTCCATCGTGATCGTCCAGGTCACCCTCTCGCTGTCCTGGGCGGTCCTGACGGAGGCTGCGCTCAGCTTTCTCGGCCTCGGCACTCCCCCACCCGCACCCTCGCTGGGATCCATGATCTTCGAGGCACGCACCCTTGTCAGCATCGCCCCATGGACCATGATCGCGCCGGGCGTGGTGATCGTCCTGCTCGTCGTGGGCCTCAACCTTCTGGGCGACGGACTCCGCGACGCCCTCGATCCCCGCAACAGAGGAAGACGGTGACAGCAATGCGCGTACTCGGCATGATCTCAGGGACCTCCCACGACGGTATCGACGTAGCCGTCGTCGAGTTCGAGACGAACGGCGAGGGGTTGACCGGGCGGGTGGTCCACGAGTCGGTCAGCACCTATTCACCGGAGCTCCGCGCGCGACTCATCGCGGCCCTCCCACCGGCCAGCACGACGCTGGCGGAGATCTGCGAACTCGACACCCTCATCGGCCAGGCATTCGCCGCGGCAGCAGCCGCAGCCGCGGACAGCGTGGGCGGGGTGGACGCCGTCGCCTCCCACGGTCAGACCGTCTACCACTGGGTGGACGGGCACCACGCACTGGGCACCCTGCAGATCGGACAACCGGCATGGATCGCCGAAAGACTCGGGGTGCCGGTTGTCTCGGACATCCGCATCCGCGACATCACGGCCGGGGGACACGGCGCCCCGTTGGTGTCCTTCCTGGACGAGCTCCTGCTGCGTGGTCGCGTTGGGCCCAGCGCCGCCCTCAACCTGGGCGGCATTTCGAACATGACCGTCGTCGCAACGGATGCGGTGCTGGCCTACGACATCGGCCCCGCCAACGCCCTCATCGACGCTGTGGTCGTCGATGAGCATCTCAACGATGTGAGCTATGACGCGGACGCCCGGATTGCCAGCACCGGTACCGTCGACCAGGAACTGCTCACACTTCTGCTCAACGATCCCTACTACGACCTTGAGCCCCCGAAGAGCACCGGCAAGGAGCACTTCCATCTCGGCTACGTGCGTCAGGCGGAGAAGATGCTTGGACGCTCGCCTGACCCGGCCGATCTCATACGGACCCTCACCGAACTGACCGTACGGACGGTGGCCACCGACGTTGAGCGGGCGGGGGTGGATTTTCTGGCCGTCTCCGGTGGTGGCTGCCACAACCCGTTGTTGCTCGAAGGAATCCGCAACGCCCTTCCCACGGTGGAGGTTGTGCTCGCTGACGAACTGGGCGCACCCAGCGACAGCAAGGAGGCCATCGCCTTCGCGCTCATTGGCTGGTGCACCCTGCACGGTGTGCCGGCGACGGTTCCCGGCGGAACCGGAGCTTCCGGCCCCCGGGTGCTCGGCACCATCACCCCCGGCACCGGTCCACTGATTTTGCCCGAGCCCGTCGTTGGTGGCATCCGTTCGCTCACTTTCGAAACGGCACGGCGGTCATGACCATCGCACTGCGTCCCGCAACCCCCGACGACAGGGACGCCATCGTGGACATCTTCCTCGGCTGCTGGCGGCAGAGCTACGCCGGGTTTCTTCCCCCCAGCACGATTGATGCCATGACCAACGAGCGTGCCTCGTCCCTGTGGAAGGGTCTGCTGGAGGGAGGTCCCGGAACAGTGCTGGTCGCCGTGGAAGGACAACAGGTGATGGGTGTCACGCGATACGAGGCCAGGGACGACACCGGCATCGTCGAATCGCTGTACGTGGCTCCGCGCGCCCACGGCAGGGGCATCGGCACGCTACTGCTGGAGCGAGCCGCAGCTGTCATGGGCACCGACGAGCCACGCGATCTCGTGCTCTGGGTGTTCGCTGACAACGCCCCGGCCATCGCGTTCTATCAACGACTGGGATGGGTGCCCGATGGTCACTCGCGTACCCAGGAGGCGTTCGGAGTGCGGGAACTCCGGCTCGCTCACCGGGAGACGTCGCCATGAGGCACCACTCGCCGCGGGGCGCGCCCCGGATTGGGCCGGACATGGCGCTCCAGCACTTGGCGGACGCCATGGTGTCGCCGTCTCCACGTGCCCCAGCAGGTTGCGTCCTGGGAATCGACATGGATGGGAGACGGACCGTGGTGAAGGCTGGCTCCGCATCGCCTGAGCGCTCCGCGTCGATGGAAAGGGACACCCTGTTCGACCTGGCCTCCGTGTCGAAGGTCGTCGGGACCACGAGCTGCCTCCAACGCCTCGCCAGCATGGGTCTGCTGGACGTCGACGTCACGATCAGGCACCTCGTTCCGAGCTTCGGGGGTGCAGAGTCCACCACCGTGCGAGATCTCCTGCTGCATCGCGGTGGCCTCTGGGACTGGCAGCCGCTCTATCTCGCCCCCGGCGGGCGGGAGGACCCATTTCGCGTCATTGATGGTGTGCCCCTGCGCTACGAGCCGGGCAAGGAACGCCACTACTCCGACCTGGGATTCATGACACTCCACCGTGTGGTGGAGGTCGTCGCGGGGATGCCGCTGGCAGCGGCGGTACAGCAACTGGTCGCCACTCCGTTGGGGTTGGCATCCCTGAGTTTCGGCCCCATCGACAGCGGCAGCATCGCCACTAGCGGACTCGACGACCGCGTGGAACGGAGGATGGTCGCCACCGGGGACCCCCACCCGGTGCTCTGGAGCGGCGAGGGCTTCCCGTGGCGGACCGGGCCCATCCGAGGGACCGTCAACGATGGGAACTGCGCCCATGCATTCGGCGGCATCGCTGGTCATGCCGGTCTGTTCTCGAATCTCGACGGCCTTCTCGACATCGGTGTGGCGATGAGCACCGCCGACGACTTCCCCTCCCTGTGGGACCGGGGCGTGACCGCCGACTTCTTCGCCGCCGGCCCGGACGGGGACCAGGCGCTAGGTTGGCGACGCAGTCAGCTTCCCATCAGGGGGGTGTCCAGGCCCCTGATGTGGCATCCGGGTTTTACCGGCACTGCCGTGGGCTTCGTGCCCGGTGCCAACGTCGCCGTCGCCCTCGCCACGAACCGACTGCTGGCCGAACAACCGCAGGCCACGACCGTGCTCTGGCAGCACGTGCTCACGGCGCTGACCGAAATCCTCGAGAGGCAGGAATGACGTCCATGACATCGGACACACCAGTGCTGCGCATCACGGACCTCTCCGTGCAGTTCAGCTCCGGCCGCGAACTCGTGTCCGCCGTGCGGCATGTCTCCATCGACGTGTCCGCCGGGGAGACGGTGGCCGTCGTCGGCGAGTCCGGCTCCGGGAAGTCAACCACGGCCTCCGCGATCAACCGATTGCTGCCGGAGAACGGACGCATCACCTCCGGCAGCATCCTCTTCGACGGGCGAGAGATCACAGAGCTCCTCGAGAACGACATGGTGCACCTGCGGGGGGCGGGTATCGGTCTCGTGCCGCAGGACCCGATGTCGAACCTGAATCCGCTGATGCGCATCGGTGATCAGGTTGCGGAGGCGTTGGTGGTCCACGACCTGGCCAGAGGCTCACGCAGCCAGGCCCGCGCCGTCGAACTCCTCGACATGGTGGGCATCCCCGAGGCGGCCCAGCGGGCCCGCCAGTATCCTCACGAGTTCTCCGGTGGGATGCGCCAACGTGCCCTCATCGCGATGGGACTGGCCTGTACGCCGAAGCTCCTCATTGCCGACGAGCCCACCTCCGCGCTGGACGTCACCGTGCAGCGCCGCATCCTCGACCAGCTCGACACCCTGACCGGCGAGATGGGCACAGCTGTGTTCCTCATCACCCATGACCTTGCCCTGGCGGCAGAGCGGGCTGACCGCATCGTGGTGATGTTTCAGGGAGAGATCGTCGAGGAGGGCACCGCGCGCCAAATCTTCGCAGCCCCCGCTCACGCGTACACGCGAGCACTGCTGGCAGCGGCGCCGAACCTGTTGACAGCCCGGACAGCCCGGAGCGCTCAGTCCGTGGGTACACCACGCCAGCCAGCCGCCACGCATCCGCGCTCCGAACCTTCGCGACCGTCCCTCGTGGAGGTTCGATCCCTGTTCAAGACATTCGATCTCAGGCGTCCCCGGCCGGGGGAAGCCCGGACCCTCACGGCGGTGGACGACGTCAGCTTCACAATCCCCCGGGGGAGCACGGTGTCCATCGTCGGGGAGTCCGGCTCGGGCAAGTCGACAATCGCCAACATGGTCCTTGGGCTGGAGCCCATCACCTCCGGCTCCATCCTCTTCGACGGCGTCGACTTGGCCACCCTGAAGAGGCGCGACCTATTCGCTTTCCGCCGACGCGTACAACCCGTGTTCCAGAATCCCTACGCCTCCCTTGACCCCCGCTACACCGTTGAACAGTCCATTGTCGAGCCTCTTCGTGTGCATCGCGTGGGCACCCCAGCCGGTCGCCGTCAGCGCGTTGCTGAACTCCTGGATCAGGTGTCCATGCCCGCCTCCATGGCGTCACGGTTGCCGCATGAGCTGTCCGGTGGGCAGAGACAGCGCGTGGCGATAGCCCGCGCGCTCACTCTGGAACCCGATCTCGTGGTGCTCGACGAGGCCGTGTCGGCTCTGGACGTCCTCGTCCAGGCGCAGACGCTGGAGCTCCTCGCCGAACTGCAGGAACGTCTGGGCCTCAGCTACCTCTTCATCAGTCACGACCTGGCCGTGGTGCGCATGATCTCGGATTTCGTCCATGTGATGCAACAGGGACACATCGTTGAGTCGGGTACCCCGGAGAACATCTTCAATGCTCCACGGCAGGAGTACACGAAGGAGTTGCTGGACTCCATTCCCGGCTCGCACCTCGTCATGTGAGCATCGGTTGCCCCCGCCCCCGGTCGCCTTCAGGCACGGCTCTTGGCCCCACGATCTGCGCCGATGAGGATGGCTTCTGGGGTGGAATGGAGCCTGCTCACCGCCGTCACCGTATGGTCCGGCCATTGCTGCGGCGCTGGACCGTCAGCCGGAGCGTCCAACGTCGCACAAGGGTGCAGTCTGGAGCCGGGTCCTACACCGGCGTGACCGCGGCCCTGCCCGGATCACCGCTGTCACGCGCCGCCGCCTGCCGTCGCTTGTCGAGCATGTGCATGGCGGGCCCGGCACCGATGCCGTGGATCACCACCGACAGCGCGATCACCAGTCCCACCATGGTCCACAGTGCACGACCCTCGGAGAAGTTCGCGTGGCCCAGGGCATAGGCGAGATAGTAGATGGATCCGATTCCCCGAACTCCGAAGAACGCGATGACGCCGCGTTCATGTCGTCCCGTCCGTCCACCCACGAGACCGATCCACCCTGCGATCGGACGAATCACGAGGAGCGCGACGAGGGCCACGACGACCTGCTTCCACGTGACGCCGTCGAAGAGTCCCCCGGCGATCGCCCCGCCCAGCAGGATTAGGATGGCAACGGTGAAGAGACGCTCAACCTGTTCGATGTAGCTGTGCAGGGTCTTGTGGTAACCATGGGCCGATTCACCCGCGCGAATGGTGCTGGCGCAGACAAAGACTGCGAGGAAGCCGTAGCCCTCGATGAGTTCCGCGACGCCGTAGGCCGCGAACGTTGACGCCAGCGCGACGAAACCCTCACCCTGGTCGGCCAATCGGAGACGTTTGTAGGGGGCGCAGAAGAACAGCCGACGAAGAGCCCATCCGATGCCGAGACCCACCAGGACCCCGGCGGCGAGCCGCCACAGCACGTCCACGGCAAGCCACCCGCCTAGCCATCCGGCAGGGGCCAGACCCACCGTCGCAACGGAGATGGCGGCATAGGTGAAGGGGAAGGCGAGGCTGTCGTTCAGTCCGGCCTCGGAGGTCAGCGAGAAGCGCGTTTCGTCCTCGGTCTTCTCCACCTCGTCGGGTTCCCCCACCTGGACCTCGCTCGCCAGGACCGGGTCAGTGGGCGCGAGGACGGCAGCCAGCAGGACCGCACCCCCGGCGCTCAGCCCCAGGAGCCAGCCGCCCAGGAAGCCGACGCCGAGCATCGTCAGGGGCATCGTGATTCCCAGCAGTCGCCATGTCGTGCTCCACCGACGCCAGCCAATCGGCCTGTCGAGAGCCAGACCCGCCCCCATCAGGGAGATGATCACGCAGGCCTCCGTCACGTGCTCAACGACTTTGCCGTTGGCCATGGGATCAGGGTTCGGCAACCAGTCGAGCCAGGAGAACAGGACGATGCCCGTCGCCAGGAAGATCATGGGCAGGGAGATCGGTGCTTTCCGGAGCAGTCTTGGCAACAGGGCGGCGAGGAACATCGCCACGCCGGATGCGGCGTAGATGGCGCCTGTGGGATCCAAGGTTCAGAGTCCGTTCTCTCGCTCGTTGGATGGTTCTCCCGCCTGCGCCTCGCTTCTTCACGAGCGGAGCCGACGGCTGTGGGCACAATCCTCAGGCTCGGAAGACTACCCACGATCCGCCGCGCACCATACGCGAACCCGCCCCTGGTGCCTCCTCCCTTCCCACTACACTGACGCCCACGCAGCGTCGCCCTCCTGACCGCGACTCTGGAAAGGACCCACTCCGTGCTGAACATCCTGCCTGCCCCCCGGGAGCTTCAGCTGCGCAACGGTGAATCCCCCGTGGCTGTCGAGGCGTTGCACAAGCTTCGCGAGGAGCTGTCCCCCTGGGCGCCCCGCGCAGCCAGGGCCGTCGCTCGGCTCTCCGGCAACGATGACCCGCAGGACCTGACCGTGACGGCGGAACTCGACGAGGCCTTGGGCCCGGAGGGCTACACCCTGACGGTGGACGCGGACCGGTGGCAGCTGAGGGCAGCTGACGAGGCGGGTGCCTACTGGGCGGTGGAGGTCCTCCGACAGGCGTGTGGTCCCGGCACAGTGCCACACTTCGAATGTGCGGACTCGCCCCACTATCCCGTGCGCGGCGTCATGCTCGACGTCGCGCGGCACTTCCATGGCGTCGCCGACATCGAGCGGGTCATCGACCTCGCGTCGAGCTACCGCTTCAACCAACTCCACCTGCATCTCAGCGACGACCAGGGATGGCGCCTGGAGATCGAGGAGCGGCCGCTGCTCACACGACGGGCTTCCGGTTCGGACATGTCGGGCGGACCCGGAGGTTTTTTCAGCACCGCCGACTACGCACACCTGCAGGCGTACGCGCTGGAGCGCCACCTGAGCATCGTGCCGGAACTGGACTTCCCCGGCCACACGCACGCGGCGCTCATGGCCTACCCCGAGATCAGCCCGGATGATCGGGTTCGGGAGCCCTACCTGGGTGGCGAAGTGGGTTTCAGTGCCGTCGACCTGCACAGCGACGCCATCTGGGAATTCCTCGACGACGTCGTGGGCTCGGTGGCACGTCGAACCCTTGGCCCGCACATGCACCTGGGCGGTGACGAGGCGCACACCCTGCAGCGGGCGGAGTATGTGGAGTTCGTCGAACGGCTGGGCAGGCTGGTGGCGTCGCACGGCAAGAAGTTGGTGATGTGGCAGGAGGCGGCGCAAGCCCGACTGCCGGCCGGCTCGCTCATCCAGTTCTGGGATCCGGGGCTCGACGAGAGCCTGATGGCGAGCGCGGCGAAGGAGTCGGGCGTGGGGTTCGTCGCGTCGCCGGGCAATCGCGCCTACCTGGACCATCTCCATGCGGAGGGGGATGCGTACGGGCAGACGTGGGCCGGCCCCATTGATGTCCGACAGGCCTACGAGTGGCTGCCAGCCGAGGAGCTCAAGTGCGTGCCAGCAGCCTCCATCGTCGGGGTGGAGGCGTGTCTGTGGAGCGAGTACGTCCCCACTTTCGACCGGCTCACCTCCCAGTTGCTCCCCCGCCTGCCCGCCATCGCTGAGGTTGCCTGGGGTTCGCCGCGTGACTGGGATCGCTTCGCCAGCGCCGTCGTTGCACACAGCCGGACGTGGGAGGCAGATGGACTGGCCTACCACCGCTCGACACAGATCAACTGGTGAGGCACCCCGGGCGTCCGTTTCCCGCGCCCAGTGCACCTCGGTTGCCGTGTGACGAGTTGGTCCGGAAGCGCTGAATAGCCACAGACCCGCCTTCTCCAGCACCGACCCAGCCCGGCGCGGGTCACTTTCACGCAGGCGTTCCAGAGACCATCGTTGAAGGCTGGGTAGGCGCGCGGTGTGCTGGTGACCTTGGACGCGGGGAGGCCATCGGCGATGCAATGCCTGAGGGGCGGCCACATCTGCCCACGGTCGCTGATGCCCCGTGCACTCAGTCGAGCGATTCCACCGACCGATGGCACCCACAGCCGGTGAATGCCGCGCCGGTTGCGGTCCAGGCGTCGCACGGCGACGGGCCGTGGAGTCCCCAGGACCCCACGGCCCGTCGCCGTCCGCGGTGTTACCGTAAGAAACTCAGCCCTCGGTGAGAGGGGCGAGGGTCGTGTCGTCGGCGTACACCTCAGCTGCATTCTCCTGGGTGACGATCTTCGGTTCGAGCAGGTACGCCGGGACGATCTTCACGCCGTTGTCGTACTGCTCGGTGTCGTTGACCGGGATCTCCTGGCATGCTGCCAGCGCGTCGATGGAGTCGATGGTCTGTGCGACGAGCTCGCGAGTGTCCTTGTAGATCGTCGAGTACTGCTCGCCCTCCACGATGGACTTCACGGACTCGACTTCCGAGTCCTGCCCGGTGATGACCGGAGTCTCCTTGCCCGCCTGTGAGACCGAGGTGAGCGCCGCGCGTGCCAGGGTGTCGTTCGGGGAGAGGACGCCGTCCAGCTTGGTGTCACCGGAGTACGAGCCGGACAGGATGGTGTCCATGCGCTTCTGGGCGTTCTCGGCCTTCCAGCCCGCCGTCGCGACCTGCTCGAACGTGGTCTGGCCCGACACGACGGTGAGGGTGCCATCGTCGATCTTCGGCTGGAGCACGCTCATCGCACCCTCGAAGAAGGGGATGGAGTTCGCATCGTCTGCCGACCCGGCGATCAGCTCGATGTTGTAGGGGCCCTCACCCTTACGCTCGGCAAGGCCCTGCAGGAGTGCCTCGCCCTGAAGCACGCCCACCTGGTAGTTGTCGAACGCGATGTAGGCGTCCACGGCCTCGGTGTTCTTGACCAGCCGGTCGTAGGCGAGGATCGAGGCGCCAGCATTCTTTGCGGATTCGAGCTGGGAGCCCAGCTGGGAGCCGTCGATGGCGCCGACAACGATGACCTGGGCGTCCTGCTCGACCATGGCCGAGATCTGGTTCTGCTGCTCGGTGACGCCGGAGTTCGCGAACTGGACGATCGGCTCGTAGCCGGCCTCGCGGAGGCCGTCGTTGAACAGCTCCTCCGCGAGCACCCAGTTCTCTGAGGTCTTCTGCGGGAGAGCGACGCCGATGGTCGCGCCCTGCTCGATGCAGACTCCCGATTCCCCGGCCGAGACCGAAGCCCCGGATGCTTCCGGCTCTGTTCCTTCTCGCCCGGTCGAGCAACCGCTGAGCACCAGTGCACTGACTGCAGCCAAGGCGGCGATGCTCTTGAATGTCCTACTCATGTCTTCTACTTTCCTTTCCGCGCATTCTGCCTCGAATGCGTCGTGTGCTGCGGGTCGGATGACCCAACATCTGTGGTGATCAACTGCTCGGACTCCGGTACGGGAGCCGTATGAGTGGCGGTGGAGGCGTCCGCGACGGCTCCTGACCCGCCACCCGGTGCCGGATCCTCGTCCGGTTTCCCGGCAGGGGGACGGCTGCGTAACAGTAGGCCCGTGATCGACGGGCGGCCCTGCATCTTGTTGTAGACGTCGAAGGCAACCGCCGCGAGGAGCACCAGCCCCTTGATGATCTGGGTGGCATCCGAGCCCACACCCATCAGTTGCAGGCCGTTGTTCAGCGTCGCCATGACAAGACCGCCGATGATCGAGCCCGCAACGGTGCCGATGCCGCCGGTCACGGCCGCGCCGCCGATGAACACCGCCGCGATCGCGTCGAGCTCCCAGTTGGTGCCGTCGAACGGTCCCGATGCGGTGGCGCGTCCGATGAACACCATGCCGGCGAAGGCGGCCAGGACCGACATGTTGGCCATGACGAAGAAGTACGTGTGGCGCGTGGAGACGCCGGACAGCGCCGCGGCGGCCCGGTTGCCGCCGACTGCGTAGATGTGGCGTCCAATCTTCGTGCGCTGGGTGACGACCTGGTAGAAGATCACGAGGACCACGAGGATCACGCCGGGAATGGGGAACGAGGTGCCCGGGCGGCCGGTGCCGAACAGGTACGTCGCATACGCGATGAGGGCGATCATCAGACCAGCGCGGATGCCCGCGACCCAGTAGGGGTCGGGATCAAAGCCCACTTTCTGGGCGCGACGGCGCTTTCCGACCTCTCGCCACACCACGTAGGCACACGCCAGTATCCCGAGCAACAGGGTGGGGTTGTTGAACCCCGTGTTGGGACCGATCTCCGGCAGGTAGCCACCGCCCATCCGCTGGAACGCCTCCGGGACCGGCACGGAGTTCGACTTGCCGATGTACTGGTTGAGGCCTCGGAAGAGCATCATGCCCGCCAGGGTGGTGATGAATCCGGGAATGCCCACGTACGCGACCCACCAGCCCTGCCACATCCCGATCACGGCGCCGACGGCGAGGCCCAGCAGGAGTCCCACCCACCAGGGGATGCTCCAGTCCCGGATGGCGATCGCGACAATGATCCCGGTGACAGCCGCCACGGACCCGACCGAGAGATCGATGTGCCCGACGACGATGACCATGACCATGCCGATGGCGAGGATCAGCACGTAGGAGTTGCCGTTGATGAGGTTCATCATGTTGCTGGACGTGAGGACCTTGCCTCCTGTCGCGATCTGGAAGAACGCGATCAGCGCGATCAGCGCGATCAGCATGGAGAACTGTCGTCCGGCACCGCCGAAGTATGTTCTCAGTGCGCTCATGTTTATGGCTTCCTTCTGTGGATGGCTTGGGTGGGTTGAGTTGACCGTGTCACGCTGCCGTCGAGGTACTCGTCATGAGGCGCATGAGTGTCTCCTGGGTTGCACGGTCGCGGGGCACGTCACCGGTGATGCGCCCCTCGCAGACCGTGTAGATGCGGTCGCACATGCCGAGGAGTTCGGGGAGCTCGGACGAGATCATCACCACGCCCTTGCCCTCCTCGGCGAGGCGGTTGATCAGCGTGTAGATCTCGTACTTCGCACCCACGTCGATACCTCGGGTGGGCTCATCCAGCATGAGCAGCTGGGGCTCGGTGAACATCCACTTGCTCAGCACGACCTTCTGCTGGTTGCCTCCCGACAGCGTCGAGACGCCGCGGTTGACATCGGGAGTCTTGATGCTCATCGACGTGCGGTACGACTCGGCGGCCCGGTATTCGAGGGTTTCATCCAGGAGTATTCGAGTGGTGATGCGGTCGAGATCAGCGGACACCACCGTCTGGCGAATGGTGTCGATCAGGTTCAGACCCAGGGTCTTGCGGTCCTCCGGCACGTACGCGATCCCCTGCTTGATCGCCGCCTCGACCGTGGGCAGCGTGATCTCCTTGCCGAGCATACGAATTTTGCCGCCGCGGTAGATGCCGAACGACCTTCCGAAAACAGAGCGTGCCAGCTCGGTGCGGCCAGCGCCCATGACGCCGGCGAAGCCTACGATCTCGCCGCGTCTCACGTGGAAGCTGGAGCGGTCAGCAAGCAGCCGACCGGGGTTGTTGGGGTCTTCGACGGTCCAGTTCTCCACCTCGAACATCACTTCACCCACGTGCGCGTCACGCTGGGGAAACCGTGACTCAAGGGCTCGGCCGACCATGCCCTGGATGATGCGGTCCTCGTCGAGATGGCCGTCCGCCTTGGACAGGCGTTCGATGGTTTCGCCGTCGCGGATGATGGTCACGGCGTCCGCGATCTCCTCGATCTCGCCGAGCTTGTGGCTGATCATGATGGAGGTCATGCCCTTCGCGCGCAGACCTCGGAGCAATTCGAGGAGATTCTCGGAGTCCTCCTCATTGAGTGCGGAAGTCGGCTCGTCGAGGATCAGCAGCTTCACGTCCTTGGACAGCGCCCTGGCGATCTCGATGAGCTGCTGCTGTCCGACGCCCAGGTTCTTGACGGGGATCCGGGGATCGAGCTGGAGCCCCACCCGGGCCAGCAGTTCGAGGGTCAGTACCCGCGCACGGTCCCAGTCGATCAGCCCGCGGGACATCACCTCGTTTCCGAGGAAGATGTTCTCCATGATCGACAGCTCGGGGATCAGTGCGAGTTCCTGATGGATGATGACGATGCCAGCCCGCTCTGAAGACTTGAGATCTTTGAACTCCACGGTTTCGCCGTCGAGCACGATGTCGCCGGTGTAGGTGCCGTGCGGGTAGACCCCGGAGAGCACCTTCATCAGGGTGGACTTGCCGGCGCCGTTCTCCCCGCAGATCGCATTGCGGGGACGTGAGTCTTCAGTGAAGGGAGTCGTCCGCCGGACCCCGCCGGTACCCGGTGAACGTCACGCGCAATCCACTGCGTGTCGGCGCGGCACAGAAGACACCTGCCTCCACGATGAGGTCAGGGACGAGATGGGCGACGCGCACCAACCGCCAGGGCTCCGCCTCCACGCGTGCCCGGACGATGACAGCATCCCCGTCGCGGCTGGCCCGGATCGTCACGTTGCGTCCCGCCCACTCCGGGACCGGCGCCGCAGACCAGTCCGACGTGTCGTGCGTCACCACTGCCCCCACCTGGGGATCACCGTCGGCGGCTTCCACCCCGGCCTTGATCCACTCGGTCTCCGAGACGCGCAGGAAGACGCCAGCCTGATCGAACTGTTCGGCGTAGTCGAGCACGAAGGACACCTCGACGGCCTGGCTGGTGCCCAGCGGTTCAAGCAGTGCGTGCTCAGAGTCGTGCACGAAGCCGTAGGACGTGTGACGCCACGCATCGCTGCCCTCCTCGGCCGTGACGACAAGATGATTCTGGTGCACGGCGACTGCTGCTGGCTCGTGGGTCCAGCGACCTCTCTCCAGCAGCCCCGACAGTCCAGAGGCTGGCAGCTCTCGCTCATCAGTGGTCATGCCCCCCATCCTTCCCCATGACTGGCAGCGATGGGCCGATGGTGGCAGCACTCGGCGGCTCGCCCGTTCAACCCCGCGCTCCGAGCCGGTCGCCCCAATGTGTCGCCGACGATTGACCCGTGATGATCGCCGCACATCCCCTGACGGCGGTCGCGGTCACGTCATTGCCGAGTCGGCACAGTTCGCATGCCCACCGGGTACGCCCAACAAAGGCGTGATGTGATGGTCGGGGCGGCTGACCGGCCCGGCCCCAGCACCCTATGAATACAGCAGTGGAGGTCCCGAAATGGATTCAGCCGGGCGAGCGTGGGTCTCCAGCATTCGACGTGGCGCCGCAGCAACGCTTGGGGCGACCCTCCTCACCCTCGGCATGCTCCCAAGCACGGCTCCCCAAGCTGTGGCCGACGCTGGAGGCTCGGTGTACACCACCCCGGGAAAGCAGATCATCAACGGCCGTCAGTGGCGCACAACGTGTGAGAAGTATTCCAGCACCGTGTACCGCTGCCGAGCCGACATCTGGGCCACGCAGGTGCGCAGTAAGGCCGGCTCCGGCTATGAGATGGTGCATGGCTGGGCGTTCAACAACCTCACCTATCTACCTTCGGCGCGCGGCTCGTGGGACGGCAACCCGCTGGCGGCCCCCGGCGAGTTCACGTCTGAGGGCAGGAACTGGAGAACCGAATGCAACAACGCCTGGACCGGCCCCAACGGATGCCGGTCTTTCATCCGGGCAGACGTCGTCAGGGCCGATCTCGACCGAAACGGCAATCGACGGTTCACACCCGAGAAGAAGTGGCTGTTCAACAACATCGTGACGTTCGGGACCACGACCCATCCGCCGCCCATTGAGAAACCGCAGGACTGCGCACTCACCGTCGACGGCATCAAGGTCGCCATCGCCGCGTCCAAGAACACGGTCACCACGGTCAGGGCATCAGGAACGCGGGCCACGGTCACCATGGTGGAGCGAGTCGCCGGTACCCGCTGTGACACCCGAATGGTCTTCCGGGACACGACTGGCCGCGTTGGCTACGGCGGCGTCACGCCAGCGGCCACACGACGTCAGGACACCGGGACAACGCCGTCGGGGGTGTTCACCGTCAGGGACGCTTTCGGTATCAAGGCAAACCCCTCAACAGAACTCGCCTGGCGGGATGTGGGGCCGGACTCCTACTGGGTGCTGGACAACCAGTCGCGCTATTACAACCAATGGCGGGAGGGAAGGCTTGGTGGCTTCGACAAGGGGGACTCCGAGCGCCTGATCAGCTATCCCGGGCAGTACGACTACGCAGCGGTCATCGACTACAACCGCTCGCCAGCAGTCAACGGCAAGGGTGGCGCCATCTTCCTCCACGTCCACGGCAGGGGTGCCACTGCGGGCTGCGTCTCCATCACGGAAGCAAACATGAGGATGTTTCTGCGAAGCGTCGCTGCGGGCGACACCATCGCCATTCAGTAGTCACCACCTTCACGCTGGACGTGCAGCAGCTCCACAACGGGACAGTGACGCTCTCGCCAAGCCCGGGCTCAGGAGACTCAGTTGTCGCGTGCAAGACTCCGGGAAGCACCGTGCCAACCGTGCACGACTGGCCACCGCGGATGGGACGCAGTCGACAGGGAGTTCACTCCGTGAGGTCGCCGTCCTGCGGCCCGGAGCCCCACCCTGCAGTGAAGAGGATGTCCGCCCCCTGCGTGTCTTCAACAAGCCTGGCCAGCAGCTGCGAAGCGGATGTCGAACGCAACAGCGCGTACTGGTCCATTGGGTTGAGCGGTGCGATGCCGACGACCTGCCAGATGCGCTCTGCCATCTCATGCGACAGTTCCACGTCGGCCGGCCAGGAGAGCTCGACGAACTCGCTCGCCCTCGAGAGGGTCGCACGCACCACAGCCTCGGCCTCGACGAGCCCTGAGGAGGTGGACTCGTCGAGCTCAAGAGCGGCGAGCTCCCGCACCTCTGCCCGGGGGAACGGGTCGTCCTGCAGCCAGCGCACCACCTCGAACCGTGCGGCGCCGGCCGCGAGCAGCACGATGGAGCCCGCGATCTGCTCCACCGAAACGATGCGCGCCACCGTGCCCACCTCGAACCGCACGTCGCCGCCCCCGACCTCGGAGCCCCGCTCGATCAGCACCACCCCGAACTCGTGCTCACTCTCCCCGAGCACCGACGACAGCATCGCGACGTAGCGCGGCTCGAATACTCGAAGCTGCAACGGCATGCCGGGAAACAGCACGGAGCCGAGCGGGAAAATCGCTAGCTCACGTGTGGCGTCTGTCATGACAACGATCCTGCCTGACGCGGCCCTGGGAAGCGAGCCCGAACAGGAACTCTTGTAGTGACGACTCGACCGTGGTCATTCGTGGGCCAGTCGCCCCGGAGCAGAGCCCCCGTCCCGAAATTGGAGGCCACCGATGCCAAACGCTTGCCACGGGTATCGTCTTTCGATAGTTTATACCTGTATTGCGACAACAAGGAGTTCTCATGGACCTGTGGGCCGTGCGCGTACTGCGCATCATCATCGCCCTTGCACTCGTCGGATCGTTGCTGGTCCAGGGCGTGCTGGGGCCACTGCTCTGGATGGACATGGCCGGGGCGCCACTGGGGCTCCGTGTCCCGCTCGTGGCGATTCTGGTTCTGGGTGTCGGGACCTTGCAGGTCACAGGGGTGTGCATCTGGCGGTTGCTGACGATGGTGCGTCGAGGGACGGTGTTCTCCCATGCGGCGTTCAGGTATGTGGACGTGGTGATCGGTGCGATCGCCACGGCATCGGTTCTGACGTTGGGAATCGCGGTGCTGGCCCGGTTCAGCAATCACCTGGTGACGGGCGACGCTGTTGCCCCCGGGCTGATCGGCCTCATCTGCGGCGCAGCCTTGGTGATCGCAGGCGTGGCCGTACTCGTCCTGGTCCTTCGTCTCCTGCTGGGCCAGGCGGTCGCCCTGGACCACACGGCCAAACACCTGCAGTCCGAGCTTGACGAGGTGATTTGATGGCCATCATTGTGGACATCGACGTCATGCTGGCCCGTCGCAAGATGGCGGTCGGAACACTCGCCGAGAGGGTCGGGATCACGCCAGCCAACCTTGCTGTGCTCAAGAACGGCCGCGCCAAAGCAGTCCGGTTCACCACGCTCGAAGCCTTGTGTGAAGCTCTCGCATGCCAACCCGGTGACATTCTTCGCTGGGAACAGGACGAAAGGGATGACACCGACACGGTGGACACCAACAGGGTCTCCAGCTCATGAATCGTGTCCATGGGCCCGACGTGGACGTCCTCGTGTTCGGTGCCGGCTTGGCCGGTCTGTGGACGGCGACCACTGTGTTCTTGACCCCCACGTCGCACCGGGATACATGGCCTGGGTCATCAACGACGGACACCACGTTCACGCGGGCACAGCCGGGTACGCCGGTCGGTTCCCTCGTGGCCTGCGGAGCACCTTGGCCGAGTTCGTCAACAGCGCTCCAGGCATCCCACCCCACACCGCAATCGGTAAGAGAGCCGCGCAAGTCATCATGTTCAGCGACAAGTCATTTCCCATACCTTCGGGTGGCTGACCCACCCCGCACAGCAAGGGCAAAGCAGCCAAGGATTGAAAAGGGACTCCGGTACCGACCTCCCGCCCTGCGGCGGCGTTCCCATCTGAAACAGCTCACATGCGGCCACCCCGGCCGCGCGACCGTGATCTCGGGCTACCGGGCGCCCGGTTGGACGATGCCAGCCTCATATGCAATCACGACGAGCTGGGCGCGGTCGCGCGCGCCCAGCTTCATCAGTAGCCGGCTCACGTGGGTCTTGACTGTCGCGTAGCTGATGAACAGGGCCTCAGCGATCTCGGCGTTCGACAATCCTTGTGCGACCGCACGCAGGACCTCGGTCTCCCGTTCCGTGACGTGGTCGAAGTCTCCGGGAGTCTCGGTGGCCGCACGCGGTGACCAGCGGACGAACTCCTCGATCAGCCGTCGCGTGACGTCGGGTGCGAGCAAGGATTGCCCGTCGGCAACAACCCGGATCGCATTCAGGAGGTCGTCGGGTGCGGTGTCCTTGGGCAGGAAGCCGCTGGCCCCGGCGCGCAGGGCCTCGAAGACGTGCTTGTCGATGTCGAACGTGGTGAGCACGAGCACTTTCGTGGCGGCGGTCTGCGGATCTGCGGCCAGGGCACGTGTCGCGGACAGTCCGTCCATGCCTGGCATGCGGATGTCCATCAGGACGACGTCGGGGCGCTCGCGCCGCACCAGGAGCAGCGCGGCCTGCCCGTTCTCTGCCTCACCGACGACATCGATATCGTGCTCGGACCGCAGGAGCACACTCAGTCCGCGCCGTACCAAGGCCTCGTCGTCGACGATGGCGACGCGGATCATCGGGGGTTCCCGAAGGGCAGGTGGGCGCGCACGGCATAGCCGCCGTCGGGTCGCGGTCCCACGGTGAGGGTTCCACCCCAGACGGCAACCCGTTCGCGCATGCCCAGTTGGCCGTGGCCTTCCGACGGCTGCCCGGACGGATCTGCGGCTGCCCTGCGTCCGGCGTGGCCGGGGCCGTCGTCGAGAACTTCGAGGTCGATCGCGCTCGGGGAATATCGCACAGACACCCACGCACGGGTGCGGCCAGCATGTTTGGACACGTTGGTCAGGGCCTCCTGGACCAGTCGAAAGGCGGTGACGTCGAGTGCGGTCGGTAGGGTGCCCGGTGTTCCGTGGGTGGTGACTTCCACGGGCAGCCCGGCCTCGGAGAGCTGTCCGGCAAGGGTGTCGACGGAGGCAAGACCCGGAGCGGGGTGATAGCCGTCTGTGCCGTCCTCCCGCATCGCACCCAGGATCTGGCGGATATCCGTCAGGGCGGTGCGGCTGGTCGTGGAGACGGCGAGGAGGGAGGCCTTGGCCTCTGCCGGGTCGGCGTCTATGACGTGCGCCCCGACCTGGGCCTGCAGGGCGATGACGCCGAGCGAGTGGCCGATGACATCGTGCAACTCCTGGGCGATCCTCAACCGCTCCTCGCTGACCGCGCGCCGGTCAGCCTCCGCGCGTGCGCGCTCGGACAGCACGGCACGATCCTCCAGGAGCGAGACATTGGTGCGCCGGACCTGGGTGCTCCGGCCGAGTCCGAACGCGCCGGCGAAGAGTGCCGCGTTGGTGAGGAGCTCACCGGGTGCCAGGGCGCCCGGCTGGACGACGGCGACGGCGCCGAGCAGCGCCGCGACCCACACGACAGCGACCGCGATCGACGTGGGGGGGCGCAGGGCCGCGACGGTGTACGCGGCGAGGAAGAGGCCCGACCCGATGACCGCGGACGTGTAACCCAGTCCGAGGAGGGCCAGCACCGGGACCGAGGCGACGATCAGCACCGGCAGCGGAGCACGACGTCGCACCACATAGGGCAGGGCGCCGATCGCCACCAGGAGGACGAAGGTGCCGTCGGCGTCCCGCGACCCGTCCCCGACGAACCCGGAGACGCCCGCCCCGCTGAAGAGCCCAAGGGCGAGTAGCGCGTCGAACATCTCAGGCCGCCCGGCGTCGACAGCCCGCATCCGTGCCCACAAGCGCGTCACGTCCATGGTCTCGATGCTAGCCATGCGAACCACTGTGCACATCAACCCTCAGAACCATCGCCGGCTCAGTCTCGCGATGTATGAGGACCAGGGGTGTGCCACCCGCGATGCTGGTGAGGTTCCGTCCAGCGCCTGACGACGCGGCCCCGCCTGCAGCGAGAACCTTGATGCATGAACACAACACAGCAGATTCCTCGTTCCCGACAGCTCGGCACAGGCGGCAGGCTGGCCCTTGCTGCGGTGGTGGCCGCCGTCGGACTGACGGCCTCCATCGCCTGGGCCGCCGTCGGCCTGTCGGACCAGACCCTCCGTCCGGCAGAGATGGTCACGACCACCATTCCGGGATCGGTGTCGCTTGAGGTCAACCGCCCCGGTGCACACGTCGTCTATCTCGAGAGCACCGTTCCCACTGAGGTACGTGGCCTCGACCCGGTCCTCGGCCTGGCCGTGAGCGATCTCGGCGTGACCAATCCTCAGGGGACGCCCGTGGAGGTCGAGACGTACACCCGTGACCTGCGCTACGACGTGGCTCGCGACGGCGCCGGCGTCATCGGCGAAGCCGTGGCTGTCTTCGACGCCGGTGAGCCCGGCGAATATCGCATCTCGACGAGCGCCCAGCTGGGCGACCGACAGGCCCGCATCGCCGTCGGCGACGACCTTGCTCCCGGCGTGCTGCGGGCCGTCCTCCTCCCGCTTCTCACAGCCGTCCTCAGCCTGGCGATCGCCGTCGTCCTCGCGGTTCGAGCGCTCATCCGCGCTGGCCGGCAGGACCGCACCGCTGCCCCCACCGGGGGTGCGCGATGAGCATCCCTCTCAGTCCTCACGCCGTCTTCCGCGGCACGGCCCCTCGCATCCCCTCGAGGGGGGGACCAGACCGCCCCCCGGGCGACCAGAGCCCAGGCGTCCCGGCGGAAGCCAGTCGTCCCGCGGGATCGTGGCGCACCCGGCTCGCGAACCGCCCCGCATGGTTGCGCAGCGTCCTGTCGGCCGCACTGGTCACGGCAGCTGCCGTCCTGACCGGATTCCTCATGCCGCGTGGACCGATGACGTCCTGGGCGTCGCTCGCGGCCTTCGTTCTTCTGGCGATCATGGGTGTCACGGCTGGGGCCCTGACGCGCACCCGGTGGGCCGCACTGGCCGCGCCGCTGCTGTTCGCCGTCGTCGTCGAGCTGGTGCGGCTGCCCGTGAGCGGCCCGACAGTCGATGCGATCCGGCTGGACACCATCTACGGCGTCATGGCCTTTGTCGTGGGACGCGGATTCGATTCCCTCGTCCTGCTCCTCCCGATAGCGCTCGGAAGCCTGTGGGGGGCGGCGCTGATTCGTCGCCGCGAAGGCGGGCCGCGTGGCCGCGCGCCGCGCATCCGCCGGTTGGGCCTGATGGCCAGTGGCGGCCTCGCCCTGCTTCTCGCGGTCGCACTGCTTCGTCCGGCCTCGACGGAGCCAATCCTCGACGCGCAAGGCGCGACGCTGGACGGGTCGATTGCCGAACTCGCGACGCTCCCAGTCGGCGGGCACGACCAGTCGATCATGCTCCGCGGCAACAACACCGAGGCGCCGGTGCTGCTCTTCCTGGAAGGTGGTCCGGGTGGCACGGCAACCGGATCGATGAGCTACGTCGGCGCAGGGTTGGAGGAGCACTTCGTGGTGGCCACCTGGGACCAGCGAGGAACCGGCCGTTCAGCCGATACCCTCGAGCCGACCTCGACCCTGACGCTGGAACAGATGGTTGATGACACGATCGAGGTCACCCAGTACCTGTGCGACCGGTTCGAGGAGCAGGCCGTCTACCTGGTCGGCAGTTCGTGGGGCACGACCCTGGGCGTCCTGTCGGTTCAGCAGCGCCCGGACCTGTTCCACGCCTACGTCGGGACCGGGCAGATGGTGGACCAGTTGGCCACCGACAAGCTCATGTACGCAGACTCGTTGGCGTACGCCGAGCGCAGCGGCGATCAGGACTTCGCCGAACGGCTCCGGGCCATCGGCCCACCGCCCTACACCGACACCCTGGCCTACACCCAGGCGTTGGCAGCCAACCCCGAGTGGCTGAATTACCCACGCGGTGCGGACTACGACCCGCGTGCCGAGTACCCGACGAGCCTTTTCGTGAGTGAGTTCACCCTGACCGAACAGTTCCGCGCCGCCGGCGGGATCTTCGAGACCTTCGCGGTGCTCTACCCGGATCTGCAGGACGTGGACTTCCGCGAGAGCGTGGCCCGGCTCGACGTACCTGTCTATCTCGTTGAGGGGGCTCACGAGGCGCCCGGACGCGCCCGGCTCGCTGCCGAGTGGTTCGAGGCGCTGGAGGCGCCGGAGAAGAAATGGGTCGAGTTCGATCGCAGCGGGCACACCCCCCAGCTCGACGAGCCCGGACGCTTCGCCGACTACCTCTCCGACGTCGTGCTGGCACGGGAGGAGGCATGAATGGGAGCACCAGCGGGGCCTTCAGTCATCGGTCTGAGCGCCGGCTCGCCGCAGAAGTCGTGCAGCTCGCCGTGAGCCTTGCTCAACTCAGGGACACCACCCTGAAGGAGGTCGGTCGATGACCGCCATCGTCGAGGTCCAGGGCCTCACCAGGATGTTCGGCTCGTTGACCGCCGTGAACGACGTCTCGTTCAGCGTCCGCGAGCACGCCATCACCGGCCTGCTCGGCCGCAACGGCGCCGGCAAGACCACGCTCATGCAGCTGATCACGGGGCAGGAGTTCGCAACCTCAGGCCGGATCCGTTTGTTCGGGCAGCCTCCGCTGGAGAACTCGGCAGTACTGAGCCGCACGTGTTTCATCAAGGAGTCCCAGACCTACCCGGAGGGCTTCAAGGGCGAGCACGTACTGCGCGTCGCGTCATGGGTGTTCCCGCGCTGGGACGAGTGTCTGGCCCGCGAACTGGTGGCGGACTTCCGGGTGCCACTGGACCGAAAGATGAAGAAGATGTCCCGTGGTCAGGCCTCCGCGGTCGCCGTGGTCGTGGGGCTGGCCTCACGCGCCGAGCTGACAATCCTCGACGAGCCCTACGCCGGGTTGGACGCCGTGTCTCGGCAAGCGTTCTACGACCGACTGCGCGCCGACCATGCGGAGCACCCGCGCACCGTGATCATGTCGACACATCTGATCGACGAGGTCGCGGACCTGCTCGGACACGTCGTGGTGATCGACGGCGGCCAGTTGATCATCGACGCCTCCATCGAGGACCTGCGCGGCTCGGCGACAACGGTCGCCGGAAGGCAGGCCGACGTCCAGGCCTTCGCTCGGGGACGCGAGGTGCTGGAAAGCGAGAACTCGGGTGGGTTCGCGTCGGTGACCGTGGCAGGCCTGACCGCAGCCGAACGGGCGGCTACCGCCGAGAGCGGGCTTGAGGTCGGCCCCATGTCCCTGCAACAGATCGTCATCGGCCGCACTCGCGACACCACTCGACAGGAGCTCACATCATGACCCACATCTGTCGGCCAGCTCCGCCGCCGGTACTACTCATGCGCCGCCGCGTCTGGAACGCCGTGCGGCTGCACCTGGCCAATCCGTGGCCCACCCTGATAGTCCCGTGGCTTGTGTTCGCAGCCGTCTTCACCCTCAACCTTCTCACCTGGTACATCATCACCCTCGCCGCGGGCGACACGCGGAACCTCAGCTCCGGCGCCTTCGACCGCAACGGCGGCGTCACCTGGGTGCTCGTCTTCCTCACGGTCATGGCCGTGCAGGCCATGAGCCTGACGTTCCGCTTCGCGCTGGGCATCGGCATGACCCGACGCGACTACTACATCGGCACGGTCGCCTACCTGGCGTTCCTGGCCTCAACGTATGCCGCCGGGATCGTCGTCCTCGCCCAGATTGAGCGGCTCACGAACGGTTGGGGGTTGGGCGGGCGCTTCTTTGCACCGTGGTTCCTGGCCGATCTGCCGGCCTGGCAGCTCTGGTACCTCAACATGGTCGCTGGCATGCTGCTGGCCATGCTGGGCGTCGCGGCTGGTGCAGTGCAGGTGCGTTGGAAGACGCCCGGGCTCTACCTGTTCATCGGCGGAATCTCGCTGCTGATGGTCGCCGCGGTGTGGCTCATGACCGTCACGGAGTCCTGGGGGAACCTGGGTGCCTACTTGGCGAATCATTCGTCCGTGGCGCTGGCCACTTGGACGCTCCCCGTCACGGCGCTGTGCGGCGTGTGCGGATACTTGGTGATCCGCCGCGCCACGCCGCGGGCCTGACGCGCGGGTCGCCTGCATCCCGTTCGCGCGACTCGCAACGACATGGCGACTTCCAGCCGGACCATGCGTTCCACTCCCCTCCAGCCACCTGCGTAACACCCGACCGAAATGTCGTCGCGCGCCATCCCTGCCGCGGCCGAGCTGCTCGGCCAACTCGTCGTTCGGTCACAGCACCGACGGATCCCGGCATGTCTCTCTCGAGGCGGTCTGGAGGAGGCGGCCGTGGCGCCATTGCCGGCCGCCCCACCCGTGGTGATGCCCATGGGTCCAGCCTCTGTGAGCACACCCGGGGCGGCGTGTGGCTCCCCCCGGCAGTCCTGGGCGTCAGGTCCACACATGCCCAACGATCTACACGTTATAAACCGTCATCTCCTGGCACGGAACAGGTTGGCGATCAGGACATGGTGAGGCGGACATCGTCGGCGACGCCGCCCAGAATCGTGTAGTCGCAGCGGGTCTCCTGCAGAAACGAACCCGGGACGAACTCGTTCACTGGCCCGTGAGCAACAAGCCGAGCGATGAAACGCTGCCAGGAGACACCGCCGCCGAGGTCACCATCGAGCCAGAAGGAGCGGTGTTTCGCCCCGAGAATGTCCTTCATACCGACAGTCGCTGCCCTGGGCGGTACCCAGGACCAGTCCGCACCGAAGGTGTGCAGCGCATTCTGCATGATGGTCATCGGGTGCAGCTCCACGATGCGGCCGGGGGCCGCGCGGTACGCGGTCAGGTCACCATCGAACTCGAATCCCAGGTGAGGCTCCCAGAAAGCGATGTGACCGCTCCATCCGATACCGCCGTAGCAGATGTCCGCTCCGCCTTCGTCTTCGATCATCTTGGAGTAGTCGGCGATGTTCTTGGAGTCAGGAAAGTGAATGTTGTCCGCCCGCGGCAGAAGGTTCTCATCAATGCGCCCGAAGAAGTTCTCCCACATCGCAGACTTGAAGGAGCCGACCCACTGCTCCGGCGCCGTGCGCCCCTCCTCGTCCGCGTACTCGTCCATGTTGAAGGTCACGACGTGGTCCAAACCCAGCTTCTCAGCGTCGATCATCCGCGCCGCGATCTCGTACTGCGGTACCGGTCCCACGGGCAGGATCGCGACAAACTTGCGCCCTTCGTCGCGGGCGGCTCGAATCCGGCCTACGAGATCTTCGGCGAAGTCGCGGTAGAAGGCATCGCGATCGTCCTGAATGCGAATGCAGAATTCAGGGTTGGGATGCTGCGTTATCTCTTCGCGCGTGATCTCTCGCGCCGCTTTCGCAGCCGCTGCGTCGCGGAAGGGGAGGAACGAAGAAGGTGAGTAGTCGAATGTCATTGGTGGTCCTCGCTCGGCCGTCGCCCAGCTTCGATGCTGAGATGAACCTACGCTATCCAACCCCACGAACTTTGGATGCAAATCTCCAGCATTTAGATTTAGGCGTGGGGTCCATGATTGCTGATGACCGCGTCAACCCGCCGCGAGTCAAACAGGTGATCGATTATCGTCCAAGCTGCCCCCAGCGACGACGCGTTCTCAGCCGTCTCGGACTCCGTGATGGTCACATCCCTGACTGCCAGCGGTAGAGCACGGGCATAGACCGCTGCGCGAAGATTCTTTGTCAATGGTTCGATGGTGGCGAGCAGACCACCCAAGACAATTACCTGGGGGTTGAAGAAGTCGGCCAGCACAGCGACTGCGCTGCCGATCGCCCGTCCCGCGGTGCGGGTGATCTCCAAAGCATCGGGATCCGCCCGCGCCGTTAGTGCTACAACCTCGGCCGTCGTTGTTACGTCGTGGCCACACTCGCGTAGGTACTCGATGATGGCAGCGCCGCCGAAAGCTGCTTCGAGGCAATCGTCACGGCCGCAGATACAAGGCCGGGAGAACTCAGAGCGGATGGGCATGTGGCCGATCTCGCCGGCGCCTCCGGAATGCCCGCGGTAAACGTTGCGGTTCACGATGATGCCGCAGCCAATAGCGGCGCCGAGTTTGAGGTAGATCAAGCTGTCCACCGCGGCCATCCGGTTTCGGTGCTCTCCGCGTGCCATCAACGTGCCGTCGTTGTCCACGATCACGGGTACGCTGTACCATTCCTCCAGCTGAGGGGCCATGGTGGCACTGTTCCACGAGAGCAGCAGCGTGGGCCCGACGATCTCGCCAGTGCGGGCGTCGACCGGTGCAGGCACGGACAGTCCTATCCCGCGCAGCGGCGGTCGGCCCGTGGGAAGGGCAGCGAGCGCATCGTCCATCCGCGCGCGCAGCCAGACGAGCTCGTCATCCATACTCGGTGAGGCCTCCACCGCATGCTCTTCGACGCTCAGCAGCTCTCCGGTCATGTCCACTACGCAGACGCGCGTATGCCGGGAACCGATATGGGCGGCGATCACGATGCCCCACTCCGGATTCACACTGAGGGCCCGCGGCGTGCGTCCTGCCTTCGAAGTTCCCTGCTCGTTCACGAAGCCCTGCTCAAGCAGGGCCTCCACCCGGGTTGCGACCGTCGTGGGAGACAGACCGATGCGGCGCGCCAGTTGGGATCTGGACACCCCGGGGTTGTCGCGTATCACTTGGAAAACCTCGCCGGGCATCCATGCCGATGATCGCAGGGGCCCGGTTGCACCGCCGTCGATGTCACTCAGGGGAGTCTCGCTTCCGACTAGTCGCTCAGGTGGATGCCGGTGGCCTCTGCATCCGACAACACGCTGTCCACGAATACCCTCTGTCCTGTGTGCAGGGATTTTCGTGCCGCTAGCGCCACCTCGAGGGCTCTTATGGCCGAGTCAATACTACTGAGAGTCGGTTGCTCGCCCGAACGGACTCGGTCAAGGAAGTATTCGGCCTGCCTGGTGTACGGATCGTCGCCTGCGATCTCTCGCGAGTAGCCACCCTCGGCGGCTGCTAGTCGATAGGTGTTCACATCGGGGTATGATGTCGCGTTGTCCTGCTCGGTGGGGGAAGCCGCCGACAACTCGTAGTCGGCCATGCCGGCTTCACCCACGAGGCTGATTCCAGCAGTGAACGGCGCCCCTGGTGCCAAGTCGGCGTAGCTGAGGACCTGCCCCAGACCGCCGTCGGCGTATTGGATGGTGGTCTCAAATGGGCCGTATGTGCCTACTGCGCGTGAGTCCACCGCCATCGGGCGACCGAGGAACAGGTTCATCTGGTCGAAGTCATGGATCGCGAGGTCGACGATGGCACCGCCTGACTTGCTCTCGTCATGCCACCACTCGGCCCAATCCGGACGCTGGAGCATCCGACGCGCCCTGCCGGACAGCACCCGACCCAGCTTCCCGGCGACCACGTCGTCACGCAGAATCACGTGGCCTTCGAAGAATCGGACCACCTGCGCCACCATGAGGAGCCCTGTGGCTGACGCTGCGGCGGCTTGTATTGCCACGGCATCCCGGATGCTCAGCGCGATCGGTTTCTCGAGTAGCACGTGCTTGTCGGCCTCCAATGCGGCAATGGTGATCTCGCGATGGGTCGTGGTGGGCGTGCAGACAGACACAATCTCCACCTCGGGGTCAGACAGCACCTCGGTGAGGTTCGTCACCACTTTGGCATTGGGGGATGCCTCAAGTGGGCCCTTCGGGTGCGGCGTGCACACGTACTTCACGTCCTGCCCGAGATCAGTCCACGATCGGGCATGGGTCTGACCCATGTATCCCTGACCAATGATGGCGATTCCTGTCATTGTTGTTCCTCCTGATGTCCTGTCGGCGTGGACCAGTCGAAGATTCGATCCATCGACGCCGAGGTGTTGTGCAAGAGTTGCTCCGAGTGGAACCGGTATGGGGGCATCATCTCAGCGGAGATCCAGCCCTCATAGCCGATGTCCTGCAACGCTCTGTTCACGGCAGGGAAGTCGACGTCCCCCGCGAGAAGGTCGACGAAGCTGTGAAAGCCGCCGGGCGAGCGTCGGTAGTCCTTCACGTGGCATGCAACGATGCGCTCACCCAGGATTCGAATCCACTGTTCCGGGTAGCCGCTGAGCAAGGCGTTTCCGATGTCAAAATAGACCCCGACCGACGGATGGGCCACCTCATCGATGAAGGCACGCATCTCCAGCGGAGACAGCAGGAATTTATTCCAGACATTCTCCACCCCAATGCGCACACCCGATTGCTGAGCGTGTGACGCGAGTTCAGAGATGGCGGAGAGCGCACGGTCCCAAGCGGCGTCGTAGGCGACCACCTCTGAGGGTTGGACGAAGTCCACGCCGACGTAGCCGGGTACGACCAGCACGGATTTTGCGTTCAGCGCGTGAGCCACATCGATCTGCCGACGGATGATGTCGCGGGCTCTGGTGCGAACGGCGGCGCTGTCGCTTACGAGGTTGTTCTCCCACACGAGCCAGGATGCCAATGACGGGAGTTCCAGTCCCGCGTCTGCAGCCCGTGTCCGCACCTCGGCGAGTTGGCCGTCGCTGGAGTCCAATGCAATGTCGCCATGCTCTGCCAGACAGAACTCGAGACCCTGGAACCCGGCCCGAGTTGCGAGTTCGATGGCTTGGGACGCCGTCGTTCCTTCCGGGAAGGACCAGTAGTTGACCCCTTTTCTCATGTTCGCCTCATTCTTCCGATGTTGCTCAGGATCACGGCGACCACGATGATGCCGCCGGTAACGGCTGTCTGCACGTAGGAGTTCACCGACAGCACTGTCATGGCGTTGGAGATAACGCCCATCAGAATGACGCCGATAAAGGCGCCGCCGACGGTGCCCCGCCCACCCTCGAAGGTGACGCCTCCGATCACGGCGGCGGTCAGCGCCGACAGTTCGTAGCCGGTTCCGACCGTCGCAACGATCGAGTCAAGTCTCGAAACGAGCACTATCGACGCTACGCCGGCCAGGCCACCACCGATCATGTAGACCAGAGTCTTGTACCAATTGACACGGATGCCGGAGAGATAGGCATTCTCTTCGTTTCCTCCAATGGCTACGACCCGTCGCCCAAACCGCGTGTGGTTCAGCAGTACATACATCACTGCCACAACAACGAAGAGGAAGATCAGTGTTGCCGGGAAGAACCCAGCGATACGGGTGCGCCCGATGAAATCGAACGCCCCGCCAAATCCCATGAATTGCCCCCCCGAGATCACCAGAGCAACACCAAAGTAGACGCCGGACATGCCGAGCGTGATGATGAGCGGCATTGTCTTTGTGAAGCTGATGATCAGTCCGTTGAGCAATCCGCACAGCATCGCCACAACAATGCCTACCAGCACTGCGATCCACACAGGCCGTCCATCCGAGATGAGCGTGGAGATGACCACGCCTGAGAGGGCCATGATCGTGCCGATGGAGAGATCGATGCCACCGGAGATCAGGGCCAGTGCCATGGCCATAGTCAAGATCCCCAGCACCGACACCTGCTGCAGGATGGAGACGGCGTTGTTGATATTCAGGAAGTTCGGGTTCACCAAGGTCACGACCACGGCGATGATCCCGAGCACTGCAAGGAGCAGTACGTTTTGGCCGCGAATGAAACGCGACAAGGTGGCGGCCCGTGTAGGTACCGCAGCAGGTGTGGTCATCTTCCCTCCAGTGCATGGGAGATGATCGACTCCTCAGAGACGTCATCCTTCTCCAGTAGGGCGGCGACTGCCCCGCCGCGGATAACAAGTACCCGATCGCTCATGGACACCAACTCGGGCATGTCCGAACTGACCATGATGATCGACTTGCCCTGCCTGCACAGGTCTGTCATCTCTCCGTAGAACTCCGTCTTGGCGTTGACATCGATACCCCGGGTGGGCTCGTCAAGGATCAGGATTTCCGGATTCACGAGCAGCCATTTGGCGAGCACAACCTTCTGCTGGTTACCTCCACTGAGGAACCTGACTTCCTGTTTGAGATCAGCCATTCTGGTATGCAGCTTCTCCAGAATTGGCCGAGCCCTAGCAGCGGTGGCCCTTACTGTCATGAGCCAGCCGGAAGTCACCTTCTCCAGTCCGACCACCGTGGTGTTCTCCAGCACACTCAGACCCAACGCAAGTCCGAGCCGTTGCCGATCCTCCGTGATATGTGCGATGCCCGCTTCGATGGCGTCTCGAGGGGAGCGGATGTGAAGCTGGTGACCTTCGGAGTAGATGCGGCCACTGGTGTAGCGGTCCGCTCCTGCTATGGCACGAACGATCTCCGTGCGTCCTGACCCCACCATGCCGGCTACACCCAAGATCTCACCGCGCCGGAGATCGAGGCTGATCGGTGAGGACGTCGGTGTGAGTTTGAGGTCCTCGACGCTGAACCGGACGTCTCCGATGTCGTGTGCACCCTTCGTGTAGAACATCTCGACGGGCCGACCAACCATGTCCTTTGTGACCTGATCCAGATCGAGGTCCCGGTTGTGATTGTCCGTGAGACTCACCAGTTCGCCATCGCGAAGAACGATGACCCGGTCTGCGATTCGCTGCACCTCACCCAGGAAATGCGAGATATAGATGATGCTTATTCCGGTCTCGGCGATCCGTCGAACCATTTTCAGAACGCGGTTGGCGTCTTCGACGTTGAACATGGACGTCGGCTCGTCCATTATCAGGATCCGCGGTCGAAGCACCAGCGCTTTGAGAATCTTCACGAATTGCTGCTCTGAGACAGAGAGCTCTTCGATGCGATGACGGGGGTCGAGATTGATGCCCAAGAATTCCGACTCCTCACGCAACTTGCCGCGCATCGTGCGGTAATCCACGAAGAGGCCAGCGGTCGTAGGTTCGCGACCGACAAACATGTTCTCCAGAACGCTCATGGTGGGCACCAGGAGATTCTCTTGATGGATGATGTTGATGCCGAGTTCTTGAGCGCGGCCGGGCGTCAGGCCCTTATGGACCGCTCCATCCATCTCCATGCTGCCGTGGTCGGGGTGGTATCCCCCGGACAAAATCTTCATCAGCGTAGATTTTCCCGCCCCGTTTTCACCGCAGATGCTCAGCACTTCTCCCGCCATGACATCGAAGGTCACGTCTTGCAACGCCGTGACACCCGAGAACCGTTTGGTGATACCGCTCACAGAAAGACGGGGTCGCGGCGTCGCGTCACTCGTCATGGCCCACCTTCCTGCGCTCTGACAGAAGTTCTCGTGTGCGGGGGCATCCGCAGCCGCGACGACGGACGCCCCTCACGCTCCGGCTACTGAATACCACCAATGAACTCCACGGCGGCGTCGCTGGCTTCCCAGCTGATGGCGTCGTCGATGTTGTCTGCATCGACCGGGATGATCGGAAGTGGGGTGAACTTGTCAGGAGTGTTTCCGAGCACCACGGATTGGTAGAGGTTCTTGAACGTGGTCAGACCTTGCAGTGAGACCGGCGCGGACATTGTTGCTGTGATCTCGCCGTCCTCGATCATCTGGAGACCGTCAGGGCCTCCACCTGTGGCAACGATCGGGATGTCGCCCATGCCGGCCTCGTCGAGAGCGTTCTTGACGCCCTTGCCCATCAACTCGTTGTTGGCGAACACGACATCGAACTCAGTGCCCCCATTGATGGCGTCGGCGGTGACGTTCATGGCGAGTTCGGTCTCCCAGTCTCCGTGCACGGTGTCCACGATTGAGATCTCATCGCCCAAGTCCTCCAAGGCGCGATCCACACCCTCCTGGTAAGTCTCGTACACACCGCCGCCCTTTGCACCGGCCACGTACAGCACCTTCGCACCCGGATAGGTCTCGGCGATGTACTTCATTGCCTCCTCGCCGATCAGGTCGTACTCGGCTGCGATGACGGAGATGTACTCGCTCTCCTCAAGGTCGGGAAGGGTGTTTTCGTAGGTGATCGGGATACCGGCGTCGTTGGCCATTCTGCCGAGGGTCGCTGCCTGTTCAGGGGAGATTGGAAAGACGGACACGCCATCGACGTCTTTCGCGATCAGCTCCTCCATCAGCGAGACGGACTTCTCCAGGCTGTTCTCGGCGTCAAGGGTGATTACCTCGACCGATTCGTCGACGTTGTCAGATGCGAACTCGAAGGCGTCAGCGCTGTACTTGTTCCAGACGTCCTTCATGTTGTAAGCGATATTGCCAAAGACGTACGCCTCGCCGTTCTTGGGGCCATCCGCGGAAGCGGCGCCCTCCGAACTGTTGGCTGGTTGCCCGGTGCCCGGATCTTCGCCCTCCGTGGTGCAACCGGCAAGGGCGAGGGTGAGGGCAGCACCCACCGTCAGCCCCTTGATCAGCTTTCGAATCATGATGGTTTCCTTACTGTTGATGAACGTATCAGTGACTGGAGAGCAGCCGACGCGTGTTTTCGGCGGCTTTGGCGAGTGCCTCGTGGACAGCCTCCACGGAGCCAGGTCCTTCGGGAGTGAACTCAATCTCAATACTCAGAGGGGCCTCATTGCCCGCATCCGCGAGCACTGAGAAAACCTTGTCAAAATCGATCTGGCCCGATCCGACCGGCGGGAAATTCCATTCGGTACGTTCGCCGTCTTTGTCCTTGAGGTGAATCGACCTGACCATGTCCACGCTGACCGCAAGATCCTCGTGCGGGACCACGTCGCCGTAGAAGACCACATTGGCAGTGTCGTAGGTGATGCCGAGGTCTTCATGGCCTGCTTGCTGCAAGAGCGCCGCAACCGCCCCTCCGGAGCCGTAGTTGTTGCCGTGTGTTTCGATGTTCAAGACCAGGCCGCGACTCTCCGCTTCCGCGGCGAGGCCCTGGAGGATCTCGGCGAGCTCGGACTCGTCGTTGATCACCGAGTCGTCATCATGGACTTCGCCGGTGCTGGTCACCACATAGCGAACACCCAGGCGCTCCGCCAGGGCCAAGTTCTTCAGGAACTGAGCACGACCTTCCCCTGTCAGTATGTTGGTGTGGCCACACATCCCGATGGCCTCCACCTGGTTCTCGGCCAACAGCGCCTTCACACCCGCGACCTCCTCGTCGGTCATCTCGTGGCGTGCATGTTCTGTCCAGCCACGGACTGCCGCAAGTTCGATGTAGTTGATGCCCGCCGCTCGGGCGCCAGCAACAGCCTCCTCCAGCGTGAAGCCGTGGTACGTGTTGCTGTTGAGGCAAACCGCGTTCTTCATTCTTCGAAGCTCCTTTGCTCGTCCTGCCTCCAAGAGGCCTGATACGAAGAGTACATACAAGCCTGTGTTTTGTGGAGGGGTATCTCCAATATCTGGATACAAATGTAGAGTGCTCCTCACTGAGCTACCCAGCGGAAGGCCAAGAGCCATGAAGGTACTAGCGGTCGGAGCCCATCCCGACGATCTCGACATGCTCTGCGGGGGAACCCTCGCGCGCTACGTGAGGGAGGGATCGGAAGTGACCATGGCCACCGTCGCAAACGGGAACCGCGGATCGTTCCAGCACACCCGCGAGGAGATCGCAGCCATCCGCTACGGCGAGGCCGCCGCCGCGGCGCGAGTGATTGGTGGGGAGTACCGCTCTTTGGGGGTGGGAGACACTGAGATCAACTCGAGCGACCCGACTCAGCAACTCCTCGTCACCGAACTCGTCCGCTCAGTCGCTCCGGACGTCGTGATCACGCACTTCGGAGAGGACTACATGCCAGATCACAACGAGGTGTCTCGCCTGGCTGAAGCAGCAACGTTCTTCGCCACCGTGCCCCTTTACGAGACTGAGTCGGCCCCGACCGGGGCGGTAGCTCCGCTGTTCTTCATGGACACGCTCGGGGGTGTTGGGTTCATACCGACGGACTACGTCGACATCACCGATGTGCACGACCAGAAGCTCGCTGCAGTGGCCTGCCACACGAGCCAGCTTGCCTGGCTTCTAGACCACGACGGCGTTGACACCCTGGGTAACACGCGAATCTGTGACCTTTACCGTGGCAACCAGTGCGGCGTAGCGGCTGCGGAGGGCTTCCGCCAGAGCCTGCGCTACCTGCGACTACGCACGAAGCGACTGCTCCCATAGCCCTTCGGGCGCTGCGCTCTGCTCCAGTGGCCCTGGGCCGCAATGTGCTTGGCGGCCCAGGGATAGGCAAACGTCGTGGGGCTGGCTGCTTCACCCGGCAAGGCCACTCCTCTCGACCGAAAAGACGGCGCCCGAATACGAACACCGCCTCTTCGTAGGCCATGTCAGGCCGCTTCGGCACGCCTCTCCCGTCGCCGGCCTCGCTTGCCCACTCACTCCCGTGCGACGGTTCCGCGATCATGGTCCAAGCGGCTCGATCCGTCTCAAGGTCGAAGCGAAGATGGGGGTTGAGTCAGAGCCTGTCGGTGGTGCCGAAGTAGCGAGCCAGCCGGTGCGGGGTGTCGGCGGTGATCCGACGCTTGCCGTGCACGATCTCGTTGATCCGACGCCGCGGTACGCCGATCGCAACGGCGAGCCGGCTCTGGCTGGGTTTCGTCCGGGTGGATCCGTGTGATCGTTGTTGTCATGACCGGCACCTCCTCAGGGTGTCAGGCGGGGTTTCGTACCGCGTGTCGGACGTAGATCACGCCGTTGTCGACTCGTTGGTGGTCCACCAACTCGAGGTTGAGCCGTACGCCCCGAGGCAGGGCCAGCTTGCCGCCACCTACGAGGACTGGGCACAGCAGCAGTACGCACTCGTCGACCAGACCGTGCCGGAAAGCCTTCGCTGCGATCGCCGCTCCGCCGATGCTCAGGTCCGCAGCGGAGGTCTCCTTGAGCTCCCGCACCGTTTCGGGCTCGAACAGCCGCTCGATCCTCGTGCGCGCAGTCGAGACGTCGGCGAGCGACGAAGAGTAGACCACCTTGTCGGCGTCACGCCAGATCTCCGCGTACTCGCGGACCACCAGGGGCTCGTCCGTCAACCAGTCGTCGCTTTCCCAGACACGCATCGTCTCGTACATGCGTCGCCCACAGAGCGACGTGCCGATGTGGCGTTCGTGCTCGTTCCAGAAGGCGTGCACTTCCTCGTCAGGCGCGGACCAGTCGAATGCACCAGTCTCGTCCTCAAGGAAGCCGTCGAGCGAGATGTTGGCCGCGTAAATCAGCTTGCCCATGGAGCCCTCCGTCGAGACTGGAACTACAGCATGCAGCACCACACCGACACCGACAACACGTCCGAGCGCAAAATCGGTGAGCCCCTCCCCGAAAGAGAAGGAACCTGGGCGTCGTCAGCGAGGGCCGCCGGTTCGCCCCTTCGCACGGTCATGCCGCAGCGGCAGCCCCCCGCTTGCAATGTGAGTCCCATATGTATGGGGGTGTCCGAGGCAGAGGGCTGCGAGTGGCGTCCATGACGTCCGCGCGTAGGCCGGACGCTTCCGTCCTATGAGCCAGGGCGGACCTGCGGCTGATGCCGAGCGGACCGACCAAGGTGGGCGCCGGCGAAATCCTAGTCTGGGGTCTGGGTCGAGGAGTGCCGGGTGCCTTCGGGATCCTCGGTTCTCTCAAGGGACTCCTCCAGGATGACCTCCGCCTGGACACGCGGGGACTCGCTGCCCACTGCTCGTTCCTCGGGCAGCAACTTCGCGCGAGTTTCGACATCGCTCTCGTCCGGGGTCTGCGTCATACCTGCGGACGTTACCCCTTGGTGGGCAACTACGACACCAACCTGTCGACGGCGCTCGAAAAGTAGACAGTTTCGGCGCTCGAAAAGTGGACACTCATCAACGATTGAGGAGTGATCACTATGGAGGATTGGGCGTTGATCCGCAGGCTGTCGGCTGAGGGTGTTCCGAAGGCCCGGATCGCGAAGCGGTTGGGGGTCTCACGCACGACGGTGTTGAGGGCTGTGGTCTCGGATTCACCGCCGAGGTATGAACCCAGGCCGGCGGTGGTGACGTCGTTCACGCCGTTCGAGGCGCGGGTTGCGGAGTTATTGGCGGAGACTCCGGAGATGCCGGCGACGGTGGTGGCTGAGCGGGTTGGGTGGGAGGGCTCGATTCGCTGGTTTCGTGACAACGTGAACCGTCTGCGCATCCAGCATCGGGGGATTGATCCGGCCGATCGGTTGAGCTGGAGCGCCGGGGATGCGGTGCAGTGTGACTTGTGGTTCCCGCCGCAGAAACTGCTCTTGGAAGACGGTTCGCGCAGGTTGTTGCCGGTGTTGGCGATGACGCTTGCCCATTCGAGGTTCATGCTGGCCAGGATAATCCCGACCCGCCCCACCACCGATTTGTTGTTGGGCATGTGGTCCCTGTTGAGCGAGGTGGGTAGGGTTCCGCACCGGCTGATCTGGAACAACGAAGCGGGCATCGGGCGGGGACGGTTGACTGAGCCGGCGGCGGTGTTCGCCGGGACCCTGGGCACCAGGATCGTGTTGCTGAAGCCGCGGGATCCGGAGTCCAAGGGCATCGTCGAGCGACGCAACGGGTTCTTCGAGACCTCGTTCATGCCGGGTCGCCACTTCGAGTCCCCAACCGACTTCAACACCCAGCTCCACGACTGGCTCCAGGTCGCCAATGCCCGCATCGTTCGGACGTTGAAGGCCCGCCCCGTCGACCTCCTTCAGGCGGATCTGGCGGGCATGAGGCCGCTGCCGCCGTCGGTGTTGCATCTGGGCTGGCGCAACCAGGTCCGGCTGGGCCGGGACTACTACGTCCGTCTCGACAGCTGTGACTACTCCGTTGACCCGTCAGCGATCGGCGCCCGCGTTGATGTCACCGCAGACCTCGAGGCCGTCAGGGTCCGTTGCGCGGGCAGGTTGGTGGCTGAGCATCGCCGCTGCTGGGGCAAATCGATGACCATCACCGACCCGGTCCATGTCCAGGCCGCCGCGAAGCTGCGGCACGCCTTCCAGCAACCACGACCCCATCCCGCTGAGGAGTCCGCTCTGGTTCGTGACCTGGCGGACTACGACCGTGCGTTTGGTCTCGACACCCAGGACCTGTGATGAGCACCACGGACGCGTTGAAGCAGATCACCTACCTGGCCTCGGCGTTGAAAGCCCCCCGGGTCACCGAATCCGCGGCCCGGCTGGCAGAACACGCCCGCGACGCCGGCTGGACCCACGAGGACTACCTCGCTGCCGTCTTGGAACGCGAGGTCGCCGCCCGCAACGCCTCCGGCGCACGGCTGCGGATTCGAGCCGCCGGGCTGCCAGCAGTCAAGACAGTCGATGACTTCGACTTCGATCACCAACCCACCGCCCGCGCACCCATCCAACAACTGGCAAGCGGGGCCTGGCTGGCTGAGCACCGCAACATCGTCCTCCTCGGCCCACCCGGAACCGGCAAAACCCACCTCGCCACCGCCCTCGGCGTCGCTGCCGCTCACCAAGGCCACCGGATCCTGTTCGCCACCGCCACGAACTGGATCAGCCGACTCACCGAAGCCCACCAACGCGGACGCCTGCCCGCTGAGCTGACCCGGCTCCGCCGCTACCCACTGATCATCGTCGACCTATGCCGAGGCCGCGACTATGCCGAGGGTCCGGGCCGAATTGTAGCCATTGCCCTTGTCAGAATGGATTTGCTCGTGGTGTGTTCCCTGCGTATCTCGGCATAGTCACAGGCTCTCGAGGAACGCGAGGATCTTGTCGCGTGGGGTGGTAGCGGCCGGGTGTGGCTGATGCTGGTGTTGTGAGGGCGAGGGCTCTTTCCTTGATGCTGATGTCGGCGTGGAGGTAGGCGTCGGTGGATCGGACGCCGGCGTGGCCGAGCCAGAGGGCGATCACGGAGGTGTCGACCCCGGCTTGGAGCAGGGTCATGGCGCAGGTGTGGCGCAGGACGTGGGGGTGGATTCTCTTGCCCAGCAGCGACGGGCATCGTTCGTGCGGCGGTCGCGGTGTGGGTGCTGACCCGCAGCGCGACGGCGTCGCGGCTGAGCCGCCGTCCGGTGCGGGTCGGGAACAGTGGGTCGTCGCTGGCGGCCGGCGCGTTCTCGGAGCCAGGCCTGCAGGAGCGTCTCGGACTGGGCTGGTGAGCGGGACAGCGCGTTGTTTGCGGCCCTTTGCCTTCGCAGCGGACGTTTGCGCCGGCTGCCGAGGGTGACGTCGCCGCAGTTCAGGCCGATCAGTTCGGAGACCCGCAGGCCGGTCTGGACGGCCAGCAGCATCAGGACCCGGTCTCGTCGGCCTTCCCAACGGGACTGGTCGGGGGCGGCGATGAGGGCGTCGACCTCGGTGGCGGTCAGGAACGTCACGATCCGTTTGTCGAACCGTTTGGGTGGGATGGCCAGGACGCGCTGGATGAGCAGGGCGTGCTCGGGGTGGCGCAGCGCGGCGTAGGAGAACAGGGAACGGATCGCTGTGAGGCGAACGTTGCGGGTCCTGATGCTGTTGTGCCGCTCGATCTCCAGGTGGTTCAGGAACGCGGAGATCGTGGTGGCGTCCAGGTCGTCCCAGTCGAGTTGGGAGGGCGATCTTGCCGGTCTGCTGGTGGACGAAGGTCGAGCAGCAGCCGCAGCGTGTCGCGGTAGGCCGCGATGGTGCGGGGGCTGGCCTGGCGTTGCTGGGCGAGCCGGTCGGTGAAGAACGCCTGCAGCGTCGGCGCGATCAGGGTCATGACCGTGGCCGCCGACCATGCGGTGTCCTGACGGGCGGCGGCCAGACGCCAGCAGTTCCGGGGCGGCCGAGAGATACCAGTAGGTGGAGGCCGGTTCGCGATGTCCGAGGTAGGTCGACAGCGATGGCATCTTGGCCTGGACGTCCTCGCCGCTGCGATACCAGCCGAGCAGGGTGCTGGACCGCGAACGTGTGGCGCAGATCGTGAAGTCTGCGGCGGAGAAGGTGCGATCGGCGCCGATGCCGGCTGCTGTCGATCGAGCCTGCCGGAAGGTTGGCTGAATCGACCGCGTAGAGCAGCCGTTTGTGCGTCAGGGAAACGAAGAAGCTCGGCATCCGTGGGTCCGCGGCTGGAGTTGGTCGCGCAGCCGGGCGTAGTCATGCGAGTGCCTGCATGCTGCTGGCATGCAGCGGTACCAGCGGGACTTGCCGAACTTGGACTCGCGGATCAGCAAGCACTGCCCTCGGCCCAGTCGACGTCGCTGCGGTCGAGTTTGATGGCCTCACCGATCCGCAGCCCGCTGGCCGCGAGCAGACCGATCAGGGTGTCGTAGGTCGCCGCCCGCAGCGGTGAGACGATGGTGCGGCGGGCCAGGTCGCAGCAACGCTTCGATGTCGGCTGAGGTGTAGATGAACGGTTGACGCCACGCTGCCTGGTGCGGCATCAGCCCGAGCGGTGGCACCTCGGTGGTCGGCGTCGATTCCGGCCAGGTAGCGGGCGAAGCCACGGACAGCAGTCATCCGCCGTGGCCCGACGCTACTGTGCCCGCGCCGCCGCTGGTTGCTGGGCCCATTCCAGCGCTGCCTCGACCGTCACCGTGGGCAAGCCGCTGGGCGTCGAGGTAAGCAACGAAGTCCGGCAGTAGCCGGCCAGCGTCGGCCAGTTCGTGTCCGAGTGAATGACGCAGCTGCAGGTAGTCGGCCGAGGGCCTGCGTCAAGCGCACTCACGAGGACTGCTCCCGGCCAGGGCTGCGCGACCTGTCGCAGCGCGACCAGGTCGACCTTCGCGTAGAGGGCGGTGGTGGCCAGATCCTGATGGCGCAAGCACCTGGCTGATCGCTGACCAGCCCAGCGCCCTGGCGCAGCAGTTCGGCCGCCAGCGCATGCCGCAGCCGGTGCGGCCCGACGTGCGGCAGACCCGCTCGCAGGCAAGCCCGTTCAACGACATCACCGACCAGATCCGCCCGGATCGGTCCGCGTGGAGCCCGGCAGGTCAGGAACAGCTGCCGGGCACCGCCACTGGAGAACGGCCCCGGGCTCAGGTAGGCGACCAAAGCCTCGCCCGACCTCGGCAGGCAGCGGAAGCCGGTCTTGGCGGCGTGCCTTGCCTCGGACGACGAGCTCACCGGCCCGCCAGTCGACGTCTGCGCAGTTCCAGACGCGCCACCTCGATCGAACGCAACCCCAGCCGCGCGACCAGCATCATGATCGCGAAGTCGCGGACGCCGACGTCGGTGCTGCGGTCGCAACTGTCCAGCAGCGCCTGGACATCGCTCGGCGTCATCGCCGCCGGCGGTAACGCGGCCAACCGCCACCCACCAACCGGAGGCACCGCCATCCCCAGCCGCAGCGGTGTCATATCCTCCAAGTAGAGGAAGCGCAACACCGAGCGCAGCTCCGCGACCCGTCCCTTCGCCGACCCGGCCGAGACCCGTCCGCATTCCCGCAGCAGGAACGCATTGACGTCCGCCCCGGTCAATCCCGCCGGTGTTCAAGACACGCCACCGACCATGGCCTGCTCCTGCAGGAAACGGCGGGCGGTGTTCTCGTAGCGCAGCACCGTCGTCGGGGCCAGACCTCGCTCCTCGAGCCATCCAGGACCGATACCCGCCCGAGCAACTCATCCAGCGGTGTCAAGTGAGGGCTGCGCCTGCCGGGACAAGGCCAGCCTCCCGCAGATAGCTCAACAACGGCAGCCATCGCACGCGGCCCCGGGGACCCATCCGACGGCCAGCGCGCTCGATCAGCCGCGAGAACGCCGCCATCATTTCCTCATCGAGCTGACGCCACTTGCAGGAGCCCGCTCCACCGACACCACAGCCCGACCTGGCCCAAGTCCTTCAGCATGTTCCGGATCGTGCCTGGGGTATAGCCCCGCCCTGCCAGCCATGCCCGGTAGCCCTCGACCTGCGGGCCCAACAGATCCGGCTTTCCGCCGCGGACCTGACATCGCGCTCGCCTCCCTCGACGGGAGCCCGGTGCCCCCCACCCAAGGCTGCTACCAGGCCCGGGACTATGCCGAGGAACGCAGGGAACACATCACGATCAAAACGAGTCTGACTACGCCAGTAGCTATCCCTTCGGCCAAGCCCCTCGGCATAGTCGCGGCCTCGGCATAGATCGACCTATGCGGATATCCGCATAGGTCGATGAAGTCGGCTACCTGCCCTTCGAACAAGACGCCGCGAACCTGTTCTTCCAACTCGTGTCCTCCCGCTACGAACATGCCTCCCTGATCCTGACCAGCAACCTGCCCTTCAGCTCCTGGGCAGCCGTATTCGGAGACCAAGTCGTCGCAGCAGCCATGACCGACCGCATCGTCCACCACGCCGACGTCATCGCCCTCAAAGGAGCCTCCTACCGACTCAAAGACCGCGGCATCGACACCCTGCCCAGCATCAAAGCCGAGCAACAGAACTAGACTAAAAACTGTTCACTATTCGACCGCCGGAACTGACCAGAATTCAAGCGCCGTCCACACACCAACCACTTGAAGTACGGATACCGCTCAGGTTCTGGATCCTCCGCGCTGGCCTCGGCCACGGAGGGTCAAGAAGCATCAAGCGGCGTGGGACAGTTCGGCCAGCCCTCAAGCACGTCGCCGCAGCCACAAAAGCCTGGTCGGAATACCGACGCCGATAGTTGCCGTCATCAGACCGAGGCCACCCAGACCCGGCGAGTCATCCGCTCCTCCCGCTAGGACAACCAGACCCCCGAAGCCAATCAGGTACAGTCCGGCCAACACCGACAAGACCGTCCACAGACGCCCTCTTCCCCGCCTTCCGGGCTGCGGCTCGGGCGCTGCATGAGAGTGCCATAACCTCGGCGACGTCGGCATACACAGGAACACTACGACTCTGACCACCTCAGTGTCTGCCTCGACGAAATCTCCGGAATGTCGTGCCGCGGGTCCGGCATGTCCACCACGGCGTCGAGCCGTGCCCGCTTCTCGGCGTTGCGGCTCTAGGCACTGACGCGAGCGATCGTGGAAGACAGGTACGATAACCCAGTCCAACTGGTTCTTCTCGATCTCGGCCATCTGCATGTGCACGAGGCGCAGCCGGCACCTTCGTTGACGCTCTTGCGGGAGACCCCCTTCGCCGCAGCGATGTGAGGCTGCCGCTAGGCGAGGCCCCCGAGCAACAGTCCCAGCACCGCGAAGCCCACGTGGACGCTGGCATGGGAGAGCATGGCGGCCTCAAGGCTGCGACGCCAGTAGAGCCAGCCGAACACGATCCCGCCCAGCGCATTGAGGGCCACGGTCCTGACGACCACGAAGGGTGTGAGGTCCACGTAGCCTGCCAATGCCGGCAGGTGTCCCACGCCGAAGACAACGGCAGTGAGGAAGATCGAGACCCACATCACAGCCGCTGACGGCCTGGCTTGGTTCCGCCCGAAGACCCGATGACCGACCCACACGACTGCCGTCATCAGGCCCCAACGCAACAAAAGCTCTTCGCCGATGCCGCCGTAGAGCATCCCGAGGACCAGTTGCGGGAACCAGGACAGCGGATTGTCGATGACGTCGATGCCCGCGAGTGGAGCGGAGACGGCGTCGAGAACGACGATCGCCACCGCGACGGCGAGCCCCAGACCGACCGCGGTGGCGACATCCGGTCGAAGGCGTGACCAGATGCCAGGTCCACCACGGACGCGGTCGGCCACCAGCGAAGTGAGCCCGACCCTGCGGGAAAGCGCCACGCCGACGGCGACTGCGACCGCGAGGAGGATGGCGGACTGGATGAGCGAGACCAGGACCACCACCCAGTCCGGCACGCCCACCGGAAGGGCTGTGGGTCCGTCGAGTTGGACGAGCACCATGGGGATCAGCGAGACGACCCCTACCAGGCCCAGCGACAACAGCGCTCCGAACTGCCGCCAGAACCGCACGGGTTCCCGTCGAAGATCACGTGTGTCGTGTACGTCCGTCATCTCGCTCCTTGCTCGCTCGTTCGGCGCGCTCATCGTTCCACTTATCCACGCTGACGCCCCAGAGCCGCGGACCGGGAGCGGGAGCGTGCCTTTTCGTCTAGACAGCAAGGATATGGTCGACAACCGCCCCGCGCTGGTGCGCGGGAGGAATATATCCGTTCGGCCCATGCCCATGATCCGGGTTCGGGTATCGGCTCTTGGCTGACGGTCGACTGCTGGTACGCACCGGCGTCTCGGACACGATTCAACGCCTCAGGCAAGAACAGCCTCCCTCTGTCGCCAGGCCGGGGCGAAATCCGCAACACGGGATAGGCCACTTGGGATGTCACCAGCCCGTATTCATGGCTGCCACGGGTCTGACACTCGTGGCGCTCAACGGACGTCGGGAGCGTCGCACGTCGTGGGCGACGTCGCATGCTCAATAGGCCAAGTCCGGCGGGCTGAAATCTACGACGACCTACTCACCGGCCTCAACAACCACGAAGCCTCTTGACGACCGATACCTACACAATGCCGAATACAGGATGTTCGGCTTGACCGACTTCCGTGACGGAGATGTACATTTGCGCTGTTTCGGCAGGTATCATGGGTGGCATGAGCGACATGAGTGTGAGCGATGCTCGAGCACGGCTGGCCGACGTTGTGGACGCGGCCAGGGTTGGTCATGACCCGGTCTACCTGACTCGTCGCGGGCAGCGGGTTGCCGCGGTCATCGACTCTGAGGACCTGGACCGTCTGATCGCCGCCGCCGAAGACCTGGCCGACATCGAGGCGGCCCGAGCCGCTCGTGCCGAGATCGCCCAGGGCGAGCCGGCGATCCCTTGGGAGCAGGTCAGGGCCGACCTCGACCTGGCATGACCTACCACGTCGAGGTCGCTGCTGCGGCCGTCCGGCAGTTGCGCAAGCTGGACCGCTCCGCCCAGCGCCGGGTGCAGGCCGCGATCGAGCTGTTGGCAGCCGAGCCCCGCCCCAACGGAGCCAAGAAGCTTGTAGGCGGAGACGGCGAATGGCGCGTCCGCACGGGCGACTACCGGATCGTTTACGAGATCCACGACAACGTGCTGCTCGTTCTCGTGATCGCCGTCGGGCACCGACGCGAAATTTACGACCGCCGTTAGCCCGAAGCCCTGAATTGCCGCCGGTGGTCAGTGCCAAGACTTGAGCCGCATCGACACCGCCTGGTAGGTCGCGGTCCCGCTGGCAACCGCGATTACCAGCTCGTAGGCGTCGTCGTCCGGCGCGTCCACGTCGATGCCATTGAGTCCGTAGAACACCACAAGGGACAGCCAACCAAGGCGCTTGTTCCCGTCGACTAGGGCGTGGTTGCCGACCAACGATTCCAGCAGCACGGCAGCCTTGTCATCAAGGCTGGGATACGCATCCCGGCCGAAGACGCTCACGCGCGGGCGGTGGACAGCGGAGTCGAGCAGTCCGATGTCGCGCACGGGGCCAACTCCGAGGTCACCCACCAACAACAAGACGTCCTCGAGTGTGAGGTACTCGATCACTGGCCCAACCGGTCGAGCAGATCGGCGTAGCGGGCCCGAGCTGCGGTGGATAGTTGCCGCACTCTGTCCTCACGGAGCCGTCGTGCGGCGGCCTCCCGGATGGCGCGCACAGTGGCCTCTTGCTTGCTCAATCCTTCTGCTTCGGCGAGCAGGGCAAGAGCTTTTTCGTCCTCGGGGTCCAGTCGGAGCGTCATAGCCATAGTCACGATGATACCAGTGTGATATCTCACGCTCATCAGCGTGAGGCGTTGTGTGTCAAGGGCGGGGGTCGGTGCCTGGCCGGTCGTCGGTCCCTGCATAGCGGAATGGGGCTGGGTGGCCCGGCAGCGTGTGATCGGGTTGGTTCGACGACGGGCCGGGGCTGCCCATGATGAGCGACGAGATACCCGGATGTGGTTCTCAATGCCGCAGAGGGCTTGCCCCGACCCTGCTCTTGGGTGGGATCTGACGCCTCACGCGTCAGCATGGGTCAGGCCGCTTCTCGCACCTCCAAGCGTTCGGGAGCGGTGCCGTGGGTGGCGATAGCCGGGTCCCACGCTTTCCCGGTGACGACGATGGCGTGCAGCTGCCGCAAGAGGGCGGCGGCGACCGCGGCTTGGGCCTGGGTGGGCTTGAGCGGATGCTCGGCACGGGTGGTCAGGTGTCGGTAGCGGGCGGCGTGGACCGGGTTGGCGTGCAGGGTTCCCCAGATCGCCCGCCAGGCAGCGAGTCGGAGCCCAGGTCGGCCAGCCCCGGTGAGACGGGCCTTGCCTGTGAAGGTGCCCGACATCCGCTCCCGTGGTGCCAGGCCGGCGTGCTTCACAACGGCACGGGCGGAGGTGAACCGGCGCAGGTCACCAGTCTCCGCCAGGATCGCTGCCGCGCCAACCGCCGAGAGACCCTTGATCGAGCACACCAACTTCGTCAATCCGAGCTCATCCAGCACGGCGACCATGCGGTCTTGGACCATCTTCTGGTTGGCGTGGGCGGCATCCCAATCGGCCAAGACCCACCCGACGCGCTCCAGAGCACCGAGCCGGTAACTCAGCACGCCAGCTGTATCTGACAAGGCAGTGAACACGTTGCGCACGATACGCAGGCACGGTTTGGTTTTCCCTCGGCGCATCACCTCTTTGCGGACTTGCTCGACGAACCGGGCAACGCCGAGCCGGCGGGTACGAGCGAAGTCGCCGCCGTCACGCACGATGATCACCGTCAGTGCAGCGACCCAGGTGCTTGACTTGAACGGTTGCTTCGCCGCCTGCAGGACAGCCGGCCACACACACTCCAGCAGGTCCCGGATCTGCTGAACACATGCAGTGTGTTCCTCCAACAGTGCTTCTCGTCGGGCACCCAAGTGCCTCAGCCGTCCCCAGGTCTCATCAACGGGCTCAGGGAGGTAGCAGCGCAACTGGGCGGTCAGCCGGGCGATCAAGACAGCGTCCTTGTCGTCGGTCTTGTCGCTGGTGAGGTCTTCGGTCTTGCGGGCCCACGACGACAACGCTGGTTGCACGCACACATACGCCATGCCACGATCCGCGGCCAGCTGGCCCAGCACCCGCCACCGATGCCCCGTCGGTTCACAGGCCACCGTCACACCGGCAAACCCGGCCCTCACAGCCCGTTCACGGGCCCATTCCAGTGCCGATCCGAGATCCCACGCCTTACAGCGGAACGTCCGCCGGGCCAACACCCTCGAGTCGTGATCGCAGACCACCACCATCTGCTTACGCTCAGCCAAATCGATCCCGATGATCGCGTTGCATATTGGCACCGCCTCCCGCAACCGAGTCAACCGAGCATTCCTGTTGCGGTCACCCCGGGACACACCACTACCGTTGTTCACGAACGTCCTCCTGTCATGCGATGGGACACCAAGCCCTACAAGCGCATCAGGAGGACGTTCCCAACACCAGCCCCAACCCGCTACAACGCATTCCTATGCCGCTCCTGTGACGTTCAAGGGCGATCTGGCCAACTGTTTTGATGGGCCAACTGAATCGCATGGGTGGCAGCGCGGCGAGGGCCTCAACCTCCCGACCATTGCACGGACGTACGTTATGACGTACGCTTGTGGTGGAGGTGGGATCCATGACCGCTGTGAGCGCAACATCGGCCCGGGCGAACCTGTACCGGTTGATCGACCAAGTCAACGAGGAGTCCGAGCCGCTGACCATCACCAGCCAGCGGGGCAATGCCGTGCTTGTCGGCGAGGAGGACTGGCTAGCGATCCAGGAGACGCTGTTCCTGGAGTCGGTGCCGGGGTTGGCCGAGTCGATCCGTCACGCCCGCACGGAGGGCGTCGACGCGGGCTCGACTGAGTTGGACTGGTGAGTCCTTGGACGTTGGTGTATTCGCGTCAGGCCCAGAAGGACGCCAAGAAGCTGGCCTCCTCAGGGCTGAAGACGAAGGTGCAGCACCTGCTGGAGGTTCTGGCCCATGACCCGTTCACCACGCCACCGAAGTACGAGAAGTTGGTCGGCGACCTCGCGGGCTGCTACTCACGGCGAATCAACATCCAACACCGACTTGTCTATGAGGTGCTCCCTGATCGCCACATCGTCCACGTCCTCAGGATGTGGACCCACTACGAGTAGGCGGAGGGCCTTGCCGACTCGCCGTGGATTGCTGGAGAGCGGGCCGTAGATGAACTCGATGGCGGCCGTTGCCACTTTTTCGGGCAGTCGCTGCAGGGCTCGCTTGGCTGTTGGTGTCCATGCGACCTCGTAGTGCTCTGCCATCAGTTCTGCAGTGTCGCGAGGATGTGTTCCTTGTTGAGGACCTCGGCTTCGCCGGCGGCGAGCTCATCAAGGCTGTCGCGGACCTGGGCTACGAGCTTGGGCCGGCTCATGACCTCCAGTGTCTCCTCGAGTGACGCGAGGTCGTCGGTGCTGATGACGACTGCCGCTGGCTTGCCGTGGCGGGTGATGACGACCCGGTCATGCTGACGCTCGACTTGGTCGACAACTTCTGACAGGCGGTTCTTCACGTCCCGCAGGGCCATGGAGGCATCAATGCTCATAGCCACAAGTGTAGCCATATTCCATCAGCGGGCAATGCCCGCATTTGCCGCCGATCGGGCGGGTGATCACGGTTCATGCAGTGCGTCATCTGGCTGGTGGGGCCCATTCAGCGGTGCGCGTCCAAGACGGTGATGTTCATGGGCATTCGGTTGCGGCGGCGGAGGCGTCCGGCCAGCAGGTTACGTATGCCCCGTCCCACCAAGGTCGCCTTGTTGAGGTCGCGGAACTCGGCGGCGTCGGAGGTGACGAGGCGGAGCAGGGGTTGTGCGGCGAGTTCCGGGGTCTGACCCCATAGGCCGACGACGACCTGCAGCCCGCCGAGGCGCTGCTCGTACCCCGCCTGTGACGTGACGCTCCCCAACATGTCCGTGGTCACCAGGCCCGGGTTCATGCCGTGCACTCGGACGCCGCTGTCCTTGGTCTCGGCGCGCAGCGTCTCGGTGAACTGCCGGACCCAGCGCTTGCTCGACGCGTACGCGTTCTGGAGCGCCACCGGCCTCTGGTCACCCTGGCCGTAGACGTTGACGAGATCACCGTGGCCCTGGCCGAGGAACACCGGTAGCGCGACCCGCGAACCGTGGAACGTACCCATGATGTTCGTACGCACGACCCGCGCGAAATCCTCAACCGGCGTGGACGCAGTCGGTCCGTAAACACCGGAGGCGCCCGCGTTGTTGACCCAGATGTCGAGCATGCCGTGCGCCAGAGCCTCCTCACGCAGCGCCTCGACATCCTCCAAGGCTCCCACGTCGCAGGGGCGTCCCCACGCCTCGATGCCCTCGGCCCGCAGCCGTTCGACAGCGGCCTCGACATCGACCTCCGACCTGGACGCCAGCACCACCAACGCGCCGTGACGACCCAGCACACGGGCCATCGCGAAGCCCAGCCCGCGCGATGAACCGGTGACAACCGCCACGCGCCCCGCGAGCAGGTCCCGACGTGCATACATGAATCATTTGTACGCCCCGCCGGGTCGACGAGCAAGCCTCGACCGGCCTGCAACGTCGACCGGATTTGCCGCGTCGGGTGCGTCAGCGGTAGGCGTCCGCGCGGTGTTCGATGGCGATGATCGTGACGCGATGGTCGATACGGTAGATGACCCTGTATTCGCCACGGCTTGCGCTGTGGAGTCCTTCAAGGTCGAAGCGGAGGGCCTTGCCGACTCGCCGTGGATTGCTGGAGAGCGGGCCGTAGATGAACTCGATGGCGGCCGTTGCCACTTTTTCGGGCAGTCGCTGCAGGGCTCGCTTGGCTGTTGGTGTCCATGCGACCTCGTAGTGCTCTGCCATCAGTTCTGCAGTGTCGCGAGGATGTGTTCCTTGTTGAGGACCTCGGCTTCGCCGGCGGCGAGCTCATCAAGGCTGTCGCGGACCTGGGCTACGAGCTTGGGCCGGCTCATGACCTCCAGTGTCTCCTCGAGTGACGCGAGGTCGTCGGTGCTGATGACGACTGCCGCTGGCTTGCCGTGGCGGGTGATGACGACCCGGTCATGCTGACGCTCGACTTGGTCGACAACTTCTGACAGGCGGTTCTTCACGTCCCGCAGGGCCATGGAGGCATCAATGCTCATAGCCACAAGTGTAGCCATATTCCATCAGCGGGCAATGCCCGCAGTTGCCGCTGGCGATACGTGCCACGTCTCCCGTGCCACTGAACTAAGTTGGCACGTGTCAGCCGTGTCGGGTTGAGTCCAGGCCGCGTGGTTTGTGCCCACCAGAAGAAGGGCCATGCCGTTTCTGCCCTCCACGAGGTGCGCAGTCTCGACCTCGAGTTGGTTGACCGCGTTCGCGGGCGAAACGTGGACTTGTTGTACGCCGCTGTGGGAGCCGCGACGGGGGCGGGCGCTGGGCTCATCATTACCGGCGGTGAGGTTGGAGTCGGCACGGGCGTAGCATCCGCCCCGGGTGGGACGGCCGTCGCGCTAGCAATGGCGGGCGACATCGCGGCTCTCATCGGACTCGCCTCGAGGGCGGTCGGCCAAGTGGCGTTGGCCTATGGTCATGATCCCGAAGACCCACTGGAGAAGGCATTCGTGCTGAGCGTGGTCAACTTTGGGACAGCTAGTGGCTCGGCGCTGAGGTCATCTTACGTTTGCGGTCAATTTTCGCGAGGATCTCATCCGGGGTCTTGGTCCATATGAATGGGTGCTTGCGCCTATTCCAGCCGTTGATGAAGGCCCGGATCTTGCCCGTCAGTTCACGCACGGAGACGAAGACGCCGCGGCGCAGTGCTTGACGCTCGATGATGCCGAACCACACCTCCACCAGGTTCAGCCACGACCCCGACGTCGGGGTGAAGTGGACATGGATCCGAGGATTCGCGGCCAGCCAGTCACGGACCTCGAAACGTTTATGGGTGGCGTAGTTGTCCATCACCAAATGCAACTCTTGATGGGGATAGGCCCGGGCCACGTGCCTGAGGAAGGCCAGGAACTCTTGATGGCGATGCCGGTTCTTACACAACCCGGTCACTTTCCCGGTGGCGATCTCCAACGCCGCGAACAGTGTGGTGGTGCCGTGACGGACGTAGTCGTGGGTGCGCTGCTCATCGTGGCCGGGCTGCATCGGCAGCACCTTCTGGGTGCGGTTCAGCGCCTGGATCTGAGACTCTTCATCCACGCAGAGAATGATCGCGTTCTCCGGCGGGTTCAGATACAGCCCGACGACGTCGGTGACCTTGGCCACCAGTTCAGGGTCCGTGGAGAACTTGAACGTGTCTGCCTTCCACGGCCGGATCCCGTACTTCTTCCACGCCTTGGTGATCGTGGAGTGATGCAACCCCAGCCGGGGAGCCAACAGACGGCTCGACCAGTGCGTCACCCCCAAACTTTCCGGCGGAGGGATCAGCGTCGCGGTGATGATCGATGCATCATCGACCACCTTCGGGCGGCCGGGACGCTGCACATCAACCAGCCCCGCCAGGCCGTGTTGAAGGTAGCGGTTTCGCCACAGATTCACCGTCGGGCGAGACACCCCAGCCAGCTCAGCGATCAAAGCATTGGTGTTCCCTTCAGCTGCCAGCAGGATGATCCTGGCGCGCTGCGCCGCACCTGCCGTTGTGGTCGAGGAGCGCACCACCTTCTCCAAGACCTTCTGGTCGCCATCGCGAAGAGTCAGAGCTGGTGCTGGTTTGTTTGCCATACCCCATTGTCTCACCAAACCGTAAAGCTATTTCAACGCCACGCCACTAGAGATGTCATGATCCAGTGAAAAGCCCGGAGTTACAGGTCTACTATGTCTGGTATGAATAGAATGTTCAGGCGAACTTGGACTGCGATGATCCTGTTGGCTTTGGTGCTAGCTGGTGGAGCTGCACTACCTGCGACTGCCGATGCTATTTGTGCGGGTTACCCGCAAGGACGTTGCTACTCAGTTCGAGGAACCGTGAACAGCCCCCGAGCGGTGTACCAAGTGTCCGCGAACCAAGCATGGGTTTGCCAGTCCATTCCGGCCCCCGTTTCAACAAACTTCACTGTTCAGACTCTTTGGGCATACACGCCGAACAATTCGTTCGTAGAGTTCGGTATTGCCACAGGAGCGATGAACGCACCGGGACGAACGAGCGCGAGTCGGGAGTGGTATGCGGCACGTGCGAGTATGAGCGGCGGATGGTACGGAGAAAACATGGTAAATTCATCTAAGCCCAACCGCAGCACGAGTTACACCACATCGATTCGTTACGACGGGGCTGATTGGAAACTATATCACGGCAATAATTTGCAATTGCTGTATTTAGGTCCCGACGACGGCCTTATTTGGACTGCTTCGACCGGTGGCGAAACCAATGGGTCAACGTTCAATCTCTCGGGCAGAAGCAGTGCGCTGAGGCACCAACGTTGGGGAGAGAGCGCAAGCCGGTCGGGATGGCCTGGCACATTTGTCAATAGGGTGGACCCCCCACTCACAGGTAGCTACAGTTCAGGAACTTGGAGCTATCACAATCCGGGAACCAATATGCAATGCAATTGACGGGAGGCACCGCGTAATCCCAACGGCGAAAAGAAGAATGGAGACTCGACGTGTTCAGCAAGAGAAAAACGAAAGTGTTCTGTACTGTGGCTGCCTCAGTGGCAGTGGCGGCGATCGCAAGCCAAGCTTTGGCTGAGGGGCCCTCTCCCACCGATACGGCTTCACCGTCGACCTTAAAGGTCACCGATGATCAGCTTGATCTCGCCGCGTCCGCCATTTCTCAGATGCGAGAGGTCGACACTTCCGGAAAAGCCGAAATCGCCGTGCTCGACTATTCCACATACACGGATCTTTTGGAAGCAGACGTCAAACATGAGACTCCGCTTCTTGATGGAAACGATGAAGTTGTTGTTGTTGCCGTAGATGGCGAAATTGACATCTCTGATATCAGATGGGCGCCCGACCTGACGGGGGAATTCGAAGCGCCTGAGGTGGGCCGAGGTGTGATTGCAGCCTACGATAAGGACGGAGGGATGCTGTCCCGGATGGTACTCTTCAACTCGCCGTCGAGCGCTACGGGCCGTACCAAAATCGATGATCGCGGCGCTATCGAGAGAGTAAACGCTCTTGGGATAGATACCGTGCCCATTGAGTCCTAATACTCCCGACCCAAGCTCCATGCCGATTGTTCACCACCGCTCGTGGAAGTCCAGTCTTATGACACGCTGATCCACAGGTCTTGACAATATCTCTCTTCAAAACCGAAGTCATCGAACATGAGCAGCCTGTCTGGATGAACTGGCGTGACGTTGAAAAAGCCACCGCCTCATGGGTCCACTGGTACAACGCCGAGCGTTTGCATTCCTCGATCGGAGACGTTCCTCCTGCCGAGTACGAGAACACCTTCTACGATTCAACACGAGGGCACGAGGCGTCCGCCGCGGCCTAACAACGCTCTCCACCGAACCCAGGCCGGTTCAAACCTGTTCTCCCCCTCACAACCAAAAACCCCAGAGGGGGTCAGCATCGTCACTCTCGGATCCATCACAGCTATGACAGTTGACATCACCATCTCGTCCTCCCACCAAGCACTCGCCACCGCCATACAGGCAGAAGAAACACTCAAAGGACTCCTACGAAACCACAACCGCGAACCCGGACGCATCGTCATCAACATCCTCGCTTCGAGCACACTGACAACGACGCACCTGTTGCCGCGCTGTAGCCCGGGGCCGAGAGTCACCATTCCTTGACCCAACGTTGGATCGGCTGATCCTGTGCGCCGCAGGGCATCCGTTGAATGCAAATCTCTACATGCAGTCCCCGCTGGCTCTGTTTGTGCAGTGAGCGTATGTATTTCAACCTCACTCCAATCAGAGGAGGCACTGAAGGCCCTGTCGCACGCGGATCTTGCGTGCTTGAGCTTCAACCGAGCCGACTCGAAACCGTCCATTACGCCGAGACTAGCGATTCGCCTTAGCCGGTTGCCCGCTGTGCGGGCAGGACAAGCCCCTTCCCCTATCTCGAAACTAACGATGAGTACGAAGAACTGCGCAACAGCTTCCGAGACATGGATATGAGACTGCCGGGTGAGTTGCGACGCCCGGCCTTCATCGGGAACGGGCATCGCGGCATCAGAGCTCGCCAGGCCGTAGTGAGACGTCATTTATCCCTAGGGTTAAGAGGCAGCCCCAACCGAAGACGGATCCAGCATTTGACCCGAATTGATACGCACCCAACCTTGCGGGGCACAGGCCCACCCGGTTAGTGGGTGGCTGGCTCGGCGGCCATGTAGTCGAGGTACTGCTCCATCTGGGCCACGTTGCCGTTCACAAGCTTTGGCATCTTCTTTAGCTTGGCAAACTCGGAGTATGGGAAGAACCAGGCGGAATGGAAACTGGTCAGTTCTGGAAGGTTGAGGATCGGGTCAAAGCCATCCTCGGCAGTCCGTGCGTTGCGGATACTCAGGTACTGGAGCCGTGACAGGCCAGAAGCGAAGTGGAGGCTCGTGATCCTTTGTGGAGTATTGAACCCGCCGTCGATCGTGAGCCGTTCAAGTTGTGTCATCGAGGCGAGCGGGGAGAAGTCGTCCACGCCGTTAAGTTCCTCAAGCTCCAGGTCACGTAGGTCGCTGATGGCAGCGATCGGTTCGACGGTCCTGATGCTGCCAGACATTCCTATCCGCAGTGACTTGAGAGATGTCAGCGAAGTGAGGGGATCCAGCGTCTTGATTCCGCTCCACTTAATCGTCAACGACTCCAGCTGGCTCATCTGGCACGCTGCCTCGAACATCGGCTGGCTCACACGGCTGGCAAATTCGAGTTCCGTCACCTGATTAAAGGACGGTAGAAGGGCACACCATTCGCGGATAAGTCGCCGTCGTTGAGACTGATCTGAGAGCTGAGTGATGGCCAGACGCAGTGATGTTGACGTTGAGTCGAAGTCGGACGACTCACAAAGGGTCGGTACCTTCTGCCATGGGAGTCTCACGACTAGAGGTTAGCGCCGAAGCGTGGTCGCGATCCTTCCTGGGTCGTCTGTGTTCACCTGGCGTGCAGCCCGACACTCCTCCCCGAGACGTACCGTCGAATCCCGCGTTCTCTGATCTTGCTCGTTGAGCCCCAGGAGGTCCCACAGCGAAGTGAAGTGGCAATTGCTGTGCCTGGCTGTCTCGTAACCTGTATGTCTCGAAACCCATGAGACATCGACCAACCCGCGGAGACGCACATCTGTAGCAAAAGACCCGAGGAGGACTTGATGCCACGGGTGGCGGATCCCCTGACTGGAGTGTTGCTTTGGGGTGTACCCCGGATCATCATCTCCTCACATGCTGTGTCTGGAGGCTCCATCTCTGGACTTCTGAAGGAGAGGACAGCAGGAGTCATCGAGCTGTCAAACACGGGCTCTCGGGGTGTTGGTAACCGTGCTGTCACCAACACCCACCCACTACCTTGTCAGTGCTTTGCCGGACCACGGAGCAGACCCAAAAATATCCTTAAGGAAGTATTCACCTGTCCCTTGCTTTGGACCTTGAGGGGGCACAGGAATTGCTCGCTTGGGTCTCGGACTTACGGCGGGGGACCATCCCCACAACATAACGGATAGCCTTTCAATCTCTTCCAATAGAAGGTTGTGACTGACTGGTGAGGCGTATCCTAAGGCCCAAAGGATGTACCGTCGTCCACTGCACGTATGCACGACTACGAGTCCTGCGCCACTCGCCCAAAATACATCGGCATCCAAGATGTCAAAATGAGTCACTTGATCAAGCGCAATAGCGCGGGTTGTCACAAGCCCCCGATACTTTACTAAGGGTTTGGTAGATGAAACCGCGACTCCGCTTCTAATTAAGATTCGCAAACCGACCACTACAACTGGTAACACCAACACAACCAATATGATCATGTCGCCATAAGTGCCGAACGGTGGAAACACACTAGCCCACATCACGGCCCACAGGATTGTTCCTATCACCGAATACCACCTGATCCAACGCAGCATAGAGCAATGATCAGAACCTGTGGATCGTCCTCGGCGAGGTGACGTGCAAGTGGCGTACCTTCCCGAGGATGATCTGAGGCAAGAAGAAGTCTGATCAAGGACCGGCGTTGGAAGCGCTGGTTCGGGAAGGTACGCCCATGCTCAAAATAGTCCACGACACTGGGGTGTCCAATGCCAACACGACCGGTGGGGCGTTGTTGGATGAGATCGCCCGAGATGGTGCCCGACAGATGCTAGCTGCAGCGTTGCGGGCGGAGGTCGACGCCTACGTCGACGCCCACCGTGGGGAGGTGGATGGGAACGGTCATCGGTTGGTGGTGCGCAACGGGTATCACGAGCCGCGTGAGGTGACCACCGCCGCCGGGGCGGTGCCGGTGCATCAGCCACGGGTCAACGACAGACGTATGGATGGGGCCGGGAAGCGGCGGCGGTTCGCCTCCTCGATCCTGCCGGCGTGGGCCAGGAAGTCCCCGCAGGTGGCAGAAGTGTTGCCGCTGTTGTATCTCCATGGTCTGTCCTCGGGTGATTTCGGGCCGGCTTTGGAGCAGTTCCTCGGCTCGGGGGCGGGGTTGTCGCCGGCGACGATCATCCGGCTGACGAAGGACTGGCAGAACGAGGCCAAGGCGTTCAACCAGCGCATGCTGTCGGGTACTGACTACGTGTATGTGTGGGTCGATGGCATCCACCTCAAGGTCCGTCTGGAGCAGGACAGGATCTGCCTGCTGGTGATGATCGGGGTCCGCTCCGACGGCACGAAGGAGCTGATCGCTCTCGACGATGGCCACCGCGAATCCACGGAGTCTTGGGCCGATCTACTGCGTTCCTGCCGGCGCCGCGGCATGGGTGCCCCGGTGCTGGCCGTGGGCGACGGGGCCTTGGGGTTCTGGGCTGCGTTACGGGAGGTGTTTCCCGAGACCGCCGAGCAGCGTTGCTGGTTCCACAGAATAAGCAATGTCCTCAACTGTCTACCGAAGTCGGCGCAGCCGAACGCGAAGGCGATGCTGTCCGAGATCTGGAATGCCGAGGACAAGGGACACGCTAGGGCTGCTGCGGAGGCGTTTGCTGCCGAGTACGGCGCCAAGTGGCCCAAAGCTGCGGAGAAGATCGTCGGCGATCTCGACGTGTTGCTGAAGTTCTACGACTTCCCGGCCGAGCATTGGGTTCATCTGCGCACCACGAACCCGATCGAGTCGACCTTCGCCACGGTGAGACTGCGGCAGCGCGTCACCAAGGGTCCCGGGTCCAGAGCTGCTGGGGTGGCGATGGCTTTCAAACTTATCGAGTCCGCGCAGAACAGGTGGCGCGCGATCAATGCACCTCACCTCGTCGCGCTGGTACGTGCTGGTGCCCTTTTCGAGAAGGGAAAACTCATCCAACGGCACGGCGAATCACCAGGTGATCAGCAGGTCGCCTGAGGTCCTTGAACCAGACCCCTTCAGTTCTTCACTCCGGCGTGTTAGCTTCGCTCTACTGCGAGCTCAACGAGGAAGCTTCACCCTGAGGAGGGACCATGCTCCAGCAACTATGCCCCGACGCATCCACCCAGCGATCGTCGTCACGCGGGAAGGCACTCAGAATCTTTGTGGTGAGCGCGGCACTGTCCGTGGCGCTGCTTCCGCTGCTCGTGAGCGGGCCCACCGCGATGGGCGATTCCGCCCCGCCGCCCCCTGGCGTGGTACCCACGCCGGGTGGAGGTGGCCCCCCATGGCCACCAGTAGTCGATGTGTATGTCACACCGGGGTGGCACATGGTGAACGGCAGAGAGTGGAAAACAACGTGCGAATCGTATTCCCAAACCCAGCGCTGCCGCACGGACATCTTGTCGACCCAGGTCACTGAGACCAACGGCGTGTTCACCGCCACCACTGGATGGCACTTCAACACACTCACCTACGCTGGCCAGATGCCCCGGTCAGCGTGGGCCGGTAATCCGCTCGCAACAACGGGAAGCTGGACCGCATCGGATGGCCGCCGCTGGCGCACCGAATGCGACACCGACGCGACCGGTGGAAACGGCTGCCGAAGCTACATCTGGTCATCGTTCATCACCGCCCAACCCGCATCCGCAGGATGGTCCTACAAATGGACCCAGGGCTGGGTCGTCAACAACATCGTGCGCTTCCGCTGACACCCTTGGGAACTTTCCACTCCCACCGACCAAACAGGGCACCCGGACAACCGCCTCTTCGACCCATCCATCCACAGGTCTTGACAATTCCTCCGCAGCATAGCGTACCGACCTGACTTCTCCATTGAGTTACTCTCCACGCCTATCAGCGCCGTCGTTTGTAATTGTCATACACTGAATAGCTTCCCGAGTAGCTACCCACATGAATATTAATTCCTCTGTTGCACCCCCTCCTCAAAGACCATCCTCTATTGTATATACTCCGCGCCCTGTGGGCCTAGCCTTTAGCCCTTCTGGGCAAAGCGTATCTGGACCCTTTTCCGAGAACCCTTGCAACCGCAACACGTGCAACTCTCCCTCCAACGGCTGCTGCCACGCCTTGAGCAACAGTCTTAGCTGCGGCCCTGCGATTTCCCAAAGCAGCGTGCGCTCCCGCATATACGACAGTACAGCCGACGGCTGCCCACCCCCAGCTGAATCCACAAGCCGTATTGAGTAGTTTACCCGTTCTGCTACTAACCAGCCATCGGGCAAGGCGCTTGTGCCATCTTTGCCTTTCACCACTGGTGTCTTGTTTGTTGATGGGGTCGTTAGGATATCCGAAGTCTGTCTCATTGCCGCCATATATTGGGTCGGTGCTGGTGAAGAGTCCGGTGGTGGGGTTGTAGAGGCGGGCGCCCATGAGGGTGAGGCCAATATTGGTGGTGGTGCGTTGGTGTGCGCCGAGCCAGCCGTAGCCGTTTCCGGCGGTCCCGGTGGTTCCCGCGGGTGGTGTGGTGGTGGGGTTGCCGTATTCGGTGTAGCGGGTCCAGGAGTCGAGCCCTGTTGCTGAGGTGGCGGCGGTGGGGAGGGTGATGGTTGCGGCGATGTCGCCGCGGGGTGTGGTGAGTGCGAGTTCTCCTTGTGTGCCTGCGGTGTCGGTGGTGATGGAGAGGCTGAGGTCGTCGGAGACGAGGTTGCCGTAGACGGTGGTGGCTGTCTGCCCGGCTTCGTCGTGGGTGATCCAGCCTGGGTTGTCGGATGCGTCGGTGTAGTGGTTGGTGGTTTTGCTGGTTTCGGGTCCTGGGGTGGTGAGGGTGCCGCCGGTGTAGCTGGTTTGTGCGGCGCGGCGGCCGGAGCCGTCGAGGTCGTACTGGATGGTGGTGTCACCTTGATGGATCCGTCGGGCGGCGTCGCTGTCGCGGTATTCGATGCCGATGTCACCGTCGGCGGGGTTGGGTGCATCAGCGGCGGGGATGACGGTTTGACGGCCCAGCGGGTCGTAGGTGTAGGTACCTTGGCCGTTTGCACCTTCGAGGGGGTGGTCAGCGATGTCATAGCTGCGCGTGACATTGCTGGTTTCGGTGAGGGTGGTGCAGTCCTGGCCGGGGTCGGTGGCTGTGGTGTGGGTGGTGCGGTTGCCGCGTTGGTCGAAGCCGTAGGTGCGTTTGTCACATGTGGCGACCGATGTTGGCGTGGCTGTGATGCGGTCTGTGACCGTGGTGAGTCGTCCGGCTTTGTCGTAGGTGTAGCGAAGGTCAGCGGATTCAGGTTGGGTGCCGGTGGTGGCACCATCTATGGCGGCTCCACCTTCGGGGTTCCATTCGCGGGTGATCTGCCCTGCGGCGTTGGCTCCGATGCTCCACGCCACCCATGGCTGATTGTCTGTGGTGGTTCCGGTGTCGGGGTCGGTGATGGTGCCGTTGTAGGTCTGGGAGATCAGTTCACCTGTGAGGTCGAACATGGTCTCGCGGCTGATTTTGCCGGGGAGGCGTTCGAGGACGAGTTCGCCGTGGGCGTCGTAGGCCGCGGTGGCCACGCTTTGGTAGCCGTTGACATTGTTGGTGACCTTGGTCAGCAGTCCACGTGTTTCGGGGTCACCTGCTGCGTCGGTGCCATCCCACACCAGATCGGTGACACCTTTCGGGGTGGTGACTTTGCTGACGTCACCGAGCTGGTTGTAGGTGGTGGTGGTGGCTTCCGCCGGGCCTGTGCCGGTGGTGGTGTAGGTGAGTTGGCGTCCCCATGTGTCGTAGGTCATGGCGGTGGTGCCAGCTGTGGAGGTGGTGCCTGTGACGTTTCCGGTGGTGTTGTCATACAGGGTGGTGATTGCGGGTTCGGGGATGGATTGCGGCAACCCCGTCACGCTTGTGCCAGCCGAGATGCTCCGTAGAGGATGAGGTGAGCCCCCTTCGCTGTCGGCGGGGACTCCGCGGATCGTCGGGCCGGTAAAGATCGGGATGAATCCGAATCGTCGATGCAGTTCGATGGATGCGTCGTTGTGCTCGTTAGTGAAGTAGAAAGCACGATCACTTCGTTGCCAGATCCACTCGAGGCGGGCCTTTGTCAGCAGGGACCCAACTCCTTGGCGACGCCACTGCGGTCCAACCACGACGCCGCCCAGATAGTGGCCAGCCGGCGCATGGCCGTCCCTCTCAGCGTGCTGGTGGGTCTTGGCTGCGCCGGCGATTTCACCGTTGATGGTGGCCAACATCACAACGCGGTTTGCCTGGGAGGTGAATACCTCCCTGGTCCAGGCCTCTCGACCACTCGCTCGACTGAGTGTGACAGCCTGAAGTGGCCCCGGTTTTAGGCGGAGTGATGGGGCGGATTCGACCGAACGACGCAACACCGAGTGGTGTTGGAGGTCATGATGGTACGTGCAGGTCGAAGGGGCAGGGGGCCGGGTACGACTCCGTTGGAGGGGAAGCGGCGGGAGTACGCCGAGTTCGTGGCACGAGGTGTGAGTAATGCTCTGGCATGTCGTCTGGTCGGGGTGAATCGACGAACGGGGACACGGTGGCGCTACGGCCGCGACGTCCCGACAGTATCTGGAGTGGACCTGCACTATGGCCCGGTGATCGACACCCGAGAAGCCACGCGTTCGACGCGGTACCTGTCTGAGGACGAGCGGCTACTCATCGCCGACCGGCTGCGGGCGGAGGTGAGTTTGCGGGCCATCGCGCGGGAACTCGGCCGCTCGCCCGCAACGATCAGCCGTGAAATTGCTCGTAACAGCGAGGCAGGCGGGAGGTACCGGCCAGCACTGGCTCAACGCCTGGCGACCGCCCGGATGGCGAGGCCGAAGGAGCGTCGGCTGAGCACGGACGAGGTCCTGCGTGGCGCGGTCAATGAGATGCTCGACCAAGCGTGGAGCCCTGAGCAGATCAGTCACGCCTTGGAAACCACGTTTCCCGGCGTCGTGTCGCGGCAGTTGTGTCACGAGAGCATCTACCAGGCCATCTACGCCCGTGACGGCGTACTCGGGAAGGACCGGTGCCTGGCATTGCGTACCCGGCGGCGCCGACGGCGTCGGCACCCCCGGGGCGATACCCGCACCCCTCGGAGCCTTCGAGGAATGACGATGATCGACCAGCGTCCCGCTACCGTGGCGGACCGCCTCGAGGCGGGGCATTGGGAAGGAGATTTGATCACCGGTGCAGCCAACCGTTCCGCGATCGGCACGCTGGTGGAGCGCACCAGCCGGTACACAGTGCTCGTGCATCTACCCGCGAATCACACTGCAGCCGCCACCGGAGAGGCAGTCATCGCGGCGATGGCAGCCGTCCCCTCCCACCTGCGCAAAACCTTGACATGGGATCAGGGCAAAGAGATGGCCAACCATGACCAGATCACCGCCGCGACAGGCCTGGCGGTGTACTTCTGCGACCCGCACTCACCCTGGCAGCGTGGAACCAATGAGAACGGCAATGGCCTGGCGGATTCGACCGAACGACGCAACACCGAGTGGTGTTGGAGGTCATGATGGTACGTGCAGGTCGAAGGCCATGGACTGCGTCTACGAGACGATCTGCGAGTCCTGCACGTTCTTCCAGACCACCATCGAGTTTCGCCCCACCCTGCTCGCCCAACGCGAAGATGCCTGCGCCAAAGGCCAGACCCGCCGCACCAAGATCTACGACGACCTGCTCACTGGCCTCGCCAACCACGAGGCCTCTTGACAACCGATACCTACATAATGCCGATAGCAGCACAGTGGCGCTCGACGCCATCTTTGAATGCGTCTATGGCCCAAACAAAAGCGCGAAGGTTGCCCCAAGCATTAGGGCGATACCCAAAATAAATGAGGGCCGCAACAGGGCTGGACTATGCGGTGCAGCTCAAAACTGAGAGACGATTCGTGCCGAGGCCGCGTAGTTCAACGTCATGACCGATGCTTCAACGTACTCCCGGACTTCTCGAAAGTGGCGTCGCTGTATGGATGAACTCATCTTCGACAAATACGCACTTGAGAGAGCATCTGGCACGTATCTGGCACGACGACCGCATTGGCGTTTTCCAATGCGGTCCTGACAAGGCCAAATACCTTGTCGGGCTGACAGGATTTGAACCTGCGACCCCCTGACCCCCAGTCAGGTGCGCTACCAAGCTGCGCTACAGCCCGCCGTCGCCATCGTGTGACAACTCGCACAGCTTAGCGACTCGCGTCCGTCTTGGCACATCGGCTCCGACGAGCTGGTCAGGGCTGAGGATCACGCGGCTCCTCACCCACCACGGCGAAGAGCATCGCCGTGAACTGGCCGTCGCGTTCCACCCTTTCCCTGTGCAGTCGGAGACGGCGGGGCAGCAACGGCGCACCGGCACCCAGAGTGACGGGAGTGAGGTGGACCCACACCCTGTCCAGCAGGCCAGCGTCAGCGAACTGGCCTGCGACGTCGCCGCCGCCCACCACCCAGATGTCCCTCTCCCCCGCCTCTTCCAGAAGTTTGGGGTGGAGCTCTTGTACGTCGCCCGCGAACCGCCGCGGACCATCGGGAAGTCCCATGTCGCGGTGGGTCAACACCCAGCTCGGTTGGTCGTAGGGCCAGGCGAACGGCTTGCCCTCCAGCCTGAACTGGTTGCGTAGCCACTCGACGGTGTTGGCTCCCATGACCACAGCGCCCACCCGCCCGATCAACGCGTCGAAGTCAAGCGTGGCGGGCTCGTCACCACCCTCGGGGTCGTCGGCTCGGCCGGGGGTCCTGAAGAGCCAGGACAGGCTCGAGTCGTCGTCCGCGATGAATCCGTCAAGACTGGTGGCCGTGCAGTAGATGACACTCATCCCCACACATTGCCACCACCAGCAGACAGACTCAGCGCGTCAGGAGCGATCCTTGTGCTTCTCCCTGGCCCTGATCTCTATGTTGATGGGAGACCCGACGAAGCCGAACTCCTCGCGCAGACGACGTTCGATGAACCGCACATACCCATCGTCGAGCTTCGCGCTCGTGAAAAGTGCAAACGTCGGCGGGCAGTTCTGCGCCTGGGTACCGAACAGCACCCTGGGCTGCTTTCCACTGCGCACAGGGTGAGGATGCGAGGCCGCCAGACGTCCCAGGAACGCATTCAACTTGCCGGTGGACACGCGCGTCTCCCAGCCCTCCGCCGCTGCCTCGATGGCCCTGCTCAGCTTGTCCACATTGCGGCCGGTCAGTGCGGAGATGTTGACGGTGGGCGCCCAGGTGAACTGCACCATATCGCGCTCAATCTCACGATCAAGGTAGCGGCGACGTTCCTCGTCGGTCAGGTCCCACTTGTTGAAGGCCACCACCAGCGCGCGGCCCGTCTCCTCGACGTTGCTCATGATGCGCAGATCCTGCTCGGTGAGTTCCTCGGAGGAGTCGACAACGACGACACACACCTGGGCCCGCTCGATGGCGGTCTGCGTTCGAAGACTGGCGTAGAACTCGTGACCGGAGGCTTCCTTCACCCTTCGGCGGATGCCAGCGGTATCGATGAGGCGGTAGATCTGCCCCCCCACCTCGGCAATCTCGTCCACGGGGTCGACGGTGGTGCCGGAGATGTCCGACACAACCACCCGCTGCTGCTGGGCCAGCTTGTTGAGCAGGGAGGACTTGCCCACGTTCGGTTTACCGACGATCGCGACGCGGCGCGGTCCGGCTTCCTGAATGAAGGTTTCGGCCGGGGCCTCCTCGGGGAGTGACCTCAACACGGCGTCGAGGAGGTCACCGGAGCCTCGGCCGTGCATCGCGGAGACCGGGAAGGGTTCGCCGAGCCCAAGATTCCACATGGTGGAGGCCATCACCTCGTGGCGCTGATCGTCCACCTTGTTGGCCGCCAGGATCACGGGCTTCTTGGAGCGACGCAGCACCTTCACGACGGCCTCGTCCTCGTCGACGGTGCCGACCGTGGCATCGACCACGAACATCACGGCATCCGCCAAGGAGATGGCCAGCTCGGCCTGCTCCGCGATAGCCGCCGACATCCCCCGGGCGTCAGACATCCACCCGCCGGTGTCAACCAGTACAAATTCGCGGCCAGCCCAGTTCGCGTCGTAGGACACACGGTCTCGCGTCACACCTGGGGTGTCCTGCACAACCGCCTCGCGACGCCCGAGGATGCGGTTGACCAGCGTCGATTTGCCGACGTTGGGTCGACCGACCACGGCAACCACCGGCTTGATGGTGGTGGGCTCGTCGCTCATAGTGTTCCTTTCATCGGCTACAGCACCGGCCATCCTATCTGCCCGGCCACGGCGACGACTCCACGCCGATGATGATGCTTGACCCACCGTCTGGTTCAGCATAGTTTTGGGTTTGTCCTGTCCCCGACGAGAGGCATTCCGGTGCGCCTGTCAGCGATCTGATCCTGCGCTGCACTCGTCCGCCCCCACTGCGGCCCCGGGTCTCAGCGCATCCCATCGCTGACACTTCGGAGACACCATGCCTGAACCGCAATCCATCGTCCTGACCAATCTGAGCCTCGCCTTCGACGACGGCTCCTCCCTCCTCGAGGACATCACCTGCACCATTCCCGCTGGCCGCGTCGGACTCGTCGGTCGCAGCGGCGCTGGCAAGACCACACTGCTTCGGCTGATCACGGGTGAGCACTCCCCCACCAGAGGGTCCATCCTCGTGCCCGGCCGCGTCGCGACGGTCCCGCAGGATCTGCTGCAGCGACCCGATGCCACGGTTGCGGAGATCCTGGAAATCGACGGCGTGCTACGAGCAATCACAGCCATCGAGGCGGGCAGCGTCAAGATTGCCGACTACGACACAGTCGATGCAGATTGGGACATCGAGGCCCGCGCCGCGGCGGTGCTCGCGAAGCGCGTGCCGAGCCTGAACGCCGAGAACTCGCTCTCCCGAAGAGCTGGGACGCTGTCCGGCGGTGAGCTGATGCTGGTGGCGCTCGCCCGACTGGAGTTGTCCCCGGCCGAGATATCGGTGCTTGACGAGCCGAGCAACAACCTGGACGCCACGGCAAGGGAACGCCTGTACCGGGCAGTCAAGGAATGGTCCGGCACATTGTTGGTGGTGAGCCACGACGTCGCGCTGCTGGAACTCGTGGAGTCCATCGTCGAGATCCACGACGGCAAGGTGCGCACGTTCGGGGGAAACTACGGCCAGTACCTCGCTCAGCTGACAGCGGAGCAGGCAGCAGCTGAGCAGGCTGTCCGGGCCGCTGATCAGAAGCTGCAGTCGGAGAAGAGGGATCGGAATCACGTCCAGACGGCCATGGCCAGACGTGCCCGCCACAACGCCTCGACGTTTCAGCGTGTGCAGGGAGGTCCTCGCCTGTCGGATCCGACGGCGAAGCGATCAGCGGAGGGTCGCCGGGCAGGGGAGATTGGGAGCGCTTCCCAGAAGGTTCAACTGGCCCGCGCGGATGTGACGCGGGCCGAGAACGCTCTCCGCGACGATGCCCACATTCGTATTGACATCATCGATCCGCACACGGCGGCCGGTCGACACCTGGCCGAACTGGTGGGCACCAACCAGAGAGTCCACCTGACCGGTGGACGACGAATTGCGCTGGTGGGCGACAACGGCGTCGGCAAGACATCCCTCCTGCGGAAAATGCTTGATCAGCCGGAACCGGCGAGGCGCGGGGCGCGAGGTCAGCTCTTCACGACACGTGTCGGCTACCTGGATCAGAACCTCGAACTGGACGACGACGCAACGATCCTCGAGAACATCCGTCAGTCCGCCGCCACACGCCCGCCGCACGACATCCGCGCACAGCTGGCCCGCTTCCTGATCCGGGGCGAGATGGTGGACCGGAGGGTCAGCGTACTGTCGGGTGGCGAACGCTTTCGTGTAGCCCTCGCCCGGGTCCTGCTGGCTGACCCGGTGCCCGAGCTACTGATCCTCGACGAGCCGACCAACAACCTTGACCTCACGAGCATTGATCAGTTGGTGGCAGGGCTGCAGGCCTACGCGGGCGCTCTGCTGATCGTCTCCCACGACATGGCCCTACTGGACAGGTTGTCCCTGGACGCCGTCGTGCGTCTCACGGCCGACGGCTCCCTCAACGCCATGTGAAGTGGATGTCTCCCTGCGGCGCGCCGGGGGTGTCGCTCCTTGTGCCCGAGGGCTCCCCGGGCAGGTCCGGCACCGTCGAATCGTCCCAATCTCTTCGGGTGTTGTCCCGGTGGGCTGTGGTGTTGTCCGAGGCAGGGGTCGCGGCGGGCGTGTCGGTGTGTTCGATTATTATTGGCACATGGATCAGGAGTGGGGTGGGGAGCGCGAACGGGCGTTGGCGGCGGGCGCGACCCGTGACGCCGCCTGGGATCGGGCCGTGGGCCGGATCGGCGAACTGTCCTCCCAGCTCGCCCAGATCCACGCGCAGATGGTGGAAGAAACGGTCGCCCTTCTGGCAGGTGCTGTGTGGGCGGGACAAGGGGTTCGGTCTGCGCAGCATTTCTTGCAGGTGTTCGGGTGGCTGTCCCCAGCCCACGCGCACCAACTCGTCGCCGTGGCGCGGCGACGCAGCGAGGTGCCGGAGGCGGTGGAGTTGATGCGGGCGGGCCGGCTGTCGCTGGATCAGGCCGCGGTGGTGGCCCAGCATGTCCCGGCTGAGTTCTCGGCCGGTGGTGCGGCGTTGGCGGAGATGATGAGCGTGCCGCAGCTACGACGCACACTGTCCCGGTACTGCTTCCAGGACGGTGCTGAAGCACCCCGCGATCCGGATGTGCCCGTGGAGCGGGAAGCCGGGCCGGAGTTGACGATCAACTCGCATGGGCGCCGGTTCCAGCTGCACTTCGAGGCCTCCCACGATGATGGTGCCCTGATGGAGCAGGCCATCCGAGAGGCCAAGGACGCCCTGTTCACCGCCGGGAACCAGTCGGCCACTTTGGCGGACGGGTTCCTGGCGATGGCCGCCCGTTCCCTGGAGGCGGTCACCACCTCGGCCCGGCGTGAGCACTACAAGGTCATGATCCACCTCGATGTGGACGGCACGGGCTGGTTGGGGAAGAAGGGCGCCCTCCCGCAGGAGTTGCTGCGCAGGTTCACGTGTGAGGGCAGCATTGTGCCGGTCTGGGAGAAGGACGGCAGCCCGGTGGCGGTCGGCCGGTCCCAGAGGATTGTGCCGGAGCGCACCCGCCGCCTCATTGAGGACCGGGACCGAGGCTGCCGGTATCCCGGCTGTGCCGTGACAGCGTTCCTGGAGAACCACCACATCGTCCACTGGGCCGACGGCGGCGCCACGGACCCCGAGAATCTGTTGTCGTTGTGCCCGTTCCACCACGCAGAGCACCACAAGGGCGCCTACGCCATTGCCGGTTCCCCAGTGACACCGACAGGGTTGGTTTTCACCACGGCCCCCGGCCGCGTGATCGGCCCGGTGAAGCCGTGGCCGCCGCCGACACCGCCGGAGCCAACGCCGCCGAACACTGAAATCCTGCGGGGGGACTGGTGCGACACCCAATGGCTCTCCATCCCGCCGAATGTGACACCACCCCGGATTCAGCGGCCCGGCGGCGACGACATCCCGTGCCGCACCACAGGTACAGCGACGAGTTGTTGATTCACCCGGGAATGGCCCACCCGACAAGGCCACGAGGCGCGACGAAACGTCGATCACCGACCCGCCCATCCCCAAGGGCGTGAACTTTCGACGGACCATTGCAGAACCCGATCAACGGGGAGTACTTTGAATTGAGGTTCACGGTCCCCCCATTGTTCTCGACAGCGAAGTTGGAACTCATGAAAATCAACCTGTCTCATGGTGTGCGCACGATGGTCTCCGTGGCGTTGGCCGCACTGGTCGCCGTCCCACTGAGCGTCTCCCCTTTGGCGTCGGCGGAAGAAGTTTCCCCGGCGACGGTCGAGATCAATCTCGAAGGGACATGGAAGTTCACCAAGGGCGACGACCCCGCTTTCGCCAGTTCCACGTTCGATGACTCGGGATGGTCCGACATCGAGGTCCCCGGAGATGGCACACCATTCGCCGACTACGACGGGTTCGGTTGGTACCGCCTCAATTTCGCGCTGCCGCCGGAGGCCGAGGGGACCAATCTGGTGGCATCGCTGGGCTTCCTCGACGACGTCGACGAGGCCTTCCTCAATGGGGTGCGGATCGGCGGGTCCGGAACGATGCCGCCAGAAGCCAGCAGCCAGTGGTTCGAGAAGCGCCTCTACCCGGTCCCGGCCAGCGCACCGGTTTTCGGCGGCCACAACGTACTCGCCGTCCGCCTGTATGACATGAGCGGTGGCGGCGGCTGGTACGAGGGCCCCGTCGGAATTTTCTCCAAGGATGCAGTTCGCGCCAACGTCTACGACATCACCGGTCCCCTGGCCTCAGCGGAGCAGACATCTGCTGTGATGGCAGTCCTGGCACGCCAGAAATCAGCCCTCGCCGCTGGTGATGTCGACGCCTATCTCGACACCCTCGATGACACGTACTTCCACAACGGCCGGTCCAAGGAGCGACGGGGACGAGAGCTGCAGAACTGGATGGACGAGGCAGGCACCCTCCACCTCGTCGACAGTGAGGTCGAAGTGGTCGACGGCGGGGACGGCAGCCTGATAGTCGACACGAACCGCTCGGTCGTCGGCACCCGTGGTGGCGAGCAGTACGCGTTCCAGCCATCGGCCCAGGAGTTCCTCCGCTTCTCGGATTCCACTCTGCTGGAGACGGGCAACCGCTCGCGATTCTTCCGCGAAACGGTCGACTCCGAGCTCGAGAACGCACCACGGGAGTTCGTCACGTACCTCCCTCCGTCGTACCTCACTGAGCCCAATCGTGACTACCCGGTGGTCTACCTGCTGCACGGCGTGAACGGCGGCAGCCGCGAATGGGAGCCGCGGGACATGGATGCTGTGCTCGACGGACTCTGGGAGCAGGGTCTGGCCGAAACTATCGTGATCATGCCCGACGGTGAGTCGCTCTGGTATGCCGACCAGCCGGGCGGCACGCCGTGGCGGAGCATGTTCCTCACGGAGATGGTCCCGCTCGTCGACGCCGAGTACAGGACCCTGCCCACCCGTGAATTCCGGGGATTGACCGGCATCTCCATGGGTGGCTTCGGTGCGTACTCGATCGGCCTGTCGACGCCTGAAATGTTCTCATCACTCGCCTCCCACATTGGGTCCCTGAACTACTCACCCACGGATCTCCCAACGCCGCTGGCGCAGGCGACGAATATGACGGCCGAGGAGTTGAACGCGTTCGACTTCTACTACGACGCATGCGAATTCGATGACTACGGATTCGACGAAGCCGTGCGGAGCATGGACACAGTCCTGACGGACAAGGGCGTCGAGCACACGTCGGCCGTCTATCCGACGGGGCGCCACAACGACGCCTGCTGGATGCCGCACGTGCTGGATTCCTTCACTGTGCACTCAGATCACTTCCGGGCGGCCGGTCTCGTTGAGGACACCGTCACGCCGACTCTCCCCCCAACGACGGAGCCCACGCTCAAGCCGACCGCCAAACCGACGTTCCGAGCGGCGGATGTCTACACCACACCGGGTTATCACACGGTCAACGGGCGACGGTGGTTCACCCGGTGCGAGCCCTACTCGGCCACGTCTCGCTGCTGGACGTCCATCTGGGCCACCCAGGTCACCAACAGAGGTGGCACGTTCGTCCCACGGACGGGCTGGTTCCACAACAACCTGACGTATCTGGCGTCCAAGCGTTCGATGTGGGCCGGCAATCCGTTGGGCCACACGACGACATGGACGTCCGCAGATGGACGTGAGTGGTACACCGAGTGCGATACGGCTCGAACAGGGGGCAACGGTTGCCGCAGCTACATCCGGATCAACAACCTGGTGGAGGCCTCGCCCAAGCCGGGCGGCGGCTACAGCTACAGCCTGGTCAACAAGTGGGTCTTCAACAACATCGTGCTGTTCTCGTAGCGCGGCGTGTCGTCACCTCGTGGACGCGACGTTCTCCAAGACGTGGAAGGCAGGTTCCTCGTACGGATGGGCTCGAACCAGTGCCGCGAGCACGGCACCCCGGAGTTCCCGGGGGAAGGTGAGTTCGACGCGGTTCTCCCGCACAAGCTCCACCTGCCCGACGTCCCCGATGGTGGGGTTGGCTCCGGCCAGTGGTCGGAACTGTCCGCGGCCCTCCAGCACGAAGGCGCACTGGTCATAGTCGCCGATTCGTCCGCCGCCAGCCTCAAAAACGCGAGCCAACACAGCGTCGGTGTCGGCGACCGGAACATAGAACACCAAGACGTCGAGCAGGGGAGGCATCGGGGACCGCTCCTCAGCGATCGGAGGGCAGGGAGTCGACGAGCTGCAGGACCTGCTCCACCACAGCGTCCGGCAGTTGGAAGGTGGAGTCGATGACCACGACTCCCTCGGTGGCGTCGGTGAAATTGGAGACCGTGGAGTCATCCCGGTCCCGACGGATCACCTGGTCCGTGACATCACTCTGGTGCACCCTCTCCCCCAGCTCGGCAGCTCGACGGGCGACGCGCGCCGCGGGATCAGCCACGAGGAGTACTCGCACATCCGCGTCGGGCGCGACCACGGTGGTGATGTCTCGACCCTCCACCACGATCCGGTGGTTGTGGGCGGCGATCGTCTCGCGCATGCGCTTGGTCAGGATGCGGCGCACGTCGGGGTTGGTTGCGACGATCGACACCGAGGCCGAGACCTGGGGCTCCCGGATGGCGGCCGTGACGTCGTGACCGTTGATCGTCACCATCGGCGCGGCTGGATGGGTCGAGATGCGGATGTCCGCCCCCCGCGTCAGCTGCACGATCGCCTGGGCGTCGCCCACCACGCCACCGGAATGGAGGTACTCCCAGGCGACGGCCCGGTACATGGCGCCGGTGTCCAGATAGCCGATGTGCAGCTTCTCAGCCAGCAGCCGCGCAGTGGTCGACTTACCCGACCCGCTCGGACCGTCAATGGCGATGACCAACGACTGGTTCACTGCTCTCTCCTCATCATTGCCCTTCGCCTGCTTCTCATCGGGACCACGCCTTCCAACCCCTCCTGACGAGGTCGGCGCGCAGCTGCTCCGCCTGGGGGCGTTCCACCGAGATGGACAGGTAGCCCACCTCGCGGACGGCGTCGTGCGTGAGATCGAAGTCTTCGACGTTGAAGCCCAGGTCGCCGACATCGCCGAAGAGGCTGCCGAGCGCGCGCGGCTCATCGGGTATCTCGACGGTGACGATGACGACGTCCTTGGGCTCGTGGCCGTGCTTGCCGCTCAACGCCTGGGCGCCGTGCTGGCCGATGCGGAGGAAGGCCTCGAGTTCGTCGGGCTGGTCCAACACCCTGATCAGGTGGGCAAGGTCCTCGGCCACTTCTCGCAACTCCTCACGGACGGCGACGGCGTTGGTGCTCAGAATCTGTCGCCACAACCCCGGATCCGACCCGGCGATCCGGGTGACATCGCGAATCCCCTGCCCCGCCAGACGCAGCGTGTCGCCGGGCACGCCGCGCAGATGGCTGGCAGTCAGAATGCTCATCAGGTGCGGCACGTGGCTGACCTGCGCGACGGCCTCGTCGTGGAGGTCGGCGTCAAGCTCCACCACCACGGCCCCCGTGAGACCCGCCAGGACCCGAACGACGTCCAGTGACCCCACCGCATTGCCCGCCGCCGGCGTGATCACCCACGTGCGGTCCTGGAACAGGTCCGCCCTGGCCGTCATCGGCCCGGTGAACTGGGAGCCAGCCATAGGATGCGACGGCACGTAGCGGGCGAAGTGGGGGCTGCCCTCGGCAACGGCTGACGCGATGGGCCCCTTGACCGAACCCACATCGGTGACCACAGCTGACGGGAAGCGTTCCAGTGCCGCACACACCACGGCTGCGATGGTCGTGGGTGGGGTGGCCACGACGACGACCGCCACGTCGTCGGTGCACGGCACGGCGACCCGTCCCGCGCCGAGACTGGCAGCGACGAGGGCATGGGAGGTCCGCAGGTCCTCGAGGATGACGTCGACGCCCGCATGGCGCAGGGCCATGCCGAGGGAGGAGCCCACCAGACCCGCCCCTATGACGAGCACGGGCCCGGAGATCTCGGGTTCTGCAACCACTGGCGCCTCTTGACTCATCGACTCACTCTGGACAACTGCTCCGCCTGATCCTAGTGCCCCGGCTCGCGGACGATAACCTTGCCGCCATGGTCCGAATCTTGCCCACCATCATCGATCTCATTCTGGTCCTGGTCTTCGCCGTCGTCGGACGCGCGAGTCACGATGAAGGGCTGACACTGCTGGGGGTCGCCCAGACGGGTTGGCCGTTCCTCGCGGCGTGCCTCGTGGGATGGGTGGTCGTCAGCCTTCTCGACGACGATGGGTACGGCCCCCGAGCAGCACTGGTGATCTGGCTCGTGACAGTGCTCGGCGGCATGGGGTTGCGCATCGTGTCGGGTGACACCGCGGAGCTGCCGTTCGTCATCGTGGCCACGCTCTTCCTGTTCTCCGTGCTGTTCGGTTGGCGCCTGATCGCCCGTCTGGTGCGGGGTCGGTCACGCTCCGCTTCCTGAGCTCGAGCCGCCCCTGCTACGCGACTCCGGGAATGTTGGCGGGACGCGGACCGCTGTAGTCGGGGCCGTAGGCACCGGGTGCCGGACGACGCTTGCGCATGGGCGCGGAAACCCCCGGGGCCAGCCGTCTGGAAATCACGAGGAAGCCGGTGTGGGCGCTGGTGCCGTGGCCGGGGCGGATCGCCAGCCCCTCGGCGTGCCAGTCGCGCACCGTCGTCTCGGTGGCGTGGGGTTCCGTGAAGCCGCCGTGGGCGCGGAGGGTGTCGGTGACGCGGCCGAGCTGGGTGGCCGTGGCCACGTAGCAGCACACGACGCCCCCCGGTTCCAGTCGGTCCCCAACGGCCTCGATGCACTCCCAGGGCGCGAGCATGTCCAGGATCACCCGGTCGAGGCGATCATCGCGGATCTCCTCCACGAGATCTCCGACGGTCAACTGCCAGGCCGGGTGCTCGCCGTCGATGAAGAATTCGACGTTCTTGCGCGCCACCTCGGCGAACTGCGCGCGCCTCTCATAGGAGTGGAGCTGTCCCTCAGGACCAATTGCCCGGAGCAGTGCCATCGTGAGCGCACCGGACCCCACGCCGGCCTCCAGCACGCGGGCGCCGGGGAAGATGTCGGCCCACATCAGGATCTGGGCCGCATCCTTGGGGTAGATGACGGCAGCCTCACGAGGCATCGCCACCATGTACTCGCTGAGCAGTGGCCGCAACACCAGGTACTGCATGCCACCGACAGACGTGATCGTGACACCCTCGGGGCCCCCGATCAACGCGTCGTGGCTGACGGCACCCTTGGTGGTGTGCCACGTGGCGCCCTCCCTGAGCATCAGGGACTTGCGGCGCCCCTTGGAGTCGGTGAGCGTGACGCGCTCGCCCGCGACGAGTGGTCCACGGCGGACGCCGGAAAGATTGGTCATGAAATGTGGCCCTCCGGGCTCATTGTGTTGTGGGATCTACTTTGCGCTGAAGTACTTGGCTTCAGGGTGGTGGACGACGATGGCGTCGGTCGACTGCTCCGGATGCAGCTGCAGTTCCTCGCTCAGCGCCACGCCGATGCGGCCCGGCTCCAGCATGTCCACCAACTTGATGCGATCCTCCAGGTCCGGGCAGGCCGGGTAGCCGAAGGAGTAGCGGGAGCCACGATAGGCCTGATCACGAATGGCGTCCGCGACGTCACCGTCGTCGGCCACCAGCCCCAGTTCCACCCGGGTGCGGTGGTGCCAGAACTCGGCCAACGCCTCGGTCAGCTGCACCGACAGGCCATGGAGTTCCATGTACTCCCGGTAGGAGTTGGCCTCGAACAATGCGTTGGCGGCCTTCGCCACCTCCGGCCCCATGGTCACCAACTGCATGCCCAACACGTCGGGGCCCAGCTCGGCGGCCTCGTCCTTGTCGCGGAAATAGTCGGCGAGGCAGAGGCGGCGGTCGCGGCGCTGGCGAGGGAACGTGAACCGGGTCAGCTCCCTCGACGGGTCATCCGGGTGACCGACGATGAGCGTCTCGTCCTCGCTGTGGACCGGCCAATAGCCGTGCACGACGGCGAAGTTGCCGAGGCCCTGAGTCTTGATGCGGTCCATCCACATCCTCAGGCGGGGCAGAGCCTCTGTCTCGAGCAGTTCCTCGTAGGTGACTCCCCCCCGCACGCCTCGTAGCCCCCACTGGCCCATGAAGGTGGCCCGGTGGTCCAGCCACTCGGACACCTCCGCCAGGGAGATGCCCTTGACCACCCGTGATCCCCACAACGGCGGGGTGGGGACGTCGATGCGTCGGGCCACGTCGGAGCGCACTCCGAGTTCGGGCTCCACGATGTCGACGGTGGTCTTCTTGTACACACGCCTGGGTTTGATGGCTGGCAGCGCAGCACCCGGCACGCCCCTCTTGACGGCCATGACCGCGTCCATCAGGGCCAGACCGTCGAAGGCGTCCCGCGCGTAGCGCACCTCGCCCTCAAACATGTCGCCGAGGTCGTGCTCAACGAACGCCCTCGTCAGGGCGGCGCCGCCCAGCAGGACGGGGTACTTCTCCGCGAGGCCCAACCGGTTGATCTCGGCGAGGTTGTCCTTCATGACGATGGTGGACTTCACCAGCAGTCCCGACATACCGATGGCGTCGGCGTTCGCCTTCTCTGCGGCGTCGATGATGGCGCTGATGGGCTGCTTGATGCCAATGTTGACCACGGTGTAGCCGTTGTTGCTGACGATGATGTCCACGAGATTCTTGCCGATGTCATGCACATCACCGCGCACCGTGGCGAGCACCAGGGTCCCCTTGCCGGCGGAGTCCTGCTTCTCCATGTGCGGCTCGAGGTGGGCGACGGCGGTCTTCATGACCTCGGCGGACTGCAGGACGAAGGGGAGCTGCATCTGGCCGGAACCGAACAGTTCACCCACCACCTTCATGCCGGCCAGGAGGTCGTTGTTGATGATGTCCAGGGCGGCGTTGTGCTCCAGTGCCTCGTCCAGGTCTGCTGCCAGGCCCTTGCCCTCGCCGTCGATGATGCGCCGCTGGAGGCGTTCGTCCAGCGGCAGCGCGGCCAACTCGGCCGCCCGCGAGGCACGGACGGAAGCCGCGGTGACGCCCTCGAACAGCTCCAGGAACCTCGTCAGGGGGTCATAGCCCTCGGCTCGGCGGTCCCACACCAGGTCGAGCGCCACCTCGCGCTGCTCGTCAGGGATCCGGTCCATGGGGACAATCTTGGCGCTGTGCACGATGGCGGAGTCCAGACCAGCCTTCACGCATTCGGCCAGGAACACCGAGTTCAGCACCATGCGGGCTGCCGGGTTGAGGCCGAAGGAGACGTTGCTGACTCCCAGTGTGGTGCGGACGCGCGGATAGCGCCGTTTCAGCTCACGGATGGCCTCGATGGTCTCGATGCCGTCGCGACGGGTCTCCTCCTGACCGGTGGCGATGGGGAAGGTGAGGCAGTCGACAAGGATGTCCCCCACATCCATTCCCCAGTTGCCCGTCAGGTCCTCGATGAGACGCGAGGCGACGCGCACCTTCCACTCCGCAGTGCGGGCCTGGCCCTCCTCGTCGATGGTGAGCGCGACGACCGAAGCGCCGTGCTCCTGCGCCATCGGCATGACTCGGCCGAACCGGGACTCCGGACCGGAGCCGTCCTCGTAGTTGACGGAGTTGACGATGCAACGCCCAGCCAACCTCTCGAGCCCCGCTTCGATGACGGGCGGCTCCGTGGAGTCCAGCACCACCGGGAGCGTCACGGACGTGGCGAGGCGGGCGGCGATGAGGTCCATGTCTGCGACGCCGTCGCGCCCCACGTAGTCGATGCAGAGGTCCAGCACGTGGGCACCATCGCGCGCCTGGCTCTTCGCGATCTCGACGCACTCGTCCAGGTTCCCGGCGAGCATGTGTTCGCGGAAGGCCTTGGAACCGTTGGCGTTGGTTCGCTCACCAATGCTGAGGTGGCTGGCGTCCTGGGCCAGGGGCACCTCGATGTAGAGACTGGAGACTGAGTTGTCCTGGTCAACGTCGCGCTGCACCACTGGTGTGCCCGAAAAGCGCTCGGACAGGAGCCTGATGTGTTCCGGCGTGGTCCCGCAGCAGCCGCCGATGACGGCCAGGCCGTAGTCGCGGAGATACTCCCCGAGCGCATCGGCCAGGCCCTCCGGACCTAGTGGGTAGCGGGCGCCGTCGGCGGTCAGTTCGGGCAGTCCCGCGTTGGGCATGGCGCCCGTGGCGATGCGGGCACGCCGGGCCAGGTGTCGCAGGTGCTCGCTCATCTCGGCGGGCCCGGTGGCACAGTTGAGGCCGATGACGTCGATGCCCAGGGCTTCCAGTGTGGTCAGTGCCGCACCGATCTCGGAGCCCAGCAGCATGGTGCCGGTGGCCTCCACTGTGACGTTGACGAAGATGGGAAGGTCGATGCCGAGCGCGGAGCGTGCACGCTTGGCCGCGATGACGGCCGCCTTGGCCTGGAGGAGGTCCTGGCTCGTCTCGATCTGCACGGCGTCGATGCCGCCGGCGACCATGGACTCGATCTGGCGTTGGTAGGCGTCGCGAATCTCGGCGAAGGTGACGTGACCGAGGCTCGGGAGCTTGGTTCCCGGCCCCACGGATCCCAGTACGAAGCGCGGCTTCCCCGGCGTGGAGAATTCGTCGGCCACCTCACGGGCGATGCGCGCGGAGGCCAGCGCCAGCTCCTCGAGACGATCCTCGATCTCGTATTCACGCAGGGCGGCGAGGTTCGTGCCGAACGAGTTCGTCTCCACACAATCGGAGCCGGCCTCGAAGTAGGCTCGGTGGACTGCAGCGACGATGTCCGGCCTCGTGACGTTCAGGACCTCGTTGCACCCCTCGAGTCCCTGGAAGTCCGTCTCCACGTCCAGCTCACCGAAACTCTGCAGCATCGTTCCCATCGCACCGTCGGCGACGAGGACTGTGGTGTTCAGGTGGTCACGAATTGGGCTGCGCACGCGGGTCACTCTAACGCGGATGGACTCGTGGTCCTCGCCCGCGTTCACCGGCGCGCGCCTCTCGCTCGCCTGCACCCGCGGCCTGCGGGCGCCTAGACTGGTGGGCATGCGATTTGATCATCTGGGCCCATTTCGCGACTTGGCCGTCGTCATCGCCTTTGATGGCTGGAACGACGCCGGTGGCGCGGCGAGCGACACCGCTGCCCACATCCTGAGCACGTATGACCGCGTCGATGTCGCATCCATCGACGACGAACGCTACTTCGACTACCAGGCGACCCGCCCCCACCTTCGCCGCTCCCCCGACGGCCCCTTCATCGAGTGGCCGGCCATCACGCTGACCCTCGTGCGGCATCCGGAGCGCGACATTCTCATGGTCGTGGGGCAGGAACCGAGCCTGCTGTGGCAAAGCTTCACCACAGAGTTGATCGGATTCATCAAGGAGTTCGACCCACAGCTGGTCATTCTCCTGGGCGCCATGCTGAGCGACACGCCCCACTCCCGGCCCCTGCCCGTGTCCATGTTCACCTTTGATTCCGCGCTGCGTGAGCTACTCGACCTCGAAGCCTCCAGCTACGAGGGGCCCACCGGCACCATAGGCGTCATCAATCAGATGCTGATTGCACAGGGGATGACCACCGCCTCCATGTGGGTGGCAATCCCCCACTACGTGGCCAACCCGCCCAGCCCCAAGGGACAGCAGGCGCTGCTCAGCAAACTCGAACAGGTGCTCGGCCTGTCCCTGGATTACGACGACCTGCCCGACGAGGCGGTCAAGTGGACGGCTGCCGTCGACGAACTGAGCTCGGAGGACCCCGACGTGGCGGAGTACATCGAGCAGCTGGAAGAGGCCAAGGATGCCCATGACGTGGAGGGCGCCACGGGCGACACCATCGCTGCCGAGTTCGAACGTTATCTGCGAGGCCGTGGTGACGGGCGTGCCAACAGGGGGCCCCGCCGCGGTTGAGAGCCGGCGAGCTCGTTGACGGGTCAGTGCTGACAGGCTGCGACGGCGAGGTCGCGCAACTGTCCCACCATGGCGTCCGGCTCGGAAGCACTGAAGACTGCAGAGCCGGCCACGAAGGTGTCGGCCCCTGCCTCCGCGCAGCGCTCGATGGTGGACGTGGACACCCCGCCGTCCACCTGAAGCCAGATGGGCCGATCTCCGATGAGCTCGCGTGTGCGTCGGATCTTGGGCAGCACGAGATCCAGGAATGACTGTCCGCCGAACCCGGGCTCGACGGTCATCAGCAGCACCATGTCCACTTCGCCCAGCATGTCGGCGAAACCATCGATGGGTGTGGCCGGTTTGAGCGCCATGGAGGCGCGCGCCCCCAGCTTGCGCAGCTCGCGCGCGAGACGAATGGGCGCTGCAGCGGCCTCCACGTGGAAAGTCACGGATTCGGCGCCGGCCTCCGCGAAGGCGGGAGCCCAACGATCGGCGTCCTCGATCATGAGGTGGATGTCGAGCATCTTGTCCGTGGTCAGCCGCAGGGACTCCACCACGGGCAGCCCGATGGTCAGGTTGGGCACGAAGTGGTTGTCCATCACATCGACGTGGATGGCGTCCGCTCCGGGAATCCGAGCCACCTCGGCCGCCAGGTTTGCGAAGTCTGCGTTCAGGATACTTGGAGTGATGCGCATGGCACTGACTTTAGCGTCGGCCCAGGCTTACCCGATCGTTGGCTCCGGCCGGAACCCCTCCAACAGGCGTTGCGTGCAACGAAGGTGCTGCATCATCAGGAACCCGGCCCCTTCCGGGTCCCTGTTGCTGATGGCCGCCGCGATCTCCTTGTGCGCCTGATCGCTGGTGCGCTTGATCTCCTGACCACGCCCCTCCCCCAGCTCAAGGATGCGGTAGTCCTGACCGCGCCGGCGCAACGACTCAAGAAGAGCCCTGATCATGCCATCCCCAGCACCCTGAAAGATGAGCGAGTGGTACTCCATGTCCAATTCCTGTGATGTGTCAGGGGCCGTTGTGTCGGCCAACTCCTGCGCGACAGCACGCAACTCATGACACTGGGAGTCCGACATCCTCGCGGCCGCGAGGGCTGCAGCGTGTCCCTCCAATACCTCCCGCATGGGGAACAACTCGAGGTAGCGCTCCAAGGGAAGCAAAGGGATGACGATGTCCAGCCCCGACAGGATTTGTTGAGCGTTCATTTCAGAAACAAATGACCTGCTACCGGGCCGGGAGGTCAGGACGCCGGCAACGGCCAACATCCTTTGTGCCTCGCGAAGCGAGCTGCGCGACACGCCCAGGCGGTCGCACAGATCAGCCTCACTGGGCAGCGCCCAGCCGGGTTGGAGCTCACCCGATGCGATCATCCGGCACAGACCGTCGCGCGCGGAGTCCACTGCACTCATTTGGACCTCTTTCCGTCTTGGGTCCATTATGGCGGCATGGAGCGATTGTCAGACAAAAAGGGCCAAACTCAACATAAATGTTGACTTGGGCAGACCATATGCCATAGTTGTCAGACAGGAAGGACTTCGATGACGAATCTTGCCAAGGCCGAGGGAGCTCGGGAAACAGCCCGTGCACGTGCCTACTGGGACCTCGACCCCGGTATGCACCATCTCAATCACGGCTCCTTCGGCGCAGTACCACGGGCGGTCACCGCGGAACAGAATCGGTTGCGGGCACTGGTCGACTGGAACCCCGTTCGTTGGTTCTCGGAACTTCCCTCCACTGTTGCGGATGCTCGCACACGGATGGCATCACTGCTCGGAACAGACACAGAGCGACTCGCGTTCGTGCTGAACGCCTCTGCCGGGGCCTCCGTGGTGTTTCAGTCGCTCGCGCAGCAGGGCCCGGTGGACGTTCTGACGACGAACCACGGTTACGGGGCGATCACGATGGGCGCGGAGCGTCTGGCCGTGCGGACCGGAGGCCGGGCCCACAGCGTACGGATTCCGCTGGCCGCCACAGCGGAGGAGGTTACCGATCTCTTGGTGGACGCCCTGGAGCAGACCCGCCCGACGCTTCTGGTGATCGATCAGGTGACATCGGCTACGGCCCGCGAGTTCCCAGTGGACCAGATCTGCCGGGCTGCTCGTGGCCTGGACGTCATGACTCTCGTGGACGGCGCGCACGCCCCCGGCGTCCTCGCCGATCCGGTATGCCAGGAGGCGGACTACTGGGTTGGCAACCTGCACAAGTTCATCTGTGCACCCCGCGGAGTGGGGGTGCTGGTGACCCGCGGAAGTGGCCAAGAACTGTTCCCCATCATCGATTCGTGGGGAACCCCACTGCCCTTTCCGGAACGGTTCGACACACAGGGCACTTTCGACGCCACCCCATGGATCATCGCACCGTTTGCATGGGATTTCCTCGAGGAGACGTTCGGCTGGGATGACATCCGTCGGTCAAGCACGGACACGCTCGACGAGGGGTGCACCATCGTTGCTCGAAGCCTCGGGCAGTTCGTCAGCGACCCACTCCCCGACGTCGGTCAGTCAATAGGTCCCCTGCGCCTGCTGCGTCTTCCCGGCGAACTCGGGTCGACCATCGCCGATGCCGATGCACTCCGGGTGCCCTTCATGGATGCCACGGGTGTCGTGGCCGCCTTCACCTGCTTCGACGGGCGGGGCTACATGAGGCTCTCATCGCACGCCTACACGACTATCGACGACTTCGAGCGACTGGCCTCAACGGGCGTGCCTCTGCTGCACCGATGGTCTCGATCAAAACCCGTAACGACCGCACGATCCAACCCGCAACAACCCCAGGAGGAACAATGCGAAGCAAGTTCATAACCGCCGCAGCGGCGGTGTCAGCCCTTGCGCTGACTCTGACGGCCTGTGGTGGAGGAGGTGAGACCAGTGGCGGCGACCCCGATGGCGAGACCGTCACCCTGCAGATGGTCGAAAGCCTCACCAACCCTGCCCGGACGGAATTGCTCAAGTCCATGCTGGCGGAGTTCGAGTCTGAGAACCCAAGCATCAAGGTGGACCTGATCTCGCCACCCACGGAACAGGCGGACCAGAAGATCCAGCAGATGCTGCAGTCGGGCTCCGGTGTCGACGTCCTCGAAGTCCGCGACCTGACAGTCGGCCCGTTCAGCAACAACAGCTGGATCTATGACATGTCAGGCGATCTTGAGGGGTGGGATGGGTTGGATTCCCTCACCGATCAGGCGCGCGAGGTAGCCGTGGACGGCGACGGGCACTCCTACTTCATCCCATACGGCTTCTACGGACTCAGCCTCTTCTACCGCCCCGACCTGGTCGCGGACGCGGGTTTCGACGCGGCCCCCAACGCATGGAGTGACGTCATCCAGCAGGCGGCCGCCATTCAGGATCCCGCGCAGAACCGCTATGGCTACGCCTTCCGGGGAGGCTCAAACTCAATTGGCCAGCTGGCTGCCATCCTGCAGGCCTACAACGCGGACCAGCTTGACGTGGAGAACGCCTACAAGGTGACCAGCGGGGACACCATCTTTTCGACTCCCGAGTCGCAGGAGGCCCTCGACAGCTACATGGAGTTGTTCAAAACTGGCTCTCCAGAGTCATCAGTGGCGTGGGGCTACCCAGAAATGGTGCAAGCGTTCACCAATGGCTCGACGGCGTTCCTCCTGCAGGATCCTGAGGTCATCGCCACCGTTGAGGACTCGTCGCTGACCGAAGACCAGTGGAGCGTGGCACCAAACCCGGTCGGTCCCACCGGCAAGGCCGCCTGGCCGCTGGCCACCGCCGGATGGGGCGTCGCTGAGGCAAGTGAGCACAAGGAGGAAGCGGTGGAGCTCGTCAAGTGGCTCTCCGGAGAACCATCAACGACCTTCGCAAAGGAGAACAGCCTGGTTCCCATCCTGAAGTCTGCGGGTGAGGATGAGTTCTTCAGTACCGGACCGTGGGCGGCCTACGTCGAGATGACGTCAAACCCGGATGTCTACATCTCAGTGGAGGAACCGCGCGGCGTCGCGTGGTGGACGGAGTGGATGCAGAAGTCCGAGGACGATTTCCAGAACGTGTTGCTCGGTGAAATGTCCACTGCTGAACTCTTGACGGACTGGGACCAGTACTGGACCCAGAAGTGGGAAGGCTAGCCGACAGTGTCCCCAACGACCGATGGGGTCGCTGATCGTGGGGCGGGTGCGATGCGCACCCGCCCCACACCCAAACGGCGGTTCACAGTCCATACCGGACTCCAGATGTTGGCCTTCCTGTCCCCAGCTTTCATCTTCGTCGGCATCTTCGTCTACTACCCGATGCTGGTCGGCAGCCAGATGGCCTTTCGTCAGTGGAGCCTGTGGGATCTGACAAGCACTCCATGGATCGGGTTCGGCAACTTCAGGACTCTGCTGTCAGACCCGCTCTTCCCTCGCGTGATGCTGAACTCAGTGGTGTGGGTGGGGGGCTCCCTGATTCCGCAGCTCCTCCTCGGATTCCTCATCGCCTTGGGGCTGCGACGCAAGTTCCGGTTCCGCGGTCTGTACCAGGCTGTCGTGTTCTACCCGTGGGCCGTCTCCGGCTTCCTGATCGGCATCTTGTTCCGGTGGATGTTCAACTCCGAGTTCGGGGTCATCAACGATCTGCTGATGCGCGTCGGACTCATTGACGTGCCGGTGCCGTGGCTTGCCGACCCACAACTGGCGCTGCTAGCAGTGATCATCGCCAACGTCTGGTACGGCGTCACATTCTTCGCGATCATGATCCTCGCTGCGCTCCAATCAGTGCCCGACGAGTTGTATGAAGCAGCAGCCCTCGACGGCGCGGGCCGGTGGCGCACGCTGGTCCGCGTAACGATCCCCACAATCCGCTCCACTTTGTTGCTCACGGTTCTATTGCGCATCATATGGATCTTCAACTTCCCGGACATCATCTACGGGATGACGGGAGGGGGTCCCGGCAACCGCACCCAAATCGTCACCACCTGGATGATCCAGTACACCCAGCAGGGTGAGTACGGATTGGCGTCGGCCCTTGGCTTCATCGTCGTCGGCGTGCTCGTAGTCTTCACCGGCGCATACCTCGCGCTTCTGACCCAGAGGGGCGACGCATGATCAACCGTGACCCGCTCGCGTTGAAGATCACCAAGGTCGTCGGCCTGGTGATCTGGATGGTCATCACCCTGTTCCCGCTGTACTGGATTGCCCTGACGTCCTTCAAACCGGCTAGCCAGATCGCCGAGTACCCGGTGCGGTACTGGCCACGCGAGTTCTCCTTGGAAAACTATGCAAGTCTCTTCCAGAAGTCCCAGTTCGGCACCTATCTCTTCAACAGCATCATCGTGTCCTCGGCAGCCGCGCTGGTAGCCACCATCATTGCCCTGCTCAGCGCCTACGTGCTGGCCCGGTTCAGCTTTCGGGGCAAGGGCACGATCATGATGGCGTTTTTGGTCACCCAGATGATCCCTGCCTTCATCGCTCTGGGGCCGCTGTACCAGATGTTCACCAACCTGGGCCTGGTCGACAACCGCTTCGGACTGGTCCTGGTCTACGTGGCGATCACCATCCCCTTCTCCGCCATCATGCTGCGCGGGTTCTTCGACAACGTCCCGGACAGCCTTGAGGAGGCGGCCATGGTGGATGGCTGCTCCCGCTTCACCGCGCTGTGGCGGGTGCTGGTCCCCGTCATGACGCCCGGCATCGTGGCCACGTTCATCTTCAACTTCGTCAACAGCTGGAACGAGTTGTTCCTCGCCGTCACCCTCATCAACAGTGACTCCAACAAGACCATCCCGACCGCACTCAACGGCTTCATCTCGAGCTTCAACATCGAATGGGGCCCAATGTCGGCAGCCGCCGTTCTCACCATCCTGCCCACGATGGCCATGTTTGCGTTCGCCAGTCGATGGATCGTTGCGGGTTTGACGGCAGGCGCGACCAAGGGTTGACCACACCACGAAAGGAGTTCTCCCACCATGGACGAGGAATACGGGGTGCTCGAAGAGATTCAACGAAGGGTACTGTGGCTGGCCACCAATATGGTGGAGCACGCCAACCACGTGCGCCCGAACCTCGACGGGGTCAAGGTGGGCGGGCACCAGGCGTCGTGCGCCTCCATGGTCACGCTCATGACGGCGCTGTATCTGCACCACCTCGACGCCGACGACTTCGTCGCCGTCAAACCGCATGCCAGCCCGGTGCTGCACGCCCTCAACTACCTGATGGGCAACCTCGAAAGGCCCTGGCTCACGGAGCTCCGCGCCCATGGCGGATTGCAGGCCTATCCGTCGACGACCAAGGACCCGGGCAGGGTCGACTTCTCCACCGGTTCGGTGGGGCTGGGGCCGGCCGCGACGGTCTTCGCCGCCGCCGTGCGCAACTATGTCGACGCCCACTTCGGCCAACGCCCGCCCTCCCGGTTCTTTGCGCTCCTCGGTGATGCAGAACTGGACGAGGGCAACGTCTGGGAAGCCGTGCATGATCCGGCGACCAACCGTCTCGGCTCCGTGACGTGGTTGGTGGACTTCAACCGCCAGTCGCTGGACCGGGTGGTGCCCGACATGCGCATCAGCCCTTGGCATGCGGCCTTCGAGGCCCACGGTTGGCAGGTCATCGAACTCAAGTACGGCCGCCAGCTCCGGGCCTTCGTCGAGGAACAGGGCGCCGAGGCCGTGCGTGACTGGATCGACGAGATGCCGAACGAGCGCTACCAGTCGCTGTTCGGTCTGGGACCGGCGGAGCTCCGCTCCCGCTTCCTCGAGGGCGCACCCGATGAGGTGGCCGACCTGCTCGCCAACCAGGACGACGAAAGCGTCGCCGCCCTGGTCACCGACCTCGGCGGCCACGACCTCCCCAGCGTCGTGGCGGCCCTGGAGCAGGCAGAGCGCGACACCAGCCGGCCCACCGTGATTTTCGCCTACACCCACAAGGGCTGGGGCCTGCCCATCCAGGGCAACGCCCGCAACCACGCCGCCGTGCTGGCCACTGGGCAGGTCGTGGAGCTGCGCGAGCGGCTCGGCATCACCGAGGACGCGCAGTGGGACCGGTTCCCCGAGAACTCCCGCGCGGGTCACCTCCTGGCCGCGCGCCGCCGCCATCTCACCCGCACCCCTGGCCCCACGCGAGACGAGTGCGTCGTGCCGGAATCAACATCGCCACGCGTTGCACGTCCCACCAGTACGCAGGAGGCCTTCGGCCGGTTGCTCGTGGACCTGTCCCGCAACGAATCCGTGCGACCCCGCCTGGTAACCACTTCGCCCGACGTCGCCACCTCGACCAATCTGGCCGGGTGGATCAATCGGGTGGGGGTGTTTGCCGAGCACGAGCGCCAGACGTGGTCCCACGACCCCATGCTGCGGTGGTTGGAGGGACCCACGGGACAGCATCTCGAGCTCGGCATCTCGGAGATGAACTTCTTCCTGCTGTTGTCGCAGCTGGGCCTGTCGGGGCACTTCTCCGGCCAGTCGTTGTTGCCGGTGGGTACGGTGTATGACCCCTTCGTGTGTCGCGGTCTGGACGCCCTGATCTACGCGCTCTACTCGGGCGCATCATTTGTATTTGCCGGCACCCCATCCGGCACGACGCTAGCCCCGGAGGGCGGCGCACACCAGTCAAGCATCACCGCCTCGATCGGTCTCGAGTTGCCTGGGCTGACACTGCACGAACCAGCCTTTGCCCGGGCACTCGACTGGCTGATGTGCGACGCGTTGGCCCGCGTCGCTGTCGCGGACTCGCGGAGCGCCGACTCCCACTACTTCCGGCTCACAACCCGGCCCCTGGACCAAGGTCCCTTCGAGGAGGTCGCCCGCCGAGTTGGCGACGAAACACTGCGGCGCCAAGTCCTGTCGGGTGCCTACCTCCTCCGCACCGCGAACCCCGAACAGATGGGTCCACGACTCTCCCTCGTTGGCTGCGGTGCCGTGCTGCCGGAGGTGTTGGACGCTGCCGACCAGCTGACGGACGAGGGCATCCTGGTGGACGTGGTCGACGTCCCGAGCCCAGGGCGTCTGTACCAGTCGTGGCGCGGGGGGGTGGTACAGGGTGTCCGGACTGCAAGGGTGCCGGGACTGCCCGGTACTCTGCGCGCCTGTTTCTCCAGCAGGGCACCAATCGTCACGGTGCACGATGCCTCAAGCCACGCGCTGTCCTGGCTGGGTGGCGCGATGGGGGTTCCACTCGCATCGCTCGGCGTGGACACCTTTGGTCAGAGCGGTGGCGTGGATGACTTGCGCCGCGACCACGACCTGGATGCGGGATCCATCATCAACGCCGCACTCGGTGTCCTCGGCCTGTGAAGTCGTTACACCCTGACCAGAGCCGGGAACAGTGCATCGGTGTTGTGCCGCTGCGGCCAGAGCTGCACGTGGTCGCCGAGCGCACAGTCCGGCACTTCCGGCAGGAAGTCGGCTGCCCGCAGGAGCGTCGCCCCGGGGTACTCTCCCAGGTGGAGTACGCCACGACTCCTCCCGGCATGGCGGAGTTCAGGGCACGTCGGCGATCACCCTGGCAGATTCACTCCCTGCCTCCGGCCAACGCCTCCACTACTGGATGCAATCCAGAATCGTGGTTCCGCGCCTGCCCTGATCCCCGGTCCCATCCAGAAGCGATGCGTGGGCCGTCATCTCTCCATCGCCCAGGTTCATTCCCAGCAGCACCGTTTGGTTTCCTGCGGCCACTTGGCTGTTCCCGCGGTGGCCCTGCGTGAAGAATGCCGTGTTGTCGCAGACCTCAATGTTGTCCACCTCCTCTGCATAGTCGTCGGGCAGATTCGCGAAGGACTCCGTACTGATCGTCGGCTTCTCGTCCCCGCTGCCCGCCATCACAGTGTTGAGGAAGATGGTCCCTCCCGTGAATGTGAGGAACTGGTCCTCACCGACCCATGCAAGCGGCTCGAGGAATTCCCCATCTCCTGCCGCGACGTACTCCCTGGCATCCTCATCTCTCAGGGGCCCGACGCTGTACAGGTTCTTCTTGACGAGGAAGGCCGACATTGAGCCGTCCGCGCTGGCGGCGCCCTTGTATCCGGCCTCAACGATCTGTCCGCCGAGCCAGTCCGGGTTGGGCACGAAGTCGGGGTTCTCACGCAAATTGCTTCCGTCCCTGTCCATGATGGACGGGGTGGCGCCGTCCTGGACGTACACGTTGTCGTCCGGACCAATCACGGGGCTGCGCAGATTGCGACCATCGGAGATGTCGACCTCCTCGCCATCGATGTCCTGCACCACGACGTAGCTGTCGGTACCATCAGGCCCGGCATCCTCGGGGTGGATGTCGTTGACGCGGAAACTGAAGTCCGAGCTGTAGTAGCGCCGCACGGAACACGGTCGGGTCACAGAAGGGCGACGCTCCACCGTGGTCTGGGCGAAGGTCCCCAACCGCTTGAGTTCCCCGTCGGCGTACGTCAGGATGACACAGCCCTCGTCTTGGTCCTCCTGGACAAGGACGAGCCCCGTGGCACTGTCGGTCGCCTTCAGGTCGGCCACTTCTCTGGCCTCTGGTGGCGACACGTCACCGGGCTGGCGGCCCGGTTCCGCCGGTTCCTCGGTCTGCTCAGGCGGTGGCGCCTCAGCAGACGCATCGGTGGGCATGACCTCGGAACTGGCAGAGCCATCCGCCGGAGCCGCCGTCGGCTCACCCGTTCCATCAGTGCCGCATGCCGCCATCAACAGAGCAGGGCAGACAAGGACGATGCTCCCCACACGTCGTAGTTTCCCCATGTCAAGAATCCCCCCGGATCGAGTATCTACTGGCGTTCCCGTCATGTCATGCTAATCCGACCGGTGCATCCGGCGGTCGAACGGCGAAATCTTGGGTGTCAGGTCCTGATCAGAGCCAGGAACATTGCATCGGTGTTGTGTCGCTGCGGCCAGAGCTGCACGTAGTCGCCGAGCGCACAGTCCGGCACTTCCGGCAGGAAGTCGGCTGCCCGCAGGAGCGTCGCCCCGGGGTGCTCCCCCAGCACGTCCTCGACCACCTCGGAGGTCTCGGCCCGGTGAGGGGAGCAGGTGGAGTACGCCACGACTCCCCCCGGCATGGCGGAGTTCAGGGCGGAGCGGAGGAGGTCTCGCTGCAGATCCCCCAACTGGGCAAGGTCCTCGTATCGGCGACGCCAGCGGGACTCGGGACGGCGGCGCAACGCTCCGAGGCCGGTGCAGGGCACGTCGGCGATCACTCTGGCAAAGCTCCGCGGCTCCCACGTGGGGGTGCGGCCGTCGGCGCAGACCACAGTGGCAGTTCCCCGGGGGTAGGCCGACAGGGCCTGTTCCACGAGCGCTGCACGGTGCTCGGCGCTCTCGTTGGCCACGAGCACCTGCCCCGCCTGGCGGGCCAGTCCAGCGAGCAGGGCCGCTTTGCCGCCCGGTCCTGCGCAGAGATCCAGCCAGGGGCCCTCGGGCGCCTCCACCCTGGACAGGGCCCAGGCAACCAGTTGCGATCCCTCGTCCTGCACGCCGGCGCGTCCCTCCTTCACCGGTGGCAGGTGGGCGGGCACGCCATCAGCCACGGCCCCGAACGGCGAGAACGCGGTGGCATGAGCACCCAGGGTGGTCAGCTCACGCAGCTCGCACAGCCCGGGGCGCACCACCAGTGTGGGCGACGGTGCGGCGTTGTTGGCGGCCAGCGCATCGGCAACCTCGTTCTCGGGAAGCACATCCTGGTACGCCTTCACAATCCAGATGGGGTGGTGGCCTCGCACTGCCAGGGCACCCGTCTCGTCGAGGCCTCTCGCGAGGTCCTCGGTCCACGTCGCGAGGTCCTTCGCGGCAACCTTGCGCAGGACGGCGTTGATGATTCCCGTCACTCGCTGACCGACGGTTGCGCGGGCCAGGTCCACCGTCGCGGCGACTGCGGCGTGGGGGGCGACGTTCATCGACAGCGACTGGTGGGCGCCGAGCCTGAGCAGGTCCACGACGGCGGGCTGCAGCGTGCTGAGCGAGCGCCCGGACGCGGCCGCGATGATGGCATCGTAGGTTCCCATCAGGCGGCACGTGCCCGAGACGAGCTCGGTGACGAAAGCATTGTCGCGGCCCTCGAGCCCGGCGGTGGCCAACCGGCGTGCAAGAGCCAGGTTGGCGTAGGCGTCCTGCGAGGTGATCTCGCGCAGCACGTCGAATGCCACCCTCCGAGGATCCTTCGTCGTCATGCCAAAACCCTTCCTGCGGCGTTGTTGCGGGCCCAGTCGATGGCGTTCATCCTTCGCCTGCCGGAGGGCTGGACCTCCAACAGTTCCACGTCCCGCTGGCCGGTGGCCACGTACACCTGCCGTTTGGTGGTGCGCAACCGGCCGGGCTCCCCCGCCTCGTCCTCGTCGGCGACACGGGCCCGGAGGATCTTGAGGCGCTCGCCGTCCAGTTCGCACCACGCCCCCGGATCCGGTGAGCATCCCATCACGAGGTTGCGCACGTGCGTCGCGGTCCGGCCCCAGTCGATGCGTGCGTCCGCCACAGAGACCTTCGCAGCGACGGTGATCCCCTCCTCCGGTTGTGGAGTGGGAACCTCGCCCGCCTCCATGGCCTCCAGTGCGTCCAACAGCTGGCGTGCGCCGGAATCGGCGAGGCTGGACAACAGTTCACCGGCGGTGGCGTCAGGCATCGGAGACGACGAGGAGCGGTACACATCGCCGGCGTCGAGCTCCCGGACTATCCGGAAGCAGCTGGAGCCGATCGTGGGATCGCCCGCCATGATCGCCCGTTGGACGGGAGCGGCGCCCCGCCAGCGTGGCAGTTCGGAGAAGTGCAGGTTCAGCCATCCCAGGGAGGGGATGTCCAGAACACGCTGCGGCAGCAGGGCTCCATAGGCCACCACGGGGCAGGCATCGGGCGCCAGACGCCTGAGCTCCGCGACGAAGCCCTCGTCACCGGGCTTCACCGGCTTGAGCAGCGGAAGGCCCAGTTCCTCGGCGCGGGCAGCCACCGGCGACGGCGTCATCCGACGGCCCCGGCCCGCGGGCGCATCAGGACGGGTCACCACGGCCAGCAGCTCATGACGGGAGGAGTGCAGGGTGTCGAGGGCTGGCAGAGCCACCTCGGGCGTGCCCGCGAAAACCAGTCTCATGTCGTCTACTCCAATACCTCGGGGTCAACCTGGATGTACAGCCTCCCACCTTCCTTGCGGGCTGAGCGTATCGCCGCCGCATATTTGACCCGTCTGACCAGCTCACGGCCCTCAACGAGCGGCACCCTGAGCAGGGCGACGGTCTCCGAGGTGGGTCCGTGCTGGAACTCGTTGGGGCCCAGGATGTCGACGTGCTCGAACGGATCGTTGTCCAGAAAGTCGCGGACGGCCTGCGCATCCCCTCCGACACGCACCGACTTCACGGCCGGCGGAAGACCGGCAGCTGTCCGCTCGGCGAGCTCGGCGGAGATGATGCCGCCCACATCGCCGCGCACCAGCGCCTGGAGCGCCGGGTGCTCCGACGGCCCCACTGCGAGCACCCGTCCGCCCTCGCGTGGTCCCCTGCTGAGGGCGATGGCATTGCACCAGCGGCGTACGGACTCCTCCACGACGCGAAGGTCCGCGCGCATGAGCATCAGTTCGGTGTCGAGCAACAGGACGCCGGCATAGCCGGAGGGTGCCGACGGTTCGGCACCGGGCGTGGCCACGACAATCGCGGAAGCGTCAGGGACGTCATGGCGGATCATCGCGGCCGAACTGTTGATCGCCACCACGCCGGGGAACGCCCGGCCCAGCTCCTCGGCGGTGCGGGTGGCACCGACGATTGGGGCCCGGAGTTGCTGGGAGTGGCAGAACTCACAGTCCCAGCGGGGCGGCTCGAAACCGCACCACGCGCACTCGGGCCTGCCCGGGCGCTGACTGCGCAGGGGTCCGCGGCACTTGCCGCACCGGGCGGCCTCACCGCAGCGCTGGCAGGAGAGTCCGGCCGAGTGCCCGGCCCGGGGCACCTGCACGAGGACCGGCCCCTGTGTCAGTGCCGTCCGCAGGAATTCGAAAGCCATCGATGGCAGCCGCAGGCGAGCGGCCATCGGGTCCCGACGCGCATCCGCGTCGCCGCTGAGCCGCACCGGTGCGGTGACTTCCCGGGTCTGCCGCGGACTCAGCGCGATCTGCTGCAGCCACCCCCTCTCGACGAGGGCCGCGACGTCGGTGGAACGACCATGCGACGCCATCAGCAGGCCACAGCCCGTCGCCAGGCACCTGAGCACGGCCATGCCGCGGGTGTGGGGGTGGGGCGCCCGCGGCTCGGAGTGCGAGTCGTTGCCGTCGTCCACCACGACGAGGAGACCCAGGTTCTCCATCGGGGCCAGGACCCCGCTACGGGTGGCGACCAGGACGTGTGCCTCGCCCCGCCTGAGGGCGAGCCAGTTCCGGTAGCGGGCGGAATCCCCCAGCTCGCCGTTGAGGACGGCCACGGAACCAGTGCCGAAGGCCTCCTGGAACCTCGCCAGCGTGTCGTCGAGCTCCCGGATGGTGGGCACGATGACGATTGCGCCCTGGTCTGCGGCCAGCGTGGCGGCGACTGCTTCGAGCACCCCACCGACAAGGTCTCCGGGGCCGTCGGCCACGCAGGGAACCTGCCAGAAGGCGCGGGGCCCCACGCCCGATGCGAGGGCCTCGAGGAATGCCTCGCCGCCGGGGAACCGTGTCAGCACCGTCCGGGTCTGATGGGATGCAGGCGTCGGCCACTCACGCTGCGGCGCCTTCTCCGTGCTGGAGTGGCGCCGTGGCACGGCGAGGCGCACCACGTCGGTGAAGACTCCCGCGTAGTGGTCCGCCACCGCCCGGAACAGCGAGACGAGTTCGTCGTTCAGGATCGGCTCCGACGAGACGACGGACTTGAGCGTCGACAACTTCATCTCCGGCTGCGCCTCACCGAAGGAGATCAACCAGCCGTCGCGGGTGCGGCCGGAGAACGGCACCTTCACCCGGCACCCCGGTACCGCCGTCTCCACGAGGGCATCGGGGATCTCGTAGTCGAAGAACCGGTCCAGGTGTGCCAGGGACACGTCGACGGCCACCCGGGCCACGCGCACCGGCGCCGGCCCCTCGAAGAGACCGGGTGCCGCGCTCGACATCGAACCCGCTCTCCTAACCCCTGACGGAACGGGCGAGCGCGTCTGCCCGGTCTGTCCGCTCCCAGGCCGCGTCGGGCAGGTCCCGTCCGAAGTGGCCGTACGTGCTGAACTGCGAGTAGATGGGACGCAGCAGCGCCAGGTCCCGGATGATCGCGCCGGGACGGAGGTCGAAGGTGGCAAGCACGGCGTCGCGAATCTGGTCCTCCGGCACGGCGGAGGTACCGAAGGTGTTCAGGTAGAAGCCCACGGGATGAGCCTTCCCGATGGCGTAGGCCACCTGGACCTCGCAACGATCCGCGAGGCCTGCGGCGACCACATTCTTGGCCACCCACCGCATGGCGTACGAGGCGGAACGATCCACCTTGGAGGGATCCTTGCCAGAGAACGCGCCGCCACCATGGCGCGCCATGCCTCCGTAGGTGTCGACGATGATCTTGCGGCCGGTGACGCCTGCATCACCCATCGGACCGCCGATGACGAAGGTGCCCGTGGGGTTGACCAGCACACGGGTGTTCCTCGGGCTGAACCCGTAGCGCTCCATCACGGGGGCGATGACCTCGCGGGTCAGGTCCGGGCGGATTGTGGCTTCCACATCCACCCCTTCGTCATGCTGGGTGGACACCACGATGGTTTCGACGTCGACAGCATGGCCCTGTTCGTCGTAGTCGATGGTGACCTGGGTCTTGCCGTCGGGGCGCAGGTAATCCAGAACGCCCTTCTTGCGCACGGCTGTGAGGCGCTCGGACAGCCGGTGGGCCAGGTCGATGGGCAACGGCATCAGCGAAGGGGTCTCGTTGCAGGCGTACCCGAACATGAGCCCCTGGTCCCCGGCGCCCTGGTGGCTGATGATGTCGCGATCGTCCTCCACCCGCGCCTCGTAGGCCGTGTCGACGCCTGCAGCGATGTCGGGCGACTGGGCACCCAGAGCGACGGTGACGCCGCAGGAGGCCCCGTCGAAACCGACGCGGGACGAGTTGTACCCGATCTCGAGGATGCGCTGCCTGGCGATGGGCGCCACGTCAGCGAAGCCAGTGGTCGTGACCTCGCCGGCAACAACCACAAGGCCCGTCGTGACCAACGTCTCCACGGCTACACGCGAGGCCGGGTCCTGGGTGAGAAGGGCGTCGAGGATGGCGTCCGAGATGGAGTCGGCGATCTTGTCCGGGTGTCCCTCGGTCACCGACTCCGATGTGAACTTGGCGCCCATGTCAGGACGCGGAGTCGGTGCCTGCGAAGGGATCCACGAAGTTGAATGCGGGATCCGCCTCCGCAGTGCGCTGCTCCTCCTCGGCGAGCGGGTCGATCTGCGTGTACTGCAGCATGCCCTCCTTGAGTTCGCGCAGCGCGATGGAGAGTGGCTTCTCCTGGGGGGCTGCCGAGACCAGCGGCCCCACATTCTCCAACAGTCCTTCACCGAGCTGTGAGTAGTAGGCGTTGATCTGGCGGGCGCGCTTGGCGGCGAAGATCACCAGCCGGTACTTCGAATCGATGGACTCCAGGAGATCATCGATGGGAGGGTTGGTGATGCCTTCGGAATTGATGCTCAAGATTCACCTTCTGCTTTTCAGTGCGGGGACCTGTGTTCACAAGTTCATCAAGCTTATCAAAGTGGCGACGGTGTCCTCGACCACGTCGTTGACGATGCAGTGATCCGCTTGGTGACTGGCCGCAAGTTCCGCGCGGGCGGTCTCCAGCCGCCGCTTCATGGCGGGAACGTCCTCCGTGCCGCGGCCGACCAGCCGTCGCGTCAACTCATCCCACGAGGGCGGCTTGAGGAACACCAGTTGTGCCTCTGGCATGTTGCGCTTCACCTGCCGCGCACCCTGCATGTCGATTTCGAGGACCACCGACCGGTCGCGCGCCAGTGCCTCGTCCACCGGGGGGCGAGGCGTGCCGTAGGAGTCCCTGCCGTGGACGACGGCATGCTCGAGCAGGAGCCCACGGGAGACGAGGTCGTTGAAGTGCGACGTGCTGACGAAGTGATAGCTGACACCGTCCACCTCGCCGGGGCGGGGATCCCGAGTGGTCATCGAGACGGAGTACAGGAGGTCGGGGCGCAGACGGCGCAGCTGCGCACACACCGTTCCCTTGCCCACTCCGCTCGGACCGGATATCACCCACACCGTTGGCTTGTGTTCCTTCGCCCGCACCGCTGGTTGTCTGTCTGGCACGCGGTCCAGCTTAGGAGAACGCGCAGCTCAGGAAAACATTGCCTTCAGCCGCTCCACCTGATGACGTCCGAGACCACGGATGCGACGGTTCGCGGCAATGTCCAGGCTCTCCATGATCTCGGCCGACCGGGTGACGCCCACGCGTGGCAGAGAACGCAACAGGTCGACGACCTTCACCCGCGAGAGTGTGTCATCACGCGAGGCCCTACTGAGGGCCTCATCAAGCGACAGCTGACCCGACTTGATCTGCGTTTTGAGCTCGGCGCGGGCCCGCCGTGCTTCCGTTGCGGCAGCGCGAGCTGCCTCAAGCTGTTCCTTGCTCAGTTGCGGAATGGCCATGAGGTCACCGTCCTTCCGCCCGTTTGGGCTTCGGTTGCACATGCCAATCGAAACGGCATTGCGCCATCCTACCCGTAGGGGTGAGGTAGTTCCCCCACTTTTGCCCGGGCGATTTCGGAAGCGAAACGCTCCGCACGAGCCAGCAACTCCGCGCGCCCACCACCGATGACGTCGCGGCTGACGCTCGGCAGTACATGGGCGCTGGCTTGCCCGAACACTGTGCGCACCCCCTCCAGGGTGCCACCCTGAGCGCCGATGCCCGGGACAAGGATGGAGCCGTTGAAGTGGTCAATGTCACAGTTCACCTCGGCGTGGGTGGCGCCGACGACGATGCCGACGGCGTGGTTCCAGCCCGGATTGCCCGACGTGATCACATCCACCACATGCTGGGCCACGCTTGAGTGCCCCACCGTAGCGGTCTGGATGGCTGCTCCTTCCGGATTGGAGGTCCGGGCCAACACGTATATCCCGCGCCCGGCGTCAACGGCCCTGTCGATGGCGGGCAGCAACGACCCCACGCCGAGGTAGGGGCTCAGTGTGATCGCGTCCGCCCGCAGTGGTGAGGCGTCGTCGAGATAGGCCATGGCATAGCCGGTCATGGAGCTGCCGATGTCGCCGCGTTTGACGTCCAGCACCGACAGCGCCCCGGCCCGGCGGATGTCGTCCAGCACACGCTCCAGCACCGCGACCCCGGCCGAGCCGAAGGCCTCGAAGAATGCGGACTGCGGCTTGAACACTGCCACGTGGGCGCCCAGTTCCTCGACGATGCCGCGGGCGCAGGCTTCAAGCCCCTCGATGGTGACCTCCAGGCCCCAGGCGGCGAGGACTGACGGCATCGGGTCGATGCCGACGCACAGATTTCCCCGCGCCGAGGTCGTGGCGTCCAGACGGGATGCCCAGCCCGCGTGCGACCCCCTCATCATGGATTCCCTACCGTGAGACGTCATGGATGCCGCGCACGAGCGCCGGCCCCTCGTAGATGAAACCGGTGTACAGCTGCACCAGGTGGGCACCCGCGTCGAACATGGAGCGGGCATCGGCGGGCGACATGATGCCCCCCACCCCCATGATGGGCAGCGGGGTCACCTCAGCGAGACCCTCAACGAAACGCAGGGCCCGTTGCGTCAGCGGCGCCCCGCTCAGGCCCCCCGCCTCGCCGGCTCGATGTTGATCGGTCGCTGCCAGCCCATCCCGCAGGAGGGTTGTGTTGGTGGCGATGACCCCCGCAGCCCCGGCATCCTCGATGGCCCGCACCGTTGCCACGACGTCCGCCCCGGCCAGGTCTGGGGAGAGCTTCACGAACACGGGGAGAGCGTCGTCTGCCTCCTCCACCAACGCCGCCACCAGCGTGGACACCTCTGCGGCGCCCTGCAGGGAGCGCAGGCCCGGGGTGTTGGGGCTGGAGACGTTGACCGCGATGTAGTCGGCGTGGGGGGCCAGCACCTCGAGGGCCGCCAGGTAGTCCTGGGTCGCCTCCTCGACGGGGACCAGCTTGGTCTTCCCGATAGAGATCCCCACCGGGATGCCCAGTGCAGAGTTGCCCCGCCTCACGCCGAGTGTCCGAAGATGCGCCGCCATGGCGTGCGCGCCACGATTGTTGAAGCCCATGCTGTTGATGATCGCCCGCGACTCCTTGAGCCTGAAGAGCCGCGGAGCCGGGTTTCCGGGCTGTCCGGCGGCGGTCACGGTGCCCAGCTCCGCGAACCCGAAACCGAAGCGCGTCCATGCGGTGGCGGCCCGCCCGTCCTTGTCCAGTCCTGCAGCGAGACCCACGCGGTTGGGAAAATTGATCCCGGCGATGCGGACGGCGTCCACGACACGTCGACGACCTCTGGCAGGCAGAACCGCGAGTGCGTTGATCATGTGCTCGTGAACCTTCTCGGGGTCCCCTCCGGCGTAGCGGAACAGGCCCACGCGCGCGGCATGATAGGCGCTGCGCATGATCCGGGTGGAGGGCCTGACCGTCGCGTTCATCGCCGCCGAGCCGCCCACTCCTGCAGGGAGGCAACCTCCAGGGTGCCCCTGCGTTGGGCCTCGATCCCCTGTACGGCCGCCGCCAGACCGGGCACCGTGGTGACACAGGGTACGTCGGCAAGGACCGCCGCCGTCCGGATGAGATAGCCGTCCCGACGTGGAGAGGCGTCACTGGATCCCGGCGTGTTGAACACCAGATCTATGTCGCCGTCGGCTATCAACTCGACGATGGAGCGTTCACCATCGCCCGGTGTTCGCTCCGACAGCTTGGACACCGGGCGCACCTCCACACCGTTGCGGCGGAGCACCGACGCCGTCCCGGAGGTGGCAAGGATGATGAACCCCAGATCGGCCAGCCGCTTGATCGGCCACAGCGCATGCCGCTTGTCCCGGTCGGCCACCGAGACGAACACTGTGCCCGATGTGGGCAGCGGCCCTCCCCCGGCGGCCTGAGACTTGGCGAAGGCCGTTCCGAAGTCCTCGGACAGCCCCATGACCTCGCCGGTGGAACGCATCTCCGGACCGAGCAGCGTGTCGACGAACGCCCCGGCGGCGGTGCGGAAGCGGTTGAAGGGCATGACTGCCTCCTTCACCGCGACCGGAGCCCCCGCGCGAACCGTGGCCCCGTCACCCGTCGCGGGCAACATGCCCTCGGCGCGCAGTTCCGCAATGCTGTTGCCGAGCATGACCCGCGCGGCGGCCTTGGCGAGAGGTGTGTTCGTGGCCTTGCTGACGAAGGGCACCGTGCGGGAGGCGCGTGGATTGGCCTCCAGCACGTACAACGTGTCGCCGTGGAGGGCGAACTGGATGTTCAGCAGTCCGACGACGCCGACGCCCGCGGCGATGAGTTCGGTGGACTCACGAATGCGTTCCACCACGGAATCGCCCAGCGTGATGGGTGGCAGCACACAGGCCGAGTCGCCGGAATGGATGCCAGCCTCCTCGATGTGCTCCATGACCCCACCGAGGAAGAGTTCGGTCCCGTCGTAGAGGGCATCCACGTCGATCTCCACTGCATCATCGAGGAAGCGGTCCACCATGACGGGGGATTCATCGGTGATGTCGGTGGCGGCCAGGATGTAGCGCTCAAGGGCGCCCTCGTCGTAGACGATCTCCATGCCGCGGCCACCCAGGACATAGCTCGGGCGCACCAGGACGGGATACCCGATGTCCGCGGCGATCTGGCGTGCCTCCTCAAAGGAGGCCGCCATGCCGTGCTTGGGAGCGGGCAGTCCCGCACGGGCCAGGACGTGGCCGAAGGCACCGCGTTCCTCGGCCAGGTGAATGGCCTCGGGGCTGGTGCCGATGATGGGAACACCGGCATTCTTCAGCACCTGCGCGAGCTTCAGTGGCGTCTGTCCCCCCAGTTGGCAGATCACGCCGATCACGGGACCCGCGCTCACTTCCGCGTGGTAGATCTCCAGAACGTCCTCAGCCGTCAGGGGTTCGAAGTAGAGCCGGTCGGATGTGTCGTAGTCGGTGGAGACGGTCTCGGGGTTGCAGTTGACCATGATGGCCTCGTAGCCGGCGTCCCGGACCGCCATCGTGGCGTGGACGCACGAGTAGTCGAACTCGATGCCCTGGCCGATCCGGTTCGGGCCGGAGCCCAGGATGATGACGGCCGGCTTCCGGCGCTTGGGCACCTCGGACTCCTCGTCGTAGGAGGAGTACATGTAAGGGGTGTGGGCCTCGAACTCCGCCGCGCAGGTGTCCACGGATTTGAAGACCGGGCGGATGCCCAGCGCCCAGCGCACGCCCCGCACCACTTCGGTGGTGAGGTTGCGGAGCCGCGCCACCTGCTCGTCGGAGAAGCCGTGCCGCTTGGCCCGGTACAGCAGGTCTGCGGTCAGCTCCTTCGCGCCGCGCACCTCGTGGGCGAGGTCGCGCAACAACTCCAACTGGTGGGTGAACCAGGGGTCGACCTTCGTTGCATCGAGGACCGCCTCCGCCGAGGCGCCCTGCATCAGGGCGTCCATGACCAGGCGGATCCGGCCGTCGTGCGGCTGGCTCGCGAGTGTGAGCAACTCGTCGACGGAGTGTGTCGGCTCCACGTCGAAACTGAAGGGGGCCTGCGCGTCCTCCAGGGATCGCAACGCCTTGCCCAGCGCCTCGGTGAAGTTGCGTCCGATGGCCATGACCTCGCCGACGGACTTCATGTGGGTGGTGAGCCGGGGATCGGCAGCCGGGAATTTCTCGAAGGCGAACCGGGGTACTTTGACGATGACGTAGTCGATGGCGGGTTCGAACGCTGCCGAGAGGAACGGGACTTCGGTGGCGGGGCCCCCGTGCGTAATATCATTCGGGATCTCGTCCAACGTGTAGCCCACGGCCACCTTGGCCGCGATCTTGGCGATGGGGAATCCTGTCGCCTTGGAGGCGAGCGCCGAGGACCGGGAGACGCGGGGGTTCATCTCGATGACAATCATGCGGCCGTCGTCTGGGTTGATGGCGAACTGGATGTTGCAGCCGCCCGTGTCGACGCCCACGGCACGGATGATGGCGATCCCCACGTCACGCATGCGCTGGTACTCGCGATCGGTCAGCGTCATGGCCGGGGCGACGGTGATCGAGTCCCCGGTGTGCACGCCCATGGGGTCGAAGTTCTCGATGGAACAGATGATGACGACGTTGTCCGCCGTGTCGCGCATCAACTCGAGTTCAAACTCCTTCCAGCCCAGGATGGACTCCTCGATGAGGACCTCGGTGAGGGGGCTCGCCGCGAGTCCGGCGCCCGCGATCTGGCGCAGCTCGTCCGGATCGTGGGCAAAACCGGAACCCACGCCACCCATCGTGAAGCTGGGGCGCACCACCACGGGGTAGCCGAGCTGATCGGCCGCTTCCAGCACTTCCTCCATCGAGTGGCAGATGTGGGACTCGGCAGATTCCGGGGCCCCCCCGGGGACGTCGACCAGCGATCCGACGATCTCCTTGAACTGCTGCCGGTCCTCCCCCCGCTGGATCGCCTCCACGGAGGCGCCGATGAGTTCGCACCCGTACTTCTCCAAGACGCCGCTGTCGTGCAGGGCGATGGCCGTATTGAGAGCCGTCTGTCCACCGAGGGTAGCCAGCACCGCGTCGGGGCGCTCCTTGGCGATGACCGCTTCCACGAACGCGGGCGTGATGGGCTCCACGTACGTGGCATCGGCGAAGTCCGGGTCCGTCATGATGGTGGCCGGGTTGGAGTTGACGAGGATGACCCGGAAACCTTCCTCCCGCAGCACCCGGCAGGCCTGGGTGCCGGAGTAGTCGAACTCACAGGCCTGGCCGATCACGATGGGTCCGGAGCCGATGACGAGAATTGACTCGATGTCCTGTCGACGGGGCATCAGGCGTCCTTCCTGGTTCCCAGCATGGTGACGAAACGGTCGAAGAGGTGGGTGGAATCGTGCGGACCCGCCGCGGCCTCCGGATGGTACTGCACCGAGAAGGCCACCAGCGCTTCGTCCCTGTGAAGTTCCAGCCCCTCGACGACGCCGTCGTTGAGGCAGACGTGGCTGACCCTCGCGGTGCCGTACGGGGTTTCGACGTCCTGCCCCATGGGGGCGTCGACGGCGAACCCGTGGTTCTGGGCGGTGATCTCCACCCGGCCGGTCGCCAGCTCCTTGACCGGCTGGTTCAGGCCGCGGTGACCGAACTTCAACTTGTAGGTGTCGAAGCCGAGCGCCCGCCCGAAGAGCTGGTTTCCGAAGCAGATGCCGAAGAAGGGGATGTCCGCGTCGAGCACCTGCCGCAGCAGGTCGATGGGACCGTCGGAGGCGGATGGGTCGCCGGGGCCGTTGGAGTAGAAGACGCCGTCGGGCTCCACGGCGAGGAGGTCCTCGAAGCTGGAGGTGGCTGGCAGGAGATGCGTCTCGATTCCCCTCTCGGCCAACCGGGTGGGCGTCATGGACTTGATGCCGAGGTCCAGTGCCGCGATGGTGAAGCGCTTCTCCCCCACTGCTGGCGTGATGACCTTCTCCCGTGTGCTCACCTCGGCGACGAGGTCCGAACCGGCCATGGGCGGCTGTTGGAGGACACGCTGCAGCAACGCCTCGGGATTGGTCTCGAAGGTGGAGATGCCCACGCGCATGGCCCCTGCCTCGCGGATGTGCCGCGTCAGGGCCCTGGTGTCGACGTCTGCGATGCTGACGATGCCCTGACGCGCGAGTTCCGCGTCGAGGCTGCGCCGCGAGCGCCAGTTCGAGGGGCGCGGCGATGGGTCACGCACCACGAGTCCAGCTGCCCAGATCCGTGAGGATTCGTCGTCCTCGTCGTTCCACCCCGTGTTGCCGACGTGTGGTGCGGTGGTGAGGACCACCTGGCGGTGATAGCTGGGATCCGTGAGCAGTTCCTGGTATCCGGACATTCCGGTGGAGAACACCAGCTCCCCGAAGGTCTCCCCTTCCGCCCCGAATGATCTGCCCCGGAAAAGACGACCATCCTCGAGTATGAGGAGTGCCGGGCGGGTCTGAGGCATGGGCTCGTCCTTTCCTGCCCGTGTAAGGAGCAGAAGTCTGGTGAAAGGTGAGTTGTCGGGCGTTACAGTATCAGCGCTCAGGGGGTGGGCCCGCACGGTGCCGTCGGATGATCTCGGCGACGACGGCGTTGACGAAGGAGGCGGAGCCGTCAGTGGACAGGTCACCGGCGAGCCGGACGGCGTCAGCCACGGCCACCTCGGCGGGCGTGTCCGTGTGCCTGACCTCGAAGGCCGCGATCCGGCACAGGTTCCGGTCCACGGCGGGCATCCGGTCAAAGGTCCATCCGCCCATGAGGCAGTCAGCCACCAGGGCGTCCAGCTCGTCGGCGTGCTCCGACCAGCCGCGCACGATCTGCGTCGTCAGCTCTCTGGGCGGATGCTCGCCCGCCTGCAGGCGTTCGGTCCACACCGCCAGCGCGGAGACGCCGCGGGCGTCCGCCTCGAACAGCATGTCCAGGGCCGCCTTGCGCGCCTTCGTGCGGCTTGGATAGTGACCGGCCCCGGGAGACTCCGGGACCGGACCGACGAGTTCGTACTCCGCGTGATCCGGGACGGCCATCAGGACGAGGACGCGCGGCCGAGGTAGGAACCGTCGCGCGTGTCAACCTTCACCTTTTCGCCGGTGGTGATGAACAGCGGCACTTGGATGACCTTGTCGGTCTCCAGCGTGGCCGGCTTCGTGCCACCCGTGGAACGGTCACCCTGGAGCCCGGGCTCACTGTAGGTGACCTGGAGTTCGACGGACGCGGGCAGCTCGATGAACAACGGGTTGCCCTCGTGCATCGCGACGGTGGCGCTCTGGTTCTCCAGCATGTAGTCCTTGGCCTCACCCACAGTCTCGGCGGGAACGCTGACCTGCTCGTAGGTGGTGTTGTCCATGAAGACGTAGGCATCGGCATCCATGTACAGGTACTGCATGTCGCGACGGTCCACGGTGGCGGTGTCCACCTTGGTGTCGGAGTTGAACGTCTTGTCGACGATCTTGCCGGACAGGACGTGCTTGAGCTTGGTGCGGACGATCGTGTTGCCCTTGCCGGGCTTGTGGTGCTGGAAGAACAGCACCTGCCACAGCTGACCGTCCAGGTCCAGCACCATGCCATTCTTCAGGTCGTTGGTCGACGCCACGGTCATCATCCCTTTCGCCCCAAGTCTGTGAAGGGCCTCGGGTCAGCCGAGCGATGAGTTTACCCAATGGGTTCAGCGCTGACGAAATTCTCCGCGCGGACCCTGTCCATTGCCCCGGTCAGGCTGTAGGTTTGGGCCAACGCGGCTGTGAGGGCCGCCGAGAGAAGGAGGACGCTTATGGGTTTGGGCGACAAAGTGTCGAACGCCGCTGAAGAGACCCTTGGCAAGGCCAAGGAAGGCTTCGGCGACGCGACGGACAACGAATCCCTCGAGGCCGAGGGCAAGATGGATCAGGGCAAGGCGAATGCGAAGCAGGGCGCCGAGGATGTCAAGGACTCCGCCGCAGGCGCGTTCAATGACACCACTGACGACCACAAGCACTGAGCCAGCCTCATCTGATCTCGGCAGCAAGGAGCCGGAACCCCGCGGGGTTCCGGCTTCTTCTGCGTCGCAGCAGTATCAGTCCGACACCGCTGCGACGTAGGCGGCTTCGAGCACGTCGTCATGGGGCGCGTCAATGATGGCGGGGATCCCCTGGGCGGACAGGCCCACCAGTCTCAACGTTCTTCCCCGCGCCTTCTTGTCCAGACTCATCAGCCCCCGCAGCTGCGGCCAGGCATCCCCGTCATAGCGGGTGGGCAGCCCGAGGCGGTGCAGGAGTTCCCGGTGCTGGGCGGCGACACCGTCGTCGAGGCCGAGGAGTTGTCGGGACACTTCGGCCATCCACACCATCCCGATGCTGATGGCCTGCCCGTGGCGCAGCCTGTAGTTCTCCCGCGACTCCACGGCATGCCCCAGCGTGTGGCCGTAGTTGAGCGCCTCCCTGCCCACCTGGCTCCCGCTGGAGGTGCGCTCCGTGAGATCCGCGGCAACCACGTGGGCCTTGACGGCAACGGCGCGAGTCACGAGTTCGGCGAAGCGGTCCGAGTGTGTGTCGGTGGCCTCGTCGAGCCCGCCCGTGACCAGGTGCAGGATGTCGGGGTCGGCGATGAAGCCGCACTTGACGACCTCGGCCATGCCGGAGGCAACCTCGGCCGCGGGTAGGTCGTCCAGCAGTGACAGGTCGGCGAACACGGCGCGTGGTTCATGGAAGGCACCCACGAGGTTCTTCCCGGCGCCGAGGTTGATTCCGGTTTTACCCCCCACCGCAGCGTCGACCATCCCGAGGACGGTGGTGGGCACGGCCACGAAGCGGACGCCGCGCAGCCACGTGGCCGCAACGAATCCGGCGAGGTCGGTGGCGGATCCGCCACCCACGCCGAGGACGATGTCGCTGCGCGTGAAACCCGACGCTGCCAGGTCGTCCCAGCATCCCGCCAGAACGCCGGCGGTCTTGCCCGCCTCGGCATCCGGCACGGTGATGATGGCGACTTCACGCCCCTCGGTGTCAGCTGCCACCCGTTCAGCCAGGTGACGCAGGGGCGCGGAGCAGATGATGGCCACCCGGTCGGCTCCCTGCAACACCTCCGGCAGCGCACGCAGGACCCCGCGCCCGATGTGGACGTCGTAGGGGTCGCGGGTGGACTCGACGGTGATCGTCACTGCTGGATCCTCCGCGCGTCCGCGAGTTCCGCGGCAACCTCGGAGGGACGGCGGTTGTCCGTCATGACGCGAGTGGTGGCCACGTCCTCGTACCAGGGCGTGCGCTCGCGCAGCAGTTCGATGAGCCGACCCCGCACGTTGCCCAGCAGCAGGGGCCGGACGTTGTTCATTCCCACACGCCGGGTGGCCTGGGAGATGGACACCTCCAGCCAGATCACGTCGTGGCCGCGGAGGGCCTCCCGGATGCGGGAATTCATCACCGCACCACCGCCGAGCGCGAGCACACCCTCGCCCTGCAGCAACTCCAGGGTGGCCGACTCCTCGAGCTCACGAAAGTGCGCCTCACCCTCGTCTGCGAAGATCTCGGAGATGGGTTTGCCCACCACCTGTTCGATCCGGTTGTCGACGTCGACGAACGTGGTGTCCAGCTTCGCCGCCAACAGCCGCCCGACGGCACTCTTCCCCGCGCCCGGTGCACCCACCAGCACGGTGCTCATGAACTGACCTGCAGCCCGCGCTCATGGATCCGCTCCAGGTAGGAGTCGACGTTGCGTCGGGTCTCCGAGACAGAATCTCCCCCGAACTTCTCCAGGACGGCCTCGGCGATGACGAGCGCCACCATGGCCTCGGCCACCACTCCGGCAGCTGGCACGGCACAGACGTCGCTGCGCTGGTGGTGGGCCGCCGCCGCTTCCCCGGTGGCCGTGTCGATGGTGCGCAGGGCGCGTGGGACCGTGGCGATCGGCTTCATTGCGGCGCGCACCCGCAACACCTCGCCGGTGGACATGCCGCCCTCCGTGCCCCCGGAGTGCCCTGTGGCGCGGGCGATGCGGCCGCCCGTGGGGACGATCTCATCGTGGGCCTCGGAACCGCGCCGCCGTGCGAGGTCGAAACCATCGCCCATCTCGACGCCCTTGATGGCCTGGATGCCCATGAGCGCACCTGCCAGCCGTGCGTCGAGACGACGATCCCCCTGGCTGTGCGACCCCAGGCCGGGCGGCAGTCCCCAGAGCACCACCTCGACGACGCCCCCCAAGGTGTCGCCCTCCTTCTTGCACGCCTCCACCTCTGCCAGCATCCTCTCCGAGGCGTCGTCGTCGAAGCAGCGCACGGGGTTGGCGTCGATGGCGGGAAGGTCTGCGCGCCTCGGCAGGTCCTGGCGGGTGGCGACGATGGGCCCGAGTTCCACCACGTGGCTCAGCAACGAGACGCCGAGTGCCTGCTCGAGGAAGGCGCTGGCAACCGTCCCCAGGGCCACACGCGCGGCGGTCTCCCGTGCCGAGGCGCGCTCGAGGATGGGCCGCGCCTCGTCGAAGTCGTACTTCTGCATTCCGGCGAGATCCGCATGGCCCGGACGTGGCCGCGTCAGCTTGGCGTTGCGCGCCACCGCCGACAGCACCTCCTCGTCCACCGCGCCCGGTGCCATCACCTTGTCCCACTTGGGCCATTCCGTGTTGCCGATCTCGATGGCCACGGGCGACCCGAGGGTCTCACCGTGCCGGAACCCCGCGAGCAGGGTCAGTTCATCGGCCTCGAACTTCATGCGCGCCCCACGGCCGACCCCGAGCCTCCGGCGGGCCAGGTTGGCGGCGATCTCGTCGACGCCCACCCGCACGTGTGCCGGTATGCCCTCCATGGTGGCGATCAGTGCTTGGCCGTGCGATTCACCGGCGGTCAGGTATCTGAGCATGCGCGTCATTCTTCCATCAAAAACCCGACGTGCAGATTGCGGTCCGGCGCTCCAGTTCGGCCAGGGCCGCTGCGTGGGCGTCCTGAAAAGTGATGGCGCCGCCGGTCAGCAGGTGGAACTGGTCGACGGCCTGGCCGGCCAGGAGATCCAGCCCCGAGAGCACGACGTGGTCAGGAGTGGCAGCAGCCCCGAGTGGAGTGGGCCAGGGACTGTAGAGCGCGTCGAAGAGCCACTGCGCGGCGTCAGCCCAACCATGGGCGTACTGCTCCGTCGCAGCGGCCGGGATCGTGTTGGCCACGAGGTCCACGGGGGCCAGGTTGATCGCCAACGGCTGAATGGTCGTGTCGATGCCCAGTGCAATGCCCAACTCCCGCGCGCCGGAGGCACGGGCAGGGTCTCGGGCGAGGATGACCACCTGTCGTACGTGCAGCCCGGCGAGTGCCACGAGCAGTGACCTCGCGGTCGCGCCGTTGCCGACGATGGCGGCGGTCCCCGGCACGCCCAGCCCCCTGGCACGCCAGGCGCGCACGAAGCCCGGCACGTCCGTGTTGTGCACGGTGGGAGCGGCCAGCGCGTCGCCGCTGTGGGTGACCAGCGTGTTGCCGGCGCCGACGAGCCGGCTCACGTGGTCGGGCTCCCCGAAGGCCATGATGGCCTCCTTGTGGGGCGCGGTCACGCTCAGCCCCGCCCAGCTGTCGTCAGCCAGGCACCCCTCCACGAAGGACTGCAGGTCCGCGGCAGTCACGGTGACGGCATCGTAGCGCCAGTCGAGGCCGAGCCGGGTGTAGCCGTCGCGATGGATCGCCGGGGACAGCGAGTGCTCGGCGGGGTCGCCGATCAGCGCACACTGCATCAACAGCGGCCCTCGTTCGCCTGGCACCACTCCTGGAAGATTGCGACATTGGCGTTGTGGTCCGCCAACGTGTCGGCGAACAGAGTCTCCCCCGTGTCGAGGTCCACGGTGACGAAGAACAGCGCGTCGCTGTCTGCCGGATGGGCCGCTGCGTCCAGGGCGGCCCTTCCAGGGTTGCTGATGGCCCCGGGGGGCAGGCCCTCGTTGGCATAGGTGTTGTACGGCGAGTCAACCCTGCGGTCCTCGTCTGTCGTCGTGACCGTCGCAAAGTCCTGCAACGCGTAATGGACGGTGGAGTCCATCTGGAGGGGCATTCCCTCCTCGAGCCGGTTCATGATGACGGCTGAGACCATGGGGCGGTACTCCTCCTGGTTCACCTCCCGCTCGATGATCGAGGCGATCGTGACGAGGTCGAAGGGATCGATTCCCAATTCCTCGGCGCCCTCGGTGAAGTTGATCTCATCGGTCACCGTGATGAACTGCGACGCCTGGCTCTGAAAGATTCTCAGCGGGCTCACCGGTTCGGCCACCTGGTAGGTGTCGGGGAACATGAACCCCTCCATCTTGCCCCGCGACCACACCGGCAGCCCGACCTCCTCCGGAAGCGCGCCCGCGGCGAGTTCGTCGCGGGTCAGGTCGATTCCCTCGTCCTCCAACTGCCGTCGGATGGTGGTCCACTGCCTGCCCAGCGTGTAGCCCTCGGGGATCGTGACGCGGATCACCTTGAAATTCTCCGGGTCCAGCATCATCTCCAACGCCGTCTTTGCCGGTAGCTCCGTCAGGAGGGTGTAGCGACCGGGTTGAATGCTCTGGGAGTCCTCGTTCCGGGCCGCGACGCTGCGGAAGGTACCCGTGGACTTGATGACCCCGGCCTCCACGAGGACATCACCGATCTGGGTCACCGTGGCGCCGGGAGGGACGGTGACGGTGACCTTGTTGACGCCATCGCCCGCATAGTCGTCCTCGGTGCGAAACGCTGTCCAGGCCTCGCTCGCCTTCTGGAAGACGAAGTACCCGCCACCGGCGAGCACCGCCACGGACAGCAAAACCGCGAAGGCGCTGCGGGCGTGATAGCCCACCTTGCGCCAGTTGAACTTGCCGTCGTTGTCCACGAAAGCTGGGCTCACGTTGCTTCTCCTTTGTCCACGGTCTCACCGGCGAGCGACGACGTGCGCACCTCCCACTCGATGGCCCGCTGCAGAATTTCCACTGCGGCCGCCTGGTCGATGATGCGTCGCTGTTGCTTCATCCGGTGTCCGGCTCCTGCAAGCGTACGAGATGCCGAAGCCGTGCTCATGCGTTCATCGATGAGTCTCACCGGCAGAGGCGCCAGGAGCGCTGCGAGCTCTGTTGCCTTGGCGGTGGTGAATGCTGCTGCCTGTTTCCGCTCACCCTTCAGGGTCAGCGGTAGACCCACGTAGACGGCGCCCGGTTCGTACTCCGACACCAGGGCAAGGATGCGCTTGAATTCCTGTGCGCCTGCGGGGACCGTCTCGACGGGGTACGCCAGGGTCGTGCCACGGTTGGAGGCGGCAACTCCGATGCGGGCCTTGCCCCAGTCGATGGCGAGGCGGCCCCCCGCGGGAAGCTCACCCACGGGCAACCAACGCCGCTTCGACTTCGGCCAGGGCCCGGGGTGCGGCCTCCGGCATCGTTCCACCGCCCTGTGCGATGTCGTCGCGGCCACCGCCCTTGCCTCCCAACGCAGCGGCGGCCGTGGCGATGAGCCTGCCCGCCTTGATGCCCAGTGCGCGGGCGGCGTCGTTGGTGGCGACGACTGCGGCGGCCCTGCCCTCCGATCCACCCATGAGTGCGACCACGGCGGGCACGCTGCCCAGCCGGTCGCGCAGGTCGGTGGCCAGGGTGCGCAGGTCCCCGCCGGAGACGCCACCCAACTCCACACCGAGGAATTGCACGCCGGCGATGTCGCGCGCCTGGCTGGTGAGCCTGCTGGCGTCGGCCCGCAGTTCAGCTGCGCGCATGGCGGCGATCTGCTTCTCCGCATCCTTCAACTGGCTGATCAGTTTCTCGACGCGGGGCACCAGTTGGTCGGGCTGGACACGCAGGGTCTCGGTGAGGGTGCTCACCAGCGAGCGTTCGGCGGCAAAACGTTGGAAGGCGTCGTCGGCCACCAGGGCCTCCACCCGGCGGACGCCGGAGCCGATGGACTGCTCCCCCAGAAGATTGAGCACCCCGATCTGGCTCGTGTTGGGCACGTGCGTGCCCCCGCACAACTCGCGTGACCATGGACCTGCGAGTTCCACCATGCGCACCAGCGGCGGGTACTTCTCGCCGAACATGGCCATGGCTCCCATCGCCATGGCGTCCTCCAGCTTCATGGTGGCCGAGGTGACCTCGAAGGAGTCCCGGATGGCCCCGTTGGCGCGCTCCTCCACCTCCTGGCGCAGGGCAGCGGACATTCCATGGGGCGCCGAGTAGTCGAACCGCATGTAGCCGGGCTTGTTGTAGGAACCGGCCTGGGTGGCGCTCGGACCCACGAGCTCGCGCAGGGCCGCGTGGATGATGTGGGTCGCGGTGTGCGCCTGGCAGGACCCGCGTCGGGCCGCCGCATCGACGGCGGCCCGCGCGTGCGCTCCCTGTACCAGCTCGCCGAGGACCCGCACACGATGCACGGCCAGCCCGGGGATGGGTCGCTGCACGTCGAGGACCTCGAGCGAGTAGCCATCACCTGCGATGGTGCCCCTGTCAGCATCCTGGCCACCCGCCTCGGCATAGAACGGGGTCTCCGCCAGCACCACCTCGACGACGTCGCCGTCACCCGCGCGATCAGCCACCGCACCGCCCGAAATGATGCCGCTGACGTGCGTCTCGATGTCGAGGTCGTTGAATCCGAGGAACGGCACCTCTCCGGCCTCCCGGATCTGGCGGTACGCCTCGGTGCTGGCCCCGGCGCCCTTCTTGGACCTCGCGTCGGCGCGTGCCCGCTCCTTCTGTTCCGTCATGAGAGCGTTGAACTTCTCACGGTCCACGGCCAGGCCCTGCTCGGCCGCCATCTCCATGGTGAGGTCGATGGGGAAGCCATAGGTGTCATGGAGTTGGAACGCCTGCTCGGCAGACAGAGACGTCTCGCCCGCCGCCCTCGCGCGGCCAGCGGCCGTGTCCAGGATCACGGTGCCTGAGGCGAGAGTCCTGTCGAAGGAGTCCTCCTCCGTGCTGGCGGCCTCGGCGATGCGGTCCCAGGCCTGGTCGATCTCGGGGTAGGAGGAGCGCATGGCATCGCGGCTGACGGGCAGCAGCTCGCCCAGCACCTTGTCACCCACGCCCAGCAACCTCATTGCGCGGATGCTGCGTCGCAGGAGCCGACGCAGGACGTAGCCGCGTGCCTCGTTCCCGGGGGAGACGCCGTCGGTCATCAGCATCAGGGAACTGCGCACGTGGTCCGCCACGACGCGGAACCGCACGTCGTCGGCGGCGTCGGCACCGTAGCGACGGCCCGAGAGGTCGGAGGCCCGCTCGATGACCGGGAACACCTCGTCAATCTCGTACAGGTTGTTCACGCCCTGCAGGAGGAGGGCCGTGCGCTCGAGGCCCGAACCGGTGTCGATGTTGCGGGTGGCCAGCGGACGGGCCACATCGAAGTCGTCCTTCGCGCGGACAGCGGAGAGCTCATCGGTCTGGAACACGAGGTTCCAGATCTCCAGGAATCGGTCCTCGTCGGCCACGGGGCCACCCTCCCGGCCGAAGGCCGGGCCCCGGTCGATGTAGATCTCGGAGCAGGGCCCCCCCGGGCCGGGGACGCCCATGTTCCAGTAGTTGTCCTTCAGCCCGCGCTCCTGGATGTGTTCCCGCGGGATCCCCACGCGCTGCCACATCTCGATCGTCTCGGTGTCGCCGTGGAGGGCGGTGACCCACACCTTGTCGGCGTCGAAGCCCCAGTTGCCCTCGGCGATGCTGCCGGTGACCAACTCGAAGGCGTAGGCGATCGCCTCCTCCTTGAAGTAGTCGCCAAACGAGAAGTTGCCGTTCATCTGGAAGAACGTGCCGTGTCGTGTCGTGACCCCCACCTCGTCGATGTCCAGGGTTCGCACGCACTTCTGGACGGAGACGGCACGCTTGAACGGAGCCGGCTCGTCACCCAGGAAGTACGACTTGAACGGCACCATGCCAGCGTTGACGAACAGCAGCGTCGGGTCGTTGTACAGCAGGGAACTGCTGGGAACCACGGCATGGTCGTGACGGGCGAAGAAGTCGATGAAACGGCTCCGGATGTCGGAGGTCTTCATAGTTGTGGGTGTCCCTCGGTGTCTGGGGGGGTGTCGGTGTCAGGATTTTTCCATGTCGAGTTCGCGGCGCAGTTCGGCCTCGCGGGCCTGGCTTGCCGCGCGGAAGGTGGCGTAGAAGTCACCCATGCCGGCTGCTGCCTCGTTTCCCCGGCGCCCCACCTGCTGGGCAATTCCCTGGGGGGTGAGGCGACGCACCAGTGCACGGCCCCGTGTCACCAGAAGCATCGCGAGGGCGGCGCCCACGGCCATCCAGAAGATTTTCTTCACTTGTTCCTGCGTCCCTTCAGGGCGCTGCGCACGCCATAGGTGAAGGCGGCCGTCTTGACCAACGGCCCGCCCAGGGTTGCGGCGAACAGTTGCGACATCTGCGCCGCGTTCTCACTGACCACCGTCGCGTGGCCCGAGACCTTGGAGACGTCCTCGGTGACCAGACCGATCTTGACCAACTCGTCGTTGGTCGCCGTCACCGTGCCCTTCATCTCCTGCAGGATGGGGACCGAGTTGTGACCGATGTCCCGCACCGCGAGGCGGGTCTCCTCCAGCACCCGGCCCAGCTTCAGCAGGGGTACGGCGCAGAAGGCCACCAGCGCACACAGGGCGATCGCGGCGACCAGACCGGCCACCTGTCCAAGGGTCACGTCCATCAGGGAGCCTCCAGGCCACGGGGATAATGTGTCGGCGCAACTCTAGCCGACGGGGGGCTTTCCACTCACCTGTTGAGCGGCCCATGCGAGTCGAGCCTGCACCGCGGCCTCCTGCCCATGATCGGTGGGCCGGTAGTAGCGGGCGCCGCGCAGATCCTCTGGGAGATAGTCCTGAGCCACCAGTCCGTGGGGAAAGTCGTGCGGGTAGCGGTAGCCCTTGCCGTGGCCAAGAGCCTCCGCGCCGGCATAGTGTGCGTCCCGCAGATGGCCGGGCACGTCACCGCCCCTGCCGGCCCGGATGTCGGCGATGGCTGCGTCCAGTGCGAGGTAGGCAGCATTGCTCTTGGGAGCAGCGGCGGCGGCCACCGTCGCATGTGCCAGAGTGAGGCGTGCCTCCGGCATGCCCAGGAGTTGCACGGCCTGTGCGGCCGCAACACAGGTCTGCAGCACCGAGGAGGAGGCCATGCCAATGTCCTCGGAGGCGGAGATCATGAGCCTGCGCGCAATGAAGCGTGGGTCCTCGCCCGCTTCCAGCATCCGTGCGAGGTAGTGCAGCGACGCATCCACGTCCGAGCCGCGGATGGACTTGATGAAGGCGCTGATGATGTCGTAGTGCTGGTCGCCGGCCCGGTCGTAGCGGACGGCAGCGCGGTCCACGGCAGCCGCCAGGACCTCGGGCGTGACCTCGGCTGATCCCAGCGCGACGGCACCAGCGCTCGCCTCCTCCAAAAATGTCAGTGCGCGGCGTGCATCCCCCTGCGCCATGCGGATCAGGTCATTTCGTGCGTCATCCGTGAGAGACACCGCCCCATCCAGCCCACGCTCGTCCGTGACCGCACGATCGACCAGGTCCCCGATGTCGTTGTCGGTCAGGGGCTTGAGCCGCAGCAGGAGCGATCGGGACAGCAGCGGTGAGATGACGGAGAACGACGGGTTCTCGGTGGTGGCGGCGATGAGTGTCACGATCCGGTTCTCCACTGCCGGCAGCAACACGTCCTGCTGGGTTTTGCTGAAACGGTGCACCTCGTCGATGAACAGCACCGTGGACGTGCCGCGCTCCAATTCGCGGCGGGCCTTGTCGAGTTCGGCGCGCAGTTCCTTCACGCCGGCCGTGACGGCGGAAATCTCCACGAACCGGGCACCGGAGGCCCGGGACACGATGGAGGCCAGGGTCGTCTTGCCCACCCCGGGAGGACCCCACAGGAACACGCTCATGGGCTGACCGGAGACCAGCCGCCGGAGCGGGGCGCCGGGTGCGAGCAGGTGCTGCTGGCCGACGATTTCCTCCAGTGTCCGGGGCCTCATCCGCACCGGCAGGGGGGCGCCCTCACGTCGTGCGTCCCCCAGCGACCCGACGGGTCTGACACCCGCGACAGGGACTGGATCCGGGTTCCCGAACAGGTCATGGCTCACAGAAACTCACTCTAGCCTTGTGGATTCAGGCGGAGAGACCCCACGCCTCGGCCGTCAGCTGTTGTGAGCGCATCCGCACCCGTGGATCGTGGGCGTAGGTGACGGTGATCAACTCGTCGGCGCCGGTCTGCTGCACGAGCGACTCGAGCTGGGCGACGACGCGCTCGGGTGAACCGATGGCGCTGACGCGCAGCATGTGTTCCATCATGGCGATCTCGTCCGCGTTCCCATCCACGTCGCCGGGCGGCAGGAGCGCCTCCCTGCCTCCCGTGCGGCGCAGGGAGAGGAACATGCGCTGCACGGTGCTGAACTGGTGCTGCGCCTCGCCGTCATCATCCGATGCCAGCACGTTCACGCCGACCATCACGTGGGGCCGGGAGACCTGCGCCGTCGGGGCATCGGGGTTGAAGCGGCTCCGGTACAGCTCGATCGCGGGCATCAGGGCGTCGGGCGCGAAGTGGGAGGCGAAGGAGTAGGGCAGCCCCATATGGGCGGCGATCTGGGCGCCGGCCGTGGACGAGCCGAGAATCCACATGGGAATCCTGCTGCCCGCCGCCACGCCCGCGCGCAGCCCGGAGGTGGCAACACCTGTGTCGAACCAGTCATGGAGGTCGGTGACGTTGGACACGAAGGCATGGGGTGAGGCGTCGGACCGGGCGAGGGCGCGGGCGGTCATCTGATCGGTACCGGGCGCGCGTCCGAGTCCAAGCTCCACCCGACCGGGGAACATCGCCCCCAAAGTGCCATAGTCCTCCGCCACCATCAGCGGCGCATGGTTGGGCAACATGACCCCGCCCGAACCCACGATGATGTGCCGTGTCCTGCCGGCTGCCTGCCCCACGAGCACCGCCGTCGCTGATGAGGCGACGGCGGATGTGTTGTGGTGCTCGGCAAACCAGACACGCCGGTACCCCAGTGCGTCGGCCGCCTCCACGGAATCCATCGAGGCTTCGATGGCATCGCCGACGCCCTGCCCCGTGGACACCGACACGAGATCGAGGATCGACAACGGCACGTGGGTGGAGGCTCGTTCCTGGCTCATGGTCCCCATGCAACCATGCCGCACAAGCGACCAACGATGTCATGGGGCTGGGAGGACGAGGTGCATGGCGTAGGCTGAGGTTTTTGCACCGTTGCCGCGTGAAAAGAGCAAGACATGCCCGCCCAGCTCGGCGACCGTTTCAGCCGACGCCGTCGAATCGCCTTCATCGTGACCCTTGGGCTGCTGACCGCTCTGGGGCCCTTCACGATTGATCTCTATCTTCCCTCGTTCCCCGCCCTCAAGGACGACCTGCTCATCAGCGATGCGCAGGTGCAGATCACGCTGTCCGCCACGACGTTCGGATTCGCGCTGGGCCAACTCCTCGTCGGTCCCCTCAGTGATCGGCTGGGCCGCAAGCTCCCCCTGTTGGCCATGAGTTCCCTGCACGTCATCGCGTCCGTTCTGGTGGCGATCTCACCCAACCTCGAGTTCCTGACCGCGATGCGCGCCCTCCAGGGCCTTGGTGCGGCGGGCGGCGCCGTGGTGGCTATGGCCATGGCGCGGGATCTGTTCGACGGGCGACGGCTGGTCGTCATGTTGTCCCGGCTTGCCCTCATCAGCGGGATGGCCCCCATCGTCGCGCCGCTCGTGGGCTCCTGGATGGTGACGTTCATCTCCTGGCGTGGCGTCTTCTGGGCGCTCGCGCTGTACGGGGCCACGATAGTTGCACTCGTCTGGCTGCTCATCGTGGAGACCCGTCCACCCTCGGAGCGCACCACGGGCGGTTGGGCGGTCATGGCAGGGGCGTACCGTCGGGTCCTCTCCGATCGCATCTTCGTGGGTGCCTGGCTGACGGCCGCCGCCGCATTCGCCGGGCTGTTCTCCTACGTCTCGACGTCGTCAGTGCTGCTGCAGGAGGTGTTCGGGCTCTCGCCGCGAGGGTTCGGCGCAGTGTTCGCGATCTGCTCCGTCGGCGTCTTCGCCGGCGTTCAGACCGGCAGCCGCCTGGCACCGCGCATCGGCCCACAGCGTGTCCTGGTCCTGGCGACGACCGGCATGGTGCTGTCCTCCACAGCCCTGTTGGTGGTGAACGCAGCCTCGGACTCGTGGGTTCCGCTGGTGCCCACCATGTTTGCCTTCACCTTCAGCTTCGGTGCCTGCCCGCCCAACCTCCAGGTGCTGGGACTGCAGCACCATCGCAAGGACTCCGGCGTGGCCGCCTCCCTGATGGGAGCGTTGAACATGTCGGCCGCGGCGCTGGTGGGACCGCTCATCGGCCTTGCCCCACTCACGAGTGCCGCGCCCATGGGTGTGGCGATGCTGATCTGCGGCGCCCTGGCCGCGGTCTTCCTGTGGAGCATCATTCGCCCGCTCACACTCCAGGTCCGGCTGGACTGAGCGACGCAATGGGATGGGGCGGCAGTGTGAACAGTGCGCCGAGCCCACGCATCCGGCCCGAGCTGTTGCTGCTGGTCTCCATTGCCTCGGTGCAGTTGGGCTCCTCCTTCGCCAAGCAACTCTTCGAGCTTGCTCCCCCGTGGATCGTTGTGTGGCTCCGGATTCTCACCAGTGGACTGGTGCTCGCACTCTTCGCGCGGCCCACGCTCCGTGGTCGCTCATGGCTGGAGTGGCGACGGGTGCTGGTCTACGCCCTGAGCCTCACCCTGATGAATGTCTCCTTCGTGATGGCCATAGCCCGCATTCCCATCGGCATGGCGGTGACGTTCGAGTTCCTCGGCCCGCTGGGGGTCGCCATCGCAGGCTCGCGCCGCGCCCGGGACTTCCTGTGGGCGGGTCTCGCCGCGCTGGGCGTCGCGCTGCTGGGGTTCACACCCGGCGATCTCGATCCCCTCGGCGTTGCGTTCGCGTTGTTCGCGGGGGCGTGCTGGGCCGCCTACATCCTCGCCGCCGGCCCGGCTTCCCAGTACTGGGCGGGCGCCACGGCAGTGACCATCTCCTCCTGGGTGGGGGCCCTCCTGCTCCTCCCCCTCGTCCTTGCCACCCTTTCGGCGGGGACGACGGCGTGGGCGACGAACCCCAGGGTGTGGGCCTGGGGGCTGGCGCTGGGCCTGCTCGGCTCCGTCATCCCCTACGCCGTGGAGTTGCGGGCCCTGCGCACCATGAACCGCGGCGTGTTCGGGATCATGATGAGCCTGGAGCCAGCCGCCGCCGCACTCATGGCGTGGCTGGTGCTGTCGGAGGACCTCCGGGTCATCGAGATGGTGGCGATGGCGTGCGTGGTGACGGCGAGCATGGGGGCGCTGCGCGGAACCCGCGCAGCGCCGGGGGAACCGGCGCAGACCTGATCGGTCAGGGCACCTCCGTCGCCGGTGCGGACTCCGCCACGGCGGGCTTGTGGGCCTCCTTCACCACCGGACGACTGTCCACGCCGGCCTCCTTGCGCTGCTGCGGCGTGATGGGTGCCGGGGCCTGCGTCAGCGGGTCGTAGCCGTTGCCGGTCTTGGGGAAGGCGATGACGTCGCGGATGGAGTCGGAGCCGCTCAGCAGCGCCACGATCCGGTCCCAGCCGAAGGCGATGCCGCCGTGGGGAGGAGCACCGAACGCGAAGGCGTCGAGCAGGAAACCGAACTTCTCGGACGCCTCCCGCTCACCGATCCCCATGACGCGGAAGACGCGTTCCTGGATGTCGCGGCGATGGATGCGGATGGACCCCCCGCCGATCTCGTTGCCGTTGCAGACGATGTCGTAGGCATAGGCCAGGGCGTTCCCCGGATCCGTGTCAAAGGTGTCCAGGCACTCCGGCTTGGGCGAGGTGAATGCGTGGTGCACAGCGGTCCAGGCAGAATCACCCAGCGCGACGTCGCCGTCGCTGACGGCCTCATTCGTGGGCTTGAAGAGCGGGGCGTCCACCACCCACACGAAGCTCCACGCCGAAGGATCGATGAGGTTGCAACGGCTGCCGATCTCGTCACGCGCCGCCCCGAGCAGGTTCTGCGACGACGTGCGGGCGCCCGCCGCGAAGAAGATGCAGTCTCCGGGGGCCGCGCCCGCTCGACCGGGCAGGGCCGCGAGCTCGGCCTCGGAGAGGTTCTTCGCCACCGGTCCGCCCAGCGTGCCGTCCTCGGCCACCGTGACGTATGCCAGACCGCGGGCTCCGCGCTGCTTGGCCCATTCCTGCCACGCGTCGAACGTGCGGCGGGGCTGGGACGCCCCGCCCGGCATGACGACGGCGCCCACGTAGGGGGCCCGGAACACGCGGAAGGCGGTGTCCGCGAACAGGTCGGTGAGTTCGGTGATCTCGAGGTCGAACCGCAGATCCGGCTTGTCGGAGCCGTAGCGGTCCATCGCGTCGGCGAAGGTCAGGCGCGGGAACGGCGTCTGCAGCTCGTGCCCCTTCAGCGCCCACACAGCCGTCAGGACGGCCTCGGCCAGTTCGATGACGTCGTCCTGGTCAACGAAGCTCATCTCGACGTCCAGCTGGGTGAACTCCGGCTGCCTGTCGGCGCGGAAGTCCTCATCCCGGTAGCAGCGGGCGATCTGGTAGTACCGCTCCATCCCGGCCACCATCAGGAGCTGCTTGAAGAGCTGGGGCGACTGCGGCAGGGCGTACCAGGAGCCCGGGGCGAGGCGTGCCGGGACCAAGAAGTCGCGAGCCCCCTCCGGAGTGGACCGGGTGAGCGTCGGCGTCTCGATCTCGACGAAATCGCGCTGGTCGAGCACCGTGCGTGCGGCACGGTTGACCGAGGACCGCAGACGCAGGGCCTCGGCCGGTGCAGGGCGTCGGAGGTCGAGGTACCGGTACTTCAGGCGCGCCTCCTCGCCGACCCCGCTGCGCTCATCGATCTGGAACGGCAGGGGCGCCGAGGTGTTCAGCACCTCGAGTTCGGAGATGGCCACCTCGATCTCGCCGGTGGGCAGGTCCGGGTTCGCGTTGCCCTCGGGACGCGCCTCGACGACGCCCGTGACCTGGATGCAGAACTCGTTGCGCAGGTCATGGGCGCCGGAGGAGTCCAGTACCTCGTCGCGGACGACGACCTGCGCCACGCCGGACGCGTCGCGGAGATCGATGAAGGCCACACCACCGTGGTCACGGCGTTTGGCCACCCAGCCGGTCAGAACGATCTGCTGGCCTGCGTGATCCTTGCGCAGTTCCCCGGCCCTGTGGGTGCGAAGCATGTGAATTCAAATCCCTTCGTGGTGGCTGATCAGGTCAAGAGTTGGTGAGTGGAGGGTGACGATGAGGTGACTCACCAGGATGTGGTGATGCCCGGTTTCAGGTCGGCTGCGGGTGGCTCCCACGTCGCGGAATCGGCCTCCTCCTGGGTGCCGGTGCGGATGTCCTTCACGGAGGTGCCGAACCAGACGTAGGGGATGCCACGTCGATCCGCATGACGGATCTGCTTTCCGTACCTGTCCGCCTTCGGTGCCACCTCGCAGGCGATGCCGCGGGCCCGCAGGCTGCGCGCGACGCTGTCGGCGGCTGGGCGGCTCTCCTCGTCATCGACGGCCACGAGCACACAGCTGGGCACGGACCGATCGGATGTGAGGAGCCCCCTGCCCATCAACGGGGCGAGGATTCGCGTCACACCGATGGTGAGGCCCACGCCCGGGTAGGTGTTCTTTCCGTCGTTTGCCAGAGCGTCGTAGCGACCGCCCCCCGAGACGCTGCCAATGCTTTCGAAGCCAACCAGTTCGGCCTCGTAGACGGTGCCGGTGTAGTAGTCCAGGCCGCGGGCGATGCGCAGGTCTGCGGCGATGCGTCCCGGGAACTCCGTTGCCACCGAGGCCAGGACGCTGGAGATCTCCCGGATCCCCTCGTCCAGGAGCGGGTGCTCCACACCGAGGGCGGCCACCTCGTCGGCGAACGACAGATCGGTGGAGTGGATGCGGGCCAGCGCCAGGGCGGCCGCCACCTGGGACTCGTCCATGCCGAGTTGTTCCCGCAGAAGGGAGGCGACGCCGTCGGGGCCGATCTTGTCGAGCTTGTCCACACGTTGCAGGACTGCGCTCGGATCGTCGATGCCCAGTCCCGCGTAGAAGCCCTGCGCCAGCTTGCGGTTCCCGAGTCGCATCAGCACCGGCGGCAGTCCGAGGTCCAGGTGCATGCGCTCGAACGCCTCCAGGGCCACGAGTGGCAGTTCGGCGTCGTGGTGAAGCGCCAGCGTCTGGGAGCCGACGATGTCCAGATCGGCCTGGGTGAACTCGCGGTAGCGCCCCTCCTGTGGCCGCTCCCCACGCCACGACTTCTGGATCTGGTAGCGGCGAAACGGGAAGTGCAGGTGGCCCGAGTTCTCCAGGACGTAGCGGGCGAAGGGCACCGTCAGGTCGAAGTGCAGTGCCAGTTCGTCCGCATCCCCCGCCTCGGCGTGCAGCCGGCGAACGACGTAGATCTCCTTGTCGATCTCCCCCTTGCGGGTCAGCTGGGAGAGCGGCTCGACGGCACGCGTCTCCACGGAGGCGAGCCCATGGAGTTCGGCGGTGGATGAGATGATGTCGAGAACCCGTCGCTCGACAATGCGGTCCGCGGGCAGAAACTCGGGAAAGCCGGAAATCGGCTTGGGGCGTGCCATCTTCTGAATTGTCTCGATCCTCACAGAGCAGCTTGCATGAACGGATTGTTGGCCTTCTCAGCCGCCAACGTGGTCGCCGGACCGTGGCCCGGCAGGAGCGCGACGTCATCATCGAAGGACGTGGCGATCCGGGCGAGTGTCTCGCGCATCTCAGACATGCTACCGCTGGGCAGATCGGTTCGCCCGATCGTCCCGGCGAACAGGACGTCGCCGGTGAACACGACGGTCTCGCTTGAGTCGCTCACCGTGATGAGTGTGGAGCCTGCGGTGTGCCCGGGGGCAGCGAAACCGCTGACGGTGAGGCCCGCCACCTCGAACGTGCCTTCCAACCTCCGGAGGTCTGCGGCCACCGGCAGCGCGTCGGCACCCAGGAACTCCTCGATGAGCCCGATGGCGCTCGCCCCCAGCCCGAGCGAGGGCCGTGCCAGCATGGGCTGATCCTCACGCGGACAGTGGACCGGGAGGCGCCACGCACCGGCAACACGATGCGCGTCGCCCACATGATCGAGGTGGCCGTGCGTCACGAGGACAGCGAGCGGCTGCCAGTTGCGCCGTGCCAGGACCTCGCACACCACGTCGAACGACATGATGCCGGGGTCCACGATGACGCAGGGAACGGGATGACCGCCGACGTGCCCCTCAGCAGCGATCAGGTAGCAATTGGCCTGCCAGGGTGACACGGGATGGGCCTCGATGAGCATTGAGCCACCCTATCCGGCTAGATTGGTCGCATGAGCGATAAGCAAGCGCCCTCAGACTTCGGTCGCGTCGACGAAGATGGCACCGTGTGGGTCCTCACAGCTGACGGAGAACGCAACGTCGGGCAGGTTCCCGACGCGACTGCAGAGGAGGCGATGTCCTTCTACACCCGCCGCTACGAGAACCTGGCGGCGGAGATCGGTCTGCTGGAATCCCGCGTGAATGCGACGGCGATGTCGCCTGAGGAGGCACGCAAGGCCATCGGCACGTCCCGCACCGCCGTCGAACAGGCGAACGCCGTGGGCGACCTGTTGGCGCTCAAGGAGCGACTTGACCGGATTGAGGAGCTGCTGCCGGCACAGATCGAGGCGCGCAAACAGGCCAAGGCGCAACAGAATGCCGCCACCATTGCCGCGAAACAAGCCATGGTGGACGAGGCGGAGAAGCTGGCAGGCGGCAACGACTGGCGGGGCGGGGTCGACAGGTTCCGCGCGTTGCTGGAGGAGTGGAAGGCACTCCCCCGCATCGACAGGACCACCGACAACGACATGTGGCACAGGTTCTCCACCGCCCGCACGGCCTACACCCGACGTCGCAAGGCGCACTTCTCGGAGCTGAACAGTCGTCGCGATGAGGTCAAATCCTTGAAGGAAGAGATCATCAAGGAGGCTGAGCCGCTGGCCAACTCCACTGACTGGGGCCCTACCTCGGGCGCGTTCCGGGACCTCATGGCGCGCTGGAAGGCGGCTGGCAGTGCGCGGCGCTCCGACGACGACGCCCTCTGGGCCCGATTCCGCAAGATCCAGGATGAGTTCTTCGATGCACGCACCGCCGCTCAGAGCGCCGCGGACGGGGAACAGTCCGAGAACCTCGCCAAGAAGCTCGAACTGGTGGACAAGGTGGAGGCTGACCTGGCTGACGTGCGGGATGTCGAGCGGGCCAAGGGTATCCACCGCGAGTTCCTGTCCGGTTTCAACGAACTGGGGCACGTCCCCCGCAATGCCATGCGTGAGCTTGATGCCCGTGTCCGGGCGCTGGGCGACAGGGTCGCAGGCATGGAGGCCGAGGAATGGCGCCGCACCGATCCCGAGGCCCGCAAGCGCGCCGAGGACACGGTTGCGCTGTTCCAGTCTCAGGTGGACAAGCTGAACCGGGACGTGGCGGACGCCGAGGCCGCCGGGGACAAGCGCAGGGCACGCGATGCGGCCAAGTCGTTGGAGACCTACACGTCATGGCTGGACCAGGCCAGGGAGACGCTCAGGGAGTTCCAGCAGGCCTGACGTCTGGAAGGGCCGGAGGGGTCTCAGTAGTTGGCGCGGAAGACGTCGTAGACGCCCGGAACCTTGCGCACCTGGCTCAGCACGTGGGCCAGGTGGGTCGGGTCGGGAGATTCGAACGTGATGCGCCCCACGAAGTGGCGGTTCTTGTTGGTGCTGATCGAGGCCGACAGGATGTCCACGTGCTGCTCGGAGAAGGCGGATCCCACGTCCGAGAGCATGCGGGCCCGGTCCAGTCCCTCCACCTGGATGGTCACCAGATAGCTGCCGCTGGTGGTACCCGCCCAGGAGACATTCACGAGCCGCTCGGGCTGTTCCCGCAGGGCCGGTGCATTCGTGCAGTCCGTCCGGTGCACCGACACCCCGTCACCCCGTGTGATGAAACCGAGGATGTCATCGCCCGGCAATGGCGTGCAGCACTTGGCCAGCTTCACCATCATCGTCGGGTCCCCGTCCACCAGCACCGTGGCGTCGGACTTCGGGGAGGTGCGCTGACGATGCTGCACCACCGTGTCCTCCGTGACGGTGTCCACCGTCTCGTCCTCGCCACCGTGGAGGTCGATGAGGTGCTGCACCACCGCCTGGGTACCGATCTGGTTCTCGCCGATGGCGAGGTAGAGGCTGGGGACATCCTTGGCACGCAGCGAGTTCGCCACCGCGGTGAGGTTCTCCAGGGTGAGAAGGCGCTGCATCGGCAGCCCCGTGCGTCGCAACTGCTTGGCGAGCATGTCCTTTCCCGCGTCCATGGCCTCGTCGCGACGCTCACGGGTGAAGTACTGGCGGATCTTCTGCTTCGCACGACTGGATGCGACGAACCCCAGCCAGTCCCGGCTGGGTCCGGCGTTCTCGCTCTTCGACGTCAGTACCTCCACCTTGTCGCCCTGCTGTAGAGCGGTGGACAACGCCACGAGCCGCCCGTTGACGCGGGCGCCGATACAGGAGAAGCCCACCTCGGTGTGGACCGCGAAGGCGAAGTCGACCGGCGTCGCGCCGACGGGAAGCGCCATCACCTCGCCCTTGGGCGTGAAGACGTAGATCTCGTCGGAGTTGATCTCGAAGAGGACCGAGTCCAGGAACTCACCCGGGTCCTCAGTCTCCTTGCTCATGACGCCGAGTTGGTGCATGGCGCGGAGCCCGGCCTCCTCAGGAGTCACCCCCTCGCGGAGATTCTCCTTGTACTTCCAGTGCGCCGCGACACCGTATTCGGCCCGGCGGTGCATCTCGTGGGTACGGATCTGGAACTCGACCGGTTCGTTGTTCTCCCCAAGAACGGTGGTGTGCAGCGACTGGTACATGTTGAACTTGGGGTTGGCGATGAAGTCCTTGAAGCGTCCGGGAATGGGCTTCCAGGCGCTGTGGGCGACACCGAGGACGGCGTAGCAGTCCTTCACGTCGTCCACGAGGATTCGGAGTCCGATCAGGTCGAAGATGTCGGAGAAGTCGCGTCCCCGCACCATCATCTTCTGGTAGATCGAGTAGTAGTGCTTGGGACGGCCGTAGATGGTGGCCTTGATCCTGTTCTCGCTCACCAGTGCCTGGAGTTGTGCGATGACGTCGCGCAGGTAGCGTTCACGGCTGGGGGCCTGCGCGCCCACCATCTCCACGATCTCGCTGTAGACCTTCGGCTCGATGGCCGCGAAGGACAGGTCCTCCAACTCCCACTTGATGGTGTTCATGCCGAGCCGGTGGGCCAGCGGCGCGAAGATGTTGAGGGTCTCGGTGGCGATGCGCACCTTCTTGTCATCACGGAGGAAGCCCAGCGTGCGCATGTTGTGCAGCCGGTCCGCCAGCTTGATCACGAGCACCCGCACCTCCTCGCTGGTGGCCATGATCATCTTCCGGATCGTCTCGGCCTTGGCCGTCTCCCCATAGGTGACCTTGTCCAGCTTGGTGACGCCGTCCACCATCGCCGCCACCTCGTCGGAGAACTCCGCCCGCAACTGTTCCATGGAGTACGCGGTGTCCTCGACGGTGTCGTGCAGGAGGGCTGCCACGATGACCGGTTCGGTCATGCCGAGTTCCGCGAGGATCGTGGCCACGGCAAGCGGATGAGTGATGTACGGGTCCCCGGACTTGCGCTTCTGGCCGTCGTGGTAGTGCTCGGCGGTCCGGTAGGCGCGTTCGATCAGGTCAAGATCAGCCTTGGGATGGTTGCTGCGCACGATCTTGAACAGCGGGTCGAGGACCGCCGCCCGGGGACGGACGGCGCCGAGCCGTGCCAGTCTCTGGCGCATGCGCCACCTGGGCTGCTCCGGCCCAGTGGAGACACGCTGCAGGACGCCGGCCGGGGGCACCGGAGTGAGCTCCGTGGGTTCCTCCGCCATGAAACACACCTCCTTGATGCTGCATGAACCGCCTCACTCGAGCGAGTCTACCCAGCACGGCACGCTCAGTCGTCCAGGTCTCGCAGACCCTCGACGGTGTTGACCGACTTGCGCACGACTATCAGCTGGTCACCGGATTCGATGCGGGCCGCCGTGGAATCATAGAAGCGGCGCAGAGTGCCGTTGCGCACCACACCGATGACCCGTTCGGCGCCGATGCCGCTGGGATTGGCACCCACTTCGTCGGGCCTCGCCTGCCGTTGCGTGACCTCCAGACCTGTGCCGCTGGTCAGCAGGTCCTGGATGATGGCACCCAGCTCCGGCCCGATGGCGGACAGGCCCATGAGACGGCCCACGGTGTCAGAACTGGTCACCACGGACGTGGCGCCCGACTGCTTCACAAGCGGCACGTTCTCGTGCTCCCGGACCGAGACCGTGACGCCTGCCTGGGGGTTCAGCTGGCGCACCATGAGGGTGGTCAGGATCGCCGCATCGTCCCGGTCGAGGCAGATGACCACTTCCTTGGCCTTGCTGATCTCCGCCCGTCGTAGCAGGTCGCGCCGCCCGGCATCGCCCTGGAAGGCCGCGAGCCCGTCGAGGTTGGCGTCGTTGACTGCCAGGGCATTGTGGTCGACCACCACGATCTTCTCCGGCGCCTGCCCGTGCCGACGCATGGTGTTGACGGCGCTGCGGCCCTTGGTCCCGTACCCGATGACGACGACGTGGTTGCGCATTGTTCTCCTCCACCGCAGGTCGCGGACGATGCGGCTGCCCTCGTTGGCGAGGACCTCGATGGTGGTGCCCACCAACAGCACCAGGAAGGCGATCCTCATGGGGGTGATCACGAGGGCGTTGATAAGACGGGCGTGCGGGGCCAGGGGGGTGATGTCACCGTACCCAGTCGTGGTGATGGTGACCGTGGAGTAGTACAGGGCATCGATGAAGCTGACCCCGTCGGCCGCCGTGTTGTCGATGTATGATCCCCTGTCCAGCCACACCAACAGGGTGGCTGCGAGCAGGAGAAGCCCGGCGAGCAGCGCCCTCCTGCCCAACTCCTTGAAGGGGTGGGCACGGAGCCGGGGCATGCTGACGAGCGAAGTCGAGTCCCCACGCTTGTCGCTCCGAATGAGTCTGGCCATGGCTCAGACGCTCAGGACAGCGCTGCAGTGGTCGATGCCCAGCGAGTGAAGACGCTTCCGTCCCTCAAGGAATCGCAGTTCCATCAGGACGCTCACGTGCACCAGTTCTGCTCCAAGCTTCTCCAGAAGCCTGGCAGTGGCGCCGACCGTCCCGCCGGTGGCCAGGACATCGTCCACCACCAGGACCCGGGCGCCCGAGACCATGGCGTCGCGGTGCACATGCAGTTCAGCCATCCCGTACTCGAGTTCGAAGCCCTCGGTGAGGACGTCGCCCGGCAGTTTGCCGGGTTTGCGTACCGGTACGAATCCGGCACCCAACGCCAGTGCGACCGGTGCGGCGAAGATGAAACCGCGCGCCTCCATGCCCACCACCACGTCGATGTGCTCGGGGGCCGATGCCACCAGTTCCTCAACGGCGGCCTGGAAGGCATGTGCCGAGGCCAGCAGGGGTGTGATGTCCTTGAACACGACGCCCGGCTCCGGAAAGTCCGGCACGTCGCGGACGAGGGCCCGCAACATGTCCAGCCGGGCGCTGTTCATCGGGTTCCCGGCCGCTTCTTGCGGTCAGCGCGAGAGCCGGCACCACGAGGCTGCGCGCGGGGCCCCGGCGCCGTCGCCACCGATGTCGTACCGGCTGCGGCACCCTGGTCCACGAGGATCTCCGAGCGACGGTGGGCCCTCTGCGACGACCTCTCCGCACGGCGCTCCAGCGTGGCGCGGTGCTCCACCTGCGCGGGTTCCTTCTCCTTGAGGGCGGTTAGGACGGGGGTCGCTATGAAGATCGAACTGTAGGCGCCCACGAGCATGCCGATGAACAGCGCCAGTCCCAGGTCCTGCAGCGGTCCGCTGCTGAGGAAGGATCCCGCCGTCAGCAGGGCTGCCACGGGCAGCACACCGATGATGGTGGTGTTGATCGATCGCACCAGCACCTGGTTGATTCCCAGGTTCGCCGCCTGGGAGTACGTCTTGGTGCTCTCCTCCAGACCCCTGACGTTCTCCTTGATCTTGTCGAACACCACGACGGTGTCGTACAGGGAGTACCCGAGGATCGTGAGGACCCCGATGACGGTGGCGGGCGTGACGGTGAAACCGATGAGCGCGTAGATGCCGATCGTCACCACCAGGTCGTGAGCCAACGCGATGATGGCGGCCACGGACATCTTCCAGTCGCGGAACCACACCCAGATGAGGAGCATCACCAGTGCGATGAACACCACGAGCGCAATGGTGGCCTGCTGGGAGACCTGCTGCCCCCAGGAGGCACCGATGGCGTTGTAGGTGACCTCGGACGGGTCGGCGCCAGTGAGTTCTGCGATCGAGGCCCGCACGCTGGCCGTCTCGTCAGGGGTCAGGATCCGCGTCTGGATGCGGACGGCGTCGCCACCGATGCTGAACACGGCCGCGTTGAGGTCCGCGACGTCGAACTCCTCCACCGACTGGCGGACGTTCTCGACCGTGCTCGCCGTGACCTCGATGGGTGCCTGGAAGTCGGTGCCACCCTCGAACTCGATCCCGAGCGTCAGGCCGCGGATGACCAACGCCAGGATGGAGATGCTCAGCAGGACCGCCGAGAATGCGTACCAGAGCTTGCGGTTGCCCACGAAGTCATAGCTCACCTGACCGGAGTACAGGCGATGGGCGAGACCCAGTTTGGCTGTGTTCATCATGCCTCCTGGGCGACGGGTGCGGTACGACGGGTGCGACGCCCCAGCAGCGAGTTCCGGGACACACCCATGTGGGAGGCATCCAGACCGGAGAGCCTGTGCCCCTCCCCGAAGAACTTGGTGCGGATGAGGAGTTGCATCAGCGGATGGGTGAAGAAGAAGATGATGGCGAGGTCGATCAGCGTGGTGAGGCCCAGCATGAAGGCGAAGCCTTTTACACCCCCGACGGCCAGCACGAACAGCACCACGGCGGACAGGAGGCTGACGATGTCCGCCACGACGATGGTGGACCGGGCACGTACCCAGCCGGTGTCGATGGCGGAGCGCAGGCTGCGCCCGTCGCGGATCTCATCTCGTATCCGCTCGAAGTAGATGACGAACGAGTCCGCCGTGATGCCGATTGCCACGATGGCGCCCGCAATGGCCGGCAGGTTCAGGGAGAAGCCCACGGCAGAGCCGAGCAGTACCATGGCGGCGTAGGTGCTCACGGCCGCGACGACCAGCGAGCCGAGGACCACGATGCCGAGGCCCCGGTAATACACGAAGCAGTATCCGAGGACGATGATCAGGCCGATGATGCCTGCGACGAGGCCGACCCGGAGCTGCTCCCCACCCAGCGTGGGCGACACACTCTCCACCTGTGACGGCTCGAAGGTCAGGGGCAGGGAACCGAACTTCAGGACGTTGGCCAGGGAAGCGGCGCTCTCCTCCGTAAAATTGCCACTGATCTGCGCCCGGCCGCCCGGGATGGCATTCTCCACCGATGCGTTGGACTGCACGACACCATCCAGCACGACGGCGAACTGGTCCTGCGGGGACTGCCGGGAGGCCAGCGCCCCGGTCAGTTCCAACCATGCGGCGGCGGAATCGGGCTTCAGGGTCAACGACACGACGGGTGCGAACTGGCCCTGCGGGATACCGGATGTGGCCGTGTCGAGTTGTTGTCCCGTGATCGCCACGGGAGCGAGGAGGAACTTCTGGAGCTCTTCCTCGTCACAGGCATAGGACGCCTGGTCCAGCGCGTCGACGACCTCGTCACCACAGCTGTACGCTTCCAGACCGGCGAGGTCCTGCTCGGTCGCCTGGTACGCGAGGACCTCCTCCACGGAGAGCTTCGCGCCCTCACCGTCCTGCTCATCCGCTGCAGGAGCGGGCGGGGCGGTGGGAAGGCCCGGGCCGTCCCCCTCATCCCCTCCCACCGATGGGGCGTTGGGTGCGATGCTGAGTACCGGTCTGAACGCCAGTTCAGCCGTGGCTCCCACCAACTCCACGAGGTCGTCGCGCTGAACGTTGGGGGCTGAGACGACGATGTAACGCTCGCCCTGTGTGGCCACGGTGGCCTCCCCCACACCGAGCCCGTCCACGCGCTGCTGAATGATGTCCTTGGCCAGTTCAAGGGATTCGATCGGCACCGTGGAGTTGGTGGCGTTCAACGTGATCGTCATTCCACCCCGGAGATCCAGGCCGAGTTTCGGTGTCCAGGTGCGCGTGCCGGCCATGATGGCGAACATGATGCCGATCACCACCAGGAGCAGCAGCAGCACTACTGCCGGGCGGGATTTGCGGGAGCTGATTGCCACAGTCGTCTATTTCTTTTCTTGGTTGGTGGGGCAGGAGCCTCAGTTGTCGAATCTGCGCTGCAGTTCCTCCGGGGAGATGTCCCGGTTGCCGGGGTCCCCGTCGTTGTTGGGGTCCTGGTCACCGCGTGGGTCGAACGTCTCATCGGAGGCGGTCGCGTCGTCGTTGTCCTCGGGCAGAAGCACCTCGTCGGTCAACATGCCGTTCTCCGGGGCGTCGACGGACACAGCCTCCACGTCGACGTCGTCGCTGAACTCGAACTCCTCCTCGTCGGGGGTCGTGGGCCGTGCAATGTTGCCCTTGACGATGGTGATCTCGACGCCGGGAGCGAGTTCGACGATCGCTTGTTTCTCACCGAGGTGGCGCACGGTGGCGAACACTCCGGACGTGAGGAGCACACGGGTGCCGGGTGCGAGCTCACTGATTGTTGCCTGATGCGCCTTCATGCGCTTCTGCTGGGGGCGGATCATGAGGAAGTAGAAGATCGCGCCCATTGCGACGATGAGCAGGAGGGGTTCCATGATTGTCCTTCGCTGAAAGGTGCGTGGGGTTTGCCAGCGATCACTGTAGCCGACCAGACCCCCGGAGCCCCACCGGGCTCATCCCGCGTCGTCGAAGAGACCGGGCGCGGGACCGGCAGGAGGCCTCAACCCGATGTGTGACCACCCTGCCCGCGTTGCCACTCGTCCCCGGGGGGTGCGCATCATCAGGCCCTCGCGGATGAGGAACGGCTCGGCAACCTCCGAGACCGTCTCGATCTCTTCCCCAACGCTGAGCGCGAGGGTGGACAGCCCCACCGGCCCCCCGCCGAAGAGCCGGCAGATCGCATCCAGGACCCCGCGGTCCAGACGGTCCAGGCCCAGCTGGTCCACCTCGTACATCTCCAGGGCTGCGCCGGCCACGTCCAGGTTCACGACGGGATGGTCCTTCACCTGTGCGAAATCTCGGACCCGCCGCAGCAGCCGGTTGGCGATGCGGGGCGTACCGCGCGACCGTGAGGCGATCTCGTCTGCGGCGCGGAGATCCACGGTGACGCCGAGCTTTGCCGCCGACGTGACGACGATGCGGGACAGGTCCACATCGGCGTAGAAATCCAGCTGCGCCGTGAAGCCGAACCGGTCCCGTAGTGGTCCCGGGAGAAGTCCCGCACGCGTCGTGGCTCCCACCAGCGTGAAGGGTGGCAGCTCGATGGGGATGGCGGTGGCACCGGGCCCCTTGCCCACCACCACGTCCACACGGAAGTCCTCCATGGCCAGGTACAGGAGCTCCTCCGCCGGCCGTGCCAGCCGGTGGATCTCGTCCAGGAAGAGCACATCCCCCTCGCTGAGCCCGGACAGGATGGCGGCGAGGTCTCCTGCATGGGTGATGGCGGGTCCCGACGAAATACGCAGCGCGACCCCGAGTTCGGCAGCGATGATCATGGCCAGGGTCGTCTTACCCAGCCCGGGGGGACCAGAAAGCAGCACGTGGTCCGGGCTGTGTCCGCGGTGCCGGGCTGCGTCGAGGACCAGGCCCAGCTGGTCCCGAACCCGTGGCTGGCCGCCGAACTCCGCCAGAGTCCTCGGCCTGAGGGCCGATTCGAAGTCGCGCTCTTCCGGAACGATCTCCGGATCCGCCTCGGAGTGTTCCATCATCGCTTGGCCAGCGAGTTGAGCGCCGCGCGCATGAGTGGGCCGATGGCCATGGTGGGCTCGGCGTCCACCAGGTGCGCGACGTTGTCACAGGCGGTGGCCGCATCACGCGTGGACCATCCAAGACTCTGGAGTCCCTCCGAGACCTGCTCCCGCCACGCCTCGGTGGTTGCTGGCGCCGCGGCGGGCCCGCCCCCGGCGTCCGCCAGCAGCAGTACCTTCTCCCTGAGTTCGATGACCAGCTTCTGGGCGCCCTTGCGCCCGATTCCCGGGACGCTGCAGAGGCGCGCGAGATCCTCGGAGCCCACCGCCCTGCGGAGTTCCGACGGGCTGAGCACCGAGACGATGGCGACGGCGAGCTTCGGTCCCACACCGGAAGCGGTCTGCACCAGTTCAAAGGCGTCCCTCTCACCCGGGTCGTCGAATCCGAACAGTGTCATGGAGTCCTCGCGCACCACCAGGCTGGTGTGCACCGTCGTCGACTCCCCGATGCGCAGCCCCGCTGCAGTGGCGGGAGTGGTCAGGGCCTTGAACCCGACGCCACCAACGTCAATGGTGAACGTGGTGGCCCCCGCCTCGATGACGGTCCCGCGCAATTGCTGGATCAACGTTTTCTCCTGGTCTCAGCCACCGCAGCGGCATATCTGTTCGTGTGGCCACCACGCCAGGTGTGGCAGATGGCCAGCGCGAGGGCGTCGGCGGCGTCGGCGGGCCGGGGTGGGGAGCCGAGCCGAAGGATGCGCGCCACCATGGCCCCCACCTGCGCCTTGTCCGCACTGCCGGAACCCGTGACCGCGGCCTTGACCTCGGTGGGGGTGTGGTAGGCGACGGGCAGGCCGCGGCGGGCGCCCAGGAGCGCAGCGACTCCGGACGCCTGCGCCGTGTCGATGACACTGCCCACGTTCTGCTGGGCGAAGACCTGTTCGATGGCCACTGCGTCCGGTCGATAGGTGTCGAACCACTCGTCCAGCCCTGCCGCGATCTCCGCCAGTCGTGTCGCGACGTCCAACGACGTCCGCGTGCGGACCACGCCCACGGCGACGAGCGTCGGGGGCCGCCCCACGGTACCGTCGACGATGCCGACCCCGCACCTGGTGAGGCCCGGGTCAATCCCCAGTACGCGCATGGTGGCCACCCTCCGGGAGGTGACTCACTCGTCGCTGTCCAACGCAGCCGCCACCTCGGGAGTGAGGTCCAGGTTGGTGAAGACGTTCTGCACGTCGTCGGAATCCTCCAGGGCGTCGATGATGCGGAACACCTTCTCCGCCACGCTGACCTCGTCCACCGGCGCCTGGAAGGAGGCGACGAACACGACCTCGGAGGAGTCGTAGTCCAGGCCCGCGGCCTCAATGGACCGCCGGACCTCCACCAGATCATTGGGATCGCAGATTGCCTCCCACGTGTCCCCGGCTTCGGCCACCTCCTCCAGGCCGGCCTCGAGCGCCGCCTCCATGATGGTGTCCTCGGAGACGGCTACGTCGGCCTGCTGGGCTGCCACGGTCACCACCCCCTTGCGGGAGAACAGGCGGCCGACGGAGCCCACGTCTGCCATGGTTCCGCCGTTGCGCGTGACGGCGACGCGCACGTCGGATGCCGAGCGGTTGCGGTTGTCCGTGAGGCACTCGATGAGCATCGCCACGCCGGCCGGGCCGTAGGCCTCATAGATGATGGTCTCGTATTCGGCACCGCCGGACTCGACGCCGGAACCACGCTTGAGGGCCCGATCAATGTTGTCGTTGGGGACGGACGCCTTCTTCGCCTTCTGGACGGCATCGTAGAGGGTGGGATTGCCGGCAAGGTCACCGCCGCCGATGCGTGCCGCGACCTCGACGTTCTTGACCAGTTTCGCGAAGAGTTTGCCGCGTTTGGCGTCAATGACGGCCTTCTTGTGCTTGGTGGTAGCCCATTTGGAGTGGCCCGACATGCATCCCGCCTCAGATAGAGATCAAATTTGCCAAGGGTCAGCTTACAGACTTCCCGGCGGCGAGGGTCTTGCTCATCAGCAGCACGCTGTCCCCCGGCTCGTAGCCCACCGCATTCTGGAACGAGACGGCGCCGTTCGGGTCGGTGGTGTCCACGCCGATACCGGCGGTGTCGCATCCCGAGGCGGCCATGGAGACCAGCGTTCGCTCAAGCAGCGCGGAGGCAAGACCGCGCCGGCGGTACTGGGGGTGCACACCCAGTCGTTCCGTCCACCCCTCGACGGGGCCGTCCGAGCCCTCCTCCGCGTCCTCGCTGGACAGCACGTAGCCCACTGCTCCCTCGCGGGTGACGGCGACCCAGGACCAATCCTTGCGCACGCGCGACAGCGAGTGCTTCCAGTGATCATGGTTGACGTCGGCGCCAAAACACAGGTGGTGAAGCGCATGCAATTCGTCGCTGTGTTGGGCTTCAAGGGGTACGAACTGTACGGAATCCAGCTCGCGCGGGGTGGGAACCGCATCGAGCTTGCGGTGCATGTCGATGAAATGGCGCTCCACCTCAAAGCCCGCCTTTCTGAGATTGCGCTGAAGGCCCGGCTGTCCCTCCTCGACATATGCACCCATCCAGAGGTCCATGCCCGGGCGATGCGCGTCGCGCCACTCAACGGCCCGGGCCTGTTGCCAGGCAAGGAGCCGCCTCCCGATGGAGAGGTACCGGTGGGTTGGGTGCACGCCTCCGAGCAGTGTTACTCGAGCCTGGTGCAAATCCGGATCCATGAGGTTCCACCCGAAGGCGAGGAGGCTCCCATAGTTGTCCCATCCGCCTATGCAGCTCTCGTCCGCCCCATCGGCGCCGCCGAGTTCCACCGTCCGATAGGACGACGAGAGCGGTCCGTCGTCAAAGGAGCTGATCTGCTCACGAAGGCTGTCGAGTTCGTCCACGTCCGCTGACGTCACTGGTCTCCAGTGCAGGTGGTCCTCCACGTAGCAATCCACGTTCGGCCTCCTTGCCTATCGTTTCAAGTCAGCGTTGTCGAACAGTACCTGATCACCGTGTCATAGGACCTGATCCCCGTGTCACCGGTCAGCAACAGCAGCCGTGAGGGTCAGCGCCAGAGTCGTCTGCGTTCCTCAGGACGTGGCGCCGTCTGTCCCCACAGGCGCCGCCACCGTGGCATGGACTCCGCGGTGCTGGCCGCTGAGGTGACGCCTCGCTGAACCGCCCACCAGGACAGGTGCTCGGAGCCGAACAGTGCACCGACTGCCGCCTGCACCTCGTCGGTTGTCTCGGACAGCGAACGATTGTGTGCGTAGATGGGGGCACCGAAGCTCACAGAGACCCGTGGCTTCGACTGCAGCGCCAGTCGAAGGATTTCCTTCAGTTTGAACGTGCCCCCGAGCGCCACGGGCACGATGGGGACGCCATACTGCGTCGCAAGGTCAGCCGCGGCCGTGGTGAAGTCCCCCACTTGGTCCGCCACCAGCGGATCCTCCGTGAAGATCGCCACGCTGCGTCCCTGGGACAGGGCACGGCTCAGTCGTCGATGGGTGGTGCGCAGACGAGGAGGCAGGACCAGTTTGAGAACCTGCCAGTCCAGGACACCCTGCTCATTCGCGGCGAAAATCACCGGTGCCTGCAACCCCGTCAGAGCATCAATGCCCCTCACCTGATAGTCCACGCGCCAGGCCAGCCGGTTGAAAACGTCCGGAATCCGGCGCAGATCACCGGGCGACAGCCTTCGGCGGTGCTCCGTGGCACGCGGGGGGGCGCCGGTTGGTGTTCGGGTACGCAACCCGAAGAGCGTGCCGGCAAAACCAGCCATGTCCTCGGGCCACGTGAGCAGGGGACGCCTCGGGACGCGAGACGCTACGGCCCAGGGGCTCACGTCCCGAGTCATGACACGATCCCCAAAAGTCGTCCGGGGCCATGCAGGTGGGTGATGTCCGGGGTGCGGCCGACGACGGAAGCGGCGATCTCGTACGCATCCGCCAGGGTGGATGCGCACCGGTGACCCATGACGGCCGCGCTGCGTCGATCTCCGCCCACCCAGATCACGTCGGAGAGTCCGCTGGAGGCTTGGTGCAGGCCGTACCAGGTCTGGAAGACCTGCAGGGGGTGATGGGCGAATCGGTCCCGGTAGAGATGCAGATACCAGGGATCCTGCAACGCGACGACCTCGAATCGGTGATGGATCTCGCTGGGGTCCAGCGTCTCGGGGAGGACTTGGGTGAAGAAATCCGCCGCAGCGGACTGGACGCGGTTGGAGAAGTTGCGTGGCAGCGGGTGCATGCCCACCAGGACTCCGCCGTCACGCACCAGGGGTGTGCCCACGTGGCTGCCGGCCTGGTCTACGAGTGCGTCGTGCGCGGCATTGATGGGAGAACCCACCGGGTTGCCGGGGTCGAAGGCGGCCCCCCACACGGAGGCAACCAGGACGTCGGCCTGCCTGCCCAGCTCCACCGCGTTCGCGGCCCGCCACACGTCCCGCGCCTCGGCGTGCACGTCCTTGGGCTCTCCCCCGATGACGTCCAGGGCAGCGTAGTCGGCCGCCGGGGAGGAATACAGCTTCTGGGCGCCCTGCGAGGGCAGTGCCGCGACGAACTGTCGGGCCGTCGAATAGGCCAGTTGCTCATGCAGGCGCCATTCCCATTCCCTGCGGTGCAGGAACGACAGACCGGGCCTCAGCCACGGCTGTCCCAGGACCGAGACAACGGAAAACGTGGGCACCCTCTCGGACAGGAGCGTTGACACGAGGCGAGCGCTCTCCCTGGAGGCGCCGAACCCGGAGACCCGCGAGATGGTGCCAACGTCGGTGAGTCCGAGGACCATTGGATCAAGATCCGAGTGATCATCGCGGACGCCGACGCTGACGACGAGGTCCGAGGCGGCGACGCGGGCGTTCAAGCGGACCTCGTGGCCATCGATGTCGCCGATGGGCACCAGGTCGTCACTGGTGACGTCATGACTGGTGATGAGGCCGTCGGCGAGGAAGGATGTCGCCACCCGGTCGCCCAATACCCTGCTGATGTCCCCCTCGGACCAGCGTCGACTCAGCCCGGTCGCAATGACCACCTGCACGTCGTCCACCTTGCTCCGGGCAGCAACCTGCAGGACGCGCTCCACCATCGTGCGGCGGACGTCGAAGCGCATTCGCGGCTGGGGGGCGCCATTGTCGGTCACGACGATGGTGAGGCGGGTGTCCTGCCCGAGACGGTCGGCGAGGCCCTCCCCGCTGACGGGGTTGAGCAGGGCCGCGTCGACGAGGCCGACCGGATCGGCCGAGGGTGATGCCTCCGCCGGATAGGCGACACGGGTACCCAAACCCATTTTCTGGAGCCGCACCGAGGCACCCGACATGGTGAGCAGCGGTGGGGTCCTGTCGTCGACCTCGAGTACGAATCCGGGGCGTGTCATCTTCTGTCTCCCTACTCCTCAGCTGACAACTTCATCACGGCAGACACCTCTCAGGAAGGCAGCTTCCAGCGGGGCTGCGGGGAGCTTGCCGGCCAGTCAATGATGGACCACCCGCTGGCACGAGCGGCGCGCATCAGGCCGATGTCGGGGCTGACGGCCACGGGGTTCCCGACCGCGCGGAGCATCGGAAGGTCCACGTGGCTGTCGGCGTAGGCGAAGGAGCGCCCCAGATCAATCCCGTGCAGGGCAGCATAGTGGTCCAGCCACGCGGAGCGGGACTCCCCCACCATGGGTGGCCCCGTCAGGAAACCGGTGCAGTTCCCGTTCGCATCCACCCCGAGGTCCGCGGCCAGGATGTGGTCGAAGAGTCCTTCGAAGGGTCTGGTCAGGGGCCGGATGGCTCCCGTGATGAGGATGGTGGTGTGGCCGGCCTCCCGATGTGCGCGGATCCGACGCAGGGCGTCGGCGGAGGTGCGGTCCAGGATGTGGGCCGACAGCTTCTCGTCGACGAAACGCTCCATGTCGGCGAGGTTGGCGCCCTCGTAGCGCCTGTAGACCTGGCGGAGGAACACCCCCCGATCCTTGCGCTCCGCGGCCAGGTAGTGGGGCATCTGAGCGATGACCCGCGCCACCTCGGCGGCCCTCTCCACGACGGACAGCTCGGGAAGTCTCAGCCACAGGTAGGTCTCTATGACATTGGTGACCATGACGGTGCCGTCCAGATCGAAGGCAGCCAGCACGTCCCCAGAATCAGCGGGCTTCAGGTCCTTGTAGGTGGCGGAGCGGGCCCGACGGCGTGTGCGGGCGGCCTCCATTCGTCGTACCGGGTCAGTGATGGCCGGGCAGTGCACCTCCTCGATGTAGTGCGTCCAGTTGAAGGAGGCCGAATCAAAGCTGAAGGCGTCGACGTCCGCCTCATCGAGGGACCGGTGCAGGGCCAGCGTGCAGTCATCAACGAAGTGCAATTCCGATTGCAGGTACTCGCCGTAGAGGCTGAGGTACTTGTTGAGGAAGTCCAACTGTTTGCTGGTCTTGTCGAGCGCGGCCGCGGCCGCCCTCACCTTCCTGCCACGCGGCGCGAAACTGAGAAACCGGTTGCCGATGGCTGTGCCCTTCTCCGCAAACCACAGCATTCGCTCCACGGGTTCCGAGCCGGGGAAGGTCCAGGTGGCCAGTGGTGCGGAGCCCTGGCCCGACACATACGGGTGGTCCGAGAAGTAGCTGCGGATGTGCAGGTAGATGCCCTGGAACGTCAATGGGTTACGGGCACCGGAGCTGCAGTGGTAGAACTCCGGTTGCCCCACGCTCGGCTGTGTCGCGCACACGGCGAGGATGGCGTTGACGACGAGGTCACACGGGATGATGTCGATGACGGCGTCGGGGGACGCCGGGAATTCGGGGAGTTGCCCGCGCCCGTAGGCGAGGATGAGTGGATCCGCCATCTTGAAGCCCTCGATCCAGCCCTCATGGGGAAACCGCAACGAGGATTCGACGATGGCCGGACGGACGATGGAGACCTGCATGTCGTGACCCAGTTGGGCGACGACCCTCTCGCCCATCGCCTTGGCAAACGTGTAGGCGTCCGTCCACCCGAGCGAGCGTGCCCTTTCCGTGCCAGCGTCCACCAACTCCTGCTTCACCCACTCGCGGCGGCGGCGCTCCGTGTCCTCCGACGTGGTGAGGTAGCCCGCCTTGCGATGCAGGTGCTCGGCCTCCTTGCGCAGGATGGCGAGCTGCTCCGAGCTGCGGGAGCGCGCCTCGACGTGCTCCTTCATCGCCAGCGCGGCCGCGGATTCCCGTTCATAGTCCACGTCGTGGGCGTGCGCGGCTTCCGGGATGGGGCCCCGACGCCGGCCCGCAGTGTAGGCGGTGGAGATGTGCACGTAGTGCGGCACCTTCTCCAGATTGCCATCGTCGTCGCTGCACGCCTCGCGCAGCTTGGTGAGCAACGCCTTGGTACCCACCACGTTGGTCATGAATGCCTGGTCGATGGGCGGATCGAATGACACGTCGCCGGCACAGTGGACGAGGATGTCGAGGTCACGCGGCAGGTCGGGCACCCGTGGCAGGTCTCCCTCCACCACCTGTACCCGACTTTCCATCAGGTTCTCGACGGACCCCGCAGCAGCAACGACATCAGCGAAGATCTTCTTCTTCAAGAGTGTCGTCACACGCTGGTGTGCAGTGACGGATCCCTTGCGCCGCACCAGGACAGCGGTCGTGACGTCCGGGCATTCGGTGAGGACTTTCCAGAGCATCTGCTCACCGATGAAGCCTGTAACGCCCGTCATGACGATCTTCTTGCCTGCCAGGAGGTCCCTGATGCGACCGGTCAACAACGGTGGGGTGTGGACGCCTGCGTGATCGGATGCGCCAAAACTGCTGCGTGGGGCCTCAGCCATGCGTCGCACCCCCAGCCACTCTCAGCGCTTCCGGCAGCGTGAACGCCCCGGTGTACAGGGCGGTGCCGATGATGGCGCCCTCGACGCCCGCTGGCACCAGTGCGCGGAGCTCTTTCAGGTTGTCCAGGGTGGCGATCCCGCCGGAGGCGATGACTGCGGCGTCTGTGAGGGCACAGACAGCCTCCAGCAGTTCGGTGTTGGGACCGGTCAGCATTCCGTCGGAGTTGACGTCGGTGACGACGAATCGTTGGCATCCGGCGTCCGAGAGGAAGTCGAGGGTCTCCTGCCAAGGACCGCCCTCCTGCGTCCAGCCCCGAGCCGCAAGGTTGGTGCCCCGCACGTCGAGACCAATGGCAATCTTGTCGCCATTCTCGGCAATCTTCTGCTCACACCAGTGGGGCTGTTCCAGTGCGGCGGTGCCAATGTTGACGCGTCGACAGCCCGTGGCCAGGGCACGTTCCAGTGAGGCGTCGTCGCGAATGCCGCCGGAGAGCTCCACCTCGATGTCCAGCTGCCCGATGATGTCCCTCAGCAGCGAGGCGTTCGATCCCCTGCCGAAGGCCGCGTCGAGGTCCACGAGGTGGATCCACTCCGCTCCCTCCTCCTGCCAGCGCATGGCAGCGGCGAGGGGATCACCGAATTCCTTCTGGGTGCCGGCCACGCCCTGTACGAGCTGGACGGCACGGCCGTCAGTCACGTCGACGGCTGGTAACAACTGCAATACATCCACGATCACGAACACTATCGGACCTGCCAGCGTGCGGCCGTCAGCTTCCAGCAGGATGTCCGCCGAGTTCACGCCCGGGAGGACAGGTGGGGTGTGGCACGCCGACAGGCGGTATCAACGGTTCCGTCCGGTTCACGAAACGGTGGATCCTGCCCGGCTGAAGCGTTCGGTTCTGCCGGGTGGGGTGATGACTGGTAGGCCGGTGTGGTGGTCGATGTGGATGTGCCATCGGTCTGCGGGTCTTCGGTACCGGTCGGGCTCCACGAGTGTGTGGTGGTGGCCGCAGAGCAGGACGAGGTTGTGCAGGGCGGTGTGGCCGCCGGCCCACCACGGTTGCAGGTGGTGTGCTTCGCAGCGGGTGTCGGGTGCGGTGCAGCCGGGGAAGATGCAGCCACCGTCGCGCAGGGTGAGTGCTTTCCGGATCGCCGGTGTCACCAGCCGCTGGGTGCGGCCGACATCGAGGATTTCGGAGGGGCCACCCAGGACGACGGGCATCACGTCCGCGTCACAGCACAACCGCCGCAGCTGACCGGCGGTGACCTTCGCACCCGACGCCAGGATCCCGGCCTGTTCTGCGCGGTCCTTCAGGTCGTGTTCGCGGATGGTGACCACGATGCGGGGCCGGTCCCCGATGCTGTTCGGTGCGTCGCGGTGCTCGACGATCAGCTGGGTGAGGGCGTCGGCGCGGCGTTGGTCGGGGGTGCGCTGGATGTCGCCAGCCTGTTCCCGCACCACCTTCGGGGATGGTTTCGTGGCGCGGGTGGCCTTCAGGTGGTCGCGTTCGGCGTGCCGGTCACGCTCGACGTAGGCCTCCAGCTGCGCGATGAGCGGTGCCGCCTCCACATGCGGCAGTAAGGCACGGAACCACATGGATCCGTCGCCGTCGTCGCCCCACCGCAGCTGCCGTTTGGTGCGGGCCCTGCGGCGTTGGGCTTCCAGGACGGCATCCTCATCACAGCGGTCGGGCACCAGGTCGGGTGCGACCTCGGCGAGGATTTCATCGGCCAGGTCGGTGAGTTGCTTGGGGGTGTTCTTCGGTGCCCGCCGGATGAACGCCCGCTCCGCGGCGGTCTGCTGCTCCGGGGTGAGACCGGCCGGGAGTGTGTCCAACCCCTTCGCGATGGCGGCAGCGTGCCGCGGGGACAGCTCCCCCACCAAAGCAGCATCACGGATCGCGCTGTGCCTGTTCACATCACGGGCCTGGAACACCTCCGTGGCGGCCTCACCGGAATCACGTCCCTCATCAATCCCAATCAACGAGGTCAGCGGAGTGCCGGTCGCGGCCTGGGAACCTGCGTTGGCCTCATCGGTCAGAACACAGGCCAAAGAGGAGACCCGGTCCCGGAACCGGCGGGCCCGTTGCATCAGCACGACCCGTTCCGGGGCGGTGAGCCGCGGCCGGTCATCACTGCGCAGGGCAGCCATGACAGCCTCGAACACGTCAAGTGCCTCGGCTGCGGTGTACCTCTTCTCCTCCATGAAACAACTCTATTGAACCCCACTGACATTTTTCGAACAGGCGAGCGCATACAGTCCATATCTACGCCCATAGTTACCAAACCGTTGCATTACGTGAAAGTGGGGTCTTCCAACCGCCAGCCGTGTAGGTCAGTGGGTGACCCTGGCGTCGGCCCCACAGGTTCACGAAAACGTAATCACAGTCCAGATCGCCGTACTCCTGGTGGAGGCAATCGGCATAGGGCCTGGTCAGCTCTGCACTCACCGGGATGGTTCGTGGGTTGCGTGACTTCGAGCGGGCACCGCTGTCATTGCGTCGTGGTTGGACCGTGATCTGGTACTCGGCAGCGGCGATGTCTTCGTGTCGGAGTCCGAGCGCTTCACCGATCCCAGGCCGGGCGGACATCGTAGCCACGCAACGAACTCGGCGACGTTCTCTCACTGCATCACTTGCCAATCCACACCCCGAGCGGCGAGGAAGACGAACCAGTCCTGCATCTCATGGCGTAGACCTTCACTGTGTTCGGTGACCGCTCAATCTGCGTCAAATACGCCAAGTACCTCTCGATTGGCGCCACCGGTGCACCATCTGCGTTCAGCACGGTCCATGACTGCATGGCATCCACTGGTGAGACCACCCGTTGAACAAAGAGCAAGGCCACTCCTGTTGGTCTCGTCGCACTGTCGAATCGAACCTTTTGCGTTGTGATGGGGGTTCGGTTCAGCTGATTTTGCGGTGGTGGATGATGACCGCGAAGACGTAGGCCAGCATGAGGGTTCCGCCGAGCCAGGCGAGAGCGATCCAGATGGCGTTGCCGATGGATCCTTGAGTAACTAGTGGTCATGGCCGCAAGTTCGTCGAGGGTCATGCCGCTCGTGCTCCACCTGCAACAAATCCGGCAACGCCACCAGGTTTGCGTGGTTGACGGAGCTGTCCGGCAAGGATGAGGCCCAAGCTGTCGCTGATCATGGGGGCGGCTTGCCCCGACGTCGGGCGTCGAAGACGAGAGGCAGTAGGGGACATAAGGCGAGTATGTCGAGCTACTCGTATACGACATCGTCAAGCGCTTGCAGCTGCACCACGACCGACTCGGAGGGCAACCAACCACGTAGCCCGCTGGCGTTGATCCAAGCAAACGTGCCGTCAGGCTGGACCCGAACCACGAGTAGACGTCCACTGTGCACCTGGAGCAACAACAATTCCTCGGATTCGACAGCGTGACCCAGCGGGAACGATGCCGTGGACATCCCGTCGACAATCTCGTCGACAATCGTCGGCGCCACCTCCTCGAACATCGTCGCGGTGATGCTTCCGTGGTCGTTCCGGATCTTGCAGATCCATCCCCGCTCCACCAGCCGGAGTTCCTCAATCTCGTCAGAGATGGGCGGACACTTCGGCAACTCCGGTACTTTGGATGGCATCGTCGACGACGCAGGAACAGACACAGCGTCGGTCACAGACACACTGGGCACGGGCGTCTGGCGGCTGGCTTCCTCCATGGGGTCATTCGGCGACTGCCGCACCACCATTGCCAGCACCAGCACTGCGAGGGCCAAAAGCAGCAGCCACCAGCGGCGTCCCACCGATCAGCCCGTATAAATCGAGGCGCCTAGTTCGGAGGAAATCGAGCCAGCGGCCCAAAAGCAGCTTGGCCAACCCCAGATATTGCCGGGATAGAGTTTCTTGCACGCCCCGATGTGCTGACCCACCGCAATAGCATCGGCACTCGTGTAGCTGGTGAACCAAGGACCGCCCGAATCACCTCCCGCGGTGGGATGCGAGTCCATGAGCACCTGAATCCGGCCGCCGGTGTCGACCCGCAACTCATCCACGACAGCGGTACTGGTTCCTGTGGTGGTTCCGCTGACGGCAAGCGACTGTCCAACGGTTGGGGCATTTCGAGAATTCACGACGACTCGGTAGTTAGAAGTCAGAACTGGGCCGATCCAGATACGGTTCGTATAGGTGTGCCCACTCCGCGCTCGCATCAAGAACGCGTCAACATCTTTGTCACAGTAGTACCGCGTGCCGAATACTCTGCCATCGTTCTCCCATGTCGAGTCTCCCCAGGAGTTGGCACACGAGCCCACCCCCACACCACCAGTACCGGTGTAGCAATGCTCCGCCGCTCGGATGGTGTTGACGATGGCGGTCGCGGGTTGGTTCTCGGCGAACCATGCGACAGGGCCGGGCATCGAGTCGGTGGGGACGAACGCGAAGCTGATAACGGGCAGGAGGATCAGGGGGTAGCTACATGCACTTGCGCCTTCGACGGTCTTTGCTGAGAGTCCGGCGATGACGGCAACTCGCGGCGAGTCAGAAGAAGCCCTCAGGGCGTCCAAGTCCGACCGATTCTGAGACGACCGCGACGCGCCGACAACGGGGCGCCCAGTGACGGTGTTCGATACTCGCCCTCACTTCACGCAACCAGCCTTCCAGCTGACGATGCACCGTTGCGCATCTCGCAGCTCTACCGGATGCCAAGGTCCCGTCGAATCCTCCCTGCGACAGCAAAGGCGTGTCCCCGGCGAATGACCAACGCCTGCCTCAACCAGCCTTGGGAGGTTGACTCATGAGCCAGTTGCGCAACAGTTGTACGCCCGCTGCGCCCGACTTCTCGGGGTGGAACTGCGTCGTGCTGAGGCTCCCGTGCTCCACGGCTGCCACGAAGGCGACGTCCTCGTGCGCTGACATCGTGACCGTCGTCGCGCCGTCCGCGGACAGCGCGGCGTAGGAGTGGACGAAGTAGAAGCGCTCGTCCTCGATCCCTCGAAAGAGCTGCGATCCCTCCGGCGAACGGACCTCGTTCCACCCCATGTGCGGCAGTCGTCGGGCAGGCAACCGCTCGATCCTCCCCGACAACACCCCGAGCCCGGCGGTGGGCACGCCATGCTCACTCCCCGAGTCGAACATGATCTGGTGGCCCACACAGATGCCCAACAGCGGCCGCTGCTCTCCCAGCCAGCCGGTGATCAGTTCGCGTCCACCCACCGCCTCGATGCCGGCCATGCAGGCTGCATAGGCGCCAACACCGGGCACCACGAGACGGTCCAGGCCCTGCAGTTCTGCTGAATCGCCGCTCACCGTGAGGTCCGCACCGGCCAGCGTCAGGGCGCGCGCCGCCGAGTGCAGGTTCCCCGATCCGTAGTCCAGGAGCCCCACGCGGGGCGCACTCATCAGAGGGCGCCCTTGGTGCTGGGGACCCCCTGCTGGCGCGGATCGACGGCGACGGCGTCCCGGAGCGCACGCGCCAGCGCCTTGAACTGCGCCTCGACGATGTGGTGCGGATCGCGGCCGGCGAGCAGGCGGAGGTGTACACACAGCCCCGCATTCAGAGCCAGCGACTCGACCACGTGGTAGGTCATGGAACCGGCGTAGGGCACGCCGGATCCCCCGATGAGCGCGTAGACCTGGGCGTCGGGCTCGCCGCTGCACACCGCGTACGGGCGGCCGGCGACGTCCACGACGCAGTGTGCCAGCGCCTCGTCCAGGGGCACCGTGGCATCCGCGAAGCGCCGGATTCCAACCTTGTCACCCAGCGCCTCGGCCAGCGCCTGGCCCAGCACGATGGCGGTGTCCTCCACGACGTGGTGCCCGTCTATGTGGACGTCGCCCTCAGCAGAGATGTTCATGTCGATCAGCGAGTGCTTCGACAGGGCGGTCAGCATGTGGTCGTAGAACCCGACGCCCGTGGAGATGGTGGAGGTACCGGTGCCGTCGAGGTCAAGGGACACCGTGATCCTCGACTCGCTCGTGGATCGCTGGGCGGTGGCTGTGCGGCTCATGCGGTGTCTCCTTGCGGCGGCTGGGTAGAGAGGGAGGGCGAGATGTCGTCGAGAGCGTCTCTGAGGGCCGCCATTTCCTCGGGCGTTCCGGCGGAGGCCCGCAGAAAGCCCTCAGGCCCAGTCTCGCGTATCAGCACCCCCCGCTCCAACAACTTCAGCCAGACGTCGTGTCTGTCGCTGAACGGACCGAACAGCGTGAAGTTCGCCTCCGACGGCACGACGGCGTAGCCGCGCTGAAGCAGCCAGCCCTCGAACGCCCGTGATTCCGCGGCCAACTGATGCACTCGCGACAGGAGTTCCTCCCTGTGGCGCAGCGCCACGCGGGCGACCGCCTGGGTCTGCGCGCTCAGGTGATACGGGAGGCGCACGATCCTGCAGGCGTCCACGACCGCCGGCTGGGCGGCGAGGTACCCCACGCGGCCACCAGCCAGTGCGAACGCCTTGCTCATCGTCCGGCTCACCACCAGCCGTGGGTGCCGAGCGAGCAACTCCAACGCCGACGGCGTACGCGCGAACTCCTGATAGGCCTCGTCCACCACCACGATCGCGTCGGTCCGACGGCACACCTCGTCGATGACGTCGTTCGCGGTCACCGTGCCGGTGGGATTGTTCGGTGTCGCGATGAGGACGAGCGTGGCCCCGTGCTCGGCGATGGCATCGCAGATGAGATCCGCATCCAGGGTGAAGTCCGCCTTCCGCGGCACGGTGACGTAGCCGGTGCACGTGTTACGGGCATACTCCGGGTACATGGAGTAGGTCGGGGTGAATGCCAGCACGCGACGCCCGGGACCGCCGAACGCCGTCAGCAGGTGGGACATGATCTCGTTGGAGCCGTTGGCCACCCAGATGGACCCATGGGTGAGTCCATGGCCCAGATAGTCGGCGAGATCCTTTCGGAGTTCCAGTGCCTCGCGCTCGGGATAGCGGTTGAGCCTCCCCGCCGCCTCCACGACGGCGTCCGCCATCTCGCGGCGCACCACCTCGCTCGGCGGGTACGGGTTCTCGTTCACGTTCAGCACCACGGGCACCACCAGCTGGGGCGCCCCGTACGGCTCGGCGCCCACGAGGTCAGCCCGCAGCGGAAGATCATCCAGCGAGATCATGCGGAGCGCCGGACCGTGATGGCATTGGCGTGGCCGGGGAGGTCCTCGGCCAGCGCGAAGCGCTCCACGCCGTCGGCGATCTCCAGCAGGGCGTCGCGGCTGTAGTTGATGACGTGGACGGTGCGCATGAAGCTGCGCACGTTCAACCCGCTGGAGTGGCAGGCGCACCCCGCCGTGGGCAGGACGTGGGTGGACCCGGCGGAGTAGTCGCCCAGGCTGACGGGCGAGTTGTCGCCCACGAAGACCGCGCCGGCATTGCGGATCCTGGCGGCGACGGCCGGCGCTTCAGCGGTCTGGATCTCCAGGTGTTCGGCACCATAGGCATCTGCGACGGCGACGGCCTGATCAAGGTCGCGCACCAGCACGATGGCGCTCTGGCGCCCGGTGAGCGAGGTGTGGATGCGCTCCCTGTGCTTCGCGGCCGTCAGCTGCTGTGCAACCTCCGCGGCGACGGCTTCGGCCAGCGTCGCGGACGGCGTTACGAGGACCGATGCCGCCAGCGGGTCGTGCTCGGCCTGGGAGATGATGTCGGCTGCGACGTAGACCGGGTTCGCCGTCTCGTCGGCGATGATCGCGATCTCGGTGGGCCCTGCCTCGGAATCGATACCGACGATTCCGCGGAGCTGTCGCTTTGCGGCCACCACCCAGATGTTCCCCGGACCGGTGACCAACGAAACGGGTTCGCAGAGGCCGCGGACACCATGGGCGAACATGGCGATGGCCTGCGCGCCGCCGACCGCGTACACCTCTTCCACACCGAGCATGTGACACAGCGCCAGGATGTTGGGGTGCGGCCACCCGCCGAATTCCTTCTGCGGCGGGGATGCGACGGCGATCTGGCGCACGCCGGCCACCTGGGCGGGCACGGTGTTCATGATGACGCTGGAGCTCAGCGGAGCGAGACCGCCGGGCACGTACAGTCCGACACGGTCCACGGGGATGTTGCGGAGCCCCACCTGCGCACCCTCGGCCAGTAGGGCGGGCTGTGGATCGCCGTCGAGTTCGAGGGTCCGGGCCACGAGGCGACGCCGCCGGATGCTCTCGTTGAACGCCTCGGCGAGGTGTGGATCCAGTTCGTCAGCGCACTTCTTCAACACTTCGGCCGGGACACGGAACGACTCCGGAACGATGCCATCAAACTTCTCCGAGTAGTCGGTGAGCGCCTCCGCGCCGCGCGCATGGACGTCGGCACAGATGGGTCGGACCACCTCCAGAGCGGCCTCGACGTCGAACTCGGCGCGAGGCAACCGGGATCGGTAGTCCGATGTGATGGGCCTCAGGTCAACAGTTCTCAACACAGTCACGCAGTCTAGTTGTTCCGCGCACCGGCGTCGGAACGCCACAGGACCGGGCTGTGCACATCGGGGTTGCCATGTGCAGCACAAGCGCCACCTTGCGGCGGCGCCTGTGTTACGTTCGCAGGGACGGATCCACCGGCCTTGCGGTACGGGAGACCTCCCAACCGGCCAGCGCTGACCGGACAGCAGGTGGGTGGGCGTCAACAAACCGACAGAGGGAGCGGGGGCGTACATTCACGCCTCGTCGTCTCGCGCACTATTTGGGGGGAACCACATGAAGCACCTGTCAAGGCACTCCGCCTTGTCGATGGCAGTCCTGACCGCGTCTGCCATCGCCTTGTCCACCACGACCGCAACTGCCGCACCGCCATCGGAGGTGACAATCAGCGGCACCGTCGGCGAGAACGTCAGCACGACTGACGCATACGACGGCCGCCACCTGCGCTACGTCGGCGATCCGGCTCCCACCGGCTACTCCCCGTGGTACCAGTGGGGCAGCCCGTACATCCTGACCACCTCGCCCGAGGACGGCCCGGTGAGCCTGACCGGCACGCTTGACCTGGCCGACATGACCCAGAAGAACCAGGTGGCCGTGATCGGCCTGCATGACGCAGACGCGCTCCGCGCGGGTGACCGAGGAGGAAAGGCCGAGGTGGGCATCTACGTCGCCCGTCTCACCAACAGCTACCGCATCGGAGTGACTGACGGTGACGCGGGCGGCGGCGAGTTCGTCCAGGTCTTCCAGGACATCCCCGTGGACTCGCTGGAAGGTGGCAAGGTGCACGTCGAGTTCGTCGCGGACGGCACCGCGGACCCTGCCTCGTGCGCGAGCGACGGAGCCGACGAGGCCACCGCTGACGGCTGCATGACGCTCAGCATTGACGGCGGGGCGCCCTTGACAGACTCCTACGGCACCATCGTGCCCACCGACATCGTGATCGAGACCGAGCTCGGCAACGGCGCCCACCCGGGTTGGTACTCGGCCTACCCCGAGGGGTACGGGCCGAACGTCGGCGTGGACTTTGACCTCGTCGTCAGCCCAGTCGTGGTGCTCCAGCCCACATCGGCCGACGACTGCAAGAACGGTGGCTACACGGCCTTCGACTTCAGGAACCAGGGCCAGTGCATCGCCAGCGTGCGCGCCAATGAGAAGGCCGAACAACAGTAGTTCCTCCGAGAAGGAATTCCGGGGGCAGGTCTCGGCGGTATCCTGCACCTGCCCCCTCTTCCTCCCACCATGCCGGTAAAGCATCACCCGATGCCGCCGGCCGATAAACTCGGACGGTGAACCCACGTTTCGAGGAGCTGGACGCAGCCGAGACCGCCATGGGGCTGCTCACGCTGCGGCGCCGTTTCGATCTGGTCCTTCGAGCCGAGATCTATGAGGTCAAGCTCGGCGACGAGTTCCTGATGTCCAGTGCCTTCACGGTTGCCGAGCGGGAGCTCGCGCGGCTCGGGTTGGCGGTCGCCCCCGGTAACGATCTTGACGTCCTGGTGGGCGGGCTCGGACTGGGCTACACCGCAGTTGAGGCCCTGGCCGATGAGCGCATTCGCTCGCTGACGGTGGTCGACAAACTTGGCGAGGTCATCGGATGGCACGAGCGGGGCCTGCTCCCGGAGACGGCACTGACCTCGGACGGCCGCACCGCCCTGGTCGAGGAGGACTTCTTCGCCCTCATCCGCGGGGAGACGACGCTCGGCCCCGACAGGCCGGAACTCTTCCACGCGATCCTGCTGGACATCGACCACACACCTCGCTTCTGGCTCCACCCGAGCCACGCGTCGTTCTACACGGTCAGGGGTCTGTGGCAGCTGCAGCAGCACCTCCTGCCCGACGGCGTGTTCGCCCTCTGGTCCGACGAGCCGCCGGACACCGAGTTCCTCGCCGCGCTGGACGCCATCTTCGCCACCACGACGTCGCGAGTCATCACCTTTCCCAACGCCCTGACCCGCGGGGAGTCGTCGGCCACCATCTACGTGGCCACTTCCTAACCCGCCGGAGGTGTGACGCCGCCCTGAATCCCCCGGTGGATCGACGCCACCAGTAGATCGATCTCGTCGTCGCTGGCCACCAGGGGTGGGGCGAAGCGCACGGTGGAGCCGTGGGTCTCCTTCGCGAGCACGCCATCGGCCATCAGCGCAAGAGAGAGCTGCCTGCCGGTCATCAGGCCGGGTTCGATGTCCAGGCCCACCCATGCACCGCGAACCCTGAGTGCGGAGACCCCCCGGCCCGCCAGCCCCGTGAGCCCTGCGTGGAGTCGCTCCCCCATCTCCGCCGAGCGCTTCTGGAAATGGCCCTCCTGCAGCATGTGCACCACCTCGGTACCGATGGCGGCCGCGAGTGGATTGCCACCGAAAGTGGAGCCGTGCGAACCTGGCGTGATGACGTCGAGGACGTCGTGGTCTGCCGCAATGGCAGACACCGGGTAGAGCCCGCCACCCAACGCCTTGCCCAGGACGTAGACGTCCGGCACCACACCCTCGTGGTCGCAGGCGAAGGTGGTGCCGGTGCGCGCCAGCCCGGACTGGACCTCGTCGGCCACCATCAGGATGTTGTGCCGGGTACACAGTTCCCTGAGGCCCTGCAGGAAACCATCGGGCGGCAGGATGACGCCCCCCTCCCCCTGGACCGGCTCAAACAGGACGGCCACGACAGAGTCATCGATGGCCGCCTCCACCGCGTCGACGTCGCCGTAGGCAACCGTGCGGAACCCGGGCGTGAACGGTCCATAGCCGCCGGCGGCCATCGGGTCGTCGGAGAAACTCACGATGGTGGTGGTCCGGCCATGGAAGTTGCCGTGCATGGTGATGATCGTGGCCGCGCCCGGCGCGACCCCCTTGACCTCATACCCCCATTTCCGGCTGACCTTGAGCGCGGTCTCCACCGCCTCGGCGCCGGAGTTCATCGGCAGCATCATGTCCTTGCCGGTCAGAGACGTCAGTGCTTCGGCAAACCCGCCGAGCTGGTCGTTGTGGAATGCGCGGCTGGTGAGCGTGAGCCGCTGCATCTGACCCACTGCACGGGAGACGAGCCGCGGATGACAGTGTCCGAAGTTGAGCGCAGAGTATCCGGCGAGGCAGTCGAGGTAGCGACGGCCCTCTACGTCCACCACCCACGGACCCTCGCCTGAGGCCAGCACCACCGGCAGGGGGTCGTAGTTGTGGGCGGCCCATCGCTGTACCGCGTCGATGTGACGCACGGTGGCGGAGAGACCTGAGGTCGTCGATGACGGCGGGCACACGCCCCCATCAGACGAGATACCCGGCTCATTCGTCAAGGCTCTCAGCCGTTCACGGCAGGACGGGAGTCGAGGGGCCCCTCCGGGGCGGACTCATGCGGTTCCGGTGCGAAAGCCGCCAGTAGCATCACCGGGGTGATCGCAGCGAACGGTGGCACCAGCAGCGCAGCGAGGGCGTGCAACTGCAGATCGACGGGTACCACGTCCCCCGCCACCGCTCTGGCAAGACGTTCGCTGAAGTCGTCGGGTGTGACCAGCAGGCCCGCCCGCCATGCAAGCAACCCGGCGAGACCGGCCCCGAGGACCGCGAGCACGCACACCCACCACCCGTTGCGGTGGAAGAGCATCCAGGCGGCGACACCGACGCCGAGACCGACGACGGCTGTCAGGAAGGTGAAGAGCGCGTCGGCGGCAAAGATTCCGGCGAGTCCCCTCTCGTCGAGGGTCGCCCCCAGGTCGTCGGCAATGCGGTAGCCCGGGCGAGATGCGGTGGCAGCCCAGATGATCCCCACCACAACGCCCAGCACCGCACACGACAACACAAAGACCACCACGCGCCAGCGCATGTCCGACAGGAGTTGGCGCCAGTACACCGAGATGGGATCAGACATGGCCGCCGAGCCTCCCGGCGCCCACCGCCGACGGACCGAGCACTGCCTTGAGGTCTGCAAAAAGGGGCGAACTGGGAGCGACCCGGAAGCCCTCGCCGAGCCTGAAGGTGGTGATCCGCTCCCCGTTGCGCAGCTGGAGGTGGACTTCCGCAGCGCCCGGATAGCCGGTGAGGATGCTCTTGATGTTCGCCACGATGCCGGGCGTGCACCTCACGGCGGGCAGTGTCAGCACCACCGGCGGGGCCGCGCCGTCGAGGCTGATCTGGGGCGCAAAGAGGTCCACAGCCCGCATGCGGGCACGATCCTCGCCCCCCTCAACCACACCGCGCACAGCCACGATGGTGTCGGGTGCCAGATGCATCGCAACGGCGTCGTACACACGAGGAAACACCGTCACCTCGATGGAGGCGGCAAGATCCTCGAGCATGATCTGTGCGTAGAACGCGCCCTTCTTGTTGACCCGTCGATTGACAGACGTGATGAGCCCACACACGGTGGTCTCACCCCGGTAGCCATCCATGGCAGCGACGGCGGCCACCGAATGGTTGCCATTCGCCGCCAGGACGTGCTCCAGACCGTTCAGAGGATGATCCGAGACGTACAGCCCCAGCATCTCGCGCTCGAATGCCAGTTTCGTCCGCCGGTCCCATTCCTCCACGTCGGGCACGACGGCGCGCTCCATGCTCTCGTGGCCGCCACCGCCGAAGCCTGCCCCGAAGAGGTCGTCCTGACCATTCTCGGCGTTCTTCTTGACGTCGATGATGCCGTCCACCGCACCCTCATGGATGGTCAGCAGGCCGCGGCGGCTGTGCCCCATCTCGTCGAACGCGCCGGCCTTGACGAGCGACTCGATGACGCGCTTGTTGCAGATCAGCAGCGGCGCCTTGTCCAGGAAGTCATGGAAGTCCGTGGCTTTCGGCTTGGTGGCTCGCTCCCTCGTCCAGGCAGTGACCACCTTGTCCCCCACGTTGCGTACGGCACCCAACCCGAAGCGGATGTTGGTGCCCACGGGGGTGAAGGCCAGCTCCGAGGAGTTGATGTCGGGGGGGAGGACCTGGATGCCCATGTGCCGACACTCGGCCAGATACCCGGCCGACTTGTCCTTGTCATCGCGCACCGACTGCAGGAGGGCGGCCATGTACTCCGTGGGGAAGTTGGCCTTGAGGTAGGCGGTCCAGTACGAGACGAGACCGTAGGCAGCGGAGTGGGCCTTGTTGAAGGCGTAGTCGGCGAAGGGGACCAAGGTGTCCCAGAGAACTTGGACAGATGCGGCGCTGAACCCGCGGGCGGTCATTCCCGCCTTGAAGATCTCGTACTGCTGGTTGAGCACCTCGTGTTTCTTCTTGCCCATCGCCCGGCGGAGCTCGTCTGCGGCGCCCAGCGTGTAGCCGGCCAGCTGCTGGGCGATGGCCATGACCTGCTCCTGGTAGACGATCAGACCGTAGGTCTCCCCCAGGATCGGCTCCAGCGCGTCGGCCAGCTCCGGGTGGATCGGCTCCACCGGTTCCCGGCCGGTCTTCCGGCGGGCGTACTTGTTGTGGGAGTCGGCGCCCATCGGGCCGGGGCGGTACAACGCACCAACGGCCGAGATGTCGTCGAAACAGTCGGGCTGCATGGAGCGCAACAGCGCCCGCATGGGGCCGCCGTCGAGCTGGAACACCCCCAGGGTGTCGCCGCGGGCCAGCAGGTCGTACGTGGGCTGGTCGTCCAGCGGCAGGTTGTCCAGGTCGACGTCGATGCCGCGGTTGGACTTGATGCTCTTGACCGCGTCGTCGATGACCGTGAGGTTGCGCAGCCCGAGGAAGTCCATCTTGATGAGGCCGAGGGACTCGCAGCCGGGGTAGTCGAACTGGGTGATGATGGCGCCGTCGGACTCCCGTTTCATGATGGGGATGATGTCCAGCAGCGGCGTGGAGCTCATGATGACGCCTGCAGCGTGAACCCCCCACTGACGCTTCAGCCCCTCGATACCCATGGCGGTGTCGACGACGGTGCGGACGTCGGCCTCCGCGGTGTACATCTCCCGGACCTCGGAGCCCTCCGAGTAGCGTTTGTTGGTCTCGTCGAACAGCTGGGGCAGCGTGATTCCCTTGCCCATGACGTCGGCCGGCATGGCCTTGGTGATCTTCTCACCGACGGCGAAGGGCATGTCCAGCACGCGCGATGCGTCCTTGACGGCGGCCTTGGCCTTGATGCTGCCGTAGGTGACGATCTGGGCCACCTTGTCGTTGCCGTACTTCTCCGAGACGTAGGTGATCACCTCGCCACGACGACGATCGTCGAAGTCGATGTCGAAGTCGGGCATCGAAACGCGTTCCGGGTTGAGGAACCGTTCGAACAGGAGACCGTGGGCCAGGGGATCGAGATCCGTGATCCGCAGTGCATAGGCGCAGATGGAGCCTGCTCCCGATCCCCGGCCCGGTCCCACCCGGATGCCGTTCTCCTTGGCCCAGTTGATGAAGTCGGCCACCACGAGGAAGTACCCGGTGAAGCCCATGGACGCGATGATCCCGGTTTCGAACTCGGCTCGTTCCCGGACCTCCCGGGTGATGCCGTCCGGGTACCGGCGCTCCAGCCCGCGCTCCACCTCCTTGTGGAACCAGGTGTCCTCGTTCTCGCCCTCCGGACAGTCGAAGACGGGCATGAAGGTACCCATACCCTCCGTGAAGTTCGTCTCGCACCGCTCGGCGATCTCCAGGGTGTTGTCGCACGCCTGAGGGAGTTCGGAGAAGAGCGCCCGCATCTCAGCGGGCGACTTGAGGTAGTAGCCGCTGCCGTTGAACTGGAAGCGATCCACCTGCGCTTTGCGGGAACCCGACGAGACACACAGCAGCGTGTCGTGGGCGTCAGCGTCGTCGGCATGCACGTAGTGCAGGTCGTTGGAGGCCACCAGCGGAAGTGCGAGGTCGCGCGCCAACCGCAGGAGGTCGCCGCGAATGGTCTGTTCAATGGACAATCCGTGGTCCATCACTTCAACGTAGAAGTTGCCCTCGCCGAAGATGTCGCGGAACTCCGCGGCCGCGGCGACCGCGTTGTCGTACTGCCCGAGCCGCAGGAACGTCTGCACCTCACCGGAAGGGCAACCGGTGGTGCCGATGAGGCCCTTGCCGTACTCGTTCAGCAGCTCCCGGTCCGCGCGCGGCTTGTAGAAGAAGCCCTCCAGAGAGCTCCGCGAACTGAGACGGAACAGGTTGTGCATGCCCGCCGTGCTCTCCGCCAGCAGCGTCATGTGGGTGTAGGCGCCCCGCGCGGAGACGTCGTCGCCCGTGCCGTCGCCGAACTGCACGCGCTTGCGCTCCGAACGGTGCGTCCGGGGCGTCAGGTACGCCTCGAGTCCGATGATGGGCTTGACGTTGTAGTTCTTGGACGCCTTGTAGAACTCGTACGCACCGAAGAGGTTGCCATGATCCGTCATCGCGATGGCTGGCATCCCCATGCGATCGGCGCCCTCGAAGAGGTCCTTGATCCGGGCTGCTCCGTCCAGCATCGAGAACTCGGTGTGGCAGTGCAGATGGACGAACTGATCCGACAACTCGGGGCTTCCCTTCACATCAAGCGAACAAGGCCCCACCCTACCGCCACGCTCCATGGGTGAGGTGGACGGGACGTGGGGCCGGTCAGCCCAGGGCCGCGATCACCTGCACGGCGATTATCTTGGCAATGATGCCCACCGCGAACAACGAGGCATACCCGGCGTCGATGCGCTCGTCACTGACCCTGCCCGTGGCGAAGGACAGAACGGCCGGCTGTCCGACATAGCCGGCGAAACCGCCGGCCGCCCGTTGGGCGCTGAGCCCGAGAAGTCGCGCCCCACCCAGGAACGCCACCGCAGAGAATCCGAGAACCACGGCTGACAACGCCCCGACACGAACTCCCGTGGCGGTCAGTGCCTGTTCGGCGAACATGGGTCCGGACGCCAGCCCCACGGCGGCGAGGAACAGTAGGAGGCCCAACTGGCGGATCGTCAGGTTCACCGACAGTGGGATGTCCCAGATCAGCGGCCCCGTCCTGTGCAGGGCGCCGAGCACCATACCCACCACGAGAGGCCCCGCCGCCGGGCCCAGCGAGAACTCCACTGCTCCGGACAACGGGATCTGGATCGCTCCGAGCAGCAGGCCCAGCACCAGTCCGAGCCCGAGCGCCAGTGCGTCCACCTCGGACACGCGGCGCTCCGAGTCACCGAGGAACGAGGTCAAGGCTTCCAACTCGTCCTGTGGCGCCACCGCGAGAACACGATCCCCCAGTTGCAGGACGAGGTCGTCTCGGGCGAGAAGGTCCGTGTCCCCACGACGAACGCGGGTCAGCACGCTTGCGTGGCGACCCGGGAAGTTGAGTTGGGCAACGGTCCGGCCCGCCACCGCAGGGGAGGAGACCACCAGGCGCCTGAAGTCCACTGCTCCACGATCTGACGTGAGTTCCCGCTCCATGCGGTGTCCGAGGAACGACACAGCGTTCTCGACGTCGTTGGGGGCCCCGATCACCAGTACCTGGTCCCGGGGACGGAGATCCTCACCGGGAACCAGGACCCGGGTCCGACCATTGCGGATGAGGTAGCTCATCTTGATCGTCTCGTCGTTCCAGCCCGGCACTTCCCCCAGTGGTACTGCGCGCTCGACATGGACCGACTCCGCCACCAGCCCGTCGGCGCTGGGTGGTGCCGAGTCGCTGCGGCCGGGCCACCGTCGGGACACGACCAGTGACACCGCGATGATGGCCAGTACGACCCCCACCGGGTACCCCAGTGAGTAGCCGACGGCGGCATCCGCACTTCCCGTCGCGGCCGTGGCCGCGGCCAGTGCGGGGGTCGAGGTCAGTGCCCCGGCAAGGACACCGGCCACCAGTGGCAGGTCCACGCCGAGCAGGCTGCCAACCGCCACCGCGAGGCCCGTCACCGCAGCGATGACCCCCACCCCGAGACCCATGAGGGGCAACTGCGTGCGCAGGTTCGCGAAGAACGTCTCGCCGGCCGCGATCCCCACGGTGTAGACGAAGAGGGCGAGCCCGAGCGAGGAGACGATGTCCAGGCCCTCGCCGAGAGCTGGGTCCAGGGCTCCGAGTGCGAGGCCCACGAACAACGCGCCGGCGGCCCCGAACCGCAGCGGCCCGAAGGGAATGATGCCCACCGCCGCCCCGAGCGCGACGACGAGCAGAATCGTCAGGAGGGGCGAGGACGTCAGAAGCTCGAGCACCGGGCTCCTTCAGCATCCATCGCCACCCCTACGCCATCAGCTGGCGGTCCCCCGGCCCGATGGGGCGCGGGAGCTTGGACGTGCCCGAGAGGAACTCGTCCACGCCGTGGGCGGCGGAACGTCCCTCGGCGATTGCCCACACGATGAGCGACTGGCCGCGACCGGCGTCGCCACAGGCGAAGACCCCGGGCACGTTGGTGGCGAAGTTGTCGTCCCTGGCGAGGTTGCCGCGCTCGTCCAGTTCGACGCCCAACTGCTCGGCGATCGTCTTCTCCGGACCCGAGAAGCCCATGGCCAGCAGCACGAGCTGCGCCTCAATGTGTCGCTCGGAGCCCTCGACGGGAACGAACTTGCCTGCCTCGAAGCGGACCTCGGTCAGGTCCAGGCCCGCCACGTTGCCGTCGTCATCGCCGACGAAGCGGCTTGTGGAGACGGCGTAGACCCTGTCGCCACCCTCCTCATGGGCCGAGCTGACCCTGAACGTCATCGGGTACGTGGGCCAGGGCTGATTCTCCGGCCTCAGTTGCGGTGGCGTCGGCATGATCTCCAACTGCGTGATGCTCCGCGCCTCCTGCCGGATCGACGTGCCGAGGCAGTCGGCGCCCGTGTCGCCGCCGCCGATGATCACGACGTCCTTTCCGGTCGCGGTGATCTGCTCGGGGACGTCGCCACCGAGCACGGCCTTGTTCGACTGTGGCAGGAACTCCATGGCCTGGTGGATGCCACGCAGCTCACGTCCCGGCACCGGCAGGTCCCGGCCCACGGTCGATCCGATCGCCAGGACGACGGCCTCGTAGCGCTCCAGGAGTTCGTCGCCGGTGATGTCCTCGCCGATCGTGACGCCCGTCTTGAACTGGGTGCCCTCGAGGCCCATCTGCTTGAGACGACGGTCCAGGACCGCCTTCTCCATCTTGAACTCGGGGATGCCGTAGCGCAGCAGGCCGCCGATGGCGTCCGCCCGCTCGTGCACCACGACGGTGTGCCCGGCACGCGTCAGTTGCTGGGCCACCGCGAGGCCGGCAGGCCCCGAGCCCACCACGGCGACGGTCCGGTCGGTGTGCCACTCCGGTTGCTGGGGCACGACGCGGGAGTCGTCCCACGCCTTGTCGATGATGGCCACCTCGACGTTCTTGATGGTCACGGGGTCCCCGGAGATGCCGACGACGCAGGCAGTCTCGCAGGGGGCCGGGCACAGGCGGCCGGTGAACTCCGGGAAGTTGTTCGTGGCGTGCAGGCGCTCGAGGGCGGGCTGCCACTCGTCGCGCCACACGAGATCGTTCCACTCGGGAATGAGGTTCCCCAGCGGGCAGCCTGTGTGGCAGAACGGAATGCCGCAGTCCATGCAGCGGCCGGCCTGCTTGGAGATGATCGGGAGCAGCGCGCGCCCGGGGGTACCGGGATAGACCTCACGCCAGTCGTGGACGCGCTCGTCCACCGGGCGACGATCCGCGACCTCGCGGGGGGTGGTCATGAATCCACGTGGATCAGGCATTGGCGGCCTCCATCATCAGGGTGGTGGTCTGGTTGTCATCGTGGCCATCAGCCTTGGCCTGGTCCCGGACCTTCATGAGCCGTGCCCACACCCGCGGCTCGATCCGGGTGAAGCGAGCGGCCAGGGCGCTGTCGTCGAGCCTCATCAGCGACTCGGCGACGGCGGAGGCCGTCTCACTCCGGTGCTCCTCGAGCAATTCCCGCACGCGGAGGATGTCGGCAGGGCCCATGTCGACGGCGTCGACGAATTCGGTGTTGAGGCAAGCCGGATCCAGGTCCAGCACCCACGCGAGTCCGCCGGACATGCCGGCAGCGAAGTTCCGACCAGTGGGCCCGAGGATGAGGGCCTCGCCGCCTGTCATGTACTCGCAGCCATGGTCGCCCACACCCTCGACGACGGCCGTGGCTCCGGAGTTGCGGACGCAGAATCGCTCCCCCACAAAGCCGCGAAGGAAGAGCTGGCCGGACGTGGCGCCGTAGCCGATGACGTTGCCTGCCAGCACCTGCTCCTCCGCCACGAAGGCGCTCTCGGGATCGGGCGCAACGACGACGCGGCCGCCCGAGAGCCCCTTGCCCACGTAGTCGCAGGCATCACCCACCAGTCGCAGCGTGATGCCGCGCGGAAGGAAGGCACCGAAACTCTGGCCGCCGGTGCCGGGCATCGTGAACTCGATGGTGCCGGGTTCCAGGCCCAGCCCGCCGGTTCTCCGGGTGACCTCGTGGCCCAGGATGGTGCCCACCGTCCGGTCGATGTTGCGCACAGGCACCGTGTGTCGGACCCGATCACCGCGCTCCAGGGCTGGGGCGGCCAGTTCCAGCAGGCGCATGTCCACCTTCTGCTCGAGCCCGTGGTTCTGCAGCTTCGTGTTGTGGAGGGGGTGGTCCACGTCGATGCGTGTGAGGATGGGTGCCAGGTCCAGGCCCTGGGTCTTCCAGTGGCGCACTGCCTGCGAGGAGTCCAGGGCATCCACCCGGCCCACGGCTTCCTCGACGGAGCGGAATCCCAGTGATGCGAGGATCTCGCGCACTTCCTGGGCCATGAACCGGAAGAAGTTCATGACGTGTTCTGGGTCGCCGGTGAACTTGGCGCGCAACTCGGGGTTCTGCGTGGCCACCCCCACGGGACAGGTGTCCTTGTGGCACACCCGCATCATGATGCAGCCGCTGACCACGAGCGGCGCGGTGGCGAAACCGAACTCCTCAGCGCCCAACAGCGCGGCGATGACCACGTCGCGCCCCGTCTTCAGCTGTCCGTCGCACTGCACGACGATCCGGTCGCGCAAGCCGTTGAGCAGCAGGGTCTGCTGCGCCTCGGCCAGTCCCAACTCCCAGGGCCCCCCCGCGTGCTTGAGGGAGGTCAGGGGAGCAGCGCCGGTACCACCGTCATGGCCGGAGATCAGCACCACGTCGGCCTTGGCCTTCGAGACACCCGCCGCGACGGTGCCGACGCCCACCTCGCTGACGAGTTTCACGTGGACCCGCGCCGCCGGGTTGGCACACTTCAGGTCATGGATCAGCTGCTTGAGGTCCTCGATGGAGTAGATGTCATGGTGGGGTGGCGGTGAGATCAGTCCGACACCCGGTGTCGAGTGCCGCGTCTTCGCCACCCACGGGTACACCTTCGGGCCGGGCAGCTGACCGCCCTCCCCCGGCTTGGCCCCCTGGGCCATCTTGATCTGCAGGTCTGTGGCCCAGGTCAGGTACTCACTGGTGACGCCGAACCGGCCCGAGGCCACCTGCTTGATGGCGGAGCGTCGACGGTCATCGTGCAACCTGTCCGGATCCTCGCCCCCCTCGCCCGTGTTGGAGCGCGCTCCCAGCGCGTTCATCGCGATGGCAAGTGTCTCGTGGGCCTCGGCGGAGATGGAGCCGTAGCTCATGGCACCGGTGGAGAACCGCTTGACGATCTCACTGACCGGCTCCACCTCCTCCACGTCGATGGGTGAGCGTCCGTCGGCGAACCGGAGCATGGAGCGCAACGTCATGAGGCGTTCCGAGTTGTCGTCCACGAGAGAGGTGTAGCGCTTGAACACGTCGTAGCGGCCACTGCGGGTGGCGTGCTGGAGACGGAAGACGGTCTCCGGATCGAACATGTGTGGTTCGCCCTCACGACGCCACTGGTAGTCGCCCCCCACGGCGAGGTCGCGATGGGCCAGCGGGATGCCATCGGCTGGGTAGGCCCGCTGATGGCGCCGGCGCACCTCCTCGGCGATTTCCGTGAGCCCCAGGCCACCCAGACGGCTCGTGGTGCCGGTGAAATAGGCGTCCACCAAGTCCTGGCTGAGACCGAGTGCCTCGAAGACCTGCGCCCCGGTGTAGGACGCGACGGTGGAGATGCCCATCTTGCTCATCACCTTCAGCACGCCCTTGGACAGGGCCTTGGTCAGGTTCGCGATGGCCAGCTCCGGCAGCACCTCCACGTACATCTCACGGCGCGACATGTCCTCGGCACTCTCGAACGCCAGGTAGGGGTTCACGGCCGCCGCACCGTAGCCGAGCAGCAGCGCGACGTGGTGGACCTCGCGAACATCGCCCGCCTCCACGGCGATTCCCACCTGGGTACGGGACTTCTCCCGCACGAGGTGGTGGTGGATGGCCGCCGTCAGCAGCAGCGACGGGATGGGCGCCAGCTCGGGCGTGGAGTGACGATCCGACAGGACGAGCGCGCGCGCGCCGCCGCGGATGGCGGCGGAGACCTCGTTGCACAACTCATCGAGCCTGGCCTTCAGCGCCCTGCCACCCCCGGCCACCTTGTAGAGGCCGCGCACCACGTGGGTGGCGTAGCCGGGCACGGTGCCGTCGTTGAGACGAATGAGCTTGGCCAGCTGTTCCGAGTTGAGGATCGGATGCTTCATCGTGATGAGGTGGGCAGCCTCCGGAACGGGGTCCAGCAGGTTGCGTTCCGGACCGATCTTGGTGGAGAGCGAGGTCACCAGTTCCTCGCGGATGGCATCCAACGGCGGGTTGGTGACCTGCGCGAACAGCTGCGCGAAGTAGTCGAACAGCAGCTGCGGCCGCTCGGACAGCACGGCCAGGGGCGTGTCCGTACCCATGGAGCCGATCGATTCGGTTCCGGCGTTCGCCATGGGCGCGAGGACCATGCGCAGTTCCTCGTGGGTGTAGCCGAATACCTGCTGCCGGCGGATCACGGAGGCGTGACCGTGGACGATGTGTGCGCGGCCGGGCAGCGTGTCGAGTTCCACCTTGTTGCGCGCCACCCAGTCACCGTAGGGGTGCTCGGCCGCGAGTTCGCCCTTGATCTCGTCATCGTCGATGATGCGGTGCCTCTTGAGATCCACGAGCAGCATGCGACCGGGCTGAAGCCGACCCTTGGCCACCACGTTGCGGGGCGGAATGGGCAGCACACCGGACTCTGAGGCGAACACCACCAGGCCGTCGGAGGTCTCCCAGTAGCGGCCGGGACGCAGGCCGTTGCGGTCAAGCGTGGCGCCGATGATCGCGCCGTCGGTGAACGTCATGCAGGCTGGGCCGTCCCAGGGCTCCATGATCGCGGCGTGGTACTCGTAGAAGCTGCGGCGCTCGGGGTCCATGGAGGGATTGCCCTCCCACGCCTCCGGAATCATCATCAGCATGGCGTGCGGCAGTGAGCGCCCCCCGAGGTGCAGGAGCTCCAACACTTCATCAAAGGAGGCCGAGTCGGATCCGTCAGGCTGGCAGATGGGAAAGAGCCGGTCCATGTTGCCCGGGATGTCCTCGCTCATCAGCAGTGCCTCGCGGGCCCGCATCCAGTTGCGGTTGCCGCGCACCGTGTTGATCTCGCCGTTGTGGGCGATGTAGCGATACGGATGGGCGAGCTCCCAGGACGGGAACGTGTTCGTGGAGAACCGGGAGTGGACGAGGGCGAGTGCGGACTCCATGGCGGGATCCAGGAGTTCCGGGAACACCTCCTCCAGCTGGTCGGTGGTGAGCATGCCCTTGTAGACGAGTGTGCGGGAGCTCAGCGAGGCGAAGTGGACACCCGCCTCGTGCTGGGCGCGACGGCGCAGACCGTACACCAGCCGATCCAGGGCAATGTCCTCCTCACCATTTCGACCCGCCACGACGAGGTGCTCGAAGTGGGGCATCACCGCGATCGAGATCGGGGACAGCGTGCCCGTCTCGACGGCGACCTCCCGCCACGCCAGGACGTCGACGTCCTCCTCGTCGGCGATGACCTCGATCTGCTTCTTCACTTCCCCGCGCCGCTGCGCGTCGGCGGGCAGGAATGCCAGCCCCACGGCGTAGGCGCCGGCCTCGGGAAGACTCGTCTCGACGACGCTGCGCAGGAAGCGGTCCGGGACCTGCAGGAGAATTCCCGAGCCGTCTCCGGCGGCCTCATCGGCACCCGTGGCTCCACGGTGGTCCAGATTGCGCAGCGCTTCCAGCCCCTGGGCGACGATCGAGTGGCGAGCGATGCCGTCGAGCTTGGCCACGAAGGCGATACCACACGCCTCGTGCTCATTGGCGGGGTCGTAGAGACCCACTTTCGCTGGCCGGTTCGTCTGCTGCATGCTGCTCCTCCTGAGTGCGCACGACATCCTCACGGGACGTCCGATGTACGAGAATAGACAGTGGGGAACGCTGGGACCCCCCCATTCCACCGCTGTTGCACGATCGTAACCTTCGCGCGCCGATGTTCATTGGCTGGAACGGCGCCCGGGGCGGGTCTCCTCGTACAGCCCCGACGGCCACCTCAGCGGTGGGAAACCACGGTCGTGGCTGCGCACCCGCCCATCTCAGACCTCCAGCCGGTATCGTTCGGCAGTCTCTCCCCTGAACATCAGTCCGTGCCCGGGCAGGTGGCTGAGAGGCAGCCGGCCGTTCACCGGATCAGGGGTGCCGTCGAAGAACATCCGTTCGATGCGGACGTGGTCGTGGAAGTACTCGAGATGCCGCAGGTTCGAGGAGGCGGCGAGCACCGGCGCGTGCAGGTGGGGCGCGCAGTGGCCGGAGACGTCGATCTGGGCGGCGGCAGCCAGTGCGGCGATGCGCAGCAGCTCGGTGGTTCCCCCACACCGGGTGATGTCCACCTGCACGCAGTCCAGCGCACGCGCGCCCAGCATGGTGTGGAAATAGTCGAGGCTGTCGCCGTACTCCCCGGCGGCCGTGTCGGAGCGCGTGTGCTCGCGGACGTGGCGCAGCCCTGCGAGATCGTCGCTGGAGACCGGCTCCTCGAACCAGTGCACGTCGAGCTCGTCCAGGGCCCGACCCACCCGGATCGCCTGTCCGACGGTGTAGCCGCCGTTCGCATCGACGAACAGTCCCACGTCCGGACCCACGATCTCGCGTGACTGTCGTACGCGGTCGAGGTCACGGCTCTCCCGACGCCCCCACGATTCACCGATCTTGATCTTCACCGCCTCCATGCCGTCGTCGTGCACCCAGCCCGTGAGCTGCTCGACGAGCTGGTCGTGGTCGTAGGTGGTGAAGCCGCCCGAGCCGTAGAGCGGCACGCTGGTGAGATCGCTGCCGAGCAGCCGGTGCAGGGGCACGCCGAGCAGCCGGGCCCTCAGGTCCCACAGCGCGGTGTCGACGGCAGACAGCGCCATGCCGCCGAGCCCTGTGCGGCCGATGTTGCGCAGAGCCCGCACCATCGCCTCCCACGTCGAGACGGTGGCCAGGGCATCCGAGCCCTCCACGACGGGGGCAAGGACATGGCGGATGAGTGGCGCGGCGGCGGCGGCGGTGTAGGTCCAGCCGGTGCCGAGGACGCCGTCCGCGCACACCTCCACCACCACCAGGGTGGTGCTGTCCCAGGTCAGGGTCCCGTCCCCCTCGGGGGCGTCGGTCAGGACGGTGTAGGCCGCGGCCCGCACGGAGGAGACCACCGCGCCCCCGGGGCGCACGGTCACACCTGTTTCCCGGGGAGGACCTCGGCGAGTTTGCTCTTGACTCCCTCCTTGATCATGTCGACGCGATCACTGTCACCACGGACCACCGATTCGGCCGCGTTCTCAATCTGGTCGAGCGTCGCATGCGGCGGGATCGGGGGCACCGCCGGGTCGGTCTGGAACACGATCACCACGGGGCGGGTGGAGGCGAGCGCCTCATCCCAGGCAGCGGCGACACGGTCCGGATCCTCAACGGTGATCCCGAGGAGTCCGAGGCTGCGGGCGAACGCTGCATAGTCAACCCGCGGCAGGTGTTGGGACTCCACGAACTGCGGCGACCCGCCCATGGCCCGCAACTCCCACGTCACCTGGTTGAGGTCCTGGTTGTCCAGCACGCACACGACCAGGCGCGGGTCCGCCCACTCCTTCCAGTATTTGGAGATCGTGATGAGTTCGGCCAGGCCATTCATCTGCATGGCGCCGTCACCCACCATTGCGACGGCGGGGCGGTCCGGATGAGCGAACTTGGCACCGATCGCATAGGGCACTCCGCACCCCATGGTGGCGAGGTTGCCTGAGAGACTGCCGCGCATCATGCCGCGGATCTTCACGTGGCGGGCGTACCAGTTGGTGCCCGATCCGGAGTCGGCAGCGAGCATCACATTGTCCGGGAGGCGCGGGGAGAGTTCGGCGAACACGTGCTCGGGGTTGATGGGGTCTGCACTGACCTCGCCGCGGGCCTCCATCACCTTCCACCAGTGCTCGACGTCCGACTCCACCTTCTCGCGCCAGCTGCGGTCCTCCTGACGGCGCAGCAGCGGCAGCAGACGCTGCAGGGTTCCTGCAGCGTCGCCGACAAGGTTGACCTCGAACGGGTAACGCAGGCCCACCATCGTGGGATCGACGTCGATCTGCACCGCCCGTACTGCGGGTTCGTCGTCACTGAACGGTGGCAGGAACTGGGTGTACGGGAAGTTGGAGCCCACCATCAGCAACGTGTCGCACTCCATCATCAGCTCGTATGACGGCCTGGTGCCCAGCAAGCCGATCGAACCGGTGACCCACGGCAGTTCGTCGGAGAGGACGTCTTTGCCCAGCAGTGCCTTCGCCACGCCGGCGCCCAGCACGTCGGCCACCTCTGTGACCTCCATCACCGCGGCGCGGGCGCCCTGTCCCACCAGCATTGCCACCTTGCTTCCGGCATTCAGCACGTCGGCCGCACGTCGCAGATCGTCGTCACCCGGGACCGGGAGGGAGAACGTCTGGTCCAGGCTGGAGGGGACCATCTTGAAGTGGTGTGTCGGGGGGGAATACTCAAGCTCCTGCACATCGGCCGGGATGATGAGAGCGGTGACCGTGCGCTCGGCGGCGGCGATGCGCATCGCCCGGTCCAGGACGTTGGGCAGTTGCTCCGGCACGGTGACCATCTGCAGGTACTGGCTGGCGACGTCCTTGAACAGAGTCATCAGGTCGAGCTCCTGCTGGTACGCACCGCCCATGGCGGAACGGTCCGTCTGCCCCACGATGGCGACGACGGGTGTGTGGTCACGCTTGGCGTCGTAGAGCCCATTCAGCAGGTGCACAGCGCCCGGTCCGGAGGTGGCGACGCAGACGCCCACCCGGCCGCTGAACTTCGCATACCCTCCGGCCTCGAAGGCGGCCATCTCCTCGTGGCGGGCCTGGATGAACTTCGGGTGGTTCTCGGCGCGCTGCCAGGCTGCAACGATGCCGTTGATGCCATCCCCCGGGAATCCGAAAACGTGATCGACACCCCACTCGCGCAGGCGGGCGAGGATGTAGTCGGCGACGGTGGTACTCATGATTGCTCCTTCGCTTCGGTGTTGGCCCGGTCGTTGGCGCCGGATCCGAGTCCGGATGCCAGTAGTTCGGCCAGGTGCATGGCGGTGCGACCGGTGTCGCACTGCTCGATCTGTGTACGGCAACTGAAGCCGTCGGCGAGCACGACGGTGTCGGCTTCCGCCTCCCGGACACGGGGAAGCAGAACGCGCTCACCGGCGGCGCGGGAGACCTCGTAGTGGCCCTCCTCGAATCCAAAGTTGCCCGCGAGGCCGCAGCAGCCCGACTGGAGCTGCTCTGCGTCAATACCCGCCGACTTCATCAACTCCTCGTCATGGTCGGTGCCCATGATGGCGTGCTGGTGGCAGTGGGTCTGCACGATGGCATTCACGTCAAGCCGCGGCGGATGCCAGTCAGGCGCACGCTCCGCCAGCACCTCCGCGAGGGTCCTCGTCTGCAGGGACAGTCGGCGCATGTCCTCGTTCCCCGGAAGCAGGTCGACGCCGTCGGAGCGGAACACGGCCGTGCAGGACGGCTCGAGCCCCACCACGGGGACACCCGCACGAATGTCGTCGCGCAGCACGTCGATGGTCCTCGACAGCACCTTCTTGGCAACGTTGAGCTGTCCCGTGGAGATCCAGGTCAGCCCGCAGCAGACGGGCTGGGTGGGAACACGGACCTCGAAGCCCGCATCCTCCAACACCTCGACGGCCGCCTTCGCGACGCCAGGGTGGAAGGAGTTGGAGAACGTGTCCGGCCACAGAATGACTGGACCGTGGGGCGCGGTGCTCCCCCGTCCCGCAGCGGACCTTCCCCGCCCCTTCCACATGGACACGAAACTCCGCGGCGCGAACTTCGGGATGTCGCGTTCCCCGGCGATGCCCCCCATCCTCTTCAGCAGCGGGCCGAGCGAGGACTGGGTGATGGCGTTGACCAGCCCCGGCGCCAGCCCTGCCAACCGGGCCAGAAGGGGCAGCCACCCCATCGAGTAGTGCGACAGCGGACGCAGGCGGCCCTTGTAGTGGTGGTGCAGGAACTCGGCCTTGTAGGTGGCCATGTCCACGTTGACGGGACAGTCGGACCTACATCCCTTGCAGGACAGGCAGAGGTCCAGGGCATCCCGGACCTCCGTGGAACGCCAGCCGTCCTTGATCCTCGTGCCGCGGATCATCTCGAACAGCAGCCGGGCACGTCCTCGGGTGGAGTGCTCCTCCTCGCGGGTGACCATGTAGGAGGGGCACATCACCTGGCCTTCGCTCTCGGCGTTGCGACAGTTGCCCACGCCGACGCAGCGGAGGGCAGCGCTTGAGAACCGGTTGTCGTCCCGGGGATAGGCGAAGATCGTCAGCGGCTCGCGGTGGTGGTAGTCCGGGCCCAGCCGAAGGTGGGAGTCCAGCGGGTTGGGCTCGACCACCTTGCCCGGGTTCATCATGTCCAGTGGGTCGAAGAGTTGCTTCACGGCGCCGAACAGGGTGATCACCTCGTGGCCGAACATCTTCTCAAGGAGCTCCCCACGCGACTGCCCGTCCCCGTGTTCGCCCGAGAGGGATCCCCCATAGGAGACCACGAGGTCGGCGGCCTTCTCGACGAACGCTCGGTACGTCGCCACCCCGTCGAGGGTCCTCAACTCGAACGGGATGCGGGTGTGAACGCAGGCCTGCCCGAAGTGGCCGTAGAGCGACGTCTCGTCGGTGTCGAATCCGAACTCGGCCAACAGGGCGCGAAAGTCCCTCAGGTAGTCACCGAGGAGCTCCGGTGGGACGGCGGCGTCTTCCCATCCCGGCCATGTGCGGTGTTCGCCCCGCGGATGGGACGACGCGCCCAGACCGGCTTCGCGCAGCTCAATGAGCTCCTCCTCCTCGGCGGGATCGTCGAAGAACTGGGTGTGCGGCTGGTGGTCCGAGTCGTTGAGGGTGTCGAGCAGTGCCTGCGCCCTCCGGTCCGCCTCGTCCCTGGTCTCCCCCGCGAACTGGATCGTCAACCAGCCACCACCGCGTGGGAGTTCCTCCGCAGCCTCACCCGCCAGCCCGGCACGCTTCTCCATCTGCAGCAGGCGGTCGTCCATACCCTCCAGCAGCCACGGGTCGTGCTCAATGATTGAGGGAACGGCATCACCCGCCGCCGCCACGTTGGGGTACCCGAGTACCACCATGCTGTGGTAGTTCGGAACCTCCACCAGCGTCAGTGTGGCGTGCAGGACGGTAACCAACGTGCCCTCGGACCCGACGAGGCCTCTGGCGACGTTGAAACCGTTCTCCGGCAGCAGCGAGTCGAGGTTGTATCCGGAGACGCGTCGGGGGATGTGTGGGTACTTCTCCCGGATCAGGGATGCGTGGCCGTCCACCAGATCGCGCAGCCCCCGGTAGATCTCGGCCCGACGCCCGCCCGCAGCAACGATCTCGTTGTACTCATCGTCGCTCGTGGGGCCCACCCACATCCGCAACCCATCGTGAGTCAGCACTTCGAGTGCCTCGATGTTGTCCACCGTCTTGCCGTAGGCCTGCGCCGTCGAGCCGCAAGAATTGTTGCCGATCATTCCGCCGAGGGTGCATGAGCGGTGGGTCGACGGTTTGGGACCAAACATCAGGCCGTGATCGGCCAACTGCCGGTTCAGCTCGTCGAGCGCAATCCCGGGCTGCACGACGCAGGTTCGTGCCTTTCTGTCCACGGAGACCAGGTGGTGACAGAACTTGGTCCAGTCCAGCACGACGGCCTCGTTGGTGCTCTGGCCCGCCAGACTGGTCCCACCACCCCGGGAGAGGACGGGCGCGCCCCGCCGGGCGCACACGGCGATGGCGGCCACGGCGTCGTCGATGTCGCGTGGGACGACCACCGCGATCGGCACCTGGCGGTAGTTCGAGGAGTCCATCGCGTAGGCCGCGCGGCTGCCGACGTCGAAGCGGACCTCCCCCCGCACTTCCCGACGCAGGTCAACCTGCAGTAGTGGATCGACGGTGGGGGTGCTCATCGTTGCTCCTCGACTCGCGGTGGATCTCGAAATGTCTGCCACCCCAGCTCTACACCCCCTGCAGCTCATTTTTCGTGATTTGTGGGCAATAGGCCATCCCCGTGGGATGCCCTGCCGAGGTGCAATGATCTGACACATGGCAGACAACGGACACAAGACAGCATCCACAGGACGACTGGTGGCGATCACCGGGGCCAGCGGCGGCATCGGCCGAGCCTGCGTTCGCGAGTTCGCCCGGCGTGGCGACCGCGTCGCGCTCATCGCCCGTGGCGAGAAGGGGTTGGCAGCGGCCGAATCGGAAGCCCGTGAATTCGGTGTCGAGGCGATGTCGTTCCCCACCGACGTGGCTGATTCCGAGGCCGTCTTCGCCACCGTTGAGGAGATAGAGGACAGGATGGGCCCCATCGACGTCTGGGTGAACGTGGCGTTCACCTCCATCTTCTCCCGCTTCGAGCACATCAAACCCGAGGAGTACAAACGGGTCACCGAGGTCAGCTACCTCGGCTACGTCTACTGCACGATGGCGGTCCTGCAGCGGATGAGAGAGCGTGATCGCGGCACCATTGTGCATTGCGGCTCCGCGCTGGCCTATCGGGGCATACCACTGCAGTCCGCCTATTGCGGCGCCAAGCACGGCATCCAGGGCTTCCATGAGGCCCTGCGGTGTGAGTTGATGCACGAGGGCAGCAACGTCCACGTCACCATGCCCCAGATGCCCGCACTCAACACGCCCCAGTTTCTGTGGGTTCGTTCCCGCCTGCCCCATCAGGCCCAGCCCGTGCCGCCCATCTATCAGCCAGAGGTTGCCGCGCGCGCGATCGCCTTCGCCGCCGACCATCCCAAGCGCCGCGAGTACTGGGTGGGGGCCAGCACCGTGGCCACCCTGATGGCAAACTCCGTCGTGCCCGGGCTGTTGGACCGGTACCTGTCGAAGACCGGCTTCTCCTCGCAGCAGACCGCTGACCCCAAGCCAGAGGACCAGGCCGACAATCTCTTCGAACCCGCCGACGGCCCCGACGGCAGGGACTTCGGTGCTCGGGGTGCCTTCAGTGACCGCGCCCTCTCACGCAGCCCGCAACAGTGGGTGGCTCACCGCTATCCACAGTTGGCCGCCGCTGGCGGTGCACTGGTTGTCGCTGGCGGCGTCCTCGCCGTCACCCTGTCGCGACGATGAACGCTCCCGGAGTTGGGTCCCGGCGGTCATGGCGGGTCACGGCCATGGCATCCGGTCTGTGGGGTGCAGGACTGTTGTGGCGAGGGGACGCTCTGTGGGCCTCCACCGCCGGGCGCCCACCCGATGACATCGAAGCTGCGGCCATCCGCGTCCTGGGGCTTCGCCATCTGGCACAGGGACTCTTCCAGTTGGCTCTGCCCGGACGCCTCACGACCGCTCTGATCGCCGTGGACCTGCTGCATGCGGCCAGCATGGTCCCACTGGTCCTGGCCGACTCCCCCAGACGCCAACCCGCCCTCGTCAGCGCCGGGATCGCGCTGTCCAACGCCGCCGCCCTTGCACGCACGCGCCGGGGAGCCTCTGGGGGGAATTGATGGACGACGCTGCTGCCCCGCCCCTGGGTGCGACCTACCCGCCCCAGTCGCTGCGTGACTACTCCATGCTGGCGGACGGTTACCGGGGTGCGCTGGTCGGACCCCGCGGTGACGTGTCGTGGCTGTGTGCACCCACCTGGGACTCACCGGCCATTTTCTCCCAACTGATCGGGGGCGGTGGCACGTTTGCCATCACGCCGGTCGACACCTTCGTCTGGGGAGGCTATTACGAGCCGGGGACGCTGATCTGGGTCAGCCGGTGGACCACGACGTCGTGCCACGTGCAGTGCCGGGAGGCGTTGGCCGCGCCCTCGAACCCGCGCTCGTTGGTGCTGCTCCGGCACCTGGAGGCGGGTGGCAGGGAGTCGAGCGTGGATCTGATCCTGGACGTCCGAGCCGAGTTTGGGGCGAAGGGATCAACGGTGCGGCGCGATCACTCCGGCTGCTGGATCCTCCACACCGGATCCCTGCACTGCCGTCTGACGGGTGCCCCGGACGCCACTGTGGACGCGGAGGGAGCGCTGCGCCTGCGCATCCACCTCTCGGCGGGACAGGAGCACGACCTGGTGCTGGAGATCAGCGATCATTGCCTTGACGATGTGCCCGGGGTGGACGCCCCGGCCGCATGGTCCGCCACCCGAAACCACTGGCGCGAAGCGGTGCCGGAGTTCGAGGCGTCCGCGGCACCTCGTGACTCACAACAGGCCTACGCCGTCCTGCGGGGCATGACCGCCCCGGGCGGAGGCATGGTGGCGGCCGCCACACTGGGGCTCCCGGAGAGGGCCAATGCAACGAAGAACTACGACTACCGCTACGTGTGGCTGCGTGATCAGGCCTATGCCGGTATCGCGGCGGGTGTGAACGGGCCGTTGGCCCTGCTCGACGAAGCGGTGGCCTTCAGCACTGGGCGAGTGCTGGAAGACGGCGACGACCTGGCGCCCGCATATCGCATCGACGGCGGGTCGGCACCCCACGAGCAGCAGCTCGATCTGCCGGGGTACCCGGGGGGCACACCCATCGTCGGGAACTGGGTCCGCGGCCAGTTCCAACTCGATGCCATGGGAGAACTGCTGCAGCTCTACGCCACCTCCGCGCGCCACGACCACCTCGTCAGCGATGACCACAGCGCCATCGCGGTTCTCCTCGGGCTCATCGAAAAGCGGTGGAACAGGCCGGATGCCGGCGTCTGGGAACTCGGTGACAAGTGGTGGACGCATTCCCGGCTGGCCTGCGTCGCGGGCCTGCGATCCATCGCCACCCATGCCCCTTCCTCCCACGCGAGCAGGGCGCTGACGCTGGCCGATGCCATCATCGCTGAGACCTCCAGGCGCTGTCTCGGTGCGGACGGCTCATGGGTCCAGGCGCCCGGCGTCGAGAAGCCTGACGCCGCTCTTCTCATACCCGTGGTGCGCGGCGCGCTGGCCCCCGAGGACCCACGGAGCAGGGCAACGCTGGCTGCCGTGATGCGAGACCTCACCCAGGACGGCTACGTCTATCGTTTTCGTCCCGACGAGCGGCCACTGGGCGAGGCCGAGGGCGCCTTCCTGATGTGCAGCTTCGCCGTGTCCCTGGCCCACCTGGAAGCAGGTCACACGGTCGACGCATTCCGATGGTTCGAGCGAGGGCGTGCCGCCTCCGGTTCTCCCGGCCTGCTGTGTGAGGAGTTCGACGTGCGCCAGCGTCAGCTACGTGGCAACTTCCCCCAGGCGTTTGTCCACGCCATGCTGCTGGAATGTGCCGAGCGGCTGGACACCGGAGCAATGGGCGCACAGGATGCCGGGCGACCCTCCTGAATGCGGGCTCGCTCGTGAACTCTGACCGCCGCGACGCCGAGGACGTCCCGGTGCAGCGTCTCCCCACTGCACGGGACGTTGTCCTGCCTCCCCCCGGCTACTGCCGCGAGATCAGCGTCGCGTAGTCCTCGCGCAGGTCCCTGACGCTGTAGCCACCGGTCCAGATCACCTGCACCCGATGGTCGGCGCCGACGCCGAGGATCTGGGATCCATGGTCGACCTCGTAGCCCCCGGAGGGCAGCTTCTTGCCCTCCTCGATGGGCACGCCCAGGTAGTTCGCGATCCGCGAGATGGTATCCAGCCCACCGGTCAGCCCGATGAAGGACCCGTCGATGCGCTCCAGGTACGACTTGAGCGCGGCGGGGTCGTCGCGAGCGGGATCGGTGGTGATCATCACGAGTGTGACATCAGCGGACAGGCCGTCCTCGAGCCGACGTCTGGCCGTGGCCATGTCGGCGAGGATGCCCGGACAGACATCAGGGCAGTTCGTATAGCCGAAGAACAGTGCCACGGCCTTGGTGGCGGGCGAGGTGGCCAGATTCCAGGAGTGTCCCTCCTGGTCCATCAGGTCCACGTCCGGCATCTCGGGTCCGTCGGTGAGGCCCGTGCCGTGGTAGCCGTCCTCACCAAGGTCCACGACAGCGGCTGGCCCATCGCCACCGCAGCCGGCCAGCGGGACCGCCAGGAGCGCACCCAGAAGGCTCCGCCGACGGATCACTCCTGACCCCTCCGAACACCGGCTGCCAGTTCGTCCACGAGGGTGCGCAGGCGATCGAGATCGCCGGGCATGTCGGCACCGTCGGAATCGAGACAGCGCAGCAGGGCCGAGCCCACGATCACGGCGTCCGCGTACTGCGCAACCTCGGCGGCCTGATCTCCGTTGGACACGCCGAGCCCGATGCCGATGGGCAGTGCGTGGTCGGCTCTCCTGGCCCGGTCCGCGATGACGGGGGCGGCCGATGAGGTGGTGGTCCTGGCACCGGTGACGCCCATGACACTCGTGGCGTAGACCCAACCGCGGCAGGCGGCCATGGTGGAGGATATACGTCTGTCGGTGGAACTGGGCGCGATGAGAAAGATGCGGTCCAGGCCGTGGGCGTCGGTGGCTTCGGTCCAGATCTCAGCCTCGTCAGGCGTCAGGTCCGGGGTGATGACTCCCGCGCCGCCAGCAGCCCTGAAGTCCCGGGCGAACTCGTCGGGACCGTACTGCTCGATGAGGTTCCAGTACGTCATGACCAGCGGTGTGCACCCGCGTTCCGCCACCGCCGCGGCAGCGCGAAAGGCATCGCGGGTGCGGACGCCCCGGCGCAGCGCCTTGGTGGTGGCGTGCTGGATGACGAGGCCATCAAGGACGGGATCCGAGTACGGCAGGCCGATCTCCACGAGGTCGACGCCCACGCCGTCGGTGAGCGCGCGAAAGGCGTCCAGGCTGTCATCGACGGTGGGGTACCCCACCGGGAGGTATGCGATGAGGGCTGCGCGTCCTTCATCCACACAGTCGGCGATCACCCTGCCGGAGATGCCGAGCCGGTCCGAGTCCGTGAACCTGTTCGTGGTCACGCTCATGACTCCATGCCCCCCACAACCTTGTCCGGTTCACCCGACATGCCGAACCACTCGAACGCCGTGCTCACGTCCTTGTCTCCCCGTCCGGAGAGGCACACGAGGATGGTGGGGCGGGCATCAGGCTGTTCCTCTGCCAGTCGCAGCCCCAGCCGCTTCACACCCGCAAGCGCGTGGGCGGTCTCGATGGCGGGCATGATGCCCTCCGTGCGGGTCAGCTCACCGAAGGCCTGCATTGCTTCGACATCGGTGACGCCCTCATAGACGGCCCGACCCGTCTGGGCGAGCCAGGCGTGCTCCGGGCCGACGCCGGGGTAGTCCAGTCCGGCGGAAATGGAGTGGGACTCGACCGTCTGTCCGTCCTCGTTCTGCAACACGTAGGTGCGCGCACCATGCAGAACGCCCATCGTGCCGGCGGTGATGGTGGCGGCGTGGCGGCCGGTCTCGATGCCGTCGCCCGCCGCTTCGTAGCCGAGCAGCCCTACCCCCTCGTCGGGGATGAAGTCCGCGAACATGCCGATGGCGTTCGAGCCGCCACCGACGCAGGCCGCCACATAATCGGGAAGGCCCTCGTGGTCCTCAATCATTTGCGCGCGCGCCTCGGTCGAGATGATGCGCTGCAATTCGCGGACCATCCACGGGAACGGGTGGGGGCCGCCGACGGTGCCGATCAGGTAGTGCGTGGTCTCAACGCTGGAGACCCACTCCCGCATGGCTTCGTTCATCGCGTCCTTGAGGGTCCGCGAGCCCGCGGCAACGGCGTGCACCTCGGCGCCCAACAATTGCATGCGGGCCACGTTCAGGGCCTGACGCTTGGTGTCCACCTCACCCATGTAGACGCGACACTCGAGCCCCATCAGGGCAGCCGCGGTGGCGGTGGCGACGCCATGCTGCCCGGCTCCGGTCTCGGCAATGACACGGGTCTTGCCCATGCGTTTGGTCAGGAGTGCCTGCCCCAGAACGTTGTTGATCTTGTGGGCGCCGGTGTGGTTCAGGTCCTCGCGCTTCAGCAGGATGCGGGCGTTGCCGCAGAGACCGGAGAAGTTCTCGGCCACCGTGATGGGGGTGGGCCGGCCCGAGTAGTCGCGCTGGAGGCGCCGCAGCTCCGCAGTGAAGGTGGGGTCATCGGTGGCGCGTGTGAATTCGTCGGCCAGCTCGGCCAGGGCCGCATTCAGTGCCTCCGGGACGAACTTGCCACCGAAGTCGCCGAAGTGGCCGGTGGCGTCGGGTAGCAGCTGGGTCATGCGGCCCAGACTACCGGCTCGTGTCAGGCGTTCCCGAGTCGTGGGCGGCGCCGGACGCGTGCTGGGCCCAGCCCGCGGCATGGTGCTTCTTCGGCCATGGGAGCACGTGCAGGATGGCTGCCACGACCATGCCCCAGACGATGCCCAGGACCAGCGAGCAGAGGGTGTTGACGAGCCATGCCAACGCGCCGCCAACTGCCGTCACACCTTCCACGAGGCCCTCCAGCGAGTGCACCCACTCGTACGGCGCGTGGAGGCCGAGGTCGTTCATTCCCACCAGGATGATGTGACCGCCCACCCAGAGCATGGCGAAGATGCCGACGGTGGAGATGAGTGCGAGGACCTTGGGCATGGCCGCGACGAGCGCCTTGCCGAGGCTCTGGGAGCGTTCGGACTCGCGACCGGCCAGCGCGAGGCCCACGTCGTCCATCTTCACGATGAGCGCCACCACGCCATAGACCAAAGCGGTGATGCCCAGCGCGACGATGATCATGATGATGGTGCGGGAGATGAACCCCTCTGCGGCCACCTCGTTCAGGGAGATCACCATGATCTCAGCGCTGAGGATGAAGTCGGTGCGGATGGCTCCCTTCACGACCGTGGCCTCCGCTTCAGGTCCCTGCAGGACGGCAGGCGCCTCCTTCTGCGGTTCGTCGCGCCGGAGCAGTTCGAGGATCTTCTCGGCGCCCTCGAAGCAGAGATAGGTGCCACCGAGCATGAGCAGCGGCGTCAACAGCCAGGGAAGGAACTGGCTGAGCAGCAGGATGACAGGAAGGATGATGAGCAGTTTGTTGCGCAGCGACCCGATGGCAATCTTCTTGATGATCGGCAGTTCACGCTTGGGGTTCACGCCGGCGACGTACTGCGGGGTCACGGCGGTGTCATCGACGACGACGCCCGCAGCCTTCATGCTGGCGCGCCCGGCCGCTGCCGCGACGTCGTCCACGCTGGCTGCGGCCAATCGTGCGAGGGCCGCGACGTCGTCGAGCAGCGCGGCCAGACCGCCACTCACGCGCGGACCGCCCCGGCAAGCGACGCGACCGCTCCGCGCGGATCACCATGCCGCACCAGCGCCTCCCCCACGAGAATGACGTCGGCACCCTCGGCGGCGACGCGGGCTGCATCGGCGGGAGTGAGGATGCCGGACTCGGCCACCCTGATGGCCGAGTCACCGATGCGGGCGGAGAGCCCCGCGAAGGTGGCGAGATCCACGTCGAGGGTCTTCAGGTTGCGGTTGTTGACACCCACCAGTTCTGCACCGACGCTCAGCGCTCGATCCACCTCCTGCTCCGTGTGGGTCTCCACCAGGGCCGCCATGCCCAGATTGTGGGCAAGGCGCTGGAACCGGTCCAGTTGGGCGTCGGTGAGCGAGGCGACGATGAGCAGCACCATGTCCGCACCATGGGCCCGGGCCTCGAAGAACTGGTACTCCTCCACCATGAAGTCCTTGCGCAGCACGGGCACCGGCACCCGGGCACGCACCGCATCAAGGTCTGCCAGCGTGCCGTTGAATCGACGCTCCTCGGTGAGTACCGAGATGGCTGAGGCCCCCCCATCGGCGTACTGTGCGGCCAGCGCGGCGGGATCGCTGATGGTGGCAAGGTCACCCTTGGAAGGTGACTTGCGCTTGACCTCCGCAATCACTGCCAGCCCCGGAGCACGGAAGTCCGGGAGGGGGTCACGGGCTGTCGGCGCGGTGAGCGCCGCGGCCTCCACAACGGCCAGGGGGACCATCGCCCGCCGCGCCTGAAGATCCTGCCTCACGCCGGCAACGATGTCGTCAAGAACGCTCACGCGGGCTGGCCCAGCCCCATTGCCTTCATGACCATCGTGACCACTCCGCCAACGAGGATGATCGCTGCGCCGATGATCACGATCAGCCAGCTGGGGCCCATGACCCCTCCGACCGCCGCGATCACGAAGCCGACGGAGGCCAGGATGGATCCGGTCCATGCCGCGGGGCTGCGTCCGTGGTGGTAGTACTGCGGGGTCCTCACCATGTGAAGGGCCTTTCGTTGAGAACACTGTCGTGTTGCCGAGCTTCTCGAGGAAGGTTATCCCAAGGTCAGCGCTCTCCGGGAACATGCTCGCCGCCGGTGGGGTCCTCGCCGGCGTCGAACTGTTTCCACAGGTCTCGTGCTGGCTCCTTCTCCCGCGCGCGTGCCGCTGCGCGCCACGACGGGCCGTGCCGGAGCGTGGCGACGGCTGCCAGACCGAGGAAAACGCAGAAGAGGAGGCTGACCCATGCCCATCCTCCGGCGAGACCGGCGCTGAAGCCTGCGCCGACGGCCAGCAGGAGGCCGAGCGCCCCCAGTGCACGGAGTCCAGGACCACGCAGCATCGCTGAGAGGCCGACGCCGGCGGCCGCCGCCCATCCGAGGGCCTGGACCGCGGGGGCGTCGGAGGCCATACCCGAGAAGGCGATACCGAGAGCGCCGAGGACCCCGAGCAACGCCGTCCGAGCCCCGTTCAGCACGGGGGTGGCGGTCACGATGCTCCCTGCATGCCCGCCGCCATGGCAATGGCGGCGATGACCGCGGCAGCCTTGTGGGAGCACTCGGCGTCCTCGGTCTCGGGTACCGAGTCCGCGACGATGCCCGCTCCGGCCTGCACGTGGGCGAGGCCATCCTTCAGGACTGCGGTGCGGATGGCGATGGCCACGTCGGAGTTGCCCGCGAAATCGAAGTACCCAACCACTCCCCCGTACAGGCCACGGCGGCTGACCTCGAGTTCGTCGATGATCTCCATGGCCCGTACCTTCGGGGCGCCCGCGAGGGTCCCAGCCGGGAAGCAGGACAACGTCGCCTCCAACGCGGTGTGGCCCTCGGCAATCCGCCCGCTCACGGCTGCCTCCAGGTGCATGATGTGGCTGTACCGATGGACGTTCATGAACTCGTGCACCACCACGCTGCCCGGAGTACTGACGCGCCCCAGGTCATTGCGTCCGAGATCGACGAGCATGAGATGTTCGGCGCGCTCCTTGGGATCCGCCAGCAGTTCCTCGGCCAACGCCTTGTCCTGCGCATCGGTTCGTCCTCGCGGACGGGACCCCGCGATGGGCCGTGTGGTGGCGAGCCCGTCATGGACCGTGACGAGCGCCTCGGGGCTGGAGCCCACGACGTCGAATCCCGGCAGACGCAGCAGGTACAGGTACGGGCTGGGGTTGGTGAGCCGGAGGCTGCGGTAGACGTCGAGGGCGTCGGCGCTGCAGGCGACGTCGAATCGTTGTGACACCACCACCTGGAAGGCCTCACCTGCCTCGATCTCCTCGATGGCTGCCCGCACGGCGCCCTGGTAGTCCTCCGGGTCTCGCTGCCTGGTCACCTCGACCTCGGCGGGTTCTCCCACGGGCTGCGCCATGCTCCGACGCGGTTCGGTGAGCTTGCCCGCCATGTCATTCACCGCCACGACGGCCTCCAGGTACGCGCGTTCGGCCCCCTCGTCGGTGCCGTCGAAGTTGATGGCGTTCGCAATCAGCCAGACCTGGGAGCGATGGTGGTCGAGGACGGCCAACTGACTGCTCAGCATCATGACCATCTCAGGCAGATTGAGGTCATCGACGCAGTTGTCGGGCAGCTTCTCCAGCCGCCTGACCGTGTCATAGCCGAGATACCCCACCATTCCGGCATGGAACGGTGGCAGGCCCTCGACAGCGGGGGTCGCGAGTTCGGCGAGGGTCTGCTGCAGAACCGTCAGGGGATCCCCGTCGTGGATTCCGACGAGCTCCCGCCCCTTCCAGACGGCCCGACCCTTCTCCTCGGTGAGGGTGGCGGCGGCGCGGACCCCCACGAAGGAGTACCGGGCCCACACTCCGGCCTCGGCGCTCTCGAACAGATAGGTGCCCTCCCGCTGACCGCAGAGCGCGTCGTAGAGTCCGATGGGCGTGACGTCGTCCAGGAGCATGCGTGCATGCACACTGATGACGCGGCGGGTGCGCGCGAGCTCGACGAACTCCTGGAGCGTCGGCGAGATGTTCATCATTCGATGTCCCCCCCGCGCAGTTCGGTGAAGAAGCACGTGCGGTTGCCGGTGTGGCAGGCGGCTCCGCTCTGGTCCACACGCAGCAGGATCGCATCGCCATCGCAGTCAAGGTGAACCGATTCCACAGTCTGGGTGTTCCCGGAGGTCTCGCCCTTGACCCAGTACTCATTGCGACTGCGGGACCAGTAGGTGGCGCGGCCGGTTGCCAGCGTGCGACGCAGCGCCTCCCGGTCCATCCATGCCAGCATCAACACCTCACCGGTGGTGACGTCCTGCGCCACGGCGGGCAACAGCCCGTCGGCAGTGAACTTCAGTTGCGGTCCCATGGGCGCAATTGTGGCACTCGTCGAGACATTGCCCGGTGATGCCGTTGTCCCGGTGGTCGCGATGGCGTACAGAGAGGCATTGATTTCTTCCCAATTCCCTGATCTGCGTTTCAACTACTCTGGGCCCATGACCCTCGCACAACGCCAACGCGCACTGCTCTGCGACCTGTTCCTCGAGCTCGGTCCCTCGGCCCCCACCCTCGACGAGGGATGGCAGACCCAGGACCTCGCGGCCCACCTGTGGACTCGCGAGCACAAGCCGCAGGCGATGCTGGGCATATTCGCGGAGAAGTACGAGGGCCTCACCAAGCGCACCCAGAAGGAGGCCCTGCACGCACATGGTTTCACCGGACTCGTCGAGCGCCTCCGCAAACCCGCGCTGCTCATGCGTCCGCTGGACTCCATGATCAACGGGGCGGAGTTCTTCATCCACCACATGGACGTGCTGCGCGCCAATGGCCGCGACCAGGAACTGAGTCCCCGCGACGAGGAGTCGCTCCGGACACCGCTGAAGATGTTCGGGGAAAGAGTCGCGAAGGCGTACGGCGACAGGCTGGTCCTGGACACCAATGATGGCAAGCAGTTGGAACTCGGTCGGGGTACCAAGCCCGTCCATCTCATGGGCAAACCCTCCGAACTCCTCCTCTTCGTCTCCGGCCGGACCGACAACGCCAAGGTTGAGCTCGTGGGCGAACCGGAAGCCGTCAAGAAGCTCACCGAGTCCGCCGTCGGGATCTGAAGCGCTGGTCATGCGACGGGTACGCGTCACCCTCTCGGGCCGGGTTCAGGGCGTGGGCTTTCGCTACCACACACGGCAGAAGGCCAGCCGCCTCGGTCTTGTCGGCTGGGTCCGCAATCGATCTGACGGCGCCGTTGAGGCGGAGGCCGAAGGGAGTGACGAGTCCGTCGGGGAATTCCTGACGTGGCTGGCCGACGGTCCGGCCGGTGCACACGTCCAGGATACGCAGGTCACCGAGATGGACCCCGGCGGCGGTTCCGGCTTCGACGTCCGCTTCTGACGAACCGCTCAAGACGACCGATGATCTGACGGTACGCGTGAGCGAGGTTGGTCCGCACGGTCAACGCTTCCGGATGCACGGGACACCGGATTCGGCCAGCAGGGATAGTGCTTCCAAGACCTCTTGTGCGGCGTTCCCCACGTCCGGAAAGGATCCCTCGAGACGCTTCACGACGCTCGTGTACGCGAGGCGTAGAGCCGCACCGACCTTGATCGGACGGCTTGACACGGCAGCCTGGATCACGCGGAAGGCCTCCTTCGAGGCAAGCCCGAGCACCTCTGGCTGCTGAGCGAACTTCTTCAGCGATTTCTGGTCCTTCGGCAGGGCGTTGACCAGCGCCATCCCGGTGGCGAGCGCACCACTGACAACAGGTGGCACGGGCACACCAAATAGCGGCAACAGCCATTCAGCGCCGGTGACAGTCACTGTCAACTCGTTTGTCACGGACTCGCCTCGCTACCGAGGAAGGCAACTGCGGCGACGCCCCAGCGCGCGGACAGGGAAAACAGGTCGTCACGCGCCTCCAGCGGGTCCCATCCCCGGAACTGGATCTTCAGGTCACCGCTGTCCTCGCGTATGTCACTGTGGCAGGACGACTACGCCGTACTCCACACGTGCGATTGGCCCTCGACTTTGACGGACTACTCGAGCGTGTAAGTGCGCTCGCGTGTCACGTGGTAGCGGAAGCCGAGGGGGCTGGTCCAGATGATTTCCCCGGCAACGGGTTGTTGGGCGTGCCAGGCGGCCACGGTTTTGGCGTGATGCACTGTGTGGCTGAGCGGCGCCAGCAGACCAACCCCGGTTTGTGGGTCGCGACAGGATTGTCGGTACGCCACGGTGTGGTCGAGTTCCAGGCCGCGGCTGGGGGTGTGGGAGTAGGGGAACGCTTCGGTGGGGAAGGTGAGCTGGATCGCTTCGCGCATCCGGGCGGATGGCCGGTACTGCTCCTCGGTGGGGATCGTGTTGAGGTCGATGACCGGCTGGATGGTGGTCTTCTTGTCGCCCAGCATCGCCTTCAGTGACAGCGACGAGAGCCAGCCTGCCTTCTCCACCAGCACGGTCCCGCCCAGTCGGGTCAGGTCCGTGGCGTCGAGGTGGAGGTACACCTTCGCTCGCGGCTGCAGCTTGGCCGGGGGGACAGAGACGCGGCCACACACATGCCCGAGGCACCGGTGGGGGTCCCTGTCGATACGGCCGGTGTCGGAGTCGATCGCCCCACCCCCCTCGGTGACCTGGTGTTCGTTGAAAAGGGCGGCCTGGGAGGACTGCGACAGCAGCGATTCTTGTTGCAGCGACAGGGCGAGTGAGGGGGTGGCCATGATGCCCAGTGCCTTGGCCCGCAGCGCCTTCTTCGTCCATGCCCGATTGGAAGGGTCTTTCAGGAGGATGTCGGCGATCTGGTCCACCGTGGCATCCAAATACTTCGCATCCAGCACGTCCATGCGGGCGGTGACGTCGATACTGCCCTCCTGGTACTGCCGCAACACGACCTCGCGTGTGGCCGCGTTCTCGGCCTCCCTCTTGGCCGCCAGCGCCGGGTCGGCCTCGACGATGAGTCTGTCCAAGAGGTCCATCGCACCCTTCCAACCCAGCCCCGCCTGTTGGTGGTACCACTGGCGGCCCACTGTCTCGGCCTGGTCCTTGGCCAGCCGCGCACACAGGGACGCGGCCACGCATGCCCGACGGACCTCCAACTGGAGCCCTTGGACCGCGGTCCACAGGCTGGGATGGCGGTAGTACAGGTTCAGCGTCTCAAAAATCCGGGACCGGGCCTGCCGGGCCGACAGACCCAACAGCCCGCACAACTCGAGGTGGACGAACTCATGGATCTGTGGGGTGCCCTCGCCGCCACCGGGAACGGTGGAGACCAGCAGTTCGTCGATCAGGTCCTCCTCGATGTCGATGCCGTACTCCACCACCAGATCCAGCAGCGCCAGGAGTTCGTCGGCGGCGCCACGCCGCTGCACCGCGATGGCGGCCTTCAGCCTGTCCGCTGCTGCTCTTCCCGTCGCCCTCATGATGCCATTATACGCTCATATGTTCTATACTGCTAGCGTTTTCCACCGCTGAATCACTCAGTCGCGATGGTTTCTGGTCATGAGTCCCGGAGTAGCAACTGATCCCTGGGCGACGACCGTGAGGAACGAACGTCGTCACCACCCCCCCGGCCGCTGAGTCACGACCGTCATTTACGAAGCTCGTCACCACATGCGGTCCCTCAGTGACGACCGTGGGGAACCAACGTCGCCGTATCGAAGGGCGTCGGGGGTGAGTGTCCTTCGATACGGCCGGTGGTGGTTGAAGTCGCCCAACCGTCAGCCGAGTTCCTCCAGCACCAGTTCCCGGACGCGGGCTGCGTCGGCCTGGCCACGCATGGCCCTCATGACGGGGCCTATCAGCGCGCCGACCGCCTGGTGCTTGCCGCCACGGATCTTGGCGGCGACGGCAGGATTCTCCGCAATGGCCTGGTCGACGGCCTCCTTGAGCGCACCATCGTCCGAGACGATGGCCAGTCCCCGGGTATCCACCACCTCGCGAGCCGCCCCCTCGCCAGCCAACACGCCCTCGATGACCTGGCGTGCCAGCTTGTCGTTCAGCTCCCCGCTGCTCACGAGCGCGGCAACCTCCGCCACGTCCTGCGGTGAGATCGCCAACTCATCCAGCTCGACGCTGGCCTCGTTGGCCCGGCGGGCGAGCTCTCCCACCCACCACTTGCGGGCTGCCTGCGGGGCAGCGCCGGCTGCCACCGTCTCCTCGATCATGTCCATGGCCCCGACGGCGACGATGTCGCGCATCGCCATCTCATCGACGCCCCACTCGGCTGCCAGCCGCTTGCGACGTTGCACGGGCGGCTCGGGCAGCGTGGCCCGCAGTTCCTCGATCCATTCCCGGCTGGGCGCGATGGGCACCAGATCGGGTTCCGCGAAGTAGCGGTAGTCCTGCTCGTCCTCCTTGGATCGGCCGGAGCGGGTGGTGCCCGTGGCCTCCTCGAAGTGACGGGTCTCCTGCTTCACACGGCCGCCATTGACCAGCACCGCACCCTGGCGACGCATTTCGGAGGTGATGGCCCGCTCCACGGAGCGCAAGGAGTTCACGTTCTTGGTCTCGGTGCGGGTGCCCAGCCCAGTGGTGCCCCTGGGTGCCAGCGAGATGTTGGCGTCGCAGCGCAGCGAGCCATGCTCCATGCGGACGTCGGACACCTTGAGCGCCCGCATCAGGTCGCGCAGGTGTGACACGTAGGCCTTGGCCACCTGCGGTGCCTTCGCGCCGGTCCCCAGGATGGGCCTGGTGACGATCTCGATGAGGGGCGTGCCGGCGCGGTTGTAGTCGATGAGCGAATAGTCGGCGCCATGGATCCGGCCGCTGGTTCCCACGTGCGTGAGCTTGCCCGCGTCCTCCTCCATGTGCGCACGCTCCACCTCGATGCGGAACGTCTCACCATCGACGTCCAACTCCACCCAACCGTCGTGGGCGATGGGTTCGTCGTACTGGGAGGTCTGGAAGTTCTTCGTCATGTCCGGGTAGAAGTAGTTCTTCCGGGCGAAGCGGCCCCAGGGGGCGATCTCACAGTTCAGCGCCAGCCCGATGCGGATGGCCGATTCCACCGCCTTGGCGTTGACCACCGGAAGTGAGCCCGGCAGCCCCAGACACACGGGACAGGTCTGCGAGTTGGGTTCCGCCCCGAAAGTGGTGGAACAACCACAAAACATTTTGGACGCCGTCGAGAGTTCGACGTGCACCTCCAGTCCAATGGCCGGGTCGAAGTTCTGCAGGACGACGTCGTAATCCAGCATGTCGGTCATGCAAGCACCGCCTTCGTCTCGGGCAGGGGTTTCATCTGCTTCAGCAGGGGCCCGCCCCACGCCTCCTCGAGTGCTGCCTCCAGAAAGCCGCCCACGCGATAGAGCCTGTCATCGAACAGTGGCGGAGCGAGAACCTGCAGGCCCACGGGAAGCCCCTCCCCGGAGATCCCGACCGGGAAGGACGCCGAGGCGTTGCCAGCGAGGTTGGACGGGATGGTGCAGAGATCAGCCTTGTACATCGCCATCGGATCGTTCATGCGCTCCCCGATCCGGAAGGCCGGTGTGGGGGTGGTCGGGGACACCAGGACGTCACAGCTCTCGAATGCGGCGTCGAAGTCCCTGGCCACGAGGGTGCGAACCTTCTGTGCGGATCCGTAGTACTGGTCGTGATAGCCGCTGGACAATGCATGCGTCCCGATGATGAGACGACGCTTGGCTTCGCGCCCAAACCCTTGGCCGCGTGTGATGCTGGTCACGGCCTCGGCGCCGTGGGTGCCGTCGTCACCGAGCCTCAGGCCATAGCGCATGGCGTCGAAGCGGGCGAGATTGCTGGAGAGCTCGGCCGGCTGGATGAGGTAGTAGGCGCTCAGCGCGTAGGTGAAGTTCGGGCACGAGACCTCGACGACCTCGGCCCCGCCTTCGCGCAGCAGCTGCACGGCAGCCTGGAACCTCTCCTCGACGTCCTCGTGGTACCCCTCGCCGCCGAGTTCCCTGACCACGCCGATGCGCATCCCGGAGACGTCGCCGGAGCGTGCGGCGTCGGCCAGAGCAGGAACGGGCTGGTCGATGGAGGTGGAGTCCCTGGGATCGTGTCCGGCCATCACCTCGTGCAGCATCGCGGCGTCCAGCACCGTTCGAGCGACGGGGCCCGGCTGGTCGAGGCTCGAGGCCATGGCCACAACGCCGTAGCGGGACACGCCGCCATAGGTGGGCTTCACACCAACCGTGCCGGTGACGGCGCCGGGCTGCCGGATGGAGCCGCCGGTGTCAGAGCCGACGGCAAGGGGGGCGAGGAAACCGGCGACGGCGGCCGATGAGCCGCCTCCGGAACCGCCAGGGATCCTGTCGGTGTCCCACGGGTTGCGGGTGGGCCCGAAGGCCGATGTCTCGGTGGAGGACCCCATGGCGAACTCGTCCATGTTCGTCTTGCCGAGGATGACCAGACCGGAGTCGCGCAGCCGGGTGACGACGGTGGCGTCGTACGGCGGCACCCATCCCTCCAACATCCGGGACCCGCACGTCGTGGGCAGATCGCGAGTGCAGAAGTTGTCCTTGACGGCGATGGGAACCCCGGCCAACGGCCCCAGCTCCTCGCCGGCGGCGCGACGGGCATCGATGTCCCGGGCCGTGGCGAGCGCACCGTCGCGATCGACGGCGAGGAACACGTTGAGCACGGGGTTCAGCGCGTCGATCTGGTCCAGGTGGATCACGGCCAGCTCTTCGGAGGTCACCTCGCCAGCGCGCAGCAGCGCGGCGAGCTCATGAGCTGGCCTGGTCAGCAGGGTGAAATCAGTCATGACTCCTCACCCAGGATCTGTGGGACGCGGAACCGGCCGTCCTCTTCCGCAGGGGCGCCGGCCAGCGCCTGTTGAGGTGTCAGGGAGGGGGTCACGACGTCGTCCCGCATCACGTTGGTCAGCGGCAGGGCGTGGGTCATCAGAGCTATGTCGTCGCGGGCCACCTCGGAGACCTGTTCCACAGAGGAGAGGATGATGTCGAGTTCGGGGGCCAGTTCGGCGCACTCGGCCTCACTGAGTTGAAGGCGCGCCAACCCGGCAAGCCGGGCAACGTCGTCAGCGGTCAACGCCACGTCTAAAGCTCCTGAGACTGGACTGCGGGGGTCGCAGACCATCCTAGGGGTTACGACGCGGAGAAGAATTCACGGGGCTCACCGCTGCAGAACGGTGACGTCGAGCACCCGGAGCAAGGGCGCGTAGTGCTCGTGGACGGCGACGCGATAGGCGTAGGCATCGCCGGCCTCCGCTGCCTGCAGGATGTTTCCGTGCCGCCTGGCGGTCAAGGACGCCTGAGCCCGAACCCTCACCGCATACGCGGCCCAGACAAGACTCGTCAACGTCTCTGCAGTGGAATCACGTCAACGGAATCACGTCAACGTTGCCACGATGTGGCTGACAGCCTCGGATTCGGTCAGAGCGAGATAGAACATCCGGGCGAGAAAGAACACGCCGACGGCCAGCAGGACGGCGATGATGGGCACCAGGACACGCTGCCACTTCTTGAACCGGGTGCTGGGCACCTTCTCAGGGCCCCAGTCGCCCACACGTGGTTGTGCGCGCAGGGGGTTCCTGCCATTCAGGTTCAGATCCGTGAAGACGCGCACGTCGAGAAGTCTAGCGACCGGTCCCGCAGCGGTGAGCGTCGATCGGCTCAGCGCACCAGCTGCTCGTCGACGAGTTCGCCCGCCCGACGCAGCTGTTCCAGTTGCGCGACGACGCCATCGAGGGACCATCCGGCCAGGCCACAGGACGTTCCGAGGATGACTTGTGCTCGCAGCAAATCCGGATCCAGCCCCATGGGTCGCAGGAAGCCCAGGGCTCGTGTCACGAGTTGATCCGCGGGCTGGAGGCGGGGGCGGGCGCTGTCCACGACGCCTGCCACGACGGTTCCTCCGTCCGAGAGCCACTGGCCCACGTCTTCGCGCCGTCGCGGTTCCTCGAACAGTCCCAGGTCCAGGGACGCGGCGATGAAGCCGGCACTGCGTGCGAGTGGCAGCCACTGCCCTGGGCCACAGCAGTGCAGGATGGCCCCGGAATTCAGCGAGGTGAACGTTTCGAGAGTGCTGCTGAGCTCGGGCGCGTGGACTCGGCGGTGGCGCGAGAAGCCACTGGCCGTGGGAACCCGACCGTCGGCGACCGACACCAGTAACGGTTCGTCCACCTGCAGGCGGAGGGTGACTGCGGGAAGTCGTTGGGTGAGGTCGGCGAACAGCAGCGAGACGCCTTCAGCCAGCGCCTGAGCCAGTTCTCGACGGGCGCCATGGTCCGCGAGCAACCTGTCACCCGTGGGACGCTCCACGGAGGCTGCCAACGTCCAGGGGCCGGCGACCGCCACCTTCAGGACCCCTTCGAATCCCTGCAGAAGCTCCTCGGCATCATCCAGGTCGAAGCGCCACTGCGACCGTGCGCGACGATGTTCTGCGTCGGCGCCGCTCGTGAGGCGCCATCCGGCGGGTTGCAGGTCGAAGGCGAGGCCGTCGATCAGACCCAGGGCCCGGCCCACCATGCTCGAACCAACGCCTCGCAGCGGCAACTCGGGCAGCGGAAGCATGTCCGGCAGCAGGTCCGTCATGGCACCCAGTGAGCCACGGAAGTCGCTCCCCGGCAGGGAACCGGCAGCCGTGACCCGCATCAGAGGGCTTTGTTGATGGTGGCGGACCCGACGACGCGATCGCCGTCGAAAACCACGACGCTCTGCCCGGGCGCCACGCCGGAGGCCTCGTCGTCCAGTTCCACCACCATTTCACCGTTCCGCAGCGAGATGGTGGCGTCCATTGGCGTGCCGTGCGCCCTGTACTGCGCCTGCCCACGCCACGGTCCCTCGATGGGGCCCTGCGTCCAGCTGGGACGAATGCCACGCAACGTCTTGACCCTCAGGTCTTCGCGGCCGCCCACCACCACCGTATTGTTGACGGGCTCGATCTTCAGGACGTAGCGCGCTTCTCCGTTGGGCGCGGGGATCTTCAGGTCAAGGCCCTTGCGCTGACCGACGGTGAAGTTGTGGCTGCCGTGATGGATGCCCAGCGTCAGGCCGTCGGCATCAACGATGTCCCCCTGTGCCTCACCCAGATAGCGGGACAGGAAACCCTGCGTGTCCCCGTCGGGGATGAAGCAGATGTCGTGGCTGTCGGGCTTCTTGGCCACCGCCAGTCCGAGCGCCTGCGCCTCGGCACGCACCCCGGCCTTCGGGGTGTCGGCGAGCGGGAACAAGGAGTGACGGAGCTGCTGCTGCGTCAGCACACCCAGCACGTACGACTGGTCCTTCTCGGGGTCGACGGCGCGATGCAGTTCCACGCCGTCTTCGCCCTCATGGATCCGCGCATAGTGCCCCGTGGCGACCGCATCGAACCCCAGCGCCAGGCCACGATCCAGCACCGCAGCGAACTTGATCTTCTCGTTGCACTTGAGGCACGGATTGGGGGTGCGGCCCGCCCGGTACTCCTCCACGAAATCGTCCACGACCTGCTCCTGGAACTCCGCTGCGAAGTCCCACACGTAGAAGGGGATGTCCAGGAGATCGGCGGCGCGGCGCGCGTCGTGCGAGTCCTCCAGGGAACAGCAGCCGCGCGCTCCCGTGCGATAGCTCTGTGGGTTCTTCGACAGGGCGAGGTGCACGCCCGTCACCTCATGCCCCGCCGCCACCAGACGCGCGGCGGCCACCGCAGAATCCACGCCGCCACTCATGGCTGCCAGTACCCGCACCTGAAACACTCTCCCTGTCCCCCACGAAAACTTCCTCTGCGATGCTACGCGATGCCCGTGCGCCCGCCCAACGCCGGTCAGAAGGCGGCGTTTGCACTGGACACTGCGCCGGGCAGCACGTCCACCAGCTCGTCGATGTCCTCATTGGTGGTGCTGTGGCCGGTGGAGAATCTCAGCGTGGCGGCTGCCTCCTCGGGGGTACGCCCCATCGCCAGAAGCACCTCACTGGGCTGGTGGACGCCGGCGCGGCAGGCCGATCCGACGGAGGCGAAGACGCCACGTCGGTCCAACAGGAAGAGGAGGTCGTCGGCCCGGATCCGGTGGAACGTGACATTGGTGATGTGGTGGGCATGGTCCGCCAGATCCGTGTTGACGGCGCCACCCAGCTCTCGGCAGACCTTGCTGATCCGTGACTGGAACCCGGACAACCGGGCAGCTTCCTCCGTCAGCGATTCCGTGGCCGCCGCGGCTGCGGCGGCAAAAGAGGCCGCAAGCGCCACCATCGCCGTCCCGGATCTGATGGCTCTCTCCTGTCCCCCGCCCAGCCCAACCATCGACGGTGTCACGGAACGCCGCACGAGCAACGCCCCGATCCCGACCGGCCCCCCCACCTTGTGGGCGGAGAGCGACATCATGTCCACGTCACTGGCGTGAAAATCCACGGGGAGGTGCCCGAGGGACTGCACCGCATCCGTGTGGAACCACACCCCGTCCTCGTGCGCGACGGCCCGCACGGCGTCGATCGGTTGGCGGATGCCCGTCTCATTGTTGACGTCCATGACCGAGATCACCCCGACGTCCGCCCCGATCGCCGCCGAGGCCACCTCCACGTCGAGGACCCCGCGCTTGTCCACCGGCAGCACCACGGCACCCCTGTTGGCCATGCCCAGCACGGCCGGGTGCTCGACGGCGGACACGAGACACCGCAACCGTGACTGGTCCGTCCTGGCTGCCATGCCTCCGATCAGCGCAATGCTGTCTGCCTCGGACCCACCGGAGGTGAAGACCACCTCACTGGGGTCAGCGCCCACGACGGCCGCGAGCTGCTCCCGCGCCTCCTCCAGGATGCGGCGTGCGCGTTGACCGGCCACGTGGAGCGCGGACGGGTTTCCCACAACCGACAGGTGTCTGGTCATGGCTTCCACCGCCGCGGGCCTCATCGGCGACGTCGCGGCGTGGTCGAGATAGACAGACATGGTGCATCCACGCTACCGCGCTGCGGTCATGTGTCGTTCCCGGCCCACAACTGGCACAATGGACCGGTTGTCCGAGCGCCGCCGACCCCCATCCCGAGGTATCTTCCATGACTTCCACACCCGACACCTCCATTCTGGGCGCACGCCTGGTCGCCGGCGGAGCGCGCTTCGGGTTGTGGGCCCCCCGGGCCACGCACGTTCAGCTGTCGCTGATCAGCGACCGCCTCCACCAGAGCAGCGTGGACATGACGCTCGGTGACCACGGCATCTGGAGCGTCCACGTCCCCGGCGTCGAGGCCGGGCAACTCTACGGTTACCGCGTCCACGGCGCCTGGGACCCGTCCGAGGGCAGCCGCTTCAACCCAGCCCGGCTGCTGGTGGACCCCTATGCACGCGCCATCAGTGGCGGCGTCGACTTCCGCGGCCCGATCCTGGACCACGTGCCCGGCGACGACTACACGATCAACAAGAAGGATTCGATCGGGGCCGTTCCACTCTCGGTGGTGGTCGCCGACTCCCCCGCGCCCACCCCCATCGCGGAACGCAAGCCCATGGCCGAGACTGTCATCCACGAACTGCACGTCAGGGGCTACACCAAGTCCCACCCACTGGTGCCGGAGCACCTGCGCGGCTCCTACGCGGGTCTGGCGTATCCCGACGTCATCGCCTATCTCAACGACCTCGGCGTCACGGCGATCGAACTGATGCCGGTCCACCACTTCGTCTCCGAGCCGTTCGTCGCAGCGAAGGGAATGCTCAACTACTGGGGCTACAACACGCTGGGATTCTTCGCACCCCACTCCTTCTACGCCACCCGCGGCAACCGCGGCAGCCAGGTGGCAGAGTTCAAAGACATGGTCTCCACCCTGCACGAGGCGGGCATCGAGATCATCCTCGACGTGGTCTACAACCACACCGCCGAAGGTGGCCACGCCGGCCCGACGCTGTCGATGCGGGGCATCGATCACGATGCCTACTACCGGCTGACCAATGACAAGCGCCAGGACTATGACGTGACCGGGTGCGGCAACTCCGTCGACACGGCCGAGCCGATGGTCGCGCAACTCGTCCTGGACTCGCTCAAGTACTGGGTGCAGGAGATGGGCGTCGACGGCTTCCGCTTCGACCTCGCCACCACGCTGCTGCGCGACAGGAACCATCACGTCGTGCTCGACCATCCGCTGAAGGTGGCCATCGACGCAGACCCCGCCCTCAAGGACATCAAGCTCATCGCCGAGCCATGGGACGTGGGCCCCTACGGCTACCAGGTGGGCGCCTTCGGGCCGCGGTGGTCCGAATGGAATGACCGCTTCCGCGACCACGTGCGCGACTACTGGCGCAACGCCGTCCCCGGTGTCCGCGAGCTCGCGACCCGTCTCTCCGGCTCCCCGGACATCTTCGACACCAACGGGCGGACGCCCCAGGCCAGCATCAACATGATCACGGCACACGACGGCTTCACCATGCATGACCTCGTCAGCTACGACGTGAAGAAGAACCTTGCAAACGGCGAGTCCAATCGCGATGGCACGGACAACAACCGCTCATGGAACCACGGGTGGGAGGGGATCTCCGATGACGAGGAGATCAACGACCTGCGCGCACGCCAGGTACTCAACCTGATGGCAACGCAGATCCTCGGTCAGGGAACGCCCATGCTGGTGGCCGGCGACGAGTTCGGACGCTCCCAGATGGGCAACAACAACGCCTACTGCCAGGACAACCCGCTCTCCTGGGTGAACTGGGACATCTCACCGCGGTGGCAGAGGGTCAGGGATCGGGTCACGAGCCTGCTGTCCCTGCGCGCCGCCCACCCACTCCTGCGCAGCGATCGGTATCTGTACCACTCCGAGGTGGTCAACGACGACGGCGAGAACCTCCGTCGTGTGGATCTGACCTGGATGGATGGTGAGGAGGGACAGATGGGCGAGGATGACTGGCACGACCAGTCGCGTCGCCTGCTGGGCATGTACCGCTCGGACAACGACAATGCCTTCCTGACGTGGTTCCACTCCGGGGCTGAAGACCTGGAGATCACCCTTCCCGGGGTTCCCTGGGCCAAGGAGTACACCATCTACTGGCACTCGGCAACCGAGGACGAGCTGCCTTCCGGCCCCCTGGAACCGGGCTCACCGCTGGTCGTGCCCGGACGCAGCACCATAGTGATGCGTGCCGAGGTCCCCACCACGGCCGCCGAACTCACCGAGCTGGAGGAAGCCGCCACCTACAGCATCGACGTGGAACCCAGCACGAAGATCTTCGGCTGAGAGATTTGGGTCCCCGGATGCCCCCCGACATCACCCCGGATGATGTGGCCACCACGCTGCGTGTTCTCGCACAGCTCAGTGAGTCCGACGAGAACAATCCCGATTATCTGGCCGTGCGCACTGCCACCTCCAGGATGTACAAGTCGTTCAAGGCGTCACGCCGCTCCCGTACGCGGCTGCGCATCGCTGAGGCGGACAGGGCTGTCATCGCGTCAACGGCGACAGGAGCCCCGTCGCGCATTGACGACGAGACGGCCGGCCGCGACCTCTCCAGCGCCATCGACGCCCCCACGGCGGGCCACCTCATCGTCGCCCGCGCCTGCTACATCTGCAAGCAGCGGCACACGGTGGTCGACGCGTTCTACCACCAGCTCTGCCCCGAGTGCGCAGCGCTCAACCATGCCAAGCGCAACGCCCGTACCGACCTGACCGGCAAGCGGGCGCTGCTCACGGGCGGCCGTTCCAAGATCGGCATGTACATCGCGCTGCGACTGCTCCGCGACGGCGCGCACACCACCATCACCACCCGGTTCCCCTGCGACGCGGTGCGGCGCTTCGCGGCCATGCCCGATGCGGACGAATGGCTCACCCGCCTCAAGGTGGTCGGCATCGACCTGAGGGATCCGTCCCAGGTGATGGCCCTGGCCGACGACGTCGCCGCGCAGGGCCCGCTGGACATCCTCATCAACAACGCGACCCAGACGGTGCGCCGCTCCGCCGGTGCCTATTCCGCCCTGGTGGACGCCGAACTCAGCCCGCTGCCGGAGATCGACCTGCCGGACATCATGACCTTCGGACACACCAGCGACCAGCACCCGCATGCCCTGGCCGCATCCGTTGCGAGCCATCCCATCCTGGCGGCGGCGGCCGGGGTCCAGACACTGAGCGCCGACTCCCTGACCGCGATGGCACTGGCTCCAGGATCCAGTTCCCTTGAACGGCTCACCGACGGCTCCGCCATCGACGCCGGCGGTCTCCTGCCGGATCTGGCACACGCCAACAGCTGGACCGACAAGGTGGGTGATGTCGACCCGTTGGAGATGTTGGAGGTGCAGTTGTGCAACACCACGGCGCCCTTCATACTGATCAACCGCCTGCGTCCCGCCCTGGCAGCAGCGGCTGGCGGCCGCAGCTACGTCGTGAACGTTTCCGCCATGGAGGGCGTGTTCAACCGGGGCTACAAGGGACCGGGTCACCCGCACACCAACATGGCCAAGGCCGCCGTCAACATGCTGACACGCACGAGCGCCCGGGAGATGACGGAGGACGGCATCTACATGACGAGCGTGGACACCGGCTGGATCACCGACGAGCGCCCGCACCCCACCAAGGTGCGGCTGGCGGAGGAGGGCTTCCATGCTCCGCTCGACCTCGTGGACGGCGCAGCCCGAGTGTATGACCCGATCGTGCGAGGTGAGGCCGGCGAGGAACTCTTCGGTGTCTTCCTCAAGGACTACAAGCCGTCCAACTGGTGAGGCCCACTACCGGTAGTCCGCCCAGATCTGCTGGTTCTCCCCGTCGACGGTGATGTCGCCGCCGTAGGGAAGGATCCACTGAGGGCGCGTGTGCCCGAACGGGGGACCCACGCAGATCACCGCGTCGGGGTTGTACTGGTGGATGGTCTCGATCGCGATGTCCTGCTGCGCACGTCGGTACGCCGCCCTCTCGGCCGAGGAGGGGTGGATTTCCGAGCTCGACGCCGGCGGCCGGGCAACAAGAACGGCCTCCACGGCCGACAGCATGCCCCGCTCACCCAGCGTCTGCAGTATCCATCCGAACTCGTGCGCCGGGATGATGTCCTCGCTGGACTCCAGGAGCAGGACTCCACCCTGGAGCGCCGCACCGTGCGACGGGACGCGTCCTGCAGCGATCAGCCATTGAATGACCTCGATGCACCCACCCCACGTGGGGCCGGTCACCACACGCCCCGGACCGGCCCATGTCCAGGGCTCCGTGGGTTCGCGCTGCCCAAAATTGGTGGGCGCAGCCGGATCGGCCCAGGCCTTGCCGTGGTCCTCCGACAGTCCCGGCTCGGTAATCTCGAGGCGCTCACCTGTGAGCAGTGCCGCCCTGAGAGCGGCTCGGTGACATTCATCCACGGCGGGCCCGGGCCCCAGATGCACCTGCGTCGAGCCGCCGTAGAAACCGGCCACACCGTTGTTCCACAACCACGACAGGATGTTGGTGTTGTCGCTGTAGCCCAGGAACGGTTTGGGATCCGCGGAGACGAGTTCAGCGTCGAGATGAGGCACCACGGTGATCTGGTCCTCGCCGCCGACGGTGGCCAGGACTGCGCGGATCTCCGGGTCGTCGAACGCTGCGTTCAGGTCGGCGGCGCGTGCCTGCGCGGAGGCGCCAACCTGACGGGTCGTCGGATACTCCACGGGAATGAGGCCCGTCACCTCGGTGAGTCGACGCATGGCCTGCTCGTGGATTGCCGGGGCGACCCCGGGAGCCGCGAACGACGGCGACATCACCGCAACCCTGTCCCCCGGGGACGCCTTGGGTGGGTGCACGAGCGGCTGAGTCACGCGTCCTTCGGCCAGTTCTCCGGCGTGGGCTCCCCACCCTCGACGACGTCCTCCGTCTTCCCCGAGGCGTCCGTCCAGCTGTCCTTGGGCCTGTAACCCAGCTCCAGCATCGTGTTGGTGAGGTCCCAGCGACGGTTGGGGTTGTCCGAGATCGCGTAGTACAGGCCGAACGTCACGTCGGCCTCGATGGCGCAGCGGAACACCTGTTCGGCGTCGTCGTCGCTGAGCCACATGGCGTGCAGGACATCCGCGTCCATCTCCATCGGGTTCTCCGCCGACCACCCGATGCGCAGGGCGATGAATTCCATGCCGTACTCATCGTGGTAGAACCGCCCCATGGCCTCGCCGAAAATCTTCGAGACACCGTAGAGGGAATCGCCGCGCGGGATGAGATGTGGGTACACCGGCCACTCCCCGTCCCGGTCGTACATGCCCATCGCGTGATTCGACGATGCGAAGACGAAGCGTCGCACACCCGCCTGACGCGCTGCCTCCAGGACGTTGCGGAACCCGATGATGTTGGCCTGGAGGACGCTGTCCCACTCCGACGTGGGCGACGCCGCGCCGGCCAAGTGGAGCACTGTGTCAACCCCATCCATCAGGTCCATCACGGAGTCGAAGTTGGACAGGTCCGCCTTCTGCAGTTCCCGCTTCTCCTTCTCCGTCCGTGGGGTGCGGCCGGAGAGGACCAGATCATAGGAATCGGCCAGCCGCTCCTCGAGCAGCTGGCCGACTCCACCTGTTGCTCCGGTGAGGAGCACCTTGCGTTGTGTGTCAGGAGCCATGCCTGACATGTTTCCCCCTCACCGGGGCCACCGTCAATGCATCCCTCAGCCGGTGATCACGGCCGCAAGTCCCATCTCGGAATCGCTGGCGAGCAGTGGGTGGGAGGGGACCGCGCGGGCCAGGCACCCGATCTGGCCCGAGTAGCGGGCCGGGATGTAGGCCTCGAACCGCGTGACGTCGTCGACTTCCCGGGCCGCCGTCGTGGCGTACTTGCGGATGTTGTGCAGAGTGTCCTCGTTGTCCACGTCACCGAAGACCAGCTGGACGGCCACGTCATCCGCCGACAGGCTGCCCAAACGGACGTCCACGGTGATGTAGAGCTCATCACCCGAAGCCACCTTGCCCCTGACGTTGGTGTCCAGGGCGACCACGCTGAGGGAATCCCAGTCGCGACGAATGCGCTCCTTCCACTTGGCCAGTTCGTGCGCGCAGGAATCGTCCCTGAGCGACGCGGAGCTCGCGGCTGCGGGGGTGTACATGTCGGTGACGTAGTCGCGAACCATGCGGGAGGCCAACACCTCTGGGCCGAGGTCACTGATCGTGTCGCGCATCATCTTCAGCCATTGCAACGGATGCCCGTTGGCGTCCAGCGTGTAGAACTTGGGAATGATCTCGTTCTCGATGATGCTGTAGAGGTACTCCGCCTCGGCGGCGTCGCGCTCGTCCTGGTCGGTGATGCCCTCCATCGAGGGGATCTCCCAGCCGAACTCGGGGGCGTACAGCTCGTCCCACCAGCCATCCTTGATGGACAGGTTGGCGGCGCCGTTGAGTGAGGCCTTCATGCCGGAGGTGCCACATGCCTCGTAGGGTCGCAGCGGGTTGTTGACCCACACGTCACACCCCGGGTAGAGCGGGCGGGCCATGGACATGTCGTAGTCCGGGAGGAACACGAGCTTGCCGCGAACCTCCGGCTGGTCGGAGAACTGCACCATCTTCTGGATCAGCGACTTGCCGATGTTGTCGGCCGGGTGGGCCTTGCCGGCGATGATGATCTGGATGGGCGTGGCCGGATGGTTCAGCAGGCGCTTCAACCGCTCCGGGTCAGTCAGCATGAGCGTCAGTCGCTTGTAGGAGGCACCTCGGCGGGCAAAGCCCAGCGTCAGGACGCGGGGGTTCAACGCCTCCGCGGTCCAGTCGTCGGCCAGACCGCGGACTCGACAGGATTCGGCCAGTCGTCCGCGCGCCATCTGAATCATGGATCCGCGCAGCCGGCGCTTCAGACTCCACAAGGTGTCGTCGTCCACGCGCTGGATCGCCGACCAGTCGTACCCGTCAATGACGGTGTCCGAGTCCTCCGTGTGTGCCTCGAGGATCTCGAGGAGTTCCGGGTGAATCCACGTTGGGTGGTGCACACCGTTGGTCACCGATGTGATCGGCACCTCGGTCGCGTCGAAATCGGGCCACAGCCCGTTGAACATGTCGCGGGACACCTCACCGTGGAGTTTGGACACCCCGTTGGCACGCTGGCCGAGTCGCAGACCGAGGACGGCCATGTTGAACTTCCCACGGTCGCCGCCGGCGAAGGTCTCCACACCGAACTCAAGGATCCTCCCCAGCGGCAGGCCCTGGCAGAAGTGTGCGAACTGGCGCTCGATGAGGACCCTGTCGAAGCGGTCGATCCCGGCTGGCACAGGGGTGTGGGTGGTGAAGACGGTGCCTGCGCGCGTCAGTTCGACGGCGCAGTTCAAATCGTGGCCCTCGTTGAGGTACTCCCGGATCCGCTCGAAGCCCAGGAAGCCCGCATGGCCCTCATTGCAGTGGTACACGTCAGGCGCGGCATGCCCGCTCACCCGGGAGTACTCGCGCAGGGCCCGGACGCCGCCGATACCCAGAAGGACTTCCTGTGCCAGACGGTGCTCGGTGCCGCCCCCGTAGAGGCGGTCCGTGATGTTGCGCGCCTCGGGATCGTTGTCCTCACGGTCCGTGTCCAGCATGAGCAGCGGGATCCGACCCACGGAAGCGACCCAGACCCAGGCATGGACGTCCCGACCGGAGACGGACACGGTGATCGTGATCGGCTCGCCGGCACCATCCAGGAGGCGTCGCACCGGCAGGTCATTCGACGACAGGACGGGATAGCGCTCCTGCTGCCACCCGGCCGCGTTCAGGGACTGCCGGAAGTAGCCGTGGCGGTACAGCAGGCCGATGCCCACCAGGGGCAGGCCGAGGTCAGAGGCGGCCTTGAGGTGGTCGCCGGCAAGGATACCGAGACCACCGGAATACTGGGGCAGTGTCTGGGACACGCCGAACTCGGCGGAGAAATAGCCGATTGCCTGCGGGACGTCATTGCCCTTGGCGGCGTGGTTCTGGAACCACAGGTCTGCGGAGAGGTAAGTGAGGAGGTCCTGGTGGAGGCGAGCGACGTTGCGGACGAACACCTTGTCCGCCGCAAGTTGCTGCATCCGCTCGGCTGAGACCGCTGTCAGGAGCTTGCCGGGATCCTCGCCGACCGAGTCCCACAACGTGGGGTGAATGGCCCGGAAGAGGTCCTGGGTTGGCTGGTGCCAGGACCACCGGAGGTTGTGGGCCAGGGCCTCGAGGGGAAGTATCTTTTCAGGGAGCACCGGCTGGACGGTGAAACGACGATATGCACGCACCGGTCCAAACTACCGGTTGACTTCCACTTGTCAGAATCCCGCGGCCGATAGGGTGTTACGGGTGAACTCCTTGACCACGTCATCCCACACGTCGCGACTCCACCGGACTCCTGGCGGATTCGGCCGCATTCCGGTCAGCGACGTTCATCCGGTCGTCGCCGACGGCGCCTATCCCGTGAAGGCCGTGGCACACGAGCGACTCACGGTCACAGCGAAGGTTTTCCGCGAGGGCCACGACGCGGTCAATGCCTCGGTGATCCTGACCGCACCCCACGGCACCCAGCGTCGCATCGACATGCACCGCACTGGCCCGAAGGGCCTGGATGGGTGGGAGGCCAGCATCCGCATGGCCACGGAGGGTGACTGGACCTTCCGTGTGGAGGGATGGTCGGATCCCTGGTTGACGTGGCAGCACCACGCGGAGGCGAAGCTGCCCCTGAGCATGGACCTTGAACTCATCTGTGCCGAGGGTCGCGAAGTCATGGGCCGGGCCTCCGCCAACGCGAGCCAACAGCGCGTCACGAGTGCCCAGCACCTGCTGGACGCCGTGATCGATGCCCTCAGGCCAGAGACGCCCGCGGGCGAACTGTTGGACCTCATCACATCGCGCCCCGTCGAGCGCGCGATGGCGCGCTTCGGCCCCCGTGAACTGGTGACCGGCACCTCCGAGTACCCCGTGCGGGTGGAGCGGCGCCGGGCGCTGTTCTCCTCCTGGTATGAATTCTTTCCCCGTTCCCAGGGAGCCTGGCAGAGCGAGACGGGCGAGTGGCATTCCGGCACCTTCGACTCGTCCCACTCCCGCCTTGAGGCAGCGGCCGCCATGGGGTTCAACGTGATCTACCTCCCACCCATCCATCCCATTGGCACGGCCTTCCGGAAGGGAAGGAACAACACCCTCACCCCCTCCGATGGCGAACCCGGCTCGCCGTGGGCCATCGGCTCCGCCGACGGCGGTCACGACGCCATCCATCCCGACCTGGGTGATTTCGACTCGTTCGACCGTTTCATGGGCAAGGCGCGCTCGCTCGGTCTGGAGGTGGCACTCGACCTCGCCCTGCAGGCGTCCCCCGACCACCCCTGGGTCAATGAGCATCCGGAGTGGTTCACGACGCGCCTCGACGGCACGATTGCCTATGCCGAGAACCCGCCGAAGAAGTACCAGGACATCTACCCCATCAACTTCGACAACGACCCGATGGGCATCTACAACGAAGTACTGCGCCTGGTGCACTTCTGGATTGAGAAGGGGGTGACCATCTTCCGAGTCGACAACCCCCACACCAAACCCGTCGAGTTCTGGGACTGGTTGCTCGAGCGCGTGCACGAGACGAATCCGGAGATCATCTTCCTGGCCGAGGCCTTCACGTCCCCCGCCATGATGGGGGCGCTCGGCAAGGTGGGATTCCAGCAGTCCTACACCTACTTCACGTGGCGCGTGCCGAAGTGGGAGCTCACGGAATACATGGTGGAGCTGTCCCAGCAGACGGACTCGTTCTTCCGGCCCAACTTCTTCGTCAACACCCCGGACATCAACCCCTTCCACCTGCAGTCCGGCAATCCGGCAATCTTCGCGATTCGCGCGATCCTGGCGGCCACCATGTCGCCCACGTGGGGCGTCTACTCGGGCTTCGAACTCTTCGAGCACCAGGCCCTGGCCCAGGGACGCGAGGAGTACAGGAACTCCGAGAAGTTCGAGTACCGGCCCAGGGACTTCGACGCCGAGCCGAACCTCAATGTCCTGATGGGGCAGCTCAACGCAATCCGTGATCGTCACCCCGCGCTGCAGCAACTCCGTAACATCGTCTTCCATCACGTCCCGCACGAGGGGATCATCGCCTTCTCCAAGCAGGACGGTGACGACACTGTCCTCGTGGTCACCTCGCTTGACCCTGACAACACCGTGGAGTCCGAGGTATATGTGGATTTCGGGGCGCTGGGATTTCCGGAGGGGCAACAGGTCAGGGCCGTCGACGAGCTCACCGGCTCCGAATTCCTCTGGGGGGAACGCAACTACGTGCGGCTGTATCCAGGTCAGCCCGCCCACATCGTCCATCTGATGCATTGAAGGGAGGCGGCGGTTCACATGGTTGAAGGCTTGGACGCTGCACTCTGGCAGCTGGCTCTGAACGCCCGCTGGTTCTCGGGCCGATCACGCGGGGGCACCCTCGAACAGGTCGAACTGTGTGACTGGCTCGTGCAACCCACCACGGGGGTGGGAGTCCGCAGCGCCATCATGGACGTCACCTTCCAGAACGGGGCCCGGGAGCGCTATCACGTGCCCCTGGTGTATCGGCCCGCCCATGAGGCAGTTGCTCCCGAACTGGTCAGCACGCGTCGTGACGGCGAGGAATTCAGCATCGGTGAGCTCTGCGATGATCCAGCTGCCGCCGGCCTGTTGCTTTCCCTCCTCGCCGACGAGGCCCCCGGGTTCCAGCGTTGGGGAGACGTCCCGCGGCACATGGAGGCCAGACGTTTCACCGGCGAGCAGTCGAACACCTCGCTGTTCTTCGGGGACGTCCTGATGTGCAAGGTGTTCCGCCGCCTGGAGGATGGCCCGAACGTGGACGTCGAGCTCCACGCCGCCCTGGCGGGCACCGGAGCCGTGGCGGAGATCCATGGCGCCTGGCGCAGTGGGGACACGGACCTCGCAATTTTCACCGAGGCCCTCAGAGACCCCGTGGACGGGTTCGACCTCGCAACGAAACATGCCCGCGACGACGTGGCTTTCACCGAACAGGCGCGCGGCCTCGGAGCCACCCTCGCCCACGTCCACGCAAGGTTGGCCGAACGCCTCCCCACGAGCTCGACCCATGGCGCGACACTGGCGGACACGTTCAGTCGGAGGTTCGAGAGCGCCGCCGAGGAGGCCCCGGAGATCGTCGGGTACCGCGAGGCGGTCCGGGGCACGTGGAGTGCCCTCCCCGCCACGTTGGAGACGCAGCGCATCCATGGGGACTGCCATCTCGGACAGGTGCTCCTGTCCGAGGGCGAGTGGCGCTACGTGGACTTCGAGGGAGAACCCCTGAAGACCCTGGACGAGCGACGGGAGCCGGATTCGCGGTGGCGGGACGTGGCGGGCATGTTGCGCTCGTTCGATTACGCGGCGGCGGCCGGTGAGGCATCCGGGGCGTGGCTGACGCAGTGTCGCGCCGCCTTCCTCGCCGGCTACGGCAAACCCACCACGGATGAGGCGGCACTGCTCAGTGCGTTCGAGGCGGACAAGGCCGTCTACGAAGTCATCTATGAACGACGAAACAGACCCCACCTGATACAGGTACCGATAGATTCACTGAACCGATTGGCAGGAGAAGCACGATGACACAGAACCAGTTCGGCGGATTGACCGGCAGGGACCTCCAAGGCTTCCACCAGGGAGGGGACACCGAGCTCTGGAAGCGACTCGGGAGCTTCCTCGCGACCGTTGAGGGGGAGGACGGGCCCGTCAGCGGCGTGCGCTTTGCCGTCTGGGCCCCCAACGCCCAGCGCGTCCAGGTGACGGGCGACTTCAACGGGTGGGGAGCCGATGACCTCGCACTGATCCCGGGCAGCGGGGTGTGGGGAGGGTTCATCCCCGGCGTCGGGGAGGAGGCCCTCTACAAGTACCGCGTCCAGGGCGCCGACGGTGCGTGGCGCGAGAAGGTGGACCCCATGGCCCGCTTCAGCGAACAGGCTCCCACCAACGCAAGCATGGTCTACCAGTCCAAGTACATCTGGTCCGATGACGAGTGGATCGCCCGTCGCGAGAAGTCCCGCGCCCACGCCGAGCCGCTGAGCATCTATGAACTCCACCTCGGTGGCTGGCGCCCGGGCAAGTCCTACCTGGACCTCGCCGATGACCTGGTGGAGTACATCACCTGGCAGGGCTACACGCACGTGGAACTCATGCCGGTGGCCGAGCATCCCTTCGCCCCGTCCTGGGGGTACCAGGTCTCGGGCTACTTCTCCCCGACCAGCCGGTTCGGCAAGCCAGACGACTTCCGCTACCTCGTTGACCGGCTGCACCAGGCCGGTATCGGGGTCATCCTGGACTGGGTCCCCGGCCACTTCCCCAAGGATGACTGGGCCCTGGGACGCTTCGATGGCACCGCGCTCTACGAGCACGCTGATCCCCGGCAGGGCGAGCACAAGGACTGGGGCACCTACATCTTCAACTACGGCCGCAACGAGGTGAAGAGCTTCCTCGTGTCCAACGCGCTGTACTGGATAAACGAGTTCCACATCGACGGCCTCCGTGTGGACGCCGTCGCCTCCATGATCTATCTCGACTACTCCCGTGAGGAGGGCGAATGGGTCCCCAACCAGTACGGCGGCCGCGAGAACCTTGAGGCCATCGACTTCCTGCGCTGGGTGAATCTCCACCTCTATGAGCGCCACCCCGGCGTTCTGATGATCGCTGAGGAGTCCACCAGCTTCCCGGGTGTGACCAAGCCCGTGCACGAGGGTGGCCTGGGCTTCGGCTTCAAGTGGAACATGGGCTGGATGAACGACTCGCTGCGCTACCTGGAACTCGATCCGGTCTACCGCCAGTACGAGCACAACCTCATCACGTTCGCCATGGTGTACGCGTACTCGGAGAACTTCATCCTCCCCATCAGCCATGACGAGGTCGTGCACGGCAAGGGCTCCATGATGCAGAAGGTCCCGCAGGACGACTGGCGCAAATTCGCCACCCTGCGCGCCTTCTACTCCTTCATGTGGAGTTTCCCCGGCAAGCAACTGGTCTTCATGGGCAGCGAGTTCGGCTCCCGCCCCGAGTTCAATGAGGCCACCGGTCTCGAATGGTGGGTCAGCGACCTCTGGGGTCACCGCGGACTGCAGCAGCTGTTCCGTGACCTCAACGCCATCTACCGCGACAACTCGCCCCTGTACGAACTGGACAACTCCCCCTCCGGCTTCACCTGGATCCGTGGGGATGATGCAGCCCGCAACACCCTGAGCTGGGTTCGTCACGACGATGCAGGAAACCACATCGCCTGCATCACGAACTTCTCGCCGGAACCAATCACCGACATGTCGATCGGACTCCCGGAGGTGGGCGTGTGGGAGGAGATCCTCAACACGGACTCCTCCGCGTATGACGGCAGCGACGAGTTCGGCAACCTCGGCCAGGTGACCGCTCGTGACCAGGGGTGGGGACACTTCCCCGCCCAGGCGAACGTGACGGTGCCCCCGCTTGGCTCCGTGTGGCTGCGTCGAAGGGCCGCGGCTGACGCCTGATGCCCGATTTCAACGTGTCAGTGGAAATCTCCGGCGACGTCGGCGTGCTGCGCTGGAAGGAGCAGCGCGTCGACGCGGAGACCCTTGAGCAGGCCGTCAGCCTGGCTGCCGACGACGCGATCATGGCGCATGAGCTGCGTCGTCTGCAGGTGGATCTTCCGGCCACTGATCTGGTGGCGCGCCGCGCGCTCCAGCGCTGTGGCTTCCGTCTGGAAGGACGACTGCGTTCCGCCCAGCGGGTGGCCAACGATGACCTCGTCGACGTGCTGATCTATGCGCGCCTGGCCGTCGACCCCGTGTACGGGCCGGAGGGGTTCTCCGGCGTCATGGACTCGGTGCTGCCAATGAAGCGGATGATCGGTCACGCCGTGTTCCGCGACGAGCGGGGGCGGGTGCTGCTCACCGAGACCCGCTACAAGCAGGACTGGGAGCTGCCCGGCGGCATCGTGGAGGCGGGCGAGTCACCGCGCGTGGGTGCCGAGCGCGAGGTGCTCGAGGAGATCGGTCTCGCCGTCCACTTCGGTGATGCAGCCCTCATCGACTGGATGCCCCCGTACCTCGGGTGGTCCGATGCCATCGAGTTCATCTTCGATGGCGGCACGCTGGCCCCCGAGGTGGCCGAGCCGATCACGGCGACGGACCCACGAGAACTGCTTGCAGTCCACTGGGTGAACCCTGAGGATCTCGACGAGCGGGTGACCGACCTGTCGGCCCGGCGTATCCGACTGGTGTTGGCAGGCTTCACCGGCATGACCGAGGACGGCCATCCCCTCTGAGGTCGCTCTGTCAGTACCCGGGAAACTCCTCGGACCGGATGTCCTCGTCCTTCACGCCAGCACCGCGGAGCATAGAGGACATGGCGTCGATCATGTTCGCCGGGCCGCTCAGGTAGTAGATCGGGCCATCCAGCTCCTGCAGGTGGCGTTTCAGCATGGCCTCGTCGATGTGACCCGTCTCCCCGGACCACTCATCGCCGGAATCCTCAGCGGCGGTCATGGTGGGAACGAACGTCACATCCTCAGACGTCGCCGCAGCCTCCCACAGCTCGGCCATGAAGGGGGCATCCTCCACCCGCTTGTTGGAGTAGAAAATGTACAGCGGATGACCGCTGCGCTCGTGGACGGACTGGAGCACCATGCTGCGCACGGGGGTGATGCCGATGCCACCGATGACGAAGACCGCCGGCCGGCTCGGGTCCTCATGGAGCGTGAGATCACCCTGGGGCTCATCGAGCTCGACCTCGTCGCCCACCTCCATGACGGCGAGATCACGCTTGTAGGCCGTGTCCCTCATCCGCGTGCTGGCCATGATGGTGCTCTCGTAGGGCGCACTCGCCAGCGTGAACGCCCGCATGGTCCCCTTGTCGTCGGTCTCCGCCGGCTCCACGAGTGTCCAGTGCAGGTACTGTCCCGCTGTGTAGGTCATCGACTCGGGCTTTTCGAAATGGAAAAGCATCGTCGAATCGGCGACTTCCTCCTTGTTCAGCAACCTGGTCCGATGTGCCGTCACAGCTCTGTCCTCCTCGAGACTCGCCGCAGTCAATTCAGAGAAAGGCTACGCGGCGGAGCGGGGCACGGACAAGACCCTGCCACGCCGACGTCGCGGTTGCGCCAACGCCTCAGCCGGGAGTGGTGACGGGGATGAACTGGCCCAGGTACCCGAACAACCAGACGGTGAAGGCACCACAGAGCACAATCGCAACAACGACGCCCAGGATCATCACAGCCTGTTTGAGGTGCATGCCCGCCGCCCATCCACACCCGTCAGAAGAGCACGGTCGAGAGACGGCGGCGCGCGGCCAGCACCGTGGGGTCGGTGCGTCCGACCACCTCGAAGAGCTCCAGAAGGCGCAACCTGATGGTCTCACGCTCGTCGGCGCCCGCGCCTGACGCCACATTCAGCAGCCGGTCGAAGGCGGATGCGGAGGAGCCCTGGATGATCTCCAGGTCCGCAGCGCTGAGCTGGGCTGAAACGTCGTCGGGCCGCTGCGAAGCCTCAGCCATGACGGCAGCCGCATCGAACTCCAAGCTGCGTGTCAGAAGGCTCGCCTGGGCGCGCCCGGCGATGACCTCGGCGTCCAGCGGGGTCGCGGCCAGCAGCTTGTCGAACTCCTGGACGGCCCGTGCGTAGTCACCGGCCTGGAGCGCCTCGTCGGCGGCTTCGAACCGGGGATCCAGCGGCGGCTCGGTCTCGGAGTCCCCGTCGGCGGGAGCCACCGCGACGGGTTGGGCGCGGCCCGTGATGCCATTGCCAACGGCCAGCTGCGCAACCTGGTCGAGCACTCCCGCAATCTCATCGCGGGAGCGGGTCCCCTGGAACAGCGGCGCGAGCTGACCGGCGATCAGCGCGATGACGGTGGGCACCGCTGTGATTTGAAGCGCCTGCGCCAGGCGTGGCTCGGCGTCGACGTCCACGCGGGCGAGCAGATAGCGGCCCGCGCCGGCGTTCACCAGATCGGCAAGATCTCGTGACAGCGCCGGGCCGCCCGTGTCCCGAGCGGAGTGGAACTCAACGATGACGGGGTGCTGGGAGGAGAGCGTCGCCAGGTCCTGGAAGTCGGCTTCACCGACTTGCCTGACGTAGCCACCAGCTGCCGGCGTGTTGGGGGTGGTGAGCGACGAGAGGTCCACTGCACCGGGCCGTGAGAAGTTCGGATCAGTCATGGGTCCCATCTTGGCCGCCCGGGGATGCAGGGGCCAAACCCCACGCGGCCTGTCCACCAACCCGGCACGGCGATGACTGATGGTGCAAGGATGGTGTCCATGGCACATCCGCGCGCCGGACAACCGGCTCAAGAATCCGATCTCGTTGACATCGACGCCCTGCTCGCGGCGTACCACGACCTCGTCCCGGACCCGGGCAATCCGGACCAGCAGGTGGTTTTCGGCACGTCCGGACACAGGGGCTCCAGCCTCGACGTCGCGTTCAATGACCTCCACATCGCAGCGACGACGCAGGCCATCGCCGAATACCGCGCCCAGCAGGGCACCACAGGACCCCTGTTCATCGGCAAGGACACCCACGCCCTCTCCGAGCCCGCCTGGCGCACAGCCATCGAGGTGCTCGTGGCCAATGGTGTCCAGGTGCGGGCCGAGCGTGAGGATGAGTACACCCCCACGCCCGCCGTCTCGCGCGCCATCATCCGGTTCAACCGTGACGCCGGTGGACCGATGGCCGACGGCATCGTCGTCACGCCGTCACACAACCCACCGCGCGACGGTGGCTTCAAGTACAACCCGCCCTCCGGTGGTCCGGCCGGCAGCGATGCGACCGGCCAGATCGCGAACCGCGCCAATGAGCTCATGGCCAACCCGAGCGGCATCCGTCGCAGGTCCTACGACGCAGTATCCGGTGACGTCGAGCGCTACGACTACAGGACGCCCTACTGCTCGGAGCTGTCCACTGTCCTTGATCTGGAGACCATCGCCTCCGCCGGCGTGAGGATCGGCGCCGATCCGCTCGGCGGAGCCTCCGTGCAGTACTGGCAACACCTGGCCGAAACCTCGGGACTTGATCTCACCGTCATCAATCCGGCGGTGGACCCCACGTGGCGATTCATGACACTGGACACCGATGGCAAGATCCGGATGGATTGCTCCTCCCCCGACGCCATGGCCTCCCTCATCGCCAACAGGGACGCCTACGACATCTCCACGGGCAATGACGCCGACGCGGACCGGCACGGCATCGTGACGCCGGACGGAGGCCTCATGAACCCCAACGCCTTCCTCGCCGTGGCCATCCAGTACCTGTTCAGCCATCGCGACCAGTGGTCTGCGGACGCAGGCATCGGCAAGACGCTCGTGTCCTCATCACTCATAGACAAGGTGGCCAGCAAACTGGGGCGGCGTCTGGTGGAGGTGCCGGTCGGCTTCAAGTGGTTCGTCCCCGGGCTGACCGACGGATCCATCGGGTTCGGAGGTGAGGAATCAGCGGGGGCCTCCTTCCTCGAGAGGTCCGGCAGAACCTGGACCACGGACAAGGACGGCATCCTCCTGGCCCTGCTCGCCAGCGAGATCCTGGCGGTCACCGGCACGTCCCCCAGCGAGCACTACGCCGGGTTGGAGGCCGAGTTCGGCAAGTCCTACTACGCACGGGTCGACGCGGAGGCCAGCCGCGAACAGAAGGCGCGCCTGGCCGAGCTGGGAGCCAGTGATGTCACGGCCACCGAGCTGGCTGGCGAACCCATCGTCGCCGTCCTCACGGAGGCCCCCGGGAACGGTGCGGCAATCGGCGGACTCAAGGTGACGACGCAGGACGCGTGGTTCGCCGCCCGTCCGTCAGGAACCGAGGACAAGTACAAGATCTACGCCGAGTCCCTCGTCAGTGCCGATCACCTCGCCACGGTTCAGGACCAGGCGAGGGCGCTGGTGGATCGGGCGCTGTCCTGATGCGCGACCAGATAGACGCCCCTGCCGCCAGTTTGTGCTCCGCAGTGTGGGAAACTGTGGCACATGGATAACCAAGATCTGTTCATCTGCATCGATCACGTCGGCCTGGCGGTCCCGGACCTCGACGAAGCCATCGCGTTCCACTCCGAGGTGTTCGGCTGGCGCGAACTCCACCGCGAGGTGAACGAGGAGCAGGGCGTGGCCGAGGCCATGCTCGGTACCGGGGAACAGGGCGAGGAGAACGCCAAGATCCAGCTCCTGGCCCCGCTCAAGGAGGATTCCTCCATCGGCAAGTTCCTCGCCAAGAACGGACAGGGCATCCAGCAACTGGCCTACCGCGTCCATGACATCGACGAGGCCAGCCGGGTCCTGCGGGAGCGCGGAATGCGCCTGCTCTACCCCGAGCCGAAGCGTGGTACGGCCGGGAGCCGCATCAATTTTGTGCACCCCAAGGATGCCCGTGGAGTTCTGCTGGAGCTGGTGGAGCCGGCCAAGGAAGCCGGGCACTGACTCCGCCTCCAGGAGTGCACCCGGGGGCCCGGCGACATCAACGTCGCCGGGCCCCCGATTCTTGTCCCAGACGATAGGCTTTCGCAGGGTAGGACAAGGATTACGCGGAAGACGAGGGAAGAGGATTTCGTGACCACTCCACGCGACGACTGGGACTCCGAGGACTCGATGACGGGCTTGAACCTGTTCGATGACGCAGCCTCGGCCGCCGGCAACTTCCCCCACGCGCTCAGGGGCTACGACCGCCAGGCGGTGGACAGCTACGTCCGCGAGGTGGAACACAAGGCGACGGCGCTCAGAATGCAACTGCGCGAGCGCAACCGGGACCTCACCCACGTCCGGACCGAGACCGGTACCACGGACTTCACCCGGCTCGGAGCCCATGCCAAGCAACTGTTGCAGGCGGCGGAGGCGCAGGCAGCCCAGCTCGTGCAGCAGGGGGAGACCGAGGCCGAGCGCATCCGCAACGAGGGACGACGCAGCGCCGCCGCCCTGCGTGAATCCTCGCAGCGTGAGATCGAGGATGTCAGATTGAGCGGCCTCTCAGGACTGCGCACGCTCAGGCAGGAGCAGGCGGAAGCTGGCGAGGCGGCCCTGGCATCAGCCCGCGGCGACGCCGAGCTCATGAGGTCAGAGGCAGCTGCGGCGGCGCAACACATTCTGGACGACGCAAGGGAACAGTCCACAGCACTACTCGAGAAGACCACCGCCGAAGCCGCCGCCCGGCTCGCCACGGCCGACTCAACGGCGGCGCGAACAGTCCTGGAGGCCCAGGAGCAGGCTGAGGCAACGCTGGCCAAGGCACTGGACAGTGCGCGCACCACCGAGGAGGCCATCGCCCGCCAACTCGCTGCCGCGAGGGAGAACCAGGAGAAATCCACGGCACAGATCATCGCCGCCCGCGAGGAGGCAGCCCGAATCCGGGTGCAGTCCGTCACCTCCGCCGAGGAGGTGCGGCTGGCGGCCACGCGTGAGGCTGAGGACACGATGGCCGCCATGCGCTCCAAGCTGCGGGAGGACGAGACCCGTCTGGAGGAGCAGATCGCCTGGCGCAAGGAGCAACTGGAACGCGAGATCGCCGCCCTCATCGCCAGGCGTTCCTCCATGGTGGCCGCCATGCAGAACCTGAAGGACATCGCTGAGGAGGCAACTCCCGATGCCGAGGAGACTGCGGTGATGCCCAGGGTGGACGAGGACACTGGTGGAAACGCCCAGTAGTCCGGTCGTGGACGCCCCGGAACGCGACGATCCGAACAGCGACGGCGTCCCAGTCACCGAGATCCTGACGACCACGGTGGAGGAGGAGACCATCGGGTCCTCGCCCCGCAGGCGCAAGCGAGTCCGCAAGTTGGTCCGGAGCGCCTTTGGTGGCGCCCGGCGCAGCGCGCAAAGCCTGCTCACCCCCCTTCCCCAGGAACAGATTCCGCCGGTGCCCCCCGCCACCGCGACCAGTGATTCCGGACTCCTGAAGTACTCGCCCTTTGCCATCGGCTTCTTCGGGGCCATCGGGGTGCTGGTGGCCCTCGCGTTGGCAGCCGCCGTCATGCAGGTCCAGGGAATCCTGATCCTCGCGGTGATGGCGCTGTTCCTCGCTCTCGGGCTGAGCCCTGCTGTCGACTTCCTCAGCCGCCGGCGTGTCCCGCGCGGTGTCGCAGTGTTCATGGTGGCACTCGCGGCACTGGGGGTCATCGCCCTCGGGGTCACCGCCCTCGTCCCCATTCTCACCGAGCAGACCCAGTCGTTGGTACGCAACCTGCCCGACCTGTTGAACAATCTGCGAGAGAACCCCCAGATCGCCCAGTGGGACCAGGACTTCGGGGTCATCGACCGCATCCGCGTATTCCTCAGCTCCGGGACTCTGATCCAGAACCTTTTCGGCGGGATCTGGGGCGCCGGGCGCATCCTGGCCAACGTGGTCTTCTCGTTGATCATGATCACGGTGCTCACCATCTACTTCCTGGCCTCGCTGCCCTCGATCAAGGAGATCATCTATCGGCTGGCGCCCGCGAGTCGTCGGCCCCGGATGCGCTACCTCGCCGACGAGATCTTCAGCGGTGTCTCCGGCTACATCACCGGCATGTTCCTCATAGTGACGGTGGCATCGGTGGCCTCCTTCATCTTCATGAACATCGCCGGCCTCGGCCAGTACTCCCTGGCCCTCGCGTTCGTCGTCGCGCTCTTCTGCTTCATCCCCATCGTCGGTTCATCGCTGGCCATGATTGCGGTGGCAATCGTGGGCTTTGCCACGAGCCCAACCATCGGGATCGTGACCATCATCTATTTCCTGATCTACCAGCAGTTCGACGCCTACGTCCTGTATCCCAACATCCTCAGGCGCACCGTCAAGGTGCCCGGCGCGCTGGTGATCCTCTCCGCCATCATCGGCGGCACCCTGCTGGGGATCATCGGCGCCGTCATCGCGATCCCCACGACGGCGGCGCTGTTGCTGCTGTACCGCGAAGTCGTCCAGCCCCGCCTCGACGCCGCGTGAACCGAGCGCGGCCACCAGCCAAAGCGCAGTGGCGAGGCCCGGCGGCCCTCTTTTGCTAGATTGGCCCCGTGCGTTTGGTGATTGCGGAGTGTCAGGTGGATTACGCGGGGCGGTTGACGGCCCATCTACCGATGGCCAAACGCCTCGTCATCGTGAAGGCGGACGGCTCGGTCTCCGTGCACGCTGACGATCGGGCGTACAAGCCGCTGAACTGGATGAGTGCACCGTGCCGCATGACGATCTCCGCACCCGATGCCATCTCCCGTGAACAGGGCGTGACCGAGCTCTGGGAGGTGCGTTCCCGCGAGGGCGACACTTTGCAGATCCGATTGGGTGCCGTGCACCTGGACAGCGATCACACCTTCGGTGTGGACCCGGGATTGCAGAAGGACGGCGTCGAGGCCCACCTCCAGGCCCTTCTGGCGGAGCATCCCACCACCTTTGGCGACGGCTGGCAGCTGGTCAAACGCGAGTACTACACACCGATCGGCCCCGTGGACCTGCTGCTTCGCGACAACAACGGTGGACACGTGGCAGTGGAGGTCAAGAGACGGGGCGAGATCGACGGGGTGGAGCAATTGACCCGCTATCTCGACCTGATGAACAGAGACCCCCAGCTGGCCCCCGTGCACGGGGTGTTCGCAGCACAGCAGATCCGGCCCCAGGCCGCCACCCTTGCGTCGGATCGCGGCATCTCCTGCCGAGTCATTGACTACGACCTGCTTCGTGGGATGGACAACTCCGACGAGAGACTCTTCTAGGGACTCGCCATGCCCACCAGCCGACGCCCCAGCAAGCACACCCGCGCCCCGCGCCCCCTCGATGCCTCTCGCCATGCCAGCAGGCGGTCTACCAGAAGGGGGACCTTCCTGGTCCGGGACGTGCCCGCCGACCGCGCCACGAAGTCCTACACCTGTCCCGGATGCCACAATGTCATTGCGACGGGCACGGCACACGTCGTGGTGTGGCCGGAGGCACCGGGGCTGGGATTTGACTCCGGTCTGGAGCAGCGTCGCCACTGGCACCGCCACTGCTGGAGAGTGGACGGATGAGCCTCCACCACACCACGGTGGGCAACGGCGCCTCCCCCATCGTCTTCATCCATGGCCTATTCGGTCAGGGCAAGAACTTTGCCCGGATCGCATCACATCTCAGCGACGTCGCCACCAGTTGGCTCGTGGACCAGCCCAATCACGGGCGCTCTGCCTGGACCGTCACCTTCACCCTGGACGAGCAGGCAGCCATCATGGCCCAGTGGATGCGGGAGAATCTGCCCGGTCCCGCCACATTGGTGGGCCATTCCCTGGGCGGCAAAGTCGCCATGCGACTCGCGCTGCAGCACCCTGAGCTGGTTTCCCGCCTGATGGTGGTGGACACTGCGCCCGCACGCAATGGCGCGACGTCCCAGTTCGCGGACCTCGTGTCCGCCATGCGCAACCTCGACATCGCCCACGTCACCAGCCGAGCGGATGCCGATGCCAGGCTCAGGGATTTGATCCCGGATCCCGAGGTGCGAGGCTTCCTGCTGCAGAATCTGAGGCGTCACAGTGGCCACTGGTCGTGGAACGCGAACCTGGACCTGCTTGGTGACAACCTGCACATCGTGGCTGGCTGGCCCTCCATCGACGCCTCCTGGGACGGCCCCACCTGGTGGGTGGTGGGCGGTCGCTCGGACTACGTGGGGCCCGGCGACATGGACGTCATGCGAAGGCTGTTTCCCCGCGTTGTCTCGGTGACGCTGAAGAAGGCCGGCCACTGGGTCCATGCCGACGAGCCCGAAGCCTTCACGTCCATTCTGCGGCAGTTCCTGGGCTGAGCGGCAGACGGCGCCCGGGTGCGAGCGTCTCAGCCGAGGGTCACCGACGTGATCTGCGCCTCTGCGATGGGGCTCTGGCCATCCTCTGCCGATACACCCTGCGCCGCAATGCCGGCGACGACCTCGAGCCCTCCCTGACTCATCGTCCCGAACACGGTGTACTCCGGTGGCAGCTCCGTGTCAGCCCAAACCATGAAGAACTGGGAGCCGTTGGTGTCCACGCCCGCATTGGCCATGGCCACGGTCCCGGCCGGGTACTTCATGGAACTGTCCGTCTCATCCGCGAACGAGTACCCGGGCCCGCCCCTGCCGGTTCCGGTGGGATCCCCGCACTGCAGGACGAAGATGCCCGTATCGGTCAGACGGTGGCAGGCGGTGTCGTCGAAGTAGCCCTGCGACGCAAGCGACTCGAACGAGTTGACGGTACACGGCGCGGCGGCGCGGTCGAGGGTGATCTCCACGTCGCCGGCGGTGAGCGCGACGATGGCCGTGGAGGTGCCCGCGTTGCTGATGTCCGCGGTGTCAGGTGGATCCACCGGCCGGGCAGGCTCCCCTCCCATGGGGTACGCACAACTGGTGGCCTGCACCATGTCGCCCTGTCCGGCGGACTGGTTGGCGTCACCACAGGCCACTCCGAGAAGCAGGGAGCAGGCGGCCAACGGCAACGAAAGAGTCTTCTTCACGGTCGACAGCCTCTCACGGGACCCTGCTTGCGCGCATCCCGGCCAGGACGGCTAGGTTGGACGCCATGGTGAACCTGACTCGCATCTACACACGCACCGGCGATGCCGGGCAGACCCGATTGGCCGACAACTTCGAGACCTCCAAGACGGATCTCCGTGTCGAGGCGTACGGCACGGTGGATGAGGCCAATGCCACGATCGCCGTTGCTGTTGCCCTCGGCGGCCTCCCCGAACGCGTCACCGAGATGCTCGCGCTGATCCGCAACGAGATGTTCGACGTGGGTGCTGACCTTGCCACCCCCCTCCAAGACAACCCGGAGTGGCCGCCGCTGCGCATTGAGCAGTCCTCCATCGATCGGCTGGAAGCCTGGTGTGACGAACTGGGCGACCCGCTGCCCAACCTTCGATCCTTCATCCTGCCCGGGGGAACGCCGTCCGGCGCCCAACTTCACGTGGCCCGGACGGTCTGTCGTCGCGCGGAACGGGTCGCGTGGCGTTGCCTCACGTCCCACGGGACCGAAGTGGCGGAGAATCCTGGGGAAGGAGGGGTGAACGTGCTCGCCGTGACCTACCTGAACAGGTTGAGCGACCTCCTGTTCATCATGAGCCGGGCCACCAACGGAGCCGAGGGTGATGTGCTCTGGGTTCCCGGTACCGACCGCGAGAAGCCGGCAGGGCGCAAAAAATAGTCCGGGCCACGACTGGGTCCGGATGATGGTGTGCGCCTCACCTCACAGGGGTGAGTCCGCGCTCGTGCGGATGTAGTGGCTGCCCGGCGGGGCGGACTCCAGCCATGTGATGAGCCCCATCGTGGTGTCGCCATCCATGGCAAGGCTCAGCTCACGGTTCGAGCTCCGGTCCCGCAGCAGGATCACGCGAGAGTTCTCGAAGAGGACGACCTGCTCGAGGCCATTGGCGGGGCGCTGGTGCACGTAGGTGGTCATGCCGCGTCGCAGTGACACTCGTGGCCGAAGGCCCAGGGAGAAGGCGCGAAACCATTCGAGCCGGTCACCGCGGTATCGAGCCAGACCCAGCACCCAGCCGCTGCCGGGTACCCCATCGCCGATACGGTAGGCGCAATCGAAGAGACCGCCCTGGCCCGTGAGCCAGCGGCGGCGGAGGTACAGACCCATGAAGGGCGCGGCAACGAGGCACGTCACACAGATGACGACAACCGCGACGTCCCAATTCATGTGAGGAAAGATACATGCATTTCTCAGGTGACGGGACGCAGCGGGACCCAGTTGTCAGGGTCCCGGCACAGTTGTTACCCAATTGTTGTGAGCGTGGAGGAAAGTGCTACGACTCCCGCACCGTCTCACCGGCGCGAATCTGTGCGGTGAGGATGTTCAGGTGGTGCGTCTGCTCGTCCGTGATCTCTCCGGAATCGCGCAGCGTGACCAGCTCAGCCGACTCCTTGTAGGCATCCTGCAGGGTGACTTCATGGGCCATCACCGCATCCTGGCTGAGGACGTAGACGCGACCCTCGGCCACGGAAATGAATCCCCCATCCACGGCGAGCGTCTCACTTCGGCCGTCCGACGTGACAATCGCCACCACGCAGGGGACGAGGGCGGCCATCAACGGTTCGTGTCCCGGCAGGATGCCGAGGTCTCCCTCGGTGGTACGGGCGATGATGTTGATCGCGTCGCCCGCCCAGACCTGGCGGTCGGCCGAGACGACCTCCACCTTCAAGGGTTCCCGCTCCACGTCAGCGGTCCTTGTTCATCTTGTCCCAGGCGGCGTGTACATCCTCCATGGAACCGACGTTGAAGAAGGCCTGCTCCGCGATGTGGTCCACGTCGCCGCGGGTGATCATCTGGAAGCCCTCGATCGTCGCCTCCAGCGGCACCGTGGATCCGGGGACGTTCGTGAACTTCTCCGCCGTGTAGGTGTTCTGGCTGAGGAACTGCTGGATCCGGCGCGCCCGGTTCACGATGATCTTGTCCTCCTCGGACAGCTCGTCAAGACCGAGGATGGCGATGATGTCCTGCAACTCCTTGTTGCGCTGCAGGATCTGCTTGACGCGCACCGCGGTGTCGTAGTGCTCCTGGCCCACGTACTGCGGGTCCAGGATCCGGCTGGAACTCGTCAGCGGGTCCACGGCCGGGTACAGGCCGCGCGATGCAATCTCCCGGGAGAGTTCCGTCGTGGCGTCCAGGTGCGCGAAGGTGGTGGCGGGCGCCGGATCCGTGTAGTCGTCCGCCGGCACGTAGATCGCCTGCATCGAGGTGATGGAGTGTCCACGCGTGGAGGTGATCCGCTCCTGGAGTTGCCCCATCTCGTCGGCAAGCGTCGGCTGGTACCCCACGGCAGAGGGCATCCGCCCCAGCAGGGTCGAGACCTCCTGGCCGGCCTGCGTGAAGCGGAAGATGTTGTCGATGAAGAGCAGCACGTCCTGGTCCTGGACGTCGCGGAAGTACTCCGCCATCGTGAGGGCGGACAGCGCCACCCGCAGCCGTGTGCCCGGCGGTTCATCCATCTGGCCGAAGACCAGCGCGGTGTCCTTCAGGACGCCGGCCTCCTCCATCTCCATGATGAGGTCGTTGCCCTCACGGGTTCGTTCCCCCACCCCGGCGAACACCGAGGTGCCACCGAAGTTGTTGGCAATGCGGTAGATCATCTCCTGGATGAGCACAGTCTTGCCCACACCGGCGCCGCCGAAGAGACCGATCTTGCCGCCCTTGACATAGGGGGTCAGGAGGTCGAGCACCTTGATGCCGGTCTGCAGCATCTCGGTGCGGGACTCCAGTGCGTCGAACTTCGGGGGATCGCGGTGGATGGGCCACCGCTCCGTGATCTCGATCGACTCCGGGTCCACGTTGAGCACGTCACCGGTCACGTTCCACACATGACCCTTCGTGACGTCGCCGACGGGTACGGAGATCGGGGCACCGGTGTCACGCACCTCCGCGCCACGGCGCATGCCGTCGGTGGGCTTCAGCGCGATGGCGCGCACGATGTTGTCGCCGATGTGGAGGGAGGTCTCCATGGTCATGGTGCGTGTCTCCCCCATCACGTCGGTCTCGACGAGGAGGGCGTGCCCGATCTCGGGGAGCTCACCGGCCGCGAATTCCACGTCCACGACGGGACCGATGACCCGGGCAACCCGGCCGATTCCGCCGGTTGCGGCGTCGGCGCTCGCATCTGCAGTGGCAGTCATGTTGTTCCTCACTCTTGTCCTATGATTCGGACAGCGCCACGGCGCCACCGACGATTTCAGAGATTTCCTGGGTGATCTCGGCCTGGCGCGCCTGATTTGCCTCACGCGTCAAGGACTCGATCAGGTCCTGCGCATTGTCGGTGGCCGACTTCATGGCCCGCTGTCTGCTCGCCAACTCGGAGGCCGCCGACTGCAGGAGAGCAGTGAAGATCCGGTTGGTCACGTAGAGGGGCAGGAGTTGGTCCAACACGTTCTTGGCACTGGGCTCGAAGCTGTAGAACGGGATCACATCGCCGTTGACCGGCGTCTCCTCGCTCTCCTCGACCACCAGGGGCAGGAGGCGCAGGGCCACGGGCTGCTGCGTGAGGGTGGAGACGAACCGCGTGGTGACCACGTGGATCTGGTCCACGCCACCCTCCTCGTACGGTCGCAGGAAGCGTTCCCGAAGGACTTCGGAGATCTCCTTGGCGTGGGCGTACTGCGGGGCATCGGAGAAGCCGGTCCAGCTCTGCTCCACGTGGCGGTCACGGAAGTCGAAGTAAGAGACACCCTTCGAGCCGGTCAGGTACTGCACGCATTCCTGCCCATCCCTGAGCAGGGTGGCATGGAGTTTCTCGGCTGCCTTGATCACATTGGCGGAGTATGCCCCGGCGAGACCACGGTCGCTCGTGATGAGCAGCATGGCGGAGCGGCGTGGTGGTCGATGATCCACCAGCAGCGGATGCTCGACCTCGCCCAGGGTTGCCAGTGCTGATACCGCATGGGTGAGGGCACGGGTGTAGGGGACGGCGGAACGCACATTCCTCTGCGCCTTGATGATCCGGGAGGCGGCGATCATCTCCATGGCGCGCGTGATCTTCTGCGTCGTCGTCACCGAGCGGCGGCGCTCCCGAAGCTCCCGAAGACTGCTAGCCATGAATGATCAGCCCCGCTTCTGCCGGACGATGGTCTCCTGGCCGATGTCTTCCGATTCCATCGGTTCGTGCTCCTCGTGCCCCACCAACAACTTGCCCTCGGAGGTCTTGAAGCCCTTCTTGAAGTCATCGAGCGCGGCGATGGTGGCCTCCTGGTCCTCCTCGCTGAACAGCTTCGTCTCCGCGATGGACTGGAGCACGGAGGCATTGTGCCGCAGGTGGTCCAGGAACTCCGTCTCGAACCGCAGCACATCGTCCACCGGGACATCGTCGAAGTAACCGGAGTTACCGGCCCACACGCTGATGACCTGGTCCTCGACCGGATAGGGAGCGTACTGACCCTGGCGCAACAGTTCCACGAGACGCGCGCCCCGGTCCAGCTGACGGCGCGACGTGGGGTCCAGGTCCGAGGCGAACATGGCAAACGCCTGCATGTCCCGGTACTGGGCGAGGTTGATCTTCAGCGAACCCGAGACGGCCTTCATCGCCTTGATCTGGGCCGCACCACCGACACGCGACACCGAGATGCCCACGTCGATGGCGGGACGCTGGTTCGCGTTGAAGAGGTCCGACTGCAGGAAGATCTGGCCGTCGGTGATGGAGATCACATTCGTGGGGATGTAGGCGGAGACGTCGTTGGCCTTCGTCTCGATGATGGGCAGGCCCGTCATCGAGCCAGCGCCCAGCTCGTCGGACAGCTTCGCACAACGCTCGAGGAGGCGGGAGTGGAGGTAGAAGACGTCGCCGGGGTAGGCCTCGCGACCCGGGGGGCGCCGCAGCAGCAGCGACATGGCGCGATACGCCTCCGCCTGCTTGGTCAGGTCGTCGAACACGATCAGAACGTGCTTGCCCTGGTACATCCAGTGCTGGCCGATGGCGGAGCCCGCATAGGGGGCGATGTACTTGTAACCGGCCGGATCGGATGCAGGAGCGTGCACGATGGTGGTGTAGTCCAGCGCACCGGCCGCCTCCAGGGTGCTGCGCACCTCGGCGATCGTGGAACCCTTCTGCCCGATCGCGACGTAGATGCACCGGACCTGCTTCTTCACATCGCCCGAGGCCCAGTTGTCCTTCTGGTTGATGATCGTGTCAATCGCAATGGCGGTCTTACCCGTCTTGCGGTCGCCGATGATCAACTGGCGCTGCCCACGGCCGATGGGGGTCATGGCGTCGATGGCCTTGAGCCCGGTCTGCAGCGGTTCGCGGACCTCCTGGCGATCCATCACCCCGGCCGCCTGGAGTTCGAGGGCCCGACGCTCATCGAGGCCCTTGATCTCGCCCAGGCCGTCAATGGGTTTGCCGATGGCGTCCACGACGCGCCCGAGGTACCCCTCGCCCACAGGCACGGACAGCACCTCGCCCGTGCCGTGCACCACGGAGCCCTCGTTGATGCCCTCCGAGTCACCGAGCACCACGACGCCGATCTCCCGCTCGTCAAGGTTCAGGGCAATGCCCATGGTCCCGTCCTCGAAGCGCAGCAACTCGTTGGCCATGGCGGAGGGGAGACCCTCGACACGGGCGATGCCATCGCCGGAACTGACAACGGTGCCAACCTCGGTCCGGTTCGCCGCGGCCGGCTGGTAGGACTGGACGAAGTCGTCCAGAGCGTCCCGGATCTCGTCGGGACTGATCGTGAGTTCAGCCATTGGGTCCTGCTTTCGCTTAATGGGTGGTCAGGAGCCGGCGAGCATCGTCCAGCCGCCCGGCAATAGTTGATTCGATGATGTGATCGCCCAGGAAGATGTCCATGCCGCCGAGGACTTCTGGGTCGACCTCCACCTGCAAGGTCACGGGCCCGCCCACCTGGGCTTCCAGAGCGCTGCGCAGACGTTGAGTTCGTGCCTCGTCCAGCGGACGCGCCACGGTGACGCGGGCAATCTGCTCCCCGGCCAGCAATGCGGCCATCTCCAGGTACTGGACGACGGTGAGTGGCAGTGTGCGCTCCCGCGCAGCCGTGGCCCTCACCAGCAGGCGTTCGGTGATCGGGTGCACGCGGTCTGAGATGAGGCGCGACACCAGTTCGCGCCGGGCCTCCAGCGGATAGGTCCGATTGCGCAGCGTGTCCGACAGGGGCGCGTCGGATTCCACCGTCGCAGCGAAATCGTGCAACTCCTGCTGGACCTCGGCCAGATCGCCCGAGTCCCGCGCCACGCGCAGCATGGCCCGCACTCCCTGTGCCTCAAGCGCCACCACCAGAGTTCGACCACTGGGGAAGGTGTCGGCAACCACTGCGGTCAACACCTGCAGCGCAGCGCCGCTGATGCGGTTGGCGAACAGACGCTCGGCCAGGGCCGAGCGTCCCTCGGAGGTGGATGACGGATCCGACAGCGAGCGGCGCAGCCGTGCCTGCAACTCCAGAAGGTCGACGACGGCGAACACTTCGTCGGCGGCTGACGCATCCACCGACAGGCCGTCGATCTTCGTGTTGCGGGCGAGCAGGTCTGCGTCGCGTGCCTTCATCGCGCCGACTCGAGTTCAGCCAGAAAACGATCCACCGTGCGGTTGGCCCGTTCGTCGTCAGCCAGCGACTCCCCGACGATCTTCCCGGCCAGTGTCGTGGCCAGGCCACCCACTTCGCCGCGTAGCTCCGCCAGCAGATTGGCACGTTCGGCCTCAAGCTGCGCTCGACCGGATTCGAGGATGCGGGAGGACTCCTTCGTGGCCTTCTCGCGAGCCTCGGCAAGCGCCTGGGCCCCGGCGTTCTTCGCATCCTCCCGGATGCGTGCGGCATCCTCGCGGGCGTTCGAGAGCTGGTCGTTGTACCGGGCCAGTGCCGCCTCGGCCTTGGCCTCGGCCGCCGCAGCCCGCTGCAGGCCGCCTTCGATTCTCGAGGATCGCTCCTCGTACATCTTCTCGAAGGCGGGAACGATGAGCTTCCACATCACCAGGAAGATCAGCAGCATCAAGACGATGCCGACGATGATCTCCGACAGATGTTCGGGGGCAAGAGGCCCAAGATCGACCTCTTGCAGCACCCCGGAAACGGGGGTCGTCATGCGGGTCAGTTGATGACGAAGGCGAGGGCGATGGCGATGATGGCCAGGGCCTCAACCACGGCGAAGCCGATGAAGGCCGTGCTCATCATCGCGCCACGGGCCTCGGGCTGACGTGCCGTGCCGTTGATGACGGAGGCGAAGATCCACGCCACACCGAGTGCTGGGCCGATGGTGGCGATGGCATAGCCGATCATGTTCATCGAGCCATTGATTTCCAACAAGTACATTGCTTACCTTTCGGATGGCTTCTCTCCGCATCGGAGAAAAGTCGGTGGTGATTAGTGTGCCTCGGAGATGGAGGTCGACACGTACTGGGCGGTGAGAACGGTGAAAATATAGGCCTGGAGAGCGCCGATGAACAGCTCCAGGAAGAGGATGGCGAAGCTGAAGAGAACTGAGATGCCACCCGCGACGTTGTAGCCGATGTTGTCCTCGTAGGTGAGCAGGAACGAGCCACCCACCACGAACACCAACACCACCAGGTGCCCTGCGAACATGTTGGCAAAGAGACGCAGGGCCAGGGTGACAGGGCGCGTGATGAAGACCGACAGGAACTCAAGCGGAATGATCAGCGGCAGCAGGTACCACGGCACGCCCTCGGGAATCAGCGAGCGCTTGATGAAGCCGGGCCCGAACTTGGCGAAGCCGGCTCCGACGTACACGCACCAGGAGAGGAAGGCCAATCCGTAGGCGTACCCGACGTTGGAAAACGTCGGGAACATGAAGAAGAAGAACTCGCCGAACCAGTTGTTGATGAGGATGAACGAGAACAGCCCCAACAGGTAGGGCAGATATTTCTTGAAGTCCGAGTGCAGGATGTCGCGGGCGATGCCATTGCGGATGAACTCGTAGACGTACTCGCCGAGGAATTGGCCCCTGGACGGCTTGACCTTCAGACTGCGGGAGACCCACCACCAGAGAAGGATCACCAACAGGGCGCCGATGACGGCCTGCAACAGCGGCTTGTTGAGCCACTCGGGAGCCCCCTCGAAGGCGGCTCCGAACGCGAAGTCGTCAACACCGGGGGGCGTGTATCCGTCGCCTTCCAGCGGAAGAAGTCCTGGACTCACTCAAGTCCCCCGTATCTCTTGATGATCAAGTAGGTGCTGAAGCCCAGACCCAGGATGAGTCCAACCGGCAACATCCACTCGGTGTGCAAGTAGCGGTCTCCCAGCCAGCCAAGGCCCCCGTAGAGGATCAGCCCGGCCAGGATGTAACTCAGCGGAACCATCCCGTCGTCGGTGCTCCCACCGCGTCGTGGCGGAGGAGTTCCTCCAGGTGATGGACTCTCGCTCATGTTCGTGGAAGAGCCTAGCGGATAATCCTCGCACGATCACCTTCCTGGTCATTCGTTGCTCCCGGCGGGGGCGACGTACTCCTCGTCATAGATGGGAACGCGTTGCCTCCTGGCCACAAGGAGGACGCCCGCTATCCAGGCGAAGGTGGTGGCTGTCACCCCCACCATGAGCCAGCCCCGCTCCAGCACCGGCTCCACCGCCGGATGGCCCACCAGAAACCACATGCCGGTTCCGATCCCCACCACACGTACGGCATACGAGGTCAGGGCGACACCCATCCCCTGCACCGGATCGAGTTCACAGGCGACGATCTCGAGGGCCTGCCCGATGGAGAAGAAGATCACCACGGCCGCAAAGCCCAGCGCCACGCTGACCGCCGCCGAGGCGCCACCGAGCGCCAGTGCCAGCCCGAGGGCGACCAGTCCAGAAGCATGGGCCAGCACGAGTCCGCCCACCATCATCTGGCGCGCCCGCCGTGCAGCCCCGCTGAGGACCCGGCCCGTTCGAGCGTTCTCAGCCATCGTCTTCAGGTCCGGCGGGCTCGAGCAACCCTGCTTCGTCGGCTTCGGGCACCGCATCCGGCCCCGGGCCCATCATCGCCGTCGCTGGTCGCAACGGCCGGGTGGTGAAGACGATGACGGCGACGAGTGCGAAGGCAACCACGACGACCGACCAGAGGTCGTCGGCCAGTGTGATGCTGACCAGTCCCACCGCCGACACCGCCGTCCAGGCGTACATCAGGAGGACTGCGCCCCTGTGGGAATGACCGCGCGCCACGAGGCGGTGGTGCAGGTGTTGTTTGTCCGCCACGAACCAGTACTGACCGTTGCGCGTCCGTCTGACGTAAGCGGACACCAGGTCCACCAGCGGGAGGGCCAGTGCCGCGAGCGGCAGCAGGATGGGCAGGAGTGCCGGCAGGATGCTGCCAGCCTCGCCGGTCAGGGCACTGGGGTCGATCTGGCCCGTGAAGGAGATGGTACTCATGGCCATCAGCAGACCGAGCAGCATCGCTCCTGAGTCGCCCATGAACATCTTGGCGGGATGGAAGTTGTGACCGAGGAATCCGAGACAGATGCCCACCGTCGCGACGGTGATGAGGCTGGCAGTGGTGGCACGGACGAGTTCCTGCTCGTAGGCCAGCACGTAGGAATAGGCGAAGAAGGCGCCCGAGCCGATGGCCACGACGCCGGCGGCCAGCCCGTCAAGGCCGTCGATGAAGTTGATGGCGTTGACGCACACGGCGATGAAGAAAACAGTGATGAGGATGCTCGTGGCGTCGTCCACGCCGTAGATGCGGCCGGGCAGTGGGATCCAGTAGATGCGTACACCCTGCAGCACGGCGACTCCGGCGGCCAGCACCTGACCTCCCAGCTTCACGAGCGCCGGCATGTCGTACTTGTCGTCCAGGGCGCCGACGACACCGATCACGAGGCCTGCCCACAGAACTGCCGACGCATCGTGGGCCACCGCCGCATGTCTGCCGAGAAAGGGGAGCTGGAGCGCCAACCAGAGCGCCACCGCCAACCCGCCCAGCATTGCCAACCCCCCGAAGTACGGGATGGGCTGGGTGTGGACGTCACGTGTGCGCACCGCGGCCATGGCGCCGCTACGCATGGCGATGCTGCGGAAGGCACCCGCCAACAGGTAGGTGGCGGCGGCGGCCACCAGCAGGACCAGCAGGTACTCACGCATGGATCAGCCGGGATCCTGCTCGTCATCGGGGTTCGGTGACCCGTGCTCCTTCGGCGCCTCGAGCTGTGCAGGCTCCTCGATCGCCTCCAACTCTGCCGGGCCAGCCACCTCCGGCTCCGGCAGGGGCTCCAGCCGCGTCGCCACCGCCACCAATTCGTCGAAGGGGATGGCACCGGCCCTCAGGACTCGGCCCTTCTCAGATCGGCTGAAGTCGACGATCGTCGAGGCGCCCAGCTCCGACGTGGTGCCGCCGTCGAGGTACACCGCGACCCTGTCCCCCAGGGCTGACCTCGCCTCATCGCAGGTGGTTGCCGCCGGTTGGCCGGAGATGTTGGCGGAGCTGACGGCCAACGGGCCGGTGCTGCGCAACAGGGCACGCGCCCCGTCGTGATCAGGTACACGGACCGCGACGGTACCGTCGGTCTCCCCCACCTTGAGATTCAGCGTCTTCTGCGCCTTGAGGATCAGCGTCAAGGCACCCGGCCAGAACTTCTTGGCCAGAGCCGCAGCGTCCTTCGGTACGTCCGAGGTCAGGGCCCTCAACATGGAAGGCTCCGCCACAAGTACGGGCGGCGGCATGTCCGCGCCGCGTTCCTTGGCGTCGAGAAGTTTCTGCACGGCAGCACTGGAGAACGCATTGGCTCCGATGCCGTACACGGTGTCGGTGGGAAACACGACGCATTCGCCTGCGGCCACGGCTTCGGTGGCCGCCGCCAGGCCCGCCGCTGCGTCCACGAGGAGGTGGTGCACCGGGGCAGCCGTCGGACTGATCTCGTTCACGGCGCCAATCCTGCCATGCCCTGTGCCTGCGCGATGACGTGGCGGGGACGGCCACCGAGATCGAGAAGGTCGGCGGTGTCGGCGAAGTCCGGGGCTCCGAACAGTGCCGTCACTGCGGCGGACTGCTTCTCGTCGTGTTCGGCGGCAATCCAGCCGCCCGGCGCCAACAGCCTGAGCGCAACGTCGCGCACGACCCGCAGCGCGTCCATTCCATCGTCACCACTGAAGAGTGCGACATCGGGATCCCGGCCCACCACGTCGCGCGGGAGGATGGATCGATCCGTTTCCGGCACGTACGGCGGGTTGGCCACGACGAGATCGACGGTGCCGTTGAGCTCCTGGAAGGCATGAGCCATGTCGCCCGACACGACTTCGACGTCGACGCGGGCCAGATTCCGCACCAGATAGGGCCAGGCCTCGTCGGAGAGCTCCACGGCGTGCAGGTCCACGCCGCCCATCTCGCGTGCCAGGCAGAGCGAGACGGCGCCCGAACCAGCGCAGAGCTCCACGACACGTCGTCGATCAGGAGTGCGTTCCGCCAGGATCCCCAGCGCCACCTCGACGAGCTGTTCGGTCTCGGGGCGTGGGATGAACACGCCGGGGCCCACGTGCAGCTCCTCGTACCTGAACGGTGCGAGACCCGTGATGTGTTGGACCGGCTCCCCGGACTCCCGCCGCCGGATCATGTCCTCGAAGCGGGATTCCTGCTCCGAAGTGGGATCCGCAGCCAGGAGGAGGCCATGGGGTGCATCGAGAAGATGGCTGAGCAGGAGTCGTGCGTCCACCGCGGGACTGGCCAGGCCAGCGGCTCGGAGCCGTCTGGTCGCCATGGCCATGGCATCGCCGACGCGCATCAGCGCGTGCCGCCCGACAGCCGTTCGGCCAGATCCTCCTCCGCCAGCGCGTCGAGCACGGGATCCAGTGCGCCGCCCAGCACTGCGTCCAGGTTGTGGGACTTGAAGCCGATCCTGTGGTCACTGAAACGGTTCTCGGGAAAGTTGTAGGTTCGTACGCGCTCCGAGCGGTCCACCGTGCGCACCTGGGACTTGCGGGCCCGGGAGGCTGCAGAGGCCGCCTCCTCCTCCGCCAACGCCGTCAGCCGGGAGCGCAGCATACGCATCGCCGATTCCCGGTTCTGCAACTGTGATCTCTCGTTCTGACAGCTGACCACCAGACCCGAGGGCAGGTGCGTGATCCGCACGGCCGAGTCTGTGGTGTTGACACCCTGCCCACCGGGGCCCGAGGCACGGTAGACGTCGATCCGGAGGTCCTCGTCGCTGATCTCCACCTCGTCGGCCTCAACGTCGGGCATGACGAGCACACCTGCGGCGGAGGTGTGCACCCGCCCCTGGGACTCGGTCACCGGAACGCGCTGCACCCGGTGGACACCACCTTCGAACTTCAGCCGGCCGTAGGGCCCAACGCCGTCGACGGCGCCACCCTTGACCGCCACCGTCACGGACTTGTAGCCACCAAGGTCGGTCTGTTGTTCGTCGAGCACCTCCACCTTCCAGCCGGTGTGCTCGGCGTGGCGCAGATACATGCGCAGCAGGTCTCCCGCAAACAGGGCCGACTCATCACCACCCTCCCCCGACTTGATCTCCAGGAGCGCGTCCGCATCGTCGTTGGGATCCCTCGGCGCCAGCAGTCGGGTCAGGCGCCCCTTGACGATGGCGAGTTCCTCATCCAGTTCCTCGACCTCGGCCGCGAAGGCCTCGTCCGTCTCCGCCAATTCCAGCGCGGCCTCACGATCACCCGTTAACCGGGAGTGCTCGTCGAGCGCCTCCACCACCGGTCGCAGGGACGCGTACCGACGCCCCACCCTTCGGGAACGGGCCGCATCGGTGTGGAGGGAGGGATCGGAGAGCTGCAGTTCGAGCGCCCGGAACTCCTCAATGAGCGGTGTGGCGGACTCGAACACTACTTGTTTGCCCTTCTCAAGGTTGCGACGCGTCTGGAAAAACAAAACCCCCGCGACGGCATCGCGGGGGTTCACCCGACCGGGCGGTCACCGGGGGCTCGCCCCGTGCGTGGCCGTACCCCGGGCGGGGGATCACGGGGGCTCTACCCCCCGTGCGGGGTCATTTCTGGTAGCGCTTCTGGAACCGGGCCACGCGACCACCGGTGTCGAGAATCTTCTGCTTGCCGGTGTAGAACGGGTGACACGCGGCGCACACGTCGGCGCTCAGGGAGCCCTTCGTGGAGGTGCTACGGGTGGTGAACTTGTTGCCGCACGTGCAGGTCACCTCGGTGTCCTGGTACTGCGGGTGAATGCCCTGCTTCATGTGGTGCTCCTTGCGTGATGTCGTGGTGTTCCCGGGTCGCCGGGAGTCCGAATGGGACCCCCTCAAGTGCGTGAACCGGCACGAGGATCAATTATGCCACCGTGCGCGGTCAGCTCCAAGCTGGCGGGGCCTCAGTTCTCCTGCTGGGGCGTCGTCTTCATGACGCTGAGCAGGAATTCGTGGTTGTCGGTGGTCTTGCGCATCCTGGACATCAGGGTTTCCAGGGCAGCCTGGTCGCCCAGTCCGGACAGGGCCCTGCGCAACTTCCAGATGATGTTCAGTTCGTCCTTGCCCATCAGCAGCTCTTCGCGGCGGGTGCCGGAGGCGTCCACGTCGATGGCCGGGTAGATCCGCTTGTCCGCCAGCTGACGGGTGAGACGCAACTCCATGTTGCCGGTGCCCTTGAATTCCTCGAAGATCACCTCATCCATCTTGGAGCCGGTCTCGATGAGCGCCGTGGCGAGGATGGTCAGGGAACCACCGTTCTCGATGTTGCGCGCGGCACCGAAGAACTTCTTCGGCGGGTACAGGGCGGCGGAATCCACACCACCGGAGAGGATGCGTCCCGACGCGGGGGCGGCGAGGTTGTAGGCGCGCCCCAACCTGGTGATGCCGTCCAGGAGCACGACCACGTCATGGCCGAGTTCCACGAGACGCTTGGCGCGCTCGATGGCCAGTTCCGCGACCATGGTGTGGTCCTCTGCCGGGCGGTCGAAGGTGGAGGATATGACCTCACCGGAGGTGGTGCGCTGGAAGTCGGTGACCTCCTCGGGACGCTCGTCCACCAGCACCACCATGAGGTGCACCTCGGGGTTGTTGGCCGCGATGGCATTCGCGATGGCCTGCATGATCATGGTCTTGCCGGCCTTGGGGGGCGAGACGATGAGGCCTCGCTGACCCTTGCCGATGGGAGAGACCAGATCGATGAGACGGCCGGTCAGGTGGGGCCCGGGGGTCTCCAGCTTCAGCCTCGTCTGTGGGTACAGCGGCGTGAGCTTGGCAAACTCGGCGCGGTTGCGTGCCTTCTCCGGGTCGTCCCCGTTGACCGTGTCGAGCCGGACGAGCGGGTTGTACTTCTCCTTGCGCTCGCCCTCCTTCTGGGTGCGGATCGCGCCGGAGACCACGTCGCCGCGACGCAGACCGAACTTGCGGACGGTCGAGATGGGCAGGTAGGCGTCGTTGGAACCCGGGAGGTATCCGGTGGTGCGGACGAAGGCGTAGTTGTCGAGGATGTCGACGATGCCGGAAACCGAGGCCAGGACGTCGTCCTCACTGACCTGCGGATCATTCTCGAAGCGATCCATGCCCGAGGGTCCACGCCCACCGGAGCGACGGTTCTGCCGATCCCGGCTGCGGCGGCGACGGCCACGCTGGGAGCCACCCGAGTTGTCGTCGTCCCAACGGTTGCTGTTGCTCGGACCGGAATCCCCACCCGAGGGTGCCGCTGCGGGCGCGTTCTGGCTCTTCGTGTTCTGCTGCTTCCCGCCGGTGGACCCCATGGCGGCGGCCAGTCGTTCGCCCACCTCCTCGTTCACTGCCTCCTGGGAGGCGCGGTCGCGACCGTTGCGGTCCCGGCGGCGACGGTTCTGATTCCTGCTGCCGGATCCATCCTGGCGCTGCTCGGAGGTCTGGTCGGAGTCGTCGCGGGAGGATCCGCTCTGCTGCGAGCCCTGCCGCGAGGTGCTCTGCTGCCGTCCGGACTGGGCGCCGTCGCGATCCCTGCGGTCCTGTCGCGTCTCCACCGAGGTATCGCCGGGTGACTGGGCGTCCAAGGATGCAACAGGTCCGGTGTCCACGGCCGCCCCACGCTTCTGCCCTGATCGGGCCGGGCGTTCCGCACTGGGCGCTGCGGAGCGCGACGAGACACTCTGGCCAGAGGAGATGGCCGCCACAAGGTCACCCTTGCGCATGGCCGAGACCCCCTTGAGCCCCATGCCAGCAGCAATGGACTTGAGTTCGACCAGCTTCATACCAGCCAGATTGTTGGAACCGGATTCGGTCACGGGTTTCCTTCCAGGTGCGCCGGAGGGGAGCAGATGTGTTCCTCATCCCCGGCCAAACAAGATGATGTGGTCACAACGAACGCCCAGATGAAAAGTGGAGTCCTTGATCAGTGGGCTGAGATGCATCCACTGGCGCCAACTTTGGTGACCGACACAAACACTAGCACCCGAGACCCCCCGGCACACAAACAAGCCCCTCGTGCTGGCGTCGTCTCAGGGTTTCGGCAGAAGATCCAGCACCTCTGCCAATGAACTCGCCTCGCTTGCCGACTTGTCGTGTCGGTATCTCAGCACCCGTGCAAACCTGAGCGCAACCCCGCCGGGGTAACGGGTGGAACGCTGCAGCCCGTCGAAGGCGATCTCCACCACCTGCTCCGGGCGCACATGCACGACGTGCCCGCTGCGACGCGTCTGCATCCGCAGGAAGTGTTCGGTCTGCCATTGAAGGATTTCGTCGGTCATACCTTTGAACGTCTTGCCGAGCATCAGGAACCCATCGCCGTCTCGTGCACCCAGATGAATGTTGGACAGCTTGCCGCTTCGCCTCCCACTCCCCCATTCCACCGCGAGGACCACCAGATCCAGCGTGTGGACGGGCTTCACCTTCAGCCATCCTGCGCCTCGTCGCCCGGCTTCGTAGGGCGCATTGGGACTCTTGGCCACCACGCCCTCATGGCCGGCGTCGAGTGAGCGCCGGAAGAATCCTTCGGCCTCCTGTCCATCGGTGGCGACGAGCCGGTCCACCAACAGTCGTGGCGGGACCAGCCGGGCGAGCTCCGCGAACCGCACGTGCGCCGGCTCGTCGAAGAGGTCGCGACCGTTGACGTGCAAGAGGTCGAAGAAGAACACCGACAGCTCCGACGTGGCGGAACGGCTGGCGATGCGCGCCGAGGAGTCCTGGAACGGGCGGGGGCGTCCATCGCTTCCCGCGAGCAGGGCCTCGCCGTCCAGCACGGCCTGCTCCACGGGCAGGTCAGAGGTGTTCCGAACGAGTTCCGGGACGCGATCGGTGATGTCCTCCAGCGTGCGGGTGAACACGCCCACCTGCTGGCCGTCCTTGTGGACCTGGACGCGAATGCCGTCGAGCTTGGCATCGAGGATGGCCTCACCGCCCAGAGCCTCGAGTGCCTCGGTGACGGAGGTGGCGCTGGACGCCAGCATGGGCCGCACGGGTGTACGCAGCCTGAGCGTGAACCGCGACAGAGCGGCCGGGCCATCACGTAGTGCCGCCTCGGCCACCAGGGAGGTGGATCCGGCGAGCATCACCGCCCGACGAACGTCCGCAATCGGCGCGTCGATGGCTCGGGCAAGTGAATCCACGACGAGGGCGTCGAGGGCCCCCTGCCGCAGTTCACCCGTGATCAGTCCCGAGAGATAGCGCTGCTCCTCCGCAGTGGCACTGGCCATCAGGAAGTTCAGGGCCACCGTTCGGCGCCCCTGGGAGCCCGGCCCGGACAGTGCCGCCATGGCCGCGAAAGCTGCATCGACCCCGGTCAGGGTGAGGGTGGCCCTGCTGGCTGGCTGTGGTGGTTCCCCGATCGACCGCGCACCCACCCCGGTGCGTCGCTGCCGCAGCACACCGGACAGGTAGGAAGTGGCGATCGCTGCTTCCTCCACCGGTACGATCCGCAGGACATCCGCCAGCGCCCTGCGCTTTGCCAGCCGGGAATGCGTGGCCTTCATCGCGGACCAGGCGTCCACCAGTTCATGCAGGAGCATCATCCCATTGTGAGGCAAACCGGGGTGTTCAGCGCTCATGCCTGCACTCCTTCGCCAGTTGGCGGGCAGGAGCACCGACAGTGGTCAGGCCTCGGTCATCTCCACACCTGATCCGAGTCCCAGGTCATGGCGTTCGAAGCCCCCGGCAGCGACGGAGTCACTGCGCGCCAACTGTTCGCGGGTTCCGACGGCGATCACCGTCGGTCCGGCACCGGAAATGGTGGCCGGTACACCCTCGGCACGCAGCGTTGTCATCAGGTCGAAGGAGGGCTGCATGAGGCTGGAGCGGTAGGACTGGTGCAATCGGTCCGACGTGGCCGCCAGCAGCAGGTCGTGACGACGCTCCAGCGCCAGCGGTAGGGCTGCGGCCGCGATGGCCTGGGCAACCGCGTCGGTCCGCGACACGCCGTCCGGCAGCACCGAGCGAGCACCGGCGGTCCCCACCTCGAAGTGGGGAACCCAGACGCGGGTGCTGATCACCGACGGCACGTCGAGTTGCACCAGGCGGACCGTGTCGTTCTCGAACCAGGCGAGTATTGCACCACCCCACACCGCAGCCCCTGCGTTGTCAGGATGGCCTTCAATGGCGCTGGATACACGGGTCAACTCTGCCCGGTCGAGCGCGACCCCCGGATGGCTGATGCCCCAGGCAAATGCTAGGCCCGCCACGATCGCCGACGCCGACGAGCCCAGGCCCCGGGAATGCGGAATCCGGTTCAGGGAACGCAGCTTCATGCCCGGACGCGCTCCGCCCCACGCCCCCAGCCCCGTCAGGACCGAGGACACCACGAGGTGCGAATCATCAACTGGCACGTTGCCGGCGCCCTGGCCATGCACCTCGATGCTCAGCACACCGGGATCGTCCACCAGCTCCAGCTCGAGGTCGTCGTCGAAGGCCAGCGCCATGCCGACGCAGTCGAAGCCGGAGCCCAGATTCGCCGTGGTTCCGGGAACCCGGACTCTCAATGTCGTCATGCTGGGCGGCTCAGTGGCCCTCGACGCGCATGACGTCGATGACATCACCCACGAACGATGCGTCGCGGAGCTTGTCCAGCACCTTGGCCAGGTCCGCCTCGCTGGCCTCGTGGGTCATGACGTTCAGCCGAGCCTCGTAGCCCGCCTGGCGCTGGGCTCCCTCCAGATGGGACTGTTGGACGACCTGGAGGGACACTCCCGATTCGCCGAACATCGCAGCGCAGGCCGCGAGGACGCCGGGGCGATCCGCGACGTCAAAGCGGATGTAGTGGCGTGCCGTGGAATCGCCGATGGGTGCGATGCCCCGGGTGGTGTAGCCGGTCTGCATGTCGTTGCTGGAACCCCGCAGCCGGTTCCGGGCCACCGTCACGACGTCGCCCATCACGGCACTGGCCGTGGGTGCCCCTCCAGCGCCCTGTCCCATGAACATCAGGTCACCGGCGTCGCGGGACTCCACGAAAATGGCGTTGTTGGCTCCCGAGACAGATGCCAGGGGATGGGTTTTCGGGACCATGGTGGGGTGCACCTTGACGATGACGCGGGGCTCGGGCTCGTCGGTGAGTCGTGTGATCGCAAGAAGTTTGACCACACAGCCCATCTGGTCCGCAGCCTCGATATCGGTCTTCGTCACCCCGGAGATGCCCTCACAGAAGACCTCCTCCCGCCTGACCTCGGTGTGGAACGCGAGACCGGCGAGGATGGCCGCCTTGGCTGCGGCGTCGTGGCCCTCGACGTCGGCGGTGGGATCCGCCTCCGCGAACCCGAGTTCCTGTGCCTGCATCAGCGCCACGTCGAAGGACAGCCCCGACGTGGTCATCTTGTCCAGGATGTAGTTCGTGGTGCCGTTCACAATGCCCATCACGGCCCGGATCTCATCGCCCACAAGCGATTCCCGCAGGGGCCTCACGATGGGGATGGCGCCAGCGACGGCGGCCTCGTAGTACAGGTCCACACCGTTGTCGTTGGCGCAGATCGACAGCGCGGCCATGTCGGAGCCCAGCAGGGCCTTGTTCGCCGTCACCACGGAGGCGCCGTGCTGCATCGCAGCCAGGAGCAGGCTCCGGGCCGGCTCCAGGCCACCGATCACCTCGATCACGAGATCAATGTCACCGCGGGAGACGAGTGCCTCGGAATCGGTGGTGAACAGTGCCGGATCGATGCCGGGGCGCTCCACGTCAATCCGGCGGACACCCACACCCACGAGTTCCAGGGGCCGACCGATCCGTGCAGCCAGCGTCGCGGACTCGGCTATGAGGATCCTGGCCACCTGGGATCCGACCACCCCTGCACCGAGCAGAGCCACCTTCAGTGGTTGGTTGTCCACCATGGTATCTACTCCCCCACATCCAGACGCATCAGGTCGTCCAAGGTTTCACGGCGCAGCAGCACCGAGGACTTGCCCCCCCGCAGGGACAGCAGCGGGGGTCTCGGGACCTGATTGTAGTTACTGGCCATCGAGCGTGCATAGGCACCCGAGCCCGGTACCGCAATCAGGTCGCCGGCACGGATGTCTCCGGGAAGGAAGACGAAACGAATGAGGATGTCACCGCCCTCGCAGTGCTTGCCCACCACGCGGCACAGGACCGGGCCTGCCGTCGACACCCGGTTGGCGAGGACGCATGAGTACTCGGCGGCATAGAGGGCAGGGCGGATGTTGTCGCTCATCCCGCCATCCACGGAGACGTAGACCCGGGCACGTCCACCCTCGATGTCGACGACCTTGACGGTGCCCACTTCATACACGGCCACGCCTGCAGGTCCGCAGATGGCGCGACCGGGTTCGATCGAGAGCTGCGGGCGCTTCAGGCCGAAGCCCCGGCACTCGAGCTCGATCATCTCCTCGAACGCCTCGGCGAGCTCCGTGGTGCTCATCGGAGTGTCCGCGCTCGTGTAGGCAATCCCGAAACCACCGCCCAGGTCCAGTTCAGGCAGTTCCGTGCCGGTGGCGGTCCGGAACTGGTGGGCCAGGCGCATGGTCCGCCGAATCGCCACCTCGAAGCCGTGCGTCTCGAAGATCTGGGAGCCGATGTGGCTGTGGATACCCCGCAGATCCATGTGCGCCGAACTGTGGCAGCGCACCAGTGCCGCCAGGGCGTGACCGCCGGAGATGGACAGCCCGAACTTCTGGTCCTCGTGTGCGGTGGCGATGTACTCATGGGTGTGGGCCTCCACGCCGGTGGTCACGCGCACGAGGACATGTGCCCGCACACCCAGTTCGGCGCACGTGGCCTCGAGCCGCTCGATCTCGTGGAACGAGTCGATGATGATCCGCCCCACGCCCTGCTCGAGGGCGAACCGGATCTCTGCGTCCGACTTGTTGTTGCCGTGCAGCCCGAGGCGCGCGGCGGGCATCCCTCCTGCCAGCGCGATGCGCATCTCCCCCATCGTCGTCACATCGAGGTTCAGCCCCTCCTCCGCCACCCATCGGGCGACCGTTCTCGTCAGCAGCGCCTTGCCCGCGTAGTAGACGTTCCAGCCGGGGAACCCGTCACGGAAGCCGGCGGCTCGGGACCGGAAGTCATCCTCGTCGAGGATGTAGGCCGGCGTTCCGTGCTCGGCGACGACGTCGGTCAGGGGCACATCGGAGAGGACAACGGCTCCTCGCGCGTTCCTGTGCGTACCCGCGGGCCACAGTGCCGGCTCGATGGCGTTGAGGTCCTCGGGCACTTCCAGCCACTGCGGGCCGGCGTGGGAGGCATCCGCATGGATGGAGCCGGCAATGTGGGTCTGGGTCATAACGGACAAGCCTGCCAGATGTGCGAAGCTCCCCCGAACACTGTCCGGGGGGCCACCGGTTGCGAGTTGCGTCGTCTCACGAAATTGCTGAGACCTCGATCACGTCGTGGCCACGCAGGATGAGCGATTCCGGATCGTTGACCTCCTGACCATCGGCTGTGACGACCACTCCGGTGCACGCCGCTCCCAGGCAGCCGTCGGCGAAGCGCACGCCCCACAGGGTGAAGAAGTCGCCCAGGGTGACCTCCCGGTTGCCCTCCCCCTCCAACCACACATCGCCGCTGTCGTCATGGGTGTGGACCGGCGCCTGGACGGCCCGCAGCCTGTCGACCCCTATGAACGCGACGAGCGGGATACGGGAACCATCGACGGTGACGTCGATGTCGAGGACGAACGGGTCCGCATCGGAGTCCAGTGGCAGCTCGGGAAGGTCGGCAGCCCGGATGTTCGAGATGGCGTCGCGGGGCGCCGCCCAGGGCGGGGGCTCCGTCGACAGAGCCGCAGGCTCCGGCTCCGGACGGCTGACACACCCCACGAACAGGGGTGCCAGAAGCAGCGACACCATGAGACCGACGACCACACGCACACAGCCAAAACTAGCCGAAGCCGTCGATGAATCGGAGACGCTCAATTGTTTGCTAACCTTTGCTGGTCGAGCGGCCTGAAGATGGCACGGACAGGCCCCCGTAGCTCAGGGGATAGAGCACCGCCCTCCGGAGGCGGGAGCGCAGGTTCGAATCCTGCCGGGGGCGCATGGAGGACGGGGCATCGATGACGAAGATTGCTCGCGTCACAGGGCACACGGGGGTCTCGTGAGAGCGACCACTCCACCGTGGCGGAACCCCTTCAACACAGGGCTGCTGCTCATGCTCCTGTTCGTTGCCACTCGCGCATTGAACATCTGGGCCTGGTTGCAGCCCGCCGCGAACTTCGTGGCCAATGACGTCTCCTACTACAGCTACTACACGTGGTGCCTGGACTCCGGGCTCACGGACGGCAGTGCGCAGTGCGTCGAGGCCGATGCGGGCCTGGGAATCATGGCCGAATACCCCCTCCCCGCCCAATGGCTGCTCCAGGGCATCTACTGGCTGGCAGAGGGATTCGAACAGTACTTCCGGTGGTTTGCCGGCTTGATGCTCCTGTTGGACGCAGTGGTGGCGGCGAGTCTCTTTCGTCGCCACAATGCCAGGGGAGCCCTGGTGTGGATCGTCTTCACCGGCGCATGCGGGCCCATCATGTACTTCAGGTTCGACCTGATCCCGGCCGCGCTCGTCGCCTGGGCCTGCATGCTGCTGGTCGTCCGGCCCTACCTGGCCGGGGCCCTCGTGGCGGCAGGTGCGGCGGTGAAACTGTGGCCCGCCATGCTGGTGCTCCCGCTGATGGCACCCAATCCACTGCGTCCGGGGGTCGGACGAAGACGGCTCGTCGGTTTCCTCGTGGCAGGCGTGGCCCTGGGGATGTCCTCCCTGGTCGCCGGGGGGTGGGCGCGTTCCATCTCTCCGCTGGTGTGGCAGTCGAGGAGGGGGCTGCAGATGGAATCGGTGCCCGCCACCCCCCTGATGTTCCTGCGTACCTTCACCGACAGCGACGCCTGGCCCGTGTTCCTCTCGGAATTCAACGCTCTGGAGTTGCAGGGACCCGGCGTGGGGCTTCTGCTCCAGGCTTCCACCGTGCTGATGGTGGGCTGGGTCCTGGTGACGGTGGTGCTCTCGTGGCGCCTGCTGCGGCAGTTCCGATCGCAGTCGACCACCCTCCATGAAGCGATGCTGGTGGTGGTTCTTGCAAGCGTGCTGGTCACCATCGTCGCCAACAAGACCCTGTCCCCCCAGTACATCCTGTGGCTGGCGGGTCCCCTCGCTGTCCTGGTCATGTCCCGCTCCAGCGAATGGCTCCGCACACCGCTGCGCCTGACGAGCGTCCTTCTGGTCATCGTGGCCGGGCTCACGCAGTACACCTACCCCTGGGGCACCTTCGGGATCATGGCCATGCCCGGAGGATCCCCCCTGGAGACCTCAATGCTGATCCTGCGCAACCTGCTGCTCGTGGGAGTCACGCTCCAGATGATTCTTCTGGCCTGGAGGATCACGGCCCCACCACCGGCGGCCGCGTGGCAGCCGTCCCCGCGACGCCCGCGCTTGATAGGCTCGGAGATGGGCCCAACTGCCCACCTGACACCGACTCACAGAGGGGATCGTGGCTCAGCCACTGTCACACATGTCATCACCTGAATCACAGGAATCCTTCGGCGCCAACTCCTGGCTGATCGACGAGATGAGGGAGGCGTACGAGGCTGATCCGGCCTCCGTCGACCAGACGTGGCAGACATTCTTCGCCGAGGCCACCCCGGACCGGGCCCCCGAAGCACGGACCCCTCGTCCCGCAGACCCCCCACCATCGGAGAAGACCCCGGCGGTTGCCCCGAGGAAGGCGCCTGAGGCACCTGTGCGGCCCACCACGGAACCCCCCGCCACCGTGGAGAGCGGCACCGGCCTGTCCGCCAATGCTCCCAACCCTGCCCTGCGCCCGGAACCGAGCAGCAAGTCCCCCAAGCCGAAGCGACTGCGCGGCGCGCCCATGCGCACCGCGAAGAACATGGAGGAGTCGCTGACGGTACCCACGGCCACCTCCGTTCGTTCCGTGCCCATGAAACTCGTCATCGACCAGCGCACGGTCATCAACAACTTCCTTCGCACCTCCAAGGGCGGGAAGGTCTCCTTCACCCACCTGATCGCCTACGCGATGGTGCGGGCACTCAAGGCTGTGCCGAGCATGAACGACAACTACGATGTCGTCGACGGAAAGCCCACCCTGATGGAGAACCCCTCCATCAACCTCGGCATCGCCATCGACCTGAAGAAGGACGACGGTTCCCGCCAGCTGATGGTGCCCTGCGTGAAGGACTGCGAGTCCCTCAACTTCGCCCAGTTCTGGGCCGCCTACGAGGCGCTCGTCGACCGCGCGCGCAAGGGCGGACTGACGGTCGCTGACTTCGCCGGAACGACCGCCTCCATCACCAATCCCGGCGGAATCGGCACCAACCACTCAGTGCCCCGGCTCATGACCGGGCAGGGCATGATTCTCGGTGTGGGAGCCATCGACTATCCCGCAGAGTTCCAGGGCACGTCGCTGTCCCGGGTCACCGAGCTCGGTGTCTCGAAGACCACGACGCTGACGTCGACCTACGACCATCGGGTCATCCAGGGCGCCGAGTCCGGCGAGTTCCTGAAGCAGATGCACGAGCTGTTGCTCGGGAAGGACGGCTTCTACGACGACGTCTTCGAGGCGCTCCGCATCCCCTACGAGCCCCTGCGCTGGTCCCCGGACGTCTCCGCCCACCGTGCCAACCAGGTCAGCAAGACCGGGCGCGTACTGGAACTGATCAACGCATACAGGTCGCTGGGGCATCTGGTGGCCGACATTGATCCGCTGGAGTACCGCCAGCGTGCCCATGAGGACCTCCGGCTCGAAACCCATGGTCTGAGCATCTGGGACCTTGACCGCGAGTTCGCCGTCGGCACCTTCTTCGCCAGGGAGCGGGCATTCCTCTCCCTGCGGGAGATTCTCTCCATCCTCCAGGACTCGTACTGCCGCACGGTGGGCATCGAGTACATGCACATCACGGATCCTCGACAGCGGGACTGGTTCCAGGAGCGGGTGGAGGTCCCGCGCAAACCCCTCACCCACGACGAACACATGCACGCCCTGGACAAGCTCAACGAGGCAGAGGTCTTCGAGACGTTCCTCCAGACGAAGTTCGTCGGGCAGAAGCGCTTCTCGCTGGAGGGGGGCGAATCGCTGATCGTGCTCCTCGATGAAATCTGCCAGATGGCCGCCAATGACTCACTGGACGAGGTCTGCATCGGCATGCCCCACCGAGGCCGCCTGAACGTGCTGGCCAACATCGTGGGAAAGAAGTACGGACAGATCTTCCGGGAGTTCGACGGGACGCTCGACATCCGCAGCGGCACCGGGGACGTCAAGTACCACCTCGGTTCCGAGGGGTCCTTCGTGGCCTCGAACGGCTCCACCATCAAGACCTCCGTGGCCGCCAATCCCTCCCACCTCGAAGCCGTGAACCCGGTGGTGGAGGGCATCGCGCGCGCCAAGCAGGACGTGCTGGGCGGTGACGACCACCCCGTGCTTCCCATGCTCCTTCACGGCGACGCATCATTCGCCGGTCAGGGCGTGGTGTTCGAGACGTTGCAGATGAGCCAGATACGCGGCTACAGGACCGGTGGCACGATCCACATCGTCGTCAACAACCAGGTGGGTTTCACCACGGCTCCGGCCGAGAGCCGCTCGTCGCAGTACTGCACGGACGTGGCCAAGTCCATCGCGGCGCCAGTCCTGCACGTCAACGGGGATGATCCCGACTCCTGTATCCGTGCCGCCCGCCTGGCATTCGCCTACCGTCAGAAGTTCGGACGCGACGTTGTCATCGACCTCGTCTGCTACCGGCGTCGTGGCCACAACGAGGGTGATGACCCGAGCTTCACACAGCCCCGCATGTACGACCTCATCGAGCAGAAGCGCTCCGTGCGTCGCCTGTACACCGAATCGTTGATCGGCCGTGGCGACATCTCCGTGGCGGACGCCGAGGACGTCATGAACCGCTTCCGGAGCCGACTCGAGCATGTGTTCCGTGAAGTCCGCGACGCCAAGGACGCGGACCAGATCGACGACGAGTACAGCCGGGTGCCCTACTACCCCACCAAGCCCGAACAGCGCCTGACGGAGATCACCCCGGAGGCCATGGAAACCATCTCGCGGGTCCACACCGAACTGCCGGAGGGCTTCACCGCCCACCCGAAGGTGATGCCCCAACTGGAACGTCGCGCCGAGGCCATCCTCAAGGGCCCCATCGACTGGGCCACAGCGGAGATCCTCGCGTTCGGGTCCCTGGTGCTCGAGGACCGGCCGGTCCGCATTGCCGGGCAGGACTCGCGTCGCGGCACGTTCTCGCAGCGCTTCGCGGCAATCGTTGACCGCGTCTCAGGGGAGGCATGGGTGCCGCTGAAGCACCTCTCCCAGGACCAGGCAACCTTCGAGGTGTGGGACTCCCTGTTGAGCGAGTATGCGGCCCTCGGCTTCGAGTACGGCTACTCGGTGGCACGGCCCGACGCACTGGTGCTGTGGGAGGCGCAATTCGGCGACTTCGCCAACGGCGCCCAGATCATCGCCGACGAGTTCGTGGCGTCAGGACAGGCGAAGTGGACCCAGAAGTCCGGCGTGGTGCTCCTGCTCCCCCACGGCTTCGAGGGGCAGGGCCCCGATCACAGCTCGTCCCGGATCGAACGGTGGCTCCAGCTCTGCGCCGAGAACGCCCTCGCCGTCTGCCAACCGTCCACGGCGGCGAGCTATTTCCATCTCCTCCGCCAGCATGCGTACGTCAACTTCCACCGACCGGTGGTGATTGCGACACCCAAGTCCATGTTGCGCAACAAGCAGGCATCATCGATGCCCGATGAGTTCACCTCCGGTTCCTGGCACCCCGCCCTGGATGATCCCTCCATCGACGATCCGTCGCAGGTGGAGAAGATCATGATCTGCTCGGGCAAGGTCCGCTGGGAACTCGTGACGGAGCGGGAGAAGCGCGGCCTCGAAGGGAAGGTGGCGATCATCTCCCTGGAGCGCCTCTACCCGCTGCCCGGCGAGGCCCTTGCTGGGATTCTGGGACGCTACAGCGGTGTCACCGACATCCGGTTCGTGCAGGACGAGCCCGCCAACCAAGGGCCCTGGCCATTCATCTCGGTTCATCTCCCGAACTCGGTGGCGCACCACTCGGACATTCGCCTGAGCATGAAGCGTGTCGCCCGCCCGTGGGCGTCGGCCCCGTCAGTCGGATCGCACAAGGTTCACCTTGCCCAGACTGTCGAACTGTTCGAAGCAGCCTTCGGCAACTGAGAGAGATCGGCACTTGAGAGGAGGGTGGGGTCCATGTACTTCACGGACAGGGGCGTGGAAGAGCTTGTGGCGAGGCGCGGCGAGGATGACGTCTCGATGTCCTGGCTCGCCGAACAATTGCGGACGTTCGTGGACCTGAATCCCGAGTTCGAAACACCCATCGAGCGGTTGGCGTCATGGCTCGCCCGACTCGACGACGAGGAGGACTTCAATGCCTGACCCTTCGACAAGCTCAGGACAACGTCCTCGACAGTTGCGAGCCACGTACGCCGAGGTGGTGGGCGGGGAGCCGGAAGGCCTCTGGTTCGGCCCGGGACGGGTCAACCTGATCGGTGAGCACACCGACTACAACGACGGCTTTGTCCTGCCATTCGCGCTGGAGAAGAAGGCCGTCGTGGCCGCCGGGCGTCGAACGGACGGTCTCCTGGTGATGTACTCGCTGGAGTTGGGGGAACGGGTGGATATTCCACTGTCGGCGCTCACACCCGGCACGGGCGGCTGGGCCGGCTACCTGGCCGGCGTCGTGTGGGCGCTGCAGACTTCTGGGCACAACGTAGGCCCGGCCAGCCTCGTGCTGTCCTCGGACGTACCTCTGGGGGCGGGGCTGTCCAGCTCCGCGGCCATTGAGTGCGCCGTCGTGGCCGCCATGTGCGATCTCTACGGCCTCGACATCGAACCGATGGACAGGGCAAGGATCGCCCGGCTGGCGGAGAACACTTATGTTGGAGCCCCCACCGGCATCCTGGACCAGGCCGCGAGCACGTTGTGCATGAAGGACTTCGGACTGTTCCTCGACTGTCGCTCACTCGAGAGCGCCCACGTCCCACTGCCCATGGCGGAGCAGGGCTTCGAAATGCTCGTTCTGGACACGCGCACCCCCCACAGCCATGTCGACGGTGAGTACGGCGCCCGCCGGAAGTCCTGCGAAGAAGCGGCCGCCATCCTCGGGATCCCTGCCCTCAGGGATGTCGTGGATCTCGACGATGCCCTGTCACGGTTGGACGACGAGGTGATGCGAAGGCGCGTCCGCCACGTCGTCAGCGAGAACTCACGCACCCTCGAGGCCTACGAAGCGGCACGGGCCGGGCGGCTGGAGGATCTGGCTCCCCTGCTGGATGCCTCACACGCCTCCATGCGCGACGACTACGAGATCACCTGTGACACGGTGGATCTTGCCGTGGACACCGCACGCGCAGCCGGTGCGCTGGGCGCGCGCATGACCGGTGGCGGCTTCGGTGGGTGCATCATCGCCCTGTGCCGCGTCGGTGAGGGTGAGTCCATTGCCCAGGAGATCGCCGCGGCGTTCGCCGCGGCGGGGCACGGGGCCCCTGAGTGGTTCACGGCAACCCCCGCACAGGGAGCCGGGCGGCTGACCTGAAGGATGGTCAGTCCTCCGCCGGCTGTCCGCCCAATGCTCGATGGGTGCTGGGTAGCACCGCCGCCACCACCGTGGCAACGAACAAGAAGATCGCCGCCACGGACCCGACACTTTGGGGAGTGTCATCTGACCCCAGCAGGCTGACAGCCGTGGCGATGTGGAGCAGCGCCGGAGCGACGATCATCCCCCGCGCCCATGCACTGCGCCTCAGGCCCAGATATGCGCCGAGCAGGACCAGCGCGCCGTAGACGATCAGGACGGCACCGATCCCCAGGCTGAACCCGGCATGCGCGGCCGCGATGGATCCGATGCCGACGCCGATGATGCCACATCCAGACAGGGTGGCGCCCACCACGGCGAGACCCAGGGACGGCGGCCGGAACAACTGTGCGAGATGGCCCATGCTGAAGAAGACTGCCGCGCGAAGGACGCTGGGACAAGTTTCTGTGTGATATTTGCCAAACCCTTCCCACGGGCGCAAGGCTTGTCTATCGTTGTCCACCGGAGTAGATTTCTTCCGCTCTCAACTATCCCCCACGGAAATTCGCCCGAAACGGGCCACTTCCGATCGAAGGAGTGTGTCACACGCATGGATTGGCGCCACAAGGCTGCCTGCCTCACGGAGGATCCCGAGCTGTTCTTTCCCGTGGGGAACACCGGCCCAGCCCTCCAGCAGATCGAGGACGCAAAGAAAATCTGCCAACGCTGCGATGTTCGCGAACAGTGCTTGGCATGGGCCCTCGAGGCAGGCCAGGACCATGGCGTATGGGGCGGGATGAGTGAGGACGAACGACGGGCCATCAAACGCCGGGCTGCACGGTCCAGGCTTCGCAACAGCTGACCTGTGCGCTGGGTCGGAGCAGGCTCCGCTCAGCCCATGTGGGGAAGGATGAGTCTCGCCCGTGTTCCGTTCCCGTCCTCGCGCTGGCTGAGTTCCACCGATCCGCCGAGGTCATTGACCAGCGTTGAGATGATGGCAAGGCCCAAGCTGTCCTGACGGCTCATGTCGAATCCGTCCGGCAGGCCGACACCGTCGTCGACGACATCCACCACGAGCCCCTCCGGGGAGAGCAGGGGACGCACTTCCAACGCGCCCGACGAGCTCTGGAGTCCATGCTCGATCGCGTTCTGGCACAACTCGGTGATCATCATCGCCAACGATGTCGCGGTGGCGGACGGGACGACACCGAAGGTGCCGACCCGCCTGGCACTCACCACCCCCGAACTCGCGGCCAGATCCCCGACCATCCGCAGAATCCTGTCGCACACGGCATCGAACTCGACGTCCTCCTGGAGCGTGTGGCTGAGCGTGTCATGGACCACGGCGATCGAGGACACCCGGCGCATGGCGTCGCGCAGGGCTTCCCTACCCTCCTCAGACTTCAGGCGTCGCGACTGCATCCTGAGCAGTGCGGCCACCGTCTGCAGATTGTTCTTGATCCGGTGGTGGATCTCACGGATCGTGGCATCCTTCGTGACCAGCATGCGGTCCCGGCGGCGCAGGTCGGTGGTGTCACGACACAGCACCAGCATGCCCACGGAGATCGCACCCACCACGAGTGGTAGGAGCACGAACCGCATCGAGGCCCGCGTCTGCTCCACGTCGAAGACGGCCGCACGCTGTTGACGTACGTCCGAGAGGACCGTCTGTCCGACGGTCTCCACACCGTGGCGGAGCCCCCGGGTCAGGTCACCGAAGTTTTCCCCCTCGATGTCACCCTGGGCACCCAGACGCCGATACGCGGTGATGGCGTTGGGGGAGGCATAGCTGACCAGACCATCAGGTTGTACACGGACGACGCCATCGCCCACCTTGGGTGCCAGCGCCTTGTCCATGGTGGGCGCCAGGGGGAACTGCCCCTCCAACAGCATGGAGGTCAGCACCCCCGCCGCCTCCATGTAGTTCTCCTCGAGGGCGCCCAGGGCACGCACCCCCATGAGGTTGGTGTGTCGCTCCAGAACAGCGATGCACCCTCCCCCACGCATGATGGGGACTGCCCATACATCGACGGGAATGCCTGCGCTCAACTCGTTGTCGCTGGTTTCGGCGATCTGCCCCGTCATGTAGGCCGCCGTCACGGCGTGATCCGGCTCATGGATGATTGTCTCCCCGATCACATCATCCTCCAGGGCCGTGGGCCCCGTCACCGGACGGATCTGACCGATGCACTCAAAGCGCTCGCCGGAGTTGTCCGGGAGCCAGAGGAGCAGGTCGGAAAAGCTGAGATCGGCCAGGAGGTGCCACTGGGAGGCGAAGGCCGCGAGCCAGGCCTCATCGGTCAGATGGTCGAGATGTGAGAGCACCATGGTTCCACTCTGCCACTCCTGCCCCCCAGCGGCTCATCAGACATGATCGCTCAAGTTCTGGCACTATGGACGTCGTACCACCACAGCAACCCCGAGGAGTCACCATGGGCAAGACCGGACGCAAGCGTCGTTCACGCCGCAAGAACAAGGCCAACCACGGCAAGCGTCCCAACGCCTGACCGACGGCTGACGCACGAACCCCCGCTCCTCATGGGAGGAGCGGGGGTTCGTCATGTGGGAGTGCACCCCGTATCTATTGGCGACGACGCGTCAACGTGATCCTGGCTGCCAGTCCCTGCGGCGCCCCGGGTGCCGACTGGCTTCGGTGGATCATCTCGCTGATCGTGGACTCGATCTCGAAGTTCTCCATGCATTGTTCGCAGGCATGGAGGTGGACGCGGATGAGATCGGCGTCCACTTCTGCCAGTTCATGGTGCAGGAAGGCGTGGACGGCCTCGAGTGCGCGGGCACAGTCGTCGAGTTCGTCATGGTCATGGCTCCACATGGCCTCGGACATCAGGAGGCGTCCTGTGGGGGCCGGGCAATTCCCCGCTCAGCCGCGTAGCCGGCGAGCGCGTTCCGCAGTAGCGCCCGTCCGCGGTTCAACCGGCTCATGACGGTACCGATGGGCGTACCCATGATCTCTGCGGCCTCCTTGTAGGAGAAGCCCTCGACATCCACGAGGTAGACCGCCATGCGGAAGTTCTCGGGAAGCCCCGCCATTGCGTCCGAGACGGTGGAATCGGGGGTCTGGTCCAGGGCTTCCATCTCGGCGGAACGCAACCCTGAGGAGTCGTGGGACGCGGCGCGAGCCAGGTGCCAGTCCTCCACCTCCGCTCCGGAACTCGTCCTCGGTGATCGGGCTGCCTTGCGGTAGGTGTTGATGTAGGTGTTCGTGAGGATGCGGTACAGCCAGGCCTTCAGGTTCGTCCCCGGTGTGAACGTGGACTGGGCGGCGAATGCCTTCGCGTAGGCCTCTTGCACGACATCCTCTGCGTCGGACGGATTGCGTGTCATGCGCAGGGCCGCGGCGTAGAGCTTGTCGAGGTGGCTGAGCGCCTCCATCTCGAAGGCGTCCCCATCAGCCGGGGCGCTCAGGCCGTCCGGGGCGATTTCAGTGGCGTCGACGTTCATCAGGAACGAGGATACCGCTGGGAACCGCAAGCGCACGTTGGCGTCCGTGAGGCCGGTGTCCGCGATGAGTGCCATGCACCCTTCAACGTCGCGCGCCGTGGGTCTATTCCATGCAGGATCATCAGTCGATGCCCCGCAGCAACGCTGCACCCTCGTGGGCAACGTTGTTGACGGCGCGGGAGACTTTGGTGGGGCGCAGGAGCGCAGGAGTGCACAGCAGGTCGCGGGCAAGCTCCCCGTTCGTCAGCGACGGGTCGAGCCAGGCGTCCATGTCGTGGACGGTCATCGGCATCCGGTCATGGACCCACCCGAGCTCATCGGTGGCGCTGGTGGTGATGATGGTCGTGGAGGCCAGCCAACCCTCCGGAGACCTCCAGAACTCGTAGAGACCGGCCATCTGCACCCTCGAGCCATCCGCCGGTCTCAGGAAGTACGGCTGTTTCACGTGTTCTGTACCCTCGGTCTCCCTGCGCCATTCGTAGTAGCCCAACGCCGGTAGCAGGCACCGTCGGGCGGACATGGCCTTCCGGAACGCAGGCTTCTCGGTGACCGTCTCCACGCGGGCGTTGATCATGCGGGCGCCGGACGACATGTCACGTGACCAGCTGGGCACCAACCCCCAGCGGAGCGCCACCAACTTTCGCACCGGCCGCAGGTCCGTGTCCCGCTCCAGGACCGCCGCCACGGTATCCGTGGGGGCGATGTTGTAGCGCGGTTCGCAGGCGCGCGCGCCCTCCCCGGTCACCTCGTCGATCCGGTACTCCTCGATGAGTTCGTCGGGATCGGCGCTGGCCGCATATCGCCCACACATGTGACCAATCTAGACTCGGGCGACTCCAAGTGGACGCTTGAGTGGGTATGTTGGCTCCCATGAGTCTGTTGCGTTTCGTTGCCCGCAGCCTGTTCGCCAGCGCTTTCGTCGTCGACGGGGTGAAGAAGGTGAGCAAGCCATCCGAATGTGCCGCCGAGGCAGAGGCCTTCACCGAAAAAGTCGTGCCCATGTTGCAGCGTGTGGTCCCGGCCCCGTACTCCTCCTCGATCCCCGAGTCCTCCGAGACGTGGGTCCGCGTGAGCGGAGCCGCCCAGATTGCCGGCGGGCTGATGTTCGCCACCGGACTGGGACGCCGTCTGGGAGCCATGCTGCTCGCCAAGTCCAGCATCCTCAACCTTGCGATTGCGCTCCCGGCCAAGGATGCATCCAGGGACGAGAAGGCAGCGGCACGCCCCGCCGTGCTGACCAGCCTCGCGCTGCTCGGCGCGTCCATGCTGGCGGCGCGGGACACGCAGGGGCAGCCCAGCCTCGGGTGGCGCGCCGAACACACGGCGAAGGTGGCCGAGAAGAAGATCTCCGGCGCCGGCGATGACGTCGCCGGCAGCGCCCGGAAGGCACTGAAGAAGGCCGACAAGAAGAGGGATGAGCTCAGCAGGAGTGCAGCGAAGAAGGCCAGGAAGCTGACCAAGAAACTGGATTCCGTGACTTCTTGATGCCACACCCTCTCCCACGTGCCCGGGGGCCCGTCACCGCGCAGGTGAGGGTCCCCGGTTCCAAGTCCGAGACCAACCGCGCCCTCGTCCTCGCGGCCCTGGCCGACGGCCCCTCCCGCATCTCGGGGGCCCTCGTGTCCCGCGACAGTGACCTGATGGTCGCGGCCCTCACCTCTCTGGGCGTCAGGGTGGATGGCAGTGCGGCAGACGGCTGGCGGGTCATACCGCCCCAACGGCTGCACGGAGCGGTCAACGGGATCGACTGCGGCCTGGCCGGAACCGTGATGCGGTTCGTGCCACCCATGGCACTCCTTGCTCACGGACAGACGGCGTTCTTCGGCGATCCACACGCCAGCAACCGGCCCATGGCCGGACTGCTGGACGCGCTGCGGCAGCTGGGCGCCACCGTCGACGGCGACGCACTCCCGTTCACGCTGACCCCACCGCGGACCCTGTCCGGAACCGTGGAGGTGGACGCCTCCGCCACGAGCCAGTACGTCTCCGGGTTGCTGCTGGTGGGGGCCAGGCTTCCCGAGGGGTTGCGGATCACACAGGTGGGCGCGAGCGTTCCCTCCCGTCCCCACATCGACATGACCGTCCACATGCTGCGAACCCGCGGCATCCAGGTGGATGAGGTCGACGAGAACACATGGCAGGTCCATCCCGGCCCCATCGCCGCAAGCGACGTGACCGTGGAGCCGGACCTCACGAACGCCTCGGTCTTCCTGGCAGCCGCCGCTCTCACACAGGGATCGGTCACCATTCCCGGCTGGCCGGCAGCGAGTCAGCAGGCTGGCGCGCTGTTCCTCGACATCGCACGACGCTTCGGTGCCACGGTGGAAGCCGACGGCAACAGTGTTACGCTCCACGGCCCCGAACAGCTCACAGGAATCGACGTCGACCTCCACGATGCCTCCGAACTCACTCCTGTCGTCGCAGCGATGGGAGCGTTCTCCGCTGGAATCACGCACATCCGGGGAGTGTCACACATCCGCGGCCACGAGACGGACCGGCTCGCTGCGCTGGTGACGGAGTTCACCCGGATCGGTATCGCGGCGACGGAAACCGGCGACGGGCTGATCATTGAGGGGCATTCCGCGCCCGGGGACCTCACTGCCACCCGCTTCGAGACGTATGCCGATCACCGCATGGTTCATGCCGCGGCACTGCTTGCCCTGCGGATTCCGGGGCTCACCGTGACCGACCTGTACTGCGTTGCCAAGACGATGCCGCACTTCGAGACCGACTGGCGCTCCGCGGTGCACGCCTGATGGCGCGTCGAGGCGCCTTGGGCGCCGACGACCACGGTGGCTTCGACCGGCCGCGAAAGCGGAGCCGTCCGCGCACCAAGGAGCGGCCCACCTATGAGGGAGCCCCCACTGCGCGGATCGTGACCGTTGATCGTGGCCGCTACCGCTGCCTTCTCGACGCCGGAGTCGTCGTGACCGCCGTCAAGGCCCGCGTCATCGGCCGCAAGGGCGTCATCGTGGGGGATGTCGTAACCCTGGACGGCGACACCTCCGGTCAGGAGGGCACGCTCGCGCGGATCGTCGAGGTGGCTGGGCGGCGGACCATCCTGCGTCGTAGCGCGGACGACTCCGACACCTTCGAGCGTCCCATCGTCGCAAACGCCGACCAGCTGATGATCGTCACCGCCCTGGCGGATCCCGAACCTCGGATGGGGATGATCGATCGCATCCTGGTTGCGGCGTTCGACGCCAAGGTGTCGCCCATCCTGTGCCTCACCAAGGCTGATCTGGCCAGTCCCGATGAGTTGGTGGGGGCCTACAGTCCGCTGGACGTGCCCATCATCACCACCCGTCCCGGCGCGGACCTGTCCGCGGTGCATGACATTCTCACCGACCGCACGACGGTGTTGGTGGGTCACTCCGGCGTCGGCAAGTCCACGCTCGTCAATGCACTGGTGCCCGGCGTCAATCGTGCCGTCGCGGACGTCAGCGACCTCACCGGGAAGGGGCGACACACTTCCACCTCGGCCCTGGCGATACCGCTCCCCCAGGGCGGATGGATCGTGGACACTCCCGGCGTCCGGTCCTTCGGGATCAGCCATGTGAAGACCTCCTCCATCGTGGCCGCCTTCGGCGACCTCACCGAATATGCGGCCCAGTGTCCTCGTGGGTGCCACCACGAGACGGGCGCCGTGGATTGCGCCCTGGACGCAGCCGTTGCCGACGGCCGCCTCGATCCTTCCCGACTGTCCTCATTTCGACGCATGGAGCGCGCCTTCACGTGAGCACGGATCACCTTCGCTAGGTTGGTGTGCATGGCACAGTCGAAGAACCTGACCGATGACGTCCGCCTCATGCACATGCTCGCCGACGACGCGGACTCCCTGTCGATGAACCGCTTCAAGGCCCGTGATCTGGCCTTTGGGAGCAAGCCCGACAACACGCCGGTGACGGAGGCCGACACTGCCGTCGAGGAGTCGATCCGTCGCACGCTCACCAAGGCACGGCCCCGCGATGCGGTGCACGGCGAGGAGATGGCGGACACGGGAGACAGCCCCCGGCGCTGGATCATCGACCCAATCGATGGCACTGCCAACTATCTGCGTGGCGTGCCCGTCTGGGCCACCCTCATCGCTCTGCAGGTGGACGGCGAGGTGGTGGCGTCGGTGGTGAGTGCGCCAGCTCTCAGCCGACGGTGGTGGGCCAGCCTGGGCGGTGGGGCCCACACCGGCAGGACCCTCATGAATGCATCGGAGATCCGCGTCAGCCGCGTGCAGGAACTGGACGATGCTTCGCTGTCCTACTCCGACATCGCCGGCTGGGTCTCCACTGCCCGCGGTCAGGGATTCATCGACCTGATGCGTCAGTGCTGGCGTACCCGGGCCTACGGCGACTTCTGGAGCTACATGCTGCTTGCCGAGGGCGCCGTCGACATTGCCTGCGAGCCGGAACTCCAGCTCTGGGACATGGCCGCCCTGGACATCATCGTTCGCGAAGCAGGCGGCCGCTTCACCAACTTGGACGGCGCTCCCGGCGTGGCCGGGCCCGGAGCCCTGGCAACCAACGGCGCGCTGCACGACGTCGTGATGGAGGTCCTCGGCGCCGCCTGAGCCCTGCAGCGAGCGGATTCCTCACCCCTAGAGCACGCGGACCCGGACGGTCTCGTCGAGCGCCTCAAGCTCCACCAGCAGGTCCTTCGGCGCGACGCCGGCCACATCCGTGACTGCATAGCCGAGGTGGCCACGGGTGGAGAGCGTCTGCGACAAGATGTTCATGTTGTGCGTTGCGAACAGGTTGTTGAGGCGGGCCATCACGCCGGGAACGTTGTGGTGGAGGTGGACGATCCGATGGTCCCGTGAGGACGGCGCCGGCACCTCGGGCAGGTTCACACACATGGACGTGGCGCCATTGGCCTCGTAGTCGGCCAATTTGCCGGCAACGTAGCGGCCGATGTCCACCTGCGCCTCCTCCGTGGACCCGCCAATGTGTGGGGTGAGGATGACATTGCTGAGGCCCTGTAGCCTGGAGACCAGGGGTTCGCCCTTCGCCTTCGGCTCCTGGGGATAGACGTCGATCGCGGCGCCGGCAAGGTGCCCGCTCACGAGATTGGCATGCAGGGCATCGTGATCCACGACATTTCCCCGGCACAGGTTCAAAAACAGCGTCCGCGGACGCATGGCCGCGAATTCCTCCGCACCGATGAGGTTCGCGTTGCTGGCGCGGCCATCCACGTGCAGTGAGATGGTCTCCGACAGCTCGAACAACTCCTCCATCGAACCCACACCCTTGGCGTTGCCGAGCGGGAGCCGGTCCACGATGTCGTAGTAGTAGACGCTCATCCCGAGAGCCTCCGCGACCACGGAGAGCTGGGAGCCGATGTTGCCGTAGCCCACGATGCCGAGCGTCCGGCCACGGATCTCGTGCGATCCGGTGGCGGATTTGTCCCACCGCCCCTCGTGGACGTCCTTGTTCCTGTCGGTCAGGTGGCGCGCCATGGAGATGATCTCGGCGATGGCCAGTTCCACGACGGAGCGCGTGTTGGAGTACGGGGCGTTGAACACAGCCACGCCGGCGTCCGTGGCTGCGTCAAGGTCAATCTGATTGGTGCCGATGCAGAAGGCGCCCACCGCCTTCAGGTCCAGCGCGGCGGCCAGCACCTCACGCGTGACCTGGGTTCGGGACCGGATGCCGAGGTAGCTGACCCCCTCGAGCGCGGCGACCAGCTCACCGCCTGTCAGGGCGCCCGCCCTGGTCTCAACGTCGTAGCCCCGCTTCGTCAGAATGCGGGTGGCCTCGGAATGGATGTTTTCAAGCAGCAGAGCCTTCACGTCTACCACAATAGCGATTCGCCGCCGTGGGTCCGAAGCGCGCTCATTGCGTGAAGGTTCGCACCCTACAGGCTGAGTGAGGCGGACAGCAGTTCCATCGTGTACGGATGTTGTGGGTCCGCAAACACCGTGCGGACAAGTCCTTCCTCCACCACCATTCCGTGTTGCATGACCACGACACGCTCACAGAGGTGGCGCACCACAGCCAAGTCGTGGGAGATGAACACCAGGGCCAGAGAGCGCTCCGCCACCGCATCGGCCAGCAGATTCAGGATCTGGGCACGCACGGCCACGTCGAGGGCCGACACCGGTTCATCGGCGACGAGCACCTCCGGTCCGCTGACGAGTGCCCGGGCGATGGCCACTCGTTGGCGCTGACCGCCAGAGAGTTGATGGGGAAACCGCGACGCCATCGACAGATCCATCCCGACGGCCTCCAGCGCCTCGTCCACGGCCTCAGATCCGCGACTCGTCACGTGCCCCCTCGCACGCAGGAGGGGAGAGCGCAGGGGCTCGGCAATGATGTCACCCACCCGCATGCGCGGGTTCAGGGACGAGTTGGGATCCTGGAAGACCATCGAGGCACCGCCACGCAGGTCTCCCAGGGCCCGTTCCGGGAGTCCGCTGGTTCGGCTGCCCTTGAAGGAAACGGTGCCACGACTGGGCTGGATGAGAGCCAGCAGAAGCCGCGCCAGCGTGGTCTTGCCGGAGCCCGAACCCCCGACGATCCCCACGCGCTGACCCGCCTCCATCCCGAAGGTCACATCCCGCAGGGCGACGAAGGCTTGACCGGACCGGCGGAACGTCACCTCTGCCCCTTGCGCTGCGAGCAGAGGAGCAGTCATGGGCGGCCACCTCCCTCGAAGTCGGCCATCGTCGGGAGCCGTCTACCCGGCGCGTAGTCGCCGATTCGCGCGGCTGCCACCAGCGCCTTGGTGTAGGGATGGCGGGGGTTGTCGATGATGCTCTGGATGCTCCCGGCCTCCACCACGCGTCCCCCCAGCATGACCAGCACCTCATGGCACACCTGTCGAACCACCGCCAGGTCATGGCTGACGAACAGTGTGGCCCTGTCCTGGAGTTGCTCGTCGAGAAGGTTGAGGATCTGTCGCTGCACGATGACATCGAGGGCGGTCGTGGGCTCGTCGCAGATCACGAGATCGGGCTGGTTGGCCAGTGCCATCGCCACCAGTGCTCGCTGCCGTTGACCACCCGAGAGCTCGTCGGGGAAGGACTGGGCCACGCGTTCCGGATCCGCCATACCGACGCGCTCCAGCCACATGGTCACATGTTCGCGGATGCTGCCGTGTTCATCGCGCCGGTACAGTGCCATCACCTCACCGATCTGGCGTCCCACCCGCATCGTGGGATCCAGCGCGGTCATGGGCTCCTGGAAGATCATGGAGATTTCGTTGCCCCTGATCGTCCGCATCTCCTTCTCGGGCCGACCCAGCAACTCCAGGCCATTGAACTTCACCGAGCCCGTGACGTGGGCGTTCTCCGGCAGTAGGCCAATCACTGCGAGAGCCGTGACCGACTTACCGGAGCCGGACTGGCCGATGATGCCCAGCCGCTGGTTCTCCTCCAGGACGAACGAGAGACGGTCCACCGCAATGGCGCGCCGCCGGCCGAACGCCACCGTCAACTCCGAGACCTCAAGACGATTCACGTGAGCTCCCGCAGCTTGGGATCCAGCAGGTCGCGGAGGCCGTCTCCCAACAGGTTGAAGCCCATCGTGGCCATGGCGATGGCCAGTCCGGGCCAGAACGCCAACAGGGGCGCGTTGAAGAGTTCCTTCTGGGCCTCCTGCAACATGCGTCCCCACGTGGGCAGATCGGAGCCGGAACCCAGCCCCAGGTAGGACAGGCCCGCCTCGGCGAGGATGGCCAGGCCGAAGCTGACGGAGGCCTGCACACCGAGGACCGGCGCAATGTTGGGCAGAACATGGCGCCACGCCACCTGGATCGACGGCGTCCCCGAGACCTTCGCAGCCTCCACGAAGGCCTGGCTCATGACCTGCAGGGTCGCCGCACGGGCGATGCGTACGAACACGGGGATGGTGGCGATTCCGATGGCGGCCACCGCCGTCAACGTGGACCCCCCCACGGCCGCCGCGAAAAGAATGGCAAGGAGAAGCGCCGGAAAGCCGTAGAGGATGTCCGCACCACGCGCCACCACTGCACCCAGCCAACGCCGCGACATGCCCGCGAGGATACCGGCCGGGACCCCTATCACCGCAGCGGTGGCCACCGACACAACTCCCACGAGCAGTGCCAGCTTGGCCCCACTGATGATGCGTGAAGCGGTGTCACTGCCCTGGCCGTCGGTTCCGAGGAGATGTGGCCAGCCGGGGCCGACGAGCCGGGGGCCGGAGATGGCCGTCGGATCGAACGGCGTCCAGATGAGACCCACCAACGCCAGTGCCACGATCATGGCGATCAGCGCCCCACCCACGACAAGGTTCGCGCGCCTCACCCCGGGTGCCCCGCCCGCTTCAGTCGCGGATCCACGAGCTGGTAGGCGAAGTCCACGAGGAAGTTCATCAGCAGCACGGCCCACACGAGGAGCAGGACGATGGCCTGCACCACCACGAGGTCCCGCTGACCCACAGCCTGGATGAGGCGTGAACCAAGCCCCGGAAGGGCGAAGACCTGCTCGATGATGATGGCGCCCACCAGCAAGGTGGAGAGCTGCAGGCCGATGACGGTCAGCAGGGAAATGGCGATGTTGCGACTCCCGTGCCGCCTGAGAGCGCCCCACGTGGACCAGCCGACGGACCGGGCCGTGCGGAACCAGTCCTCGCCCAGCACCTCGATGACAGCGCTGCGGACATACCTCGCCAAGATGCTGGCCTGCACGATCGCCAGCGCCGTGACCGGAAGAATGAGGTGTCGCAGCCATTGGCCGACGCCGTCGAGGGGGCTGACGTATCCTGTGGCCGGCAACCATCTCAGGGTCACCGCGAAGAGGACGACGAGCCAGATCGCGGCCCAGAAGGCAGGGATGGAGAGCCCGATCTGCGCGACGGCCGATGCCACGAACCCGCTGGCGTATCGCCGTTTGATGGCGGCAAAGGCCCCGAGCGGCAGCGCGATCAGCACCGCCAACGCCATGGCCAGCCCCACCAGCCAGAGCGACACCTCCAGGCGAGGAGCGATCTGCGACACGACGTCATCCCCCGTGATCATTGAGGTCCCGAAATCGCCTTGCACCACCCCGCCGAGCCATTCCGCATAGCGGACCAGCAGTCCGCGATCCAGACCGAGGCGCTCCCGCATGGCCTCCACCTCACCGGGTGCGGCGTTCGTGCCGAGGATGATCCGCGTCACGTCGCCGGGCAGCGCATTGGTGGCGAGAAAGATGAGCAGGGAGGCCACCAGCAGGCTGATCACCAGCCCGCCCAGCCGCAGCCCGACGGCGCGCAGGTTCACGTCAGCGGCTGGTCGCGACTGATGTCAGATCGAAGGACAGGCCCGTGCCGTTCACCTGGAGTCCCGAGACATCGGTGGTTGTGACCACGAGGTTGGGCAGCAGGAAGAGCCAGACGGCGGCTGCATCGTCGGCAAGCATGCGGGCGGCTTCCTTCATCAGGTCCACCTGCTCCCCCGCCGGCGCCACATCCGCGTCCGCAACGAGCTCTGCGAATTGCGGGTTGTCGTAGTGCCAGTAGTACTCGGGGTTGGCGAAGTTGAAGATGTCGTGGGGTTCCACGTGGGAGATGATCGTCAGATCGTAGTCACCCTGCCCGTAGACCTCCGTGAGCCACTGCGCGAAATCAATTTCGTCCACCTCGAGTTGGATGCCCACCTCGGCCAGCTGGGCTGCGATGAAGCGAGCAGCCGGCGGCGCATAGGGCACGTCCGTGGTGACCCGCATGCGCAGCGTCAGTCCGCTTCCGAAGCCCGCCTCCGCCAGGAGTTCGCGTGCCTTGTCCTGGTCGAACGGATACGTATCGGAGAGGTCCTCGAACCACGGGTCGGTGGGAGCCACCATGGAGCCGATCATCATGCCCTTGCCGCCCCAGACGGCGTCGACGAGCGCCTGTCGGTCGATGGCGTGGCTGATGGCCCGGCGCACCGCCACCTCGGAGAGTGCCTCGTTGTCGTGGTTGAAACCGAGCACCACCTCACCGTCGGTCGTGCCCTCGGTGACGACGAAGCGCTCGGAGTCCGCGAACTGGTCGATGGACTGGGGAACCGTGAGGTTGGAGATGACGTCGAGCTGGCCGGACAGCATGGCAGTGTTCATTGCGTTGGGGTCCGCGTAGTAGCGGAAGTAGACCTCGTCAACCCGGACGTTCGTCCCCCAGTAGTTCTCGCTCCTGATGAGCTTGACGTACTGACCGGTGGACCACTCGTCGAAAACATAGGGGCCGGAACCGGCGGGCCGGTCCGCGAGCGTGTCCAGACCCGCCGGGTCGTACACGATGCCAGCAGGTCCGGCCATGTTGTACAACCACTCATTGCTGGGGGCGCTCAGCCTGACCTCGACGGTGTCCTCGTCCAGGGCCCGGATGGACTCCACCGGCTCGAAAACGCCCGCCACCTGGCTGGTGATCCCCTCCCCACTCCGCGCACGTTCCAGGGATTCAACAACCGCCCCGGCCGTCACCTCCTCGCCGGAGGCGAACTCTGCTGACGGGTCGATGTTGAACGTGTAGACGAGGCGGTCCTCGGACAGCTCGTAGTCACGGGCAAGCAGTGGACTGATTTCGCCCTCACCGTCGATTCGCACGAGTGTCTCGTAGACGTTGTACAACAGGACGAAGGGCGTCCCGGCACCGTTCACCGTCGCCGGGTCGAGTCCCTCTGGCTCCAGCGTGGCCCCGATGTTCAGGACGATGGGCTCCCTGGACGGGGAGGGCTCGGGTCGCGAGCAGGCGGTCAGCGCAGCGGCCAACGCCGCCGCCATGCAGACCAGGGCCACGAGGGGCCGAAGTGGACGACGTGCTTTCATTGGGCGGGACTCCCCATTGTGGAATGCAGAACGGCGCCAATCCTATCCGGCCTGGCAGGCGTAGCCGTGATCGCAACCCCGCGGCCCCCTCTGAACGACGCCCTGTGTGGTGGAGGGTGGGCTAAAATCCACATGTCGCAAAGCACCGCACGCCGGGGGCTGCTCAATCAGGGGAGGACTCGTTGTCACAGGAGCGCCGTCGCCACTTCTCCTGGCATGGCACCGGACACGTGATCCAGAACGCCTCGCTGCGCGCGTTCGATCTCAGCGAGCGCACCGCCAGGCGGGGGTGGCGATCACAGATGCGCCGCGTGCACCGCTGGCAGTCCCGCCTGTTCATGATCATCCAGATTGCCCTGGCTGCCGGGATGTCCTGGTGGCTGGCCCAGACACTGTTCTCCCACACAGCTCCGTTCCTGGCGGTCGTGGCCACCATTATCTGCCTGGGTTTCAGCTTCGGGCAGCGATTGTGGCGGGCACTGGAGATCGCCGTCGGCGTCACGGTGGGCGTGCTGATCGGCGACATCTTCCTGTACTACTTCGGGACGGGTGTGTGGCAGATCATCCTGGTGATCGCCGTCGCCATGTCCGTCACGACCTGGCTCGGGGCGAGGACGCTCATGGTGACCCAATCAGCGGTGCAGGCCGCCGTGGTCCTCACCGTCATCCCGAACGTCGACGCTGGTATCGAGCGGTGGATGGATGCCCTGGTTGGGTGTGGTGTCGCACTGCTGTTCGCCACCGTGGCGCCGACGGGGCCCGTGACCCGGCCCCGCATGCAGGCGGCCAGGGTGCTGCACGAGACCTCGAACACCATTCGCGAGATGATCACGGCCATCAGTGCCTCCGACCTCGAGGCGGCCGAGCGGGTTCTGGCCTCTGCGCGTGCCACGGAACATGCACTTGCGTCCCTCACCACCGCCGCCAACGAGGGCGCCGCAGTGGTGCGGATCTCGCCCTTCCTGCGTCGGCACAGGGAGGGCGTGTTGCAGATCGCCGACCTGACCGTTCCCCTGGATCGCTTCACGCGCAACCTCCGGGTGCTGGCGCGTCGTGGCGTCGTCGCCGTGAACCGGGGTGAGGGCGTCCCGTCCGGCCACCTGCACCTGCTTGCCGGGTTGGCGCAGATCACCGACGAGTGCGCCGCAGAGCTGTACGCCATGCGGCGTCCGGACTCCAAGGTGGTGGACATCATCGAATTGGCAGAGGAGAGTGCCCTGGTGGCCGTCGGCGAGCAGCTCTCGAGTGCCGTCATCCTGGCACAGGTGCGCTCGATGTTGGTTGATCTGCTGGAGCTCTGCGGTGTGCAGTACACCGACGCCAGGGACAGCATCCCTGATCTGCACTGAGCCTGCAGGGCTCAGCACCTCACGAATCACCGAAGGGGTCCCCGAAGCCGACGTAGACCGTCTCCAGGTACTCCTCGATGCCCTCGCTGCCGCCCTCGCGCCCCGTCCCGGAGTGCTTCAGCCCCCCGAAGGGCGCCGCCGCGTTCGAGATCGTCCCGGAGTTGATGCCGATCATGCCCACCTCGAGACGCTCCGCCATCCTCAGCGCCCGTTCGATGCTCGCGGTGTGCACGTAGCCTGAGAGCCCCATCATCGAGTTGTTGGCGTAGGCCAGAACCTCCTCCTCCGTCGTGAAGGACACGATGGGTGCCACAGGACCGAAGATCTCGTTGTTGACCAGGGCGGAATCCGGCGAGAGGTTGGTGACGACGGTGGGAGGATAGAAATAGCCCGGACCTTCGACGGGTTCTCTGCCGGTCAGCACAGTTGCCCCCTCCCTGCGGGCGGCGCACACCATCTCGTCGATGGAGGCGCGTTGCTCCTCCGAGATGATCGGCCCCACATCCGTGGCCCTGTCGAAACCGTCGCCCACCACGAGGGCATCGAAGGAGTCAGCGAGTCGGTCGGAGAATGCCTTCGCAAGATCGGCGTGCACGTAGAAGCGATTCGAGGCGTTGCAGGCCTCCCCCATGTTGCGCAGCTTCGTCCTGTGCGCCGCAGCGACTGCACCCTCGAGGTCCGCATCCTCGAAGACGATGAAGGGCGCGTTGCCGCCCAGTTCCATCGACGTGCGCACAACATTGCGCGCGGCCTCCTCCATGAGGGCCATGCCCACAGGGGTCGATCCCGTGAAGGAGATCTTGCGCAGACGAGTGTCCTGGATCATGGGGCCGGTCACGGGGTGGGCCCGCGACGTCGGAATGATGTTGACCACGCCTGCCGGAACACCCACTTCCTCAAACACCTTCACCAGTGCCAGGGAGGTGAGGGGGGTGAGTGTGGCGGGCTTCAGGATGGTCGTGCAGCCGGCCGCGAGAGCGGGCGCAATCTTGCGCGTCGCCATGGCCAGCGGAAAGTTCCATGGCGTGATGAACAGCGACGGGCCCACGGGCCGCTTCACGGTGAGGATCCTGAGGTTGCCCTCGGGAGAGCTGGTGTAGCGACCATTGATGCGCACGGCCTCCTCTGCAAACCAGCGGAGGAACTCCGCTCCGTAGGTGACCTCGCCGTAGCCCTCCGACAGAGGCTTGCCCATCTCCAGCGTCATGATCGCGGCAAACTCGTCCCGGAGTTCCGTCACGCGGTCGAAGGCAGCGCGCAACAGCTCTGAGCGCACACGCGGAGGTGTCGCAGCCCACTCCTGCTGCGCTCCCGCCGCTGCATCAAGAGCGGCGATTCCGTCCTCTGGCGTGGCGTCCGCCACGTGGGTGAGCACGCGCCCCGTGGCGGGATTGTGGACATCAAATGTGGTGCCAGAGGCTGCGTCGCGCCACTGCCCCGCGATGAACAGCTGTGTCGGGGCCGCGGCAAGGGCTTTGTCAATGAGGGACTCGCGTTCGGCGGGTCCATGGGGATCAAGGGACAGTGGCATTTTGGGCGACCTTCCGCGTCACGTAGTGCAAAGGAGCGGTGCGTCGGGGCACGACACACCACTCGTAAATCGTATACGAACAAGGAGCCTGATGTGCAAAAAGATCCCAATCCCCGGCCCGTCGCTAGAAACCGGGCCGCAACCACCCCCTCTCGCGTCTGACGCCTCCGAGCGTGAACTGATGTCCCGTCTCCACTTGACAATGTCCGACAACCACATGAGACTGACCTCATCACGATCGTATATGACTTCATAGATGTTCTGAACGGAGTTCACCCTTGAACGACCTCGAGACCACCGTGGGCCATCGTCCGGGCAAGATCATTGCCGTCCACCTGAGCTACTCCTCGCGAGCAGCCCAACGTGGCCGCACGCCGGCGTTCGCCTCATACTTCCTCAAAGCCTCCTCCTCCCTGACCGGCTCCGGGCAGATCGCCCGCCCCGCTGGCACCGAACTCCTCGGCTTCGAAGGTGAGATAGCCCTCGTCATCGGCGAGACAGCGAAGAACGTCTCCCCCGCGGAGGGTTGGTCCCACGTCGGTTGGGTCACAGCATCAAACGATCTGGGACTCCATGACCTGCGCTACGCGGACAAGGGCTCCAACGTCCGGTCCAAGAGCGGGGACGGTTACACGCCCATCGGCCCTCACCTCATCAAGGCCAGCACTCTGGACGAAGCGGCCATCGGTGTCCGCACCCGTCTCGACGGACAGCTTGTGCAGGACGACACCAGCGGCGGGATGCTCTTCTCCTTCGGTGAGATGATCGCCGACCTGTCCCGCTTCATGACGTTGGAGCGAGGAGACGTGGTCCTCACGGGCACACCCGCGGGGGCCAGTGTCGCGGTCCCCGGTCAGCGCATCGAGGTGGAAGTCTTCTCCGTCACGGATCCGACGATCACCTCGGGGGCGCTGGTTACCGAGATTGTGGAGGGTCCGGCACTTGCTGCCCACGGCAACCCACCCACGGTGGATGCCGCACAGCGGGCCGACGCCTGGGGCACGGAGCAATCCCCGGAAGAGTTCGTCCTCACCGATGACGTCCGTGAACGCCTCAGGGGCGTCGCCGTGGCCACCCTCTCCTCGCAACTCCGGAAGCACGGATACAACGAGGTCTCGATCGACGGCGTCCATCCACTCATCCCCGGCTCCAGGATCGTCGGTCGAGCCCGCACGCTGCGCTTCCTGCCCTTCCGCAAGGACGAGTTCGCCAACCGGGGCGGGGGCTACAACGCACAAAAGCAGGCAATCGACTCCGTCGGGGAGGGTGAGGTGCTCGTCATGGACGCGCGCGGTGTGGCCGACGCAGGCACTCTCGGTGACATCCTTGCACTTCGCGCCCAGGTGCGCGGCGCTGCCGGCATCATCTCCGACGGCTGCGTACGCGACTACGCCATCGTGTCCGAACTGGGCCTGCCCGTGTTCGCGGCCTCCCACCACCCGGCCGTCCTCGGTCGTCGGCACATCCCTTGGGAGACCGATGTGGACATCGCCTGTGGCGGTGCGCTCGTGCGCGTGGGCGACGTCGTCGTCGCAGACGACGACGGACCCATAGTCATCCCACCCGCCCTGGTCCTCGAGGTCCTCGAGGCCGCCGAGCGGCAGGAGAACGAGGAGGACTTCATCACCGAAATGGTCGCCACCGGCGAGAGCGTGGACGGCCTCTACCCCATGAATGCCGCGTGGCGCACGCGCTACGACGCGTGGAACACAAAGAAGCAGGAAGGCTAAACCCTGATGTCCTTGAGAGAAAAGCTCAGCGGAAGCATCGCACCACTGTTCACCCCGTTCACCGATTCCGGCGCCGTCGACCACGAGTCGTTGCGCCGCATGGTGCAGTGGCAACAAAAGAACGGTTCCTCCGGTATCTCATTCGGTGGCTCAACCGGCGAGCCCTCCAGCCTCACCTTCGACGAGCGCGTCGCGGCGCTGCAGACGATCACGGAGGCCATCGGCGACTCGGACATGTCGTTCGTGCCCGGCACCGGATCATCATCACTCGACGACACGCTCCGTCTGACGAGCGCGGCACAGGACATGGGAGTCGACGCGGCGCTCATCATCACCCCGTACTACTCCAAACCCACCCAGGAGGCGCTGTACCAGTGGTACGCGACGATCGCGCGAGAGTTCCCGGACCTGCCGCTGATCGCCTACAACGTCCCTGCTCGCACCGCCGTCGAACTCGAGCCGGAGACCTTCGCGCGACTTTTCAAGGACTTCGACAACGTCGTCGGCATCAAGGAGACCACGAAGGACTTCGAGCACTTCTCCCGCACGATGTTCCACTGCGGCAAGGACCTCCTGATGTGGTCGGGCATCGAATTGCTCTGTCTTCCACTGCTCTCCCTCGGCGGCATCGGCTTCATCTCAGCGCTGTCCAACATTGCTCCGGGTGCGGTGTCCGAGATGTACCAGGCCGCCATGGATGGAGACCTCGAGCGTGCACGGGAACTCCACTACGGGGTGCACCCGCTTGTGGATCTGCTGTTCGTGGAGACGAACCCTGCCCCCGCCAAGTGGCTCATGGCGGAACGTGGCCTCATCGCGTCGGCCACCGTGCGTCCCCCGCTCATCAACCTGACCAAACCCGGCCAGCAGAAGGTGCAGCTCCTTGCGGAAGCCGCGACTCAATACCTCACTGACGTCAACATCTGACAAGGAGACCTTTCGATGACTGCCACCAGGCCTGAAGGACTGCCCGACCAGCTACGCCACTACATCGACGGCACACTCACCGATTCCGTGGGCGGCGAGGTGTTCGACGTACTCGAACCCACGACCAACGAGGTCTACATCACCTGCGCCTCCGGCGACCGACGCGACATCGATGCGGCGGTTGCGGCGGCGCGCCGGGCCTTCGACGAGGGGCCCTGGCCCCACATGATGCCCCGCGAGCGTGCCCGCATCCTGAACAGGGTCGCGGACGAGGTCCAGGCCATCAACGCCCAACTGGCAGAGCAGGAGTCCTTCGATTCCGGTCTGCCCATTCGCCAGGCGAACGGCCAGGCCGTGCGCGCCGCCGAGAACTTCCGGTTCTTCGCGGACCTCATCGTGGCCCAGGTGGACGACACGTTCCGGATGCCCGGCCGACAGATCAACTACGTGAACCGCAAACCGAAGGGCGTCGCCGGGCTCATCACGCCGTGGAACACACCGTTCATGCAGGAGTCCTGGAAGTTGGCCCCCGCGCTGGCCTCAGGATGCACCGTCGTCCTCAAGCCCGCCGAGTTCACGCCCCTGTCCGCCGAGCTGTGGGCCGGGATCTTCGAGAGGGCTGGGCTACCCGATGGTGTGTTCAACATGGTGCACGGCTTCGGCGAATCCGCTGGCGACGCACTGGTCAAGCACCCGGACGTCAACCTCATCTCCTTCACGGGTGAGACGACCACCGGCCAAGTGATATTCGGTAACTGTGCCCCCACCATGAAGTCCATGTCGATGGAGCTCGGCGGCAAGTCACCTGCCGTCATCTTTGCCGACGCCGACTTCGAGGCGGCCCTGGACTCCACCCTGTTCGGGGTGTTCTCCCTGAATGGTGAACGCTGCACGGCTTCCTCCCGGTTGCTCGTCCAGAGGGAAATCTACGACCGGTTCGTGGATGCCTATGCCGAGCGCGCGAAGAAGATCAAGGTGGGGCCGCCATCGGACCCGACGACAGAGCTCGCCGCCCTCGTGCACCCATCGCACTACGACAAGGTGATGCAGTACGTGGAGATCGGCAAGCAGGAAGGGCGGCTCGTGGCGGGCGGGAGACGCCCCGACAACCTTCCCGAGGGCAACTACGTTCAAGCCACTGTGTTTGCTGACGTGGCCCCGGATGCCCGCATTTTCCAGGAGGAGATCTTCGGACCGGTCGTCGCCATCACGTCGTTCGACACGGATGAGGAGGCCATCGCACTCGCCAATGATGTGAAGTACGGGCTGGCTGCCTACGTCTGGACATCGGATGTCCAGCGCGCGCACAACGTGTCCCACCAGATCGAATCCGGGATGGTCTGGATCAATTCCCACAACGTCCGGGACCTGCGCACGCCCTTCGGCGGTGTCAAGGGCTCCGGTCTGGGACAGGAAGGCGGCTACCGCTCGCTGGAATTCTACTCGAACCAGCAGGCCGTCCACGTCACCCTCGGGGACGTCCACACCACGCGCTTCGGCGCCACCGGCTACACCGACAACGATCCGGGCCTTGCGGGCCCGGGCAGCTGAGAACAGTCAAAGGAGACTCTCATGAGCGACATCCCCACCCCCAGCGCCCCACAGCCCGACGTGTTGCGGTGCGCCTACATGGAACTACTCGTCACCGACCTCGCGGCCTCCCGCGAGTTCTACGTCGACATCCTCGGACTCGTCGTCACGGCGGAGGATGCCGAGGCAATCTACCTCCGCAGCTTCGAGGAGTTCATCCACCACAACCTCGTGCTCCGCAAGGCGCCCGTCGCCGGCGTTGCCGCCTTCTCCTTCCGGGTGCGTTCCCAGGAGGACGTGGACAGGGCCGAGGCCTACTACAGGGAACTCGGCTGCGAGACCCGTCGAGGGGACTTCACCCAGGGCGTGCGCAACGCTGTGAGGGTGGTCGACCCCCTGGGCTTCCCCTACGAGTTCTTCCATGAGGTGGACCACGTCGAACGACTGGCCTGGGCCTACGACCTGCAGGGACCCGGAGCGCTGGTGAGGTTGGACCACTTCAACCAGGTGTATCCGGACGTGGGCAAGGGGGCGGCATACCTGGAGGCGCTCGGTTTCCGGCGCACCGAGGACATCAAGGACGGAGAGGGAGTCACCTACGCCGCCTGGTTCTGCCGCAAGCACACCGTCCATGACACTGCCCTGACGGGCGGGGACGGTCCCCGGATGCACCACGTCGCCTTCTCGACCCACGAGAAGCACAACATCCTCTACATCTGCGACAAGCTGGGCGCGCTGCGCAAATCTGACCTGATTGAGCGCGGCCCGGGCCGCCATGGGGTCTCCAACGCCTTCTACCTCTACCTCCGCGATCCCGACGGCCATCGTGTGGAGATCTACACACAGGACTACTACACGGGTGACCCCGACAATCCGGTGGTCACCTGGGACGTCCACGACAACCAGCGTCGCGACTGGTGGGGACACACGGTGGTGCCGTCCTGGTACACCGATGCGTCGCTGGTGATGGACCTCGACGGCAATCCCCAGGAGGTCATCAGGCGCGAGCAGTCCTCCGAAATGGAGGTGACCGTCGGCGCTGATGGTTTCTCATACACCCGCCAGGACGACACGGAGCAGGGATTCAAACTCGGTCATCAGATCTGAGCCCGTACGCAATCACCCCGCACGACAATCACAAGGAAGTGAAGAATATGAAAAGTTCCAGGTACCCAGCACTGGCCCTCCTCGCCGGCGCGGCCCTCATTCTCTCGGCGTGCGGCGGTGGTGGCATCGTCGATGAGGGCGGTGCCGATCCGACCGACGGCGGCACGGGGGACGCGGTCTCCTCCGGCGAGTCGGTCACCCTCGACATGGTGACGATGGTTCAGCCCAACGTTCCCAATGCCCCGGTCCAGAACTGGTTCCTCGACGAGATCGAGGCACGCTCTGACGGCCGCATCACGGTGAATCGGACGGAGCCCGATTCACTGTGCAAGCCCGCAGAGATTGCAGAGTGTGTGCGCGATGGACGTGCCGACATCGGCGTCTCCATCTCGGACTACACTCCGCAACTGTTCCCCACCATGAGCGTCGCCACGATCCCCTTCATGGCTGACAACTCGCAGGCGTTCATGCAGGCCATCTACAAGGCCAACGTCGAGAATGAGGATGCCCAGGCGGCCTGGGACCGCTCCGGCGTTCATCTCGTGGCTGCATGGAGCCCGGGGGGTGCCATTGTCGGGGCCAACGAGGAGATCGACAGCATCAAGGACCTCAACGGTGTGCGCATGCGCGTCACAGGGGCCTATCTGCAGCAGGCCGTCGAGATGGCTGGCGGCAATGTGGTGGCCCTCACCGCGAGCGAGACCTACGAGGGTGTGGAGCGTGGCCTGGCAGATGCCGTGTCCTGGACGATGGACGGCCCCGTCGACTACAAGCTCATGGAGCAGCTCAAGAACTGGTCAGTCACCGGCTCAGGCGTCTACACCACGTTCGCGATCTGGATGAACCAGGACACCTTCGACACGATGCCCGATGACCTGAAGGAGATCGTCAAGGAGGTCCAGGAAGAACTCATCAACGGTGGTGAGGGGATGAAGGCCTTCAACGGCGCCACGGAAGCCCAGTGCGATGCCCTGTACGAATTCGAGGGCGTCGAGTCGTTCACCGCGTGGGACGCGGCTGCCACCACGGAGTGGAAGGACCTCGTCCAGAAGGATCTCATCGACAAGTGGATCGTCCAGGCCCAGGCGGACGGACTTGAGAATCCGGAAGCGTTCCTGGAGGACTACATGAATGCCTACGACGAGGCCGCAGACCAGCCTGACATCGTCGAGGAGCCCCTCATGAAGTGCGTGGAGCGCTTCCAGGACCGTTGACCCACATCGGTGGCGGATGACCTGCAAAGTCGCCCGCCACCGACGGGCCTCGCTGAGCCAATTGATAAGGAACGGCACATGGAAAAAGCCATCAAGGCAATCGCCTCGACCCTCGGCATCGTGGCAACCCTCGCAACGTTGGTGATGATGATCTCCATCGCCATCGATGTTGCCTTCCGCATTCTGTACAACCGTTCTGTTCCCGGGGTGCTCGAGATCTCCGAAACGGCACTGGTCACGGCTGTATTCCTTGGATTGGCCTACACGGGGGCCACGAACTCCCACATCGCGGTCGATCTCCTCACCGAGCGCCTCGGCAAGCCTGTCCTGCGCTGGGTTCTCTCGGCTGCCTGGGCACTCGGTACCGCGTACCTCGTCTGGCTTCTCTACGCGACGGCCACCCGCGCAATCCCCTCCTTCATGGCTCGCGAGACGCGTATGGGGCTCGTCGCCTGGCCGATCTGGCCCGCACGCTGGATCATCGTGATCGGCATCTCAGCGATGTTGCTGGTCGCCGTCACCAACCTGATCCGCACCATCACGGGCCGCGAGATCCTCGGTGGCGACAACGAGGATCGCATGACCGGTGCACCCGAGCGCCCCTGGGAGTACGTCATCGGGGACCCGGTAGCTGGTCACTCAGGTGGGTTCGGAGAGGGCGAGGGCGCCCGCATTGCGAATCTTGAAGGCCACCTCACCCACGAAGACCACGTCACCCGCAAGGGAAAGGAACAACGATGACAGTCACCACCCTGGTCATCCTCGTCGTCATCGTCATGATGGTCATGCTGGCCATCCGGGTACCCGTGGCGTTCGCGCTCGGTCTCTCCGGAGCACTGGGCCTCCTGGCACTACGCGGTGATGGGTTCGCGACGAACACGCTGGGCTCCGTACCCTTCACGGAGACATCGACGTTCTCACTCACGATCATCCCCATGTTCATCCTCATGGGCATGTTCGCCGTCAAGGCGAAGGTGGCGGAGCAGGTGTACAAGGTGGCCGCCCACGTGTTCCGGAACTTTCCGGGCGGCCTCGGCGTTGCGACCGTCATGGCATGTGCGGGTTTCGCCGCCGTCTCGGGTTCCTCCATCGGCACTGCGGCAACAATGTCGCGGCTGTCGGTGGGCGAGATGCTCAAGCATGGTTACAAGGCCTCCATGGCGACCGCCACGGTGGCCGTGTCCGGCACCCTGGGCGTCATGATCCCGCCGAGCGTCATCCTGGTGCTGTACGCCATCATGACGCGTGAATCAGTGGCGAAGGTGTTGGCTGCCGGCATCATTCCCGGCATCCTCTCGGCGCTGGCCTATGCCCTGTACATCATCCTGGCCTCCCGCAAGGACCTGAAGAAGGCACAGCAGCCAAAGGTGATGGCTGAGGCCCTGGCCAGTGCCTCCGGGCAGACCGGTTCCGCCCGCTCAGGCCAGGTCAGCCCCGCCAGCGGAAGCGTGGCCTCCCCGCTGCAATCATCGGAGCCAGTCATCCGCTGGCGTGACCTGCCGATGCGCGGCGTCGTGCGAGTGGGAATCCTCTTCTTCATCGTGCTCGGCGGCATGTACTCGGGTGTCTTCACACCCACCGAGTCGGCTGCGGTCGGCGCGCTCGCAGCCGCGGTCATTCTTGTCACCGAAATGTACAAGGAGGGATGGCGAGCGACGCTGAACGCCATCATCGAAGCCTTGAAGGAGACCGCAGGAACAACATCGATGGTCTTCGCCATCATCGTTGGCTCCGCCGTTCTCTCGACCTTCTTCGTGGCCGCCCGGGTACCCCAGATGCTCACCGCGCAAGTGCTGGACGCCGGCTGGAATCCGTATGTGACCATGGGTCTCCTGCTGCTGGCACTCCTTCCGCTCGGGATGGCACTGGAATCAATCTCCATCCTCGTGATCACCGTGCCACTGCTCTATCCGGTGGCCATGTCCCTGGGGTTCGACGGAATCTGGCTTGGCATCCTCATCGTGAAGCTGATCGAGATCGGCATGGTCACTCCGCCGGTTGGCATCAACTGCTTCGTGGTGGCCGGCACCTCCGGCATACGCGTCACGGAGATCTTCAAGGGAGTGATCCCCTTCGTGGTGGTGGAACTCATCCTCGTGGCCGTCCTGTTCTCCTTTCCACAGCTGTCGCTGTGGCTCCCTTCCCTGGTGTCCTTCTAGGCACCCCCGGACATTGGCCGAATGGATTCCCACATGCAGAAGAACTCGTCGCCCACGGCGTCAAAATCCGAGCTCGTCTACGTTGAGTTGCGGAACCGCATCATCAGCGGACGCTACGTGGCGGGCTACAGGATCGTGCTGGACAGAGTGGCGCGCGAATTGGGTGTGTCGGTGGTTCCCGTACGCGAGGCCATTCGCCGTCTCGAGGCGGAGAGTCTCGTCACTTTCACCCACAATGTGGGGGCGGAAGTCGCCTCGATCGACGTGGGCGACTACGCAGATGCGATGCAGACCCTTGCCCTGCTGGAGGGAGCCGCCACAGCCCAGGCCGCTTCACATCTCAGTGACGACGCGCTGGCTGCGGCCCGCGCCATCAACGAGCAGATGCGCGTGCTGGTGGACGGTAACTTCGACCCACGGCTCTTCACCGAACTGAACCAGCGATTCCACCAAGTGATCTGCTCGTTCTGCCCGAACCACCGTCTGACTGAGCTCCTTGGCCGGGAGTGGGAGCGTGTCGCCGTCATTCGCCGCAACATGTTCGCCTTCGTGCAGGTTCGCTCCATGACATCCGTTCGTGAACACGACCACATCCTCGACCTGATTCGCGCTGGTGCAGGCGTCGAGGAGGTGGAGTCAACTGCCCGGCAGCACAAGCTGCGTGCCCTGTACCAGTACATGGAGGCGCACCCCGCCCCCTGACGGCTCGACGTCGAGTTGTCCCCCACACCCAGTCCATCCACTCACCCTTTCACCAGCTCACACAGCAGTGAGGAGATATCGTGCAGTTCCACAACTACGGATACGTGTCCGGGGATCCCCGGATCCAGCCCGCCGCCGGCGTGGGCATTGATCGCCCGGCCGAACTCCCTGACCAGATGGACGTCCTGATCGTGGGCGCCGGCCCGGCAGGAATGATCACCGCCGCCCAGCTCGCCCAGTTCCCTGACATCACGGCGTGCATTGTCGAACGCCGTGCAGGACGCCTCGTCATTGGTCAGGCCGATGGCATCCAGGCCCGCTCCGTGGAGACGTTCCAGGCCTTCGGTTTCGCGAACCGCATCATGGACGAGGCCTACCGCATCACTGAGATGTGCTTCTGGAAGCCGGACCCGGAGAATCCGGACCAGATCATCCGCGCCGCCCGGAAACCGGATGACGAGCACGGCATCTCCGAATTCCCCCACCTCATCGTCAACCAGGCGAGGGTGCTGGACTACTACGCCGAATACGCCAACAACGCACCCTCCCGCATGGTTCCCCACTGGGGGTGGGAGTTCACGGGTCTTGTCGTCGAGGACGAGGGTGAGTACCCCGTCGTCGTGACGCTCGTCCGCTCCGACGGTGACGAAGCCGGCGCGGAAAGAACCGTTCGTGCCAAATACGTCCTCGGTGCCGACGGCGCGCGCTCGGGGGTGCGTGACTGCATCGGGGCACACCATGTCGGTGCTGTTTCGTACCACGCGTGGGGTGTCATGGATCTGCTTGCCAACTCCGACTTCCCGGATGTACGCATCAAGTGCGCCATCCAGTCCAATGCCGGCTCCATCCTCCACATCCCCAGGGAGGGCGGCTACCTCTTCCGCATGTACGTGGACCTCGGGGACGTGGCCGAGGATGACAACCACAAGGTGCGCGAGACGCCGATCGAGAAGATCATCGCCAAGGCCAACGAGATCATCAACCCGTACACGGTGGATGTGAAGAACGTGGCCTGGTGGAGCGTCTACGAGGTGGGGCACCGCGTCACCGACAGGTTCGATGACGTCCCCGTCGAGAGGGCCGGCGAGCAGGACCCGCATGTCTTCATCGCTGGCGATGCATGTCACACCCACAGCGCGAAGGCCGGCCAGGGGATGAACGTGTCCATGCAGGACGGTTTCAACCTGGCGTGGAAGCTCCGGCAGGTGATCACGGGCCTCAGCCCGGCATCGCTGCTCTCGACGTACACGGCTGAGCGACAGGAGATCGCCCAGAACCTCATCGACTTCGATCGTGAGTGGTCCTCGATGATGGCCGCGAAGCCCGAGGAACTGGAGAGCCCATCGGCGCTGGAGGAGTATTACGTCCGCACGCATGAGTTCCCGGCCGGTTTCATGACGCAGTACAAGCCGTCCATGATCATCGGAGAGGACACCCATCAAGCTCTTGCGGAGGGCTTCCCGGTCGGAAAACGTTTCAAGTCCTTCGAGGTGTCCCGCGTCAGCGATTCAAACCCTGTGCAGTTGGGGCATCTTCACAGGGCCGACGGTCGCTGGCGGGTCTACGCCTTCGCTGATTCACCCATCGCCGGAGCAGAATCGAAGCTGACGCGGTGGGCTGACTTCATGGCCAATGATCCAGAATCCCCCGTGTCTGTCCACACCCCTGCCGGCACGGACATGAACTCGCTCTTCGATGTGAAGGTCATCTACCAGCAGCCGTTCACCGGCGTGGACATCGGAAAGGTTCCTGCGGTATTCAAGATTGCCAATGGTCCGTTCGGGCTCATCGACCAGGAGACGATCTTCTCCGTCGGCGAGGGCGAGGACATCTTCGATGCCCGCCAGATCAGTCGCGACGGCGCCGTCGTCATCGTCCGCCCGGACCAGTACGTGGCACACGTGCTGCCGCTGGATGCAACGGATGAGCTGGTTGGGTTCTTTCGACCGATCTTCACTGTCTGAGGGGATCCCTGTGCTCTGAATCATGCCGGGACCACGGGGGTCAGGCGTCCTCGTCCCGTGGCGTCCGTGGCAGGCGAGAATCTCCTCGCCAAGCGGTCGCCGCCAGGGCGAGGACCACGATCGTCACGGCCCACAGGTACCGAGCACCGTTGCGGCGGCCAGCTGGGGCCGCGGACCGAACACCAGCCAGCCCACCAGCACCATGGCGCGAACCACAAGGTGGAGCTCACGCCGATGCGTGCAGCACGTTACAGGACCAGGTCAACCAGACCGGTAGTCACCCCCGCTCAGCCAGCGGTCAGGACCGCTCGCAGGAGTGCGGATGCAGCCTCGATTTGTGCCACACCGGACAGCGCACTATAGTTTTTCAGAGCGACGCGGGGTGGAGCAGCTCGGTAGCTCGCTGGGCTCATAACCCAGAGGTCACAGGTTCAAATCCTGTCCCCGCTACGATCGTGAAGATCTCGTCCTGGTTATCCAGGGCGAGATCTTTTTTTGCCACCTCAATGTCGAAGTCCGCAGCGATGAACGCCTAGCCCTCCAGCGACAGGGCCTCCGAGGTCGCCAGTCTGGTAGCGATTCAGGACATCCCAAACTCGATTGCCCCAACGCCCGTAGGACGCCTGACGGCTTGCTCCAGCGGCATTGGAAATCTGCTGCCACATAACACCCCAGCGCCGTAGGCCAATCACTGCTCCCAGCGGGTCAATGCCGACTTCCAGCTCGATCCTGAGGTGGAGAAGTTGAGTAGCCAGCTCCTTCTGGGCACCTGCAGCAGTACCGGACAGCGCCTCCCATTCCGCAGAGCCTGGGAGGGGCCGTCCTCCCATGAGCTGATCGGCTTGCCGACTCGTTTCTTCGATCGCCGCATTCGTCACTGCAGTAGCTGCTCGCGACACGTCAACGTTCAGGGTGTGGTCTCTTCGCCCGTCCGACGCGGACTCTCTCAGTGCACCACGGCGCCCGAGTAAAGGGGACGAGTCCGCGCACCACTTCTCCGACCGTTGACGCGACCCGGAAGCGGACGGCAGCTGCACTGCAAGCGACTTTGATGAATCAGTGATGGCACCTTTGAACATCGGCGTTGAGTTCGGTCAACGCCATGGCCACCAATTCGGTCAGGGGTTGCCCACAGCGTTGTAGACCAGCACGAATGCCGTAGCCACGGCGCTGGCAGCGGCGAAGGTCAGGACCATGAGCCACAGCGTGCTTACCTTTCGGACGATGGTGAAGATCAGCAGAGCGAGCCCCAGCACCCCTACCAGGATCCAGTAGAGGGGGTGCGTGTTCTCGGACACGATCGTCAATCCATAGATGCATTCGCCCACGCAGATGCCGGCCAACAGGCTTGTGCCCAGGGCAGCTCTCCACTCACGCCGTCGGAGCCAGGCAGCGGCCACGCCCACGAAGGGGCCCACCACGATTCCGATCACACCGAAGATCAAGGGATTGTAGTAGTAGCCCCGGAGTTGCGAGGTCCACGTGTAACCCATCACGAGCCCGACGAACGAGAGGGCACCAAGTAGCGCAGATAAGCATGTCCGACTCCTGATGCACCACACAATCAGCCCAGTGACGATGGTCCAGCCGCTCGCAGAGTTGGCGAACGAACGGAGCGTGTCGGGCAGAAAACCCTGGACGAAGGATGTCGCCGCTCCGAGAATCACGGACGCAGCGACGGCGATACCGATGGCGGGTAGTGGTTTGAAGGTGGGCTCGACGACTTCAGAGCTATTACCGGTTACTGACACGACGCTCATTCTGCATCCCACCAATGAATGGTTGCGCAAAATTGGCTGGGCAGACCGCATTTCAGGGAGTAACTCAGGGATACCCCTGAGACCAGTGCGGCCGACCATGTGACCATTTCGACTGATGGCGGCGGCGTTTCACACAGTGGCGTTCACCCTGAATGGCAAGTTGGTGTTGATCGCGTTGGCGAGCGCGATCCCCGCTCCCTGGATTCGGATCGACGCGGCCACGTTCGGCAACAACTGGAGAAGCACTTTTGGCGTGTTTTGGGCAGCTGTGCACGCCGTGTGTCGGTGATCCGCTCGAAGGGTGTTGGTTGCGACCTGTCGTCTCAGAGGTCGAGCACGAGCTCTGGGCTTGTCGCTCGCGAAACGCAGGGGTAGAACACGCCGATCTCGTCTTTGTCGGCATCGGGCATCACCGAGTCGAGGTGCTGTGGGGTGCCGGCCAGCACGTGTGTCTCACAGGTTCCGCAGACCCCGGTTCCGCATGATGTCGCTACGGCAATTCCGGCATCTTGGAGGGCGCTGAGGAAGCTTTGGTCTGGACTGACGTTGATCTGGCGGGAACTGCGACGAGCTACCACCGAAGCGGAGGTGCGGTGCACCCCGCTCGATCGGTCGACGGCCAGAAACCGTTCTACATGGCAGCGCTCGGCCGGTGTGGCGGCGACCACGGTGTCGAGCACGGCACCACTTCCGCACGCATACACGTCGGCCGTGCTCGCGGCGATTTCGGCCGTCAGGTTGATGCGAGTAGCGCGCTCGTCTCCCGCGACTATGGTCACTTGGTGACCGTAGCGCTGCTCGAGTTCGCTTGCGAACGCCATCTCGGAGCGGCGTCGGCCCAGGTACAACAAACGCCATGAGCGTGTGAGCGGCAGCGCCTCGATCATGGCACGAATCGGCGTGATGCCAATGCCTCCCGCGATGAAGAGGTATTCGTGGGCCGCCTCAAGCGGGAATGTGTTGCGCGGGCCGATGACGTCAAGCTCATCGCCGACCGCAGCGACGTCATGCAGGTAGGCACTGCCAGCACCGGCGGGTTGGAGCCGCAGTACCGCAATGTCGAGGTGTCCTCGATCGGCGGGGTCGCTGCACAGCGAGTACTGCCGCTCGATGCCGGTTGGGAGCTGAACGGTGATGTGTGCCCCGGCGTACCAGGGAGAGATCAGGTGACCGTCGGTCCGCACGAGGCGCAGTCCGATGACCCCATCGGCGACCGGTTGCTTTGCAACGATGCGCATTTGCACGACTGCAAGTGGGTCGCTCGGATTCGCGTGAGCGAGCGCGGGCACTGTTGCTCCGTTGTCCCCCGTCGTGAGGGTCGCTCTCTTGGCCGTTGCGGTCGTTGGCGCTGGGGCAGTGCGGCGGCGGGCCATGACGATGCGGACTGCGAGCGCGAGCAGACTTGCAGTGACGACCATCGTCGTGAGCAGCTGATACCAGGGCGCGGCCGCATCTGTTCCAGCGAAAGTCCCGTGGACGGCGACGGCGAGCACGGCGACGTAGCTGAGATAGTGCACAGCCTTCCAGAACCGGCGCGGAAGGCGGTCCATCACGAGTGAGGTGACCTGCACTGCTACAAGGACGTAGAACGACATGATCCCGAGCGCGACAGGCAGTGGGCGGTACTTGGCGACGAGCGGAATGAGTAGTTGATCAAGCGGCATCGCGAGCCACGGATCGAGCAAGAGAGAAACCATATGGATGAGAGTGAGAACGAGAGCTGTGCCGCCAAGGTAGCGGTGCAGGTCCTGCAACCAGGCCGGGTTGTCAGCACCCCGGAACACGCGCGTGGACAGCATGATGCCCCACAGCACAGCGGCGGTCATCATGAGCCACGCCAGAATCGCGCTCGCGCGGGTCACATACCACCAGAAGTGTGGATCATTCATGCGTAGTCTCCCCAATTGTCGGTCGCAAACTCGCGACCCTCGTCATCGATGATGAGCCCGGCTGCGCCGCGAGTGGGTAGCCAGGCAAGGAAGTCTGTCATTGGCCGAAGAAAACCCGGCTTGGTCAAGGTCTCGGCTCGGGCTGCGGTGCTGGCGAGCACCGTGACAGTCTGCACACTGGTCACTGCACTGCGCTGGGTGCGCGGGTCAATAAGGTGGTGGGTTTGGCTAGAGCCAGGCGCACCCCAGCGTCGCTTGCGCTGGCTCGAGGTCGCGATACCGCCCTCAGTCATGCGTACCGTCGACTGAATGCGGGTATCGTCGAAAGGGTCTTCGACAGCCACACGCCAGGCGATCCCGTCGGGAGCGTCGCCCATAACGCGCAGGTCCCCGCCCACCTCGACGACGCATCCCCAGGCACCCGACTGCATGAGGGATGTTGCAAGACGGTCAGCCGCCAGTCCCTTGCCGATCCCCCCAGCATCGAGAGTCATGCCCACAGGGAGTGTTACCTGCTCACCGTCGATTACAACGGCGTCGAGGTTCTGCCCCGAGCGGGCTGATGCGGGCAGGGTCGTCATCACGGCGGAGTCCAACATCGACCGGACGTAACCTGCGCCGATGACCGAAGGCAGAAGCGTGGGATCGAACTGGCGGTCCGTCTCGCGCCATCCGTCGCGCATCGCCATGATGAGGTTGACCATGTCGGCCGAGACGGTCTCAGGGGCGCCAGCAGCGCGGTTGAGGCGACTGAGGTCACTGTGAGGGATGAATCGGCTCCAACGGTGCTCAAGACGCTGTCCCTCTCGTTCCAGCAGTTGCTTGGCGCCCTCCGGCGCAGTCAGGATTCGAGCTCGGGCTTGCCCCCCCATCAGTGTCCAGGTGTGGCCGGTGACGCGAGGCGTTGAGTCCGGCGACCGTAGGGCCGCGCGAACTGCGTCCGGAGCGATGTTGGTCTGTGCGTGGCTGACCAGATGGGAGAGGGGCATACCGATGCCAAGCGGCCTAGCCGCCCGAACCTGCCGTCGTGGCATCGGGAGGGGGCGCCGGAGCAGCGGACGCGGGAGCGGCCGGCGCGGGGGCAGCGGGCGGGGGTGGCGCAGGAGCCGCGGGCGCGGCGGGCGCGGAAGCATCCGGAACAGACGCCGGGGCCGTTGGGATGGGCGCAGGTACCGGGCTGGGAACCGTCAGCGTCGATGCGTCGGAAACGGCCTGGTTGTTGGCTAATGCGGCCGAGACTTGGAACCCGGTGACACCCATGATCAATGCGATTGCCGTGCCAGCGCCCGTAACTATGCGCGCGGAAGCGGCGGGGTGATGCCTTTTAGTCATCTTGCTCGTCCTCGTGGTCCTCGTCCTCGTGGTCCTCGTCGTCATGCTGTGTGTCCTCGTGGCTGTCGTCATCGTCGTGGCTCTTCGACGTGCCAGAATCTCTGGTGCTGACGGATGGAGCAGGAGCTGTTGGAGCTGATGTCGCAGCGCCGGAGCTTGGCGTGCCCGACTCGGAGGGCTGAGGAACAATGATCGGATTGGGGCTGCCGATGGCCGGGCGCTCCGTTGAGGCAGTGCTGAGGACGGCCTCGTTGACAGCGTAGGCACCTCCCGCGGTGCCAAGCACGGCGAGGATCGAAAGGATGCTCGTGATCTTTGTTTTCATACTTCAACGCTAACCGGGCGGGATTTCAGGTTGATCTCTGGCTCATCCAAGATTTATCCAAGATCACGATTGCCCATGCCTCCCTCACTGCCTGCATGGTGTCCGGCAGGCACAATGGGCGCATGAGGGTTCTCGTGATTGAAGACGATGATGCCGTCGCCGACGGCATTGTCGATGGCCTCGCCGACCGTTCGATCATCGCGACCCGCGTGGCTGACGGCGCAACCGGTCTCGCCGCCATCGTGAGCGCTGACCCCGACCTGATCATTCTTGACCTCGGTCTCCCCGATATTGATGGCACCGAAGTGTGTCGTCAGATCCGTGCAACGAGCACAATTCCCGTCATCATCGTTAGCGCTCGCGATGATGAGGTCGACCGCGTCGTGGCGCTTGAGTTGGGTGCTGACGATTACATCGTCAAGCCGTTCGGTATGCGGGAACTGGTCGCGCGCATCCGAGCTGTGTCTCGACGCACAACCGAGACGGACAGGACTCGAGACAATCACCCGGATTGGCGACTGGTCATTGACAGTCGTACGCGCCGGGTCATGCTCGATGGGGAACCCGTGCATTTGACCCCCCGCGAATTCGATGTGCTTGAATACCTCGCGCACGACCGAGGCACGGTCTACCGGCGTAATGACATCCTTCGCGACGTCTGGGACACCACCTGGTTCGGCACGGCCAAGACTCTCGATGCGCATGTTGCTGCGGTGCGCAAAAAGCTTGGCGATGCGGGCTGGATTGAGTCTGTGCGTGGAGTCGGGTTCCGTCTGGGAGATCTCTAGTGCGTTGGCGGTTCATGGGGGTTGTGATGCTCATCACCAGCCTTGTTCTGCTGGTGCAGACTGTTCCGCTCGCCCAGTACCTCCGATCAGTCGAATACGACCGGCTCCTCACCTCGCTCGAACGGGACGCATTCGTACTGTCAGGAACTTCCGAGGAGGCGCTGGAGACCTCTGACTCCGCGGATTTGGCGCTCTTGACATCAGCCGCGCAGTACTACCGGGAGGCCGGGGGCGGTCGCGTGGTTGTCGTGGACGCCCAAGGATCGGCCATTGTGACCAGCGACGATGATGAGGCAGCGATCGGCGGAGACTATTCCTCGCGACCCGAGATCGGTCAAGCCCTCATAGGCACGATCTCCACCGGATCTCGCTACTCAAAAACGTTGTCTCAGCAACTCGTCTATGTTGCTGTGCCAGTTCTGAGCGGACCCAACATTCTGGGCGCCGTGAGGCTCACGTACCCCGAGGCCACAGTAGACGATGCCGTGGGCAAGAGGCTCTCGGTTATCTCTGTCGTGGCTCTGCTGACTCTCGCGATGGCAGGCCTGGCGGGAGTGATCTTCTCCGGCACGGTGACGCGACGCTTGCAGGTGCTGACGGCGACCACGGAACGTTTGGCGGCAGGCGACCTGAGCGCCCGAGCTGACCTCCGCGCGGGTGCTCCGGAATTGGTGCGGCTTGCCCGTTCGTTCAACCGAATGGCCGATCGCCTCGCCGCGCTCATCGACGAGCAGCGGGCATTTGCGGCGCATGCCTCCCATCAACTACGCACCCCCCTCACTGCACTGCGGTTGAAGCTTGAGCGCGCCAGCGACTTGGTTGACGTTGACCCAGCGGGTGTGGCCAACCGCCTTGCCGCCGCAGAGCAAGAGACAGACCGACTTGCCACGATTGTCGAAGGCCTTCTTGCTCTCGGACGCGCGGGCGCATCCAAGGTCCCGAGCGAGCGAGTAGATCTCGGCCAGATTGCCCGCGAGCGAGTAGCTCAATGGCAACCCCTCGCAGCAGAGAGCAACGTGGAGATCTCCGCGAGTGGGCCAGCAGCCATTGCGGTGCGCGGAGTACCCAACGGTGTCGATCAGATCATCGACAACATCATCGACAACGCTCTCGCCGTAGCCCCTGCTCAATCGAGTATCCGCGTCACGCTTGCGCAGGGTCCACGCCCGAGCCTCACAGTCGCCGACGAAGGCCCCGGGATGTCAGACGAGGAGCTGGCGAAAGCGTTCGATCCATTCTGGCGAGGTTCAACGACGACACCAGGAACCGGGCTCGGGCTCGCGATCGTTGCCGAACTGGCCGCTGCGAGCGGCGCGACTGTGGTCCTGAGGCGCCGCGAACCACACGGGCTCGAAGTTGTGGTCTCGTTCGAGCCAGCGTGAGTGAATCGTGTGCCATCCGGCGTCCGGCACGGCACGCTGAGCTCATGACCATCGAAACCCGTCCGCTGCGCATCTTGTTCCACTCACCCCAGATCCCGAACAACACGGGTGCGACGATGCGACTGGCAGCGGTGACCGGCGCCGAACTGCACCTGGCGCGACCACTCGGATTCGACATGGACGACGCCAAGCTCCGCCGCGCTGGCCTCGACTATCGCGACATGGCTGCGACCTTCGTCCACGACTCCCTGTCCGACGCCTACAACGCCCTACTGCCCGCCAGGGTGTTCGCCTTCACCGCACACGCCGACACCGCCCACACCGACATCGCCTACCAACCCGGGGACGTCCTCCTGTTCGGCCCTGAGCCCACCGGCCTCGCGCCCGACGTGCTGATCGACGCTTCGATCACCGGGCGTCTGCGGATCCCCATGCGACCCGGAATGCGTTCCTTGAACCTCGCCAACGCCGCAGCTGTAGCCGTTTACGAAGCCTGGCGCCAACTCGGCCACCCGGGCGCCGAAGTTCTGCGGGAGCCGGGTCAACGCAGCCGACGACAATAGGCCCCGAGCAGCAGCTTGGAGGCGGCTTCAGGTCAACCAGCCTCGTTGTACGCCTGACGTCGTGGTCCTTCAAGCGCCAGCGCCCAATGGAAAGTACACCCCAAGGTTGGGCGCTCAGCCCACAATCCCGAGGCAGCCTGCGAGCATGAAGATCGGTGACTACCGGTCTCGGCAGGGCGTGTGATCCGGCTGGTGGGAGGCGAAGATGTCCCCTACTCGTGCAGCAGACCCGAGGTCGTGTTCCAGGGTCTTCGTCTCCTTCAGGAAAGCGTCTGGGCCGGCCGCAAGGACCATCCGGCCCTGTTCATGCGGCGTCGGCGAGGTTGACGGCGCAGCGAAGTTGCTCGGCGTGCGCGATGCGTCCGTCATGTCACGGACCCAACCGCCGTCGATCCACTTCGAGGACGGTGGGGACGCACTCCACGTTCGGTCCTTCCCTGGCCCGCAGGTGATGTCACGACCACCAGGTCCAGGCCAGCGAGCCATCCGCCAATTCACCGAAGAGCTCTACCTGCCCCGCCGTCCTGCATGTCACCGCGAGCGCCGAGACGCGTCCGGGTGGATCGCCGGACCCGACCGGGCGCCACACCCAGTCGTCGGCGAGGGCGCCCCGGACCGTGCCGTCCTGCCCGGTGCAGAATACCCACGCCTTTCCCGGCTCGGGTTCGGCCCACACCGGATCCCTGAACAGGGCTGGCCGCCAGCCATCTGCAACGGCGATCTCCCGCCACCTGACCAGCCCGGCCGGGGTGTGTTCACCCACTGCGACCTGACCGGCCCTCCCCAGGGCTGCCAGGCGCACCAGGGCATCGCTACCAGTCACGGCGAAGCCCATCACCGTGAACCCCGGGCTTGGGAGTTCCTGCCATCCTGAAGGCCCTCCGAGCAGGTATTCTCGCAGGTCCTTGGCCCAGAGCGTCCCCTCATCTGATAGGGCCACCAGTTGCGCGCTTGCCACCCCAACGGCGACACCCGGCATCACGTCGAACCCCGGGGTCGAGAGGCGTTTCCAGAGCTTCGAGCGCCCCGATGACCACGCGTCCTGCATGAAGACAGCCCCATCAGAGCCGGTGAGGTACAGGTCGGGTTCCGCGCCGAAGAAGCCGGCTACAGCAGTGACAGTGGAGCCAAGACCCAGTGGAACCGACCGGTCCGGCAGCATGGACAGCAGTCCCTTCGTCATCGGCCCCACGTCCAGCCAAGGGTCCTTGAAGTGACCGAGGTGATCGCTGAGCCTCGCCAAGCACCTTCCCTGATTCACCACGAGGACCGAAGTCGTTCCGAGCCCGTCGTTCACGACGGCCCAGGAGAACGGCGTGGTGAAGTCCGGTTCCTGCGCTGATGGGCCCAGCTCACGCCAGAACCCGACGGTGCCGCCGCAGCCCACCCGTCGATGCCACAGCCGTCCGCCGCGGTCGAGGAGCAGCAGGTCGGTGTGGTCGTTCCTGACCGTCGTCAGCGGCGGTTGGGCGGCCAGCCTCCAGGAGCGCGCCATCGCTGTCCCGGTCACGGGCTGCCACCGTTCCCACTCCGACATCCGGACCGCGAAGGCGCGAGGGCCCGTGGAGCGGCGGTCATCGTCGAACTGCAGATTCTGAAAGGCGAAGGTGCAGTCCCTGATGCGGTGATCTCCCATCAACGCCTTCAGCGTGAAGCCGGCCTCCCAGTCGGAATCCCCGTGGATTTGCGTGAGCGACAGCGTCATGTCGGGGTTGCGCTGCACGGGCCCGTCCAAGTAGATCCATTCCGCGTCGTGGCGGGTGTCCTCCCCAACCGGGCCGACGGCCACCACCTGGTCCTTGGTCGCGACGACGCAGCCGATGTCCACTGCGGCGACGACGAGGTCGTCAGCCTCCAACTCCTCATGGCCGGTGCGAAGGTGGATCACGAGGGCGACGATCGTGGTCGCGTCAGCCGGCAGGATCAGGGGGCGCTCCCCGCGAACTGGGTGCAAGCTGTCGGTGAAATCATGCAGCAGGGACTGGCCGTTCCATTCCAGGCAGTAGGCGCGCTGCTGCCACTCAACCACACCTCCCCGGACGAAGGGGTTCTCGAATCTGGGGAACAGGTCAGTGTGGGCGGGTCGGCCGTTCACCTCGAACTCGGGCACATCGCCGTTCGTCACCCGTAGCCTGGCTGATCCCCCACCTGGAGCGGGGCTGTCGAAGGTGCACTCCAGGTCACCGGCGTCGTCAATCCGAACCCGCGCCGACGACACGCGGTCCATGAATGACTCGAAGCTGCCGAACTCGCTGCGACTGCCCACCTGCACGATCCAGACGTTGTTGCCGTTGACGTACCAGTCCTTACCGCTGAACACGTCGGGCAGCCCGTCGGGCCTCTCGGCGCTCTGCTCCTTGATGTAGTGGTCGTAGGGATCGGATTCCATCGTGAGCCACTCGGGGCGTCGATTCGAGAAGACCCCGACGTAGCCCTCCTCGGACTCTGCCGTCGCCGCTGCGGGGCTCGGATGCCGCAGCTTGCCGAACAGCCAAAAACCTTTGGCACCGATGTGGCCGATGTCGGACAACGCGAAGTTGGCATCGTCGTAGGCAGAGGTCCGACGCTCGACCACCTTGTCGAATCCCGTCCCGGGGAACCAGACATGGGACCCGGTCTCGGCAAGGAACTCCTGGATGGCGTGGAAGTCTGACAGCATGATGGCCGCTCCCCCGTGCTGCAGGATCCGTGGCAGGGCCCAGTTCCCGGTCCACCAGTCGGGGCCGTCGACATGGTCGTCACAGAGCGGGTTGGTGTCCTGGATCACCGCGTTCTTGGCGATCACCCCGCCGACTCCGCCCTCGACGCCAGCCAGCAGGAATCCCGCCCCGAAGGCAGCGAGGTCGGAGATGTCGAGTCCCCCGAAACCTGCATTGACGAAGACGTTGAGCGCGCCGCCCATGGTTGCCTGCTGGACGCTGCTCTGAAAGTTGAGCTGGCCGCACCGGAAGTTCTGCAGGCTGGACAGCATCGCCCCCGGTGAGTGGTGGGTGACGATGTTGGCCCTTGTCCTGGTGGAACCCTCGATCAGGACGGACAGTTCGTCGGCGGTCTCCTCGTTCACGGTGTCACCGGCAGCTCCCGTGATGGCGTCCACGACATCCCCCGGCAGGTCCAGGAGATCCGCGGGAGACTTGTACAACGATCCCAGTTCGATCAGCATCAAGGGCGCCTTGAACGCATCGCATCCCGCTAGGCCGTAGGCCTGCCGCATCCTGAATGTGCCCGAGACCACTTGTTTGTTCACGAACGCAGACATCCCCCAGAAGAAGACGATGTCGTCGTCGCGCGAGTCGTAGCCGTTGTGGGTCCGCTCGATCTCGCGGTTGACCTCTTCCAGATGCGGCGAGTAGCGTGCCCGCTTCGTTGCGTAGCCACGGAACCACGCCCGTCTGGACTCGGTGTCCTGTGAGTAGCGAATCCCGTACTTGGCGGCCTCGTCGAAGGTGACCGATACCCGGGAGCGGTCGGTGAAGGCGAACTCCGGCGGGTGCGCACCCATCTCCAGCAGGGCCAGTGGTGTTTCGTATTCCGACGACGCGAAGGCTGCCGCCACGTCCGCGTTCCTCTCCACGAACACCCCCTTTGCACCCAGGAGGATCTCCACGACGTCGGTGAGGCCGTTGTCGAAGCCGGAGCTCTTCGACTTGAACTGGCTCCGGCCCCCGGCGGCACCCATCGATCCGCGGTGCAGGTTGCGGACCACGTCGAAGAGCATCAGGTCGACGGCCATCTCGGCCTTGGTCCGGACCTCTTCATCGAGCGCGAAGTCCACGAGGTTGAGAATGGCCCAGAGGTGCTCGCGGTAGTAGCCGGATGAGTTGAACTCCATCCAGCCGAACATCAGCCGGTTGTTCAGCCACTTCAGCACCCGCGCGCGCCCACGCTCTCGACGACGCGCCCCCGTGATCCTCCCCGTGGTATCCGCGGGGTCGGCGAAGACCCGGCAGGGTTGGAACTCGTCCTGCTCCCAGAGCTGGCCGAGCAGGTACTCACACGAGGCGTACATGATGTAGTGGTTCTCCGACCAGAACTCCATCTCCGCGTCTTGGCTCTCGCCACCCACCAGTGCGGTCTTGACCTTGTTGAGCCTCTCGTTGCGCAGCGCCCGAGGTTGCTCGTCGAGCCAGAACTTGTAGGACAGCAACCCGTGCTTCAGGATCTCCCCGGCGAGTGGGGAGAAGCTGGGATCTGGGGAGCGGGGGAACCGGGCGGACTCCTCCAGCACGATTCGCAACCTGGCCTCCGCTGTGTTGAAGCGGGCGAGCAGCGATCCGTCGGTGATCTCTGCTCGCCTGGCGGCCATGAACCTGTCGTAGGTCTCATCCGGTTCACTGCGACTTCGCCACCTCGGTTCCCCACCCTGCATGAGCGCATCGGGCAGCGTGCCATAGCGGTAGAGGATCCGGACGAGCTGGCACAAACCCATGTCAGAGTTGGCCTTTAGCGCGACGCACTCCTTGAGCGGACCCTCGAAGACCTTCGCCCAATAGGCGGTCCGGCCACCCTCGGCCGGCTTCGTGCCTGGTGCACCGCCCGTTCTGATGGTCGGCTCATATTGGTACTGCGCCTCCTGCTTGGCTTCGTCGCCCTTGGCGAGCCGAAGTAGACCAACCTTCACCGCTCTGCTCACGGGGTGTGCCGACGACGCGGCCAGCATGCCTGCCAGCAGGGCCCGGTACGTTTGCGGTGCGGGCAGGTCGAAGGGCAGGGCGGTTCCCGCGATCCCGCCGACGGAGAGCGCCAACTCCGACTCGAACTCAGAAACGTAGCGCTCCAGTGCGGAGATCCATGCCCCAATCTCCGTGGGAGCCTCATGGGGTTGGCTGTAGAGCTCCGGAATCAGCCAAGGCCGCGCCGCGGCGAGTTCAGCCCTGCTGATCGCCCGCGCGGACTTGTCGTCGAGATGCAGCCGCGGAAACTGTCCGAGGTGGGTGTCCTCCCAGACGGATCCGAACCGGCTCGCGTGGAATTCCTCGGAGATCTCGGCCAGGCGCTCACCCAGCTTGCGAGGCTCCCGATGGTCCAGCCAATCTCCCACGCGACCGAGCAGACTGGCGGCGAAGGCGTCGCGGTATCCGCGCTCGCTGGCCGTCCAGATGGGCCGCTCGCTGTCCCGGTACGTCCGCGGCGCGTCCTCCAGCCGCCCGAAGCGATTCTGGAAAGAGGTCGTGTAGGCGTTCTCGGCGACCAAATCCAGAAGCGGGTTGGCCGATCCCGGCTCGACGCCCCGGAACATTTCGCAGTTCAGTTCGCGCAACTGGGTCTCGTAGAACCACAGGATCCGCCGTCGTACCGCCTCCCGGAGGTCCTCCTGGTCGGGCACAGTTACGGCTCGGGGTTGCAGGGCGTGGGCGTCCAGTTGGGAAGGGTATTCTCGATGCTCAGCGTCACCAGCGTGGTGGGAAGGCTCACGGTCCACTGTTCAACGCAGACCTCCTCCCCCGGAGCGAAGTTGGCACCCTTGATCTCGGCAAGGATTGAGACGTAGTTCTCCCCGAACATGTCCGGGATCTCCTCCCCCATCCACACGTCCCCGGTCTCCTGGTAGTGCGCGAGCGCCGTTTCGAAGCCCGGCCGCACCGGGACGACGACCCTGGCCGCGCCAGCCTTCAGGAATTCCTCAAACTGCGGGTCGGCGTCCTGGGTCAGTGCCAGCTCGGCCCAGCGCTGAATGCGTCCCCAGTAGTACGGGTAGCAGGTGAACATGACGTTCTCCCACTCGAAGGCCCGCTCGAAGAACGCCACCATGGCACCCCAGTCCCGCACCACCGACGGGTTCGGAAGCGTCGGTGTCGCAGGAGTGGGCGCCGACAGCGGAGTGGGCAGATGTGCCGATGGGTGCTCGCCCAGCAGGAGGAAGATCAACGCCCGCTTGAGTTCGTCGCGGACCACTGCAGGATTGTGTGAGTACCCACCGGCCGCCGCGAGCCTGGCGCGCGCTGCGCCCACGTAGCGTGCCAGCTTGTCCTCGTACTCGGCGAACTGTCGCTGGTACCCGGAAACGATGGCGGCGTGGGTCTTGAGCTGCCAGGCGGCATAGGCCTGGTCGGTGCGCTGGGACACGACCCCGACGACGAAGGCAAGCTTGAGCACGGACAAGAACGTCCGGTAGCTGACGGCGATGTCCCCCGTCTCGCCCGCCATCGCGAAACTGACGTTCAGTGCCGGGTTCCCAGAGCCGCCCAGCCGGTGGTACTGGGACTCCCCTATGAACACCTCCAGCATTCGGCCGGGCGGATCCCCCATGTAGTGCGCGTTCACTCGCTGGACGAAGCCGCGAACCGCCTTGTATCCCTCCGGCACGCGAATGACCGTGGACGCCGCGGCGGGCAACTGCCGCTGTCCTCCGTAGGCCTCCACCGCCACCGAGCCGTCGATGGCGAGAGGGACGACAACGGTCCTGTCGAACACGGCGGGCGGCGGGTTGACCGAGCCGGTGACCCCATACCTCGCGGCATACCACTGGTAGTTGGAGCTGGACACTTGGCGGGGGTCGAGGTCCGGGGCAATGGGCTTCAGGAGTTGCAGAGTCTCCGGCTGGACGGAGTCCTTGAGTGCCTGGGTGAGCATCGCGGCCGGTTCGGGAACCACGACGTCGTACAGGAGGCGCCGTCCGTAGTTCATGACCCGAAGGTTGTAGCGCTTGTTCAGCCACTGGTAGACACCGCGGATCGCTGTCGGGCCCCCGCTGTTGTCCAGCTTGTGCTCGACGCGCTCGATGAAGCTTCGGCTCTCCCGGATCATCCTTTGGGAACGCACCTGTTGGCTGACCGAGTCGATGGAGCGGGCAACCACGGTTTGCGCGAAGCGCGACTTCTTGTTCTCGACCAACTTGCCGTATTCCGCGGAGGTCAGACCCGGCCCGGACGAGGTGGTCTGGTGGCCCGCTTCCCGATGCGCCTCGGTGGCCAACTCGCTGCGGTCAGTGGACTGCTGGTCGCGTTCACTCGCTCGCGTGCTGAGCGTCTCGGACGAATCGGTTGTCTCAGTGAACTCGGTGCGGTCATTCGACCGAGTCAGGTACTCGTGGGGCAGGACGTTCTCGATGTGAGAGATCTCGCCCGCCTCATAGCCAAGAAGTTCCTGGCGTACCACCTGGAGGTTGCCGTACCCCACCGGTCGGGTGACGGATTTGGTGAAATCCGGAACCGTCTCGACTGCACCTGTCGAGACGGTGGGGGGCCCCGCCTCGGCGAACAGATGACCCCCGAGTTGAAAGACCTTCGTCGCAGTTGTGACGTCGTGCGGAAGCAACTGCTCGTTGAGGCTGGTCAGACGCTGATCGATCCTGTCGAGCGACGTCGCGAGCGGTTGCTCGGAGAGTTCGATCCCCAGTTTCCGAACGGCCTCGAGCTGTCCGTCAGTGAATCGTGCCACTGCTGTGTCGTTCGGTTTGAGGCCGCTGAAGACTATGGCCCCTTCGTTGCCGCTGCGGCTGTCCTCGCGTTCACGCTCCCGGGGTTCCTCCCGGAACTCCTCTGGCCACTGTTCGGTGGCAACCCGGAGTTCCTCGGGCCGGAGAACAAGGAGCAGGTCCTGGGTTTCCTGGAGTTCCTGGCGCTCCTGACGGAGGGTGCCCAGTTCGCTCTCTCCGGGATCGGGTGACCGTTCAAGATCCATCTCCTGGGGATCCTCGATCGGTGCGAGCGTGGCCAACGGACCTGGCGGGACCCGCAACGGCCGGGCAAGCAGGCGCTGGGCCTTGGATGCGTCCAGGGATCCCCCTTGGTCAGCCAGGTGCTCAATGAACGCGGCGGCCTGGACCTGACGGGTCAGCCGGACGGCGTCCAGACGGTCGAAGCCGGTGGTCAGCTTCACGGCGACGGCGGCGTTGGCCAGTAGTTCCTTGTCGGCTCTGAAATGGTCGGATTCCAGCAGTTCACCCATGGGTTTGCCGAACTCAGCCTCCACAACGTCTCGGGCAGCCGTCATGGTCACAGCCTCGAGATTCGCGATCGCCTGTGGCAGCGAAGCAAGTTGCTGACCCGTCTCAGCCGGCTCTTCAAAGGGCGTCGGGAACGTCTGGTCCAGGAACGAGCGGGCGAGGCCCCGCACCACTTCGGCCGCCCGATGGAGGTCGGGGTCAGCGGCGGCCGCCTCCAGATCCTGCTGGAACGTCGAAGAATTCGCCAGGTCTATCGAGTCAGCGTGGGCAGGTGGGACAAACTCGTGCTCGATGAATCTGAACAGATCAACCATGAGGCCCCCGGCCCGAGCGGGGAGCACTGCCGGATCCCGTGGAGGGGCCCACCCCGCGTCCGACGGTACGCTCCGGAACCCGTCAGCGGAAGAGCGTCTCAGTCGGAGATGCCGCTACATGCGACATCTGCGACCTGACGGGCGTCGAACCTCGCCCTGACCGCTGGCGGCCGGAGGAGTCAACCGGTCGGTCCGCCGCTGCTGGGTGCTGAAGACCAGGTCGGGGAGGCGGTGGTGGCCGCCAAGTACGGCATGGGGCGCATCATCCAGATGGTCGCCGGATCCACGGCAAGCTCGGAGAGTCGCCGGGCAATCTCGGCACTCCCACGCGCGATGTGCTGGTACATCATCGCTGTTCTCACCGTGGAGTGTCCCAGTCGGTTCATCAGCTCAGGCTTCCTGAGAAACCGACCCACATCGCTTCGTCAGCAGCCGCTGTGAGACGCGAACGCGGCGTATCGAAGGACACATACAAAGCCACTGAACCATCGGACAACCCTCACCAAGGCTGATACAACTGAGTCATGTCGATGCATCCCACCGTCGCCCACCTCTCCCGCCTCGTCGGTACGTGGCGCGGGAAGGGCCACGGCGAATACCCCACCATAAGAGACTTCGAATACACGGACCAGTGGGAATTCATTGACGTCGGCAAACCGTTCCTCCTCTTCGTCGAACGCACCTGGAACGCTGAGGGGTCCCCGATGCACACGGAGACGGGCTACGTCAGAGCCCCGTCGCCCACTACGCTCGAGATCGTCGTCGCCGTCCCCACCGGGCAGGCGGAACTCGGCACTGGGACCTGTGAGGCCACCGACGACGCCCTCAGGCTCATCACCGATGCCGACGTACTCAACACGCCGACCGCCAAGAGAGTCGACCGGATCCTGCGCCGGTACGAGGTGCGTGAAGATGAACTGCTCTACGAGATGGAGATGTCGGCCGTGGGAGAGGGACTGACGCTTCACTTGAGATCCCGAATGATGCGGCGGGATTGAACGCTCAGCCTCGCCATTTCGGCTCGCGGACGTGTGTATGTCACCAACAGCACCACCGCTCGTCAGGAGCGAGTGTCAGCGAGTACGTCGCGACGCCTTCCGGTCATCTCGCAGGAGGCACGGGCCCCGCGTGAACGTCTTTCCGTTCGAATGCGATGCACGGGCATGAGAGTTCGACATGTGGTCTTGAGCCCGCTGCAACACTGCTGCTCGACGCCATGACACGAGAGAAGCAAGCCCGCCGACCAACACCGCGGCATCCTCACCCTCGCCCAGCACCACACCGCCACCATGGGCGCCACCATCGATGACGACCTCATCGACGCACTACTCGAGGACATCTCCCCCCGCGGCAGGTACGGCACCCTCCCGATTCTGAGTTCGCCGGCATGGAACTCGGCCCCCTCATGAGACTCTCCGCCCGCCAGGGCGAGACCATCCTCCACGAAACCCTCAACCTGTACTACCGCCACCTACTACCGCCACCGCCCCCTCTGGGACGCAGTCCAAAATCTCACCCTCGACGCCCACCGCGCACGACGCGCGGCCGGCACATTCGGGAACCTGCCACCCGAGGACGCCATGCGGGCCGGAGAACTATGCGCGGCGAAACAACACACACTCGGCTGGCAGGCAGCCATCGACCTGTGCGACAAAATCATCATCCACCTCAACCCCGACACCGCCGCACAGAAAGAAGCGCCAGGCTCCGCGCCCGCGACGTGCGCATCTGGGACAACCACGAGGGCACCATCAACCTCACCGCGAAACTCGACGCCCTCGACGCCCACTACGTCAACGCCACCGGCCACACCTGCGGCACCATCACCGTACCCACCACCACACTCCAACCCCGCGTCCAGATCTACACCCACCTCACCGCCCACAACACCGGCACCTCCACCAGACGCCGGCCCGGGCGGAGCCGCCGACATCGAAATCACCTGGACCAGCCCACTCGGATTCCACTACACCATCAACAAACTCGGCACGCACCGCAGGGAGTAGCGGCTCTTCAACGGTCAGAAGAGGGCCTCACTGATCCAGCTCGACTTCCGGGAGCTTCTACGCCCCGGGTCCGGCCTGGCGAGCGCTAGACTCACGCGGCAGACGGTCAGCTTCATGTCCGGCATCGCTCAACAGAAGGAGTTCCGACGCATGGCTGATGGCCGACGGCTCGACTATGAACTGATTGCAACCACCCTCGACAACGGTCTCCAGGTCTGTGTGCAGCCTGACCCCATGGCTCCAGCGGTCGCCGTCAACATCTGGTACGAAGTGGGCTCCTACGACGAGGACAAGGGACGCACCGGCTTCGCCCACCTCTTCGAACACCTCATGTTCCAGGGGTCCCAACATGTGGCCAGCGGCGAACACATGGCGCTCGTGGAGGCCAACGGCGGCTCCGTGAACGCGACCACGTCGACGGACCGGACCAACTACTTCGAAACCGTTCCCCGAGGGGCTCTGGAGCTGGCCCTCTGGTTGGAGGCCGACAGGATGGCGTCGTTGGCCATCACCGACGCCAACTTCGCCGCCCAGCGGGAGGTCGTCAAGGAGGAGAAACGCCAGCGCTACGACAACCAACCGTATGGCGACCTCCTCGAACTCCTGGTGGCGCAACACTTTCCCCCCGGACATCCCTATGGACACCTGCCCATCGGCTCGATGGAACACTTGGACGGTGCGTCGCTGGGTGATGTCCAGCAGTTCTTCGACGACTGGTATCGCCCGAGCAATGCACGCCTGACCCTGTGCGGGCCCATCGAGCCCGATGATGCCTTCGCCCTGGTTGCCACGCACTTCGAGGGCGTCGCTGCCCTGGATCGGCCAGTCCATGGTGTCTCATCTCCCCCGGCACTCCCGGCGCGGCGCACCGAAACCCGGGGACAGGTCCCACACCCACTGGTCTACCTCTCCTGGCCGACACCCCCAGCAGCTCATCGCGACCACCTCGCACTGGACATCGCCCTGTCGATCCTCGCCGACGGAAACACCTCCCGCCTGCACAAGTCTGTCGTCCGGTCACGGCGCGCGGCGCAGGAAGTGCATGCAGCCTCGCTGCCGCACCTGCGGTCCACCTCCATCACCACGGTGATGGCCCGCCCCGCGGACGGCGTCTCCACGGACGCCGCGTCAGCGGTTCTCCTCGAGGAGCTGGCGCGTTTCGGCGACGAGGGGCCGACGACTGAGGAACTGACACGCGCCGTCGCGCAGTACGAGCGCGACTGGTTGCTGGGACTGGCTACCGTAGAGGGACGAGCTGACCTCATCAACGACGGCTGGCTGACCCATGGGACACCCTTACACGTCAATCGGCACGGGCTGGAACTCGCGGGGCTCACCATCGAGGACATCCGCCGGGCTGTACAGACCCACCTCCTGCCGGAGCCCAGCCAACTGCACTACCTGCCCACGGAGGTCTCCGCATGAACCGTCCCACCGTCGAGCTCGCAGGCACCTGGCAGTTCCCCGAGCCGCAGCTCCAGAGCCTTTCCAACGGCATGCAGGTGTGGGCCTTCGATCTGCCGGGACAATACATTGCAGCACTCGAGGTGGTGATGCCCACCTCGCTGGGCGATGAACCACGTTCCATCGAGGGTGTGGCCACAGTCGCCCTGCATGCCATCGACGAGGGTACGCGACGCCATCCGGACGGCCGTATCACCGAGCTTCTGGAGCTCCAGGGCGCAGCTCTGCACGGCGCGGCGGCCCAGAGCCACACCCGACTGGGCGGCGATGCCCCCGCGCATCGCCTGCCTGCGGTGATCGAGTTGTTGGCGGAAGTCCTGAAGGAACCCGAATTCGCGGCTTCAGACATCGAGCACCACGTGGAGATGCAGGTGGCGGCGTTCGACAGCCGCATCTCCTCGCCCGGTTGGGTGGCGAAGCAGGCTCTGCGGCAAGTCCTCTTCGGCATCGAGAACCGCCAGGGCCGGCCCGCAGCCGGCACGCCGGAGACCCTCAAAACTCTTGCACGAACAGACGTTCTGGCCTGGCATGCTGCGCACTGGGGGGGATCGGACGCAACGCTCGTCCTCGCCGGAGATCTGGCGGGGGTCGACCTCCCGACTGCGCTCGAGCCACTGAACAGCTGGAATGGGCAGGCTTCGCCCCCTCCCCGCGAGCACTCCGAATCCTGCACGCCCCAGGTGGTTCTCGTGGACATGCCTGACGCCGTCCAGGCAACCATCCACGTCGGCTGCCTCACGGTGGGCCGCCGGCACCCCGACTGGGCCGCCCTGAAGCTCGCCGGACACGGCATGTGCGGCGCCTTTGCGAGCCGGCTCAATCTCGAACTCCGGGAACGGCAGGGCTACACCTATGGGGTGAGTGGCGGTTTCACGGCGAGGCGCGAGGACGGGCAGTTCTTCGTGGGCGGCAGTTTTCGCGTCGACGTGGCTGCCGATGCTCTCCTCCGGCTGCTGCGTGGCCTCGAACTGGAGGTGCCCTTCAGCGAGAGCGAGATCTCGGACGCCAAACGCTTCCTGCTGGGGATCGCCCCACTCACGAATGAGACGGCTTCCGACATCGTACGACAGGCATCCGTTCTGGCTGCAGCGGGCGAGGCGGCCTCCTTCGTGAACGAGCACTTCACAGCCCTCGCAGCGCCCACGGCCCGTGCGGTAACCGAGGCATTCCGCACGCACGTCCGTCGCGATGGCATCAGCGTCGCCATCAGCGGGCCGGCCAAGGCCCTGATGCCTGCGCTGGAGTCAGCGGGACTGGACCCGGTCATCGTCACATGACCGGCCCCAGCACTCAGCCGTTGAGGATTTCGAGCGCCCTCTCCGCCTTCGCGGTTCCCTCCACGGTCTTTGACTGATAGGTCGCAAGGTCTCCTGCCTTGAGAGCATCGTCGGCCTCCACGAACAGCGCCATGGCTTCGGTCAGGAGGTCCGTCGCCTGCTCGTCGATGGGCTGTTCCGTGCCCGGCTCCACGCCGCCCGGAACCTCCGTCTCGTCTACCGGCGCTTCGCCCGTGTCGGCACCGGCATCTCCATCGAACACCTTGTCCAGCGCTGACTGCAGCGTCGCTCCGATACCCACCTGCTCACCGAACCGCACGACGACGAACCGGAGCGCCGGGTAGCCACCCGTTGTTGACGTCGTCTGGGTGTAGATCGGTTGGACGTACAGGAGCCCACCGCCCACGGGAAGCGTCAGCAGGTTGCCATAGATGGCGGAGGCATTGCTGCCGTCCCTGTTGAAGGGGAGCAGGGCGCTGGCCACCTGTTCGTCCGTACTGATGGCGTTGAACGTCTGTCCCGGCCCTGCGATCTGCCTCTCATCCGAGAGCTTCAGCACCTGGATCCTGCCGTAGTCCTCGCTGGTGGCATCTGCATTGGCCGCCATGTACACCGACAGGTTCTCCCGCGCCCTCGGCACGAAGACCGTCGTGTTGGCGTACTCGGGCTCCTCCTCCCCGGGCCAGCGGATGGTCAGGAAGTACGGCGGCTCCTTCACGGAGCCCTCCGCGCCACCCTGAACCGGATCGTTGGGGACTGCCCAGATGTCGGATTGCTGGAACCAGGTGTTCGTGTTCTGGGTGTGGTAGCGGCCCAGGGTCTCACGCTGCACCTTGAAGAGGTCCGCCGGGTACCGCAGGTGCGCCTTCAGGTCGGGGGAGATCTCAGACTTGTCGGTCACAACCCCGGGGAAGACTTTCATCCACGTCTGCAGGATGGGGTCCTCCTCGTCCCATTCGTACAGCTTGACGGTCCCATCGTAGGCGTCGACCGTGGCCTTGACGGAGTTGCGCACGTAGTTGACCTGGCGCCCCATCAACAACCGGTCGGCGTCGGTCCGGGCGTCGGAGATGGCGCCGACCCAGTCGATTCTCGTCGAGTTGGGGTAGTTGTCGGAGGTGGTGTAGGCATCGACGATCCAGACGATCTTGCCGTCAACCACGCTCGGGTACGGATCCGAGTCGACGGTCAGCCACGGTGCCGCCTCCTGAACACGCTGGACGGGCACCCGGTTGAAGAGGATGTTGGACTCGTCATTCACGCGATCGGAGAGCATCAGGTTCACATCACCGAACCGGATGGCGAAGAGCCCCTTGGTCAGGAAGCTGCCGATGGGCACGCCACCTTCCCCGTCGTAGGTGTACTTGGTCTCACCGCCCTCTTCGCCGCCTCCGGGGGTGTCCAGCTCGACGGGAGCGCGGTCATCGGGAGCGCCTGCGACCACCCAGTGGTCCGACTCCTCGCCGTAGTAGATACGGGGTTCGTGCTCGGGGAGAAGACTGACGGTGGGGATGCCCCCGGAGAAGAACACGGGCTCGCCGTTGCTCTGCTTCTGGTTGCCGTAGGCGGCCACCAGACCATAGCCGTGGGTGTAGACGGTGCGCATGTTGTTCCAGCTCTCGCCGGATTCCACCGAGTCCAGGTCCAGTTCGCGTACAGCCACGACAGCGTCGGTATCCCGCCCATCGACGCTGTAGCGGTCGATGTCGAGCGTCTCGGGGAACGAGTAGTAGCCACGAACCTGCTGCAACTGCTCAAACGTCGGGGGGAGGACCGCAGGGTCCATCAGACGGATGGCCGGCAACGCCTGCGCATCCTCCTTGAGTTGGCCGGCTGCCGCCGTCGTCTCTGCCTCATAGTCGGTGATCTCCACCTCATCAATTCCGAAGCCCTGACGGGTGGCATCGATGTTGGCGGCGATGTAGGGGCTCTCAAGGTCTGGCTCATCCGGCGTCACCTGGAACTGCTGCATGAACCATGGGTAGGCGATGGACAGGATCATCGAGGAAACCACGAGGAGGGCCACCGACACCGCCGGGATGCTCCAGCGAACCTTGTAGGCGTTGTAGAAGCACAGGAGTGCACAGATGACCGCAATTGCGGCGACGATCAGGTGGGCAGGAATGCGGGCATTGGCATCCGTGTACGTCACGCCCGTGAACAGCGCATTGGTGGTCGTCAGGTAGCTGAACCGGTCCAGCACGGCCGACGTCGCGAACAGCAGCAGCACCACCCCGAGCATGATGGAGAGTTGGCGCTGCGCGGCATTGCCGGTCTGGCGCACATCAACGTTGCCCATGCCACGCAGGGCCTTGGCCGTCATGGAGCCGGTGAGGAAGTGCACGAGAATGGCGGCGATGGTGGCCGCGATGACAGTGAAGGTCACATACCCCAACAGGAACCGCCACCACGGGAGCTGGAAGACGTAGAAGGACGCGTCCATGTTGAACTGCGCGTCAGTGGTGCCGAACGCTGTGGACTGCGTCCAGGCGAGGAACGTCTGGTACATGCCAGCCCCCACGGATCCACCGATGAAGCCGATGACCAGTGCGGGTACCAGCATCATGAGCCTGGATCGGCGGTCCAGGACGTCTCGAAGCTGCACCAGCAGTTCGGAATCCAGATTCGCTCGACGGACCTTGGGACGCAGCCGGTACGCCAGGGCCATGCTTGCGTAGAGGGCCGCAGCCAGGACGACGCCGAACACCGCGAACAGCCCCAACTGGGCTGCGAGCTGGGTGGTGAACACCTGGCGGAAACTGAGATTGTCGAACCACAGGTAGTCCGTCCAAGTACGGGCGAAGATCACCAGGAGGGCCAGAGCGACGCCCACGATCACGATGGTTGGTAGGAGCGCCCCGCGGCGCGGGACCGCCTCGGTGCTGGTCGTGGACTCACTCATGTGTTGCGCCTTCCAAGGTGCGGTTCAGGGCTTCGGTGAGCCCGGGGACGAGATCTGCTGCACCGAGCAGGTCTTCGGGATCGGAGACAAGACGTGCAAGGCCGTGATGGGTGCCATCCCTCAGCACGCCCACCACCACTCGAACATCCGTCTTCTCGGGGTGTTGCATGACGAAGTCCATGGCGGCCTCCGGGTCATTCGGAATGTCGTCCTCGAACTTCGCTGGCAGGAATGTTCGTTCCATCGCGACGGCCACGCCATCGACCGTTTCCGGGAAGAAGATCTGACCCAGCCTCTCGAGGACGTCCACTCCCGACGCGAAATCGTCCTGCTCGACAGCAGTCAGCGCGTCCTCCGCTGTTTCGGGCACTCGACCCTTCAACTGGGGTTCGACCTCCAGGAGGGTGCTGGTGGACACCAGCGCGAACAGACGGGCGGGTTGGTCCCAGCCGTTGTCCATCACATGTCTCTCAATGTCGGCCAGACAGGCGATCAGCCTGCTCGGATCGTTGTCAGCCACAGGTGGGCACCTCCGCGTACGATTTGCCTTCATCGATCAACTGCAGCGCAGAGATCGCATCCTTAAGGGTAGACACCGGCACAAGACGCATGTTCGTGGACACGTTGCCGACGTCGGGGCAGTTGCCTCGCGGCAGGAGAAACAGGGTGGCGCCGGCGCCCTCCGCCCCGGCCAGCTTCTGTCGCACACCACCGATGGCACCCACGCTTCCGTCGGGTCCCATGGTGCCGGTGCCGGCCACGATCTCGTCCCCGAGCAGATTGCCCTCGGTGATCCTGTCGTAGATCGCCAATGAGAAGACCAGCCCTGCGCTGGGCCCCACGACACTGGAGTCCACGCGGTACACGACATCCGGGGCATAGCGAAATCCTGCCGACACCTTGATACCCACGCTGGTGCGACCCTGTGCATCCTCGACCGTCGGAACGCTGATGGTCTCGGTGGCGCCCTCGCGCAGAACTGTGAAGACAACGGGTTCCCCGGCATCACGTCCATTGACGATGTCGACGACCTGCTCGACGTTCTCCACTTCCTTGCCGTCCACCGACTCGATGAGGTCCCCGGGCTCGAGGCGATCATGGGCAGGACCGGACAGGGTGACGGAGGAAATGATGGGCATCTCCGTGACCGACTGCACGGCCGCGCGCAGTGCAGCGACGGTGGCACTGGAACGAGACGTGTCCATCTCGGCCACCGCCACTTCACGGACTTCCTCGTCGGAGAGTCCCGCTGGGTAGATGACCTCGCGTGGCAGGGCATCCGCAGTCGTTCTCAGGTGTGCCAGCAGCGCCTCGGGGAGGCTCACCCGGGAATCCACACGGGTCGTGGACACCGTCGTCATCAGGAGCTGGCTCGGATCCGTCGGGTAGTTCTGGATGCCCTTGACCTCGAGCAGGGGGCCCTCGTCGGTGCTTCCAAGAACGTTCACGGTGGTGCCCGGACGCCACGTCACGAATGGAACGGGAACAACAACCAGGAGAGCAGCCAACACAACGAACAGGATCGAGGACACAATGGCAACGACGTTGCGCGACACCCGCACTCCCCTCATGCCTCATCCATTCACATCTTGAGTTTCCAAGACTACCAACCGCGCTGGGCGCGAACAGTCGCGGGGAGTTGCGACCAACTGGGACAATGGGACAGGCGTCATGACATGTGAGTGGAAGGGACTTGAACAATGGCCAGCGATGACACATCCGGCTCACCCGGGGGGTTCGACTTCGAGGAGATCCGAAAACTCCTCGAGCAATTGGGACTGGGCACGGGCGACATGGACTTCAACCAACTGCTCGAACAGGTGACAAGAATGCAGGCGAGCGGTGGCCCTGGGTTCGCCATGACCAACGCGGACCAGGATCCGGACGCCGCATGGCGCACCACGATCACCGCGGCCCAACAGTTGACGCAGGAGAAGGGGCCTGACCCGCGATTGGAGCCGTCGGAGCGAACACTGCTCGTGGACAGCGAACGTCTGGCCCAGTCCTGGCTGTCGGCTCACACCACATTCCCGGAAACGGGGTCCACGCCGGCGGGGATCCGGCGGGAGGAGTGGCTGCAGCGCACCAGCAAGGGCTGGCGCTCACTGGTGGAGCCCATCATCGACGGTCTGGCCGACGCGTTGCAGCGCGGGGCCTCCGCCGAGACCACCGCGGAACTGGGCGCGCTGTCGGCCATGTTGGGCCCCATGATGCGATCCTCTGCGTCACTGATCTACCGCGATCGACTCAAGAAGGTGTTGGCGGAAGTGGCCGGCAGCACACTGACCGGCACAGAGGTGGGCATCAATCTCATGGAGGGCACCCCCGTGCTGATCCTCACCAGCAACGTGGCGGCATTCACGGAGGATTTGGAACTACCGGAGTCCGACGTCCTCCTCTACCTCCTGGTGCGGGAGGCTGCCCGGCAGCGGCTGTTCCACAGCGTGGGGTGGCTCTCACCGCAACTGAACGCACTCCTTGCTCACTTCGCCCGCGAGATAAGCATCGACTTCGAGGCCATCAGCGCCAGCTTCGATCCGTCACAGATGGGGCAGTTCTCCCTCGAGGACATGGTGGAGGTGGGCGAGAAGGTGCGTGGCTCCTTCTTCAAGCCGGCCAGCACTCCAACTCAACTCGAGATCCTCAGCCGGTTGGAGCTGCTCCTGGCCCTGATCGAGGGCTGGGTGGACCACGTGACCACGCGCACCACCAAGCAGTGGATGCCGAACGCATCCCAGCTCAGTGAGGTCGTCCGCCGCCGCCGTGCGTCCTCGGGCCCCTCCCAGGACGTCTTCAACCAACTCCTGGGCCTGAATCTGCGGCCGCGACTGGTGCGGGACGCCGAGAATCTGTGGGCCTCCATCGAGCACCAGCGCGGAGACGCGCGCGACGCCGTGTGGCAGCACCCGGACCTCCTGCCCACCGCTGCGGACCTCAAGGATCCCCTCGCGTTCGGCAAACTGGATGAGGATGTCCCCGGTCACGACGACCTCGACGACGAACTCCGCAAGATCCTGGGGGACACCACCTGAGGACCACAAACCGCCTGTTGACGAATGACCGATCCAGCCTGTTGACTTGACCTCCAAGGAGTCCCGATCTGTCTTTGCGCGCTGGGGAAGGCGAGCGAGTCGGCCGGGACTCCGCTACCGTGTACGGCGTTGTGACCGCGCTGTGTGCGGTCGGACCGCTACATTGGCGAGGAGCCTGCTTCTCCGTTGGGAAGCAGTTCCACGAACTTAATATTCAGGAGGAAAGAATGGCTGGAGCAACCGGAGAGACCTACGAGGGCTCGTTCTACTGTGTCAAGTGCAAGGAGAAGCGCGACGCCACGGGCGAAGTCCATGTCAACGACAAGGGCACCAAGATGGCCAAGGGCAAGTGCCCCGTGTGCGGCACGAACCTGAACCGCATCCTCGGCAAGGCCTGAGCCACACCACGCTGACCACGCAACGGGGACGACGCCACGCCGGCGTCGTCCCCGTTGTTCGTGTCCGCCGTCCCGTCAGGACCTGGCGGCAACGTGTTCCGCGACGACCCTGAGGCATCCCTGACCGTAGCGGTCCACCTTGACGGTGCCGATGCCGGGAAGCGACAGGAGCTGCTGCCTCGAGGTGGGTTCCGCCTCAGCCACTGCCTGCAACGTGGCGTCCGTGAACACCACGAAGGCGGGGACCGACGCGCCGTCCGCCGTCTCCTTGCGCCACCGCTTGAGCGCCAGCATCAGCGCCTCGTCATGTGTGGCCTCGCAGTCCGCGTGACGACTCATCTTGCGTTCGGCGGCCGAGTGGAGCTGTTCACCACACACCGAGCAGGCCCTGGAGCGCAGACTGCCGCGCCTCCGCCGACCCGACGCGGTGGGCGTCGCCTGAACACCCCCAGCCGTGAGTCCTGTCAGGAATCGCGACCGGTTGGCCGTGCGGTTGCCGTTGCTGGTGGCCCAACTGATGCGCAGCACCGCCCGCGCCCGCGTGAAGGCAACGTGCAGCAGACGGCGCTCCTCGGAGAGTGCCGGCTCCTCCTGGGACAGCACGAACGGCATCAGCCCCTCCCTCACACCCACCACGGCGACACCATCCCACTCCAACCCCTTGGCGGCGTGCATGGTGGACAACGTGACGGCATCAGCCACTGGAGCCGACTGCCAGGACGCACGCTCCCCCAACCACCCGACGAGTTCCTCCGCCTTCCAGCCCTCCCTTTTCCCATCCTCGTCCATCACCATGCTGCGCAGGGCGTTGAGCGATTCCCAGCGCTCCCGCTGGCGGCCCATGGACGTGGGTGCCTCCGGCGACCAGCCGGTGGAAGCAAGGAATGAGTCCATCAGATCCGGCACGGGTCCCTCCGGCTCCGACTGAGCCGCTCGTGAGAGGACGGTGATCGCCTGGCGCACCTCCGCACGGTCATAGAACTTCTCCGTGCCCCGCACGCTGTAGGGCACTCCCACATCATTGAGCGCCGCCTCGAAGGAGGGTGCCTGCGCATTGATGCGGTACAGCACGGCGAGTTCGGACCAGGGGGTACCCGCATGGTGGCGCTCCACCAGCCAGTGCGCCACACCGGCTGCCTCGTCGGACTCACTCCGGTTGGGGTGGAACTCGGGCTGCAGTCCGGCGGGTCGGGTGGCCCGGAGCTCGGCCCGGGCATCCCTCCTGCCCAGCACGTGACTGCCGGCGGCAAGGATCTCGGGCGTGGATCGATAGTTGCGCACCAGCCGCACCACCTCCGCAGTTTCCCGTTCGACGGCGAAGCCCAGCAGGAAGTCCGCGCGGGCGCCCGCGAAGGAGTGAATGGCCTGGTTCGGGTCCCCCACCACGCATACGTCGGGACGGTCATCGACCCAGAGCGAGACCAGTCTGTGCTGGACGGCCGAGACGTCCTGGTACTCGTCGACGACGAAATGCCTGTACGTGGCACGGATGCGATCTGCCGCGGCTGGATGCTCGGCGAGCAGGGAGGCCGCGCACAGCAGGATGTCGCTGAAGTCCACCTGTCCGGAGGCATTCTTCGTCTTCTCGTAGGCGGTCATCACGGCAGCGACCTGGGACGGCGTGGCTCCAGTGACCTCGCGACCGGCCGAGGCGGCGAGGCTCGGGTATCTCTCGGGCGTCACGTTGCTCGACTTGGCCCAGGAGATCTCACTGTCGAGGTCCCTCACCAGCGCAGTCTCCGAGGAGTGGAGGATCGACGCGGCTGATCTGGCCACCAGCGGGAAGGAGTTGGCCAGGACAGGGGGGAACTCGGAGCCGAAGGTGGCCGGCCAGAAGTACTGGCACTGCCTGAGTGCGGCCGAGTGGATGGTGCGCGCCTGGGCGGTGCGCACCCCCAGCGAGGCGAGACGGCTGCGCATCTCCCCCGCGGCCCGCGTGGTGAACGTGACGGCCAGGGTGGCGGCGGGGTCATACCGGCCCTCGCGTACGGCGTGGGCAACCCTGTGGGTGATGGCCCGCGTCTTGCCCGTGCCCGCCCCGGCCAGCACCACCAGCGGAACGTCCAGGGACGTCGCCACCTGCAGTTGTTCGGGGTCCAGCGCAGCAGTCAGGTCGTTCACAGGAGCCATTGTGCTCGCCCCCACCGACGATCCGGCAACCGACGGCCCCGCAGTCCTTGTCGGAGCGTCCCGCTAGGGTGAATCTCGATTCTGTGGAAGGTGGGTGACATGGCGCTGACGGTGGGGCACAGCGGCAGCTGGGATGCTCTCGTCGCGTCCTTGGCCGAATGGCTCACTGATGATCCCCCCGGCGTTTTTGAGACTGTCACCGTAGTGGTGTCCTCTCGCTCCGTGGCCCGCATGCTGCGCCAGTCCATGGCGTCCATGCTGCCGGAGTCGATCTGTGCCGGCGTGGAGTTCATCACGTTGCCGCAGTGGGTGGACATGGCCGCACGTCGCCATGGCTGCTTGGAGGACATGTCAGCCTGGCGTTCCACCCGCCTGCAACTCGCCGTGGTGAGCGCACTGGGTGACATGATCGAGGAGGGTGTCTCAGGCATCCTGTCGGCACATCTGGGCGCGGATGGCTCCCCGTCCCGACGGATGCAACTGGCAGACCGGCTGGCGGGGCTGTTGCGCCGGTATGTCGAATGGGCGCCGGACATGGTCACCGACTGGTTGGAGGCCGACGCCCGGGGTGAGGGCGCATTCACCGACGCAACAGGAAGTCCCCTGCCCCCGCCCCTGGCCTGGCAGCCGGAACTCATGCGTCGGGTCGTGGAGTTGCTCGAGGTGGACCCGGTGGAGACGTGGCAGCTCCTGGGAGAAGCCATGGAGACAGACGGGGCCCCACGCCAGACGGGCTTCTTCGCGCTGACCGACGTCCCCACCAGCCATGCCCGGCTCATCGCCCACCACACCCGCTCACACGATTCCGTTCTCTGGCAGGTGGAGGCCCACGAGGGCAGGGACTGGAGCACTGACCTGCCAGCAACCCGTTCACACCTGGCTGGCCCGGCTCCCCGCCCCGCACGCGTCGAGGTGCATGGTTCACACGGTCCCCAGCGACAGGTGGAGGTCCTGCGGGACGCACTCTGCAGAAGATTCGAAGCGGATCACAGCCTGGAACCGCGCGACGTGCTGCTGGTGTGCGCCGACCCCGAAGAGTGGTGGCCCCACCTCCGGACGGCTTTCTCCCCGGCTTGCGAGGACCCGCTGGCACATCCCGGTCGATCGCTGCGGGTCCAGATGCACTCGGGCACTCGACCCAATCTCGTGCTGCGGTTGATCCACGACGTGCTGCGGCTCGCCGACGCACGGGCGACGTCCTCGGACATCACGGAACTGATCCTGCTGGCTCCGGTGGCCCATCGCTGGCGAATCTCGACCCGTCGTGAGCAGGTGACGGAACTGACAGCCGCAGCGGAGGTGCGCTGGGGCCTGGACGAGAGACATCGCGGAATGCTCGGCCTGGACGGAGTCACCCAGAACACCTGGTTGCGCGGGCTGGACCGTCTGCTGGCCGGGCTCACCCTGTCACCGGAGACCACTGCTCTGCCCATCTCTGGTGTGCACACCGTCGGCACCTCGGATCTTGAGTTGGTGGGAACACTGTCCGAGTTGGTCTCCCGCCTGCGGAAGTTCGTGCACGGTTCAATGACCACCACCACGGTGCAGGGGTGGGTGGGACGCGTCCGTGGCATGCTGGCGGACCTCGTGGGGCCCTCGTTCGAGGACGAGTGGATGTTGCTGGAGGCGCACACGGCCCTCACGGACATGGCCGAGCACATCTCGCAGGACGGGTCGACACTGGCCAGGATGGAGTTCGCCCGTCTCTTCGACACCGCAACGCGCGAGTTCACACCTCGCCCCGCGGTGGGCAACGGGTCCCTACCGGTGGTGGCAATCGGTGAGTTGGCCCACGTTCATTTCCGACTCGTCTGCATGCTGGGCATCGGTGATCCCGCGGCGGCTGGCGACGCCGATCTGGTCAATCTTGGCCAGGGCGTGCCCGAACGACGGCGGCAACGACAGGCGCAACTCCTGGCGCACGCCCGCGCCGCCGATGATGTTCTGATCATCTCCCAGAACCGGGACGCCCGCACCGACGAGAAACTGGCGGAGCCCACGGCGGTGACCAGCCTGGTCCGCGATCTGGGATGCGGCACCACGCGCATCGACGACCACCCGCTCCACTCCCATTCCCAACTGAACTTTGTGGGCGAGCGTCTCAGCTTTGACCACCACGCGCTACGGGCGGCGGAGTCCCGCCGCTCGTCCCGGCCCGGCACCCCCACCGCTCGCGAGGATCGGCGACTCACCGCCACGTCCCTGACAGGTGCGTCCGCACCCTCCCACGCGAGGATCGAGGATCTGCACCGGGTGCTCAAGGACCCGGCAGCCACGTTCCTCCAGTCCGCCGCGGCCGTGCGGATCTTCGCACCCACCCAACTCCGTGGCGAGTTGCCGTTGCAACTGGATGGGCTGGAGTCCTGGGGTGTGCGGGACCGGCTGTTGCATGCCCTCGCTTCCGGACTGACCCCGGACAGGGCGGCCGCTGCGGAGTTCCAGAGAGAGTCGTTGCCACCGAAACTGATAGGAAAGGCAGTGCTGACAAAGCCCATGGCAGATGCCATGGAGCTGTGGGATGCAGCACAGAGAGACCTGGCCGCCGCACGGGTGGAGCATCGCGTGGACCTGGATCTGGATGGTCTGCGGTTGCAGGACTCCGTGACCACCCATGGCGGGCACCTCGTGCACGTGGTGGCCAGCAGGGGCATCAAGCACGAGCTTCTGCCGTGGCTGCAGGTGCTCGCGCTGGCGGCCATGGGCACCCCCGCACGTGCCGTCGTCCACCGCATGGATCGTGAGAACTTCTTCGACGTCTGCTCCCGGCGTGAACTCGTGGCGCCCGCAGCCGACGTGGCACACGAACTCCTGCTGGTGGTGGGCAAGGCATTCCGGCAGGGGCATGCCCGGCTGCTGCCGGTGCCCCTGGAGCCCGCCCTCGTGTACGCCGGGCAACTGGTGGCAGGTCGTCTGGATCCCCTTCAGTGGGAGCTTCGGACGCGAGATCGGGAAGCGCCATGGCGGTTCCTGACCCCACAGTGGCAGCTGTTCTACAGCGACAAGGCTGCCCGCGAACTGGTCCGGGGCCCCAGGACGGATCGCGACCCCGTTTCGGCACAGCCCAGTGCCTTCGGCGCCTGGGCCGAGGCCCTCTACGTGCCCATGCTCACGTCAGGGATGTGACCCATGTTCAGCATCAGCTCTGACCTCCCCCAAGGCCCGCTGCTCCTCGAGGCCAGCGCCGGGACCGGCAAGACATGGACCATCGCCGCACTGACTGCCCGCTTCATTGCGGAGACCGGGACAGGAATCGACGAGTTCCTGCTCATCACCTTCAGCAACAAGGCGGCGCAGGAACTGCGGAGCAGCGTGTTTGCACGGCTGCAGAAAACTGAGGAGGCTCTTGGCTCATTCGTGGGGAGTGGGCGTGAGCCCGATGCAGACGATGAGGTCTCGGTGTTGCTCTGTCAGGAAGATGTCGAGCAACGTCACCAGCGGCTTCGTGCGGCCCTGGATTCCTTCGACACGGCCATGATTGTCACCACACATGTCTTCTGCCAGACGATGCTCAGGGAACTCGGGGTTCTGGGCGACTGGGATCTCGGGGAGAGCATCCTGTCCGATCCCCGACCTCTGATCGACCAGTGCGCCACGGACGTGTACGTGTCCCGGTACCAGGACGTCACCCAGCCAACGCTGGACCCACGACGGGCGCTCACCATCGCCCGCGAGGCCTGCCTCTCCTCACTTGAAGTGACGTCACAGCATGACGACGACAAGGAGTTCTGTGAACAGGTCCGGCAGCGGTTCGCTGCCCGAAAACGCACGATGGGCCTCGTCACCTTTGACGATCTCACGAGCCGCCTGCGCGACGTCCTCGCCTCCCCCACCATCGGGGAATGGGCCGTCGAAGCCCTTCAGAAGCGCTTCGCGGTGGTCCTCGTGGACGAGTTCCAGGACACGGACCCCCAGCAGTGGCAGATCATCAAGCGCGCCTTCGTCCGTCCGGATCGCGTCACGGTGCTCATCGGGGACCCCAAGCAGTCCATCTACGGCTTTCGCAATGCAGATCTGATGAGCTACCTGGATGCCTCCCGTCAGATTGCCACGCTGTCGCTGCCGCGCAATCACCGCTCCGACGAGGCTGTCGTGCGGGGTGTGAAGGAACTGTTCGGGAACCTGCCACTGGGTGACCCGACCATCACGGTGGTGGATGTCGAGAGCAAGCACACGTCGCGCCTGAGCATGCCGGGCCCGGCCCGGATCCTCCTTCGTCGCGGCACCGCCGACGCACTGCGGCACTCACCACACGAGTCCATTGCCAACGACATGGTGGCGCTCACCATGCGCCTGCTGGCTCTGGCCAGAATCACCGGGGAGAACGCGCCCGCTCGCGCTCTCAGCCCGTCGGACATGGCCGTACTGGTGCGCAACCGGGCGCGCGGAGCGGAACTGGTCGAAGCACTGCGGAATGCAGGGATACCGGCGGTGTTCCACGGGCAGGAGGATGTTCTGAGCAGTGATGCAGCCCACGACTGGGCGATGCTGCTGACCGCGATGGTTGCCCCCAGCCGGTCAAACATCGTGTTGGCTGCAGCCACCGACCTCCTCGGTTTCGTCTTCGCGCAACTCGTGGACGGGGGTGAACATTCCGTCGCAGCCTCCGTCCTCGTTCATCGCCTGGTGCGTGCCCATGCTTCCGGGGGCGTCCCCGAGGTACTGGCAGTCCTGGTCACGGACACGGGCCTGGATGCCCGCGTGTTGGCACGGCCGAACGGTGAGAGAGTCCTGACAGACCTTCATCACGTGGCGGAGCTCCTCGCCGGCTCAGGGATCAATGACCTGAATGCCCTCGGGGAATGGCTGCGCCGGGCGCGGGACGGCGCGCCCGTCGACGGCGCAGAGACACGCCTCGCCTCCGATGCCCCGGCGATCCGTGTCACCACCATGCACGCGGCCAAGGGGCTGCAGTTCGGCGTCGTCCTGCTTCCCGAGGTCAGTGATCTCATAGTCCAGTCGCGCAAACCGTTCCCCGTCGTACTCGATGGCAAGCGGTACCTCCATGTGGGCCCGCCGCTGGATTTCCGGGATCCGACGCGCAAGGAGTTCGAGCGTCAGCAGCGCGAGGAGGAGCTGCGGCTGCTCTACGTGGCGCTGACCCGTGCCCAGTACATGACGATCGCCTGGCACGTCGCGGGGAAGCGATCACAATCCGGATCCCTCACTGCCCTGCTGGCCCGTGACCGCAGCACCACCACCCTGAACGACCGCTACGCTCGCGTGCCCGAACTGCTGTCGCTGGACAAGGCCCTGATCCATGTCAGCGACCTCGATGACACGGCGCCTCCTCCCATGCCGACGCAGCCCGTCGACAGCGTCATGCTGGGGACCGCCCACATGAACCGGGAGGTGGATCAGGTGTGGCGACGCACGTCCTACTCCGGACTGACAGCGGGACTGCACGAGCTGGGCACAACCCCGGTGCGTGGTGACGAACCCGCCGAGGTGGATGTCTTCCAATCCCCACCGGGTCCCGGCCTCGACCTCGCTTCATCCATGGCGCCACTGCCGGGTGGTGCAGCATTCGGCACGCTTGTGCATGCGGCTCTCGAAGAGCTGGACTGGCGTCCGGCACATCTTGCGGACAGCGCCCGCACGGTGGTTTCGCGTCTTGCCCCACGGTTCGGAATGCCGCCGGAGGAGGCCAACCTGCTCGCCTCGTCGTTGGTCCAGATCTGTTCCACCCCTCTGGGAGCACTGGCAGACGGCGTCGCCCTGCGTGATGTCCCCCTGGAGCAGCGCCTTGCCGAGCTGGACTTCGACATGCCGATGTCCGAGCTGGGCCCCTCGGCAACCGTCGGTGACCTCGCCGACCTCATGACGGAGTGCCTCAACCCGGCCGATCCTCTGGCTGCCTACCCGGCTCACCTGCGATCCTCGCCAGCTGCCAACAGCGTCCTGCGTGGTTTCCTGACAGGGTCCATCGACGCCGTGCTGCGGACGCCGTCGGGGAAGTACGTGGTGGTGGACTACAAGACCAACAGGCTCCCCACTGGCCCTGGCGAGGAGCTCACCGTCGGCCACTACCAGGGCCCCGCGATGGCCGAAGCCATGATGCAGGCGCATTATCCCTTGCAGGCGCTGCTCTACTGCGTGGCACTGCATCGGTTCCTGGCGTGGCGTCTGCCCGACTACTCGCCGGAGAGACACCTGGGCGGGGCCGGGTATCTCTTCGTTCGCGGTATGGCGGGAGAGGATGCGCCCGAGGTTGCGGGCATGCCCTGCGGTGTCTTCACCTGGCATCCACCCACGGCACTCGTGCTCGCGGCATCAGAACTCCTGAGGGGGACGCCGTGAGTCGCCACGAGGTTCCGGTCGCTGCCACCGGCCTGCTGCGCACCTTTGCCGAGGCCACAATGATCTCACCGGTGGATTTTCATCTCGCGCGTCGCATGGCCGCGCTGACACACGAATCTGATGAGGGCGTGGAACTGGCGTTTGCCCTGGCAACACGGGAATTGCGGCTCGGCTCGGTGTGTCTCGATCTGCGGCTGGCTCCCGGGCTGGCCCCCGAGTCCGGCATCGAGGATGGGGCTGTGAACGCTGTGACCGCCGCCCTCCCATGGCCCGAGCACGAGGCCTGGTTGGAGGCTCTTGCCGCATCGCCGGCTGTCTCGCGTCCGGGTGATGTGGCGCGTCCCTTCCGGCTCGACGGCTCGTTGCTCTACCTGGACCGGTACTGGAGCGAGGAACGACTGGTGGAGGCCAGGCTGCGCCAGCGCTCCGGCCTCCCCTCCCCCGCCGTGGACGATGAGGCGATCCGTCGGGCAGAGCTGCAACTGTCGGGTCTGGAGCCGGATGAACAGCAGGACGCGGCCGTCCTCGCCGCCCTGGTGAACGCCACGACGGTCATCACGGGGGGCCCCGGTACCGGCAAGACCACCATGGTGGCCCGGATCCTGGCTTGCCTGGCGAACGAGACCAACCCGCCGCTGGTGGCGCTCACAGCGCCGACCGGCAAGGCAGCGACACGCCTGATGGGCGCCGTGTCCGACACCCTCGTGGCTGATGCCGGGCTCAGACTGCGCGGCCTGACCCTCCACAAGCTGCTGGGCGTCGTGCCGGGACGCCTGCGTCGCACGTATCAGCGCGACAACCTCCTCCCCCACGACCTCGTGATCGTGGACGAAACGTCAATGGTCTCCCTCACGATGATGTCGTGGCTGCTGGAGGCACTCTCCGATGGAACCCGCCTGATCCTCCTCGGCGATCCCGATCAGTTGGCCTCGGTCGAGGCTGGCGCGGTGCTGTCGGACATCGCCCGATCACCGGACCTCGTGGCATCCACCAGTGGCTCGGCGGTCGTGCTGCTGGAACGGAACCGCCGGAGCAACTCCGAGATTGGAGCGATTGCCACAGCCATCCAGGAAGGCAGCACAACCGAGGTGATTCGCCTTGCCACATCCGGGGATGCAGTCTCACTGCAGCACTACGACGGAACGAAGGCCATCACGGACTTCGACGTGCTCACCGCTGACCTTCTGAGCACCGCCGAGGCCGTCCGTCACGCCGCGGCCCGGGGCGACGGCGAGGCCGCGAACCGGGCACTGGCCACCCACCGCGTGCTCTGCGCACATCGTGAGGGCCCGTTCGGGGTCGGCCGCTGGTCGCGCGAGGCAAGGCTCTGGCTGTCAGACCAGTTCGAGGACTACGGACGGGGCAGCGGTGCTTGGCTCGGACAACCGCTGCTCATCACCCGCAACAGCGACATGGCAGCCAACGGCGACACAGCGGTGGTCGTCGAGGCGGAGGGCCGACTGATGGCCTCCGTCGATCGCGGTCAGGGATCGGTTCTGGTGGATCCAGTTCTGCTGGACGATGCCGCAGATCTGCACGCCATGACCATCCACAAATCACAGGGCAGCCAGTTCGACGTGGTCAGCGTGGTCCTGCCACCCGTCGGCTCCCCGCTACTGACGCGCGAACTGCTCTACACCGCCGTCACCCGGGCACGGTCCCAGGTGCGAATCTATGGCAGCCTGGAAGCGCTCCGGATCGCCGTCGAGACCCCCGCCCGCAGGGCCAGCGGCCTCGGGCGCCGGGCGGTGGCTGAATAACCGGGCGTTCGCCGGTCACCCCAGCGGCGTGGCCCGCGGCACATCCGCGCGGACGGCGGCGATGGCCCGGGCGACGTGGCCGATGTTGCGGGAGTTGAGCGCGGCGACGCACATGCGTCCGGCGTCCGTGCCGTAGACGCCGTGCTCGGTGCGCAGGGCCACCATCTGGTCCTTCGTCAGTCCCGAGTAGCTGAACATGCCCAACTGGCCCGCGATGAAGTCCATGTCCGTGATGCCCTCGGCACGCAGACCCTCCACAAGCTGTGCTCGGAGGGTTTTGATGCGATCACGCATGGCGGCCAGTTCGTCCTCCCACATCTGACGCAGCTCGGGATCGTTCAGCACCTCCGCCACCAGCGCCGCCCCATGCTTGGCGGGGTTGGAGTAGTTGGTGCGGATGCAGATCTTCAACTGGCTCAACACCTTGGCCGCGGCGCGGGCATCCTGTGTGACGACGTGGAGCGCACCGGTCCGCTCACCGTAGAGGCTGAAGGACTTGGAGAAGGACGTGGCGACGAGGAACTCGAGTCCGGCCTCGACGAAACGGCTGATCACCGACTTGTCCTGATCGATGCCGAACCCGAACCCCTGGTAGGCCATGTCAAGGAAAGCCACCAGCTTTCGCGATCGGACGACGTTGATGACCCGGGACCAGTCATCGGCCGAGAGGTCGTAACCGGTGGGATTGTGGCAACATGCATGGAGCACCACGACGGTCCCCTCCACCGCCTCCTGGAGATCCTGGATCATCCCGTCGACATCAATGCCCCTGAGCGCGGGCGAGTAGTACCGGTAATGGCCCACCTCGAAGCCAGCCCGGGTGAACAGGGCGCGGTGGTTCTCCCAGCTCGGTGTGGAGATGAGGACCTCCGCGTGGGGAGTGAGCTGTTGGATGAGGTCCGCACCCACCTTCAATGCGCCCGTCCCGCCGAGGGCCTGGACGCTGGCGACACGGGAGAGGACGGAGGCGTCTGCGCCGAAGACGAGTTCGCGGGTGGCCTGGACGTAGGCGGGCAGCCCGTCGATGCCCAGGTATCCGTGCGGCTTCTTCTGCTGGGTCAGGCGCTCCTCGGCAACCCGCACGCACTCCAGCAGGGGCAGGACTCCGTCCTCGTTGAGGTACACACCCACGCCAAGGTTGACCTTGTCCGGTCGCTGGTCCCTGGCGTATGACTCGTTCAGGCCGAGGATGGGGTCTGCGGGGGCCAGCTGGATGGTGTGCAACAACGACATGGGCCTCAGACTACCGCCGTGGAACCGATGGCCCGCACAGACAGCATCTGGTGGCACTATTCTCCGGGGAGTAGGTGTTCTACGAACAGAGCGGGTCCAGCGATGAAGATCAACTTTGAACCGTCCAGACGGGCCACACTCGGCGTGGAGTGGGAGCTGACGGTGGTGGACCTGAGCACTCTCGAGGTGGTCCCCGAGGCTCATCGCGTACTGGACCACGTCGAGGACCCGGCCACGGGGCCCATTCGCGCCGAGTATCTCCAGAGCATGATCGAGCTCGTCAGTGGCGTCCACGACACCGTCGACGGGGTTGTCGAGGAGATGCGCGGGCTCATGACCCACGTCGTCGAAACGTTGGAACCGCATGGCCTGGCCGTCATGGCCATGGGTGCCCACCCCTTCACGGATCCGGCGTTGCAACAGCCCGTGAAGAAGGCGCAGTACCGCCGCGTGCGGGAGCGCAACGGCTGGTGGGGCTCGCAGATGGCCGTCAACGGCGTCCACATCCACGCGGGGATCGACAGTCGGGACAAGGCCCTCCCCATCACATACGGGCTGGCACGTTTCATTCCCTACTTCATTGCCCTGAGTGCCTCCTCGCCGTTCTGGATGGGCGCGGACACGGCCTTCGCCTCGCAACGGACGATGATGTTCCAGCAGCTCCCCACCAATGGTCTGCCGTACCACATGGCCACGTGGAGGGAGTTCGAACGCTATGCCAGCGAACTGGAGGGCGTGGGCATGATACAGAGCCCCGGAGAGATTCGTTGGGACATCCGCCCCTCCTCGTTCGGAACCGTCGAGAACCGTTCCATGGACTGTGTTCCGACCGTCTTCGAGATCGGTGCACTCACTGCCCTGACCCAGTGCCTGGTGGAATGGATGTCCCGCGAGTTGGATGAGGGCCGGGACATCGAGCGGCTGCCGTTCTGGTTCATGAGGGAGAATAAGTGGCGGGCCGCCCGCTACGGGTTGGGTGCCGAGGTGGTCACGCCACGGCCCCACGAGCACACCATGCCACTTCGAGAGGGCCTGCTGACCTGGCTCCACAGGCTGGAGACGATCGCCGAGGACCTGGGATGTGGCAGCCAACTGGCGGATTGCGTGGAACTGGTGCATCGTGGTCCCAGCTACGTGCGGCAACGCAGAGTGGCCAAGGCCAACGACGGTGATCTTTCAGCGGTGATCCGGGCTAACATCTCCGAAACGATGGGGGGCCGACCACGCTTCACCGACCACACATCGAGGATGAACCAGTGAAACCATTCCTGTTGCTCAGCTGTAGACCTGAGGACGAGGCGGCAGAGGGCGAACGACGCTCTGTGCTGCACTTCTCCGGTTTGCGGGAGGATCAGCTGGAACAGATCCGTGTGGAGGTGGCGCCGCTGCCCATCATCGATCTTGATGAGTACTCCGGCGTCATGCTCGGGGGAGGACCCTACAACTCCAGTGACCCGGTCAAGTCAGAGGTGCAGCTGCGAGTTGAATCAGACATTCGTCGTGTCCTCGAGGACGTCTTCGCGGAGGATCGGCCATTCCTCGGCCTGTGCTACGGGATCGGCAGCGTGACCGCGCACATGGGCGGCATCGTGGACAAGACCTATGCGGAACCCGCGGGACCCATCACAGTGCGCCGAACAGACGCGGGGCACCGGGATCCGCTGCTCGCGGAGGTGCCGGAGACCTTCAAGGCCTTCGTCGGGCACAAGGAGGCCGTCCGTGAACTACCCGAGGGCGCAGTGCTGCTGGTGGAGGGCGAGACCTGTCCCGTTCAGATGTTCCGGGTGCAGAAGAACTGCTACGTGACGCAGTTCCACCCCGAGCTCGATGCGGAACACTTCGTCAACCGCATGCAGATCTACCGCCACGCCGGCTACTTCGATCCGGAGACCCTGGAGGACCTGAGCGATCAGGCGCGGGCCGCAGAGGTCACCCCCGCGGTCCACACGATCCTGCGACGGTTCGTGGAGCACTACGCCTCAGTCGAGGTAGTCCCTCAACACCTGTGATCGCGACGGATGGCGCAGTTTGCTCATCGTCTTGGACTCGATCTGCCGGATCCGCTCGCGCGTGACCCCGTACACCTTGCCGATCTCGTCCAGGGTCTTGGGCTGACCGTCAGTCAGTCCGAATCGCATGGAGACGACGCCAGCCTCACGCTCGCTCAGCGTGTCCAGTACATCGTTCAACTGCTCCTGGAGGAGGGTGAAGTTCACCGCATCGGCGGGGACGACCGCTTCGGAATCCTCGATCAGGTCACCGAACTCGGAGTCGCCGTCCTCACCCAGGGGCGTATGGAGCGAGATGGGTTCGCGGCCATACTTCTGGACCTCGACGACCTTCTCCGGCGTCATGTCCAACTCCTTGGCCAGTTCCTCGGGCGTGGGTTCCCGGCCGAGGTCCTGCAACATCTGACGTTGGACGCGCGCCAGCTTGTTGATCACCTCGACCATGTGCACGGGGATACGGATGGTGCGTGCCTGGTCAGCCATGGCGCGCGTGATGGCCTGCTTGATCCACCACGTCGCGTAGGTGGAGAACTTGTAGCCCTTGGTGTAGTCGAACTTTTCGACCGCACGGATCAGGCCCAGGTTGCCCTCCTGGATGAGATCCAGGAACAACATGCCTCGTCCTGTGTAGCGCTTGGCCAGCGAGACGACGAGTCTGAGGTTGGCCTCGAGGAGGTGGTTCTTGGCGCGACGGCCGTCGGTGACGATCCAGTCGAAGTCCTCGCGGTCCTTGGCCTTGACCTTGGACTCCGACATGCGTTCCTCCGCGAACAGGCCGGCCTCGATGCGCTTGGCGAGTTCGACTTCCTGCACTGCATTGAGGAGTGCGACCTTGCCGATCTGCTTCAGGTAGTCCTTGACCGGGTCCGCCGTCGCCCCGGCGGACATGACCTGCTGTTCCGGCTCGTCAGCCTCGTCGCTGTCGCTGACCGTGTAGCCACCATCTTCGACCAGTTCCTTGACGAGCGGCGCTTCCTTGGCCTCCACGAAATGGGAGTCATCCACCTCGTCGAGGGTGCGCTTTCCCCCCACCGTGAGGACGACGTCATTGCCGTCCCTGGTGACCTCGACGTCGATCTGTCCCGTGGATGCGTCGGCGATCGTGGGCGTCGGAACTCCTTCTTTCTTGGAGGCGGCTTCTTTCTTGGAGGCGGCGGACTTGGTGCTTGCCGAACGGGTACGAGTCGCCGCAGCCTTTGCGGCTGGCGCCTTGGCGGTCTTCGTGGCAGTGCGCGAGCGGGGGGCTGCCTTGGTGGTGGCTGGGCTCTGCTCATTGCTCGAACCAGAAGTCACAACGGTCCTCTCCTGGGGGGTCTGTGCACATGTACTTGTGCACGCATTTGATTTTGCGCGCGCGGCGTCCCGTATCAGTCAAGAGGCCTGCATCCTCCATACTTCCACGCAACCCGGCGAGACTCAAACGAACAGCCCAGAAATTTGTAGTTCGATCTTGGAAAACTGGGAACCAAATCCCTTCCCGACGCGTTTGACCAGATGACGACGTGAGAAAGGCTCCAGCTATGACCACCACCGCACGGACCCGCACCAACGACGGCATCGATGGCAAGGATGCTGTTGGACTGTACCTTGACGCCATCGCGAAGACCGCTCTCCTGAGCGCCGTCGAGGAGGTCGAGCTGGCTCGCACCATCGAAGCGGGGCTCTTCGCCTCAAAGATTCTCTCCGGAGAGATCACCTCCCGGACCGAGGCGACCCGGGAGGAGCTCCTGGACGTGGCCCGCGAGGGCGATGCTGCCATGCAGCGCTTCACCAAGGCCAACCTTCGCCTGGTGGTGTCCGTGGCCCGCAAGTACGGCCGGGCCCAGATGCCCATGCTCGATCTGGTACAGGAGGGCAACACCGGCCTCATTCGCGCGGTGGAGAAGTTCGACTACGCCAAGGGCTTCAAATTCTCCACCTACGCCACCTGGTGGGTTCGTCAGGCCATCTCTCGGGGCATCGCCCAGCAGGGCCGCATCGTGCGCCTGCCCGTTCATGTCGCCGAACAGGTCAACCAGGTGTCCGCGGTGCGGCGTAACCTGGAGCGCCAGTTGGGTCGCGAGCCGGAGTTGCAGGAGATCGCTGCCGAACTCGAACTGCCCGAGGGGCGCATCATCGACCTGTTGCGCTACTCCCGCGAGCACGTTTCCCTCGACGCTCCCGTCGAGGCCGACGGCGACACGTCCCTGGGTGACCTGATCGCTCGCGAAACCTCCCCGGGGCCGGACGAAATGGTGTTGGACGCAGAGGAACGATCGCGACTGGACGGGATGTTGTCAAGCCTCGACGATCGCTCCGCGGACGTGGTGCGCCGTCGCTACGGGCTCCTCGACGGCCGGCAGGCAAAGCTGGCCGACATCGGGCAGCACTGGGGCATCACCGCGGAGCGCGTCCGTCAGATCGAGCGCCTGGCGCTCACCAAGATGCGCGAAGCCGAAGCAGCCTCCGAGGCCGCCGCAGCCTGAGCCATTCCACAACGGGAGTGCCGTGCCGGTGACCCGGGTGCAGGAGGGTCAGTCCAGTACCCGGATGAGCCCCTCCTGAGCGCAGGAGGCGACGGTCAACCCGTCCTGGTACAGCCGGCCCGTGGAGAATCCCCGCGCGCCGGAGGTGGACGGCGACACCATGTCGTAGAGCAGCCACTCGTCCGCGCGGAACGGACGGTGGAACCACATCGCGTGGTCGATGGAAGCCGCCCGCATCTTGGGCGACATGAATTCCACCTGGTGCTGCACCGTCGAAACGCTCAACAGCGTGATGTCGGACAGGTAGGCGAGCACGGCGGCATGGAGTCCCGCGTCGTCGGGGAGGGCCCCCTGGGTCCTGACCCAGGCCCGCATCATGCCACCCTCCGGAGTCGGCTGCGGGGGGCTGGCGAGCCGCACCTCCAGTGCGTCCCACTCTGAGAGCCGCCGGACCTGTCTGCCAAATCGTCGCTCCAGCACCTCGCGCAGAGGCGGGGACTCCCCCGGATCGGTGACGTCCGCGGGCTGCCGCGCAGAGTGGGACAGGCCGGGTTCCGGGACGTGGAACGAGGCGCTCACCTGGAAGATGACGTTCTCGGCCTGTTTGGCCACCACCCGTCGAGCGCTGAATGACCGTCCATCACGCAGCACCTCGACCTCGAGCGTCAATGGCGTCGTGGGGTCGCCGGGACGCAGGAAGTAGGCGTTGAGGGAATGGACGGGCCGATCGGGCGGGACGGTGCGCATGGCCGCCATCAGGCTCGTCGCCAGCACCTGTCCGCCGAAGAGCCGCTGAAGCAGCGTCCGGGGCTGCGGCCCCCGGAAGGTGAGCTCCCCGGTCCGTGTGAGGCAGAACTGGCTGATCAGTTCTTCGACTGTTTCTGGCACCGTGCCATGATGCCACCGTCCGTGCCAAGAACTCTCACCTCAGGCTGACCATCGCCTGTCGGACGCGTTTGACGGAGATGGGCAGGGCGGTGCGGATCCCCTGAGCGAACAGGCTGACCCGCAGTTCCTCGATGAGGAACGCCACCTCCTCGACCGCAGCCGGAAGTGGCCCGGCTGGCTGGGCATCGCACAGGGCGGCGTACTCCGCCTCCACATCCTCCACTTCCAGCCGTGCGCGGTCATCACGTGACCGGCTCTTCCGTGCTCCGCGCAGCCGGAGCGAGGCCGCGGACACGTAGACCGGCAGTCGTTCGAACCACGGGTCCGGCGTTGCCGAGATGAAGCGGTTGAAGGTGAGCCCGGCCAACTGCTCCGCGACATCCATCCTGAGGGGATCCTCCGGTGCGAGGTCTTGCAGGGCGTTGTGCACCTCCGCCTGAGCTGCCAGCACCTGGGCGGCGATCCTCACCACGGCCTGGGTCCGCAGGGGGCAGTCGGAGCGGACAACATCGGCGAGGGACTGAAACGTCGCGGCATCGCGCACCTCATCCGGAGCGCTCGCGCGTCGCAGCAACTGCTCGTTCGCCTTGAGCCAGGCGTCGGCGAGGAGATCCGGCACCGTTGGGTAGGCGCTGGCACCCAGTGAGAGCTTCTCCTGGTTGCCCATGTGGGACACCACCCACCGCACGGGGGAGGGATTGACGAACGTGAGCAACCGTCGGAGCCCACGGACGTGCTCATGGGTTGCACGGGCAGCGGATTCCGCCACCAGGAGGCCGACGGCGCGGGTCTCGTCCACCAGTGCCGGGTAGCCCACCACGCCTCCGGAGAGCTGCAGGCTGGTGGGGATGTTCCCGAATGTCCATGACGTCTGACCCGTGGAGGAAATCCGCCTGGCTGAGCGCGTCAGCTTGGCACTCACCTGCGGAGCCAGCGCCACACGCAACGCGTTCAGGTCCGTGCCCCGGCCCACCTCCTTCTGCGCATCCATGACGACGAATGTGGGGCGGAGATGTCCCTCCACCATGTCCGGACGCCAGGCATCGGCGGGGATCCGTTCTCCGGTGAGGGCAAGCAGGGCCCGGGCGAGTGCCTCCGGATGGGACTCCCCCTCGGCGATGCCATTGCTGCGCAGCCACGTGTGGGCCCGCCCCGCCCAGTCGGGGGCGGGCACGAAGGAGGTCCGGATGGCCTTGGGCAGCGACCGCAGCAGAGCCGTGGCCAGTTCCTTGCGCAGCCCGGGCACCTGCCATGTGAAGGGGGACTGCTCCAGCTGGTTCAACAGCTCGAGCGGTATCGTGATGGTCACGCCGTCGCGTCCGGCGCCGGGCTCGAAAACGTAGGCAACCGGCAGTTCGTGGCCACCCACCTCCCACCTGTCGGGGAAGTCCGCGACGCGCAGTTCACCGGGATCAGTGATGCAGTCAGCGGGGGTGAGCTGCAGGGCTGCGTCGTCACCCCGGGTCCGCATCCAGGAGTCGAACGTGGCGCCGGAGACCACCTCTGCCCCGAGCCGCGAGTCGTAGAAGGCGAAGAGCTCATCGTCGGAGATCAGCAGGTCGGGTCGACGCATCCGATCAGTCAACGTCGTCGCCTCATCGAGCGCGAAGCGGTTCGCGACCACGGCGGGATGCCTGCTCTCCCACTGTCCCTCGACGATTCCGGTACGGATGAAAATCTCCCTGGCCTCCTCGGGGTGCTCAGCTGCATAGGAGGTCCGTCGGTTCGCCACAATGGGCACACCGAACAGGGTGAGGCGCTCATTCGCGACGATGCTCGCGCTCTTCGCCGCGAAGTGGGGCTCCGACAGACTCCGCGTCAGGACGTGCTCACCCACGGCCTCCACCCACTCGGGCTCCACGGCGGTCACCGTCCGCGCCCAAAGCCGCGACGTCTCCACCAACTCGTAGGCCATGACCAGCGGCGGCGTGGTTCTCGCGAGCGAGGAGCCCGGTTGGATGGCGAAGTGGGCACCTCTTGCACCCAGGTACTCCCTCAGTGGTTTGCGCTTCCCCGGCTTCCTGGTGGCGCGCTCGGGCTCGGCAAGACCGACGTTCGAGAGCAGCCCGGAGAGAAGGCACGTCACAACGTCTCCCATGGATCCGCTTCCCCTGGCATCCATGTCCAGTTCGCGACAGACCTCGCGCAGCTGGGTGACGAGATCCTCCCACTCCCGGAACCTCACGAAGTGCAGGTACTCCTGACGGCACATCTTTCGAAAGGCATTGCCCGAGAGCTCCTTGCGACGGCGTCGCAGGTGGTCCCAGAGGTTCAGGAGCGCCTCGAAGTCGCCGCCCACCAGTGAGTTGGCCGGCTTCTCCTTGCGTGTACCGGTATGCGCAGTGTGTCGTTTGGACCCAGCATCCGGGTCGGGCTCCTCCTGGGCAACCGTGCCGCCGGGCGCCCAGAATCGACGGTGCATCTCGTCGGCGGCCTGCTGATGGTCGGTGGGGCGCTCCCGCACGTCAGGGATGGTGAGCCCCGCCACGAGCACCTGCATCTGTCGCAGACAACCCCGGCGAGAACCCTCCAGCAGCATCCTGCCCAGGCGGGGATCGATGGGAAGACGTGCAAGCGTGCGGCCGGTCTCCGTCAGCCTCAGGGCATCGTTCCGCTTGCGGGTGCGGATCGCCCCCAGTTCCGACAACACGCGCAGACCATCGCTGATCTGCGCGGCGATGGGAGCCTCAACGAAGGGGAAGGCCTCGATGTCTCCCAGCCCTGCCTCCGCCATCTGCAGGATCACGGTCGCCAGGTTGGTGCGCAGGACCTCCGGTTCGGTGAACCGGGGTCGGGCCTCGAAGTCGTCCTCGCTGTACAGGCGGATGGCGATGCCGGGGCCGAGGCGTCCACATCGTCCGGCACGCTGGTTGGCGCTGGCCTGGGAGACCGGTTCGATGGGCAGCCGCTGCACCTTGGTGCGGGTGGAGTATCGAGATATCCGCGCCGTGCCGACGTCGATGACGTAGCGGATCCCGGGCACGGTGATGGAGGTTTCCGCCACGTTGGTGGCCAACACCACTCGACGGCCTGGATGCGGCTGGAACACGCGCTGCTGTTCAGCGGCGGACAGGCGAGCGTACAGGGGCGTGGTCTCCCAGCCGCGCAGCTTGAGACTGTTGATGGCCTCTGCCGCATCACGTATCTCACGCTCCCCGGAAAGGAAGACGAGCACGTCCCCGGTGCCCGGCTCAGCCGCGACGGTTTTCATCGCGGCAGCGATGGCATCGACCTCATCGTCGGCTTCCCCCAGCGGCTGGTAGCGCAACTCCACCGGATAGGTACGGCCGGAGACCTCCACGATGGGCGCATCGTCGAAGTGCTCGGAGAACCTGGCGGTGTCGATGGTGGCCGATGTCACGATGACGCGAAGTTCTGGGCGCCTGGGAAGCAGCTGCTTGAGATAGCCCAGCAGGAAATCGATGTTGAGGCTGCGCTCGTGGGCCTCGTCGATGATGATGGTGTCGTAGCGCCTGAGATCCCGGTCCCGGGTGAGCTCGCTGAGGAGGACCCCGTCGGTCATGAGCTTGATGCGGGTGGAACTGCTCGTCCTGCGCGTGAACCTCACCTGGTAGCCGACGAAGTCACCCAGCTCCACCTCGCACTCATCGGCAATGCGTTGGGCAACGGTGCGTGCCGCGATGCGACGGGGCTGGGTGTGCGCGATGCGCTCCCGGCCTGCCAGCAGACAGATCTTCGGCAGCTGGGTGGTCTTGCCGGAACCCGTTTCCCCGGCAACGACAACCACTTGGTTGTCGCGGACCAGGTCCGCGATGTGGGTGGCCTCCGCCGAGATCGGCAGCGCCTCGTCGAAGTGGATCCGGGGCAGGGGTGTCTGCGTCACAGAGTCAGTGCGTGATCAGCAGCGGACACTCGGCATGCGCCATCAGCCCGCGCACCAGTCCACCAAGACCGAAGCCACCATTGCTGACGCCCAGCACCAGGGCGTCCCAGCCGCTGGAGCGGCCCACCAGTTCATTGATGGGGCTGTCCGCCACAGCGATCACTTTGTACTCCACGTCGGGATAGCGTTGCGCAATCGATTTGGCCAGGGCCTTGATGCCGCCGCGGACGTAGCGAAGCTGCTCCTCCAGATCATCCGGGCTCAGCTTCTTCGAGAAGATTCCGATCGGGGGTTGCAGGGCGTGCACGATTTCCAGTGACGAATGGAACCGCATTGCCTGCTTGAACGCCTCCTCCAGCGTGGCATGGTTGCCGGGGCTGGTGTTCATGCCCACGCCGATGATCTTCTTGCTGCCCACGTCAATGGGATGGGCTGCCGCCGAGATGACCAGGACGGGGCAGGAGGAGTTGGACACGACGGACACGCTCGTGGAACCGACGAACATGCGCTCCAGGCCGGACACCGACCGTCGGCCCAGCACGATGAGGTCGGCCACTTCACTCAGCCGGCCCAGCACGCCGCCCGGCGACCCGAGGACCACCTCGGTCCGGATCCTGTCCTCGGGCAGACCCAGCTCCAGGGCGAGTTCCTTCGCCTGGGCGTTCGCGCTCACGCCAGCATTCTGCAGGACCTCGGGGTCGTACACGACGCCCCAGGCGCCCGCCAGCATGGCGTCATCGACGGCGTGCACCAACATCAGTTCCCCACCGAAGGTGCGGGCGGTGTTGGCGCCGAAGCGTACGGCCCGCAGGCCATCATCACTCCCGTCGACGCCCACCACCACCAGTGGCTTCCTGACCGGCCGCTCTCCGGTGATGTCTTGGTTCTCGGACTGCTCCATCACGACCTCCTTCACGTCCTCAGCTCGGTCTTCCCGAGACAACACGGCCACCGAGCCATTCCAGCGCGATGGCCACGCCCACATGACGCCCGTCGGGCACCCATGAAATGGAGTCTAGGCCCACGGCGGGCCCTGTGGTTCCCCGAACGAGCAAGGTCCACCCCACAGCTGCCTCAAGATCGATCTCGTCCACCTGGAAACCCACCTTGGTGGGCTGCAGCAGGGCGGCAAGCGTCCCGGTCCGTGATGTGTGGAACACCACGTGCTCCTCAAGTATCCGGTAGTTGACGGGCAGGACGTTGATCCCGGAGGCAGACTGCCATGCCACCCGTCCCACGCTGCCGGTGGCGAGCAGCTTGCGGCATTCGGCCGCGTCCAGTGGAGCGAAGTAGCCGTCGTCCTCAGGGTTGCTCGTCATGGCGCCCCACTCTAGCCAAACGTGGTGCGTCCACGCAGACGTGTGGCCAGTTCGTCATCTATGCCATCGGCCATCTGGGAGATGCTGGCGAGCGCCTTCTTGAGATGGACGGGAACGAAGGGTCTGGCAGGAACCGAGACCTGCACGAAGACCCGGTCCAGGTGGAGGGAGAACCGGCAGTAGCGTGATTCACGGTTCAGGTCGTTGAGCACCTCACAGGCCCGTGAGCGCCCTTCCACGTCATGGACCAGCACCGCGAACAGCACCAGTTCTTCGAAGTCGGGAGTGGACCTGAGGAAGAGCATGGTCGAGCCGATGCGTATGGCCACGTCGCCCTGGCTGTCCCGCATCGGCGGGTGCCCGAACGCCTGTTCCAGTTCCGCGCCGACGATGGCATCCAGCTCGTCCCGGCTGGTCGGCATGACGATACCGAACGGGCCGGGCAGGACGCCGAGGCCACGGCCCACGGGTACGCCCGGCCTGAGGATGTCAGTGAGCTGGTCCGGCTCCAGGAACACCGGATGGATGGCCCCCAACCCATCCCGCATGGTGCGCGCGACCAGCAGGGCCAGTTCGCCCGTGTTCTCCTGGTCCCACCGCACGCGGTGGGCTCCGTCGTTGTCGCGGTGCCACCCCAGCCTCTCCAGCACGTCTCGATCTGCGCCCCACAGCGTCGCGGCAACGGTGGACGGCGCCTCGAAGGAGAACCTGATGACCGGTGGCGTGGTTCCGGGCACAGTGTTGGCCGCCACGGAGATGCACAGGTCGCTGGTGTCGTCCATGACGGACAGCACTTCTGCCAGACGAACGGAGAAGTCCTCCCACGCCATCTCCATCGTCTCGTCGAGATCAAAGTCATCGATGTCTGCCACCGCTCACCTCCTGTTCCCGTGCCAACCTAGCAAAAGTAGATGTGGGTGCCACTTTGCGCGCGCCCTAAAATGAGGGGCAATCAAGCGGGAGAGGAGCATGCATGGATCCCACAACGTGGCAGGCTCCATTTCTCGTCGTCGTGGGTGCCCTTTTCGTGATTGTGATGCTGCGTGCCAATGCGACGTACTGGCTGGGGAGGGGCATCGTCGCTGGCGCGGGACGTAGTCGGTTCTCGCGAGTCCTGAACAGCCGTGCCTACGCGGTGGGTGCGAGCTGGATCAACCGGTGGGGCGCCCCCGCCGTGGCGTTGAGCTTCCTGACCATCGGCGTCCAGACCATGGTCAACCTGTCCGCCGGTGTGGCGCGCATGCCCATGCGCCGTTACCTGCCGTCAGTGATCGTCGGATCCATCGCCTGGGCGTTCCTCTATGCCAGCGTCGGCATCGTAGGCTTCCTCGCCGTCATGAGTCTGTGGACCCTCAACCCCGTGCTCACCGCCGGTCTGGGGCTCCTGCTCGTGGTGGTCGTGCTCGTGGTCCTGACCCGCAGGCACCGGCCAGCCATCGTCGAGGAGATGCTGAAAGCGGACGAACCTGATGAAGAAGCCGCCTGAGCCCCTCCCGTCAACCGCGAGGGATCGTGGCCCACTCAGCCGTCGAAGCGTCGCGACGCTCCCTTGTCCGCCGACTGCGCCAGGGATCCGAAGATTTTGAGCGAGGTGGAGACGACGCGATCGCGGTTGAGTGGCTTCCAGCCCCGCTCGTTTGCTGCGGACCTCCGTGTGGCGAGGGTCGCATCGTCAACGTTGAGTGTCATGCTGCGGCCCGGGATGGAGATCGTGATCTCGTCCCCTGTCTCCACCAGGGCGATGGTGCCACCGGAAGCCGCCTCCGGGGACACGTGTCCGATGGACAGGCCCGATGAGCCGCCCGAGAACCGGCCGTCGGTGATCAGTGCGCATTGCGGCCCGAGGCCCAACGCTTTGAGATAGGACGTGGGGTAGAGCATCTCCTGCATGCCGGGGCCACCCTTGGGGCCCTCGTAGCGCACGACGACGATGTCGCCAGGCTGGATCTTCTTGCCGAGAATCATCTCCACCGCCTCGTCCTGGGACTCGGCGACGACCGCGCGGCCGCTGAACTCCCACTGGTGTTCCGGAACCCCCGCCGTCTTGACGATGGCACCGTCGGGTGCGAGGTTTCCCTTGAGGACTGCGAGGCCACCCTCCGTGGTGTAGGCGTGCTCGAGTGAGCGAATGCACCCGTCGACTGCGTCCGTGTCCAGACTCTCCCATCGATTGGTGGAGGAGAAGGCCTCGGTGGTGCGCACGCCACCCGGCGCCGCGTGGAACAACTCCTCGGCCACGGCGGTGGCCCTACCGCTGCGGATGTCCCAGTCATCGAGCCAACTCTGCAGCGTCGACGAGTGGACCGAGTGCACGGCGTCGTCGAGGAGTCCACCCCTGTGGAGCTCACCCAGGATGGCGGGGACGCCCCCGGCGCGGTGGACGTCCTCCATGTAGAAACGATCGGAGTTCGGCGCCACCTTGCTGAGGCAGGGGGTCACGCGGCTGATGGCGTCGATGTCGTCCTGGTCGAAGTCGACCCCCGCTTCCTGTGCGGCGGCCAGCAGATGGAGGATCGTGTTGGTGGATCCCCCCATCGCCACGTCGAGGCGCATGGCGTTGGAGAACGCTGGTTTGGTGGCAATGGACAGCGGGAGCACCGATTCATCGTCCTCGTCGTAGTACCGGCGGCAGAGCTCCACCACGGTTCGGCCCGCACTGAGGAAGAGCTCCCGGCGAGCCGATGCGGTGGCCAGGGTGGAACCGTTGCCGGGGAGGGCAAGACCGATGGCCTCCAGCAGGCAGTTCATGGAGTTGGCGGTGAACATCCCCGAGCAGGAACCACAGGTGGGGCAGGCATTGGCCTCGATGCGACCCAGCTCGTCGTCGGAGACGCTCTCATCGACGGCTGCCGTCATGGCGTCCACGAGGTCCAGCGAGGTGGTGACGGTGCCCCCGTCGGCGATGATCGCCTTGCCCGCTTCCATGGGGCCGCCGGAGACGAACACCGTGGGCACATTGAGCCGCAGGGCCGCCAAGAACATACCCGGGGTGATCTTGTCACAGTTGGAGATGCAGACCAGTGCATCGGCACAGTGGGCATTCACCATGTACTCGACGGAGTCCGCGATCAGCTCCCGGCTGGGCAGTGAGTACAGCATGCCCCCGTGGCCCATCGCGATGCCGTCGTCCACGGCGATCGTGTTGAATTCCCGTCCGATGCCACCGGCCTCCTGGATGGCCCCGCTGACGAGTTTGCCCATGTCACGCAGGTGCACGTGTCCCGGGACGAACTGGGTGAAGGAGTTCGCCACTGCCACGATGGGCTTGCCGAAGTCCGAGTCACCGACGCCCGTGGCCCGCCACAGGGCGCGGGCGCCGGCCATGTTGCGGCCATGTGTCGTGGTGCGGGAACGAAGATGCGGCATGGGTGATCCTTCTCACAGAGTGGTTGTCCGGGCCAGTGGACGATTTTACCCGCCCACGACGGGGTGGTTGTGCGGCCATCTCACGCCCGGTCGGCGTCAGGGAGCGACGGTGATGTGCCGCCGAAGTTTCGTACCGCATCAGCTCCGGGTCGGGACAGGATGCCGGGAAGTTCATCGTCCATGCCCTGCTCGATGGGCAGTGGGACGCGACCTGTCGATGCCATGCGGCTTCCTGGCGAACGAAGTGGCCGGGGGCATCGGCCAGTCAGGCACCCAGGAATCAGGTTCTGCCACCGCACAGGGGGTGGCGCTCATTCACTTCGTTCACTCATGCCACCGGGGACAGAGTTCAGCGAAGAATCGTACGGCTCGTGTCCGGGAGCATTCCATTCTCCATACCCCAGCGAACGGCTTGCGAACGCCGCTCCACCCCAACCTTGCGATACGCGGAGCGGATGTAGGACTTCACCGAGTTGATGCTGAGATAGCTGCGCGAAGCTATGTCATTGTTCGTGTAGCCCTGTGTGATCAGGGCGAGCACCTCTGCTTCGCGAGCGCTCAGCTTGGCGTGCCTGCCGGGCCACTCGCCCGAGTCGAAGACACTCTCCCAGCTGTCGTCCTGCTCGTGTAGACCTGAGGATGCGGGCGAGGCCGCGGGAGCGTAGCGCTCCTGACTGTGGTGGCCGTCCAACGTCGCGTCCACGTTGTTCGAACGGACCGGCGACACCACCACATCGCCCGCCTCGATGCGCTCGAGGGCGAGAACGAGGTCCTCGCCGGAGACGCCCTTGTCCAGGTATCCACGGCAGCCCTTGGCAAGTGCCTGATCTATCAGGATGGGATGCATGTTCCACGTGTAGATGACTACCTTGCCGGCCCGACTGTTGCCCAACATGACGTCGATGTCTTCACCGTCCACCTGAGCCTTGCCGAAGGTGTCGTAGAGGGTGACTTCGACATCCCGCGAGACGGGCATCCGGCTGTCGAGTTCCATCACCACGACGCGATCCTCGAAAGGAGCGAGCATGGACTGCAGGCCCCTGACAACGACTTCGTAGTCATTGTGCAGGCAAACGCGCAGCGGCAGAGGTTTCACCACACCATCTTGCTCCCGGAACGCGCCCTTTACCTAATGCTGCCGCATCCCGGATTTGCCGTTGTCAGCACTCCATGTGGCGAGTCGGATCGTCGCGTGACCGTGGTCAGACCCCGACCAAGTTGGCCGTCGGCGGCTGGGGCTTGTGCGGCCAGGGGCGGCACATACAGGGAAGTGGTATTCGAGAACTGCGGCCACTCCCCCACCTGGAGCAGCCGCAACGATTGCTGCAGGGACTGGCCGCACACATCAGGATCGGCTGAATCCCCAACACCTTCTAGAACGGGACGCCGCACCTCACGATGACGTTGGCGTAGCTGGTGGTCTCACCAGTGCGCACCACGAACGCCGCGTGGGAAACCAGCCGCTTGAACTCCTCGTGGGGGACGTAGTCAAGCGTGGCAACCTGTTCGTTGATCCACCGGTCTGCCTCGGTCCCGCGCACCTCCTCGGCGGCAAGGCCTCCGTCGGTGACGACCTCCGCAAGTATCGCCTCGAGAACGTCCTTGAACCGTGGCACACCGAACACCACGGAGAGGTCGATCAACTCCACGTCGCGGGGTACCGGCAGACCGCAGTCGGCGACCACAAATGTGTCCGTGTGCCCCAGTCGCGCCACGGCGCGCACCAGATCCGGATTCAGCAAACCTGACTTCTTCATGTCATCCCACCTTCGGGAGTTCGTCGTCCCATGCACGACACCTGGGCACGATCATCGGCACTACTCAGCAAAGAAGCTGCCAGGGTGCCGATCCATCGACCATGCTGGTGTTCATGTCACACACTTCCGGGTCAACGGGTTCCGGGTCAACAGGCGCGTCAGCTTCACCGATGACACGCTGCACCGAACTCATCCGAAAGTCGGGACGCATTGCGCTGGGGGCATTCCTGGCCTTCGCCGGCACCGGACATCTCACATTCGCCCGCGAGTCATTCCAGGGTCAGGTCCCCAACTGGATCCCATGGGACAAGGACTTCGTCGTCCTGGCCTCAGGTTTCGTCGAGCTGGCACTGGGCGCGGCCCTGATCTTCGCCTGGAAGTGGCGGGCTGCGGTCGGGTGGGTGGCCGCCGTCTTCTTCGTCGCCGTGTTTCCCGGCAACATCTCGCAACTCGTCACCCACAGCGAATCGTTCGGGTTGGACACGGACCTGAAGCGGTGGCTCCGCCTCCCTGTCCAACCGGTCCTCATCATCTGGGCTCTCTGGTCGACCGGGGCCTGGCGCGCGTGGCGAAACAGTGGCAGCTGAAACACTGTCCGCGATAGCGTCGGGACATGAACATCACTGTCATCGGCGGAACAGGCCATATCGGCAGCTACCTGGTGCCCTCATTGGTACGGGACGGACACGCGGTCACCGTGGTGAGCCGTGGCCAGCACAGGCCCTACACCGAGGACGAGGCTTGGTCTTCTGTCGAGTTCGTCACCTGCGACCGACCGAATGCCGAGGCCGACGGCACCTTCGGTGAGCTGATCTCGCGGCAGAAACCCGACGGCGTCGTTGACCTCACCATGTTCACGACGCAGCAGGCGGCCCACCTCATCGATTCCCTGGATGGCCAGCATCTGGTGGTGACCGGCAGCATCTGGTGTTGGGGCCGCACGCGCATGGCACCCATGACGGAGGACGTTTCAAAGGAGCCCATCGCCGCCTACGACAGGGGCAAGGCCTCCGTGGAGGACTTCCTGTTGAGGGACCAGACGCGAGTATCCGCCTCAATGGTCCATCCCGGTCACATATCCGGCCCCGGCTGGCCAGCCATCAACCCCGCCGGCAACCTTGACCTCGGTGTGTACCGCGAACTCAAACGCGACGGCTCCGCGACGCTGCCGCTGGAGGGTATGGGTCTGCTGCAGCACGTCCACGCAGCCGACGTCGCTGAAGTGCACGCCCTGGCGCTCACTCGGCCCATGGCCTCCGCTGGGGAGGCTTTCAACGCCGTCGCCGAGCACTCCATCACGCTGCGAGCCTACGCAACGCTGCTCGCCCGACACTTCGGGCACGAACCGCAGCTCACCTTCCTGCCATGGGCGGACTTCGTGGCCGAGGTGGGTGAGAAGAACGCCGAGGTGACACACGACCACATCGCGCGCTCACCACATTTCTCCATGGCCAAGGCGCAGCGAGTTCTGGGGTTCACGCCTCGGTACAGCGAGGAGGAGACCGTGCTGAGCGCAGTCGACGCGCTCGTCGACCTGTGACAGCGCCTTCGCCGTTCCAACCGGGTCAGCGCTGCTGAGAGCGGCTTGCGGGCAGGACTCCACGCCAGGGGCTCGTCGCGCTGACGACGAGCCCTTCTGGCTTCTTCTCAGCTGCAGCCACTCGTGGAGCCGCAGCCCTCGCAGACGTAGCAGGAACCGGACGGGCGCATCTTGGTGCCACAGGTCATGCAGAGCGGCGCGTCTATGTCGTGGCCCGTGAGGGACTCCATCAGCTCCGCCGTCGTGTGTGCCTCCAAAAGGGAGGGCTGGCGGGCGCCGTCAACCTTGAAGTTGTCGTAGTCGTCGTTGCGGAGGCTGTCCGCCTCCGACATGCCCGCCTCGTCCTCCTCCGACAGGTAGCTGCCGGTCTCCACGTAACGGGCACGCTCCGCGGCGGTGTAGATGCCCAGATCGGCGCGGTCGTCGAAGCTGAGGTAGTCCAGCGCCAACCGGCGGAAGATGTAGTCCATGAAGGACTGCGCGATCCTGATGTCCGGGTCATCCGTCATGCCGGCGGGCTCGAACTTCAGGTTCGTGAACTTCTGCACGTAGCTTTCCAGCGGCACCCCGTACTGCAGGCCGATGGACACAGCGATGGAGAAGGCATCCATCACGCCGGACAGCGTGGAGCCCTGCTTGCCAAGCTTGAGGAACACCTCGCCCAGTCCGCCGTGATCGTAGGCACCGGAGGTCATGTAGCCCTCGGCCCCGCTGACGGAGAAGCTGGTCGTGCGACCGGCGCGGGACTTGGGAAGACGGGCGCGTTTCGGGCGGTACTCGATGCGCACTTCGGGCTCGGGCTTCGCCTCTTCCTTGGCATCTTCCTTCTTGCCCCCGTCGGAGAGCGGCTGTCCCACCTTGCAGTTGTCGCGGTAGACGGCAAGCGCCTTCAGACCGTACTTCCAGCCCTGGAGGTAGACGTCCTCGATCTCTTCCACGGTGGCGGCCTCGGGCAGGTTCACCGTCTTGGAGATGGCGCCGGAGAGGAAGGGCTGCACGGCAGCCATCATGCGCACGTGCCCCATCGGCTTGATGAAGCGTCGACCCATGGCCGTGTCAAACACCTCGTAGTGCTCATGTGCCAGACCGGGGGCGCCGACGACGTGGCCATTGGCGGCGATGAACTCGACGATGGAGTCGATCTCAGCCCTGTCGTAGCCGAGCTTGTTCAGCGCCCGAGGAATGGTCTGGTTGACGATCTGCATGGATCCGCCACCGACGAGCTTCTTGAACTTCACGAGCGAGAAGTCGGGCTCAACACCCGTGGTGTCGCAGTCCATCATGAAGCCGATCGTGCCGGTCGGCGCCAGCACGGAGGCCTGGGCGTTGCGGAAACCGTTCTTGGCGCCCAGCTTCACCACCTGGTCCCATTCGCGGGCAGCCACGCTGTGCAACGCCCGGTCATCCTGCATCACGCGCAGGTCGTCGTTGGCCGCCTGGTGCTTGCGCATCACGCGCTGGTGGGCGTCGGCGTTCTTGGCGTAGCCATTGTACGGGCCCACCACCCGGGCCAGCTCGGCGCTGCGGCGGTACGACGTTCCCGTCATGATCGACGTGATCGCTGCGGCGGTGGACCGCCCACCCTCGCTGTCGTAGCCCTTGCCCATGGCCATCAGCAGCGCACCCAGGTTCGCGTAGCCGATGCCCAACTGCCGGAAATCACGTGTGGTGCGCCCGATGGCTTCGGTCGGGAAGTCTGCGAAACAGATGGAGATGTCCATGGCCGTGATGACGAGTTCCACAGCCTTGACGAACAGCTGTGCGTCGAAGGAGTTGTCATCGCGCAGAAACTTCAACAGGTTCAGGCTGGCGAGGTTGCAGGAGCTGTTGTCCAGGCTCATGTACTCAGAGCACGGGTTGGATGCCGTGATGGGGCCGGACTCAGAGGTGGTGTGCCAGTCGTTGATGGTGTCGTTGTACTGGATGCCGGGATCTGCACAGGCCCACGCAGCTTGGGCGACCTTGGTGAACAGCTCCTGGGCGTCGACCTCCTCAATCACGCTGCCATCACCGCGGGAACGCAGGCCGAAGGAGCCTCCCGCCTGAACAGCCTCCATGAACTCGTCGGTGACGCGCACGGAGTTGTTGGCGTTCTGGTACTGGACCGAGACGATGTCCTTGCCGCCGAGGTCCATGTCGAAGCCCGCATCGCGCAGCGCACGGATCTTGTCCTCCTCCTTGGCCTTGGTCTCGACGAACTCCTCGATATCCGGGTGGTCAATGTCCAGGACCACCATCTTCGCGGCACGACGGGTTGCTCCGCCGGACTTGATGGTGCCGGCCGAGGCATCGGCGCCACGCATGAAGGAAACAGGCCCGGACGCGGTACCACCGGAGCTGAGGAGTTCCTTGGACGAGCGGATCCTCGACAGGTTAAGACCTGCGCCGGAGCCACCCTTGAAGATGAAACCCTCCTCCTTGTACCAGTTGAGGATGGAGTCCATGGAGTCATCGACGCTGAGGATGAAGCAGGCGCTGACCTGCTGCGGGGACTGGGTGCCCACGTTGAACCACACCGGCGAGTTGAACGAGAAGAGCTGGTTCAGCAGCATCCACGTGAGTTCGTGTTCGAAGATCTCGGTGTCCTCGGGCGTCGCGAAGTACCCGTTCTCCTGCCCCGCCCGTGCATAGGTCTTGACCACACGGTCGATGAGACCCTTCAGGCTGGTCTCACGTTCGGGGGTGCCGACGGCGCCGCGGAAGTACTTGGTGGTGACGATGGTGGAGGCATTGACACTCCAGGAGGTGGGGAACTCGACGGCCTTCTGCTCGAACACCACCTCGCCCGTCTTCCAGTTGGTCTGGACGACGTCGCGGGTGTCCCACTCCACCTCGTCATAGGGGTGCACACCATCCGTGGTGAACACGCGCCCGATGGTGAGGCCACGGTCGCCCTTGTCTGCAGCAGTCCTGGTACTGCGGCGTGTGGACGGGTTGGTGGTCGTCGTCATGGCATTTCCTTTGCTGATCAATTTCGTCTGATTCGTCTGTGAATGTGGTTGTTGCCGGGGGTGGTGCTGGAAGGTGTGCGGCCGATGCGACTGGCGTCAGCCGATCAGAGGTTCCTGATTGGTGCGCCCCCGGGGTCGTCGAGTCGTGCCCCGATCGGCGTCATCGGCCGAACGGGTGGGAGGCGGCCGATGCTTCATGCGGTCGATCTCATCGCTGAAATCTTCCAGGGAGTCGAACTTCTCGTACACACTTGCGAACCGGAGATACGCCACGGGATCGAGATCGGCAAGCGGCCCCAGAATCGCGAGACCGACATCGCCTGCGGGAATCTGTGCCAGGCCACTGGCGCGCAGTGCCACTTCCACCTGCTGCCCAAGAGCAGCAAGCTGAATCTCCGTCACTGGACGTCCTTGGCACGCCTTGCTGACACCGTTGATCACCTTGTCGCGATCGAAGGCCTCCACGACACCGGAACGCTTGACCACAGTGAGCAGGATCTGCTCGACGGTCGTGAACTTGCGTTCGCAGAGCGGGCAGGCGCGACGACGCCGGATGGCCGATCCGTCCTCTATCACGCGCGAGTCCGACACCTTTGTGTCCTCGTGCCGACAGAACGGGCAGTGCATGTGACGGGTCCTCTCAACGCTGGGCAGCCCTGTGCCGCCTATCCATCCATACTACTACGGGTGGTGGAGCAACCAGGTCTCGACTACTAGATGTTGTGAAACAGTAGAAGCAGCGAGAGGCTTCGTCAAACCCAGATCGGCGTGTCGCCCAAAGTCGCTTGAATCGCTGCGCACGACCCGTGCGACACGCCGACAAGTTGACTCGCCGAGCCGATCAGCGTCCGGAGACGTGCGCCCACGCGGGATCGCCAGCGACGAAGTCGACCGTGGGGTCGGGCTGCACCCAGGACGAGAATTCTGCGGCGGACACCCCCACACCCACCAGCGCGACAACCGCGACAGCCGCAACCTTGACCTTCAGGACGACGGCGTCCCATCGGGCGGCGGAAGACACAACGCGGCAGGACGACGTCGCGGCAAGCCTCCCTGCGAGACGCGGCGGAATCGGAGAGGCCTTGGGCCCGCCCAGTACCGGGCGGGCCATGGGAGAAGTATGTGTGGACGTGCGGCTACCAGTGCCGGTGCGGACGCTGGTGCGCGCAGAGGAGCAAGCGCTGCTGGTCAGTGTTGCGGTCATGGTGACCCTCCAATCGCCGTGGCCCCGCAATCCGCGGGGACCGAACATGTGTTCTATATGAACCGTACCCCACCCGCGAGACAAATGGAACAGTTGTTCGAACCATTCCTCCCAGGTGGCTGGCACCATTGCATCGGGTACCACTGACATTTCACTTTCTGCAGCGAGGGGTCCGTGAGGCAGCCGGTACGCCAACGGCCCGTGAGGGCGCCTGCGACGGTCGGGGCATCGACGCGGACACGCCCGTGATTTCTCGAACATTTGTTCGCATGCGGTCTAGACTGGTGTCATGGCTGACGAACTCGATCCCACCGTTGTCAAGCGCCGTCGCGGACGGCCCACGAAGGCCGATGTCGAGGCGGAGATGGCGGGCATCTCGTCACTACCCGACGGGCCCGAGGATGCCTGGGGACTGACACCTCGGCAGCGGCGCGTCCTCCACGTCATCAAGGAGGCGGTGGAGACCATCGGATACCCGCCCAGCATCCGTGAGCTGGCCCAGAAGGCGGGCCTTGCCTCCACTTCCAGTGTCAGCTATCAGCTCAAGGTCCTGGAGGAGAAGGGCTTCCTTCGTCGCGACCCCAATAGGCCGCGTGCCCTGGTCGTCACCCTGCCCGAGACCGAACCACTGGCACCCGAGCAGACGTACGACTCACGCCCCGAGACAGTGATGGCCCCGTTGCTCGGCAGGATCGCGGCCGGCGGACCCATTCTCGCGGAGGAGCAGGTGGAGGACGTCTTCGCGCTGCCCCATCAGCTCGTGGGCGACGGCCAGCTCTTCATGCTGCAGGTGCAGGGCGATTCCATGGTGGATGCCGCCATCTGCGACGGCGACTGGGTGGTGGTGCGCCAGCAACCCGACGCCAACAACGGTGACATCGTTGCGGCGCTCCTGGAGGAGGAGGCCACCGTCAAGACCTATCGACGCAAGGACGGCCACGTACTCCTCGTACCGCACAACGAGCAGTACTCACCCATCGACGGTGACGACGCCCGCATCATGGGCAAGGTAGTTGCGGTGATGCGTCGCGTCTGAGGCTGGCCTGCACAAGCGGCGCCCCTGGGATCGCGTCGGCTGCCCCTCAGGAGAAGGGGGGGCGGGTATCGAGTGTGATGGAGCGTCGTCCGGCCCAGCGCCAGAGCCGGGCGGCGCGATCGCGGTCCTCATCGGTGATGAGGTTCCCCATCCACCGCAGCGCCAGGGTCATCATCCAGTCCGAGCGCATGCCCACCGGCCCCAGGGTGGGCAGCAGCCTGGGGATCGTGACCAGGCCCGACAACCGGCGCGCGATGGAGAAGGCCTCGCCGTAGTGGTCCTTCAACAGGCTTGGCCACGCCTCGGCCAGATCCGCCTCTGGGCCACGCTCCACCATCATGTCCACCGCCAGCCGGCCCGTCTCGAGGCCGTAGTCGATTCCCTCGCCGTTCAGCGGGTTCACGCACCCTGCCGCATCACCGATCAGCGCCCAGTTGGGGCCAGCGACTCCGGAGACCGCGCCGCCCATGGGCAACAGCGCCGAAGTGGCGGCGCGCAGGTCCCCGGAGAGCTCGAACTCGGAGCGACGCTCTTCCGTGTAGAAGGACATCAGCGGCTTGAGCGCGATTCTGGCCGGACGCTTCTCGGTTGCCAGGGTCCCGACACCGATGTTGATCTCGCTGCCACCGTGCGGGGCGGTCCCCAGACCCAGGGGAAAGATCCAGCCATACCCCGAGAGGATGCCACCCTGCTCGTCCCGCAACTCAAGGTGAGAACTGATCCAGGGGTCGTCGGCCCTGCCCGATGTGATGTAGGCCCGCCCGGCAACGCCGTAGACGGTGTCGCGATGCCATTGGCGGCCAAGCTGCCTGCCCAGCGATGAACGCACCCCATCGGCCACCACGAGGCGTCGACAGGCCACCTCGTGCACCACGGAATCGGCATCCCGGAACAGCACTGCAGCGACGCGCCCGTTCTCGATGCGCACGTCCACAGCCCGCACGCCATCCACTCCCACGGCCCCCTCATCCATGGCAACACGCCGGATGCGATCATCCAGCTCGGTCCTGGGCACCGCGCTGCCCCAGGCAGGCAGGTGACCGCCCGGCCAGCGAAGGTGGAGCGTCTGTCCGAACCCGTGGGCCCGGAGCCCCTGGTTGACCGTTCGGTCCGCCAAGTACTCGCCCAGACCCAGACGCTGCAGCTCAGCGACCGCCCGGGGGGTCAAGCCATCGCCGCACGTCTTGTCGCGCGGGAAGACCGCCGCGTCGGCGAGCAGCACGTCCAGGCCTGCGCGGGCAGCCCAGGCGGCGGCGGCGGAACCCGCCGGACCGGCACCGACGACCAGGAGATCAGTGGAAGAGGGAAGGCCTGTCACACACACCATCCTCCCAGAACGGCCAAACCATCCGGAATTCGTGCACGGTTCCCCGATCGTCGCCCGGTTTGCGCTGCTACTCGGCTCCTCGCAACCTGCGCAGTGCCCGGACCGCGATGTCCGGGTCCGTCGTGGTCCAGAAGTTCGGCAGCGACTTCGCCAGGAACCTGCCATAGCGTTTGGTGACGAGCCGGGGGTCCAGGATCGCAACGACACCCCTGTCCTCGCTGCGACGAATGAGGCGACCCGTTCCCTGCGCCAGCAGCAAGGCCGCCTGCGTGGCCGCCACCGTCATGAAACCGTTGCCCCCGCTGTCGTCAACCGCCTTCTTCCTCGCCTGCATCAGGGGGTCATCCGGACGCGGGAAGGGGATCTTGTCGATGATGACGAGCTGGCACGTCTCCCCCGGCACGTCCACGCCCTGCCAGAGCGACATGGTCCCGAACAGGCTGGTGTCCGGATCGGCGATGAACGAGCGCTGCAGCTCGGACAGCTGGGCATCGCCCTGGCAGAGGATGGTCATCCCCGGGAGCTCCCGCCGGCAGTGGGCAGCCGCCTGCTCCGCATTGCGACGCGAGGCGAAGAGACCGAGCGTGCGACCCTCGCTGGCCCACAGCAGCTGTGCGATCTCAGCCAACACCTCCTCGGGCAGACCATCCCGGCGCGGCTCCGGCAGGGACTTCGTCGCGTACAGGATGCCCTGGGCGCGGTAGTCGAAGGGGGTGCCCACGTCGAGTGCCCGCCAGAGCAGGTCGTCGCCGACGGAGGCTTCGATGCCGTCGTCAACACGGTCCAGCGTTCGGAGTCCGACGCTCGTGGCGAAGGCGTCAAAGTTCCCGCCGAGGTTCAGGGTTGCTGATGTGCAGATCGTGGTCCTCTCGCCGAACACCTCACTGCGCAGCAGGTTCTCGACATTCAGGGGGGCGACGTATGCGGTACGCCCGCGAATCTCCGACTCGCTGACCCAGACGACATCGGCATCGGCAAGGGCGGCGATGCGGCCGGCCACGTCGAAGATCTCCTTCACCGCGGCGCTCGCCTGCGTGCGCTCGTTGTCATTGTGCTGGCCGGAGAGCGCGCTGACCGCTCGGCGGGCGAGGTCCCTGATCTGGGCGGCCGCGTACACCAGCGGCGCGGACGCGGCAGTGATCCGGACGAGCTCGGATTCCTCAAGAGCCGATCGGAGGGTGTCGGCCGACTGCAGGAAATCGACGCCCAGATCATCATCGAGCCATGTCAGGGCCCGCTTGGCCGCCCGTTCCACGATGCCGGGCGTCAGCTCATTCGTGGCCGCCGTCGTCATCCGGGACGTCAGCTCGTGAGCTTCGTCGATCACGACGGCGGTGTGCTCGGGCAGCGCGGTGCCGCCGTGCATCGCATTGATGGCCAGGAGTGCGTGATTGGTCACCACCACCTGCGCGTCGCGGGCACGCTCCCTTGAGGCCTCCACGAGGCACTCCTCCCCGAACGGGCAGGCGCTGACGCCCAGACACTCGCGGCTGGGGATGGACACCTGGGCCCACCCGGCCGCGGTGTGTGTCGGGGCATCGTCACGATCGGCCAATCCCTTGCTGGCAACCTGCTCCTCCACCCAGTCGCGCAGGGCAAGCACCTCGACGCCCAGCTTGCTGACGGAATCCAGGTCACTGGCGGCCGAGGCCAATTCTTCCGCACCGACGAGCGCACCCTGATCGGCGTCGGTGCCGGAGCGGGAACGATAGAGGCAGGCGTAGTTGGACCGTCCCTTGAGGACGGCTGCCCTGGGACGCGTACCGGCAACCGACTCCACCGCATCCAGGGCGGCCGGAATGTCCTTGTGACCCAGCTGTGCCTGCAGGGCCAGCGTGGCCGTGGCGATGATGATGCGCTCGGACGGATCATCAGCCACCCGCGCAAGCACCGGCGCGAGGTATCCCAGAGACTTGCCGGTGCCCGTCCCCGCCTGCACCAACAAATGCACGCCGGATTCCAGACTCTCGGCAATACCGGACACCATGGCCTTCTGACCGGGACGCTCTCCCCCGTCGATGACATCGATGGCCGCCTGGAGTATGGCCAGGCCAGCGCTTTCAACCACGGGTGAACTCGGCGAGTTCATCAGCCAGCCCCGGACGCACCTGGGCCTGCACCGCCGTTCCCTCACCCGTGTGCTCCAGCGAGGAGATCCGGCCGGCGCGGTGGATGCGGTCCATCAGGTCGCCGCGCTCGTAGGGCACCAGTACGTCAACGGTGACCTCGGGACTCGGCAGGCGCTCCTCGAGGACGATGCCCAGTTCGTCCAGGCCCTCTCCTGTGCGGGCAGACACCGCCACGCAGTCGCCGTGATTGGCCCGCAGCGCCATCACCATGGTGGGGTCTGCGATGTCGATCTTGTTGAGCACGAGCAGTTCCGGCACGCCGGACGCGCCGATGTCGCCCAACACTTGGCGCACGGCGCCGATCTGGCCCTCGGGATTCGGGTCGGAGGCATCGACGACGTGGACAAGCAGATCCGCCTGCGCGGACTCCTCGAGGGTCGAGCGGAACGCCTCCACGAGGTCGTGTGGCAGGTGACGGACGAACCCAACGGTGTCCGTGAGGGTGAACTGCCGCCCGTTGGCGGTCTCCATGCGGCGGGTGGTGGGGTCGAGCGTGGCGAACAACGCGTCCTCCACGAGCACCCCCGCCCCTGTGAGCCGGTTGAGCAGCGAGGACTTGCCGGCATTGGTGTAGCCGACGATGGCCACCGACGGGATCTGGTTGCGTCGACGCTCCGCACGCTTGTGTTCTCGGGTGGCGTCCATGTCACGCATCTTGCGTCGCAGCTGCGCGATGCGTGTGCCGATGCGACGGCGATCCGTCTCGATCTTGGTCTCACCCGGCCCACGTCCACCGATTCCCGCTCCGCCTGCGACGCGCCCACCGGCCTGGCGCGACAGGTTGCCACCCCAGCCGCGGAGCCGTTGCTTCAGGTACTGGAGTTGGGCCATCTCCACCTGTGCCTTCCCCTCTGCGCTCTTGGCGTGGGAGGCGAAGATGTCCAGGATCAGCGCGGTACGGTCCACCACCTTCACCTTGATCCGATCCTCCAGGTTGCGCAGCTGAGCGGCTTCCAGCTCACCGTCACAGATGACCGTGTCAGCGCCGGTGGCCCGCACCACCTCGAGGATCTCGGCCACCTTGCCGCTTCCCACATAGGTTGCCGGGTCCGGATGGCTGCGCCTCTGGACGAGGGTGTCGAGCACCACGGAGCCAGCGGTCTCGGCCAACAGTTTCAACTCAGTCATGGCATTGTCTGCATCCGCCTGACTGCCTGAGGTCCAGACGCTCACCAACACCACTCGTTCGAGGCGGAGTTGGCGGTACTCGACCTCGGTGATGTCCTCGAGCTCAGTACGCATGCCGTCGACGCGACGGAGCGAGTGGCGCTCAGCCAACTCCTCCTGGTCACCGTCGAAATCCACTATCTCGTCCGGGAAGTCCCCGGGGACATCGTCTTTTGGTTCAGTCATCGTGGTCCCATTCTTCCAGCCCCGACAAACGGGATGACGCCCAGATGGGCGACCCGGCTCACCACAGGAACTCGCCCCTGGCCACGATGACCGCCGGACCCGTGAGCCACACCTCGTGCTCGGTGAACTCCACGTGCAGGTCTCCCCCCGCCACATGCACATCGACGGCGCCCTCGAAGCCCGTCGCGGCGCGGTGGGCGGCGGCGGAAGCGACGACGCCCGTGCCACAGCTCATCGTCTCCCCGCTGCCCCGCTCGAACACCCGCATGTCCAGCTGACCGGGTGCACGCTCGGTCACGAACTCGACGTTGACGCCCCGGGGGAAGGCGCCGACCGGCTCCCATTGCGGCGCGGTGGTCAGGTCCAGGGAGGTCCGTGCATCATCGTCGAGGAAGACGACGGCGTGCGGATTGCCCACATCAACGGGGGTGGCAGCCCAGCGCTGGTCACCGTGCACGATCTCCACGGCGGCATGGCCGACGACGACCTCCCCCATGCTCACCGAGACGAGGCCGCCGGGAACAACCCGCACCTCCCGGAGCCCGGCTCTCGTGGCGATGGCGAAACTTCCTTGTTCCACCAGGTCCTCCTCCAGGAGGTGCCTCGCGAAGACGCGGAGCCCATTGCCACACATTTCGGCGATGGAGCCGTCGGCGTTGCGGTAGTCCATGAACCACACATCGGGATCCCCGTCCCATTCGGGGACATGAGCGGCCCTGACAACCCGCAACACGCCGTCGGCACCAATTCCAGCCCGCCTGTCGCACATGGCTGTGACGATTTCCGCCGTCAGATCCTGCATCCCGTGCTGGTCGTCCACGATGACGAAGTCGTTGAGCGTCCCGTGTCCCTTGATGAAGGCGTTCCGCCTCACTGCTGCCTCCCCCTGTTGCTGGCTGCCCATGCTACCGACGCGATGATGCGGTCCACGTTGCCCGGGTCACCCGCGTCGAGCCAGATGATCCGTGGATCGCGGCGGTACCAACCCAGTTGTTTGCGGAAGAAGCGACGCGTCGCCCGCTTGGTGTGCTCCTTCGCCTCGTCCTCGGAGCATTCGCCGTCGAGGAATGCCACCACCTGTCGGTAGCCGATCGCTCGGATGGCCGTGACGCCCTCGCGCAGTCCCGCTGCGAGCAGTCGTTTGACCTCATCCACGATTCCCTCGCGCCACATGGCATCCACCCGCGCATTGATACGCGCGTCCAGTACCCCCCGCTCCTGGTCGAGACCGAACTGGTGAACGTTGTCCAGGGCATAGGTCCATTCCGGTAGGTCCGGGGCATGCCCACCCGTCAGCTCCATGACCTCGAACGCCCTCACCGTGCGCCGTCCGTTGGCCGGTTCGATCTTGGCGGCCGACGCGGGTGCCATCTCGGCCAGGCGTGCGTGCAGCGCAGGCGCCCCGATGCGCACCAGTTCGGCTTCCCAGCGAGCCCTGACCACGGGGTCGGACCCCGGAAATTGGAAGTGGTCCACGATCGCGCGCGTGTAGAGGGCCGAGCCACCCACGAGGATGGGCACGGCTCCACGCAGGTGGATGTCTGCGATGGTGGAGCGCGCGAGCTGCTGGAAATCTGCCACCGAGGCCTTCTCGGTCACCTCCATGATGTCGATGAGGTGATGGGGAACGCTGTTGCGTTCCGACGCGCTCGGTTTGGCCGTCCCAATGTCCATACCCCTGTAGACGAGCATCGAATCCGCGTTGACGATCTCGGCGTCCACACCGTCGGCCTGCAGCGCCCGGGCAACCTGCACCGCAAGGCGGGACTTCCCGGTGGCGGTGGCGCCGATCAGCACGACCACAGGCAGAGACATGCCTCCATCATCCCAGTCTTCATGGGGCCCTCACGAATGACGACACGGCGATGCGCAGGCCCCACTCCCCACCACCACCGCCTCGCAGTGCGCCCTCCACCCGGCATACTCGGGTGTGTCCACAGGTTCACCCCGCACGTGCAGGAGGCAACACATGGCCGAATCCGAGAACTCGAACGATTCACAGTCCACCGACGGCGGTTTTCTCAACAGCGCCATCGAGAAGGGCGGCGACTTCGTCGACGAGAAGACCGGCGACAAGTACACGAGTGAGGTCGACAAGGGTCAGGATTTCCTCCGCGACAAGTACGGCAACTCCGACACTTCCGATCAGAGTCGAGGAGAATGACCGTGGCCGAGAACTCCACACACCAGGACACCAGCGACGGTGTCGACGCGGAAACCGTGGCCTCGAAGACGGAGCAGCAGAAGCAGGAGGAGCAGCGCGTTGAGACGTCTCAACGTCTCTCCATGGACTCCGAAGACATGGCCGATGCCATCGACCATGAGCAGGACCAGAAGTTCGATGGCGACGATGAGACGCGCTACGCGGACGAGGTGGACCAAGCCCTTCCCGACGACGCCCGCTGACGCCGGGCGGTGGTCAGCCCGGCACGCCAAGGCCGGGCATGCCCAGCCCGACGCCCATGCGCCCGGGCGATTCGAGGGCGTGCTGCCATGCGTCTCCCCCGCGGGTGCGACGCAGGGCCGTGATGGGTAGGTCCGAGTTGAGGTGGTGAGGCGCGGCGTGGGTGATCGTCACGGTGGCGACATCCCCGGGACGGGGTCGCAGTGCCGGATCGTCGCTGACGGTGGCATGCACCAAGCGGTTGTCGCGTGCCCGGCCGCTCATCCTGTTGGTCTCGAAGTCCTTGCGCCCCTCGCCCAGCGCGAACATGACTTCGACGTCGCGTCCCTCCAGGGCCCTGTTCTCCTCCCACGACAGGTCGTTGACGAGCGACACCAGACGCTCGTAGCGTTCCTGGACGACCGCCTTGGGAACCTGGTCCGGCATCTCGGCCGCCGGTGTTCCGGGCCGCTTCGAGTACTGAAAGGTGAAGGCGGCGGAGAATCGCGCTCGCTCCACGACGTCCAGAGTGGCCTGGAAGTCCTCCTCGGTCTCGCCCGGGAAGCCGACGATGATGTCAGTGGTGATCGCAGCCTCCGGCATGGCTTCGCGTACGCGGTCGAGAATCCCCAGGAAGCGTCCGCTCCGATAGGACCGACGCATTGCCCTGAGCACCCTGTCCGAGCCGGACTGCAGAGGCATGTGGAGTTGGGGCATCACGTTGTGGGTGGAGGCCATTGCCTCGATGACATCGTCGGTGAAGTCCTTGGGATGGGGCGAGGTGAAACGCACCCGCTCCAGCCCGTCGACGTTCCCGCAGGCCCGCAACAGCTTGGCAAAGGCCGCCCGGTCCCCGAACTCCACGCCGTATGCGTTGACGTTCTGGCCCAGCAGCGTGATCTCCTGCACACCCTGGGCGACCAGCATCTCGATCTCGGCCAGGATGTCGCCCGGCCTGCGGTCGGTCTCCTTGCCGCGCAGCGCTGGCACGATGCAGAAGGTGCACGTGTTGTTGCAGCCCACACTCACCGAGACCCACGCTGAGTATGGAGACTCGCGGCGGCTGGGGAGGTTGCTCGGGAAGGTTTGGAGCGCTTCGACGATCTCCACCTGCGCCTCCTTCTCCACGCGCGCACGCTCCAGGAGCAGGGGAAGGCTTCCCACGTTGTGGGTCCCGAAGACGACGTCCACCCAGGGGGCACGTTTGAGGATGATGTCGCGGTCCTTCTGCGCCATGCACCCCCCCACCGCGATCTGCATGCCCGGGTGGTTCTCCTTGACCCGTGCCATGTGACCGAGGTTGCCGTAGAGCCGGTTGTCGGCGTTCTCGCGCACGGCACAGGTGTTGAAGACCACCACGTCGGCGCCGTTGCCCATGGTGGATTCAGGCTGTGGCTCCACCCGGCTGAGTCCCGCTCCCTCAAGGAGCCCTGAGATGCGCTCCGAGTCGTGGACGTTCATCTGGCAGCCGTAGGTGATGACGTTGTAGGTGCGTGCGCTGGTCATGATGGGCACCACTGTAGGCGGGCCCCCGGCCTCCACCGAAACCCGCCGCCACCCGATAGACTTGCGCCCCATGAGCAACCAGCCCACCGGCGAGCAGTACACCATCTCCCACGGGCGCCACGCCGCAGTCGTGACGGAAGTGGGAGCCACCCTGCGGAGCCTCACAGTCGATGGCGAGGAATGGCTGTGGACCTTCGGCAAGGACGGGACGCCGTCCGCCAGTCAGGGTCGACAGTTGCTCCCGTGGCCCAACCGGATCCGTGATGGGAAATACTGCTTCGGCGGCGTCGAGTACCAGTTGCCGATCACCGAGGTGCCCCGCCACGTGGCCCTGCATGGGCTCGACGAGGACGCCGCATGGGAACTCGTGCACCACGGCGACAGCAAGGTTGTGCAAAGGCACACTTTCCGCCCGCAGGCCGGATGGCCGGGGACGCTGACCGTGACACTCCACCACACCATCACCGATGAGGGCCTGACGGTCATCGCCCAGGTGGACAACGATGGCGACTCAGCCGCCCCCTACGGCTACGGAGTGCATCCCTACTTCGCCTTCGATGACGTCAATGAGGTCTCGCTGGAGCTGCCCTTCAGCTCGGAGCTGAAAGTCGATGAGGATCGACTGTTGCCACTCGAGGTGGCACCCGTTTCCACCGACAGGGATTTCCGCGACGGACATCCGCTGGGCACCACAGCCTTCGACACAGCGTTCACCCACCCCGCCACTCCCCGCTGGACAGCACGGCTCGTCGGTCCGCAGCACACCGTGGAGGTGTGGGGGGACGAGACCATGCCATGGGTGCAGCTCTACACGAGGCCCGAGCGCGACGCCATCGCACTGGAGCCCATGACGTGCGGCCCTGACGCCTTCAACGACGGGCCGACGCACGACGGCCTCATTGTCCTGGCTCCCGGTGACATGCACGTCGCCACGTGGGGCGTGCGCGCCGGCTGATCCCCGCGCTCCTCAGTGGGCGGTCTCCGTGGCGCGGCTCTCCCGCACCACGGTGACCTTGATCTGCCCGGGATAGTTCAGATTGTTCTCGATGTCGCGCGCGATCTCACGGGCAAGGACCTGCGCCCCGCCGTCATCCACCATGTCCGGCGTCACCATGACCCGCAGCTCGCGGCCGGCCTGCATGGCATACACGCGGTCGACTCCGGGACGATCCGCCGCGAGCGCCTCAAGGTGCTCCATGCGTTCCACGTACGCCTCGAGCGACTCTCGCCTTGCACCCGGCCGGGAGCCGGAGATGGCGTCGGCGGCCTGGGTGAGGATGGCCTCCACCGTGCGCGGCTCCACCTCGTTGTGATGGGCCTCGACGGCATGCACGATGTCCTCGTGCTCTCCGTGCCGCCGCAGCAGATCTGCCCCGACGATGGCGTGTGGACCCTCCACCTCGTGGGTGAGTGCCTTGCCGATGTCGTGAAGGAACGCCGCGCGTTTGCAGATGGCCACATCCAGGCCAAGTTCGGCTGCCATGACGCCCGCCAGGTGTGCGCACTCCACAAGATGCCGCAGCACGTTCTGACCGTAGGACGTCCGGTAGGCCAGTGCACCGAGGATGGGGATGAGGTCCTCGTGGAGGTCCACGATGCCCACCTGCGCCAGCGCGTCCTCGGCCTCACGCCGGATGCGCTCCGCGATGCTGCGCTGACTTCGCTCGTAGACCTCTTCGATGCGGGCCGGATGGATGCGTCCATCAGCCACGAGGTCCACCAGTGTCAAGCGGGCTGTCTCCCGGCGCACCGGATCGAAACATGACAGGAGTACGGACTCCGGTGTGTCATCGATCAGCACATTGACACCGGTGATCTGTTCGAAGGCACGGATGTTTCGGCCCTCGCGGCCGATGATGCGCCCCTTCATGTCATCGCTCGGAAGATCGATGGTGGAGACCACCGACTCGCTGGTCTGTTCCGAGGCGCACCGCTGGATGGCGGTGACGACGATCTTCCTGGCGATCTTTTCGGCGTCGCGTCTGGCGGCCGACTCGATGTCGCGACTCAGCGCGGTGGCCGTCAGACGTGACTGCCGTTCAGCCTCTGCCATGACCTCGGCACGGGCGGCCTGTTGGCTGAGCCCCGCCACCCGCTCACGTTCGGCGTCCACTTCGTCGCGCAGTGCGCCCAGCGCATGGCGCTCGTCCTTCAGTTGTGCCCCCAGAGTGTTCTGGCGCTCGGCCCGGGCAGCGAGGCCTTCGGCCTCCGCAGCCATTCGATCCTCGCGCTCGTGCAGCCGAGCTTCCATCCGCTCCTGCGCATGCCGCATCTCGCGGAGCTCCGCTCGCTGCGTTGACATGGACGCTTCCAGTTCCTCCCGCCGACGATCGGCGTCCGCGATGGATTCCTGGACTCGCGCCTGCGATTGCGCCAGTACTCTCTCGGAGTCCTCCCGCAGTCGCTGTGCTGCGGCTTCCGCATGAGAACGTGCCGCAGCGCTGTCAAGACGGCTGCGTCGCTCAAGAGTGGATCTCTCATCACCGAAAGCCCTGACCGAGCGCCGATACAGCAACGCGATGACGACGACCAGAACAGCGAGCACTGCTGCTGCCGCCCACCCGAGAAACTCCATGACACCTCCTCTGACGCGTTCAAACGGTGACGACGTCCGGGGACACCACAACTGAGGCTCGTGCCGTGCAACTGGCCGAGCCTCGTGACGACGCATGTCCCGCCGCCACATATGCACTTGTCAGGCAGTAATCCGAGGTCTTTGACCCTGACTTGGTCGCGGAGGTCGGGCGAGTTGTCCATTGAGCCCCACGTCAGTGGGAAGTGGTGTCATACCGGTTCGAAAACCTGATCCCGAGAGTAGGACCGCCCTGTGGAAAACACAAGCCGTAGCGGCTCTTCATCCCCGTGGGTCAGTCATCGCCGAGGTCGTCGGGACCGTCCAGGGTGTCAGCGACGACTCGTCGGACCATGTCCGGGCCAAATCCGCGCCGAGCCAGCGCACCATACAGACGACGCCTGGCCACGGTCTGGTCCAGTCCTGTCATGGAGCGGAGCTTTTTCGCGGCAAAAGCCCTGGCCACCGCCAACTCGTCCTCCGGGTCAACCTGGCTCAGCGCCGCAACTGCCACGTCATCGCCGATACCCTTCTCCCGCAACTCCTGCCTGATCCTCGCGCGACCGCGACGCGCCACAGTGGTCCTGGTGTTCACGAGCGCAACTGCGAACGCATCATCATCGACGAGCCCGACGGAACCCAGGCGTTCCAACAGCTCCTCGGCGATGCCCTCGGGAACGCCCTTGCGCGCCAGGGCCTTGTGCAGTTCAGCCTCGGACCGGGCTCGGGTCTGAAGAAGATTGAGCGCGATGCGCCGGGCGAACTCAAGCTGTTCGTCCCGGCTCATCCCACCCACGCCCTCAGAAATCGACCTCACCGGTCTCGGGGTCAACGCCGTCCGGGACGTCACTCCTGTCAACGCCCAGATGCAGACGGATGCGCTTCTCGATCTCTGCGGCCACTTCCGGGTTCTTGCGCAAGTAGGTGCGGGCGTTCTCCTTGCCCTGCCCCAGCTGGTCCGACCCGTAGGTGAACCAGGCGCCGGCCTTCCGAATAATGCCTGCCTCCACACCCATGTCGATGAGGCTTCCCTCACGGGAGATTCCTTCGCCGTAGATGATGTCGAACTCCGCCTGCTTGAACGGTGGCGCAACCTTGTTCTTCACGACCTTCACCCGCGTGCGGTTGCCCACCATCTCGGTGCCGTCCTTCAGCGTCTCGATGCGACGGACATCCAACCGGACCGACGAGTAGAACTTGAGGGCACGACCTCCGGTGGTGGTTTCGGGTGAACCGAACATGACGCCGATCTTCTCCCGCAGCTGGTTGATGAAGATCATCGTGGTGTTCGAATTCTTGAGGGCTCCGGTCATCTTGCGCAGCGCCTGGCTCATGAGCCGCGCCTGGAGGCCGACGTGTGAATCACCCATCTCTCCCTCGATCTCGGCTCGCGGCGTCAGCGCTGCGACGGAGTCGACGACCACAAGGGTGAGCGCTCCCGAGCGCACCAGCGTGTCCGCAATCTCCAGGGCCTGCTCGCCATTGTCCGGCTGCGACACCAACAACTCATCAGTGTTGACCCCAAGGCGCTGCGCGTATGACGGGTCCAGGGCATGCTCGGCGTCGATGAAGGCGCAAATACCACCTCCTGCCTGCGCGTTGGCGATGGCGTGCAGAGCAACCGTGGTCTTTCCGCTGGACTCCGGGCCATAGACCTCCACGACGCGGCCGCGTGGCAGTCCACCGATGCCGAGGGCGACGTCGAGGGCCACGGACCCCGTGGGGATGACGTCAATGGGCAGACGTGTGTCCTCACCCAGCCGCATCACGGAGCCCTTGCCGTGCACCTTCTCGATTTGGGCAAGCGCCGCCTCGAGTGCCTTGGAACGATCAGCTATGGCCATGATGGCCCCTTCCTGTGTGACCGCCGGTGGCAGTCAATGCTTGATGGTGTTTTCTACTCTAGGAATTGGGTCAGACAATTCCCCACATCGGCGGTTGCGTGTGGACAAGAGCATCGAGCGACCCATGCCCCAACACTACGCGAACACCTGTTCGATTGCGGGAGGACACGCCTCAGCGCATGGTTTGTGGCAACTCAAGGTGCCTCCACACAGCCCGCCAGATGGTTTTGCAGGGCGTGCCGACGCGCAGGGCCTCGGAGACGGTCATTCCCGCAAGATCCGCAAGAACCACCTGATCAGCCCACACCCGGCTGTATCCCTCCTGCAGGACCTTGTCCAACCTGGACCACAATTCGGCTTCACGCACAGTGTCAGCGTATCCGGCGCCCATGGGACCTCCGGACCAGTCGGAGCCCTCACACCTCTAGACTGTCCGAAACACCGCGCACTGATTGCGCATTTGCCCACACCATTGAGGTCCCATTTGTGAACGTCGCCGCCACACCCTCACACAAGCGGTCCGATCGCATGGTCGCACTGCTGGCCCTGCTCAACGCGCAGGGCCAACTGCCACTGTCGTACCTGTCCAAGCAACTGTCGGCCTCGGAAGCCACCATCCGCCGCGACGTCGCGGTGCTTGCCTCGCAGGGCCTCTTGGAGCGCACGCACGGCGGTGCCAGACCCGCGAAGGGCACCCGTGAGCTTCCCGAGAGGTTGCGTGGGAGCCGCAACCTGGGAGCGAAATCGCGCATTGCCACGGCGGCGGCGCACATGATCCCCGAGGGAAAACACGCGATTGCACTCACGGGCGGAACCACGGCGGCGGGAGTTCTGCGGGCCCTGGCCCACCGTGACGATCTGACCATCATCACGAATTCCCTCAGCATCGGCATGGAGGCGGCCGAACAGGGCCAGGCGAGGGTGCTCATCGCCGGTGGGGTCCTGAGGCCGAACTCCCTGGAACTGGTGGGCTCGCTCGCGGTGGCCACCCTGCGACTCGTGAACGTGGGCACAGCCATCATCGGCGCGGACGGCGTCAGCTCCGTGGGTGGACTGACAACACACGATGACATCGAGGCCCGAACCAACCACACGATGATCGAACGGGCCGATCGCGTGATCGTCGTCGTGGACTCGAGCAAGGTGGGAAACGTAACCCTGTCAAAGATGGGGGACCTGAGCGAGATCGACGTTCTCGTGACGGACTCGGGGGCTCAGCCTCAGGAGATAGCGCGGATCAGGGATGCTGGCGTGGACGTGCACATCCTTCCCCTGGCCCTGCGCGACGACGAGCGTCAGGCGATGCGCACGGACGGCGGGTGATCAGGCAGCCAGTGCAACCCGCCGAGGAGTCATGCGAGCGGTCTCCTCATCGGCCACGCGTGTGCTCACGAGGCGGAGGACCTCCGACAGGGACACCCCGAGTGCCTGTGTGATGGAGAACAGGACTTCACTGGATGCCTCCTTGCAGCCGCGCTCGATCTCGCTCAGGTAGCCCAGACTGACCATGCTTGCGACGGACACCTCGCGCAGCGTCATCCCTGCCTCGAGGCGAAGGGTGCGAAGGGTCTCACCCATGGCCTTGCGAATCAGAATCGTACGCACTTCACACACCTGCCAGTCTGCGGACCCGGCGTCCGCTCCACTGACTACAACGAACGACCGCGTCGGACTATTCCGCGAATCGCACGTGGGTTTTCACTGCACGCGCAGACACATCTCCAGTGCGTGCTCGATTGCGGCGCTCCTGATGCTCTCGCGGTCACCCTCGAAGTGCTTCAGCTCGGTGTACCTGGGCTTGTTGGACATGCCGACTCCCGGTCCGACGACCGCGAACCACACGGTGCCCACCTTCTGGCCGTCGGCCTCCGTCGGCCCGGCGACGCCGGTGGTGGCGACGGCCCAGTTCGCACCGCACTCACGCTGGGCGCCCAACGCCATCTGAAGGGCGGTCAGCTCACTCACCACACCCTCCTTGTCGATGAGCTCCTCATCGACACCGGCCAGGGCTGACTTGAGGTCGCGCGCATACGTCACGAGGGCACCTCGGAAGACAGCTGAAGCCCCGGGGACTGCGGTGATGGCTGCCCCGAGCCCCCCACCGGTGAGGGACTCGCAAGTGGCAAGCGTCACGGATCTCTCAGTCATCTTGGCGATCAGCTTCTCAGCCAATTCCAGTGCCATGCCTGATCAACTCCTCATTGTTGCCCATTGGGTGTCTACTTCCGGTGGGTACCGGAGGCGATGGCCTCCCTGCGGATCCTGAGGGCAGAGAAGATGTAGGTGATACCCGTCACGAGGGTGAGGGCCAGCGCAATCAGCATAATCACGAACGCCACCAGGGCGAGCCATTGCGGCAGGAAATCCAGGTTGAGCAGGTACAGCGCGAGTGCCACCGACTGGGTGACAGTCTTGAGCTTCCCACCCTTGTTCGCGGCCATGATGCCGTGCTTGGCTATGGCCGCTCGCAGCCAGGTGATGCCCCACTCACGCAGCAGGATCAGCGCAATGATGATCCAACTCAGCTCCCCGAGGATGCCCAGTGCGATGAATGCCGCACCGGTCAGGGCCTTGTCCGCCACCGGGTCCCAGAGCTTGCCGAAGTCCGTGACCAGGTTGTACTTCCGCGCGATGTGGCCGTCGGCCAGGTCCGTCAGTATTGCCAGGACGAACACTGCGGTTGCCGCGATGCGCCATCCGAAGTCATCGGGACTGCTGAACAACACCACGAGGAAGACCGGAACCATGACGATCCGCAACACAGTGAGCGCATTCGGCACGTTCACGTTGCTCGGCTTGCTCTCCGTGGTCATCGCAGTTCCGCCTTCAGGTCGATGCCGAGCGCGTCGACATAGGTGATGGGCACGAGATCCCCTATCGCGGGTCCGGTGTCCTCAATGGTGACGACTCCGTCGGTCTCCGGCCCTTGGTGCGGGCCACGGGCCACGACACCATCTTCGGTGAGATCCTCCACGAGCACCACGGCGGACGTCCCCACCCGTTCGGCTGCCCGCGACTCACACATCTCGATGGCGACGTCCGCCAGCATGGCGCGCCGCCGCTCGATCTCGTCCGCATCCAGGTGCCCGGCCAGATTCTCACCCTCGGTGCCGTCCTCATCGGAATAGGCGAACACACCCAGCACGTCGAGGTTGGCGTCGATGATGAATTGGCGCAGGATCTCGACGTCCTCCTCCGTCTCCCCGGGAAAGCCTGCGATGACGTTGCTTCGGATACCGGCCTCCGGGGACGCCGACCTGATCGTGTCGATCAATGCCATGAAGGAGGCGGGATCCCCGAAGCGTCGCATGCTGCGCAGGACACGCGGCGCTGCGTGCTGGAAGGAGAGGTCGAAGTAGGGCACAACCTTGGGTGTGCTCAGCATGGCCTCCAGCATGGCGGGACGGATCTCGGCTGGTTGCAGGTACGAGACACGAATCCACTCGAGACCGTCCACCTGCGCAAGCCGGGGAAGCAAGGTCTCCAGGCTCGCCCGTCCGCTCAGGTCCTTGCCGTAGCTGGATGTGTTCTCGGACACCAGGAACAGTTCCTTCACGCCCTCCTCGACGAGCCAGAGCGCTTCGGCGACGACGTCGTCCATGGGACGCGAGAGGTAGCTGCCACGAAACATGGGGATGGCGCAGAAGGCGCAACGCCGGTCGCAGCCGGACGCGATCTTCAGCGGCGAGCTGGGTCCCGAGCCCATGCGTCGTCGCCAGGCACGCGGGCCGCTGGCGGGTGCGACACCGTCGGGCACGGCATGTCCCGGCACAGCGACGCCGGCGGCGGCCGCGGGACGTGCCGAGGGGGACAGCGGCAGGAGCTTGCGTCGATCCCGGGGGATGTGCGCCTCCGGCGACTGGCCGGCCAGTATCCCACGCAACTTGTCCGCAATGTCGGTGTAGTCGTCGAAGCCCAGCACTGCGTCGGCCTCAGGGAGTTCGTCGGCCAACTGGACGCCGTAGCGTTCCGCCATGCACCCCACGGCGACGACCGCCTTCGTGGTGCCCCCAGTTTTCAGGTCGGCGGCGGCCAGCAGTGTGTCGATCGAGTCCTTCTTGGCCTGCTCCACGAACCCGCACGTGTTGACCACGACCGTCTCAGCCTCAGCAGCCTCTCCGACGAGTTCGAAGCCGCCCTGTTCCAGACGCGCAGCCAACTCTTCCGAGTCGACGTCGTTGCGGGCACATCCGAGGGTGGAGATGTGGACCTTGATGGGGCCGAGGGCCATTGGTGGGCGTGTGACTGTCATGTTGACAACCAGTATCCGCTATCCGCTGGCAAGGTTCGCCAACAGGTCATCCAGATCGTCCGGTTTGACCAACACGTCCCGCGCCTTGGACCCCTCGGAGGGCCCCACGACGCCGCGGCTCTCGAGGATGTCCATGAGTCGTCCGGCCTTGGCGAAGCCCACCCGCAGTTTGCGCTGCAGCATCGAGGTGGAGCCCAATTGCAGTTCGACGATGAGCCGTGCTGCATCGAGCACGAGCTCGAGGTCATCGCCGATGTCGTCCACCACCTTCTTCTCGGCGGCCGGCGCGGTGACATCCTCGCGGTACGTCGGCTGGAGTTGCTGCGACACGTGGGCGACGATGTCGCGGATCTCCGACTCGTTGACCCAGGCGCCCTGCACCCGGACGGCCTTGCCGGTGCCGATGGGGAGGAAGAGTGCGTCGCCCTTGCCCACCAGCTTCTCTGCCCCCGGCTGGTCGAGGATGACGCGTGAGTCCGTCATGGACGACGTGGCGAACGACAGCCTGGAGGGGACGTTGGCCTTGATCAGACCCGTGACGACGTCCGTGGATGGCCGTTGGGTCGCCAGCACCAGGTGGATGCCGGCCGCGCGTGCGAGCTGGGTGATGCGGACCACGGATTCCTCGACGTCGCGGGGCGCCACCATCATGAGATCCGCGAGCTCGTCCACCACGACCAGGAGGTACGGGTAGGGACTCAGAACCCTCTCGGAGCCCTCGGGGAGCTTGACCTGGCCCGCGCGGACCGCCTTGTTGAAGTCGTCCACGTGGCGGAAGCCGAACGCCGCCAGGTCGTCGTAGCGCATGTCCATCTCGCGCACCACCCAGGCCAGCGCCTCAGCGGCCTTCTTCGGATTGGTGATGATGGGGGTCACGAGGTGGGGAATGCCCTCGTAGTGGTTGAGTTCCACACGCTTGGGATCCACCAGCAGCATGCGCACCTCGTCCGGCGTGGCCCGGACGATGACGGAGGTGATCAGGGAGTTGATGAAGCTGGACTTGCCGGAGCCAGTGGCGCCGGCCACCAGGAGGTGAGGCATCTTGGACATGTTGGCCACCACGAAGCCGCCCTCGACGTCCTTGCCCAAGCCCACCGTCAGCGGATGGTAGTCGTTGCGTGCCCTGGTCGAACGCAGGACGTCACCGAGACTCACCACTTCCTTGTCCGTGTTCGGGATCTCGATGCCGATGGCGGACTTGCCCGGGATGGGTGTCAGGATGCGGATCTCATTGCTGCCCACCGAGTAGGCGATGTTGTCGGCCAGTCCGGTGACCTTGCTCACCTTGACGGCGCTGCCCAGTTCCACCTCGTAGCGCGTGACCGTCGGCCCGCGGGAGTACCCGGTGACGTGCGCGTCAATCTCGAACTCACGGAGCGTGTGGGCGAGTTGCTGCACCACACGGTCCGAGGCCTCCGTGCGGCTCTTGGGCTTGGATCCGGCCGCCAGCATGGTGTCGGGGGGAAGTTGGTAGATGATGTCGCCCGTGAGCTGCATCTGTTCGCCGCGCTCGGGTGCCGAGGTGTGGGCGGGTGGCTCGAGCGGCGGTGTCTCGGCAGCGTCCAGACGTCGACCTGCGGGGACCTTGCGTTCGGGGGTGGCGGCTGGCTCGGCATCGAATTTCTCGGTGTCCTGGTTCCAGTCATCGGCCGCACCGCCGGAGTCCTCGACGAGGGGGGTGTCGTAGGGGACGTCGACCCCCAGTCTGAGGGGTTCCTTGTCCGGCTGTGGGGTCTCCACCAACATGCTGAGGGCGCGACGAATCCCTTGCACCAACTCGGGCAGGGGGCGCCCGATGACCAGGAGACTGCCTGCCAATGCGATGAGGACGAGGAGCGGCACTGCCACCCAGTTGCCGCCGAGTTCCTCCAGGAGGCTGGAGGACAGCATCCCGAGGATGCCGCCGGCGCCACGCAGGGCGACCATGTCGTTGGCCCGCGGGAGTCCCCGGGAGATGTTGATCAGCCCCAGGACACCGAAGAGGATGAGGATCCACCCCATGGAGGTTCGCGGCGCGACGTCCACTTCCCGCGGGTGTCGCATGATTCGCCATGCGCCAATCAGCAGGACAGCCGGTACGGCGATGGACAGTGAACCGAAGATCGTGGTGGTGGCGATGCCTATGGCATCGCCGAAGGCTCCGGGGATCGCGAACCACATGCGCAGCGAGACGAGCACGCCCAGCACGAGCATGAACAAGCCCACGCCGTCGCGACGTTGACCCGGCTCCACGTCGGCCTGTTCACCTCCGAATCCACGCGCCACGTGGCCGATGCCCTTGGCCATACCGTTCCACACCGCAGCGAGGCCACGACCCACGTGGACGAGCGGGCCGGGGCCCTCACGCCTTGCTGGCGCCGGCCTCGGCACCCTGGTTGTCCGGGTGCTGCCGTCGCCCTTGCGGGTCGCGGGCTTCTTGGCAGCCGGCTTCTTGGCAGCGGGCTTCTTGGGAGCCGGCTTCTTGGGAGCCGGTTTCTTGGCCGCCGGCCGGGGTCGGCTGGGGGCCCCGTGCTTGCTCGGGGCTTTTCGTGTGGTCGAGGAACTGGCAGCCCGCGACGAACTCGTCGTGGTGCTGGAGTTCCGCGTTGGGGAAGATCCGCGGGACGCCATGCAAGGCAGACTAACCCACGGGCGCGGGGATCGGCCGCAGCCCACACCGCCGAAGCTCTGGACTCAGCGGGCGAAATGGTCCCAGCCCGCGGCTCCCTCCCACGGCTGTCCGTCGACGGTGACGCCCCTGCCGTCGGTGACGGCACCCACGTTGTACCAGTCCGTCGGGAGGTCGGCCTCGGCCGGGAACGTGGCGACGAGGGCATGGTCCTCGCCTCCGGCGAGGATGAAGCCGAGAGGCGATTTTCCGGTGGCGGCGCAGACGCGAGCAATGGCGTCGGTAACCGCGAAGGTGCTGGTGTCGACGTTGATCGCCACCTGCGAGCTCGTGGCGACGTGTGCAAGGTCGGCCAGCAGTCCGTCGGAGATGTCCATCATGGCCGTGGCACCGCGCCTGCAAGCCACCCTGCCCTGCCCGTAGGGCACAGAGGGGCACTGATGCTCGAGCACGAGCTCCTTGGGGGATCCGAACCCGCGCTGCAGCACCGTGAGACCGGCGGAGGACCAGCCGAGTCGGCCACAGACCGCGACGACGTCTCCCGGGCGCGCTCCGGCCCTGGTCACCGGCGCCTCGCCCTGCATCTCGCCCATGGCCGTCACGCAGATCACGACGTGATCGGCGCTGGAGAGGTCACCCCCCACAAGGTTCACGCCCGCTCGGGCGCACTCGTCGCGCAGCCCTTCCGAGAACTGCGTAATCCAGTCGTCTGCCATCGTCGGGGGGAACGCCAGCGCCACCACGATGCTCGTGGGAACAGCGCCCATGGCCTCCACGTCGGAGACGTTGACGGCAACCGCCTTGCGGCCCAACTGGTGGGGCGGAGTCCAGGTGCGTCGGAAGTGGACGCCCTCCACCAGCATGTCCGTGGTGACCACTGTGTCACCCTGCATCCGCAACACTGCCGCGTCGTCACCCGGCCCGAGGATGGTGGTGGCCGACTGTTCCAGGTCCGCGGTGATGCCTCGGATGAGGTCGAACTCGCCGATGTGGGTCACCGCAGTCCAACCGGGCGTGTCAGTGCCGACTCGATGAGGGCTGCCACCAGATCGGCATAGGTCATGCCGTCGTGTTGCTTCAGTTTGGGGAACATCGAGATCTCGGTGAAACCGGGCATGGTGTTGATCTCGTTCAACCAGACCTGTCCGTCCTCGGTCGCGAAGACGTCCACGCGTGCCAGGCCCTCGGCCCCCACTGCGGCGAAGGCCTGCTTGGCCACGTCCTGAATCCGTTCGCTCAGTTCGACGGGGATGTCAGCGGGGATGTCCAGCGCAGCCTGGTCATCGGCGATGTACTTGGCCTCAAAATCGTAGAAACCATCCTTGACCAGGACACGAATCTCACCAATGGTGGAGGCGTCGCACCGCAGCGCCGCTTCGGGGTTGGCCAGCACGGCGCATTCGAGTTCCCTCGCACCCACGAATCCCTGCTCGACGATGACCTTGGGATCGTGGACCTGCGCCGCGGCGACCGCAGCTTCCAGCTCCGACACGTCCGTCACGCGGGTGATGCCCAGGGAGGACCCGCCCCGGCAGGGCTTGACAAAGACCGGGAACTGCAGCTGTGACACCTCCTCCACCACTCGTTCACGCTCATCGGCCCAGCGCTGGGCCGTGGCCACCACGTAGGGCCACACCGGAAGCCCAGCCGCCTCGAACGCCACCTTCATGTGGTGCTTGTCCATGCCGATGGCGCTGGCGGCCACGCCGGATCCCACATAGCGGATTCCCATCATCTCGAACAGCCCCTGAATGGTCCCGTCCTCGCCGTAGGGACCATGGAGCAGCGCGAAGGCCACGTCCACACCGTGGACGTCGACAAGCGATGCGCCGTCCCGCGAGGCAACCTCGCAACCTGAGGCGCCGAGCATCCAGACGGCATCGCGTTCCCCGTCGGTCACCTCGGGCACCTGCCCGTCCGTCACGCAATAGCCGGCCACGACGTTCAGCGGGACCTGGGTCCACCGCCCACGCCTGGTGATACCCACGGCCACCACGTCGAACCGGGAGACATCCATCGCCTTCAGCACACTGGCGGCCGTGAGGCAGGACACCCCGTGCTCCGGAGACTGGCCCCCGAAAATGAGTGCCACCCTTGTGCGATTCCGCGGTGGGCGCTGACCGGACGTCGAATTCTCCACTGGTTCTCCTCCTGGCACAGCTGGCAATGACTCGGCGTCAGCCTACTGCCAGGTTGTGGTCAGCGCGTCGGGGCAACCCGGCTGCCGGTGCGCGTGTCCCAGCGACACTCAGGTGCCGTGTCGTGACGCAACTGCTCGACGAGCGAGACGATCGCGTCCATGATGGCGGTGGTCGCCAGGTCCAGGGTCTCTGGGCTGGGATCCTCACCCTCGGTGCGGAATCGCTCCAGATCCACAGGGTCGCCGCCGAGGACGTACACGGGCCGGCGTCGCAGGCTGAACAACCTGCCCCACTGGATCGTGGGGCCACCCAGCACCCCTTCTGCCCCGATCTGGCCGACGGGGACCACCGGCACACCCGTCGTCAGGGCCAGATGGGCCGCCCCGCGGCGTGCCGTCATGGGCCAGCCGTCGGGATCCTTGGTGATGGTGCCCTCCGGGTAGACGGCCACCATGTTTCCCTCTTCCAACGCCTTCCTGGCGAAAACGAGAGACCGCTTGGCATCCTTGGTGTTGCGGAGGACGGGGATCTGGCCGCACTGTCTGGCCACCCACCCCAGGACGGGGGTCCTGAAGATCTCGGACTTGCCCAGGAATCGCGGCCATCTGCCGGACCAGATGAGGAACTCACCCAGCACCAGCACGTCGTAGTTGCTGATGTGGTTGGCCACCAGCAACACCCCACCCTCTGGCGGGATGACATCCTGACGTGACCAGTGCCGCTTCGTCAGCAGCGGCGCAAACGCCTGGACCAGACGTACCAGCAGGCGGTACACCCAGGGGGCGGGTTCATGGTTGACGGTCCGGAGGGGGCGACGCCAGGGCTTACCCGTCGGGGTGCTGTCCACGTGGTGCATGTCGACAGCCTATTGTGTCGCGCAGGACGGAAGTTGGCGCCGTCGCAACGACGTGAACAGCAGCACCCCCAGGCCGGGCAGGCACGACACGGTGGCCAGGAGACCATAGGCGGTCGACGTGGCGACGGCGTACTCCCCGGCGACTGCCAGGGTGGGTGCGAGGACAACGACGCTGAGTTCCCGCACGCCCCAACCACCCACGCCCAGGGGGATGCTCATGGAAGCCAGGCCGACTACTGCCAGGGACGGCACGATGCGCCCGTGGAGCGACGCCATGGCCACGAAGTACAGGGCGATCAGGGAGCCCACACCGACAGCGGAGGATGCCCAGACTGTCAGCGATCGCGCAACGCCCAGCCCTCTCATACACCATGTGGCGGCGACGAGACAGACGAGTGCCACGCCCCCGGCCGCCGATGCCAGTGGAACGGACCTCTGCACCAACGTGATGGCCGCCGTCACGAACAGGAGTGTGGTCGCTGACAGCCGTTCGGCGCCCAGTGCGATGAGTGGAGAGGTCCAGCGCCTGTGACCGCCGTCGCGGTAGACGGCGGCGCGGGCGATGTCCCCACCCAGTCCCCCGGGCAGCACCATGTTGCCGAAGCTGGATGCGTAGCAGTCGCCCAGTGCCCGGGAGAGGCCCACGTCGATGCCACGGTGTCGCGCGAGCGTGTACCACCTCACTGCTTGCGCGAGGGTGGTGGCCAGACCGAGCAGGAGAGCTGTGCTCACGGTCATGGGTGTCAGGGCATCCCATCCCTGGAGCAGCGCCTGTGAGCCGACCAGCCACACCGTGGCGGCCAGAAGCAGGAGACTGAGGCCAGCCATGGCCATGCGTTGCGGCCAGCGTCGGCCACCACCCCCGCTCCCCCGCTTCCGGGTTGCAAGGGCAGTCCGCATCACGTCATGCAGCAAGCGTCTGCTCCCATCATGTCCCGCGGTTGGCGTCACCAAGCCTACTGAGGCGACCCAAGGGAACTCCGGCCAAACGTGGAAACAACCTCGACCCGCCATGCCGCAACCGCTGGCCGCCGAGCCGAAGGCCGTATGGCGACGCCCCGGCCAGCGGTTGCGACGAGGTCCGGTCACAACTCAACGGCGGGGGGCACCGCCCCCTCAGATGATCTGCAGCGGCTCCGCGAAGTGGCAGGCCGAGCGGTGGGCGCCCACACCGTCGGGGTGATCGATGAGTTCCGGAACGTCGACGGAGCACTTGGCCTCCGCCTTCCAGCATCGAGTGTGGAAGTGGCAGCCCGAGGGCGGGTTGGCGGGGCTGGGGACGTCCCCCTGCAGGACGATGCGTTCCTTCTTGCCACGCTGTGTCGGATCCGGGACGGGAACCGCCGAGAGCAGCGCCTGCGTGTAGGGGTGGGTGGGGTGGTCGTAGATCTGCTTCTCATCACCGATCTCGACGATGCGCCCCAGGTACATGACTGCAACGCGGTTGGAGATGTGACGCACCACCGACAGGTCATGGGCGATGAAGATGTAGGCCAGGCCCAACTCCTTCTGCAGGTCCTCCAGAAGATTGACCACCTGGGCCTGCACGGATACGTCCAGAGCGGAGACCGGCTCGTCGCAGATCAGAACCTTGGGGTTCAGGGCAATGCCGCGGGCGATGCCAATGCGCTGACGCTGGCCTCCGGAGAACTGGTGCGGGTACCGGTTGATGTGCTCGGGGTTGAGGCCCACGACGTCGAGCAACTCCTGCACGCGAGCCCTGCGGCCCTTCTTTCCCACCGCATCCGGGTGGACCTCGAACGGCTCCCCGACGATGTCGCCCACGGTCTTGCGAGGATTCAGGGAGGTGTAGGGATCCTGGAACACGATCTGGATGTCGCGGCGCACTTTGCGCATCGCCGCGCCCTTGAGCGAGTACATGTCCTGCCCATCGAAGTCCAGCTGGCCGGCCGTGGGCTCCTCGAGCCGCATCAACATACGACCGAGTGTCGACTTGCCACACCCGGACTCCCCCACCACGCCCAACGTCTCGCCGGCGTGCAGGTCGAAGGACACGCCGTCGACCGCCCGTACGTGACCGACGGTGTGCTTGATGATCCCTGCCTTGATCGGGTAGTGCTTCTTCAGATCGGTCGCCGAGAGGATCACTTCACCGGGCATCGCTCATCACCTCTTCCACATTGAGACAGGCGTGCATCCTGCCTGTGGGGAGCGCCACCAACGCGGGCGGCTCTCCCACCGAACAGTGCGCCGTCGCGAAACGGCAGCGAGGATGGAACGCACAGCCGGACGGGATCTTCAGCAGGTTGGGCGGCAGGCCACCGATGGCGGAGAGCTTCTCCCCCTTCTGGTCAATGCGGGGGATCGAATCGAGCAGTCCGCGGGTGTAGCCGTGCGCGGGAGCGGCGAACACCTCGCCGATCTCGCCGGTCTCCACGATGCGCCCGGTGTACATGATGGCCACCTTGTCCGCAACGTCGGCGACGACGCCCAGGTCGTGGGTGATGAGGATCAGTCCCATCTGCGACTCGTCCTGCAGTTCCTGCAAGAGTTGCATGATCTGGGCCTGCACCGTGACGTCCAGTGCGGTCGTGGGCTCGTCGGCGATGAGGACCGTCGGATCCAGGGCAATCGCCATGGCGATCATGATGCGCTGTCGCATACCACCTGAGAACTGGTGCGGATAGGCGTCCACACGCTCCCTGGCTCCGGGGATGTGCACCCGCTCCATCAAAGAGATGGCACGTGCCTTCGCATCCGAGCGGTTCATGCCCCAGTGGATCCGCATCATCTCGGCGATCTGCCACCCGACGGGGAACACCGGGTTCAGGGAGCTGAGTGCGTCCTGGAAGATCATGGACACCTCAGGGCCTCGCACCGTCCGACGCACCTTCTCCGGCAGCGTGAGGAGATCCTGCCCGCAGTAGCGGATGGCTCCGCCGGTGACGAAGCCGGGCGGGGAGTCGATGATCCCCATGATGGCCTGCGCCGTGACGGACTTGCCCGAGCCGGACTCGCCAAGGATGGCCAGAGTCTCGCCCTCGTGCAGTCGGAAGGACACCCCGTTGATGGCTCGTGACGTGCCCTGGGACGTGCGGAACTCCACCTGCAGATCATCGACGTCGAGAAGCAGCCCGTCCTTGCCATGCTCCCAGGTGCGGGCGAACTTTGATACCTCCCGATGATCCGTGGGCACCGTGGTCTCTCGGGAAACTTCGACGTTCGTCATGGGGTCCTCACCGGAGCTTTGGGTCCATGGCGTCACGGACGACTTCACCGAGCATGATGAAGCCGAGCACCGCGAGCGACAGGAAGATGGACGGGAACAGCAGCATGTGCGGAGCGGCCGCGATGTAGCCGAGCCCGGAGGCCTCGGAGATCGCGATGCCCCATGAGATCGCGGGCGGCTGCAGCCCGATGCCCAGGAAGGACAGCGCCGCCTCCACCGTGATGAACACGCCCAGGTCGATGGTGGCAACGACGATGACCGGCGCCACAGCATTGGGCAACACATGGGACAAGACGATGCGGGCCGGTCTCGCGCCGAGGGCCCGCGCGGCCAGCACGTACTCGTTGGGTTTGACCTGCAGGACGCTGGAGCGCATGAGCCGGAAGATGTTCGGCCAAAACAGGATCGCCATCGCAAACACCACCTTGCCCACGATCAGCCAGTAGGACGTGCCGGGCGGGGAACGGAACGTGTACATGATGATGATCCCGCCGAGCAGCAGCGGGATGGCGAAGAACACATCGGCCAGCCGGGACAGCAGACCGTCGCCCCAGCCGCCGGTGAAACCGGCGATGATCCCCAGGGTTCCCCCGATCAAGACGGTCGCCAGCATCGTCAGGACACCGACCAGGATCGAGGACCGGGCACCGTAGATGGTGCGCGAGTAGACGTCACAGCCCTGGAGGTCGTACCCGAACCATGCCGCGCCGCTGGGTGGGAGGCGGGCGAGGCTGAGGTCACAGTAGGTCGGGTCCGAGTTGGTGAAGAGCTGCGGGACGATGGCCATCGCGATGAACAGGACGATGAGACCGGCGGAGAACCAGAACAGGGCTCGCCCGCGCATGATCCGCCAGGCATCACTCCACAGCGACGCGCCGGCCTCTTCGGCATCCTCGATGTTCGCGTTGACGCCCTCGACGTTCTTCTCGTCGGGTGGGTTGGCGTGTGTGTCAGTCATGGGTGATCCTCGGGTCCAGGACGCCGTACAGCAGGTCGACGAGCAAATTGACGATCAGGTACACCAGCACCAGCACCAGGACTGCACCCACCACCGAGACGCCGTCGCGCTGGTTGATGGAACGCCAGATGAAGAAGCCGACCCCGTTGATGTTGAAGATTCGCTCCGTGATGATGGCGCCCCCCATGAGGGAACCGACGCTGGCGCCGATGTAGGTGACCACCGGGATCAGCGAATTCCGCAGGGCGTGTACGCCGACGGCCCTGCTCTGGGACATGCCCTTGGATTTGGCCGTGCGCAGATAGTCCGATCGGAGGTTCTCCACCAGGTTCGTGCGGGTGAGCCGGGCCACGTAGGCCACCGACAACGCCCCCAGCACGACTCCCGGCATCAGCAGTTGGTACCACGTGCCCTGTGTCGCGGTGACGGGGAACACCTGCAGCTTCAGCCCGAACGCCCACTGCGCGCCCGCGCCCAGCACGAACACGGGCACGGAGATGACCAGCAACGTGCTGACGGTCACCAGGTTGTCGATGAACTTGCCCTTGCGGATGCCTGCGAGGACACCCGCGCTGATCCCGACGACGATGACCACGAGGACGGCGATGAACGTGAGCTTCAGGGTTGTCGGATACCGCAACAGCAGTTCGTCCACGACACGGTTACCGTAGAAGTTGGTGCCCAGGTCCCCCTGCAACAGCTTGCCGAGGTAGAGGAAATATCGGATGAGCAGTGGCTCGTCGAGGTTGTACTCGGCCCGGAACGCCGCGATGTAGGCGGGCGAGCACGGACGTTCACCGCAGCGGCCCTCCGCGGGATCCCCGGGCAGGACGAACACCATCGTGAAGATGAGGAACGAGGTGCCGATGATCACCGGGATCATCTGCAGCAACCGTCTGATTATGTATTTTCCCAACGGAACTCACCTGTCCTTGCTGGCCCGACGAAGCGGCCCGCCGGAAATCCGGCGGGCCGCCCCGATCGGTATCGACGAAACGCTAGATCACTTGACGGTGATCGAGGTGAGATCCCATTGGCTGAACGGGTTCATCTTCACGTTGTCCACCTTGTCGGAGTAACCGTACTGTGTTTCCTGGTACCACAGCGGCATGGTCGGGAAGTCCTCGGCCAACTGCTCCTCGGCCGCCTGGTACTTCTCGTTGGCCAGTTCCGGCGTCAGTGCGGCGTCACCCTCGGCGAGGAGCTCCATGAACGCCTCGCTGGCGTAGTCGGTGTCGTTCGACGAGGCACCCGTTGCGTAGATGGGTGTGAGGAAGTTCTCGATGGACGGGTAGTCCATCTGCCAGCCGCCACGGAATGCTCCGTTGAGTTCGCGACCATGAATCTGCTCGCGCAGGGTCTTGAAGTCCGGCGTCGCGTTGACCTGGCAGTCCATGCCCAGGTTGTTCTTCAGCTGGTTGCAGAACGCGTCCGCCCACAGCTTGTGGCCACCGTCGGCGTTGATCGAGAGCTGGAAGATGCCCTCGTAGCCGCCAGCCTCGTCGTACATCTTCTTGGCTTCCTCAGGGTTGAACTCGCAGGCCGCGCCGCAGACGTTCTCCTTGTAACCGTCAACGACCGGGGAGACCCAGCCTGTGGCGGGCACGCGGGCGTTGTTGAAGATCTGGCTGGTGATCAGTTCCTTGTCCACAGCCATGGAGATCGCCTTGCGCATGTTGGGATCCGCCAGCTGCTCATCGGTGGAGGAGAAGGACAGAACCTGGATGATGCCCGTCTCTGCGGTGTCGCTGCGGCCCTCGAGTGCGGTCTTCCAGGCATCGCCCACCAGCTGGTCCGGGGGGATCAGGTCGGTGAGGTCGAGCTGGTTGGCCACGACGTCGTTGTAGGCAGCGGCCGGATCGTTGTAGATCCGGAACGTCACCTTGTCGACGTTGGGCTTGTTCTCACCTGAGTAGTCGGCAAACTTCTCGAGCACGATCTCCGTGGCGGTGTTGTCGACCACCTGGAACGGACCGGCGCCGATCGGCATCTCGCTGAACGCGGCCTTGTCCTCGGCCTCCAGGAAGGCGTCCGGCTGCGGGACGAAGGTGGAGTAGCCCAGGCGAACCGGCAGGTTGGACACGGGAGCGGTGGTCTTGATGGTGAACGTGTAGTCGTCGACGACCTCCAGGCCACTCATCGTTTCCGAGGGCGGCATCTCGGCGCACTCCGCGTCCGGGCACTGCAGGTCCGCGTAGCCCTCGATGGGCTCGAAGAAGTAGGCACCCTGCTGGCCGTGGGGTCCGTAGGCAGCCCAGTTCCAGGCGTCGACGAAGTTCTTCGCCATGACCTCAGTTCCGTCCTGGAACATGTAGCCCTCTTTGAGGTTGACGGTGAACGTCTGGTTGTCCTCGGTCTCGATGGACTCGGCGATGTCCATCTCGGGCGCAGCCGTGTCGGAGTTGTAGTGGATCAGCTTGGCGGTGAACGCGTCGATGACGTTGCCGCCACACACTTCGGTGGTTCCGGAACCGATCAGCGGGTTCTCGGGGGTGCATCCACGAACGCTGATCTCGCCGCCCGCGGCCATGGAGGCCCCGTCGGTCTCGCCGGGGGCCGGTGTGTCGGCCGGGTCACTGTCGCTTCCGCAGGCGCTGACGGCCAGCAATGCAGCTCCAGCTGCAAGTGCCAGGAATCTGTGTGGGGCTCGCATGAGTCTCCTACTTCAATATTGCGGCCACGCGGAGCGTGGCACTGTGGGTTACATCGTTTATACAACCGATACGCACACGACGCCACATCAGAGCTTCGTGTTTACCAACTCGTTACACGCAAAGGGTGGTCCGACGGCATCCCGCACGACCCGTAAAACGCTCACTCGAGCCGCGGATGTGGACGGTCAGCCGATGGCGGACCATCAGTCGGCAACCCGCACGGGGAGAGTTCTCGGCTTGAAGGCGGGGCGCGTGGCCTCGTAGTCGTCGATGGCATCGGCGTGCAGGAGCGTGGATGAGATGTCGTCAAGACCATTGAGAAGGCGCCCGCGAGTGTGGTCGTCGACGGCGAACGGATACACCTTGTCCCCCACCGAGACGGTGCGTTGCTCAAGATTGACTGTCACCTGGTCCTCGGGGCGATTCTCGATGGAATCCCACAACTCGTCCACGACGTCCGGCTCAACCACGGCCACCAACAGTCCAGCCTTGCCCGCGTTGGAGCGGAAGATGTCACCGAAGCGGGAGCCGATGACCACCTTGAAGCCGTAGTTCTGCAGCGCCCAGACGGCGTGCTCGCGCGAGGAGCCGGTGCCGAAATCGGGACCCGGTACAAGGATGCTGCCGTGCTTCCACGGCTCGCGGTTCAGGACGAATTCGGGGTCGTTGCGCCAGGCTGAGAAGAGGCCGTCCTCGAAGCCGGTGCGGGTGATGCGCTTGAGGTAGACCGCCGGAATGATCTGGTCCGTGTCCACGTTTGAGCGGCGCAGGGGTACGCCGATGCCGGTGTGCGTGGTGAAGGCTTCCATTGCTCAGACTCCCATCAGGTCGGCGGGTGCACTCAGGTGACCGGTGAGGGCCGTCGCCGCAGCGACGGCGGGAGAGACGAGGTGGGTACGACCACCCTTGCCCTGCCTGCCCTCGAAGTTCCGGTTGGAGGTGGAGGCCGCGCGCTCCCCCGGAGCCAGCTGGTCCGGGTTCATGCCCAGGCACATGGAACAACCAGCTGCACGCCACTCGGCGCCGGCGTCGATGAACACCTTGTCCAGGCCCTCCGTCTCCGCCTGCAGTCGTACGCGGGCAGAGCCGGGCACCACGAGCATGCGCAGGGTGTCCGCAATGCGTTTGCCCTCGATGACGGATGCGGCCAGCCGCAGGTCCTCGATTCGGCCGTTGGTGCAGGAGCCCAGGAAGACGGTGTCGACGGTGATGTCGCGCATCTTCGTGCCGGGCGTCAGCGCCATGTACTCCAGGGAGCGGGCGGCGGTGGCGCGCTCGACGTCGGAGGCGAAGTCCTCGGGGTCGGGAACCGCCCCTCCGAGCGGAACACCCTGGGCGGGGTTGGTGCCCCAGGTGACGAACGGGGTCATGGTCGTGGCGTCGAGGTCCACCTCCACGTCGAACTGGGCATCCTCGTCGCTGTTCAACGTGCTCCAGTACTCGACGGCGGCGTCCCATTCCTCCCCCCGGGGTGCATGGGGACGGCCCTTGAGGTAGTCCAAGGTCTTCGCGTCGGGCGCCATCATGCCAGCCTTCGCGCCCCACTCGATGGACATGTTGCAGATGGTCATGCGCCCCTCCATGGAGAGGGATTCGATGGTGGAGCCGCGGTACTCGACGATGTAGCCCTGACCCCCACCGGTTCCCACCTGCGCAATCAGGGTCAGTACCGCATCCTTTGCGGTCACGCCCGGTGGCAGTTCACCGTTGATGTTGACGGCCATCATCTTCGGCCTGCGCTGTGGCAGTGTCTGCGTGGCCAACACGTGCTCCACCTCACTGGTGCCGATACCGAAGGCCAGGGCACCGAACGCGCCGTGCGTGGACGTGTGGGAGTCGCCGCACACAATGGTCATCCCCGGTTGGGTGACCCCCAACTGCGGGCCGATGATGTGGACGACGCCCTGGTCGCGGTCCCCCAGGGAGTGGATCCGAACGCCGAAATCTGCGGCGTTCTTGCGCAGCGTGTCCACCTGGACGCGCGACACCGGATCCGCAATCGGCCGGTCGATGTTCAGCGTGGGGGTGTTGTGGTCCTCGGTTGCCAGGGTGAGGTCCGGGCGGCGCACGGGGCGCCCGTTCATCCGCAGCCCTTCGAAGGCCTGCGGGCTGGTGACCTCGTGCACCAGGTGCAGGTCGATGTAGAGCAGGTCCGGTTCCTCCGCGCCGGACCGCACGACGTGCGCATCCCAGACCTTCTCCGCCAGGGTCTTGCCCATGTGTCCTCACTCCTCAAAGATCGTGAGTCTGAACGCTATCCGCGGGCGCTCCTTCGCCCATTGCATGTCCACCATGCGAGATGATAATCTCGCCATATGGACGAAACCAGTGGCGTCGGAGTACTCGACAAGGCGGCGGCCGTGCTGTCGGCCCTCGAGCAGCATCCCCTCACCCTCGCAGGCCTCGTGACCGCGACCGGACTCGCCCGGCCGACGGCCCACAGGCTGGCGGTGGCGCTCGAGCACCACCGATTCGTGGGCCGGGATCTCCAGGGGCGGTTCGTGCTGGGCCCCCGGCTGTTGGAGCTGGCCGATTCCGCGAGTGAGGATCCCCTCATCGCCACGGCGGCGCCCATCCTCACCCGGCTCCGGGACATTACGGGAGAATCCGCACAGCTGTTCCGTCGACAGGGCGACGTGAGGGTCTGCTCGGCGGCGATCGAGCGCCCTTCCGGCCTGCGGGACACCGTCCCCCTGGGTGCCCAACTGCCCATGACCGCCGGGTCGGCAGCGCAGGTGCTGATGGCTTGGGAGGAGCCGGACAGGTTGCCCAAGCTGCTGCAGTCCGCAGCCTTCACCGCCACGGGCCTGCAGACCGTTCGTCGCCGGGGTTGGGCACAGTCCGTCGGGGAACGGGAGCCCGGCGTCGCCTCCGTGTCCGCCCCGGTGCTGGCCCCCTCGGGCCGCATCCTTGCCGCCGTGTCCGTCTCCGGCCCCATTGAGAGGCTGACGCGGCAACCGGGTCGGCTTCACGCCCCCGCCGTGATGGCCGCGGCCGAACGGCTCAGCGAGGTGCTCCGGCGTTCGGAGAACTCCGCCTGAGATCGTGGGCGCGAGGTCCACCCGGACCGTGGGTCCAACGCAGAACACCCCGCGACCTCTGGGTCGCGGGGTGTTCTTGTGTCCTGGTAGCCCCGACGGGATTCGAACCCGCGCTACCGCCTTGAGAGGGCGGCGTGCTAGGCCGCTACACAACGGGGCCAGGCGATGGTGAAATGGTCACACACTCAGAGATGTATGCTGCCGCATTTCGCAGGGGTACTAGGACTCGAACCTAGACTAACTGAACCAGAATCAGTCGGGCTGCCAATTACCCTATACCCCTATGTCCCCGACTGGGTCGGGCACGAGATGGAACTCTACACGACGCGCGAGACCCCACACAAATTGAAACGACCGCCGTTCCCGGTTCCCCGGGTCATCGCCCGGGCGCCCCCGGAGTGGTGGTGGCGAGGTTGAAGCGGGCGCCGAGCCGCACCGCCACGAGGGCGAACAGGGCGAAGCCAGCGATGTCGAATCCAGCCTTCGCCCACGTGATCTCCGATACCGCCTTGGTGGCCGCCACGCCACCCGTGAAAAGCCCATAGCCGAAGGCGAAGAGATTGTTCACAATGTGCGCGGCGATCCCGGCCTCGAGGCCACCCGTCCGCAGAACCAGCCAGCCTGCCAGCAGTCCGAAGAGGAACCGGTGCGCAAAGAGGGCGGGGCTCTGTGTGCCGTGGAACAACGCGAACAACAGGGCGGTGCCGACGATCCCCAGCCAGGCCCTGCCCGTCGCAGATCCGATGGCCTGGAGCAGGTAGCCACGGAAGAAGACCTCCTCGGCAACGGCCTGGAGGGGTGAGGTGACGAGGAGGATGATGAGGAAAGCAGGCCACCCCGGCTGCGCCGGACCGAAGTCCGGCATCCCGAGTACGAACGACGCCCACAGGGCCGCGTTCAGTACGACGACGGCGACGCCGAGGCACACCACCAGGTAGCGTCCCCGCCACCCCGGTTGCACGGAGACGAGCCACTGTGTTTCTCGGCCGTGCAGAAAGCGGAAAACCAGCCAGGCGACGAGCAGCAGGCCCGCCAGCGCCAGATGGGTCGCGGCCAGCCCTTCGGGCAGTTCGTAGGCAGAGGCCGCCGTGGAGTACTCCGCGAAGGGCAGCTCCCGCCGGGCGACCCACCAGCCCAGACCGAGCAACGCCTGCGCCAGTGGGGGCACCACCAGCACGAACCCCGACACGGCGAGGGCCGCGCCGAACAGGAGACGAAACGGCTCCTGGCCCGGACCCTGCAGGGACACGGGGTAGGTGAGCCCACCGGGCGGAGCGGAGCGGATGGGGCCCGAAGACCTCACGCGGAGGTGACCGGGTTGCTGAGGGTTCCCAGTCCGTCGATGTCGATCTCCACGAGGTCGCCGTCGCCCATGGGGCCGACGCCCTTCGGTGTGCCGGTCAGGATGAGGTCACCCGGGAGAAGCGTCGTGAACCCGGAGATGAAGCTGACGAGTTCGGTGATTCCACGCACCATGTGGGAGGTGTTGCCGTCCTGGCGTGGCTCGCCGTTGATCCGGGTCTGGATGCGCAGGCCCGACGCCTCCTCGATGCTGAGGTGGGTGTTGATCCATGGCCCCAGTGGGCAGAACGTGTCGGAGCCCTTCGCCCGCGTCCACTGATCGTCGTCCTTCTGCCAGTCACGCTGGGTCACGTCATTGGCGATGGTGTAGCCGAAGACCACCTCCGGCACGCGTTCCACCGGCACCTCCTTGCAGATGCGCCCGATCACGATGGCCAGCTCTCCCTCGAAGCTCAGCTCCTCACACCCGGCGGGGATGACGATGGGATCGCTCGGACCGACGATGCTGGTGTTGGGCTTGAAGAACAGCAGGGGGGCGCCCACGGGTACCTCCGCGCCCATCTCCGCGGCGTGGTCCTCAAAATTGCGTCCGACGGCGACGATCTTGCTGCGGGGGATGACCGGCGCCAGGAGACGCACGTCCTCCAGGTGGTGACGCTCCCCGGTGTAGTTGACGGACGTCCCGGCGAGGGGATCGTTGTTGAGGACGGCAATCGTGTCGGGGTTCTCTCCCCCGTCGACGGCCAGTTCGATGATGCCGTAGGCCGGATCCTTGCCGGCGGCGGCGAAACGAGCAATACGCATGCCGAGCAGCCTACCGGTGGGTCACTGCCTCGTCAGTCGGAGGGGACGTGTGTGAAGATGCCATAGACGATGGCGTCCAACAGCGCTTCCCACGATGCCTCGATGACGTTGGTTCCCACACCCACGGTCGTCCAGGTCTCACCACGCCAAGAGGTGTCGATGAGCGTGCGCACGGTCGCGTCAGTCCCGTGGCCCTCATCCAGGATGCGCACACGGTAATCGGTGAGCTCGAACTCGCTCACCTCGGGGTAGGCCGAGGCAACGGCCTTGCGAAGCGCCATGTCGAGGGCGTTCACCGGGCCATTGCCCTCCCCCACCACCATCTGCTTCTCACCCTTGGCGGTCAGTTTCACGGTGGCCTCGGACATGTTGTCGCCGTCTCGTTCCTCCGACAGGACGCGCCAGGAGTGGACCTGGATGGGGGTCTCAAGGATGCCCAGTTCATCGCGCAGCAACATCTCGAAGCTGGCATCGCTGGACTCGTAGCTGTACCCCTCTGCCTCCTTGGCCTTCACCCTGTCCGTGATGCGGGCCGCCAGCTCGCGGTCACTGAGATCGACGCCCAACTGTTCACCCTTGATCTGGATGTTGGCGCGGCCGGCCATGTCGGAGATCAGCATCCGCATGTCGTTGCCCACCTGGGACGGGTCGATGTGCTGGTACAGATTCGGGTCCACCTTGATGGCACTGGCGTGGAGACCCGCCTTGTGCGCGAAGCTCGAGTGCCCCACGTAGGGTTGGCGGCCCAGCAGCGGCTGGTGCGCCACGAGCGCGATGGCGTGGGCCACGCGGGTGATCTCGGAGAGTCGCCCCGGTGCCAGCAATTCCCAGCCGTACTTCAGTTGCAGGTTGGGAATCAGTGCGGACAGGTCCGCATTGCCGGTGCGCTCGCCGTAGCCGTTGAACGTGCCCTGGACGTGCATGACCCCTGCCTCCACCGCCGCCAGGGAGTTGGCGACGGCGCAGGCCGTGTCGTTGTGGCAGTGCACACCGAGGTTGGCGCCGGTCTGGGCTGCGGCGCTCACCACGTCGCCCATCCAGCTCGGCAGCATGCCCCCGTTGGTGTCGCACAGCACCACCACTTCGGCGCCAGCCTCCGCCGCGGTGCGCACCACGGACAGCGCGTATTCGGGATTGGCCCGGTAGCCGTCGAAGAAGTGCTCGCAATCGACGAACACGTGCTTGCCCTCGGAGATGAGATATGCGACGGTGTCGCGGACCATCTCAAGGTTCTCCTCAAGCGTTGTGCGCAGGGCGCGTGTGACGTGTTCGTCATGACTCTTGGCGACGATGCAGACGTAATCCGTGCCCGCGTCCACCAAGGCGCGGGTCAGCGTGTCCGTGGCGGCCGTACCGCCCGGCTTGCGGGTGGCCCCGAAAGCGACCAGCTTCGAGGTCTTCAGATCCAGCACCCTGGCGGCCTCCGCGAAGAACTGCGTGTCGCCGGGGCTCGCGCCCGGCCAGCCGCCCTCGATGAAGGTGACGCCCAGTTCGTCGAGGTAAACAGCGATCTTCAGCTTGTCCGCCACGCTGAGGCGCAGTCCCTCCTGCTGCGCGCCATCGCGCAGGCTGGTGTCAAAAATGTGGAATTCTTCCGGACAGGTGGGTGTCGTCGTCATGGCTGTTCTCCAACGGCTTGAGTTCGCGCCCGAGGCTACCCCGGCCGTCTCGCGTGGTGGGACAGGGTGCACCACATGGTGAGACGACCAAGCTGGGTGGCCTATGGTTTCCAACCATGACGACACACACGGCCAAGACCCTGGCGGTCATCGGCGGCGACGGCATCGGCCCCGAGGTGACAGCCGAGGCGCTCAAGGTGCTCGAAGCCGCGGTGGGGACGGACACCTTCACCTACACGCATTACGACCTGGGGGCCGAGCGATGGCAGCGCACGGGCGAGGTGCTGCCGGAGAGCGTGATGCAGGAACTCCTGCAGGTCGACGCCATCGTGCTCGGCGCCGTCGGCGCTGCCCCGGGCTCCACGACGATTCCCAGCGGACTCCTGGAGCGAGGACTCCTGCTGAAGCTGCGCTTCGCGTTCGACCACGCCATCAACCTGCGCCCGTCACGCTTGTTCGCCGGAGTGTCCACCCCCCTCTCCGACGCGGTGGTGGCACAGGGCGACATCGACTTCGTCGTCGTCCGCGAAGGCACCGAGGGGCTGTACTGCGGCAACGGCGGCGCAGTGCGCGCCGGCACGCCCCACGAACTGGCCACCGAGGTCTCCGTCAACACTGCGTACGGCGTGGAGCGTGTGGTGCGCGACGCCTTCGAGCGGGCACGCGCCCGCCGCGGCAAGCTCACCCTGCTGCACAAGCACAACGTGCTCGTGAACGCCGGAACGCTGTGGAACCGCATCTTCAACGAGGTCGGCCACGAATACGGCGACGTGGAACGCACCTACCTCCACATCGACGCGGCCATGATCGCGATGGTCATGAACCCCGCCCAGTTCGACGTCATCGTCACGGACAATCTTTTCGGCGACATCATCACCGACCTTGCCGCAGCCGTCACCGGCGGCATCGGCCTGGCCGCGAGCGCCAACATCAATCCGAGCGGCGAGTTCCCGTCCATGTTCGAACCGGTTCACGGGTCCGCCCCGGACATCGCCGGGCAGGGCATCGCCGATCCCACGGCGGCCATCTCGTCGATGGCACTACTGCTGGCGCACCAGGGGATGCCGGAGGAGGCGCGCCGCATCGACGACGCCGTCGCCGCCGACATCACGCAACGATCTGCGGGCGGTGTCCGCACCAGCGAAGTGGGCGACCGCATCGCCGCCAGCCTTCGCTGACTTCACCGCTCAGTAGTGCACGGTGGAAAGGGCTCCGACGTGTTCGAAGCCCAGGTGCTCGTAGGAGCGGATGGCGGGGATGTTGAAGTCGTTGACGTACAGCGACACGACGTTGTGGGTGCGGACCACGTCCTTCAGCATTCCGGACAGAGCCGGCACGGACAGGCCCTCGCCGCGGCGGTCCGGATGCACCCAGACCCCCTGGAGTTGGGCGTGGTCGAGGAACTTGGGCCCCAGATCCGCCTTGAAGATGATCTGCCCGTTCTCCACGATTCCCCAGGCATCCCGGTTCTTGAGTCGGTCGGCGACGAACGACTCGTAGCCGGGACCGTACTTGTACGGCGAGGAGCCGATCTCCTCGGTGTACATGTGCACGGAGGCCTCGAGGTAGGAGTCGAAGTCCTTCATGGTCAGGGGCCTCACGCGCGGATCCGCGTCGTCCGTCGGCGCCCCACGTCTCACCATCAGCGGTTGCTTGCGACGGATGTTGGCATAGGAACCCCACGCCCCCGGCCAGCGCTCAGCCAGGCCGACGAACAGGCCCAGCGCAGCCATGCTGCTGCCCAGGATGGACGAGGCGCGGCGGGTGCCCCCGATGGCCTCGACGAACCCCGGGATGGCGTCCGGGTCCACACCGGCAGGGAAGATGGTGCCCGCATTCAGGCAGACGGCCGTCAGTATCCCGTCCCGCTCGAAGCCGTGCAGCTTGCCCAGGCGCCGACGATCCACACCGAACAGCCCCACCTTGGCGGCGAGAAACAGGTTCTCGATGGGTCGCTCCGACAGGAGGGCCGCCACCTCGGCTCGGTCAGGCGGGCCGAGCAGCCGGAGCCGGGTGGCCATGTCAGGAGACCGACACCGCGGGGGCGCCCACTTCACCCATCTCCGCAGCCAGGCGGCGCGCCTCTTCCAGGAGGGTGGCCACGATCTCGGACTCGGGCACGGTCTTGATCACCTCACCACGCACGAAGATCTGACCCTTGCCGTTGCCGGAGGCCACGCCGAGGTCAGCCTCACGTGCCTCACCGGGCCCATTGACGACGCAGCCCATGACAGCCACACGCAGGGGTGCCTCCATGCCCTCCAGTCCCTCGGTGACCTCTTCGGCCAGTTTGTAGACGTCCACCTGGGCCCGACCACAGGACGGGCAGGAGACGATGTCCAGCTTGCGGGGACGAAGGTTGAGTGATTCGAGGATTTTGATGCCCACCTTCACCTCCTCCACCGGCGGGGCCGACAGGGAAACGCGGATGGTGTCGCCGATTCCCTGGCTGAGCAGCGCACCGAAGGCGACGGAGGACTTGATGGTGCCCTGGAAGGCAGGGCCCGCCTCGGTGACGCCCAGGTGCAAAGGGTAGTCACACTTCTCGCTGAGCAACTCGTAGGCGCGCACCATGACGACGGGGTCGTTGTGCTTCACGGAGATCTTGAAGTCGTGGAAGCCCACGTCCTCGAACAACGAGGCCTCCCAGAGGGCGGACTCCACCAGCGCCTCGGGCGTCGGCGCGCCGTACTTGGCCAGCAGGCGCTTGTCCAGCGATCCGGCGTTGACGCCGATGCGCAGGGAGATGCCGGCGGACTCGGCGGCCTTGGCGATCTCAGCCACCTTGTTGTCGAACTGGATGATGTTGCCGGGGTTCACGCGCACGGCCGCGCAGCCCGCGTCGATGGCAGCAAAGACGTAGCGCGGCTGGAAGTGGATGTCAGCGATCACCGGGATCTGGGACTTCTTGGCGATGATGTGGAGCACGTCCGCGTCGTCCTGGCTGGGGACGGCCACACGCACGATGTCGCAGCCCGTGGCCGTCAGCTCGGCGATCTGCTGCAGGGTGCCGTTGATGTCGGTGGTCTTGGTGGTACACATCGACTGCACGCTGATGGGGGCGTCGCCTCCAACGTGGGCCGTCCCCACCGCGATCTTCCGCGTCTTGCGGCGCGGGGCGAGAGTAGGGACGGGGGGTGCGGGCATTCCGAGACTCACGGTCATGTATTGATCCTAGAACAGAGAGATGGGTGTGATGATGTCTGCGACGATGAGGATGGCCCCACCAATGAGCAGGAAGCCACCCACAAGGTATACGACGGGGAACATCCTGGCCGTGTCGACGGCCCCCGGGTCGGGTCTGCCGCGAAGCCTGTTGAAGCCCCTGCGGAACCACTCGTAGACGGCACCGGCCACGTGGCCGCCGTCGAGTGGCACCAGGGGAACCACGTTCAGCAGCCCCACGAAGAGGTTGACGCTGCCCAGCAGGGACATCCAGTTGGCCACTCGGTCGGCGGGGGCGAGCTCCTCCGCGACGCTCAACTCACCCGCCACCCGACTGGCGCCGATGACGGAGATGGGGCTGTTGATGTCCCTGGGTTGCCCGGTGACCAGATCGGCCGCGACATTGTAGATCCTGACCGGGAACTCCGCGATCGCGATGACCGACATCCGCGTCATGTCCCACATCTGGGCGAGCGTGTCACCCACTCCCCCACGGGTCAGCTCCCGGGACGGGCCCACTCCGAAGAAGCCGGCCTGCAGGGTTTTCGTCGGATCCAGACGATCCACGACGGAGGTGACAACGGTACGGGTCGGTTTCAGCGCCAGACGTTGCCCGTCGCGTTCCACGACGACCCGGGCCTCGTCGCCGCGGTTCTCCCGGATGAGGTCCCCCATCTGCTCCCAGCTGGTCAGGGCAACGCCGTTGAAGGAGACCAGGAGGTCTCCCTCGCGCACGCCCGCCCTGACGGCGGGTGTGGGCGGATCCGAGGGTTCGCACTCACGGACTGGCTGCTCGGCGGGGACGATGCAGTCGCTGACCCGATCCACCTCGAGCGTGAGCTGATAGGTGCCGTGGAAAACGTTGATGGAGAGAAAGATCAGGAAGGCAAGGAAGATGTTCATGGAGATGCCGCCGAGCATCACGATGATGCGCTGCCAGATGGGCTTCTGGTGGAAGAGGCGTCCGTTGTCGGCCTCAGTGATCGTCTCGTACTCGCCGCGACGCGCATCGTCGGCAACCCGCCCGATCCAGCTCCTGGTATTGGGCCGCGCCGGCGGGTACATGCCGAGCAGTTGGACGAAACCCCCCAGCGGGATGGATTTCACTCCGTACTCGGTCTCACCGAATCTGCGGGACCACAGGGTTTTTCCGAACCCGACGAAGTACTTCGGAACCCGCACCCCGAAAACCTTCGCGGGGATCAGGTGGCCCACCTCGTGCAGGGCGATCGAGGCCATGATGAGGGCGAAGAAGAGGATGGCGAAGAACACCCCGATGACCACGCTCACGGGCGGGACTCCACGAGCTCGGCCGCGCGTCGTCTGCCCCAGGCATCGGCTGCCAACACGGCGTCCACGTCCATCGCGTCGTCACTCACATGGCCGCTATTCAGGTGCTCGTCCAGACACTCCGCAATCGTGGAGACGATGTCCGTGAAGGGCAGAAGGCCCTCGCTGAAGGCATCGACGCATGCCTCGTTGGCGGCGTTGTAGACGGCGGGGGCGGTTCCGGCTGCCTGCCCGGCACGACGTGCGAGCCGGACGGCAGGGAAGGTGTCGTCGTCCAGGGGTTCAAACGTCCACGTGGCGGCCCGGCTCCAGTCGCAGGGCGCCGTGGCCTCCGGGAGCCGGTCCGGCCAGGTCAGCGCCAGCCCGATGGGCAGCCGCATGTCGGGGGGTGAGACCTGCGCCAGCGTGGAGCCGTCCACGAACTCGACCATGGAGTGGACCACCGACTGCGGATGCACCACCACGGTGATGTCGTCCAGTGCCATGTCATACAGGAGCCCGGCCTCCAGCAGTTCCAGTCCCTTGTTCACGAGCGTCGCGGAGTTGATCGTGATGACGCGGCCCATGTCCCACGTGGGGTGCTCCATGGCCTGCGCGGGGGTCACATCCGCCAGTTCGGCGGTACTGCGACCACGGAACGGTCCCCCCGAGGCCGTCAGGATGAGACGGCGCACCTCGTCGGCCCTTCCGCCCCGGAGGGCCTGCGCGAAGGCCGAGTGCTCGGAGTCCACAGCGACGAGCTGCCCCTCGGCGGCAGCACCCGTCACGAGGCGGCCACCGATGACGAGCGACTCCTTGTTCGCCAGCGCCAGGGTGGTCCCGGCAGCAAGGCAGGCAAGTGTGGGGCGGAGGCCGGCGGCTCCAGTGACGGCGTTGACGACGACGTCGGCCTCCATGGCGGCCAGCTCTGTGGCGGCCTCGGGGCCGAGCAGCAGCTTCGGGAGTTCTGTCTCCCCCAGACTCCAGCCTCGCCGATCGGCTTCGGCGTAGAGTGCCTGCATCAGGTCACGGGCGGCAGAGGCCCGCGCAAGGGCGACGACTGTCGGACGAAAGTCTGCGATCTGCCGGGCCAACAACTGGGTGTGTGTGCCGGAGGCCGCCAGGCCCCGGACGCGGAACGAATCGCGGCGGCTGTCGATGACATCCAGGGTCTGGGTACCGATGGATCCGGTGCTTCCCAACAAGATCACTGTGCGCACCGGCCCAGTCTCCCACGTCACACAACCCGTCCCGTCCCCCCGGACGACTGGGAAGCGTCGTCAGACGAGACCGAACGCCGTCATGGCATTGGCCACCTTGATGAAACCGGTGATGTTGGCGCCCACCACGTAGTCGCCGGGTGAACCGTACTCCTCAGCGGTCTCCGCGCACATGTCGTGGATGTTGACCATGATCTCCGTGAGGCGGTTCTCGGTGTACTCGAAGCTCCACGAGTCACGCATGGCGTTCTGCTGCATCTCCAGCCCGGAAGTGGCCACGCCGCCGGCGTTCGCGGCCTTACCGGGTGCAAAGAGCACCCCCGCCTGCTGAAAGACGGCTGTCCCCTCCGGGGTGGTGGGCATGTTGGCGCCCTCCGCGACGACCGTGACGCCGTTCTTCACGAGCCTGGCGGCCTGGTCACCGTCGAGCTCGTTCTGCGTCGCGCAGGGCAGCGCGACATCAACCGGCACATCCCAGATGGAACCCTCGGTGGAAACCCGGGCGTTCGGACGACGACCGGCGTAGTCCGCAACGCGGCCCCGCTCGACCTCCTTCACCTGCTTGAGCAGGTCAAGGTCCACTCCGTCCTCGTCCACGACGTAGGCGCTCGAGTCGGAGAATCCGATGACCTTGCCGCCCAGTTGCTGGACCTTTGCGATCGCGTAGATGGCAACGTTGCCAGATCCGGACACGGTGACCACTTTGCCGTCGAAGCTCTCGCCCCTGGTCTTCAGCATCTCGTTGGCGAAGACGACCGTGCCGTAGCCGGTGGCCTCGGGACGAACCAGGGACCCTCCCCAGTCGAGGCCCTTGCCCGTGAGGACACCGGACTCGTACTGGTTGGTGATCCGCTTGTGCTGGCCGAACATGTAGCCGATCTCGCGCCCCCCGACGCCGATGTCGCCAGCGGGCACATCCCTGTACTCGCCGATGTGGCGGTACAGCTCCGTCATGAACGACTGGCAGAAGCGCATGACCTCGTTGTCGGACTTCCCGCGCGGATCGAAGTCCGAGCCGCCCTTGCCGCCCCCGATGGGGAGACCGGTGAGGGAGTTCTTGAAGATCTGCTCGAATCCGAGGAACTTGACGATGCCCAGATACACGCTCGGGTGGAAGCGCAGCCCACCTTTGTAGGGTCCCAGGGCGGAGTTGAACTCGACCCGGAAACCACGGTTGACCTGTACCGTGCCGGAGTCGTCCATCCACGGCACACGGAAGATGATCTGGCGCTCCGGCTCGCAGATGCGCTCCAGCATCTTCGATTCGAGGTACTGCGGATGCCGCTTGATGACAGGCTCGAGGCTTTCGAACACCTCACGGACGGCCTGGTGGAACTCGGCCTCCCCGGGGTTGCGTGCGACAACGGATCCATACACGCTTTCCAACGACTGTTCCATGATGCTCCTCGACCTCGTACGGCAAACACGCCGATACTAGCGACGTGTGCCTGTAGATAGGAACTCCGTCGCGTCCAGCGCAGCCGTCCCGCTCACGCCCCGCAGTCTGGTTCGTCGACGATGACCCTGTCAGACAGTGTTTGCAGCTGCGAGCTGGCCACACGCCCCGTCGATCTCGCTGCCGCGGGTGTCGCGCAGGGTGACCGGGACACCGCGCCGCTCGAGGGTGGCGACGAATGCTCGCTCATCCTCCTTGCGCGAAGCGGTCCACTTCGACCCGGGTGTGGGATTCAGTGGGATGAGGTTGACGTGCACCCACCCCCAGTCTCCCCGCCTCTTCAGCACATCACACAGCAGTTCGGCGCGGGCAACGGAGTCGTTGATGTCGCGCATCAGGGCATATTCGATGGAGACCCGTCTCTTCGTCCGCCGAGCGTACTCCCAGGCCGCGTCCACCACCTCGCTGACCTTCCAGCGGTTGTTGATGGGAACGATCTCGTCGCGAAGTTCATCGTCGGGGGCGTGGAGCGAGACGGCAAGGGTGAGGGGGAGCCCCTCTTCCGTCATGGCCTGGATCTTGTTCACCAGCCCAACGGTGGAGACGGTGATACCGCGTGCGCTCATGCCGAACCCGTTGGGCGACGGCTCGACGAGCGTCCTGATGGAGCCCATGACCGCGTTGTAGTTGGCGAGTGGCTCTCCCATGCCCATGAACACGATGTTGTTCAGGCGTCCCGTGGTTCCGGGTATCTCTCCGGCGGCCAGCATCTGATGGGCGGCGAGCGCCTGAATGGTGATCTCTGCCTGACTCAGGTTGCGCTTCAGACCGCCCTGACCCGTGGCACAGAAGGGGCAGGCCATGCCACAGCCCGCCTGCGACGAGATACACAGGGTGGATCGGTGGGGGTAGCGCATGAGCACGGACTCCAGCAGGGTGCCGTCGTGCAGCTTCCACAGCGTCTTGACCGTCGCCCCTCGGTCGGCGGTCAGGCGGGTCACCTGTTCCAGGAGGTTGGGAAAGAGCTGATCGTTCAGGTCACCGCGTATCGCGGCAGGGAGGTCTGACCAGCCCGTGGCGTCGTCGGAGAGGTTGTCGAAGACGTGGCGGGAAACCTGGTCCGCCCGGAAGGCGGGCAGGCCGAGGGACTGGGCTGCATCCCGCCGCCCGGCCTGATCCAGGTCCAACCAGTGGCGCGGCGGTTTGCCGCGGCGAGGCGCCTCGAAGATCAGTGGAAGAGGTGTGGTTGTCATTCAGGCCCCCAGAGCCAGTTGCAGTATGAGCCATCCGAGAGGAACGGCAACCAGCATCGAATCGAGCCGGTCCATCACTCCCCCATGGCCTGGAAGAAAATTGGACATGTCCTTGATCCCGGCATCGCGCTTGATCAGCGATTCCACGAGATCACCGAGCGTGCCTCCGAGCGCCAGGGCGGCTCCCAGAACGACTCCGACCCACCACGCGGTTCCCAGCAGCACCACGCCGAGGACGACTCCGGCGATGCCGGCGAAGACCACCGACCCCATCAGCCCCTCCCACGTTTTGCTTGGGCTGATGAGGGGCGCCATCTTGTGGCGGCCCAGCTGGGAGCCCACGGCGTAGGCCGCTATGTCGGAGACGACGACACAGGTGATGAGTGTCACCAGCCTCATGGACCCGTTGTCGGCGCCGAGCAGCAGGGGGACGAAGACGCCGAGCAACGGGATGTAGGCGACGATGAATCCGCTGGCGGCCGCGTCGCGCATGAATCCCTCGGGCCCCTTGCGGAGGCGAGCCAGCAGTGCCACCAGCATCGTGCCCGCCACACACACCATGACGAACGCCACCGGTGTCAACCCGAATTCGAAGAGCGAGACGGTGTAGCCTCCCACGAAACTGATGCCGGTTCCGGCGATGATCGGAACGGCACTGGCATGCATGCCCTTACGGTGCAGGGCTCGGTCCAACTCCACCACGGCGAGGCACAGCGCGAGCCCGATGACGCCGATGAAGAGCCACGGGACGAACAGGAGCCCGCCCGCCACCGCCGAGAAGGCCAGCACGCCGACGCTGATCGCCACCGGAAGGTTCCTTCCCGCGGTGGTCTTGGGCAGTGGCGCACTGTCGGCTGTTGTCATCAGACTTCGCTGAGCTCCGCTTCCTTGCTCTTCAGCAGCTCGTCGATGCTCTCGACGTACTTCTTGGTGGATGCGTCCATGGCCTTCTCTGCACGGGAGAGGTCGTCCTCGCTGATCTCCGAGTCCTTCTGGAGCTTCTTCAGCTGATCCATGGCATGGCGTCGAGCGTTGCGGACCACGACGCGCGCCTCCTCAGCCTTGGACTTCGCCAACTTGACGTACTCCTTTCGCCGATCCTCGGTCAGTTGCGGCATGACGATGCGGATGGAGTTGCCGTCGTTGCCCGGGTTGACGCCGAGGTCAGCGTCACGGATGGCCTTCTCGATGGCCGTGATGGCGCTGCGATCGAACGGTGTGATCAGGAGCGAGCGGGGATCCGTCGATGTGAAGGTGGCAAGTTGCTGCAGGGGCGTCGGCGCACCGTAGTACTCCGCCTGGATGCGGTTGAACATTGCGGGATGGGCGCGGCCAGTACGGATGGAGGCGAGGTCTTCGCGAGCGAACTCCACCGCCTGCTGCATCCTGGTCTGTGCTTCCTTCTGTGTTTCGGCGATCATGATGGTGCGCTGTGTCCTTCCTCGTGGATGGCTGGGTGGGCGTTCAGCGGGACAGATGGGTCCCGATGTCTTCTCGATTGACGACGCGGGCGATGTTGCCCGGTACCGAGAGGTTGAAAAAGAGAATGGAGAGATCGTTGTCGCGGGCCAGTGCGATCGCCGTTGCGTCGGCCACCTTGAGGTCCTCGCTGAGAAACTGGTCGTACGTGAGGGACTGGAACATGACGGCATCGGGTTCCGTGGCGGGATCAGCGTTGAACACACCGTCCACCCCCTGCTTGCCCATCAGCAACACCTCCGCACCGATCTCCAGGGCGCGCTGAGCGGCAACGGTGTCGGTGGAGAAGTACGGCATGCCGGAGCCTGCCCCGAAAATCACCAGTCGCCCCTTCTCGAGGTGTCTTTCGGCGCGGCGGGGAATGTAGTCCTCGGCCACCTGACCCATCGTGATGGCGGACTGTACGCGTGTCTCGATGCCAGCCTTCTCGCAGAAATCCTGCAGCGCGAGGCAGTTCATCATCGTCCCGAGCATTCCCATGTAGTCGGCCCGATCCCTCGCCATGCCGTTGAGGCTCAGCTCTGCTCCGCGGAAGTAATTCCCACCGCCGACCACGACGGCCACCTGTGTGCCAGCGCGGACGACGTCGGCGATTTCAGCAGCTATGCCCTCGACGACCACTGGGTCGACGCCCAGCTTGCCACCGCCGAACACCTCGCCGGACAGCTTCAGCAGGACACGGTTGTATGGCTTGCTCATGGGCGCCTTTCACTCGGATGGGGGTCAGCCTATCGCGTGCCTCGTTTCGGTCACATGCGAGGACGGCGTGCCGCATGCGAACTCATCGCAGCGACACGCCGTCCTCGTGGCTGTGTCGAAACTCAGACCCCGACGGCGAACCGCACGAATCGATTCACTTCGGCGCCCTCACGCTTGAGAATGTCACCCACGGACTTCTTGTCCTCCCACACCGCTGGCTGGTCGAGCAGTGCGACGTCCTTGAAGTACCCACCCAGGCGGCCCTCGACGATGCGCGAGATGGCGCCCTCAGGCTTGCCCTCCTCGCGAGCAGTGGCCTCGGCGATGCGTCGCTCGTTGCCCACGACATCGGCCGGGACCTCGTCACGCGAGACGAAGGAAGGGCTCATGGCAGCGATCTGCATGCTCACCTGGTGGGCCAGCCCCTCGTCCCCACCCACGTATTCGACGAGCACACCCACCTGCGGAGGCAGGTCGGCGGCACGACGGTGCAGGTACAGGTGGGAGGTGCCGTCGTAGTTGGCGACCGCGGCCAGGGAAAGGTTCTCCCCCAGCTTGGCGCCGAGTTCCCTGACAGCGTTCTCGACGGTGCCGTCGCCCATCGCCGCCGCGTTGGCCGAGGCCACGTCGGTGGCACCGCTCGCCGAGACCGCTCCGACGATCTTGTCGGCCAACCCGACAAACTCTGCGTTCTTGGCGACGAAGTCGGTTTCGGCTGCGAGTTGGATGAGGATGCCGTCGCGGCCGGCCACGATGCCATTGGTGGCTTCGCGGTCCGCCCTCTTGGCCTGCTTGGCCAGACCAGAGATGCGCAGTCCCTCGGTTGCCTTGGCGAAGTCGCCGTCAGCCTCCGTCAGCGCCCTCTTGGCGTCCATCATGCCCGCGCCCGTTGCGTCGCGGAGCTTCTTCACGTCTGCGGCAGTGATTGCCATCGGTTGTCTCGTCCCCTCGGTGTCAGTTGGATTCGGTGGTCTCGGCAGCAACGGCCTCGTCGGGCGTGGCTGCGGGGACCGTCTCGTCTGTGTCGGCGGTCTCGACGGCCGGGGCCGTCTCGAGGGCCTCTTCCGCTGCGGTGACGTCGGCATCAGCAGCGGCCTCGCCGGTCACAGCTTCCGCGACGGGCTTCTCATCAACAGCGGGGGCGGCTTCGGCCGGTGCTGCGGCTTCGGCCGGTGCTGCGGCTTCGGCCTGCGCGGCGTCGTCGGACTTCGGTGCGTCGGGCGCGGATTCCTCATCCTTGGCCAGCAGTTCGCGCTCCCAGTCAGGCATGGGCTCCTCGACGGTCTTCTCGTCGCCGGAGCGTCCGCTGGAGCGTTCCATGAGGCCGGCGGCAACGGCGTCGGCGATCACGCGCGTGAGCAGTGCGACGGAACGGATGGCGTCGTCGTTGCCGGGAACCGCGTAGTCAACCTCATCGGGGTCACAGTTGGTGTCGAGGATGCCCACGACGGGGATGTGCAGCTTGCGTGCCTCGTCGACAGCGAGGTGCTCCTTCTTGGTGTCGACGATCCAGACGGCCTGCGGGGTACGGCCCATGTCGCGGATGCCGCCGAGGGTCCTGTCGAGCTTGATCTTCTCGCGCTCGAGATGGAGCAGTTCCTTCTTGGTGAGGCCACTTCCGGCGACATCCTCGAAGTCCATGCCCTCCAGCTCCTTGAGCCGCTGGATGCGCTTGGTCATCGTCTGGAAGTTGGTGAGCATGCCGCCCAGCCAGCGCTGGTTGACGTAGGGCATGCCCACGCGGGTCGCCTGCTCGGCGATGGCTTCTTGTGCCTGCTTCTTGGTGCCGACGAACAGCACCTGCCCACCACGTGCGACAGTGGACTTGACGAAGGCGTAGGCCTTGTCGATGTAGCCCAGCGAGAGCTGGAGGTCGATGATGTAGATGCCATTGCGCTCGGTGAAGATGAAGCGCTTCATCTTGGGGTTCCAACGGCGGGTCTGGTGCCCGAAGTGGACTCCGGATTCCAGGAGTTGACGTGCGGTGACGACGGCCATGGCCGTTTCCTTTCGCGGACGCTTGGCGTGTGCGCCCAGATGTCGTGCGGGGCTGATGTCAGCCCCACGAGGTGGTTGTCCAGGACCTGGATGGGTCCTCCTGATGCACACGGCAGCGGCACCCCGACCCGATGAGGGCTGGGACCACGCGGCCACCGGCGGTCTCCCGCGCAGCGCATGCGATGTCAGCCGACAAATCAATACCGGCTGCACCCGCGATCCTAGACGCTGTACCCCAGAGCAACCAACTCGCGCACGCTGCAATTGTCCCCAGCGTCACCGCACACATGGTGCATGGCCACGCCGGATGACCAGAGTGGTGAGTATGCGATCACTGTGCCTTGCCCTCCTGCTGTGCCTCCTGCAGCTCGGCGCGTCGCCTGCGCACGCCACCCCCCGGCAGCTGGAGCCCCCCGTACCGGGACGGGCTCTGACGCTGTTCGACGCCTCCGTCACACGCTACTCGCCGGGGCACCGGGGCGTGGATCTCGCAGCGTCACCGGGCGAGGAGATCAGGGCCAGCGCAGCCGGAAGGGTGCTTTTCGCAGGCATGGTTGCTGGGCGCCCCACCGTCTCGGTGGACCACGGTGGTGGTCTTCGGACCACCTACATGCCCGCGGTGGCCCACGCCACCATGGGACAGCGGGTGGCACAGGGGCAGGTCGTCGCATCGGTGGGTGTCGATGACCATTGCCACTCAGCCTGCCTGCACTGGGGGCTCACCGATGGCGTGGACCACTTCGACCCCCTCGTCCAACTCGGCGCCCCGGGCATCCGCCTGCTTCCCGTCGGAACCACTCCAGTGCCCCGGGCCCACCGGATCTCGGTCCTCCCGGGCCGAGGAATGCCCGTGACGGGCCGAACGAGTTCCCGGTTCGGTATGCGGACCCACCCCATCACGGGAGTCCGAAAGCTCCACGACGGGACGGACATCGCCGCCCCGTGCGGGACGCCGGTCGCGACGCCGTGGTCCGGCCACGTGGTCAACGCCTCGTTCAGTACCGCGTACGGGTTCCGCATCATCGTGGAACACGACGGCCTGCGCACGGCCTATGCACATCTCCGTGCACTGGAGGTCAGCGTGGGCGACAGGCTCCCGCCGGGAGGCCGGGTGGGTTCCGTCGGGTCCACTGGTCTGTCCACGGGGTGCCATCTGCACTGGATGGCGTGGCGCGGCGGCAACCTGATCGACCCGCTGACGCTCATCAAGTGACACTCCCGAAATGGGCGGTGGGCACCGGGAGACCTAGGCACGGGGGTGGGCCTGGCGGTAGGCGGCGCGGAGCCGCTCGGCCGAGACATGGGTGTAGATCTGGGTCGTCGCCACGGACGCATGCCCCAGGATCTCCTGGACACTGCGCAGATCCGCCCCGCCCTCCAACAGGTGGGTTGCCATGGCGTGTCGGAGCCCGTGGGGCCCGACTTCGGACCCACTGGCCGACGTCGCCTCATGCACCACCCGTCGGACCACCCGCTGGTCGATCCTGCTTCCTCGGGCGCCGAGGAACAGTGCACTCGAACTCCCGGGGCCCGCCACCAACGGGCGAACCGAACGCCATGCGGTCAGGGCTCGACGCGCAGGAGCTCCGAGCGGGACCGTCCTCTCCTTGTCCCCCTTGCCCACCACCCGCAGCAGCCCACGCTCGTCATCGACGTCGCCAAGTTCCAGGGAGCAGAGCTCCGCGACACGTATGCCGCCGGCATAGAGGACTTCAAGGATGGCGAGGTCCCGCACCGCGAGCGGCCCCTCCTCGGCCCTGGCCTGCGTCGACGCCATGGCTTCCTCCACGTCACCCCGGGCGGGGACCACGGGCAACCTTCTCGACTTCTTGGGCGAGCGCAGGCGAACGGATGGATCCTCGGTGATGAGTGACTGCTCCGTGGTCCAGGCGAAGAAGCCCCGCGCCGCGGCCACCCTGCGCTGGATGGTCGAGGAGGCTGCACCCGCTTCCAGCAGGGCGGCAAGCCATCCCCGCAGCAGTTGGAGGGTGACCTGCTGGGCGGGCACGCCGATCATGGAAGCCATCTGGTGCAGATCTGTGGTGTAGGCCTTGACCGTGTTGGCCGACAGGCGACGGCCCAGGCGCAGGTGGTCCTCGTACTGCCCCAGCAGGGCATCCCAGGCGACCGGTGTCATGCACACAGTGTGCACCGGCGGCATACTGGGCTACAACGAGACAGTTTGAGGCCACAACCAGGAGCACCACATGTCACCAGACCTGACATCCGGGGGCTCAATCCGCCCCATCACGCGGTGGGGAACCCCCGTCATGCACGCGCCCACCCGAAAGGTCATCGAGTTCGACGAGGAGTTGCACGCCCTGGTGCGCGACATGTTCGCCACCATGCGCGAAGCCCAGGGCGTGGGCCTGGCCGCAACACAGGTGGGCGTGGATCTCGCCGTCTTCGTCTACGAATGCCCGGACGCCGACGATCAGATCCACACGGGAGTCGTGTGCAACCCGGAGGTCGAGTTGCCCACCGGCAACGACCGTCGGCTGGAGGCCGGCGACGAGGGTTGCCTCTCCCATCCGGGGGGATACCAGTCCCTCGCACGGCCGGACTGGGCCCGCTGCACCGGCCAGGACGCGGACGGAAATCCTGTGGACCTGGAGGGCACCGGGTTCCTGGCTCGCTGCTTCCAGCATGAGACGGATCACCTGAACGGCATGGTGTTCGGGGACAGGCTGTCATCCCGGGCCCGCCGAAAGCTGGACGAGCAGGCCGAGGAGTTGGCGTACCGGTACCCCGACGACTGGCCCGTCTCCCCCAAGAAGGCAGCCGAACCGACGGCCGTCCCATCCCCGTGACGTGGAGCCATTTCGGCTCCGACCGGAGGCGGTGGGTGACACGCGCAACCACCAGCAGAACTCCTGACGGAAGCCACTTTCAGCCTTCGGGTGACAATGGGGCTCGCTGGGGTTAGGCTCGGAATCCCCCCTGGCTCAAAGACCGCGCCAGTGGACAGGCAGTTCACACAGAAGGTGAGACTTTCTTGCTTCGCAGACGACCATTGGCGGTCCTGTCCGCCACAGCGTTGGCCCTTTCGGGCTTCGGGGCCCTGGCCCTCAATACGACGGCCCAGGCGGCGCCCGCCTCAGACCTGATGTTCAGCGTGTACATCGAGGGCGGCTCCAACAACAAGGCGATCGAGGTGTACAACCCCACGACCGCCGCCGTTGACCTCGCGGACTACACCATCCAACTCTTCTCCAACGGCTCAGCATCGGCAACGAACACCGAGACCCTGCCAGCGCAGCAGTTGGCTGCGGGTGGGCGCTTCATGCTGTACAACTCATCGGCCAACGATGCCCTGAAGGCACTCGGAGACATTTCCTCCGCAGTCACCAACTACAACGGTGACGATGCCCTGACTCTCACCAAGAACTCGGTCGTGCTCGACTCCATCGGACAGGTCGGTTTTGATCCGGGTACGGCGTGGGAGTCCGGCGAGGTCTCCACCCTGAACAAGACCCTGACGAAGCAGTCGTGCGAGGTCGACGTCGACCCGTCCGATGCCTACGACCCGTCGGTCGACTTCACGGCGACCGCCCAGGACGACTTCTCCACCCTGGGCCGGTTCACCTGCAACGGTCTGACCGAACCCGACCCGGTGGATCCGGTGGAGCCGGGCGAGGTCATTGCCATCGGCGCTGTCCAGGGTGACGGTGACATCAGCCCCATGGTTGGCGACACGGTGACCGTCAAGGGTCACGTCGTCGGCTCCTTCCAGGGCGAGAACCAGTTCGACGGCTACTGGGTCCAGGACGCCGGCGACGACAACGACGCCACCAGCGATGGCGTCTTCGTGTACGCACCGGGTGGTTCGTTGACTGATGGCACGCTCGTGGAGGTCACCGGCGAGGTCACGGAGAGGTTCGGCCAGACGCAGATCGTGCAGGAACTCGTCACCACGCCGGACGAGGCGGGCACGCCCCCCGAAGCCACGGAGCTGACCGTCCCGATCGACGACCCCGAGCGCTACGAGGGCATGTACGTCACCTTCCCGAATGAGCTCACGATCCTGGAGTACTACAACTTCGGTCGATACGGCGAGGTCGTCGTGGGTCCTGAGCGCCAGAACACGCCCACCGCTGTCGTGGAGCCGGGACCGGTGGCCGCCGCCCTGGCCAACCAGAACGACGAGCGCCGACTGATCCTCGACGATGGCCGCTCCAACCAGAACGCAACCCCGGCCCTGCACCCGAACGGGGAACAGTTCACGAAGGACAACTACTTCCGTGGCGGCGACAAACTGGTCGATGTGACCGGCGTCCTCAGCTACCAGTTCGGCGCCTACAAACTGCAGCCGACCCAGGGTGCGGACTACATCAATGCCAACCCCCGCCCCGAGGTTCCTGAGGTGGGTGGCGACTTCACCGTCGCCTCCTTCAACGTGCTGAACTACTTCACCACGCTTGCCGATGACGACGACAATGCCCGCGGCGCCGACAACGCCGACGAGTTCGAGCGTCAGCAGCAGAAGATCGTGGCGGCCTTGGCTGCCATCGATGCCGACGTGTTCGGCCTCATCGAGATCGAGAACAATGGCACAGCCGTCGAGAACCTCGTCACCGCACTGAACGTGAACGTGGGTGCAGGCACCTACAAGGCCGTCAACACGGGCGCGCTCGGCAGCGACGCCATCGTGCAGGCCTTCATCTACAAGCCCGCCACGACGGAGCTCTCGGGCACCTGGGATGCACTCGACTTCGATGACCAGAAGAACCGGCCGGTCCTGGTGCAGACATTCACCCACAAGGCCTCGGGTGAGAAGGTCAACGTCAGCATCAACCACCTGAAGTCCAAGGGTTCCGACTGCGACAGCCTCGGCGACCCCGACCTCGGCGACGGCGCTGGCAACTGCAACCTGACCCGCACCAAGGCTGCCGAGGCCATGGCTGACTACCTGGCGGGCGACCCCACGGATCAGGGTGCCGAGCGCTCCATCATCCTGGGCGACCTCAACTCCTACGATCACGAGGATCCCATCGATGCCCTGAAGGCCGCCGGGTACGCCGATCTGATGAAGAAGTACAACGGCGAGTACGCCTACAGCTACGTCTTCGACGGCCAGATCGGCTACCTCGACTATGCCTTGGCCAACAACGCTGCGGCCACGGATGTCACCGGTACCGCCGCGTGGCACATCAACGCGGACGAGGCGAACCTGTTCGACTACGACACGAGCTTCAAGAAGGAGGCCGAACAGAACCTGTGGGAGGCCAACCCCTACCGCAGCTCCGACCACGATCCCGTGGTCGTCGGCATGCAGTTGGGCGAGGTCACCACGCCGGGGCCGACCCCTGCTCCGACGGTGACAGTCACGGCCAAGCCGACGCCGCCCTCGGGTGACATCTACACCACGCCGGGATTCCACAACGTCAACGGTCGGAAGTGGATGACCACGTGTGAGCCGTACTCCGCAACGGTTCGCTGCTTCACCTACATCTGGAGCACGACGGTCCGCTACGCCGGCGGGCAGTACGTCCAGATCAACGGCTGGAACTTCAACAACCTGACCTACGCGGCGTCAAAGCGCAGTCTGTGGACGGGCAACAAGCTTGCCTACACCAACAGCTGGACCGCGACGGATGGCCGCAAGTGGCGCACCGAGTGCGGGACACCACGGACAGGTAGCGATGGCTGCCGCAGCTACATAGAGGCCACCGTGATCGAGTACACGGGCTCCGGCTACCGCCAGGTCACGAAGTTCATCCTCAACAACATGGTGCGCTTCAGCCACTGACGCGGCTCTGTGCTGAACGGGGGTCGACCTTCGGGGTCGGCCCCCGTTTCTGTCCTCCCGCGACTTCCTTCGCGGGGTCAGGCCGGGCGCAACGCCCAGCCGCAGATCGCCGCAGCAGTCGCAACGTTGAGACTGTCGATACCCTCTGCCATCGGGATGCGGACGCTGGCATCAGCCCGCTCCAGCCATGCGGGGGACAACCCGTGCCCCTCCGTGCCCAGCAGCAGCGCGACGCGATCCGACGGTGTGAAATCATCCAGCGCCACCGACTCGTCGGTCAGGGCCGTGGCCACCATCTGGAACCCGGACTCCCTGATGCGCTGCAGGTCCATCCCGTCCCGGTCCATCCGTCGCCACGGCAATTGCAGCGAGGCGCCCATGGATGCCTTGATGGCCCGCCGGTAGAGCGGATCCGCGCAGCCCTGCGACAGCACGACGCCATTCCACCCCAGCGCCGCAGCGACACGCATGACGGAGCCCATGTTGGTGTGATCGACGATGTCCTGGCAGACCATGATCCGGCTGCCTGACAACACGTCGTCCCAGCTGCGCGGCGCGGGGCGCTCGAACGCGGCCAGGGCTCCCCGGTGCACGTGGAACCCGCTGACGTGCTCTATGAGGTGGGAACTCGCCACGAGGACGGGCACGTCGTCCCACCGGTCGAGAACATCCTCGAGCGCGGGCAGCCAGCGTTCCTGCAGCAGGAGGGATCGCGGCCGATGGCCGGCATCAGCGGCTCGCCGGATGATCTTCTCGCCCTCGGCGATGAAGAGCCCCTCCGCCACTTCGAGCCGACGTCTCAGCTGGGAGTCGCGCAGACTGACGTAAGCAGCCAGGGCGGGATCCGCCGGATCATCGACGATGCGGCGCAGCGCCATGCTAGGCGGCGGCCTCCTCATTCTCGTCGTCGCGAATCTCCTCCACCAGTTCTCGCCGGAAAGCCGCCCTCTCCAACCGCATGGTGCGCCTGCTCTCTGCACCGAGCGCCTTGGCGGTGGAGACGCTCATCACCACCATGACGACACTCCAGGGCGCCGCCACCAGGATGGCCAGCACCTGCAGCGCTCGCAGTCCGAGCGCGTCACCGGCGGCAAGCAGAACCACTGCGGCGATCGTGCCCTCCAGGAGGGACCACATGACCCGCGACCACACCGGAGGAGTTGAGCTGCCGCCGTGGGAGATCATGTCGATGACGAAGGACCCGGAATCGGAACTCGTGACGAAGAAGACGACGATGAGGACGATGGCCACGCCAGCGAGCACGGCAGATCCCGGCAACAGCTCAAGCATTTGGAACAGGGCGATGTTCTGATCGACGCCCCCGTCGGCCCCAATCAGCGAGGCACCCCCGAAGCGCTGCTCCCACAGTGCCGTCCCCCCCATGATGGAGAACCACAGGAACGTCACCAGTGTGGGGACCAGGAGCACGCCGGCCACGAACTCCCGAACGGTCCGACCTCGGGAGATGCGTGCAATGAACACGCCCACGAAGGGAGACCAGCTCATCCACCAGCCCCAGTAGTACGTGGTCCAGCCACCGAGCCAGGTCTCCCCCGTTGCCCCGTGGAACGGCAGCGTCCGGAAGCTGAGCCCGAGGAAGTTCTGCAGGTAGGAGCCGAGCGATTGCACGAACTCACGCAGCACGAACAGCGTGGCCGGCCCCGCGACGAGGACGACGAGCAACAGGACGGCAGCAAGCCCCATGTTGAGGTTCGAAAGCCACTTGATGCCCTTGTCGAGCCCACTCACGACGGACAGGGTGGCCAGCGCCGTGACGCCGAAAATCAACCCCACCTGGAGTGGTGTCGTGTCCTCCGCAACACCCAGGAATTCCAGGCCACCAGCAACCTGCGCAACGCCGAAGCCCAACGACGTCGCCACCCCGAAGATGGTTCCGACGATGGCAATCACGTCCACCACGTTGCCGAGCCAGCCATGGACCCGGTCACCGAGAACGGGTTCAAGTGCCCAGCGGATGCTGACGGGCCGTCCCTTGCGGTGCACGGCATATGCAATGGACAGGCCCACGACGACGTAGATGGCCCAGGCATGCAGACCCCAGTGCAGGAAGGTGCGGTTCATGGCCGCCTGGGCGATGGACTCCTCCGTGCCGCTGGCAACGTCCGGCGGGGGCGAGGCCATGTGGGAAAGAGGCTCGGCCACGCCCCAGAAGACGAGACCGATGCCCATGCCCGCAGCGAACAGCATGGCGAACCAGTTGCGCATGGAGTACGCGGGGGCCTCATCGTCCTTGCCCAGCACGACGTCACCCCGACGACCAACGGCGATCCAGATACTGAACGCCACAAAAGAGGTGGTGAGCAGGACGTAGTACCAACCGAGTCCGTTCACCACGGCCGTGTTGCCGGATTCCACGAACTCCGCGAACCTTTCGGGCATGGCCATCGCCAGCACGACGAAGAGCAGGATCGCACCCAGGGCCGGGTAGAACACGCCCGCCTTGGGCCTCTTTGCGTATTTCACCTCTGCCGCTTCCTCGAGTTCCAGGGGATGCGGCGGCGTCTTCACAGGCGGGTCCTCACGTCGGGGAAAAAAGGGCAAGCGACAATCGTAGCGAGAATATTCGAGTCGACCCAATCGAGCCCCGCTGCTGGCATTAGGGTGGACGCCGGTCGTCCCCGTGCTGGCGGCAACATTTCTGAAGGGAGGCAGGTGTGCGACGGCCGAGAATCGACACCTTCCTGCTGCTGATCCTGGGGTCAGCAACCCTGGCGTTGCTGACCCCCGCAACAGGCCGGGCCGCCGACGTGGTGGACGTTCTCACCACCGTGGCAGTCTTCGGCCTCTTCTTCGGCTACGGTGCCCGCCTCTCCCTGACCGAGGCCTGGGCAGGTCTGCGGCACTGGCGTCTGCACCTGCTGATCCTGGCGATCACCTTCGGGGTGTTCCCACTGGTCGCCGTGGCGATCCGCTTCATCCCCGACAGCGTGCTCGGTCCCTCCCTGGCGCTTGGGTTGGCGTACCTGTGCCTGGTGCCCTCCACCGTGCAGTCCTCCATCACGTTCACCTCGCTGGCGCGGGGCAACGTGCCCGCCGCCATGGTCTCCGCCACGTCGTCCAATCTGCTGGGTGTGGTGCTCACTCCCCTGCTGGCGGCGGCACTCCTGCCCTCGAGCGGGGAGGGCGCCATCACGCTGGACTCCTTCCTCGCTGTCCTGCTCCAGCTTCTCCTGCCATTCATCCTCGGACAGCTCTCCCGCCGGTGGACCGCCGCCTTCATGGTCCGCCGGAGAGCAGCGTTGAAGTACATGGACCAACTCGTCATCTGCATCGTCGTGTACGGCGCATTCTCGGACTTCTTCTCCTCCGGCGCCTGGCGAGCCGTCGGTCTCGGTGACCTGATGCTGCTCCTGGCCATGTGTCTCGCACTCCTGGCCTTCATGCTCTGGTTCACGTGGTGGCTCGGCGGACGATTGCGCTTCTCGCTCGAGGACCGGATCGCCATCATGTTCTGCGGTACGAAGAAATCGCTGGCCACGGGTGTCCCCATGGCCAGCGTTCTCTTCGTCGGTCAGGCTGTGGGCCTCATCGTTCTCCCACTCATGATCTTCCACCAGGCACAATTGATGGCCTGCAGCGTCATTGCCCGGCGCCTTGCGGACCGGCCGGAGACGATCCCCCCGGGCTGAGTCGGGGCGCAGTCAGCCCTCCTGCTGCTCCACGGGAGTGTCCTGCTTCGGCTGCTCGCTCGAGGTGGGGCTGGTGGAGGTCTGCTCGATGGCCGGTGTTGCCCCGGCCCCTCCCGGCTGCGCTGACAGGCCACGCCTGCCGCTCCCCCGCCTCCCAATGCCCGGGTTGTCCAGGGCCTGGGCCTCGTCGATCGCTTTCTGCACGGTCGCCTGCGAGCGCTCCCGGTCCCTCTTCGTCTGCTCCTCGATCTCGGCCTGCACGTCCACCTTCTCGGGCGCCCGGAACTCGCCACGTCCCTTGTCGGAGTAGTTCCGGCCAACCTCTTCTGGGCCCGAGCCGGCACCCGCAACCTGGCCGAGTCCCTTGAGCGCATCATTCAGCTCGCTCGGGATGATCCACATCTTGTTGGAGTCGCCCTGGGCGAGGTTGGGCAGCATCTGCATGTACTGGTAGGCCAGCAGCGCCTGGTCCGGCTGGCCGGCATGGATGGCATTGAACACCGTGGTGATGGCCTGGGCCTCACCCTCCGATCGCAACATCTGCGCCTGTCGATCGGCCTGCGCCGACAGCACGGCCGCCTCGCGAGCGCCCTGGGCGCGCAGGATCGCAGACTCACGATCGCCACCGGCGGAGAGGATCTGCGACTGGCGCTGACCCTCCGCGAGGAGGATGGTGGCGCGCTTGTCGCGCTCCGCACGGGCACCCTTCTCCATGGCGTCACGAATGGTTGCCGGCGGATCGATGGCCCGAAGCTCCACCCGGTTCACCTTGATGCCCCATTTGCCCGTGGCCTCGTCGAGCACCATGCGGAGCTTCTGGTTGATCTCGTCGCGCGACGTCAGCGCGGTTTCCAGATCCATGCCACCGATGATGTTGCGCAGCGTGGTCATTGTCAGCTGCTCGATGGCGCCCCGGTAGTCCTGCGCCTCGTATGCGGCGCGCACCGGGTCGACGATCTGGAAGTAGATGACCGAATCGATGGACACCATCAGGTTGTCCTCGGTGATCACGCCCTGGGGTGGGAAGGGAACGACCTCCTCGCGGACGTCGAGATCGTGCACGATCTTGTCGAAGATCGGGATCACAAGGTGCGGTCCCGGCTCCAGCTTTCGACGGTACTTGCCCAGCCTCTCCACGATCCCGACGTGTTGCTGACGGATGATCTTCAGTGTCATGGACAACAGCAGCACCACCACGATCACGAGACCGATGAGCACGAATTCCATGGTTTCCTCCTTGGAGCCTGGGTGGGGATTGTCAGTTGCCGGACAGTTGTCTGGTGATGGGGTCAACGGGGTACACGATGAGGGTGATGCCGTCGATGCCGTAGACCTCCACGTCGTCACCGGGGCCCACGGTCATGGCCGGGTCGAAGGCGCGGGCGTCCCAGACCTGGCCCTGCACCTTGACCTCGCCGGCGGAGGCCGTGATCTGGGCGGTGGCCACCCCGGAGGAGCCCACCAGCGATTCCAGCGAGGAGCGGTAGCCGGGGGCGTTGCGCACCTTGTTCAGGAGGGTGGGCCGCAGGACCACAAGAGTGAGCACCGCCACGACGACGGCCACCACCACCTGGAGCCACCACAGGCCCGGGAAGACGAGCGCCGTGGCGCCGCCAGCGGCCGCACCCGCCGCGAGCATCAGTAGGGTCAGGTCCAGCGTCAGCAGTTCGGCTGCCGCGAGTCCCAGCGCTCCCACGCCCCAAAAGGCCCAGCCGTTGGCCGACAGCCATGCGAAGAAACCGTCCTCACCCATGAGGGACCGCCGATCGGGCACTCCATCTGCCGCGGCTCTCGCTCACCTGGAGCGACATGCCGAACGTCGCGCTCAGGTGTTCGTCGGTCAGCACCTCCCGGATCGGGCCTGCCGCCACGATGTCGGCGTTCGCCAGCAGGAGACAGTGGGTGATGCCTTCGGGAATTTCCTCCACGTGATGCGTGACCAGCACGCTGGCGGGCGCGTACGGGTCGGTGAACAGTTCAGACAGCGTTGCCAGCAGCGACTCCCGTCCTGCGAGGTCAAGTCCACTTGCGGGTTCATCCAGGAGCAGCAGCTCCGGATCCGTCATGAGCGCCCGCGCGATCTGGGCGCGTTTGCGCTCCCCCTCGCTGAGGGTGCCGAAGGTGCGATCCGCCAGATGGTCGATCCGCAGGTCCCTGAGCAGTGAGCGGGCCTGCACCAGGTCCATCTCCTCGTACTCCTCGTTCCAGCGCCCCACGACGGCGTGGGCCGCGGACACCACCACGTCGAGTACCTTCTCCCCGCGGGGCAGGCGATCCGTCAGGGCAGTGGAGGTCAGTCCGATGCGCGGCCGCAGTTCGAAGACGTCGACGGTGCCCACGACGTCTCCCAGGAGGCCGACGACGCCGTCGCTGGGGTACATGGTGGCCGACAGCACCTGCAGCAGGGTGGTCTTGCCTGCACCATTGGGGCCCAGCACCACCCAGCGCTCGTCGTCGTGGATGGTGAGGTCGATCGAATTGAGGAGGGTCGATGCTCCGCGTGAGATCGTCACGCCCGCCAGTTCTGCCACCGCTGCCATGGCGTCAAACCTACCCGACGTGACGTGGCGATGACGGGACCCCGGGTGGAGCCTCAGGCCCCGGTGGCGTGCAGGCCGCCGTCCACGTGCACGATCTCGCCGGTGGTGGCCGGGAACCAGTCGGACAGCAGAGCGACGACCGCACGCGCCGTGGCTGTTCCGTCGCCGGCATCCCAGCCGAGGGGTGCACGCTCGGCCCAGATGTCGTTGAACGCATTCCCCCCCGGAATGGCCTTCTTCGCCACCGAATCGATGGGGCCGGCCGCCACGATGTTGGAGCGGATGCCCTCCGGCCCGAGGTAGCGGGCAAGGTAGCGGCTGGTGGATTCGAGCGCGGCCTTGGAGACACCCATCCAGTCGTAGCTCGGCCAGGCGACGGTGGCGTCGAAGGTCAACCCGACGATGCCGGCCCCCCTGTTCAGCAATGGATGCACGGCCATGGTGAGGCTCTTCAAGGAGTAGGCCGACACGTGCAGCGACTGGGAGACGTCCTCCCAGCCGGTCTCAAGAAACTTTCCGCCCAGCGCTGTTTCGGGGTTGGCGTAGGCGATGGAATGGACGACGCCATCCAGACCGCCGGTGAAGTGATCTGCAAGCATGCCCGGCAGCGCATCGAGGTGCGCCGGGTCCGTGACGTCGAGTTCGATGACGGGCGGCGACGGATTCATGCGTCCGGCGACGCGCTTGGCCAGCGACACTGCCCGCCCCATGGATGAGACCACCACGGATGCCCCTTCCTGCTGGGCAATGGCAGCCACCGAATGGGCGATGGAGGTGTTCATGGTCAGACCGGTGACCAGGATGTTCTTGCCCTCGAGGATTCCCATGTGTTCAGTCTCCAGTGCTCGTGGTGGGGGAAAGGGGGTGATGACCAAGTGGTGGGGGTTGCTGCTCAATGGCCCATGCCGAGACCGCCGTCGACGGGGATCACGGCGCCAGAAATGTACCCGGCGCCGTCGCTGGCGAGGAAGAGGGCAGCAGCGGCGACGTCGGAGGACTCCCCCAGGCGGCCGGCAGGGATCCGTGCCTCGTATCCCTTGATGGCGGCTTCCGGCAGCGCCGCGGTCATGTCGGTGTTGATGAAGCCCGGCGCCACCACGTTGCAGGTGATGTTGCGACTGCCGAGTTCACGGGTCAGGCTGCGTGCGACCCCCACCAGTGCAGCCTTCGAGGCGGCGTAGTTGACCTGGCCCGGGTTGCCCATGAGACCGACCACGGATGACACGAGGATGATGCGCCCAAAGCGTCCTCGCGTCATCGGGCGCGCCGCGCGCCGCACGGCGCGAAAGGTGCCGGTGAGGTTGGTGTCGATCACGGCGTCCCAGTCGTCGTCGCTCATGCGTGCGATCAGCGTGTCCCTGGTGACGCCAGCATTGGCAACAAGTACCTCCACCGGGCCCAGCTCAGCTTCCACCGTGGTGAATGCTGCGTCCACCTGGGCCTGGTCCGTGACATCACACACGACACCCAGGACGCCGTCAGGCACGGCGCCGGTGCGGTGCGTCGCCGCCACCCTGTGTCCGGCATCGCGGAACTTCTCAGCGATGATGCGACCAATCCCCTTGGAGCCGCCAGTGACCAGTACCACCCGAGATTCCTGCACGGCCACAAACCTATCGCACCCCGCGCCCGACGCAGGAAAACCCGTGTGCGATCCTGAAAGGCTGCTTGAGGGGCCTCACTATGCTTGGCACGTGCCAGGGAACAAGAGGGGCCCGGAAGCGACCGTCATCACCAATGCCGGTCGCAACAAGACCTTGGACATCGATGCGCGCAACAGACGCTACCTCTTGACCATGACCGTGCGAACAGCCTGCTTCCTCGCCTTCCTTGTGGTGCCCGGCTGGTGGAAGGTCGTCGCTCTTGCCGGCGCCGCCCTGCTCCCCATGGTGGTGCTGCTCGCCAACGCCACTGACAACAGACCCCCTCCACTTGTCACGCCGGAGGACGAGGAGGACAGTGGGCTCGTGGCCCTGCCGGGCACAACTGTGATCCGGGGAACGGTGGAGGAGCCTGAGTGAAGAGACTGGTACTGCGCTGGGTTGCCCTTGCCGTGTTCCTCGTCCTGCTGGCGCTCCTGTTCGTCAATCTTGGCGAGTGGCAACTGGCTCGCCTCGAGGAGGTTCGGGAGCAGAACCGGGCCGTTGCAGACAACCGGGATCGGCCTGTCGTGAACTATTCCTCGGCGATGGGCGCGCCGGTCACCGCTGCGGAGCAGTGGCAGCGCGTACGCCTCGTCGGCAACTACACCGGTGTGCAGTACAGGGCAAAGTACAGGAATCATGACGGCCCCGGCGTCGAGGTTCTGTCCATATTCCGGACCCGCACCGGAGATTCGATCCTGGTGGACCGCGGTTTCATCCCCAAGGAGCAGGGCAAGCCCGATACCGAGATCCTGCCACCTGTCCCGGAGGGGGAGGTGGCGGTCGTCGGCTACCTGCGCCGGGACGAACGCGCCAAGGACAGCGCCGTCACGCCGCGCGATTTCCAGGTGCGCTTCATCAGCTCTGCGGCCATCGGAAAATCGCTCGGCACGAACCTTCTGCCCGGCTACGTCAGCCTGGTCGAGTCGACCCCCGACAACGGCGACGTGCTGCAGCCCATCACACCGCCGCCAGCCTCCGAGGGCAACCACTTCTCCTACGCCCTGCAGTGGTTCGCGTTCGGGGTCATCGCACTGGTCGGCATCGTCGTCCTCATCCGCTCGGACCTGAAGGATCGACGCAAGGCCCAGCGCCGCGCCGAGCGCCGGGCCAGAGCGTCAGCCGTGGTCGACGAGCCGGTCCATTGACCGCGCTCGACACGATCTCCTCGTGGCTGCGCTGTCCCGTCTGCCATCAGGGCCTTCGCCGTTCAGGAGCAAGCCTGGCGTGTGCGTCGCGCCACAGCTTTGACATCGCCCGCCAGGGCTACGTCAACCTTCTCGGCCACGCAGCACCTGCCAACGCTGACACGGCCCAGATGGTGGCCGCCCGAGACCGGTTCCTCACCGCCGGGCACTACCAACCCATCACCGACGCCGTCGCGGCCAGGGTCTCCGACGCCACACGCGTGGTCGAGGTCGGGGCCGGCACGGGCCACCATCTGGCGGGGGTACTCGAGCAGCTACCGCTTGCCCACGGGGTGGCGACGGACGTGTCAGTTCCCGCCTGCCGCCGGGCGGCCAGGACACACCCCCGGATGGCCGCAGTGGTCGCCGACACCTGGGCAGGGCTACCGCTGGGTGACAGCTCGGTCGACGCCATCCTGTGCGTCTTCGCCCCGCGCAATCCGGCCGAGTTCGCCCGGGTCCTCACCGAGAAGGGGGTCGCCGTGGTCGTGCTGCCCCAACCCGATCACCTCGAGGAGTTGCGTCGCTCGCACGGCCTTCTCGATGTGGGAGAGGAGAAGCTGGAGAGACTCACCGAAGCCGCTCGCGGTCACCTGCAGGTTGTCTCCACGGCATCGGTCACCAAGGAACTCGAACTGACGGCGCAGCAGGCCACCGACCTCGTCGCCATGGGTCCCAACGCCTTCCATTCGGTGACGCCCATGCCTGCCTCCCGTGTCCACGTGTCCGTGCTCTGCATCACATTGCGGAAACTCGGCTGATCACTGCTGGCGTCTCCCACCAGCCGACCCTCATGACCTGAGGTTTTTCGTCGGCCGCTGATAACTTGGCACTGCCGTCATGCAGCGCCTCGAACTGGATGACGCTCTGATCCACGACCGAGAAGAGAACCGGATCCTCCTGTGACCACTGTCTCGCCGTCGACGGCCACCCGGCACGGGTCGCGCCGCATGGCCTCCCTGGACGGCATCCGTACCGTCGCGGTGCTCCTGGTGATCCTCTTCCATGTCTCGGCTCCACGCTTCGCGGCGGGCTACATCGGCGTGGACATCTTCTTCGTCCTGTCGGGGTACCTGATCACTGCGGGGCTGATGCGCGAGGCCCAGCGCGACGGCGGCATCGACCTGGGGAACTTCTGGCTGCGTCGATTCAAGCGACTGATGCCAGCCGCCCTGCTCACGCTCGCCGCCGTCACGGTGTGGCTCCTCTGGATCGCCCCCCTGTACCAGATCCGCAGCGTGAGCGCGGACCTGTGGTGGACCCTCCTCTACGTTGCCAACTGGCACCTGATGACGGCGAACACCTACTTCTCCGAGACCGGCACACCGTCACCGCTGCTACACATGTGGTCCCTGGCCGTCGAGGAACAGTTCTACGTCGCCTGGCCGCTGTTGCTCCTCCTCGCCCTCGCGGTTGTGCGGCTCCTCGCCCGGGCGCGCCCGGCCTCCAACCCAAGGGGCCACATCAAGCTTTTCGGCCATGCGGCCGGGTGGCTCACGCTAATCCTCATCATCGCCTCCGCGCTCACGATGTGGCTGGTCTTCGACCCGCAACTGCCGGATCGCGCCTACATGGGCACCGACGCCAAGGCCTTCGAACCACTCCTCGGCGCGCTCGTGGCCATCCTTCTCACCAATCCCGCCATCTCGTCCTGGTTGCGCCGCCACCACTCGAGGCTGGCATGGATGGGCGTGGCCGTCATGGTTGTACTCTTCCCATTTCTGGGCGGTCCGCCCGCGCTGTACTTCAAGTGGGGGGCCCTGGCCTTCAGCGTCGGTGCCCTGCTGCTGATCGTCGGCATGGTCCTCGCCGAGGGTGACGGTGTGTTGGCCAGGATGCTGGGCTGGGAACCGGTCGCCTATCTGGGGCGCATCTCGTATGGGTTGTACCTGTGGCACTGGCCGTTGGCCATCTGGATCATCGGCGATCGGGAGGGCTTCCGGTGGGTGCGGGCGATCGCCGTCATCGCCCTGACGATCGCGGCCGCCGCGGCGTCGTACCACCTCGTGGAAATGCCGGTCCGAACCCGGAAGTGGTTCACCGGCAGGCGATCCGCCGTCATGGCGGTGCTGTTGCTCTCGACCATGCTGGCGGCTGTCAGTTTCGGCGGGGGCACCCCGCTGTCACCGCTCCTGCGGAACCTCCATCTGGCGGACACCGTCGATCGGCGCATAGTCCTCATGGTGGGCGACTCCGTCCCGCAACGGTTCAATCCCGAACTGGAAATGGCCGCCAACGACCGCGGCCTGCAGATCGCGAGTGCGACGGCGGGCGGCTGCGCCCCCAGCGGTGCGGACATCCCCCTGACCGTGGGAGAACCGGATGTTGCGTGCTCCGAGGCGATCGACTTCCAGACCCAGGCCCTCGAGCAGTTCAGCCCGGGGACAGTGGTGTGGTGGAGCCGCTACGAACTTGCCGACATGCGTGTCGACGGCACAATCATCGGACCGAAGGACGAGGAGTTCTGGCGGATCACCGAGGAGAACCTGCACGTGGCAGCCCATCGGCTGATGGCGAGTGGCGCCACGCTCATCCTGGTGGAGACAGATCGCATAGGTCGGGGTGTCTACTCGCAGTGCACCCCCGAGGACTGCCACCCATTCTTGAACCGGCTCGTGGAACATGATGAGTACCGCCAGCGCTGGAACGCCATGCTCCGCGAGTATGCCGCCACCACGGAGCACGTCGAGGTCATCGCGGTGGACGACCTCTACTGCAGGGACGACGCTGTGCCCTGCAACGATGAGCGCGGTGGGGTTCCCGCACGCGCGGATGGCAGCCACTTCTCGGATCCGGCCGTGGTCTCCGAGATCGCCGACGGCGTCATGGAGAAGATCAGCAACGCGGCAGACCTCTGAGCCCCGGCCCGCCACCCGTCGAGGAGCTCCTCAGACCCGCGACGCAGGGACTACAGGCCCAGGAACTCCCTGAACTCGTCGCATGCCCGCTCGGCCTCGAACTGGTTGGGCATCTCACAGAAGATGCGCAGCAGCGGCTCCGTACCCGAGAAGCGGGCGATGATCCAGCCGTTGCTGAAGTAGACCTTGCAGCCGTCGGCATAGGAGGTGCCCACCACGTCTGCGGTGAACTCCGGGATCCGCTTGTCCACCATGAGGCTCTGCTGGATCTCCGACTTGCGCTCCGTGGGGAAGGCGAAATCCGTCTCCGCCATGTAGTGAGGATCGAACTCACCGGTGATTTCGTCGTAGATCTCGCTCATGGACTTGCCAACGATGGCGATCATCTCCACGAGCAGTGCTGCGGCATAGATACCGTCCTTGCCCGCGATGTGACCGCGAACCGTCAGGCCGCCGGAGGACTCGCCGCCGATGATTGCGCCGGTCTCCAACATCTTGCCGGAGATCCACTTGAACCCGACGGGCACCTCATAGCACTTCTGGCCGAAGCGTTCGGCAACGTCATCCAGCAGGGACGTGGTGGCCACGTTGCGGACCACGGGCCCTTTCCAACCCTTGTACTTCAGGAGGTAGTAGTAGAGGATCACCAGCAACTGGTTGGGGTGCAGGAAGTGGCCCTTGTCGTCGATGACGCCGATGCGGTCGGCATCACCGTCGGTTGCAATTCCCAAGTCGCAGTTGTTCTCCACCACGTAGCGCTTCAGCATGGACAGCCCCGCACTGGTGGGCGATGGCAGCGCGCCGCCGAAGAGAGTGTCGTGACGATCGTTGATCACGTCCACCTCCGTGCGGGCGGTGAGCAGGATCGTCTGCAGTGAAGTCCTGGACACCCCGAACATGGGGTCGAGCGCGACCTTGAGGTGCGCGTGCCGAATGGCATCCATGTCCACCTGGTGGATGATCGAGTCGATGTAGCCGTTGAAGGGATCGATCTCCTTCACCGCTCCGCTTTCCAACGCTCTCGCGTACGGAATGCTCGGCAATTCCGCCTCGCCATCACCCTCCAAAGCCTCCATGCGACGTTCGACGTCGACGGTGACCTCCTCGTCCGCGTCCTTGCCGCCAGCGGTGAACACCTTGATGCCGTTGTACAGCGCGGGGTTGTGGGAGGCCGTGATGGCCATCCCGTAGGGCAGCTGACGGTCCTTCACAGTCCACATGATCAGGGGGGTGGGCGCCTGCGCCACGCGGATCAGTTGGCAGGAGATGCCTCCTCCCGCGAAGACCTCGGCTGCCCACTCGGCGGCGACATCAGAGAGGAAGCGTCGGTCGTAGCCGATGACGATCCCGGCCTCCTGCACGCCCTCGTCGATGATGCGGCTGGCCACTGCTCCGCACAGGAGCCGGACGTTTGCGCGCGTGAACTCATCCCCGATGATCGCTCGCCATCCACCCGTTCCGAAGTTGATCCGCGCCATCGTTTCTCCTTGCCTCTGATGAGCCTCCAGATTAGTGACCTGCCCGGTGGTCAACCGCGAAATGAGCAGGCACACCGTCCACGTGCGTCCCCTGGCCAACGTCGGGGCGCGCGGTGCTCAGGCGAGCGACACCAGCTCTGAGTAGTCGTCACCCCAGAGGTCCTCGACGCCGTCCGGGAGCACGAGCACCCTGTCCGGTTCCAGGGCTTCCACCGCGCCGGGATCGTGGGTTACCAGGACCACGGCCCCGGCGTAGGTCCTGAGCGCTGACAGCACCTCGGCCCGTGACGCGGGATCGAGGTTGTTGGTTGGCTCGTCCAGCAGCAACACGTTGGACGCCGAGACCACCAACATTGCCAGCGCCAGCCGGGTCTTCTCCCCGCCGGACAACACGCGCGCCGGCTTCTGCACGTCGTCGCCGCTGAAGAGGAAGGAGCCGAGGACCTTGCGGATCTGGGTGTCGTTCAGATCGGGGGAGGCCGATGTCATGTTGTCCAACACGCTGCGGGAGACGTCGAGGGTCTCATGCTCCTGGGCGTAGTAACCGAGTTGGGCGCCATGACCGAGCTGCCGCTCGCCGGTATCGGGGTCCTCGATGCCTGCCAGGATGCGCAGCATGGTGGTCTTGCCGGCACCGTTGAGCCCCAGGATCACGACCTTGGAACCCTTGTCGATCGCGAGGTCCACGGCGGTGAACACTTCGAGGGAGCCGTAGGCCTTGGAGAGATCGCGCGCGCGCAGCGGCGTCTTGCCGCACGGCGCCGGATCGGGGAACCTGATCTTGGCCACCTGGTCCCGCTGGCGCTCGCCCTCCAGCCCGCCGAGGAGCCGGTCCGCGCGTTTGGCCATGTTCTGGGCGGCGACGGCCTTGGTGGCCTTGGCACGCATCTTGTCGGCCTGCGCCATCAACTGTCCGGCCTTCTTCTCGGCGTTGATGCGCTCCCGCTTGCGACGTTTCTCGTCCGTCTCGCGCTGGAGCAGGTAGCGCTTCCAGTTCATGGCGTAGACGTCGAGTTCCGCCCGGTTGGCATCCAGATGGAACACCTTGTTGATCACGGCGTCCAGGAGTTCGGTGTCGTGGCTGATGATGATGAGGCCCCCCGGGAAGGCCTGCAGGTAGGAGCGCAACCACACGATCGAGTCGGCATCGAGGTGGTTGGTCGGCTCGTCGAGGAGGAGGGTGTCCGCATCCGAGAAGAGGATGCGTGCGAGTTCCACGCGACGTCGCTGACCACCGGAGAGGGTGGACAGTCGTTGCGCCAACACACGTTCAGGCAGGCCCAGGTTGGCGGCGATGCGAGCGGCCTCGGACTCTGCAGCGTATCCGCCCGCAGCCTGCAGTGCGTCCTCCGCACGGGTGTAGGCAGCCATGGCCAATTCACGATCCGCATCGTCGGAGTCCGCCATCTTCTCCTCTGCCTGGCGCAGACGACGCATCACATGGTCCAGTCCGCGCGAACCGAGGATCCTGTCCCGGGCGACCTGTTCCGGGTCACCGGCGCGGGGGTCCTGAGGAAGGTATCCGAGCTGGCCGGTCCGTGTGACCTGGCCGGAGACCGGAAGCGCATCGCCCGCCAGTATGCGGGTCAGCGTGGTCTTTCCCGCACCATTCCTCCCCACCAGTCCGATCCGATCACCGCTGATGACCTGAAAACTCACCGGGGACAACAACAACTGCGCACCAGCGCGTACTTCCACATCCTTGACCTGCAACACGAGGATTCATCCTACGCGTTGTGCACCACGTGCGGTTGCATCCGGGGCGGCACAGCTCAATGGTCCTGCGCTGTATCACCCTCCAATGTGGTGATGAAACCCAAGTATTGCTGCCTCCCATTCCTGTTGGTGCGAGATGTTCAGTCCGTGCGGTCCTCCCGCGATCACGTGCAGTTCGGCGTTGGGCACCACCGACGGAAGGCGACGGCTCGAAGCGGCCAGGGGCACGTTCTGGTCGCCGTCGCCGTGCAGAGCGAGAAGAGGAACATCAATAGCGGCGCAGTCCTCCCGGAGATCCGTGGCCCACGTCTCGATCGTCAGGCTCGCGGCGCGAGGATCGCTCTGCCGAGCGATGGTGAGTGCCTGCTGCCGCGTCTCCTCGCTGACGGTCAGCCCGTCGTCGTTGCTGAAGAATGCGGTGGTGAACTGGTCAAGGAACCCGTCGTGGTCATCGGCGCACTGCTTCGCCATGTCCGAGAACGCACTGACGGGCATGGCGCCGTCCGGGTTGTCTGCAGTGATCGCCAGCGCCGGGCAGATGGAACTCGACAGGACGACACCCGCCAGCCGGCCGGTGCCGTACGCGCCCACATACCGGGCCACTTCACCACCACCCATGGAGAAACCGAGCAGTAGCGCATGGTGGAGATCCAACTCGGTCATGACATGGTTCAGGTCGGCGCTGAGGGTGTCGAAGTCATAGCCGTCATGTGGCTTGTCCGATCGACCGAACCCCCTGCGGTCATAGGTGATGACGCGCAGACCTGCCTCGGTGAAGGCGGGTACGTTGGCGGCGAAGGCCTCGCCCGAGAGGGGCCATCCGTGCACCATCACGAGCGCGCGTCCTGGCCCGCCCGTATCCTCGACGTGAAGGGTGACGGGGTCGGGCCCCGTGGTGGTGATCCTTGGCATCATCGCCTCCTGACTGTGCTTTCCTCTGTGACCCATCCGACGCTACCGGAGAGGTCGATGACGATCCGCTGGATCGGCATTATCGGGGATCAATACCCCGCCGTTACCATTGGGGCGGCCTTGGCTTTACGATGGTCGCGTGCGAGTACCCCCCGCCCGCCGCACGAGGAGGATCACAGATGCCGGCTCCAACAATTCGCGTCGTCGTCGCCGAGGACGACCCGTTGGCCCAATTGGCCATTGAGAGCTACGTCGCCCGCGTTGATGACATCGAAATCGTCGGGAGCGCTGCCGATGGCGCACCAGCTCTCGAGCTGGTCAAGACACTGAGGCCTGACGTGTTGCTCACGGACATCCACATGCCGGAGATGAGCGGTGTCGAGTTGATTCGACGGGTGTTCGCGCTTGCCGAGCCGCCGCGGGTCCTGTGCTTCACCGTCCTCGGGGACGAGCACACGATGAGGACAGCCCTTGAGGCCGGCGCCAGCGGTTTTCTCCTCAAGGTGGATCCGCCCGACATGCTGATCCATGGGATTCGTTGTGCCTATCACGGAGACGCGTTGGTGTCTCCACGGCTGCTGGCCACCGTCCTCAAGCAGTTCCAGCGTCACGCCCAGCCTCCGAACGAGTTGGGCAGTACGGAGCTGGAACTCGTGCGCCTCGTGGGCCGGGGTCTTGACAACGCGGAGATCTCGGAAGCGGTGTATCTGGCTCCCAGCACCGTGAAGACCTACGTCAGCCGGCTGTTGAAGAAAACCCAGTGCCGCAGCCGTGCGCAACTGGCGGCGAAGGCGCATGAATGGGGCCTCGTCGACAATTGAGCTGACGCTCACGCCGAGTTGGTCGCGCGGGCTGTGGATGTCGTCGCGTTGTTCGACGCGACGTCGCTCAGGAAGCGAAAAGGAAGTGGCGGCGGACGCCGGGGTACAACGGGGGCAGAAGTTCACCCGTGTCCGCCGCTGGTTGCGGGGGGAGATCGGATCGCTCCTCGACCTTCCGCCGGCGCGTCTCGCGGACGCTGATCCACCAGGCCAGGAGCCCCAGAAGACCGAGGGCCGAAAAGACGAAATCCGCCAATGACGTCACCCTGCCGGTGACTCCCAGGAACAACAGGATGGCGAGGTAGATCACGGGCACGAAGACGCCCAGCCAGCCGCGTTCGCGATTGACCAACCACGCCTGGGCACCGATGAGCAACAGAAAGATGGTGGCGACGAGGAGGTACGTCCCATCGAGATGAGAGACATCCATGCTTCTACAACCCTCCAATTCAACGTATTTCCATTGACCCAAGTTTTCATCATCCGGCACTGCCGGGACGATGAGTACAAGCACACACCAGCCACGGGTCAGCCACAATCGCGGTACCATGTTTGTGCACCGTCAGCGCGGACGTGTCGCCTTAAGTTGATCCCAGAAATGACCTCCAGTGGCTCTCGTTCCACCCGAGTTGTCAGTCCTCATTTTGAGTAGCAATTTCCAAGAACGACGCAATACGGTGATGTCATCAGCTCATCCCCCACGGAGGTTTTAATGTTCTCACCAGATGATCTCACCCCGGCCCTCGTCGCGCTTCCCTACGTCACGTACGCGACGAAGTCTCTCGTCAAGCGCTCAATCGGCAGCCGACTGCTCGCAACCCGCCCCGCCTACTGCCGCTGGTTCCCCTTCTTCTGCTACAACTAATCGGCCTCTGCGGAATCTTCGCGCGCCGACTTTCGACGTTGGCCCTCGCTGCTTCCCCGTACAATGAGATGTCATGAGGCGGTCACCAGGAAAGCCATACGCAGCCGTATGGCTTGAGCCCGCGGCGGCAGCGGCCTTGTTCGCTCTCTCGATGTTCATGAATCTCGGGGTGGAGTGGCCATGGATGTGGGTGATCGATGTCATCGCTTGCGCGGGCGCCGGCTTGTCCTACCGAAGGCCCGTGGTCGGAGCAGTCCTGACCGGTGTCAGTTTGGCGGTGTGGCTCCCGTTCGAAACGTCCCAGGTGAGCGCCAGCGGTCTGGCGTTCATCATCAACGCTTTCGCGGCTGCACGAAAGAACGTTCCCTGGCAGGCGCCCCTCCTCCTGGGCCTGGGGGGATTGGCCTACCTCACGCTGGTCCGCAAAGCGGTCGAGCGCCCTGCCGACCAGTTGACGACATCGATCCTCTACTTGGTGTTGCTGGGCCTCGCCTACGGTGGTGGCGTCGCATATCGGTACGGGACTCAGCGCATCGTGCGAGAACAGGAGACTGGGAACCAGAGGGTCCAGGAGCTTCAGACGTCCTTGGCGCGCGAACTCCACGACAGCGTTGCCCAGACCCTGTCCAGCGCAGCGATGCGGGCCAACATCGTCATGGGCGACCCCTCACTGTCTCCCCTGGCGGTGGGGCAGCTCGAACGGATTGCGGACGAGTGTCGTTCGTCCGCCCACGACTTGCGGCAGCTCCTGGCGGCCCTGCGCGATGAGCCCGAACGGGCGGTCTCGCCGGGGCCCCTCGCCGACGTCGATTCGCTGCGCCACACCGTGGCGTCCCAGGCCGAACGACTGCGCGGCGAGGGCTTCACCGTTGACGTCCACGTCGACATCGAGAAACTGAGCGCGGCCAGATGCCAGACCCTGGCGGCAATCACAATCGAAGCGGGCAACAACATTGTGAAGCACGCCCGGCCCGGTACCAAGTGCACACTCTCCATCGAACAGGGCGTCGAGAACGTGGTGGGCGAGTTCAGCAATGTCCGTAAGCACTCCAAGCCAGCCAGACAGGGCTTCGGTCTTACCGGGATCCAGGAACGCCTGACGCTCCTGAACGGCACGTCACAGGCCCACGTGAAGGGGGGGCGATGGGTTCTCGAGGTGTCCCTGCCGCTGGGCGTGGATAGCAGCGCCGGCGCACCCTCCCCCGCCGTGGCGCCCGATTCGGTCTTCTCGCGTGGGGGAAGCCTCTAGAGGTTGTAGCCAACGGCTCGCAACTGTTCGCGACCGTCGTCAGTGATCATCTCCAGCGACCACGGGGGCAGCCACACCCAGTTCACCGTGACGGTTGCCGCGAGCCCGTCCAGGACATAGCGGGTGTCGTACTCGATCTTGTCCGTCAAGGGACAGGTGGGTGAGGTCAATGTCATGTCGAGCGTGACATTGCCCTCGTCATCCACGGTCACGCCGTAGAGCAGGCCGAGGTCCACGATGTTGACGAACAGTTCAGGGTCGACGACATCCTTCATCGCCTCCTCGATCTCTTCCTCCGTCGGGATCGCTCGCGCTTCATCCTCGCTTGGCAGATCGTCCATGACGAGGTCGCTGGGACGCTGTGTCTCGGGCTGGTACATGTGTCTCAGGACTCCTTGGTGGTGGCTTGGCCGACGGCATCACGCAGTGCCGCCCAGGACAACAGCGCGCACTTCACACGCGCCGGAAACTTGGACACACCCGCGAAGGCGATTGCGTCCTCAAAACGATCCTCGTCCGGGGCGATTTCTCCCTTGGACTGCATCATCTCAAGAAAATCGTCGTAGAGACTCATCGAATGCTCCACGTCCTTGCCGATGACGAGGTCAGTCATGACGGAGGTGGACGCCTGCGAGATGGAACACCCGACGCCCTCGTAGGACACGTCGACAACGACGTCACCTTCGACGTGGACGCGAAGGGTCAACTCGTCCCCGCAGGAAGGATTGACGTGGTGCACCTGTGCGTCCCAGGGCTCCCGGAGGCCCACGTGGTGCTTTTCTCGGTAGTGATCGAGAATGATCGTCTGGTACAGCTCATCAATATTCACGGTGGTGGTCTCTCAACCTTGCTTGAGGAGTGGGGCGAAGTAGTTCCGGGTGAACACGAGTGCGTCCGCGAGAGCGTCGATCTCGGACGTGGTCGTGTACAGGTACGAGGAGGCACGCGTCGAGGACTGGTGTCCGAGCCGACGGTGCAGGGGTCGCGCGCAGTGATGGCCACCGCGTATCGCGATGCCTCGCGAGTCCAGCACCTGCATCACATCATGCGGGTGCACACCAGCGAGGTTGAAGGAGATGGCACTCCCCCGATCGTTGGCCTCCGTCGGCCCCAGGACGACGAGCCCGCTGATCGAGGTCAGCTTGTCCAGAGCATAGGCGGTCATCCGCGATTCGTGCTCGGCGATGGCATCCATCCCGATGTTCGAGAGGTACTTCACGGCGGCCCCCATGCCAACAGCCTGCGCGATGGGAGGAGTGCCGGCCTCGAAGCGGTACGGCGGTGGAGCGAACGTTGAGCGTTCCATCTCGACGATTTCGATCATCTCTCCGCCTCCCATGAAGGGCGGCAGAGTTGCCAACAGGTCCCGACGACCCCAGAGCACGCCGATCCCGGTGGGCCCGCACAGCTTGTGCCCGGTGAAGCACACCATGTCGGCACCGAGCGTCGCGACATCCGTTGACTGGTGCGGTACGGCCTGGGAGGCATCCACCACCATCACGGCTCCGACGGCGTGCGCCCGGCGGGCAATGTCCGTGACGGGGTTGTGGGTCCCCAGCACGTTGGACACCGAGATGATCGAGACGACCTTCGTGCGCTCGTTGATGAGTCCCTCCCGCTCGGCGGCCTCGAGATCCAGCCTGCCGTCGTCAGTGACGTCGAACCACCGCAGAGTGGCACCTGTTCGCTCACACACGAGTTGCCACGGGACGATGTTGGAGTGGTGTTCCATGACGGAGATGACCACCTCGTCGCCAGGGCGGAGGGAGGCCCCGAGCGTGTGGGCGGCGAGGTTCAGCGCCTCGGAGGCGTTCTTCGTGAACACCACCTCCTCGCTGCTCGCCGCGCCGATGAACTCGGCCACCGTGGTCCGAGCGCCCTCGAAGGCCTCGGTGGCTTCGGCGCCGAGGAAGTGCATCGCCCGCGCAACGTTCGCATTGTGCTCGGCGTAGTGCTCCGAGATCGCGTCGATGACGGCCTGCGGCTTCTGGGAGGTGTTGGCCGAGTCGAGGTACACCAGGGGATGCTCCCCCGAGGTCCGCCGAAGAATGGGAAAGTCCTCCCGGATCTTCTCAACGTCAAGCATCTTGCTCACCTCTTCCATCAACTTCCATTTTACGAACCTTTCCCCAAATCCGACGAAGGTCCCGGACAGCCACCGCCAGCGGAGGAGGGCAGCTGTGCGAATGCACCACGAGCGACCGAGAACGCACCCGGTGTGGATGCTGGGGATCGGGATCCGGTCAGCTCACAACGGCTTTGAGGTAGGACTCGTAGCCCTCTGCCTCCAGTTTGTCGGCCAGCTCCCTGCCCCCCTCGTCGACGATCCTGCCGTCGATGAAGACGTGCACGAACGTGGGCTCGATGTAGCGCAGGATGCGCGTGTAGTGCGTGATCAGCAGCAGGGAGCGGTCACCGGAGGCGGTGAAGCGGTTCACGCCGTCGCTGACGACACGCAGGGCGTCGATGTCGAGGCCGGAGTCGGTCTCGTCAAGGATGGCCGACTTGGGGTTGAGCAACTCGAGCTGGGCGATCTCATGGCGCTTCTTCTCGCCACCGGAGAAGCCCTCGTTCACCGACCGGGCAGAGAAGGACTTGTCCAGCTGCATGCCACCCAGCGCGGCCTCCACGTCCTTGACCCAGGTACGGATCTTGGGCGCCTCTCCGTCCAGGGCGGTCTTGGCCGTGCGCAGGAAGTTGGCAACGGACACGCCGGGCACCTCGACGGGGTACTGCATGGCGAGGAACAGGCCCTCGCGAGCCCGCTCGTCCACGGTGAGCTCGGTGAGCTCCACACCGTCCAGCGTCACCGTACCGCTGGTGATCTGGTAGTTGGGATGGCCGGCGATCGCGTAGGCGAGCGTGGACTTGCCGGAGCCGTTGGGGCCCATGATGGCGTGGATCTCCCCGGGGTTGGCTGTCAGGTTGACGCCCTTGAGGATCTCCTTGGGTCCGGCCTCTGTGAGGACGTCGACGTGCAGGTCTGTGATCACGAGCTTTGACATGTGTATTCAGGACTCCTGGATTGCTTGTTCGTTGATGGGGTTGTCGATGTCCACCTCAATGGACGAGCCATCGACACGGCAGGGAAACACCCGCACTGGCGCCGTGGCGGGCAGGCATCGGGGTCGGCCCGTGCGGAGGTCAAACACCGATCCGTGGAGGTAGCACTCGATGGCACCATCCTCCACGTCGCCCTCGCTGAGCGGCACAGCGCCGTGGGTGCACTCATCCACAAGGGCGAAGTACTCACCCTCATGGAGGACGATCGCCACGTCGAGGTCCCCCACCTCCACTGCGAGCGGCCGGTCAGCCGTCACTTCGGAGACGTCGGCCACGGACTGGAAGCTCACGACTCGCTGCCCTCGATGAGTACGGAGAGCTCCAGTTCCCGTTCCACCTGTTGCATGAGGCGATCCTCCACCTGGGGCACACCGATTCGACGGATGATGTCGAAGAAGAAGCCATGGACGACGAGTCGACGGGCCTCCATCTCCGTGATGCCGCGGCTGCGCAGGTAGAACAGCTGGAGGTCATCGAAGCGACCCGTGGTGGACGCGTGGCCTGCGCCGGCGATCTCGCCGGTCTCGATCTCGAGGTTCGGCACCGAGTCGGCCTGACAGCCATCGGTCAGAACGAGGTTCTTGTTGGACTCGTAGGTGTCGATTCCCTCGGCCTCCTTGCGGATCAGCACGTCCCCGATCCACACGGAGTGCGCACCCTCGCCCTGCAGCGCTCCCCGGTAGTCCACGTTGCTTCTGGTCTTCGGTTCGTTGTGGTCCACGAACAGCCTGTGCTGGATGTGCTGTCCTGCGTCGACGAAGTACAGGCCGTATGCCTCCACCTCTCCGCCGGGTCCGGCAAACCGGGAGTTCTCCTGCAGCCGGACCACGTCGCCGCCCATGGAGGCGGTGATCGTCTTCACGTGGGCATCGCGGCCCACCTGCAGCGATCGCTGACCGCCGTGGACCGCGTCGTCGGCCCAGTCCTGCAGCGTGACCAGGTTCAGGTGCGCGCCGCCCTCGACGATGATGTCCGTCTTTTCGGCGTAGCTGCCCGAACCCGTGTAGTGCATGACGATTGTGGCCGATGCGTTCGCGCCGATGGTGATGACCACGTGATCCGAGACGTCTCCCCCGGTGCCCCTGGCTGCCAGGATGACCGGTTCCGCGATTTCCGCGTTGGCCTGCACCTGCAAGTGGAAGGCCTCTGACGCGTTCTTGGCGGCCAGTGCCGACACACGATCAACCGGGGCCTCGACGGCCAGTGCCCTGGCCCTCTCCGGAGTGATGGCCTCCAGCGTCACACCCTCGGGGAGATCGCTGGTCCACTCGAGGGCATCCGATGTCACCTCGTCTGTGAACAGGCCCTTGAACCGCTTGATCGGTGTGAAGCGCCAGATCTCCTCACGCCCGGAGGGAACGGGATGGTCAGCCACGTCCCACGAGGGCGAGGGGTGCAGGTGGGACTCAACGGTCTCGATGGCCGATGCGAGGTTGGGTGCAGCGGCCTTGCCGGGCGCGGCATGGGGGACGGACTCAGTGATGGTGGACAAATCCTTGATCTTTCTTCTGTGGAGAGGACGTGGGCGATGGGTGGCGTCAGCCGACCCCGCCCTCCATCTGCAACTCGATGAGACGGTTGAGCTCGAGCGCGTACTCCATGGGCAATTCGCGAGCGATGGGCTCAACAAAGCCGCGCACGATCATGGCCATGGCCTCGAACTCACCCATGCCGCGGCTCATCAGGTAGAAGAGCTGGTCAGCCGAGACCTTCGAGACGGTGGCCTCGTGCGCCATGGAGACATCGTCCTCACGCACGTCCACGTACGGGTACGTGTCGGAACGGGAGATCTGGTCCACCAGCAACGCGTCGCACATCACCGAGGACTTCGAGTGGTGCGCTCCGGGCTCCACCTTGACCAGCCCACGGTATGAGGAACGGCCCCCGCCACGCGCCACCGACTTCGAGACGATGGAGCTGGACGTGTGCGGGGCGCAGTGCACCATCTTGGACCCGGCGTCCTGGTGTTGCCCCTCACCGGCGAAAGCGATGGACAGTGTCTCGCCGCGAGCGTGCTCGCCCATCAGATAGACGGCCGGGTACTTCATGGTGACCTTGGACCCGATGTTGCCGTCGACCCACTCCATCGTGGCGCCCTCCTCACATGTGGCGCGCTTGGTGACCAGGTTGTAGACGTTGTTGGACCAGTTCTGGATGGTCGTGTAGCGGCAGCGTGCGTTCTTCTTCACGATGATCTCCACCACGGCGGAGTGCAGGGAGTCGCTGGAGTAGATCGGCGCGGTGCAGCCCTCGACGTAGTGCACGTAGGCACCCTCGTCGACGATGATCAGCGTGCGCTCGAACTGACCCATGTTCTCGGTGTTGATCCGGAAGTAGGCCTGCAACGGGATGGTGACGTTCACGCCCTTGGGCACGTAGATGAAGGATCCGCCGGACCACACGGCAGAGTTCAGCGACGCGAACTTGTTGTCGCCGACGGGGATGACCGTGCCGAAGTACTCCTTGAAGAGCTCCGGGTGCTCCTTGAGCGCGGTGTCGGTGTCCATGAAGATGACACCCTGGCGCTCCAACTCCTCGTTGATCTTGTGGTAGACCACCTCGGACTCGTACTGGGCTGCGACACCGGACACGAGCCGGGCCTTCTCGGCCTCCGGAATCCCGAGGCGGTCATAGGTGTTCTTGATGTCCTCGGGCAGGTCCTCCCAGGTCTGGGCCTGCTTCTCCGTGGAACGCACGAAGTATTTGATGTTCTCGAAGTCAATCCCGCTGAGGTCCGCACCCCACGTGGGCATGGGCTTCTTGCGGAAGAGCTTGAGGCCCTTCTGACGAAAATCGTGCATCCACGCGGGCTCGTCCTTCAGTTCGGAGATGTTGCGGACAACACCCTCGTTGATGCCACGCTTCGCGGTGGATCCAGCCGTGTCGCTGTCATGCCAGCCGAACTTGTAGCTGCCGAGTGCGTCGAGATGCTCGTCCTGCGTGGATCCCAGGCCGGGGGCCTGTTGGGGTGCTGTCTGCGTCATGATGGACTCACTTCCTGGAGGGTGGCGATGGTCTGGGTGACGGGGTGGGGCACATGCGTGGTGCACACCCCGTCGCCGTGGGCGATGGTGGCGAGCCGTTGCACATGACTGTCGAGCAGCCGTGCGAACAGTGCGGTCTCCACCTCGCAGAGAATGGGGAACTCGGTGGCCACGTGTGCCACCGGGCAGTGGTGCTGGCAGAGCTGGTCGCCGGAGGCGACGGGCCTCACGACCGGAGCGTAACCATTCTTGGCGAGGGTCTCCTCGAGAATCTCGATGGCCGGCCGTCCCGGATCGGCTGCCTGCAACTCATGGAACTGTAGCTCGATGCCGGAAAGGCGATCCGCGGCGAGACCCCGGACTGCCTCCGCTCCAGCGGCCTCTTGCAGACGACGCATCGCGGCTATGGCCAGTGCGTCATAGGTGTGGTGGAACTCGGACCTGCCCACATCCGTGAGGGAGAAGATCTTGGAGGGACGCCCCCTCCCCCGCGCGCCGTAGACGCGTTGTTCAGCGTCGGCGAACGTTCCGTCTGCGAGAAGAGCGGTGAGGTGACGACGGATGGCGGCTGGCGTCAGCGAGAGCCGGTCAGCCAACTGACGCGCGGTGGAGGGTCCGTGCTGCAGGACCGAATCCACGACGCGCTGCCGGGTGGAGCGGTCTTCCGCCTCATGATCGTCCACGGTTCCCTCCCCTCAGTAAATGATTTGCTTACACAAGTGTTTCCTAATAAGGCCCTTGTTTCAAGCGAGGCAACCCTTAGTGGCGTGATGTCAGCCGATCTGGACGAAGCCACCTGCCGCCGCAGCTTCATCCCAGAGGTGGAGCGCCATGTGTACTCCGCCCTGCCTGTACCGCCGAGGTGCCGGCGTCGTGGCCACGGTCGCGCCATTGACCTTCACGCTGCGGACCCCATGGCCCGGGGCGGCGACGCTGAAGCATGCGTGGACTTCGACGCCATTCACCATCACGGTGGCCTGCAGGCCGTCGAGCTCCGTGGGGAGGACGGGATCGATCACCAGTCCGTCCGCGCGCCACCGTAGCCCCAACAGCCCCTTCACGATCAGGCGAAGCGCACGTCCCGGCCGAAGCCACACAAGTGGGGCGAAGAGAGTCGGGACCACGGCGGCCGCGTCGCCCACGGCGGGCGGGTCCTCGGACCACTGCGCATCAGCCACCCGGGTGCGGACCACCTCGATGTCCTCTTCTCCTGAGGCCGGGTGGTCTGCCAGGACAAGGACGCGGAAGCCCACGGTTGTCGTTTCGCCGGCCCTTCGACCCTCACCGACACTGTGCATGCGCTTGCACACATCCCAGATCACACTCGGGGTCACATTCAACGGATTCCCGACAAGCACCCACTGGATGGGCGAACTGTCCCACCGGTTCGCCGTTCTCGAGGTAAGGATCCCCCGGTAAGCTGGGAAGGTGCCCGTTGACCTTCCCATCTCCGCCGAGGACTTGCACATTGCGTTCGGCTACTCCAGGGCTCTCAACGGGCTGAGCCTCTCAGCGGCAGCGGGCCGGGTCACGGCGCTGCTCGGACCCAACGGCGCGGGGAAGACCACCTTCATCCGATGCTGCACGGGACTCGTGTCTCCGGACAGTGGAGACATCCGGCTATTCGGCCACGCCCCGGGTTCACGCGAGGCACTCTCGCGAGTCGGCCTCATGCCCCAACAGACAGGGGCATGGTCCCAGATCGCTGCGCGGCAACTGCTGCGCTACCTTTCGGGCCTCTATGAACATCCACAGCCGGCGAACGAACTCATCAAGCGCCTGGGGATTGATGCGTTCTCCTCCACGCCGTACCGCCGCCTCTCGGGCGGACAGCAACAGCTCGTCAATTTGGCCGGGGCTCTCATCGGACGCCCGGAATTGGTGTTCCTTGACGAACCCACCGCCGGGCTGGATGTCCGCGCCAAACGCTCCGTGTGGGAAGTGGTCCGCAGCGTTCGTGACGCCGGCGTGGCTGTGCTGCTCACCACACACGACATGCGCGAGGCCGCCGAGCTCGCCGACGAGGTGCACATCATCGACCGGGGTCGAATCACCGTCAGCGGCACAGTGGAGGAGCTGACGTGCCACGACGACCTCGAGACCGTTTTCCTGGCCCACACGAGCGCCACCGGGGCCGAGCGATGACGGCACTGAACTTCACGCCCTCGCCCACAGCAGCCCCCCGCCCACAGCAGGTCTGGGCGCACGCAACAACAGAGGCGAGCCTGATTCTGCGCAACGGAGAGCAGGCGCTCCTGGCGCTGGTGATTCCCATCGGCATTCTGCTGGCCGGACGCTTCCTGGGGCCGCGTGTCAGCCTCGACTTCGTTGACCTGGTGCCCTCCGTCATGGCTCTGGCCATCTGGTCCTCCTGCTTCACGTCACTCGCCATCGCCACCGGTTTCGAGCGTCGCTACAACGTGCTCGAACGGCTGGCTGCCACACCGCTCGGCAAGTCCGGGATCCTGCTGGGCAAGGCCACTGCCATCGCCATGGTGACAGGATTGCAACTGGTGGTTCTCGTGGTCGTGGCGTTCGTGCTCGGATGGCGGCCGGGCTTGGATCCGCTGACACTCATCGTGGCGGTGGTCGCATGCCTCCTCGCCGCCGGTGCCTTCGCCGGCCTGGCCCTGTCACTGGCTGGGACCGCGCGGCCGGAGTTGACCCTGGCGGTGGCCAACCTCGTCTATCTCGTCGGCGTCGTGGGTGGCGGCCTCCTCCTCCCAGTCGCCAACCACCCCGGATGGGCGCAACCGGTTGTGGCCCTGCTGCCCACCGCGGCTCTTGGGGAGTCCCTGCGCAGCGGTGCTCCGCTCAACCTGATTGTGCTCGCCGTGTGGTGTGCGGGCACACTTGCACTTGCACGAAAGGTGTTCCGATGGACGTCATGACGCACGACACGGCCCGCGGCGGCAGCTGGACTCCCCTACGGCTCGTCGACAGCGAAAGTGCCATGCGCAGATGGTTCGTTGCGTCGCTGGTGGCGAACATGCTCATCATCGTGACGGGCGCAATCGTCCGTCTCACCGGTTCTGGTCTGGGTTGCCCCACCTGGCCGGAGTGCTTCGAGGGCTCCTACACACCGCATCCCGAGGCTGGCATCCAGGGCCTCATCGAATTCGGGAACCGACTCATCACCTTCGTGCTGATCATCGTGGCGCTGGGCGCCTTCATCTCCGCGTGGCTGAACCGTCCCGCATTCAGCAAGCTCTGGTGGCTGACACTGGGAATTGGTCTGGGCATCCCCTTCCAGGGGGTGATCGGCGGGATCACGGTCCTCATGGGCCTCAATCCCTGGGTGGTGGCACTCCACTTGTTGCTCTCGGTGGCGCTGATCGTGCTGGCCACCTGGGCCCTGATTCTCGCCCGAGCAGTCCCTGCAGACGTGGTCGCGCCGGGCGCCCGAACGCTGGTCATCACGACATTCGGCCTGGCGATGGTGGCCATCTGGATCGGCACCATCGTCACCGGTGCGGGCCCCCACGCCGGGGATCTCAATGCCCCCCGGAACAACCTCAACATCCTCACTGTGGCGCGTGTGCACTCCGCCTTCGCGTGGCTGCTGACGCTGGCCACCGTCGCCTGTGTCGTCGTGCTCCGACGCGGACGTCACGTTCGGGCAACGCGGGCAGCCTGGATGCTGCTGGCAACCGTTGCCCTCCAGGGCGTCATCGGCTACATCCAGTACTTCACGGGGCTCCCGGTGGGTGTTGTCATCCTGCACCTCATCGGCCTGACGCTTGTGACGCTCGCCGCGTCGTGGCTCCTGTTCTCCACCCGCCGCCAGCCCGCCGTCATCGACGCTGTCGGCTCGGCCTCCGGGTCCACACGGGGGACCATCGCGCGTTCCGGCTGACCCGACACACGCTGATCACTGCCCAACGAGCCATACGCGTCCTCGGTGGCCAATGAGTGCTGCGTGTCCGGTCGGTATGACGTGGTGTGGCTCAGGTGATCAACGGATCGATGGCCATCGCCAGGAACAGCAGTGCAAGGTAGCTGTTGCTCCAGTGGAACAGACGCATGGCCTTCAGCTGGGGAATGTCCGCGCCGGAGCGGGCGCGCTGCCACAATCGCCCCGCCTCCCAGAGGAACACGGTGCCCAGCACGGTGGCGACGATCGGGTACAGCCACCCTGTGGGCGCCAGTGGCCACAGGATGAGGGACACAAGCACGGTGGCGACCGAGTACCAGAAAATCTGCATCGCGACGTGACCTGCGGAACGGACCACTGGCAACATCGGCACCTCGGCGGCCGCATAGTCATCGCGGTACCGGAAGGCCAGCGCCCAGGTGTGGGGCGGTGTCCAGAGGAAGACGATGGCGAAGAGAACGAACGGCGCCCAGGCGAGCTCGCCCGTCACCGCAGTCCAACCGATGAGGGGCGGGAAACAGCCAGCGATACCGCCCCAGACAATATTCTGGGACGTTCGACGCTTCAACCACATCGTGTAGACGAAGACATAGAAGGCATTGGCCGTCAGGGCGAGAATGGCCGAGAGCCAGTTGGCTCCGAAGCCCAGGACGAGCGTGGCAAGAACACCCAGAACCACCCCGAACGCCGCTGCGGGGACTGTGCCCACCTGGTGGCGGGGCATTGGTCGGCGACGGGTACGACGCATGATCTCGTCGATGTCGGCGTCAATAACGCAGTTGAACGTGTTGGCGCTGGCCGCCGCGAACATGCCGCCGATCATCGTCCACAGCACGAGGTTCCACGGGGGCAATCCCCCCGCGGCCAGAAACATGGCCGGAACGGTGGTGACGAGCAGCAGTTCAATGATGCGGGGTTTCGTCAGGGCCACGTAAGCCTTCACGACATCCGTGACGCTCGCCCTCGTGGGGGCCTCAGAGGCTCCAGCAACCACGCACACGCCCACTTTCTCATTCCTTGGCCCGTTCCCAGTCCTGCTGATGGCACACTCGCCAAGACCTGCTGGCCGGGGGCCCATGCTACCCGTCACGGCTGGCCCGCCCAAGAAGAGCAAGACAGTCCCCCGGGACCACCAACCATGAACGGCGCGGTCGTCGAGGACGCAGCAGTGGATATGGTGGGGAAACGCTGTCCCCAATCCACCTTCCGAGCCAAGGAAGCCGATGCCCCACACTTCAGACAACCCGTTGCGGGATCCCCAGGATCGCAGGCTCCCCCGGATCGCGGGACCCTGCGTCCTCGTGATCTTCGGCGTGACGGGAGACCTCTCCCGCAAGAAGCTCATGCCGGCCGTGTACGACCTCGCCAACCGGGGCATGCTCCCGCCCGGCTTCGGCCTGGTTGGCTTCGCGCGCCGCGACTGGAAGGACCAGGACTTCGCCAAGGTCGTGCACGACGCGGTGAAGGAGAATGCGCGGACACCTTTTCGCGAGGAAGTGTGGGAGCAACTGCTGGAGGGGATCCGCTTCGTTCCCGGCACGTTCGATTCCGATGAGTCCTTCAGCAAGCTGAAGGACACCATCAAGGACCTGGACCGGGCTCGCGGAACGGGGGGCAACCACGCGTTCTACCTCTCCATCCCCCCGTCGAGCTTTGAGGTCGTCGTCTCACAGCTGAAGAAGCATGGGCTGACGGAGAAGGAGCGGGGCGGCTGGAACCGCGTCGTCATCGAGAAGCCCTTCGGGCATGACCTCGAGTCAGCCGAGGAACTCAATGATGTTGTCGGCTCGCTCTTCGAGCCGCACGAGGTCTTCCGCATCGACCACTACCTCGGCAAGGAGACCGTGCAGAACATGTTGGCGCTGCGCTTCGCCAACCAGATGTTCGAACCCATCTGGAACAACCACTACGTGAGCCATGTGCAGATCACCATGGCCGAGGACATTGGCATCGGTGGGCGGGCCGGCTACTACGACGGCATTGGCGCCGCCCGCGATGTCATCCAGAACCACCTGCTCCAGCTTCTGGCCCTGACCGCCATGGAGGAGCCGACGTCATTCGAGGCCTCGCAGCTGCGCACGGAGAAGCAGAAGGTTCTGGCGGCAGCACACGTCCCGGGCGACCTGTCGCGCAACACCGCTCGTGGTCAGTACTGTGCGGGCTGGCAGGGGGCTCAGCTGGTCAAGGGGTACCTGGAGGAGGACGGTGTGGATGCCGAATCCACGACGGAGACCTTCGCAGCCATCCGCGTGGACGTGGACAATCGACGCTGGGCGGGGGTCCCCTTCTATCTGCGTGCGGCCAAGAGGATGCCACGGCGCGTCACCGAGGTTGCCCTCAGCTTCAAGAGGGCGCCCCACCTGCCCTTCACCGCTACGGACACCGAAGAGCTCGGCACGAACGCCCTGGTCATGCGGATCCAACCGGATGAGGGTGTGACCCTGCGCTTCGGCGCCAAGGTCCCGGGAACGCAGATGGAGATCCGTGAGGTCTCCATGGACTTCGCCTACGGCGGGTCGTTCACCGAGTCGTCACCGGAGGCCTACGAGCGCCTGATCCTCGACGTGATGCTGGGCGATGCGCCACTGTTCCCGCAGCAGCAGGAGGTGGAGCTCAGCTGGAAAATCCTGGATCCGGTGTTGGAGCATTGGGCAAGCCTCCCGGACCAGCCGCAGCCCTACGAGTCCGGCACCTGGGGGCCGCAGGCTGCAGTGGACATGCTGGCCCGTGATGGCTTCAGCTGGCGCAGGCCCTGAGATACAACGACAGGACATGACGACGTGATCATCGAACTGAAAAACACCACCACCCGTGAAGTGGCCTCCGAGCTGCTCCGCGCCCGCCGCAACGTCGGGTCTGCGAGCGGGATGGTCCTGACACTGCTCGTGGTCTCCGACGAGGAGCATCGCGACAATGCCCTCCAGGCCGCCCGGGCCTCAGCCACGGCACATCCGTCGCGCGTCATCGTGGTGACCTACGCCGACGGCGAGTCCCGGCTTGACGCAGAGATCCAGGTGGGAGAGGGTCTCCCCGGCGATCTGCTCGCTCTGACCATCTCCGGAGCCCTCGTGGAGCATGCTGGTTCGGTGCTGCTTCCGCTGCTTCTGCCGGACTCCCCCACGATCGTCTGGTGGCCCCACGACGCACCGGAGCATCCGAGCCAGGATCCGGTGGGCAGGCTCGCGGACCGGCGCATCACGGACGCGGCGAGTGCCGACGACCCCCAGGAGGCCCTCATCACCAGGGCGCGCAACCACACCCCGGGCGACACGGATCTGACCTGGACCAGACTGACGAGATGGCGGGCGTTGCTCGCCGCGGCCCTTGATCAGTACCCGAAGACCGTAACGGGTGCATTGGTGCGCTCGGCCCCGGACAACGCCCCCGCAACCCTGCTGATGGCGTGGCTCGGGGACAGGCTTGGCGTGGCCGTCGAGAATGAGGAGAGCACGCAGCCCGGCGTGTCCGAGGTTCGCCTGACCACCGAGGGTGGGGACATCGTCATCAACCGGGGTACGTCGGACAGCATCGCCCTGTACAACGTTCCGGGGCAACCGGAACGCAAGGTGGCCCTTCGACGCCGGCCGCTGACCGACCTGTTGACAGAGGAGTTGCAGCGCATGGATGCCGATGACATCTTCGAATCCGCCGTCAGCCGGATTGTGGAACGAAGGGACTCCTGAAAGATGTATCGCCGGATAGTCCGCATGGCCGACGCCGACGAGGTGGCGGACATTGTCGCCAGACGGCTGCTCGGGCGCGTCGTTGACCTGCAGGAGAGGCGCGGCGTTGTTCACGTGTGCCTGACGGGTGGGCAGACCGCCAACAAGATGTATGAGCGATTTGCCGAACTGGTGCCCGAGTCGGACCTCGACGCGAGCAAGCTTCAGCTCTGGTGGGGCGACGAGCGCTTCATCCCGGCCACGGATGCCGAGCGCAACTCCCTGCAGGCCGTCACTCGGCTCGCACGAACCATCCACATCAAGTCGGCGGACATCCACATGATGCCCGCCAAGGACGGCCGGGCGGACTCGCACCAGTGTGCTGCCGAGTATGAGACGGAACTCGATGACACCATCTTCGACGTCACGTTGGTGGGCGTCGGATCGGACGGCCATGTGGGATCGATCTTCCCCGGTCACCCCAGCTTCGACGCGACGAACCGTTTGGTGGTGGGCGTGACGGAAGCACCCAAGGATCCGTCGGAACGCATCTCGCTGACCCTCCCCGCCATGAATCGCTCCGACGAGATCTGGATCATCACCACGGGCGCCGCAAAGGCCGACGCGGTGGCGCATGCACTTGAGGGCGACCCGTCGCTGCCTGCCTCACACCTCGAGGCCCGGCAGGCGACGTACTGGTTCCTCGACGCCGACGCGGCCGCACACCTTCCAGACCCGTACGACTGCGCTCTGTGAGGCCTGCCGAAACGCCCCCGAGGACAGCAACGGGGCCCCTGCGCAGTGCAGGAGCCCCGATGAGCCAGTGGGATGACGGGATCAGTAGATGACCTCGCCGGAGGCACGACGCGCCCGCAACGACTTGACGGCCTCATCCAGGATCTGTGCTGCCTCGGCCTCGCTCCGACGCTCCTTCACGTAGGCGAGGTGGGTCTTGTAGGGCGTGATCTTCGGCGGGGGCGGAGGGTTCTCGGCGTCGGTGTTGGCGGGCATGCCACAGCGGGGGCAGTCCCACGATTCGGGGATTGTCGCATCGATTGCGAAGGCAGGACGGGTTTCATGTCCGCTGGAGCAGTAGTACGAGACATGCAGCCTCGGGGCAGAATCACCCCGCTCTGCCTCGCCCATGGGACCGGCGCCGACTCGGCTACCGCGGATGGCGTTGCCACCTGCCACGATTACTCCTAATGAAGGGATTGACTACTTGGGTTCAAGGAAGACTTCAGATGTCGATGCGGTACAGGACCAACAGCGCTGCGATTGTCAGTACCCAGACGCCGGTCAGAACGAGGGTGATGCGGTCGAGTCGACGCTCGGCAGTGGAGACACCGCCCATGGACGTTGACATACCGCCACCGAAGAGATCGGACATGCCTCCTCCACGACCTTTGTGAAGAAGTACTGATGCGGCCAACAGGACACTGAGCACGATCAGGATGATCGAAAGAGTCACGATGGGCCAACTGAGAAGAGGGACAATCACGGAGTGGAGTCTATCTGAGCGGCCTCGAATCTCCACATCCGGGGTGAGGCTGGGCAGGGGTGTACCCGACCAGCCGAAGAACCATCATTGCTCGGTCGGCGGGCCGAATTCCGCGTGGTGGGGGCCATCAGCAGCGCTGAACAACAAGCACCCGAATGAGTGCGTGGGGAAGGTGCGATTGTGGTTGGTACTCCAACCACAATCGCACTCTGCTTGGGTCTGTTGACGGGTAAGGGTGGTCACTTGTGGTGAGCAGACCAGCCACTACGGACCACTGACCATGGCTCGGCTCTTTGTGGCTGCGCTCTTGTCTTGAAGCCGAGTTGTCCGGGGACGTTGTCATTGCTGCGACCCTTGGCCTGGCATCCGAAACGCAGCAACGGCCGCCGTGATCCTCCCGGCGGCCGTTGCTGTGAATGAATTCTCAGGCGGGCAGCTTCTGGAACAGCACGATCGCCCCGAACTCCTCGGGCTGGAGGCTGGCGCCACCCACGAGAGCACCGTCAACGTCCGGCTTGGCCATGATCTGCGCGACGTTGCCCGACTTCACGGAGCCGCCGTACTGAATACGGACGGCCTCGGCCGTGGCGTCGTCGTAGAGGCTGGCGACCTCCTTGCGGATGGCGCCACACACCTCCTGCGCGTCCTCGGGTGTCGCGACCTCGCCGGTGCCAATGGCCCACACGGGTTCATAGGCAATGACGAGTCCTGCCACCTGCTCCGCGGTGAGACCTTCCAGCGTGCCGCGCACCTGGTTGAGCGTGTACTCCACATGACGGCCCTCCTTGCGGATGTCCAGGCCCTCCCCCACACAGATGATGGGGGTCATGCCCGCAGCCAACACCTTCTTCGCCTTGGAGTTGACCACCTCGTCGGTCTCCGCGTGGTACTCGCGGCGCTCGGAGTGACCGACCACCACGTAGGCGACGCGGAGCTTGGCGAGCATCGCGGCGCTCACCTCTCCGGTGTAGGCGCCGGAATCGTGGGCAGAGACGTCCTGGGCGGCCAGCACAATGGGCATACGGTCACCGTCGATGAGCGTCTGCACGGTGCGGAGGTCCGTGAAGGGCGGGACGACGACGCAGTCGACGGACTTGCCGTCGTACTCCTTGTCGCTCAGGGTCCATGCCAGCTTCTGCACCAGACCGGTGGCCTCGACGTGGTCGAGGTTCATCTTCCAGTTGCCGGCCATGATCGGCTTGCGTGTCATCAGTTGCTACCTTCTTCCAGAACGGAGATACCGGGCAGGTCCTTGCCCTCGAGGAACTCCAGCGACGCTCCACCGCCGGTGGAGATGTGGCCGAACTCATCGTCGGAGTGGCCGAGCGTGCGCACTGCGGCGGCGGAATCGCCGCCGCCGACGACGGAGAGCCCGTCGACCTCGGTGAGCCCCTTGGCCACGGCAGCCGTGCCACCGGCAAGTTCCTTGATCTCGAAGACACCCATCGGGCCGTTCCAGAACACGGTCTTCGCCAGTCGGATCGTCTCTGTGAAGAGCTTCTCGGTCTCGGGGCCGATGTCGAGCCCCATCTGCTCGGCGGGGATGTGGCTGGAATCAACGACGTCGACGTGACCGGTCACGGTGCGGGCCCCGAAGTCCATGCCGTCGGCGACGCGCACGTCGACCGGCAACACGATCTTCTTTCCCTGCGACTCGGCTGTCTTGAGATAGCCGAGGCAGGTCTCAAGGTTGGTGTCATCCACCAGTGAGCCCCCGATGTCGTGGCCCTGGGCCTTGAGGAAGGTGAACGCCATGCCACCGCCGATGACCAGCGTGTCAGCAATCTCCAGGAGGTTGTCAATGACGGACAGCTTGTCCGCGACCTTGGCGCCGCCCAGCACGACGACGAACGGACGCTCGGGCGTCTCCGTGAGACGACGAAGAACGTCCACCTCCTTGGCCACCAGGTAGCCGGCGGCGCCGGGGAGCAGTTTTGCGACGTCGTAGACGGACGCCTGCTTGCGGTGGACGACGCCGAAGCCGTCGGAGACAAAGATGTCCCCGAAGGCGGCGTACTTCTCCGCGAGTGCGGCGCGCTCGGCCTCATCCTTGGATTCCTCGGCGGCCTCGAAGCGCACGTTTTCCAGCAGCGCGACGCCTCCGTCGGCCAGGGATTCCACCGTTGTTGCGGCGGATGGCCCCACCACATCAGAGGCAAGCGCAACCTCGGTGCCGAGCAGCTCGGAGAGCCGCTCGGCGACCGGGGCAAGGGAGTACTTCGGGTTGAACGAACCCTTGGGTCGGCCCAGGTGAGCCATGATGACGACCCGTGCACCCTGATCACGCAATGCCTTCAGCGTGGGCAGGGCCGCACGGATGCGGCCGTCATCAGTGATGGTCTCGCCGTCGAGCGGGACATTGAAATCACAGCGGATCAGGACCCGCTTGCCCGACAGGTTGCCGAGGTCATCGATGGACTTCACGTGGGTGTTTCCTTCCCTTGGATTCAGGTGGTCGGTGCGATCAGAGCGAGGCGCCGACGAGCAGCGTGAGGTCCACGCAGCGGTTGGAGTAGCCCCACTCGTTGTCGTACCAGCCGAGAACCTTGACCTGATTGCCGATGACCTTCGTCATGGGTGCGTCGAAGATGCACGAGGCCGGGTCGGTCTCGATGTCCTTGCTGACGATGGGGTCCTCGTTGTAGACGAGAACACCCTTCATGGCGCCCTCGGCAGCCTTCTTGACGATCTCGTTGACCTCTTCGACGGTGGTCTCGCGGGAGGCCTCGAATGTCAGGTCGGTTGCAGAGCCGGTGGGCGTGGGAACGCGCATGGCGTACCCGTCCAGCTTGCCCTTGAGTTCGGGGAGTACCAAGGAGACGGCCTTGGCGGCACCGGTGGTGGTGGGCACCATGTTGAGGGCTGCGGCGCGGGCGCGACGCAGGTCCTTGTGGGGCGCATCCTGCAGGTTCTGGTCCTGCGTGTAGGCGTGGATGGTGGTCATGAGGCCCTTCTCGATGCCCAGACCATCGTTGAGTGCCTTGGCCATGGGGGCAAGGCAGTTCGTGGTGCAGGAGGCGTTCGAGATGATGTTGTGCGCAGCGGCGTCGTACTTGTCGTCGTTCACGCCCATGACGATGGTGATGTCCTCGTTCTTCGCCGGGGCGGAGATGATGACCTTCTTGGCGCCGGCGTCGATGTGCGCCTTCGCCTTGGTCGCGTCGGTGAAGAACCCGGTGGACTCGATGACGACCTCGACACCCAGGTCTGCCCATGGGAGGTTCGCGGGGTCCTTCTCTGCGAAGGCCTTGATCTCCTTGCCGCCGACGACGATGGCGTCCTCGGTGTGGGAGACCTCATCGGGGAAACGGCCCAGGATCGAGTCATACTTCAGCAGGTGGGCCAGCGTCTTGTTGTCGGTGAGGTCATTGACTGCGACAACCTCGATGTCAGCTCCGGCGGCCACAAGGGCGCGGAAGTAGTTGCGGCCAATGCGGCCGAAGCCGTTGATTCCAACCTTGACGGTCATTGTGTATTGATCCCCTTCGCGAGACTATCGCTGCGCACCGCGACAAGCGCGGAGCTCGCAGCATCAATGGACGTCTCCCATCCTAACGACATGGGCGGGTCCAGATTCAAGGGGGGCCAATAGCGGTCATGGAGGCCACGTGAGCTCCGCTGCCGTTCAGTCGTCCTCCCGGAGATCCATCGGAAGGCTCGCCTCCGTGCCGGGGACGCCGGCGCTGGCGGCGGCCTTGTCAGCGGTGGCGAGGAGGCGCCGGATCCTGCCGGCGATCGCGTCCTTCGTCAACGGAGGATCGTGCAGCTTCCCGAGTTCCTCGAGGCTGGCCTGACGGTGTTGGAGGCGCAGTTCGCCAGCCATGCGGAGGTGCTCGGGTGTCTCATCGGCGAGCAACTCCAGTGCCCGCTCCACTCGTGCCCCCGCCGCCACCGCTGCCCGGGCGGAGCGGCGCAGGTTGGCATCGTCGAAGTTGGCCAAGCGGTTGGCCTGGGCGCGCACCTCACGGCGCATGCGTCGCTCCTCCCACACGAGCCGGGTCTCGTGGGCGCCCATGCGTGTCAAGAGGTCGGCAATGGCCTCGCCGTCACGCAGCACGACGCGCTCCACCCCCCGAACCTCGCGCGCCTTGACGACGAGACCCAGCCGTCGAGCCGCACCCACCAGCGCGAGTGCCGCCTCGGAGCCGGGGCAGGTGACCTCCAGTGACATGGAGCGGCCGGGCTCGGTGAGCGAACCACGCGCAAGGAAGGCGCCTCGCCACACGGCGACGGCGTCCGCCAGGGATCCACCGACGACGGATGGAGGAAGTCCTCGCACCGGACGACGCTGTTGGTCCACGAGCCCACTCAGCCTGGCCAACTTCTCGCCGTCGCGCACCACCCGGACCGTGTAGCGCGTGGTACGGCGCAGCCCCGACGAGTTGATCACCACCATCTCACTGTCCAACGAGTAGAGCTCGTTGATGAACGCCCGGAGGCGCCTGGCTGCTGCGCCTGTGTCCATCTCCGCCTCCACGACGATGCGCCCGCCCACGAGGTGGAGACCACCCGCGAAACGCAACATCGTGGCGACCTCCGCGCGTCGCGCATTCGGGTGTGGGGTGGCCACGGCCGCGAGTTCGGACTTCACCTTCTGTGTCAGGGCCATGCCGTAGATACTGCCATGCACCACGGACCCCCCATCACGGGGCCAGCAGCTCGGAGAAGACCGAGGCCAGCCGATTCGTGTCGTGGCGCGGCGACTCATCGCGCACTGAGATGTCGGCCACCACCAGTCGTGCTCCCAGCGACGCCGCCCAGCGCTCCAGATGGGGGTCCGTACCGGCGAAACGGTCGTCGGCTATGACGACGTCGAGCCGGAGGCCGGGGGCATGCTCCGCGAGCAGCTCGATGTGTCGCGACGCCGAGAATCCGTCGGTCTCATCAGCGGGCGCAATGTTGAGGACCAGGACGCGTTGTGCCGTCGTGTCGAGGATTGCACGTGCCAGGTCCGGCACCAGGAGATGGGGAATCACGGACGTGAACCACGATCCGGGCCCCAGCACGATCGAATCAGCCTCCATGATGGCGACGACGGCCTCCTCACATGCTGGCGGGCCGTGTGGTATCAGCCGCACCGACTGGACCGTCCCGGCGGTGCTCGCAATCGTGGCCTGACCCATCAGTGTGGCGACCTCGTCGGGCGTCTCATCGTGCAGGCCTATGACATCAGCCTCAATCTCCAGGGGAATCGATGACATCGGCAGCACCCTGCCCCGTGTGCGCAGCAGGGCCGCCACCATGTCGAGACCCGCGACCGGATCGCCGAGCTGCTGCCACAGGCCAGCGATCAGCAGGTTGCCGATGGCGTGACCGGACAGGGCCCCCTCGCCGGTGAAGCGCGATTGCAGCACACTCGCCCAGGTGCGTCCCTCATGGTCATCGCTGCACAGTGCTGCCAACGCCATCCGGAGGTCGCCGGGCGGCAGGCAGCCGAGCTCGCGGCGCAACTGGCCGGACGAGCCGCCGTCGTCGGCGACGGTCACCACTGCCGTCAGATTGTCGGTCACCCGCCGCAGTGCACTGAGGGAGGCCGACAGCCCATGGCCACCACCACAGGCAACAACCCTGGGCAGCGATCCGATGCCCTGCATGGCGTTCACTCCTTGCCCATGTCCCGGTGGAGGATGGTGACCCCGAACCCACGCTCCTCCAGTTGCGGCGCCAGCGCCTCGCAGATGGCGGTGGACCGGTGCTTGCCGCCGGTACATCCCACGGCTACGGTGACCTGCCGTTTCCCTTCCCTCATGTAGCCCGACGCCATGCCGGTGAGCAGCCGCAGCGCGTTCTCCTGGAAGGCGATGGCATCCGGCTGGTTCAGGACATACTCGGCAACGTCCGGGGACAGGCCCGTCCTGGGTCGCAACTCGGGCACCCAGTAGGGATTGGGCAGGAAGCGGACGTCGAAGACCAGGTCAGCATCGATGGGAAGACCATTCTTGAAACCGAAGGACATCAACGCGACCCGGAGGGTGTCCGTGGCGTCGTCGCCGAAGTGGTTGGCCACGCGCTGTGCCAACTGCCGTGGCGTGAGCCCCGAGGTGTTGACGACGATGTCGGCGCTTGCGCGCAGATCTGCAAGAAGGCGTCGTTCCCGCACCATGCCCTCCACCAACCGCCCGTCACCCTGCAGCGGAAGGGGCCGTCGATTGGATTCCTGGCGTTGCACGATGACGGTGTCGCTCGCCTCCAGGAACAGGACCGTGACCTCAACACCCTGCTCACGCAGCGAGGCCAGTGCGGCAGGCAGCTGTTCGAACTGCTCCCGGCTGCGCACATCGAATCCGACGGCGACCCGGTCCGTACCCGTTCGTGCCAGTTCAGCCGCGAGACCCGGGAGCATCACGGGCGGCAGATTGTCCGCAACGTACCAGCCGAGGTCCTCCATGGCGTGGGCGGCGGTCCGTCGTCCCGCACCTGACATTCCGGTCACGATGACCAGCCGCTGGGTCGCTTCGCTGTGGGGCATGCTCACCACCCTAGTGCGATCACATGGGAGGGGTCAGTCCGCCAGCGCTCGCTCCCCGATGCCACGCGCCACGAGCGCTTCACCGCTACGCTCGGCGTAGGCGACGGCGTTGATCACCACCGGGGTGAGGAGCCGTACCGGGTTGCCCTCCAACCCCCTGGCCCGGGCGGCCATGCGCGCCTCGTCGACGCTGCCCAGCAGGTACGGAATGGACCTGATCATGAGCGCCACTGCCAGTGCGACCTGGTCCGGGTTGACACCCAGGATCCGTAGCGGCCGCAGGACCCACACCAGCGCGTCCAGCAGGTCCGGTGTGCTGGTGGTCAACGTGAGCAGCCTCGCAGCGAGAATGGCCACCAACAGGTTGCCGGGGCGCACGAACGCGGCCAACGGGTCGAGGGTCGCGAAGTGGAAGAGCGCGAGCATGCCCAGGATGAGCCACATCATCCAGCCCAACCGCAGGGCACGCGGGGGGTGGATCCCACTCGTCGAAAGGAGGGTCAGCACCGCGGCGAGCGCAGCCAGCGTGGCGTACCACTCGACGGCAATCAGCACTGGGACCACGAGCATGAGCAGCAGCAGGTATTTCACACCCACCGGCGTCCGGAACAGCCAGCCATCACCGGGGACGTGCAGGCCGAGCACGCCCGGGTGGGAACTCACGGCGTCACACCCATCGACCGTTCGTAGTGGCCGATGGTCATCCCGGGCTCGCCGTCGGCCACTATTCGCCCGGCCTCGATGACGATCACGCGGTCGGCATCGCGAGCCACGTCCATGTCATGGGTGGAGTAGATGAGCTGCTGCGGGAGATCCCGGAACGTGGCACGCAGCGCCAGCCTGTTCCTCAGGTCCAGCAGCGTCGTGGGTTCGTCGGCGACGATGACCTGCGGCTCCACGGCCAGGACGCTGGTCAGTGCCACCAGTTGACGTTCCCCACCCGAGAGGTCGTGGATGCTCTGGTGGGCCAGATGGCCCAGTGCGCGGTGCTCCAGTAGCTCCATGGCCCGTGCAGCTCGCTGGGACCGCCCCCTGACCAGGCTGCGCAGGCTGAGCTCCACGTCCTCGACCGGCGTGGACATGACCAGCTGCGCCAGTGGATCCGTGAAGATGAAACCCACCCTCGTACGTACGTGGCGCCCCTGACTGGCCGTGTCGAAACCAAGGGCGGTGACGCGGCCCGTCGTGGGCAGCCGCAAGCCGTTGAGGAGCCGCAACAGGGTGGACTTGCCCGACCCATTGGCCCCGATGAGGCAGATCCGGTGCTCCGCGAGTGTCAGGGAGACATCGGCCAGCAGAGTGCGGTCCGGGTCCCCTCTGCGAATGGCGGGAACAACGACGTCGACGTCGAGGAGTTCGATCATCGGCCCAGCAGGCGCGGGAATGCCTTGTGCACTGCCATCGCGAGAACGACGGCGATGACGGACTTGATGAGGTCCGTGACCCAGAACGGCATGTCCACGAACAGCGCTTCCCGCCAGGTCACCCCCAGCACCCGCGACAAGTGGGAGACGGCGATTGGCATGATCACGAGGTACCGGGCAAGCAACAGACCTCCCATCATCAGAACGGGAGTCACGGGGCCGAGACCGCGCCTGACTGCCCCGCGGGCGACAAAACCGCTCACCAGAGCCGCCAACGGGAAGGAGAGCAGGTAGCCACCCGTCGGGCCGATGAGGACTCCGAGACCAGAGGCCCCGCCCGAGAAGACGGGCAGCCCCGCAGCACCCACGGCCACGTAGAGCGCCATCGCCGCGAAACCGCGCCACGGACCGAGGCAGAGCCCGGTCAGAGCGACGCCGAGGGTCTGCAGGGTCAACGGAATGGGGCCCACTGGTATGGGCGGGGTCAGCGCCATGGCGGCGACGAGGGCGGCGAACACACCTACGCGTGCCAGATCGGTGGGCGTGAGCACTCGGCGCCGTACTGCGCGATTCACCTGGGTCGACATGTGCGGTACTCAGTTCTGACGGGGTATGGACGATTCGTCTGCAACCCATTCAACACCCAGACTTGAACAGCGTTCAACTGCGCCACTGGATCAGGTCTCGGTGACCTCACCCGTGGCGAGGTTGATCGCCTCACCGCCGGTGTCCGCAACGGCCACGAAGACGGCCTCGGCCAACCGTGGGCCGAAGCCCGGGACCTGCTCGATCTCCTCCAGTGACGCCGCACGGAGCTTGCGGAGGCTCCCGAAGTACGTGATGAGCGCTTTGCGGCGCAATTCACCGAGGCCGGGCACCGCATCGAGGGTGGAGGCCACCATGTTCTTGGCGCGCCGCGACCTGTGGTGGGTGATGGCGAACCTGTGGGCCTCGTCGCGCAGCCGCTGCAGGAGATACAGGCCCTCGCTGGCGCGCGGCAGGATCACGGGGTACTCCGTACCGGGCACCCACACCTCCTCGAGCCGCTTGGCCAGACCACACAGCGCGATCTCGTCCGCCAGACCCAGCTCGTCCAGCACTGACTGCGCGGCGTTGACCTGTGGCAGGCCGCCGTCGACGACGATCAGCGACGGCGCATAGGAGAAGCGGCGCGGCATCCCCGTGGTTGGATCGATCAGCAAAGGCCCCTCGGCCGCTCCGTCCCCGGGACGATCATCGAGGAGACGACGCAGACGGCGTCGGAGCACCTCGTCCATGGCCGCCACGTCATTGGAACCCTCGAACGACTTGATGATGAACCGCCGGTAGTCGGACTTCTTCGCCATGCCGTCCTCGAAGACGACCATGGAGCCCACCACCTCGGAGCCCTGCGTGTGGGAGATGTCATAGCACTCGATCCTCAGCGGCGGTGTGGGCAGCCCGAGGGCCTCACCCACCTCGTCGAGGGCCCGGTTCCGCGTGGTGAGATCGGCCGCGCGCCTGGTCTGACGCTGTGCCAGCGCCATGTCGGCATTCTTCACCACCGTGTCCAGCAGCATCCGCTTGTCCCCCCGCAACGGCACCCGGACGTCGACCTTGGCCCCACGCTGCACGGCCAACAGTTCCACCAGCGTGTGCTCGGCCTCCACCGAGGACAGGATCAAGGGTGGTACCTCGACGTCTGTGTCCTTGTACAACTGGAGGAGGAAGGATTCCAACAGCTCCGTCAGGTCACGCTCATCCGCGCGGTCCGCGACCCATCCCCGCTCCCCCGTGATGCGCCCGGCGTGGACATGGAAGACCTGGACGGCCACCTGTTGACCGTCATCGGCGAAACCGACGATGTCGGCTCGGGTGTCCTCACTGAGCACCACGGAGTTCTTCTCCCGGGCGCGCCTCAGTGCTCCCAGGGAGTCCCGCAACACCGCTGCCTTCTCGAAGTTCAGGTCCGCCGAGGCCTGCATCATGTCGCGTTCCAGTTGTCCGATGATGCCGGCGGTGTTCCCACCCATGAAGGAACAGAAATCGGCCACGATGCGGCGGTGCTCCACCTCACTGACCCGACCGACGCAGGGTGCCGAACACTTGCCGATGTCCCCCAGGAGGCACGGGCGCCCAGCTGATCGGGCGTTCCTGAAGACCCCCTGGGTGCAGGACCGCATGGGAAAGACGCGCAGCAGCATGTCCACCGTCTCGCGAATGGCCCAGGCCTGGCCGAACGGACCGAAGTACCTGGTGCCCTTCTTCTTGGCCCCCCGCCCCACGAAAACGCGCGGGTACTCCTCGGACCAGGTCACGGCGAGCCAGGGGTAGGACTTGTCATCGCGGTACTTGACGTTGAATCTGGGGTCGAACTCCTGGATCCACGTGTACTCCAGTTGCAGCGCCTCGAGTTCGTTGGCGACGACGGTCCACTCGACCCTGGCTGCGGTGCGCACCATCGTCTGGGTGCGGAAGTGCAGGGACGCCGGGTCGGCGAAGTAGGAGTTGAGTCGCTGGCGAAGATTCTTCGCCTTGCCGACGTAGATGACGTTGGCGAACGCGTCGAAGAAGCGGTAGACGCCCGGATCCGTGGGAATGGAGCCGGGGCGCGGGCGGTACGTGGACGGGTCAGCCATGATCACCGATGATAGGTGCCCCGTCCGACACGTGCCGGCGGGCTTCGATCGGCGCATAAACTGTGGCCCCATGAGCACACGACGTGATTTGCTGACCTCCGGCGCGGCCATTGCGGCAGCCATGCTGGTGGGGTGCGGCGATGCAGGCAACGGCGCGGAACTGCAGGCCGTGACGGTCGACAAGAGCGATGTCCCGGTGGGTGGCGGAGTTGTGCGTGCCGATGCCGGCATCGTCATCACGCAGCCCGAGGAGGGGACCTTCATGGGCTTCTCGTCGCTGTGCACGCACCAGGGGTGCGACGTACGCGAGGTCCGCGAGGACGGCATCTACTGTGCGTGTCACGGGTCGCTGTTCTCCATCAGCGATGGCTCCCCCACCGAGGGTCCCGCGAGTGCGCCGCTGAAGCTGATCGAACTGGTCGACAACGGCGACTCCCTGAGTCACACACCCTGACTGTTGGCGCCAGAGCCGTTCAGGACGCAACTCTGGTGAGCAGTTCACGGCCACCCTGCAGCATCGGCGCCAGGTACTCGCCCGTCGCCGAATCCGGTGTTGCGGCGATTGTTTCGGGCGTGCCGAGTGCCACCACCTGACCGCCGTGCGACCCGCCTCCGGGGCCCATGTCAATCACCCAGTCGGCGCTCTTGATGACGTCCAGGTTGTGCTCGATGACCACGACGGTGTTGCCGGTGTCCACCAGCTTCTGCAGAACTCCCAGCAACTTGCGGACGTCCTCGAAGTGCAGCCCGGTGGTGGGCTCGTCGAGGACGTAGAGGGTGCGGCCGGTGGACCGCTTCTGCAGCTCCGCAGCGAGCTTGACACGCTGGGCCTCGCCCCCGGACAGGGTGGTGGCAGGTTGGCCCAGGCGAACGTAGCCCAGCCCCACCTCCTCAAGCGTTTTGAGGTGACGTGCGATGGAGCCGATGGAGGCGAAGAAGTCCGCCCCCTCGGTGATGGACATGTTCAGGACCTCGGAGATCGACTTCCCCTTGTAGTGCACCTCCAGGGTCTCGCGGTTGTACCGGGCGCCGTGGCACACCTCGCACGGCACGTACACGTCGGGAAGGAAGTTCATCTCGATCTTGATGGTGCCGTCGCCGGAGCAGTTCTCGCACCGGCCACCCTTGACGTTGAAGGAGAACCGGCCGGGCATGTAGCCGCGCACTTTTGCCTCCGGTGTCTGGGAGAACAGGGTGCGAATCTTGTCGAACACGCCGGTGTACGTGGCTGGGTTGGAGCGGGGCGTGCGTCCGATGGGCGACTGGTCCACCTGGATGACCTTGTCCAGGTGCTCCAGCCCCTTCAAGGACTTGTGTCGGCCGGGGACCGCCTTGGCGCCATAGATCTGCTTGGCCGCCGACGTGTAGAGGATGGAGTTGACCAGCGACGACTTGCCCGAGCCGCTGACACCCGCGACGGCCACGAACTTGCCCAGTGGGAAGTCCACGGTGACGTTGCGCAGGTTGTTCTCGGTGGCCCCGACCACCTTGACCGCGAGCCCGTTGCCGGGGCGGCGCACCTGGGGGGTCGGGATGGACAACTGCCCCCTGAGATACTGGCCGGTCAGGGAGTTCTCGGCGTTCAGGAGGTCGTCGACGCTGCCGGAGACCACGATGTTGCCGCCGTACTCGCCGGCTCCGGGACCGATGTCCACCACCCAGTCAGCGGCCCGGATCGTGTCCTCGTCGTGCTCGACGACGATCAAGGTGTTGCCGAGGTCCCGCAACCGGACCAGCGTCTGGATCAGGCGCTTGTTGTCCCGCTGGTGGAGCCCGATGCTCGGCTCGTCCAGGACGTAGAGGACGCCCACCAGGCCGGAGCCGATCTGTGTTGCGAGTCGGATGCGCTGCGCCTCGCCGCCAGACAGGGATCCGGCCGAGCGTGAAAGCGTCAGGTAGTCCAGGCCGACGTCGAGGAGGAAACGCAACCTCTCCCGGATCTCCTTGACCACCCGTTCTGCGATCTGTGCGTCTCGCGCGGACAGTTCCAGTCCCTCGAGGAATCGTGAGGCCTGCGCAATGGACATGGACGCGATCTGCGCGATGTTGTGCTCCGCCACGGTGACGGCCAGCGTGGCGGGACGCAGGCGCGCCCCTCCACAGGCGGAGCAGTCGATCTCACGCATGTAGCCACCCCACCGATCGCGCGCAGAATCCGTCTCCGCCTCGCCGTGACGCCGCCTGACGAAGGGCAGGATGCCCTCATACTTCTGGGAGTAGGTGCGCACGCGACCGAATCGGTTCCGGTAGCTCACGAGCACCGGATCCCCGACGCCCTCGAGCAGCAGCTTGCGGTGCCGGGGGGCGAGCCCCTCCCAGGGAACGTCGGTACTGAACCCGTGCTCCTCGGCAAGCGAACCCAGCACGTGGTCGTAGTGGCCGCGCAGGTGGGGAGTGGCCCAGGGCGCCATGGCACCCTCGGACAGGCTGAGCGACTCGTCCGGGATCACCAGTTCGGGATCGACCTCCAGGGTGGTGCCGAGCCCCGAGCACACGGCACACGCACCCCACGGTCCGTTGAAGGAGAACTGGCGCGGTTCCAACTCGTCGATGCTGATGTCGTGCTCGTTGGGGCACCCCAGCTTCTCGGAGAATCGTTTCTCCCGATCGGGGTCCTTCTCGTCGAGGTCCACGAACTCCACCCCCACCACGCCGTGGGCGAGGATGAGAGCAGCCTCCACGGATTCGGTGATGCGCTGCTTGGCGGATTCACGGACCACCACCCGATCCACGATGACGTCGACGTCATGCTTGCGCTTCTTGTCCAGCTCCGGAACTTCGGTGAGCTGATACACCGCGCCGTCGACGCGCACGCGGCTGTAGCCATCCGTGACCAATTGACGGAACAACTCGACGAACTCGCCCTTGCGCCCCTTCACCAGCGGGGCCAGGATCTGGAAGCGGGTGCCCTCCTCCATGCCCATCAATCGATCCACGATCTGCTGCGGCGTCTGCTTGCCGATGGCCGCCCCACACACCTCGCAATGCGGTATGCCGATACGTGCGAAGAGGAGCCGGAGGTAGTCATACACCTCGGTGATCGTTCCCACCGTGGAACGGGGGTTGCGGCTCGTGGACTTCTGGTCGATGGAGACCGCCGGGGACAATCCCTCGATGAAGTCGCAGTCAGGCTTCTCCATCTGGCCGAGGAACTGACGGGCGTACGCGGACAGGGACTCCACGTAGCGACGCTGACCCTCGGCGAAGATGGTGTCAAAGGCCAACGACGACTTCCCCGACCCGCTGAGGCCGGTGAAGACGACCAGCGCATCGCGCGGCAGGTCAATGGAAACGTTCCTCAGATTGTTGACCCGGGCACCGCGTACTCTCAAGTGTTCATCCACCCGGGCAATGGTACTGAAGGGCTCCGACAAAGCCGCTCTCGAGAGTGCAGGCTCTGGGCGAACAGGACAACCGGAGTATCTGCCGCATCCGTTGTGAACGTTGCCATCTTTGGTAGGTTGTCCGTCATGCCGAGCCGCCCAGCAGCAGACGGCGCCTCTTTCGACGTCATCCTTGAGGCCGTCCGAGAGCACACCCACCTGCTGCTCGGCGCCACGATCGGGTTCTCGGAGGAACACTGGGCGCAGCCCTCCGGCCTGCCCGGATGGACGCGCAGCCACGTGGCCGCCCACGTCGTGGAGAATGCCCGGGGCTTCATTCGAGTCTGCCGGGGCATTGCTCTCCACTCCCCCACCCGCATGTATGCGTCCCATGCCGAGAAGGTGCGGGCTATCGAGGTGGGGGCCCTGGCGGGCGGTCTGCGCCAGCAGATCGATCTGGACACCACCGCCAGCGAACTGCAGACCCTTCTCCCCCTGCTCGACGGCAACACCACATCCGTCGAATTGCGCCCCGGGTACCGGATGCCCGGCCAACAGATCCCGTTGGCACGCCTGTACGAGGTTGTCATGCATTCGCTCGACATGAACGTCGATGGCCACACGGTCAGCTTCAGCGCGGACGTCGCCGTCATGCTGCTGGCCTTCGAGGCGGAGCGCATCGGTCGACGCCCGGACCTCCCGGGTGTGCTCCTGCTCTCCGACGAGGGGTACCGGGCGCGGCTCGGCAACGATGACGAGTTCGACACGGTGGGTGGCCCAGCCCTGGACCTGCTGCTGTGGCTCGCGCGCGGCGTGAACTCGCCGAGTCTGCGTGGCGCCTGGGATCGCTCAGCGGGCACGCGATAGAGTCTGACCCGTTTGGCACCCCTCCAGCAGCCCGCAACGAAGTGGAAACCACCCCCATGAGCCAGCCCCCGAGCAATCCCGGCCAGGAGCCCCAGCGGGGCACCACCTTCGGCGTGACGCAGATTCTCACGGGTATCCTCGTGATCGCACTGCTCGGAGTCGGTGCCTTCTACATCTGGCAGAATGCCCAGAAGGACGCTGCGCTCGCCGTCGGCAACTGCCTCGTGATCACGGGGGAGCTGGATGATGCGGACCACGAACCCGTCGACTGCGAGGACCGGAGTGTCTCCTCGCAGTACGTGGGTGAGGTCGTCGACGGCGGTGGCGAGTGCTCCGACCCCTTCGCAGCTCCGTACACCACCTCCGACACCACCTCCGTCACGTGCCTCATACCCCAGCTCTTCGAGGGCCAGTGCTACGCCCAGCTTCCGGCGGAGGCGGTCAATGACCTCGAGCCGGTGGACTGCAGCGACAAGGATCTGGAGGTCATCTCGGTGGTGGATGAGAGCGGGGCGCAGTGCGACGAGGGCTCCGAGCCGATCGACTTCCTCAAGCCCGCGCGCACGTACTGCATCGTTTTCCAGGACTGATACGAATCGGGGGGGTGCCGGTCCCGGAGCACCAGCAAGCCCCCTGGCCCGGAGGGGCCGTCGTGCAGGCCGCAGCGCTGTCGGTCCATGTCATTAGTCTTGGAGGTATGAGACCAGTTGATGAGTTGCGCCGGCAGGTGGCGCCGCTGCACGTCCAGGCAGAATTCGAGCCCTCCGGGGACCAGCCTGCGGCCATCACCGAGCTGCAGCGCAGAATCGACGCGGGTGAGCAACACGTCGTACTCCTGGGTGCCACGGGTACCGGCAAGACGGCCACGATCGCGTGGTTGGCCGAGCGCGTACAGCGCCCGATCCTGGTCATGCAGCCCAACAAGACCCTCGCCGCACAGTTCGCCAACGAACTGCGCTCGTTCTTCCCGGACAATGCGGTGGAGTACTTCGTCTCGTACTACGACTACTACCAGCCAGAGGCGTACGTACCCCAGACGGACACCTACATAGAGAAGGACTCCTCCCTGAACGAGGAGGTGGAACGGCTGCGCCACTCGGCCACCAGTTCGCTCCTGACCAGGCGGGACTGCATCGTGGTTGCCACAGTGTCGGCCATCTACGGCCTCGGCACGCCTGAGGAGTACCTCAGGCAGCGGGTCACCCTGCGCGTGGGCGAGGAGTTCGACCGCACTGCGCTGCTGCGCCAGTTGGTGGACATCCAGTACGCACGCAACGATCTGGCAGGGACGAGGGGGACGTTCCGTGTCCGCGGGGACACCCTCGAGATCTTCCCCATGTACGAGGAGAATGCCGTCCGGATCGAGTTCTTCGGGGACGAGATTGAGCGCATCTCCACCATGCAGGCGCTGACGGGGACGGTGCTCCACGACGAGCAGGAGATCTACGTCTTCCCTGCCACGCACTACTCGGCGGGTTCCGAGCGAATGGAGCGCGCCATCTCCGGCATCGAGGCGGAGCTGGTCACCAGACTGCAGGAGCTGGAAGCGGAGGGAAAGCTGTTGGAGGCGCAGAGGCTCCGTATGCGCACCAGCTACGACATCGAGATGATGCGCCAGATCGGCACCTGCTCGGGGATCGAGAACTACTCCAGACACGTGGATGGTCGGGAGCCCGGCTCGGCACCGTCCTGTCTCCTGGACTACTTTCCGGAGGACTTCCTGTTGGTGGTGGACGAGTCCCACGTCTCCATTCCCCAGATCGGCGGCATGTTCGAAGGTGACGCATCTCGGAAAAGAACGCTCGTGGACCACGGGTTCCGCCTCCCGAGCGCGCTGGACAACCGCCCACTGAAGTTTGACGAGTTCGTGGACCGCATCGGCCAGACCGTCTACCTGTCGGCAACACCGGGCCCCTACGAGATGGACCGCGCCGACGGGTTCGTGGAGCAGATCATCCGCCCCACCGGCCTGGTGGACCCGGAAGTGGTGTTGAAGCCCACGAAGGGGCAGATCGACGACCTGATGGGCGAGATCAAGCAACGAGTGGAACGCAATGAGCGTGTGCTGGTCACAACGCTGACGAAAAAGATGTCCGAGGATTTGACCGACTACCTGATGGACAATGGCATCAGGACTCGATACCTCCACTCCGACATCGACACCCTGCGCAGGATCGAGCTGCTGCGGGAGCTGCGTCTCGGCGAGTACGACGTCCTCGTCGGGATCAACCTGCTGAGGGAGGGGCTCGACCTCCCCGAGGTGTCGCTGGTGGCGATCCTGGACGCCGACAAGGAGGGATTCCTGCGCTCCGAACGCTCCCTGATCCAGACCATTGGCCGCGCAGCACGAAATGTCGCCGGCCAGGTGCACATGTACGCCGACAAGATCACCCGCTCCATGGAAGCGGCCATCGATGAGACCAACCGCCGTCGCGACAAGCAGATCGCCTACAACGCCGAGCATGGTGTGGATCCCCAACCACTGCGGAAGAAGATCGCCGACATCACCGACATGCTGAACAGGGAGGACGCGGACACGGAGAACCTCCTCGCCAAGGGCAAGCAGACGCGGTCCTCGAAGCGCAATGGAGGTCTGGACCCCTCCAGCATGGCAGTCACCGAGCTGACCGATCTGATCGAGAACCTGACCAGCCAGATGCACCAGGCCGCCGCATCCTTGCAGTTCGAGGTGGCGGCGGCCCATCGTGATGAGGTCTCGGACCTGAAGAAGGAGCTCCGGCAGATGATCGAGGCCAACAAGTAGGGGCTCCGCCCCTCACCGGCCAGCCCTCACTGGTCGGTGGCGTCGTGATGCGAAGCGGCTCCCCTCAGACGTGCAAGAGGACCCTCCCACACATCCTTGACGCGCCGACGGGTCTCGGCGGGCTCACCTGAGTTGTCGATGACCCAGCTGGCCGCGGCCAGCCGATCCGCCCTCGACGCCTGTGCTGCCATTCGCGCTCCGGCCTGGTCCGCATCCAGAGAGTTGCGCTCCATGAGCCGGTGGAGTTGCACGCCCTTCGGGACATCCACCACGATGACCGCGTCGAAGGTGCGCTGCAGTCCGGTCTCCACGAGCAATGGGATCACATGCACAACGACCCCGCCCGGTGGGGCCTTGTCCTCGAGGCGGCTGGCCTCGGCCCGCACGCGCGGGTGCACGATGGCGTTCAGATCCGTCCGGGCGTCGTCGTCGGCGAAGACCACCTCCCCCAGAGCGGCTCGGTCCAGGGAGCCGTCCGGCGTGAGAATGGAACTGCCGAAGCGATCCACCACCTCCTGCAATCCCGCGGACCCCGGCTCCACAACCTGGCGCGCGAGGAGGTCAGCATCGATGACCGTGGCCCCCAGTGCGGCCAGCTCGTCCGAAACCAGTGTCTTGCCGCTGGCAATTCCACCGGTCAGGGCAATTCTGAGCATGCGACGTAGCCTACCGCTCACCTCTTGAGCCGGGTGTCGGTGCGCCGCGCCGCGGTCCGGCCCCTTGTCCGGCTAGTATCAGGCATCGTATCCGGCGGGCACACTGCTCGCGATCACGAAAGGGAAATATCTCATGGCGAAAATTCTGTGGATTGTCCTCGGAATCATCCTGGCCATCTGGCTCATCGGCCTCATCGCCGACATCGCCGGCGGCCTCATTCACATCCTGCTCGTGGTGGCACTGGTGATCCTGGTCATCAACCTCGTCACAGGGCGCAAGGGGACCTGACCCCACCCCTCAACACGACAGGAGGCCCGCCCCATCCGGGGCGGGCCTCCTGTCGTGTGCGGCGCTCAGTGCGGGATCAGTTTCCACCGGTGAGCTTGTCGCGCAATGCCTGGAGTGCCTCGTCGGAGGCGAGCGAACCCTCACCAGAATCGCTTTCCTGGGTCGAGGCCGAGGAGAAGCCGGTGCTGGCCTGCACTGCTGCTTCACGCTCAGAGCTCTCGGCATCCGACACCTGCTTCTTGTGTGCCTCCCAGCGAGCCTGGGCCTCGGCGTACTGCCGCTCCCATGCCTGCTGCTGCTCCTCGAAGCCGGGCTTCCACTCCTGGTTCTCCGCGTCGAAGCCCTCAGGGTAGATGTAGTTGCCCTTGTCGTCGTAGCTGTCGGCCATGCCGTACAGCGAGGCGTCGAACTCCTCGGCGTTGACGTCGAGACCCTCGTTCGCCTGCTTCAGCGACAGGGAGACGCGACGACGCTCAAGATCGATGTCGATGACCTTGACCATGACCTCGTCGTTGACGGAGACAACCTGCTCCGGGATCTCGACGTGGCGTTCCGCCAGCTCGGAGACGTGGACCAGGCCCTCGATGCCGTCGCCCACGCGGACGAATGCACCGAAGGGAACGAGTTTGGTGACCTTGCCCGGGACGATCTGGCCGATCTGGTGCAGGCGTGCAAAGGTCTGCCACGGATCCTCCTGCGTGGCCTTCAGCGACAGCGAGACACGCTCGCGGTCCATGTCCACCTCAAGCACCTCGACGGTGACGGGGGTGCCAACCTCGACGACCTCGTTGGGGTGGTCGATGTGCTTCCACGACAGCTCCGAGACGTGCACGAGGCCGTCAACGCCGCCTAGGTCGACGAACGCGCCGAAGTTGACGATCGAGGACACGACGCCCTTGCGGATCTGGCCCTTCTGCAACTGGGTGAGGAATGTCTGGCGCACCTCGGACTGGGTCTGCTCGAGCCAGGCACGACGCGACAGCACCACGTTGTTGCGGTTCTTGTCGAGTTCGATGATCTTGGCTTCGAGTTCCATGCCCACGTAGGGCTGCAGGTCCCGGACGCGGCGCATCTCCACCAGGGATGCGGGCAGGAAGCCACGCAGGCCGATGTCGACGATCAGGCCACCCTTGACGACCTCGATGACGGAGCCGGAGACGACGCCGTCCTCTTCCTTGATCTTCTCGATCGTGCCCCAGGCGCGCTCGTACTGAGCCCGCTTCTTGGACAGGATGAGGCGTCCTTCCTTGTCCTCCTTCTGCTGGACGAGGGCTTCGACCTCGTCGCCGACGCTGACCACGTCAAACGGATCAACATCGTGCTTGATGGAGAGTTCCTTGGAGGGGATGACGCCTTCGGTCTTGTAACCGATGTCGAGCAGGACCTCGTCCCGGTCAACCTTGACGACGGTGCCGGACACGATGTCCCCGTCGTTGAAGTACTTGATGGTGGCGTCGACGGCAGCCATGAAGGCTTCCGCTGTGCCAAAGTCGTCGACTGCGACAGCCGATGCCTCAGTGGAGGAGGTCATGTAGTGGGGCTCCGAAATGGGTATGTCAGGCGCTGTAGCAGCCTTGTCGTCGGGAGCCAGGATTGTGGATCTAAGACCGTTCAACGCGCCCACCCCACTCGGTCCGGGGGCAGACAGGCCACTATGCCGTTCCACTGTAGCTTCGCGCCGCTCAGTGGGTCAAACCGTTGTGCTTCCGCCACGCGTTACCCTTGTCGCGTGACCAGTGAATCCGTTTTCAGGGATCGTCGCCGCCTCGTGGCTCTTGTCGTTGCCGTCGTCCTGCTCGTGGGAGTGATCACGTGGCTGGCCCTGCGTTCCCCTGACAGCACCTCGGTGGAGCCGGCACCGTCCGTCACGCTCGCCGCGGCCTCCAGTGTCGCACCGTCACCGGCGGTTGTGGCGAGCGAACCTCCGCCCAGTTCCGCATCCCCGGTCTCTCCCACACCGTCCCCGTCACCCACGGGGTTCTGCCAGCCACTGACGGATGAGGGGTTCACACCGGTGCGCTACGAAATCGAGCGCTTCGGAACGGACGAGAAGGTGGTGTCCCTGGGAGTTGACGCCGATGGCGCCATTGCTGCTCCACCCAAGAGCGAACCCCGCACCGCGTCGTGGTGGAACCAAGGCCCGGCTGCGGGCGCTGAGGCCGGCAAGACCGTGTTGTCCATCCACACCTACCGTCGCGGTGGCGCGCTGGGGAACCAGATGTTCGAGGGTGGCCAGAGCCAACTGCAGGCCGGGGACCGCATCATCCTGCACGGGGCAGAAGGACAGGTGGCCTGCTACGACTTCGTCGAGGCCAGGAAGATTGCAGTCTCCGACTACGACCCGCAGTCGGACACCATGGTGGACTTCAACGGAGATCCGCTCCTGACCATGATCATCTGCTGGGACCACCGCGAGGGCACGGACATCTGGGACTCACGCGTGTTCTTCTACGCCGAGCCCCACGTCGGTGACTGACGCACCTAGTGGGCGGCGGTGAACCAGGAATCCCCCACCCCGATGGACACCTCGAGCGAAACCTCCAGGTCCATCGCGGCCGCCATGTGACGGCGCACCAGTTCCCCGACTGCTTCCCGCTCCCCCGTGGCCACCTCAATGACGAGTTCGTCATGCACCTGGAGCAGCATCCGGCTGGCCAGGCCCTCATCCTCCAGAGCGCGGCCCACGTTGATCATCGCGATCTTGATGACGTCGGCCGCCGAGCCCTGGATCGGCGCATTCAGAGCGGCCCGTTCCGCCATTTCGCGGCGCTGGCGGTTGCTGGATGTCAGGTCTGGCAAGTACCTGCGACGCCCGAGCATGGTGGAGGTGTACCCGCGACGACGGGCCTCGGACACGATGTCCGCGAGATAAGCCTGCACACCTCCCATGCGTGAGAAGTAGTCCTCCATGAGCGCCTTCGCCTCCCCGACGGAAATTTTGAGCTGGTTCGACAGCCCGAACGCGCTGAGGCCATAGGCAAGCCCGTAGTTCATGGCCTTGATCCGGGCCCGCATCTCCGGTGTGACCCCCGCGGGGTGGACGCTGAAGACCTGGGATGCCATCTCGTTGTGGAAGTCTCGCCCAGAGCGGAAGGCTTCGATGAGTCCCTCGTCTCCGCTTGCGTGTGCCATGAGGCGCATCTCGATCTGCGAGTAGTCGGCGCTCATGAGATTCTCGAAGCCGTCCCCGGCAATGAATGCGCTGCGGATCTGCCTGCCCAGTTCCGTGCGGATCGGGATGTTCTGCAGGTTGGGATCGATGGACGAGAGCCTGCCGGTGGCCGCCATCGTCTGGACGTAGGTGGTGTGGATGCGCCGGTCCGGAGTCACGGAGGCGAGCAGCCCATCGACGGTCTGTCGGAGCCTGATCGCGTCCCGGTGCGCCAGCAGGTGTCCGAGGAAGGGGTGCTCCGTCTTGGCGAACAACCCCTCCAACGCTTCAGCGTCGGTCGTGTAGCCCGATTTCGTGCGTCGCGTCTTCGGCATCCCCAGTTCATCGAACAGTACGGTCTGCAGCTGCTTCGGCGACCCGAGGTTCACCTCGTGACCCAGCACTTCCCAGGCTGCTTGCTGCGCCGCGGTCACGGCCGCGTCGAACTGACCACGGAGGTCCTCCAACCGGTCGACGTCGACGGCGATCCCGAGCTTCTCCATCGCTGCGAGTGTGCGCTGCAGGGGAAGCTCTACCTCCCGGAGAAGGTCATCGGCCTCACGTTCTACGAGTTCGACGCGGAGGGCCGCTGCGAGGTCGAGTACGGCTCGGGCGTGGAGCAGGGCGATACCGACGGACTCGTCGTCGTCCCCGGGAATGTCGAGGGCGAGCTGCGGTGCGTCCCCCTGATCGGCCTCTTCAGCGAGTTCGCGCTTCAGGTGTCGCAGCACCAGATCAGCCAGGTCATAGGTGCGCTGGTCGGGGCGCAGGAGGTACGCCGCCAGCAGGGTGTCGAGTTCGATTCCTGCGAGGTTCCAGCCCCGGGACCAGCACGCCAGTGTAGGGCCCTTCGCCTCGTGCACCACCTTGCGTGGCGTCGGGTCCTCGAACCATGCGGCCAGCGCTGCATCGTCGTCCGGGGTGAATGCGGCAACGTCGATCCAGGCACCCGCACCGTCGGTGCCTGCCAGGGCAATACCGGTGAGATCCCCAGCACCAGAGCCCCACGAGCCCACGAAGTGCACCCCTGTCAGGTCCTGGGCGTGGGCATCGAGCCAGGCGCGGACATCCCCGGGGTCCAGGGTCGTCCCCTCCACGGCAAAGGCGCCGGCGGCAACGGGTTCCTGGGGTGACAGCTCCAGGAGTCGTTCCCGCAGTACTCGGAACTCCAGGGCGTCGAAGAGTTCGTGCACCCTCTCCCTGTCCCATTCCTGCCGAGCGGTGTCAGAGACCGCCAGTGGGAGACTCAGGTCGCACACCAGCGCGTTGAGCCGGCGGTTGCGGGCAACATCGTCCAGATGCGCCCGCAGCGACTCCCCCGCCTTGCCCTTGATCTGTTCAGCCCGCGCGAGGATGTTGTCCAGGCCGTCGTACTCCGCGACCCACTTGGCTGCGGTCTTCGGCCCCACGCCCGGCACACCTGGCAGGTTGTCGCTGGTCTCCCCCACCAGCGCTGCGATCTCGGGGTAGCGGGCAGGCGGCACGAGGTATTTCTCCTCCACGGCCTCCGGTGTCATCCGCACCAGATCCGACATTCCCTTGCGTGGGTAGAGCACCGTTATGTCGTCGGTGACCAGCTGGAACGCATCGCGATCACCCGTGCAGACGAGGACCTCGAACCCGTCGGCGACTGCCTGGGTGGTGAGTGTGGCGATGACGTCGTCGGCCTCGTATCCGTCCGCCTCCACATGCGGGACGTTCAGTGCGTCGAGCACGTCCTTGATGAGCGTCACCTGCCCCTTGAACTCATCCGGGGAGGCGGAACGGTTCGCCTTGTATTCGGGATAGCTGTCCGTGCGGAAGGAGTGCCGGGAGACGTCGAAGGCAACTGCCACGTGCGTGGGCTTCTCGTCGCGCAGCACGTTGATGAACATGGAGGTGAAACCGAAGACTGCGTTGGTGTGCTGTCCCGTGGTGGTGGAGAAGTTGTCGACGGGCAACGCGAAGAACGCCCGATACGCCACGGAGTGTCCATCGATGAGCAGCAGGCGCGGTTTGGAATTCACCCCCTGAGGATAGCGGCCACCTGCGCGTGCCGGTCCCCTACAGTGGCCTTCCATGGACCACCCTCTGCCGGACTGGCTGCACACCCTCGACTTCCCCCTCGATGAGAAGATGGGCTTCGAGATGCACGAGCTCACCGCCGAAAGGGTCGTGGGGAGCATTCCCGTGGAGGGCAACACACAGCCGTTCGGCCTGCTCCACGGCGGGGCCTCCGCCGTGCTTCTCGAGACTCTCGCGTCCATGGGAGCCGTGGTGCACGCGATGCCGACGAATCAGGCTGCCGTCGGCGTGGACCTCAACATCACCCACATCCGCTCAGCCACGAAGGGCAGGGTGACGGGCACGGCCACCGCGCTGCACCTGGGGCGTCGCACGGCCATCTACGAGGTGGAGATCGTGGACGACGAGGGCCGACGCACCGCCATCGGCCGCCTCACCTGCCAACTCGTGCCGAGGGTGCGGCAGGAGACGTCCTGACGTCGACACCACGGGGGCGGCGCTCCCGTGCGTGGGCTACCGCTTCTTGTGGCTGATGACGCCCTCGGCCACCTCGCGCATGGACTTGCGCAGATCCATGGCGGTCTTCTGGATCCACCGGAAGGCCTCGGGCTCGCTCAGCCCCAGCCCCTCCTGCAGGACCCCCTTGGCCTGGTCGATGATCTTCCGGGATTCCAACCGGTCCTCGAGGGAGGCGAGTTCCTCCTCGATGGCCTTGATCTCGGCGAACCGCCCGATGGCGATCTCAATGGCGGGGATCACGTCGGAGGCATCGAACGGCTTGACGACGTAGGCCATGGCGCCCGCGTCGCGGGCACGCTCCACGAGGTCGCGCTGGCTGAACGCCGTCAGCATCACGATGGGGGCGATGCGTTCCTCGGCGATCGCTTCCGCCGCGGCGATCCCGTCCATGCGGGGCATCTTCACGTCCATGATGACGAGATCCGGTTGCAGCTCGCGGGCCAGTTTGACGGCCTCTTCCCCGTCGGCCGCCTGACCGATGACTTCGAACCCCTCGTCCGTCAGGAGCTCCACCAGATCCAGACGGATCAGGGCCTCGTCCTCGGCGACCAACACTCGGGTCGGACGTGAGTTCTTGGGCATTCTCGCTCCCTCGGCAATGGGGTGTGTCATCGCTGCATCCACGCAGCTGTCCGCATACTACCGTGCCGGCAACGTCCGCGGCCACGTGGCCCCATGCTGACCGATCGGGCAAGCTGTGGCACAATGTTGGACGCCCAGCCCGGGTGGCGGAATGGTATACGCGGACGGCTCAAACCCGTCTGGCCGAAAGGCTGTAGGGGTTCGACTCCCCTTCCGGGTACGCAGGGAGAAGAAGGGGAAGTCCGCTCCCGCGGACTTCCCCTTCTTCGCACCCACGGCGTCATCGACCCGTTCGGCGTTGCGAGCTCAGATCTTCTCGCCCTGTTCCTTGATCTTGTGGACGCGCAGGTTGTTGGTCTTGCCGGGCACACCCATCGGGGAACCCGAGAGGATGACGATGCGCTCCCCCACCGAGATCATGTCGCGGACGCGGAGGAAGCTGTCGACCTCGGCGACCATCTCGTCCTGGTTCGCGAAGTCCGGTGTCATGTGGGTCTCAACACCCCAGGAGAGCGTCATCGACTGCCGGGTGCTGTTCTCCGGGGTGAACACCAGCAGCGGGATGGAGGAGCGGAGCCTCGAGAGACGACGTGCGGTGTCGCCGGACTTCGTGAAGGCCACCAGGTACCGGGCGCCCACACGATCGGCCACCTCGGCCGCAGCCTTGGCCAGGACACCGCCAGTGGTGTGGGGGTCCCAGTCGATGATGTTGATCTCGTCATGGCCCATCTTCTCGGTGTTCTCCGCGATCCGAGCCATGGTGGACACGGTCTCCACGGGGAAATCGCCCACCGAGGTCTCGCCCGAGAGCATGACGGCATCGGCACCGTCGAGGATGGCGTTGGCCACGTCGTTGGCCTCCGCGCGCGTCGGGCGGGGCGCGGAGATCATCGACTCGAGCATCTGCGTTGCGACGATGACCGGCTTGGCCCACTTCCGGGCGGCACGCACGATCTGCTTCTGGACCAGGGGAACCTCTTCCAGCGGCAGTTCCACGCCGAGGTCACCTCGGGCCACCATGAAGGCGTCGAATGCGTCGATGATGGCCTGCAGGTTCGTGATGGCCTGCGGCTTCTCAAGCTTCGCGATCACCGGCAGACGACGCCCCTCCTCGTCCATGATCTCGTGGACGCGGCTGATGTCATCGGCGGAGCGCACGAAGGACAGGGCGATCAGGTCAATGTCCTGGGAGAGGGCCCACCGAAGGTCGGCTTCGTCCTTCTCGCTGAGAGCAGGCACGGATACGGCAACCCCGGGAAGGTTGATGCCCTTGTTGTTGGAGACCGGACCGGGAACGGTCACTTCGCACACCACGTCGGTGTCGGTGACCTCGACGGCCCGCAGGCCCACCTTGCCGTCGTCGATGAGGATGTCGTCGCCGGGATTGACGTCACCCGGGAGGCCCTTGAACGTGGTGGAGCAACGGGAGCCGTCGCCCTCGATGTCATCGATGGTGATCGTGAAGCGGTCGCCGACGTCGAGCTGGTGCTTCTTGTCATCGGCGAACCGACCCAGACGGATCTTGGGGCCCTGCAGGTCGGCGAGCACGCCCACGGTCTTTCCCGTGATTTCAGCGGCCTCGCGGACAGCCTTGAGACGCCCACCATGTTCGTTGTAGTCGCCATGGCTCATGTTGAGCCGGGCAACGTTCATACCGGCGTCGATCAGCTCGACCAGACGCTCCGTGGTGTTGGATGAGGGACCGAGGGTGCATACAATTTTCGCTCTGCGCATTCGCTCACCCTACTGGAAGTGCCCGTGCATCCTCACTCCGGGCTCCCACTTCCTCAATCCTCTCGCACGATGTCCAGTGCCTTGCGGAGTTGCTCGGGGGGAGGCGAGGTGAAGTGGACCCATTCACCGGAACCGGGATGTGCGAAACCGAGCCCTGCCGCGTGCAACCACTGACGGTCGAGCCCCAGTCGTTCGGCAAGGACCGGATCGCAGCCATAGAGCGCGTCCCCGCAGCATGGATGTCCGATGGCCGCCATGTGGACCCTGATCTGGTGGGTGCGCCCGGTCTCCAGCTTCACCTCGAGCAGCGTCGCCGCCCGATGCGCCTCCAGCGTCTCGTAGTGGGTGGTGGACGTGCGCCCGCCCTCAACGATGGCCATTTTCCACTGTGCGCCCGGATGCCTTGCAATGGGCGCCTCAATGGTTCCCGTGAACGGATCCGGATGTCCCTGCACGAGCGTCAGGTAGGTCTTGTCCACTGTCCTGTCACGAAACGCCTTCTTCAGCAGCGTGTAGGCGATCTCGGACTTGGCCACCACCATGAGACCACTCGTCCCGACGTCGAGTCTCGAGACGACGCCCTGGCGCTCGGGGGCTCCGGAGGTGGAGATGCGGAAGCCGGCGGCTGAGAGGTGCTCGGTGACCGAGGGGCCGTCCCACCCGAGACTGGGGTGGGCGGCCACGCTGGCAGGCTTGTCCACGACCACGATGTGCGCGTCGTCGTGGATGATCTCCATACCGGCCGCCACGCGCGGTGTCACCGTCACGGTGGTGGGTCGTGGCGCCGAGACGAGTTCCAGCATCTCTCCGCCCGACACCCGCTGGGAGGCCTTGGTCACGGGTCGCCCGTCCAGTTCGACGCCCCCGTCGCCAATCAGTGAATCGATCCTGGAACGGCTGTGTCCGCTCACGCGGGAGGCCACCACGTCCACCCGCTCGCCCGCCAGGTCTGGGGGGACGAGAAAAACGCTCACCGTGCGTTGACCCTCTCGTTGTTGCCCTTCATCTCCCGACGTCCGTCAAAGAAAGCGAGGAAGATCACGAGGACAGCTGCGCTCGTGATGCAGATGTCGGCAACGTTGAAGATGGCGAAGTTCGGCAACTGGAAGAAGTCGATGACCTCCCCACGAAACGGCGATGGCTCGTGGAAGAGGCGGTCGTGGAGGTTGCCCGCGATGCCGGCCATCAACAGGCCGAGGGCGAGGCCGTGAGACATGGTGTGCACCCGCGGCAGGCCGATGACAAGACAGGCGAGCAGCGCGAGGATGGCAAAGATCGACAGCGCCACCGTGGCGTTGCTGCCCAGGCTGAACGCTGCGCCCGGGTTGAAGATCAGTGTGAACCTGAGGAGGGACCCAATGATCTCCCTGGGCTGCCCCGGTGTCAGGTGAGTGAGCGCCGCATACTTCGTGACCTGGTCGATGGCGTAACCGAGGACCGCGACGCCGACGGCCAGCAGGACCGCCGACCTCCGGCCCGCATCGCTCAGCGTCGCTCCTCGCGCTGCTTGCACGTGACGCAGAGGGTCGCTCGGGGAAACACCTGCAGCCGCCCCTTGCCGATGGGGTTCTCACACACTTCACACAAACCGTAGTTGCCCTCGTTGAACAGGTGCAGAGCCAGACGCGCCTGATCAGCCATTTCCCGGGCGTTCTGGGCCAGCGCCACCTCTTGGTCCCGTTCGAAGTTGCTGGAGCCCAGATCCGCTGGATCGCGCCCGGCGCCGTCGGTGCCTCCCTTGAGGATGTCGCTCAGCTCATCCTCGGTGATGGCGATCTTCTTCTCCAGCCGCTCAATCTCCTGGGTGAGTGCTTCGCGCTGTTCAGCGATCTCATCCGGCGTCCAGGCGTCCTCGCCCTCGCGGACCGGCAGGTCCACCGTGGACTCGTTGGTCGTTGCCTTCTTCGTGGTCATGGTCATCTCTCCGGCTCATGAGTGGTTCGCAGAGAATACACCCCGCGAGCATCAAATCAACCCGGACAGGCGACTGGCCGGCCCCGAGGGAACCGGCCAGTGGAACAGCCTGTCAGGACTCAGCTTTCATGCTCCTGGGCGAGGGCATCAAGGCGGGGCGTATCCGTCTGATGGACAGCGGCGAGCTCGGGCGCGCCGACAGGCTCCGGGGTGTCCTCGTCGAGCGAGACGAGGTGCCGTGAGAGGTAACTCCTCAGGTTGTCCCTGTACGTCGCCTCGAAGCCTCGCAGCGCATCTACCTTGCGTACCAGTTCATCCTGCTCCCGTTCGAGTACCGTGAACAGCTCGGCACGCCGCTGATTGGCCTCGGTGTCCACGTGCTCGGCGCGCGCCTCGGCCTCACGCGTCACATGTTCGGCGCTGACACGCGCCTCGGACTCCACGCGCTCAGCCTTGGTGCGCGCATCCATGGTGATCTCGTGGGCCTGCTGCCTGGCGTCGTCGATCTTGCGGGTCGCCTCGGCCTCGGCCTCCTCGACGAGTTGCTCTGCCTGTTCCGTGGCGAGCTGCACCAGGCGAATGACCGCAGGACTGGCATCGTCCCGGGTGCCCACCTTCAGGGTCTGCACCTGTCCGGCGACCTCATTCACGCGAGCTGTGCGGACTTCGTCTAGCTCAGAACGCACCCGGGCAAGTTCGGCGCGCAACTCATCGTTCTGCGTCTGCAGCTGGTCGGTATGCTCCCGCAGCCGCTGGGCGTGGGCATCCCCCTCGCCCGCGTCCTCGTGGCTGTCCGGGGACTGGACGGCGGGCGCTGCTGCCGCCTCGGCCTTCAGCCGGTCAACCTCGGCACGCAGCTCGACGATCTTGGAATCCATGGCACCCTCGTCCCCGTCGGGGCCGTTCGACTCCCCCGCCTCGTCGGAGTCGTGCAGGGATTCGACCTCGCGACGCAGCAGTTCACGTTCGTTCTCGAACTGGGCGAAGGATTCCTCCACCTTGTCGATGAACGTGTCGACGTCGCCGACCTCGTATCCGGTCACATTGCGCTTGGCCATGCGGAACCGGACGCGCCGGACCTCTTCGAGGGTAAGGCTCATCTCTTCTACTCCAGACTCAATCGGACAGGGGGGAGGCCCGACAGCCTCCGGGATCACTCAGACTTGAATCACTGTAACGCAACGCACGCGACGGTGGGCCCGGACCCGGGTTCAGCTCTGGTTGAAGAAGCCGCCTGTTGCCAGGCGCTCCTTGTCCTCGGGCCCCACGACGAGATTGTGGGGGCACAGGAGGAACACCTGACTGGAGACCCGCTCAATGTTTCCGCGCAACCCAAAGATCAGGCCGGCTGCGAAATCCACGAGGCGCTTGTCCTCTCCCGTCTCCATGTCGGAGAGATTCATGATCACGGGGATTCCGTCACGGAAGTTCTCGGCGATGGCCCGCGCCTCGTTGTAGGAGCGCGGTCTCACACTCACGATGCGGCTGATGTCAGCCACCTCGGGCTCCGGTGCGGCGGCGCTCATCTGGGGGCGTTGTTGGGGCAGCTTGGACACGCGACTCACCAGCTCCTCGGGTTCCTCGTCGACATACACGTCCTCGGTGAGTTCAGCCGATACTTCGTCGGCCGGATCGCTGTACCGGCTGTCCTCTACCAGACCCATCCACTCGGCCAGCTTTCGTACGCCCACAGTTTCGTCTCCTCGTATCCGTGCTTTCTCCACGAGAGACTATCGTGCCCATCCCCCGGGACCGCACAAAAGCCACGTGACACGCGCCAGAAACACGCTGCGCACGCAAAAACAGCACCGTGCAGGTGCCTCACTTCATGAAGTCGGGCACATCCAGATCGTCGTCGGCCGGCCGGGGGGCCGTCGGTCGCTCCTGGAGGGGCTGCTGATCGGGCCTGCGCGAGGGCATCGGGCTGGCCTGCGGTGCTTGGGAGGATCCGGGTCCAACCTGCGGTGTGGGCGCGGGGCGCGACTGCTGCTGGCGGGCATTGTCCGGGCGAGAGGTCCGCTTCTGCGGCATGCCACCGTCGAAGCCGGCCGCGATCACCGTGATCCGCACCTCGTCACCGAGCGAATCATCGATCACGGTTCCGAAGATGATGTTGGCCTCGTCGTGAGCCGCCTCCTCGATCAGCTGGGCCGCCGCAGACACCTCGAACAGGCCGAGATCACTGCCACCAGCCACCGCGAGGAGGACGCCATGGGCACCGTCGATGCTCGCCTCGAGCAGCGGTGAAGAGATGGCCATCTCGGCCGCCGCTCGGGCGCGGTCCTCACCGCGCGCCGAGCCGATGCCCATGAGGGCGGACCCGGCCTGGCTCATGATGGATTTCACGTCGGCGAAGTCAAGGTTGATCAGGCCCGGCGTGGTGATCAGGTCCGTGATGCCGGACACACCCTGCATGAGCACCTGATCGGCCTGCTTGAAGGCGTCCAGGATGGCCACAGTGTGGTCTGTCATCTGGAGCAGCTTGTCATTGGGAATCACGATGAGGGTGTCGACCTCTTCGCGCAGGGCCTCGATCCCGTCGTCGGCCTGGTTGGAGCGTCGGCGTCCCTCGAAGGAGAAGGGCCTCGTCACGACACCAATGGTCAGGGCCCCCAACGAGCGAGCGACCTTCGCAACGATCGGGGCGGCGCCGGTACCGGTACCACCACCCTCACCTGCGGTGACGAAGACCATGTCGGCACCCTTGAGTGCCTCCTCGATCTCGTCGCTGTGGTCCTCGGCTGCCTGCCGCCCCTTGGCCGGATCGGCGCCGGCTCCCAGCCCACGGGTCAGCTCACGCCCAATGTCGAGCTTCACGTCGGCGTCGCTCATCAGCAGCGCCTGGGCATCCGTGTTGATGGCAATGAACTCCACTCCGCGGAGTCCCGCCTCGATCATGCGGTTGACGGCATTGACGCCGCCGCCACCGACCCCCACCACCTTGATAACTGCCAGGTAGTTCTGTGATGCGCTTGCCATTCGTGGCCCTACTGTTCTGTCGAATTCTTGGGTGATCGAGGAGTGTTGTGCTGCCGCAAGGCTATGGCGCCCGACGGACCACGTCCAACACGGAGCCCCAACCCGCCCAGATCACCTCAAGTGCAACTTCAGGGTTTCCCCACCATCACTTGGTGGTGGGGTGGCTGGGCGCTGAAACATCGTAAAGTTTCGCGTCAACGGAGAGGAGGGCGCGCAGGACGTTCGCCTTCAGCGAGGACTGCTCGGCGCTGCCCCACACCACGAGATCGCCCTCATCGAGTTCGAGCGTGATCCTGTCGACGGCCTTCGCCTGCACCCTCTCAACACGCGGAAGCAGTCCTGGCGGGATGTGGGCGACCACTTCCGCCACGTCCTGCAGGACCCGCGAGTCCTTCCCCGCCGTCACGGCCTGCAGGACCCCTTCGACGGGTTCCTGCGATGTCGAGAAGATGACTCCCTCATCATCCACCCACTGAAAGCTGCCACCCTCCACTCTCTGGAAGACGATGTCGCGTTCCGTGATGTCGATCACCACGGTGCCTGGCAGGTCGCGGCTGGCCTCCACCCCACGAACGGCTGGGAGTTCCGCGACACGTGACTCAATCCCCTTCGTGTCGAGCGAGATCATCCGGGTGTCCGGAACCACCCGTGCTGCGAGGCGGACCTCATCCGTGCTGACCTTGTCATTTCCCTGCACCGTGACCTCGTGCACCCTGAACACCGGCGACATCGTCACGAGCCACACCAGGAACCCGAGCAGCAGCGCAATCCCGGCGACCACTCCCCACCGGGTGAGTTGGCGATGGCGCTGGGTGCGCCTGCGCTCCTCGAACGCCCTGGCGAAGGAACCGCCGGCGCTGCTGCTCACGTGGGGACAGCTTCCGGGCGCTGTGCGAGCAGTGGCGCGAGGAGGGGCCCCACGATGGTGACGTCCCCACAGCCCAGCGTGATGATGAGGTCGCCCGGTAGGGCGAGTTCGTTCAGGGCCTCCGGCAGGTCGTACTTGTCCTCGACGTACACCACTTCTCGCGCACCGTGACGGTTGGCGGCGTCCACCACCATCTGTCCTGTCACTCCGGGGATGGGATCCTCGCGGGCCCCACAGACGTCGTTGATGACGGCGATGTCCGCCAGCGTCATCACTTCACCGAACTCGTCCGAGAAGTCGACGGTGCGGGAGTAGAGATGGGGCTGGAAGCAGGCGATCAGACGTCCCGACTGGCCTGTGGCTTCGTTCCCGGCCTCGGTGGCGTTGCGGGCGGCGGTCAGCGCGGCCCTGATCTCCGTGGGATGGTGCGCGTAGTCGTCGAAGACTCGGATGCCCGCCGTGTCGCAGATGAGCTGGAATCTTCGCAGGGTGCCCTCGTAGCGTGCCAGCCCATGGATGCAGTCGTCATGGGAATACCCGAGGAGGCGCCCGGCGGCATAGGCCGCCGAGGCGTTGGCGAGGTTGTGGTTCCCCGGGACCCGAAGGGTGATGGGCCCCGAATCCCTGCCGTACGTCAGCGTTGCCGTGACGCCGTTGCCGCTGGCTTCGACATCCGTGATGCGCACATCGGCGTCGGCAGCCTCTCCGTAGGTGACGAGGTGCGGCGCCTCGCCACGGAGTTGACCTGCAAGCCTGCGCGACCCGGGATCGTCGATGTTGATCACGATGTGACGGACGTGCGACCCCGTCGCAAACGCCCGGAATCCGTCGGCGTAGGCCTCGGGTGTACCCCAGTTCACGAGATGATCGGCTCCCACGTTCGTGATCACCGCGATCTCGGTGGGATATTGCAGGAAGGACCCATCGCTCTCGTCTGCTTCCACCACGAAGGCCTCACCTGCGCCCGCAACCGAACTGACGCCGGTGGTGGACAGTGGCCCACCGATGACGTAGCTCGGATCGGCGCCCATGGCCTCGAGCATCACGGACGTCATCGCCGTGGTGGTGGTCTTGCCGTGGGTACCCGCGACGGAGACGGCGCGCTTGTCCATCATGAGCGCTGCCAGGGCGGCGGACCGGTGCCAGACCCGCAGGCCGCGTCGGCGCGCCTCTGCCAGTTCCACGTTGGACTCCCGGACGGCGGAGGAGATGACGACGGTGGCAGCCTCTCCCAGGTGGGCAACGTCGTGCCCGACCGACACGGTGACCCCCACCCTCGCAAGTGATTGGAGCGCCGTCGAGTCGCTCTGGTCCGACCCCGAGACGTCGATGCCGAGCTCGGCGTACAGGCGCGCGACACCACTCATGCCGGAGCCTCCGGCGGCAATGAAATGGACGGGCCCCACCTGGGAGGCGGGAAGAACATCAATCGGGTCCAGAAGAGTCACTGTGCTGTGCGTCCTTGTTCGTTGATCACTGAGAGTGCGGCGCGTGCCAGGGACTCGGCGGCGTCGCGTGGATAGTGGGATTCTGCCCTGGTGGCCATCTCCCGCAGCCGGGCCTGATCCGCCATGAGAGGCAACACTGCGGCGCACAGCGAGCCAGCGTCCAGTTCTCCGTCGGGGATCATCAGTCCGGCGCCGCTGGCGACGAGTCCGGAGGCGTTCTTCTCCTGTTCGCCGTTGCCCCAGGGAAGGGGGACGAAGACCACGGGAAGCCCGGAGACGGCCGTCTCCATGACCGTCGCGGCTCCACCACGGGCCAGCATGAGGTCGGCGGCGCGATACGCGTCGGCCATGCGCTCCACGAAGGCCAGGGGGCGGTAGCGTCCGCCACTCGGATGGGTGCGGGGGACGTGCTCGGCCGTCAAGTTCTTCGGCCCCACGACGTGCAGCACCTGGACGCCTGCTGCCAAGAGCTCGTCCAGGGCCGCGGTCACGGCGTTGTTGATGCTGCGCGCCCCCTGGGATCCCCCGCTGACGAGGAGGACCGGCAGTGCGGGATCAAGGTCAAACCTGTTGCGGGCCTCGGCCACCGGCACGTCGCCGTTCGTGATGGAGCGCGAGATCGGCATCCCGATCAGGTCACCACCGGGCAGGGCCGTCTCGGCGAAGGTCGTTGCCACGTACGCGGCAAAGTACGCGCCGATTCTGTTGGCGATGCCGGGTACCTTGTTCGCCTCGTGGATCACCACGGGTACACCCATGGTGCGTGCCGCGATGTAGGCCGGGATGGACACGTACCCGCCGAAACCCACCAGGGCCTCCGCGTGCGCATCGCGCAGGACTCGGCGGGACTCCCTGACCGATCGCAGCAGACGGGTGGGCAGCTTCACCAGGTCACGGTTCGGCCTGCGTGGCATGGGGACGGGCGTGATGAGTTCCAGCGCGAGTCCCGCCGCCGGCACCACCCGTGTCTCCAGCCCCCTGGCCGTCCCGACGCAGACGATCTGCACGTCCGGTTCCAGTGCCCTCAGGGCCTCGGCCGTGGCGATCAGCGGCGAAGTGTGACCGGCTGTTCCACCGCCGGCGAGTACGACGCTCGTCATCGGGTACGGCCAGCCGCCAGAATGCTGGTCATTCGTGGCTTCGTCACCGTGTTCTTCCGCGCCGCCAAGTGCCGCCTGGCCTGTGGGGTGTCACGCGCGCAGGCGATGAGGACCCCAACGGCCAGCAGGTTCGCCAACAGGGCCGAACCTCCGTAGGAGACGAAGGGCAGCGGGATCCCGAGGACGGGCAGGAGGTGCATGACCACCATGATGTTGATCAGCCCCTGGCTCAGCAGCCATGCCGTGATGCCCGCAGACACGATGCGGTTGAAGACCTTGTCCGAGCGCAGCGCGATGGAGAACCCGGCGCGGGCGAGAATCGCGAACATGGCGATCACCACCAGAACACCGAAGAGCCCCAGCTCCTCGCCGACGACGGCGAAGATGAAGTCGGTGTGTGCCGCGTCCTTCAGCCCACCCCACTTCTGCCTGCTGGCCCCGAGACCCAGGCCCCACCATCCCCCCGAGGCCAGCGCGTAGACGGCGGCCATGGGCTGGGAGGACAGGTCCGTGTCCGACGCGGGATCCCAGAAGACCTTCATGCGGCTCATACGGTTCGGTGAGCCGATGACCAGCAGCACCATGCCCATGGTCGCGATGATGGCGCCCGGGATCAGGAGTTTGTAGGACGTGCCGATGAAGAAGAGGAGGCAGACGATGATGATGCCCACCACGATCCCGGTGCCCAGATCCCGCCCCGCGAGGATGAGGGCCAGGATGAGGCCGGCACCCGGGACGAACGGCACCAGCAGTTGCGGCACTTCATGCAGGCGACCCCGCTTGGTGTGCCAGACGGCGGCGGCCCAGATGATGAGCCCCAACTTGGCGAATTCCGATGGCTGGAAGGTGAAGCTGCCGATCCTGATCCAGTTCTGGTTGCCGTTGACGGACTGCCCCAGCGGGCTCAGCACCAGCAGCAGGCCGAGCATGGACAGAACCCATCCCAGCCAGGCCATGCGCTGGATGGTCCTCGGATTGATCCGACAGATCACGACAGCGCCGATGGCACCGACTGCCATGAAGACCAGTTGGCGAGTCGCGAAATAGTAGGGCGACTCGCCGCTGAACTGGGCCTGGGCCGACGACGCGGACAGCACCATCATCGCCCCGACGGCGCAGAGGATGGTGACGGCGAAGGAGACCATGTACTGGTCCGCCATGGGGGAGGTCACGAGGGCGCGCAGCCCCGAGGGCGGTGTCGCCGGGCGCGCGGGCGAAGGGGTGTCAGTGGCGATGGCCATGGGTGGCGGATCCCCTCTCGAGGTCAGTGTGTGCATTCTCAGGTGTCAGGGCCGCTCTGGTGGACATGTCGTCGAACGGCCTCGGAGAACTGGTCACCGCGGTCGTCGTAGCCGGAGAACATGTCCAGACTGGCGCAGCCGGGCGACAGGAGGACGACGTCGCCGTCCCGCGCGAGCTGCGCCGCCAGCGCCACCACCTGATCCATGAGCCCACTCTCCGTCGAGTCGAGGACGTGCACCGGGACCTCGGGCGCGTGTCGTGAAAGTGATGTCGCCACCAGGTGCCTGTCAGTGCCGATGACGATGGCGCCCCGCATCTGTGAAGCATGTTCCTCGACGAGCTCGTCGAAGGTGGTTCCCTTCGCCTGGCCGCCCGCGATCCACACGAAGGACGGGAACGCGCTCATGGCCGAGTTCGCGGCGTGCGGATTGGTGGCCTTCGAATCGTCGATCCAGGTCACCCCGTCCGCGGTGGCCACCCTCTGGATCCGATGGCCCGCCAGGTCGAGGTCCTGCAGGCCCTGTGCGATCGCTCTGGCCGGGACGCCGAAGCTGCGTGCCAGGGCAGCGGCTGCCAGCGCGTTCTCCACGTTGTGGGGGGCGTAGGGGGTGACATCGGAGAGCTTGGCCACCTCCAGCGCCGAGTCCCTGCGCTGGGCCACGAAGGCCCTGTCCACGAGGAGGTCGTCCACCACGCCCAGCATGCTGGGGCCCGGGATGCCGGTGGTGAAACCGATGGCGCGGGCACCCTCGGTGACCTCCGCCTCCTCCACGAGCTTCTCCGTGGCCGGTTCGGCCACGTTGTAGACCGCCGCATGGCGTACGCCGGAGTAGATTCTGGCCTTGTCGGCGACGTAGCGCTCGTAGCCGTCCGTGCCCTCGTACCATTCGAGGTGGTCAGGGTGCAGGTTCAGCACTGCGGCCGAGTGCATCTCCACCGTGTGCATCCAGTGCAGTTGGAAGCTCGACAGCTCGACCGCAAGGACGTCATAGGCGGTGTCGTCCAGGATCGCCTCCACGATGGGGCGCCCGATGTTGCCCACCGCCGCGGTGGTGAGGCCACCCGCCCGCAACATCGACTCCAGCATCTGGGTGGTGGTGGTCTTGCCGTTGGTCCCGGTGACCGCCAACCAGGGCACCACGCGGTCCGGGTGCATCATGCGCCACGCCAGTTCCGTCTCACCCCACACGGGGATGCCGCGAGCAGTTGCCTGCTGCAGCAGTGGTGCGCCCGGACGCCACCCCGGCGAGGTGACGACCAGGTCCACGTCCTCGGGCAGCGTCGCCGTGGCGCCCTGCCCCAACCGGACGGTGACGTCCAGCATCTCCAGCAGCCCGGCCTTCTCGGCGTGCTTCTCGGACTCGTCCAGGACGGTGATCCGCGCGCCCAGCGACAAGAGGCCGTCGGCGGCGGCGAACCCGGAGACACCCAGCCCGGCCACCACCACGTGCGCGGATGGCCAGTCACTGAGGCGATCAGCAATCCCGATCCAGGGCAGCGTCATGTCCCGATCACCCATTCCGTGTAGAAGATTCCCAGCCCCAGCGCCACGCACAGACCACCAATGATCCAGAAGCGGATGGTGACGGTGACCTCCTGCCAGCCGAGCAGTTCGAAGTGGTGGTGGATCGGCGACATCTTGAAGATGCGTTTGCCCCGAGTCATTTTGAAATAGGCCACCTGCATCGTGACGGAGCCGGCTTCCATGACGAACAGGAAGCCGATGATGACCAGAAGGAGTTCGGTGCGGGTCATGACGGACAGACCCGCCAGTGCGCCGCCGAGCGCCATGGATCCGGTGTCACCCATGAAAATCTTCGCGGGCTTGGCGTTCCACCACAGGAACCCGAAGCAGGCGCCGGCAATCGCAAGGGCCACCACGGCCACGTCGTGGGGATCACGCACCTCGTAACAGCGTGGACCTGCCGTGGACGTGCGGGAACACCACTGGTTGAACTGCCAGATGTTCATCAGGGCATAGGCGGCGAACACGAGCGTGGCGCTGCCCGCTGCAAGCCCGTCCAGCCCGTCGGTCAGGTTGACGGCATTGGACCATGCCATCACCAGGAACAGAATCCAGACGACCGCCACGATGAACGGCAAGTACAGCCAGGGGATGTCGCGGAGGAAGGAGACGAACTGCGAGCCGGGGGTCAGGCCACGATCGTCTGGGATGCTGAGCGCCAGGACGGCGAAAACGGCACCGATGAGGAACTGGCCGATGAGCTTGCCCCGGGCGGTCAGGCCCAACGATCTCTCCCGGGAGATCTTCGCCCAGTCGTCGAGGAATCCGAGCACCCCCATGGCGGCCATCAGACCGAGCAGAAGCACGCCCGAGTAGGTGGGTGGCGTCAGGCGGACCAGGTGGGCTATGAAGTACGCGAGTATCACGGCGATGACGATGACTATCCCACCCATGGTGGGGGTGCCGCGCTTGACGAGATGCTCCTGCGGACCATCGTCGCGGACGAATTGTCCGTACTGCCTCACCGTCAGGAACTTGATCAGGCGCGGCGTCCCAATGAGGGTGAGGACCAGGGAGAGCCCCCCCGCCAGCAGGATGGTGATCATGCGGTCTCCTCCATCAGGGCGGCGGCCACCGCTTCGAGTCCCACCCCGCGGGACCCCTTGACGAGCACCACGTCCCCGGCATGGAGTTCCAGTTGCGCTGCAATGTCTTCCCGGCGGGCCTCGTCCGCCTCGACACCGGTCCGGCGCGCCCCGTCGCACACCTGTGCGGAGAACTCACCGACGGCCAGGAGTCCGGTGACCCCGAGATCACCGGCGAGTCGACCGATGGCTACGTGTGCCTCATCCGCCAGCGGCCCCAGTTCGAGCATGTCGCCCAGGATGGCGATGACCCGTGCGTTCGGATGTTCGACGCGTTGAACGGCTGCCAGCTCCACTGCGGTGCGCAGGGCGGCGGCCATGGAGTCAGGGTTGGCGTTGTAGGAGTCATTCAGCACGAGCACACCGTCGGGGCGGGGATGGAGCTCCATCCGCCAGCTCGAACGGGGTTCCGCCGCACCGAGGGCGGCGGCGATCTCCTCGAGGGGCATGCCGACGGCGAGCGCAGCAGCGGCGGCGGCCAGCGCGTTGGACACCTGGTGCCGACCGACGAGTTTCAGTTGCACCGGCACCGACTCACGACGCCCGGGGCGGACCACGACCAGATCGAAGCGCGCCTGACTGAACGCACCCATCGCCACGGCGCGCGCCCTCACCTGGAGGTCTCCGGGGGGTAGTTCGTCCTCGCCGAACCAGGCGAGACGAGCCCCGGTGCGTTCGCTCATGCCCACCACTCGGGAATCATCGGCATTCAACACGGCCCAGCCCGTGGCATCCAGCCCGGCCACCAGTTCGCCCTTCGCCAGCGCGGTCTGCTCCAGCCCCCCGAATTCGCCGACGTGGGCGTGGCCCACGTTGAGCACCACTGCCACGTCGAGTGGCACCAGCGACGTGAGCCACGCGATGTGCCCGATGCCGCGCGCACCCATCTCGCTCACGAGATGGGATGTGTCGCCGTCGATCCGGCAGGCCGTGAGGGGAACGCCGATCTCATTGTTCTGACTGCCCACCGGGGCCACCGTGGGGCCTGCGGTCTCCAACACGGACGCGAGCAGGTCCTTGGTGCTGGTCTTGCCCGACGAGCCGGTGATCCCGATGCTGAGGAGGCCACGCTGCCGTTCCTCGCTGACCAGGCCGCGGGCCAGCGCGGAAAGCCCCTTCACTGTGTCGTCGACCAGGAGGTGGGGTACGTCGGCACCCGTGGTACGCATCCCCAGGACGGCTGCAGCTCCGGCGGACACGGCGCTGGATGCGTAGTCGTGTCCGTCCACCCGTTCCCCGGGAATGGCGAGGAACAGCGCGCCGTCAGTGGCGACGCGATTGTCCAGCACCACATCGGGGCCGACGACGACGTCCTCGCCGAAGAGCTCCACCGGCGTGGGGTTCATCAACCGGGCGAGCTCCGACAGCATTCGAGGCCTCATCTGGGCTTTCCTTCCGTCTTCTTGAACCAGGCACGGCGTGCCTCCACGGCGTCATCGAAGTCGAGCACATCTCGCCCAACCTGCTGTCCACGCTCGTGTCCCTTGCCAAGGATCGCCACCACACTACCGGCGGCGGCCCTGGAGAGCGCATACTCGATGGCCGCTCCCCGTCCGGCGACCTCCACAACCTCGCCTCCGGACTGCCCGGTTCCCGCCAGCATCGCCGCCCGGATGCTGCTCGGATCCTCGGTGCGTGGATTGTCATCGGTGACCACCAGGAGGTGGGAATTCCTCGACGCAGCAGCCCCCATCAGGGGGCGTTTCTCCCGATCCCTGTCCCCACCGCACCCGAGCACGGTAATGATGTGCTGGAACGAACCCGACAGAGCATCGAGGGATGCGGTCACGGCCTGGGGAGTGTGCGCGAAATCGACGATGACGGCCGGGGCGCCCCCACCAAGATCCAGCAGCTGCATGCGTCCGGGCACCTGCGCGCCCCGAAGCCCCGCGAGGGCCAGCTGGGCGGGGACTCCGACGGTGTCAGTCATGACGAGCGCCACCACGGCGTCGATCATGTTGTGCAGTCCCGGCAGGGCTATCTCCACCGGGATGTCCTGCCCGTGCAGGCGGAGCACGGCGCGACCGCCCAGCGGAGGCGCGGCCTCCCAGCCGACGAGACGGGCATCCACGTCGTCGCCGGTACCCACTGTGACCACGGGCAGTCCGGCGGCGCTGGCGCGTTCGGCAACACGTGCGCCGTGGACGTCATCCACCCAGCAGACGGCGGCCCGGGCACGCTCGGGCGTGAAGAGGCTGGCCTTGGCCTCGAAGTAGCTCTCCTGGTCCCCATGGAAATCCAGGTGGTCCATGCCCAGGTTGAGGAATCCGACCACGTCGAACGTCATGCCCGCGACCCGTTGCAGGGCCAACGCGTGACTGGAGACCTCCAGTGCGACGACGTCCGCATCCCGCTCGGCCATCAGGGCCAGCAGCGCCTGGAGGTCCGGTGATTCCGGTGTCGTCACGGTGGAACGTCCGGAGGGCACCTCCTCGCCGCCCAGCCGGAAGCCGATGGTCCCGATGGTGCCCACACGGTGCCCCGCGCCCGCCATCGCCGACTCGAGCAGTGCCACCGTGGTGGTCTTTCCGTTCGTGCCGGTGACGCCCATCGTCGTCAGCAGCTCGGCAGGATTGCCGAACACCCGGGCCGCGATGATGCCCATGTCCTCGCGGGGATCCCCCGACACACAGACCGGCACGTCGACGTCACCCAGGAGGGCAACGCCCTCGGCGTCGGTCAGGATGGCCGGGACGCCCGAGGCCAGCGCGGCCCCGGCGTAGGACGCACCATGGGCCGAGGCGCCGGGCAGCGCAACCCAGAGCGTGGAGGCCGATACCGCGCGGGAATCCTGAGTGACGTCCGCGATGGGCACCGTCGCGGCCGTCCCACCCGACAGGCCGAGCCCCGCGACCAGTTCGGTCAGCGGGGCGGCAGGGCGGTGCTCGGGGCGGATTGCCGTCATGTCACTCAGAAGTCCAACGGTAGCTCGGGGGCCGGTGTGGTGGAGGGCAGGACGTTGTAGCGCGGGAGCGCCACCTGCAGCACGTTGTTCACCACGGGAAGGGCCAGCCGGCTGCCCAGGTTGCCGTTGGACGGCTTGTCCAGCACCACGTAGACGAGGATCTGCGGGTCCTCGGCCGGGGCGACCCCGACGAAGGACGACGTGAAGCCGTTGTAGCACTTGCACTTGGGGTCGAACCGCTGGGCCGTTCCGGACTTGCCCGCGGTCCGGTAGCCGGGAATTGCGCGCGAGCCGTTGCCGATGCCCGTGATGACGGACTCCATCATCTCCACGACGTCGTCGGACGCCTCCTCAGAGATGACACGTCTCTGCTCCGGCACGGGAAGCTCGATGGGGGTGCCATCCGCCGCAGTGGCCGACTTGATGATGGAGGGTTGGTGATAGACGCCCCCGTTGACGGCTGCCGAGACGGCCGCCGCCATCTGCACTGCAGAGACGGACAGTCCCTGGCCGAAGGAGATCTGGTCACGTGTGTAGTCGGCCATGTCATCGCCGGGGAGGGATCCCCCGGTCTCTCCCGGCAGTCCGGAGCTCGGTTTGCTGCCCAGTCCAAAGTTGCGCAGGTACTCCGCCAGCTTCGCCTTGGGCATGCGGCGGCTCAACTCGATGGTGCCGATGTTGGAGGACTGCGCGATCACGCCCCGCGCGGTGAGGTTGATGGTTCCGTGGCTGAAGGCATCTCGCACGAACCCGCCCCCGGAGGCGATCTGCGGGGGAATGGTCACCTTGGTGTCCGGTGCGACAAGATTCGCATCCGCCAGGGCGGCCATGGTCAGCACCTTCTGCACCGATCCGGGCTCGAGGGCATCGGTGACGGCACGGTTGCCGAGGTCCCCCTGCTCGGCGAGGCCTGGAGCGCTGGAGTCATAGGACGGCCCGTTGGCCATGGCCAGGATTTCTCCGGTGTGCACATTGGTCACCAGCAGCATCCCTGACTCGGCGCCGGCATTCTTGATGCCCTCGGCCAGTGCCTGCTCCCCCACCCATTGCAGATCGTTGTCAATGGTCAGGGCGTAGTTGTTGCCGTCGACGGGCGGGATGAGGACGTTGGTGCCCAGCGGGATGCGCCCGTAGCGGGAGGAGTCGTACACGCTCTGGCCGGGGTCGCCGTCGAGCTCGTCCTGCAGTGCGTTCTCCAGCCCTGCCACCCCCACACCCTCCGAATTGACGAAGCCGATCACGTTGCTCGCCAGTGAGCGGTTGGGATAGGTGCGGATGGGATTCGACTCCGCGGCCAGGCCGTACCAGCGACGCTTGCCCTCGCCGCCCACGCCCGCCCGCATGTCGGCGTCGATCTCGATCCATGTCGCCGCTGGCACCTGCTTCTTGATGATCTCGTAGCGGGACTTCGTACCGTCGTCCTTCTTCCTCGTGAGGGCGGGCAGGTAGTCATCCGCCCTCCCGCCGAGGTGTGTGGCCAGGATCGTGGCGACGGCCGAGGGTGCCGCCTTGGCCTCGGCCTGTTGCCGCTCGCTCATGGCGTACCGCTTGTCCGCACCGTTGGTCGTCACCTGATCCGCATCCACGATGATGTTCACTGCGGGCTCGGTGGCTGCCAGCACCGCCCCGTTGCGGTCGGTGATCGTGCCGCGGGTGGCCGGGAGGGTGGTGGCGGACTGCATCTTGCCGGCTGCCTCCTCCGCGAAGGCTTCGGCGTCGATGGCCTGCAGCTGAAAGGCTCGTCCCCCGCACAGGGCGATGATCAGCGCACCGGCCACCATAACCGTACGGATGCGGAGCGAGGACCGGCCGACGGAGAGCTGCCAGCTGCGACGGTATCGTCGTGCGCTCATTGGTTGGCACCGGGCGCGACGGGCAGGACGGACTCAGGGACGTCCTCTCGTTGACCGACCGCCAGTGAGAGCGTCGGGTGTCGAAGGTACGGAGCCTCATCACCGACCACGGGCGTCGCCTCCCCGAGGATCTGGCCGTCCGAGAGCCGGATGAACACCGGATTGGGGTTGGGGACCATCCCGGCGTCGCTCGCCCGCATCACCAGAGAGGCGCTGCTGGACTTCTCCTGGAGTTGCGTCGTCAGGTTGGCGGCGCGGTACTGGAGCTCAGTCGCCTCGCCTCGCAGCGCGGAGAGCTCCTTGGACTGCGCGGCCACGGAGGTGGTGATGATCATCACCACACCCATGCCGAGCGCCACGAGCGCCATGACGATCAGGCCGAATCCCACGGTCGACACGGTGGACCTCACAGGAGGCACCAGCGTCAGGCGGGGACGGGTATGCAGTTGTTCCTCGTCTGGGAACGAAGCTGTCGCGCTCATGATGTTTCCCTGGTTCGTTCGGCGACGCGCAACCGTGCGGATGCGGCTCGTGGATTGGTGGCGATTTCTTCGGCGTCGGGACGCTCGGCGCCCTTGGTGATCAGGCGTAGTTCCGCGCTGAGGTGCTGCGGTACGACTGGCATGGTGCGCGGTGCGCGATCGGTGGCCAGCGCTGCGAAGGCCCGCTTCACCAGCCGGTCCTCGAGCGAGTGGTACGACAGGACCGCCAGTCGCCCGCCGACCGCGAGCGCGTTGATCGCTGCGGGGACGGCGCCGGAGAGGGCGTCCAGCTCCCCATTGACCTCGATGCGCAGAGCCTGGAAGGTGCGCTTGGCAGGGTGCCCCCCCGCGTGGCGCACGGCAGCGGGGACGGCGCGAGAGATCACGTCCACGAGTCGCGCCGATCGGGTGAAGGGCTCCCGTTCACGCTCGGTGACGACGGCGCTGACGATGCGCTCGGCAAACTTCTCCTCGCCGAAGCGACGCAGGATCCGCACGAGGTGACCCGGGGCGTAGGTGTTGAGGACGTCCGCGGCCGTGGGCCCGTCCACGGCGTCCATGCGCATGTCCAGCGGCGCGTCGACGCTGTAGGCGAAACCTCGCTCGGTGCGGTCGATCTGCAGGGATGACAGACCAAGATCCATGAGTATGGCATCCACCGCAGTGATGCCCAGATCCGCCAGAATGTCCGGCAGCTCGTCGTAGACGGCGTGTACGAGGGTGGCGCGCTCAGCCATTTCACCCAGACGCTGCGTGGCCACCTCATGGGCATCGCGGTCGCGGTCGATGCCGATGAGCCGTGCGGTGGGGCAGGCCGTCAGCACTGCCCTGGCGTGTCCGGCCAGGCCGAGCGTGGCATCGACGTACACGGCCCCGTCATGGCTGAGGCAGGGGCGCAACAGATCAACGATCCGGTCACACATGACCGGATCGTGCACGTCCGCGTACGCCTGCATCTCGACCCTTCTCCCGCGTTCCTCTGCTCTTGCCTGTTCCTGCTGGGTGGTTCCCTTCCGGTACGACTACCTGACACCGGGGAAGTGACGTCAGGGCCCCGTTCCGGCCGGGAACCACCCGGCAGGCGAGGTGTCTGGTTCAGCCCGGCTGGGCCATCAGTTCCTCGTTCATCTCCGAAAAGCCCTCCTCGGCCTTGTCCGAGTAGTTCGTCCAGTGGGCGGCATCCCAGATCTCCGCCCGGTTGTAGGCACCGATCACCACCACGTCGCGATCCAGACCGGCGTAGGAGCGCAGCATCGGTGGGATGGTGATGCGCCCCTGTTTGTCGGGGATCTCGAAGCTGGCGCCGGCCGCCATCATGCGCTGGTAGTCCCGGACCTGCTTGAGGGTGTTGGGGGCGGAGCTGACGGGCGTCATCAACGCCTCGAAACCCTCGGTGGTGTACAGGGCCAGAGCCCGCTCCTGGGTGCGTGCCACGACGAGCCCGCCGACGAACACGTCCCTGAATCGCGCGGGAAGGATCAGGCGTCCCTTGTCGTCCAGCTTGGGTGTGTACGTCCCGACCAACATGTGCCATCACCTCCCCACATACGCCCGAGAACCCCTCGGCCCTCCATTTCGCTCCACCGTACCCCACTTTCCTCCACTGGGACCACGAAATTGGCGTGTTGCGTCCATGTGACAACCATCGGGAATCGTTGTGGATTGAGGGGAGCAACTACGCTGAACATTCAGCTGCGCCGCAGACGAGCAGGAACCACCAATCATGAGGAGCCACGCGTGAGCAACGCTGCGACCCCGTCCCTGGCCGAGGTGGCCAACGTCGCCACGTCGGTGGGCCAGTCGATCTCCAAGGTGGTGGAGGGCAAGCCCCGTCAGATCCACACCGCAATCGTTGTGCTGTTCGCCGAGGGGCACCTGCTGATTGAGGACGTCCCCGGCGTTGGCAAGACGGTGCTGGCCAAGACCCTTGCCCGTTCCATCGCCGGCGAGGCGAGACGCATCCAGTTCACCCCCGACCTCCTGCCCAGCGATGTCACGGGCGTGTCCGTCTTCAATCAGGACAGTCGTGAGTTCGAGTTCAAGAAGGGTGGCGTCTTCGCCAACATCGTGGTGGGCGACGAGATCAACCGTGCGTCACCCAAGACGCAGTCGGCGTTGCTCGAGGCCATGGCGGAGAGCCAGGTCTCCGTGGACGGCCGCACCTACCCGCTGCCGGATCCCTTCATGGTGATCGCCACACAGAACCCCATCGAGATGGAGGGCACGTACCCCCTGCCGGAAGCACAGCGCGACCGCTTCATGGCCCGGATCCAGATGGGGTACCCGGCGCGCGGTTCCGAAGTGGCGATGTTGACGGCACAGGCCAACGGCGACCAACTCGCCACGGTGTCCCCCGTCACCGACGTTGACTTCGTCGCTCGCGCGGTGATCGCCATCCGGGAGGTCTACGTCGCACCCGTGATCAACGACTACATCGTCGCCCTGGTGGAGGCCACCCGGAACTCGTCGGATCTGCGGCTGGGCGCCAGTCCGCGGGCATCACTGCACCTCATGCGCGCGGCGCGCGTGGAGGCCGCGCTGGCAGGGCGTGACTATGTCATTCCCGAGGACGTGTCCCATCTCGCCATCACTGTGCTGTCCCACCGGGTACTCCTGACCGTGGACGCACAGGTGGCCCGTCGAAGCAGTGAGCAGGTGGTGGCCGGGGTCGTGGCCCAGGTGCCGATGCCGAACAGGGGCTGACCTGTTGTCCTCCTCCACGGTGCGGTTGACGGCCCGGGGCTCCGTGCTCCTGTTCATGGGTGTTGCCCTGATCGTCGCCACAGCGCTGGTGGGAGAACCGGACCTCATCTGGATCGGTTTCCTCCTGGCCCTCATGCCGCTGGCCGGCCTCGCCCTGGTGGCGTTCCTCAGCCCCCGACTGCGCGTGACCCGCCACGTGGAGCCCCAGCAGGTTCCCCTCGGGGAACGGCCCAGGGCTGAGCTGTGGATCGAGAACTGGAAAATCCTGTCACTGTCCGCCGCCGAGTTTCGTGACGCCTGCCCGGGCGCGCTCGGTTCCGCCGCGCGCTTTGCCCTCGCGCATGGCCTGGGCCGGTGGGGCCAGTCGGTGGGCTATGAGGTGCGTGCCGAAAATCGCGGCCACTTTGATCTCGGCCCCCTCGACGTCACGAACCACGATCCGCTCAACCTCGCAACATCGACGTGGCGGGTGCCCGGCAACTCGGCGACGCTGCGCGTGACACCACGCATGTACCCTCTCGCAATGCCAGGTCGACTCATCGGCTCCGGCTCCACTGGGGAGGCCACACCCCAGCGCATCGGACACTTCGGGCAGGACGACGTCCTGGTGCGGGAACACCGTCATGGCGACGACATGCGCCGGGTGCACTGGCGGCTCACTGCCAAGCAGGGAGAACTGATGGTCCGCCTGGAGGAGCAGCCATGGGATCCGTCAGTCACCCTCATCATCGACAATCGCACGGCCTCCCACCTCGGCGCCGGGCCCGAGGGCGGTCTGGAGTTCTCCATCTCGGCAGTTGCCTCCATCGCCGCCGTCCTGTTGTCCGAGCGATGTCGGGTGACCGTCGTCTCGGCCGAGACGGAGATCTACTCCCCCCTCCATGCCGATGCCCTCTCCGCGAGGGACCGCATGCTCAGCGCGATGGTGGATCTCACCGGGTCAGGGCGGGAGTCCATCAGTAGCGGCCTGTCCAACTCGGACTCGATCGGGAACTCGCAGTCCATCATGGCGGCACTCGGCCTGCTGAGTGCCGGCGATGCGTCGGCGCTGACCGCCGTCGGCAACCGGATGCAGCAGGCAACGGCCCTCGTCCCGGACGCCGTGGCGTGGGGCGTTGACGAGGCACGTGCGGAGACTCACCGCGCAGCCTGCCGCCTGCTCACAGCATCCGGCTGGACGCTGCACCACTACCGGCCCGATGAGAGCGTCGCCGAGGCCTGGGACCGGCTGATGGCACGGGTGGAGGCAGCATGAGGTTCAACCACTCCGCCCTGAACTCCGTGGCGATCGCCATCGCGGTGGGGCTGTCCGCGTGGACGCTGCGTCCCATGTTCGCGAGCACGGACTTCCTCACGTGGCTGCCCGGCATCCTGGGAGTCTCCGCGGTCCTTGGAGGGCTGGGGGTGATCGCCGGGCTTCCCCGCCTGCTCACGACGGCCGTGCAGACCGCAGGCATGGCGGCACTCCTCCTGTGGCTCGGGTTTCGTCACGCTCCCTCACCGGAGGATCCCGAGGCCTCCTGGTACGAACCCCTCGTCCTACTGGGTGGCATGGGGACCGCAGCCGTACGCGACAGCGCCGCCCCGCTGCCCAGCAATGTGGGGCTCAACTGGTTACTGCTGTGCGTTCTGGCACTGGTGTTGGTGGCCACTGAACTCCTCGTGAACGCGCTGGAACAGCCCGCCTGGTCGCTGGCTCCGCTCGGGGTGGTCTACGGAGTCGGTGCCGTGACCCTTCCCGCGGAGCTCGACTGGACCGCATTTGCCGTCGTCGCCCTCGGCTATGGGCTGATCCTGATGAGCAGCACGCATCTCGCTGGCGCGGGGACGCGGCGTGCCCGCTTCCAGGCTTCGCGGGTGGTGGCAGTCGTTGCCATGCTGGGTGGGGCCGCCCTGCTGGCGCCGGTGCTGACGGCCTTCGTTCCTCTCGGGGACAAGCAGCCGTGGTTGGAGGCCGGCGCCAAGGCTCCGATCCAACTGAGTGATCCCTCGGTCCTGCTGACCGAGAACCTGCAACGCCCCTCGGAGCAGACGGTGCTGCGCTACACCACGGACTCCGACGAACCCGTCTATCTGCGCACGGTTGCGCTGAACCTGTTGACCACCGACGGTGCAAAGCTGGAAGGGATGGATCTCTCCTCCATCGGCCTCAGCGGCGACTACACCGCTCCGGGACGCGAGGTGGAGACGAGGGTGCAAATGCTGGTGCCGTCGCAGTACCTGCCGGTTCCCTTTGCCGTGGACCAATTCGATGCCAGCGGCAGCTGGGCCCACGACGCCGACACCATGAGCATCGTCGCCACGGGCGAGGACGGCGAGGAACAGACGGCCGGCCTCGAGTACGAGGCAACCTCCACCGTACCCAGTCCCGAGCGCGAGGACCTGATGGGGGCCAGCGCCGGCGCGGCTCCTCTGGGAGGGGACACGCTGACGGTGCCCGAGGGAATCGATCCCGGCGTCGTGGAACTCACCGATGCCGTGACGGCCCAAGCCGCCACCGACGGGCAGAAGGCGCTCGCCATCCAGAGCTTCCTTCGCTCCGAGGAGTTCGAGTACAGCCTGGAGGCCCCTGACGAAGTGGGCCTCGACGTCATCAGCAACTTTCTGCTGGAGGACCGTTCCGGCTACTGCATCCACTTCGCCGCTGGCATGATCACCATGGCCCGACTCGAGAGCATTCCCGCCCGCATGGCCATTGGATTCACCCCGGGCGAGCGCGTCGGGGACGAATGGGTCGTGACCACGCACAACATGCACTCGTGGCCGGAGCTGTACTTCGAGGGTCTCGGCTGGGTGCCGTTCGAACCCACGAAGTCCGTCGCCGGCCCGCCCGAGTACACGGATCCTGATTCACCGGACAGTTCACCCGGTCCCACGGCCAGCCCCTCGGACTCAGCGGCCCCCAGTGTTGCGCCGTCGAGCGCCCCGGCGGAGCCCACGCAAGAACCAATCCCCCCGACGGCTGCCGACACGACCGGCGTGAATCCCGTCGTGGGGTTCTCGGTCCTGGGTGCCGTCGCGCTGCTGGCCCTGCCCTTCCTGATCCGCAGGGCGCTGGCCGCCTGGCGGCTCCGTGCCGGCCAGGAATCGCCGATGGCTGCGGAGAACGCATGGCGCGAGGTGCGAGCGCTCTTCGTGGATGCGGGTCTGGGATGGAGCGAATCCTCGCCGGTCCTGGCGGCCGAGGAGTTGTCGAGGGGGGAATCCGTCGAGTCGCTGAACGAGAAGACGTCCCTGCAACTGGGCGCGTTGGCCAGCACCGTCGAGCGTGCGCGCTACGCACGTGAGGGGGCTGACACGTCGGATCTGGGCCCTCGAGTGAAGGACCTCCGCCGGGATCTCCTGCGGTCCCGGGGACGTCAACAACGGGCGCGGGCACTACTATTGCCGCTGTCCTTGGTCACGTCTCGATCACGCTGGGCATGAGGGCTTTCATGGACCCTGCAGTGGACGTACAATCAGAGATGTCAGCCTTTGTCCAGGTTGTCAGCCGTGTCTAGGCGAGGGAGATGGGTATGGCCCTGTCAGATCAGGAGCGCAAGCTGTTGGAGCAGCTCGAGGCGTCCCTCAAGGCCGAAGACCCCAAGTTCGCCCAGACGCTGAGCGGAGCCGGTGGTGTTCGCATCCATCGTCGTCGCGCCACGCTCGCCGGACTGGGTTTCGTCGCGGGCCTGTTGCTGCTCGTCGTGGGCGTGTCCATCCACCCCGTCGTCAGCATCCTCGGGTTCGTCCTCATGCTCGCCTCCGCCATCATCGGCGTCAGCTCGTGGCAGCGCGTCGCGGGTGAGGGCCAGCCCCGGGTTCCGACACCCGGCCCACAGGACTCCCCCAAGCCCACCAGCCAGGACTTCATGGAGCGGCTCGAGGAGCAGTGGCGCAAGCGCCAGGACGGCAAGGACCTCTAGGAATGACCCTCAGGTGGGGCTGCTCGCCCTGGCCGGTGTCCGCCCGGCTCCCGTGGTGAGCCGGGCACGCTGCACCGCCATGGGTCCGAACCGCAGCACCGCCTGATCCATGGCACGCTCTGCCTGCTCCCAGCCACACGTCGGCTCGTCGAGCGTCGGCTGCGTGTAGGTACCGCCCTTCTCCGCGAGTTTTTCCACCCGCACCCCCACCCGCCTGATGCGCGCACGTTGCAGGTGCAGTTTGCGCCACAACCGCATGGCCTCGGCATGGATGTCGCCCGTCAGGTCCGTGGGCGCCCTGAGTGTGCCGGTGCGCGTGATCGACGTGAAATCGGCAAACCGCACCGACAGCGTCACCACCCGCCCCACCATGGACTGCGCCCGCATCCTGGATGCCGTGCGTGCCGCCATGCGCAGGATCTCGGTGGCCACCACCTCCTCGTCGTCGGTGTCGCGGCCAAACGTCTCCTGGGATCCGATGCTGCGATCAGCGGGTTCACGGGACAGCACTGAGCGGTCGTCCTGCCCCCAGGCCAGGTCGAACAGTAGCCCGCCCTGCCCCTCACCCAACGCCCGCTGCAGCGTGGTGCGGGGGGTGTTGGCAATGTCACGCACCGTCATCAACCCCAGTCGGTGCAGCTTCTCCGCCGTGACCTCCCCGACACCCCAGATGGCATCCACCGGCAACGGATGCAGGAACGAGATCACGTCATCGGGATCCACCGCCCTGCACCCGTCGGGCTTCGCCGCCTTGGAGGCCAGCTTCGCGATGAACTTGCTGGGCCCGATGCCGATCGAGCACGGGATCTTCTGCTCGTCCATGATCTGTGCCCGGACTCCCTCGGCGACGATGCCCGCATCACCTCCGAGCCGACGCAGGGCACTCGTGAGGTCGATGAACGCCTCGTCGATGGACGCCATCTCCACCTTGTCCGTGAGTGTGTCGAACACCTCCGAGACCGCTCTGGAGACCTCGGTGTAGTGATCGACATCGGGATGCACCACCGCCACCTGCGGGCACAGTCGACGGGCACGGGTCGACGGCATGCCGGCGGTGATCCCGTAGACGCGCGCGGGGTAGTTGGCGGACAACACCACACCGCGTGCGCTGCCCCCCACGAACATGGGGATGGTGGCGAGGGAGGGATCGCGGGCCATCTCCACGGACGCGTAGAACGCGTCCATGTCCACGTGCAGGATCGTCTTCATTCGTGACCTCACCTTCCCGAACTTCCCGGACTGGAGTGCCACAGCTTGCGTGGGGCCTCCGCGGCACCCGTGCCCTGCGGTTTGATGTCGGCGTACGGCGACTGCTCGAACCCGCTGGCGTGCACCAGCACGCGTCGCCGCCCCATGCCGCCGGCCCGCGTGTGGTCCTGCGGGTCCGGTGGTGGCTCGAAGCCTTCGGGAACGGGTTCCTCCTGTGTGTCGTCGCCTTTTCCCTCTGCCCTGCGTTTGGCGGCCCGGGCATCGCGTCGTTCCTGTTCGCCGTTTTCTCCCCATTCGTCCGGGATCCACTCGCCCACGGGGCCGAAACCGATGGGTCTGGCATTGACGATCTCCCCCACGGCAGCCAAGGCCTCCTCGGCCGTGGCGCCGGCACCGAGTGCTCCACGCCATGCGTCGTGGAGCAGTCCGAGATCCCAGGCACCGGTGGCGCGGACGGAGATACCACGCGGACCGGTGCGTCGGATGACCCCCCGCACCATCAGGATCCAGCTGTTGAACACCGTCGACGCGTACGGCCCCTGCGCGTCCTCGAAGAACGTGGTGTCGGTGGGGCCCGTGGAATCGTCCAGGGTGAGGAACACCACGCGCCTGCCGGAGCGCACCGGAGGGGTCTGGGTGGCCACCTTCACCCCACAGATGAACACCTCCGAGCGGTTGCGCTGCTGCAGCAGCCGCTGGGAGCTGGTGGCGCCGAAAGCCCGCAGGAACGGCAGGTAACGCTCCATGATGTGCTGGCTGGCATCCAGGCCCAGAATCTCCAGTTCCGAGCGCAGCCGCTGGTCATCGTCCATCTCCGGCAATCCGGTGGCCACCACGTCCACCGCTTCCCCGCCGTCGCTGAAATCGAAGGCACCCTGTACCGACTGTGCCCGGGCTGGTGGTCCTGACCGGCGTTGGGCATGGGCCAGCGCGCCCGGATCCTCGGTGCCCTGCAGGGCCCCACGGAGGGCGGGGGTGCGACGTCGTCCGCCGGCCCGGGACCGGGCGCGGTCATCCGAGCGGCGCATGCGGTGCAGGTCTGCCAGTGCGAGCAGCAGGTCGCGACGAGTGACCTGATCAGTGCGGGCCACGGCAGCGCGCCTGCCGATGCCGTACAGCCTGTCGAAGGCCCCTGCCAGGACGAGCCGCTCCACCACCGGATGCTCCACCGCGGCGCGGGACCAGAAATCGCTGAGCGACGCATAGGGCTGGCCGGCCACGATCCGGCCAATTTCCGCCTCGCCCATGCCCTTCACGTCGGCCAGTGACAGCCGGATTCCCCAGCCGGAGATGGTGGGCAGACCATTGACAACCACAGGTTGCCGCCACGATGGCGGCAGTGCGGTGGCGTCCAGGTCAAGGGCCTCCTCCGCGTCGTCCTCCCGCTCCACGTGGTAGGTGCCGTCGCTGTGGTTGACGTCCAGGCCGAGCACATGGATACCCATGCGTCGGGCCTCCTCGAGCAGCAACCGCTTGGGATACATGCCCGGATCGTGGGTGAGGATCCCGGAGATGAAGTGCGCCGGATAGTGCCGCTTCAGCCATGCCGACTGGTAGGTGGGCAGCGCGAACGCGGCGGCATGGGCCTTGCAGAAGCCGAAGGAGGCGAAGGCCACCAAAATGCCCCACAGCTCCTCGATGACAGGCTCGCCGTACCCCTTCTCCTGTGCGCGCGGCCACAACCACTCCTTGACATCCTGCTGGCCCTCCTTGTCCCCCAACGCCCGGCGGACCTCGTCGCCCTGGGCGAGCGAGCAACCCGTGGCGATGGAGATCAGCATGATGACCTGCTCATGGAACACCACCACGCCACCGGTCTGTTCGAGAGCAGGAATGAAGCTCGGATGTAGATACTCGGGCTTGCGCCAGCCCTGCCGGACCTCCAGGAAGGGGGTCACCATGTCTGACTTCACCGGGCCGGGACGGAACAAGGAGATGTCGATGATGATGTCGTGGAAGGTCTCGGGGCCGAACTTGCCCACGAGTTCCCGCTGGCCGGGCGATTCGATCTGGAAGCAGCCGAGCGTGGCGCGGTGGGCGATCATGTCGTAGGTGTCCGCATCATCGAACGGTGCCAGCGCGTCGATGTCCGCGGTGGGTCCCGGGGGCTGGGTGCGCCTGATCTCGTCCAGCGCGTGGGCCATGGAGGACTGCATGCGGATGCCCAGCACGTCGAGCTTCAGCAGCCCCAGGTCCTCCACGTCGTCCTTGTCGAACTGACTCATGGGGAACCCGCCGTGGCTGGCCTCCATGGGGGTGCGCTGGCCCAGCGAGGAGTCGCTGAGCAGCACGCCGCAGGGATGCAGGGCGATGTGGCGGGGCAGCCCGTCGAGCGACTCCACCAGGTTGAACAGCACCTCCAGCCGCTGCTCACCGAGCCCGGCGGCGCGCAGTTCCGGCAGGTCGCGCAGTGCCGCCTTCGCGTCGCGCGCCCTCACGTGGGGGAAGGCCTTGGCCATGGCGTCCACCTCCGCCGGGGGCAGACTGAGCGCCGCGCCCACGTCACGGACGGCATGGCGCACCCGGTAGGTCTCCAGCATTGCCACACAGGAGACGCGCTGACCGCCGAAGGTGTCGAGGACCTTCTCGTAGATTTCTGTGCGGCGGTGGGACTCCACGTCCAGGTCGATGTCCGGCAGCGCATGCCGCAGTGGGGAGAGGAATCTCTCCATGAGCAGGCCGTGGGCCAGGGGGTCCACGCCGGAGACGCCGAGCGCGTAGTTGACCAGACTGCCCGCGCCCGAACCGCGGGCGGCGCAACGGATGCCGAGATCACGGATGAGCTGCACCACGTCGGCCACGGTCAGGAAGTAGGACTCGAATCCGAGCCTGCTGATGACGGCGAGTTCGTCCTCGAGCCGGTCGCGCACCTCGGTTCCCAGCGTGGGGTACTGGGCGGCCAGTCCGGCTTCGCAGCGGGCGCGCAGCACCGTGGGTGCCTGTTCAGTGGTGGTGCCGAGCGTCTCGAACTCCGGCAGCCGGATCTCCCCCAGCCCGATGTCGGCGATGGGATCCAGCCGGCACTCCAGCGCCAGTTGCCGGGTGCGGTGCAGCAGCGCACCCGGATCCTCGCCAGCCAGCAGGGCTGCCTCCTCGGCTGCGAACCTCATGGCCTCCGCACTCTTCAGGTGGCCCTCAGCGTTGCGTCGGTCGATGTTGCGGAGATCCAGCGGCACCAGCCGGCGGGTGGCGTCGAGGACGTCGACGGTGGCCGCCTGTTGCCTGCGTGCCATCCTCACCATGTTGGTGAGCACCGAACGCAGACCGGTCTCGGAGGCCAGCCGCAGGATGCCCGCGGCATGGTGTGCGGAGGTGGCGTCCCGCCCACCCACGTGGTGGTTGGTGGCAGCCAGTACCAGTTGATCGCCCAACTGGTCCCGCCACAGCATGAGCCTCTGGCGCGCTTCAGGAAGACCCCGTTCGGCCAGCAGGTTCCCGATGTCGGAATCGGCACCGAGGGTGACCACCACGTCGCGGCCCACACAGTGCTGGAGGACCAGGTCTGTCGTGACCACCGGATTTCCCCGTTCACCGCTGAGGTGGGCGGCGGTGATGAGGGAGCACAGTGCGGCCCAGCCCGCGCGTGATGTGGCAGTCACCACCACCCGCGGCAGACGGAGATCGCGCAACTGGCCACCCCGGACGGCCGTGGGGAGGCGCGTCGGCAGCCCCCCGTCACCGAGTGCCAGATCCACCCCCACAACCGGCGCGACGCCCGCTTTCAGGCAGGCCTTCGCGAACCGGACGGCCCCGTACAGCCCGTTGCGGTCGGTCAGTCCCAGCGTGTCCATTCCCAGGTCCGCCGCCATCGCCACCAGGATGCTGGGGTGGGACGCGCCGTACTGGAAGGAGTATCCCGAGGCCACCCGCAGGTGGCTGAACTGCTCGGTCATGAAACAACTCCGCGAAACCGCATCCGGCGTGAGACGTCAGTGGTGAAGCGTTCCAGGTCGCGCACCAGATCATCGGCCTCACGTTCGGCGACGATGGCCCGCTCCCCCGCCCCCACCACCTGCACGCGGGTGGAGAGGTACCCGAAGAAGGCGGCCCACTCCGCCAGGTGCGGGGCGCGGCGTGCCAGCAGTTCCCAGACGTCGTGCCGACCACGGACGCGTCCCGGCATGGCCGAGATCACCGCCAGCGCCAACTCCTCGGCGCTCCTGTGGGCGGCCACGTAGCGGTCAGCCGGATGCTCGATGCAGCCGATGGTGGCCAATTCCTGTGGGGTGGGGACGCTCATCAGTCGCACACCGCCCGGAGTACCCAGTCGTCGCTCCCCATGGAGCGTGCCAGTTCGTAGACGCCCCGCTGCATGCCGTTGCCGGCCTCGACGCGCCACACCTCCATCTCCTCCAGCACGTCAGTCCCCGGCGGCGCGGAGCCATTGCCGCCATGCGCGGTGGCTGATTCCTGCACTGTGGCGACGTCCCCGCGTGCTGCGGACACCCGGGGCGACTCCCACCACGCCGTGGATCTGCTCCACCTGCCCTGGACCTCCTTGACGAGCAGGAGTCGATCACGCCAGATGAACTGCTGGGGGCGGTCGCTGAACAGGACGCAGATGGGTTCGTCGTAGGTGCGCATGGGGCCTCCAGGGTGATTTCTCGTTGCAAACTGTGCTGGTTCGACCCATGGGGAGGCTTTGGGCCCCGGCGCAGGGGTCGAAGCCACGCCGGGGCCCAAAGCGGCCCTCCGTGTACCGGTGGTGGTTCTGGGCCCTTCCCCGGACCTTCATTCGAACAACCGTTCGATACGACAACCACTATAACCCCGGCCCCCGACAATTCGTCAAGACCCTGGCGAGTCGCGTTCACGACGTGGCCTGCAGGGACACTCAGGGCCGGGAAGAGCTGGGCTCCCAGTGGCCCGGGCGGGCGAGTTCGACGTAGCTCGCGTCCACGCGCGTGGCGGTCACGGTGGCTGTGCAGAACAGCAACGACAGTGTGGGGATTCCCCATGGACGGTTGTCCCGGATGATCGCGGCGTCGTCGGCGGGAGGCAGCTCAGTGCTGCGAGCCAGCACCTCCAGCCAGGGCCCGAACCAGTCCGCGACGTCGTCACCGGGGGCGGTTGCCCGGAACTCCTCCAGCCAGCGGGGCACCCGGGCGAACGACGGGTCGTTGGGAATCGCACTGTTGACCAGCATGTGCACACCCGGCGGAAGCAGCTGCGACTCAAGATCGTCGCCGTCTGACAGTGTGAGACAAACCCGGGATCCGACAACGCTGACGAGGCTGTAGGGCTGTGTGCGACGAGGGGGCTCCGAGCTCCGACCGGAGACGGCGTTCAGCACCACCTCGCCCCGACTGGCCAGCCCCGGGGTCGACACCGGGCCACCGACGTTGAGGAGAACCGCCAGCTTGCCGGCGTCGGGGAGGGTGGCCAGCCAGGCACCGCCAGCGCGGGCGTCGCGGACCCCACTGACACCGGGATGGGTGTCGGGCCACCAGGGACCGAGCGGGTTCCATGGGCGCGTCGGGTCCTCGTCGCGGATGGCGAGCATCCGGGCGGGCTGTGACGCCTCTACCGGAACCCGCACGACTACTGTGCACATGATGCCCCGATCGCCGGTGTGAAAGGATCCATGAATGTTCGTGGTTGTTGGAGTGAGCGGTGGTATCGCAGCCTACAAGAGCGTCCATCTCGTGCGGCTGCTCATCCTCGCCGGCCATGAGGTGCACGTCATTCCGACGCAGGACTCGCTGCGGTTCGTCGGGCTCTCGACGTGGGAGTCGATCAGCCGCAGCCCGGTGACCGTCTCCGTGCACGATGACGTTGCCCGGGTGCGCCACGTAGCACTCGGCCGGGCCGCCGACCTCGTCATCGTCGCACCCGCCACCGCCAACACGTTGGCACGGATGGCAGCCGGCCTTGCCGACAACCTGCTCGGCACCACGCTGCTTGCCACCGCCGCACCCGTCGTCGTCGCACCCGCCATGCACACAGAGATGTGGTCACACCCCGCCACCCAGCAGAACATGGACACCCTTCGCGGGCGCGGTGTCCACGTCGTCGGACCCGCCGACGGACCGCTGACCGGCGGCGACTCCGGCGCGGGCCGGATGTCCGAGCCCGAGGAGATCCTCGAAGCGGCCCTCTCCGCGGTCCCCGGGGACGCCGACCTCGAGGGGCTGCGCGTCGTGGTGTCCACTGGCGGCACACGGGAGCCGATCGACCCCGTCCGTTTCCTGGGCAACCGCTCGAGCGGACGACAGGGCGTCGAGGTGGCACTGGCGGCTGCCCGACGAGGCGCCCAGGTCCAGCTCGTCGCAGCCTCCGTCAGCGACGGGGTGCTGGCTGATGCATCCCGACACCCCCGGGTCGAGATCGCGCGTGCCGGCACCGCGGTGGAACTCCGGGATGCCGTCGTGGCCGCCGCCATCGATGCCGACGTCGTCGTCATGGTGGCCGCCGTCGCCGACTACCGGGTGTTGGAGATCTCCGACGAGAAGCTGTCGAAACAGGGGCAGGAGGGGCTCACCCTCAAGCTCGTCCAGAACCCGGACATTCTGGCCGGGCTGGTGCGGGACGCTCGCCCCGGACAGACGATCGTCGGTTTCGCCGCCGAGACCGCCCGCACCGCCGAGGAAGTCATCGAGAAGGGCCGCGCGAAGCGGCGACGCAAGGGGGTCGACGTGCTGGCAGTCAACGAGATCGGCTGGGACAAGGGATTCGAGGGCTCCGACAACGAACTGCTGATTCTGGATGCACACGACGACGTGGTCGCCCGGGCGCACGGCTCGAAGCGCGACGTTGCCGGTGTCCTGTGGGATGCGGTGCTCAGCGTTCGCGAACCCTGATCCGCAACTCAGCCCACAATGTCGGTGACGACGTCCACCACGAGGAAGGCCACCGCGACGGCTCCCACACCCACGCCCACCCACATCGACCACGTGGACGTCTCGGGCATGAGTGGGCGACCATCCTGAGCGTGCTGCTGTGCGCGAACCCAGACCGTGAAGCCCGTGATCGTGGCACTGAGAACTCCATAGGCGAATGCCAGCACCACGGCGCCCATGAGCGAAAGGTCGCGATCCATGGAGCCGGTCAGGAACAGGAGACCGAATGCCATGAGAAACCCAGTGGCGAGGATCATTCGTCGCTGGCTGAGGAATCTGAGCAACTCCGGCTGTACGGGCTTCGCTGGTTTCACCGTCGCACGCTCACGCGGTGGGACCAACCATTCGCGGACCACGATCGCTCCCCGAATGGCCCATCCGATGGAAACCGCAGGGAGCAGCACAGCAACCACGACGGCCCATAGGACCTGACCAACCACCACAAGACCTCCGCGCCTGCGAACCCGTTCGATCGAGAACGGGGGTTCGATCGAGGTTCTGCCCTGAGTCTATCGCCGGATGACTCCTGTGTGATCCGTGACACCACGGCGGCAGCCATGTTCGAACCGCTGGAGTGCCCTCCGGACGGCGGCAGAATCAGCTTCATCACCTCGATTGCGGGTCTATGGTGAGTGAATGAGTCACAGCCCCAAGCACCGGGCAGACACAGCCGCCCCACCAGCGATCCACGCCCGCGACCTCACCAAGACATACGGGGAGGGCACCACCGCCGTGCATGCCCTGACGGGCGTGACCTTCGAGATCCCGGCAGGCGAGTTCGTGGTGCTGCTGGGGCCGAGCGGCTCGGGCAAGACCACGATGCTCAACGTGGTGGGAGCCCTCGACGCCCCCACGAGCGGTTCGCTCCAAGTGATGGACACTGCTCTCTCCGACATGGACGATGGGCAGCGCACGCGCTACCGCCTCTCCACCATCGGATTCGTCTTCCAGTTCTTCAACCTGGTGCCCACACTGACTGCACTGGAGAACGTCGAACTGTTGGCCGAGATCACCGGCCAGCGCGCCCGGATTCGCTCGCAGGAATCCCTCGCACAGGTGGGGCTCGGGACGCGCATGGACCACTTCCCCGGGCAGCTCTCAGGTGGCGAACAGCAGCGCGTCTCGATCGCGCGAGCCCTCGTCAAGGACGTGCCCCTGCTGCTCTGTGACGAACCGACCGGAGCCCTCGACATCGACACCGGAAAACGCATCCTGCGCGTGCTGCGGGACACCACCACCCTTGGCCACACGGTCCTGCTGGTGACGCACAACTCCGAGATCGCCCGCATGGCGGACCGCGTCCTGCGTCTGCGCGATGGCGAACTGGTGGCCGACGAGCCCCATGCCTCACCGGTTGCCCCCGAGGACCTGCAGTGGTGACTGGCCTGCGTCTCAAACGGTGGCGGGACGTCTCCCGGCAGCGCGGGCAGTTCCTCGCCGTCCTCATCACGATCATCCTCGGCGTCACGATGTTCGCCTCGACCTACGACGCCTACCGGAACCTCACGGCGTCGTACAACGGCACCTATGAGCGCTTGGCCATGGCTGACGTCACGGTGACCGGGGGCGACGATGCCCTCGCCGCCGCCCTCACCGCGATCGACGGCGTCGCCACCGTGGAGACCCGCCGTCAGGCGGACGTCCCATTGCGAGTGGGCGACACCGTCCTTCTGGGCCGGGTGGTCTCGTTGCCGGGCGACATCAACCAGCTCGACGTCGTCTCCGGACAGCGTCCTGTCGGAGGCACCACGGGACTCGCGGAGACCCACATGGCGAGCAACTTCCAGCTGGTGCCGGGCGACGCCGTGGCTGTGCTGTCAACATCGGGCTGGCGCGACGTCGAGGTGACGGGCGAGGCCGTGTCCGCCGAATACCTCTGGCCGGCCCGCAGCTCCCAGGAGTTCTTTGAGGCACCGGGCAGCTTCGGTGTGGTGTTCGTGACGGACGAGGTCCTCGCCGCCGTGGACCGCATCCAGGTCATCACCCAGCATCTCGTGCGCTTCGAGCCGGGGACGAAGGCGAATACCCTCGAGAGTCGTGTGCGCGCCGCGGCGCTCGAACACGACGCAGTTGGGGTGGTCAACCGCGCGGACCAACCGTCGAACAAGGCACTGAGCCTGGACGTGACCGGTTTCGAGCAGATGGCCGTGTTCTTCCCCGCAATGTTCCTCCTCGTCTCCGGGCTGGCGGCCCTCACACTTCTGACCCGCCTCGTGCACTCCCAGCGCAGCGTCATCGGGACGCTGAGGGCGAACGGATTCAGCCGGAGGAGCGTGGTGTGGCACTACCTGACCTACGGGTTGTGGCTGGGAACGGTGGGAGGGCTGATCGGCCTCGCGCTCGGCATCCCTGCCGGCTGGGCCATGACGGCCATCTACACGGCCGAACTCGGGATCCCGGACACCATCCGGGAGCTCAGGTGGATCACGCCCGCCGGTGGACTCGCCTTCGGGATCGCCGCCGGAACGCTGTCCGCGTGGGTGCCGGCCCTGGCCGCCGCTCGCGTGCAGCCCGCGGAAGCGTTACGGGGCGAAACCATCCCCATCCGCGCGCGACGCAGTCTGGTGGAGCGGCTGGCGTTGTCACATCTCCCGGTGCAGGCGCGCATGGTGCTGCGAGGCATCGGCCGCAGCCCCCGCCGCAGCTTCTCGGTGGTGGTGGCGATCATCATGTCGATGCTGCTCGTCTACACCACGTGGGGGATGGTGGACACGGTCACGGTCCTCCTCGATCGCCACTTCAGTGTCATCAACCGCCAGGACGGTGTTGTCGTCACGTCCGTGCCTGTCGACGACGCCACCGTCACAGCAGTCGCCGATGTTCCCGGCGTGGCCGCCGCTGAGCCTGTCGTACGCCTTGAGGCTTCGCTGGGCGGAGCGGACGGCACCTACTCGACGTCGCTGTTCGCCTACGACTCCCCGACCGCGGTGCACGGATTCACGACCCCGGACGGCTCGGGGCCGTCCACAGGCGTCGTGGTGGGCGAGGCGGTATTGGGGAGGACGGGCACCAGGATTGGTGACACCCTGAGCGTCTCCCTGCCCGCTCTGGGTGTCACGTTCGACGCCGTTGTGGAGGCGACGGTTCGCGAACCCATGGGCACTCCCGCCTACGTCACCCGGGACAGGCTGGAGGAGGTGCTCGCGGCGGGCGCCACCGGCGGCTGGGAGGACGCGCTTGCCCGGCCCGGAATCGTCACCATCTCCCTGATGCTCGACGACGGCGCCCCCCGGGCGGCCGTCCTCGGCCAGGTCGGTGATCTCGCCGGGGTGGAGTCCGTGATCGACGCGCAGGCCGTCTGGACGATGATCGAGCAGTACGTGGGACTCTTCTACCTGATCGTGGGGATGATGCTGGCCTTTGGCGGAGTCTTGTCGGTGGCACTCATCTTCAACGTCGTCTCGGTGAACCTCTCCGAACGGACCGGGGAGATCGCCTCCATGCGGGCCAACGGGATCTCCCGACGCCGGATCGCGGCGTATGTGCTGGCGGAGAACATGGTCCTCACGGCCATCGGCGTGATCCCGGGCGCTCTGCTGGCACGCGCCGCGGCGTCATGGCTGATGTCCACCTACTCCTCGGACATGCTCTCCTTCGAGTTGGAGACACGGCCCCTCACGATGCCGCTCGTCGTGGCATCAATGTTCCTTGTCACAGCAGTGTCGCTGTTGCCGGGCATGCGAGCCGTCCGGCGCCTCGACATTGCCACCGAGGTGCGCGAACGTTCGCAGTGACTGCATCGGCGATTGGCCGATGCCCGCCCTTCGTCAGCCTCCTGTGACCGAGCGGTCCCCCGGACGGGAACGTCCGACCACAGCTGCTCCGGCTCCCACCAGCAGCAGGACCAGACCCATTCCCGCGGCGGCGTCGAACGATGCGTCGAGCCCCCCGGGTGCGCCAGTCTTCGGCAGCCCCGGCTGGGGGCGGGTTCCGGGAGTGGAGGTCGACGGCGTCGGTGTCGGAGTCGGAGTCGCTTCAGCCGGCAGCGGTGCAGTGATGAGCTCCCAGTTCTTGACGAAGAAGTCGTCAGGATCGATGACGCCCTTGTCTGACGCCCACTCGATGAGGAGCTGACGGATCTCCCGCTGCTCGTTGTAGACGACCGTGGCGTCGGCGACGTGCGGGTAGTCGCCACCGCCGCTGGCGCGGTAGTTGTTGAGCGCCATGACGAAGGAGTCGTCGTCGCCAACCGGCTTCCCGTCGGAATAGGTCAACCCCGTGATCCGCTCACCGACGGGCTGCGAAATGTCGATGTAGTAGTCGAGCCCGGCGATGATGTCGTAGTTGTAGTCCGGCGTGGGACCCGGACGTGCCCCTTCGTACTCGGCGTTGGTGCCGGTTTCCGGGTCGAACGTGGCCCCCTCCTCCACCTGGTTGAAGTACTTGGCGGAGTACTCGAGATAGTCACGCACCTGCGCGCCGTTCAGCTCCACCGCCTGCAGAGTGTTCTCGTAGATGTACAGCCCCGCGATGTCACGGATGGTCACCTGCCCCTTCGGAAAGACAGCAGTGCGTGAGAACGGCGCGGCAATGGAGATGAGCGTCGCGTCACCGAGGTCGTCCCCCAAGGCGTCGGCGACCGTTTCCATCTGCACATGGTTGATGAAATCGATGATCGGCGTGTCCTCGTACCGCGAGGTGTCCGCCTTCAGCTCGGCCACGGATTTGGCGACAGGCGTGTTCACGTAGTCGATGGCCGTCTGGTGCTTGTCGGCCAGGAGGTCCTTCAATTCCTGGTCCTCATCGGTGATCTCGTACCCGTACTTGGCGACGGCATTCGGCGCGTTGCCCTCGCTCCAGTCCACCATCCAGCCCTCGCCGTCCTCGGTGTCGGGGACGAGCTGGAGTGTGGTGCGGGTGACGCTGCGCGCCCAGTAGTAGGGCTGGGTCAGCAGCACCTTCTCCCCCGCGACGTTGGTGATGATCGTCTCAGGGTCGTCCCGGTGGGTGTGCCCGAACAGGACGTAGTCGATGCCGGGGACCTGATAGGCGACATTGTTGATGACATTCTCGTAGAGAACATCGGCGTCGTAGCCGTCGTCAGGTGTCGCGCCCTTGCCGCTGTGGGCATTGATGACCACGATGTCAGCCTCTTTCTCGACGACCGGCACCCACTCCTTGGCGGTTTCCACGAGGTCGCGGAACTCCAGCTTGCCCTCCACGTTCTGCTTGTCCCAGACGCGCACGCCCGGCGTCACCAGGCCGATGATGCCCACCTTGACGGTCTCGCCGTCGATCTCCCTCTCGACGATTGTGTACGGCTCCAGCCACGGCTCGCCGGTGTCGACGTCGATGACGTTGGCACCCAGGAGTGCTGGCCCGCCGCTGTCGGTCTGCAGGTCGCGCTCATAGGCCTTCAGCATGTCGAGGCCGTAGTTGAACTCGTGGTTGCCAATGCCCAGCGTGTCGTAGCCGATCTCACGGAAGGCCTGCGCCATGGGGTGACTGTCCGTGCCTGCGAGCACGGCCTCCCGTCCGTCGCCGTACCCGTAGTAGTACGTCAGAGGTGTCCCCTGGATGACATCGCCGCTGTCCATGAGGATGACCGATTCCTCCCCCACTTCTGAGCGGACCTCGTCGACGTAGGTCGAGACGCGTGTCAGCCCCAGGACATCAGCTTCCTTGCTGTACTCCGCGTTGGCGAAATAGTCCCAGTTGTAGATGTGCCCATGGATGTCCGTCGTCCCCAGAAGTGTGAGGTCGATGCTGTCGGTATCGGCCTGTGCCGGCGTGGCCAGGCCGGTCATCGTCGCGAGAGCCAGAGAGGCAACAGCGATTCCAGCAGCAGTTCTGCGCATGTGTGAACCCTTCGGGAAAGGCGGACCAGGCATCGCACCCGTTGCGACGTTGCGTCCGGCCATGCCGAGGTTACTTTTGCCTTGAGTGCACTGTCAATCGTCCATTGGCAACAATCTGCGGCGGTCCGCTGAAGTACGCCAGCTATCCTGACCGCCATGTCCTTGGTCGTGCGCGGCGCAACGCTTTCTGGTCTGGCCGCGGCTGCACGACTGGCGAAACTGGGCCACGACGTCGTCCTCGGAACCGACGGCGCAGCGCTGGGTGGGCGCTGGGCACCTGTCGAGGGTCCGGACGGACATCTCGTCGATGCGATGCCACAGCTCTTCAGACTGCCCGCGACGTGGCGCGACGTCTTCAAGAAGTCCGGCGGACATCTTGTTGCCGAGCTGAACAGAGCGGGATTGGAACTGGCCGAGGCGCCTCCGGTTGAGCATCGTTTCCCCGATGGCACGCTCCTCACGCTTCCGGCAGAGCGCGGCGCTCAGTTCCATGCCGTCTCGCACACGTTCGGCGTCCCGGCGGCCGAGCGGTGGCGTGATCTCCTGGACGACCTCGACAAGGTCTGGGCCGCCCGTCGCAGGTACGGCATCGACAACCCCGACCTCCCCGACGACAAGGCGGGGCGTCAGCAACTCTGGCTGGAGCGTACGCTGGCCGATCTTGCGGACCGGCTCGACCACTCACAGCTGGGCCTGCTGATCTCGGACCAGGGGCCCATCAACGGCACCGTCTCCCCCCGCGCACCGGCTCTCCTGGCCGCCAGCCTCGTACTGGACAGGACATTCGGGCGCTGGCAACTGGTTGACGGTGAGGGTCGCGGTCAACGCGTGTCCCACCTTGTGGACCTGTTGGCCTCTCGCGCCGCTGAGAAGGGCGTCAGATTCGTTGACCAGACCGACGAGCCGATCGCCATCGACTGTCGGCCCCGCGCCGTCGGTGCATGGTTCCGACCCGCCCCTGCCCCGGCCCTTGGTCCTGTCGTCTCCCACGCAATGCGCCCGGACACAGGCCTTGCGCGCGTGCAGGAACTCGTCGATCACACAGCGGAGGGGCCGATCACCACCTGGCTCCGCCCGCTCACCGACGGAGTGCTCGCAAGCATCCACGACCATCGTCACGGCACGCCCGACATCAGCTGGGGACTCGCCCCCGACGATGGCCGGGCCTGGCTTCGTCGGACCCCGATCATCCGCGACGTCCCCACCGCATCCGCCTGCTCCCCCGCCGGCAATGACGCCTGGGCAGAGCTTTCCAGTGCCGCTCTTGCCGTCTACGAAATGCATGAGCGCGTCACCGGGGAGGACTGCCGCCCGACCAACCGTGCCTTCCGTGGAAGTAAACTCGTGCAACGCCCATGACGAACACACCACACACCAATCCATGGCGAGGCTTCACCCGCGACCCCCGCAGCCGTGAGGCCGCCGACCTGCGCGCCTCCGACGCGGATCGCGATCACGCCGCGGGAATCCTGGCCGAGGCCTATGCAGACGGACGACTGAGTAATCCTGAGTATGCCGAACGCATGGAGCTGGCCATGGAGGCCAGGCACCTGCGCGAACTCGCCCCACTCATCAGCGATCTCGTCCTGCCTGCTCCCCTCGTGGTTCCAGAGCCCCCTCGACATGTCATTCCATGGTTCCAAACCCCCGCGTTCCATGCCCTCAGCGCAGCCGCAGGCATCCTCATCGCCATCGGTATCCTCGTGCTGTTCCTGAACGGGACGGGCGGCGCCACGTGGTGGTTGGTCTGGCCGATCATGTTCTTCGTGCTCCCCCAACTCATCGGGCTCATCAAGAGCGGCATCGAACGGACCCCCGGCCCGGGCGGAACCACAGACGGACTCGCCAAACCCGACAAGGACGAGGAACGGCCATAGTTGCCGCGTGCCATCGGTACTGCGATGACGTGAGCGCCGTCCGAATCAGCGCAGTTCCGACTCATCCCTGGGGATCGTGGAATTCCTGCTGCGCGGCTTCTTGACCTGCCAGAGGATCAACCCGACGACGGCGGCCACGAGCAGGAGCACGCCGATGTCCGGGATTGCCTCGCCGAACCTGCCGAGCATGGTCTCCAGCGCGAGCTGTTGCCGAGCGTCGAAGATCCCACCCAAGGAACTGGTGGCGTCAGTGGTGAGGAACAAGACCCCCAGGACGATGAAGAGGGACCCGGAGACCAGGCCCCAGACCGAGGTGCTGATGGGGCCCACCGCCACTGGTCGCGGGCGCAGCCGCTCGGACACCTTCGTGCCGTCCCACACCCAGGCAAGAACGATCAGCGGTACCACCATTCCAGCGCCGAACATGGCCAGCAACATCGCACCGTACAAGGGCGACCCGCCGACGGCCGCCATGGTGAGGACGGCGCCGAGCAGAGGCCCCGTGCACGCCCCGGCGAGCCCGTACACGGCACCGAGTGCAACGACCGCCACAGGCCCGGTCCCCCCGCCGGTCCGGAATCCTGGCACGTTCGCGTTTGTGCCGAGCGCCTGCAGGAGCCCCAGCCCGATGAGGAGCAAACCCCCCACCAGCGCCAGAGTGCTTCGATGGGTGGCCAGCAGGGCGCCCAGCGATCCCGCTGCAAGCCCCAGAGGAACCAGCGTCATGAGCAGCCCCGCGTAGAACAGTCCCGTACGCCCGAGGAGGCGGGTTCGGGAGGACCCGAAGGCATAAGCGAAGAACGAGGGCAGCAACATGGCCGCGCATGGACTCAGCAGCGCTGCCAGCCCGCCGAGAAACGCTCCGGCGAACCCGACGTCCACTAGCCGCCTCCTCCTGTTCCGAAGTCCATCAGTTCTGCTCGGCTATCTCTTGCGCGATCACAGTCTCGAAAACCTCGACGGGTTGTGCGCCGGAGATGAACTCAGTGCCAATGAGGAAGGCGGGTGTGCCCGAGATGCCGAAGCCCTGAGCCTCGGCACTGTCCGATTCCACTGCACCACGAACCCCTTCGGAGGCGTAGTCAGCCCGGAATTGGTCCATGTCGGCAACGCCCACCTGATTCGCAATGGTGGTCACGACGTCGTCGTCCACCGGGGGGTGGCCTTGGTTGGGGAGTGATTCGTACAGGGCGGTGGCGAACTCCCAGTAGAGGCCCTGCTCCCCCGCCGCCCGGGCACCTGCGGCCGCGTTGATGGAGTCCGCACCGAAGATGGCCAGATCGCGGAACTCGATCCGCAGTGTCCCGTCATCGATCAGCGGCTGCAGCAGCGGAAGGGTGTCCTCCGTGAACACAGAGCAGAAGGGGCACCGGTAATCCGCCCACTCCGTCATGACGATCCGCGCGTCGACGTCACCCTTGGCGAGGGGGTCACCCTCGACGCGTCGTGGCAGATCCATCAGGAACGCCTCGCGTTCGGGGTCCTCCGCATCGTCTCGCGGTGAGGGCTCCCGTTGCTGCTGTTGCTCTCTGCCGGGACCCTCGGGGACGGTCACGGTGACCGTGGTCTCGGGAGCTGTGCTCTGACTCGAGTTCTGTGACATGACGGCGAGTAGACCCACGACGATCACGCTCAGCACCACGACGGCCACCTTGTAGAAGGTGATCGCGTCCTTTCTTGGCGCAGGGCGAGGGCTCAGGGCCTCCTCGCCGGGCCCGGGACCGTACGGCCCAGTGTTCTGCGACGTGAACTCGTGCTTCGTGGGCTCCGGTGACACGGTACGAATACCCCCTCAGGTTTCCCGTCGAGGCTAGGCGTTGTCCGCCGGAAAGACGAATCCCCGGGGCGAGTCCGCGGAGGAGACATGCGCGCTGCCACCCGGAGAGGGTAAGATCGAATGTCCGTCTCAAGGTGAGGATTGAAGCACTTGACCACTTCGCGCGGCGAACTCCAGCATGAAATCTCGCTCGAACAGGCACACGTCAACAAGGTCTACGACAATCTCGCAACTGCAACGGCCAGTGCGCGGTCCATGGCTCACCAGGGTCAGCAGATGTTCCAGACCGACCGTACGAGCTTCCACCGGGAAGAGGACAGCACCGCCCTCTTCGAACGCGATGCCTTCGCATACCAAGCAGCTCGACGCCTGGCTGTCCTCGAGGACGAGCACGAGGGTCTCGTCTTCGGCCGCCTTGACCTGGTCGGCCCCGAGTCCCGCTACATCGGACGCCTGGGTGTGCGCGACGAGGACTATGACCCCCTCGTCATTGACTGGCGCGCACCTGCGGCGGAACCCTTCTACCGCGCGACGCAGGCCGAACCGATGGACGTCATCCGCCGTCGCGTGCTGAGGTGCCGAGACGACAGGGTGATTGGCCTCGAGGACGACCTCCTGGACTCCTCGGCCGAGACCGATCTCCCGATCATGGGTGAGGGCGCCCTGATGGCGGCGCTGACTCGCGCCCGGGGCCGCACGATGCGCGACATCGTCTCCACCATCCAGGCGGAACAGGACGAAGCAATCCGCGCGCCCTATCAGGGCGTGACGATCATTGCGGGTGGTCCGGGCACGGGCAAGACCGTGGTGGCGCTCCATCGCGCCGCCTATCTCCTCTATTCCAACCGCGCACGCCTGGAGCGAGGTGGTGTCCTGGTGGTTGGGCCCTCCAACGTCTTCATGAACTACATCGAGCGAGTCCTCCCCAGCCTGGGGGAGGATGCCGTGACGCTGAAATCGATCGGTTCCGTTGCCTCGGACGTGCTCGGCATGTCCAGCGAACGCGTGGACCCGGCCAGGGCGGCTTCGCTCAAGGGGAGCTTGCGCATGCTGGGAGTGCTTCGTCGCCTCATTCGTCGCCCGCTCATCGATGGATCGGAGGTGGGTCGAGTCCGCGTGACCGTCAAGGGCGAGGTCCTGGCGCTCGACGGCCAGGAACTTCACCGCATCCGCGAATCCGTGCTCTCCCACACCAAGCTCAACAAGGGCCGGGAGCAGGCGCGCACCCTGGTCATCTCCGCGCTCGCGGCCAAGGTCTCCGACGAGGTGGATGTACCGGCCGAGGAGATTCCGGACCTCATCCGCGAGCAGGCGTCCCTGTCCATGTTCATGAACGCCTGGTGGCCGACCCTCAGTGCGCCGAGCGTCCTGCAACGCCTTGCCGATGCCGACCTCCTGGCCGAGGTGGCCCCCGATTTCACGCCATCCGAGAGGGAAGCCCTCGAGGACTCCTTCACATGGCTGCAACAGGGGAACCACACCGAGATCACCGGCTGGTCCGTGGCGGACATGGCCCTGCTCGACGAGCTCCTTCACATGCTGGGTCCCGCACCGATCGAGGACGACGTGGACGCGGACGAGCCCGTCTTCATAGGCATGGGAGACGTCAATGAACTGGTCACGACGTCAGACACCCTTCGCCACGACAGAACTCCAGATCCCGACGACGATCCCCAGTCCACCTATGCCCACCTTCTCGTGGACGAGGGGCAGGACATCACCCCGATGCAATGGCGGATGTTGCGTCGACGTGGCCCCCAGTCGTCCTGGACAATCGTGGGTGACCCAGCACAGAGTTCCTACCCAAACCAGGAGGAAACGACCCATGCCCTCAGCGAGCTCGTGGGGCGCGCGCCCACTCGACGGTTCACCCTGAGCACGAATTATCGCTCCCCCGCCGAGGTCTTCGACCTGGCGGCCAAGGTGATCACCAAGGTGTTCCCGGAGGCGGATCTTCCCAAGGCAGTCCGCACGACGGGCCTCCAGCCGCGGCTCGAGAGCACATCGCCACTGCGAGTGGACGAGGCGATCATTCACGAGGTGCTCGAACTCGCGGGCCAGGTGACCGGTACCGTGGGCGTGATCTGTCCGCCGTCGCGTCTGCAGACCGTACTGCGGCTGTCGATGCAGGACGAGCGATTGGCGCAGTTGGAGGACCGCCTCGTGGTCGTCACGGCCTTGCAGGCCAAGGGCCTCGAGTACGACGGCGTCCTGGTGCTGTCCCCCGACGAGATCGTGGATGAAACCCCTGCGGGCGAGCGGGTGCTCTACGTGGCACTCACCCGGGCGACGCAGCGGATGACGACGCTCGACCTGACCGATTCCACGGCAGCCTGGAGATCACTTCTGACGTAGCCTGCCAGCGATTCTGGGTGAAGAACTGCAGCCCCGGTGCGCCAGCCTCCAGCAGCTCCTGGCACATGTCCTCGGCCCGCTCCAGACCTATGCGTCGAACCTCAGCAGGGTTGGCGGCGGCGCGGAGCTGAGCGACGAAGTCGGCTGGCAGCTCACAGTCGGCGAGCGACGCGAACCGTTCGATCTGCGTGATCACCGTCAACGGCATGATGCCCGGGATGATGGGAATGTCGGACCCGCGGGCGCGCACGCGCTCCACCAGCTCGACCCACTTCGACGCGTCGAAGAAGAGCTGCGTGATGGCGAATCCTGCCCCCGCCTTCGCCTTCTCCACCACGATCCGGGCGTCTAGCTGCGGATCATTGTCCGGCTGGTGCACGTTGGGAAAAGCCGCGACGCCCACACAGAAGTCCCCGCTCTCGCGGATGAACGTCACCAATTCGGTGGCGGTGCCCAGTCCGTCCGGATGTTGCTGCCAGGGTTCAGCGGGCCCGCCGGGCATGTCCCCGCGGATTGCGAGCACGTTCGTGATCCCCGAACTCCGGTACGCCTCCAGCGCCTCCGCGGTGTCTCGCCGCGACTGTGAGACAGCCGTCAGGTGCCCGACCGTGATGTTGCCGCGCCGCGCCAGGGTGCGGGAGGCTTCGATGGTGCGCTCGCGCGTGGATCCTGTTGCGCCGTAGGTCACGGACACGAAGTTGGGGGCGAACCGATCCAGTTTCTCGACGGCATTGAGAAAGCGCGGCTCCTCCTCGGCGCTGCGCGGCGGGAAGAACTCGTACGAGAGCAAGGGCTCGGTCGCGGTCGTCAACAGATCCGCGATCGACGTGGCGGGCACGGGGACGTCGAACATGGCCCCAAGGATAGAGAGCACCGCAGCGGTCCCATAAGCTCAAGAGCGTGTACGAGACGCCAGATTCACACGATCCGCTCGGGTCGGCACTGCTGGGAGCCATCTCCACCGAGTTGACCCGCTACCTCGACTCGCAGGAGGCGACGACGTCCGCGATGGTGACCGGTGAGTTGCTTGACCTGGCCCGCCACTTCACGAGCGGGGGCAAGCGCCTGCGCCCTGCGTTCTGCTACTGGGGCCACGTGGCCGCGAGCGGACACCCGGCGGACCCGGCCGGGCTTTTGCGTGCTGCGGCCTCGCTGGACCTGCTCCACGTCTCCGCACTCGTGCATGACGACATCATCGACGCCTCGGACACCCGCCGCGGTGTCCCCGCGGCCCACCACCAGTTCGCCAACCACCACAGGACGCACAACGGCCGCGGCGAAGGTGCCGCCTTCGGCACCGCCGCCGCCATCCTGCTGGGTGACCTCCTGCTGATGTGGAGCGTCGACCTCTTCGAGGAGAGCAGGTTGGCACCCGCGCGGATGACCCGCGCACGGTCGTTGCTGGCCACCATGCGCACCGAGGTGGTGTGCGGACAGTACCTGGACGTCGGAGCCTCGTTCGGAGTGACACCCACCGACAGTTTCGCGGCCGAACTCGAGGTGGCCCATCGCATTCTGGAGTACAAGACCGCGCGCTACTCCGTCCTGCGTCCCCTGCAGTTGGGTGCCGCTCTCGGGGGAGGAGGTGCGGCTCTGGAGAAGGCGCTGGCACAGGCTGGTTCGCTCGTGGGGCGCGCCTTCCAGATGCGCGACGACGTCCTCGGCGTGTTCGGAGACCCGTCGATCACCGGCAAACCGGCCGGCGACGACCTGCGCGAGGGCAAGCGCACAGTGCTGGTCCTCACTGCCCTCCAGCGGGCCGACGACACTCAGCGCGCGACGCTGGAGGCAGTTCTCGGCAACCACGACATCACGGACGAGCAGTTGCGCGACGGCCGCGCCATCATCGAGGCCAGTGGAGCGTTGGACGAGGCGGAACGCCTCATCGCCGACGACACGGAGACCGCAGTCCGGATGCTGCGGGACGCCAACATGACCGAGGAAGGCCGCACGGCCCTGATCCGGCTCGCAGAATTGAGCGCACAGCGCGACCGCTGAGCCAACCACCTCAACAACGAATTGACGCTGGGGACGGGCACCCGAAAGAGTGCATCAACGCCGCAGGCCCTATTCTGTGAGCGATGTGGAATGAGGAGGCTCGGATGTCCGAACCCAGGGAATCTCGCACTGCCCCCGCGCAAAGCACTCGACAGTCCCGCCGGACCGCCATCGTGGAGTTGGTGCTGCGCCGCGGTTCGGTGTCAATGGAGGACATCTCCGGCCACACGGGGGTCTCGGTGATGACCGTCTATCGCGATATCAGCGCCCTGGAGGAAGCCGGACTCCTCCAACGTGATCGTGGTCGAGTGACCGCAGTTGCGAGTGGGTTGCACGAAGCGAGCGCCGCATTCAGGTTGGAACAGCATCCGGACGTCAAGGCCGCCCTGGCAACGGCGGTGTCTGAATTCATCGCGCCCGGGTCTTCACTGATGCTGGACGATTCGACGAGCGGCATCTTCGTCCTGAGGGCCCTTCCGCCCGGAAGTTCTGTCACCGTGATCACCAACTCGCTCCTCGTTGCGCGTGAAACCACCAGCATGCCGAACGTGAAACTGTTCATGACAGGTGGCGAGTACCAGGGCTGGGCCGACGCATTGATGGGCCCGACTGCGCTGCAAACGCTGCGGGGCCTCAACGCTGACTTCTGCGTTCTGTCGGCCTCAGGCATAGAGGGGGGGCGCTGTTTTCATCCCCATGAGGATGTGGCCGCGGTGAAACAGGCGATGATGACGGTGTCCCGCTTTTCGATCCTCCTCCTCGACAATGCCAAACTGCGTCGCCATGCGCTGCACGCATTCGCCCGGCTTGCCGACTTTGACCTGGTCGTGGTGGACGCCAACATCTCGCGTGAAGACGAATTGCAGCTCCGGGACGGGGGGACGAAGCTGCTGATCGCCAGTTCACCGGTGGAGAACACCTGACGGGGGGGCGGACGCCGTTGCTGGCGCCCGTCCCCCCGCTGGGCCGCACGGCGGCGCGGCCCGGTGTTTCCCCCGGTGTCAGCCGGAGTAGGTGAACGGACCCGTCATCTGCTCGACATTCTCCTGGGTGATGAGAATGCAGTCGAAGGACTGCTTCTCGGTCTCCGGCGCATTGCCGGTCTGGATGAACTCGTCAGCGAGCCGCACCGCTTCTGCCGCGAACACGGCAACGGGCTGGAGAACGGTGTAGGCCATCTCACCCGAGGTGACAGCGTCAATTGCATCGGGGGAGCCGTCGAATCCGCCGACGACCACTCCTTCCAGCTTTCCTGCCTCCTTGAGTGCGGCGATCGCACCCAGTGCCATCTCATCGTTTCCGGAGATGACACCGGTCAGGCCCGGATTCGCCTGAAGCAGGGATTGCATTTTGTCATGACCCTTGGTGCGATCCCAGTCGGCCACTTCCTCACCAACCGCTGTGAGATCCGGGTACTGACTGATCACGGTCTGGAAACCGTTCGAGCGGGTCTGTGCATTGTTGTCCGATGGGAGACCGAAGAGCTCAACGAATTCTCCCTGCTCATCCATGGCCCTCACCCATTCCTGGGCACCGATGGCCGCACCCTGGGCGTTGTTGGACACCAGTTGAGCCCTGGCAAGTCCGGATTCGTTGATCTCGGCGTTGATGAGGAAGACGGGGATACCCGCACCCTCAGCCTTCTTGACTGCCGCGCTCGAACCATCGGCGTTGGCCGGATCGAGGATCAGCGCGACCGAATTGTTGGAGATCGCCGTGTCGATCAGGGTGTTCTCGGTGTTGGTGTCGCCCTTGTGAGCGCCGACAGTTGCCTCGTAGCCGAGTTCTTCGGCAGTTGCGGCCGCAACGTCGCCCTCCGTCTTCCAGTACGGGTTGGAGGGGTCGTTCACGATGATGGTGATGAGGCCACCGGCCCCACCCCCGCCACTTGTCTCCGTCGACGGTGCTTCAGTCTCTCCTCCCGAGCAGCCGGCGAGCGACAGGACCAACGCGCCCGCCGCGATGAGCATGGTGAGTGCTTTTCTACGCATCTTGTGCGTCCCTTCTAGTGGTTGTCCGGCAGCGACACTGCGATGCCAGGTGATGAGTCAGCTCTTGGAGGCGGGTGCCGCCGAGTCCTGATTCGGTGTGGTGGTCGCCGACTTCATTGGCGTGGTGGGGGGTTTCTTGCCGCCGGTGCGACGGCGTCCGCCGTACTGGAGACTGTTCAGCAGCACCGCGATGACGATGACCGATCCGATGAAGACCATCTGCCAATATGCGGAGATCCCGATGATCACAAGTCCGTCCGACAGGAAGACGATGACGAAGGCACCCAGCAGGGTGCCACGCACGTTGCCAACGCCTCCCATCAGGGAGGCACCGCCAATGACGACTGCAGCGATCGCGGTGAGTTCATAGGTGTTCCCCGCAGTTGGGCTTGCACTGGTCAGCGTTGACGCAAGGATGAGGCCGGCAATGGCCGCGCACACACCGGAGATGACGTAGACCGAGACCTTGACGCCCCGCACGGGGACACCGGAGAGCTCTGCCGCCCGTTCGTTGCCGCCGGAGGCATACAGCCAGCGGCCGAACCTGGTGCGCCCGAGGACGAAGCCGAGCACGATCGCGATGGCACCCATGATGATGACCCCTATCGGAACATTCAGGATGCGGTTGAAGCCGAGCCAGTTGAAGCCGGTGTTGCCGAGGTCGGGGTCACCCGACAGGTCGTTGATCGTGAGGCCATTGGTCATCAGCAGCGCCAGCCCCCGGACGACGTACAGCATGCCGAGCGTGGCCACGAAAGGGGCAACCTTGAACCTCGCCACCAGGACACCGTTGACGAGCCCCACCAGTGCTCCAACCCCGCATGACAGCACGACAACGACCGGGACGCTCGGGAAGAGGGTGACACCGAAGACTTCCAGCGGCACGCCCCGCATGAGAAAACCGCCGATGACCGCGGAGAAGCCGAGCGTCGAACCGACGGAGAGGTCAATACCCCCGTTGAGCACAACCAGCAGCATTCCCATGGCGAGGATGGCGTACACGGCGACGTGCGAGGCCATGATGAGAACGTTGCCCGTCGTCAGGTAGTTCGGCGACAGCAACGAGAAGACGATGATGATGAGGATCAGCGCCAGGAACGCCCTGCCCTCTATCAGAATCTTTGCCACGGAGAACCGCTGCTTCTTCTCTGTGGTGGTTGATGGTGCGGTGGTCGTCATTGTCGGTCCATTCTCACGAGGGTCATGCGGCCACAGCCTCACCCGAGGCGGCCATGATCATTTCCTTGGTTGCATCCGGCCCGAATTCTGCGGAGATCTGACCGCGGCGCAACACGAGAATCCGGTGTGCGATGCTGAGACACTCTCCGACTTCCGACGTCGAGAAGACAACGGCGAGCCCTTCGCGAGCCCGCTCAGCCAGGAGGCGGAACACCTCACCCTTTGCGCCGATGTCGATCCCACGGCTCGGCTCGTCGAGAAGCATGACCCGTGGGTCGGTCGCGACCACCTTGCCGATCACGACCTTCTGCTGATTGCCCCCGGAGAGTGAGCCGATCGGCAATTCAGGCCCCGGGGTCTTCACCGTCACGATGTCGATCAGTCCCTGTGCAATCGCCTTCTCCGCGCGACGAGAAATCAACCCGTTGACGAGCGAGTTGTGCAGGCTGGCGAGGGTGAGGTTGGCACCAACGTCGAAGGTCTGAATCAGTCCGTCGCGCTGGCGGTCCTCGGGAACCAGCCCTACCCCCATTGCGATGCGTTCCGCGATGCTCTCGTCCCCGAGTGTGTTGCCCTGCAACACAATCTCGCCCCCATCGATCGGGTCGCGGCCAGCCACCGCCTCGAGCAACTCGGTCCGGCCAGCCCCCATCAGCCCGTAGAGGCACACGATCTCACCGGCGCGAACTTCAAGACTCAACCCGTCCACGACAGCACGTTCCGGATTCTCAGGGTCGAGGACCCTCAGGTTGCGCACGCTGAGTACCGTTTCGCCGAACTCATAACCTGTCGGAGGTTTACCCAGATCGAAATGGTCGCCCACCATGTTGCGCACGATCCACTCAAGGTCGATGTTCTCGCGGTCATCCTTTGCGGTCATCGTTCCGTCGCGAAGAACGACCGCGTGATCCGTCACCTCGAGTGCCTCCTCAAGGTGGTGGGAGATGTAGACGATGGCGACGCCTCGGGCGGTGAGCTCATGGATGATCCCGAACAGGATCTCCACCTCGGCGGCCGCCAGGGCCGACGTCGGCTCGTCCATGATCAGTATTCGCGAGTTCACGGAGAGCGCGCGAGCGATCTCGATGATCTGTTGCTGGCCGACGCGCAGGTCTGTGACCAGCGTCTCCGGCTCCACTTCGGGCAGCATTTCCGCCAGCAGCTCACGCGTCTGCCGACTCTCCTCGGCGAAGTCGACACCGAAGGACCCCTTCAGCTCACGCCCCATGAAGATGTTGTCACGGACGGACAGGTTGGGGGCCAGGCTCAGTTCCTGGTGGATGATCGAGATGCCTCGGTCTCGTGCGTCGTTGGTCGAGTGGAAGACCACGGGTTCGCCATCCAGAACGATTTCTCCATCGGTCGGCTGCTCCACGCCTGAGAGGATCTTCATCAGCGTGGACTTGCCCGCGCCGTTCTCACCGAACAGTGTGGTCACCGTTCCGCTGCGGATCTCGAAGTTGACCCCCTTGAGGGCCTGGGTCCCTCCATAGGTCTTGACAACATTGCGCGCCTGAAGGACGACGCTTCCGAACTGCCCATCGTCGCTGGTACTCATTCGACGCTCAACTTCACGGGTGTGACGAGCCAGGAGGCCGGGTTGATGAGTGTGAACGCCCCTGTGACCTCAATGGTCTTGCCCGTCAAATTTGCGGTATCGACGCCATCAAGAACCGCCGCCTTGAGTTCATCGTTCAGTGCCGCGGCCGCGTCCTGGTAGTCGATCTGGTTCTTGAACTGACCGAATGTGATGTCTCCGCTGGCATCGCGCAATTCCGTACCGTTGATGGCGGGTCCGGTCTGCACCCGAACCAGCAGGTCATCGGGAACGCCGTCGACCTGCACCTCGTAGACTCCCGACTGTCCTTCACCGACGGTGCCGACGAATGTGGTGCTGTACACCGGACCGCCCGAACTCTCCACGGCGTACTCGGCTGCTGCCTCGGCTGGGTCTTCGTCGATTGCGGCCGCAAGGGTCGCTGCGTCCACGGCCAGTCCGGAGATCGCCGACTCTATTGTGGGAAAGTTCTCGTTGCCGAAGACCTCGGGATCGAACTCGATCGTCGTCTGTGCCAATGGGTCGTCTGACGGCACGACCTTTGTCCCCAGGATCATTCCGAGAATCGCGAGGACAACAATGCCTGCCCAGATGCCTCGCTTGGCATTGCGCGAGAGCGACTTCTTCGGACCCTTCGCGGGGGCCGCCACCGCACTCTCGGTGCTCAACGGACCGGCATCCGAATCTCGGCACCACCATGGATCGCCATGTGGTCGCAGGCGCCCTGCCACCGCTCCTGACGACATCTCCCGGCTTCCGCCATGACATCAACTGCGCGCATCTTTGCTCCCAGGTGTTGGTTTTGCGTCCCCTTCCACCCGTGAGCGCTGACTTCGCGCCGTTGGGAGTGCCAGGGCTGGCGGAGTGGATCTCGCAACTCTGCTCGACCCGCCAGCCCCTCAGAAGAACTCCGCGTTTATGACTTTGTGATCTTTCACACGATCTTGTTATAAAGGAACCATACGTCGTGATAGGACTACTGTCAACAGGTCACGAGAACAAACTAGAGCCGACCTGTGTGGTGGAAGTTGTGCCGGCGCGACGTGCACCGGCACGGATGAACCTCCCCACAAGCGAGGCCCCGCCGTTGGGGCTCTTCGACAAGAACAGGACTCCCCGATGACCTCCACGACGAAAGATCGCACCCACTCGGTGCACCGAACCCAGTCGGCGCGTCATCTGGCCATCGTGGAAGTGTTGCTGCAGCGGGGATCACTCAGCGTGGAGGACATCGGGACCCAGATGGGCGTCTCCGTCATGACCGTCTACCGAGACGTCACGACCCTGGAGGAGGCTGGACTCCTGCAGAGGGAGCACGGACGCGTCACCGCTGTCGCGAGCGGATTGCATGAGGCGAGTGCCGGCTTCAGGCTGGAGCAGAAGGCGAACGTCAAGGCAGCCCTGGCGACGTTGGTGGCGAACCGCATAGCGCCGGGTTCGTCGTTGATGCTGGACGACTCCACCAGTGGGGTTTTCGTCCTGCGAGCACTTGAGCCCGGCACCCCCCTGACGGTCATCACGAACTCACTCCTGGTTGCGCGGCAGACCAACGCCATGTCGGGAGTGAAGCTCTTCATGACCGGTGGCGAGTACCAGGGCTGGGCTGACGCACTGCTGGGCCCCACCAGCCTGAAGAATCTCTCCGGTTTGGACGCCGACTACTGCGTCCTGTCCGCCTCCGGCATTCAGCACGGCCAGTGCTTCCATCCTCACGAAGGTGTCGCGGAGGTCAAGAAGGCCATGATGCAGTCCGCCCGCTTCACGGTCCTGCTCCTCGAGAGCGGCAAACTCAGGCGGCACGCTCTGCACGCTTTCGCTCGTGTGGACGAGTTCGATCTCGTTGTCGTCGATGACCGGATCTCCGCAGAGGAGGAGTCCCTCCTGAGGGACTGGGGGGCCACTTTCGAGGTGACGACGATCACGTAGGGACACCGGCAATACACGGGTATGGCATTTTTCTCACCAACTATGGTAAGTTTCACATGACCACTCGAAGCAGCGTTGCACAGGAGGAAGAAATGGGTTTTCGTGTCGTGGTAGCCGGCGATAGCGCCGGGTTGGCATACAAGGAAGCAATCAAGGCCCAACTGGAGGCGGACCCCCGCGTGGACGAGGTCCTTGACGTCGGCATCATTGAGGACGAGGACATCGACTATCCTCACGTGGCCGTCTCAGGAGCCCGGGCAATCAGCGAGGGTCGGGCGGATCGCGGGATCTTCGTCTGCGGCACGGGTATGGGCGTGGCGATCGCCGCCAACAAGGTCCCCGGCATCCGTGCCAGCACCGCACATGACTCGTTCTCGGTGGAACGACTCGTGCTGTCCAACAACGCCCAGGTCCTGACCCTCGGCGAGCGAGTCATCGGCAAGCAGTTGGCGCTACGGCTTGCCAGCGAGTTCTTGGACTACACCTTCGACCCCACGTCCGCGTCCGCCGCGAAGGTGGACGCCATCTCCTCCTACGAGGAGGCAAACGCCCCACATGTCTCATGAGACCACCGCCCCACTGGATTGAGACGAGCATGGAAACCAACGGAGACGGGCTCCCCACGCAACTGCACGAGGCCTACGTGTTCGACCTCGATGGAACGATCTATCTCGGGGACGAACTCCTCCCCGGCGCTGCCCGCATGATCAACGAATTGCGGCGCCGAGGCATCCCGGTCAGGTTCCTGTCGAACAACCCCACAAAGGACCCGCTCCAGTACCAGAACAAGCTGGAACGGCTGGGTCTTCCGACCGCCATCGAGGACATCGCCAACACCGTCGTCACCACCAGGCTCTGGTTGGAACGCAACCATCCGGATGCAGTCCTGTTCGTCGTTGGCGAGGAACCGTTGAAAGCGGCGCTGCGCTCGGCCGGTTTCACACTCAGCGAGGATCCTGCCGAGATAGACATCGTCGTCGCCTCGTATGACCGGGGATTCGACTACCGGAAGCTCCAGATAGCCTTTGACGCCATCTGGTTCCACAAGCGGGCCTTCCTGATCCAGACCAATCCGGACCGGTTCTGCCCCTTCCCCGGCGGCCGGGGGGAGCCGGACTGCGCGGCCATGACGGCGGCCATCGAAGCAGCGACGGGAACCACGTGCCGGGTGAGCCTCGGAAAACCCAGCCCCATCATGCTGACGGAGGCACTGCAGGGTCTCGATGTGGCTCTTGAGAACGCCGTGATGGTGGGAGACCGCCTCCAGACGGACATTGCCATGGCCGTCAACACAGGAATGGCATCCGCTCTCGTCCTCACCGGCGAGGCGAAGGAGGAGGACGTGGCTGTGTTGCCGCACGACCAGCGACCCTCCTACGTCCTGGACCGTGTTGACCGTCTCCTCCCGTCGGCCCTCTGGGCCGAGCTGGGGTGGAGCGAGGACAACGACACCGCCTGAATCAGCGCGAATTCCGGCTCCTTCAGACATCAAATTTCCACACACACCCGACGCATTGCGTCAGTCCCGGAAGGACCCAACGATGAGCAATTCCGGTCAGTACATGATGGGTATCGACTTCGGCACCGAGAGTTGCCGCGTCGCCATCTTCGACCTCAACGGCCGCTTTGTCACCTTCGCGGCCACCGCATACAAGACCCACCATCCCCGGTCCGGATGGGCCGAGCAGAACCCACAGGACTGGTGGGAGGCGTTGCAGGCCTCGGCCCACAAGGCACTCGCCAACGGAGGCATTCCGGCCGCCGCGATCGGGGGCATCTCCTACGACGCCACGACGATGACCGTGGTGGCGATGAACCGCAAGGGGGAGGAACTCCGGCCCGCGATCATGTGGATGGACGTCCGGGCCACCGAGCAGGCGGACCGCGCCAACGCCTCCGACTCCGTGGCGCGGCTGTACAACGGGGCTGGCACCGCCCCCGCGACGGCCGAGTGGTATCCATTCAAGGCCGCCTGGCTGCGAGAGAATGAGCCGGAAACCTACCGGAATGCCTTCCGGCTCGTGGACGCCCCTGACTGGATCACCTACAAGCTCACCGGTGAATGGACCACCAACATCAACTCTGCGGCCATCCGGATGTACTACAACCGTGACGAGGGTGGCTGGCCCGTCGACTTCTACGAGACGATCGGATGCGGCGATGTCTTCGACAAGATCCCGGAGAACATCGTGGATCTCGGCGTGCCCGTCGGTGAGCTGTCGCCCTTGGCGGCCCAACTCCTCGGACTCCGGCCCGGCATCCCCGTGGCACAGGGCCCCGCCGACGCGTGGGCTGGCCAGATCGGACTCGGTGTCGTCCAACCCGGACGCATGGCCCTGATCACCGGATCCTCCCACGTCCTGACGGGACAGACGGCCGAACCCATTCACGGCAAGGGGTTCTTCGGCGCCTACACCGACGGAGTGGTGAGGGGACAGTACACCGTTGAGGGTGGGCAGGTGTCGACCGGCTCCGTGCTGAAGTGGTTCAAAGACAACTTCTGCGGTGACATCGTCCACGCGGCGGAAACAACCGGCCTCAACGTCTACGACCTCCTCAACCAGAAGTCGAAGGACATCCCCATCGGATCCGAGGGACTCATCATCAATGAGTACTTCCAGGGCAACCGCACCCCCTACACCGACTCCAAGGCACGCGGCATCATGTGGGGTCTGTCCCTGCACCACACACCAGCGCACTTCTACCACGCCATCCAGGAATCCGTCTGCTACGGGACCGCCCACAACCTGCGGGCCATGAAGGACAGTGGCTTCGAGGTCAACGAGATCGTGGCCTGCGGCGGATCAACGAAGAGCCGCGAGTGGATGCAGATGCACGCCGACGTCACAGGAGTCCCCATCTCGCTGACCGAGGTGGGCGACGCTGTGGTGCTCGGGTCCTGCATGCTGGCCGCCGTCGGCGCCGGGTTCTACTCGGACATCGCCGAGGCCGCCGACAACATGGTCCACGAGATCGACCGCCTCGAACCCGACGCGCAGCGCCACGACGAGTACCAGTACTACGTGGACAAGTACTGCGACACCTACCCACAGTTGCAGGAAATGACCCATGACCTCGTCGACCACGAGGCAAAGAAGGCGAGGACAGCATGACAGATCTCATCGCCGAGGCACTCAGGAGCGCCACGGACACAAGGATCGTGGTCTCCGGATCAGGGGTCGTGGCGGAGCTTCCGGGCCTGTTCCTGGAACAGTTCGCCGACCATCAGGCCATCGTCGTGGGCGACGAACGCACCATGGCGGTTCTCGGCGACCGCGTGGTTGGCGTACTGCGGGAGGCTGGCGTCGATGTGATCACTCACGTGTTCCCCGGTGAACCCGAGTTGTACGCGCGATACGAGAACTGCGAATCGCTGCGCGAGGTGCTTCGACCGTTGGACCGCATAGCCGTCGGCGTGGGAGCCGGCACCATAAACGACATCCTGAAACGGGCTTGCGGAGAGCTTGGGCGGCAGTACATCGCGGTCTGTACCGCCGCATCCATGGATGGGTACACCGCTTTCGGCTCCTCCATCGCCCTCGACGGCTTCAAGCAGACACTGAACTGCCCCGCACCCCTGGTGTGCGTCGCCGACCTCGACGTCATGGCGGCCGCACCGGCGGTGATGACTGCGTCGGGGTACGGGGACCTGCTCGGCAAGATTCCGGCCGGCGCCGACTGGATCCTCGCTGACGTGCTCGGCGTCGAGCCCATCGACACCGCCGTGTGGAACCTCGTCCAGGGCCCACTGCGCCAGTCGCTGTCCCGCCCGGCTGAGCTGGCGTCCGGGGACGTCTCCGCCACCGGGGAGCTGGCCGAAGGACTCCTGATGAGCGGATTGGCCATGCAGGCCCACCAATCCTCCCGCCCGGCATCCGGCGCCGAACACCAGTTCAGCCACCTGTGGGAGATGGAGGGACATGGCGTCGATGAAACACCCCGTCGCCTGTCCCATGGATTCAAGGTTGGCGTCGGATCCGTCGCCATTGCCGCGCTGTACGAAGACCTGCTCTCGCGCGATCTGACAGCAATGGACATCGACGAAGTGGTCTCGGCGTGGCCGAGCCGGACGGAGATGGAACAGAAGGTTCGTTCCCTGAATCCCGATCCCCAGCTGGTCGAGGAGACTGTCGCGCAGTCGCTGGCCAAGTGGGTCACACCAAAGGTCCTGCATCAGCGTCTCACCACGCTCGCCGACGCGTGGCCGACACTCGTCCCCCGGCTGCGTGCGCAGTTGATTCCAGCCGCAGAGCTGCAGGAGCGGCTGCGCGCCGTCGGGGCTCCCGCCCATCCCCGGGACATCGCTCTGGACTGGCAGCGCTTCAAGGCCACCTATGTCCGTGCCCAGATGATCCGGAAACGCTACACCGTGCTGGACGTGGCACTCGAGGCCAACTTGCTGGACAGTATCGTGGACAACCTTTTTGCAGCCGACGGTTTCTGGGGCAAACAGGAGTAGGCGTCACTGGGATTTCAGAGCTGAAGGGGCCGGACAGGGTTGACGGCTGAGGCGGGAGGCACCCGAGGCACGTCGGCAACCCGACGTGCGACGGGGGCTGGAAGGTGGACACGCCGGGCCCCGATTCTCTCTCTGTGAGTGGGTAGACCTACAATTTGTGCAGGGCTGGCACGGCCCACATATCCGCATCAGAGGGGTTTGGGAGACTTTGCGCTCATGAACAGCACTTACGACCCGATGGTCGGCCATGTGCTGGACGACCGCTACGAAATCCTGGCGAAACTTGCACGTGGCGGGATGGCGACGGTGTACCGCGCCCGCGACCTTCGCCTGATGCGCACCATCGCAGTCAAGATCATGCGACGCGACCTCGGGGAGGACGACGACTTCGCCGCCAAGTTCGACCATGAGGCGCGGGCGGCCGCCACACTGAACCATCCGGCGGTCGTCGGAGTCTTCGACCAGGGAATCGCGCAGGGCCAGCCCTACATCGTCATGGAGTTCGTGGAGGGTGAGACCCTCCGGCGGCGCATCAGCCGTGAGGCCCCGCTCAGGCCCGACGAGGCCCTCGAACTCCTGGACCCGGTGGTTGCCGCACTGTCCGCAGCCCACGAGAGCGGTCTGGTTCATCGCGACATCAAGCCGGAGAACGTTCTCATCTCCAATCGCGGCCAGGTGAAGGTGGCAGACTTCGGGCTGGCCCGGATCATGACCTCCCCCCAGATGACCGCCACCGGCGTCCTCGTGGGAACGGCCAGCTACCTTCCCCCGGAACTGGTCACCCACTCCAGACCCGACTCGCGCAGCGACGTGTATTCCGCGGGCGTCGTGCTCTTCGAGATGCTGACGGGCAAGAAACCACACACCGGCGAGAACAACTACCAGATCGCCTACCGTCACGTGAACGTCGACATCGAGAAGCCATCAGCGGCCATGCGGGCAGCCGGCCACGAGGGCTGGCGCATCCCGGATTACCTCGACGCCTTTGTGGAGGCCTGTACTGCGCGCTCGCCCGAGTGTCGTCCGTTCAACGGCCGCGTCATGCTGCAGCAGCTCCGCGAGGTGCGCAGCCAACTTGCCGCGACGGGAGGGCGCGACAATCCGGATCTTGCGGACCGCATCCGGCCGGAACCCTCCGTCCCCGGAGATCTGACCCAACCCATCCGGCCCCGTCCGGCGGCACGTCCGCGGCCCCTCGTGGGTGCCGCGGCTCAGACCTCGCTCTCACATTCTGTGCCGAGCGAGGTGCCCATGTGGAGGCCGACGTCGCCGCGCTCGCCACTGTCCCCGCCCTCCGCCTCCGGTCCTGACCGGCCCATCCAGCCCATCGTCGAGGAGTCCGGACGCCAGCCGCGCATGCAACGCACCCCCGTTTTCCCCAGCCTCCCCAACCTGCACATCTCCCATGATCCGGTGCATCGCCGCCGCCGGGGGGTGCTGCTCGTCCTGCTCGTCCTCCTGGTCACTGCCGCGGCCGGATACGGCTCCTGGTGGTTCACGGAGGGCCGCTTCACCACCACCCCCGAACTGGTGCAGATCAGCCAGGCAGTCGCGACGCAGCGGGCGGAGGCCAACGACGTGAGACTGGACACCGCCACCACCGCGTACTCCGAGAACGTGGCCGCCGGCCTCGTCATCTCCTCCGACCCGTCGGAGGGCACACGTGTACTGCGCGGTGAGGAGGTGCAGCTGGTGATCTCACTCGGCCCTGAGAGGTTCGACATGCCGGAGGTGGTGGGTAGTCCCATCGCCGAGGCGAGGTCCGCCCTTACATCAGTGAATCTCGTCGTCGGCGAGCTGGATGAGTCGTGGTCGGACGAGGTCGCCACCGGTGTCGTGATCTCCGCCTCCGAGGAGCCCGGCACCCAGCTCAAACGGGACACTCCCATCGATCTGACCGTGTCCAAGGGTCCTGAACCCATCGACATCCCGAACTTCGCGGATGACAAGACCACTGCCGCCAGCGCTGCGAAACAGCTGGAGGATGCGGGCTTCGTCGTGAAGATCTCCAAGGAGAACTCAACGACGGTCGCGCAGGGGCTCGTGATCTCCCAGAACCCCGCCTCGGGAACCGGTAAACGTGGCGACACCGTCACCATCATCGAATCACTCGGTCCCGTGATGGTGGAGTTGCCGGACGTGCGCTACAAGAGCCTCGAGGACGCGAGGAAGGTCCTGGAGACCCTCGGGCTGAAGGTGGACGTCGAGTACGTGACCGACTTCCCGCTGTCCCTGAAGATTGCCTCCGGAACCAAACCCGGCCGGGGGAGCAGCGTCGCCGAGGGCAGTACCGTGGTCCTGCTCGTCGCCTGAGCTGTCGCCGGGGGCACTAGGCTTGCCACCCGTGCAGACGAACCGGATGGCGATGGCTTTCGCTGCCCTGATGGTGGCTGCCATGGCCTGGGGCTCGACGGTGGTGGTGGCCAAGAGTGCGTTCGAATCCATCTCCCCCATCAACCTGCTGATCATCCGGCTGAGCCTCACTGGCGTCGTCCTGGCGGCCGTGTTCTCCACCCGGCTCAGGATGTCCTTGGGCACGGCGCTGCGAGGCGCCCTCCTGGGCGGGCTCTTCACCACGGGTATCGGTAGCCAGACCATCGGACTCCAGTACACCCCGCCCTCCCTGTCCGGCTTTGTGACGGCCAGCTACGTGGTCTTCACGGCCATCATCTCCGCGGTGCTGCTGAAGCAACGCCAGCCGACCACCACGTGGCTCGCGGTGGCCCTCACCGTCATGGGGATCGTGGTGCTCGCAGGCGGGGCGGCCACCGGCGAGGATGGATTCGGGTTCGGCGCGGCCCTGACGCTCTTCGGCGCATTGATGTTCGCTCTTCACATCGTGCTGCTCGGCCGCTGGGTGAGACCGGACAACGTGAACCAGCTCACGGCCATGCAGGCCCTCGTCGGTACCGCCATCTCCCTGCTGGTGGTGCCGTTCACCCGCTTCGAGATGCCGCAGGACCCCGTCGTGTGGGGACAACTGCTGTACCTCGGCATCTTCTGCGGTGCCGTCACCCTCTTCCTGCAGAGCTGGGCACAGAGTCATGTGGCGGCCACGCCGAGTGCTGTGATCATGTGCACGGAACCCGTGTGGTCCGTGGCTCTCGCCATTGGCTTCGGCCTCGAGAGCCTCACCCCGCAGATTGTCATCGGGGGATCACTGGTGGTGCTGGCGCTCCTGCTGACCGTGCGGCCACTCAGGAGAGGACGCGTCATCGACGCCCTCGTCGAAGAACTGCGCAGACGTCGCGCGGTGTGAGAACTACCTCGCCCGGGCCAGCACCTCGCCCGTGGCCTCACCCGCCGCGGTGCACTCAGCCAAGCTGACGTCGAGGTGCGTCACGGCGCGCAGGGTACGGGGCCCCAGCACGCTGAGGCGGACGCCGCGACGCTCACACTCGGCTGCAACGTGACGTGCGTTGGACACTTCGATGAGAGCGACGTTCGTCTCGACGGATCCCGGGTCCACCGCCGCGGGCGCGCGCTGCGCCACAGCTTCGGCGAACGCCCGCGCGGCCGCGTGGTCATCGGCGATGCGGGGCAGATTGTGCTCCAGCGCCCACAGGCCCGCAGCTGCGAGGATTCCCGCCTGTCTCCACCCACCACCCAGACGTTTGCGCTGAACCCGTGCGCGCGCCATGTCTGCCGCTGAGCCGGCGAGGACGGTCCCAATGGGTGCACCCAGCCCTTTCGACAGGCAGAGGGTGACGGTGTCGAAGAGCCGGCCGTGCTCCCGAAGCGTGCGTCCCGTGGCGGCAGCGGCGTTGGCCAGGCGTGCGCCGTCGAGATGGCGGGCGATGCCGAGCCGGGCAAGTTCGTCCGAGAGCCACGAAACCTCGGTGAAGTCCTGCACGGTCCCGCCGCCGAAGTTGCTCGTGTCCTCCACCTCCACCGCAGCTGTCTCCACGAGGTAGGGGCCACAGTCGATCGCCAGCATCGCCAGCACGTCCTCGGCAACAAGTTTGCCGCGGCTGGAGGACCAGGTCCGCATGGTCACACCGTGCAGCGCTCCATGGGCGCCCATCTCGGCGCGCGCGATGTGGGCCAGTGCGTCGCACAGCACCTCGCCGCCCGGCGGCACGTTCAGCCAGATCCCGAGGAGGTTGGCCAGCGATCCGGTGGTGCAGAACAATGCCGCCTCCTGGCCAAGGAGCTCCGCCGCCCGTTGCTCGAGGGCGGCGACGGTTGGGTCCTCGCCGTACACGTCGTCCCCCACCGGGGCCGACATCATGGCGTCCAGCATCCCGGCCGAGGGTCGCGTGAGGGTGTCGCTGCGCAGGTCCACCAGCGGAGCGCAATGGGTCATGTAAGGGCCCCGCTCACAGGTCTCGTGCGCGGAACGCCTGGACGGGGTTCTCCCGCCTCCCCCGTCCCTCGCGCAGTCGCGCAGCCACCGTGAAGGCAAGCTCGAGGGACTGGTTGCGGTTCAGGCGTGGATCGCAGACGGTCTCGTACCGGCTGCTCAGATCGTTCTCGGACAGCTGGTGCACACCCCCGACGCACTCCGTGACGTCGTCACCGGTCAGCTCGACGTGGATGCCACCCGGCCAGGTCCCCAGGGAGTCGTGCACGTCGAAGAAGCCGTTGACCTCGTCGACGACGTCCGCGAACGCCCGGGTCTTGTAGCCGTTCGCGCTCTCGAAGGTGTTGCCGTGCATCGGGTCGCACACCCAGGCCACCTTCCGGCCCGATGCCTCGACGGCCTCCACGATGCCCGGCAGCACGTCGCGCACCTTGCGCGCGCCCATCCGCGTGATGAAGGTGATGCGGCCCGGGATGCGGTCCGGATCCAGTCGGTCCGCCAGCGCCAGGGCGTCGGCAGGTGAGGTGGCGGGGCCCAGCTTGATGCCCAAGGGATTCTGCACGCGACGAAGGAGTTCCACGTGGGCACCGTCCAGCTGGCGGGTCCGCTCGCCGATCCACAGCATGTGGCCGGACACGCCGTAGAGCTGCTGTGAGCGGGAGTCCACGCGGGTGAGTGCCCGTTCGTACTCGAGAAGGAGTGCTTCGTGGCTGGCGTAGAAGTCGATGGTCGACAGGGCGCGGTCATCCACACCGCAGGCGACCATGAAGGCCAGCGCACGATCAATTTCGCTCGCGAGCTCCTCGTACTCGGTCTCCACCTGCGAGTTCCCGACGAAGTCTCGGTTCCAGGTGTGGACGCCCCGCAGGTCCGCGAAACCCCCCTTGACGAACGCGCGCACCAGGTTCAGCGTGGCCGCGGACGCGTTGTACATCCGGACCAGGCGTTGTGGGTCGTGGGTTCGGGACTCCTCGGTGAACTCGAAGCCGTTGATGGCATCGCCACGGTACGAGGGGTACGTCACATCGCCCCGGGTCTCGTTGCCGTTGCTGCGAGGCTTGGCGTACTGGCCCGCAATGCGACCCACCTTCACCACCGGCACCTGGGCCGCATACGTCATCACCACGGCCATCGAAAGCTGGACGAGCAGCTTGGCCTTGATGTTGTCCGCTGTCACGGCCTCGAAGGACTCGGCACAGTCCCCGCCCTGCAGGAGGAACGCGCGCCCATCGGCCACCTCGGACAGTTTCACCCTCAGGTCATCGCACTCGCCCGCGAACACGAGAGGCGGCAGCGCCTCCATGGTGTCGATGGCCCGATCCAGCACCCCCATGTCCGGGTAGGACGGTTGCTGGACCTGCGGCAGGGCGCGCAGTTCTTCCCGGGACATGATGGGTGACATGCCTGTCAGGCTACCGCAACGCGTCACCGGCCCCCTCACTCGTCGGGGTCGTGGATGCCCTGGTCAATGGCGTACAGGGTCAGCTCCACACGGTTGTGGAGCTGCAGCTTGCGCAGCACGTTCTGCACGTGGTTCTGCACCGTTCGGTGGGACACGAACAGTTCCTCCGCGATCTCCCGATAGGCCAGCCCCTTGGCGACGCGGCGCAGCACGTCGACCTCGCGGCTGGTCAGGATGGGACCCTCCTCATCGTGTGCCCGAGCCACGCTGACCAGGCGCCGGAACTCTCCAAGCACCAGACCGGCCAGGCCGGGTGTGAAGACGGCGTCGCCAGCAGCGGTGCGCTGCACCCCATCGATGAGTTCCGCCTTGGATGCGGATTTGACCAGATATCCCTTGGCTCCGGCGCGCATCGCCCGCAGGACATCCTCGCGCTCACCCGAGGCGGACATCACCAGGACGTGCAGGTCCGGGAACTCGCGGATGAGCAGTTCTGTGCAGGTGGCACCGTCCGGCTCCGGGATCTGCAGGTCCATCACCACCACCTGGGGCCGGGTGGCCCGGGCGCGGGCGAGGCATTCGGTGCCATTCTTCGCCACCGCCACAATGTCGAACCCCACCTCCGTGAGGTCCTCGCTGAGGGCGTCGATCCACACGGGGTGGTCATCCACCAACATCACACGGTTGCGTTCGATCGACACCCTCACTCCCCCATGTCCACAGGGAACCGCAGTTCCCACTCGGTGCCCGTACCGGGCGACGACCTCAGCATGGCAGAACCGTGCAAGGAGGACATCCGCCCCACGATGGAATCCTGAATCCCCAATCGTCCCCGCTCCGTGGCGTCCCGGACCGTGTCCGGGGCCATGCCGACGCCATTGTCCCTCACCCACAGTATGACCTCGTCATCGATTTCCTGGTCGAGCAGCACCCACACGGAGGCGTCCGGACCGGCGTGCAGGTCAACGTTGTGGAGTATCTCGACGAGCGTCGCCTCCACTTCGTCCACCACGAAGCGCGGCAGCATCACTTCTCCGGCCATCGTGGACACCGTCACGCGCGCGCCCTGGTACTTGTCCAGGGCCGCCGCAAGGTCCACCAGACTGCTGGAGGAGTCGTCGTCGAACCTGCGGTCGCGCAGCAGCGTGCGCAGCTGCGCCTCCGACTCCTTGGCCAAGGACGCAAGCCTCATGCCCCTCGGCCCCAGGGAGGGCCCCTCGCGCTCCACCAGCGCCAGCACCTGGAGAACGCCGTCGTGGATGATGCGTGCCAACCGCTCCCGCTCCGTCAGCGCGGCTGACCTGGCCCGTTCGCGCTGCTGCTCCTCGAGGGTCATGCGGAACTGGCTGATGAGGGCGCCGAGGCAGAAGGAGGTGGCGATGATGAGCACCACCATGTCCACTCGACGGGCGACCAGCAACGGCGGCACGGCGAAGTACGCCACGCTCACCAGGGCGGCCTGTGCCATGCCCCACCGCGTTGACAGGAGGATCGCCGCGTACGCGGCGGAGCCGCCACCCCAGTAGGCGGCCAACGTCAGGGGCACATCGCCGCCATCGGCCACCAGCGGGGTGCTCAGCACCACGGCGACGGTCACCAGCAGATCGGCGATGAAACTGGGCGCGGTTCGCCGCCGCGGGCGGCGCAGCCACACCGACACCAGCACCGTCCACACCACGATCACCAGACAGACGACAAGGAGGAGAGGCCGATTCCGCGCGACGGGCCAGACCACTGCAAGGTTCAGAGCGACAGCATGCAACGCCATGATGAGGCGCACGGTGACGCACACCGCGTACACGCGCCCGAGCACATCGTGGGCCTGCCGGAACCATCCGCCGGTCCGGCCCATCCAACCACGCCGGTCCACCACCGCGTCACTGCCCGGGTTTTTCGGGTGCGGGGCCGCCACCGGGGCGCGCCACGACGAAGGCGTCCGAGCCAGTCTCGCGCAGATCGCCGTGTTTCACACGACTGCCGTAGACATCCGCGTACTGCTGGCCGGTGAGCTGCTGAATGGCGGCGAGGGTCTCATCAGTGACCCACCGCAGGACCTTGGTCTCGGACTCCCTGCCCGTGAGGTGGGAGAAGGACAACGGCTCGCCCACGAGGACGAGGGGCCGACGGATCCAGGGGATTCCCAGTGGTCCGCGCACCTTGTGCGTACCGACGACACCCACGGGCAGCACCGGCACGTCAGCACCCAGGACCATCCGGGCGAGGCCAGTCTTGCCCTTGTAGAGCCTCCCGTCGGGAGATCGCGTGCCCTCGGGGTAGATCCCCACGAGTGCACCGGAAGCCAGCACGTCTGAGATGTTGTGCAGTGCCGTGGCGCTCGCCCGCCCACCGCCCCGGTCCATGGGGACCATGCCCACGGCCTTGAGGAACCAGGCAACAAGTGCGGGGCCCGGGCCCCCCTTGCCCGTGAACAGCTCCGCCTTCGCCGGATATGTGACCTTGCGGGGGATCATGGCGGGTACCACCAGGGAATCCATGATGGCGATGTGATTGCTCGCCAGGAGGGCTCCACCGCTGAGCGGCACATTCTCGGTCCCGATGATCCGGGCCCGGAAACCGAACCTGACCAACGGCCTGAAGATCGCAGCCTTGAAAAACTCGTACCACACGGTGCCCTGGACTCCGCTCTCGATAATTGTTGTGCCTCCTGAACTCTATCGAGCAGAACCCGAACTGGAGGTATTGCTTGCGGTCGGGACACACACCGGGCAGGCTCCTTGCCATGGACACACACATCTGGCCCGCAGCACAGACCCTCCGCGTGGGAGGAGGCCGCGTGGGGGTGGTGCTGTGCCACGGCTTCACCGGCTCCGTCGCATCGGTGGCGCCGTGGGCCCACGCCATCGCCGAGAGGAGTGGTGCTCGCGTCATTGCGCCTCGACTCAGCGGACACGGCACGAGCTGGAAGGATCTCGCAACAACCCGCTGGACAGACTGGTACGCCGATGTAGAGGCGGCACGCCAGGAGTTGGCCGCACACTGCGACACGCTCTTCGTGGCGGGGCTGTCCATGGGCGGCGCCCTCGCCCTGAAGCTCGCAGAGGAACAGGCGGTGGCCGGTGTGATGCTCGTGAACCCGGCGATTGCCAGCAGGAACCGTCTGTTGCCACTGTCCGGGGTGCTGCGCCACGTCATCGCGTCACAGCCGGGCATCGCCTCGGACATCCGCAAGGAGGGTGCGGAGGAACCGGGCTATGACCGCGTCAGCGTCGCCGCCGCGTGGAGCATGACGAAGCTGTGGAGTCAGGTGCGCTCACATCTCCCCCGCGTGAGCGCACCCATCCTCTTGTTCCGCTCAGACGTGGACCACGTGGTGGACGACTCCAGCCACGAAGCGCTCCTGCGGGCGCTTCCGGCGACGGAGATGGTGTCCCTGCACGACAGCTATCACGTGGCAACGCTCGACAACGACGCTGAGCTGATCTTCGAACGCTCGGCGCAGTTCGTCACTGGTCACGCACACCTGTGATCAGCCGACGCGACGAGCCCCTGAGAAGGGCATGGAGTTCAGGCTGGTGATGCGGACTCCGCTGCGGGGGTTGGCCGCATCGACGATCCTGCCGTTTCCGATGTACATGCCGACATGGCTCACCGGCGAGTAGTAGAACACGAGGTCGCCGGGCTGGAGATCTGACTTGGCCACCTTGGTCCCCATGCTGAACTGCGCCCGCGAGGACCGCGGCAGTGAGATGCCCACCTGACGGTACGCGTAGCTCGTCAGACCGGAGCAGTCGAATGTGCTGGGGCCCGATGTTCCCCACACGTAGCTGCTCCCCACCTTGGACGTGGCCGCAGAGATGGCGCTCTGGGCGCGCGAGCTGTTGTTCACCGAGGAGGAAACGGCGTCGTCGGTGGTGACCGCCTCCCGCTCCGTGGGCTGCTCGGCAGCGATGCGGGCCAGCCGGTCTGCTTCGTCCTGCTCGCGCTGACGCTGGATCTCGAGCTGGCGCAGCCTTTCGCGCTCCTCCGCACTCAGCCGATCATGAATCTCCTGAGCCTCTGCCTCCTTGGCTGCGAACTCGACGGCCAGTGCCTCCTTGGCCACCAGATCCGACTGGAGGGAGACGCTCGTGCGGTCGGCCTCGGCGCGCAGCGCGTTCACCTCCGCCTGCTCCACCTGCAGCACTTGCAGATCCGAATTGCTGCGGTTCGCCTCGTTCTGGATGGTTGCCAGACCGGAGAGGAAGCTTGATTCTGAATCGCTGGTCAGCAATTGGGCGGTGATGTCAAAGCCACCCGACTGCAGTTGCACCACGGCAATCTCGCCAAGGTCCGTCGACATCCGGGCAACCTCCGCCTCCTGCTCCTCCAGGTCTGCCGTGAGCTCTGCAAGCTTCGCCCGGCCCTGTTCGGCCCGCTCGCTCGCCCCGATGATCTCCTGATCGATGGCCGACGACTGCTGGTGGATGCGTTCGAGAACAGCCCTGGCCTCGGCGACGGCGTCCGGGTCCGCGTGGGCGGGAATGACGAGACCTGAGAGGAGAAGCGTCGTCGCTGCCATGGCCGTGACCCGGCGCAATCTGGTCATCACAATCTCGAACCCCCGTGGATGTGCCTGCATTCACCTGAGAAAAGGCTAAACGACTTTCAGGATAGCCCCCAAGTGGTGGTCACGTCGAGTGCTCACCAGGCGCAGTGGAGGAACCAGGCCGGCGTCGGCGAGCACCCCCATGGCCTCCACCTCCGAGTCCTCGAACTCCACGTTGCCGGGAGCCCCCAGGAGGACGGAGATCACACAATCAGCGCAGCCGGGTCCCCGGGCGGCGCACCCGTCGCAATCCACATGCAAAGTAGTCATGGTTCCCATGCTGTCCACCCCCTCCGACACTTTCTGGGGCCGAGCCCCCAACACGCGCCTCGCGTTTGTCAGTGGGGATTCCTAGGGTGTGTCCCATGGCAGTCCAGTCCTCCGAACAGCCCTCGTTCGACGAGCTCGGCACCCACCTGTCCCACGTGACGTTCTGCGTGGTGGACCTGGAGACCACCGGCGGGGGCAGGGACAGCTGCATCACCGAGATCGGTGCCGTCAAGGTGTGCGGAGGCGAGATCCTGGGTGAGTTCCAGACCTTGGTGCGGCCCACCACACCCATCCCGCCGATGATCCAGGTGCTGACGGGGATCACCAACCAGATGGTGGCAGGTGCCCCGGATCTTGCCGAGGCCCTGCCCCGATTCGCCACCTTCAGCGCTGGGTGCGTCATGGTGGCCCACAACGCCCCCTTTGACATCGGATTCCTGCGCCGGGGCCATCAAGAGTTGCACATGCCCTGGCCACGCCCCCACGTGGTCGACACCGTGACCGTGGCACGCCAGGTGCTGCCCGCCGACGAGGTGCGCAATTGCAAGCTCTCCACGCTGTCCGCCCATTTCAGTGCCACAACCGTCCCCAACCACCGCGCCCTGAGTGACGCCCGGGCCACCGTGGACGTCCTGCACGGACTCCTCGAGAGAGTCGGCAATCTCGGGGTCCACACGCTGGAGGATCTCTCGGAGATGACTGCCCGCGTCTCCCCGGATCGGCGTGCCAAGCGGGGATGGGCCGCGGGGGCTCCCGAAGCACCCGGGGTGTACTGGTTCGAGCACGAGGGCGCCGACGTCGATGGGCATCTGCGCACCGAGGTGCTCTACGTGGGCAAGTCCGTCAACCTGCGCCGACGGGTCCGCAACTACTTCTCGGCGGCCGAGAAGCGCTCCCGGATCCATGAGATGGTTCGTGTTGCCACGGGGGTGCGGTTCCTGGAGTGCGCCACCTCCCTGGAGGCGGAAGTACGCGAGTTGCGGATGATCGCCAGCCACTGCCCGCGGTACAACCGGCGGTCGAAGAGGCAGAACCGCCTCGTCTGGCTCAAACTCACCAAGGAGGCCTTTCCGCGTCTGGCGGCCGTGCGTCGGATCTCCGATGAGCAGGCCAGGCACTGGGGCCCCTTCTCCTCCATGGAGGCAGCACAGGAGGCAGCGATGGTGCTGCAGGAGGCTTTCCGTCTGCGCCAGTGCACCACTCGCCTGTCGGCCCGGACAGCCAGCTCCGACTGCGCACTGGCTGAGATGGGACGCTGCTCCGCCCCGTGCCTGCTGGGTGAGGGGGCCACTGCGCACGCGCTGGCGGTGGAGGAGGTGCGACGTGCCTGGGATTCGGACGCCAGGAGTGTGCTGCGCTCCGCTCAACCACGGCTGGCCAAGCTCATCGCCGCCGAGCGCTACGAGGAGGCCAGCGTGCTGACGACTCGGCTGCGTACTTTCCATGCCACCTCGGTGCGCCATCACCGGGTGCGCTCCATCGCCGCGTGCCGTCAGCTTGTCGGGGCTGCCCCGGTCGCGGGGGGCTGGGAGATCCACGTTTTCAGGTACGGACGGCTGGCCGCCGCCGGTTCCGCGCGCACATCGGAGGTCCGGACCGTTGCCTCTCAAGCCGTTGCGGGCGCCGAAACGGTCATCGCTCCGCCCGTCGGGATGCCGGCGGCAAGCTGGGAGGAGGCAGAGAGGGTGGCGGCGTGGCTGGAACAGCCCGGCGTTCGGTTGTTGGACACCGACGGGGAGTGGGCCTGGCCCGTGAACTCCGGACTCCCAGCCGACGGGCTGGCCTCGGAACTCCTCGGTGACAGCTGGATCATGCCCGCGCTGGAGCTGAAGCCCGGCCCCGTTTCCGTCGAGGTGTCCTGAATCCCCGCCCTCGCGGGAGGACGGGCGCGGGCCGGGTCCCGAAGGACCCGGCCCGCTTCGTGGTGCCCGATGCCGCAGTGATCAGGACAGCGTCACCGAGTTGATGACCACGGGAGTCTTGGGACGATCGCGACCGTCGGTGGGCGTGGACTCGATATCGTCGACCACGCGCTGGCTCGCCTCGTCCGCCACCTCGCCAAAAATGGTGTGGCGACGGTTGAGGTGGGGGGTGGGTCCGGCCGTGATGAAGAACTGCGAGCCGTTGGTGCCCGGGCCGGCGTTGGCCATGGCCAGCAGGTAGGGACGGTCGAAGCTGAGCTCCGGGTGGAACTCGTCCCCGAACTGATACCCGGGGCCGCCGGTTCCGGTGCCCTGCGGATCCCCGCCCTGGATCATGAAGCCCTGGATGACGCGGTGGAAGATCACGCCGTCATAGAAGTTGCCGGTGGTCTTCTGGCCGGTCTTGGAATCGGTGTATTCCTTCGTGCCCCCGGCGAGGCCCGTGAAGTTCTCGACTGTTTTGGGTGCCTGGTCGTCGAACAGGTTGATGACGATGTCACCCAGGGTGGTGTGCAGTGTCGCGGTGCTCATAAGCGATCCTCTTTCATTGGATTGTCGTGAAGATTCAGTGCACAAACCTACCCGACCTGTTGCGCACCGCCGGTCCCCGGACCCGCGACCCGGTAGCGTGGGCCCTGCTCGACCACGAGCCACACCCAAGTTGGAGGAACTGTGAAGAAGTCCAAGAAGGAACTCAAGAAGGCCGCCGCGCATTCCAGCGCCGCCGCAGGCGACATCCGTCAGAGTGCCCAGAGTGCTCTGAACGAGGCTCTGGCAAAGGCCAACGATCTGCTGTCGGAGGCGCAGAAGAGCGCAGGGCCCATGGCACACGACGCCAAGGTTCGCACCGCCGATTTCGCTGCCAAGCGACTCGACGCCTGGGAGCCACACATCAAGGACGCCATGGGCAAGGTCTCCCCCGCCGTCGACGCCGCCAGGGACAGGATCTCGGATGATTTCCTGCCGAAGTTGCAGAGCCTGTTGAACGAGGCGGCCGAGAACCCGGCCGTCGCCGAGGCAAGCAGCCGCGGGAGGGCGGCCGTGAAGGCGCTGAGGGGCGAACTGGAGCCACCGAAGAAGAAGAGCAAGGGCAAGAAGTTCATCAAGTTCATCGCGATCTCGACGATTGTTGCCGGAGCCGTCGCAGCAGTGCGACACTTCCTCACACCCAAGGATGATGGCTGGACGGCCCACGAGCCGTCCAAGGCCTACGTGAACAACAACGACACCTTCGCCAACGCCGCCAAGGTGGCCAGCGACAACACCGAGGCGACGGACTCCAAGGTGGAGGACGAACTCGTCACGGAGGCCGCACCGGCGCCAACGGACCCCTTCGAGGGCGCCGAGGGTACTGCACTCCCGCAGGATGCAGTGGCGAACGCGGATGTCGTGGAGGACACCGGCAACGGATACGGCGACGGCTCCTACGTGGGCGAGAACCCGCCGGAGGGGTTCACCATCAAGGGCAATGAGCGTTCGAAGAAGTACCACCTCGCGGGCTCGGGCGGCTACGACCGCACCATCGCCGAGGTCTGGTTCAACTCCGAGGAAGCAGCTGAGAAGGCCGGCTTCACGCGCGCCCAGCGCTGATCCGCACGTCGGCTGCACGGCAGCCCCTGCAAGTGCCCATCGCCCTTCGTGGCGGTGGGCACTTGGCCGTTCGTTCGTCAGTCCTGATCCTTGTGACCACTGCTCCAGTAGTACGTTGCGCACCACCACGGCGCACAGCTCGCCATTCCTCGCTCCACACCCCCACCGAGCTGCCCGCAGCGGCAGCGTCCACACCCGGAGGACCTGCAGGCTCACACGCGGTTGGCTGGGCCCGTTGGCGTACCGCTGAGTCGTGTGGCACGTTTTTCGGGCAGCAGTTCCCACGCCCGCTGGCTAGTCTGCTCGCATGACGTGGCTCGCGACGGTGATCTGTGCAATGTCGGCCGTGCTGCATCTTGTCCTGGTGGTCCGACGGCTACCCGAGCCGGAGCTGAGGCACGACGAGCCGGCCCCCAACTACGCCTCCCTCGTCACTGCGCGCCATGGCGTACTCCTGGGCCTGCTGGTCCTTGTCCTGGCTCAGGTGCTCCATGTGGTGCCGGTGGCACATTTCGGCGCCTGGTTCGGGTACCTCGGGGCCGGCGCGGCACTCGTATGGGTAGATCTGCGCACCACATGGCTGCCCCGGTCCCTGAACACACTTTGTCTCGCGCAGGTTGCTGCCGGTCTGGTCTGGGTGGCCGTCATCGACTGGCCGACGGCGCTGGCATCAGTGGCCGGGGGTGCTGCGGCATTCCTGCTCTTCCACCTCCTGTGGCGCCACAGCCCGGCCTTCGGATATGGCGACGTGCGCCTGGCCGCCGGAGTCGGGGCCATGGGAGCGCTGGGAGGCCTGAACGGGTGGTTGTTGGCCCTGCTCTGCGGCACACTCGTCGGGGCGGTGTGGGGCATTGCCCATGTTGTCCGTCGACGTCGTCGCAATGGACCCGAATATTTCGCCTACGGACCCGCACTGTGGCTCGGCCCGATCCTCGCCGTCGCCGTCAGCGGTTGGTGATCGCCACCCATCGCTCGAGGGTGGACGCGGAGGCTCCGGAGTCGAGGGCGGATTCCACGTCCTGCTTGGCCTCCCACATCTGTTCCACCAGGGGCACAACGGCGCTGACGCCGCGGAAGGACAACAGGGCCGCCGCTGCGTTGAGCACGACGATGTCGCGGACCGGACCGGTCTTTCCGGCCACCAGGTCCTCAACCACCGCAGCGTTGTGAGCGGCGTCACCGCCGGTCAGGTCCGCGGGTGCGGCCGCCCGGAGTCCCAGCTCTAGGGGGTTGAGAGTGGTGCGATGGACACGCGAGTCCGAGATGAGCCAGACGTCGGAGGCCGAGGTCGTGGTCAGCTCGTCAAGCCCGTCGAAGCCGCGGAACACCATGCCCCGCACTCCCCTGCCCGCCAGCACTCTCGCCACCACGGGCGCGATGTCGTCATCGGCCACGCCCAGCGCCATCGCCCGGGGCTGGGCGGGGTTGGACAGGGGCCCCAAGAAGTTGAAGGTGGTCTGGATTGCGAGTTGCCTGCGCACCGGTCCCACGAATTTCATGGCCGGGTGGTACTGCTGCGCAAACAGGAAGACGATCCCTGTCTCGCGCAGGACTTCTGCCTGGCGGGTCGGCTCCAGCGAGATGTTGACGCCGAGTGCCTCCAGCGTGTCGGCGGTTCCCGCCATGGAGGACGCGGCCCGGCTGCCATGCTTGATGACCCGGGCGCCCGCGGACGCCGCAACGAGCGCAGCCATGGTGGAGATGTTCACGGTGTTGGCCCGGTCACCGCCCGTGCCCACCACGTCCACGGCCTCCGGATCGAGGGAGACGTGCAGACAGTTGCCGAGCATCGCGTTGGAGAGGCCGATGATCTCGTCCTCCGTCTCACCCTTTGCGCGCAGAGCGACGAGCAGCGCCGCGAGGTTCACCTCGTTCGCCCGGCCGGCGAAGATCTCGTTGAGGGCCCATTCGGCGGCCTCCGACTCCAGCCCCTCCCGCCGGACCAGTCCGGTCAGGATGTCCGGCCAGGTGTAGCTCACTTGGCCGTCACCGAGCGACGCAACAGGGCCGCCACCTGTTCGGGGAACTGCAGGGGATCCACGGGGAACGGCGAGATCGCCTCGGCACGGGACCATGTGGCCAGCCAGGCATCCGCCACGCGAGCCACCAGCAGCAGAACCGGCGGGCAGTTGGCGTACTCGTCCTTGATCTGGTGTCCGAGCCCCATCCCACCGTGGGGCTGCGCCTCGGCGTCGAGAATGATCAGGTCATAGTTGGTGCTCGCATCCAGCGTGCGCAACAGGGCCGGGCCCGTGGCGACTTCGAAGACCTCTATCTCCGGCAGGTCCCGGGCGACCCTGCGCCCCAGGGTCAACCGCACCTCCTGACGAGTGGTGCGGTCATCGGAGAACAGGAGGATCCTGAGGCGGCCCGCTTCTTCTGTCATTCTCGTTCCTCATCCCCGAGCTCGGTCGGTGTCGGTACTGCCGGTCTTCATACTGTTGCCATCAGCGCTCGGCTGAGCCCTGCCCTCCACCGCATCGTAGCCAACCGCACCGCCTTCGGTCATGACGGCCTGTCTGGCCGCAAGCGCATCCCGCCGGTCCAGCGCCCGATCGACACGCCTGGCCTCGCGCTTCGAGTCCTGGATCCATTGCAGGAAAATCGTGAACATCGCGAAGAACATCGTGATGTCTCCCGTGGCCCACATCAGGCCGCCCGCCCAGGTCTGGTCCTCCAGGGGGGTGAGGCCCCAGGAGCGGCCGAAGGCCAGGTACCAGTCCTCAGCGATCAGGCGGGTGGAGCCCATGATCGTCACGCCCAGGAAGGCGTGGAACGGCATGGTGAGGAAGAACAGGAGGATGCGGATGGGGTACGGCATCCGGATGGGCACGGGGTCGACGCCCAGCAACGGGAAGAAGAAGAGGCATCCCACCACCACCATGTAGATGTGGAGGGTGTCGTGCGCGAGAGCACTGTTCAGTGTGAGGTTGTACCAGCCCGTCAAGTACAGCGCGAAGGGGCTCGCGATCATCAGGAACGTCGTCAACGGGGGGAACAGCGCGATCTTGGCGGGCAGGGAGTGCAGCACGGCGAGCAACCACCTTCGTGGCGCCTTCGGCAGGGTGCGCAGCGCCAGCGTCACGGGCGCCCCCGCGACCAGGAATACCGGCGCGATCATGTTCAGTAACATGTGCTGGATCATGTGGGACCAGAACAGCACCGTGTCATAGGTACCGAGGAAGCTGAAGAGCGCGACGGCGAGCGTCCCCACACCCAGGACGCAGAAGTAGATCGTTCTGAGAACCGGCCACTTGACCCCCCGTTTCCGCAGCACGTGCACCCCATAGAGGTAGACGGCCGAAGTGAGCAGGAGCATCAGCAGTGGCAGCGGCTCGAACGTCCACGCCGTCAGGTAACGCCAGCCCTCCAGCGGGATGATGTCGTCGCCCGGATTGGCATGTGCGGGGAGGAGCCCGGTCAGGATGAGGGGGCCGACAGACATGGGCGCATTATGCCTCACCGTCCTGTGGAAACGCATCCGGGGTCCCTCAACTACGCGACACCTTGCATCTGAACCGGGAGGTGCAGGCATAATGGAGGGGTGACCAGCCATTCTGACTTCCTGATCGCGAGCAATTCGCTCCCCAGCGGCGCCATCCACGAGATCTCCTCCGCGCGGCTGAACAAGCCCAAGGGGCGCCCCGACATGGTTGCCGTGGGCACGATCGTGTGGCTCGCCAGCGAGCTCATGTTCTTCGCCGCCGTGTTCGCGGCGTACTTCTGGGTGCGCAACGTCAACAACGAGCGGGCCGCTGCAACCGGCGAGGCGTCGCTGTGGGTCGAGAGCACCCAGCACCTCGACATCACGTTCGCGAGCGTCAACACGGCGATTCTCGTCATGTCCTCGGTGACGTGCCAGTTGGGTGCGAATGCCGCCGAGCGGGGCCGCGCGAGTGGGTCCTGGCTGAATCCGCTCAAGTGGGGGCTGCAGGAGGCCTACATCGTCACATTCATTCTCGGCGCGGCCTTCGTCTCCGGACAGGTCTGGGAGTACTTCACCCTCTTCAGCGAGGGCTTCACCATCTCGACGGACGCCTACTGGTCCGCATTCTTCCTGGCCACCGGCTTCCACGGGCTCCACGTCATCGGAGGTCTGGTCGCATTCCTCCTCACCCTGACACGCACCTACATGACTCGTACCCATACCCATGAACAGACCGTCGCCGCTCACGCCGTCAGCTACTACTGGCACTTCGTGGACGTCATCTGGATCGTCCTGTTCGGTGTCATCTACTTCCTCCGCTGAGCCCCATGTCTGGAGCCACAAGATCATGAACTTCCTCTCGAAGCGACGCCGGCACAAGGCGGCCCGCCCACTTCTGCTGGTGCTCGCCCTCTTGACGGTGGGCCTGGCCTACACCGCCGTCTCCCCCTCCCAGACATCCGCTGAGACCGAAATGACCCAGCAGGTGGAGCAGGGGCGCGAGCTGTACAACGTCTCCTGTTCGTCGTGCCACGGTCTGAACGGCGAGGGCAACACCCTGGGCCCCAGCCTGATCGGTGTGGGCAGCGCATCCGTAGACTTCATGGTGGCCACGGGACGCATGCCGGCCGCGCGCCCCGAGGTTCAGATCCCCGCCCGCACCCCCCTCTACTCCCAGGAACAGGTGGACGCGCTCGCCGCCTACATCACCACCTGGGGGCCCGGCATCGAGTCACCCACCGAGGCGCAGTACTCCCCGGAGGGTCTTTCCGAGGAGGAGATTGCCCGTGGTGGCGCCCTCTTCCGGGCCAACTGTTCAGCCTGCCACGGCATTGTCGGCGGCGGGGGCGCCCTTCCGAAGGGCAAGTTCGCACCGTCGATAACCGGCACCGAGAACGTTCACATCTGGGAGGCCATGCGCATCGGTCCGCAGCAGATGCCGGTCTTCTCGAAAGATGTCATCACCGACGAGGACGCACGTTCCATCATCGGCTACATCAACGAGACCAGTGAACAGCCCACCTACGGAGGGCTTGCCACGAGTGAGGAGGGGCCGGTCTCCGAAGGTTTCTGGGTCTTCATCATCGGTATCGGGGGCCTTGCCCTGGTTGCCACCTGGATCGCCAAGAGGGGGGCACGAGCCCGATGAGTCACGACAACCTTCCCGTGGTTGACCCCGGCCGGGGCCATCCAGTCTCAAACCCCGGCCTCGAGGAACACGTCGAGCGTTTCACCGACGCCAATCCCGACGCTGCGAACCGGGCTTATGCCGCCATCGTGGGCATGCTGGCCGCCGTGCCGGTGCTGGCCATAGCCTTCGTGGTCATCTACTTCGCGGTCCCCCGCAACGCATTCATCGACTTCGGCCCGCTCTACGCCAACGCGCAGAACGTCGGCCTCGGACTGACCGGCGGGGTCGCCACATTGCTCATCGGCCTGGCCTGTGTCCAGTGGGCCCGTGTCATCATGACGGACGCCGAGAGCATCGACTACCGCCACAGCGCCGCCTCACCCCCGGAGGCCCGCGCAGAGGTGGCACAGCAGTTCTCCGACGGCGTGGAGCAGTCCCGCTTCGGGCGGCGCAAGCTCATCGGCGGGGCGCTTGCCGGCGCGCTGGGGTTTTCGGTGATTCCGGTCGTGGTGCTGTTCGCGGACATGGGTCCGTGGCCCACCCGGTCCCGCCTCGACGAGACACTCAGGGAGACCATCTGGGACGAAGGGGTTCGCGTCGTCAACGACGAGACGTGGGAGCCGATCCGGGCCTCCGACGTGGAGATCGGCCAGCTCATCAATGCCCAACCCGAAAGCCTGCTGGACCTTGACGCCGTGGAAGCGCAGCGGGCCAAGGCCAAGTGCTCGCTCATCGTCGTGCGCATGGACCCCGCATCCATCAAGATTCCCGACACCCGTCAGGATTGGCAGGTCTCGGGCATCCTGGCCTACTCCAAGATCTGCACGCACGTGGGCTGCCCCATCAGCTTGTGGGAGCGCCAGACGCACAACCTGCTGTGCCCGTGTCACCAGTCGATGTTCGACCTCTCGGATGCTGGCACCGTCGTCTTCGGCCCCGCCGCACGCTCCCTGCCCCAGTTGCCCATCAGGGTAAATTCGGACGGGTACTTGGTGGCACGCAGCGATTTCACGGTGCCGGTGGGGCCAAGTTTCTTCGAACGCAACGCCCCCGATTCCTATTCTGATGGAGACGTATGATGGCAAAGCCAACGATCATCTCCGAGACATCGCCCGCGGTCGAGGCCGAAGAGGCCCCGGCGGAGAAGCGCTCCACACCCGGTGCGGGAGCGATGGGGTGGGCCGACGAGCGCCTCGGCCTGGCCAAGCTTGGCCGCAGCAGCCTCCGCAAGGTGTTCCCCGACCACTGGTCCTTCCTGCTGGGTGAGATCGCCCTCTACTCCTTCATCATCCTGCTGCTCACCGGAGTCTTCCTCACCATCTGGTACAAGCCGTCAATGGCCGAGATCGAATACGCCGGCTCGTACCAGTTGATGAAGGGCATCCCCATGTCGGAGGCTCTGTCCTCCACGCTGAACATCTCCTTCGACATCCGCGGTGGTCTGCTCGTGCGTCAGATCCATCACTGGGCCGCGCTGCTGTTCGTGGCCGCAGCCTTCGTGCACATGCTGCGCATCTTCTTCACCGGGGCGTTCCGCAAGCCGCGTGAAGTCAACTGGCTGATCGGCGTCGGGCTCCTCTCGATGTCCCTGATCGCCGGCTTCGCTGGGTACTCGCTCCCCGACGACCTCCTGTCCGGCACGGGTCTCCGGTTCGTTGACGGCCTCATCCGCGCCATCCCCATCATTGGCACCTGGGCCGAGTTCTTCGTCTTCGGGGGCGAGTTCCCGGGCGAGTTGATCGTCCCACGCCTCTACATGGTGCACATCCTGTTGATACCCGGGCTGCTGCTGGGCCTGGTCTCGGCGCACCTGGCGCTGGTGGTCTACCACAAGCACACCCAGTTCCCCGGCCCCGGTCGAACCGAGAACAACGTGGTCGGTTACCCGCTGTTCCCCGTCTACATGGCCAAGGCCGGCGGTTTCTTCTTCGTGGTCTTTGGTTTCCTGGTCCTCATGGGTGGCTTCTTCCAGATCAACCCGGTGTGGCTGTACGGCCCGTACGACCCCTCAAAAATCACGGCCGGTTCGCAGCCCGACTGGTACATGGGATGGGTTGAGGGAGGCATTCGGCTGATGCCCGGCTTGGAGTCCTACTTCTTCGGCACCACCTGGTCCTGGAACGTCTTCGTCCCCGGGCTGGGTCTCATGCTGCTCCTGTTCGGCCTGCTCGCCGCGTGGCCCTTCGTGGAGGCCTGGTTGACTGGTGACAAGCGGGAGCACCACATTCTGGACCGCCCCCGCAACGTCCCCACCCGGACGGCGCTCGGCGTCGCCGGCATCACGGCGTTCTCCTTCCTCATGATGGGCGGCGGCAACGACATCCTCGCCACCAGGTTCAACCTCAACCTCAACACGCTGATCTACTTCCTGCGTGTCGCCGTGTTCGTCGGTCCCGTCATCGCGTTCCTGATCACCCGACGCGTGTGCATTGGCCTCCAACGCAAGGACCGGGAGCGTGCCCTACACGGCTCCGAGTCCGGTCTCATCAGCCGCGCGCCCGATGGTGGGTACTCCGAGCCCCACCTGCCCATCAGCAGGGACGAGCAGTTCCTCCTGACACAGCACCTCCAGCACACACCGCTGGAGATCAGCCCCACGACCGACGCAAGCGGCGTGCAGGTCAAGCGGAAGGTCACCCCCTTCAGGGCACGTCTCTCGCGTTGGTTCCTCCGCCACGATGTGGCCAAGCCCACAGCGGCGGAGCTCGCTGCTGCTTCCGATCACGGGGCGGTTGAGGGCGACGAGCTCGAAGCTGCCGAGATTCGCAGCCTCGAGGAGTCGTCGAACCGCTGACTCAGCCCCAGAGGTGCCACAATGGCGGACGTGCGATTCCTCTCTGATCAGCCCTCCCATGACCTGACCTACTCGGACGTGTTCATGGTTCCGAGCCGCTCGGACGTCACATCACGTCTCCACGTTGACCTGACCTCAACGGACGGCCTGGAGTTGCCGCTGCCGCTGGTGGCCGCCAACATGACGGCAGTTTCCGGCAGGCGCATGGCAGAAACCATGGCAAGGCGCGGTGGGATGGCGGTCTTCCCGCAGGACATCCCCTCCGATGTCGTGGCCGAGGCGATCGCCAAGGTGAAGGCTGCACACCCGGTCTTCGACACCGCAGTCACGGTCTCCCCCGCCACCACGCTCGGAGAGACGCTGGGGCTCATCGCCAAACGCTCGCACGGCGTGGCCGTCGTGCTCGAAGACGGCCAGGTCGAGGGACTCGTCAGCCCTGCCGCGTGCGAGGGCATGGACCGCTTCGCCCAAGCTGGCGACGTCATGACGACCGACGTTGCGCGCGTGACCCCCGACGCAGTACCCGAGGAGGTCTTCACCACCCTCTCGGCGACCCACCAGCAGGTTGCCGTGGCGGTGGACCCGGCTGGGCGCCTCGTGGGCGTCATGAGCGCCAAGGGGGCGCTGCGCTCCGGAATCTACTCACCCTCACTGGATCATGAAGGACGCCTGCGGGCCGGGGTGGCCGTCGGCATCAACGGGGACGTGGCGTCGAAGGTGCGCGCCGCCCTCATCGCCGGGGCCGACGTGCTGGTCATGGACACGGCGCACGGCCACCAGGAGCGGATGATCTCAGCGCTGCGGATTGCGGCGGAGGTGCGGGACCGGTTCGAGGAGGAAACGGGACGTCGCATCCACGTCGTTGCGGGCAATGTCGTCACCTCGGACGGCGTCCGGGACCTCGTGGGGGCTGGCGCGGATATCCTGAAGGTGGGTGTGGGTCCGGGTGCCATGTGCACCACGCGGATGCAGACCGGCGTCGGCCGTCCGCAGTTCTCGGCCGTCCTCGAATGCGCTGCCGCCGCCAGGGAATTGGGCACCGCCGTCTGGGCCGACGGCGGGGTGAAGTATCCCCGCGACGTCGCGCTCGCCCTCGCCGCCGGAGCCGGGTCGGTCATGATCGGTTCGTGGTTCGCGGGCACACACGAGTCCACGGGTGACCAGCTGAGCGACCACCAGGGCCACATCTACAAGGAATCCTTCGGCATGGCATCGGCGCGCGCCGTCCGGCACCGGACGCGTGAACAGTCCGCCTTCGAGCGGGCCCGTGCCGGGATGTTCGAGGAGGGCATCTCCTCCTCCCGCATGTACCTCGACCCGCAGCGGCCCGGCGTGGAGGACCTGCTGGACTGGATCACCTCCGGCGTCCGGTCATCGGCCACTTACGCGGGTGCCCGCACTCTCGCGGAATTCACTGACCGGGCCGTCATCGGCGTCCAGTCCGGGTCCGGCTACGAAGAAGGCCGACCCGTCGAGCGAAGTTGGTAGATGGGAGATCGTCGGGATGGGGGGTGCCTGCACCCCGCCGCGGCAATGATGGTAGAAGGGAACCATGGTCCTACAGATCCGAAACCTCACGCGTCGCTACGGCGACCTGACAGCCGTCGACGACATCTCCTTCGATGTGCAGCCCGGCAGGTTCACGGGATTCGTCGGCGGCAACGGCGCTGGCAAGACCACCACCATGCGGATGATCATGGGTCTCCTGCAGCCGAATGCAGGGCAGGTGCTCTGGAACGGCTCCCCCATCACCGCACGCGACCGCGCCCGGTTCGGCTACATGCCGGAGGAGCGCGGGCTGTACCCCAAGCAGCCCGTGCTCAGCCAGCTGATCTATCTGGGCGAACTCCATGGGATGACCAGGAAGCAGGCCCGGGATGCGGCCGGTGCGCTGATGGCCCGCTTCGGTCTCGCGGACCGTCTCAAGGACAAATTGGAGACTCTCTCGCTCGGCAACCAACAGCGAGTCCAGATCGGCGCCGCCGTCATTGCGGATCCGGTGGGCCTGATCCTCGACGAGCCATTCAACGGACTCGATCCGGATGCCGTCGATGAGATGTTCACTGTGCTGAGCGAGTTCACCCGGCGTCAGGTCCCCGTGCTCTTCTCATCCCACCAACTTGATCTGGTGGAGCGCCTCTGCGACGACATCGTCATATTGGCCAGGGGCAGGGTGGTGGCCGACGGTCCGGTGGCCGATCTTCGTCGAGCCGGTGAGACCCACCACCGCATCCACACCGAGTCGGATCTTGGCTGGCTCCGGGACCACACCGGCGTCCATCTCCTGGACCTCCACGGAAATGAGGCGTCGGTGTCCTTCGCCGACGAGACCACCGAGCAGCTGGTGCTCGCCGAGGCCATGCGCCGGGGCGCGGTCCGGGCCTTCGGACCCACCATTCGCCCGCTGAGTGACATTTACAGGGAGATCACACGATGAGTTACGCCGCACCCGCGATGCCGTGGTGGATCGTCGCCCGCCGGGAGATCGTCGCAAAACTGACCCAGAAGGGATTCTGGATCTCCACGATCATCGTCATCGCCATCCTCGTCGCGGGTTTCTTCTTCACATTCCTCTTCGCCTCCTCCCAGGACGAGGTGACCATCGCGGTCACCGATGACGCTGGGTCCCAGGTGGTGGCCATCGCCGCGGCCTCGAGCGGCAGGGACATCCGCGCCGTCACCATGGAGGGGACAAGTGTCGAGGGAGCCGTGGAGGGCGGTGAGGTCGACGCTGGCCTCGTCCGGACGGATGCTGGTTGGGACCTGCTCGTGGACAGCATCGAGACCAACGTGGGTGATGTCCAGCAGGCTGTCTCCACCTACATGACCGCCACCAACGCCGCCGAGCTCGGTGTTGATCCCGCCGCCCTGCAGGACGGGGCCGACGTCCAACTGCGGCTGACCGGCGAGCAGCTGGAGGAGGACGCCGCCGTCGCCCTCATCGCGGGGCTGCTGTTCGCCGTGCTCTTCTTCATGTCCGCCCTGACCTACGGTCTGCAGATCGCGCAGAGCGTGGTGGAGGAGAAGGAGTCCCGCATCGTCGAGATCCTCACCGCCGCCATCCCCACTCGCCATCTGCTCATCGGCAAGGTACTGGGCAACACCGTCATGGCGCTGGGGCAGCTGCTCGTCTTCATCATCGTCGGGGTCATTGGGGTCTCCGCGACGGAGTACGGGGACTTCCTGCCCGTGCTGGCGCCCAACATCGGATGGTTCGTGGTGTTCTTCCTCGTGGGTTTCGCCGCCCTGAGTTGCCTGTGGGCCGCCGCCGGATCCATGGCCACACGTGTCCAGGACCTGAATAACACCACCATGCCGCTGACACTCATCCTCCTGGGCGTGTACTTCGCCGGCTTCCTGGCCCGCGGCACCGCCGCGCAGGTCCTGAGCTATGTGCCCATCGCCTCCAGCGTGCTCATGCCCCAACGCCTCGTGGCCGGCGAGTCCACGTGGGTGGACGCGGTGATTGCGCTGCTGCTGTGTCTGCTCTTCATGGGGGTGGCCATCTGGGTGGGCGCGAGGATCTACCGCCGTGGCATCCTCAAGACCTCGGGCATCCTCAAACTGAAGGAGGCCTTCAGTCGGACGACTTGAGACCCAACCGTTCCTCGAGCACGCTCCGTTCGTCCTGCCACGTCAGGGTGAAACCCCCGAGGGAGGCAGGCTGGCCATTCGTGAGTCGTTTGGCGCGCTTCCTCCCATCCGGTCCCACGGCTTTGGCCCGCACTGGCGCCTGCCCCCGCGTGCCCGCAACGGACCCGCGAATGCCCATGGGGTTCTCGGGTAGCCGCATGCGGCGCCCTGACAGGGCAATGACGTGGCGAAACTCAGCGCCGACCATGCTCAGGGATCCGCGCAGCCGGGGTCGGGCGGCGGCCACCAGAAGCGTCGCTGCCCCGCCCAACACCACCACACCCCCGAGCGCGATCCACACCACGGCGGGTACTGGTTGCTCCGAACTTGCCGCAACCTCCCGCGCCGGCTCTTTCGGCGCGGGCGACGCCTCACTTCGCTGCTGCCGGGTCGCGGGCGCCGCTGCAACGGTCAGCGGCGTGCCGGCCAGTGTGGGCATCGCGAACTCGATCTCGCCCAGCGTCGACTGCCACGGGGACGTGACCGTGCCCAGCAGCGTCGCCTCACCCGCGAACCCCTCATCCAGTTGCAAAGGAAGGGTCACCGACTCCCCGGGACTCAGACTTAGCGGTGCATCAACGGTGACATTGCCGGCGCCGTCTGAGAGGCTCATCTCCGCCATCTGGACGGGCACGTGTGTCAGGGAAGAACTGATGGTGACCGTGTCGTCGTCGAAGGAGACGCCGAGTTGCGCTCCCGAATCCTGCTCAAGAACGCCCGCGACGCGGTGCTCAAGCAGTTCACGAGCCAAGCCGGACAGATAGTCAACAAGCTGCACTTCATCCACGAGTTCCGCAGTGGGGAACACCACCCTCATGGCCGCCGCATCGGTCACCTTGCCCAAGCCGAGTGCGAATGCCGCGGTGTCGCCGTCGAGCGCCGCGGCACGAGCCGCCAGGCTGCCCCAGCCCGGTGACTCCATGGTGGTGTAGGGCGAATCCGGTTCGGTGGTGATCTCTCCGTCAGTCATCAGGACCACGGCGGCCAGGGCTCGGGCGCCCGGGCGCTCCAGCACGTCGAGGGCCGTCTCCAATCCGAGACCGATGTCTGTCCTCTCGCCGTCCGGCACCGCCGGCAGGGCCGCAACAAGGGTGGCTGCGTCTATGGGGTACTCGCCCTGCCAGGCCTCTTCCGTGACTTCGTCGAACGTCACAACGGTCAGCCGATCACCCGGCCCCATGGCGCTGGCGAGGCCGGATGTGGCCGCGACTGATTGGGCCCAGGCGTCCGTGTCGTCCATGGAGCCGGAGGTATCGATGACCACAATGTAATCAGCGGGTTCCGGCTGGACACCAATTGCTGTTGCAATGTCAGTGACCTGATCCGCGTATGCGGGAACAATAGAAACCCACAGAATGGATGACAACAATATTCCTGCCGTCAATTGATGCGGAATGCGCATTTCTTGATCTCTCGTTTGATTGCCCCACCGTTTGCGAGCCGACCGGTACAAACCGACAATAGATGGCGACTAGATTTCTCGCACCAGTTTCGACTTCGTGTGTCCATTCTGACATTCCTTCTTGACAGTCACCACATACTTTAGTAACTTCGCGAAGGAGACCACAAATTGTCTCATCGGGGGAAACCAAATCAACCGGTGGCCATCCGAAAAGATCATTTTCCATCAACATTTTGGAGGAGAGCCATGCTCGCCATTTACGTCCACGTCCTCACGGGCGTTTCATCCCTGCACTCGCGGTTCGAGGACCGTTCCAAGGGTGCCACGGCCGTCGAATACGGTCTACTGGTAGCACTCATCGCCGCCATCATCATCGGCGCCGTAGCTCTGCTTGGCACGCAGATCAACACGGCTTTCACCACCATCACGGACAAACTGGCCGGCTGAGCCTGAGCCATCGAGCCATCTGCTTGAAGATTCTGTCGATCTGTCACACGTGGATCACACTTCCATTAAGACCGGAGCCGCCTCCCGAAATCGTGGGGCGGCTGCCGTGGAGTTCGCGCTCATTGCACCGTTGTTGATATTGCTCGTCTTCGGCACCGTCGAATTCGGGTGGTTCTTTTTCACCAAGGCAAACGTGGCCAACGCGGCGCGCGAAGGAGCCCGCGAAATGGCCATCAGTGGCGATGCTGCGGCCGCGATAGCCAAGGCAGTGAATGCTGCGGGGACCACCTCGGTTGATCCGGCGAGTGTGGGTGTTTCACCCAGTTCATGCAGTCCGGGGGATGATGTCACGGTGACCATCACTGTGTCGTACGACGCCCTGACGGGGTGGTTCGGGAACAACTTCCCGGTCGAAGGAAAGGGAGTGATGCGATGCGGCGGGTAAGACAGAAGGACCAGCGCGGTGCCACTGCTGTTGTCGTCGCATTGCTGCTTGTCGTCCTCACCGGTTTCACGGCCCTGGCCGTGGACATCGGAGCGGTGCGATGGGATCAGAAGCAACTGCAGAACGGCGCCGACGCCGCCGCGCTTGCCGTCGCTCAGGACTGCGCCGCTGGCGACTGCGGGGATGAGAACGACACCGCCACGGGACTTGCCCAGGCGAACACACCCGGCACCGGCGCCGACAGTGTCGGTGTCACGTTCCCCACGTCCAACTCCGTACGCGTCGAACTTGAAGCCACACGGCAACACTGGTTCGCCCCAGTGCTGGGCATCGACAGCACCGAGGTGCCGGCCTCTGCGACCGCCACATGGGGGGCCCCCGGCTCCATGGGAACAGTTCCCATCACCGTCTCCCAGTGCGCCCTGGAACGTGCCCTGGCCGACGGAGAGCTGGACAACCCCTCGAACCTGATCCTCCTGTTCACCAAAGACAAGGGTGGCAAGGACAAGAACGACGAGAGCGACATAGACAAGAAGAACAAGGACGACGACGAGGACGCGGATGAGGACGACGCTCCGGAGAACCCCTGCGACACGACCAACGGGCCCCACGTCGTCCCCGGCGGCTTCCAGTGGCTCGTGCCCGACAGCGGGTGCAACGTCGTCACAGACCTGAACTCCCAGGCCACCAGCAGTACCGGCAACACCAACCCCAAGGCGTGCGATGAGGATGAGATGAACACGTTGATGCGCGGCGAGGAGGTCCTGCTTCCGGTGTACTCGAAAGTCGAGGGCCAAGGCTCCAAGGCCCAATACACCATCGCCAGTTATGCAGCCATGCATGTGGAGACCTACTGCCTCACGAACAAGGTCCAGAGCATTGAACAGCCGTACCGGACTGAGATCACCGGCAACAAGAGCAAGAAGAAGTGCACCGGATCCGAGCGATGGATCGAGGGCTACTTTCTCCGCCACGTGGCACTGGATGCGGAATTGGGAACCGACGCTGGCTCCCCCGACTACGGCGTGACCACCGTTCGCCTCACGAAGTGACAGGAACAACCATCCCATGACCCGACGCGTCATCGCAGCTGTGAGTGCTGTAGTACTCGCCCTCATCGCCGGCCTGCTGGTGACCAGCTACATTTCGGCTGCCGACAGGAGGGCGGCCGACGGCTACGAACTCACGGATGTGCTCGTGGTCACCGAGACGATCCCCGTCGGAGAACGCGCCGTGATCGGCGACAATGTGACCGTGCGGGAACTGCCGCAAACCGCGGTCGCCGCAGGCGCCGTCACCTCGGTGGCCGAACTGGGTGAGAGGGTGGCAGCCGTGGACCTGATTCCCGGCGAACAACTCCTGGATGCACGGTTCGTCGATGCACATCTCGCGCTGGGCAAGGCTGTGGAGATCCCCGAGGAGATGGCAGAGGTCACCGTTGCCCTGTCCTCGGACAGGGTGCTGGGTGGCAACATCACAGCTGGCGCCACCGTGGGTGTTCTCGCCAGCTACGGAACCTATCCCGAGGACGCGACAACCTCGACGCTGCTGCACCGCGCACTGGTGTCTCGCGTCCAGGGCGTGACGACATCGGAGGAACCGGGCGGCGAGCCGCAGGCCTCCGACGGGGTTCAGGTGAGCCTGGCCGTGCTGCCTCGCGACGTGCAGCGGGTAGTCTGGACAGCCGAGTTCGGGACGCTGTGGCTAAGCCTCGAGCAGGAGACCACCGACATCTCGGGCACAGTTCCCGTCACGGTGGCGGGGCTCAACCCGTGAGCAGGGCAGTGTGGGTGGGCACGGAGGTCCCGCTCGTGGAGACATTGAGCCGTGTCCTGCCCGAGCCTCCGGAGATTCTTCACCTGGACGACGTCCGGGATCCAGCGGAGAGGGAACGCCACTTCCAACCGGCGCCGCACCTGTTGCTGGTCTCAGCCGAGTACGGCGACGCGGCGCTCGAGCTCGCATCATGGGCAGTGCAATGCCACGGTGTACCGGTACTACTCGTGGGCGACCCCGACGCCGGTCTGGCCATCCCGGCGATGAGGGCGGGCATCATGGACATCCTTGCACCGGATAGTGACGAGGCCGCGCTGGCCGATGTCCTGCACCGGGTGCAGCAGCGGAAGCCAGCCATGGCTGCGCCGACACCGACCGTGGTCACCGGAGGCCAGATCGTGACGGTGGCTTCCCCCAAGGGCGGGGTGGGCAAGACCATGATCGCCACCAACCTCGCCATCGGACTCAACGCCCTGGGCACCGACGAGACGGTACTCGTGGACCTCGACATCCATTTCGGGGACGTGGCCAGTGGCCTCGACCTATCCCCCGAGTACACCCTCCCGGATGCCGTGCGGGCCGCCACCGGGGGCGATGCCCTGTCCGTCAAGCCCTACCTCACGCGGCACGAATCAGGGGTGTACGTCGTGGCCGGCGCCGACACGCCCTCGGCCGCCGATGGCATCACCGCCCTCGAGGGCCGCGCGCTCGTCGAACTGCTGGCGCAGTCCTTCCGGTTCGTCGTCGTGGACACCGCCCCCGGATTGGGCGAGCACACCCTCACAGCCCTCGACGTGGCCACGGATCTGGTGCTGGTCACCGGGCTGGACGTCCCGGGCATCCGGGGGCTGCGCAAGGAACTGGAGACCATCACCGAGCTGGGGCTTCCCCACAAGCACCACGTGGTGGTCAATGGAGAAGACCGGGGCACCGGCCTGACCGTGCGCGACGTTGAACAGACCTGCAATACCAAGGTGAACGTGGTGCTCCCCAGCAGCAAGGCGGTCATGCGATCGGTCAACCAGGGCATCCCGCTGCTCCACAGTGCCAGCAAGGACAAGGCGGCCAAGGAACTGAGCAAACTGGTGGCCCGCATCGCAGGCAATCCTGAGCCCAGTGCCCCGAAGCGGGGTAAGCGATGAGTCTCTCGGCGCGTCTGCGCGCGAGTCGGAGCGAGGAGCCACCTCCGGAGCTACCCACGACGCCTGCGTCCCCGACTATCACCGACGATGCGCCAGCTCGAGCTGCTGCCCCGAGGTCCGCAGCGAAGTCCGATGCCCTGACGCGGCTGAAGGACAAGACAATGGAGACGCTGTACGTGCGTCTCGGGGGAAAGCTCAACGACCCCTCCCTGACGGAGCCGCAACTGCAGACCATGGTGCGCGACGAACTCCGCGCCGTCATTGCGTCCGGCGAGACCGCCCTGAGTGGGGAAGAACGTCGCCGGCTGGTGGAGGAGGTCATGGCCGACGTCGTCGGGTTGGGTCCCATCCAACAACTCCTCGCGGACGACTCCGTCACGGAAGTGATGGTCAACGGCCCCGACCGCATCTACGTGGAACAGGGTGGCCGGATCACGGTCACCGACATCACCTTCCGCAACGAGGCGCACCTGCGCTCCATCATTGACCGCATCGTCAGCCGCATCGGCCGACGGATCGACGAGTCCTCCCCACTGGTGGACGCCCGGCTGGAGGACGGCTCCCGCGTCAACGCCATCATCCCGCCACTGGCCGTCTCCGGGTCCACCCTCACCATTCGAAAGTTCTCCACCGACGCACTCTCAGTGCGCGACCTCATCAAACTCGACTCCATCAACGCAGACATGGCGACGTTGCTCTCCGCCTGCGTACGGGCCAACCTCAACATCATCGTCTCGGGCGGCACAGGCACCGGCAAGACGACGTTGCTGAACGTGCTCTCCTCATTCATCCCCGACAACGAGCGCATCATCACCATCGAGGATGCCGTCGAGATTCAGATGCAGCAGGACCACGTGGTCAGGCTGGAGTCCCGCCCGCCGAACGTGGAGGGGAAGGGCGAGGTGACCATCCGCGACCTGGTCCGCAACTCACTGCGCATGCGCCCCGACCGCATCGTCATCGGAGAGGTCCGCGGCGCAGAGGCGCTCGACATGCTGCAGGCCATGAACACCGGCCACGACGGCTCCCTGTCGACCATCCACGCCAACTCGCCACGGGACGCCCTCTCCCGCCTGGAGACGCTCGTGCTGATGGCAGGCATGGACCTGCCGCTGCGCGCCATACGCGAGCAGGTGGCCTCCGCCGTTGACCTCATCGTCCAGATCGCCCGGCTCCGCGACGGCACGCGCCGCGTCGTGAACGTCACCGAGGTCAACGGCATGGAGGGCCAGACCATCACCATGCAGGACATCTTCGTCTTCGATCATGCCGCTGGGGTGGACCGCAATGGCCGATTTCTCGGTCACACCGTCCCCACCGGTGTCCGCCCCGCATTCGCTGAGCGCTTCGCCGAGATGGGCATCCACCTACCCGCGTCGATATTCGGGCCCACCGAGGGCTGGCGCCCCAGATGAACCCTCTGCTGCTCAGCGCTCTCATCGCGTTCGGCCTGGCCGTCATCGTCCTGGTTCTCATCGCGGTGATGCCCTCCCGCCGTGTGTCCCCAGCCCGATTGCGGCCCGGGCAGCCCGCGCCGCCCGGCGCCGTGGCCATGTTGGCCGAGTACGCCACCGGTCACGTGGACACCCTCCTGCAGCGCCGCAACAGCTCTCTGGATGACCGCCTGGACCAAGCGGGGTTGACCACCCCCGGGCGTGACGTGGTGGTGCTGGTGGTCTCTGCTTGCTTTGTTGCCCTGGCCGGAGGGCTACTCATCGGCCACATCCTGCTGGGCATGGCGCTGGCCGCGCTCTGCCCCGTGGGACTGCACCTCGTGTTGCGCATTCTGACAGCCCGCCGGCGTTCTGCGTTCGGCAAGCAGCTGCCGGAGACCACCACGCTGCTGGCCTCCAGCCTGCGTGCCGGCTACTCGCTCGGACAGGCCATCACGGCAGCTGCCAAGGAATCCGAGGCCCCAACATCGGATGAGTTCAGCCGCATCGCCAACGAATTGCGGGTGGGACGTCCCCTGAACGAGACCATGGAGGACACCGCCGGACGCATGGGCAGTCAGGACTTCTTCTGGGTGGCCCAGGCCGTGGCCATCAACCGGGAGGTCGGTGGAAACCTCGCCGACGTGCTGGAGGGAGTGGGCCACACCATCCGGGAGCGCGCCGACCTCAGGGCACGCGTGGGAGCGCTCAGCGCCGAGGGCAAGCTTTCCGCGTATGTCCTGATTGCTCTGCCCTTCGGGGTGGCCGGGCTCGTGAGCATGCTGAACCCCTCCTATTTTGAGCCGTTCCGCGACAGTGTGTTGGGTTGGATCATGCTGGGCGTCGCTGCTGTTCTCCTCGTCGTGGGCTCCTTCTGGCTCAGCAAGACCGTCCAGATCAAGTACTGATGGAGGTGGCCAGCATGTTTCCACTGGTGATGACGGCGCTGCTTTCGCTCTCCCTGGGCATGGCTGTCTGGCTTCTCCTCGCGGGCCCTGATCCTCACCGTGCCCGCAGCCTCACCAACCTCTCCCGGGGTCTCGGCGTGACGCAACGGCCGGCAACCGCCGGGCCGCAGCGCCGCTCAATACTGGATTCACCCAAGCTGAGGAGCCGCTACGAGGCGATGCTCGCGCGTGCCGGACACCCCGAATCGTGGACGGTCGACAAGCTGTTGTCGGCAAAACTACTGCTCGGTGTGGTGATGGCAGCCCTCGCGTTCTCCGTCGCGCGGGACGGGAGCCTGGTGATGGTGCTGGGCGGGATCGCGTTCACCGTGCTGGCATTCTTCACCCCGGATCTACTACTCCACAGCCGTGGTCAGGAGCGAACCCAGAGCATCGACCTGGAGCTGGCTGACACGCTGGACCAGATGAGTATCGCCGTCAATGCCGGGCTGGGATTCGACGCCGCAATGCAGCGTGTGGCAAAGCAGGGACGAGGCCCGCTCGCTGCGGAAATGATTCGATCACTCCAGGAGATCCGGGTGGGCCAGGCCCGACGCATCGCGTATGAGGACCTTGCCCAACGCACCGGATCAGTGCCGCTGCGCAGATTCGTCCGTACCATCGTTCAGGCAGAGGCCTACGGACTGCCGCTGACCGATGTGCTGCACACCCAGTCCGACGAGATGCGCAAGACGCGTCGGCAGAATGCGGAGAAGAAGGCGATGCAGATTCCGGTGAAGGTCATCTTTCCGCTGATGCTGACCATCCTCCCGGTGTTGTTCATCGTCGTCATGGGGCCGGCCGCCATCAACATCATGGACACGTTCTCCCGGCTGTGATCAGCATCGCGGTGGGGGCGGTGGCAGCCGGCGCGTTGGCGCTGGTGGGAACTCCTATGCTGAAACGCCTATCAAGATCCTCAGCAGAGTTGCGGCCGGGTTGGTGGCATGTTCTTTCGGCGGCGCTCGGTGGTGGCTGGTTCGCCGCGCCGCTCGGATGGGGCGTGCCCCTGCTTGCATTCACAGTGCTGGCCGCTCTCTGGGCGCTCGCCGCGACCATCGACGTCGCGGAGCATCATCTGCCCAACCCGCTCACGTACGGCTCGTACCCCGCGTTCCTTCTCCTCCTGCTTCCCACCGGCCAGTGGGAGGCGCTCGGGCGCGCTGCGCTGGCAGGGGTGGTGGTGTGCATCGTGTATTTCGTCATGGCTTTCGCCTCTCCGCGCAGCTTCGGGTTGGGCGACGTGAAGCTGGGGCTCAGCGCCGGTGCGGCGCTGGGGTGGTTCTCCTGGCAGGCGGTGTGGCTGGGCTCGGCCGCGGCGTTCCTGCTGTTCGCCGTGGTGGCGCTGGCACTGTTGGCCACCCAGCGAGCCACCCGACGAACCGAGGTCCCGTTCGGCCCCTTCATCATGGTGGGGGCACTCCTAGGCCCCCTACTCGGGTGAGCGTGCAACGTCATTCTCGCCGGCCAGTACGTCGTAGCGCATACACCGCTCCCGGAGCGAGCTCGCACCGGGACGAAGCTCCCGGCGGGGTGGCACAGGGCGGAGCCCCGTGTGAGGGTCCACGCGGTGGAGCCCCGTGCGTTCAGTGCTGGTAGTCGCCCCGGTAGAACTCGAGTACCCATCCGGAGAGGGCCCAGATGCCGATGCCGAAGCCGAGAATCGTGATCCAGACCTGTTCCACGCTGGGGCCGAGGAAAATCAGGGTGACGACGCTGGCGGAGACGACCGGCCACATGCTGTGGGGCGGGAAGAATCCCACCTCCCCTGCTGCCTCGTAGACCTCCGCGTCACGGCGATCCTCCGGCCGGGCGTCGAAGCCACGAGCGGTGATTGTCAGGTACCCGGCGATCAGGGCCCCGAGCAGGGCGGCGAAGCCCAGGACGAACGTGCCAGCGATCTCACCCGCCATGAACCAGTACACGGGTGTGACGACCGCGAAGAACACTGCGATGAACAGGAAGATGAATCTTTCGGCCTTCATGAGTTCTCACCCTCCACGAGTTCTGATTCATGGTGCTCGTCCACCAACTCGGCGAACTCCGCCTCGTCCTCGTCCGCCAGATCGGGATGCGCGAGGTCGAATGCGGGATGCATGGAGCGGATCCGGGGCAGCGAGGTGAAGTTGTGTCGCGGCGGCGGACAGGAGGTGGCCCACTCCAGCGAGCGTCCCCAGCCCCAGGGGTCGTTGACCAGGACCTTGGGTGACTTGCGGGTGATCCAGGCATTCCAGAGGAACGGGATCATGGAGGCACCCAGCAGGAAGGCACCGAACGTCGACACCTGGTTGAGGAGCGTGAAGCCCTCGTCGGCGGCGTAGTCGGCGTAGCGCCGCGGCATGCCCTCTGCACCCAGCCAGTGCTGCACGAGGAAGGTGATCTGGAAACCGAAGAACAGCATCCAGAAGTGGACCTTGCCCCAGGTTTCGTTCAGCATCCTGCCCGTGAACTTGGGCCACCAGTAGTAGAACCCGGCGAACATGGCGAAGACGACTGTGCCGAAGACGGTGTAGTGGAAGTGCGCCACGACGAAATACGAGTCCGTCACGTGGAAGTCCAACGCGGGAGCGGCCAGGATGACGCCGGTCAACCCACCGAAGAGGAATGTGACGAGGAACCCGAGCGCGAAGAGCATGGACGAGTTCAGGGTGAGCGATCCCCGCCAGATAGTTCCGATCCAGTTGAAGAACTTCACCCCCGTCGGGACCGCGATGAGGAAGGACATGAAGGAGAAGAACGGCAGGCTGACCGCGCCGGTGGCGAACATGTGGTGCGCCCACACCGAGGCCGAGAGCGCACCGATGGCGAGCGTGGCGAACACGAGGCCGTAGTAGCCGAAGACGGGCTTGCGGCTGAAGACGCTCAGCACCTCCGTGATGATCCCGAAGAAGGGCAGGGCGATGACATAAACCTCGGGGTGGCCGAAGAACCAGAACAGGTGCTGCCAGAGCACTGCCCCCGAATTGCTGGCGTCGAAGATGTGGCTACCGAGGATGCGATCCGACCCGAGCACGAGCAGGCCAGCGGCCAGCACGGGGAACGAGATGAGAACCAGCATCGACGTCACCAGGATGTTCCAGGTGAAGATGGGCATCCGGAACATCGTCAGGCCGGGAGCCCGCATGGCGATGATGGTGGTGGTGAAGTTGACCGCCCCGAGAATCGTGGAGAACCCCAGGATGTAGAGGCCCATCACCCACATGTTCGACCCGAAGCCGGGCGAGTTGATGGCATTGCTCAGCGGCGCGTAGGCGAACCACCCGAAGCTTGCCGCTCCCCCGGGCATGAGGAAGCCTGTGCAGGCCAGCAGCGAGCCGAAGACGTACAGCCAGTAGCTGAACGCGTTCAGCCGGGGGAACGCGACGTCGGGAGCGCCGATCTGCAGCGGGATCAAGGCGTTTGCGAAGCCAGCGAACAGCGGCGTCGCGAACATCAGCAGCATGATCGTGCCGTGCATCGTGAAGAACTGGTTGTACGTCTCGAAGTTCAGCAGCTGCATGCCCGGGTTGGCCAGCTCGGCCCGGATGAACAGCGCAAGGACACCGCCGAAAAGGAAGAAGAACATCGCCGTGAAGAGGTACATGTTCCCGATGACCTTGTGATCGGTCGTGGTCAGGTAGCCCATCACCTTGGTGCCGAGGGACGTCCCCGCAACCGGTGAGGAGCGGACGTCGGGCTGGGTGCTCACTCGAGCGGTCTGTGTGCTCACTGCTGCTCCTCCTGCGGGTCGAAGCTTGGAACCAGGTCCACTGTGGTCTCCGGGATCTTCACCTCAAAGTCCTTGCCCGCTGCGGCCAGGCTCCTGACCTTGGCGTTGTATTCCTCCTCGGTCACCACGTGCACCGTGAACACCATCTGTGAGTGATAGGTGCCACACAGCTCAGAGCACTTCCCCTCGTAAACACCGAGGCGATTCGGGGTGACGTCGAAGGAGTTGGGGTGACCGGGGATGACATCCATCTTGAAGTAGAAGCTGGGCACCCAGAAGGAATGGATGACGTCGGCTGAGTTGAGGTTGAAGCGCACCTTGTTGTCGATGGGCAGGTACAGCTCCGGGATGACCTCGGGGGTGCCGCCGTCGTTGGCGTTCGTGCCGATGTCCGGGTTGTCCTCCTCCATGTAGTTGAAGGTCCAGGACCACTTCTGGCCGATGACACCGATCGTGGTGTCCGGCTCCCCCTCCTGTTCGATGAGGTTGTCGTGCGCCTGCACGGTGTAGAAGAACAACACGCCGATGATCAGGAACGGAACCAGGGTGTAGAGCAACTCCAGTGGGAGGTGGTACTTGGTCTGTCGCGGCGCCGGTGCGTCGCCGTTGCGACGCCGGTAGCGCACCACCGACCAGCCGATGAGTCCCCAGACGAGACCACCGATCACGAACGAGGCCACCCAGGCGCCAATCCAGAGATTGCCCATGTTGGGCGCTTCCTCCGAGGCCGCGACGGGGAGGCCCAACCGCGCCCCCTGCCCAGAACAGCCCGTGAGGGCCACCAGTGCAGCGACCGAGAGTGCTGCTGCCATCCGGCGCCGGAGACGTCCCTGTCGGGACCTGCCCTCTACTTCCACACTCACCAGATGCCTTTCGTCGAACGTCCACGCGAATCACTGATCTTCGCGACAGGTTGTCACTGATGAAGCTTACGATAACGCAAAAGGCCACCACGTGGCACTCTGATACCAGACGCGGTGGCCGTTGCCTTCAGCGGGTTCGGTTAAGGGGTGCTCAGTGGAACGAATCCCCGCATGCGCAGGACCCGCCGGCATTGGGGTTGTCGATGGTGAAACCCTGCTTCTCGATGGTGTCGGCGTAATCGATGCTCGCACCGCCCAGGTACGGCCCGCTCATCTTGTCGGTGACGACCTTCACGCCGTCATAGTCATTGACGATGTCCCCATCGAGCTCGCGATCATCGAAGTACAGCTGGTACCGCAGGCCGGAGCAGCCACCGGGTTGCACCGCGATGCGCAGGCGCAGGTCGTCTCTCCCCTCGCCCTCCAGCAGGGCGCGAACCTTGTCAACGGCAACGTCGGTGAGGATGACGCCCGAGGTTGTGGTTTGTGTGTCGGTCACGATGGCTCCCATGCAGGTGAAGTGAACTTGGTTGTTGCCCCAGTTTACGTTGATCCCAGTCCCCACCGAAATGACAGCGTGGCGTGGAGTGGTCACCAGCTCCAGGATTTGGCCACCCTACTCGCCAGAAGTGCCAGTTGGGTTGGGTCGGGTTGGTCGTCGGCGGCCCTGTCGAGGATTGCATGGGCTGACTCGATCCCCGAGAGCCGCAGTTCCCTGGAGGACACGAAGTTTCGGCCGACTATCGCAATGACGGGGCAGACGGCCTCGGTTCCCAGTCGGGCGACCTGCTTGACGACGTCCCCACCGACGGCATGGAAGTCCAGGACCGGTGCGCCCGTGACCAGGAGATCAGCCCTGGACGCGGTGGCCTCCATGTCGAAGCCCTCGATGAGTGCCTCGATCCCGGAGAGGATGCGGCCGCCGAGCGCAAGGATGAGGGCCCCGACGCCGTCCGCGGCGCCCGCCCCGGGGGCGGCACCGTCGACACCCACGGATGCGAGCCAGGTGCCCACCTCGCCATCGGCGGCGAGCGTCTCGGCGAGGTCGAGCCCGTCCTCGCGTCCGCGCTCCGCAACCCTGCCGGAGAGTCCGGTGAGGGGCGTTGACTGCTCTCCGGTCCGCACGATGCCCACGAGTTCTCGCCCTTTGTTGGCGGTGGCGAGCGATTCGACCCGGGAGCGCCCCACAGCGGTCAACTCAGCCCAGGCGTGAGGCGACAGTCCGGTCAGGTCAACCCGGAGGGTGGTACTGCCGGGGTCTGTGTCCCTGCGGGACAGGACGTCCACCATTGAGGACACGCAGTCCGGGCGTATCAGCGTCGCGTCCGGATCCAGCCCGGCGACGGCGTCCGCGAAACCCGGGCCGCCGTCGGACAGCGGGACCACGGCCACCTCCGCGCCCGTCTCGGCAAACGCCGTCGCCATGACTTCCGATGCGCCACGGGGACTGAGCCCCGCCATGGCATCAGCGGCGACGAGGACCCTCAAGAACGCAGTTCCCCATCCCCATGAAGGTCGGGGATGAGCCCGTAGAACTCCTGCGTGCTGTCCAGCAGGGCTCGGACCTCCTCGACGGTGGCGTCCACGTCCGGCAGAACGAGATCCGATTCGACGATCACGTCATCGGGGACGGGCTCGCCCACGTCCTTCACCCCGGCCACCAGCTTCTGCAGGGCAGAACGAAGGGCGTCCTGGTCCCCGTCGGCGACGGATCCCTCGACGGCCTCGTCGATCTCACTGAGGGACACGAGTTGGTCGGGTTCCATGGTCCACTGGCCCAGTCCCATGATGCGGATGATCATGCCTGGCCCTCCTTCTGTGTCGTGGGTGTGCCCGCTGCATCCGGCGCGTCGATCTGCGCAGTGGGTGCGGATCCTCCCGTGAGCTGGGCACGCATGGCGGCGAGTTCGTTCTCGACCGAGGAATCGGAGGCCAGTGCGTCGAGTTCCCGGGTGATGTCGTCCTTTGCGTACCCCGTCGGATCATCGAGTGCGCCGGAGGCGAGCAACTCATCGACCGCACCTGCGCGGGCCTGCAGTTGCAGGGTCTTGTCCTCGGCACGCTGGATTGCGAGACCCACGTCGCCCATCTCCTCGGAGATCCCCGAGAAGGCCTCGTTGATGCGTGTCTGCGCCTCGGCGGCCGAGTATGTGGCCTTGATGGTCTCCTTGCGGGTACGGAACGCGTCCACCTTGGCCTGGAGGCGCGTGCTGGCGCGAACCAGCTTCTCCTCCTCACCCTGCAGCTGCGCGTGCTGGGTCTGAAGGTCCGCAAGCTGCTGTTGCAACCCGGCCTTGCGTGTCAATGCCTCTCGCGCCAGGTCCTCACGGTTGGCCTCGAGCGCACGCTGCGCGGCGGACTGCAGCTTCTCCATCTCACCATTCATCTGCTGGGCCTGCAGTTCGACCCGCTTGCGACTGGTGGCGACGTCGGCGACCCCCCTGCGCACCTTCCGCAGCAGATCCAGCTGACGCTCATAGGAGTAGTCAAGCGTCTCCCGTGGGTCTTCGTACTTGTCTAGAGCCTTGTTCGCCTTGGTCTTGAACATCAGGGCGATCCGCTCGAAAATGCCTGCCACGAGTAGTCCTTCCAAATCCTTTGCCGTCTGTGCACCACGTTACCCGCTATCTCTCCGCGCCGGGGGTCAAGGGCCCTGATGGAACCCTGATATTGCAGGCTGGTTTAGACTGGGTGGCACGATGAACCATCTGGCCCGCGGCTCCGTGGGCACATCCAGTCCGCCTGACCGCGGACACCTGATTCTCTGGAGGACCCGGTGGGACTGTTCCGCCCCTACGAGCGCAAGGCTCCCGACGCCGCAGACCCGACGCAGACGGAGCAGTCCGGCTCGTCCGCCGGTCGCATCTCCTCCCTCACACCGAAGGGCGAGAAGCGCGCGGCCACCCGTGAGGGTGCCAACGAACCGGTCTCTGCCCCCTCCCCCGCCGAGGCCCCTGACCGCACCACTCGGGTTGTCGCCCGGACACCGCAGAAGAAGCAGGGCGCAACTCCCACGCGCAGACAGGCGGAGGCCGAGAGGATGCAGCGCCTGCACCCCAGCCTCAGCAAGGCCGATCAGCGACGGGCCAACCGGGACTCCAGGTACGCGGCGCGCGTCGACTCGTGGGACCGGATTGAGAAAACCCCGGAGCGGACACTCCTGCGCGACTACGTCGATGCACGCTGGACCATCACGGAATTCCTGCTGCCCGTCATGCTGCTCCTCATGGTCAGTGTGGTGGCCACCAGCGCCTGGCCCGCGGTCAGTTTCTACATCGGAACCGGCCTCTGGCTCATGCTCGGACTGTCCATCATCAACACCGCCGTGATGTGGAACGGTTTCAAGAAGGTGCTGGCCGAGAGGATTCCGAACGCCCCGAAGCGCGGTCTGCTGATGTACATGTTCAACCGCGCTCTGATGATCCGACGCTTCCGTCGCCCCGGGCCCGCAGTTGTGCGAGGAGCATCCATCTGATGGCCTACTGGTGGAAACCCGGAACTGGCTCGTACTCGACGGAAGAACTCCAGTCACGGGGCCTCACCCCACGCTTCGACGAGCAGGACCAGGCTGAGGAGTGGTTGTCGCTCTTCTTCGCAGAGCTGCAGGAGCGCGGCGTCGGGGACGTCACGCTCTACGAGGAGGATCGGCTCGTCTACGGGCCGATGTCCCTGGAAGCCTGATCGTCGTCCACGTCATTGGCGTCCACGGCCCCGTGCGCGCCGTTCCTGAGGGCCACGAAGGTGCCGAAGCCCGCAGCGGCGAGACCGAGCGCCACGACCACCGGCCCTGATTGGCGCGCCCCGGCGATGCGGTCCTCATACGTCTGGGTCCGGCCCGTGCCGGTATCGGTGTAGCTGGAGTAGCTGCACACGTCTCCCGGACCCATTTCCACTCCGCGGCACTGCGTCGTGGGAGCCACCCACGTGGACACACCCCACGCCGTCAGCGCAAGCGCAGCAACCACGAATGCCCACAACACCACGCGTCTCGTCACGGCGGCAAACCTACCCGCGCCACCCCTGATCCCCCAAGCACCTCGTGGATGGGTAGGGTGGCTGCGTGACTCGAGAAAACGCCATCCTCAGCCTGTCGAAGAACATTGACCGCGACGCAGATGTCGTCGTCCTGGGCCTCACGGCCGTGGGCGGAGAACCGACCCTCGTGGGCGTCGCCGGAGATGTCGAGAAGTCCTACCAGAAGGCTTACAGCACACCCCTGCGCACCCTGGCCCTCTCGCTGGGTGCCAGCACGACGCTGGAATCCACCGCAGTGCTCCCCCCTGCCGGCGCCCGGGTGGTGGTCGTCGGCCTCGGGGACGCCGATGTCACCGCTGAGCAGGTCCGACGTGCTGTGGGGGCGGCGCTGCGTGCGGCGACGCAGACTCCCGACGCCGAGGGACTCAAGGTGTCGGTGTCGCTCGAACTTGCCGGCCCCGAACTCATCCGCGCAGCCGCAGAGGGCGCCCTCCTCGGTACCTACGAGCCGAAGGTGTTCTCCTCGCAGGAGGCCAAGCCGAAGGTGTCCGCCATCAGCGTGGTGGCCGCCGGACGTGGCGACGCCCGCGAAGCCATCGACGCCGCTCGCGTCGTTGCCGCCGCCGTCTGCCAGGCCCGCGACTGGACGAACACCCCGCCCAACCTGCTGACGCCGGCCCTCTTCGCCGAGGCGGCCAAGCAGAGTCTGAAGGATCACCGCGTCACCGTCGAGGTGCTCGACGAGAAGGCACTGGAGAAGGCCGGCTTCGGGGGAATCCTCGCCGTGGGTGGTGGTTCGGCACACGGTCCACGTCTGGTACGCATGCAGTACGCGCCCCGCGGTGCCACCTTCCACCTCGCGCTCGTGGGCAAGGGCATCACCTTTGACTCTGGGGGCCTCGACATCAAGCCGGCTGGCCAGATGGCTGGCATGAAGTACGACATGTCCGGTGCCGCCTCCGTCATCGCGGCCGTCCAGGCCATCGCTGCCCTCGGGATCAGGATCAAGGTCACCGCCTACGCGGCCATGGCCGAGAACATGCCGTCCGGCACCTCCTATCGTTCCGGCGATGTCATGACGATGTTCAATGGCCAGACCGTGGAGAACTACAACACTGATGCGGAGGGCCGCCTCGTCATGGCCGACGCCATCGCGCGCGCAGCGCTGGACGAGCCTCAACTCATCGTGGACGTCGCCACCCTGACGGGTGCCTGCATGGTTGCGCTCGGTATGCGCGTCGGCGGGCTCATGGCAAGCGACGACGAGACGGCAGACCGTCTGCTGGACGCTGCCGAGGCGGGCGGCGAGGAATTCTGGCAGCTTCCCATCACCGACGAGATCCGTTCGCAGCTGAAGTCGTCAGTGGCCGACATGCGCTCGGGTGGGAAGAACCGCTTCGGCGGTGCACTGGCAGCCGGAGCCTTCCTCCAGCGCTTCGTCCCGGAGAACATGGCCTGGGGTCACCTGGACATTGCCGGTCCCGCCAACAACGAGGACGCGCCCTTCGGCTGCACGCCCACGGGGGGCACCGGTGTCGGCGTGCGCACGCTCGTGGCGCTGGCCCGGCAACTCTCACACTGAGACGCAACCGTCGGGGGCAGTGATCAGCTCCGGCGGCGCGCCCCGTACTCGCGCATGCGGCCGGGGTAGGGCACCACACCCGCGTCGTACGCCGGGATGTCGTGGCTGGCCGCGAACTCGTAGCCGTAGTCGATGGACGGGATCGCACGGCGCGTGGATTCTCCGCTGGCGGCGACGAGCAGTATCGAGGGCTTGTTGAAGCTGGTCGGCTGTTCGAGCCAAGCCTCCACACCACGTCGAGTGGTCACGAAGCCCGAAAGATGGTCCCGGGTGACATCCGGGACCTCGCGTGCATCGCGGGCGACCTGTGCCTGCCGCTTTCTCCTGCTGAACCAACCCACGCACCCAAGTATGCCGTGGCGGAAGACGGGCCGCACTGCGGGCCCCGCCATGGCGCGTCGGGGGATGAGGCGTGGAACACTGGTGACCCATGACTGACCAATACGACGTCGCCATCCTTGGAGCCGGTTCCGCCGGTTATGCCTGCGCTCTTCGCGCTGCCCAGCTCGGCCTGTCCGTGGCACTCGTGGACGAGGGTCCGCTGGGCGGCACCTGCCTGCACCGGGGCTGCATCCCCACCAAGAGCTGGCTGCAGGCGGCAAGGGCACGCCAGGGCGTCATCGCTGCCCCGGCATTCGGGATCGGGGCAGAGCTGGGCACCGTGGACGCTGGCGCGATCCTGAGCTACGCCACCAGCGTGGTGGATCAACTCCACAAGGGTCTCTCCGGCCTCATCGCATCCCGGGGCATCAAGGTCATCCATGCTCGCGGATCCCTGTCCGCGGACCAGCGCGGCCCCGGCATCGACGTGGACGGTTCGGTCCTGCAGGCCCGAGCCGTCGTCATCGCCACGGGGGCAGAACCGATCACGTTGGGTTTGGCCGTGGACGGGACACGCATCCTCGACAGCTGGCAGGCACTGCAGCTCACATCATTGCCGGAGCGCGCCGTCGTGCTGGGCGGAGGGGTCATCGGCGTCGAGTTCGCATCCATGTGGACGGATCTCGGGGTCCACGTGACGCTGGTCGAGGCAACGCCCTCGCTGCTGCCCACCGAGGAGCCAGACCTCAGCAAAACCCTCCTCTCGGAGCTGCGGAAGCGTGACGTCGACGTGCGCCTCTCCTCCCCCGTCTCCTCCGCGCGCGTCAGGGACCACGGGGTGCACGTCGAACTCGAGGGGGACGAGATCGAGGCAGACGTGCTGCTGGTGGCTGCTGGGCGACGTCCCCTGCTGGAAGACATCGGGCTGGAGGGTGCCGGCGTGGAAAGAGCCGGTGCCCACATCGCGGTGGACGACGCACTCAACACGTCCGCCAGGGGCGTATATGCGGCCGGCGACGTTGTGGCCGGTCCACAGCTGGCGCACCGGGGATACGCCCAGGGGCTCTTCCTCGCGGAACACATCGCCCACCTCCAGGGCAAGCACCCCCAACGACCCACCCTCTGCCCTGACAGCAGCATCCCGCGCATCACGTACTCGCATCCGCAACTGGCCTCTGTGGGGCTGACCAGTGCCCAGGCCCGCGCCCAGGGGAACATCGAGGTGGCCGACTACCCACTGCGTGGGAACGGTCGTGCCCTGATCTCACGCACCCCCGGGGAGCGCGAGACCGGGCTCGTGCGCGTCATCCGGCGCTCCGGCGGCGAGATCGTCGGCGTACACATCGTCGGAGACGATGTCGCCGAGCTCATCGCCGAAGGTGCTCTCCTCGTGGGCTGGGGCGCGACCCCCGAGGACATGCGGGACATCATTCATCCCCACCCAACGCTGTCCGAGGCCATCGCTGAGGCGAACCTCTCACTGGCCGGTAGTCCCCTGCACATGCGCTCCTGATGGGGGATAGAGTTGACGCTGAACACCTCCAGATCCTCTTGAAGGAGCACCTTTCACCATGTCAACCGAAGTTACTCTGCCGGCACTGGGCGAATCCGTCACCGAAGGCACCATCTCACGATGGTTGAAGGCCGTCGGAGAGAGCGTCGAGGTCGACGAACCCCTGTTGGAGGTCTCGACCGACAAGGTTGACACCGAGATCCCCTCTCCCGTCGCCGGAACGCTCCTGGAAATTCGTTTCGAGGAGGATGACGTGGCGGAGGTGGGCGCCGTGCTCGCCGTCGTCGGGGAGGCTGAGGAGTCGGACGGGGACGACGGGTCCACGGATGATGAGGAACCCGGGCAGGACGACACCCAAGCGGACGCGTCCGAGGCTGATGACGACTCCGCGCAGGCCGACGAGGCCGAGGCACAGGAGGCACCCGAGGAGGCCACTGAAGCTGCTGCCGACGAGGCACGCTCCCACGCAGCCGACGAGGTGAGTGGTGACTCCTCCGCCAGCGCTGGTGGCTCTGCATCGGGAACCGAGGTGACACTGCCCGCGCTGGGTGAATCGGTGACCGAGGGCACCGTCTCCCGCTGGCTCAAAGAGGTGGGCGACACCGTCGAGGTGGATGAACCGCTGCTCGAGGTCTCCACTGACAAGGTGGACACCGAGATCCCGTCCCCCGTCGCCGGAACCCTTCTGGAGGTCCGCTTCTCCGAGGATGACGTGGCGGAGGTCGGTGCCGTCCTCGCCATTGTCGGGGACGCTGACACGGCCGACGACGACAGCGCATCTTCCGAGCCAGCCGAGACGGAAGCTGAAACCGACGACGAGGCGCCCAAGAAGGAGGCCCCGGCCGAGGAGGACGAGCCCGCCCAGGAGAAGCCAACCAAGAAGCCTGCTTCGAAGCAGTCCGATGACCAGTCGCCGGAGGTGAAGGCTGCTGTCGCCCGTCGGGCCGCCGAGGCAGAGGGTGACGGCACCTACGTGACGCCACTCGTGCGCAAGCTCGCGCGAGAGCACGACATCGATCTCAACTCCCTGACCGGAACGGGTGTGGGTGGTCGCATCCGCAAGCAGGATGTCCTGACGGCCGCCGAGGATGCCAAGAAGAAGGCCGCAGAGAAGAAGACCACAGAGGAGAGGACCGACGACCAGCCCGCGGGCAAGGGTGCGCCGTCGCAGGAGGGAACGAGCAAGAAGGCTCCATCCGCTGCCAGCGAGGTGCGCGGCACCACGGAGAAGCTGTCCCGACTCCGCAAGACCATCGCCAACCGCATGGTGCAGTCCCTGCAGGTCTCGGCGCAGCTGACCGCCACCGTGGAAGTGGATGTCACGGCGATCAGTCGCATCCGCGCCGCGGCGAAGGACGATTTCAAGAAGCGCGAGGGTGCGTCGCTGTCATACCTGCCGTTCATCACGAAGGCCGCCATCGAGGCGCTGAAGGCGTTCCCGAAGCTCAACGCCCGCATCGACACGGAGGCGGGCACCGTCACCTATGCCGAGGGCGAGCACATCGGCATCGCCGTCGACACCGAGAAGGGCCTGCTTGTCCCGGTCATCAAGGACGCCGGAGACCTGAACCTGGCTGGCCTGGCGAAGAAGATCGGCGATCTGGCCTCACGCACCCGCGGAAACAAGGTGGGCCCGGATGAGCTCTCCGGCAGCACGTTCACCATCACGAACTACGGGTCCGCCGGCACGCTGTTCGACACCCCCATCGTGAACCAGCCCGAGGTGGCGATCCTGGGTACGGGCGCGCTGGTGAAGCGACCCGTCGTGGTGAGTGACCAGTTCGGCGAGGAGGTCATCGCCATTCGCGACATGATGTACCTGTCCATGAGCTATGACCACCGCCTCATCGACGGTGCACTCGCAGCCCGCTTCCTGAGCACACTGAAGGCGCGCCTCGAAGAGGGCGACTTCGGGGGTGAGCTCGGCCTCTGATCCCGCAAAGGGCCGTCATAGCCGAGTATTCACTTCTCCTATTTTATTAGGCTATTCCAGTGGGTTGCAGCCCACTGGAATAGCCCCATGCCGTCATATCGTTCGCAAATCAACTTTGGGGGTTGATTTAATCAACCGCAGGTGATTACCATGTAAGAGGAACGCGTATTCGATAATCACGTGGGTGATGAAACGCCAACGACGGGCAATTCCCAGCAGGGATGCGCCACACATGGCACGCAAGGCATTTCTGTTCCGGGGGGAAACATGATGCACAAATCGGACCTCAAGGTCACCAGCAGCCGACGCTTTGTGGCGACCGGCGACGAACCCTTTCCATACCCTGAGGACGAGAAACGGCCGAGGGCCACCGGGAAAACCCGACAGGTACTCGGCTGGTTGTTTCTCGCCGGACTCATCGTCGCGCTGTGGCCCGCGGCATGGGGTGGGGTCACCGGATTCACGGTCGTCCACGACCGTGCCATGGCACCGGCCTACGAGACCAATGACCTGGTTCTCACCCTGAAGCACTCCTCATACGCCGTCGGCGACGTCATCGCCTACGAGGCGCCGGCAGACCAGACGGGCCCCGGCGGACAGGTCATCCGGCGCATCATTGCCGTGGACGACGGCGGGGCTGAGCCGGTGCTCACGACCGGGGGGGACAACGACCCATCCGCTGATCCCTGGGAGCTCACTGCCGCCGACGTGACAGGCACGGTGACTCTCCGCGCACCGGGACTGGGGTCTGTCATTGGCGGGACGAGCACGGTGCTGCTCTTGGCAGTGGCCGGGCTGATCGTCGCCCTCGCGGTGCTGTGGCCGTCCGGATCGAGGGGCAGAGCCAGTCGCCGGCCCAGGCCCATAGTCATCCGTTCCGGTTTCTGACGAGGGTTGAGGGCCCCTGTGCGTCCCGTCGGCTGAACTGCCACACGGCGCTCCCCGCAAAGAGTCCCACGGCCACCCACACCAGGGCGAACCCCACCCAACGCTCGGGTGGCATGGGTTCCCCAAAGACGAGCCAGCCCAGCAGGAATTGGCCGATGGGTGCGATGTACTGGACCATCCCGAGGGTCACCAGCCGGACGCGCCGCGCCCCAGCGGCGAACAACAGGAGGGGGATGGCGGTGACGGGTCCAGCCGCCACCATCAACAGCCCATAGGGGGACCACAGTTCCACCGTGGACCCGCCTGAGACGGACAGCCAGATCAGGTAGCCCACCATGACCGGCGCTACGGTGGCCGTCTCGATCGTCAGCCCGGACAGGGCGGTCACACGGGCCCCCACCTGCTTCTTCAGCAGTGAGTACAGCCCGAAGCTGCCCGCCACACCAAAGGCGATCCACGGCACCTTCCCGTAACCCAGGGCTAGAACCATGCAGGCGACCGCCCCCACCGCGAATGCCGCCCACTGAACGCGACTCATCGTTTCCCCCAGCACGAGGACACCCAGCGCCGCAGCCACGAGCGGGTTGATGAAGTATCCCAGCGCAGCATCCAGGGTGCGGCCGGAGTTCACCCCGATCACGTAGACGGTCCAGTTGATGCTCACCAGAACGCCCGCGGCAGCCAACACGACGGCTGTCCTGCGATGGGCCATCAGTCCGCGGACATCGCGCCAGCCGCCGATGACCACGAGGGCCAGCACGCAGAACGCCAGTGCACACACCACCCGGTAGCCGATGATCTCCAGTGCACCGGAGCGGCCGAGCAGTTTGAAGTACAGCGGGAACAGTGACCACAGCAGATATGCAGCGACGCTGTACAGGACTCCGGCTCTCACATCGCACATCTTCGCACCTGGGTCCCCGGCCACCACGTTGGCAGCATTACGATCCTCCCCGCCACCCTTCCGGACACGACGGGGCTGGTGGTGTCAGCACCGCCGTAGACTGACCCCGTGCAGACCTCGACCTCCCCCACTTCCTCGTTGGTGTCCGAGGCGGTCGTCGTCGGCGGCCCCGGACTGACCTTTGAGTACCGCGGTCTTGGCGCCAAGGCCGAGCTGAGTGACTACCGGGAAACCTGGGAGTACCAACGAGCCGTGCACGCTGCCGTCTCCGCCGGTGCCCGTCCCGGGCATGTGGTCTTCGTTGAACACACTCCCGTGTACACGGCAGGTCGGCGCACGGAGAGCCACGAGCGGCCCGTGGACGGCACCCCGGTCATCGACGTGGACCGCGGCGGACGCATCACGTATCACGGACCGGGCCAACTCGTGGGCTACCCCATAGTTCGTCTCCGCGACGGCGTGGGCGTCGTTGACCACGTCCGACTCCTGGAGACCGCGATCATTGCGATGCTGGCCTCCCTGGGATTGCACACCGCGCGGGTGGCGGGCCGCACCGGGGTGTGGCTCCCCGCTGACGACGTCCGCCCGGAACGCAAGATCTGCGCCATCGGTGTCCGGGTGGCCGCCCGCACGACCATGCACGGGTTCGCGCTGAACGTGGCGCCCAGTACCGAACACTTCGCCAACATCGTTCCCTGCGGCATCGCCGACGCAGGTGTCACCTCCCTGGAGGAGGAGCTCGCCGGCGACTGGAACGTTGCGGGGATCGCGCACCGGTTGGAGCCCTTCCTCAAGCAAGCGCTGTCCCCCGCGGTCAGCGCGCCGGTCCCTGACGATGAGCGAGTAAACTCGCACCCGTGACTGTGAAACCAGATGGGCGCCGGCTGCTGCGCGTCGAAGCGCTCAACGCCGCTACGCCCATCGAGCGCAAGCCGTCGTGGATCCGGACGACCGCCCGCACCGGCCCGAACTACCGGGACCTGATGGGCATCGTCGGGGACAACGATCTCCACACCGTGTGCCAGGAGGCGGCCTGCCCCAACATCTATGAGTGCTGGGAGGATCGAGAGTCCACCTTCCTCATCGGTGGCGACCAGTGCACCCGTCGCTGCGACTTCTGCCAGATCACCTCGGCGAAACCGGAGGGCTATGACCCCTCGGAGCCGCTGCGGGTGGCGTCGTCCGTGAAGAAGATGGGGCTGCGCTACGCCACCGTCACGGGGGTCTGCCGTGATGACCTGCAGGACGAGGGTGCGTGGCTGTACGCCGAGACCATCCGCCAGATTCACGCCGTGAATCCTGGTGTCGGCGTGGAGATGCTCGCCCCCGACTTCTCCGGCAGGGCAGAGCTGCTCGACCAGCTCTTCGACGCCCGCCCCGAGGTCTTTGCGCACAACGTGGAGACCGTCCCCCGCATCTTCAAGCGCATCCGCCCCGGGTTCCGCTACGACCGCTCGCTCGAGGTGTTGCGGATGTCGCGCGACAAGAACCTGGTCACCAAGTCCAACCTCATCCTGGGCATGGGCGAGACGCGTCAGGAGATCTCCGAAGCCCTGCAGGATCTCCATGACGCGGGGTGTGAGCTCATCACCATCACCCAGTACCTGCGCCCGAACGCGACGCTCCATCCCATTGATCGCTGGGTGGAACCGGCGGAGTTCGAGGCCCTTGAGGAGGAAGCGATCCAGATCGGTTACTCTGGCGTGTTGTCCGGTCCCCTGGTCCGTTCCTCCTATCGAGCCGGCCGCCTGTACCGTACGGCCATGGACGCCCGCAAGAAGACGAGTTGAGAGACGAGAAGTGATGGCAAGCGAGAAGGCCAAGGCTCTGGCCGCCAAGCAGAAGGCACAGATGCGGGCGGAGAAGGCACGCCGCAAGGGTTCCACTGATCCCGCTGAGTGGGGCCGCTGGCGTCAGTTCGTCGAGACCTACAAGGTCACGGCAAGATTCGACAGGCCACTGCCCTGGCTCCTGCTGGGAGCGGCAGTCGGCGTCCTCGCCATCTTCCTGATCATCGGTTTCCTCCTCGATTCCCCCCTGATCTGGGGCTTCATCGGACTTTCGGCCGGGATCGTCGCGGCCATGGGCCTGTTCGTCCTCCGCGCCAAGAAGGCCGCGTACCGCCGCTTCGACGGCCAGGCGGGCTCAGCGGAAGTTGCCCTGCAGATGCTGGGCAAGAAGTGGAAGTACACCCCGGTCATCGCCGCCAGCCGCAACCGGGACTCCGTCGATGTCATTCACCGGGCGCTCGGCCCCGGCGGCCTCGTACTGATCGGTGAGGGCGACGCGAAAGCACTCAAGGCACAGCTGGCCGGCGAGAAGCGCAAGCATGAACAGGTGGCCTACGGCGTCGCCGTGCAGGTCATCCAGATGGGCAAGGGCGCTGGCCAGGTGCCGCTGGACAAGCTCACCAACCACATCAAGAAGCTGCCCAAGCAGTTGGCACCGGCCAAGGTGGAGGAGGTTGCGGCACGTCTGCGCGCCCTGGACGCGATGCGGCCCAAGATGCCCGTCCCGAAGGGACCCATGAGCACCAAGGGTGCCCGCCAGGCGATGCGGGGCCGCTGATCCGCTGTGGCGAACCTCGTCAACCTGGAATCCGTCACGCACGGATTCGGCACCCGCATCCTGCTCGACAACATCTCCACCGGGGTCGGCGCCGCCGAGGTGATCGGCGTCGTCGGACGAAATGGCGATGGCAAGACCACGCTGCTTCGCATTCTGACCGGTGAGCTCGAGCCCGACCAGGGCCGAGTCACCATCTCCGGCTCCACCTCCATCGGGGTCCTCACACAGGAGCACGTCGGTCGCCCGGACGAGAGCGTCCGGGACGTCATCCTCGACGGTGAACCCGACCACGTCTGGGCCGCCGATGCGCAGCGCCGCTCCCTGGTGGAGTCGCTGCTGGCAGGCATAGACCTGGACCGCCTGATCGGCACCCTGTCCGGTGGAGAACGCCGCCGGGTGGGCCTGGTGGAGGTCCTGTTGGAGAACCATGACCTCGTCGTGCTCGACGAGCCCACCAACCACCTGGATGTGGAGGCCATCTCCTTCCTCGCCGAGCACCTGGCCGCCCGCATCCGGACAGGCCTGGCCATGTTGGTGGTCAGCCACGACCGCTGGTTCCTGGATGCGGTGTGCACGCGCATCTGGGAGGTTCACGACGGCGTGATCGATGCCTACGACGGTGGTTACGCCGCCTACGTGCTGGCCCGCGTGGAGCGCCAGCGACAGGCCGCCACCAATGAGGCGCGACGCCAGAACCTGGCACGCAAGGAGTTGGCGTGGCTGCGTCGCGGCGCCCCGGCCCGCACGTCGAAGCCCAAGTTCCGCATCGAGGCGGCCGAGACCCTCATCAGTGACGTTCCCCCGCCGCGCGACATGATCGCGCTCCAACAGTTCGCCACGACACGCCTTGGCAAGGACGTCTTCGACCTCACCAATGTCGGCTACACCATCGGCGGACGGACCCTGCTGCGCAGCCTCACCTGGTCCATCGGCCCCGGTGACCGCATCGGCCTGGTGGGTGTCAACGGCGCCGGCAAGACATCCCTGCTCGAACTCCTCGCCGGCCTGCGGGAGGTGGACGCGGGCAAGATCAAGCGCGGCCAGACCCTGAGGTTGGGCTACCTTTCGCAGGCCGTTGCCGAACTCGACGACAGCGACCGAGTGCTCCAGTCCGTGAACCGCCTCAAGGAACAGACACGGCTTGCCACCGGACGCGAGGCGTCAGCCGGCAGCCTGTTGGAGGAGTTCGGCTTCACTGGTGACAAGCTCGTGGCCCGGATCGGCGACCTCTCCGGTGGTGAGCGGCGGCGGCTGCAGTTCCTCCGGCTGCTGCTGTCCGAACCCAACGTGCTGATCCTCGACGAGCCAACCAACGACCTGGACATCGACACCCTGACCGTCATCGAGGACTACCTCGACACCTGGCCGGGAACCCTCATCGTCGTGAGCCACGACAGGTACTTCCTCGAGCGCGTCACGGAGGTGAGCTACGCCCTGCTCGGGGACGGCTCCTGCGTCCTGCTGCCCGGGGGTGTCGAGGAGTACCTGTCCAGACGCCAGGCCATGCACGCCTCCCCCGCCAGCACCAAGCCCCAGAGCACCGCTGCGGTCCCCTCCGATGCTGCGGCTGAGCGGCAGCGCAAGAAGGAACTCGGACGGCTGGAATCGCAGCTGTCCAAGGTGGACAGGAGCATTCGCACATTGCACGAGAAGATGACGACCGCCGCGAGCGACTACGAACAACTCGCACGATTGACGGGGGAGCTCGAGGCAGCCAGGGCACGGCAGCGTGAACTGGAGGATGCCTGGCTCGTCGCCGCCGACGACTGACTGGGGGGCAGCCGGCGCGCCTGCTATCCGAGTCGCTCGCGCTGGCGACGGCCGTACGCGGCATGCCTGACGGCCGACTCACTCTCGAAGTTGGAGCCGAGCGCTCCCGCGACTGTGCCCATCGAACTCGAGAACCACGCGATGCGGATGTAGTCCACCACCCTGACGGGATGTTGCAGAACGGCCGCCATGTACTCACCGGTGATCACGGCCGACGCAGCCGCGAGGGTGGCACCGAACAGGAGTGCGTACATGCAGGCGACACCCACGAGCAGGGTCAGAATCGTCGTCGCGTTGTAGAGCCTGGGCTGGGTTGCTTGCCCGCCCCGCTCGGATGATCGTTCCCACAAGCCGTTGTGAAAGTGCAGCCACCACACCAATGTGCCAATGGCGACGACGCTGATCAGGGCCAGACGGAAGAGGCTCAGTGTGTTGGCCATGCTCCAGACGCTGGAATAGAACACCCCGAAGGCACTCGTGGCGGCGGCGGCCGCGAAAACATTGTCCAGGCTGCCCACGAGTTGCCACGGACGGTTCGCCCGCACCATGCCGAGCAGGAGCCGCATTCGGGAGCCCCGATCATGCAGGGAACCGGCATGCACCTGCCCGTCCTGTTCCGAGGTGGTGCGCAACGGCGTCGACGGGCTGGGGGACGGCGGGTCACCCAGCCCCCCTGTTGTCACGCCGTGGCTTCGCAGGGCGATCCTCTCGACACATGCGACCACCACCTCCTCTGCCCGTGAGCGGAGCCGAATCGCTCCCAGAACCGGCACAGACACCCACGCAATGGGCTCGGCGTTGTCGATCTCGAAGAGAACGGGTCGACGCTCACTGCGCCGTGGGAGTTCCGTCAGGCCAACAGATATGTCCCAGCCCCTGTCCTGCATGGACGGCCCATGGTTCGGGAGCGTCAGCCGGTTGTACTGATCGAGATGCAGCGTCGCGGAGACCACCTCCACCTGCCATTCCACCGTGTCGTCGACATCGCGTGACAATCGCGGTGGCAGCACGTCGACCAGACCCCGTGCCAGGTCTGTCGGCAGTCCGGGATCGGCGATGAGGCCCACAACCTTGATGTGGCGATCCGCGGAGACATGCGAGGCATCAGTCATCTCGTGGGATCCTCCCCTGGGTCCTTCTTCTGTCCGGGGTGCCATGTGACGTGGTGCACGGGACCCGGCCGGATGATAACACGGACCTCCCAGACCCTTCCGGACCGGGATGGTGGTCTACTGAGTGGTGAATCCACTGTTTCGCCAAGGCCACCAGGAGACACGCATGCTGGAGCACTTCTCCATCACTTGGACTGACGCCCTCGCCGTCGTCGTGGCCACCGCCAGTCTCTACTGGATGTTCGTGCTGTTGGTGAGGCTGCTCGGGCAACGGGCCCTTGCACGGATGTCGAGCACGGACCTGGCAGTCATCATCGTGGTGGGCGCCGTCATCGGCCGTGCAGCACTGGGCTACACCCCCACCCTTGTTTCAGGCCTTCTGGCCATGTTCACGCTGTTCTCCATGCAGGCGTTCGCCGGCAACATCCGCCGCCGGATCAGGACGGCCTGGCCGCTGAACAATGCTCCGCTCCTCCTCATGGCCGGCAGGAGCTTCGTGGAGGAGAACCTACGGCTCATCCACCTCGATGAGGAGGAACTCTCACCCAAGCTGCGCGAGGCCGGCATCCGGCACCGCTCGGAGGTGGCCGCCGTCATACTGGAGCCCACTGGTGAGATCAGTGTGCTGCGGCGCGGCATTCCACTGGACCGCAGCCTCATGGCCGATGTCCGCGGCGTCAAGCATCTCCCGGACGATTTGTTCGCAGAGGCCTGATCCGCCACTACGCTGGTGATCATGATCAACGCACTCGTCATCCGTGAAGTTCCCTCCGATGGCAAACCCCAGCGAGTCGCGAAGCTCGAAGAGGTGCCGGAAAGCTTCCTGGGGGATGGAAGCACCATCATCGACGTCGCATACTCCGGCATCAACTACAAGGACGCGCTAGCACTGACCGGGCGCCCCGGAGTCGTGAAGACAACACCGTTGGTGGCTGGCATCGACGTCGTCGGCACGGTGGTGTCGTCCGAAGACGATCGCTTCGCCCCCGGCGACTGGATCGTCGTGAACGGGGCTGGTCAGTCCGAGACACGCCATGGCGGTCTGGCCACCCGTGCCCACGTGGACCCGGCACGGGCCGTCGCCCTGCCGACGGGCATCACTGCCGCGCGAGCGGCGGCCATCGGAACGGCCGGCTACACCGCAGCCCTCGCGGTTGCCCGGCTGGGACGCGAAGGCGTCGTCCCCGAGGATGGACCGGTGCTCGTGACCGGCGCCACCGGAGGCGTGGGTTCCGTCGCGGTCCTGCTGCTGTCCCGTGCAGGCTTCGACGTTGCCGCTCTCACGGGCCGCGCCGACGAGCACGGCGAGTACCTGCGCAACCTGGGCGCCACGAGCCTCGTGGACCGCAACGACCTCATGGACAAGGGCAAGCCGCTGCAATCCGCCCAGTGGGCCGGCGTGGTGGACAGCGTCGGCGGGCCCGTCCTGGCCAACGCCCTGGCTTCGACGAAACCCGGCGGCACCGTGGCAGCATGTGGCCTGGCGGGTTCTGCGGACCTGCCCACCACCGTGATGCCCTTCATCCTGCGCGGTGTGACACTGGCCGGCATCGATTCGGTGTGGGCGTCGTTGGAGGCTCGCCGGGAGGCCTGGGCGCTTCTGGCCCGCGACCTCGATCTGGACAAGTTGGACGCACTCACGCACGAGGTGCCGCTCGAGGAAGCGATCGCCGTGTCGGAGCAACTTTTGGCCGGGCAGACACACGGCCGGATCCGGGTGAACGTCAGCGGCGGGTGACCACCACGGTCCCCAGCATCAGATCCGTCAGGGGGCGCCGCTCGGCCCCCACCACGACGTGCGGGATCACCAGGCACTTCAGGGCGGTACGCAGGAATGGCCTCCACAGTCCGAGCCTGCCACGGTCCACGCGGACAACACCGACGCCAGCGATCAGTTGCCCGAACGATCCGCCCGTCAGCGATGTCAGGACGCTGGCCTCCACGAAGTAAACGGCCAGGATCATGAAAGTCCGCCAGTCGTCGCCCACCACGACGCCCGTGCCAAAGATTCCCACGGCCACGACCATGCTGGCCGCCCAGTCGCCCACCATGGCACCGATCCTCGGCCACCAGCCGGCCAACGAGCCCCGCCCACCGGATGGAAGCCCCAGGCTCTGCCCCGGGTACTTCGACGCGTCGCTCACAAAGACCAAGACTATCCGGCCCCGTAACGCCGCCGTAATGATCGCGGAACCATCGAGCAATCTGGAACCGGTAACCTCACCTCTGGAAACACTCAGGCACGCCACTATCGGGAGGAATACATGTTCAAGGACGCAGATGAACTGCTCGCCTACATCAAGGAGGAGGGTATTGAGACCATCGATGTGAGGTTCTGTGATCTCCCGGGCGTGATGCAGCACTTCACTGTCCCGGTGTCATCGTTCGGACCCGACGTCTTCACCGATGGCCTGTCCTTCGACGGTTCGTCAATCACTGGATTCCAGAAGATCCATGAGTCAGACATGTCACTGCTCCCCGACCCGACGAGCGCGTACCTCGACCCGTTCCGCAAGTCCAAGACACTCAACGTCAACTTCTTCGTGCACGATCCACTGACGAAGGAGCCCTACTCGAGGGATCCCCGCAACATCGCCCGCAAGGCCGAGGCCTATCTTGCCTCCACCGGCATCGGCGACACGGCGTTCTTCGCCCCCGAAGCCGAGTTCTACGTTTTCGACGACATCCGCTTCGACACCACGCCCAACAGTTCCTACTACCACATTGATTCCGAGGCGGGTTCCTGGAACACCGGCCGCGTGGAGATCGGCGGCAACCGGGGCTACAAGCCACGCACCAAGGGTGGGTACTTCCCCGTCGCTCCCGTCGACCACTTCGGTGACCTTCGTGACGACATCGTGCGACACATGGAGAAGGGCGGCCAGACCGTCGAGCGTGCACACCACGAAGTCGGTTCCGCCGGGCAGGCCGAGATCAACTGGCGCTTCGACACGATGCTGAAGTCCGCCGACAGCGTCATGCAGTTCAAGTACATCGTGAAGAACACCGCGTGGGAGGCCGGCAAGACGGCCACCTTCATGCCGAAGCCCATCTTCGGCGACAACGGCTCCGGCATGCACTGCCACATGTCCATCTGGGACGACGGCAAGCCGCTTTTCTACGATGAGAGCGGATATGCTGGCCTCTCGGACATGGCCCGCCACTACATCGGTGGCATCCTCAAGCATGCGCCTGCCCTGCTGGCCTTCACCAACCCGTCGGTGAACTCCTACCACCGGCTGGTGCCCGGTTTCGAAGCCCCCGTGAACCTGGTGTACTCGCAGCGCAACCGCTCCGCCTGCATCCGGATTCCGATCACAGGTTCCAACCCCAAGGCCAAGCGCGTCGAATTCCGTTGTCCGGACCCCTCGAGCAACCCGTACCTCGCCTTCGCCGCCATGCTGCTCGCCGGCCTCGACGGCATCCAGAACCGCATCGAGCCACCGGCCCCGATCGACAAGGACCTGTACGACCTCCCCCCGGAGGAGCACGCCGAGGTCGACACAGTTCCGACGACGCTTGACGCAGTGCTGGACGCCCTTGAGGCAGATCAGGAGTTCCTCTTCGCAGGTGATGTGTTCACCCCGGACCTCATCGAGACCTGGATCGAGCTCAAGCGCGCCGAGATCCTTGCCATCCAGTCCCGTCCCCATCCTCACGAGTTCGAGCTGTACTACGCACTCTGAGTGACTCACCACTGCCTGATGTCTCGGGCAGCGGACCCCTGTAACACCCGTGATCCGGGCCGCGTACTCGCGGCCCGGATCACGTTTGTTCAAGCGAATGAGCCAGCCGTGGCCCGCGGTGCATGGTCCGGGGCAGAACACGATCAAGCGGGGTGGGGCTCAGATGCGGACCCCGTCGAAGGACGGTGCGGAGTCGTATACCTCGCGCTCGAGAATGCCCTCACGCTTGGCAACGATCGTGGGGACGAGCGCCTGTCCCGTGACGTTCAGGGCGGTGCGCCCCATGTCGACGATGGGCTCGACGGCCAGAAGCAGACCGACGCCGGCCAGCGGCAGACCCAGGGTGGACAGCGTCAGCGTCAGCATCACTGTCGCTCCGGTGGTGCCAGCCGTCGCGGCGGAACCGAGCACCGACACGAAGACGATCAGCAGGTACTGCGTGATGCTGAGGTCGATGCCGTAGAACTGGGCCACGAAGATGGCTGCCAACGCGGGGAAGACCGCAGCGCAACCGTCCATCTTCGTGGTGGCGCCCAGCGGCACGGCAAAGCTGGAGTAGGAGCGCGGGACGCCCATGTTGCGCTCCACCACCTGCTGGGTGACGGGCATGACACCCATGGAGGAGCGGGTGACGAAGCCCAGAGTGATGACCGGCCAGACGTTCCGGTAGAAGGCGCCGATGGAGAGCCCGTTGAGTTTGAGGATGATCGGGTAGACCACGGCCCACACGATGAGCAGGCCCACGTAGAGGGCGGCCGTGAAGGTGCCGAGCGAGGCGAGCGATGCCCAGCCGTAGCTGACGATGGCGTTGCCGATGAGAGCGGCTGTGCCGATGGGCGCGAGGCGGATGATCCACCACAGGACCTTCTGCACGACGGCCAGTGCCGACTCGGTGAAGTTGATGAGGCCGTCGGCCTTCTCCCCCACCTTGAGTGCGGCGATGCCGAAGGCGATGGACAGGACGAGGATCTGCAGGACGTTGATGGATGCGCTCCCCGTGAAACCGGCGTCCACAGAGCCGGAGACCCGAACGCCCAGCCCGAAGATGTTCTCCGGGAGGAGTCCAGTCAGGAATGCCGTCCAGGATCCCATGTAGCTCGGCTCCTGCTCTGCCGCCGATGACACGCCGCCGGTGAGCCACGGCCGACTGATGAGGCCCATCCCGATGCCCACCAGCACCGAGGCAAAGGCGGTGATGGCAAACCAGAGCAGTGTTTGCAGGGCAAGCCGCGCAGCGTTGGCCACCGCGCGCAGGCGGGCGATGGAGGAGATGACCGCCGTGACGACGAGCGGCACCACGAGCAGTTTCAGCAGCCCGACGTAGGAGCCACCAATCTGTTGCAGGGTTGCTGCGAGCCAGTTCGGCTCCGGCTCGTCCCCCCCAACGGCCGGCCCCATGGCGGCCGCGATTCCACCCAGCACGACACCGACCAGGAGGCCGAGAACGATCTGGACGCTGAACTTCGAGAATGGATTCCTCTTCTTTTCGGGCGCCGACTGTGGCGCCTCAACCGTGTTGTTGCGGATGGTTGCAGACATGGTGGTCCCTTTGGGTGTGGGGGGATGGAGCGGATGAGGGGGCGCATTCATACGGTGCGCGAGCAACGGGAGGTCAACGACGTCAACTCTCAACACATTGCGCTGGACTGGCGCTGCAGATCAACCCATGCGCGGGTGACGAGGAGCAGGACCATGGACTCATCACAGCAGCGCGGAGCGCGTTCCACAACTCCGTACGCCACCAGCGAACCGCGGAATACACCGGCATCCTCCCGGATGACGCTCACTTGTTCCCGGGTTCCCGGGGGTCGGACATCCCGTGCACATGCCTGTAGTAGCTGTCGGACACCCGCCGCAGATAGGACTCGATCACGGCCCGCTCGTCCTCGGTGTAGTGCTGGTCGATGTCCCTGTGGATCTCGAGAAGCGGCTGGAGCGCCTGGAACACCTCCGCCCGGGCATGTTCCGTCACGACGAGCTGCTTGCGGCGACGGTCTTGGCGATGACTGTGACGCTGGACGTGACCGGCCTTCTCGAGGCGATCCACCAGGACGGTGGCCGAGGCGGTCGTGATGCCGAGCAGGGACGCGAGATCAGCAGGGCCGAGTTCGGAGCGCCGTACAAGATGCTCCAGCGCCACGACGTCATTGAGACCCATCCCCAGTTGGTGCGCCACGTGCCGCTGCAGTTCGCCGAAACCGTTCAGGACCCTCCGCAGCGAGTGCGTCAGAGGGCTCGCCTGCACGGGGGGGATTGACGACGTCATGGAAGATACCCTAGCTTGTATAGCAGCTAGATCATCTAGTTATAGAATGTGAGGAGCGCCCATGGCGGCCACCAGCACCCGCGGGGCGCCAGATACGCGGCGAGAGGTGACGGCGGACCCCGGCCGGCCTTCCCGGCTCCTGCGCATCCTGATCCCGTCGCTACTCGTGGTGATCTGGTTCGCCGTGGCGGGCGTGGGCGGTCCCTACTTCGGCCGTGTCGACGAAGTGGCCAGCAACGACCAGGCCAGCTTTCTCCCCGAGAGCGCTGACGCCACGCAGGTGAGTGGCCGCTTCATCGACTTCGTGGGTGACAGCCAGATCCCTGCCATCGTCATCTTCGACGCCGACACTCCCTTCGACGACGCCAGCCTCTCCTTGCTCTCGGACACGGTCAACCGCTTGGCGGACCTCCAGGGCGTCGAGGGCGTCTCACCATTGATTCCCTCCGAGGATGGGCTGGCCGCCCAGTCGTTCGTGCCGCTGGCGACCGATGCCGACATCGGCGAGCTGGTGGAGACGGCGCGTGAGGCGCTCCGCGAGGATGCGCCTCAGGGTGTCAGGAGCCACGTCACCGGCCCGGCTGGCTTCACTGCCGATCTTGTCGCCGCCTTCGCCGGCATCGACGGGCTGCTTCTCCTCGTGACGTTCGGGGTGGTGCTGGTCATCCTGCTGGCCGTCTACCGCGCACTCCTTCTCCCCTTCCTGGTGCTGATCACCAGCCTCTTTGCACTGTGCGCTGCCCTTCTCACCAACTGGTGGCTCGCCAAGGCGGAGATCTTGACGCTCAGCGGCCAGACCCAAGGCATCCTCTTCATCCTCGTCATCGGCGCCACCACCGACTACTCCCTGCTGTACACGTCCCGCTACGCCGAAGAACTGCGCCGCCACAAGTCACGGCACGCGGCCACGTTCGCAGCCATCCGAGGGGTTGTGGAACCCGTGCTGGCTTCCGGCGGTACCGTCATCGCCGGCCTGTTGTGCCTGTTGCTCAGCGATCTGGCCTCCAACCAGTCGCTGGGCCCCGTCGCCTCCATTGGCATCGTCTTCGCCATGCTGGCGGCCCTGAGCCTCCTGCCTGCCATGTTGCACCTGCTTGGCCGGACCGCATTCTGGCCGCGGCACCCCCGGTACGATCCGGATCGCTCGAACGAGGCACAGATGGAATCCGGGCCGTATGCGCTCGCCGGGCGCCTCATCGCCAGGCGTCCCCGCATCGCCTGGGTCGTGTGCGCACTCGTGCTCGCCGCGGGTGCGGCGTTCGTGCCCACCCTGAGGGCCGACGGCGTACCCGCCAGCGAGTTCGTCCTCGGGGCCAGCGATGCCCGGGACGGCCAGGCGGTGCTGGCCGATCATTTTCCGGATGGTTCCGGCGATCCCGCCAACATCCTCGTGGATGCGGACGACCTGCGGGAAGCCGCGGACATCCTCCTGTCCTCTGACGGGGTCTCCTCCGTCAGCGTGCTGGCTTCCGGCTCCCCCTCCGGCTCGGCCCCAGTCACGGTGGAGGGGATTCAGCCCCTGGGACCGCCCGGGACACCTGCTCCCGAACCGACGGTGAGCGACGGACAGATCCTGCTGCAGGCCACACTGACCGACGCCGGGGACAGCCCCGAGGCCGAAACGACGGTGCGTGAGCTGCGTGGCGAGTTGGAGGGACTGGCCCTGGTGGGTGGCACCACGGCAGTGGCCATCGACACCAAGGACACCTCGATCCGGGATCGCAACCTCATCATTCCTCTGGTCCTCCTGGTCATCCTCGTCATCCTCATCTTCCTGCTCCGCAGCATCGTGGCGCCGGTGTTGCTGGTGGTCACCACGGTGCTGTCCTTCGGCACGGCGCTGGGGACGGCGGCGCTGGTGTTCAACCACGTTCTTGACCTGCCCGGAGCGGACCCGTCCGTGCCGCTGTACGGGTTCGTGTTCCTCGTCGCCCTGGGGATCGACTACAACATCTTCCTCATGACCCGTGTCCGGGAGGAGGCGCTGCAGTACGGCACTCGTGTGGGCATCATGAGGGGCCTGTCCGTCACGGGAGGCGTGATCACCTCGGCCGGCATCGTGCTGGCGGCCACCTTCGCAGCGCTGGCCGTGTTGCCCATCCTCTTCCTGCTGCAGCTGGCCTTCATCGTCGCCTTCGGTGTGCTGCTGGACACCTTTGTGGTCCGCACGGTCCTGGTACCGGCCCTCACGTACGACATCGGCCCCGCCATCTGGTGGCCGAAACCTTTGCACGTGGACACCTACGGCCGCCGCGGGATCAGCGACGACGAGGCCCCGCCCGCGGTCGCGCCGGTCACACCACGACGGTTGGATCCTTCGGAGGCGCCCCGATGATGCCCACCTGGGCAAGGAAATCCCCCATCCTGTCAAAGGCCTCGGTGTCCACCTCCATGCTGGGCACTCCGTCCCGGAGCCACAGCTTGGACGTGGCTGCGAGCACGGCCCTTGCCGTCTCTTCCTGACTCGCCTCCGACAGGGTGGGCACCTCCGTCACCGTGGCATCCATGGCCACCCGGGGGTCCGCCAGGATGCGCCTCTCGGCCTCCAGGATCGCAGCCTTGACACCCCGAAGCGTCTCCTCGTCCAACCGGCCGGGCACCGTGGTCAGTCCCGGTCCGACCAGTGTGGCTGTCTGGGGGTCCTGGACCGCCAACTCGACGACGTCGAAACCGGCCTGCGCGAATTGGATCGACTCGTTGTTGCTGTAGCCCACCACCACGTCCACCCGCCCCGTGGTGAGCGCGCTGACCTGCGTGTACCCGATGTCCTGCAGCGTCACGTCGGTGTCGGTGAGCCCGGCCATGTGCAGGGCCGCCAACACCGTGTAGTAGCTGGATCCGAAATGCCCGGGCATCCCGATGGTGCGCCCACGCAGATCAGTCAGCGATGTGATCCCAGAATCTGCTGGTGCCAGGAGCACGCCCGGGAACTGCTGGAATGCGGTGCCGAAAGTGGCCACTGTGGAGCCCGTCGACGACGCCACCACCGCCTCATCCCCGCTGGCGAAGACCACGTCCTCCTTGCCCGAGAGCAGAGCACCGAAGGAATCCTCCTGCGCTCCGTGGTGACGCAGGGTCACGTCCAGTCCCTGCTCGGCGAAGAGGCCCTCGTCCCTGGCCACGTAGAAGGGGCTGAACTGCACGTTGGGAATATAGGTCAATCCGACGGTCAGCTGCGTGGGCTCCATCGGCGTGGCACCCGTCGAATCTGCGCTCGCAACCGGTTCGCCTGATGAGTCCGCGCACCCCGCGAGGCCCCCCAGGGCAACCACGGCCAGGGCCCTAGTGAGCAGTTGGCGTCGACTGGTTTTCATGAGTGTTCTCCTTGTAGTCGGCGGGTGCTGGCCCGCTCAGCAATCTGGATGGTGCCCTGCAGGACGAGCGCGGTGCCGGCGATCCACACCAGCACCGCGAACACGCCGATACTGTCGGCCGCCTCCCGCGAGATCGTGAGGAGCGTTCCGAGGCCAGCCCCACCCATGACGAACTCACCGACGATGGCACCCGTCATGGACAGCACGAACCCCGCCCGGACCCCAGCGAGGATGGCGGGAGCCGCGATGGGCAGTTCGATGTGGGTGAGCCGCTGCCACAGGGCAGCACCGTCGAGCAGCGCGTGCTCGACGATGCGCATGTCGAGACCGCGCAGGCCGATGACAGTGGTGGTGACCATGGGGAAGAAGGCGATGATGGCGCAGAGCATTGCGATCGGCACCACGCCGTAGCCGATCCACAGGGCAAGCAACGGCGCAATGGCAACCAGGGGAATCACCTGGGAGAACGCCACGAACGGTTCAAACACGGCCGCCATCAACCGCGAATGGGCAATAGTGATCCCCAGGGGAAGTGCCAGGAGCATCGCGATGACGCTGCCGAGCACGGCGGCCCCCAGTGTCGGAACGAGATAACGCCATCCCGTGCCGTCGACCACCCAGGATCCGACACGCACGACGACGTCCCAGGGACGCGGGAGGATGACGCCGGGCACGACTCCGGTGGCCGCGACCGCCCACCAGATCACCAGGAGGAGTGCAACGGCGGCGGTTGCGGGTACCCAACGCCACGCGCCGCGGGTGGGTCGGACACGCCCGGGATAGGCAGACCACAGCCCCCAGTGCGCAACCGCACGAGCCTGTGTCCGACCAGTCATTTCCCGGATGCCTCTCAAGTCAGTCCGGGGTGGCTCGACACGCCATGGCACAACCGGCACCACAACGACCGCGCACGAGCATGCCTCGCGGCACGCTGAGCCGTCGCCGGGCCAAGGAGCCACAGCGTCGCGTTCCTCCCATCCAGACTCTGACTGTCGGCCTCGGAGTTCCACCGAGTCAACCTTGTCCGCTCCTGGGGAGCATCAAAGGGTCGCGGGCTGTCACCGCCGGTTCGGACTTTCACCGACCCCGGAACACGTATGGGGACAATCCTAGCAACCCCGCTGCGCCCGTCCTACCACGTGGCTGTGGGGCCCGTCAGATGAAGAGCGTCTGGGCACCTTCGCTGATCTCGATGAAATCACTGGCGCTGATCACTGATTCGACGCCCGGGTGCAGATCCGCCTGAATCATCTTCATCATGTCGAAGCTGAGTTTGCACGCGTACATGTGGGCCCCGGCGGCCTGCATGATGTCAAGGAACTCGGGTACATCGGGGACTTCGAGATCGGCCATCTGTTTCTTCATCATTCTGGTCGCCATGCCAGTCATGCCCGGCAGCTGTCCCATGATCTGTGGCATGGACATGTGCTCCATCCCGGGTCTGACGTTCCCGAGGTCCGACATGTGCATTGCCGTGTTTCCGAGCATGGTGAACTTCAGCTTGCCGTTGGTCTTCTTGTTGACGATGTCCAGACCCCAGAAGGTGAAGAACATGTGGACCTCCACCCCTTCGCTCAGGGCTGCGTTGCCCATGATGAGGCCGGGATAGGCCATGTCCAAGTTCCCCTTCGAGCAGATGAGCGCAAGCTTTCGGGGACCTGAATATCCGCCGGACACCTCACCGCTGGCACGGTCTGACGTCGTGGTTCGGGACCGCTGCCGGCCACCGAAGTCGGGGATGATGAAGCCTTCAGGTATCTCTCTCATTGTCGTGATCTCCTCACACACAGCCCACGGGTTTGGGCAGCCCTGCCAAGTAGGCCATTTTCTTGGCCGGCTTGCCAGGGAACAACTGGTAGAGGTCGCGGATTTCGAACCCGCCCACCGCCTGCATCCGCCGCAGGGTTGGCGTGGCGCCGGTGAGGGTCGAGTCCTCACGCATGAACCGCAGCGGTTTCCAGTGGGCCTCGGTCATCTCCTCGATGCCGACCAGTTCGGCGAGTTGCGCCGCGAGATCCTCGTCCCATTCGTCGCGATTCACGAGGAAGCCCTCGTCATTGACCTCGAATCGACGGTCTTCCAGGACGTTGGTGGGCATGGTGCCTCCTCAGGCTTTCTCGGCCGGGTTCTTCCCGGACATCGACATCAGGGTGGGAACCGGGAGCGGGCGCCCGGGGAGCAGCAGTTTCCAGTAGATCTGTTCGAAGGCAAGCTTCCCCAGATGGTTCAGGCGGGATTCCCCGAGCAGCTTGAGCGGACCCACCACCGGGTAGGGAAAAGTCCCGGTCAGCGGTTCGGTGTCGTAGTTGAAGTCCAGCAGCATCGCCTTGCCGCGTCCGGACTCGACGAAACAGTTCGCGTGTCCGTCGTACAGGCTGGTCATGGGCCGGCCGTCCACGGCGTTGCGGAAGTTCTCAATGAAGTGGTCCGCTTGAAAGTGCGCCACGGCGCCGGCCTTCGACGTGGGGACATTGGTGGCGTCTCCCACCACGAAGATGTTCTCGTGCGCATCGGAGCGCAGCGTGTGCTTGTCCACCGGGACGAAACCCAGGTCGTCACCCAAACCGGAATCGATGACGAACTGCGCCCCCATGTTCACGGGAACCGAGACGAGCAGATCGAATCCGACCCGTCGTCCGTCATAGGACACGAGTTCCCTGGACTCCGGGTCCACCTCATCGATGACGAAGTCCGGGGTGATCCGGATACTGCGCTCCTCGAACAGGTTCCCGATCGTCTTGGAGGCCACCGGTTTCGTGAACGCCCCATCGAGAGGGGTGACGTAGGTGATGTCCACCTTGTGCCGGATCCGCTTCTTGCGAAAATGGTCCTCGGCCAGAAGCGCGAACTCCAGGGGGGCGACCGGGCACTTGATGGGCAGTTCGCTGAGATGGATGACCAACCTCCCGCCCTCGAACTTGTCAATGGCCGATCGGAGCGCCGTGGCACCCTCCAAGGTGTAGAAGTCGAAGGCACTGCGTTGCCAGATTCGTTCATCGGTCAATCCCGGCGTGCGAGCGGGCCTCGGCGTGGTCCCGCTGGCAATGATCAGCCAGTCATACGAAAGGACGGTCCCGTCCTCCAAGACCGCTTCATTGCTGGCGGGGTCCACACGACGAATCGCGCTGGTGATGAACCGCACCCCCTCGGGCAGGAACTGGTCGCGAGGTCGGACCGCGCGCTCCGGCGAGAACTTGAAGTTCTCGAACGGGACGAACAGGTACCCGGGCTGGTAGTGGTGCTCGTTGTTCTGGTCGACGATGGTCATCTCCCAGGAATCGTCGAGCGACTTCCGCAACTTGTTCGCCAGCATGGTGCCAGCGGTGCCTGCACCAAGAATCAACAGTGACCTCATGGGCAGATCATACCCCTGCGGGTATCTCGTCCGGGTGAGTTTCCCCACACTGTTGCCAACCCGCCCTGCTACTCACTGCCAGAAGAGCTCGTCCACCACATGGAAGGCTCGACGCATCAATCGACGGGTGTCCTCCAGCATCTGTGAGGACTGGCGGGGTCCGTACTCAATCAGGTCGGAGATGGCCGCCAGCTCTCGGAAGTCCGCGGGCAGGGCGTCGCTGGCCCGGCCACGCACCAGAATCATCGCGTTGCGCAGACGGCTGATGTGCTCCCACGCCGCCCGCAGGTCCTGGGCCTGGCGGGCCGTGACCAGTTCCAGCGATGAAGCCGCCGCGAGTGCCTCGAGCGTCCCCGGAGTGCGCAGTTCCGCATGATCGTGCGCGTGTCGGAGCTGGAGGAGTTGTATCGTCCACTCGATGTCGGAGAGTCCTCCGGAGCCCAGCTTCAAATGTCGCTCCTTGGGCACTCCCCGAGGGATGCGCTCCTTTTCCATGCGGGATTTCAGCCGCCGGATCTCGGACGACTGTTCATGCGTCAGCCCGCCGTCCGGGTACCGGAGGTAGTCCGTGGCGTCGATGACAGCGGCCGCGAGAGAGACTTCGCCCGCTCCGGGCCGGGCCCGGAGCATGGCCTGGGCCTCCCAGGTGGAGGACCACTTCTCGTAATAGGTGGCGTACGAGGCCACGGTGCGCACCTGCGGCCCGCCCCTGCCCTCGGGACGCAGGTCGCTGTCCAGCACCAACGCTGGCTCCGGCCCCGGCTTGCCGAGGACCGCGGCTGCCCGCCGCACGAGTTCGGTCGCGGCCGCCAGCCCTGCGGCATCCACGCCGTCGGGCACGACGAACATCGCATCCGCGTCCGAGGAGTAGCTCATCTCGTTGCCGCCCCAACTGCCGAGCGCCACCACGCCCACCGTCGGCGCATTGACGGAGCGGGCGGCAATCGTCAGGGCTGCATCGACGGAAGCCGAGGCGAGGTCCGACAGCGCGACGCCCACCAGACGCACGTCCGCATTGCCCAGCACATCCGACAGCGCGATCCGGCACAACTCTCGTCGCCGCAGCCCTCGCACCGAGGCGATGGACCGGTCCTCGTCCTCATGGCGATTGGCGGCACGCGTCATGGCCTCCGTGAGGTCAGCTGTCGGGCGTGGTTCCAGTTCAGCGCGACTGGCCAGCATCTGGACCATCTCCGGTGCCCGCTTCATGAGGTCCACCACATACCTGCTGGAGGATGCCACGCGCGCCAGTCGATGTGCCATCCAGCCCTCGTCCCGCAGGGCACGGAGGTACCAACTGGTATCCCCGAGCGACTCCGAGAGTTGACGGAAGGCCAGCAGGCCAAAATCGGGATTGGGCCCCTCCGCAAACCATCCGAGCATGGCTGGCAGCAACTGTCGCTGGATCCCGGCGCGGCGAGTCGTGCCCTTCGTCAGCGCCTCGATGTGTCCGAGCGCGGAGCGAGGATCGCTGAAGCCGAGCGCCCTCAAGCGGGTCTGGGCTGCTTCGGGCGTGAGCCGCAGGCCCTCGGCGGGGATGGCGCTGACCATCTCCAGTAGCGGGGAGAAGAAGATCTGGCGTTGCAGCCGCAGCACGGTACGGGTACTGCCCCGCCAGCGCTTCTTCACTTCGTCTGCGGTGATGTCGATGCTCCGGGCGATGGCAGCAACGACGAGCTCGTCGTCGGGCATCACATGGGTTCGGCGCAATTGGCGCAGCTGCACCCGGTGTTCCAGCACCCGTTGAAAGCGGTACGCCTGTTCCATCTCGGCCCCGTCGCTCCGGCCGATGTAGCCCGCTGCAACCAGTGCTCGAAGGGCCAGAAAGGTGCCCCTCACACGCAACCTCTCGTCGGCCCTCCCGTGCACCAACTGCAGGAGTTGGACGGCGAACTCGGTGTCGCGGAGGCCACCCTCACCGACCTTGATCTCCCGCGCGGCCTGACCAGCGGGGATCAGGGACACCACACGGGCCCGCATGGCCCTCACCTCCGCGACGAACCCGTCGCGCTCCCCTGCCGCCCAGACCAGAGGGGCCACCATGGAACAGAATTCCTCGCCAAGTTCCAGATCACCGGCTGCCGGGCGAGCTTTCAACAACGCCTGGAACTCCCAGTTCTTCGCCCATTTCTGGTAGTAGGAGCGGCAGGACGAGATCGTCCTGACAAGGGGGCCGGCCTTTCCCTCGGGACGCAGGGCAGCATCAACCTCCCAGATCGTCCCGTGCGAGGTGTGGGCCGAACAGATCCGGGCAACGGCGGCGGCCAGGGCGGTGGCGACGCGCATGCCCTCGTCAAGGGAGTACCCCTCGGCAGGCTCCGCGACGTGGATGACGTCCACATCCGACAGATAGTTCAACTCCTGCGCCCCCGCCTTGCCCATGGCGATTACGGCGAGCCGCGCAGCCGGCCAATCGGCCACCTCGGCGCGGGCGATGGCGAGGGCGCAGTGGAGCACCGCGTCGGCGGCGTGTGCCAGCTCGCGAGCCACGACATCCACGACTCGCATGGGATCCGCAGCACACAGGTCGCGTGCGGCGATCTCCACGAGCGCCGCGTGATGCGCCCGCCGCAGGTCGTCTGCAGTACCGGTGGCGACCTCGTCGACGATCCCGACTCGCTCGACGTAGAACTCCCGCCATCCCCCCTCATCGCGAGCGGGGAGTTCCATGGAGAGGAGATCCAGTTCTTCCGGATGGCGCGCCAGAAACTGGCCCAGTGCGCTGGAGGCACCCGCCACGAGTATCAGTCGCCGTAGCCACTGTGGGTCCGCAATGACGGACGCGAGCCTCTCCGGCGCGTGTTCCCCCAGACGCGCCACGACGTCCAGGGCACGATCCCTGTCAGCAGCCATCGCGAACGCATCCAGCGTGATCGGCGGCTCATCATCCAGCAGTTCACTCCAGCGAGTCCATGTCGCAGCTGCACTGGCAGGGGCATCGAATCCGCGTCGTGCGAAGTCCCCTGTGGTTGTCCTCACCCTCGCCATTCGGCACCCCTTTCCGGTGGATATGGTGGGGTCATGTTCAAGCCGAGCGAGGCCATCGTCGCGGAACTGCGGGATCTGTACGCGTGCCTAGCAGCAGTCGAGTGTGGCCGGGCCGCCAACCTGGGTCGGGAGCTGGATGCGGTTCTCTCCCGTCCCCGCCCCGACGCGACCGATGTCCTGCTCTCCTCGGCACAGGCCGCCCGGCACCATGGGCTGGAACTGGGCGCGGAACTGACGGCCGCCTGCTGCCGCGCCGGGTGCGCCCTGCTGGGCCAACGCCATCCGGGCGCGAGTATCGAGGTGCGGGTACCACCCGTGTCCGCCGTCCAGATCGGGTTCGAGGACGGACCGACGCACACACGCGGAACGCCGCCCAACGTGGTGGAGATGCCGCCGGTGACGTTCATCGACCTTGCAACCGGCCGCCACGCCTGGGCTGATGCCAGGAAGGACATCCGCAGCTCGGGAGTGCATGCCGACGAGGTGCAACAGGCCTTTCCCCTCTGGAAACCCTGAAGCGCCACCACAGCACTCGCCATCACAACACCGTGATGTGGCGCTCCAGCTCCCACGGCGTTACCTGTTGGCGGTACACCTCGAACTCCTCGCGCTTGTTGCGCATGAAGTACTCGAAGACGTGTTCCCCCAGGGTTTCGGCCGCGAGTTCGCTGCTCTCCATGATGTTCAACGCCTCGTCGAGGCTTCGTGGCAACGACCTGATGCCCAGAGCACGGCGCTCCCTGGCGGACAGCCGCCAGACCTCGTCCTCCGTCTCCTCCGGGAGTTCGTACTCCCCTTCCACACCGGCCAGCCCGGCGTTCAGCATGAGTGCGTACGCAAGGTATGGATTGGCCGCGGCGTCGGGCGCGCGGAACTCAATACGCGCCGACGACGTCTTGTGGGGCGCGAACTGGGGCACCCTGATCATCGCCGACCGGTTGGCCCTGCCCCAGCAGGCATAGGTGGGCGCCTCGCTCTGACCACTCAGTCGCTTGTACGAGTTCACCCACTGGTTGGTGACCGCGGCGATCTCGGGGGCGTGGTGCAGCAGCCCCGCAATGAAGTGGCGGGCAGTCCTGCTGAGCCGGTACTCGTCGGCGCCGTCATAGAAGGCGTTGGTGTCCCCCTCGAACAGGGACATGTGGGTGTGCATGCCGGAACCCGGGTACTGCGAGAAGGGCTTGGGCATGAAGGTGGCATGGATGCCCTGGCTGACTGCCACCTCCCGGATGACGACACGGAAAGTCATGATGTTGTCCGCCATGGTGAGGGCATCGGCGTAGCGAAGGTCGATCTCGTGCTGACCCGGCGCAGCCTCGTGATGGCTGAACTCCACCGAGATCCCCATCTTCTCCAGCATGGTGATGGCATCGCGGCGGAAGTCCGTGCCGGTGCCCAGTGTGGTGTGGTCGAAGTACCCGCCGTTGTCGAGCGGGACCGGTGGATTCAGCTGCTTGAGCAGGAAGAACTCCACCTCGGGATGGATGTAGAAGGTGAAGCCCAGATCTGCGGCCTTCTGCAGCGCTCGTTTCAGCACGTACCGAGGATCAGCGAAGCTCGGTGACCCGTCCGGCAGGCTGATGTCGCAGAACATGCGAGCCGTTCCGCGCTCCAGTTGGCGCCATGGAAGCACCTGGAATGTCGACGGGTCCGGGTGCGCGATCATGTCTGACTCGAAGACCCGCGCGAAACCCTCGATGGCCGACCCATCGAAGCCGACACCCTCGGAGATGGCACCTTCCACCTCTGCCGGCGCAATGGCCACTGACTTCAGTGACCCCAGCACGTCGGTGAACCAGAGCCGCACGAAGCGGATGTCGCGTTCCTCCACGGAGCGGAGTACGTACTCGGTCTGCCTGTCCATGCCCCTAGTCTGCCCGTTCACGGGCATCTGCGACAGCAGGACCGCCGGGACGGACTGTGTCACACGTTCCGGGCGCCCCGCGGGGCGGTAGATTCCCGGATGTTCAGGGTTGGGGTGATGATGACCCGATGCGCGGGTCTGTCGGCGTCGCGCAGTCTGTCCACCGCCAGCCCCATGGCCGCGCGACCAATGGAGGTGCGCGGCGGACGCACTGCCGTGAGTGGTGGCGTGAGGAGGGCGGCCACCTCGTCATCGTAGGCAATGATGGAGAGCTGGCCCGGGACCTCGATCCCCACCTGCTGGCAGTGCTGCACGATGGCGGCCGCCTCCCTGTCGGCATGTACGAGCAGCGCCGTCGTCCCGGATGCAAGGCAGTCGCGCACCAGGACAGTGACGTCCCCTTCGTCATCCTGCTGCCGTCGGGGGAGGTCGCGGCGAAAGGCAGCACTGTCCAGACCGCACTCCTGTGCCGCCCGCGCCCATCCCGCGTGGATCTCATTCCTGTGCGGGCTTCGTGGATTCGTCACGAATCCCACCTTCTCGTGGCCCAGTTCGGCAAGATGTTGCACCGCCGCCGCGGCTCCGGCGGCATGATCAGTGGTCACTGACTCGAACGGCTGGATCCCGGGGAAGCGAGCGAGTTCCCTCTCCACCAGCACGGTGGGCACTCCAGCCTTCCGAAGCCAAGCCAGGAAGTCATCGGTTTCACGCGCTGCGACATCCGGCGCCAGGAGAAGGGCCTCCGCCCCCGCATCCAGCAGGCGTTCGGCATGGTCACGATAGTGGGTGTCCTCGTAGGTGGTTCCTCGCAGTACGAGAGAAGCGCCGCGCTCGGAAGCCATCTCCTGTGCACCCCGGATCACCTCCGGCCAATAGAAATCAAGGGAGGGAACGAGCATCCCGACACGGTTCCGTGCATCCGGCGGGGGGTGTTTCTCCTCCGTGGCGTCGTGGAGGACCGCACCACCGTGGAGCCGGCGAATCACTCCATCCGCTGCCAGCCGTGCCATGTCGCGCCGCAGGGTGACGGGGGCAACGCCCATGAGTGCCGCCAACTCGTTGACGCGCAGCATCCCGCGGGAGCGAAGCTCAGCGACGATGCGGTCGCGGCGCCCATCGGGGAGCAGGTGCGAGGTCATACTGATCACTTTACCTGCCATGCGACCGTTTGAGGTATATCCTGTGCACAAGTGATCTCTTTCGATCAGACATCCATCGATCAGACAAGGAGCGTCGACGTGGAGGGCGCAATCACCCCGCATTGGGACGATCGCCGGACCTGGACTGAGTTCGCAGATGAACTCCTGCTGGCTCTCCGCCCGCATTCGTCGCCGAGCCATGCGCAAATCTCCTTCCCCGGAGCACCCGGTCCGCTCGGCGCTCGCGTGGATGCGCTGGAGGGCTTCGCACGATGCCTGCTCCTGGCCGCCTTCCGCCTCGCAGGGGATGACGGGCACGATCCCCTCGGGATGGCGGACTGGTACGCCGAGGGCATCGCCTCGGGCACCGATCCCCACTCGGCCGAGCGCTGGCCCCGGCCGGATGAACACCCGCAGGCCAAGGTCGAGGCTGCTTCCCTGTCCGTTGCGCTGGACATGTCTCGGTCCTGGATCTGGGATCGGCTGGACGCGGCGGTACAGGATCGCGTGGTCAGCTACCTCTCCTGCGTCGTGGGAGACGAGACGTACTGGCGCAACAACTGGGTATGGTTTCGCGCAGTCACGCAGACGTTCCTGCGTTCGGTGGGCGCCCACCACAGCACCGCGGACATTCGGGCCGATCTCGCCACCCACGATTCCTTCCCCCGTGGCGGGGGCTGGATCTCCGACGGTGAGGGCCGCAACTTCGATCACTACAACGGGTGGGCCCTCCACCTGTACCCGACGATCTGGTCGCGCATGCAGGGAGCTGCGGAGCTTGCACCCGAGCGTCTCAGCCGGGATCGAGAAGACCTCGAGCGGTTCCTCGACGACGCCATCCGACTCATCGGCACCGATGGCTCCCCTCTCATTCAGGGCAGAAGCCTCACCTATCGATTCGCCGCGGCCGCCCCGTTCTGGGTGGGGGCGCTGGCCGGTGTCGAGTCCCCCTCGCCCGGCGCGCTCCGAGCCGCCGCATCGCGCATCGTCGGGCACTTCGTCGATGGGGACAGGGCCTCCGATCCCGGGATACTCGACGTGGGCTGGAAACGCCCATGGCCACGGCTGGCCCAGTTCTACACCGGCCCCGGCTCCCCCTACTGGGCCGTCAAGGGACTCCTCGGCGTTGCGATTCCGGGAGACCATCCCGTCTGGACGACACCCTCCCAAGCGTTGCCCATCGACTCCACTGACCAGCTCCGAGCCATCCGGGCGCCGGGCTGGCTCGTTCAGGGCACACGGGACGACGGCGTCGTCCGCATCATCAACCACGGCACCGATCACGCCCATGAGGGCTCCGAGGGTGCTGACAGCCCCCTGTATGCCCGTCTGGCATACTCCACTGCCACATCACCACTTCTCGACGACGAGAGCTGGGCCAACCCTCTGGACAATTCCATCGTCCTGCTCGACGCCGATGGACGGGCGAGCCATCGCACCGGCATGGAACTGCTCGACTGCAGCGTCCTCAACACATCGGAGTGCGAGGTGGGTGTGGCCCACTCACTCACCGAAGCACACTGGATCCATGCCCGGCCGCCGGCGCAGCAGGACTTCAAGGGGTGGCCGGGAACGGCCACCCCTGCCGGCCTGATGAGGACGGTGTCACTTGCCCGGGGCCCGTGGGAGATCCGCCTCGCCCACCTCCAAGCTGTGGCCCCGACCGCCCGCAGTATGAGATTCGGGGGTTGGCCACTTTCCACCAGGGACGGGGTCGTCATGACCGAGTTGGGGGTCAGCTCCGCATCCGAGAGACTGACCACTCGCCTCACGGCTCTCACACGGGGCGGCGTCCCGGACATCGATCACCGCTTCGATGCCACGCCCCTGGACGAGCACACCACCACACCGATCATCACGTTTCCCGCACATCCGGGACAGTGGTACGGCGTCCTCGTCGAACTGGGGGCCTCCACCTCCGTGGGAGAGGCTCACTTCACCGTCTCGGATTCTGCTCACGACATCCTCTTCCGGGTCACCTGGCCGGACGGGGCTTGCACACCCATCCGGCTGCCCCGCCCACCGAAAGGCAACCCGATACTCACGTCCCCCGCGCTCCGCAGCGCACTAGCCACCCTCCATCAACTCGACGACCAGTTCGGCACCCGCTATCCGGACGACGTCACCGTGGACGGTGCCTATCCATTGCGCCCGGCGCTGTTCGGCGAGCCCGAGGGCGGCAACACCGAGTGGACCACGGGCTTCGTGCCGGGGATGCTCTGGGCCGCGGGTGACGCCTCGGGGGACGAGAAATGGTTCGCGGCCGCGCGCCGCCACATCCCGAGCTTCGTGGACCGGATTGATCGCAGGGTGCATGTGGACCACCACGACGTGGGCTTCCTGTACACACTCTCCTGCGTGGCCGCGTGGCGCCACGACGGCGACGAGGTCGCGCGCGACGCCGCCATTGCGGCTGCCGACCAGTTGATGACGCGGGTCATCCCAAGCGTTGGCATCCTCCAGTCCTGGGGAGACCTTGATGATGAGGCCCAGGCGGGGCGCGCCATCATCGACAGCCTGATGAACATGCCGCTGCTCTACTGGGCCACCGAGGTCACCGGGGACCGCAGCTACGCCGAGGCCGCCGCCCGACACGCCGCGCTCTTGGGCACGTCCATCATCCGCGACGACGACACCACCCACCACACGTTCCACTGGGACGTGAAAACGGGACGGCCCGTGCGCGGAACCACGGCGCAGGGCCACTCCGACGAATCCACCTGGGCGCGCGGCCAGGCCTGGGGCGTCTACGGCTTTGCCCTCAACCACCTCCACACCGGCAACCCGGAACTCCTCGAGGCATCCGAGCGCTGCGCACGCCGTTTCCTGGATCTGCTTCCCCGGGACAACGTGCCCTACTGGGACATGATCTTCACCGACGGCAGCGACCAACCGCGAGACAGCTCTGCGGGCGCCATCGCCGCCTGCGGATTCATGGAACTCGCGAAGATCACCGGCAGGACCGACTACCAGGAGACCGCCGACGCCATCCTCGACTCGCTCGAGAAGAACTACGCCACCACAGCGGAGGGCCCTGAGAACTGCCTCCTCCTCCACGGCGTGTACGCCCTCCACGCCGGGCGTGGCATCAACGAGGGCAACCTGTGGGGCGACTACTTCTACCTGGAGGCCCTCCTGCGGCGCGCCCGCCCGGAGTGGGTGTCCTATTGGGCACCACACGGGGGTTCCGCCCCCGGGTGGCCCCGAGTACCGGGCAAGCCCCAAGGCACCCCTCGCCAGAGCTTCGTCCCAGCGAAAGGAACTGCATGATCCTCGAACACTTCTCCCTTGACGGGAAGGTGGCGCTGGTCACGGGAGCCACCCGTGGCCTCGGGCAGGCCATGGCCATTGCACTCGCCGAGGCCGGCGCCGACCTGGCACTGGTTGGCAGCACGAAACCCGCCCAGGAGACCGCGGAGAGGATCCGCGCTCTTGGCCGCAGGACCCTGAACCTGACGTGTGATCTCGCCACTGCCTCCGTGGCGGACCTCGCAGGGCTGGTGGACGGCGTCGTGGACGAATTCGGACGCATCGACATCCTCGTGAACAACGCCGGCATCATTCGCCGCACCCCCGCCATGGACTTCTCGGAGACCGACTGGGACGACGTGATCCAGGTCAACCAGAAGGCCGTGTTCTTCTTGGCCCAGGCCGCGGCGAAGGCCATGAGGGCTGGTGGTGAGGGCGGCAGCATCATCAACACCGCCTCCCTGCTGAGCTTCCAGGGCGGAATCAACGTGCCGTCCTACACAGCCAGCAAGAGCGCCGTCGCGGGCCTGACCCGTGCGATGGCCAACGAATGGGCCAGCCAGGGCATCAACGTCAACGCGATCGTCCCGGGCTACTTCGCCACCGACAACACCGCGGAGTTGCGCGACGACCAGGACCGTTCGCGATCCATTCTCGGGCGGATCCCTGCCGGACGCTGGGGGGATGCCGAGGATCTGGGAGGAGCCGTCGTCTTCCTCGCATCCAGGGCCTCGGCCTACGTCCACGGCACACTTCTGACCGTCGACGGCGGCTGGCTCGCCCGCTGACCGCACCACACGGGGGCAGGCCCCCGTGGACCCCACAACCACACACTGTCCCCAACAGCACACTGTCCTCGAATACACAGCACCGCCCCGCATCCCGCGCGGCACAGATCCAAGGAGTAGCAAATGGAAACCCGTTACGCCAGCGCCCCGGAGCACGTGGCCACCATGAAGACCGAGGAACTGCGCGAGCGCTTCCTCGTGGGTGACCTCTTCGTCGATGGCGAGATGAAGTTCGTCTACAGCCACTACGACCGGATCATCATGGCCGGCGCAGTGCCCACCAGCGGCGCGCTGGAAATGCCGACGCCCGAGGCACTCCACACTGGGCACTTCTTCGACAACCGCGAGGCCGGCATCATCAACATCGGCCAGGACGCGCGCGTCACCATCGACGGCACCGAGTACACGCTCCCCCGCAAGGGCCTGCTCTACATCGGTCGCGGCACCAAGCAGGTGACTTTCGAGGCACCGGGGCGCTTCTACCTCTACAGCGCCCCCGCACACACGCAATACCCCACCACGCTCGTGGGCCCGGAGGACGGCAACGTCAAGGAACTCGGCTCCAAGGAGGCCTCCAACGAGCGAAAACTCCGCCAGTTGCTGTTCAACGGTGACGTCAAGAGCTGCCAGGTCATGATGGGAGTCACCACCCTGGAGGAGGGCAGCATGTGGAACACGATGCCGGCCCACACGCACGACCGTCGCATGGAGTCCTACCTCTACTTCGAGGTGGCCGACGACGCCCGCGTCGTGCACTTCATGGGTGAGCCGACCCAGACGCGCCACCTCATCGTCGGCAACGAGCAGGGCGTCATCTCGCCCAGCTGGTCCATCCACTCCGGGGTGGGTACCCAGTCCTACTCGTTCATCTGGGCAATGGCCGGCGAGAACCAGGCGTTCGACGACATGGATTCCGCTCCCGTCACGGACATGCGCTGACATGAGCAGCGACCCGCTGTCATGCCTGGCTGCCCACCGGCTCGTCCCCGTCGTCGTTCTCGACGACGCGGGTGACGCAGCCGGTCTGGCCGAGGCGCTCGTGGCCGGAGGACTTCCGGTGGCAGAGGTGACGTTCCGTACCTCTGCCACCGTCGAGGCGATCGCCGTGATGGCCGGGCGCGGCGACGTGCTCGTTGGCGCCGGCACGGTGCTCACCGTGAGCCAGGTCGACGCAGCAGTAGAGGCCGGGGCGGGATACATCGTCTCCCCCGGCCTCGGCGAGGCCGTCGTGCGACGCTGTCAGGAGATTGGCGTACCGGTGCTGCCCGGCGCAGTCACCGCCACAGAGGTCACCCGCGCTCTCGAGCTCGGACTCGCAACCGTGAAGTTCTTCCCGGCCGAAACCTCCGGCGGCGCCGCCGCCATCAGGGCGTTGTCAGCGCCCTTCGGGGGCGTGACCTTCGTCCCCACGGGCGGTATCGGACCGACGAACCTCGCCGAGTACCTGTCGCTGGACTGCGTCAGCGCCATCGGCGGCTCCTGGATGGTTCCGAAGGACATGGTCGCCGCACACGAATTCGAGGACATCGCCCAACTCGCGCGCGATGCCGTCGCGCTCGTGAAGTAGAGGAGAACACCCATGATGGAACTCCGTCCGGCCGATGAGTGCCAATTTGATGTCGTCGCCCTGGGAGAAGTGATGCTGCGGCTCGATCCGGGGCACGGCCGCATCCGCACCACCCGCGCCTTTGCGGTCTCCGAGGGCGGCGGCGAGTACAACGTCGTGCGCGGTCTGTGCCGCTGCTTCGGTCTGCGCACGGCCGTGGTGACGGCGTTCGTGGACAACGCCGTCGGCCGCCTCGCAGAGGACTGCATTCTCACGGGCGGAGTGGACACGAGTCTCCTCCAGTGGAGGCCGTTCGACGGCGTCGGCGTTGCAGCCCGCAATGGCCTGAACTTCACCGAGCGCGGCTTCGGTGTCCGCGGCGCCCTGGGTGTCTCGGACCGCGGACACACCGCCGTCAGCCGGATGAAGCCGGGCGACGTCGACTTCGACGACCTCTTCGGCCGACAGGGCGTGCGCTGGTTCCACACGGGCGGCATCTACGCGGCGCTGTCTCAATCCACCGCCGAGGTGGTGCTCGAAGCAGTCACTGCCGCACGGCGCCACGGCACCGTCGTCTCCTACGACCTGAACTACCGGCCCAGCCTGTGGAAGAGCATCGGCGGCAAGGAAAGGGCGCAGGAGGTCAACAGGGACATTGCGCAACACATCGACGTGATGATCGGCAACGAGGAGGACTTCACGGCCGCCCTCGGCCTGGAGATCGAGGGCACCGGTGAGAATCTGACCGAGCTCCAGACTGAGCATTTCGCGGCCATGATTTCCCGCACCGTGGGTGAGTTCCCCAACTTCCAGGTGGTGGGCACCACCATGCGCAGCGTGAGGTCGGCCACGATCAACGGCTGGGGGGCGATCGCCTGGTCCAGGGACACCGGCGTGGTGGAGTCGATGCACCGCCACGATCTGGAGGTCTTCGACCGGGTGGGTGGCGGTGACTCGTTCGCCTCCGGGCTGATCTACGGACTGATGACCGGTGAGCCGCTGCAGACCGCCGTCGACTACGGGGCCGCCCACGGCGCCCTGGCCATGACCACACCGGGCGACACGTCCATGGCCACGGTGGACGAGGTCATCAAGCTCGCAGGCGGCGGCGGGGCACGCGTCGACCGCTGACCGGGGTTCGCCATACTGGGGGTATGGCGCAACCAGGCTGGTATCCGGACCCCGCCGGTTCGGGCGCGCCTCGGTACTGGGACGGCGAGCGTTGGGAGCCCGTCGCGCCGGGGGGTCGAGCCGCGGGTGATGGCCGTGGAGCTGGACGCCTCGCCCTCATCGCAGTGGCCCTGGGTCTGCTCGCCATTCTCCTCGTGGTGGGCGCACTGATCTGGCAGCCCTGGAACTCCTCCACTGGGCGGGCGACCGGAGACACCAACTCGTCCCGGCCCACGGGCAGTCAATGGAACGAGCTCGAGCCAACCGCAACCCCCAGCTCGCCGCAGCCCACCGACGGGGACGGCCGCCCGGTGGCCTGTCCGTTCATCAACGAAGCAGAGGGAACCCGGCAGGGCAACCTGTATGTCTCGGGCGACATGGCCTTCCGCGGGGTGCCCGGCTGGTCCGAGGAGGGCGGCGGGTGGACCATCGACTTCGCGTCCAATCGTTCCGGCCAGGCGGATCCCGTCACCCCGCGCTGGATCTCGGTCACGGCCATCGGACAGCTGAGCACGACGGACTTCAGCCCGGATCCACGCACTGCAGCCACACAGGTCAGCGACTGCCTGTCCTCGTCGTACTTCTACGCGACCCTCGACTTCCGCGAACGCCTGCAGGATGAGCCGTTCGCCACCTCCGGCGGCGTCCGCGGCTGGATCATCCGCGAGAACTACTGGAACGTGCCCGGGGAGGATGTGAGCGGCGACGAGGTGGTCGTCGTTGTCCTGGAGGCTGGAGGGGAGGACACTCTCACCCTTTTCCACTCCCAGGCGCCCATCGGGGACCAGGAGCGCCAGGACCTCGTGGGCGCGGCGCTCGACTCGCTGTCCAGGCGCTGAAGGCACCCCGATCCAACTCCTACACTGGTGAGCGTGTCTGCACCCGGCTGGTATCCCGATCCCTCGGGGCACAAGGGCGCTGTCAGGTACTTCAACGGCGTCGCCTGGACTGAGCAGAGCCTCACCCACCCCATCCGCACCGGACGCCCATGGGGATGGTTCATCCTCGCCATGGTGGTCATCGCCGGGCTCGTGGCCGTCTTCGTGCTCCGGCCACCTGGCTTTGCGACCACTTCGGGCGACACGAACTCGGCCAGGCCCACTGGAAGCCAGTGGAACGAACTCCCGACCTCCGAGACACCCACCCGGCCCCAGGATCCGGGTGAAGGCGGACTGATCGACTGCCCGCAGAACAGCTTTGACGCTCGCTCGGTGATATCCGAGGATGGCCGGATGCACGGCGGCGGCCTGTCCTTCGAGCCGCCGGCCAGCCCGTCGTGGCGACCTTCGCCCGTTTTCATGCCCTGGCTCTACGACCACAACTCCACCACCAGGGAGATCGTCTTCGGCTGGCAGAGCAACGTCAGCGTCGGTGAGGTGAAACGCTCCGAGGGTTTCGCCGAACCACGCAGTACGGCGTCGCAGCTCATGGGCTGTCTCGCCTCGTCGGACCTGTACCGGGGTTTCACCGGACGCGAGGACCTTTCCGACGCGTCCTTCATCCTGGACGGCGACGGTGGGTGGCGCATCACAGCAAACGTGTTCGTCGACTCGCAGGGCGACATCCAGGGCGACGTGGTGGATGTCATCGTGCTGGACCTGGGGGATCCCGACACGCTCGCCGTCTTCATCTCCTGCGCCACCATCGACGACGAGAGGAACCTCGAGGAAGTGTCCCGGGTGACGGAATCCCTGCGCGTCGGCTGAGGTGCGGGCCGGGTGGATGGCCTGAGAGTCATGTCTGCTCCAGCATGGTCGTCGCGATGCACGTCGATGACCACGGGAGCAGGCCCACGATGACTCACCCTGCGGAACTGGTGTACGGCGCGACGGTGCTGCCAGCCTCGCGGCTCAGGTCTCGACGGGGGCCGCGAGGCTGCCTGACGTGGTGCCGGATCGGCCCCGGACGCGTTGGTGGATCGGGCGGAATAGACTCGGGTGCGTGAATCCCGTCATCGCCCATTCCATCACTCCTGAGCGGCTCGTCCCTCGCAGCATCGCGCGCCCCGAATACGTCGGGCGCGAGGCCCCACGCCCCTACACGGGCAGCCACGTTCAGAGCCCCGAGGTCATCGAGAAGATGCGCGAGTCCGGCCGGATCGCCGCCGACGCCATGCACGCCGCCGCCCGGGCCATCGCCCCGGGCGTCACCACCGACGAGCTGGACTCCGTGGCCCACGAGTACATGCTGGACCATGGCGCCTACCCCTCAACGCTGGGATACAGGGGCTACCCCAAGTCCGTGTGCACCTCGGTCAACGAGGTCGTCTGCCATGGAATCCCCGACACGCGTCCACTGGAGGACGGTGACCTCGTCAAGATCGACGTCACCGCGTTCAAGAATGGCGTCCACGGCGACAACTGCGGCACCTTCTTCTGCGGCGACGTGGATGAGGAGTCGCGGCTGCTGACCGAGCGCACCCAGGAGGCCCTCAACCGGGCCATCAAGGCGGTGCGTCCCGGCCGCCCCTTCTCCGTCATCGGCCGCGTCATCGAGTCCTACGCCAAGCGGTTCGGCTACGGCGTCGTGCGCGACTACACCGGCCACGGCGTCCACACGGCGTTCCACTCCGGGCTCGTCGTCCTGCACTACGACGAGCCCCGTCTGAACACCATCATGGAACCGGGCATGACCTTCACCATCGAACCCATGCTGGCGCTCGGTTCGCAGGACTCCGAGGTGTGGGATGACGACTGGACGGTGGTGACGCTGGACAAGTCCCGCGTGGCCCAGTTCGAGAACTCGCTTGTGGTCACTGACACGGGCGCGGACGTACTCACCGTGCCGAGTCACGCCTGAAGCAGTGCGAAGTTATTCAGCACCGTGACGGTCGCCCGCCGGGCCCGGTCACGAATCTTCGAGGTCCTCAATCTGGTGTACCGCCACCCCACCCTGTGGGCAGTGGTCCAGAAACTCCATTTCGAGGTGCGGCGGGCCTTTTCGTCGCAGCTGCGATGTGTGCCTGCCTGACCCGGCACCAGGCCGAGGGCGTGGATCGGCAGATCCCGAAACCGGCCGTATCGACCGGGAACCGCACCACTGCCTGGGCCACGTCTGCGGCAGCGTCACCGTCCCGCCGGCGAAGCTACGACCCAGCGCGAAGGTGTATCTCCACATCGACGACACCGACCTGACACGCCTCGGCGGCGCCGTCCTGATCGAGAAAGCCGGATGGATCTCCTCACCTTCCTTGAAGGGCGTGTTGGGTGACAAGAAGATCTCGATCCAGCCGGTGATTGACCTCAACACCATCCCGGCAGAGCAGCAGCACCGGCCCTCAGCCCGGATGCGCGAAGCAATGCAGCTCACTCTTCCCACCGAGGCGTTCCCGTACTCCCGTATGGACCAGCCCGCTCGGCTTCCGCTACACCGTCACTGCACAGCGCGCCTACGCACAACGGCGGAGCAGCTGGCTCCCCGGTGGTTGACGTCAGGGCCGCAGGGTGGCCCTGGCGAGTCCCACTGAAGCTCCAGCGGGCATCAGCATGAACTGCTTGGTCATGGCAGCCACCAGTTTCGGTAGTGGTGTGCTGGCATCCAGTACGGCCCGCTGCTGCTCCGTCGGTAGCCGCCCGAAGGCATCGAAGAGCGCAAGGGTGTCATCCGGTGACAGGTTGAGCACGCCGTGCAGGGCCCGGCGTCGGACGAACAGGGGCTCGTCCCTGCGTGGCATGTCAAGACTGGCGACCCGCTCCACCCAGCCGTCAATGGCCGCCAGGGAGGCGAAGAAAGTGTAGCCACTGAACGGATTGTTCTGGGCCCCTGCAGCGCCGAATCGCCAGACGTCGGGTACCCGAGAGCCGCGACGCACCAGCGGGATGGACACCCGCTCCACCTCGAGGCCAGCGACATCCTCGTTCCTCACTCCTGCAGCGGCGAGCCGGATGAGCAGGCGTCGGCGCAGCTCCCCCTGTCCCGGCGCGGGATGGCCAGCGAGGCATGTCTCCTCCACCAGAACACGGCCGTCGGGCATGGGGATGACGTACAGGAACGTGGGGGGCGTGGCATCCCACGAAGCAGAGCCGTCGTGGGGCCTCCAATCCATGAGAACCGCTCCAGCACCCTTGAGGACGGGCGCAGCCAGTCCCTCGGGCAGAAGGATCCCGTGGGCGCCCTGATGGGGAACGTCACCGGAGTGCCCCGCGGGCCGTGCTCCGCGAGCGTCGATCACGACGCGCGCCCGGCCACGCAGGGCGGCCACGCCGTCGTCATCCAGAACCCGCTGCTCGAGCGCCACCTCTTCCAGCGGAGTGGACTGCTGGAGCCGGACGTTGTCGAGGACGGCGTACTGGTCAACAATGATGTGTTCCGCGGCGGCCCTGAGGCGAGGATGGTCAACGGTGAGCGCGACGACGCCGTCTGCCAGCCACGCCGGCAGCTGCCTGCTCCAGCCGCCCAGCGTCTGCGGCCAGGATCTGTGCGGGTGCGGGTCCACGCCCAGTACGGTCAGCCCCGCCAGCGACAACCGGTGGGCGAGCGTTCGACCCGCAGGCCCGAGACCGACGACAGCGACGTCGAACGGCGCGGTCATGTCCCACCAACGTCCGGGGTCAGGCCCACGGATCGTCACCCATGGCGTTGATCTGCTCGACGCTCCATGGGCTCAGAAGGTGCGGCATCGTTGCCGCGGTGCGCCGAAGGTCCGCCCAGTCCGTCCAGGCATGTTCAGCCACCTCTGACGGGTCGAATACGAGTTCGTCGGGATCAACTTCCGCGACCAGCACGGGGCAGAGTTCGTTCTCCACCGTTCCGGAGGCGTCGACGGCCCGGTACCGGAAGTCGGGGACGGCCATGCGCAGATTCTTCGGTGACGCGCCGATCTCGTCGGGCACCCGACGCATTGCGGCCCTCAGGGGTCCCTCATCGGGGCGCTGGTGACCGCAGGCGGCATTGGTCCAGACGCCGGCCCATGTGACCTTGTCCAGGGCACGACGCGTCATCAACACCCTGCCCAGGTGGTCTCGCATGTACACGGAGAAGGCCAGGTGCAGTGGCGTCTGCTCATCATGGACGGTGGCGCGGGGGGCAGTGCCCAACTGGCGCCCCCCGTCATCCACCAGCACCACCACATCGTCGTCGAGTGTCATGCCATCCACCCTATCCACCGGTGTTGTCAAGGCAGATCAACGGCGCTTCGCCAGTGCCTTGCGCAGTGGGCGTACCCACCCGAAGCGCGGCGACGTCGGGGCGGTGAAGATGTCCTGGCCGGCCACCTGCCACCGCGCCAACAGGGCGTTGGCGGCTTGCACGCCGGTGGTGGCGGCCCGTTCCATCAGGGCGACTGGGTAGTCGCAACGGATGCCGTCGCCCGCCAGCATGACCGCGTGCGACGGCGTCTCCACCGTGGGGCGGTTGCGCCAGGGTGAGGTGTCCACGAGGTGGCAGTCCTGTTTCACCACCCACTCCTCTCCCACCGCCGTGGCCTGGGCCAGCTCGGGGTGGAGGATGTCCTGCATGGCCTGGATCTCGGTGCGCAGCGACGCCTCGTCCGGGTTCTCGTCCACGGCGTAGGCGTGGTGTTCCACGACGCTACCGCCCCGGCGAGCCGCCCACCGGCGGGCGGAGTCCTCGAACTGGTGGATCATCGACACATTGTCCAGTGGTCCGTAGTTGCTCGTTCCGAGGAAGTCGGGCGACCCGTGGGCCACCGGCGTGTCGAACCAGCGTCGCCACACGACGAAGGGCGGCGCCGAGCGCAGGCTCGCGATGCGCTCGCGCCATGGCTCGTCCCCGAGGCTCGGGCTGTTCGCCGCAATGGATTGCAGGGGCCGCAGCTCGGTGGCCAGCACCACGGCGTCGGCGTCGATGGAGTCGCCGTCGGTGTGAACGGTGACGCCGTTGTCGCGAACGTCCAGCGAGGTGGCGCTGGTGCCCATGCGGAATTGGACGCCCTGCCGCTCCAGGTGACGGGCCAGGGGCTGCCACAGGGCGGTGCCGAAGTCGTCGGCGGCCACATCGAAGAGCAGTCCTTCGGCCGATCCCACGAAGTAGGTGTGGAACATGGCCACGAGCTCGCCGCCGGAGAACTCGTCCGGGTCCGCGAAGAAACTGCGGGCGAAGACCTCGAGCGCGAGATGGCGGGCGGTGTCGGGGAAGTTCAGGTCATCCAGCACGTTGGTCGCGGAGCGGCCGTCCATGTCGTGAAATGTCTGGGGGAACTCGACGTCGAGCAGTCCGAGTGCCTCGTCGATGTCCACCTTGGCGAGATCGCGCACGGGGAAGCTCGGGGACTTGGCGACGAACCCGATCAGGTTCAGCGGTGGCGTCCTCGGGATGCTGGCGAAGGAGTCGCGAGGACCGCCGCGCAGGGTGAGCGGATAGTCGGGGACGGCGCGCAGGCCGGACAGCGTCGGGTCGGCACGGCGCAGGAGAGCACGCAGCTGGTAATACTGTTTGAAGAAAGCATGGAACCCGCGGCTCATCACCACCCTGTCCCCGTTCTCCAGCGTCGTGGGCCAGGACCGGACCCGTCCGCCGAGCTGTTCCTCACGCTCCAGGACAGTCACGACGACCCCACGTTCTGCGAGCGTTGCCGCCGCGGAGAGCCCGGCGATTCCGCCGCCCACCACCACGACGCTGTGTCCCTCGGTCCGCGTTGCGCCGACCGGTCCTGCGTGCCGTTCAACCCGCTTGTCACGCCCCGGTCGCTGCGACGCCCCATTCCCCACACCATGAGCCATGGCCAAACCCTATGCGCAAATCGGTGACGGTGCCCACTGCTGGCGACACGTCGTTCGGACAGATATGCCAATCTTGGGGGCGACGGATGTGTGGAGAGGATCTCGAATGGTGCGTGGAACGGTGGACAAGCAGCGGGTTTCGGCTGGCTTCGACGAGGTGGCAGACACCTATGACGCCATGGTCGCTCTGAATCCCGGCTACAGGCGGCACCTCCAGCTCGCTGCCGATTCGCTGCTCTCCCACGTCGACGTCACCAATCCACGCCCCGTCCTGCTGGATCTAGGGTGCGGCTCCGGTCTCTCCACCAGCGCACTCCTCGCCGCTGCCCACAGGCGTGGCATGGATCCCGTCATCATCGGCGTCGATGCCTCCGCCGGAATGCTGGAGCAGGCACGGCGCCGGGACTGGTCCGGGGATGTCTCCTTCCGGGAGGGTCGGGCCGAGGAGTTGGCCGCGATGGGTCTTCCGCCCGCCGACGGCATCCTCGCCTGCTACCTGCTGCGCAACGTCACGGACGTCGACGCGACGCTGCGGGCAATGCATGGCCAGCTGTGCGACAGGGGAACCTTCGTGGCCGAGGACTACTCGGTGGCCGATTCCATGACGTCGCGTCGGGTCTGGTCCGCAGTGAACCAGACGATCATCCTGCCGCTGGCCTCCGTGGTCGCCAGGAACCGTGACCTGTACGAGTACCTGCACCGCTCGGTCGATGACTTCATGGGCGTGCGTGAACTGGCGCAGCGCATCCTCCTCGCCGGGTTCGCCACCGTGGAGAGTCGCTCCGTCGACGGATGGCAGAACGGAATCCTGCACCTCGTCCGGGGGACCAAGCCACTGCCCTGAGGACCCGTCAGCTAGAGTCGCGTGACGTGAATGCATCCTGGACCAGGCACTATCAGCCGGGCGTTCCGCCGGAGATCGAACTGCCCACCGAGTCGCTCGTCGCCCTCTGTGAACGATCAGTGGCCGAGGCCCCCCAGTCGGTGGCCACCGAGTTCTTCGGCAGGACCACCACCTATGCACAACTCGGCGAGAGCATCAGCCGGGCCGCGGAGGGATTGCGGCGCCTGGGGGTGCGAACTGGGGACCGTGTCGCCCTGGTGCTGCCCAACTGCCCCCAGCACGTCATCGCGTTCTATGCGGTGCTGAGGATCGGCGCGGTGGTCGTCGAACACAACCCGCTGTACACGGAGCGGGAGCTGCGGCACATGTTCGAGGACCACGCGGCGACCGTGGCCATCTGCTGGGACGCTGCCGTGCCCAAGCTCCAGGCCATGCCCGACGACATCCCGATACCCAGGATCGTCTCGGTGAACCTCCTCGACGCCTTCCCCGCCACCAAACGGCTGGCACTGGGCTTGCCTGTGCCCAAGCTCCGGGCGACCAGGGCCAAACTCACCCAGCCGGCAGTCGGCACCCTGCCCTGGAAGAGGTTCCTGGACGCGCCGCCGATCGACTCGGCGCATCCGCGGCCGGGAGTCCATGACCTGGCAGTGATCCAGTACACCTCTGGCACCACCGGCCAGCCCAAGGGTGCGATGCTGAGCCATTTCAACCTGTTCAGCAATGCCCGCCAGGGCGAGGCATGGATGCACGGCGCGGAGTACGGCAAGGAGAACTTCTACGCCGTCCTCCCGCTGTTCCACGCCTTCGGCATGACCCTGTTCCTCACCTACGGCATCCTCAAGCAGGCCCGCCTGGTGCTGTTCCCCGCCTTCGACGTCGATCTGGTTCTGGACGCGGCCAGGAAGACCCCACCGACGGTCTACTGCGCCGTCCCGCCGATATACGAGCGCACGGCGACGCGGGCCAAGGAGCGCGGGATCAGCCTGCGCAGCGCCAAGTACTGCATCTCCGGCGCGATGAATCTGCCCGCATCAGTCGTGGAACTGTGGGAGAGCGTCGCGGGTGGCCTCCTGGTGGAGGGCTACGGGATGACCGAGGCCTCCCCCGTCTGTCTGGGAAACCCGTTCGCGCCCAGCCGGCGCAGCGGAACCATTGGCGTCCCGTTCCCGAGCACCCACATGAAGGTGGTGGATCAGGGCGACGTCACCCGGGAAGTGGGCCCCGGCGAACGCGGCGAACTGCTGATTCAGGGTCCCCAGGTCTTCGGCGGCTACTGGAACAACCAGGCCGAGACGGAGAAGGCGCTCCTGCCGGGCGGGTGGCTGCGCACCGGAGATGTGGTCACCGTTGATGCTGAGGGCTTCACCACCATCGTTGATCGGGTGAAGGAACTGATCATCAGCGGCGGTTTCAACGTCGCCCCGTCGGAGGTGGAGGCGGTGCTCCGCACACATCCTGACATCACCGACGCGGCTGTTGTCGGCGTCCCGGCACCGGCTGGAGGCGAGAAGGTGGCGGCGGTCGTGATCCTTCGGGACGAAGCACACCTCGATGAAAAGGCCATGCGCGCCTGGTGCAGGGAACGGTTGGCGGCCTACAAGGTTCCCAGGACGATCGTTGCTGTCCACGATCTGCCCCGGTCGATGCTCGGCAAGGTGCTGCGCTCCCAGGTCCGCGAAGAGCTCTTGACCGCCCACCCCTGAGCAGCGGGCACGGCGCCGCGCAACGGCCACCACGACCGGTACAGTCCCTGCTCGAACCCGCGACCCCAGGAAGGCATCCTCAATGACACAACCCTCGGAGAAGATATCGCTCGTCGGGTCGATATCCCTCGGCACCGGTGTCATGATCGGCGCCGGGATCTTCGCCCTGGTCGGGCAGGTCGCCGGATTGGCCGGCGAATGGTTCCCTCTGGCCTTCCTGCTGGGCGCGATCGTCGCGAGCGTCAGCTCCCACTCCTACATCCGCTACTCAAGTGTCAACCCGTCCTCCGGTGGCATAGCAATGCTCCTGAAGGATGCGTACGGTGCCGGAGTCGTCGCCGGATCGTTCTCACTGTTCATGTACGTCTCCATGGTCGTCGCCGAAAGCCTCCTCGCCAGAACTTTCGCCACCTACCTGCTGCGCCCCTTCGGCATGCAGGGTTCTGTCGTCCTGGTACCCGTGCTGGGGGTCGGGGCGATCGTGGCCGCCGCCGCCGTGAACCTGGTCAGCAACCGGCTCGTGGAACGATCGGCGACAACAACGGCCGTGCTCAAGATCGTCGGGATCGCTGTGCTGGCCATCGCCGGTCTGGTGGGAACCGCACTGTCCGGCAGCGGCCTCCTCTCCAGCACAACCGGCGAACCGTTGGATGTGGTCGGGCTGCTGGCAGGCACCACGCTGTGCGTGCTCGCGTACAAGGGCTTCACCACGATCACCAACCAGGGCGACGACCTTCGCGACCCGAAGAAGAACATCGCGCGTTCCATTTTGTTCTCCCTGCTGATCTGTACGGTGCTGTACCTGCTGATCACCATCTCGGTCCAGGCGAGCATCGGTGCGGACGGTGCGGTCAGGGCCCGCGACTACGCCCTCGCCGAAGCCGCCGAGCCCCTCTTCGGTGCGTGGGGTGTGGGCATCACCGTCGCCATCGCGGTCGTCGCAACACTGTCGGGGCTGCTCGCCAGTCTGTATTCGGTATCGCGGCTGTACGCGATGCTGGAGGACATGGGGCAGGCGCCGTCACTGCCCGCGAAAGTCACCCACCAGCCAATGATCATCACCGCCGGCCTCGCCATCATCGCCACCGCCTTCCTGGACCTCAGCCAGATCGCATCGATGGGCGTGTTCCTCTACCTCTCCATGGACATTGCCGTGCAGGGGGGCGTCATCTTCAGGTTGCGCGAGAAGATTGAGGCGAAACCATGGTTGCCGGCGCTGACGATCGTCCTCGATTTCGCGATCCTGATCCCCTTCACCGTGCTGAAGGTCCAGAATGACCTGCTCACCGTGGTGGTGGCCGCAGCAGTCGCAACCGCCATCGTCATCTCCCAGGTCATCACGGTTCGATCGCGCCACAGTGACCAGTGAAAGGGGCACGCCCAGGCGTGGTGAAAGCAATCCTGTGCCATCCTGATCGACGAAGTTGAGGACCTCAGCCCGGAGGAACTCACCACGTTGGCTGGTGTTGTCCACGCCGCGGCCCAGGACAATGGCAACCGTAAGAGCCTCGCCTGCAAAGTGGCCGAGCAGCCCAGCCACATCCGTGAAGTCAGGACACGGCTGGAGCCTGCCGCAGAACACACCCCCGGGCAGCGATGTTCCCCCATCGCCGGAGAACTCGCCCCCCCCAACTCCCCTACCAGGACGACTGGCCCGCATTCGCCACAATGACGCAACACCTCCACGAGTGGTCCACACCAGATCTTCATTTCCCCTTGACGAGACACGTCGCAAGGTTCATGATCTAACTATGTTAGGAGAAACGAACGTCGATAGGCTCGCCCGCCGGCGCCAGGATACGCGGAACGAGATCCTCGACGCCGCCTGGGCGGTGGTGCGTGAGTCGGGCTGGTCCGGACTCACCCAGCGGAGTGTCGCGAAACAGGTGGGCATGCGCGCGCCATCGCTTTACGGACACTTCGACTCCAAGCTCACGATCATCGATGGGATGTTCGGTCAGGCATGGGCGGAGTTCGACGCGACCGCTGCGGCGCAGGAGCCCGACCTCCCCGAGGATCCGCGCGCAGCGTTGCTGGCAGTCGCCACGACGTGGCTCGACGCGATGGCAGCGGACCCGGAACGGAACGCGCTGATGAACCAGCACCCCATCCCCGGTTTCACGCCGAGCGCCGAGTCCTACACCTCTGCAGTGCACACCATCGAGCGACTGCACCGCCTCCTGGACCGCTTGGGCATCACCGACCCCGACGCCGCGGACCTGTGGACCGGGATCCTCGCAGGCCTGGCCAGCCAGCAGAACGCCAACGACCCGGGGGGCGAGCGGTGGCGTCGGCTCGTCCCCCGCGCTGTCGACATGTTTCTCAAAGAAGTCGGATCCGACACAACACGGAGGAGGACCCCATGAAGACCACCGACCACACCCCTACCGAGACTGGCCCACGGAGGCCCCGAATGGACCGCGAGGTGGCAATGCAGCTCGCGGAGACGGAGTACGAGCGTTTCCTCGACCTGCTGCACTCACTGTCGCCCGACGACTGGGACAAGCCCACCACCTGTCCCGCGTGGGACGTCAGAGCGATGGTTGGCCACACCACCGGGATGGCACTCATGGCGACCGGCATGAGGGAGACGCTGCGGCAGTCCATGGTCGCAAAGCGCCGCGGCGGCGTCCCTCTGGACGCCCTGACGGCCCTGCAGGTCGAGGAGCATGCCGACCTCACGACGGGTGAGCTCGTCGAACGGTTCGGCGCGATCGGCCCCCGCGCCACTCGGGGGCGCCGGCGCACCCCGGCCCTGGTGCGCCGGATGAAGTTGCCGGATCCCCAGGACGTCGCCGGAAGCATCGAGCGTTGGACCAACGGCTACCTCATCGACACGATTCTGACCCGCGACCCCTGGATGCACCGCATGGACATCTGCGCGGCGACCGGGCGAGGACCGGTGCTCACGCGGGACCACGATGGTCGACTGATTGCCGATGTGGTCGAGGAGTGGGCCGGCCGGCACGGCCGCCCCTACCGGCTCCACCTCACCGGCGCGGCGGGCGACAGCTTCTCCCGCGGCGACCTCGGACCCGAGCTCACACTCGATGCCGTCGACTTCTGTCGCGTCCTGTCCGGACGCGCCATCCACCACCCGGTCAGGCACGACCTCCTCGACGTGGCCGTGCCGTTCTAGAGCCTCCCTCTCGGGACCGAGCCTGAGCGACAACGCTGCAGACCCGCCACACTGGGCGGGGACGCGGCCGTCCTGGCCGCCATCGCCGAGTGCGAAAGGCCATTTTCGTCATTCACAACCATGGAAGTGCCTCGCCCACACCCGCTCCAACTCGCCACATGACCCTGACAAGGGCGCCGATGTCAACGATGTGGGGACGAGTCGGCCGGTAAGCCGGATTCTGTCGGAGGATGATCATCCATCTTGGCCCGCCGTTGCCGACGGGCTCATGCAACCCACCCGAACGCCTCGCACGAGCAGCACTCAAACGGCGTTCGCAGCCAACCGGGGCTGGCCTTCTTGGTCTTGCTTCAGGTGGGGTTTACCGAGCCACGCCGGTCACCCGGCGTGCTGGTGGTCTCTTACACCACCGTTTCACCCTTACCCGGCCGAAGCCTGGCGGTCTGTTTTCTGTGGCACTTTCCCGCGGGTCACCCCGGGTGGGTGTTACCCACCACCCTGCTCTGTGAAGTCCGGACTTTCCTCAGCGCTTGCGCACCGCGATCATCTGGCCGACTCGTCCTTAGGCAGATTCTACGCTGAAGTGGACGTTGCCCTCCACCAGGTCGACGCCGTCGAGACGCACGCGCACGTGACGGCCCACGCATGCGGGATCGATGTCGGGAATCCTTGCCTGAATGGCGTACTCGGTGATCTGGAAGGTTCCCTGTCCGTTGCGAGGAGAGACGTCGATGACGACCGCATCGAACACCTCTCCCACCTTGTCCACCAGCACGAGGGCCTCAGCCAGGTTGACCGCGCCGCGCTCGTAGGCGTTGGCCTGCTGTCCGGTCTCCTGCATCACCGCGGGCAGTCCATCGAGGGCTCCGACGACCCACCCGGGAACCTCGATGCCCAGCGAGAGGCTGTGACAAATTTCCAGCACGAACCGGTCCACCAGCCGACGCAGCGGCGCGGTGGTGTGCGCGTACAGAGACGCGACGGCCCCGTGTGACATGTCCTGCTCCGGCACGCCGCCGTCGAAGCCCACGTAGCCGGCACCACGGAACAAGGTGGTGCACTGCACGATCACGGCCAACTCCCTCGGGTGGGAGGGGTCGAGAGCCCGGACGAAGTCGGGATAGTCCAGGTCCAGGGGCCAGTCCACGTCCAGCGAAGCCGCGACGCGTCGGAGCTTGTCCACGGCCGAATCCTCGGCGGGGGGGAGGGTCCGCAGGATACCGACACCGCCCTCCACCATCATGTGCGCGGCGGAGATGCCCGTCATGAGCGATATCTGAGCGTTCCACTCCTCCACATCGAGCGTCGTGCGGAACTGCAACTCCCATGTGCCGTTGGTGGCGACGATTTCCTGATCCGGCAGATTGAGGTTGATGCCGCCCCGCTCGACCTCCTTGGCCACGCGCAGCGGCCCCACCTCGGCGAGCAGCCTCGCCGTCTCCGACGACGTGCCCGAGGCCAGCTGTCCTGCCACGTCCTCGTAGCTCAGCTTGGCCGAGTTCACCACCATGGCCCTCTCCAGGGTGGAGCCGGTGACGCTCCCCGCGCCGTCCAGCCGGTGCGTCCACACCATGGCGGGCCGGGGTGTGCCATCGGCAAGCAGCGATGCCGCGCCCTCGCTCAGCGCCGGCGGGTGCAGCGGCACCTTCGCACCGGGGGCATACATCGTCTGTCCACGAGCCCACGCCTCGTCGGCAATCGGTGATCCCGGTTGCACCCAGGCGGCCACGTCGGCGATGGCGTAGCGCACGACATATCCGTCGCCGTCCCGCTCAATGTGCATGGCCTGATCCAGATCCATGGAGCTGGGCGGATCGATCGTGATGAAATTTAAGGAGGTCCGGTCCACATGGCCTGAGAACGACGGCGGGTCGGCGACGAGGGCGGCCGCCTGTTGCAGGGTCGCGGTCGGGAACTCCTCCGGCAGGCCCAACTCGTCCTGCAGCAGGTGGAGGCCGCGCACCACCTCGGCCGGTACCCCCGGGATGTGGAGGCGGCGCTGAATCATCCCAGACCTGAATCAGCCGTCCGCACCAGGATGCGGTCACACTCGACGCAGCGGAGAACCTCGTTGGCCGGAGCCCTTCGGTAGGCGTCAAGATCCGCGACGGTGATCTCGAGCTGGCACCCTGTGCACTGCCCGCGATGCAGTTTCGCGGCTCCCGAACCCCGCTGCTTGCGAAGCTTCTCGTACAGGGTCAGCAGGGCGGGCGGCACCGTCTGGACGATGTCGTTGCGGGCGGCCGCGACCCCCTTGGCTTCGCTGCTCAGCGTGCCCACTTGTCGATCACGAGCACCCACCTCGTCGCGCAGTGCAGTCTCCACCTCGTCGCGACGCCCCGACAGTTCCGTGGCGCGTGTCTCGGCGTCCTCCAGGCGGGCCATCACCTCGAACTCCGCCTCCTCCAGTTCGACGATGCGGCGCTCGATGCGTGCGATTTCGTCGATGAGCCCGTTGAGGGTCTTGCCGTCGCTGATGGAGCCGTCCTCCACGCGGGTGCGATCCCGCACGAGCCGGGCGCGAACGGGGACCAGATCCGCCTCCGCGCGCCGGACTGCCACCTGCAGGTCGTCCACCTCGGTGGTCGCGGCGACGAACGCATCACCCACCTCCTGCCGCTCGGCCATCAGGCTGGCGATCCTCTGGTGCTGGGGCAGGGACCGCGCGGTGTGCTGCAGGCGTCCCATCTCGGAATCCAGATCTGCCAGATTGAGAAGCTTCTGCTGGTCAGCGGGCTCTGCAAGCATCGCGGGTGGTCCTCCCAGTTGACGTGGTCCTCGGGTCAATCTACAAGGGTTCCGCCCCCCGTCTACACTCGCTCGCATGAGCGTCTCCGAACAACCGTCATCCACCGTCGACGGCGCCAACCGCAAGCCTCGCTTCTCGGAGGCCTTCAAGGAGTTCATCGTCGGCGACTGGGCACCCTACGACGAGCAGCTGCCCGAAGCGTTGCCGGCATCGGCATGGACTCCTGCCCGCCGGGAGGCGATCACCGGCGAGTTCCCCGGCAGGACTCTTCTCGTCCCTGCAGGCCCCTACAAGGTCCGCTCCAACGACACTGACTACCGTTTCCGGCCGCACACCTCCTTCGCATGGTTGAGCGGATTGGGCGAGGAGCGCGAGCCCGAGGCCGTCCTGGTGCTCTTTCCCGACGCCCCCGCCACGCTGTTCTTCCGCCCCCGGTGCCCGCGCACCGACGAGGAGTTCTACGCCTCCTCACGCTACGGCGAGATGTGGGTGGGCCAGCGCGACTCCCTGGACGAGATGAGCGCCAGGTTGCGCCTGGAATGCCGAGACATTCGCGAGCTGGAGGAAGCGCTCGACTCTCAGGACCTCCTCGTCGTCCGTGAGGCTGATCCCGCCATCACCGAAATGGTGGACCGGCTGCGGGGAGACGGGAACACCGCGGCCGACACCGAGCTGGAAACCATGCTGTCGGAGATGCGTCTGGTCAAGGACCAGTTCGAGATCGAGGAGATGCGACGCGCCTGCGACGCCACCCGTGTGGGCTTCGAGGCAGTGGCCCGCGAGTTGCCCAACGCAGTGACCAACGGCCGTGGAGAGCGTTGGGTGGAGGGGGTCTTCGGGCTCCATGCCCGCCATCTGGGCAACACCGTGGGCTATGACACCATCGCCGCGGGCGGCGACCACGCCAACACCCTGCACTGGATCACCAATGACGGCGACCTCACCGAGGATGACCTCATCCTGGTGGACGCCGGGGTGGAGCTGGATTCCCTCTACACCGCCGACGTGACGCGAACGCTGCCGGTGGGGGGCTCCTTCACACGGGCGCAGCGCAGGGTCTACGACGTGGTGCTGGCCGCACAGAGCGCCGGCATCGCGGCGTGCCGCGCTGGAGCGAAGTTCACGGATCCACACACGGCCGCCATCACGGTGCTGGCTGACTTCTTCGAGGAGCTGGGCATGCTTCCCGGCACGGCTGACGAGGCGCTCGGTGAGGACGGCGGCCACTGGCGCCGCTGGATGGTGCACGGCACATCCCACCACTTGGGCATGGACGTCCATGATTGCGCGGCTGCCCGGCGCGAGATCTACCGGGAGGGTGAACTGGCCCCGGGAATGGTCATCACCGTGGAGCCCGGCATCTACTTCAAGTCAACCGACCTGTTGGTGCCCCAGGAGTACAGGGGCATTGGCGTGCGCATCGAGGACGACATCCTCATCACCGACGGCGAGCCCGAGAACCTGTCGGCATCCCTGCCGAGGGATGCCGACGCGGTCGAGGCCTGGCTGGAGGATCTGCAGCGCTGAACGGCCCCGGAGGTCAGTCGTCGGCCTGCTCCTTGCGGAACGGACGCTCAGTGCGCTGCATGAAGTTCAGCAGCAGGACGGCGACGTCGCCCGGACACGCCACGGTCACCTGATGGGCCGCCTCGGGCAGCACGTGCAGTTCTGCCTCGGGCACGGTCTCGGCCACCAGTTCGACGTTCTCGATGGGCGTCGAGCTGTCGCGCCCACCGGCGATGAGCACAACGGGCAGGCGGATGTCGGCCAGATCGGCGCGCACATCGTGGGCGGCCAGTGCCCGGCACAGCTGCGCGTAGGAGTGGTCGTCAGAGCCGGCGAGTCCCTCCATGATCGTGTTGACGACGCCCCGGTGCTGGGCCCGGAAGTTGGGGGTGAACCACCGCTTCTCCGTCTCCTCGATGAGTTGCTGGGTGCCGGAGAGCTCCACCTGCTCCGCGCGTTCGAGCCAGCGACCGCTCTCGCCCACCTTGGCCGCGGAGCAGAGCACCGCGACTCCGTGCACGTCGTCGGGATGCTCGAGCGCGATGTGCAGGGCGGTGGCGCCGGAGATGGACAGGCCCGCGAAGAAGACGGGCACCTCGCCATACTGCGCGCGCACCCGGCGGATGACGTCGATGAACCCGAGCGCGAGAGTCTCGAGCGTCGGCTCGTCCGCATCATCCCAGACGGGGGAATCGGCTTGTCCGGGAAGGTCCACGAAAACGACCATTGCCTGTCCGTCGAGGGCCTCGGCCACCGCGGTCCACTGGTGGGTGGTGTCTCCACCGAGACTCGATCCCACCACGAGGATGCGTTCGGCCGTGCTCGCTGGGTTGAATACGTCGTACGTCAGTTCCATGGTCCACCCTTGGTCAGCGTGATGACTCGTCGAGGAATGCATAGTGCGCCTCGGTGTTTGGAGGCATTCTATCGTGACCTGCCTTGATCCCCCATGTCGGGTTGCCGTGGATCGCCCTGGTCCGGCTGACCTGACGACCGGCCCTCCAGGGGCTTTGTCGCCACCGTGTGATTTCGTTCGCGCCCACCACGAGAGGCCACCTCTTGCCTGCCGGTGACGTCAATGTGATCTCGCCGGCACCCAGTTGTCATCGTCAGTCTCACCACCCAAGTCGGCATCGACGGGACAGTCTGTGTGGATCCCCTGCAACGGTATCTCCGGGGGCCCGACTCTCGGCAAGATCGTCCGCGCGCGGCGCGGCAATTCCGGATGCTCGCACCCGTGCCGGAACGCGCTCTGGATCTGGGGCCGCTGTGTCCAGTCGTTGTCGTGACGGGCTAGGGTGGCTGAGTCCCGTGGAAGGGGGCGGCCCCGGAGGAAGGCGTCATGTACATCATCAGTAACCGCATCGAGGTTCCCGTCGAGACACGGGAGGCGTTCGAAAAGGCGTTCATCGACAGCATGCGAGACACACTGGCGGGTGTTCCCGGGCTGCACAGGTCGACGCTCATGCGTCCCGAGAAGGATGGTCTGCCCTATGTATCGACCATGGAGTTCGACTCCCGCATCGACTTCATCGCGTGGATTCGGTCTGACTCGTTCAAGGCGTCTCACAGCGACGAGCAGGCACCCGGCATGCAGGCACCGAACGCGATCGAGCAGCACACGCTGATCGAGGTCTTCGAGTCCTGAGGAAACGGTCCAGCCGGGCCCGCCCGGTGTGGACGCCCTCGGCGGCACAGGGATGCGTTGTAGCGGTTGGTGCTGGCGTTGAGAAGTGAACTGCACAGCCGAAGGTGGCTCGGGGCTCAGCCTGACGGCCAACGGGCTCCCCCACGACATCCTGCGGCGCACCGCGGTGAGCTTGTCATTGGCAAACTTCACCAGATGGAAGTGGCGAGACCCGACATGCCGCGACCCTGGCTCCCGCCGCGTGGGGAACGTCTTGGTCCTGCCGGTCGCCCACGCGTCGCCGTCCACCGAGGCGCCGAGAAACAGCATTGGCGCCACATCGCCGTCGACTGCTCATCCGCGGCCGCCTTGACCTGGAGGCTTGGGAGCCTGCGCCGACTCGTGCCGGGCCTGCGACGGGTGGGGACCTCAGCTGCGTCCGGCCAGCTCCGTGTCCTCCTCGGGTGGGGCGATCGCGCGGAACTCACCGCTGGGCTTGGTGAGCAGGCTGACGGCCACGACGGCGATGGTCGAGCACAGGAAACCGGGGATGATCTCATAAACCCCCTCGCCACCGAGGAAGCTCTCGCTCCACCCCAGCCCGATCCAGCCGATGACCACGGCAGCTCCGGTCACCAAACCGGCCACCGCACCGGTCCCGGTCATCCGCGGCCAGGTGAGCGCGAGCAGGATCAGCGGGCCGAAGGCCGCACCGAAGCCGGCCCAGGCGTTCGCCACGAGGCCGAGCACCTGCGAGTCGGGATCCCGCGCGAGGAAGGCCGCGACCACCCCGACGAGCAGGACGCTCACCCGGCTGACCAGCACCGCCTCCTTGTCACCGGCCTTGCGGCGCAGGAACAGGCGATAGAAGTCCTCGGTCAGGGACGAGGATGCCACCAGCAGCTGGCTGGAGACGGTGCTCATGATCGCCGCGAGCAACGCGGCAAAGAGGAAGCCGGTGATGAGCGGGTGGAAGAGCAGCTCCGCCAGCACGATGAAGATGGTCTCCGGGTCCTGGATGTCGAGGTCATTGCGCTCGGCATAGGCCCGCCCGAAGATCCCGAGGCTGATGGCGCCGAGCAGCGAGATCCCCATCCATGTCATCCCGATGGTACGGGCGGCTGAGACTGCCTTCACGCTGCGCACCGCCATGAAGCGCACGATGATGTGCGGCTGCCCGAAATAGCCCAGGCCCCAGGTGACGGCCGACAGGAAGCCGATGACGGTCAGCCCCTCGGTCATCGACATGAAGGTGGGGTTGATGTCGCCCAGGCGCTCGAAGGCCCTACCGGCGCCGTTGCCCTGGCCGGTCGTGAGCACCAGCACCGGCATGAGGACCAGGGCGATCATCATGATGCAGCCCTGCACGAAGTCGGTCAGGCTGACCGCCAGGAAGCCGCCGATGACGGCATAGGCCATCACCATGCCCAGGGTCAGCCACACGCCGATGGAGTAGTCGCTGGCCCACCCAAGGTCGACCAGTCCGCTGAACGCCGTGGTGAAGAGCTTGCCGCCCCCCACCAGCCCGGAGGCCGTGTACACGGAGAAGAAGACCACGATGACCACCCCCGAGATCATCCGCAGAGGCAGGGCTGTGCTCGGAAAGCGAGCGGCCAGGAAGGCGGGCACGGTCAACGAGTTGTCGTAGCGCTCGGTCTGCTCGCGCAGCCGCGGCGCGACGACGATCCAGTTGAGGAGGGCACCGACGAACAGGCCGATCCCGATCCACGCCTCCACCAGCCCTGCGGCATACAGGGCGCCCGGCAACCCCAGGAGCAGCCAACCGCTCATGTCGGAGGCGCCAGCGGACAGCGCCGCCACCGCAGGCGGCAGTTGCCGTCCGCCAAGAACGTACTGCTCCGCGGTCCCCGTGGACTTGCGGTAGGCGTAGAAGCCGATGGCGAGCATCAGCACGAAGTACGCGGTCAGACTGATCCAGACCCCAGTATCCATGACCTTCTCCTCTGTCGTCGAGGGCGCGGGATGGGTTCACTGTGCCACAGATCACTCCCTGCGGCAGGCAGTGGCTGGCCCGGCGGCTAGATTCGGCCCGGGGGCCAAGGAGCCCGTCTTCTGCTCTGGTGGGTGGCACGCTCGTGGATGAGCCGTTGACCAGGTGAGCACTCTTCCAGCCCGGAGAGTGTGAGTCGTATGGCTAGATGTACTCACCGGGGACGTTGGTTGACCGGGTGAAGGGTGGAAGGCTCCCGCAGGCTGTGTGGGGTCTGTCGTGGTTGTAGTGATGAAGCCACCCGGCCAAGGCGTTTCGGCGTTCGGGACTGCTGCAGCTGCCGATCGTCGTTCACTCGAACTGCGCGGCCCGATCCTGGGGGCGGGTGGCCAACAACTCACGCGCCCGGGCAGCAACCTTGTGCTCGCTCATCACCTCGTACCTGGTGGCCACGATCTGGCGCATCGAGTTGAAGTCACGTTTGCCCTGGCTGAGGGCGTAGCCAATGGCTGTCGTGGAGGTCCCGATGAGGACGCCCAGCAGCAGACCCACGAGCATCACGGGCCCGATGCCCGCCTCCGCCCCGGTGAAGAAGAAGAGCATCAGGCCGACGAAGAGGCCGGTGCCAATGCCCGAGACGGCGCCCTGGGCAAGAACCGATCCCCACGTGCGCCGACCGGTGATGCGTTCCACCGAGCGGAGTTCGGTTCCGACAATGAGCAGGTTCTGCACGGGAAAATCCTGATCGGAGAGGAAGTCCACGGCGCCCTGGGCATCCTCGTAGTGCTTGTACTGGCCCACCGACTGGGGGTAGTCCAGTTCGAACGAGCGTCCGGGCCTGGGGGTGCTGCTCATGGGTGCTGCCTCCTCAATATGGTGGTGCCACGAACGCGCTCCGCGGACCTGACACCCCCCACACTACGCAAGGTCTCCCCGATCTTGCCCGAGCGTCAGATCGACAGCAGTCCCCAACGCCACGGGGGACATACCAATCGAACCCCGCCGCGCGTGCACGGGTCGTTGACGCGGGCGGGGAGTGTAGATTGCGGGCCATGGACGCCAAGGATTCGCATGTCTTCATCTCGCGCATCGTTGGACTTCCACTCGTCGATGCCGCCGGTGATCAGGTTGGGCGCGTCAAGGACGTGGTCTACCACCTGCGCATCAACAACCTCGCCCCGCGCGTGCGGGGCCTCGTGGTGGAGCTCTTCGCCCGGCAGCGCATTTTCGTTCCCATGATCCGGGTGCACAACATCACGGCCAACCAGGTTGCGATCCTCGGACAGGTGGACACCCGGCGATTCACGAAGAGGGACACCGAATTCCTCGTGGCGGCAGACCTCTTCGACCGCGCCGTCTCCCGCGATCGTCCCACCCGCATCTACGACGTCTCCATGATGCAGGTGCGCAATCGCGAGTGGGAGTTGCGCAGCGTGGCGCTGCGAAGCAAGTCGGGTGTGAGCCGCTTCGGTTTCGGTGGGCGCACTACCACCGAGGTGGTGCGCTGGAGCGAGGTGTCGGATCTGGTGATGCTCAAGGGCCGCACCCCCGCCCACATCGTGGCGGAGATCTCTGACATGAAGCCGGCCGACGTGGCCAAAGAGCTTCACGACATGGACCCGGAGAAGCTGGCCGCCGTCGTGGCCGCACTGGATGATGAGACGCTGGCCGAGGCGCTGGAGGAACTGCCTGAGGACGAACAGATCGAGCTGATCTCCACCCTGGACGGGGAGCGGGCCGCCGACGTGCTGGGCGAGATGGACCCGGACGACGCCGCGGACCTGATCCGGGACCTCCCCAAAGACGTTGCCGAGGACCTGCTGGAGCGGATGGAGCCCGAGGAGGCGCTGGAGGTTCGCCGCCTCCTGGTGTACGAGGAGTTCACCGCCGGAGGGATGATGACCCCCGAACCGGTCATCCTGGACACCGACGCGACGGTGGCTGACGCCCTGGCGCGCTGCCGCCAGGAGTACCTCACGCCTGCGCTGGCCTCCATGGTGTTCGTCTGCCGCCCACCGGTGGAGACGCCGTCGGGCCGCTACATCGGGGCCTGCCACGTCCAGCAACTTCTGAGGGCCGCCCCCACGCTGCTCGTGGCCACGATGCTCGACAGCGATCTGGAGCCGCTCACACCCACAAGCCCGCTGGCACAGGTGAGCCGATTCTTCGCCACCTACAACCTCGTGGTCGCACCGGTGGTCAACGACTCCCAACAGCTCATCGGCGCCGTCACCGTCGACGATGTCCTGGACCACATGCTGCCCGACGACTGGCGCGGCGAGCACATGGACGAGCCCGTCATGACGGAGGTGCAGGATGCCGCGTTCTGATCGCCAGAGCCTGTCGGAACCCGGGCGCCGGTCCCACATGCCGAGGGTGTCCATGGACGCGGAGGCCTTCGGTGCATTCGCGGAGGGCGCCGCACGGTTCATGGGCACCGGCAAGTTCATCGTCTACATGACGGTGTTCGTCATCGTCTGGATCTCCCTCAACGTCGTGGGCCTGTTCGGCTTCAAGTGGGATCCGTACCCGTTCATCCTGCTCAACCTCTTCTTCTCCACGCAGGCCTCCTACGCGGCCCCGCTGATCCTGCTGGCCACGAATCGGCAGGAGGTCCGCGACAAGCTGAGCCTCGACGAGGACCGACGCCTGGCCTCCCAGACGCGCGCGGACATGGACTTCCTGGCCCGCGAGATCGCCGCGATTCGCATGAACGTCGGGGAGATCGCCACCCGCGACTTCGTCCGCTCGGAACTGCGCAGTGAACTGCGCGAGCTGGCCGAACGCCTGGAGTCATCGGCGGAGCGTGATGGCTGAGGAACTCCCGGACGTGACGGACGTCACCGACAACGACCAGCCTCCTCGCCCCGGCGGTATCCGCTGGTTCGCCGTCGTCCTGCTCCTTGGCCACCTGTCGTTGCTGGCCATCGGCACGTACTCCCTGTGGAGGATCGCCGGAGGCGGTCCTGCGTCCTGGGTTGCGGCCGGTGCCTTCGTACTGGTCTTCGTTCTCGGGTGGCGGTTGTGGCTGGCACCCGGTTCACACCGCCGGCTGGCGTTCAGGGAGCGGGTGACCGTTCACCTCGTGGGAGGCCCCGTCGTGGTGGTCCTGGCAAGCCTGGCGCACATCTGGTTGCCTGCGGTCATCGCGCTCAGCGCCGTGGTGATGTGTGACGCCTTGAACGAGCGGGACCGTCGGACCGTGGTGGACGTTTCCTCCCCGATTTGATTTGACACCAAACGCCCCGTATCAAGGGGGGTGTGACTTCCGAGAATCCTCTGCTCCCGCTCGTCCGCGCCGCACTCCACGGTGTCGAGGACCCGGAGATCCGACGCCCCATCACCGAGCTGGGCATGGTGGACGACGTGACTGTCGACGACTCCGGGCGGGTCTTCGTCCGGGTCCTGCTCACCGTCTCCGGCTGCCCCATGAGGTCCGAGATCACCACGCGTGTGACCGGGGCCGTCGAGGCGGTGGACGGCGTCAGTGGCGTCGACGTGGAGCTGGGTGTCATGGACGACGAGCAGCGCGGCGCCATGCGCCAGATGCTGCGCGGGGGCCAGGCAGAGAAAGAAATCCCCTTCGCCCAGCCGGGCAACCTCACGCGAGTCATCGCCATTGCCTCCGGCAAGGGTGGTGTCGGCAAGTCATCGGTCACCGTGAACCTGGCCCTGGCCCTGGCGCGCGAGGGCAGGAGCGTCGGCATCCTCGACGCTGACATCTACGGCCACTCCATCCCCGACCTCCTCGGAATCGGGGATGTCCGACCCACCGTTGTGGACGACATGATCATGCCCGTGCCCGCGCTGGAGGGTCTGAAGGTCATCAGCGTCGGCATGCTGAAGCCGAGCCGCGACCAGGTGGTGGCGTGGCGTGGGCCCATCCTTGACCGTGCACTGACCCAGTTGCTCTCCGACGTCTACTGGGGCGATCTGGACTACCTGTTGCTGGACCTGCCGCCGGGTACCGGCGATGTCGCCATGAGCCTGGGTCAGAAGATCCCCTCCTCCGAGGTTCTCGTGGTGACCACGCCTCAGCAGGCGGCCTCCGAAGTGGCCGAGCGCGCCGGGTCCATGGCCCACATCATGGACCAGCGGGTCATCGGCGTCGTGGAGAACATGAGCTGGTTGGAGGCGGTGTGCCCCCACTGCCACGAAAGCCACCGCATGGAGTTGTTCGGCTCCGGCGGCGGAACCCTGGTGGCCGAGGCCCTCACGGACCGTTTCGGCTACACCGTGCCCATGCTCGGCCAGATCCCCTTTGACGAGGCACTCCTGGCCGGTGGCGACCGGGGCGAACCCATCGTCACCTCGGCTCCGGACCATCCGTCGGCCGAGGCCATGGTGGAACTGGGACGGCTCATCGCCAGCCACAAGCGGACCCTGCTGGGCACCCGCCTCCCGCTCGCCACCAGCTGAGCTGTCACCAGCTCTGCTGACGGGGGGGTCCCTGGCCGGTCGCGGGCCCGCAGCGGCTCCGCAGCGTGGCTCAGGTGGCCTCGGTGTCGAAGGGCAGCGGCTTGGGTGCGGCTGCCACCTTGTCCTTGCCCTTCACTGCAGCCTCGATCCCCTTCGTCTCCGAGCGGGCGAGCGTAGCCGCATCCGTGATGCTCTTCTTGGCATCCTTGACGGTGTCAGTGGCACCCTTCAGGTCTCGCTTGGTCTCCTCGATCAGCGCAACCTCGGCGCTCATGTGCTTGGAGATGAAGGCTTTGGGATTCAGGTCCTTGAGTTCCAGGTCCGCGTATTCGGGCCCCAGTTCCTGGCGCAGTTGGCTCTGGGCGTTGTTGGCGATGTCCCGCACAGCCACGACCACTCGCGCAGCCTTGCGCGAGAACTCGGGAAGTTTCTCCGGTCCGAAGAGGAGGACCCCGAGCACAATGAGCAGTATCAGCTCAATTGCGTCGATGCCAAACACGCGATCAGGTTACCCGGTGCCGAGAAGTTCAGTTAATCCCGGTCAGGCGGGACAGACCCCGTCCGATCCGTTCGACCACGGAGGGCCGCCAGCCATGCTCGCCCGGCAGCTGTTCGGCCGCCTCGTCGAGGAGTTCGAGGGACCCGCTCGTGGCGACGGAGACGATCCCGTCGCCCGACTGCCAGACCGCCACCTCGGGCAGTCCTGCTTCATGATCCGTGATGCGGGTGGTGCCGTGGAGTTGTCCCTGGCTCCAGACGACGCTGAGACCACGGAAGCCATCCGAGTAGAACAACCTCATCGAGGTCCCACCGCGCACATCGGAGGACGAGTGTGCGACCAACGGCAGACCGCCCAGGTTCGTGGGGCAGTATGAAAGGCCGTGGCACCACCCCCTCGTGCCGCTGGAGGACACAGGGTGCATCCCCGTCAGCTCGGCACTGTCCCCGGACAGGTGGGCCTCCCCCATGGTGAGGCTGGTGAAGCCGGAGATGATGGTTGGGTTCTCGTTGCTGTCGTAGCGCTCGGACCACAGGACGAGACCACCGCCGCGATCAACCCACCACCGGGCCACACGCCTGCCGACGGCGTCGCGCGCCTCGATGACATCGGCCCAGCGCCCCGCAACCTGGTCCATCCCCTCGTACTTCCAGAAGGTCCAGGGGGGCCCCTCATCCATCTGGCAGCACACGGTCGACGGGACGAACCAGGACATGAACCGGCTTCCGGAGGCGTCGAGGACCACCAGGCTGGTACCTTCACCTGCCATCTGGTCCACCTGGACGTCGGTGACGTGGAATCCCGAGGCACCATCGGAGATCCAGACACGTTCCACGCCGGAGTGCGTGGTTCCATCTGCCTCCAGCATCCCCGATGCAGTTGCCCGTGTGATCCGCTGGGGGGTGGCGACCATGGTGGAGCGGGCGGACTGTTGGTGGGGGCCACCGAGGGCCGCGCCCCGCTCATGGGCGAGCAGGACCGCGCCGACGGCCTCGTCGACGCTCAGCGCCGTGGTGGACAGCAGGAACTGCTGCCGAGCCTGGGTCACGGCATTGGAGATGATCGGGGGTTCCGGAGCAACGAGGAAGGCAATGACGAGCACGGATGTCAGAACCGACACCACGGCTGCCGAGGTGTGGAACAACCGCAGGTTACGCCTCCGCCTTCGTGAGGGCAGTGCACATCGTGGTCCACCGGCCATGTAGAGCGGGGCGTCAACATGGTCCCCGGCTATGCCGTGCAGTCGCTCTGACAGGGTCCTCGGAACAGCCGAGGGGCCCTGGGCCGGCGACTGCAGACTCCGGCGCACGTCCCGGATCGAGTCCAGCTCTCCACGACAGTCATCGCAGCCCGCCACGTGGTACCCGACAAGCTCCCACCGTCGTGCGGAAAGAGTGTCGTCAGCAAACGCCGACAGGTCCTGCCTGTAGCGCTCACAGTCCGGTGTGGGGGCCCCCGTCACCTATGAGACCCCGAGATACCTGGGATGCCCTTCCACCGGGGCGCGATGGGCAAGGGTCTCACGCAGCTGCGCACGGCCACGGGCGATGCGGCTCCGCACCGTTCCGAGCTTGATGTCCAGAACCTCTGCGATCTCCTCGTAGGCCAGGCCCTCGATGTCGCACAGCACCACCGCCACGCGCTGCTCGGCATTCAACGAGTCCAGGGCAGCACCGACGTCGCCGTCCAGCGCCGCGTCCACGTGCAGTTCCTCAGGCCCCGTGGCCGCACCCCAGACATGATCCGGGGCAACGCTCAGGGCGTCCATTCGGATTCTTTGTTTGCGGCGCGCGCCGTCGAGAAAGAGATTGGTCGTGATGCGGTGCAACCAGCCTTCGAGCGTGCCCGGCCGAAATGCATGGATGGATTTGAACACGCGCACGAAGACATCCTGCGTCAGGTCCTCCGCGTCATGCTTGTTGCCGGTCAGGCGGTACGCCAGTCGGTACACCTGCTCGGTGTGATCAGCCACGAGCTCGGCCCAGGTGGGCGCGGTCCAGGAGACGGGCTGCGCCGTCTTCTTCGCCTTGCCTCTCAGCACTCTTGGTCCTTCCATGATGGAAGCATCTCAGACTCACCTGTGTGGAACCTGTGAATCCGAGTGCGTGCGGCCCCTGGAGTGTGCCGCTCTTGGCTACAACGCGTCGGGGTCAAGGATTGTTCCCGTTCTCCAGCTCTTCGAGCAGATGCAGGAAGCGTTCCAGCACGGCGGAGGGGACGGCGCCCATCGGGGCACGGCACGGGCCCATGTCCCAGCCGCGGGCAGTCAGGGCCGCCTTCACGAGCATGCACCCCTGGGTGGCGAAGACCCCCCGGAACACCGGCAGCACCCTGGCATGACGGGAACGGGCAAGGGACGGATTCCCTTCCAGGTGGGCGTCCATGATCGCCCGGGCGTGTCGTCCCGTGAAGTGCGTCGACGTGCCCACGACACCCACGCCCCCGACGGCCATGAGGGGTAGGAGGTAGCCGTCGTCCCCGGCGTAGTAGTGCAGACCCGTGGCATCCATCACGGCGGAGGAGGACACCGCGTCCCCTTTGGCGTCCTTCACGGCAACGATGCGCGGATGATCCCCGAGGGACTTCAACGTCGCTTCGGGGATGGGTATCCCGGCGCGGTGTGGGATGTCGTACAACATGCACGGCAGATCTGTGGCATCCGCCACGGTGGTGAAGTGATCCTCCAGCGCATCCACTGGTGGACGTGAGTAGTAGGGGGTGACAACCAACAGCCCGTCGGAGCCAGCGTCGGCAGCCTGACGCGCGAGATCCATCGTGTGCTGGGTGGAGAAGGTCCCCACCCCGGCGACGACGTGTGCCCGATCACCGACCGCCGCCACGACGGTCTCCAGCAGCGCTCGCTTCTCCGCGTCACTCGTGGTGGGTGACTCCCCGGTGGTGCCATTGACAACGAGGCCGTCATGGCCGAGTTCATCGACGAGGTGCATCGCCAGGCGCGCTGCCTCCCGATGGTTGACCGCACCCGATGCGTCAAAGGGAGTCACCATTGCCGTCAGGAGGCGGCCGAACACGGGCACCGCACCCGCCCCGTCGGACCGCGTGGGATCGCCGCTCATTCATCCTCCTTCACAACCACGACACGATGCACGGCGCCATCGTCGACTCCAGCAGGCATCGCTGGCGCCGACCCATCCTTCTCTGCACTCGGCGCATGGCTCGTGTACCACCCACAGGGAACAGACGCGCGCGACCGGTATGACCCGGGCACGCACGACGGGAATGACAAAGGCATGCGCCCATCCTAGGACAATGGGTAGGCTGAGCCCGTGAACAGCACACCAGCACGCAACGAAGCCGCCCCCACACCAGAGACATGGGCCTTCTCAGAGGATTTCGTGACACCGTCGGAGGATCTCCGCCGCGCACGCGAGGAAGCCATCGTTGCGGGCCATTCACCCATCAGCAACGGCGTGGCCAGCCTTCTGTCAGTCTTGGCCGCCACCACCGGCGCCAAGGCCGTCGCAGAGGTCGGCACGCTCATGGGTGCCTCCGCGCTCGCCTTCTTCCACGGGATGGGCAAGGACGGCATCCTCACCAGCATCGACGGTGATGCCGAGCACCAGCTGGCCGCCCGTCGGTTCCTGTCCGCGGCCGGGTACCCCTCGTCACGGTTCCGCCTCATCGCCGGCACACCACTTGATGTGCTGCCCAAGCTCCGCGACGGAGCCTATGACATCGTTTTCATCAACGGCGACAAGCTCGAGTACGTCGAGTATGTCGCAGGCGCCCTCCGTCTGCTGCGACACGGAGGCCTGCTCATCGTCCACGACGCCCTGTGGAACAACACCGTGGCTGATGCCGAGGCGGAAGGGGACGAGACGATCATCATCCGCGAGGCACTGGAGGCTGTGACGGAGTCCGAGTCCTACACCCCTGCATTGCTGCCTGTCGGCAATGGACTGATGGTCGCGGTCAAGCACTGACCGCACGGGCTCTGCCCCGTGAGCCCCGCACACGGGGATTCCGGAAAAACACACAAGGAGTGCCGACCGGATCGTGACCCGGCCGGCATCTCCTGCCCCCCGGGCCTCAGTCCTTGGGAACCTCGACGTCCTTGCCGATGGTCACGACGCCACCCTCGGAGACATGGAATCCCCGGGCCCGGTCGTGCTCGTGGTCCACACCGATCTGGACACCGTCCGGCACCACAACGTGCTTGTCGAGGATGGCCCTTCGCACCACAGCGTCGCGGCCAACGCGGACTCCCTCCATCAACACCGAGTCATCCACCCGCGACCACTTGTCGACGTGCACGTTCGCGCCCAGCACGGTGCGCTCCACCTCGCCCCCGGAGATGATGCAGCCGGGGTTCACGATGGAGTCCTCGGCCTTGCCGCGGATCACGAATTTCGCGCCAGGGGCCTGCTTCTGTGTCGTCAGGATGGGCCAGTCCGAGCTGTAGAGGTTGAACTCCGGCTCCACCGACACGAGGTCCATGTGCGCCTCGTGATAGGCGTCGATGGTGCCCACGTCCCGCCAGTAGTTCACGTCCTTCTCGGTGGCACCGGGTACGAAGTTGTCCTTGAAGTCATAGACCTGGCTGCGGCCCTGGTCCGTGAACCACGGCACGATGTCTCCGCCCATGTCGTGCTTGGCCGTGGGGTTCTCGGCATCGGCGCGCAGCGCCTCCACCAGCTCGCGACGATTGAAGATGTAGTTGCCCATGGAGGCGAAGGACTCGTTCGGCGAATCCGGCAGGCCGGGGGGATCTGCGGGCTTCTCGAGGAAGCTCTTGATGCTGTTGTCCGCGGCGGCGTCGATGATGCCGAAGTCGCTGGCCTCGTGGCGTGGCACCCGAATCCCCGCAACGGTGGCACCCAGACCCGAGTCGATGTGCGCGTCCAGCATCTGCGAGACGTCCATGCGGTAGATGTTGTCCGCCCCGAAGACCACCACGTAGTCCGGGTCGTCATCGCGGATCAGGTTGAGGGACTGGTAGATCGCGTCCGCAGAACCCTGGAACCAGCGAGGACCGAGCCGTTGCTGGGCTGGGACGGGAGTGACGTAGTTGCCCAAGAGGGTGGAGAAACGCCACGTCATGGAGATGTGACGATCCAGCGAGTGTGACTTGTACTGCGTCAGCACCGCCACCCGGTTCAGGCCTGAGTTGGCGAGGTTGGACAGGACGAAGTCAATGAGCCGATAACTGCCTCCGAAAGGCACTGCGGGCTTTGCCCGGTCCGCGGTGAGGGGCATCAAGCGCTTGCCCTCACCTCCGGCGAGAACGATGGACAGAATTTTCGGACGACCAACCATGCCCCGAACATATTGCATGACGCACAGCGCCACAGGGGTATCGCTGAAAGTCTCACCACACGCCCGGCCATGATGTGACACGATCTCATCCATGAGCCTCAAGTTGTCACTGTTGACCCGTGAGTACCCCCCTTCCATCTACGGCGGCGCAGGCGTGCACGCCGCCCAACTGGTGCCCCAGTTGCGCAAATTCATCGACGTCGAGGTGCACTGCATGGGCGAGCCTCGCGACGGCGCCACCGCCCACGCCGAGGACTACCCTGCCGGCGCGAACCCCGCGTTGCGCGTATTGGGCGCCGACCTCTCGATGGCGGCATCCGTGGCCCCGGATGTGGACGTCATCCATTCCCATACCTGGTACGCCAACATGGGCGGCCACCTGGCCGGGCTCCTGCTGGACAAGGCACACGTGGTGACATCCCACTCCCTGGAGCCTCACCGCCCCTGGAAGGCGGAGCAGTTGGGCGGTGGCTACGCAGTCAGCTCCTGGGCGGAGAAGACCGCCTTCGAAGCGGCCGACGCCGTCATCGCCGTGAGCGAGGGAATGCGCCGTGACGTCCTGGACAGCTATCCCAACCTGGACCCCGCCCGCGTACACGTCGTGAAGAACGGTATCGATCCCGACGAGTTCCAGCCGGACCATGACACGGACGTCGTCGATTCACTGGGAATGGACCGCGGCCGCCCGTCCGTGGTGTTCGTGGGACGCATCACCCGACAGAAGGGGCTCGTCCACCTGGTGCGCGCGGCGCAGCAGTTCGACCCGGACACCCAGGTGATCCTCCTTGCGGGCGCCCCTGACACCCCGGAGATCGCCGCGGAGTTCAAGGACGCGTTCGCCGAGTTGGAGCGGGCTCGCAACGCCCCCGTCGTCTGGGTGCAGGAGATGTTGCCACGCGCTGCCGTCCGGCAGGTGATGACGCATGCCACCGTCTTCGCCTGCCCCAGCGTCTACGAACCGCTCGGCATTGTGAATCTGGAGGCCATGGCCTGTGAGACCGCCGTTGTGGCCAGTGCCGTGGGCGGCATCCCCGAGGTTGTTGTTGACGGCGAGACCGGACTGCTGGTTCCCTACGATCCGGCACGTGCCGGCGATCATGAGTTCGTGGCCTCCTTCGAGGCCGAATTCGCCGAGAAGGTCAATCGCGTCACCCGCGACGCGGACCTCGCCCGCCGTTTCGGCTTGGCCGGGCGCCAGCGATGCATCAATGAGTTCTCCTGGGAGGAGATCGCCAAGCAGACGATCGAGGTCTATCGGGCTGCCATCGCCCACCACGGCTGACGCAGACCCCACAGAGCTGGACCATGCGCATCGCCCGGGACTTTGCAGTCCCGGGCGATGCGCATGGTGCTGTACGGATGCTGTCGTCGTGGAGGGAGTTCCCAGTCAGCCCACCACGCCGGAGAGGGCCGTGAGCAGATCGGTGGCCTCGGTGGCGTTCATCTCCACCACCAGACGGCCGCCGCCATCGACGGGAACTCGCATCACGATGCCTCGACCCTCCTTCGTGACTTCCATGGGACCGTCACCCGTACGGGGCTTCATCGCTGCCATCTTTGCCAACCTCTATCTTGTCCGAGTTGCTGTGCTTGTCACCCATTATCCCGCATTACCGCTCACGGCGAAGTTGACTCCCCGAACACGGCTCGTCGAGGCTCCCCCGATGGTGCTGCAGAGGGCTCTCGACGACATACTGCGTCGGTGCTCGGATCCTCGGGAACCTCGCCTGACAACGGCGTTCGCTCAATGCCCGGGGGGAGGGATGCCCGTTCCCCATCGAGCAACCCATCCGAGGGAGGCGCTCCGCCCTCGTCCGAATCCACGCCACTGCTGTAATCCGAGTGCTCGTGCGCGCTGATCCGCTCGATCACCGCATCGACGGCCTGCATGTCGTATCCATGGCGGACCACGTCGAAGCGGGTGCCCGGTTCAACGTCCGCGCCGGAGGCGAGGCTCGTGAAAAGTTCGTCCACCTGACTGCGTCGATAGCCAGTTGTGACGATCGGCAGGGACAGCTCGCTGAGGAACCCCTCGTCCACCGGACGGGCCGGGACATGCGCCTTCGGACGGTCGGTGACCGGACCGGGCATCTCGCCCAGCCTGCCGGTGCCCGCCCAGGCGGCAACGCCCAGTACCCCGATTGCCACCACGACGATTGCCCAGACCATGTCGTTCAGCCTAGTGCGTCACCCATCGACGCTGGGAGACCCCATGGCCGCGACGGCCTCGTCGACGTCGTCAGTGATGGTGACAAGGTCCAGGTCCCCGCCAGAGATGAAGCCGCCCCCCTGGACGCTGCCCCTGACCCAGTCGAGCAGCCCGCTCCAGAACTCGCTGCCCAGCAGCACGACAGGGAAGTGTGTCACCTTCTTCGTCTGGATCAACGTCAGCGCCTCGAAGAGTTCGTCGAACGTGCCGAATCCGCCGGGCATGGCGATGAAGCCCCGCGAGTACTTGAGGAACATGGTCTTGCGTGCAAAGAAATACCTGAAGTTCACGCCGAGCGACACGTATGGGTTGAGCCCCTGTTCAAAGGGCAGTTCGATGCCCAGCCCCACAGACAACCCATCCGCCTCGAGCGCACCCTTGTTGGCGGCCTCCATGACTCCCGGGCCTCCGCCAGTGATCACGGCGAAGCCCGCCTCACTCAGCTTCCGTCCCAGCGACTCCGCCTGCTCATACATGGGCTGGCCCGAGGTGGTGCGGGCGGAGCCGAACACGCTCACGGCCGGCGGCAGTTGTGACAGCGCATCGAAGCCCTCGACGAACTCCGCCTGGATGCGGAGCACTCGCCACGGGTCGTTGTGCTGCCAGTCGGGTTCGCGCCTGTCGAGCAGCGCCTGGTCAGCAGTGGGATTCTCGTGTTCATGTCCACGAAGGACAACGGCACCTTGGTTTCGCGGGGGCTGCATCATGTTTCTTTCATGGTCGTCAACCAACGGCGCAGTCCGTTGGCGCAGGTGTCGAGCTGGTTGGCGGGACAGTATTCGTGGTCCGTGTGCGCCAGCGCGGGATCCGCGGGTCCGTAGTTGACGGCGGGAATCCCCAGGGCGGAGAACCGTGCCACGTCGGTCCACCCGTATTTGGGCTTCGGGGTGGCCCCGACGGAGTTCACGAAGTCCCGGGCGATCTCCCGGTCCAACCCGGGGCGGGCAGCGGGAGACATGTCGGTGAGTTCGAAGCTGTACCCGTCGAACACCCGTCGAAGTTCTGTCAGCGCCTGATCGGGCGACTTGTCCGGTGCAAAACGGTAGTTGATCTCGATGGATGCGGACGGCGGAATGACGTTCCCGGCCACTCCCCCGGAGACCCGGATGGCGTTGAGCCCCTCCCTGTAGGTGAGGCCCTCCACGTCGACCTCCCGGGCGTCGTAGGCGTTGATCCGCTCCAGCACGTCGGACAGCCCGTGGATGGCGTTTCGGCCCAGCCAGGATCGGGCGCTGTGCGCCGCCCTGCCCGGCACAGTGATGGTGATGCGACACGTCCCTTGGCATCCGCCCTCTATCGTCGCGTTGGTGGGCTCCATCAAAACGGCGAAATCGGCCTCCAGGAGTTCAGGGGAGTTCTCAGCGAGCCGACCCAGGCCATTGAGATCCGCATCCACTTCCTCGTGGTCGTAGAAGACCCAGGTCACGTCGCGGTTGACGTCGCTCAACTCGGCGGCCAACTGCAACTGCACGGCGACGCCCCCCTTCATGTCGCACGAGCCCCGCCCCACCACGTGCAGCCCGTCAGCGGTCTCCTCCAGCCGACTGGGGAGGTTGTTGGCCACGGGCACGGTGTCGAGGTGTCCGGCGATCACGACCCGCTGGTCGCGACCGAGGTGAGTGCGGGCCACGACGCAGTCACCATCGCGCGTGACCTCCAAGTGCTGGCAGTCCCGGAGTGCCTCCTCCACCATGTTCGCCAACTGCCGCTCGTTGCCGGAGACGCTCTCGACGTCGGTGATGGCTTGAAGCAGGGTCACGAGGTCCGCGGTCAGGTCAAGGCGCATGGGAACGAGCCTAGCGCCGACGATCTGTCCTCCTCGTGGGGGCCAGCGCCATTGCGCCCCGTCACCCAGCGAGCTCCGGCACCTTGAGGTTGTGGACTCTCACCCGCGACCCCTCCACCGATTGTCCCCCCGCATCCTCCAACATTTTCGCGCCCAACCACTCCTGGGGGACACCCATGCCCTCGACGAGTTCAAGAGCCTGGTCCCGCAATTGGAGACACAGGGCGTCCACGGCCGCCGAGATGGCCTTGCTCCGGGCGCCGTCGATGCGGTTGTGCTCCATGTACCAGGCTCGGTTCTCCTCGATCGTGGCCAGGGCGTAGAGGTCGCAGATCTTGATGAGCTTGGCCCTGATGTACTCGTCCCTGCACTCCCCGATGCCCTCGACGAAGGCCTCGAGCACGGTGCGCTCCGTGTGGGCACGTCCCGCCTCGAGCATGTGCTCCTGGCACTCGTTGACCGCGTCGAAGACCCTGTCCTCCGGCGCCTTGGAGGCCGCCCGCATCCGGCGGGCCAGCGTCTCCACCAGATGCTGCTCACGGAACTCGAACATCTCCACCTGCCAGCCCCTGGCATGGAGTCGCTCGGACTCCGGCTTGAGCTTGGCCCCTGCGATCAGCCTGCTGATGGTGGATCCGGCCGCGGTCCGCTCCATGAAGCGTCCACCCAGCAGTTTGGCTGTTGCCTGCGCCGTGCCCCGCAGGTCCATGTCACCCCACGTCTTCTTGTAGTCGACCAGGAGTGCCTTGGCCACCAACTGGAGCAGGACGGTGTTGTCCCCCTCGAAGGTGGCGAACACATCAGCATCCCGGCGGATGAGCGTGAGTGCGTTCTCGCTCATGTAGCCAGCGCCACCACACGCCTCACGGCAGACCTGGATGGTGTCGTTGGCCCAACGGGTGAGCTGGGCCTTGAGGCCGGCGGCACGGGTCTCGAGCTCGCGGGAAGCGGACGGATCGCCCCCCTGGGCATCGAACACCTTCTGCAGTTGCTGGCTGACCTCGTTGACGGCGAAACCATAGGCGTAGGCCTTGGCGATGTTGGGCAGGAGCTTGCGCTGGTGGGTCTTGTAGTCCAAGAGGGTCACCTCCCTGCCGAGTCCCGGGCGCCGGAACTGAGTGCGCTCCATGGAGTAGCGCGTCGCGATGCTGAGCGCCTTGCGCGTCGCCATGGCGGCGCCACTGCCCACACAGATCCGGCCCCGCACCAGCGTGCCCAGCATGGTGAAGAACCGAGCGTTCTTGCTCCCGATCGGTGAACTGTAGACGCCGTCGTCCCCCACGCCGCCGTAGCGGTTGAGGAGCATTCGACGCGGCACGCGTACGTGATCGAAGGAGATGGTGCCGTTGTCGACGCCCAGCAGGCCGCCCTTGTGCCCGTGATCACCGGTGGTGATGCCCGGCAGGTCCGACAGGTTCTTGTCCCGGATGGGCACCAGTACGGCGTGGACGCCATGGTTGGCCCCGCCCACGTGGAGCTGTCCGAAGACCACCGCCATCTTTCCGTCGCGCCCCGCGTTGCCGATGTAGGCCTTCGTGGCACTGGGTGTGGGTGAGTTGACCTCGTACTCGTTCGAGTCCGCGACCCATGTGATGGTGGTTTCGACCGACGAGACATCGGAGCCGTGTCCGAGTTCCGTCATCGCGAAACAACCGGTGAGCTCGCACGAGATGACGTCGTCGAGGAACGTCTCGTGGTGCCACTGGGTGCCCAGATTGGTGATCGCACCGCCGAAGAGGCCGTGCTGCACGCCCGACTTGATGTTCAGGGACAGGTCCCCCAACGCCATCATCTCGAAGTGCGCCACAGATTCGGCGACGGTTCCCCCGTGACCGGGAAAACCTGCCACGGCATAGCCCCTGCTCGCCATGTCGACGAGGTGCTCGAGGGTCCAGTCGCGCGCCTCCTCGAGGCTCTGCGAGGGATCGCGGACGACGTCGTCAGCTGTGACGGTCGAGCGCCAGTGGTCCTTGACGGCGTGGAATGGGCCATCGAGTGCCACCATGAGTCCGTGGCCTGTGGGCGTGGTCATGAAGAGGTCCTTTCGGGACTGTGAGGCGTTGGTTGCTGGTGCAGGAAGGCCGGCTCGAAGAGGCGAACCGTGAAGTCAACGATGTCCGCCCGGGGGCGTTGGTGGCCGGTGGTGATCCACTTGTCGGCGATGGCCCAGACGAATCCCACCACGCCGTGACCCCACGTGTTGGCGGCCCGTGGATCCAGCCCGTTGTGCCTGAGCCAGGACCGGAAGGCGTCGGCGATCTCGTTGCCGATCCGCCCCGTGATGCCTGTGATGGGGTCCTCCACGGGGCTTTCACCCAAGGGGCGCGTGACCACGAACTGGTAGATGTGAGGATCGCGCTCCACCAACGCGAGGTAGGTGTCGGTCAACTCCCGAACGAGAGCGGCTGGCTCCACGTCCTTGCTACCGGTGATGTGGTGCTGGAGACGGGACCAGATGAACTGGTGGACTGACTCGACCACCGCCGAGTAGAGGCCGGTGCGGCCGCCAAAATGACGGTAGAGGACAGGCTTGGATGTGCCAGCCTCGGCAGCGACCACGTCCATGCCCACGCCAGGGCCGTGGCGGCGGATTGCTCTCAGGGTGGAATCGACGAGTTCCTGGCGACGCTGGGCGTTGTGCACCTCCCAGCGGGTGGTGCGACCGTCGATCGCGGTGGTGTCCATCCAGCCATAGTACCCCACACCACAAGTATCTGCTACTCTTGGTGTCGAACAAGTTTGCTCACAGTATTACGAGGAGGAATCCCACAATGGCGCTTCGCAACGCAGTGGTGGTGGGTGGCAACCGAACACCCTTCACAAAGGCAGGTGGCCGGTTTGCGGCTGCATCCGCCCAGGACCTGTTGACTTCGGCCCTGGACGGGCTGGTGGCCCGCTTCGGGCTGGCCGGATTCCAGATGGGGCAGGTCAGCGCGGGGAGCGTTCTCAAGCACACCCGGGACTTCAATCTCACGCGAGAGGCCGTACTCGGTTCGGCACTGTCACCCCACACGCCGGCAAGCGACGTCGGCGTGGCGTGCGGCACGGGACTGGAGGCCATCACCACGATCGCCAACAAGATCCGCCTCAACCAGGTCGACCACGGCATCGCCGGTGGTGCCGACAGCGCCTCCGATGCACCGATCGTGGCGAGCGAGCCGTTGCGCCAGGCGATGTTGCAGGCGTCGCGTGCTCCCGGCATCCTGGACCGGATCAAGGCCTTCATCGCCCTGGCTCCTGCTGACCTGATCCCCGTGCCCCCCAACGTCAACGAGGCGCGCACCGGACTGTCGATGGGCGAGTCCCAGGCGCTGACCACGCGCAGGTGGGAGATCAGCCGCGAGGCACAGGACGAACTGACCCTGGCCTCGCACCAGAACCTGGCCAGGGCATGGGACTCCGGGTTCTTCGATGACCTCGTCACGGGCTACCTGGGCGTGTCCCGGGACACCGTCCTCAGGCCCGACACCTCCCTGGAAAAGCTCGCCAAGCTCAAGCCTGTCTTCGGACGCGGAGACGACGCCAGCATGACGGCAGGCAACTCCACGGCACTGAGCGACGGTGCCGCCGTCGTCCTGCTCGCCGAGGAGGAGTGGGCTCGCGAACACGGCTGGCCCACGCTGGCCCGGCTCGTCGACACGCAACTCGGGGCCGCCGACTACGTCACCGGCACAGAGGACCTGCTACTGGCTCCCACCCGGGCGATCCCGGTCCTGCTGGAGCGCAACGGGCTCACCCTGGACGACTTCGACTTCATCGAGATCCACGAAGCCTTCGCCTCGACGGCTCTTGCCACCATGAAGGCGCTCGAGAAGAATGGCGTCGGAACCGTCGATCGATCGAAGCTCAACGTCAACGGCAGTTCCCTGGCCGCCGGCCACCCCTTCGCCGCGACCGGCGCGCGGATCGTCGCAACGCTGGCCAAGATGCTGTCCGAGAAGGGCTCGGGCAGCCGGGGGCTGGTTTCCATCTGCACGGCTGGTGGCCAAGGCGTCACCGCGATTCTGGAGGCAATCTGATGGCGGGACCGAGTTTCCTCGAAACCCTGTACCACACGGGACCGGGGCGGGCAGCCGCCCGCAAGGCTGGTCTGACGGATCCGCCGACATTGCGACGTGGTCATGACATGCCCCGCGGACCCGTGGCGCTGGCTGCGCTGCCAGGTGGGGGCGTCGGCGCGGAGACACTTGGGAGCCTGGGCGTCGAGACCATCGACGCCCTCGTGGACGTTGAGGCGAACAGATCCAAGGATGAGCGGGGCCGGGATGTCCCGCCAGCCTACTCAACGCGGCCCGGTGCCGTCGTGGTGGATGCAACCGGACTGCGGGAGATCGGCCAGCTCGAGCTGCTTCGGCAGGTGGTGCGTCCCGCCATGAAGGGGCTGGAACGCTCCGGGCGCATCATCATCCTGGCCTCCGACGCGAGCACCGTCGACGGACTGGAGGCCAAGGCCGTCGCCCAGGGCATCGATGGGATCAACCGCACCATCGGCAAGGAGCTCCGCGGGGGCTCCACCTCCAATCTCCTCTACCTGACGGACGGCGCGGGAGCTGCGGATCTCTCCTCCAGCCTTGCGTTCCTGCTGGAGGGCCGCTCCGCCTTCGTCGACGGACAGGCGTGGCGCGTCTCCCCGCGCAAGAACGGTGATGCCGGCACCGCGACCAGCGGCCGCTCCGAACCCTTCGAAGGTCGGATCGTCGTGGTGACCGGTGCCGCGCGCGGCATCGGCGCAGCCATTGCCCGAACCTTCGGACGCGACGGGGCCACCGTCGTGGCCATCGACGTACCCCAGGCCGGCGAGAACCTGTCAGCCGTGGCCAACGAACTGGGTGGCTCCGCCCTGCAGCTGGACATCACTGCGCCGGACGCCGGACGCCGCATCGCGTCCCACGTCGCTGCAGTTCATGGCGCCGACAAGAAGATCTGGGCGATCGTCCACAATGCCGGTATCACCCGCGACAAGATGCTCGCCAACCTGGATGAGAAGCTCTGGGGCTCGGTGCTCGAGGTCAACCTGGCCGCCCAGATCCGGATCAACGCCGTACTCCTGGACCAAGAGTTACCGGGCGGTCTGGACGACTGCGCACGCATCGTCGGCATCGCCTCCACCTCCGGCGTGGCCGGGAACAAGGGGCAGACCAATTACGCCGCCTCCAAGGCTGGCGTGATGGGACTGGTCCGGGCCATGGCGGACGAACTCTCCGATCGGCCAATCACCACCAACGCTGTGGCCCCCGGCTTCATCGAGACGGACATGACAGCGGCCATCCCCTTCGTGTCGCGGGAGATTTTCCGCCGGACCAACTCGTTGCAGCAGGGCGGCCAACCCGTCGACGTGGCCGAAACGATCCTGCACCTCTGTGATCCTGCTTCCGGCGGCGTCGACGGTCAGGTGATCCGCGTGTGTGGACAGAATCTGGTGGGTGCATGATGCGACGGACGACGACATTGAAGGATCTGCCGGACGTCGGCGGGCTCATTGGCAAGGCCGTGCTGACGTCCTTCGGACGCCCGGGTGCCTCCGCCGGTCTCCCGCAGCGCAGCCTGCTGGTTCCCGAGCACCATCAGGATCCGAGCCGACTCGCCGCCTACAACCGGGTGTGCGGATTCGGATTGCGCAACCACGTCCCCGCCACGTGGCTCCACGTGCTCACCTTCCCGCTCCATGCCGCGCTGATGGCGGGCCGCGACTTCCCCTTCCCCCTCGCCGGGGTTGTCCACGTCACCAATCAAATGACGCTGCACCGCCCCGTGTCGTTGGCCGAGCGCCTGCGCATCAAGGTGTGGAGTGACAACCTCGCTCCGCACAAGCGGGGCGTGACGTTCGACCTGGTCGGCGAGATCCATGTGGGCGACGAACTCGTCTGGTCCGGCCGGAGCAACTACATCGCGATGGGGGCGAAAATTGATGCCCCTGCTCCCCCGTCGCCGGCACGCCTGGCACCGCCGGAGGCGGTTCCGAGCCAGCTCTGGCGCATGCCTGCTGATCTCGGGAGGAAGTACGCAAAGGTCTCCGACGACACCAATCCCATTCACCTTTACCCGCTCACCGCGATGCCGTTCGGCTTCAAGCGCCCGATCATCCACGGTATGTGGACGCACGCGAAGGCGCTCTCCGCCCTCGGTCCCCGACTGCCGGAGGCCTTCACCGTGGACGTCGCCTTCACCAAGCCCCTGATGCTGCCCACGAAGGCCACCTTCGCCGCCGACGAGGTGGACGATTCGCTGCGCTTCGCCGTAGCCAGGGTGGGCTCGGAGCGCCCGGCCCTGGTGGGACGCGTGACGTCCTAGGGTGGGGCATGTTCGCACTTGGCGCTTTCGAGGTCATCTGCCTGATCATCGCCCTCGCCGGGATTGCCACCTTCTTCTGGCTGGCGATCCGGGCAATGAACGTGTACATCGCGCGGAACACCATCTCACGCCCATCGCCAGGGGGGAGTGGATAGGTCGACTGGCTCCAGAGCGCGACAGTCGCTGACGGCATCACGCGGCTTTGACTTCGCCATAAAGGCGCTCGTGGGCGTGGTGTTTGGACAGCTCCTCGTCGCGGTGCTGAACCCACCGGCGGACAAGTTCGGTTTCATCGCCGTCGTCGTGGTGGTTGATGTGGCCCTGGTGAACGTGATGAAGAGCGAGAAGCGCGAACCCTGACCCCCGTTTGGCGCTCGAGTAGCGCCCGACGAGGAACGAGTCGGGTGCGTGTCCAGGCCACCACTCGCAACACTGAGAAACGAGGTCCGCTAGCTCCCATACGCTTCGGCTCGGCGGCGGGTAGACGTCAGCTCGACACTTTGGGCGTCGCCATTGATGAAGTACGGGATTTGATAGCTGTCACGTCTGGACCTCCAGGCCTCGACCAACGGTTGAAACAGCCATTTTTACAGACCTCCGCAACCGAACTGAGGACTGGTCCCGCACTCAGAAAACGCTCGCGCAGAAAATGTCAGAGGGGTTCAATAGAGTTGTTTCATGGAGCAGATCCGGAGAACCGCAGCCGAGGCATTGGATGCTTTCGATGCTGTGATGGTCTCTGTCCAGACCGATGACCGTCGTCTGTTGTCAGCCGCCGAGCGGGTGGCTCTGATGCAGCGTGCCCGACGGTTCCGGGACCGGTTCTCCTCCTGGACCTGTGTCCTGACCGATGAGGCCAACGCCGGATCGCTGTCCGTCACCGGCACACCCTTGACGTCCTTGATCGGGATGGATGAGGGACGAGACTCCGGTGAGGCCGCCAAGGAAGTGTGCCAGGCCCGCGATCTGAACAAGCACGGCACCATCCGCGACGCCGCCCTCGACGGGGACCTGTCCCCGCGTCATGCAGCCGCCATCGGCAAGGGGTTGGACACGCTCCCGGCCGGTCTCACCGCGGAGCAGAAGACCGCAGCGGAGCAGGCGTTCATCCGCCGGGCACCCAAGAACACCCCCAAACAGCTCACCGACCTGGCCGACGACATCCTGGCCGAAGTCGCACCGGAGTTACTGCCCGAGAAGAGGGATGAGGACGCCGTCCTGGAAGCCCAACGCCGCCGCGCCCGCACCAAACGGCACCTCAGGTGGGGTGACGATGCCGACGGATCGATGTGGTTCCGCGGCGCCCTCCCGCACCTGGAAGCAGCACCCCTGATCGCACAGTTGGAGGCCTACGTCGAGCGTGACCGGCACGCCGAACGCGACCGCCTCAAAGCCACCCGCGCCACCAAACCATCCCCCAAGGTGGTGCGGGAACAAGCCGGCGACATCCAGCGCACCCCTGATCAGCGCCGCGCCGACGCCCTCACCCACCTCGCCGCCGAGCACCGCGACGCACCCAACAGCATCGGGGACCGGCCCCGGATCGTGGTCACCATCCGCGAACAGGACCTCCGCGAGGACGCGGAAAAGGCCGGGGCCCTGGCGTCGGGTGCGAAGATCACCGCCGGGGACCTGCGACGGTTGTGCTGCGACGCCGACGTGATGCCCGTCGTCCTGGGTGGCGCCTCCGAAATCCTGGACGTGGGCCGCACCCAACGACTCGTCACCCCGGCGATCCGGAAAGCCCTCACACTGCGCGACAAGGGATGCATCTTCACCGGCTGCACCGCACCCGACACCCGCTGTGAGGCACACCACCTGCAACCCTGGTGGGCCGGCGGCCACACCGCCCTTCACAACCTGGTGTTGCTCTGCCCACACCACCACACACTCGTCGAACCTGACCGGTACCGCAGACCCGGCGACCGATGGACCATCCACATCGACCATGACACCGGCCAACCCATCATCACGCCACCGGGAAGAACCAAACGCTTCACACAACGAGACCCCGCCGGGACTGGTCCTCCCCAGCGGAAGCCCAACTGCCGGAGCAGTTCAGAATGGGCACCCCTTCTGTTGATCCCTCGAGAGCAGGCCCGCTCTCCGAACCACTCCTGATATGAGGGAGCCTCTCGCACCGCCGCATTTCTGTGGGGGATGCGATGTTTGCGCGCCGCTCGTTGACGTCTCCGTCGCCGCACCGCAGTTCGCCCCTCAGGGCGGCACTCATAACGGCGGCTGATTGGCATGGGTGTGGATGGGACTGCGAGGTGACCAGACCGGCGCGAGGTGACCAGACCGGTGGGTCATCCACACCGCCCACCGATCGAGCGGGTACTCATCCTCCCCATCTCCGACGTGGTCGCTGTCGGCAGCCGCCACTAGACTGTCGCCCATGACAGACACCACCCGCACCGCCTGGGCATGGGGCCTCGCCACCATCCACAGCACCGGCGCAGTCCTCGACACCTGGTACCCCCGGCCGGTGCTGGGCAGCGAGGTCACCGACGACGCGCCCGCGGCGCTGGTCGAGGCGCAGTACGACGACGAGATGCGCCAGGTGGAAACCAAGATTGTTCGCAGATCCATCTCACTCGATGAGCCGCCGCTCGACGTGGAGGACGCCTACCTGCGCCTCCACCTGCTCAGCGCACGCCTCGTGAAACCGCACGGTCTGAATCTTGACGGCATCTTCGGCAAGCTCCCCAACAACGCCTGGACAAGCAGGGGGCCCATCAGGCCCGAGGACGTCAATCGTGTCCGCGCACTGCTTCGGGCCCGCGGTGAATACCTCATCGTCCACGGGGTGGACAAGTTCCCGCGCATGGTCGATTACGTGACGCCCAGCGGCGTCCGGATCGCCGACGCGGACCGCGTGCGCCTCGGCGGACACCTCGCCCACGGCACCACCGTCATGCATGAGGGCTTCGTGAATTTCAATGCCGGAACGCTCGGCACCTCCATGGTGGAGGGCCGGATCTCCTCGGGCGTCGTCGTGGGCGACGGCTCGGACATCGGCGGAGGAGCGTCCATCATGGGGACTCTCTCGGGCGGTGGACAGCAGGTCATCTCCATCGGCGAGCGCTGCCTCCTCGGCGCACAGGCCGGCATCGGTATCTCCCTGGGCGACGACTGCGTCGTGGAGGCGGGACTTTACGTCACCTCCGGCACCAAGGTGTCCCTGGACGACGGCACGGTGGTGAAGGCCCGTGAACTGTCGGGCGTCAATGACCTGCTCTTCCTGCGGGATTCCACCAATGGCAGGGTCGTCGCACGCCCCCGCCATGGCCGGACAATCGCCCTGAACGCGGAACTCCACGCCAACTGATGCGCAGATCCACCGTGTGGACGTTGGTGGTGGTCATCGTCCTCGGAACGGCCGCCTTCGGCGCCTGGCGTGGATACCAATCCTTCATGGACCGGCTCGTCGCGGAGCGCTGCTACGTCAGCACGGAGGGTGACAGGCTCATGCTCACCCACGAACAGGCTGCCAACGCCGCCGTCATCGTTGCTGCCTCCTTCAAGGCCGACCTCCCGGAACGGGCCGCCATCATCGCCCTGGCCACGGCATGGCAGGAGTCGGGGCTACGCAATCTCGACTACGGGGATCGCGATTCCGTCGGCCTGTTCCAGCAGCGTCCGAGCTATGGCTGGGGCACCGAGGCCGAGATCATGGATCCCTGGTATGCATCTGCGGCCTTCTACTCCGAACTGGTGAAGTTCGAGGACTGGGAAAGCGTCGACGTCAATGACATTGCCCAGCAGGTGCAGCGCAGTGGCTTCCCCGAGGCCTACCGCAAGCACGAGGCCAACGCGGTTGCCCTGGCCGGTGCCCTGCGCGGCTCGCGTCCCGCCACGCTCGCCTGCTTCGACCGCGGCGAGGACCCGGGCAACACCGAGGCTTTCAACGCCTTCCTCGACGTGGTCCCCGGCGTGGGGGTGACGCTCGATGGCAAGGTGGTCACTCTCACTTCCGACGACAGCACAGCACTGTGGGCCGCCACCCAATTGGCCCTGGCCCATACCCGCACCGGCGGGATCGAAGCCGCGACGGTGGGGGACCAGACCTGGGAGCAGAACAAGGAGGCCACCTGGGGTCCCGCGACCGCACCTACTGCTGAGGGCACCGCCGAGCTGCGCCTGCGGTGAGCCCACCCGCGTCGCCCCCACATATGCCCACGCACAAGCCGGGAGGGGGCCGGAGGTGGAAGCTGGCTGGGACCCGAACGGCAACCACGCATTCGCGGCGCCCCTTTCGTGGCCTCAGGAGTTGCGCAGCCGGCCTGCCGCTGCGGCAATTCGTTCATCCGTGGCCGTCAGCGCAATGCGCACATGTGTGTTCGAGGCAACGCCATAGAAGTCGCCCGGCGCGGCCAGGATGCCCCGTCGCGCGAGCCAGTCGACGGTGTCCCGGCACGGTTCATCGCGGGTGGCCCAGAGGTAGAGCGCCCCCTCGGAGTGATCGATCCGGAAACCTGCTGCCTCCAGTGCCAGTCGGAGCATGTTCCGTCGAGCCGCATAGCGCTCCCGCTGTTGGTCGACGTGCGTCTGGTCCCCCAGCAACGCCACCATGGCCGCCTGGATGGGGGAAGGAACCATCATGCCGAGGTGCTTCCGGGCGCCGATCAGATCCGCCACCACCGACGGATCGCCCGCCACGAAGCCACCGCGGTAACCGGCGGCGTTGGAGCGTTTGGAGATGGAGTGGACTGCCAACAGGCCCCTGAGCTCACCGTCGTTGACGCGGGGATCGAGCACGCTGATCGCCTCCGCGTCCCATGCGAATTCGCCATAGCACTCATCGCTGGCCAGCACAGCGCCCTGGGCGCGAGCCGAGGCCACCCATGCGCGCAACTGTTCCAGCGACAGCATCTGACCGGACGGGTTGGCAGGCGAGTTGATCCAGATCAGCCGAGTGTCGGCGGGTACTTCGGCGGGGTCATCCAACGGCACCAGTCGAGCACCAGCAACCTGTGCGCCCACGGCGTACGTGGGATAGGCGCAATCCGGGAAGACCACTGCGTCACCATCGGAAAGCCCGAGGAGTTCCGGCAACCACCCCACCAACTCCTTGGTGCCGATCACCGGCATCACACACCCATCGGTGAGTGCGATCGAGTTCCACCGCTCAGCCAGGTAGGACATGATGGCCCCGCGCGTCCGCGGAGTTCCCCACACGGTGGGGTATCCCGGAGCCTCAGAGGCCTCCGCCAAAGCCGTGCGTGCCAGATCGGGTGTTGGGTCCACTGGCGTGCCGACGGAGAGATCGACGATCCCGTCAGGGTGTGAGAGGGCGAGCTGACGAGCGCCTGCCAGGGTGTCCCATGGAAAATCCGGCAGGGCACGCGCCAACGACATCACTGTTCTTGTGGTGGCAGGGCCGCGACGATGGGGTGGTCACCCTTGATGGGGCCGAGCTTGGCGGCACCGCCGGGCGAGCCGATCTCGTCGAAGAACTGCACGTTCACGTCGTAGAACTGGGCCTCCTCGGCCGGCACGTCGTCCTCGTAGTAGATGGCCTCCACCGGACAGACCGGCTCGCAGGCACCGCAGTCAACACACTCCTCGGGATGGATGTAGAGCATGCGGTCGCCCTCGTAGATGCAATCGACGGGGCATTCCTCGACGCAGGCACGATCCTTGAGATCCACACACGGCAGGCTGATGATGTAAGTCACAGCGGTAACTCCTTCTCCTTGATCCCAGCTTAGCGGTGCCGACTACTCGCAGATGATCCGGTCACCCGCCGAATATTTCCAAGACCAGTCCTCGGACTTGGCGACCGAGCCGTTCTTGTAGAACAGACGCTTCCAGTTCACGGTGAACCCCTTGATGGGCGCCTGCGGCTCGCAGTCGGGATCAGTCACGATACGTGTGCTACCGCTGTAGAAACCAGACTTCTTCAGTTCGGTTGACTCAACCTTGTCCCACGTCTTCTGGGAGAAGATCTTGAACGTTATGGTCCCCTTCCTGCCCGGCGCGGACTGGTTCACGTAGCCCTGGATGTAGGCCGGGAATTCCGTGTTGTTGCGGAACCGCATGTCGAGGCTGCCGTAGTAGATGGTTGCCTCACGGCCTGCCGGGTAGCGCGAGAAGTACAGCGAGTGGGGTTTGTGCTCCACGTCCTCGTAGCCTGCGAAGAACGCAGCATTGAACAGCGTGGTGGAACTCTGCGAGATACCTCCGCCGGATTCCTTGACCAGTACTCCGCCGTTGATGACGTAGCCGTCGACGTAGCCGTTGGCCGGGGTGCGCTGTCCCAGGGTGTCGTTCAGGCTGAAGACCTCTCCGGGGAGAAGCACGGTGCCGTTCACGCTCGACGCAGCCCGGCTCAGATTCGTGTTGCGATAGGCCGCATGCGGGTACGTCGTGGTGAACTCGCCGATGACCTCCGTGGGCTTCAGCTCCGTGGCCTCCGAGGTGGTGAACTCGGCCGCCTTCTTGCTGACGTCGATGGCCGCTGTGCGCTCGTCACCCGTCCGGACCGCCGCGCGCTGCATGGCGGCAGCCAGCTCCTCGGGGTCGACGCTGGAGCCATCAACGGCGGGGACGACCGTGATGGTGCCGGAGCTCAGGGTGTAGGACGCATCCTTGGTGACCGCCAGTTGGAGTCCGCTCTGGGCCTCTGCGGTCAGTTCCATGAGAGCCTCGACATCCGTCTTCGGCACCAGCTCACCATCCTTCAGCACGAAGGTGGTGACGGCGGCAACTTGTCCCGGGGTGATCTGGAAACTGCCGTTGGGACCGGTCAGGGTGATGGGAGCGGAGACGGCGGGCTCTGCATAGTTCGTGACCGCGTCATCCACCATTGCCGTGGTCACCGCCGGCGGGGTCTCCTTCACGACGGCATCGGCCTCGGCGGCCCCCTGGACGAATGCTTCAGTGACGGCTGGGACCGAACCCTCGACGTCGAGTTCGGTGGCGGGAGCACCATCGGTTCGCTTGATGCTCCCCTCGTCAAAGGCGAGCGTGGCGTCGGTGGCCTCCGAAGAGAATGCCCCCGCCTCATTCTCCAGAGCGGATCGGAGCTGCGACTCGTCCACGGATCGCGGCAACTCCGTGTCGTCACCTCCGGTGAAGGTGCGCACTATCTCCGCCGGATTCCAGCTGGTTCCGCCGCCAGCGGAGCGCACGGCCCGCGCAAAGTCCAGCGAGAGTCCACTCCTCAACGGCTCCAACGAGGCGCTCTGGCCGTTGGGGCCAACCACGGTCACCGGGGTGGAGTACTTCGGCCCAAGCTCTTCCTTGAGCTTCTGCTCCGCCTCGTCCCCGTTGAGCCCGCCGATCGCGACACCCTCGACTGACGCGTTGGCAGGCAGCTGATTGCCCGCCGCGAAGTGGGCACCCACCCACGTGCCGCCAAGGATGACGAGGACACCGACGATGCTTGCCACCAGCCACGTTCTGCGGCCACCCTTTGTCTTCTTCGCGCTCAAGTGAAACCCTCTCCAGATGATGGCGCACCTGTGGTGCGCCAATCGCCAATCCTACTGAACGGACGTGTTCCTTCCCAATGAGTGCGTTTCCGGCGGGGCTAGGATCGGCGTTGGCCCCCTGACCCCGCTCGATTGAGGACGCCTCCACCGTGTCGCTGAGAACTCGCTTGAACGCCAGTGGGCTGCCGCGGACCACATGGGTGCTGTCGGTCACCGCGCTGCTCGTCGCCATCGGATTCGGCGTGGTGATTCCCGTTCTCACCCCCTTCGCCAAGACCTTCGAGGCGAGCAACTTCCAGCTCGGGCTCGTCGTCAGCCTCTTTGCCGCGATGCGATTGATCACCAGCCCCTTCGCCCCCCGAATCGGGCGAAGGCTCGGGGAACGCAATGCCATCACTCTCGGGGTGCTGATCGTGGCCGCCTCCACCGTGGCGACGGCGCTGGCACCCACCCTGGAGTTCATGCTCATCGCCCGCGGACTGGGCGGAATCGGTTCCGCCACCTTCACGATCTCGGCCATCAACCTGCTCCTGTCGACGGCGCCCGAGCACCTGCGGGGGCGCGCCTCCGGTCTGTACCAGGGGGGATTCCTGCTCGGCAACATGACGGGGCCTGCACTCGGTGGCCTGCTGAGCGGCATCTCCCTGCAGGCCCCGTTCTACTTCTACGCCGTGATGCTGGTTGTCTGTGCCGGGTTCACGATGGCCATGCTCCCAGAGCGTGCGGTGTCGTCGGCCAAGCAGCACACGCGGACACCTCGAAGGTTCACCGACGTGGTCCGGGACGTGCGCTATCAGGCCGCCTGCGTGGTGGCTCTCGGCCAGGGGTGGCAGTCGCTCGGCGTGCGCAACGCGTTCATCCCCCTGCTCGTCACCGAATCCCTGCTGCTGGAGACCTACTGGACGGGCGTCGCCTTCGCGATCGCCGCAGTGGCGCAGACCGCCATGCTCATTCCCGCCGGCAATGCGACGGATCGCATCGGCCGCAAGCCGGTGATGATCACGTCCGGAATCGTCTGCGGGCTCGCAGCGATCGCCATGCCCTTCTCATCGAACATCTGGGTCCTCGTCGTGGTGCTGTGCATCTACGGTCTGGGTGCCGCCATGCAGGGAACGGCCCCCACCGCAGCGGTGGGAGACGCGACGCAGGGCCGCGGCGGCCTGCCCGTGGCGGCGTTCTCCATGGTCACGGATCTCGGGTCCATCTTTGGTCCGCTGGTCGCGGGCGCGGTCCTCGACGTGTGGTCCTTCGAGGTGGCCTTCGCCATCGGTGGCGTCATCCTGCTCGCCGGTTCGCTGTACGCATCTTTCATCCCGAAGTCGTTGGACCGGGACTTCCTGAGGCTTGCCTAGACGTCACCTCACGTCGAATCGCAACGGTAGGCTGAGCGCCCCACCCACCGGCAGCCCCAGCCATGTGGCCGCCTTCGCCAGCAACGCATCGGCTGAGCTCATCGGCAACGCCGTTCCTGCCTGGGAGCGCGACTCGCTCGAGGTGGCGGGCATCAGCCTCTCCAGCACCCCAACATGGGAGATCCGCGACACCGCCGCAGTGGCCGGATCCATACCGGCAAGGACGCACGCGCGCTCAAAGGCCAGGCGCCAGCCGCCGATGTGGTCCACGAGTCCGTGTGCGACGGCGTCGGAACCGGTCCAGACGCGCCCCTTTGCCAGGGTCTCGAGTTGGTCCACGGCCATGCCCCGATCCTGTGCCGCCAACGAGGTGAATGTGGAGTAGATGCGGTCCAGGCTCTCATCGAGCTTTGCCCAGTCCTCCTCGGAGAACTCGGTGGCTGAGGAAAGCATGCCCGCCCTGGCCCCGATGCGGATGGACTCACGCTTGAGACCCACCTTCTCGTACAGCCCCTGCGTCACGAACTTGCCCGCCAGCACCCCGATGGAACCTGTCAGCGTGGCCGCCTGCGCCACGATCTCGTCGGCACCCATGGCGGCGTAGTAGCCACCGGAGGCAGCGACGGCGCCCATGCGGGCCACCACTGGGCGCCCGGAATCCCGGACACGGAGAAGCGAGCGGCGCATGGCGTCCGAGGCGACTGCCGAACCGCCGGGGCTGTCAACCTCCAGGACGACGGCGCGCACCTCCTCGTCGCGCAACACGGCTCGCAGCTGCTCATCGACGACGTCGCAGCCCGCGCTCCCCCCACCTGTGGGGCTGGGTGCGCCTCGTCCAGTGACGATGGCACCCCGGACCGACACGACAGCGACCTTTCCGCCCATTGTCCTGCGGATCATCCTGCTGAGGCTGGGTCTGTGGGCGTACCGGTGGACGAAGCGCAAGTTCTCGGGGCGACCTCCCCACTCATCGAGGATCTCGGCGTACACCTCGTCGCGATAGCCGATGCGATCCACAAGGCCGAGCTCGACGGCTCTCGCGGGGGCCAGGGGGGACTCGTTGACGCCCTCCCAGACACGCGCGGCTTCGATTCCCCTCCTGCGCGCGATGGTGGCCACGGCGTCTTCCACCAGCGACTGACCCAGACGTGTCATCATCTCGCGGTTGGCGTCGGAGACATCGTCGGCCGCAAACTGGTCAGCGGCTGTCTTGTACTCCCAGCGCTTGCCGAACTGCGGTTCGATCCCCACCTTCTCCAGCATCCCCCTGGCGAGGAGGATGGTGACCTCCGTCCCTCCGATGGCAACGTCGCCCGAGGGTTGCACCCAGACGCGATGCGCCGCCGAGGCCAGTAGGTACGCCGGAAGACTGTTGGCGAGTTCACCGTAGGTTTCTGCCCACGCAACCGTTGGCCGATGGCGGCCGAACTCCTCGATGAGGCTGCCCACTTCTTCCATGACGGACATGGGCTGGGAACACTCGACGGCGTGGACGATCAGCCCCACCACCCGATCATCAGTGGCCGCCTCCCGCAGGTTCTCCCGGAGCACTGCCAGGTTGGCGGCGTTCAGGAGTTGCAGCGCAGTGAGCGGATTGCGCGGCCGCACCTCCAGGATTCCTCGGGAGAGGTCCAGCTCCAACACGACACAGCCTTCACGCGACGTCAGACGGTCCAGAATCTCTCGCACATCCATGCCTCCACGGTACTCGTCACGGGAAGGGCGCCCCACATGCCTGCGCGATGCGCAAGAAAGGGGGCCCGCCGGAGCGGGCCCCCTCGATGCAGACATCTGGTTCTCAGAGCAAGGATTCTCAGAGCACGGTCCGCGCCACCTCGGCAACATGCTCGCCGGTGAAACCGAACTCCTCAAAGCACTTGGCGCCCGAGGCGGAGGCACCGAAGTGCTCGATCGACACGCTGGCACCGCCGTGGCCCACGTACTTCGACCAGCCCATGGCAACCCCGGCCTCCACGCTCACGCGCGCGGTCACCGCGGCAGGCAACACCGACTCCTTGTAGTCCGCGTCCATGGCGTCGAACCATTCCTGGCAGGGCATCGAGACCACGCGAGTGGATACACCCTCTGCCTCCAGGGCCTCCTGTGCGTCCAGCGCAACGGCCACCTCGGATCCAGTGGCGATCAGGATGAGAGACACGTCACCTGAGGCCTCACGCAGCACATACGCACCAGCCGCGACTCCCTCGGCGGAGGCGAACTCCTCGCCGCGCGTCACGTTGAGCAGGTCCTGGCGGGAGAGGATCAGCCCGGCCGGATTGTCGTTGCGGCGCAGGATCTCGCCCCAGGCGACGGAGGTCTCGTTGGCGTCCGCGGGGCGCACGATGTCCAGGTTGGGGATGGCACGCAGCGCCGCCAGGTGCTCAATGGGCTGGTGCGTCGGCCCGTCCTCGCCGACGCCGACGGAGTCGTGCGTCCAGACGAACGTGCTCGGGATGCCCATGATCGAGGCGAGGCGTACCGCGCCGCGCATGTAGTCGGAGAACACGAGGAAGGTTCCGCCGTAGGGGCGGGTGAGGCCGGAGAGCGCGATGCCGTTGACTATGCCCCCCATCGCGTGTTCGCGGACGCCGAAGTGCATCGTGCGCCCGTATTCGTTGCCGCGCCACTCCGGCGTCTGGCGCGAGGCGGGCAGGAAGCTCGGCTCGCCCTTCATCGTGGTGTTGTTGGAGCCCGCCAGGTCCGCTGAGCCACCCCACAACTCGGGGAGCTGCGACGCCAACGCGTTCAGCACCTCTCCGGAGGCCTTGCGTGTGGACATCTTCTCCTCGGAGAAGGTCGGGAGGCTGAGATCCTCGGGCAGCTTGTGCGCGCGGACACGCTCGAGCAGGGCATTGCGCTCGGGGTTGCGTCGCTGCCATGCGGCGAACTGCTCGTCCCACACCTCGCGTGCCGCGCGGCCGCGCTCGGCAACATTCTTCCGGGTGGTCTCGACGATCTCCGTGTCGAACGCGAAGGGTTCATCCGGCATGCCGAGTTCCGCCTTCAGCGCGGAGATCTCGTCTCCACCGATCTTGGATCCGTGAACCGACTCGTCGCCCGCCTTGTTGGGCATCGGCCATCCGATGACCGTGGTCAGGCGGATGAAGGATGGCTTGTCCGTGACGGCCTTCGCCTCGTCGATGGCTGCCTGCAGGGCATCCATGTCCTCGCGGTACTCGGTTCCGCCGTGGGTCCAGTCGACGTGCTGCACGTGCCACCCGTAGGCGGCGTAGCGGGCCGCGACGTCCTCGGTGAACGAGATGTTGGTCCCGCCCTCGATGGTGATGCGGTTGTCGTCGTAGAAGAGGATGAGATTGCCGAGGTTTTGGGTCGCAGCCAACGAGGAGGCCTCGCTGGAGATGCCCTCCTGCATGCAGCCGTCACCGGCGATGCAGTAGATGGTGCGATCGAAGGGAGACTCACCGGCCGGCGCATCCGGGTCGAACAGGCCACGCTCCTTGCGAGCGGCCATGGCCATGCCGACGGCGTTGGACACGCCTGCGCCCAGGGGGCCCGTCGTGCACTCGATGAACTTGGTGTGGTGGAACTCGGGGTGACCGGGGGTCTTTGATCCCCAAGTGCGCAGCGACTTGATGTCGTCGAGTTCCATGTCGCAACCGGCGAGGTACAGCTGGCAGTACTGGGTCAGCGAGGCATGTCCGGCCGACAGGACGAAGCGGTCCCGGCCGAGCCACATGTCATCCGTGGGGTCCAGCCTCATGACCTTCTGGTACAGAAGGTGGGCAAGGGGCGCGAGGGAGACAGGGGTGCCAGGGTGACCGTTGCCGACCTTCTCCACTGCATCAACAGCAAGAACGCGAGCAACATCGACGGCGCGGGAATCCAGGTCAGTCCAGTCAAGAGTCATACCCTGATCCTAACGTGGCGCGATCCGGGCGTGGCGTGGGGCCTCAGAACGTGAAACCGGGGCCGTCGGATGCCCAGGAAGACAGCGTTGAGGCGGTGGGGGCCGTGTCCTCCTCGTGGTGGACCGTCTCGTCCTCCTCCGCCGGGGGCGGTGTGTGTCCCGGCTCCGTTGGACGGATCCGCTCCCCCAGTGCATCCCGCACGAGCCTGCCCAGATCATCATCATCGTCCAGGTTGTGCTTGCGAATCTCAGCCATGGACCTCCCTCCTCACCAGAGGGGGCGTGGCCGACCACGGGAACGTGATCCACGCGTCAGTGTGTCGCCAGACAAAATCGGGCGTCACGATGCTGCGGGGCTTGTGGTAGAGCACTGCGCTGCGGACGTCGGCACCGAATCCCCGGAGCAGCTTGAGGACCAGCGCCAAGGTCCGCCCCGAATCGGCGACGTCATCCACCACGAGGATCCTCTGCTCGGCGATCGACGCGCTGTCCAGCATGGGTGCCAACAGTATGGGATCGGGACGGGTCTCGTTGACGTCGATGTAGAACTCGACGTTGATGGCATCGACGAGTTTGATGTCGAGGGCGTAGGTCATGCTGCCGGCGATCACCAGACCTCCACGGGCAATGGCGATCACGACATCAGGGCCGAAGCCCGAATCCACCACCTGGCGGGCAAGGTGTTCCGTGACTTCGCCCAGTTCTGCCCAGGTGAGCACCTCGAACTCCGTCGTAGCCGTCGCATCATCTGCCATGGCGACATGCTACTTCGCCGCCGTGCCGCGGACCGCTACGTTGATCAGCATGGCCACACCAGAGGATCTGACTTCGGCGGGGCTGCGGCCCGTCTCCAACACGTCATGCACGGGAGCCGCGCTGGATCTCGGGGCCACGGTGATTGGCTGGAAGCCTCGCGGAGGCCGGGAGGTCCTCTTCCTCAGCAGGGAGGCCCTCGTGGGTGAGGGCGACGAGATCCATGGCGGCATTCCCATCTGCGCGCCATGGTTCGGGCACGGCCGCGACGACGTGGAGGTCCCCCGCCCCCATGGCTTGGTGCGATGGGTGCCCTGGCGCCTTGCCGACGAACACACATCGGATGGGGCCACGACGCTCGTCTGGGAGTTGACCGGCCGGGAGACGGCCCACCTTCCCGGCGCCCATGACTACCCGTTCGACATCTGGTTCCGCCACGAGGTGAGGTTCGCCGAGACGTTGACCGTCACCCTGACCATCGGGTCGCCGTCCAAATCCTTCGTGCTGGACGAGGCCCTGCACACCTACTTCTCGGTGTCCGGGCTCACGGATGTCGTCATCGACGGCCTGGAGGACACCGCATATCGTGACTACACGCAGGGCGCAACGTGGCACGAGTCCCATTCCGAGCTGCGCGTCGCGGGCCACACGGACCGCATCTACGACGGTGCCGGGATGATCGTCATCCGCGATGCCACGCGTCGCATTGCCCTGCGCACCACCGGCGCCGCCAACACCGTCGTCTGGAACCCCGGCCGTGCGGGCGCTCAGACCCTCACCGGTTGGGCGGGCGAGGAGTGGGAGGCGATGGTGTGCGTCGAAGTCGGGAACGTTCAGCACAGAGCCGTCGCCGTGCCCGCCGGTGGCTCCCACACCCTCAGCCTCGAGATCTCGTTGGATTCCCTTCCTTGAGGGGTCACCGCCCCAGTTCGTCGGCCTCCGCCCCGATGGTGGTGGAGGGGCCGTGGCCGGTGTACACGGTTGTCTCCTCGGGCAGGGCGAACAGCTTGCGACGGATGGAGTCCTTGATCTCCTCCTCGTCGCTGAACGATCGGCCCGTGGCACCCGGGCCTCCCTTGAACAGGGTGTCACCGGAGAACAGGGAGCCGAGGTCCGAGGCGTAGAGGCAGACGGCGCCGGGGGCATGGCCGGGCGTGTGGATGACCCAGAGGTCGATGCCCCCCACCTCGAACTGCTGGCCCTCCGCCAGGTCCTTGTCCCATCGCCGGTCCGGGTGCGTGAGGTCCCACAGCGCCTCGTCGTCGGGGTGCAACCAGATGGGTGCCCCGGTGCGATCGGACAGTTCGGGCGCGACCCGGACGTGGTCGTCGTGCGCGTGCGTGCAGATGATGGCTTTGACTGAGCGACCGTCCACGGCGGACAGGATGGTGTCCACGTCATGGGGGGCGTCGATCACGACGACCTCCTTGTCATCGCCCACGATCCAGACGTTGTTCTCCACCTCGTGCGTCTCGCCGTCGAGGTTGAAGCTGCCCCTGGTCACGGCGTGCGTGATGGCGTTCACAGGATCACCACCGATCGAAGTACGTCTCCCGTGTGCATTTTTGTGAACGCTCCTTCCACATCGTCGAGTCCGATTTCCTCGGTCACAAAGGCGTCGAGGTCGAGACGGCCCTGAAGGTAGAGGTCCACCAGCATCGGGAAGTCCCTGGATGGGAGACAATCGCCGTACCAGCTCGACTTCAGGGCGCCGCCACGGCCGAAGACGTCCAGCAGGGGTATCTCGGGAACTCTGGCATCCGGGTGCGGTACTCCCACCAGGACAAGGGTCCCGGCAAGGTCGCGGGCGTAGAAGGCCTGTTCCCAGGTGCGGGGCACACCCACCGCATCAATCACGACATCAGCCCCGAAGCCGCCTGTCAGTGCGCGGATGGAGTCCACAACGTCGCCCTCGGAGGAGTTGATGGTGTGGGTGGCACCGAGACCCCTGGCCCACTCCAGCTTCCGGTCCTCAAGGTCCACGGCAATGATGCGGCTGGCACCGGCGAGGACCGCGCCTGCGACCGCGGCCGCGCCCACGCCGCCGCAACCGATCACAGCGACGCTCTGGCCCCTCGTCACGCCCCCCGTATTGATGGCGGCGCCCAGGCCCGCCATGACACCGCAGCCGAGAAGACCCACGGCGGCCGCGCGGGCGTCGGGGTCCACCTTCGTGCACTGCCCCGAATGCACGAGCGTCCTGTCGGCGAACGAGCCGATACCGAGAGCGGGCGTGAGTGGCGTGCCGTCCGCGAGCGTCATTTTCTGGGAGGCGTTGAAGGTGTCGAAGCAGTACTGCGGCTCCCCCCGCAGGCACGCACGGCACTCGCCGCACACCGCCCGCCAGTTGAGCACGACGAAGTCACCGACGGCCACGTTCGTGACGCCATCGCCGATGGACTCCACCACACCGGCCGCCTCATGCCCCAACAGAAAGGGGAACTCGTCGGCGATGCCGCCGTCCCGGTAGGCAAGGTCCGTGTGGCAGACCCCGCAGGCATGGATGGAGACCACGGCCTCCCCCGGTCCGGGGTCCGGCACGAGAATCTCCACCGTCCGCACCGGCTCGCCCTCGGCCATGACCACGACGCCTCGAGATGTCTGCATGCCCCCGACTCTAGTGATGGATTCGGGCACCCGGGCGAGGATCGCTCAAGGTGTTCAACGTCCTCATCCCGGCAGTCCGCGACGTAAGCTTGGTGCAGCCGGAAACCGGAAGAGGGGGACACCATGGCCACGGCCGCGCGGCGGGCTTTCGATGCCGTTCCCCGCGAACTGTTCCTGCCGGCTGCGCTGCGATCGCGCGCGCACATGGACCACCCCCTGCCGCTCGGCCACGGCCAGACGAACTCACAGCCGAGCACAGTGCTGGCCATGCTCGAGCTCCTGGACGTTCGGCCGGGGCACCGCGTGCTTGACGTCGGCGCAGGATCCGGGTGGACGACGGCCCTCCTGGCCCATCTTGTGGGCCCGGGGGGAAGAGTGGTCGGCGTGGAGCGGATCGCCCACCTCGCGCTGGGTGCCCGCATTGCCCTGGCTGATGCAGGTGCGGGGCCCCAGGCGTCGGTGCGTGTGGCGACCCCGGGGGTGCTGGGCGCGCCGGATCAGGCGCCCTTCGACCGAATTCTCGTCTCCGCCGAAGCTGATCGGGTTCCACCTGCGCTCGTTCGGCAACTGGGTCCCGGCGGCATCATGGTCATCCCCACGGATACGTTCATGACCCGGGTCTCGCGCAGTCCGGACGGCGTGCGCATCACCCGTCACGGGCGGTACTCCTTCGTTCCTCTCATCGAGGACTGACGCGAGGCGCGGTTCAGGTCAGCAACGCCCTCGAAGCCGCGAACGAGGGCTTGATGACACCCTGGATGAGGGCGAGTCGCTCATCGAAGTGCAGGAATGCTGACTTCATGGCGTTGATGGTGGCCCACTCGATGTCGTCAAGGTTCCAGTCGAAGGCCTCCACAAGTTTGGCGAACTCGCGGCTCATCGTCGTGTCGCTCATCAGACGATTGTCGCAGTTGACCGTGATGCGGAAACCCAGATCCTTGAGCAGGCCGATGGGGTGCTCGGCGATGCTGTCGGCGATCCCCGTCTGCAGGTTGGAGCTGGGACACAGCTCCAGGGGGATGCGGCTGTCGCGAACATAGGACGCAAGGTCCCCCAGCCGTGGATGGCCGGCGTCGTCGGTGACGATGTCCTCCACGATCCGGACGCCATGCCCCAGCCTGTCCGCGCCGCAGAGTTGGATGGCCTCCCAGATGGAGGGCAGGCCGAAGGCCTCGCCGGCGTGGATCGTGAAGTGGGCGTTGCCGCGCTTCAGGTGGTCGAAAGCGGCCTGGAACCTCGACGGAGGGAAGCCGTCCTCGGCCCCCGCGATGTCGAAGCCACACACCCCGGCATGCCGGTAGCGGACAGCGAGGTCCGCGATCTCAATCGTCGGCTCGCCGTGTCGCATGGACGTCACGATCTGCTGGACGACGATGGCCATCCCCTGGTCCTCGGCCTCGGCCATTCCGGAGTCGAGTCCGCGCCCCACGGCTTCAACCACTTCCGAGAGCGTGAGCCCCTGCCGCACGTGCTGTTCCGGCGCGTAGCGGGCCTCTGCATAGATCACGCCGTCGCTGGCCTGGTCCAACACGAATTCGTGGGCAACACGGGCCAGTTGGTCCGCCGTCTGCATGGCCGCGACGGTGTGGTCAAACGTTTCCAGGTACCTCACCAGCGATCCTGAGTCGGCGGACTCGAAGAACCAGCGCCGCAGCTGCTCCGGGGCGTCGGTGGGCAACGTGTGCCCATTCTCGGAGCAGTGCTCGATGATAGTGGTGGGCCTCAGCCCCCCATCCAGATGATCGTGCAGCGCGACCTTCGGCAGGTCCCGGATTTCTTCCACCCCAAGCACAGTGGCTGATCCCCTCTCGTGGTCCATGATGTGTTGCTTCCCCGACGGCGGCCCGAGGCCCCCACCGGTGGCCGCCCTAGCTGCTGCCTTGCGTCACCCGCGTCAGGTCCTCGGGACCGAACGCCTGCGGGAGCACCTGCTCCAGCGTCCAGACCCCCTCGGGGGTGTCCAGGAGCAGGTTCTTGCCGCCGTGCTCCTGCAGCAGTTGTCGGCACCGACCGCACGGCATGATCAACTCGCCATCACCGTTGACGCAGGTGAAGGCGACCAGCCTCCCACCGCCGCCGGCCACGAGCGATGAGATGAGCCCGCACTCAGCACACAACGTGACACCGTACGCCGCGTTCTCGACGTTGCAACCGACAACCACGCGACCGTCGTCCACCAGCGCCGCCGCCCCGACCGGGTAATTCGAGTAGGGCGCGTGAGCCCGCTCCGACACCTTCCTGGCCTCCGAGCGGAGTCCCTGCCAGTCAACCTCCACGTCACTCCTTGGAATTGCCACGTCACTCCTTCCGGAAGTGGTCGCCGTCGGCTGCTGGCGCGCGGACTCGTCCCACGAGGCCAGCGACCGCGATGATGGTGGCCACGTAGGGCAGCATCAGCAGGAACTGGCTGTCGATGGGGCTGCCCAGCGGATTCAGGGTCTGTCCCAGCTGGGTCACGAACCCGAAGAAGAGGGCCATGAGGGCTGCGTACACCGGATGCCAGCGGCCCATGATGAGGGCGGCCAGCGCAATGAACCCATTGCCCACCGTCATGTCGGGGCGGAAGGCACCGGTGGAGCCGATGGTGAAGTACGCGCCACCGAAGCCCGCCATGGCCCCGCCCAGGACGACGGCGGCGAACTTGGTGGTCACCACGTTGACACCGACGGTGTCCGCGGCATGGGGGTGCTCACCCACAGCCCGAACCCTCAGTCCCCACTTGGTCTTGAACAACAGGAACCACACGAACGGCACCATCAGTATGGCCAGGTAGGCCAGTGCTGTCTGGTTGAAGAGGATGGGCCCGATGAAGGGAACCTTGGAGAGTCCGGGGATGGCGAGCCGCGCCATGATGGGGACGTCGTTGTACTTGGCTGTGTCCTCCTTGACCAACTGGTGGAAGAGGAAGCCTGTGAGACCGGCCGCCAACAGGTTGATGACGACGCCGAGCACCACGTGGTCCACGAAGTACTTGAGTGCGAACAGCGCCAGAAGCCCACCCATGGCCATGCCTGCCAGGATGGCGGCGATGAGGGCCGCCACCAGCGATTTGGTGAGCGAGCCGGTGATGGCCCCAGCAAAGGCCGCCGTCAGGAACTGGCCCTCAATGGCGATGTTGACGACACCGGCGCGCTCGGACAGCGCGCCGCACAGTGCGCCGAACACCAGCGGGGTGGCCACGGCGAGAGTGCCCTGCAACTGGTTCGTCATGGTGAACACCGCGGAGCTACCGGCAGCCGCCCACGCAATGAGCCCGATGAGGAGGGCGACGCCACCCACCACGCCAGCGATGGCGGCATACCGCTTGCTGAGTCTGCCCGAGAGGTAGCCCGCCGATGCCAGCAGCGCGAGCGCCGCACACAAAGCAACCGTCGTGGCCCCCGGGAGTGAAACCGTCGGAAGTTGGACTGCGTCGAAGGCATCGGAGAGGGCAATTTTCGCATCGCCGCTGGTTCCGAAGAACGCCCACAGGAGAAGGAGCCCGACGACGCCGAGCAGGACTCCTGTGGAGATCCGCTGGATGCGGTCCTCCCTGGCCTCCACCCTGTCAAGGGCCGTGACCTTCGTCGAGTCCGGAGTGATGACCTGGGTGCTCATGCCGTTGCCGCCTTCGCAGTGGAGTTGTCACGCCTGGTTCGCTTCTCCCGCAGGACGGGCACGAGCCACATCACGAAAGCAGGAGCAGCGACGAACAAGACGATGAGAGCCTGGATGAGGTTGGTGAGGTCCGACGGTGTTTGCGCCTGGGCCGCCATCGTGAGGCCGCCTGCCTTGAGCGCACCGAACAGCAGACCCGCCAGGACCACTCCCAGCGGTCGCGATCGGCCCAGCAATGCGACGGTGATGGCATCGAAACCGACTGTGCCGACGATGCCCAGCGAGAGCTGGGTCGGATAGCCCGTCAGGAGGGTGGGGGTGAGCACCGCCTGCGCGCCCGCCAGACCACCGAGGCTGCCTGCGATGGCCATGGCGACGATGGTGGTCCGGGAGACGCTCATGCCGGCGGTCGCCGCTGCATGCGGGTTCTGGCCGACGGCGCGGATCCGGAAGCCCAGGGTGGTGCGCTCCAGCAGCCACCAGACCGCAACGGCTGCCACCAGCGCGATGAAGAAACCGAGCGTCAGCCGGGTACCGGCGAGCCTGGGCATGGTGGCGGAGAACTGCACGACCGGCGAGATGGGGTCGGAGCGTCCCGGCTGCTGCAGGAGTTGCGTGGTGAGGAGGTACTGCAACATGTACAACGCGATGTAGTTGAGCATGATGGTGACGATGACCTCGTGGGCGCCTGTCTTCGCCTTGAGGAAGCCGGCGATTGCGCCCCACGCGGCGCCGAATGCCATGGCCATGAGCAGCGCGAACGGAATGTGGATGAAAAGGGGCAGGCCCGTGAAGCTGAAACCGATGAAGGCGCCAAGGATGGCACCCCAGATGGCTTGGCCCTGGGCACCGATGTTGAACAGACCGGCTCGGAAGGCCAGTGCGACGCCAAGACCCGCGCAGATCAGGGGGGCAGCCTGGGCCGTCGTCTCGGTGAGGGCCTGCCACGACCCCACGGAGCCCCGCAGCAGCGCCCCGTAGGCGGTGGAGATCTTCTCCCAGGACGCGGCCAGGGCATCACCCGGTTGGTCGAAGAAGTAGGCGAACTGCGCCAGAACGTTCTGATCGGCGAGCACCATGACGATGGCGCCCGTGACGAACGCCAGGACGAACGAGATGATGGTCACCACGACAGTCACCCAGGCGCGGGAGCGCGGGCGCTTGGTCGGGGCGGCGGATCCTGCCGAGTGGGTCGGCAGTTCCTTCTCTTCCACGAGGTCTTCAGACATGTGCCTTCTCCGTCTTTGTGTTCCCGACGCTGCTCTTGGCTTCGTCGTAGCTGACACCGGCCATCATGAGGCCGAGGATGTCTCGTGGCGTGTCCGGGCCGACGACCCCGACGATGCGGCCCCGGTACATCACGGCGATGCGGTCCGCCAGGGACTCGACCTCCTCGAGCTCAGTGGACACGATGAGCACGGCAGTGTCCCTGTCCCGTTCCTCCACGATGCGACTGTGGAGGAACTCGATGGCTCCCACATCGACGCCGCGTGTGGGCTGGTTGGCCACCAACACGCTGAGGGGCCGTGACAGCTCTCGCGCCAACACCACCTTCTGCTGGTTGCCGCCGGAAAGAGAGGTCAACGGCTGCGTCTGCGAGGAGGTGCGAATGTCGAACTCCTCGATTCGCTCGTCCGCATTGCTGCGGATCCGGCCAAGATCAAGGTTGCCGGCGCTGGCGAATCCTCCGGCGCGGTTGAGCACGAGGTTCTCGGCGATGGAGAAGTCCCCCACGAAGCCGTCCCGCTGGCGGTCCTCCGGCACGAACCCAAGTCCCGATTCGATTGTCTTCTTCGGGGACATGTGCGTGATGTCGACGCCGTCGAGGACCGCCGAACCGGCGATGACGGGCATGGTGCCGAGCAGCGCCTCCGCGAGCTCCGTCTGCCCGTTGCCCTGGACTCCTGCGATGCACACGATCTCGCCGCCAGCGACGCTGAGATCGAGGTGGTCCACCACCACTGTGCCAGCGGCATTGGCAACCGTGAAACCGGAGAGCACGAGGCGGTCCTCACCCAGCGTGGGCGGAGCCTTGTCCACCGTCAGGTTCACGGCGCGGCCCACCATCATCTCCGCGAGGTCGCCCTCGCTCGCATCCGGGGTGGCCTCACCCACCACCTTGCCGCGACGGATCACGGTGATGTCGTCCGCCACCGCCACGACCTCCCGCAGTTTGTGGGTGATGAAGCAGATGGCGCGGCCTTCATCGCGAAGCGTCTGCATGACCACCATGAGCTCGTCGATCTCCTGGGGTGTGAGCACCGCTGTCGGCTCGTCGAAGATGAGGTACCTGGCGTCATTGGCCAGTGCCTTCAGGATCTCGACGCGCTGCTGGATGCCCACGGGCAGATCCTCGACGAGGGCGTCGGGGTCCACGTCCAGGCGGTAGCGATCCGAGAGCTCACGCACCAGCTTCCGGGCACTGGTGAGGCTGAGCGTTCCGAATCGGCCGGGCTCGCGCCCCAGCACCATGTTCTCCGCGACGGTGAAAACGGGAATGAGCATGAAGTGCTGGTGCACCATGCCGATGCCAGCGGCCATGGCCTGCTTGGGGTTCTCGAGATGCAGGACCTTGTCCCCCACGCTGATCGTCCCTTCGTCCGCGGGCAGCAGGCCGAACAAGACGTTCATCAACGTTGACTTGCCGGCACCGTTCTCGCCGAGAAGGCAGTGGATGCGCCCGGGAACCAGATCCAGAGTGATGGAGTCGTTGGCCGTGAGCGCTCCAAATCGCTTCGTGATGCCCTCCAGATGGAGGATCTCGGCTTCCTGCTCGACAGTCTCTTCACGCTCGGTGCTCACGACGTGTTGTATCCCTCCCGGCCGACGCTGGCCGTTCTCGAACTGCGTTGTTGACAAGTGATTTCTGCACTGCGGATGCCGATGGATGGTTTCAGAAGTGTAGGCGCATAACCACGCCGCGGCGTGGAGGTGTGACCGGTTGGGAGGACTCCTCCACACTTTCCCGGGGCCCGGCTGACACTGACGGCTGGCCGGGGTGATCCCCGACCAGCCGTCAGTGTGCCATCAGGTCACATGATCAGTTGGGCTGTGCTTCCGAGGTGATCACGATGTCACCGCTGATGATGTCCTGCTTGAGCTGGTCCAGTTCGGCCTTGATCTCGTCGGAGACCTTGTCCTCGAACTCGTTGAACGGGGAGAGACCCGTTCCCTCGTTCTCGAGGGTTCCCACGTACTCTTCGCCACTGAATTCGCCGTCCATGGCCGCCTTGATGGCGTCGAACACAGCAACATCCATGCCCTTGTAGACCGAGGAGATGATGTTGGGGCAGAACTCGGGGGCAGAGACGCAGCCGTCGGTGTCCACCCAGATGGCGTTGACGTTGCCCCCGGAGGCCTGGGCGGCCTGGAGTCCGCCGAGTCCGGCGGGGCCGGCGACGGGGAACAGGATGTCGGCGCCCTGGGCGATCAGGGTGTTGGCGGTTTCCTTGCCGCCGGCGATGTTGCCGAACGGATCGTTGCCGGGGACGAACTGGCCGTCCTGGGTGTCGGCGTCCCAGCCGATGACCTGGACGTCTGCGCCCTTCTGCTCATTGAAGTACTCCACGCCCTGCGCGAAACCGTCCATGAAGATGGTGACGGTGGGGATCTTGGCACCACCAAACGTGCCCACCTTGCCCGTCTGGCTCATCGAGGCAGCCAGGTAGCCGCCCAGGAAGGAGGACTCGGCGGTGTTGAAGATGAGGCCCTTGGCGTTGTCCACGCCGTCGAACGAACCGTTGTCGACGATGGCGAACTCAACGTCGGGGTTCTGCTTGGCGGCGGCCTCCGTGGCGTTGGCCAACAGGAATCCGACGGTCACGACGATGTCACAGTCGGCCGCGATCATGGCCTGGATGTTCTGGGCGAAGTCGGCTTCGGAGTTCGACTCGATCTCACCGGTGTCGACGCCGAGTTCGTCCTTGGCGCGCATGAGACCCGCGTAGGCCGTCTCGTTGAACGACTTGTCATCGAAACCACCGGCGTCCGAGACCATGCAGGCCTTGAAGTCGCCCGTGGGCTCCGTGCCCTCGTCGGGGCTCTCCATGGACGCACCGTCCGTCGGCGACACGGCCTCGGTGGGTTCACCGGGCGTGGTGGTATCGGGGGCCTCGGCGCAACCGGCCAGTACGAGTGCGCTGGCTCCGATCACCGAGGCGAGCTTCAGCAATGACTTCTTCACGATGCGTGTTCCTCCTGGAAGAGCTGTGGAATGTAAAAGGGCTTGCGGATAGCTGACCATACTGCCTGCTTGATTCTTGTGCCTCCTTGGGGGTGCAATCGTTATCTTCCCGAAACATCCGCGCCTTCCCGGAGCCAGAAGAATGGCTTGTCAGACCACTTGTTGGATGAGGGCCACAGCAGTGCGCACCATGGCGGCCGTGGTTTCCCGCCAGCGGAGTTCCTGACCCCGATAGGGTCCCGTGGCAAGACTGATGACCACGGCGGCCGTGCGAAGTCGCAACTCCACCGGGTCGACGCGTTCGTCGAAGACCGGGACCCAGCGGGCGAGGAGATGGCGCACGCGTGCCTCCTGCTCGGAGTTCATACCCTGGATGGTGGAAAGGTGTGCCATGAGGCAGGCAAGGTCGTCGGCGCGACGACCGGGGCCGATGGTGTCAATGTCGAGCATCCCGACGATACGACCGCCGGCCACCCTCAACTGCCCCTCGTGATAGTCGCCGTGCGTTGATTCCTGCCCGAGCGGAAGCCCGGCAAGGCCTGAGGTGATCTGTCCCGAGGCCCATGCCAGATCCGGACCAAGTTCGGGCACCGCCGAGGTCACCATGGACACATAATGGCCCACGGCATCCGTCCACGGAGGACGACGATCGAGCTGCGCCACCGAGGAGGGCATGGCGTCGAGCGCCCCGATCAGTTGCTCCGCGGTACACGGCTCCTCCGGTCCGAAGATTGCTCTGGCCAACGGGGCCCCGGGCAACTCCCGGGTCACCATGAGGTGGTCGGGGGTCACGAGGACCACTTGCGGGGCCGGTATGCCGGCGTCGAGGAGCATCCTGTGCCGGTCGAGGACGGCGTTGAACACCTTGCCCCGCAACACCTTGATGTAGAACACGTCCCTGCTGTCCCGGAGGACAACCTTCACCACCGCCCGGCGGCGCGGACGGTAGCCGAGCATGGTCACCCCCAGTGAGTCGGCCGTGACGACATGTCCCAGGAGGTTGTCCTCGTTGAACAGTTCTGCCAACTGGTCCGGGAAGGCTGCCCGGGGAAGCCCCGGCAGGTCCGGATCGTGGGGGTACAGCCACACCGCCACTTCCCTCTTGCCGTCCGCGAAGATCTCGGCGCCCCGATCAGTCGGGAGCAAATCTCCTGATCGCGCACTGACACCGAGCAGTTCGGAGCGGTCTCCCCAGGGCCAGGTGACCTGCGCAAGGTAGGTGGCGGTCGTGGAATGTTCCGGGTTGGTGTCGACATGGTCGAGTTTCCAGTTGCCCAGCCGTCCCCCGGCGTGCTCAACAGCGGCGTGCAGCAGCGGGCCCACGCGCGCACTTGTCAGCAGGCGGGAGCCGTCATCCATCGGCGTCCTCGGCCGTGGTGGCGCCGTCGGGGAGATCGCGACGCAGGGAGAACCATGCCGCGCGTCTCGCGTCGAGCTCATCCACCGTGAGCGTGAATCCGACGGCCTCGTCATCGTCCCCTGTGGGTTCCACGGGGAGGAGGTGCACCGTGACGGAGCTGCCCACCTGGGGCAGTTCCCCCAGCTGCGCCATGACGTATCCGGCGACGGTGTCGTAGGGCCCATCGGGCAGGACATAGCCCGTGGACTCGGCGAACTCCTCGATCGTGGTCAATCCATCAATGCGGTTCACGTGATCGGTGTCCCTATCCCCCACCACGTCGTACTCGTCGGTGATGTCGCCGATCAGTTCCTCCATGAGGTCCTCCATCGTGACGATGCCTGCGGTCCCGCCGTACTCGTCCCGGACGATGGCCAGATGGGAGGATGCATTGCGCATGGAGCTCAGCGCGCGGAGGATCTTCACGGTCTCCGGCAGGCTGAGCACAGGGCGGATGATGGAGCGCACCTCGCCGGTGCGAGCGGCCCCGTCGAGATCCATGAGGTCACGGACGTGGAGGAATCCGACGATGCGGTCCACCGAGCCGTCCGTCACCGGGTAGCGGGAGTGGGGGGCACCTCGCACCTCCCGGTACGCGCGCTGCACCGGCATGTCCGCGGGCAGGAAGTCCACTTCGGTGCGAGGCACCATCACTTCGCGCAGCGTGCTGTCCCCGGCGTCGAATACCTCGTCGAGGATGCTGCGCTCCTCGGTGCCCAACGTCGACGAATCGGACAGCATGGCGCGGAGTTCCTCATCGGTCACCGAGTCCCTGGCCAGGGACGGATCACCGCCGAGGATGCGCACCACGACATTGGTGGAGACTCCCAGGAACCAGATCAGGGGACGGGCAACCGTCGCGATGCCGGACACCAGTGGGGCCAGTGCCAGCGCGAACCCCTCGGCGCGTTGCATCGCCAGGCGCTTGGCGCTCAACTCCCCGATGACGATGGAGAAGTAGGAGATGATCGCCGTGATGGACACCAGCGCCACCGTGCTGGCGAGTGATTCAGGCATCCCCCACGATTCCAGAACGGGGGCGAGGCCGGAGGCCAGGGTCGCGCCGCCGAATGCTGCTGACAGGAACCCGAACAGCGTCACGCCAATCTGCACGGCGGAGAGGAAGAGGTTGGGATCGCCGACGAGCCGTTGGATGGCCCGGCCGCGCTTGCCCTTGCTCGCCAGCTGCTTGACCCGGCTCTCCCGGAGGCTGATCAGGGCCATCTCAGCGGCAGCGAACGTGCCGCCACACAGGGTGAACAATGCGATGAGGGCGACGTCTTGGAGAACGTTCATTGCTGTGGGTGTCCCGGCTCCCTGTGTCGTGGCATGAAGGCTTAACTGTAGTGGTGACGCCACCCGTGGGCGGCTGGATGCGGCCTCAACGGAAGATCACGGTGCGGTCCCCGTCTGAGAGCACTCGGTGTTCCGCGAACAGCCGGACGGCTTCGGCAAGGGTCTGGGACTCCTGGGCCTGGCCCTTGCGGACCAGCTTGGCCACGCTCATGCTGTGATCCACACGGACCACGTTCTGCTCGATGATCGGCCCCTCATCGAGGTTGCTCGTCACGAAATGGGCAGTGGCGCCGATGAGTTTCACGCCCCGGGTGTGCGCCTGCCGATACGGGTTGGCGCCCTTGAAACCGGGGAGGAAGGAGTGGTGGATGTTGATGGCGCGACCCTCGAGAAAGCTGCAGAGCGAGGGGCTGAGGATCTGCATGTAGCGAGCCAGCACCACGAGTTCCACGCCCTGCTCGTCGACGGCGTGCCGGACGGCGTCCTCGAAGTCCTGTTTGGTCGAGGAATCGACAGGGCGGTGGGTGAAGGGCGCGTCGTAGAAAGCGGCCAAGGGTGCCAACACGTCATGGTTGGCCATGATGCCCACCACATCGATGGGGAGTGAGCCGCTGCGCCGACGAAACAGCAGGTCGTTGACGCAGTGTCCGGCCTTGCTTGCAAGGATCAGGGTGCGCGTCGGGCGTCCCGCCTCGTGGACGTGGAGGTCGGCGCCGTAATGGCCGGCGAGACTGTCCAGCTTGCCGGTCAGGAGGGCAGGGTCGGCACCTGCCACCTCCACGCGGATGAAGAACTGCCCGGTGTCGGGAGAGGAGAACTGCTGAAGTTCGACGATGTTGCCGGAGGCCTCGACGACGCCCCCCGTGATGGCATGCACGATGCCGGGACGGTCGGGACACTGAAGTGTGACAACGAGGTCGGTCATGGGCCACGACTGTAGCGCCAAGCGCCACCGGGCGGGAAGCGGCGCGCGTTGCGCCACCCCCCGCCGGACGCAGCCTCAGATGAGACCCAACTCGGTGACCGCATCGCGCTCGTCGACGAGTTCGGCCACCGAGGCATCGATACGTGCTCGCGAGAAGTCGTTGATCTCAAGGCCCTGCACGATCTCGTACCTGCCATCTCTCACGGTGCAGGGGAACGAGGAGACGATGCCTTCCGGTACACCATAGGAGCCGTCGGAGGGCACGGCCATGGACACCCAGTCACCCTTGGGCGTTCCCCGCACCCAGTCGCGCATGTGCTCGACGGTGGCATTGGCTGCCGAGGCGGCCGAGGACTGGCCGCGGGCCTCGATGATCGCGGCACCACGCTTGGCGACCTTGGGGATGAACTCGTCCTCGATCCAGGACTGGTCACCCACCGCCTCGGCAGCGCTGCGATCACCCACTCTGGCGTTGAAGAGGTCCGGGTACTGGGTGGCGGAGTGGTTGCCCCAGATGGTCATGTGGGAGATGTCGGCGACCGGCGCGCCCACCTTGGCGGCCAGTTGGCCGATGGCCCGGTTGTGGTCCAGCCGGGTCAGCGCGTTGAAGCGCTCGGCCGGAATGTCCGGGGCGTTCCTGAGCGTTATCAGGGCATTGGTGTTGGCGGGGTTTCCGGTGATCAGGACCTTGACGTCGTCGGCGGCGACGCTGTTGAGTGCCTTGCCCTGGCCCGTGAAGATCTTCCCGTTGGCGCTCAGCAGGTCGCTGCGCTCCATGCCAGCCTTGCGAGGCATGGCACCGACGAGCATGGCGAGATTCACGCCGTCGAACACCTTGGTGGGGTCGTCGCCGATCTCGATGTTGACCAGGTTCGGAAAAGCGCAGTCATCCAGCTCCATGACCACGCCCTCCAGCGCCTTCAGGGCCGGCGTGATCTCGAGCAGGCGGAGTTCGATGGGGCGATCGCCCAGTAGCGATCCGCTGGCGATGCGGAACAGCAGGCTGTAGCAGATCTGGCCTGCCGCGCCGGTGACGGCAATTTTGACGGGAGCCTCAGTGCTCACTGTCGGCCTCTCTTTCTTGGGGCTCGGAGTTGTGTTCGGGTGCCTCTTCTAACCTTCTTCGACCTTATCGTCTCACTCCCGATCCCGGTCCGGGGGGACGGGGATGTCCTCAACGGGATGGGGGCACGAGGAAGGCCAGTGCAGCGATTCCCGCCGCCATCGAGGCAAGACCCACCACGTCGATCCACCGTCGACGCACCACCAGCAGACCGGCAGTTCGGGCGCGCAGCACCAATCGCAACAGCGCGGCCAGCCCGGTTGCCCCTGCAATCAGGAGTGAGGCACTGCGCCATCGCCCCAGACCGAGGAACACCAGTGCGACGGCAAGCACCATGAGGACAACCACGAGCGGCCACGGGTTGCTGGGGAACTCGTCGGCCGGGAGGTCACGCCTGTCTGCCATGCAGGGCCTCTGCGCGATCCACCACATTGGACAGCAGCATGGCCCGGGTCATGGGCCCCACGCCGCCCGGTATGGGTGCAATCAACGAAGCCTTTTCCCACACGTCCGGGGCCAGATCCCCCACCAGGCCGTTCTCGGTCCGCGTGATGCCGACGTCCACGAGCACGGCGCCCTCCATCACCATGTCTGCAGTCACCATGCCGGGGGTTCCCGCCGCCGTGACGATGATGTCCGCCTGCCGGGTCAGCGACGCGAGGTCGCGGGTACCGGTGTGGCAGAGCGTCACGGTCGAGTTCTCGGACTTGCGTGTCAGGAGGAGACCCAGCGGCCGTCCGACGGTGGTGCCCCGGCCGATGATGACGGTGTGCGCCCCGTCGAGCTCCACGTCGTGGTGTCGCAGGAGAGCAACGATGCCGCGCGGCGTGCAGGGCAGCGCTCCGGGAATCCCGAGGACGAGCCTGCCCAGGTTCACCGGGTGCAGGCCGTCGGCATCCTTCTCGGGGTCCACCAGCGAGAGCGCCCAGTTGTCGTCCAGCTGCCTGGGCAGTGGCAGCTGCACGATGTAGCCGGTGCAGGCCGGATCCAGGTTCAGCTGGTCCAGCTGCGCTGCCAGGTCCTCGGCCGAGGTGTCGGCAGGCATGTCCACACGGATCGATTGGATGCCCACCTCTGCACAGTCCCTGTGCTTGCCAGCGACATACGAGTGTGAGCCGGGGTCGTCGCCGACCAGTACGGTTGCCAGTCCCGGGACCACACCCTCGGCGCTCAGCCGGGACACTCGTTCCTTGAGTTGCGCCTTGATCTGCCTCGCGACCGGTACGCCGGCCATCTTCGTCGCTGTCATGTCAGGGTTGCCTCGCTATCAGTGGAAGAAGTGTCGGGTGCCGGTCAGGTACAGCGCCACACCGTGCTGCCGACACAGATCGATCGTTTCCGCATCGCGCATGGATCCCCCCGGCTGGACGATCGCCCGGACACCGGCACCGATCAGGATCTGTGGACCGTCACTGAAGGGGAAGAAGGCGTCGGAGGCGGCGACGGAACCCGACGCCCGGTCCCCCGCGCGCTCGACTGCCAGCGTGCACGCGTCCACACGGTTCACCTGACCCATGCCCACGCCCACGGAGGCACCTTCGGCCGCCAGTAGAATGGCGTTGGATTTCACGGAGCGACAGGCGCGCCACGCGAACTCCAGATCGGCGAGCGTGGAATCGTCGACGGGATCACCCGCCGCCAGCTGCCACTGATCCGCCGCGTCGCCGGCAGCGTCGATCCGGTCCGGCTGCTGCAGCAGGGCTCCGCCGCTGACGGCGTGCAGCATGTGTGCGGGGTGCGTGAAGTGCGGGGTGCGCAACAGCCGGATGTTCTTCTTGGCGCTGAGGATCTCCAGCGCACCGCCCTCGAAGTCCGGGGCGATGACCACCTCCGTGAAGACCTCTGACACGGCGCGCGCCATCTCAACGGAGATCGGTCGGTTCGCCGCAATGACGCCACCGAAGGCCGAGACGGGATCACAGGCATGAGCCCGGCGGTGCGCCTGCGCGATGTCCTTGCCCACCGCGATCCCGCAGGGGTTTGCGTGTTTGATGATGGCGACGCACGGCTCGTCGAAGTCAGAGGCAGCGCGCAGCGCGGCATCCCCATCGGTGTAGTTGTTGTAGCTCATGGGCTTGCCATGCAGCAGTTCGGCCTGGGTGATACCTCGCGGCACCTGCGCGTCGGAGTACAGCGCGGCCGCCTGGTGTGCGTTCTCTCCGTACCGCAGGGTCGCCTGCTTCTGCCACGTCCTGCCCACCCAGTCCGGGAACCCGTCCGCGGTCTGCCCCACGAGGTTCTCCGTCATCCAACCGGCCACGGCCACGTCGTAGGAGGCCGTGTGGCGAAACGCAACGGCTGCCAGTTCCCTGCGCTCTGCCAGGGTGAAACCCCCGGCATCGAGCGCCGCGCGCACGCCGTCGTACTGCGAGGGTGAGGTGATGACTGCGACGGAGGGATGGTTCTTGGCGGCGGCGCGCACCATGGTGGGACCGCCGATGTCGATCTGCTCCACGCACTCATCCGTGTCGGCACCGGAGGCAACGGTTTCGGAGAAGGGATACAGGTTGACCACCACGAGGTCGAACGGTGAGATTCCCATGTCGCACAGCTGGCGAGCGTGCTCGGGCAGCCGACGGTCCGCGAGGATGCCGGCGTGCACGAAGGGGTGCAAGGTCTTGACGCGGCCATCGAGGCATTCGGGGAAGCCGGTGACTTCCTCGACGGCGGTGACGGGAACGCCTGAGCCCGACAGTCGTGCTGCGGTGGATCCCGTCGAGACTATCTCCACGCCAGCCGCGTGCAGCGCCCGACCCAAATCCACCAGCCCAGCCTTGTCGTAGACGGAGACCAGCGCCCTGCGCACGGCGGCTCGCTGCGGTGCATTGTCCTGAGATGCGTCTCGTGAATCGTCCCGCTGTGCTCCGGTGGTGTCAGTCATGCTTCTCCTGGTTTCCACTCCCGCACGGCACGTACGAGCAGTTCTCTCTCAACGATCTTGATGCGTTCATGCAGCGCCTCGGCATCGTCGTCATCGTGGACTTCGACGGCCGCCTGGACAAGGATCCTACCGGTGTCGATGCCCTCGTCCACGAGGAACACCGTGGCGCCAGTCACCTTGACCCCGGCAGCGAGCGCATCATGGGCAGCACGCATTCCGGGGAAGCTCGGCAACAGGGACGGGTGGCTGTTGATGGTTCGGCCCTTGAACCGGCCCAGGAATTCTGGGCCCAGCAGTTTCATGAATCCTGCCGAGGCAACGAGGCCCGGCTCGAAGGCAGCGACGATGTCGGTCAATTGCTCGTCCCACGCCGCGCGGTCCTCGCCCCTGCGGTAGGGATGTGCGATGGCCTCGATGCCATGGCGGCGGGCCCTCGCCAGAGCGGGTGCAGCCTCGTTGTCCGAGATCACGGCCACGACGCGGGCCTTCAGCCCACCCGCCTCCACGGCGTCGATGAGGGCCTGCAACAGGGTTCCGGTGCCGGACGCCAGCACCACGACGTCCACCATCTCCTCGCCCGGGTCCACGTCCACGTCCACGATCCTACGGTTCCACGACCTCGCCCGCGCCGTCGGTCTCGTCCTCCTCTGCTCGCGGCGGACGGGGCGGGCGTCTCGCCAGTCCGAGAACAGCCCCTCCGACGAGTCCGGAGAGCCCCAGCAGCACGGGAGCCACGATGATGAGCTGGTCGATGGTGGCTCCGATGTGCACGAGCCGGCCCTCCCCCAACCCACCGCCGGCCAATGAGCACAACAGCGTGATGAGCAGACCGGCTGTCACACCGGCGAGCCCGCCGACGAGCGATGTCTCGTCGAACCGGGCCCGGGGCCGGGCGAGACCCACGACGAGCGCCGCGACGAGCCCCGCTGCAACGCCCACCGACAGCCACCAGAACATGGCTCCTCCTCCGAGTCCCGGCTCCCCCACGGCACCCAACACGGGGATGGAGGGCAGGAAACCGACATCCGTGATGGACATGCTGAGCAGGGAGTCATCGCCGAGCGTTATTCCCGCGCCGAGCGCCCAGGACGTGGCCCACAGGATGAGATTCGGCAGGTACAGGAGTTGGAGGACGACCAGCAGGATCGTTCCGGCGACGCCCGGGTCGAGGGCCTCGTGGATGGAGGCGATCCGGTCCCGATGGGCGATGAGGGCGGCTGCCAGGACCGCCACGGAACCGCCGAGGCACACCAGCAAGGCATACCCCATGGCAGGCGGGACCGAGCGCAGCCACATCGGCCACGTCCTGCGGGGGTCGAAGCCAACGGCCCTGCTCGCTCCCCACAGTCCGGAGACGACCCCCAGCACCAGGCCGCCGAGGAAGCCCGGCACGATGCCTCCCCGTACCTCCAACGCACCGGCCAGCACCGCCACAAGCACCGCGTGGGTGAGCGAAATGGTTCCCGCCACACGGACGACGACCGCCTCGCCGTTCACCCAGATTCGGCCGGAGTCGTCGGCAGGGGCCATGGCACCCGCCGCCTGGCGCGCCGCGAGCGCCGCCACCGGTTGGGCGAGGACCAGGAGGGCGAGCGAGAGCCCGAGGGGGACCAATGTCACCAACTGACCGCCCACCACCACGGGGACACCGTGGGCCAGGAGGAGAATGTCGGTGGCCAGCAACAGGGAGGCGTTCAATGCGGATTCAGGCGAGGTGAGCCATCCCAGAGTGGTGATTCCAGCAAGGAGGAGCCATCCCGCGGCAACGACCGCGACCGTTCCGACAACGGCCACGACGTACCACGGCCACGAGAACGCCCGCAGTTGTGGCGTGGGAATGGCATCCACATCCACTGCCACCGTGCGATGCTTGTTCGGGCGGTCGGTCACGGGCAACTCCCATCCATTCTGTGGTGCACCAACCTGCACCCGGTAACCTGTCCCGGGAATGCCCGTGTGCGGGACATTCATCAGTCCTATCTGGAGGTGATAGATGTCAGAGTCCGGGTTCCACCGTCCTCGGCGAGCATTTGCCCGCGACACCGACCCCGAGGGACCGATCGCGGATGACGATACCCCAGTGTCGGCGGCATCAGCGGCGCGACGCGGGCAGGATGTGGAAGCCAGTGATCTGCCGGGAGATGCCACCGGGGCCGATCAGCCGTCGGCACCCCATGGGTTCAATCCGTTCGCACGCCCGGGCAGCGAGGCTGCCACGGGCGCGCCCCCCACGCCGCAGCCCCTCGTCCCCGCACCGGCACCCGTACTGCCTGTCCGCGACTCCGAGGCCGTGGAGACCACCGGCTCCGGCAGGCGCATGGGAGGCCTCGCAGACGGACCTGCACCGGCACCTCGACGCTCGGCGGTGAGTTCAGGCACGCCCCCTGAGTCCGGTTCCGAGGCCCAATCCGACGAGGCCACCACGTCGGGCGAGCAACAGCAGACCTGGATTCAGCACCACCGACGCACTCTCCTCATCTTCGTCGTCGGTGCCCTGGTGGTCGCGCTGTTGGTGGTCTTCGGCTCATTCCTGGCAGGGCGGAACACGGCACCCACAACGCCTCCGCCCCCCGCCGCGACCCCCAGCCCCAGCCCCTCGGAGAGTCCGGTGCCGGCCGTCAGCAGCGAGGATCTCATCACGCTCGACGACGCGAACGCCATGGTCGACGGCGCCAGCTGGACCATCGCCCGGACCGCCGAGACTCGTGAGGAGGCAGAGGGACGGCCTGCTTGCCTCGGTGCCGCCCCCGACGACGTGAACCCCACGGAGACGTTCCAGCGCCTCATCGGCACCTCGCAGGGTGACGCGCTGGCCGCCCTTCACCAGGTGGACCTGTACGCCGATGAGGAGGCTGCCCAGCGGGTGCAGAGCGAGCGTGTCGAGAGCCTCAGCCAGTGCAACGAGGTCCAGGCCCACATCGTCTCGGCCTCCGACGTCACGGGCCTCGGCGACGAGGTGACGCAGTTGACGGTGTCGTACCAGGATGAGCAGGAGGCGGTCCACACCGTGCTGCTGGTACGCACGGGTCGTGCCCTGTCGATGCTGGACGTCACCCGCAACGATCAGGCGGTACCCGTGGAGGGGGCCGTCGCCGGACTGGTGCGATCCCTCGGCGAGATCTGCGAACCGGTGGACGGCACCTGCCCAACCACCCCCGAGGTCTCGCCGGCCGTCCCTCCCGCCGTGGATCCGGAGGGCTGGCTCATCACCGCGGACCTGCCCAGGATCCGGCCGGGTTACGGACGCTGGACGGCCACTGACCCCGCGGAACTCACCTCCCAGGGCATGGGCTGCGAGAACCTGACGCTGGCCACCGAGCCCGGACCGATCCAGCGCCAGCAGCGGACATACCTCCTGACGCAGGACGAGGCGACACCCACCACGTTCGGCATCGACGAGATGGTCTTCGATTTCGAGGACAATGTGGCGGCCCGTGTCTTCACGTCCAAGCTCATCGGTTCGTTGCTCTCCTGCAAGGACCGCAGGGCGACGGCCGAGGTGACGGATCTGGGGGCGGTGAACGGCACCGGGGCCGACGGCGTGGCGGTCTCCGCCTCGATGATCACGATCGATCAGGCCACCTCGGACGATTCAGCCGTGAAGTACCAACTCGTGGTAGCCATCGCCGACACCCGCGTCAGTTATCTGCTGACCAGCGTCACGGACGACTACCTGTTCACAGCGGACCAGCAGAAGGAGATCGCTCTGCGAGTGGCCCAGCGCAACAGCCAGGGCTGAGCACTCCTCCGTCGGGCGCCGCAGGGGCAGGGATCGTTGCCACCCACTGAGCAGGTGGGAGACGTTTCCCTGCACCCCCGTCAGTTGGTCAGGCGACCCTGTGTCGGATGTCAGCAATGGCGTCACGGGCCAGGGACGCGGCCTGGCTCGGGGTCTCACCGACCATGACACCTGCACCCTCCAGCGCCTTCTTCTTGGCTGCTGCGGTTCCGCCGCCGCCGGTGATGATGGCGCCCGCATGACCCATCGTCTTGCCCTCAGGTGCTGTGAAGCCAGCCACATAGCCGATCACGGGCTTGGTGATGTTCTCGGCGATGTATGCGCCCGCCCGTTCCTCGGCGTCGCCGCCAATCTCGCCAATCATGACTATGACGTCCGTGTCGTCGTCCTCCTCGAACGCCTGCAGGACATCAATGTGCGATGTGCCGATGACTGGATCGCCACCAATCCCCACCGCTGTGGAGAAGCCATGATCACGCAACTCGAACATCATTTGGTACGTCAGCGTCCCGGACTTGGAGACCAACCCGATGTTGCCCCTCCCCGCGATGTGGGCGGGGATGATGCCGACGTTGGACTTGCCGGGTGAGATCAGGCCGGGGCAGTTCGGGCCGATGATGCGGGTGCGGCTGGACCGTGCCACGGAGTGGAACTCGATCGCGTCGCGCACCGGAATACCCTCGGTGATCACCACGCACAACTCGATCTCGGCCTCGACGGCCTCCATGACGGCATCGCGGGCGAAGCGTGGCGGGACGAACACGACGGACACGTTTGCCCCGGTTGCGTCCATGCCCTCGGCAACCGAGCTGAAAACTGGCACCGGATCCTCTTCGAAGAGGACTGATTCTCCCCCCTTGCCGGGCGTGACGCCGCCGGCGATGCGCGAGCCGGACATGATCATGCGCTGGGTGTGCTTGCGTCCCTCCCTGCCGGTCATGCCCTGCACCAGGATTCGTGAACTTTCGTTTATGTAGATTGCCATGGCCGTTCTCAGCTCCTCTCGCTCGCCAGCTTGGCGACGGCGGCGGCCGCGCCATCCATGGTGGATTCCACACGGATGAGTGGATGGTTCGCCTCCGTGAGGATGGCCTTGCCCACCTCCACCGAGTTGCCGTCAAGACGCACCACGATGGGCTGCTTGGCCTCGTCCCCCAGCACCTCGAGGGCGGCGACAATGCCCTGTGCCACGTCGTTGCAGGCAGTGATGCCACCGAAGACGTTGACCAGCACGGCATGCACCTGTGGATCACTCATGATGATGCGCAGACCGTTGGCCATGACGGTTGAGGATGCGCCCCCGCCGATGTCGAGGAAATTGGCCGGCTTGGGATGTCCCGGCAACTCCCTGCCAGCCCTCTCCACCACGTCCAGTGTGCTCATCACCAGCCCGGCGCCGTTGCCGATGACGCCCACGCTGCCATCGAGCTTCACGTAGTTCAGGTCCAGTTGGCGCGCCTCCCTTTCCAGGTCAACGGCGGCCGAAGTCTCCCTGTAGTCATCCCAGGAGCCGTGCCGGAACTCTGCATTCTCATCCAGTGTGACCTTGGCGTCGAGAGCCAAGAAGTCCCCGGACGTCACCTTCACGAGGGGATTGACCTCCACCAGCGTGGCGTCGGACTCGCGGAATACGGTCCAGAGCTTCTGCAGGACCTCAGCCACACCATCCCGGTCAGCGGCGTCGAAACCTGCTTGTTCAACGATGTCATGGGCCACTTCGGCCGTGAGGCCCTGCACCGGATCCAGCGGGAGCCTGACGAGCGCCTCGGGCCGTTCGACGGCGAGCGTCTCGATGTCGATGCCGCCCTCCACGCTGCACATCGCCAGATAGGTTCCCTCCGTGCGATCCAACAGGATGGAGAAGTAGTACTCAGCGGCAATCTCGGCACCCGGGCTCAGCATCACGGCGCCAACGGGCAGGTCCTTGATGACGAGATCAAGGATCTCGGAGGCAGTGCTCTCGGCCTCGTCCGCACTGCGGACGAGCTTCACGCCACCCGCCTTGCCCCGGCCGCCCGCGCGCACCTGCGCCTTCACCACCGCAAGGTCCGAGTCGAGTTGTCGAAAAGCGTCCCGGGCACCGGCCGGCGTGGTCGCAACCACACCCGGCAGCACCGGCACCCCGAAGGACTCGAAAAGTTCACGTGCTTGGTATTCGAGGAGGTCCACCCTCAGCTCCGATCATTGAGTTGCGCGGTGGGACACACCATACAACCGACCCCGCTCACCCGGGTGGAGGTGCTGCGCACTCGGGAACCCCGAATTTGAGAGTTTTCTGAGAAATGCTAAGGTTTCCACGAATCAAGCCGCAGTCACCAGTCTGGAGTTCTGTTGAACAAGCTCAGCGCCATGAAGAGCCCGCGAAGGGCCGCTGACGATCTCGTCACCACAGATGTCGAGGTAACCACTGAAACCGCAGGCGCCGCCCGTCGACGTCACACATCCACCATCAGTCGCGGGATGGTCGCGGGAGTCTTGGCGAGCGTGCTGGCCGTGGGTGGTGTCCTGGGATGGGCGGCCACCTCACCCGGCGGCACTGACGAGATGAGCTCGGAACAGCTCTCCATTGAACTGGCAATACCTGAGGCGGCAGCCCAGTCCGTTCAGAAGGGTTTCGAGGATCGCTCACAGGCTGCATCACGCGGCGCCGTTCGAACCAACCTGACCGAGGCAGTGGCCGACCAGGCAGCCAAGGACCGCGAGGCGGTTCTGGAGGCGTCCGTGGAGGACTCGCACAAGCACGAGGCCGAGGGCTCCGCCGCTGAGCGCGAGGAGCAGATGGCCGCGGACATGAAACTGGTTGACGCCCAGGAGGCCAAGCTCAAGAAGGAGGCCGAGGAAGCAGCCCGACGTCTCGAAGAGGCACGCAAGGCAGCGGAGGCGGCTGCAGCGGCCGGGGCAGCGGGCACGTCCGGGGATGGCGGCGCATCCGTTCCCAGCGTCTCGACTGACGACCTCGCAACGGCCTCCTCCAGCGGTGGCTCCATGCCGGTGAAGTCCAACTTCCGCGTCGGTGCTGGGTTCGGCGCCACGGGCTCCTGGTCGCGCCACCACACCGGGCAGGACTTCCCCGCACCGACAGGCACCCCCATCTACGCAGTCGCCTCGGGCATCGTCCTGAGCCCCACTGCGGGTGGCTGGGCCGGCACCAACGTCGTCATCCAGCACTCCAATGGCGGTTCCACGTTGTACGCCCACATGTCAAAGCGCGTCGCCAACACGGGACAGGCGGTCAAGGCCGGTCAACTCATCGGGTACGTCGGCACCAGCGGTCGCTCCTTCGGCGCACATCTGCACCTCGAGTACTACGCCCCGGGCGTGACGCCGGGCAAGGTCTACTCGGCATCCGATCCGATCCCCTTCATGCGCAGCGTCGGCGTGAACATCTGACACACGGGGGCTCGCCCCCACATCAGCCGAAAAGTGGCCGGTTCCCCAGCGGGACCGGCCACTTTTCATATCTGTACCTCTCAGCGACCCGGTTGACCCAACCATCGTGTGACCGGTGACCGGTGGCCGTGGTCGCAGGTACCGCTGGAACACGCCGCGCTAGAGCTTCTCCATGGGTGCGTGTCGGAGGCTGAGGCGCTTGGTCCCGGCGGATCCGAAGTCCACGTCGGCCTTGGCGGCATCGCCCGACCCGTGTACGGCAATCACCTCTCCCAGACCGAAGCTGGCGTGCAGCACGCGGTCACCGACGACGACGTGCGGAACCGTCTTCACTGGGCCGCGGCCTGAGCCGAAGCTGGCCATGGTGGTGCTCGTCTGGCGGTCGCGCGTGGCCGAACTGTTCGCCCATGTCGTGATGGCCTCCCCCGTCCGGCGCCAGTCCAGGACCTCCCCGGGGATCTCCTCCAGAAAGCGGGATCCGGGGTTGTAGCGGGGTTGGCCGAACGTGACTCTCACGGCGGCACGGCTGAGGTGGAGCAGCTTCCGGGCTCGCGTGATGCCGACGTAGGCGAGGCGGCGCTCCTCCTCCAACTCGTTGAGATTGTCGAAGGCCCGCATGTGGGGGAACACGCCTTCCTCCATGCCCGTGAGGAAGACCGTATCGAATTCGAGGCCCTTCGCGGTGTGGAGGGTCATCAGGGTGACGACACCCGCGTCGGCATCGCCGCTGGGAACCTGGTCCGAATCTGCCACGAGGGCCACGCGCTCGAGAAAGGCGGCCAACGAGTCGTCGGGCTCCGGCATTCCCGCCACGAGTCCGCTCCCCACCTCGTCGAGGTCCACCGTGTTCGCACTGGCCACGAACTCGGCAGCCACGCTCACCAGTTCCTCAAGGTTCTCCAGACGTGTCTCGTCCTGGGGGTCCGACGACTTCTGCAGCTCCGGGATGTAGCCGGACGCCTGCAGCACCGATGTGAGCACCTCGTCGGCACTCACGCCCTCGGCCACCATGATGCGGTGCGCATCCATCATGTCTGCGAAGGCTCTCACCTGCTTCAGTGAGCGCGCTGCCATGCCGGGCGCCTCCTGAACCCGCCGCATGGCGTCGGTGAAGGAGATGCGCTCCGCCGCCGCCAGGGTGGAGATTGCGCCCTCGGCCCGGTCCCCGATCCCACGCTTGGGCACGTTGAGGACCCTCCGGACCGAGACATCGTCGGAGGGGTTCACCAGTGCCCGCAGATAGGCGATGGCATCGCGCACTTCGCGGCGCTCATAGAATCGGACGCCGCCGACCACCTTGTACGGCAGGCCCACCCGGATGAACACCTCCTCCAGCGCACGGGACTGCGCATTGGTCCGATAGAAGACGGCGACATCGCCGTACCTCGTCTGCTCGTCATCCACCAGCTTGTCGACCTCGCCCGCCACGAACTGGGCCTCGTCGTGTTCCGTGTCGGCGACGTAACCGACGATGCGCTCACCCTCGCCCAGGTCGGACCACAGGTGCTTGTCCCGGCGGTTCTGGTTGCGCGCGATCACCGCATTGGCGGCCGTCAGGACGTTCTGCGTGGAGCGGTAGTTCTGATCCAGCACGATGGTCTCGGCGCCGGGATAGTCGGACTCGAAGTCAAGGATGTTGCGGATCGTCGCACCACGGAAGGCGTAGATGGACTGGTCCGAATCGCCCACCACCATGAGCTCTGCAGGCTCCACCATCGGCGTCCCCTCCACCGGTGGAGCGCTGCTGAAGGAGCACAGCTCCCGCACCAGCGCATACTGCGCATGGTTGGTGTCCTGGTATTCGTCCACGAGCACATGGCGGAACCGGCGACGGTACTTCTCACGGATGTCACCGAAGGACTGCATCAGGTGCACCGTCGTCATGATGAGGTCATCGAAGTCCAGCGCATTGGCTGCCCGGAGTCGTCGCTGGTACTCGGCGTAGACCTCCGCCACGATCCGCTGCCGCGGTTGCTCCGCTGCTGCCAGTGCGGTCTCGAAGTCCACGAGCTCGTTCTTGTGGGAGCTCACGGCACTCATGACTGCACGGACCGGGTACTGCTTGGGGTCGAGCTCCTGGTCCCGGCACACCAACGACATCAGACGTTTGGAATCCGCATCGTCGTAGATGGAGAAGCTCTTGGAGATGCCGAACCTGTCGATGTCGTTGCGCAGGATGCGCACGCAGGCGGAATGGAAGGTTGAGACCCACATCAGCTTCGCCCGGTTGCCGACAAGTTGGACCACCCGTTCACGCATCTCGGCCGCCGCCTTGTTGGTGAAGGTGATGGCCAGAATTGCGCCGGGATGCACGTTCCGATGGGCCACCAGATGGGCGATCCTGCGGGTCAGCACCCGGGTCTTGCCCGAGCCTGCTCCGGCCACCACGAGCACCGGGGACCCTGCGTGGAGCACAGCCCGACGCTGGGGCGGATTGAGACCCCCCAGAAGTTCGTCCTCGCTGACGGGGTGCGCGGTTGGCGTGTGGGGGGGTCGTCCGGCATCGTCGCGAGGTGGCTTCACCTTGGGCTCGAAGACGGCATACAGGTCAGGAAACAGCGAGTCAGTCATGTCGGCTGCCAAGACTACCGTCGTCGCCCCATCGGGGGCCCACCCAGATAGGCTGGCATGCATGCAACGCGTGCTTCGGAGTCTGCGGACGTGGATGCAACGGCTCGGCGTCGCGGTGCTGTTGGGCCAGTTCGCTGCGGTTGCCTCCCTCCTGACCATGGAGCGCTATCGCAAGAGACATCGGAAGGCGCACGCCTTCCCCTGGACCCCCGCTCGTCCGCTGGCGGTGGGCCCGGACGAGGTGACGGTCTTCAGCTACGGAGAGGACCTCTTCGACCACATGCTCGAAGCCATTGAGGGTGCGCGGGAGGTCATTCACTTCGAGACCTTCATCTGGAAGGACGACTCCGTCGGGAAGCGGTTCAAGGATGCCTTCGCCCGGGCCGCCGATCGCGGGGTGCAGGTCAACGTGATCTGGGATGAATTCGCCAACCTCGTGGTACCCCGCACGTTCTTCCACATGCCCGCCAACATCAACGCCATGCGTCACCCCGCAGTCCCGGTCCCGTGGAGTCCCAAGTCCTGGGGCCGCAACCATCGCAAGCTGATGGTGGTGGACCACACCACCGGTTTCATCGGCGGCTACAACATTGGTGACCTCTATGCCACGGGCTGGCGTGACACGCATGCCCGTGTCGTCGGTCCCGGGGTGATGGAGTTGGAGAACGCCTTCATCGACTTCTGGAATCTCCATGTGCGGGGCCGGGGACTGCACAAGCTGCCCGATGACATCCGCCGTGGCTGGGGCTCCAACCTCCGGTTGCACCGAAACGTGCCGAAGCTGAGCGTCTTTCCGATTCGGAACATGTACCTTGAGGCGATAGATCGCGCCAGTGAACGCATCTGGCTGACGCACGCGTATCTGATTCCCGACGATGACCTCGTGAAGGCGCTCGCTGATGCGGTGGGCCGCGGTGTGGACGTCCGCATCATCGTGCCCGCCCAGTCCAACCATGTGGTGGCCGACTGGCTCTCACGGGGCTACTACGACGAACTTTTGCGCTGCGGCGTCCGGCTGTTCCTCTACCGGGGTGCCATGGTCCACTCGAAAACAGCGACCATCGACGGCGCGTGGTCCACGATCGGCACCGCCAACCTGGATCGCCTGAGCCTGCGCGGCAACTACGAGGTCAACCTCGAGATCCTCGACGAGGGCCTGGCTGCGGGGATGGAGGAGATCTTCAGCGTCGACCAGCGCAACACACGGGAGCTCACGTTGGATGAATGGCGGCGAAGGTCCTGGGTTGCCAAGGGAACCGAGCTGTTGCTGAGCCCCTGGCGGCCGGTTCTCTGAGTGGCGCTGGATCACCAGAAGACGGCGATGGCGGCGTTGAACAGTGTCAGACCAAAGATGGCTGAGAACGCGCCGGTGGCGACGCTCGGCTTCCTGCGGTTCATGAGGACCAGAACACCGATGGCGATCAGGACGACGAGTTTGATGCCGAGTTTGATGTGAGGGACGTCTCCGTCGCCCAGTTCGAGCATCAACTGAAGTCCGAGGCCGGTGACGAGTTGCACGATCGCTCCATGGAACATGGCCGCGTTGACGACACGCTTGGGCCCCTTGATCTGCGTGAAGGCTCCTCCGAAGAGGGCTGCGAAGCCGATGAGGTGGAGGAAGACGAGGGCCATGTACAGGAGGTCCATGCCATGAGCGTACCCAAAGGGGTGGAAAAAGCGCCTTTCGGCACCACCGACGGCCCTCAACTGGCGGGTGACCCCCTGACGGGTGCAAGATGATCCGATGCTCACAATACTTGCGTACATTGTCATCGGCCTCCTCGGCGGCGCCATCGCCAAGGCAATCCTCCCGGGCAAGCAGGGAGGCGGGTGGTTCGCCACCATGCTCCTGGGCATCGTGGGAGCTCTCCTGGGTGGATTCCTCGGCGGCTTGCTCTTCGACGTGAACTACTCCAACATCTTCTCGCTGCAGGGGCTGCTGTTCTCCGTGCTCGGGGCGCTGCTCATCCTCTTCATCTACGGTCTCGTCGTGAAGAACAAGTCCTGAGCCTCGTCGACACAGACACCGCAACGGAGGGTCGCCCGCTGTGAGCGGGCGACCCTTCGTCGTGTCGTCCGCGCCCCGTGCGTCACCCGCACCCCGCCCCGCGACGACGCGGCCAGAATCCAGGGCTGCCCGGGAGACCTCAGACCAGGTGACGATCCGTCGCCCACTTCGTGAGCTGATGACGATTGCTGAGCTGCAGTTTGCGCAACACGCTCGATACGTGCGTCTCCACGGTCTTGATGGAGATGAACAGCTCGCGCGCCACCTCCTTGTAGGAGTACCCGCGGGCGATCAGCTTCATCACCTCACGCTCGCGCACGCTCAGTCTGTCCAACTCCTCGTCGATGGCGGCCATGTCCACACTCCCGGAGAAGGCATCGAGAACGAAACCCGCGAGCCGCGGGGAGAAAACGGCATCACCGGATGCGACGCGTCGCATCCCGTCCACCAGTTCCTCCGATGCGATGGACTTGGTCACGTAGCCGCGGGCACCGGCGCGAATCACGCCAATGACGTCCTCCGCGGCGTCCGAGACGGACAGCGCGAGGAACGTGACGTCCGGGGCCCTGCCGAGGACCTGCTTGATGACCTCGGCGCCACCACCTCCGGGAAGGTGGACATCGAGAAGGACGACATCGGGACGGGTCGCGCAGATGACGGAGACGGCGCTGACGACATCCTGGCCCTCACCCACGATCCGGCAGAGCTCCCCGATCTCGTGACGAACTCCCGCCCGGAACATGGCATGGTCATCCACCAGCACCACGGTCAGCTCCTCGGCAGCAGTGCCCATCTCATCAGTCATCGGTGCATCTCCAACGTCACTTCCGTGCCTTCTCCGGGCGCGGTGCGGATGCGAACAGAGCCCCCATGACGCTCCATCCGGGCTCGAATGGATTGTCTCACGCCCATGCGGTCCGGGGGCACACAATGAGGATCGAACCCGTGGCCCCGGTCACGGATGAACACTTCGACGACATCCGCGCCGACCTCCGCGAACACATCCACGCGATCGGCCCCGGAGTGTTTGGCGGCATTCGTGACGGCCTCCCCTGTGGCCTGGACCATGGCATGAAGTGACTCATTCATTTCGGTGTCCCCCACACACACCACCTCCACCACGATGGCGAAGTTTGTCTCCGTCTCGCTGCGGATGTCCTCAAGTGCGGCCCGCAGGGTGCTGGCGGCGGGGGCCTCTCCGTACAGCCAGGTGCGCAGTTCCCTCTCCTGTCGTCTGGCCAGCAGGGCGACCTGTGCCGCATCCGTGTTCTGACGTTGGATGAGTGCGAGCGTCTGCAGGACGGAATCATGCAGGTGCGCGGCCATGTCCGCCCTCGTCTCGGCGCGCATACGCTGCTGCTCGGCGGAGCGCAGCCGCCTGCGCGTCCGGTACAACCACGGCGCGACCACCACTGTCACCCCCGCCAGCAGCAGAGCAGCTGCTCCCAGGACCTGCGGGAGCTGTGCCAGGCCCACCTGCGTGGCCAGGATCCACGAGACGCCCACGCCCACGAGCACCAGACCTCCCACCAACCGCAGGATGCTGGCGGGGCCGGAACCTGCGGTCAGCCGATGCCACACACCCGCGTCTGCCACACGGGGCCCCGACTCAGCGGCGCCATCCACCTGGAGCCACACGAGGACGACGCCGACGCCACCGAGCACGAGCGGCCAGAAGACGCGTGAGGGAACCCACACTCCCCCGGTCACCACCACCCAGAAGATGCCCACCACCAGGGCCCCGACGGAGAAGATGATGCCCGCGTCCACACCGTACTGGCGCTGCTGCGGTCTCAGCCCCTGACGTTCGGCCGCCTCCAGTCCTGCGGACTCCTCGCGCTGCCGCGCGGGAACCATCAGCCACAACACCGCGTACAACAGGACGCCAAGACCGTCGAGGAAGGCCAGAGCGACGAACGCGATGCGCACCCACCCCACGGGCATGCCGAGGTGCGCCGCCAGTCCACTGGCGACGCCTGCAATCGCCTTGCCGGCGGTTTCCCGACGAAGTTCAGGTGCGGGAGCCGAGGGCGGTGGGAGGTTCGGCAGCGTTGTCATCGTGGAGCCCAGCTTGGCACCCCTGAGCCCGGTTTGACACCCCTGGACCATGGTTCCCGGGGTCCACTCAGGTGCGGATCAGGGGTTCACCTGATGCCGTGGGCTGGTGGCCTGCGACACGATGGGGACATGACCGAACTCATCCACCCCGCCCAGTTGGATCCCCGACTCGCGGACCTGACCCGGCAGACGTCCACCGGTTTCACCGGTGGCCTGTGTCGAGCGCTGGCGGAGCGTTGGCAGGTGGATCCCATCATCGTCCGGCTCGTGGTGGTGGCACTGTCCTTTGCCGGTGGGGTGGGGGTCGCCCTGTATGCCTGGGGCTGGCTCCTGACCCCGCGCTCTGGCGGGACGCCCCCCATCCTGCGGTGGCTCCCGGCCTTCGGCGGCTGGCCGAAGACCACGCAGGCCATCATCGTTGCCGTGACCTCCTTGGTCCTGGTCCTGAGTGTCGCTCGCCAGACCGGTGTCGCGTGGGGTCCGGTCATCGTGATCGGTGCACTTGCCTGGGCAATGGCACGTCGCCGCACGAATGGCCAGGGCGACGCCCCACCGTCAGCACACTCCGGCTACGAACCGCCGCTGCCACAGGACAGGGTCCCCGCAGACCGCGCAGGTGGCGAACACAACCCGGTTGGGCGGGCACCGGATGAGACGGTGGAACAGTGGCGGGCCAGGCTGTCACCACATGCTGACTCGCCCCTGCCTGCTGTGGACCTCTACGCACCCGAGGAGCCGGGCCACGGTTCCATGCCCGTGGCACGCACGACCAGGCGCAGCAGCTGGGCGGCAGCATCGTTGATCGTGGTGGTGTCGGTGGCCGCCGGCGCAGTCCCATTCGCCGTCGGCATGAGCCCCACACTGCTGTACGGGGCCCTCGCCACAACGGGGACGGCGGCTGTTCTCATCCTCGGATGGTCAGTGGCGGCCCGGAAGCGACGCCTTCCCCAGGCGTTGCTCGTTCTCGCCCTCGCGGCCGGTGCTGGCACCGGCCTGCTCGCGACGACCTGGGCGGCCGGCCCCACCCAGCAGGCGGTGGCGGCCTCGGCTGACCCCCACTACACATTCGTGGGTGAGGTACCGGTGGAAGTGGACCTGACCACGATGACCTCACAACCCGACACCGTGACGATCGACGCCACAGCATCCGTTGTGCGCCTCCAGTTGGCGGAGATACCTCGGGTCATTGACGTGGTCGGCGACGCGATCCGCGTCGAGACGAACTACCCGCGCAGCAACCTTCCTGTGGGAGAATCGAGGCTGGTCCTGGATGGCGACTTCAGTGTCGTGGAAGTGAGGGTCGGACCATGAGGCGCACCGTGGATGTCCCAGCGCTTGTCACAGGTCTCATCCTGGTGGGATTCACCTCGGTCAGCGCCTGGATCCTCTCGGGCCACGACCTCATCGGGCCGCCAGCCATGTCGTTCGCCACCGTTCTCATGGTGGCGGGCATCGTGGGCCTGATCGCCGGCCTCAGGGCCTGGAGACGGTGACGATGACGATGACGAAACACCCAACGCTGAAGCCCCGCCCCCCACGCCGATTGCCTTCACAAGCCCAGCAACAACCACTGCATGACGCCAATGTCATGGCAGCAAACCGAAAGGAACCCATCATGAAACTCACTCGTTCCACAGACGACAAATGGATCGCCGGAGTCGCCGGAGGACTGGCTGACGCCCTGGGTGTCGACTCAACCATCGTCCGGATCGTCTTCGCCGTCACCAGCGTCTTCTGGGGAGGCGGAATCCTCTTGTACCTGGTGCTGTGGGCAGTCATGCCGCGTTCGAGCGGCGGCACCATCGCAGAGGACGGCATCAAGAAGGCTCAGGACTGGAATGCCGACCGCAAGACTCGCCGGGACGATGGCACCACGAGCTGGGACGACGGGGTGGACCCCGGATCGGACTTCAAGATCTGAACCTGGCTCACTCCCATTCGATGGTGCCCGGGGGCTTGCTGGTGATGTCCACCACCACCCGATTGACCTCCGGGCACTCGTTGGTGATCCGGGTCGAGATCCGCTCCAGCACCTCGTGGGGCAGCTTTGCCCAGTCTGCGGTCATCGCATCGTCGCTCGTCACGGGACGCAGCACGATGGGATGACCGTAGGTTCGTCCATCCCCCTGCACACCCACGGAGCGGACGTCGGCGAGCAGCACCACGGGGAACTGCCAGATGTCACGCTCCAGCTTGGCCGTGGCCACCTCCGCGCGGGCGATGGCGTCGGCTCGCCGCAGGATGTCCAGCCGTTCAGCCGTCACCGCCCCGATGATGCGGATGCCGAGGCCCGGACCGGGGAAGGGGTGGCGCCACACCAACGAGTCCGGCAGTCCCAGTTCGCTGCCGACGGCGCGTACCTCGTCCTTGAACATGGTGCGTAACGGTTCGATGAGCGTGAATTGCAGGTCATCCGGCAGCCCACCCACGTTGTGATGGCTCTTGATGTTCGCGCTGCCCCCGCCACCGGACTCGACGACATCGGGATAGAGGGTGCCCTGGACGAGGAAGTCGATGCCACGCTCGCCTGCGAGTGTGGCAGCCGCGGCCTCGAAGGTGCGGATGAACTCACGCCCGATGACCTTGCGCTTCTCCTCGGGATCCGAGAGGCCTGCGAGAGCGTCAAGGAAGCGTTTCCGCTCGTCAGCAACGACGAGGTCCACCCCGGTCACATCCACGAAATCCTTCTTCACCTGATCCGCTTCACCCTCGCGCAGCAGGCCGTGGTCCACGAACACACAGGTGAGCTGGGAGCCGATGGCGCGCTGCACCAGAGCCGCAGCGACAGCGGAATCCACGCCGCCCGAGAGCGCGCAGAGCACGCGGTGCTCCCCCACTGCATTCCTGATGGCCTCGATGGACTCGCTGACGAGGTTCTCGGCGGTCCAGTCCGCCGTGAGATGGGCGATGTTGAACAGGAAGTGCTGCAGGACCTGCTGGCCCCACTGCGAGTGCCTCACCTCCGGGTGCCACTGCACCCCGGCCAGCTTCCGCTCCCGGTCCTCGAAGGCCGCAACGGGGGCACCAGCGGTGCGGGCCAGCACCGTGAAACCGGGTGGGGCCTTGGACACGGAGTCGCCGTGGCTCATCCACACGTTCAGGGTGTTGGGCACGCTCTCCAGCAGGCAGCCATTGTTGGAGATCGACAGCGGCGTCCGGCCGTACTCCCTCTGCCCCGTCCTGGCCACGGTGCCACCGAGGGTCTGGGCCATGGCCTGGAAGCCGTAGCAGATGCCCAGCACCGGCACACCCGCGTCGAACAGTGCGGGATCGATCTGGGGGGCATCCTCGGCGTAGACCGACGACGGGCCCCCGGAGAGGATGATGGCAGCGGGCCGCTTCTCCATCATCTCGGCCACCGACATGCTTGAACTGACGATCTCCGAGTACACCGAGGCCTCCCGAACCCGGCGGGCAATCAGTTGTGCGTACTGCGCTCCGTAGTCGACCACCAGTACGGTGTCGTGCTGAGTGATCATGTCCTGAAGTCTAGGGCTCCTCGGGCAGGAGATGGAAAAGGGAATAGTCGTGGGGCTCGATGCGTTGGCGATGGCATGAACATCTACCCGGACATCACGGCCGCCGTCGGCCGCACCCCGCTCGTGAGGTTGAACCGCATCGTGCCCGAGAACAGCACGGTTCTGGCGAAGCTCGAGTTCTACAACCCTGCGAGCTCTGTCAAGGACCGCATCGGTGTGGCAATCGTCGAAGCGGCGGAGGCTGCCGGGGCACTGCAACCGGGCGGCACCATCGTGGAGGCCACCAGCGGCAACACAGGTATCGCGCTCGCCATGGTGGGCGCTGCCAAGGGCTACAAGGTGGTCCTCGCCATGCCAGAGACGATGTCCGTCGAACGCCGCGCCCTCCTGCGGGCCTTCGGCGCCGAACTCGTCCTCACACCCGGCCCGCTGGGCATGAAGGGCGCGGTCGACACGTCGGTGGAGATCGCCGAGGAGCGCGGGGGTGTCCTGGCCCGCCAGTTCGCCAACCAGGCCAACGTGGACATCCACCGCCGCACCACCGCCGAGGAGATCTGGGCCGACACCGACGGCGCCGTGGACATCGTGGTGGCCGGCATCGGCACCGGCGGCACCATCTCCGGTATCGGCCAGGCACTCAAGGAGCGCAAGCCCGAGCTACGGATGATCGCGGTCGAACCCGAGGAGTCCGCCATTCTGTCCGGGAACAAGCCCGGACCGCACAAGATCCAGGGCATCGGGGCGAACTTCATTCCCGAGATTCTGGACCGCAGCATCATTGATGAGGTCATCCCACGCAACATCGACCAGTCGGTGGAATGGGCTCGCCGCGCCGCGCGCGAAGAGGGAATTCTCGTCGGCCTGTCCTCCGGCGCCGCGGTTTCCGCGGCCGCTGAAGTGGCGGCGCGCCCTGAGAACGCTGGTAAGACGATCGTGGTCATCATCCCATCCTTCGGTGAGCGATACCTCTCCACGGTGCTGTTCGACGGGCTGATCGACCAGTGATGGTGACCCGCCTCCGGCAGGTCTCCGCGCGCATGTCCGAGGACCTCGAGACCGCCATGCGCGAAGACCCTGCCGCACGGAGCAAGCTCGAGGTGGCCATCGCCTATCCGGGCATCCATGCCGTCTGGATGCACCGTGTGGCGCACCGACTGTGGCGTCGCTCCCCTGCATTGCAGCCGTTGGCCAGACTCATCAGCCAATGGGCACGCTTCGTCACGGGCATCGAGATCCACCCCGGGGCCTGCATCGGCAGGAGGTTCTTCATCGACCACGGTATGGGTGTCGTGATCGGTGAGACCGCCGTCGTGGGCGACGACGTGCTCATGTACCACCAGGTGACGCTGGGCGGCCGTGCCCGCGGACGCTTCAAGCGGCACCCAACGATCGGTGATCGTGTCCTGATCGGAGCCGGCGCCAAGGTGATCGGCGCCATCCACGTCGGCAACGACGCCAAGATCGGCGCCAACGCCCTGGTGGTGAAGGATGTCCCGGCACACGGGGCGGTTGTCGGCACCCCCAGCGACGTCCGTGAGGGCGACGTCATCGCCTGAGCGTTCCTGAAGGCCCCCACACCGGCGTCCAGTTGTCCGCGATGAAGGTGCTGCGGTAACGGACGCTGCACAGGCAACACCACACCCGTGGGGCAGAGCGCCGGAACAGACTGCCGGTGCGCCGTCACCGCGTCCGTCGCAGCCGCTGTGGGCAGACTCAGGGCAGGCGATGCTCCGCCGGGTGGCATACCCTCAGCCAGCGGAACCCGTAGCCGGGCAGTTGGACGTCCACTGTGCCGTCGGCGCCGATGCGTTCGTCCTCCTCGGTCATCGTGTTGCGCAGGTGCCATCCAGCGATCTCCTCGGCCTCCCATGGGCCGGTCAGATCGAGCGCCACGGTTGTGGGTTCGGACGAGAAATTGTGGAGGAACACCGTGCTCATGGGGACGAACAGCGACTGTCGATGTGCGTCGAGGGTCTGTCTCACGTCGGACGCCCCGGTCTCTCCCTTCCGCCCTTCCCGTGCCAGCACTGCTTCAGGTCGCAACTCGCTGTCGATGGGAGTGGCAGCATCGCGGCCCGTCCACGTCATCCGGTGTGCAAGCACCGCATGGTCGGACTGGTCCAGGATCTCCATGGCCCCCCATCCGATTTCGGGGCTTCGGCGGTAGGCGCGGATCAACTGCTGCATGAAGCTGAAGAGCGATCCGGCTTGGCGAAGGGCATCAGCTGCATTGACGTGTTCGGGCGAGTAGGAACCCTCGATGACGCGCTGCACCAGCTTCGTCGGGGCCGCCTCGGAGAAGCCACCGTTCTTCGCCGCGGTCCACTGCATCGGGGTCCGCACCGCCATGCGACCCTCGGCCGCGAGATCCTCGCCCATGCCGATCTCCTCGCCGTAGAACAGGACCGGAGCACCCCCCAGCGCAAACATCAGCGAGTACGCCATTCTGATGCGGCGTGGATCACCGCCCATCATGGGCGGCACCCTTCGCTTGAGGCCCCGGTCGTACACCTGCATCTCGGGCTCCGGCCCGAAGGCGTCGAAGACCTCCTGCCGTTCCCCGTCCGTGAGCTTGTCCAGGGTGAGCTCGTCATGGTTGCGAAGGAATGTGGCCCACTGGTTGCCTGGGGCGATTGCGGGCCTGCTCCCAAGCGTTTCAGCAAGAGGACGCGCGTCGCCACGCGCCAGCGACAGATAGGTGTACTGCATTCCGAGGAAGTCGAACATCATGGTCAACTCGTCGCCGTCCGCGCCGCCGAAGAACTTCTCCTGTTGCGCGAACGGAAGGTTCACCTCGCCGAGCAGCACCGAGTCCCCGCGGCGACGCTGCGTGAAACGTCGAAGATCCCGCAGGAACTCGTGAGGGTCGGGGAAGAACACGGGCGTCTCGTTGCTTTCGGGGCTGACCTCCAGGGAGAACGGGACGGCATCGATGCGGAACCCATCGACGCCCAGTTCCAGCCAGAAGCCCATGGCCTTGGCGATCTCATCCCGCACCGCCGGGTTGGAGGTGTTGAGGTCCGGCTGGTGCCGGTAGAAGTTGTGCAGGTACCACTCGCCGGACTTCTCGTCCTTGGTCCAGATCGAGTCCTCCTTGTCGGGGAATACCACCTTGTCGGATGTGTCGGGTGGCTCCTCGGAGCGCCAGACATAGTAGTCGCGATGCTTGCTGTCCCTGGAGCGCAGTGCGGAGCGAAACCACGGATGCTGGTCCGAGGTGTGGTTCACGAGGAAGTCCACGATGACGCGCATGCCCGCCTCCTTGGCTGCGCGCAGGAACTCCACGACGTCGCCGTGGTCACCAAGCCTCTCGTCCACGCCGTAGAAGTCAGCGATGTCATACCCGTCGTCCTTCCCGGGCGACGGGTAGAAGGGCATCAGCCAGATGCAGGTGACCCCCAGCTCACTCAGGTAGTCAACGCGGTTCGTGAGACCTTCGAAATCGCCCACCCCGTCCCCGTTGCCATCGAGATACTTCTCAACATCGAGGCAGTAGAAGACGGCTGTCTTCCACCACAGATCCGAGGTCTGGGAACTCCTCATGCCGATTCCCCCTCCTCCTCAAGCCCGGGCAGCACTGCGGAACCGCCACACTCGGCGGCCCTGAAGGCTGCGCGAAGCCGTCGTGGTGGGATCCGCTGGTGAGAGCAGTGGGATTTCCAAGGCGTCATGGTCACTGTCTATCGGATGTGAGGGTCGCCCCGCGCGTCTGCGTGGAGTGGGCCCGGGCGAGCTTTCATCAGCCGATGCGGAGGTCTCGCCGCTGGAAGAGAGGGAAAGACAGAGCCACCAGCACCGCAGCGAGGAGTCCAAGGACCAGGACCGATTCCCAACTGGCCCCGGTGACGAGCGGCTCGTCGGCCCCGTAGAAGTGGAACGGCGAGACCATTGCCCAGCGCTGCGTCTCCTCGGACAGGCTCAGGTAGGAGTTCGACAGGTGACCCACCACGGCGAAACCGGCACTGCTCCAGAGCGCAGCTCCGGGGCGCCCGGTGGCGGCGGCCACCAGCAGCGCCACCCCTGAATACACGCAGCCGAGCAGGAAGAGCTGGAGCCCGGCTCCGGCGATCGCTGCCGCGTCCATTCCCAGCCCGGCGATCACGGAACCAATCCATATCCCGGACATCGTGGCGGCGGTGACGATGGCGATGTAGACGGCCATGACCCCGGCGGAGCTGGCGACGATGCGCCAGCGCGGCACCGGAGCAGACAGCACGAGTGAGAGGTGCCGGGCCTTCTCCTGACCCGCGATGCCCCCGGAGGCGGCTGCCACACCCACCACGATGACGGCAATGGGCGCCATCAGTCCCATGGTCTCGCCCCAGAAGTACCCCTCGGGGGTGGACATGTCACCCGCTCCCATCATGGTCATCAGTTCGATGGGCAGACTGTCGGTGATCTGGGACAGCTGTACCGCCATGGCCGAGTACAGCGGCCCCATCGCCACGCCCATCAGGGCGAACATGGTGAAGGAGATCAGCGCAACCAGTGCCAGTCGGGAGGAGAAGAGCAGCGCGAACATTCCTCGCGATCGTGCAGAGATGGCGAACCGGTCGCTGACGCCGTGCAGCATGGGGAAGGACTGCAGCCGCTCCAGCAGAGTTTTCGACGATGCCACCCGAAGGTCCCTGCGGGTGAAACCCACGACACCGACGACGAAGAGGACGACCACCGAGCCCACCTGCAGCGCCAGGTGAGAACCGTCAACCCCGTTGAGCAGTGGCGCATGCCCGTTGAACCACGTCCAGGGCACGAACTCTGCCAACCCCTCAGTCTCCTCGAACAGGGGCAGCAGACCGGCCAACAACCATCCGAGAACCATCACGGCGGCCCCGGCGCTCACCGCCACACCCCTGCGCCCCGTCGCAGCGCCGACGGCGAATGCAAGGAAGCCGTACAGCAGCGCGTTGGCCGTGAGGTGCGTCAGCGATGCTGCGAGCATCGCGTCTCCCTTGTCGATGCCCAGCACCACCGGTGCCAACTCGGCGGAAGCCCACATCAGCACGCCGGCAAGTGCTACGAGTGATGCCAGGGCGGCACCCTTCCAGACGGCAAACCGTTCCCGCGAGGCCCCCGCCCCCAGCACCAGGGACAGGGTGCCGTCGGATTCCTCCCCCGCGACGACGCGGGCTCCGATGGCGATGGCGATGCCCCCCAGGACGAGCGATGCCATCGTGTCGAGCATGTAGCTGTAGGCCAGCGTCTCCACCCCGGCGCCGACAGGCACCCCAATGAGGCTCCTGACCGCCTCCGGGAGGGTGTCGAAGATCCCAACATCCAGACGCGCATACATGGCCATGCCGAGGAGGAGCGTGGCGAAGACGGCCACGACGGCGATGGCTGGCCCACGCCAGCCCGAGATGAGCTCCCGCCTGGCGACGACGGCGCTGCTCACGACGGGTCCTCGTCCTGGTAGAACGCCAGGAAGACTTCCTCGAGGTCGGTTTCCTGCGTCGCGATGTCGTGCAGTTCATGGCGCCCCATCACGACGGCGAGCAACTCCTCCATGTTCCCGTCGAAGGACAGCGACACACGGTTGCCCTCCACCGTGACGTCGCGGGCCCCCGGAACCACTTCGAACTCCGCCTGCTGCGGGATGTCCCCCAGCACGAGATCAATCCGTCGGATCATCTTCGACCTCAACTCGGCGACGTCTTCAACGGCTGCCAGGTGCGCCCTGCGGATGATGCCCACCCGGTCCGCAACTCGCTCCACCTCGCTGAGCGTGTGGCTGGAGAGGAAAACAGTGCGACCCTCTGCGGCAGTCTCCCGCAGCAGGGTGTGGAACTCGTGCTGGACCAGCGGATCCAGGCCCGCATTGGGCTCGTCCATGATCAACAACTCCGGGCGGTGCATGAAGGTCACCACGAGCCCGATCTTCTGCCGGTTGCCAGTCGAGAGTTCACCCACGCGCTTGTCCAGGTCTGCATCCAGGCGCTCGGAGAGCTCCATGGCGTAGTCAAGGCGGTGTCCCCCCCTGAGGTTGGCGAAGAAGGCGCAGGTCTCTCGACCCGTCAGCTTCGGGTAGAGCGAGACATCCGAGGGCAGGTAGCCGAGGCGCCCGTGCAGTTCCACGGCGTCGCGGTGCACGTCGAGCCCCAACATGGTGGCCGAACCCGAGGTGGCGCGGATCTCGTCCATCAGCGTGCGGATGGTGGTCGACTTCCCGGCACCGTTGGGGCCGAGGAAACCAAAAATCTCGCCACGATGGATCGTGAGATCCAGATCCACCAGCGCCGGAAAGCTGCCGTAGTTCTTGGAGAGTCCCTCCGTGTGGATCGCTGGTTCGTTGTTCATGACTGCTGTCCTTCGTTCGCTCGGAGACTTGCTGTATAGGCTGCCGCTGCCTCGTCGGTGAACAGTCCCGTGCTGAACAGCTCCAGATATGCGCCTATGTAGTGTGTTATGCCCGGTTCGGATTGCAGGTCCGCCGACCCAACGTCGACATCCAACAGACGTCGAGCATGTCGACCGAGCACCAGGGTTCCCAGGGAGAACAGCGTGAGCAGTGCGGCTCGCGTGCGTGGCTGGGCGGAGGGGTGGATGACGCCATGGTCCACACCCAGGTCGAGATAGCGCTCGGCATCCTCCACGAGCATGTCGACGAGGCGGTCGATGGCTTCCGAGCCCTCGACGAGCCGGTGGGAGAGATAGCGCAGAGCCTCGCCATTGTTGCTCGCGCGCAGCCCCTGCAACATGTCGAAGCTGGTCCCCTCGGCCATGGCGCTCGCCTTCTGGTCCCGGATGAGCGCGACGACATGCTCGTCACAGGCCTTCTCCAACTCCGCCATCGAGCCGAAGTGGTGCCGGATCAGACCAGCCGAGAGCTGTGCCCGCTCCGCCACCGCTCGGGCAGTCAGCGCCGAGGAGCCACGATCTGCGACGACTGCGATGGCCGCATCCCGCAGTCTGGCTTGCGCCGTCCGATCATCCGCCAAAGCTGTCATTCCGTCGACCATGATACAAGCGTATCATTCATTGAACGTTTGTATAGTCCATGCGGCTCGGGTGGCAGGATCAGCGCTGCCGACTGCGACTACCAGTCAGATCTGCTTGCGGCGGAACTTCCTCACTGCCAACGGCGGGAAGACCAGCAGCACCACCGCGATCCCGACCAGCACGGTGATGAGGGGGTGCTGCATGGGCCACACGTCCGGTGCCGACATGGCGCCGAGGTTGCCGAACAGGGTGCGAACCGCCTGGACAAGGGCGGAGATGGGGTTCCATTCCGCTATCACCCGCAACACCGTCGGCAGCGTGTCGCTGGGGACGAAGGCATTCGAGATGAACGTCAGGGGGAACAGGATGATGAACACTGCCTGGTTGAGCGTCTCGGGGCTCTTGACGCTGAGCCCGATGAAGATCATCACCCAGCTGAAGGCCCACGCGAAGAACAGCAGGAGGAGCAGGCCGAGCACGAAGTGGACCGCGCCCTCCCGGAACCGCCACCCCACGATGAATCCGGTGACCAGCATCACCGTGATGGAGACGATGTTCAGCATGAAGTCGGAGATGGAGCGGGCCACCAGCACGGCGCTGGGCGACATGGGAAGGCTGCGGAACCGGTCGATGATGCCGTCGCGGATGTCCTCGGCCATGTAGCTGCCGGAGATGGTGGACCCGAAAATCACCGTCTGGGCGAAGATGCCGGCCATCAGGAACTCGGTGTAGTTGCTCCCCTCCACCTGGATGGCGCCACCGTAGACCTGGCTGAACAACAGGACGAACATGATCGGCTGCAGAAGGGCGAACCCGATCACGTCGGGACTGCGCTTGAGCCGCGTCAGGTTGCGCATCGTGATGGCGTGCACGTCGGTGAACCAGTCGGTCACCGCGCTTCGGCCATCCTCTGCGGCGAGCACGTCCGTGGACGCTGAAGTTGCGGTGGTACTCATTTGGCCTCCTCCAACTCAGCCTCGTCGGCGTCTTCTTCTGCGCCGTGGCCAGTGAGTGTCAGGAACACATCGTCCAGGGTCGGGCGTCGAACACCGGCCTCGTGGATCTGGATCCCCGCCTCCTCGATCTCGGCGAGAGCCGAGCGGAGGGCCCGGGTGGCGTCCTCCACCTGGATGGTGACGCCCCGTCCGGACACCCCGGGCTCGCCCCGGCCGTGCCGCTGAAGGATCGTCGCGGCGCTCGTGGCATCGGACTCGTCCACGAGAGTGATCTGTACCCGTCTGCCACCCACCGACGCCTTCAGCTCGTCCGCGGTGCCTTCGGCGATGACCCTGCCGTGGTCGATGACGGAGATCTGGTCGGCCAACTGATCGGCCTCCTCCAGATACTGGGTGGTGAGCAGCACGGTCGTACCCTCGGCCGCGCGTTCGCGGATGACGTCCCAGAGGCCCAGCCTGGCCTGCGGATCGAGTCCTGTGGTGGGCTCGTCGAGGAACAGCACCGGTGGGTTGATGACCAGGGCCCCCGCGAGATCCACTCGACGGCGCATGCCGCCCGAGAAGCCCTTGAGTGGGCGATCCGCAGCTTCGACGAGGTCGAAGGCATGGAGGAGTTCGTCGGCCCGCTCCCTGGAGCGCCTGCTACCCAAGTGGTACAGCCGCCCCACCATGAGGAGGTTCTCCCGGGCGGTGAGCCGTTCATCCACTGCGGCGTACTGTCCGGATGCACCGATGCGACGGCGCACCTCGGCCGGATGCGCGAGCACATCGACTCCCGCCACGTGTGCCTCACCGCTGTCCGGGCGAAGCAGCGTGCTGAGCACTTTCACAGTGGTGGTCTTGCCAGAACCGTTGGGCCCGAGAAGCCCCCGGACCGTTCCCTGCTCAATCTCGATGTCAAGACCATCCAGTGCATGGACCGGGCCGGACTTCGCCCTGTACGTCTTCTTCAGGTGATGTGCCGACACGAACACCATTGGCCTGTTCCTCCTACCGCCCACGCGGTGCGGGCTGAAAGAATCGTAGAGGCACGATGCCCGGTACGAAAGGGTGACCACACATGATCGTGCTGGATTGACCACTCAACCCAGTGGTCGTCTTGCGTGCCAGTCATCAGGGTGGAACTCAGCCGAGGATCTGGCGCAACCCCGCCCCATAGGCAGTTCCGGCAAGGACCGCACCCGCAGGTCGCAGCAGGGCGGGCAGCCATGCCGGCCGAAGGCTCTGCCTCCACACCACCAGAGTGCCGGTTGCCACCTGTTCCACGCTGGCCTCAACGAGCCCCGCAACAGGTCCGAACTTCTCCACCACCAGGCGGCCGGGATTCTCGTCCGCTGGAGCATCTGCCCGCACCACGATCATGCGATCGTGCATGTGGAGGGGGCCGAGCGACGTCTCACCGACGAAGCGAAGACCCTGCCGCATCCTCTCCCCCACGGGCGTCACCCTGGTCAGGGGGATGGCGGCGGAATGGGCGTCCAAGTCGATCAGACGCGACCACACCACATGGGCGGCCTCCGGAACATGGACGCGGACTTCGAAGGTGTCCCTCATGGGGTCGTCTCCTGTGCATGTGGAGGGGTGGTCACGGCACGGGCTGCAGCGGCACCGCTGGCCATGGCCCCCTGGATGGAGGCCTCCCCGGTGTCCCCGGCCACGACGACGCCGGGCCGATCGCTCGTCAGGGGCGTGCTACCGGGCGCGATGTGGGGAAGGGCGTCGTGGATGTCGTGACGCGTCAGGAGCCGCCAGTCGGGATCGTCGACGCCCATGATGTCCGCTGCCCGGGTGCGCGCCTCGTCATCGGTCAATCCGTGCGCGCCGACCGCGGTGACTTGCACGAGGTGTTGCCCGGCCGGGGAGTAGGAGGGGCAGACGTTCGACGTCACCGCCGTGTTGGTCACCGGCGCGTCGTCCCGGACGTCGACGAACAGGAATGTGCTGTCGCTCGGACGCCGACCCGTCGCGTACCACCACGTGGTGATGGCGTGCATGGCGGGCTCCGGCTCGCCGAGCAGGTGAGCCGTGGCCCGTGGCCCGGCAGCGACGATGATCCGGTCAGCACCATGACGATCCCCGCCGGCGGTGACGGCCACCCATTGGTGCCCGTCCTCCTCCAGGGAAACAACCTCGGTGCCGTAGCGGATCTGCTCGCGAACCGGCTCCGCCAACTGTTGCGCGATCGCTGCCATGCCCTGTGCGGGCAACGACGGCGACCCCTTGGCAAAGTAGAGGGCCAGCCGTCGGGCGAACGGGGCGGAGACGGCCAAGTCCATGTCCCCCACCACGCCACGAAAGAACTGCTCGATGACGCGGAGCAGCGACGAGTTGAAGTCGGCCGCATCCAGGCTGGCCGCAAGCGTCATGGACTCGTCCTGCGAGAGATTGAGCCAGGTGTGGGCGGCCTTCAGATCGCTGATGGTGACCGTGCCGCGCAGCAGTCCGAGGATGCGGGCCGGATGATGACTTGGATCGGCCAGCACCTCCAGGCCTCCCGAGTCGCGCACCGCGACGCCGCGGCCCCAGGCGTGAAGATCGAGGGCTTTGAGATCCAGCGCCCGCCTGGCCTCGCGATAGCCCGGATTCAGAAGTTGGAAGCCCCTGTCACACCGGAAGCCGTCCACCACATCGGTGGCAACGCGCCCACCGGGGTGCGACGAGGCCTCCAGCACTTCGACGTCGTGACCGTGCGTCACCAGCAGCCCTGCGGCCCGCAGCCCGGCGAGTCCCGCTCCAACGACCAGTACGTGCATGCCTGTGCGCCTTTCTTGGGGTGGTGAGGGTTGCTTCAGGGGTTCTCGGCCCTGATCTGCTCATGGTGGCGTACCACCTCGGCGACGATGAAGTTCAGGAACTTTTCGGCCAGCTCCGGATCGAGCTGCGCGTCAATGGCCAGGGCGCGCAGTCGCTGGATCTGGGCGGCCTCCCGTTCCGGATCTGCGGGAGGCAGACCTGCGGCCGCCTTCAGCACACCCACCTGCTGGGTCACCTTGAAGCGTTCGGCGAGCAGGTGCACGAGCGCGGAGTCCATGTTGTCGATACTGCCCCGCAACTGGTCCAGTTCGGCGCGCGCCTGTTCCAGGTCCATCAGTGGAGGATCAGGTCGATGCGCTGGAAGGCCTTGATGTCGGTGTAGCCGGTCAGGGCCATGGCCTTGCGCAGCCCACCGGCGAGGTTCATGGTGCCGTCCGGCACGTGGGAGGGACCATTGACCACTTCCTCCAGGGAGCCCACCTGGTCGAAGAAGACCCGCTCCCCTCGGGGCAACGTGGCGTGCCACGCCTCCGGGCCCCAGTGCCAGCCGCGGCCGGGCGCTTCCGTGGCGCGGGCCAGTGGAGAGCCGACCATCACCGCGTCGGCACCGCAGGCGATGGCCTTGGCGACGTCACCGGAGAGTCCGACGGCGCCGTCGGCGATGAGATGGACATAGCGGCCACCGGACTCCTCAAGGTAGTCGCGGCGGGCCTCGGCGACGTCCGCCACCGCCGAGGCCATTGGCACCTCGATCCCGAGGACCGAACGTGTGGTGTGTGCCGCACCGCCACCGAAGCCGACGAGGACACCGGCGGCACCCGAGCGCATCAGGTGCAGAGCGGTCCGGTATGTGGCACACCCGCCCACGATCACGGGGGTCTCGAAGCCGTAGATGAACTCCTTGAGGTTCAGCACCTCGTCCGAGCTGTCGACGTGCTCGGCGGACACCGTGGTGCCGCGCACCATGAAGAAGTCGAGCCCCGCCTTCTCGATGACGGATGCGAACTCCAGCGTGTTGGCAGGCGTGAGGGCACCCGCGACGGGGACCCCTGCGTCGCGCACCTGGCGCAGCCGCTCGGCGATCAGCTCGCCCTTGACCGGCTCGGCATAGATCTGTTGCATCCGCCGCGTGGCCGTCACCTGGTCCATGGGTTCGGTCAGCTGTTCATACTGACTCGACGGGTCCTCGTACCGTGTCCACAGCCCCTCCAGGTTGAGCACGCCCAACCCCCCGAGCTGGCCCATCCGGATGGCGGTGACCGGCGACATGACCGAATCCATGGGCGCGGCGACGAGTGGGGTGTCGAAGGTCACCGCGTCGATCTTCCAGGAGAGATCCACCTCGTGCTCGCTACGTGTTCGACGTGTGGGCGCGATGGCGACGTCGTCGAAGGAGTGGGCATGCGTGGCGCGCTTGCTGCGTCCGAGCTCGTACATGATGTGCGTGGTGCTCCTAGCCCGGGCGCTCAGTGAGCCCAGTAGTTGGGTGCTTCAGCGGTCAGTTGGATGTCGTGGGGGTGGGATTCGCGCAGGCCCGCCGCCGTGACGCGCACAAACCTGCCGCGGTCCTGCAGTTCGGGGACGTCGCGGGCGCCGGAGTAGAACATGGACTGCCGCAGCCCGCCCACCAGTTGGTAGGCCACGGCTGACAGGGATCCCCTGTAGGCCACCTGGCCCTCGATGCCCTCAGGCACGAGCTTGTCGTCGGAGGTCACGTCACCCTGGAAATAGCGGTCCTTGGAGTAGGAGCCCTTGCGGCCACGAGCCGCCATGGCCCCCATGGATCCCATGCCTCGGTAGGACTTGAACTGCTTGCCGTTGATGAACACCAACTCCCCGGGACTCTCGTCGCAGCCGGCCAGCAGGGACCCGAGCATGACGCTGTTGGCGCCAGCCACGATGGCCTTGGCGATGTCGCCGGAGAACTGGAGACCGCCGTCGCCGATCACCGGAACACCCGCCGGTTTGCAGGCACGGGCGGCGTCGTGGATGGCGGTCACCTGCGGGACGCCCACGCCTGCGACGATGCGTGTGGTGCAGATGGAACCGGGCCCCACGCCCACCTTCACGCCGTCGGCCCCCGCCTCGACGAGCGCCTTCGCACCTGCGTAGGTGGCGACGTTGCCACCGATGATGTCGACGCCCTCCGCAGCAGGTTCCGCCTTGAGTCGCCGGATCATGTCCACCACGCCCCGGCTGTGACCGTGCGCGGTGTCGACGATGATGACATCCACCCCGCGGTCCACCAGGGCCATGGCACGCTCCCACGAATCACCGAAGAACCCCACGGCGGCACCGACGCGCAGCCGGCCGGCCTCATCCTTGGCGGCGTCGGGGTACTGGTCAGCCTTGACGAAATCCTTCAGCGTGATGAGTCCCTTGAGCCTTCCTGCGCCGTCGACGATGGGGAGCTTCTCCACCTTGTGCCGGGCGAGCCACGTCATCGCGTCGGTGTTGGAAATCCCTTCGGGCGCCGTCACCAGCGGCATACGAGTCATGACGTCGCCCACGAGGCGGGTGGGATCGCTCTCGAAGCGCAGGTCACGGTTGGTGATGATGCCCACCAGCATGTCGTCGGCATCGACGACGGGGACACCCGAGATCCGATAGCTGGCGCAGAGCTCGTCCACCTCCCGGAGCGTCGCGGACGGCGCAATGGTGACCGGTTCCGTGACCATCCCGGCCTCGGACCGCTTCACCTGGTCCACCATGTGTGCCTGGTCCTCGATGGACAGGTTCCGGTGGAGGATGCCGATGCCACCCTCGCGAGCCATCGCGATGGCCATGCGGGTTTCAGTGACGGTGTCCATCGCTGCACTTGCCAGGGGTACGTTCAGCTGGATCCGCTTGGTGAATTGTGTCGCCGTGCCTGCTTCCGAGGGGATGACGTCGGACTCGTTGGGTTGCAGGAGGACATCGTCGTAGGTGAGGCCGAGGGCCTCGAACGGGGCGGGTACGCCGGAACCAGTGAGAGCGGACAAGGTTGGGTGATTCCTCCTCGGTCGGACGGAATGAGTCTAGCGGTTGGCTGTCGGTGAATCCGATCAGCGGGTGACCCGCCATTCCAGATGCGACGGTGCAGCCGCACCGCGTCGAGTGCTGCCCTGGCCATGGCTCATGGAATGGAGACCGTCTCCTGCGGTGAAGCGCGCTGACGGAAAACTACAGTCAGAACGTGAAAAGTGCCGCGAAGGAGCACTTTCATCGTGACCGACGTACTTTTTCGTCAGTGATCCGCGTGGTCGCGGCCCTCCTGATGAACGCGACAACTGCTCTACTCATGGCCAGGGCTGTCGTTGCCGTTCCCGGCACGGCCGCAGGACGACGAGTGGGGCACCCCCGAAGGGATGCCCCACTCAGTGGTGAGTCGTAGTGGACGGCTCAGTTGTCGTCGTCCTCCGGCTTGTCCACCACGAGGGTTTCGGTGGTGAGCAGCAGCGCAGCGATGGACGCGGCGTTGGCGAGCGCGGAACGCGTCACCTTGACCGGGTCGATGACCCCATTCTCGACGAGGTTCTGGTACTCGCTGGTCCTGGCGTTGTAGCCGTGACCAACCTCCATCTCGGCAACCTTGGTGGTGATGACGTAACCGGCCTCGCCACCATTCTCTGCGATCCAGCGAAGCGGCTCCGCCAGTGACTTGCGGACGATGTTGACGCCTGTCTTCTCGTCTCCCGTGAGATCGAGATCACCATCGAGGGCCTTGCCCGCGTGGATGAGAGCCGAGCCGCCACCGGCGACGATTCCCTCCTCGATCGCGGCGCGCGTCGCGGAGACGGCATCCTCGATGCGGTGCTTCTTCTCCTTGAGCTCCACCTCGGTGGCAGCGCCCACCTTGATGACACACACCCCGCCGGCGAGCTTCGCGACACGCTCCTGGAGCTTCTCGCGATCCCAGTCCGAATCGGTGCGCTCGATCTCGGCGCGCAACTGCGCGACGCGACCGGCGACCTCGTCGTGGCTGCCTGCCCCATCGACGATGGTCGTGTCGTCCTTGGTGACGAGCACGCGGCGGGCGCGGCCCAGCACTTCGAGACCCACCTGGTCGAGCTTCAGCCCGACCTCGGGTGCGACGACCTGGCCACCGGTCAGGGTGGCGATGTCCTCCAGCATGGCCTTGCGGCGATCACCGAAGGCGGGGGCCTTGACGGCCACCGAGGTGAAGGTGCCGCGGATCTTGTTGACCACGAGGGTGGACAGTGCCTCGCCGTCGACGTCCTCGGCCACCACGAAGAGGGTGCCCTTGGCCGCGATGACCTTCTCCAACAGCGGGAGCAGGTCGTTCATCGAGGAGATCTTGCCCGAGTGGATGAGGATGTACGGGTCGTCCAGAACCGCTTCCATGCGCTCGGTGTCGGTCACCATGTACGGGGACAGGTAGCCCTTGTCGAACTGCATGCCCTCGGTGAACTCCAGCTCGGTGCCGAAGGTCTGGGACTCGTCGACGGTGATGACACCGTCCTTGCCCACCTTGTCGAAGGCGTCAGCGATGAGTGCGCCGATCTGCTCGTCACGCGAGGAGATCGTGGCAACCGACGCCATGTCGTCGGTGGTGTCCACCTGGCGGGAGTTGGTGCGAAGCCGCTCGACGACGGCCTCAACGGCCTTGTCGATGCCGCGCTTCAGACCCACCGGGTTGGCGCCTGCGGCGACGGCGCGAAGGCCCTCGTGCACGAGCGCCTGCGCCAGGACCGTGGCGGTGGTGGTGCCGTCACCGGCAACATCATTGGTCTTGGTGGCCACTTCCTTGGCCAGCTGGGCGCCGAGATCCTCGTAGGGATCGTCGAGCTCAACCTCCTTGGCGACGGTGACACCGTCGTTGGTGATGGTGGGTGCGCCCCACTTCTTGTCGAGGACGACGTAGCGACCCTTGGGGCCCAGTGTCACCTTGACCGTGTTGGCGAGGGTGTCGACGCCACGCTCGAGCGAGCGACGCGCCTCCTCATTGAACTGCAAAATCTTTGCCATGTAGGCTCCTATCCGGCGACGGAGTCGCCCACCAGGGGCGATGTGCTCCGTACGAGCGAGCAATGTCAGGGGGGGTGCCCCGAAGACGAGCGGGCTTCACTCACGAAGCGAGTCCGGGAAACGCGACGAGGTCGCCTGTTTCCTGGGTCCGCGCGAGCAAAACGAGCTCAAGTGGGGACCCCCGGGGGGCAGAGCCCCCGTGTGGGGGATACGGGGGCGGGGCCCCCGTACGTTACTTGGAGACGACGGCGAGGATGTCGCGAGCGTTGAGGAGCAGGTACTCCTGGCCGTCGTACTTGACCTCGGTGCCGCCGTACTTGGAGAAGATGACGACGTCGCCCTCTGCGACGTCCATGGGCACACGCTTGCCCTTGTCATCGGTGCGGCCGGGACCGATGGCCGCAACGCGGCCCTCCTGCGGCTTTTCCTTGGCGGTGTCCGGGATGACCAGGCCTGAGGCTGTGGTCTGCTCGGCTTCGAGGGGAGCAACGAGGACACGGTCCTCGAGCGGCTTGATCGTGGTTGCCACGTCAAACCCCTTTCTGTAGACGTCCGGCTGAGCCGGTGATGTTCTGGGTTTGTGGGTACAGACTCGTGGTTCGGACATCGTCGCGGTATGCCCGGCCACACTGGCACCCGAGCCTTCCAAGTGCCAATGGCCAAACTACACCGGACTTAGCACTCGCTCAACCCGAGTGCCAGAAGAGGCCCCACCGAAGGCACGGGTGCCGGCCCGGGCACACAGGAAGCGGGGCCGATGGATGATTCCATCGGCCCCGCCTGAAACTGAGTGGGAGGTGCTTACTTCTCCCAGCCCGTGTCCTCCACCGGCTGCACGCCGAAGAGGTCGAGTCCCACGTAGGGCTCCGGGGTCAGGTTCGCCAGACCCTCCTTGACCGTGAAGATCGACGGCCCGTTGTACATGGGGATGATTCCCCAGCTCTCGGCGATGATCTCCGCCTCGAGTTCGATGGCCGCGGCAGTCTGCTCCTCGGCGTTGTTGATGGACTCCACCTCGTTCTTGATGCGCTCATCCATCTCGGCGGTACCGGTGCCCGACAGGTTCAAGCCGCTGTCCGAGCAGTACAGCTGGCAGAACCATGCCGCGCCGAACGGATCAGAGGAGGTGAACCGCAGGGAGACGATGTCCCAGTTCTTCGTGGTGTAGTCCTCGGAGAAGTTGGACGACGGACGGACGTCGATGACGACGTCGATGCCGACCGCCTTCTGCTGGGCCTGCAGCGCCTTCGCCAACGCTTCCTGGGTCGGGTCGTCACTGAAGATCGGGTAGGTGACGGAGAGCTTCTGGCCGTCCTTCTCGCGGATGCCGTCCTCCCCCTCAACCCAGCCCGCTTCCTCCAGCAGCGTCTTGGCGCCCTCGACGTCGTACTCCCACCCTGCCTCGGCCAGCGCGTTCTCGTAGCCGGGCTGGAAGGGGAAGAGGGTGAGGGAGCCGGCGGGCTCCTCGGAGTAGTCCAGGCCATTCCAGGCAATCTGCTTCTGTTGATCGAGGTCGATGGCCATGAAGAAGGCCTTGCGCACATCGATGTTCTCGAAGACAGGTTTGTCAGCATCCACCTGGATCAGTGTGTTGGCGGTCTGCAGTGCACGGTAGGTCTCGACGCCCTCCATGTCGGCAACCTGGGCCAAACGGTCCTTGGTGTTGGTGCCCACCATGTCGATCTCGCCGTTCTTGAAGGCGTTGATGGAGGCTGCTGCGTCGAGGCCCGTGAAGGTCACCTCGTCGAGGAGGGGCTCGTTGCCCCACCAGTTCGGATTCGGCTCGAAGGAGATGTAGTCCGCGTTGGGGTCGAACTCCTTGATCGTGTAGGGGCCTGCACCCCACTCGGCGTTGGGCTCGTCGACGAAGGCCTCGTTGAAGATCTCCGGTGTGTTGACGGCCGGGTGGAGGATGCCGGTCAGGAACGGCATCTCGGGCCAGGCGAACTCGCCGTCGAACGTGACAATGGCGGTCTTGGGGGTGTCACCCTGCTCGACGGAGGCGATCTCCTTGTAGCCGTCGGTGGCGTTCGGGTTGAAGCCCTCCTCCGAGGACCGGTTGGCCTTCCAGGTGGCGTCGATGGCTGTCCAGTCCATGTCCGTGCCGTCGTTCCACTTCGCCTCGTCCGTGAAGGTGAAGGTGATCTGGGTGTTGCCGTCGACGGTGTCGTACTCCCACACATCAAGGTAGGCGTCGTTCTTGTAGGGGATTCCGTCCGGCTCCTGCAGAATCATCTGCGGCGTGTACCAGGCGGCGATCCGGGAAGTGTCCGCGCTTGCGTCGCTGTTGAACGCGTTCATCTGGGCAGGGATCTCATTGATGGGGAAGTTGACCGTCCCACCCTGCTGGAGATTCTCCCGCGGCTGGGGGTTGTAGTCGGCCGACTCGACAACCGCGGTGTCCTGGGACTCGGCCGGGGTCTGGCCGTCTGTTCCCTCACCCTCGTTGTCATCGGTTCCACATGCGGACAGTGTCATTGCAAGGGCCGCGCCAACTGCGACTACCTTCAACAGCTTGTGCTGTTTCATGATGCTCCTCTCACCCTGCGGCGAAGTCAGTGCCTCGCAGACTAGCCGGGAAGCGACGCGACCCCCAGCCCCGCGGCGTCACGGCCGCCAACTGTTATCCGCTCGTTACGCAAGGGCCTGGTGGGGCGCCCTCACACCGGCCTCAGGAGTCCTCGTCCGCTTTCCAGGCCCCCGTCACGGCGATCCGTTCGCGATGGCGTTCGACGTCCGGGTCCGGCACGGGGATCGCGGACAGGAGTGCCTGGGTGTAGGGGTGCTGGGGGTTCTCGAAAACGTCATCGACGTCACCATGTTCCACGAAGTCACCCAGGTACATCACCGCAACACGATCGGCGATGTGGCGCACGACGGACAGGTCGTGAGCGACGAACAGGAATGAGATGCCAAGCCGCGCCTTGAGCTCGTCCAGCAGGTTCAGGACTCCGGCCTGAATCGACACGTCCAGGGCGGAGACCGGCTCATCAAGCGCGATGACCCTGGGGTTGGTCGAGAGGGCGCGCGCAATACCGATGCGCTGGCGTTGGCCGCCGGAGAAGGCCTGCGGGAATCGGTCGCTGTGTGCAGGATCCAGACCCACCAGGTCCATGAGCTCATCCACGCGGCGGTGTGCGTCGTCCTTCGGTGTTCCGATGGCGAACAGGGGTTCCGAGATGATGTCCGCGACGGTCATCCGGGGGTCGAGGGCACCCATCGGGTCCTGGAAGACGATTTGTATGTCGCGGCGGAGCCTGCGCTCCGCACTGGCACCCTTCAGGCTGTTGATGCTCGTCCCGCCGACGAGGATGTCGCCGTGCTCCTGCTTGGCGAAGTCCATCACCTGCATCAGCGTGGTGGTCTTGCCGCTTCCGGACTCCCCGACGATGGCGAGCGTCTCGCCCTGCCGGATGTCGAAGCTGACTCCCTTGACGGCGCGCACCTCCCCCACCTTCTTCTTGAAGAAGGCGCCCTTCAGCAGGGGGAACGTCTTGGTGAGGTTGCGCACCTCGAGGGTGATGGGACGTTCCTCGCGCGGAACGTTCATCAGTACACCCGTGACGGGCTCGGGAATCGGATAGACCGGGCCATCGTTGATGCGGCCGTCGTCAGCGATTTCGTGGGATCGGATGCAGGCCGCCAGATGCCGCCCGCTGCCACCCGTGACGGGCAGGAGCTCGGGCTCCCTTTCCCGGCAGGCCGGCAGGACGATGGGGCAACGATCAGCGAAGGGACAGGCATCCGGCAGATCGATCAGCAGGGGCGGATTCCCCTCGATGGGGATGAGCGGCTCCTTCCCGGCCTTGTCGACGCGGGGGATCGCCCCGAGCAGGCCGATGGAGTAGGGCATCCGGGGATGGTGGAACACCTCCCGGACCGGGGCCTGCTCCACCGGAGTTCCCGCGTACATGACGATCACGTCGTCCGCCACGCGTGCCACCACGCCCATGTCGTGCGTGATCATGATCATGGCGGCGCCGGTCTCCTTCTGCGCCTTCTCGATGAGATCCAGGATCTGCGCCTGGATGGTGACGTCCAGGGCGGTCGTGGGCTCGTCGGCAATGATCAGTTTGGGATTGTTCGCCATGGCAATGGCAATGACGACACGCTGCCGCATACCACCGGAGAACTCGTGCGGAAACGACTTCATCCGCTTCTCGGGTTTCGGGATCCCCACACGTTCGAGCAGTTCGATCGACAGCTTCCATGCCTCCTTCTTTGACATGGAACGGTGCACGGTGAGCGCTTCGATCAGCTGCGCACCGATGGTGAACACCGGCGTCAGCGATGTCAGCGGATCCTGAAAGACCATGGACATGCCGTTGCCGCGGATCATCGAGAGCTGCTTGTCGGTCTGCCCGAGCAGCTCCTCGCCGTCGTAGAGGATCGAGCCCTGCACGCGGGCGTTCTCGTCGAGCAGCCCCATGATCGCCAGCGACGTCACCGACTTGCCGGATCCGGACTCACCGACGATGCCCAGCGTCCTGCCCACCTCGAGATCGAAGGAGACCCCCCGCACAGCGTCGACGCGACCTGCTTCGGAGGCAAAGCTGACCCGAAGGTCACGGACCGAGAGAATGGTGCTCATGCGCGGCCTCCTGCTGCCGAGGTGGGATCAAGGGCGTCACGCAGGCCATCGGCGACGAGTGCCATCGAGATGGTCAACAGCGTCAACGCCCCCGCAGGGAAGTAGAAGAGCCATGGCGCACTGGTGATCGTGTTGGCCCCGGAACCGATGAGGGACCCGAGCGACACGTCGGGAATCTTGACGCCGAACCCCAGGAACGACAGCCCGGTCTCGATCATGACGGCCGAGACGATGCCCAGGGTGAAGTTGATGACCAGCAGCGAGCCGATGTTGGGCAGCAGGTGACGCACGACGATCCTCATCCCCGGCACACCCATGTAGCGCGCCGCCGAGACGTACTCGCGTTCTCGCAGCGACAGCGCCATGGTCCAGATCACCCGCGCAGGGAAGAACCACCCGATGACGAAGATCATGATGAGCGCAATGATGCGCCAGTCACCGCCGGAATCGTTGGAGATCATGGCCAGGATCAGGAAGCTCGGGATCACCATCATGAAATGGATGACGGTCAGCGTGATGCGTTCGGTCCAGCCGCCGAAGTATGCCGCCGCCGTGCCGATGAGGGCGGACAGCGCTGTGGTGCCCACCGACACCGAGACCGCGATCATGAGCGAGCGCTGCAGACCGATGGCAACCTGGGCGAACGTGTCGTTGCCCGCCGACGTCGTCCCGAACCAGTGCTCGGACGAGGGAGGCGTGCCCAGGTTGAGGAAGTCGAGTTCGACGTGGTCGTACTGCGCGACGATGGGGGCAATGATCGCGAAGAGAACCAGTATCACGAAGATGAAGATGCCCGCGACCGCAGGCTTGTTGCGCAGGAACCGCCGGCTGTACAGGCTCCACTTGGACATCCGCTTGCGAGGCGCTGCCACCTCGGTGTCGCCGGTCTCGTCCTCGGGAATGTGCTCGTTGTTCGAGAGGACCGGGGGATCGCTCATGTCGGTCATATCAGCTCACCCTCACACGGGGGTCCAGGACAACGACGGCGACGTCTGCGAGGAGAGCACCGATCGCCGTCAGGAAGGCACCGAAGGCCGCAATGGCCACCGTGCCGTGGATGTCGTTGCTGCTGATCGTCTCGATGAAGTACCGACCCATGCCGTTCCACGCGAAGATCGTCTCGGTCAGCACGGCACCGGTGAACACCGTCGGGATGGTGAAGGCCACCTGCGTGGCCACCGGGATCAGCGATGTGCGCAGCGCATGTCGACGGATGGCCTGGGGCTTGGTAAGTCCCTTGGCCCGTGCGGTGCGGACGTAGTCGGCCTTGATGTTGTCCAGCAACAGGGAGCGCTGGAGGAAGTGCGTGCCGGCATACCCGATGAGGACGAGTGCGGCGGTCGGTAACACCAGATGCTGCAAGGAGTCGATGATGCTGGGGAAGAACCCCTCCACTCCCCTGCTGGAGGACCCCGTCACGTAGAAGATCCGCTCACCCACCCAGTCGTTGAAGTTGATGGCCAGCAGGACGATACCGAGTGCGGCCACGACGATGTTGATGTTCATCGTTGCGATGGAGGTGGCCTGGCCGACGCGGTCGCCGAGCTTGTACTGCCGAGACGCCGTGTACACGCCGAGGGCGACGCCGAGAATCGTGGCGATGACCGTGGCACCCAGCACCAGTTGGGCACTCACCCACATGCGGTAGGCCACCTGGTCGTTGACCACCTGACCCACGGGACTGACTCCCCAGTCCCAATGGAGGACGATGCTGGTGATCCAGATCCACCAGCGCTCAAGGAGGGGGACGGTGTCACTCAGGTTGCGCGGCAGCAACTGTTGGGTGATCTGTTCCGGTGACAGGGGAGGCCTGCGGGCGACATAGTTGCTGCGTGGGTCAAGGTAGCCCCATGCCAGGAAGAATGTGACGTTCGTCGCGACGACGATCATCAGCAGCCAGCCGAGGAATCGGCGCACCAGATACCTGATCACAGTGACGACTCTCTCTCTCTTGCAGCCAAAACCGGGGTCGACCCTCCACGGACCTTCGGGACGAGCCCGAGGTTTCGTCCGTCGCGCCGAGCGACGCACCGTTCACGTGGCCGCTGCGACGGTGATGTCACCCAGGGCCTCTGAGTGGCTGGTGGATCGCAAACACCTCACGAAGAGTAGCCGTGACAAGTCCCAGACCCTGCATCGCGGGGAGGGATCGCGCTACGAGACCTCGTTCGTCGTCCTCTTTGTCCGGGGTTCCGCGCGCACTATGTGGGGTCGTTGACAACCCGATCGGCGACTGCAGCCATGGCCCCGTCCGGGGTTCTCAGCAGCAGTAGGGTCGCACTTTTGGGCCCCTTCGGCTTCAGCGCGCGACGCAGCGCGGCCGGGTCCACGTCCATGCCGCGGCACTTGATCTCCAGCGTCCCAATCCCCTGGTTCCTGATATGGGCCCGAATGGCTCGCGGATCGTAGGGAAGGAGCGCCGTCACCTCGAAGCAGTCAGACAGGACTGGCGCCACAGGGACATCGCTGGAGAGGTAGGCGATCTGGTCGTGCAAGAGCCAGATGTCGCTTTCCGGGGCGATGTCGGTGACCAGACCTGCCCGGATGACCGCATTGTCGGGTTCGATGATGAACCGGCCGGGACGCCGCACGTCCAGCTCGCGCGGGTGTTGGACGCTCAACTCGATGGGGTCGCCCCCGGCGCGGGGGAAGACGACCGCCGTCCTCGGAGGGCCGGGCGTGTTCCACAGGGAGACCTCCACCACGTCGCCATGATGGGAGACCCATGTGGCGCGGACATCGTCGGGGATGAGTTCCTTGGGCAGACCCGGCCCCATCTTGACGGCTGTGACGTGGGGGCTGGAGAGGTGGTGCAGCACGAGCGACCACGGCGGAGAGAAGTCCTCGACCCGCCAGGTGCGTCCGCGCCGGGTACGGCGAGCGGGGTCCAGGAAGACGCCGGCGTTCTCCGGCACCTGGACGTCCTCGGCGTTGCCCACGTGCACCGGGCCTCCGTTCAACAGCGCAAGATTCGCCGTTGCAAGGGCGGCCGCGTCGCGATCCACCTCCGTGGCATGGACCCTCATCCCCGCCTCGAGGAAGGCCATGGCGTCGGCCCCGATCCCGCAGCCGAGGTCGAAGACCTCATCCACCCCAGCGCCCACGAACTGTTGGGCACGCCAGGCGGAGACCTGGTACCGGGTGGCCTGCTCCAGGCCTGTGGGCGTGAAGAACATCTCGTCGGCGCGGGGAAGTTTCGACGAGGCCCGCCGACGCAGCACCACCTGGGACAGCGCTGCCGCGGACAGCTCCGGGGAGAATTTCTTCCGCATCCGGCCAGCCGCTGCGAGCGAGGTGGGGTCCGTCTCACGGCTGGCGGCCTCCAAGGCGGCGCGCCCCTGCTCGGAGAGAATGTCCACGAGGCAAACCTATCCGTGCCAGACGCTTGAAGGAGCCACGCCCCAACCTGCGTGCCGGGTAGCCGCCGCGAGGCACGCGCCGTCCCCGAGTGCCGCCGTGCGGCAGCGCCGTCCTGCGTGCCGCTGTGAGGCACGAGCAGAGGCTGTCGAAGGGAACGACGGCTATGGATGGGAAAACAGCAGCCGTCGAAGGGAAGGGGTGGTGGTCGAAGGAGCTTCGTCGCAGACGTAGGCTCATACGTGACCGGAGGTGAGGGGACGGATGGCAAGGCTGGATGTGTGGTTGTGGTCGGTGCGGGTCTACAAGACCCGCTCCATGGCCACCAACGCCGTGCGCGGCGGGCACGTGCGCCTCAACGGTGACCCGGTGAAGCCGGCTCGCGTCATCAAGCCCGGTGACAGGGTCACCGTGAAGGAGCCGGGCTGGGTCCGCGAGTTCGAGGTCAAGCAGCTGCTCACCAAGCGGGTGGGCCACACCGTCGCCATCGAGGCCTACGTGGATCATTCCCCCGAGAGACCCACACACCTGTCAGTCCCAATGGGTCGTCGCGACCGGGGCGCGGGCCGCCCAACCAAGCGCGACCGGCGCGCCATCGATCACCTGATCGGGCGCGACGAGCGTGAACGCCACGTGGATGACGACGCAGATCAGTGACCGTGCCGAGTGCCTCGGCGGCCGTCAGACGACAACCGTCGAGACCGGCAGTCCCGGATCAGCGCTGAAGTCCAGCGGCGACGGCTCCAGTCCGGCACGCACCACCTCGGACCCGACGGCGGCGATCATCGCCCCGTTGTCCGTGCAGAGGGCGGGGCGTGGGCGGCGCAACTGAACACCGGCCGCCGCAGCCCGCTCCTCCAGCAGGACCCGGAGTCGCGAGTTGGCGGCCACCCCTCCGCCCAGCAGCATGGTGTCGACCTCGAAGTGTCGCGCGGCGTCGACGGCCTTCCTCGTGAGCACGTCGCAGACGGCCTCCTGGAAGCTGGCGCAGACGTCGGCAACAGGAATCTCCTTGCCGTCGAGGCGACGAAGCTCGACCCAGCGGGCGACGGCGGTCTTCAGACCCGAGAACGAGAAGTCGAAGCGGTGCTTCTCCAAGTCGTGGCGGGCCGTGAGCCCACGCGGGAAGGCGATGGCCCGCGGATCGCCGTCGGCAGCCAGCTTGTCGATGACGGGGCCGCCCGGGTACGCCAAACCCAGCAGGCGAGCAACCTTGTCGTAGGCCTCGCCGGCCGCGTCGTCTATCGTGGAACCCACCTCGGTGATGGAGCGGGCCATGTCCGTGACGTGCAGCAGTGACGTGTGGCCACCGGAGACCAACAGCGCGACGCTGGGCATGGGCAGCTCGCCATGGTCCAGGAGATCCACGGCAACGTGACCCACAAGGTGGTTCACCCCGTACAGCGGCTTGTTCAGATACGTGGCGAGGGCCTTCGCCGAGGAGATCCCCACCAGCAACGCTCCCATCAAACCCGGACCGGCGGTGACGGCCACGGCATCAAGGTCGGTGAGGTCGATGCTGGCGGTGTCGACGGCGCGCTCCAGGGCCGGCACGATGGCCGACAGGTGAGCCCGGCTGGCCACCTCGGGCACCACTCCCCCGAAACGCACGTGCAGCTCCACGGAGCTGGCCACCTCGTTGGCGAGCAGTTCCCGACCACGGACGATACCCACGCCGGTCTCATCGCACGAGGATTCGATGCCGAGAACCAGGGGTCCACTCATGAGGTCCCTCCTTCTGCAATGGCTGGTATTCCGCGTTCCATGACCGCCGCGTGGGCACCCGGAGCGTAGTAGTTGAGGCGCTCGGCAATCCGCCGGAACCCAACGGCCTCGTACAGCGACATCGCGGCACCGTTGGTCGCCCCCACTTCCAGCATCATTCGGCTCGCACCCACCTCACGGGCCCAGTCGACGCCAGCATCCACCAACTGCCGGGCAAGACCTCGACGTCGACCCCCGGGCGCCGTGACGATCCGGTGCAGGTCCACCACGTCCCCGGACAGTGAGAAGGTGGCGGCAGCATCAAGGCCGCCACTGGATCGACACACCACAACGTGTCGACCAGCGCCCAGGAGTTCGTCGCGCCACGAGTCCTCGCTCCAGCGCTGCACCTCGGGGAAGGACGCCTCCAGCACCATGAGGCCGGGGAGGTCTTCCATCACGGCAGCCTCCACGCCGCTCATCGCAGCCTCAACTTCGGCAGCGCGGACTTGGGCGGTCCACCCATCGTCGCGTCGGCGGATCGCAGGTAGTAGGGCTCCGACGGCGCACCCGGCAGCTCGCGCCACCGTGACGCCAGCAGGGCCGCGTCGATGCTGGTGGGGCCGCTCGGGTCGAACTGCAGACGATCCCGCATCGTTTCAGGCACCGGTCCCGCAACCGGCACGGGCGGCAAGGACTCGGGGACGCCCACCATGGGTTCTCCCACACGAACACCGTCCAGGTGATGGGACCAGTAGAGCTCCTTGCGACGAGCATCGGAGGCCACGACGAACTCCGCCGGGGCCCCGGCGCCCCGCCACTGCGACGCGAGTGCATCCAGCGAGCAGACGTGGTGCAGTTCACGTCCGGCCAGATGGGCGAGTGTGGCCGCCGCCGCGATTCCCACACGTAGGCCGGTGAACGGACCGGGCCCCATCCCGACGACGATTTCGTCGATGTCGGCCACCGCCAGTCCACTGCGCCGGCACACCTCCACCACGCAGGGCATCAGCGACTCGCCGTGGGCACGGGTGTCGCTCACCGCCTCGGAATCCACGGGGACGCCGTCGCGGGCGAGGCCGACGGCCACGAAGTGTGATGTGTCGATGGCAAGGGTCCAGGTCATGCATGCTCCCGAAGAATCTCCAAGGCGCCCTTCCAGCGTGCGCCGATGCCGGTGAGCCGTACGACGCGCACGTCCACGGCGGGGTCATCGCTCCGGGCAATGTCAATTTCCAGCCGCTCATCCGCCAACCATTCGGCCTTCCCGCGACCCCATTCGATGTAGGTCACGGAATCGGCCAGAGAGTCGTCCAAGTCGATGTCGGAGAGCTCGGCGGCATCACCCAGACGGTAGGCGTCGACGTGAACCAGGTCCGGACCATCCCCACGCTGCGGATGAATTCGGGAGATGACGAAGGTGGGCGAGATCACGGGGCCCCTGACTCCCAGCCCGGCCCCCAGCCCCTGCGCCAGGGTCGTCTTGCCTGCACCCAGCTCGCCATCGACCACCACGACGTCGCCGGCCCGCAGCACCGAGGCGAGACGCACACCCAGTGCCTGCATGGCCTCCGCAGTCACCACATCCAACATGACGGGGAGATCCCGTCCCAGGATGAACCCATCCGGTTCCTCGCGCAGCACCTCAAAACCGTGGCGCTCCCACCACGCACAAAGTTCGGGGAACTCGCGCCTCGTCAACAGTTCCACCCGACGGCAGCCCCGGCTGGCGGCCACGTCCACGGCGGCCTCCGCCAGCGCCCGCGCCAGCCCGCCACCGGCGGCAGTGGGCAGCACGCTGACCCGTCGCAAGGTGGCGACGGACCCGTGGCACTCCACCAGCAGGCAGGCGACGATCTCGCCGTCGGCCACTGCGCAGACGCCATGCCCGGTATCCAGCGCACGCTCGATGTCGGCCACGGTATCCGTCAGCGCTGCGGGCGGCGGATCGACGTGTCGGCGATGCGCGAATGCCGCATGGATCACCCGCAGCATGGCGGATGCGTCATGTGGTTCGGCCAGCCGGAGACGGGCGTGCAGGGAGGAGCTCATTTCTCGGCGATTCTAGTGCCGTTGACCCTTCGAGATCGCGCCCTCCTACTTCCAGGTGCGGTTGCGTCCACCGCCGCCACCGCCGTTGCGCTTGCGGAAGCCGCCACCGCCGCCCCTGGTGTGGTTGCGACGAGGCTGGTGCTTGGGGGCGATGAGCCGCTGGTACTCGGCCTCGGGGATCGAGGTGCCCGAGGGTTTCCGCGACCCGGTGGCCTCGCGCAGCTCACTGCTGCCGGGGAGGACGTCCGTGGGCATGATTTTGACACCGGCCTGGCCGGAAATGCGACGCATCTCCTTACGCTGGTGGGGCAGCACGACGCTCACGACCGCGCCGGACTCGCCAGCGCGGGCGGTGCGCCCGGCACGGTGCAGGTAGTCCTTCGAGTTCATGGGGGGATCCACCTGCAGGACCAGGGAGACGTCGTCGACGTGGATGCCACGGGCAGCAACGTCCGTGGCCACCAGCACGGGGAGTTCCTCGCCCTTGAAGCACGCGAGGATGCGGGCCCGGGCCCCCTGGGTCAGGCCGCCGTGCAGCCCACCCGCCATGACGCCTGCCTCGCGCAACTGGCCGGCGATGCGCTCGACACCCATCTGCGTGCGGGCGAAGATCACCGTCTTGCCGTCGCGATTGGCGATCTCGGCAGTGATCGAGTTCTTGTGGTGCGGCGCCAGCTGGAGAAGGTGGTGCGTCAGCGTTGTCACCGAGTTCTTGGACGAGTCCACCTCGTGGGTGACGGCATCGTGCAGGTACTTGCGCACCAGACGGTCGACGGCGTGGTCCAGGGTGGCGGAGAACAGCATGCGCTGCCCGGTGTCCGGGACGGCCTCGAGCAGCGTGGTGACCGCAGGCATGAACCCGAGGTCGCTCATGTGATCGGCCTCGTCGAGGACGGTGATCTCCACCTGCGAGAGGTCGGCAACGCCCTGCTCCAGCAGGTCGATGAGGCGACCGGGGGTGGCCACGACGATGTCCACACCACGCTCGAAGGCGCGGATTTGCGGGGTGAAGGACATGCCGCCCGTGATGAGCGTCAGGCTCAGCCCGACGGTGCTGGCCAGCGGCGAGAGGTCGTCGGCAATCTGCAGCGCAAGCTCACGGGTGGGGGTCAGGATCATGGCGCGCGGGGAGCCGGTGGGGCGCTGGTCGGCCAGCCTCGTCAGCAGCGACAGACCGAAGGCCAGTGTCTTGCCGGAACCGGTACGGCCGCGGCCCAGGACATCGCGGCCCGCGATACCGTCAACGATGGTGGCCTGCTGGATGGGGAAGGGTTCGGTGATGCCGCGGGCGCTGAGCTGGGCCACGAGCGGCAACTTCACACCGAGTTCGGCGAAGCCGGAAGCCTGATGGGTGGCCGAGACCTCGACGTCGACGACGTCACGTGCGGTCCAGCTCATCTGGTCGCTCTCGGGGTTGCTCGTGTCCCGGCCCTGGTCCCGGCGGTCGTCGCGGTGCTGGTGGTGGGCACGATCGCGGTAGTCACCGGAGGGGCCGCGTCCACGGTCGAACCGGTCGCCTCCTCGGGTGTCGGGCTCCTCGAAACGACGGGATCCGCGGGCCTCGAACCTTCGGCCACCACGATCCTCGGGGCGGCGGGCGCCGCGGTCATCGCGACCCTGGTGGCCGCGCCCACCCGAATCATCGCGGTCCGTGTATCGGGGACGGTCGTGGCTGCCGCGAGCACGATCACCACGGCGACCGTCGCGGCTGTCGTATCTGGAACCACCACGGTCGTTGCGGTAACCGTCGCCGCGGCTCTGGTTTGTGTCGTTGCTGCGACGATCCTCGAACCCTCCACGGCCACTCTCCGCGGGTCGGTCACGACGATCAAACGAGCGCCCACCGGAGCCAGAGTCACGACGATCAAACGAGCGCCCACCGGAGCCAGAGTCACGACGATCAAACGAGCGCCCACCGGAGCCAGAGTCACGACGATCAAACGAGCGCCCACCGGAGCCAGAGTCACGACGATCAAACGAGCGCCCACCGGAGCCAGAGTCACGACGATCAAACGAGCGCCCACCGGAGCCAGAGTCACGACGATCAAACGAGCGCCCACCGGAGCCAGAGTCACGACGATCGAACGAGCGACGTTCATCGCGACCGGTCTCGGAGCGCGACGCCCGATCGTCTCGCCCGACCTCGGAGCGGGGCGCCCCGTCGTCGCCGGAGCTGCGTCCATTGCGTTCGACGTAGGGGCGGGAGCCCTCGTAGGGGCGGTGTCCGCCACCCTTGCGGGGCTTGGCGCCCTTCGCTGCGCGTTCGGCAGCAGTCCAGCGCTTCTTGGGCGTGCCGTCAGCCTTGCGTGCTTTGGGCGCCTTCTTGTTGTGCATGGCCATGGTGGTTCCTCGGATGGATGGTTCACGAGCCCGGCGGCGGTTTGCGCCCGGCAGTGGCTCGTCTCGTCCTAAAAGGTGTCCCATTACAAGACGGCCAGAGGATGCGATCGGTGTCGCGCCTCAATGGTGCTGCTGTACCGATGAAACTTGCGGCCCAGAACTTGGCCGGCGGGATGAACAAACGCGGACCGGAGCAGCACGGTCGCGGGGGCCAATCTGGCCGTCCCCCACCCTACCGGGATGCGACCCAATTCCCCAAAGCCAGCACTCAGGCTGTTCCCTGACTGCGGCGGTCAGTCGAAGAGCCCGGCCGCCAAGTGGCGGTCCGTGGAGAATCCCGGAGGCAGCGCGAACACCGCAGAACCGATGGCTGTGGTCCACTCGTTCAGTGCGTCCGAGGCGTCCAGCTTCTGCTGCACGGGGATGAACTGCTCGGCCACGCTGGACTGCAGCGCGATGAACAGTAGTCCTGCGCTCTCCTGCCCCGCATCGTCGACGTGGGTGTAGTTGACGCCGCGCCGCAACATGCGTCGGCCCCTGTTCTCGGCGGGGTGCGCGCGTCGTACATGGGCATCAAGCGGGATGACCAAAGCGCCGTCGGACTCGGCGGAGAGATCGACGTCATCGCGTTCGCTGCCGCCGGTCAACGGAGCGCCGTCCCGCAGGTCGCGGCCGATCGTCTTCTCCTGGCGGTCCCGGATGAGTGTGTCCCACTCGTCGAGATCCATCTCGATGCGACGCACCACCAGTTGGGTTCCGTTGGCCAGCCAGCCGTCCGTTGACCACAGTGCCTGTCCCAGTTCCTGCGGCAGCGGGTTGCGGCTGCCGTCCACCTGTCCGAACAGGTTGCGTCCGGTGGCGGCGTTGCCGTCCGCGTCGACGCCACGCCAGAACCCGGACTGGCTCCAGCGCGGGAGCGCAAAGGGGCGGGCGTCGACGGTCATGCGGCGGCAGGCATGGGAGACGGAGGTCTCATCGTCGGCAGCCACCATGACGAGGAGGTCGCCACCACTCCAGCGTTCCTGCAGGTTGTCGTGATCCATGGGTGGGATGCTCTGGAAGCCGGATGGGCGTTTGTTCTCCAGGCCGGACAGGTCGAAGACTGCGGGCCCCAGTCCGACGGTGATCGTCAGTGACACGGCCTCCTGCGCCAGGTCCGGTGTGGCGTCACCCGGCGCGGGTCTCCCAGCCATCAGGGCCTCGATGGTCCCGCTCCACACCCGCATGAGTCGCGCCAGCGCCTCCGCACCCGTTGTGCCCAGCAGGTCGAACGCGAGGAGTCGGTGTGCGGCCGGGGCGGGCGTGAGGATGCCGGATTGATGCGTGCCATGCGCCTCGTAGCGCTGCCGGGTGACGCCTCCGTCGACAGGAAGTCCGTGGGGGCCAATCTCGGACCCCACGCTCGCGCGCCCGCCGACCATTCCGGCTGCGGCTCCCACCCCCGCTGCCCCCGCATACCCGAAGAGGGTGCGGCGCTTCATGGGTGCGGCATCGGGCATGGACCCAAGTCTATGAATGCTTGTGGGACCTTCCAACCGCGAGGGGTAGCATCAGGTTCCATGAAGACCCTGCTGGTCCCCGCCGTCGCCGCCGTTCTCCTCCTCGTAGCATGTGGCACATCCGCGGAGGGCAGCGCTCCCGGCGTGATCACCGCCGACCCATGGGTGCGCACCACCGACGGCGCAGAACGTCCTGACATGACCGCCCTGTTCGTGAACATGACCAATCCCACCCCCGAGGACATCAGGCTGATTTCAGCCGATTGCGGGGACGTGGCGGAGAAGGTGGAGATCCACGAAATGGTCATGGTGGACGGCGAGATGAAGATGCGCGAGGCAGAGGGCGGAATCGTGGTGCCCAAGGAGTCGCATCAACATCTCGCCCCCGGGGGCCCCCACGTGATGTTGATGCAGTTGACGCGCGAACTCCCGGCCGGAGGTGAGGAGATCTCCTGCACGCTGGCCTATGACAACGGACAGGAGGTCGACGTCCTGGCCCCTGTGAAGGAGTTCACCGAGGAGCAGGACACCTACCACACGCATGAGGGTGACGAGTAGGCCTTCTCCCTCAGCCCACGGGCAGGCCGCGCCGCATCGAGGGTCTGATGGCGTCCGCGTAGTGGTCCATGAGCTCTCCGCACACGGCTTCCCAGGTGCGCTCCATCACCGACATGCGCGCTGATCTCCCCAGTCGTTCACGCTCCACCGGGTCGATCAGCAGCCTTTCAACGTGGCGTCGCATGGCTCCCAGGTCGCCGGGCTCGTAGAGGATCCCGGTGACCCCGCTGTCGATGAGGTCGATGGGGCCACCACGGCGTGGCGCGACCACGGGGAGCCCGGCAGCCTTGGCCTCCTGGATGGACTGGCAGAAGGTCTCCAGCTCGCCGGGATGCACGAAGGCGTCGAGACTGGCCAGCACCTCCGCCTGCTTGCTGCCGTCAAGATGACCCAGGAACTGGGCGTTTGGCAGGGCCTGCTCGAGCGAGGACCGGCTCGGACCGTCACCGATGACCACGATGCGGCTGTTCGGAAGATCTGAGAGGACCGAGAGGTCCTCCACCTGCTTCTCGTTCGCGAGCCGGCCCATGTAGCCGATCAGCAGTTCCCCATCTGGAGCCATCTGCCGTCGCAGGACCTCCGAGCGCCGCGCCGGCGAGAAGCGTTGCGCATCCACTCCCCTGCCCCACACGCGCACCCGCGGAATGCCCTGGGAACGCAGCTGCTCTGCCGCAAACGTGGAGGGCGCAAGGTTGAGGGTGGCGAGCATGTGTGACTTGCGGACGTGGTGCCACAGCAACGGCTCCAGGTGCGGGAAGCCGTACCGGACCGCGTAGGACGGCACCTCTGTCTGGTAGACCGCGACGATGGGCAGTCCCATCTTTGCTCCCACCGAGGCGGCCTTGAAACCGATCTGGAACGGAGCGGCCAGGTGGATGATGTCAGGACCGAAACCCGCCAGCATCCGCTCGACGCTGTGGGTGGGAGTCGTCACCACTCGCACCATCCCATAGCCGGGGAGACCGATGGATGGCACCGTCTCCACGGGGAACCCCATGCAGTGATCAGGGGTCCTGTTGCCGTCCTGCGGTGCGATGACCATTGCGTCGTGACCCTGTGCACGCAGGTGTTCCAGGATTCGCAGGACGGAGTTGGTCACTCCATTGATCTGCGGCAGGAAGGATTCCGCGATGACAGCAACTCGCACACATCGGAGTGTAGGCGACGCGCGTGGCCCGCCTCTCACCCACTGCATGGTTGGTGTCCGTCCATGACGAAAAAGTGCAGCTCGATTCACCGTTGACCTCTTGCAGCCTCCGTCCAGCGATCTGGACGCACTTTCTCGTCAGGCGTGATCCGAAGCCCCCGCCAGGTCCGCGATGACAGCCGGAAAGTAGGAGGCCAGCACATCCGGCGGGTGGGGGCCGGGGTGCCTGCTGGCGGTGATTGCCTGCAGGCTGGCTGCCACGATCGCAGCACGCTCGGCGCCCAGTCCGGCCGCCAGAAGAGTTCCACAGGCACCCGCGAGCGTGTCACCGGACCCCGCCTGCCCAGTCCACGCCGGGCCACGGACGGCGATCGTGACGTCACCTGAGGGGGTCGCGACGTACTGCGTTCCACCCTTGAGCAGGACCGTCGCACCACAGCGCGCCGCGGCGCGCTTGGCGGAGCCGATGGGATCGGCCGCCACCTCGTCCCTCTCCACATCGAGCAGCCGGGCCAGTTCCCCGGCATGCGGGGTCAGCAGGCTGCCCTCGGGCAGCGCCATCGGAAGATGGGAGAGCGCGTCGGCGTCCACCACGAGCGGAACGGCCCGTTCGATGGCCCGTCCCAGCCGTGCCTCTGCATCTTCAAGGTCTCCCCAGCCGGAGCCCAGCACCATGGCCTGGACCCGGCCGTCGGCTGTCACGATGCTCGGGAAGCGGCTCACGACAAGCTCCTGGGGCGCGCCCCCCACATAGCGCACCATCCCCGGGCCGGTGTGGAGCGCCCCGGCGCAGCCCAGCAGGGCCGCCCCGGGATAGTCGGCGGAACCGGTGTCGAGCCCCACCACACCACGGGTGTACTTGTGGCTGTTCGGGCCGGGCACGGGCCACCACCGCGCGATATCTGATTCCTCTGCCGTCCACATCCCCACGTCCGCAAGGGAGACGCCGATGTCCGCCACCACCACGTCTCCGCACAGCTGAGCAGCCTCACCGATGACGTGGCACGGCTTGGGTGCTGCGAAGGTGACGGTGCAGTCGGCGCGGAAGGAGGTGTGGACGTCGCCCGAGTCGGCGTCCAGGCCGCTGGGGAGGTCCACGGCCAGGACAGGGACCCCCAGGGCCTCGGCCGCGTCGGCGAACGTCGCAACGGCATCCGGCAGGCCCGGACGACTCCCGAGCCCCAGTACGGCGTCGATGACCAACGCCGCATCGCCCAACGATTCCGTCGCCTCCAGGGCATCCACCTCACGGCAGCCCGCTTCCCGGGCGGCGATCACCCCATCCTCGTGGGCGGTCCCCATGGCAAGCCACGTCAGCACCTCACGATCCCCTGCCAGGGTCGCGGCAGCGTAGAGCCCGTCGCCACCGTTGTTCCCAGGGCCGATGGCCACGACCACGGGACCGCTCGGGGCGAGCACCCGCGCCACGGAGACGATGGCGTCGGCCGCTGTGCCCATCAGGTCGATGCCCGGCTGCTCAGCGAATGCCCTTTCCTCGGCTGCCCTGAGTTGGGCAATCGTTGCGACGGGTCTCATGACTCACACACCACCATTGCTGTTGCGTACCCACCATCGTGGGATATGGACAGATGGATCGTGGCAATTCCCAGCGCCGTGATGCGCTCCGCGACGGTGCCCGTGGCCTCGAAGGACGGCACGCCCATCTCCGACTTCACCACCCGACAGTCGAGCCAGCGCATCCCGCCCGGGGAACCCAGCGCCTTGGCGAGCGCCTCCTTGGCGGCGAACCGCGCTGCCTGGGAGGGCAGGGAGAGCTCCCGTTCGGACGGGGTCAGCAGCCGCTCGAGGAGCCCGGGTCGTCGCTGCACCATCTCGTCGAATCGCGCGACGACGCACAGGTCCGTCCCTATGCCGACAATCATGGTGCCCACACTAACGGGAGCTCGAACCTCGCCCCATCACTCGACGGTGACCGACTTCGCAAGGTTGCGTGGCTGGTCCACGTCGTGGCCCATCAGCGTCGCCAGTTCGCAGGCGAAGATCTGGAGCGGAACGGTGGAAACCAGGGGCTGCAGGAGGGTGGAGACCGCGGGCAGTTCGATGAAGGTGTCCGCGTTGGCGCGGGCGGCATCATCACCGGCCTCTGCGAGAACGATGGTCCGGGCGCCACGCGCGCGCACCTCGGCGATGTTGGAGATGACCTTGTCGCGGAGCTGGTCGCGACCGGGTGGCGGCACCACCACAAAGATGGGAAGCCCCTTGGACACCAGCGCGATGGGGCCGTGCTTCAGCTCACCCGCTGCGAAGCCCTCCGCGTGGATGTAGGCCAGCTCCTTGAGCTTCAGCGCCCCCTCGAGTGCGACGGGGTAGCCCACGTGCCTGCCGAGGAAGAGCACCGATGGTGCGTCCTTCAGCTCGGCGGCCAGGTCCAGGATGGGCCGCTGGTTGTCCAGCACGTCCTGCATGAGAGAAGGCATGCGCTCCAGCTCAGCAAGGATGGCCGCGATCTCGTCGCCGTACTTCATGCCACGCACCTGCGCCAGGTACAGGCCGAGCAGATAGCAGGCGACAATTTGCGTCGTGAAACCCTTCGAGGAGGCGACGCCGATCTCGGGGCCGGCGTGGGTGTAGATCACGGCGTCGGACTCCCTGGGGATGGTCGCGCCGTTGGTGTTGCAGATCGCAATGACCTTGGCGTGCTGCTCCCGGGCGTGACGGATGGCCATCAGGGTGTCGGCGGTCTCCCCCGATTGGGAGATGGTGACCACAAGCGTCATCGGATCGATGATCGGGTCGCGGTAGCGGAACTCCGAGGCCAACTCCACCTCACAGGGGATCCGCGTCCAGTGCTCGATGGCGTACTTGGCGACGAGTCCCGCGTAGAACGCGGTGCCCGCGGCCACAATGACGATCTTGTTGACGCGTCGCAGCTCTTCCGGGCTGATGTGGAGCTCGTCCAGCATCAGCTCGCCGCGTTCGTTGAGGCGCCCCAGGAGGGTGTCCGCCACGGCCTTGGGCTGCTCGAAGATCTCCTTGCGCATGAACCAGTCGTAGCCCTGCTTCTGCGCGGCCTCCAGATCCCAGTCCACGTGGAACTCGCGGGTCCTGGCCGGGGATCCGTCGAAGTTGGTGACGTTGACCCCATCGCGTGTCAGCTCCACCACCTGGTCCTGCCCCAGCTCGATGGCGTCGCGAGTGTGTTCGATGAAGGCTGCGACGTCGGAGGCCAGGAAGTACTCATCCTCACCCACGCCCACCACGAGCGGCGAGTTCCGCCGAGCGGCGACGATCCGGTCAGGATCAGCGGCGTCCACGGCAACGAGGGTGAAGGCACCCTCCAACTGCGCCACGACGTGGCGGACTGCCTGCACCAGGCCCGTCCCTGCAGCGAGCTCCTGTTCGAGAAGGTGAACTGCCACCTCGGAGTCGGTCTCGGAGAGGAACTCGGTGCCCTCCGCTTCGAGCCGAGCACGCAGCACCGCGAAGTTCTCGATGATGCCGTTGTGGACGACGGCGGCGCGCTTGGCCACGTGCGGGTGGGAGTTGGCGTCGGTGGGTGCGCCATGGGTCGCCCACCGCGTATGTCCGATCGCAGTGCCCGACATCGGCAGCGGCGAGGCATCGATCGCGGCGGCCAGGTTGACGATCTTGCCGGCCCGTTTGCGATAGTCAATCGCACCGTCCGCCACGACGGCGATGCCCGCCGAATCGTAGCCGCGATACTCCAACCTCCTCAGGCCAGAGAGCACCACGGCTCGTCCGTCACGGTCTCCGAGATACCCCACGATTCCACACACGCCGAGAACCGTACAACAGAAATGCACGATTCTTGACATCCACACCGGGTCAGATTTTTGTCTGTCCGTAACGTTTGAGCGCCACCTCGCGCTCTGCGGCATGGTCGACGATGCGCTCCGGGTAGCCGTGGTCAAGCCCATCCGGCTGGTTCCAGGGCTCGTGCGCCCGCTTGCCCTCGAGGTGGCGCAGTTCGGGGATCCACTGGCGCACATAGTCGCCGTCAGGATCGAACCGCAGACCCTGGGTCACGGGGTTGAACACCCTGAAGTAGGGCGAGGCGTCAGTGCCTGTGCCCGCCGTCCACTGCCAGCCGTGCGAGTTCGATGCGGGATCACCGTCGCGCAGGAGTTCCATGAAGTGCCGGGCGCCGTGGGGCCACCAGACGTGGAGGTCCTTGGTGAGGAAGCTGGCCACCACCATGCGCGTTCTGTTGTGCATCCATCCGATGCTCGCGAGTTGACGCATCCCTGCATCCACGAACGGATAGCCGGTGCGCCCCTGTTTCCATGCGGTGAACTGCGCCGCAACGTCGGCATCGTTGACCGGGTCCTCGTAGGGGATGTCCTTGAGGGCCGGCTTGAGGTCCTCCCACTCCGATTGGGGGTTGTGCCACAAGACGTCGGCATAGAACTCCCGCCACCCGATCTCCGAGACGAACCGCTTGTGGCCCTTCTTGCGCTCGTCCATGTCAGCCAGCAGGGTTCGCGGATGGACGGTTCCGTACTTCAGGTGCGTCGACATCATGGAGGTGTTGTCGACGCCGGGAAAGTCCCGCAACGTGTCGTAATCGTCGATGACGTCGAGGAAATCTGCCCATCGCGCCGTGGCCGCAAGCTCTCCCACCTCGGGCAGGTCCACGTCCACGGGGGGCGGGTCAGGAATCCCCAGGCCTTCGACGCCGCTGGCGAAGGTCAGCCCCCTCGGGAGCACGGCCGGAGCGGGCCACCCATGCTCCCGCCATGCCTTGGAGAAGGGGGTGAACACCTGGAAAGGCCTGCCGGACTGGTTCGAGATCGTGCCGGGATCCACGGCATAGGGGCTTCCAGTCGCCACGAGTTCAACGTCGTCCCCCAGAGCATTGCGGACCCGCTGATCCCGAATTCTGCCCCAGGGCTGCGTCTCCCCCGAGATGTGGATGCTCTCGGCCCCCACCTCCTCGGCCAGTCCCGGGAGCACGTCCTCGGCCCTGCCCTTGCGGATCACAATGGTCCCGTCGTAGGACTCCTGTGCGGAGGCGAGGGCCCGGAGCAGAGCGGTGGTGCGGACGCTGGACTCCGCGAGCAGTCGTTCATCCAAGACGAAGACCGGCAGCACGTCTCCTCGTTCCGCAGCGGCCGCGAGGGCGGGAAGATCGTGCAGCCGCAGGTCGCGGCGCAGCCAGAGGATGGACGTGGGTGACACAGTGGAACGCTACAGCACGAGTTGTCCCGTGCCGTGGCTTGTTGGCATGCTTGTGCGGACCCGACCGAGATGAGATGAACACTGTGGCCCGACCCTTTGTCGTGGTGCGGCGCGGCGCGTGGTCGTCATTGGCCGATGCCACGCAGATCGACGTCGATGAAACGACCCTGGCCCGGCTGCGGGGTCTGGGTGATCCCACGTCACGGGAAGACGTCGAGGAGGTCTACCGACCGCTGACACAGCTTCTCCATCTCTACATGGCCAACGCCTGCAGGCTGCGCGATGACAGCAACGACTTCCTGCGCCTGAGGGTGCGCCCCACTCCCTTCGTGATCGGGGTTGCCGGATCGGTGGCCGTCGGCAAGTCCACCACGTCGCGCCTCCTGCAGGAGTTGTTGCGGCGTGCACCGGGCTCCCCGCGCGTCGATCTCGTGACCACGGATGGTTTTCTCTATCCCAACGAGGAGTTGGAGAGGCGCGGACTGGCGGAGCGCAAGGGGTTCCCCGAGTCCTTCAACCGTCGCGACCTGCTGCAGTTCGTCGTCGACGTGAAGTCCGGGGTGCCGCGCGTCGAGATGCCCGTCTACAGCCACCTGCTGTATGACATCGATCCGGAGCAGACCATCGTCGTGGAGTCGCCGGACATCCTGATTGTCGAAGGACTGAACGTGCTGCAGCCGGCCCGGATCGAGCCGGACGGCACATCGGGCCCCACGGTCAGCGATTTCTTCGACTTCTCCGTATTCGTCGACGCCGACGAGGCGGACATCAAGCGATGGTTCCTGGAGCGGTTCGCCGCCCTGCGTGACACCGCGTTCCACGACGAGCGCAGCTACTTCAAACAGTTCACCGAACTGGGCACACAGGAGGCCCTGGACTTCGCGTCGGGGGTGTGGGACCAGATCAACGGCCCCAACCTGCACTTCAACATCGCCCCCACCCGGGATCGCGCCACCGCCATCCTGCGCAAGGGGCCGGATCACAGCATCGAGACCATCGCCATCCGCAAGGTGTGAGTTGTCCATCTGATGAGTCGGCCAGGCGCAGGGGTTGAACCCTGGCGGCCGCCTGCTCGCTGAGAACAGGCAACGATCTTCTCAGCAAGCACGGCACCCTCGACCCCACGCCCCGGCACACAATGAACACTTCGAACAGCCGACCTGAGAATTTCTTTGCAATTCCTCAGTCAAAAGAGTTACTGTCGCACAGCACGATTTCCATTGAGCGAAGGTAACCCCACTGATGAAGCGCATCCTGCCTCTCCTGCTGGCCACCCTGCTCGGTTCGATTCTCGGACTGATGCCCCTCACTGCACAGGCCACTTCCGGCTCGTCGGACAACAAGGTCTACACCCAGCCCGGTGACCACCTCGTCAACGGCCGCTACTGGAGGACGTCGTGCGAGAAGTACTCCTCCACCGTGGTGCGCTGCTCCACTGACATCTTCGCCGAGAAGAGGACCGCGTCCGGCGCCAAGTACAAGGGCTGGGTCTTCAACACCCTCACCTACCTGCCCTCCTCCCGGGCCAACTGGTCCTCCAACCCGCTCGGCAAGAACGGCTCCTGGACTGCTTCCGACGGACGCAAGTGGAGGACCGAGTGCGACACGGCGTCGACCGGTCGCGGCGGCTGCCGCTCCTACGCCCTCACCGGTGGCACGTGGGTCGTCAACAACCTCGTGCAGTTCAGCACCGCCAGCCTGCCGGCCGTCACCAGCATCCCCGCTGCCGCCCCGCCGCTGAAGGGTGTCCCGGTCGAGCAGGCCGCCCCAAAGCAGACCGCAGCCAAGAAGGCCGTCGCCGCGGCTCTCAGCAAGGTGGGAAGCCGGTACGTCTACGCGCAATCCGGCCCCAACGCCTTCGACTGCTCCGGCCTGACGAGCTACGCCTACCGGCAGGCAGGCGTCACGCTGTCTCGCAGTTCGCGGGCCCAGCTCTCCGACGGGACGAGGGTCTCCAAGAGCAACCTGCAGCCCGGTGATCTGGTGTTCTACTACAGCCCGGTCAGCCACGTTGGCCTCTACATCGGCAACGGCAGGATCGTGCACGCTGCCAACCCCCGCACGGGCGTGGACACGACGTCGCTGAACTCGATGCCCTTCGCCGGAGCGGTCCGCGTCGCCTGAACGTCCCAGAAAGGGCCGGGACACGTCCTGCTGGGGTCAGCGTCCCAGACGAGTCTTCACCTTGTCAGCCAGTCGATGCGCGATCTCGTCAGCCTTCTCCATCGTCGGGGCCTCCACCATCACCCGCACAACGGGCTCGGTACCCGAAGGACGAAGCACCACGCGCCCCGTCTCCCCGAGCTCATGGTTGGCGTCGGAGACCGCACTGTTGACCTCCGGATCGATGCCGGCGCGCAACTTGTCCACGTCAGAGACGTTGATGACCACCTGGGGCAGTCGCGTCATCACGGACGCCAACTCCTGCAGCGTCTTCCCGGTCTTCACGACACGTTTGGCCAGATGCAGGCCTGTGAGCACCCCGTCGCCCGTGGTGGCGAACTCGCTCATGATGACGTGGCCGGACTGTTCCCCGCCCAGGCTGAATCCGTTCGCATTCATGGACTCCAGGACGTAGCGGTCCCCCACCTTGGTCTGGTCCACGCGGATGTCGTTGGCCTTCATGGCAGTTACGAATCCGAGGTTGCTCATGACGGTGGCCACGACGGTGTTGGAGGCCAGGCGGTGGTCCTCCTGCAGGGACAGGGCGAGGATGGCGAGCACCTGGTCCCCGTCGACGATGTTGCCCTCATGATCCACCGCGAGGCAGCGGTCCGCATCGCCGTCGAAAGCCAGCCCCATGTCCGCATGGGAAGAGACGACGGCGCGCTGCAGTGTTTCAGGATGTGTGGAGCCACACCCTGCGTTGATATTCGTGCCATCGGGCTTCGCAAAGATGGTGGTGACCGCGGCCCCCGCCTCCTCGAAGGCCCGCATGGCCGTCTGGTAGCTGGCACCGTTGGCACAGTCGAGCACCACTGTCAGCCCGCTCAGCGACTTCTTCTTGCGGAGCGACTTCACCAGATGCGCCACGTACAGATCGACGGCGTCGGGCTGCGAGATGATCCGGCCCACCTTGTCCCCGATGGGGCGCTGCCAGTTCTCGCCGAGGTGCTGCTCAATGGCGTCCTCGAGGTCGTCGCCGAGCTTCACGCCACCACGGGAGAAGAACTTGATGCCGTTGTCGGGCATGTCGTTGTGGGACGCGGAGATCATGACGCCCAGGTCGGTGCGGTACTCATTGACCAGGTAGGCGGCCGCCGGGGTGGGAACCACTCCGACGCGCATGACGTCGACGCCCGCACTCGCGAGTCCTGCGCAGACCGCGGCCTCGAGGAACTCTCCGGAGGCCCGGGGGTCACGCGCCACGAGCGCCGTCGGCTGCCTTCGCCCGAAGGCGCCGGCCTCGCCGAGGACGTGAGCCGCTGCAACCGAGAGGTCGAGAGCGAGCTCTGCTGTCAGATCCACGTTTGCGACGCCACGGACGCCGTCAGTACCAAAAAGTCGAGCCACCCGAACACCTTAGCGGCAGTACGCGCAATGGCATTGATCGTTTCTGTCGAACCGGTCTGCGGGGGCCTCAGTGGTCGCGGTCCGATTCCTCATGGGCGTGCGCCGCGTTCCACTGCCCCTGCCCGATGTGCAACACGAAACCACGCAGCATGTAGCCGGAGATCAGTTCGTCCCACCCCATCGTCGGTTCGCCCACGATGGTGACGTCGCGTGCCAGCAGACGCGTGAGCAGGGCATCGGACTCGGAGATGGCCAGGTGCTGGCCGGGGCACTTGTGGGCGCCGTCGCCGAAGCTCATGACGGTCTCGTTGACGCCGCGGGGCAGCTCGCGTCCCGGGCAGAGGCTGAGCGGTTCGTCGCCCACGGCGTCCGGATCAGCATTGGCGTGCCGGATGTAGAGGTCGATGAGTTCGTCCTTCTTGATCGTCCAGGATTCGTCACCATCGGTGATCTCGATGTCCTCCCGGGCGCGACGGTAGATGTGACCGACGACGGGTTCCAGCCGGATGATCTCGTGCAGGATGGCGTGGCGTTCCTTCTCCCCGGCGATCAGGTAGCGGGCGCGCAGCGCGTCGTTGCGCAGCAGATGCCAGGCGGCCATGCAGATGTACTCGCGGGTGGTGACCATGCCTGCCGTGCCATAGGTGGTGGCCTCGACGAGGATGTCCATGTTGCCGTAGCCCTCGCTGATGAGGTGGCTGATGACGTCCTCCTGTGGGTTCTTCCGCCGTGCCCGGATTGCGGGCCGCACGTCGGCGAACCAGAACCGGACCACCGGCCACAGCCCATTCAGGGCCGCCTGGATCCACTGCCTGTTCGTGCGTCCCAGATCCTTGCGCGTGATGTCAAAAGCGGGTTGGTTGAAGAACTTCACCAGCCGCCGCGACATGGGTTTCACGGTGGAGTTGGTCAGCCCCACGACCTCGGCGGTCACCTCGACGGTGAAGTACAGGCTGAGTTCGTCGAGCTCGAAGCTGTCGAGCTCCTGGGCTTCCGCGACGACCCCCTCTGCGGCTGAGTTCATGAGTTCCTGGTATCTGGTCGCCACGATCTTTGGGGCGAAGAATCGCGCAACCTTGGACCGCTGCTCGTCGTGGAGCGGGCCGTCGGAGAAGAGGATGGGGTGGTTCTTCAGGAAGCCCTGCGGGATCGCCTCGGCGGTGAACCCGGCCTGCGTCGTGCCGTGTCGGGCACGCAGTACCTGCCGCGCCACCTCCAGCGACCTGATGCGCCACAGGTCGCCATCCTTCTCGACGCGGGGTTCGTCTGCCTCGTCGGGTCGCTTCGACCATCGCAGATCAGTGATGATCCCCACCTCTTTCCGACGTTGAACAAGGGCTCTGGCACGAGGCTAGTCCCAAGTCAGCGTCCAAGACACACCGCGCTCCGGAGATGACATCCACTGCGGCGTTGGCGAAATTGGTCTGTGGCGTCCGTCCACAGTTCCTCGTCGATCAGGCTGAGGGCATTCGTCCCGGTCAGCAGTCGACTTCCTCGGGGACGGGGGCCGCGGGGGTCAGTCGGTGGCGGCGTGGTTCGGACGCACATCGGGATCGACGTCGCCCTCTTCAACGTCGGCTCCCTCATGCTCCGGCCTCCTGGCGCCGCTCAACGACAGTGACGCCAGCAAACCCACGACGAGGAACGCTGCGGCACTGAGCGCCGACGCCCGCGCCGCGTCGGTGAACGAAGTACGGGCGGCCTCCGCCACGGCGGCGGTGGAGGGATCGGCACCGAGCGACGGAATGATTGCACCGGCGGTCTCCTTCACGGTCTCGACGAACTGCGCCCGGGCTGCCTCGGGAAGTTGTGCCATGGCGTCGAGCGCCGTCTCCAGACGGGCTCCCAGCGTCGTGAACAGGATGGTGCCCAGGACCGCGATGCCCAGCGCGGAGCCCACCTGCCGTGCGGTGCTCTGCGTGCCGGAGCCCTGCCCACTCTGCTCCACGGGCACGTCCACCAGAACGACCCCCGTGAGCTGTGCCGTGGCCAGGCCAACTCCCACGCCGTAGACGAACAGCAACGGAGACGTGGTCAGCCAGCCGCTCTCGGTGCGCAACAGCACACCGAGTCCGAGAACTCCGATGATCTCCAGCACGATGCCCGCCCGGACAAGGGTGACGGGCGTGAACTTCTGGCCGACGGTGGCACTGACTCCGCTCGCCGCAAAACTCCCCACGGCCAGCGGCAGAAGAGCCAACCCCGTCTGGAAGGCGCTGTAGCCCGTCACGTTCTGCAGCCACAACGGCAGGCTGAAAATGATGCCGAACTCCCCCAGGCTGACGATCGCGGCTGCGATGTTGCCATTGCGGAACGAGGGAATGGAGAACAGGCTGAGGTCCAGCATCGCGACCCGTCCCGTGTTGCTGCGATGCCGCTCCACGATGACGAAGGCCACCAGCGCCACGGCCCCAATGGTTCCAGCCGCCGCGGAGGCGGAGACTCCGAACGGCCACGTCCATCCGAAGACCGTGAAATCGGCGGTGGCGCGAAGCCAGCCGTAGTTGCGGCCCTCGATGAGCGCAAAGACGAGCCCACCAAACCCGACCGCGGCCAACACGGCCCCGGGCACGTCGGCATCCTTGACGGCCCTCTCGTCCCTGGACTCCGCCACGAAAATGAGCAGGCCGACGATCACCAGGATCCCGAGCGGGATGTTGATGCCGAAGGCCCAGCGCCAGGAGAACGACGTCGTCAACCAACCACCGAGCAATGGACCGAGCGCGGCCATCCCTCCGATGGTGGCGCCCCAGAAGGCAAAGGCAATGCCACGATCCCTGCCGCGGAAGGTGGCGTTCAGGATCGACAGCGAGGTCGGCAACATCATGGAACCACCGATGCCCTGCGCTGCGCGCGCGGCGATGAGCAACTCCCCGGAAGTGGCCAGGGCAGCCAGGACGCTCGAGGCTGCAAAGACCACGACCCCGAGGATGAACAACCTGCGGCGCCCCCACTCGTCTGCGAGCCGGCCCCAGATGAGCAGCAGCGAGGCGAAGATCAACGTGTAGATCTCCTGCACCCATTGCGCACCGCTCGAGGTCAGCCCGATGTCGTCGATGATGGAGGGGATGGCGACGTTGACGATCGTGGAATCGACGATGATCAACGCCACGCCGAGGCTGATGAAGAACAACCCGAACCATCGACGTCTGCTTGTCCGCTCTGGCGCCTCTGCACTCACGTGGCTCTCCTGACTCGTTCGGTTGCAATCTTTCGTGCGTCGAAAGAAAAGTACTCCCCGAGGACCCACTTCGCACCTGTGATCGCAACGTGGCGATGCATTAACCGACCCAATAGCCCGCCCGACGACGCCCAGGTGTAGTGTCAGCAACGTCCTGTAGGAGGGGAATCCGGTGCAAATCCGGAACTGACCCGCAACCGTGACGGAAGGGCCACTGGCCCGTTCGAAGTCGGGGCACCTGCTCTGGATGGAACGTTTGTCATCGTCGTGGTCTGCGATGGGTTCGGTGCGCCACATCCGGCGCCCAGACTTCTTGATCTGCAGGCCTCCTGAACAAGGAGTCCCATGCCCCACCCCCAACGAGCAGGTACCGTCCTCCTCGCGCTGCTCATTTCCCTCGTTGTCGCCCCGACATCCCTCGCCCTCGCTGAGACGTCCCCGCCCCCGATATCGGAGGGCTCCAACGCTGTCGGGGCATGTCTGGACGCCGAGCAGGTGTGGCTGCTGGTGACCGACATCGAGGGCGACGTGCTGGCCAACCAGTGCGTCGGCACCCCGGCCTCCGGCGAGGAGGCCCTCATGGCGGCGGGGGTGGACATAGAGAGGGCCGACGGGTTCATCTGTTCACTGTCCGGTCATCCGGATCCCTGCCCGGCCACCTTCACCGGTTCCTACTGGAACTACCACCATGCCACCGCTGGCAGCCCGTGGGCCTTCTCTGAGGAGGGGGCAGAAACCTACGCCCCGGAGCCGGGAGCCATCGAGGCCTGGTGCTACAACAAGCCCGACGTTGAGTCGTGTGAGCCCCCGTTGCTGACCATCATGTCCGGTGGGGAGGAGGTCCTGGTGCCCGGGGCCGATGCGGCCGACTACTTCGATCCTGCAGTCACCGGTACCTCGTCCGAGTCCGTCGCCCAGTCCGAGACCGACCCCGCTGATGCCGGTACGCCGTGGGCGCTGGTCGGCACCGGGGCGATCGTCGTCGTCGGCGCCGTGACATTCCTGTTGTGGCGTCGCCGCGCGAGCACGGACGGCACGCAGGTGGGCGGACGCTGACATGGCGCGGTTGATCGCCCGCGTCGCCCACACGCCGCCGGGGCACACCGTGCGGCTCCGGCAACCACTGCGGACCACCCATCCCTGGGCGTGGTGGGTGTGGGCACTGTGCGCGGGCATCGCCGCCAGCCTGACCCTGAACCCATTGGTGCAGGCACTCATCATTGCGTCTCTCGTGACGGTGGTGCTGGCGCGCCGGGGGGATGGGATCTGGGCACGCTCGCTCAAGTTCTACCTGCTGCTCGGCGTCGTCATCATCACCGGCCGGGTGCTGCTGCGCCTGTTCATCGGTGGCACCTCCGCAGGCACGGTCCTGTTCACCATCCCTGAGGTGCGCCTGCCCGCCTGGGCTGCAGGCATCCGCTTCGGGGGGCCCGTTACGGCCGAGGAGCTTGTCTGGGCCTCCACGGACTCCCTCCGGCTCGCCACCATCCTGCTGTGTGTCGGTGCCGCGAACTCTCTGGCCAATCCACGCACCGCGCTCAAATCGGTGCCGGCGGCGCTCCACGACATGTCCGTCGCCATCTCGATCTCCCTGACAGTCCTGCCACAACTGATCATCTCCGCCCACCGGGTCAGGCGGGGCCGCCGACTCCGTGGTAACCCCACACGCGGTCTTCGCGCGCTCGGCGCAACGCTCGTGCCTGTGGTGGAGGACGCCGTGGAGGGATCCATGACGCTGGCGTCCTCCATGGAAGCGCGCGGCTACGGACGCACCCGGGGGCAGGCGAAGGTCCCCCCGCAGACCACGCTGGCGCTTCTCACAGCGCTGGTAACCCTGTTGCTGGGAACCTCCGTCATCCTCGGCCTGCCCGCATCTGCCTCCACCTTCCTGGGCCTGGCCCCACAACACTGGCTGGCGGTGACTCTCCTGGGAGTGGGCGTGATACTGGGAGCCGTGGGGCTGCGCAGCGCTGGCCGGCGCCTGTCCGTGACCCGCTACCGGGCCGCGCCGTGGAGATGGCCGGAGAATCTTGTGGTGCTGTGCGGGGCCCTCTCCGTGGCCGCCATGGTGTGGCTGACCAGCCCCCTCGGCTTCCCCGACCAGCTCAATCCCCCCTCCGCGCCGCTGACCTGGCCGACGCTGCCTCTCGCGGCACTCCTGGTGCCCGTTGTCCTCATGCTCCCCGCCCTCCTCACCCCCCCACCGCACAGAGGGGCCACAGCACCGTGATCCACTTCAGCGACGTCTCCATCACCCAACCCGATTCCTCGGATCCGGTCATCTCGCACGCCACCTTCACCGTCGCCGACGGAGACCTGTGCCTGGTCATGGGCCGCACGGGCACGGGAAAGTCGACACTTCTGGGCGCCATGAACGGTCTCGTCCCGCACGCCTCGGGTGCGACGCTTGCCGGTGATGTCTCCGTCGCCGGACGCTCCACCCGCACGCATCGGCCACGGGATCTCGCAGACGTCGTCGGATGGGTGGGGCAGAACCCGCTGGCCGGGTTCGTCACCGACGTGGTGGAGGACGAAGTGGCCTACGGCATGGAACAACTCGGCCTGTCACCGTCGGTCATGCGCAAACGCGTCGAGGAGACCCTGGATCTCATGGGGATCGCCGACCTGCGGCGGCGATCCCTGCTGGAGCTCTCTGGCGGTCAGCAGCAGCGAGTCGCGATCGCAGCCGTCCTGGCCGCCCAACCCCGTGTTCTGGTTCTTGACGAGCCCACCTCCGCTCTGGATCCGACGGCCGCCCAGGACGTGTTGTCGGCCATCACGACGCTCGTCCATGACCTGGGCCTCACCGTCGTCCTGGCCGAGCATCGCCTGGAGCGCGTCATGCATGAGGCGGACAGCGCCCTGTGGCTGCCCGGGGACGGCCGGGTTGTCGCCGGTCCCGCTGCCGACGTGCTTGCGCTGGCCGACACCACGCCACCCCTGGTTGAACTGGCCACGGCCATGCGGTGGTCAGACGTGGCGCTCAGTGTGCGCTCCGCCCGACGCAGGCTCCGGGACCACGGCCCGCACCTGAGCCTGCCTCCCTCGCCGCAACAGCATGAGGCGCTCTCGTGGCGCGGAAACGGCCACCCCGTGGTCGCCCAGGTGCGGGACCTACGGGTCGCCTACGGCGCCGTGGAGGCCGTGGCAGGAGTGGACCTCGACCTGCACACCGGCACCGCCGTGGCACTGATGGGCCGCAACGGCTCCGGCAAGTCCTCGTTCCTGTGGGCGCTGCAGGGAGCAGTCGCAAGCTCAGGACACGTCAGCATCAAGGGCGAGGACCCGCGACGGGTGGGCGACGACGAGGCCAGGCGGCTCGTCAGCCTCGTTCCCCAGAGCCCCGCCGATCTGCTGTATCTCGCAGACGTCGACTCCGAATGTGCCCAGGCAGACATGGAATCGGGCGTCCTGCCCGGCACGGCTCGGGCGGTACTGACCCGACTGGGCGCCGACCTCCCCGGCAACCGGAACCCGCGGGACCTCTCCGAGGGACAGCGGCTGGCCCTGGTCCTGGCCATCCAGTTGGCCACCAGCCCGGCTGTCGTGTGCCTGGATGAGCCGACGCGTGGCCTGGACTATTCCATGAAGCACCAACTGACCCGCATCATCGCCTCCCTGGTGGCCGAGGGAACCTGTGTGGTGGTCTCCACTCACGACGTGGAGTTCGCAGCCCAGACGGCTGAGCGCACGATCGTGCTGGCCCAGGGAGAGGTGGTCGCCGACGGCACCACCCGGCAGGTGTGCGGTTCCTCCCCCAGTTTCGCGCCGCAGATCGCCAAGGTTTTCCACCCCTGCGACGTGATGACCATGGCTGACATCACAACAGCACGGGTGCCGACATGAATACCTTCTCCGCGGTGCCGGTCCTGTCCCGATCGACGGCGGCGCTGGGCATCGCAGCAATGATCGGGATCCTCGCATTCGTGTGGCCGCTGCTGGTGAGCCCCGGCGCCGCGATGGACATGTCGAGTCAGGGGCCGTTGGTTTTCGCCCTGCTGCTGCCAATCGTCATCGCCATCGTGATGACCGAACTGGGTTCGGGCGCTCTCTCACCGAAGGCCCTGTCCATGCTGGGGATGGTCTCCGCACTGGGAACGCTCACCCGCCCCCTCGGCGCCGGCACGGCCGGCATCGAGCTCGTCTTCTTCCTCCTCATCATCGGCGGGCGCGTGTTCGGGCCGGGATTCGGCTTCCTGCTCGGCAACACGACGCTGCTCGTGTCGGCCCTGGTGACCGGGGGCGTGGGCCCCTGGCTCCCGTACCAGATGCTGGCGGCGGGCTTCGTGGGTCTGGGAGCCGCACTGCTCCCCAGGACACGGGCATGGTTGGAGATTGTGATCCTGTGCGGGTACTGCTTCGTGGCAGCCTTCGCCTACGGCTGGCTCATGGATCTGGCGTTCTGGCCCTTCATCCTGGGCTCGGGAACGGAGGCGAGCTTCGTCGCCGGCGCTCCTGTGTGGGCGAACCTCCACCGCTTCGTGATCTACAACCTGGCCACCTCAATGGGCTGGAACCTGATGCGGGCCATCGTCAACGTCGTCGCCATCATCCTCCTCGGCCCCGCCATGCTCAGGATCCTGCGCCGCGCCTCGCGGCGGGCACACTTCGTCGACTGAGACCGCCCGCGCCGCAACCACGACCCGACACGCCGCAACCACGACCCGACACGCCACAACCACGACTCACCACGCCGCATGCGACCTCGGTGGGCACTCGATGCGCCATCCCCGCATGTCCGGGGCGACGTGAGGAACCCGACAACGCAGCAACCCCCACGGAGACCGTGGGGGTTGCTGAAGCATGGGACCAGAAGTCAGCGCTTGCTGTACTGCGGGGCCTTGCGGGCCTTCTTGAGGCCAGCCTTCTTGCGTTCCTTGATGCGGGCGTCGCGGGTCAGCATGCCAGCCTTCTTCAGGGCAGGACGGCTGGCTTCCTCGTCGATGGCGTTCAGCGCACGGGCGACACCCAGGCGCAGGGCGCCGGCCTGGCCGGTCACGCCGCCACCGTGAATACGGCAGATGACATCGTAGGCGTCCGCGACACCGGCGGTCACGAAGGGATCCGACACAGTCTGCTGGTGCACCTTGTTCGGGAAGTAGTCCTCCAGCGTGCGCCCGTTGATGGACCACTTACCGGATCCGGGAACCATGCGCACGCGGGCGATGGCCTCCTTGCGACGACCCGTGGCGGCACCGGGGGCAACCACTGCCTGACGGACCTGGGAACCCACGGCTGCAGCGGGGTTGGCGTCAGAGCGGTACGCGATCTCGCGGTCCTGCTCATCGGTGAACGGCTTGAAGTCTTCGGCGGGGGTCTCGGTGACCGTTTCGTCGGTTGGGGTCTCAGTCATCTGTTGGCTCTCTCGACTCACTGTGCGATCTGGGTGATCTGATGCGTCCGCGGCTTCTGCGCGACGTGCGGGTGCTCCGGGCCACCGTAGACCTTGAGCTTGCTCATCAGCTGGCGGCTGAGCTTGTTCTTCGGCAGCATGCCCCAGACGGCTCGCTCCACGGCCTTGCGGGGATCCTTGTTGAGGAGGTCGCCGATGGCGATCTCCTTCAGGCCGCCCGGGCTCCCTGAGTGCGAGTAGCGCATCGAGTCGGTGCGCTTGTTGCCGCTCAGCGCGATCTTGGACGCGTTCACCACGACGACGAAGTCGCCGCCATCAACGTGTGGGGCGTACGTGGGCTTGTGCTTGCCGCGCAGGAGCGTGGCAACCTGGCTGGCGAGGCGACCGAGGATGATGTCTTCAGCATCAATCACGAGCCAGTTCCGGGCATTCTCGCCGGGCTTTGGGGTGTACGTGGACACGGACGCAGACCAACTTCCATTCGTTAAAAATTCTTCGATGGTTGCGCTCTAATCGACGACTCATGCAGGGCACGGCCAGCGAGCGCGCAACAGCTACATAGCTTATGTCGAGAACTGCCCCTCGGTCAAAACGACGGCGGCATCCCGTCCGCGGCGGACTGAGCCGTCGAGAATGATCGTCGCGGGGCCTCCTGACCCCATGGATCGGGACGGCACCGCAGGGGCGTACTCAGATGGAGTGCAGCGGCCGGTCGCCCGGAAGCAGTGAGTCACGATCCACGATGCGCTTGCCGAAAGGGAAGCAGGTGACGGGGATCATCTTGAGGTTCACGATGGCGTCGATGATGCCGATGATCGTCAACGACTGCGCCACCGCGGTCAGCACATGGCCGACGGCGAGCCACCACCCACACAGCAGGAACCAGACAACATTGCCGATGCTGCTGCCCACCCCGGCGTTCGGCTTCAGGACGACGGCCTTGCCGTAGGGCCACAGGACGTAGCGGGCCATCCGGAAGGACGCGATGCCGAAGGGGATGGTGACGATGAGGACGCAGGACAGGACGCCCGCCACGAAGTACAGCAGAGCCAGCCAGATCCCCCCGAAGACGAGCCAGATGATGTTGAGAATGGTGCGCACGCCTAGCCTCCACTTCCGATCAGGTCACGAGTCACTCCCACTCTAGCGATGATCATCGAGGCGGTCATGGCTAGGCTGTCGCAGTGAATTCACCCCAGCCACGCGTGCACCGCGACGTCGTCAGCTTCGTACGCCGCAGCACCCGCATGAACGAGTCGCAGCGAAGAGCCTGGCAGCGACACGCATCCGAGTTCGTGGTGCCGATCCCCACCGGCGAACTCCCCACCTCCATCGCCGACGGTGTCCACGTCGACTGGGATGCCGCGTTCACGAGGAGTGCCCCGCGGATCGTTGAGATCGGTTCCGGGAACGGTGACTCCCTCGTGCCGATGGCCGCGGCCCGGCCCGGGACGGATTTCGTCGCCTTCGAGGTCTTCGCGCCCTCTGTCGCCTCGACCCTCGGACGCATCGGCAGGGCCCAAGTGACCAACATCCGCATCGCAATGGTCGACGGCGCCCAAGGACTGGGCGCGCTCTTCGACGATGCGTCCGTGGATGAGGTGTGGACGTTCTTCGCCGACCCCTGGCACAAGACGCGCCACCACAAGCGCCGCCTCGTCACACCCGCCTTCGCCGACGTGGTCGCGGCCAAACTGGTCCCGGGCGGGCTCTGGCGCCTGGCCACGGACTGGGAGGACTACGCACTGTGGCAGCGCCATGCCCTCGACGGCCACGGAAAACTCATCAACGTCCATGACGGCTGGGCCCCCCGGTTCTCGGATCGTCCCATCTCCAAGTACGAACAGCGGGGTCTCACCGCCGGCCGGCAATCCCATGACCTGACCTATGAGCGTGCGCAATGATCCGCTGGCGCCTCGACATTGCCTACGACGGCACCGACTTCCGTGGCTGGGCAACGCAACCCGGCCACCGAACGGTGCAGGAGGTCCTGGAGTTCCACATCACCCAGGTACTGCGCCTCGCCACACCAGCCCGGCTGGTCGTTGCCGGGCGTACCGACGCCGCGGTCCACGCCCGCGGACAGGTCTGCCATCTGGATGTGCCCCTCACCCCGGGCGACGCCACCTCCTCCCCCGCCGAGCTCCAGCGTCTGCTGCGCCGGGTCCTGCCCCGCGACATCGTCGTCAAGGCGGTCACGCAGGCCCCCGACGGTTTCGAGGCCCGCTTCTCCGCCATCTGGCGTCGCTACTGCTACCGGATCATCGACTCCGAGCACGTACCTGATCCATTGCAGCGCCGTCACGTCGCGGCGGTGCGGCACCCGGTGGACGTCGACGTGCTCAACGCCGCCACGCCCAGCCTCATGGGTCTGCGCGACTTCGCCGCCTTCTGCAAGCCCCGCGACGGCGCCACCACCATTCGCGAACTCAGCGAGCTGTCGGCCACGCAGCGCCCGGACGGCGTCATCGAAATCCACCTGCTGGCCGACGCCTTCTGCCGCTCCATGGTCCGCTCCGTGGTGGGCGCCCTGGTCGCCGTCGGGGGCGGCCGGCGAGATCGGGACTGGCTCGACGCCGTGGCGCTGAGTCCGCAGCGGCACCACCACATCCTCGTCATGCCGGGCCACGGTCTCACACTGGAGGAGGTGGGCTACCCCACCGCCGACGCCCTCGCCGCCCGCGCGTCACTCGCCCGCTCGAAACGCACCCTGGAGGATTCGTGAGCCACTACTTCACCAACGACGACGCCCCGCTGGTCACCCGCGTGGTCCGCGCGACGATCTTCGGCACCCAACTCGAACTCACCACGGCCAATGGCGTCTTCTCCGGAACGCGCCTGGATCTGGGCACGAGTGTGCTCCTGCGCACGCTCACACCTCCCACCACGGGCCACGTGCTGGATCTCGGTTGCGGCTACGGCCCCATCGCCGTCGGCCTGGCCGTCGCCTCCCCCGCCATCACCGTGGACGCGGTCGACGTCAACGAGCGTGCGCTCGAGTTGACCCGACGCAACGCCGATGCCTTGGCAGTATCCGAGCAGGTGAACGCTGTCCTGCCCGACGACGTGGCCGCTGATCGCCAGTACGACCAGATCTGGTCCAACCCCCCCATCCGCATCGGCAAGGCGGCGCTTCACCAGTTGCTGCTGCGGTGGCTTCCCCGGCTGAAGGACGACGGCGTCGCCCACCTCGTGGTCAGCAAGAACCTGGGCGGCGACTCGCTGGCTGCCTGGCTGACCGCTCAGGGCTGGCCCACCACCAAGGTGGCCTCCGCAAAGGGGTTCCGTGTTCTCGACGTCCGTCCCGGTGGTCAGCCGTCGGCATAGGATGGATGTGCAAGCGCGGTCCACCGCGCAGTGAGCCACAGACAAGAGGAGAAGTCCTATGACCTACACCCTTCCCGATCTGACCTACGACTATGGTGCACTCGAGCCCCACGTCTCCGCGGAGATCATGGAATTGCACCACGACAAGCACCACGCGGCCTACGTCAAGGGCGCCAACACCGCGCTCGACAAGCTCTCGGAGGCTCGCGCAGGCGGCGACCTTGCTGCGGTCAACCTGCACGAGAAGAACCTCGCGTTCCACCTCGGCGGTCACATCAACCACTCGGTGTTCTGGAAGAACATGTCCCCCGACGGTGGTGGCCGCCCCGACGGTGAGGTCGCCTCCGCCATCGAGGAGTTCTTCGGCGGCTTCGAGGCCTTCCAGAAGCACTTCAATGCCGTCGCCAACGGTGTGCAGGGCTCCGGTTGGTCCATGCTCGTCTGGGACACGCTGGGCCAGCGCATGAACATCAACCAACTCTTCGACCAGCAGGGCAACCTGCCCTCGGGCCAGATCCCGCTGCTGCAGCTCGACATGTGGGAGCACGCCTACTACCTGCAGTACAAGAACGTGAAGGGCGACTACGTCGACGCCTGGTGGAACGTCGTCAACTGGGGTGACGTGGCCGAGCGCCTCACCAAGGCGCAGGCCGCCAGCAAGGCCCTCGCCTGATCCACATCCATCACGACAGCACGGCCCCGGGAGAAATTCCGGGGCCGTTGTTCGTTGGTCGGCCAGCCCGGACGATCGGTTTCACGACGGAGCACCCGTCGGGATGGGCGCTCCGGGAACAAATGCGGAGGCACGCAACGTTGGGTCCTGCATGAGCACAATGAGTTCCCGCCCCAGCAACGAGCGCTGGACTGACCGCGTCGAGTTCGGCATCCACACGTTCGGCGACGTCACCGTGGGCGAGGACGGAAAGAAACTCGGCTATCCCCAGGTGCTGCGCAACGTCGTCGCGGAAGGGGTGCTGGCCGACCAAGTGGGCCTTGACGTCATCGGGGTGGGTGAGCATCACCGTCCGGACTACGCGATCTCCGCGCCCGACGTCGTCCTCACCGCGATCGCGGCACAGACCAGCGCCATCAAACTCATCTCCGCCGTCACGGTGCTCTCGTCCGACGACCCGGTCCGCGTCTACGAACGCTTCGCAACTCTGGACGCCATTTCCGGCAGCCGGGCAGAGGTCTCGTTGGGTCGGGGGTCGTTCATTGAGTCCTTCCCCCTGTTCGGGTTTGCACTGAAGGACTACGAACAGCTCTTCAGCGAGAAGGTGGACTTGTTCGCCCATCTTCGCAGCGAAGGACCCGTGACGTGGGACGGCACCACCAGGTCCGGACTCAGCGAGCAACGCATCTTTCCCACCACGGACCATGAGCAGGGGCTCCCCACCTGGGTGGCTGTCGGCGGCACACCGGAATCCGTCGTCCGTGCCGCGAGGTACGGTTTCGGGCTGGAGTTGGCCATCATTGGCGGCCCGACCGCTCGGTTCGCTCCCTTCGCACATCTGTTCCGGGAGGCCCTGGCTGAATTTGGGCAGGACGACCGTCGCATCGCCATCCACAGCCATGGGTTCATCGCCGCCACTGATGACGAGGCGAAGGAACGCTACTGGCCACATTGGGAAGCCAGCATGCGCCAACTCGGCAGGGAGAGGGGTTGGGCACCTCCGACGCGTGCCAGCTTCGAAACCGAGGTCCAGGCCGGAGCACTCCACGTCGGTTCGCCGGAGACGGTGGCACGGAAGATCGCATCGACCATCACCCATCTCGGCGCGACCCGGTTCGGCATGAAGTACGGGAACGGCACGCTGCCCCACGAGGACATGATGACCGCGATCGAGCTCTACGGCACAGCGGTGAAGCCGATGGTGTTGGACATCCTCTCCGCCTCCTGAGTCACGGGGCCCTCTCGGGAGGCGCGCGGCGTGGTGAGACGTTCCATCACATCCGGCCACGGCGTAGGAGTCGTTCGACCCCATGCATTGAGCGGTAGGGCACGCCGGTCATCAGGTCCTGGTGCAGCACCAGCATCTGGTTGATCGTGGAATTCCACGTGTATTTCTCGGCCCGCGCCCTCGCACCGGCCCGCATCGCCGGTCCCAGCCGTGGCACCAGCGACTCGACGGCGTCCGCCAGCGATGCCGGGTCCGGAGCACCGTTGGCGCCTGCCGTCACATCGACGAGTTCGCTCGCCCCTCCCCTGTTCGCGGTCACAACAGGAGTCCCGCATGCCAGAGCCTCCAACACGGCCAGACCGAAAGTCTCCGCGGGGCACACAGACATCGAGATGTCCGCCGCCGCATACCTCTTGGCCAGCTCTGCACGGCCATCAACAAAACCATGGAAGAAGACGGGCGCCTCCCCCGCGATCTTCTGGAGCTCCGCCCGGTCCGGCCCGGTGCCGTAGAGGTCCAACCGCACGGCGTGTCCCCGTCGGTGCAGCTCAGCCACTGTGGCGACCGCCAACTGCGGGCTCTTCTCATGCGACAGCCTGCCGGCATAGACGAGCTTCAGGACACCATCGCCCCGCGGGGACCCCACTGTTGGATTGAACGTGACGAGGTCCACGCCGAGAGGCACCAGTTCCAGCCGTGCCGGGGTGTCGACGAACTCGTCGGCAGCGAACTGGCTGGTGACCACCACGGCGTCGAACTGCTTGGCCAGCCGACGGTTGAGGACCCCCACCGCCTTCTCCACTCCGAAGGACCGACGCATGAACATCGCCAGCATGTCCGAGAGGCGCTCATGGCTGAACAGCACGGATCCCACGCCACGTTTCGCCGCCCATCGGCCAGCGGGCGAGAGTGTCCACTTGTCGGAGACCTCGATGCTCGTGGGTCGGAACCTGTCCAGCACCTCCATCGCGCGCCAGGGTTTCGCGATCATGCGGTACTGGTGGGTCAGCTTTGGCGCCTGGACGCTGACCACGATTCCTGACTCGGTCTCCTCCACGGTGTCCCGCGCGCCCGGCACCACGAGGATGCGTTCATGGCCAGCGGCGACATAGGCCTGACCCAGTGTCTCGATCACCACCTTCATGCCGCCGGACGTGGGCCCGACAAAGTTGGCCATCTGGGCGATCCTCATCCCCGCATCCTACGCAGCCTCGAAGAAGGAACTCAGTCCAGCAGGGTGCGATCCGAGAGGGTGGCGCCCTTGATCCTGCCGAACTCCTCCAGCAGGTTCTCCGGCGTGGTGGTCTTCTTGGCGACCTCGTCCACGTCGAGCACGATGCGACCCTCATGCATCATGATGAGCCGGTTGCCGAGCTCGATGGCCTGCTGCATGTTGTGCGTCACCATCAGCGCCGTCAGGTTGTGGCGCGCCACCTGCTCCCCCGTCAGGCGGGTGATGAGCTCCGCCCTCGACGGGTCGAGAGCAGCGGTGTGTTCATCGAGAAGCAGAATGGCCGGTCTCGCATAGGTGGCCATCAGCAGGCTCAGGGCCTGACGCTGGCCTCCGGACAGCATGCCCACCCGCATCTCCAGCCGGTCCTCCAGACCCAGTTCCAGCGACGCCAACTCCTGGCGGAAGACCTTCCGCTTGCTCCCTGTCACGGCCAGTCGGAGTCCGCGACGCTCCCCCCGCCCGAAGGCGATCGCGAGGTTCTCCTCGATCGTCAGGTGTGGGCTGGTGCCGGCCATCGGATCCTGGAACACCCGCCCCACACGCGAGGCCCGGCGATGTTCAGCCTGCTTCGTGACGGTTCGACCGTCGATGACCACCTGACCATCGTCCGGGGTGTAGCGGCCGGCAATGACGTTGAGGAGCGTTGATTTCCCGGCGCCGTTCGAGCCGATGACGGTGACGAAATCTCCTTCCCCAAGGCTGAGGCTGAGGCTGTCCAGCGCGGTGCGCTCGTTCACGGTGCTCGGAAAGAAACGCTTGGTGATCATGTCGAGCTGAAGCATCAGGCGGCCCTCGCTTCTACGTTGCGACGGCGCTGCCGCAGCTTCTTCAGGACGCTCCACTGCGGCAGGACCAGCGCCACCACGACGAGCGCCGCGGAGATGATCTTCGTGTCGTTCGGATTCAGACCGGCACCCAGGGCCGCCTGGATCACGATCCGGTAGATGACGGAACCGAGCACCGCAGCCAGCACGGACTGCCAGACCGCCGTCGAGCCGAAGACGGCCTGACCAATGATCACTGAGGCAAGGCCGGCGATGATGAGGCCGATGCCCATGGAGATGTCGGCGTAGCCCTGGTACTGCGCCACGATGGAGCCGCAGAGCGCGACGAGACCGTTGGAGATGGCCAAACCGGCCACCTTGGTGATCCCGGTGTTGATGCCCTGGCTTCGTGCCATCAGTTCGTTGTCGCCGGTGGCACGGATGGCCACGCCGAATCCCGTGCCGAGGAACCCGTAGATGCCTGCGCCCACGATCGCCACGACCACGGCGAAGATTGCGACGGCACCCCAGGTACCGAGGAGGCCCGCCTCACGCAGGGGGGTCATCAGGGTGGTCTCGCGCAGCAGGGGGAGATTGGACTTGCCCATGATGCGCAGGTTCACTGAGTACAGCGCAATTTGTGTCAGGATCCCTGCCAGCAACGCATTGATGTTGCCCCAGACATGGAGCAGCCCGGTGACCACGCCGGCGGCCATCCCACCCAGGACGCTTGCAAGAACGGCGATCCAGATGGGGACCCCGCTGACGATGAGCACGGCCGACAGTGCCGCGCCAGTGGTGAACGAGCCATCCACGGTGAGGTCAGGGAAATCGAGTACCCGGTAGGTCAGATAGACGCCCACGGCCAGCATGGCGTACAGCAGCCCGAGTTCTGAGCCGATGAGGGCAACGACGGAGATGTCCATGTCTGCAGGTCCCGGTCTCGTGGGCGGAGATGAGGGTCTGTGGCCGGGCCACAGCCGTCTCAGAAGGTCGTGACAGCCCGTTCGGCCATGTCGTCGGGGATCGCGACGCCCATGCGCTCCGCGGCAGCCGGGTTGACGGTCAGGTCGAAGGACTCCTGGAGCTTCACAGCCATGGTGGCGGTGTCGGCGTCGTTCTCGATGATGTCAACGGCCATCCCGGCAAGGTCGCGTCCCTGCATCTCGTAGTTGACAGTCAGTGAGGCGACCGCACCGCGCTCGACGGAACCCTCGTCGGAAGCCACCACGGGGACCTTCTTCTGTTCCGCCACCTGGATCAGGGCTTCGATTCCCGCCACGACGTTGTTGTCGGTGGGCACGTAGAACGCGTCCACGTCGAGGGATTGTGCCGCCTGCTGAACCTCTGAGGAGTTGGTCACGGCGGACTTCTCGATGGTGAGGCCGAGTTCCTCTGCGGCCTCCTCTGCGGCCTCCACCTGCACTTCGGCGTTGACCTCGCCGGAGGAGTAGACAATACCCACGGTCTTGACGTCCGGAGCGATCTCCAGGAGCAACTCCAGTTGATCGGCGACCGGGTTCAGGTCCGAGGCTCCGGTGATGTTGCCCCCGGGGGCGTCCCAGTCCGCCACGAGATCAGCGGCCACCGGATCGGTGACGGCACCGAAGAGCACGGGCTTGTCGGTGATGACCTGAGCAACGGCCTGGCCCGATGGTGTCGCGATCGCCAGTACCAGGTCCTTGTCCGCCTGTGCGAACTGGTTGGCGATGGCGGTCAGTGTCGCCTGGTCAGCCTGCGCGTTCTGTAGATCCAGCGCGATGTCCTCCCCATCCACGTAGCCCGCCTCAGCCAGCCCGTCGATGAACCCCTGCTGCACCGCGTCCAGCGCGGGGTGGGAGACGTAGTTGACGACGCCGATCTCGAGCATGTCGCCCTCTGCGGGAGCCACCGACCCTTCCACGGACGCAGACGTCACATCATCCGGGTCTGCCGAGCCTCCGCAGGCCGAAAGGAACAGTGCGGCCGTGGCGCTGAGGGCGACGGCTAGCTTGCGGAACGACATGGCGGGTCTCCTCGAGGATGCACGTGTTCAGGGGCTGAATGTGTACTCGCCGGGACTCTACAGCACCCACGCCGGGCCGTATCGCTCTGCCCACAACACACGAGACATGGGGCGGCACCCACTCGCCGGACGCACCAAGGAGGGGCCCGGTGAACCGGGCCCCTCCTGAAAGGCTCTGCTGGTGAGGGAGAGCTCAGTTGGCCTTGTCAACCTTTGGATCGGCGGACTCATCCGCTGACTCCTCGATGACTGCGTCGTCGGCGAGATCATCGGCAGCGGCACCCTCTGGTGATGCGCCCTCCTCGATGTTCTCCGACTCGGTGGCCTCCGGCTCCACGGCAGCGGACTCGGCGGCCTCGCCCTTCGTCGCTGCGCCTGTCGCCGCGGGCTTGGCGGTTCGGGTGCTTGACTTGGCGCGGGTGGAACGGGAGTCCTCGACGGACTCGGTCAGGATCTCAATGATGGCCATCGGTGCGTTGTCGCCCTTGCGGGGACCCACCTTGGTGATGCGGGTGTAGCCACCCTCGCGATCGGCCAGCGACGGCGCGATCTCGGTGAACAGCGTGTCCACCACGTCGCGGTCCGAGATCGCCTGGAGCACCAGACGACGGGAGTGCAGGTCGCCACGCTTGGCCTTGGTGATGAGCTTCTCGGCCAGCGGCTGGACGCGTCGGGCCTTGGTCTCGGTGGTGGTGATCCGGCCGTGCTGGAACAGCTGCGAGGCCATGTTGCGGAGGATGGTGCGCTCGTGCGTGGGCGAACCGCCCAGACGGGGACCCTTTGTTGGCTTGGGCATCAGTAACGTTCTTTCAGTGAGTGTCTCCGAGCAAAGCTCGGAAAGGAAATTCTGCGGACGCGGGGGGGGGTTACGCGGGGGGCTGGCCCCCGTGAGGTCAGTACTGCTCGGTCTCGGCGAAGTCCTCGTCGCCGTCGTTCTCTTCGTTCTCCTCGTCGAAGCGCTCGATGGCTTCCATCGGGTCGAACCCTGGCGCGGAGTCACGAAGAGCCAGGCCCAGCCCGTGAAGGGTGACCTTGACCTCGAGAATCGACTTGGAACCGAAGTTGCGAATGTCCAGCAGGTCTTCCTCGCTGCGGGCGACGAGTTCGCCCACGGTGTGAATGCCCTCGCGCTTCAGGCAGTTGTAGGAACGCACCGACAGTTCAAGGTCCTCGATGGGCAGGCCCAACGATTCGGCGATCTGCTCGTCGACCGGCGAGGGGCCGATCTCGATGCCCTCGGCGTTGACGTTCAGCTCACGCGCCAGGCCGAACAGTTCGACCAGCGTCCGGCCGGCGGATGCCATGGCGTCCCGGGGCAGCATCGAAGGCTTGGTCTCAACGTCGATGATGAGACGGTCGAAGTCGGTGCGCTGCGCCACGCGGGTGGCCTCCACCTTGTAGCTGACCTTGAGCACCGGGGAGTAGATCGAGTCCACGGGGATGCGACCGATTTCCGCGTCGGGGTCCTTGTTCAGGGCGCTCGACACGTAGCCGCGGCCACGCTCTACGACGAGTTCCATCTCCAACTTGCCGGTCTCATTCAGCGTGGCAATGTGGATCTCGGGGTTGTGGATCTCCACACCGGCCGGGGGCTGGATGTCAGCGGCGGTGACCGCGCCTGCACCCGACTTGCGCAGGTACATGACAACCGGCTCGTCCTCCTCGGAGGAGAGCACGAGGCCCTTGAGGTTGAGGATGATTTCCGTGACGTCCTCGACGACCCCTTCGATCGTGGAGAACTCGTGCATGTTGCCCTCGACCTTGACGCTCGTGACCGAGGCACCGGGAATCGAGGACAGGAGGGTCCGACGCAGGGAGTTGCCGAGCGTGTAGCCGAAACCAGGCTCCAGCGGCTCAATGGCGAACTGTGAGCGGTGTTCGGAGATTGGAACCTCCGACAACGAGGGGCGCTGTGCGATGAGCATATTGTTCCTTCCCGTACCGACCACTATTTGAAGGTACGAAACTGGCCAGGAACCACTCCTGGCCTGTGGTGCTCCCCTGACCGGTGGCCGGGGCTGGCCCAGTCGGGGCCCGGACGGGAGCCCAGGCTCCCATCCGTATTGAGTATTGAGTTGGCGTATCCGGGGGAACTGCGCTCCCCCGGATACCGACCGAATCCCGAACCGAGGCGCAGCCTCGGCCGGGGTCACGGGGCAGAGCCCGTGAGTGTTGAGCCATCTTCAGTTGGACCCGCACGCGGAACGAGCCCGAAGAACGCGCGGAAGGCGATTGTCCTTCAGGACACAACATCGCACGAGCGAGGCGAGTTCGGACCGAGGCGAAGCCTCGACCGGGAACACGGGCTTCCGGGGGCGGCGCCCCCGGAAGTCACTTGCTGTACAGCTCGACGACCAGTTGTTCCTGCACGTCGATGACGATCTGTTCACGCAGGGGCAGCTGGTGGATGAGGATGCGCATCCGGTTGGGGCGGGCCTCCATCCATGCAGGCACCGAGCGCTCGCCGTGCGTCTCACGAGCAACCACCAGAGGATGCAGGTTCATCGACTTCTCTGCGACGTCCACGATGTCGTGGGCCTTCACACGGTAGGACGGGATGTCCACCCGCTTGCCGTTGACCAGGAAGTGGCCGTGCACGACGAGCTGGCGCGCCTGACGACGTGTGGTCGCGAAGCCTGCGCGGTACACGACGTTGTCGAGGCGTGACTCCAGGATCTGGAGCAGACGGTCACCAGTCTTGCCGGTGTGACGATCGGCTTCCACGTAGTAGCGGCGGAACTGCTTCTCCAGTACGCCGTAGGCAAAGCGTGCCTTCTGCTTCTCGCGCATCTGCAGTGAGTACTCGGAGTCCTTGACGCGGCCGCGTCCGTGGACACCGGGCGGGTAGGGCCGACGCTCGAAGGCCTTGTCGTTGCCGACGAGGTCTGTCCCGAGACGACGGGACTTCTTGGTCATTGGGCCGGTATAACGAGCCATGTCTTCTTATGTCCTTTTCTTGTCTCGGGCGCTCAGACGCGACGGCGCTTGGGCGGGCGGCAGCCGTTGTGCGGCACGGGCGTGACGTCGGAGATCGCTCCGACCTCGAGGCCGACGGCGCCCAACGAACGGATTGCCGTCTCACGTCCGGAGCCGGGGCCCTTGACGAAGACATCGACGCGCTTCATGCCGTGCTCCATGGCGCGGCGGCCGGCGGCCTCTGCTGCCATCTGCGCGGCGAACGGGGTCGACTTGCGGGAGCCCTTGAAGCCGACGGTGCCGGCTGAGGCCCATGCGATGACCGCGCCTGCGGGATCGGTGATGGCAATGATCGTGTTGTTGAACGTGCTCTTGATGTGCGCCTGTCCGGCGAGGACGTTCTTCTTCTCTTTGCGGCGCACCTTGGTCTTGGCGCCGCCGGTCTTACGGCTTGCAGTAGCCATGTATGTCTATTCTCTCCAGTCGAAGTTTCAGCTCACCGCGCGGGTCAGCGTACCTTTTTCTTGCCTGCGACGGCCTTCTTGCGGCCCTTGCGGGTGCGGGCGTTGGTACGCGTGCGCTGGCCACGGACGGGAAGTCCGCTGCGGTGGCGTCGGCCCTGGTAGTTGCCGATTTCGATCTTGCGACGAATGTCGGCGGCGACGCTACGACGAAGGTCACCTTCTGTTTCGTAGCTGCCCTCGATGTGGTCACGCAGCGCGACGAGTTGTTCGTCGGTGAGTTCGTGAACGCGGAGATCGCCACTGACACCAGTGGCTGCGAGGGTTTCGGCGGCGCGGGTCTTCCCGACACCGAAGACGTATGTGAGTGCGACCTCGAGGCGCTTTTCGCGCGGCAGGTCGACACCGAGTAGGCGTGCCATCAGGCGGATACCTTTCCAAAGTGTTTCCGGTCCGTGACCCCTGGCGGGGCCCGGTCGAGGACCGAGAAGGTGTGCGGCGTGATGCGTCCCCGTGCCTTGTCGGCTGCATCTGACAGCCGGCGGGGCCCTGGCCTTCGTCCAGGGGTGGAGGCCCGAAACATGTCTCGGGCCCTTGCATTCACGTTGTTGAATTGTCAGGCGGGATGGGCGATCGACCCGGGGTCCGCGATGATCTGCTCGAAATCCTTGTCGAGCGCGGAGGCATCAGCCCTGGCGCTGCTTGTGACGCGGGTTCTCGCAAATCACCATCACACGACCGTGCCGGCGGATGACCTTGCACTTGTCGCAGATCTTTTTGACGCTCGGCTGAACCTTCATTCGAGCAACCTTTTCGTTTCTCGATGGGGCTGGTTGCGCCCCATCAATGGTGGATGAACTACGGCCCGGCCAAACCCCGACTGGATCGCGTATGCGCGAGCACACGGGATTCAGCCGGACATGGTGGGCCGACGCCCAAGGTTACGCTGTCGAGTGGGAATTGCCCAAATCGCCAGGTGGGTCTCCGACCGGCTCCACCGGTCGCCGTGGACGCACGCCGGACACACGAGCGGGACACGCAGAACGCCCGGCGAAACCGGGCGTTCTGGGAGTGCGACAGGAGTCGAAGCTTACTTGTGGCGATAGACGATGCGGCCGCGCGTGAGGTCATACGGGGAAAGCTCCACCACGACACGGTCGGCAGGAAGGATGCGGATGTAGTGTTGCCGCATCTTGCCGCTGATCGTCGTCAGCACCTTGTGCCCGTTCGCCAGTTCCACGCGGAACATCGCGTTGGGCAGTGCCTCAACGACAGCGCCCTCCATTTCGAGGGCTCCCTCTTTCTTCGCCATGTGCTCTCATTCAGTAGTCGACAAATCAGATGATTGTTCCCCAACTCTACGCCGAGGCCCGAGTTCGCCCAAATCCCGGGCAGGAACAACCCGACCGGACAGGCTCGGGCAACCGGTAGCCTGTCTGGCCATGAGCCACTATGCCGTTCACTATGACTATGTCGCGGATGCACAGCTTCTTGCACAGCATCGTCCCGCGCATCGCGAGTTCCTGCAGTCGCTGGTGGGATCGGGGCTTCTCGCCGCGGGCGCCTACCCGGGAGCCGAAAGGCCGAGTGCGCTGTTGCTCGTGGAAGCCGAGACTGAAGCGGCCGTCGCAGCGATGCTTGACGAGGACCCGTTCCTGCTTCAGGGCGTCATCGCCGAGCGGCGCATTCAACTCTGGGATCCGCCCATAGGGATTTTTGCCCGATGACGAGGTGGCGCCCGAGTCAGCGCGGATTGTTCACATCACCCCAGCGAACAGCACCACGACAATCGCGAGGATGACGAGAAGGGCGAGTATCGCACCCGTGACGATGAGGGCAGGCAGGAGGACGTTGCGCGACGTGCTGACGTCACCGGCGGGCAGTGTGGAGCCCTGCACAATGTTCGGTGTCTCGACAGCGGCGGCCGGCAGTCTTTCAATGACCGGCACCAGCTCCCCGAGCTGCTGGGCGCCGTAAACCACGTCCAGCGAGGCCATGTAGTCGTCCTGGTCGAGACGGCCGTCGGCAAAGGCATCCGAGAGGCGTTTCGTGAGGGCTTCGCGTTCTGTGTCGTCCACCGCTGCGCCCGACTGCTGCAAGTACCGCGAGGACGGGGGCAGGCTGCTCATGTCCACCATGGTAGGTCACTCCCGGACTGCACGCTCAGTCGGACAGCGGCCCGTACGTCACGCCGCGGGCGGCCAGTTCCTCCTCGCCACCGTCGGGGGCGGTGAGGATCCACAGGCCGTGCCGGGTGATGGCCACGGAATGCTCCCAGTGGGCTCCGCGGGAGCCGTCGCGGCTGACGACGGTCCAGTCGTCCTCGCACACGGATGTCTGGTGAAGTCCGAGGGTGAGCATCGGCTCGATGGCGATCGCCATGCCGACACCGAGTTTGGGGGTGGGACCGTGCTTGTGGAAGTTGGGCACATCGGGCGCCATGTGCATCTGCGATCCGATGCCGTGCCCGGTGTATTCACGCAGAGTCCCGTAGCGGCGCGGCTGGGCACGCACGAACTCGTCGATGGCCCGCGAGACGTGACCCACCCGGCCGCCGGCCTGCACCTGCTCGATGCCGGCCCACAGGGCTCCGCGGGTGACTTCCACCAGCGTGGCGTCCTCCTCACCGGCGTCCCCGATGACGAAGGTGCGGGCAGCATCACCGTGCCAGCCCTGGATGATGGCACCGAAGTCGATGGAGACGACGTCGCCCTCTTCCAGCACCCGGTCCCCCGGTACGCCGTGCACGAGTTCTTCGTTGACCGATATGCATGCCACTCCGCCAAAACCGACGCCATGCTCTGCGCCATAGTTCAGGAAGTTGGAGGTGGCGCCGTTGCGTGCGAGCACTTCACGGCCCACGGCATCGAGCTCCCTGGTGGTCATGCCCGGCGCCGCGGCGTCGTTCATGGCCTGCAGTCCCTCTGCCACGATCAGCCCTGCCCGCCGCATGAGTTTGAGCTGTTCGTCAGTCTTGACCTCGATCCGCATCAAGAGCCTCAGTTTCCGGTCTGCTGGTCAACCGCGGCAAACATTTTCTGCTGGACATCCTGCACCGAGCCGGTGCCGTCGACATCCACGAGGACGCCCTGGCGTTCGTAGTGGAAGAGCAGAGGCGCCGTCTGACCCGCGTAGACCTCCATGCGCCTGCGGATGGTGTCCTCGGTGTCGTCCTTTCGCCCCTCTATCCGTGCACGATCCAGCAGTCGATCAACCAGCACGTCCGGGTTGACCTGCAGGGACACGACTGCATCCAAATGCACGGACTTGCCTTTCAGGTACCCATCGAGAAAGTGGACCTGACTCATCGTGCGCGGGAAACCATCCAGCAGAAACCCATCAGCGCAGTCGTCGTCCTCCAACCGGTCGGCGACGATGGCCTCCGTGATCTCGTCCGAGACGTACTCACCGGATTCGATGATCGCCTGGATCTGCTGTCCCAGTTCGGTCCCCCGCTTGATGTTCGAGCGGAAGATGTCCCCCGTGGAGATGGCGGGGACACCGTAGCGCTCTGCGAGCGCGGTTGCCTGCGTGCCCTTTCCTGCTCCAGGGGCCCCCATGATCAGGAACCTCACCGCAGGAAACCCTCATAGTTGCGCTGTTGGAGCTGGCTCTCGATCCGCTTGACGGTATCCAGTGCAACGCCCACGATGATGAGGATCGATGTGCCACCGAACGGGAAGTTCTGGGCAGCCCCAACACTGGTGAACGCCAGGGTGGGTGCCAGCGCGATGACGGCCAGGTAGAGCGAGCCGGGGGCGGTGAGCCGCGACAGGACGTAGGCCAGGTACCGCTCGGTGGGCCTGCCCGCACGGATGCCGGGGATGAAGCCGCCGTACTTCTTCATGTTGTCCGAGACCTCCTCCGGGTTGAAGGTGATCGACACGTAGAAGTACGTGAAGAAGATGATGAGGAAGAACTGGGTCAGTGCGTACCAGATGCTGCCGTTGGCGAAGTTCGTCGCGATCCAGGACGACACTGCGCTCTCGGGGCGGAATTGAGCGTAGAGCACGGGCAGATACATGATCGACGTGGCAAAGATCACGGGGATGACGCCGGCCTGGTTGACCTTCAGCGGAATGTAGGTGGTGGAACCCCCCACGAGGCGACGCCCCACCATCCGCTTGGCGTACTGCACGGGGATGCGACGCTGCCCCTGCTCCACGAAAACGATGCCGAGCATCACGACCAGACCGATGGCGATGACGCCGAAGAACAGGAACCAGCCGGTCGCTCCGGGGCTCGCGGACTTGATGGCCCACAGGCCTGCCGGAAAGCTCGCCGCGATCTGCGTGAAGATCATGACGGACATGCCGTTTCCGATGCCACGCTCGGTGATGAGCTCTCCCAGCCACATGATCACGACGGTGCCCGCCGTCATGGTCAGGACCATGGTCACGAGAGGCAACAGTTCCTGGCTGCTGAGGATCTCCTCCTGACAACTGGGGAACAGCTGTCCGGTCCGCGCAAGCGTGATGAACGCGGTGGAGTTCAGCACCGCGAGCACGAGGGTGAGGTACCGCGTGTACTGGGTGATCTTGGCAGTGCCTGTGGCCCCTTCCTTCTTCAGTGCCTCAAGTTTCGGGATCACCACTGTGAGCAACTGCAGGATGATCGACGCCGTGATGTAGGGCATGATGCCCAGCGCGAAGATGGACAGGCGCAGGAGAGCACCACCGGAGAAGAGGTTGATGATCGAGTAGACCCCGGCCTGTTCACCCTCTCCCGCGATCCTGGCGCATTCGGTGATCACACCTATGTCGACGTTCGGGGTCGGGATCGTCGATCCCAGACGGAACAGTGCAAGAACGCCCAGCGTGAAGAAGATCTTCTTGCGCAGGTCCGGCGTCTTGAATGCGTTTGCGAAGGCGGATAGCATCCGGCCCCACTTTCTCCTACTTCAGTCAACAAGGAAGGCGTCACCGATGCAGGCAACCCGCGCAGCCTATCAAGCACGGCGCAGCTCTCCCAACCGGGCGACAGCCACCCATCCTCCCCGCTGATGGGATGCCCGCCCCATGCGCCTGCAGGAAGGATGCATGGACATGACTGTGGTCGGCGCCCCGGGGGGGACGCCGACCACAGTCTGCAGTGTTGCTGTGAAGCCTAGAGCTCGGTGACCGAACCGCCGGCCTCTTCCAGCTTCGCCCTGGCGGAAGCCGAGAAGGAATCGGCGGAGACGTTGAGCGCGACGGACACGTCACCGTTTCCGAGCACCTTCACGAGGGCGCCGTCGCGCACGGCGCCGGCGTCCACGAGGTCCTCAACCGTGATGGTGCCACCCTTCGGGAACAAATCCCCGAGACGCCCCACGTTGACAACCTGGTACTCGACACGGAAGGGATTCTTGAACCCCTTCAACTTGGGTGTGCGCATCTGCAGCGGCATCTGGCCGCCCTCGAAGCCTGCGGGAACGTTCTTGCGAGCTCCCGTGCCCTTGGTGCCCCGACCAGCGGTCTTGCCCCTCTTGCCGCCCTCACCACGACCCACGCGGGTCTTGGCAGTCTTGGCGCCCGGAGCGGGACGCAGGTGATGAATTTTCAGAGCCATGGTTACTTGACCTCTTCCACGGTGACCAGGTGTGCGACGGCCTTGACCATGCCGAGCACCTCGGGGCGATCCTCGCGCACGACGGAGGAACCGACGCGCCTGAGGCCCAGGGTGCGCAGCGTGTCGCGCTGCGACTGCTTGCCGCCAACACCTGACTTGAACTGGGTGATCTTCAACTCCGCCATCAGGAAGTCACCTCCTCCTTGCGTGCACGAAGCAGTGCCGCCGGGGCGACGTCCTCGACGGGGAGACCGCGGCGACGCGCCACTGCCTCGGGTTCCTCGAGCTGCTTCAGTGCGTCCACGGTGGCGTGCACGACGTTGATCGCGTTGGCCGAGCCGAGGGACTTCGACAGGATGTCGCCGATGCCTGCACACTCGAGCACGGCGCGAACCGAGCCACCGGCGATCACGCCGGTACCGGGGGATGCGGGACGCAGCAGCACAACGCCGCCGGCCTTCTCCCCCTGCACGTGGTGCGTGATGGTCTTCTGGACCATGGGGACGCGGAAGAAGTGCTTCTTCGCCTCCTCGACGCCCTTGGCTATGGCCGCGGGCACCTCCTTGGCCTTTCCGTACCCCACGCCAACCATGCCCTCGCCGTCGCCCACGACGACGAGCGCCGTGAAGCTGAAGCGGCGACCGCCCTGGACGACCTTGGCGACGCGGTTGATTGCAACCACACGCTCGAGGTACTGGTTCTTCTCCTCCTGGCGAGCCTGGCCACGACGATCGTCACGGCCACGACGCTCACCGCCTGCGCGGCCTGCGCCGCGCTGCTGGGTTTCACTCATCGTGTTACCTTGTCCTTTCGTCGTTTCTCAGAAGTCCAGACCAGCTTCGCGCGCTGCGTCAGCAAGCGCCGCGATGCGGCCGTGGTACTTGTTACCGGCACGGTCGAAGACGACCTGTTCGATCCCTGCGGCCTTGGCGCGCTCCGCGATCAGTGAACCAACACGCTGGGCCTTGCCCGACTTGTCGGCCTCCACCGCACGAAGATCGGCTTCCATGGTGGAGGCAGAAACCAACGTGTGGCCCTGGACGTCGTCGATGACCTGGACGAACAGGTGGCGGGTGGAACGTGTGACGACCATACGGGGGCGTGAAGCCGATCCGTTGATCTTCTTGCGGGCGCGGAGCTGACGGCGAGCCCGCGACGTGCTCTTGGGTGCGAGACCCTTGCGAGCCCCTAGCGAGATAGCCATTACTTACCAGCCTTTCCGGCCTTGCGTCGGACCTGTTCGCCCGCGTAGCGGACGCCCTTGCCCTTGTACGGCTCCGGCTTGCGGAGCTTGCGAATGTTGGCCGCGGTCTCGCCAACCAACTGTTTGTCAATGCCGGAAACCGTCAGACGGGTCGGGCCCTCCACCGTGAAGGTGACACCCTCGGGTGCGCTGACCACCACGGGGTGCGAGAAGCCGAGAGCGAACTCGAGCTGATTGGGGCCCTTGGCCAGGACGCGGTACCCAACGCCCACGATCTCGAGCTTCTTCGCATAGCCCTCGGTGACACCGACGACCATGTTGGACACCAGCGTGCGGGTCAGCCCATGGAGCGACCGGTTCTCGCGCTCATCGTTCGGACGCGTAACGGTCACCTCCCCGGCATCGTTCTTGGCGATGGTGAGTGGCTCAGCGACGGTGAGTTCCAGGGCTCCCTTGGGTCCCTTGACGTTCACATGCTGGCCGTTGAGTGTGACCTCGACCCCGGACGGGACCGTGATCGGGAGTCTGCCAATGCGTGACATTTATCTGTTCTCCTTCTCTGTGGTCCGGCTCACCAGACGTAGGCGAGTACTTCGCCGCCCACGGCCTTGGCGTTGGCCTGCTTGTCAGTGAGCAGGCCGTGCGAGGTGGAGATGATGGCGACGCCGAGGCCGCCAAGCACCTTGGGTAGCGCGTTCGCCTTGGCGTAAACGCGGAGACCGGGCTTGCTGATGCGACGGAGTCCGGCGATGGAACGCTCACGCGACTCCCCGTACTTGAGAGTCAGCTTCAGCACCTTGCCAACCTGACCCTCCTCCTCGGTCAGTTCAAAGCTCTGGATGTAGCCCTGCGCCTTCAGGATCTCGGCGATTCCCACCTTGATCTTCGATGACGGCATGGACGTCGAATCCAGGAACGCCTGGTTGGCGTTGCGCAGACGCGTCAGCATGTCTGCAATTGGATCAGTCATTGTCATGGCTGTTGAGCCTCTTTCTCGCGCCGGTTTCCTTTACTCGGACCTGACGCGCATGTATTCAAGTGATGTGAGGAGTTCCAGGTCACCAGGACGACTTGGTGATGCCGGGCAGTTCGCCGGCGTGGGCCAGTTCGCGCAGGCAGATCCGGCAGACGCCGAACTTGCGGTACACGGAGCGGGGGCGACCACAGCGCGTGCAGCGACTGTAGGCGCGAACGCCGAACTTGGCCTTGCGGGCCTGCTTGACCTTGAGTGCTGTCTTTGCCATATGCCTTCAGCTCACTTCTTCTTCTTGGCGTAGTACGCCGGACCGCGCTTGGCACGAGCCTTCTTCGGATCATCGACTGCCTTGAACGGGAAGCCGAGGTGCTTCAGGAGTGCACGCCCCTCCACGTCATTGGTGGCCGTGGTGACGAACGTGATGTCCATGCCGCGCACACGATCGATCTTGTCCTGGTCGATCTCGAGGAACATGACCTGCTCGTTGAGACCAAAGGTGTAGTTGCCGTTCCCGTCGAACTGGCGGGCGTTGAGCCCGCGGAAGTCACGGATTCGGGGCAGCGCCAGCGTCAGAAGACGGTCAGCGAACTCCCACATGCGGTCACCACGCAGCGTGACGTGGCAGCCGATGGGCTGGAACTCACGCAACTTGAACTGGGCGATCGACTTGCGGGCCTTCGTGACCAGAGGCTTCTGGCCGGTGATGGCGGTGAGGTCGCGCACGGCGCCGTCCATGATCTTGGAGTCACGAGCTGCCTCGCCGACACCCATGTTCACGACGATCTTGGTGAGACCCGGGATCTGGTGCACGTTGCCATAGTTGAACTCGTCCTGCATTGCCTTGGCGATCTCAGCACGGTAGCGCTGCTTGAGGCGCGGCATCTCCCTGGTTTCCACTTGGGTGGTCACAGAAGTCTCGGTGCTCATCAGATCTCCTTCCCGGTCTTGCGGGCGACACGCTGCGAGCGGAACGCCTTGTACTCGGTGCCGTCGGGGCGCTTCTTCATGACCTCGACGCGCTCGTACCCGACGCGGGTGAGGACATCCTCCCCATCAACCCTGGTGACGAGCTGCACGTTGGACACGTGGATGGGGGCTTCACTGGTGATGATCCCACCCTCGATGCGACGACCACCGGCACCTTGGGATTCACGACGGTGGCGCTTGACGACATTGACGCCCTCGACCGTCACGCGCTCCGCCTCGATGTTGACGGCGATGATTTCGCCGACCGCACCCTTGTCCTTGCCTGCGATGACCCTGACGCGGTCACCCTTCTTCACGTGAAGTCCTGCCATGTCAGATCACCTCCGGTGCGAGCGAGACGATGCGCATGAATCGCTTCTCGCGCAGCTCACGGGCCACCGGGCCGAAGATGCGGGTGCCGCGAGGCTCCCCGTCGGCCTTCAGGATCACTGCGGCATTCTCGTCAAACTTGATGTACGAACCATCGCTGCGGCGACGTTCCTTGCTGCTACGCACAATGACGGCCCTGACGACTTCACCCTTTTTGACGTTGCCGCCGGGGATTGCGTCCTTGACCGTGGCGACAATGGTGTCGCCGAGTGAGGCGTAGCGACGCTTCGAGCCACCGAGAACACGGATGCACAAGATCTCCTTGGCACCAGTGTTGTCGGCGACTTTCAGTCGCGACTCCTGCTGGATCATTAGTTCTCCTTCGTCCGGCCGGTTCCCTGTGTCTCGGGCCTGTTCGGAACTGTGATGGTCCCCCTGGATTTTGCCAGGAGGGGCCCCGAGCCAGAGGGCACGGGGTTGGCGTCGAGATGGGAAAGGTCCCCACACGCCGTGAAGCGGGTGGGCACAGACCCAAGACAACTTTTCCAGCGTACAGCACACGGCTCTGCCACGTGAAATCGTGGACGCCAGGGACGAGCCAGCGCAACTCCGGACGGACAGAACGCACCTGCGGCCCGCTCCCCCGGGGGGCAGCGGGCCGCAGGTGTCTCTGACCGAGTGCGCAAACTTACTTGGCGCGCTCGATGACGTCGGTCAGACGCCAACGCTTCGTGGCGGACAGAGGCCGGGTCTCCATGACGCGGACACGGTCGCCGATGCCGGCGGTGTTCTCCTCGTCGTGGGCCTTCAGTTTGGTCGACTTGGTCATGACCTTGCCGTAGAGCGGGTGCTTCACCCGATCCTCGACGAGGACAACGATGGTCTTGTCCATCTTGTCCGAGACGACGATGCCCGAAAGCACCTTGCGGCGTCCGCGCTCATTGCCCTGGGGCTCGGCGGTCTTGTCAGTGGTTTCTTCGCTCATGTTCAGTTCTCCTCAACCGCGGGCTCATCAACAATGCCGAGGTTGCGCTCCTGCAGCACTGTGTAGATGCGGGCAATGTCCTTGCGGACGGCGCGCAGCCGACCGTGGGTTTCCAGCTGACCCGTGGCCGCCTGGAAACGGAGGCCGAACAGCTCTTCCTTCAGCTCGACCACCCTGGCGTTGAGCTGGTCACGTGAGAGACCACGCAGCTCGTGTGCGGATACGACCTTGCTCATCAGTTCTCACCTGCTTCGCGCTTGATGAAGCGTGCCTTGAAGGGCAGCTTGTGGATGGCGAGGCGCATGGCCTCACGTGCGATGTCCTCCGGGACCCCGGAGAGCTCGAACAACACGCGTCCGGGCTTGATGTTGGCGATCCACCACTCCGGTGAGCCCTTGCCGGAACCCATGCGGGTTTCGGCAGGCTTCTTCGTGAGCGGGCGGTCCGGGTAGACGTTGATCCACACCTTTCCACCACGCTTGATGTGACGGGTCATGGCAATACGGGCGGCCTCGATCTGACGGTTGGTCAGGTAGGAGGACTCCAGCGCCTGGATGCCGTACTCACCGAAGGCGAGCTTGGTGCCGCCCTTGGCCATGCCCGTGCGGTGGGGGCGATGTTGCTTACGGAACTTGACGCGACGAGGAATCAGCATGATATCTAGGCTCCTGCGTTCTCAGTTGCGGGAGCAGCCTCGGCCGGAGCCTGGGCTGCATCTGCGCGACGGCGTCCGCCACGCTCAGGACGATCCCCGCGACCTTCGCCGCGGCCGGGACGACGGCCCGGACGCTGACGGCCACCGGGGGCTGCATTGCGAGCTGCCTTCTGGGCTGCGCGCTCCGCACGGGTGCCGGTCACATCACCCTTGTAGATCCACACCTTCACACCGATGCGGCCGAAGGTGGTGCGGGCCTCGAAGAAGCCGTAGTCGATGTCGGCACGAAGGGTGTGCAGGGGCACGCGGCCCTCGCGATAACCCTCGGACCGCGACATCTCGGCGCCGCCGAGACGGCCGGAGCACTTGATGCGGATGCCCTGTGCACCGGAACGCATGGCGGTCTGCATGGCCTTGCGCATGGCACGGCGGAAGGCAACACGGGCGCCGAGCTGTTCGGCGACACCCTGGGCGACGAGCTGGGCGTCGATCTCGGGGTTCTTGACCTCGAGGATGTTCAACTGCACCTGCTTGCCGGTGATCTTCTCCAGCTCGTTGCGGACGCGCTCCGCCTCGGCGCCATTGCGGCCGATGACGATGCCCGGACGGGCGGCGTGGAGGAAGATGGTGATGCGCTCGGAACGACGCTCCAACTCGATGGAGCTGATGCCGGCCCGCTCGAGGTTCTTGGTCAGCCACTGGCGAACCTTGACGTCCTCGGCCACGTACTCCGAGTACTGCTTCTCGGCGTACCAGCGCGTGGTGTGGTCGGTGGTGATCCCGAGGCGGAAGCCAATCGGGTTGATCTTTTGGCCCATTGTCAGGCTCCCTTCTGCTCACGGGGTTCGACGACCACGGTGATGTGGGCGCCACGCTTCAGGATCCGGCTTGCGGAGCCCTTCGCACGGGGACGGATGCGACGAAGTGTCACACCCTCGTCGACGAACGCAGCAGAGATGTACAGGTCATCGCTGCGCAGGTCCTCGGTGTCCTCGGCGTTGGCGGCGGCCGAGGCCACCACCTTGTAGACGGGTTCGGAAGCCGCCTGCGGGGCGAACCGCAGGGCCACCAGAGCCTCGCTCACGTCCATGCCTCGGACGAGGTCGACGACGCGACGAACTTTGGTGGAGCTCATCCGGACGTGCCGCGCGATGGCGTACGAGCCAGGACGATCTCCGAGCAGGGCTTCTCGACGACGACTGTTGCCGTTCTCGTTGCTCATTGGTTAATCCTCATCCTTTTCTGCTCGCCTCAGCGGCGGCGGGCCTTCTTGTCGTCCTTCACGTGACCCCGGAAGGTGCGTGTCGGAGCGAACTCGCCGAGCTTGTGTCCGATCATCGCCTCAGTGACGAATACCGGGATGTGCTTGCGACCGTCGTGCACCGCGAGGGTGTGCCCGAGCATGTCGGGAACGATCATCGAACGCCGCGACCAGGTCTTGATCACGTTCTTGGTGCCCTTTTCGTTCTGCACGTCCACCTTTTTCTGCAGGTGGTCGTCGACGAAGGGGCCCTTCTTCAGGCTGCGTGGCATATCTTCTCAGGCTCCCTATCAGCGCTTCTTGCCGGACTTGCGGCGTCGGACGATGAGACGCTGGCTCGGCTTGTTCTTGTCACGAGTGCGCCCCTCCTTCTTGCCCCACGGGGACACGGGGTGACGTCCACCGGACGTCTTGCCCTCACCACCACCATGCGGGTGGTCGATCGGGTTCATGACGACACCGCGCACGGTCGGGCGGACGCCCTTCCAGCGGTTGCGGCCAGCCTTGCCCCAGTTGATGTTGGACTGCTCGGCGTTGCCGACCGAGCCGACGGTCGCGCGGCAGCGGATGTCCACGAGGCGCATTTCGCCCGAGGGCATCCGCAGCGTGGCGTACTTGCCCTCACGGGCAACCAGCTGGATGGAGGCTCCGGCGGAGCGGCCCATCTTGGCACCGCCACCGGGGCGAAGCTCCACGGCGTGCACCGTGGTACCCACCGGAATCTGCCGCAACTCGAGGTTGTTGCCGGGCTTGATGTCCGAGCCGGGCCCGGCCTGGATCGTCGTGCCCTGGCTCAGGTTGTTCGGCGCAATGATGTAGCGCTTCTCACCGTCGGCATAGTGGAGCAGAGCGATGCGGGCGGTGCGGTTGGGGTCGTACTCGATGTGAGCGACCTTGGCCGGCACGCCGTCCTTGTCGTAGCGCTTGAAGTCGATCAGGCGGTAGGCCTGCTTGTGCCCGCCTCCGATGTGGCGCGTGGTGATGCGCCCGGAGTTGTTGCGGCCACCGGTCTTCGGCTTGGCAACGAGCAGCGACTTCTCGGGGGTGGAACGTGTCAGTTCGACGAAGTCCGACACGCTGGAGCCACGACGGCCCGGCGTGGTCGGCTTGTACTTGCGAATACCCATGAGGTTGTTTCAGTCCTTTGCTTCTCGACGCCGTCAGTCGCCCTGGCCGGCAAAGATGTCGATGCGATCGCCTTCAGCGACGGTCACGATGGCACGCTTGGTGTTGGCCTTCTTGCCAACGCCGAAGCGGGTGCGACGGGTCTTGCCCTCACGGTTGAGGGTGTTGACCGAAGTGACACGCACCTTGAAGATCGACTCGATCGCGATCTTGATCTCGGTCTTGTTCGCCTGCGGAGCAACGATGAACGTGTACTTGCCCTCATCGAGGAGGTTGTAGCTCTTCTCGCTGACGACGGGGCGCAGGATCACGTCGCGGTGGTCGCGGATCTTGAAGTCACTCACTTGGCGTCCTCCTCAGTCTCGGCGGCGGCCACTGCGTCGGCCTCCGACTCGGTGGCAACAGCTTCCCCACCGAACGCCCGCTGGCCACCGACGAAGGTGTCCAGGGCCGCGGAAGTGAAGATGACTGCATCGTTGACCAGCACGTCGTAGGTGTTCAGCTGATCGACGGCGAGCGCGTGAACCTGCGGAACGTTGCGCAGGCTCAGCCATGCGACATCCTCGTAGCGGTCCAGCACGACGAGCACCTTGGTCAGGTCCCCGATCGCCGACAGGGTGGCAAGAGCAGCCTTCGTCGAAGGGGTCTCACCGGCAACGATCTCGGAGATGATGTGGACCTGGCCGTCGCGGGCCCTGTCCGAGAGTGCACCACGCAGGGCGGCGGCGATCATCTTCTTGGGCGTGCGCTGCGAGTAGTCCCGGGGCTGGGGGCCGTGGGAGATACCGCCGCCCACCCAGATCGGGGAACGGCTGGAGCCGTGACGGGCACGGCCGGTGCCCTTCTGGCGCCACGGCTTCTTGCCGCCACCCCGCACCATGGCACGGGTCTTGGTGGCATGCGTGCCCTGGCGTGCAGCGGCGAGCTGCGCGGTCACGACCTGGTGGATCAGGGGGACGTTGGTCTGGACATCGAACATCTCCGACGGGAGTTCGGTCTGCCCCGCCTTCTTGCCCTGGGCGTCGACGACGTCGACGACACGTGCGTCACTCATGAGGTAACACCCTTCTTGGCTGCGGTGCGGACGACGACGAGGGACCCGTTGTTGCCGGGGACCGCTCCGCGGACCAGCACGAGGCCACGTTCGGCGTCGATGGCATGGATGGTCAGGTTCTGCACCGTCACCTTGTCATTGCCCATACGACCCGCCATGCGCATGCCCTTGAAGACACGGCCGGGGGTGGCGCAACCGCCGATGGAGCCCGGTGAGCGGTGCTTGCGGTGCACACCGTGCGAGGAGCTCAGGCCGTGGAAGCCGTGGCGCTTCATGACGCCTGCGGTGCCCTTGCCCTTGCTGGTGCCGGTGACATCGACGATGTCGCCGCCAGCGAAGATCTCAGCGGTCAGTTCCTGACCGAGGGTGTACTCGCTCGCATCAGCGGTGCGCATCTCCAACAGGTGCTTGCGCGGTGTGACGTCCGCCTTGGCGAAGTGACCGGCGGCAGGCTGGGTCACCTTCTTTGCCTTGATCGCCCCGTAACCGAGCTGCACGGCGTTGTAGCCGTCCACCGAGGGGGTACGGACCTGCGTGACGACGCAGGGACCGGCCTGGATGACTGTGACGGGGACCACCTTGTTGCTGTCGTCCCACAACTGGGTCATGCCGAGCTTGGTGCCCAGGATGCCCTTGACGTTTCGTTCGTTCATGATGGTCAGTTACCTCACGGAAGCTTGATCTCGATGTCGACACCAGCCGGGAGGTCGAGACGCATCAGCGAATCAACCGTCTTCGGCGTGGGGTCGAGGATGTCGATGAGCCGCTTGTGCGTGCGCATCTCGAAATGCTCGCGGCTGTCCTTGTACTTGTGGGGCGAACGGATGACGCAGAACACGTTCTTCTCCGTCGGCAGAGGCACAGGCCCAGCCACCCTCGCGCCCGTACGGGTCACGGTGTCGACGATTTTGCGCGCCGAGCTGTCGATGACCTCGTGGTCATATGCCCGCAGCCTGATGCGGATCTTTTGTCCCGCCACAGTTTGTCCTCACTCTTTGTCGTCCCTATGGCTATCTTCGGTCTTGCCAGCATGAGGGCTGGCAACCTGTCAGCTCCGACCCCCGAGGTCGGGAGTGTCGCATCAATTCTCATGACGCAGCCTCGGTTTTTCCCCTGAGATGACCCTCTGGCGGAAGTTCCGTGTGGCTGCGCCGGACAACTTGCGCGACCTCGTCCTGGCGGCGATCCACGCGTGAGGCTCCCGGAACTCCGGGCGTCCACGACGGACCAGCCCCTTGACGGAGCAACCTGCTTATTCTTGCATGCGCTCCGCAGGTCGCCAAATCCACCTCTGGCCGGCAATCATCCCCTGCCGGAGCCGACTGCCGGCCAGGGGTCAGGCGTTCAGGCGCAACGACCACTGGGCGGCCGTGGGGCGCAGCTGGTATTCCGGCCTGACGTCCGGACCACAGGACCGAGATCCCAGGCCATGCACCGCCGCGTCGATGATCAGATGTGCATTCCGGGAGTCGGGCAGTTCATGGGGGTGAGCCGCCGCTGCGACCTGGTGCGCATCATGGTTGCGCAGTTGGAACCCCGGCAGCCGCCCGGCGACCTCCGTGGCACCGACGCCCAGGCCGATCCCGTCGAGGGTCAGTTCCCGGAGGCCCTCCCGGTGCCCACTCTCCTGCGGTACGGCGTAGTTGACCACGAGATCCTCCAGGGTCGCGCTGAAGCGACCGACCCTCGCGGCACGTCGGGAATCCGGATAGTTCTCCTGGGGGCCGGTGCCGAACCATTGGACGCGCTCGACGTCGGCGGGGAGGACGAAGTGCAGGCCGATTCGGGGCCAGGTTCCCACCCAGCCGGCGGACGGCTGGGCGTCGGCTGCCAGGACGAGCTCATCTCCGTGCGTCCGCCACACCAACTCCAGGAGAACGGACTCGCGGCCTGCTGCCGGTGCGTACCGGTGCAGCACTCGCAGCGCGTCGTTGCGGACGTCCACCGCCAGTACCCGGCGTTGGAGACGATCCAGCCCTGCGGCTCGCCACCGGGCCGCCGACGACGGTCCTGGCGCGCCGATCCCCCGGCTCGCGATGGGTTCGACGTCCACGTAGGAGTTGAAGTCGCTGAGCGAGTCGTTCTCGGTGGGGGCGCGCCACAGATCCAGGCGGGGGCCCGAGATGTCGAGGGAGTCGATCGATCGGAGATCACCCGTGCGGGAGTCGAAGACGGCCGAGCCCAAGGTGAGGAGTCCGTCGCCGAGTGCGGGTCGGGCGCTGGGAAAAGTGACCACTTTCGGCGCGGCGGCGTGGGTGCGAACCTGCGAGAATGCCACCACATGGCCTCGCGGTGCCCACCCCGTGTCGTGGGCCAGCTCCGCCCGGACTGTGCGCCAGGCCTCCCCCTGCTCGGGGGTCGACGGCTCGGGCAGTTCAACATCACCCATCCCGCCGGCTGGCGACACATGCGCGACGTCAAGCTCGACCTCGGCGACGACGTGCCCGTCGTGCTCATCCACGACGAAAAAGCGGAGATCAGAGGTGTCGCCGTCGTGGCGCCGGTTCTCGACCCTCAGGAAGTCGCTCGTCATTGTCAGCTTGATGGGCGATGCGACGGCGGCGAACTCCGCCAGCATCGGGGTGGGCGTGCCATCCGAGAGCACCATGCCATCACAGACGAAGCTGCCGTCATGGACGACTTCTCCGAAATCGCCGCCATAGGCATCGAAATGCTGGCCGTTCGTCGTCACGTGTGCCAGGCCGTGGTCCCGCCACTCCCAGACGAATCCGCCGTGCCATTGCGGCAACGAGTCGAAGGCCTCCTCATACACCGACAGCGCCCCGGCTCCGTTGCCCATGGCGTGCGCATACTCGCACAGCATCATCGGGCGCTGGGCCAACACCGCGTTGCGGCCCGGCGTGGCGAACTCATGCCCCCCGGTTCCGCGCGACATGTCGGCCATCTCCTCAACGGTGGCGTACATGCGCGACACCAGGTCCGTGTGGGTGCCGTCGAAGTCTGGTTCGTAGTGGACGGGCCGCTCGGGATCACGACGGTGCAGCCAGGCGGCCATTGCCTCGGAGTTGGAACCGGTCCCCGACTCGTTGCCGAGCGACCAGCAGATCACCGACGCGTGGTTCTTGTCGCGCTCGAAAAATCGCTCCACCCGGTCCAGGTAGGCGTCACGCCAGCGGACGTCATCGGTGGGGTTGTCCTGCAATGCGTCGAACACGAAGCCGTGAGTCTCCAGGTCACACTCGTCGATCACCCAGAACCCCAGCTCGTCGGTCAACTCCAGAAGCTCCGGGTGGGGCGGGTAGTGGGCGGTGCGGATTGCGTTGATGTTGTGCCGCTTCATCAGCAGAAGTCCCGCGCGAGCACTCTCACGGTTGAAGACGCGGCCGTGGTCGGGATCGAACTCGTGCCGGTTGACACCTCTCAGCCGCAGCTTCGTGCCGTTGACCAACCATTCGTGTCCCACGACCTCCACGCGGCGGAACCCCACCCGCAGCGAACGCGTCTCGGCCGCAGTGGCCACCTCCACGTCGTAGAGCGTTGGGCAGTCGGCGCTCCACGGATCGACGACCCCAACCTCGATGGCGGCCACGTCCTCGGGAGCGTCCATGGTCACCACCCGGTCGAGCGCCGGGACGGAGATGGTGATGGGCCAGGCACCGGCATCGGCGATCACCTCGGGGAAAATCACCCCCTCGCCGGTCTCAGGGGCGTAGTCGGCGCGCAGCCAGAGGTCGTCGATGCCGTCGGCTGGGCGGGCGAGCAACTCCACCTCGCGGAAGACACCCGGCAGCCACCACTGGTCCTGGTCCTCCAGGTAGCTGTGGGCGCTCCATTGGTGGACGCGCAGGTGCAGCACGTTGGCGCCGGGCCTCAGCTCCGTCGTGACGTCGAGTTCCTGTGCAAGTCGGCTGCCCCGGACCACGCCCACCTCCACCCCGTTGAGCGAGGCGATACAGAGGGACTCCACCCCTCCGAATCGCAACAACACCCGCCCACCCTCGGGCATGAAGTCGTCGGGCACGTCGAAGGTCAGTCGATGATCACCGGTGGGGTTCTCGTCGGGGACGAAGGGGGGGTCAACAGGGAAGGGGTACTGGACGTTGGTGTAGGCGGGCCGGCCCCAGTCGTCACGCCCCTGCAGGACCCAGTGTCCGGGGACAGGGATGCTGTCCCATCCGGAGTCGTCGAAGTCCGTGGCTGCGGCATCGTGCGGTGCGAGGTCCGGGCGTGCCGAGAAACAGAAACGCCATGTTCCGGAGAGGTCGATGCCGGTGGCGTCCGAAGCCACGTGGGCACGCGGGCTCACGCGACGACCTGAGCCCGGTGAAAACGATGTGATCTCGTCGTGCATGTGGCTCTCCCTGTTGCGAGCATTGGATTGTGTGACCATGTCCCACGACTCTCGACCACGTTGACGGCGTTGCGCAAGTCCGCGCGGATTTCGTGATCCGCCACCGCGCACCGGGCGGCGCCGAGAGGATCAGGAGAAACGCCCACCCGAATGATTGCGCATTTAGGTGAAGGCGCGGCGGCCCGTCGCGTGCGTTTCGGTTATCATGGCAATTCAGCAGTGCCCGACGGTCCCCCCACCCCGTCAATGGGTGTCGCGGGCTCAGCCAATGAAGGCCATGAACATGCCATATCCAGTCTGGCAACCAATCCCTCCATGCACGGCCGTGCGGGACCTCTACAGGACTTCTGTCCTGGCGAGCACCGACGATCCACGATCCGGAATACTCCTGCGGTGCGGCGCTGGCGTGGAGGGTGGTAGCGCAACACTTGTCCACGCACCGGTCCGCCGCCCCAACGCCCTGACGATGACGGGAGTCGACGACGACACACCCATTGCTTCCCAGGCACAGGTCCTCCTCGGCGACAGCGCTGTGCATCTGGTGGCCATCCCCCACATCTCCTGGAAGAGTCTCGGCGGGGGTCTCCCCCTGCGCACGCCCGCTGCCCTCGCCATTGCCTTCCTGGTTGCCGTCGTCATGTACATGCCCCCCATCTCGCTCCATCCGTGGGTCGCACTTCCTGCGGCCGCGGTGCTGGGTCTGCTCGTGCGGCTCGTCCTCCGGGAGCGCATCCCCACCACGATCGGTCCGCCCGCGGCCCCGCCCATGAAGGTGGGCGCAGTTGTGGACCGGGTCATTCTCTCTCTGGGTGGCGTCCCGTGTCCGGGTTCCACGGCCACCCGTACGCGGGAGAGCTCCCCTCGTTGGGCACGGTCCGTACGCTGATCGGCATGGAGAATCAACCGCAGGAACACAACGAGTCAGGTGTCTACTCCAGCAAGGGCAAGGAGTTCACCCGCGACCGCAATTACATCACCGACAGGATCGTTGCCCAGCCGTCGACCGAGGGTGAGCACCCCGTCGAGGCCGGCCGCTACCGGCTGGTGGTGGCTCGTGCCTGCCCATGGGCGCACCGCTCCATCATCGTGCGCGAACTGCTCGGCCTGCGTGAGGCCATCTCCATGGGCGTGTGCGGACCGACGCACGACGCCGACTCGTGGACCTTCGACCTCGATCCCGGCGGCGTCGATCCGGTGCTCGGTGTCCCGCGGTTGAAGGACGCCTACGAGAAGCGCTTCCCCGGCTATCCCCGCGGGATCACCGTGCCGGCCATCGTCGATGTGGGCTCCGGCGAGGTCATCACCAACAATTTCCCGCAGATCACACTCGACTTCTCGACGCAGTGGAAGCAGTTCCATGCGCCAGACGCCCCGGATCTGTACCCCGTGGCTCTCCGGGAGGAGATGGACGAGGTGATGGAGCGCATCTTCACCGACGTGAACAATGGCGTCTATCGCTGCGGGTTCGCCGGGTCCCAAGAGGCGTACGACGATGCCTACGCCCAGTTGTTCGCGGCACTTGACTGGTTGGAGGAGCGCCTGGCTGATCGTCGCTACCTGATGGGCAGTGCAATCACGGAGGCCGACGTAAGGCTGTTCACCACGTTGGTCCGCTTCGACGCCGTCTACCACGGCCACTTCAAGTGCAACCGGAACAAGTTGACCGAGATGCCCGTGCTGTGGGCCTACGCCCGGGACCTGTTCCAGACGCCGGGCTTCGGCAACACCGTCGACTTCGAACAGATCAAGCAGCACTACTACATCGTCCACACGGATCTGAACCCGCTGCAGATCGTCCCCAGGGGCCCGGACGAGGCTGGCTGGCACACGGCTCACGGCCGCGAGTCCTTGGCGTAGTCCACGCTGGGCCCGCCGGACGGTCGCGGCCCACGGAACCGGCCGGACACACCAAGACAGCCGGAGACGGTCAGTGTTCGGCTGGCGGCAGGTCCGTCAGAGGCTGGAACGCAGCGCCCTCAGCCGGGTCAGGCAGGATGTGCGGCCGAGAATCTCCATCGATTCGAAGAGCGGCGGCGAGACGCGGCTACCCGTGACGGCGACACGCGCCGGCGCGAAGGCAAACTTCGGCTTGATGGCCAGCCCCTCCACCAGGGAGGCGCGCAACCCTGCCTGGATGGCGTCGTGTTCGAAGGGCTCAACCTCCTCGACGACGGCAATCGTCGCGTCCAGCACGTCGGCAGCGTCCTCCCGCAGGCCGGCTCGCGACGCCTCATCCACCTCAAGGTCCTCGTCGGCCACCAAGAGGAACTGCAGCTGGGGAATGGCGTCGGCCAGCAGCGTCAGACGCTCCCGGATGAGGGGAACGGCGGCACGGAGCATATCCTGCTGATCCCTGTCGGGCGGGCCGGACAGCTGTCCGGCGGCGACGGCGTACTCGACGATCCGTTCGGACAACTCCTCCGCGTCGAGAGTGCGAATGTAGTGTCCGTTGAGCCAGTCGAGCTTCTTCACGTCGAAGACCGGGCCAGTGGTGTTGACCTTGTCCCACGAGAAGTGCTCGACGAACTCCTCGAACGTTGCCACTTCCGCCTCGTCGGAGCTGGGCGGATAGCCCAGCAGTTGCAGGAAGTTGCGCACGGCCTCCGGCAGGTACCCCTGTTCCTTGAACCACAGGAGCCGCGCAGCCGGGTTCTTGCGCTTGGAAATCTTGGACTTGTCCGTGTTGCGCAACAGCGGCATGTGGGCGAACTGGGGAAGGTCCAGACCCAACCAGTCGTGGAGCAGCACGTGCTTGGGCGTGGAGCTGATCCACTCCTCGCCGCGCACCACGGTGGTGATACCCATCAGGTGATCGTCCACGACGACGGCAAGGTGGTACGTGGGAAAGCCGTCCGCCTTCAGAATCACCTGGTCATCCGGATGGGGGGCATTGACCGTGCCACGGATGATGTCTGTGAACTGGGTGGGCGCGTCGTCGGGCACCAACATGCGCACCACCGGATACTCCGCGAAACCGGGCAACGCTGCCCGCTCCTCACGCGACTTCCCGACGCACAACCTGTCGTAGCCGGTGACGGCCTGCTTGGAGCGGGACTGCTCCTCCCGCAGCTCCTTCAAGCGCGCAGCCGAACACCAGCAGTGGTATGCATGCCCGTCTTCGAGGAGGCGCTCGACGAACGGCGCGTAGGACTCGAGCCTCTCCGACTGCCGGTACGGACCGTAGCCACCCCCCTCGACGGGGCCCTCATCCGGCGACAGTCCCAACCATTCCAGCGAGTCATGGATCTGCTGCTCGCTGCCTTCCACCAGCCTCGCCTGGTCCGTGTCCTCGATGCGCAGGACGAAGGCGCCGCCGGTTTTCCGGGCCCAGGCCAGATCGAACAGCGCCATGAAGGCCGTTCCGACGTGGGGATCGCCCGTGGGTGAAGGGGCAACCCGGGTGCGGGCAGGGGAGGTGGAGTCGTTCATGATTGACCACCCTAGCGGTGGATCCCGGGGCGACTGCAGCCCCTCGGCTGGCATCCTTGCAGCATGAGCGAAGCCCAGCCCCCCGATCCGTCCTCCCTGGAGCGCGCCCAGCGGGTTGCCCGGGAGGCACTTGAGGGTCCGGCCGCCAGCTCTCCCCCTCCGGACGACAAGCCCTTGGCCTCGACCCGCCTCCCGCTGCCGCCGGGATCACCCGCCCGAGTGTCGCGGACTTTCGCTTGGTTCCTCGACGACCTCGTGGGTGTGCCGGGCACCCGGATCCGTTTCGGCGTCGATCCGATCCTCAGCTTCATCCCCTTCGCCGGGACGGCGGTGGCGTCCCTGATGGGATCCGTGATCCTCGCGGACGCCGTCCGTCTGCGAGCGCCGACGCCGGTCCTGGCCCGCATGGTGGGCAACTACGTCTTCGACTGGCTGCTCGGTCTGGTTCCCATTCTCGGCGCCTTTTTCGACGCCGCCCATCGTTCCAACCACAAGAACTTCCTGCTGCTTGAACGCACCATCGCAGACAGGGAACACGTCAGCCGCAGGACGTTCTGGTACTGGATCAGCATTCTTGCCATGGTGGTGATCGTCATCGCGGTGGTGCTCGCCGTTCCCATTGGCCTGTTGGTGTGGCTCGACGGCCTCGTCACGGACGGCTGAGCGCCCCCACGTCGACGGCTGACGACCGGCTGGTGCGTGCTAACTTGTGGGCCATGACCGACGCCGGGAGCGCCCCCTCCAACTTCATCTCTGACATCGTTGCCCACGACATCTCCAGCGGTATCTACGGCGGTCGGGTACAGACGCGCTTCCCACCCGAGCCCAACGGGTTCCTCCACATTGGTCACGCGAAGGCGATCGTCGTGAACTTCGGGACGGCGCGCGACTTCGACGGCACGTGCTTCCTCCGGCTCGATGACACCAACCCGGAAACCGAGGAAGGGGCATTTGTCGACTCGATCGTCGACGACATCACCTGGCTGGGCTACGTGCCGACGGAGGTGCGCCATGCGTCGGACTATTTCCAACAGCTCTACGACTGGGCGGAGACCTTCATCACCCGGGGTCTCGCCTACGTCGATGACCAGAACGGCGAGACGATTTCTGCCGGTCGTGGCGGCTACGGCAGGCCCGGTCTCGAAAGTCCGTTCCGTGACCGCGATCCACGCGAGAGCCTCGATCTCTTCCGACGCATGCGTGCTGGCGACTTCTCGGACGGATCCCGTGTGCTACGGGCTCGGATCGACATGAACCACGAGAACATGCAGATGCGGGATCCCATCATGTACCGCATCCGCAACCTGTCCCACCACCGCACGGGCGACACGTGGGCCATCTATCCGACCTACGACTGGGCGCACGGCCAGAGCGACGCCTTCGAAGGGGTCACCCATTCCATCTGCACGCTGGAGTTCGAGTCGCATCGCCCTCTCTACGAGTGGTTTCTGTCCCATCTGGAGCTGGAGCGGACACCTCCGAAGCAGATCGAGTTCGCACGGCTCGAGCTCACCCACACCATCACGTCGAAACGACGACTGGCCAGGCTTGTCGCCGACGGCGTCGTCGACGGTTGGGACGATGCGCGCATGCCAACGCTCAGCGGCCTGCGTCGCCGCGGGTACCCTGCAGCAGCCATCCGCGCCTTCTGTCGCGAGGTCGGCACGACCCGCACGAACAGTCGTCATTCCATCGAGGCACTCGAGTCCTATGTGCGGAAGATCCACAACCTCCGGGCGCAGCGACGCATGGCAGTGATCCACCCGCTGAGGCTGATCCTCGACAACTGGCCAACCGACGCCGCTGGCCAGCCAGTCGTCGAGCACTTCGAGGTGGCCAACAACCCCGAACGACCCGAGGACGGCACCAGGGCCGTCGCCTTCAGCGGTGAACTCTGGATTGAGCGGGACGACTTCGCCGAGGTTCCCCCACCCAAGTTCTTCCGCCTCTCCCCCGGCCGGGAGGTACGTCTGCGCGGCGCCTACCTCATCACCGCCACCGGCGTGGGCAGGGACGCGGATGGCAACGTCGTGGCGGTTCACGCCACCTACGATCCTGAGAGCCGCGGCGGGACGGCACCGGATGGCCGCAAAGTGAAGTCGACGATGCACTGGGTGTCCCACACCCACGCCGTCGATGCCACGGTGGCGCTGTACGAACGGCTGTTTCTTGCCGAGGCCCCCGGCGAGCGCACCGGCGAGGCACTGGATGACCTCAACGTCAATTCCCGCCGGATGTTGACGTCCTGCAAGGTGGAAGCCGCCCTCGCCGAGGCCGCGCCGGGTGACGTGGTGCAGTTCGAGCGACTCGGCTACTTCGCCGTCGATCCCGATGAACCACTACTGTTCCACCGCACCGTCGGCCTCCGCGATGAGTGGGCCGCAATCCAGAAACGCCAGGGCTGAGAGTCCGCCCGAGCCCCCTCGATACTCCCGGCTCCCCCTGGACGCGCCCTGGGTCTCGGCCCGTGGGGAACGAACCGGCCGCGGTTTCGACGAGTCCCCGAGACGCAAGTTGGCCCGCACCCCTTGAAGGGTGCGGGCCAACTTGTCGACGTGGGAGTCAGATCACTTGAGGATCTTGACGACGTTGCCGGCGCCGACGGTGCGGCCGCCCTCACGGATGGCGAACTTGAGGTTCTCCTCCATGGCGATGGGCTTATTCAGGTGAACGGTCATTTCCGTGTTGTCGCCGGGCATGACCATGTCGGTGCCCTCGGGCAGCTGAACGACGCCAGTTACATCCGTGGTCCGGAAGTAGAACTGGGGGCTGTAGTTGGAGAAGAACGGCTTGTGACGGCCACCCTCTTCCTTGTTCAGCACGTACACGTTGGCCTCGAAGTCCGTGTGCGGTGTGGTCGAGCCGGGCTTGATGACAACCATGCCACGCTCGACGTCTTCCTTCTTGGTGCCGCGGAGCAGCAGGCCGACGTTCTCGCCAGCGCGACCCTCGTCGAGGATCTTGCGGAACATCTCCACGCCGGTGACGGTGCTGGACTGCTTGGCCTCGCGGATGCCGACGATGTCAACGGTCTCGCCAGTCTTGACGATGCCGCGCTCGATGCGGCCGGTGATGACGGTTCCACGACCGGTGATCGTGAAGACGTCCTCGACGGGCATCAGGAAGGGCTTCTCGGTGTCGCGCTCAGGCTGCGGGATGAATTCGTCGACCGCATCCATGAGCTCGAGGATGGTCTTGCCCCACTTCTCATCGCCCTGCAGGGCCTGGAAGGCGGAGACGCGGACGATGGGCAGGTTGTCGCCATCGAAGTCCTGCGCGGAGAGGATCTCGCGGAGTTCCATCTCGACCAGCTCAATGAGGTCAGCGTCCTCGTCGGAGATCATGTCGCACTTGTTCAGGGCGACGACGATCGCCGGGACGCCAACCTGGCGGGCGAGCAGGATGTGCTCGTGCGTCTGGGCCATCGGACCATCGGTGGCCGCGACCACGAGGATCGCGCCATCCATCTGAGCAGCGCCGGTGATCATGTTCTTGACGTAGTCAGCGTGCCCGGGGCAGTCGACGTGCGCGTAGTGACGCTTCTCCGTCTGGTACTCGACGTGAGCGATGGAGATGGTGATGCCGCGCTGGCGCTCTTCGGGCGCCTTGTCGATCGTGTCGAACGCAGAGACTGCGTTCAACTGGGGGTACTTGTCATGCAGCACCTTCGTGATCGCCGCGGTGAGAGTGGTCTTGCCGTGGTCGACGTGTCCGATCGTGCCGATGTTGCAGTGCGGCTTGGTCCGCTCAAACTTGGCCTTTGCCACGTGGGCTCCTTCTGGGATTCCACCCCGCACCTTGCGAGGCAAACATTTTGGGGTCTTCCCTGCAATTCGGGCGCAAGGAACCTCTCCAGTCTTGTGGTTGAATCCGTCATAGTCAAACTGGGACGACATCCTGCCTCGACTGGTCAAGACATTGAACAACAAAAAAAGACCGGGCGCCAATCGTCTGGCGCCCGGTCGAAGGTTACTCATCCCCGTTGTCAGGGCGGGGGGTCACGGAGGCCCCCCGGTGCGGGGTTACTCGGTGCCGCGAGCCTTCGCGACGATCTCCTCGGAGACCGACCGGGGCGTCTCGGCGTAGGAGTCGAACTCCATGGAGTAGTTCGCCTGCCCGGATGTCTTCGAACGAAGGTCACCGACGTAGCCGAACATCTCGGAAAGCGGCACGAGTGCCTTGACCACACGGTTGCCGTGGGCCTCGTCCATGGACTGCATTTGGCCGCGACGGGAGTTCAGGTCACCGATAACGGTGCCCAAGTAGTCCTCCGGCGTGGTGACCTCGACTGCCATGACCGGCTCCAGGATGGCGGGGTCAGCCCTGCGGGCCATCTCCTTGAACGCCATGGATCCTGCCAGCTTGAACGCCATCTCCGAGGAGTCGACGTCGTGGTAGGCACCATCGGTCAGGGTGACCTTGATGTCCTCGACCGGGTAGCCGGCCAGGACGCCGAACTGCATGGCCTCCTTGATGCCTGCGTCCACCGCGGGGATGTACTCGCGGGGGATGCGACCGCCGGTGACGGCGTTGACGAACTCGTACCCCGCCCCCGCCTCCTGCGGCTCGAGGTTCATGATGACGCGGGCGTACTGGCCTGAACCACCGGACTGCTTCTTGTGGGTGTACTCCACCTTCTCGACACTCTTGCGAAGCGTCTCGCGGTAGGCCACCTGCGGCTTGCCGATGTTGGCCTCAACCTTGAACTCCCGACGCATGCGGTCGATCAGCACCTCGAGGTGCAGTTCGCCCATACCGGCGATGATGGTCTGCCCGGTTTCCTCGTCCGTGTGGACGCGGAAGGTGGGGTCCTCCTCGGCGAGGCGCTGGATGGCCATGCCCAGCTTCTCCTGGTCCGACTTCGTCTTCGGCTCGATGGCCTGTTCGATGACGGGTGCGGGGAAGGTCATGGACTCCAGCACGATGGGGTTGCTGGGATCGGCCAGCGTGTCACCGGTGGTGGTGTTCTTCAAACCCATCACTGCACAGATCATGCCGGCGCCGATGGAGTCGATCTCCTCGCGCTTGTTGGCGTGCATCTGATAGATCTTGCCGATGCGTTCGCGCTTGCCGGTCGTGGTGTTCAGCACCTGCGAACCCGCGGTCAGGACGCCGGAGTAGACGCGGATGAACGTCAGCTTCCCCAGATGCGGATCAGCGGCCACCTTGAACGCCAGGATCGACAGCGGCTCGTCGTTGTCGGGGTGGCGCTCCATGACGGCGGACTCGTCGCCCGGCTTGAAGCCGTCGATGGCTGGGACGTCCATCGGCGATGGCAGGTAGTCGATGACCGCATCGAGCAGGGGCTGGACGCCCTTGTTCTTGAACGACGTGCCACACGTGATGGCAGTGAAGTGATTGCCGAGGACACCCTTGCGGATGCCGGCCTTCAACTGCTCCGGAGTTGGCTCTTCGCCCTCGAGGTACATCTCCATCAGGTCGTCGTCGAACTCCGCAACCGTCTCCACGAGGTCGGCGTGAGCCGCCTCGGCCCTCTCCCTGAGGTCGGCCGGGATCTCCTCGAGTTCATAGTCCTCACCCATCTTGGTCTCACCGCGCCAGGTCAGCGCACGCATGTAGACCAGGTCCACGACGCCGATGAAATTGGCCTCGGCGCCGATGGGGAGCTGCAGCAGGACCGGCGTGGCGTTGAGGCGCTCCCGGATCGTCTTCACACAGAAATCGAAGGAGGCGCCGGTGCGGTCAAGCTTGTTGACGTAGCAGATGCGTGGGACGCGGTACTTGGCAGCCTGCCGCCACACGGTCTGGGACTGTGGCTCAACACCGGCGACCCCGTCGAACACCGCGACGGCACCGTCGAGCACGCGGAGCGAGCGCTCCACCTCGACGGTGAAGTCCACGTGGCCAGGGGTGTCGATGATGTTGATGAGGTGGTCGTGCCAGAAACACGTCGTCGCGGCCGAAGTGATGGTGATCCCGCGCTCCTGCTCCTGCTCCATCCAGTCCATCGTCGCGGCGCCCTCGTGCACTTCACCGATCTTGTAGTTCTTGCCGGTGTAGAAGAGGATGCGCTCGGTGGTGGTGGTCTTACCGGCATCAATGTGGGCCATGATGCCGATATTGCGGACCTTGGACAGGTCAATGTTGGCCACTGCTATTCCTTATTCGTTGATACCAAAGAAAACTGGGGGCTGAAGCGGTGAGGCGCCCCGGGACCTCGCAGGGTCCCGGGGCGGCCGAAATCACCAGCGGTAGTGCGCGAAGGCGCGGTTGGCCTCAGCCATCTTGTGGGTGTCCTCGCGACGCTTGACGGCCGCGCCGAGTCCGTTGGATGCGTCGAGGATCTCGTTCTGGAGACGTTCGGTCATGGTCTTCTCGCGGCGTGCGCGGGAGAAGCTCACAAGCCAACGCAGCGCGAGCGTGGTCTGCCGCCCCGGTTTGACCTCGATGGGCACCTGGTAGGTTGCGCCGCCGACTCGACGCGACTTGACCTCGACTGACGGCTTGACGTTGTCCAGTGCGCGCTTGAGAGTTGCAACCGGATCAGAGTTCGTCTTGACGCGCGTTCCCTCGAGGGCGTCGTACACAATGCCCTGCGCCACGGTCTTCTTGCCGTCCACGAGGATTTTGCTCACCAGCTGTGAAACCAGCGGCGAGCCGTAGACGGGATCAATGTTGATGGGGCGCTTCGGCGCCGGACCCTTGCGAGGCATTACTTCTCCTTCTTGGCGCCGTAGCGGCTACGAGCCTGCTTGCGGCCCTTGACACCCTGGGTGTCAAGGGAACCGCGGACGATCTTGTATCGGACACCGGGAAGATCCTTGACCCGGCCTCCGCGCACCAGCACCATCGAGTGCTCCTGCAGGTTGTGGCCGACGCCCGGAATGTAGGCGGTGACTTCGATGCCCGAACTCAGGCGCACACGCGCGACCTTGCGCAGGGCAGAGTTCGGCTTCTTGGGCGTTGTGGTGTACACACGCGTGCACACGCCACGGCGCTGGGGTGAACCCTTGAGCGCGGGCGTATTGCTCGTGGATGACTTGTCGGACCGACCCTTGCGGACCAGCTGCTGAATCGTTGGCACCTTGTTGGCATCACTTTCGTTGTCTGGATTGGCTAATCCTTGGCCGCAACCATCAAGCGTCCGACGCGCGGGTCACCGTTTCCTTGCGTCAGGTCGCTGCTGGCTGCCGTGCGAACGCTTGGACACGGCCCGGGCTCTTCGCAACGAATAAGGCTCGGGGATCATGACAGGGCACGCACACAGCGCCCACGAGTGCGGGCACGATACTCAAGGCTACTCTGCGGAGACGCAGCCACCAAATCGCGGGGAACCCAAAGCCACAGGGGCTTCACGCTGCGCGGAGTCGGGATCGGCGATCATCGGACACGGGTGTGAACGCCTGTCCGCACGCCAAACAGGACCCCGATGTCAGCTCGCGGTGCGCGCATGCCATCATACTCGCGGGAGTGCTCGACGCGCGCTCGCAGCCCCTGATGAAAAGTGTTATCGAATCGAGACTGCTCATGTGCGCTTTCCCGGTTGACACCACTCTCGGGGAAATGGAGCATTGTGTGCGGCGGTGTGGATTCGGTATCACGCCGGTGTGTCACCCCACGGACTTCTCCATGATGGAGCAGGTTCAGCGACAAAGAAGTCCTGCCACACATTGGTGCGACAGGCCCGGCAGGGTCATTTGCCCTCCGGAAGAGTGTTTTTCAGGAGGAGAACGAATGACCATCAATCGACGGGGCTTCATTGGCCTCAGCGCCGCAGCTGTCGCGGCTGTAACTCTCGCCGCCTGTGGCGACGACGCCGCCGAGCCGGGTGAGGCCGGAGCGACCACCGGGGGCGGAGCAGCTGCCGGCATGAAGGTCGGTGTGGCCATGCCCACCCAGACCTCTGAGCGTTGGATCGCCGATGGCGAAGCCGTGAAGAGCCAGCTGGAGGAGGCGGGCTTCGAGGTGGACCTCCAGTTCGCCAACGACGACATCCCCACCCAGTCCCAGCAGGTTGACAACATGATCACGCAGGGCGCCAACGTGCTGATCATCGCTGCTATCGACGGCACTGCCCTGGCTCCGCAGCTGCAGAACGCGGCAGCCAACGACATCAAGGTGATCGCCTACGACCGCCTGATTCGCGACTCCGAAAACGTTGACTTCTACGTGACCTTCGACAACTTCAAGGTGGGCGTCGCCCAGGGCGAGTCCCTCATCGAAGGCCTGGAGAAGCGGGGCGAGGGCCCCTACAACGTGGAACTGTTCGCCGGTTCGCTGGACGACAACAACGCCTTCTTCTTCTTCAACGGCGCCATGTCCGTGTTGCAGGACAAGATCGACTCGGGCGAGATCGTCATCAAGTCCGGCCAGACCGACATTGAGCAGGCCGCCATTCTGCGCTGGCAGCAGGAAACCGCCCAGCGCCGCATGGACGACCTCATCACCGCCCACTACGGCAGCGACAAGGTCGACGGCGTCCTCTCCCCGTACGACGGCATCTCGCGCGGCATCATCACCTCTCTGCAGAACGCCGGGTATGGCGGGGAGGACTTCCCGATCGTCACCGGCCAGGATGCCGAGATCGCGTCCGTGAAGCTCATCGTTGATGGCATTCAGTACTCCACCATCTTCAAGGACACCCGCGACCTGGCATCAGAGGCGGTGCGGGTCGCCACCACGCTGCTTGAGGGCGGCGAGCCCGAGGCCAACGACACCGAGACCTACGACAACGGTGTGAAGGTGGTCCCGTCGTACCTGCTCGATGTCGTCACCGTCACCAAGGACAATGTGGTGGAGGCCCTCGTCGACACCGAGTACTGGACGCAGGAACAGGTGGATTCGGGCGTAGCCTGAACCATCTGACCAGGAGGGGGCTCGGCCAGCCACGCTGCCGGCCCCCTTCTCATACCGAGAGACAGGTCGACCTTGAACAATCACATTCTGGAGATGCGCAACATCACCAAGGAATTTCCCGGCGTGAAGGCACTGGCCGACGTCAACTTCTCGGTTGAGAGTGGCGAGATTCATGCCATCTGCGGCGAGAACGGCGCTGGCAAGTCCACGCTCATGAAGGTGCTCTCGGGCGTCCACCCGAAAGGCGAGTACGAGGGACAGATCTTCTTCGAGGGCAAGGAGGTGGCTTTCAACTCGATCAACCAGAGCGAGGACAAGGGCATCGTCATCATCCACCAGGAGCTTGCCCTCGTGCAGACCCTGTCGATCGCCGAGAACATCTTCCTCGGCAACGAGCAGGTCCATCGCGGGTTCATCAACTGGCACGAGACAGACAAGCAGGCAGAACTGCTGCTGGAACGAGTCGGGCTGAGTGAGAACCCCATGACGAAGATTGGCGACATCGGCGTCGGCAAGCAGCAACTCGTGGAGATCGCCAAGGCGCTGTCGAAAAAGGTCAAGCTCCTGATTCTCGACGAACCCACGGCCGCCCTCAACGACACGGACTCGGCGCACCTGCTGTCCCTCCTGCGTCAACTCAAGGAGGAGGGCATCACGTCAATCATGATCTCCCACAAGTTGAACGAGATCATTGCCATCGCCGATGCCACCACGATCATCCGGGACGGCATGACCATCGAGACGATCCCGAACGGTCCCGAGATGACGCAGGACCGCATCATCAAGGGCATGGTCGGCCGCGAACTGGACAACCTGTTCCCGGAGCACGAGTCCACCATCGGCGAGGAGCTCTTCCGGGTCGAGGACTGGTCGGTGATGCACCCCACCATCCCGGACCGTCGTGCCATCGACAGCGCGAGCTTCGACGTCCGCGCCGGGGAGATCGTCGGCATCGCGGGGCTCATGGGCGCCGGACGAACGGAGCTGGCGATGAGTATCTTCGGGCAGGCGTGGGGTCACAAGGTCAGTGGCAAGGTCTTCCTCCACGGCGAGGAGGTCAGCTTCCGATCCGTCGACGAGGCCATCAAGTCCGGTCTTGCCTATGCCACGGAGGACCGCAAGCGCTATGGCCTCAACCTCATCGACGACATTCGACGCAACATCTCGGCGGCATCGCTGAAGGGCATCACGCGTCGTGGCTGGGTCAACGCCAATGAGGAGATCGTGGCGGCGGAGAAGTACCGCGCCGACATGCGGATCAAGACACCGTCGATCCTGAACGCAGTCGGCCAGCTCTCGGGTGGCAACCAACAAAAGGTCGTTCTGTCCAAGTGGATGATGACCGAACCGGAGGTCCTCATTCTCGATGAACCGACCCGCGGGATCGACGTCGGTGCCAAGTACGAGATCTACACCATCATCAACGCCCTTGCTGATGCAGGCAAGGGCGTCGTCGTCATCTCTTCGGAGTTGCCCGAACTACTCGGCATCTGTGACCGGATCTACACACTGGCCTTCGGCCGAATCACCGGACAGGTACCGGCCCGTGAGGCCACACAGGAGAACCTGATGCGACTCATGACCCAGGAAAGGGAGGCGGCCTGATGGCCAACATCAAGAATCTCGTCAACATGCGACAGAGCGGCATCTTCGTGGCTCTCGTCGCCATCGTGCTGCTGTTCCAGGTCTGGACGGGAGGAACGCTGCTCAGCCCCGCCAACGTCAGCAACATCTTCCTCCAGTACTCCTACATCCTGATCCTTGCCATCGGGATGCTGTTCGTCATTGTCGTGGGCCACATCGACCTGTCCGTGGGCTCGATCGTGGCCTTCGTCGGTGCCATCGCAGCAACCCTGCTCATCAAGATGGACATGCCGTGGTGGATCGCAGCACTCGCGGGCATCGCCGTGGGACTCCTCATTGGCGCTTGGCACGGCTTCTGGGTGGCCTACGTGGGGATCCCGGGCTTCATCGTGACGCTGTCGGGCATGTTGCTGTTCCGAGGCGCCACGGCGCTCGTGCTGGGCTCCATTTCCCTGTCCCCCATGAGCCCCGAGTACCAGCAGATCGCTTCAGGCTTCATTGAGGGTCTCTTCGGAAGCGCTGGAGGCTTGGACTTCTTCACTCTGGCCGTCGGGGCCCTCGTGGTCGTCGGCTACATCGTCAGCGCACTGCGTGCCCGAGCAAACCGCGTCAGCTACGAGCAGTCCGTGGAGCCCGCTGCACTCATGATCGCCAAGTTCGTGGCGGTGGGACTGGTGGTCATGTTCTTCGCCTGGCGACTCTCCGACAGCCGTGGACTGCCCATCGTGCTGATCATCCTGGCGGTGCTGATCCTCGTGTACTCGCTGCTGTCCAAGAACTCGGTCTATGGTCGTCACGTCTACGCCATCGGGGGCAATATCCACGCTGCACGCCTGTCCGGGGTGGACGTCAAACGGACCATCTTCTCGGTCTACGTGCACATGGGGCTGTTGGCCGGTGTCGCCGGTGTCGTCTACTCGTCACGCTCGAATGGCGCCCAACCGGGTGCTGGCGAGATGTTCGAACTCGACGCCATCGCCGCCTGCTTCATTGGTGGGGCTGCTGTCACCGGCGGTGTCGGCACAGTGGTTGGCGCCATGATCGGCGGCCTGATCATGGCTGTCATGACCAATGGCATGCAACTGCTCGGCGTTGACTTCCCGACGCAACAGGTGGTCAAGGGTCTCGTGCTGCTTTTGGCCGTCGCCTTCGACCTCGTGAACAAGAGGCGTGCCGTGTCCCGGTAGGGCACAGCTTCAATCCGCGAAGAGGGCGGCTTCCCCGTGTGGGGAGGCCGCCCTCTTCGCGTGAGTCCACTGGCGTTGAGACGTGTGGACACGAAGCGGGGCCGGGTGCACCTGCACCCGGCCCCATCCTCAGTCACACCGGTTCGGCGTGAGTCCGCTGACGTGTCAGCGCATCTCCCCGAAGTCGATGTCATCCAGCGGTACACCCGGTCCCCCGGCGTCCCCGCCGAAGGAGTAGTCATACGGGTCGTAGCTCATCGTGTAGGCCGTGGCGCGTGCGTCCTCGGTGGGCTCCACCCGAATGTTGCGGTACCGCTCCAAACCGGTTCCCGCCGGGATGAGCTTGCCGAGGATGACGTTCTCCTTCAGTCCGATGAGCGAATCGCTCTTGCCCTGGATCGCAGCGTCGGTGAGCACCTTGGTGGTCTCCTGGAAGGAGGCGGCCGAGAGCCACGAATCGGTGGCCAGGGAGGCCTTGGTGATGCCCATGAGCACCGGGCGACCCTCACCGGGGTTTCCACCCTCGGTGAGCGCCTGGCGGTTTGCTGCCTCGTATCCCTGGCGGTCCACGAGCTCACCGGGCATCATCGTGGTGTCACCGGAGTCGATGACCGTCACGCGACGGAGCATCTGGCGCACGATGATCTCGATGTGCTTGTCGTGGATGGGCGCGCCCTGCGTGCGGTACACACGCTGGACCTCGTCCACGAGGTGTTCCTGCACCCGGCGCAGGCCCCGGATCCGCAGGACGTCCTGGGGATCCACCTGGCCGGCTGTCAGCTGCTGGCCGAGCGTGACCCGGGCGCCATCGCGGACGGAGTAGCGGACACCATTGGCGTCCTCGAACTCCAACCTGGTGCGACGGCCGACGGGGTATTCCAGATCGTCGCCGCCGTCATCGCGGACGATGACGATCTTGCGACTCCTGTCACCGTCCTCGATGCGCACAACACCGTCGGCCTCGGCAATGGGAGCCTTGCCCTTCGGCTGGCGTGCCTCGAACAGCTCCACCACGCGAGGCAGGCCCTGGGTGATGTCGTCGCCCGCCACACCGCCAGTGTGGAAGGTACGCATCGTGAGCTGGGTTCCCGGCTCACCGATCGACTGTGCCGCGACGATGCCGACCGCCTCGCCCACGTCCACCAGAAGACCAGTAGCCAGGGAGCGGCCGTAGCAGAGGGCGCACGTACCGGTGGTGGCCTCACAGGTCAGGACCGAGCGGACCTTGACCGTCGTGACACCGGCGGCGATCAGTTTGTCGATGTGCGCGTCACCCAGATCAGTGCCGGCCTCGACGAGGACCGTGCCGTCGGAGTCGACGGCGTCCACCGCGAGCGTCCGTGCGTACACGGCCGTCTCCACGTCCACGATCATCTCGGCCGAGGCACCCTCGGTCAGCGGATCGACGACCTGCTGGACCATCTTGCCCGTGGTGTCCTGGCCCATCCGGTACCACGTCGCGATCGTCTTGGTGAGGCCGCGCTCGGTGCCACAATCCTCCTCGCGGATGATGACGTCCTGCGACACGTCCACCAGACGACGGGTCAGGTAACCGGAGTCAGCCGTGCGGAGCGCCGTGTCTGCCTGTCCCTTCCGACCACCGTGCGTGGAGATGAAGTACTCGAGGACGGACAGTCCCTCACGGAAGTTCGACTTGATCGGACGGGCGATGATGTCGCCCTTCGGGTTGGCCACGAGTCCTCGCATTGCTGCGATCTGACGCATCTGCGTCATGTTTCCTCGGGCGCCCGAATCCACCATCATGAAGATGGGGTTGTCGGTGGTGAAGTTGTCCTTCATCGCCTGGGTCAACTCGGCCGTGGCGTCGTTCCAGATGTCGATGAGCTCCTGTCGACGCTCATCCTCGGTCACGGAACCGCGCTCGTAGAGCTTGTCCACCTTCGTGGCGCGGGCCTCGTAGCCGGATAGGATGGCTGCCTTCTCCGGGGGGGTCTGCACGTCCGAGATGGACACCGTGACGCCGGACTGGGTGGCCCAACGGAATCCGAGGTCCTTCAGATTGTCCAGGGTCCTCGCCACGACGATCTTCGGGTAGCTCTCGGCCAGTTCGTTGACGATGCGGCCGAGCACCTTCTTGCCGACGACCTCGTTGATGAAGCCGAAGTCGTCGGGCAGCGCCTCGTTGAAGAGTGCACGACCCAGGGTGGTCTCCACGAGGTACGAGCCGTCATGACGGGGGTCGAGCCCTTCCGGGACGATGCCCGTGAGGCGGATGCGGATGTCGGCACCGATGGCAAGGTCCCCGCGGTCGAAGGCCATGACGGCCTCGGACAGGGAGGCGAAGGTGCGTCCGGCGCCGGCGCCGTCGCGCCGGGAGGTGAGGAAGTAGGTGCCGATGATCATGTCCTGTGTGGGCATGGTCACGGGGCGCCCGTCGGCAGGCTTCAGGATGTTGTTCGTCGACAGCATCAGGATGCGGGCCTCGGCCTGCGCCTCCGCACTCAGCGGCAGGTGCACAGCCATCTGGTCACCGTCGAAGTCCGCGTTGAACGCGGTGCACACGAGCGGGTGGATCTGGATGGCCTTGCCCTCGATGAGCTGCGGCTCGAAAGCCTGGATGCCGAGGCGGTGCAGGGTGGGTGCACGGTTCAGCAGCACCGGGTGCTCGGTGATGACCTCTTCCAGGACGTCCCAGACCACGGGGCGCTGGCGTTCCACCATGCGCTTGGCGGCCTTGATGTTCTGCGCGTGATTGAGGTCGTCGAGGCGCTTCATGACAAACGGCTTGAACAGCTCCAGTGCCATGGCCTTCGGCAGGCCACACTGGTGGAGCTTGAGCTGCGGACCCACCACGATGACGGAACGGCCGGAGTAGTCGACGCGCTTGCCGAGAAGGTTCTGGCGGAACCGGCCCTGCTTGCCCTTGAGCATGTCCGAGATGGACTTCAGGGGGCGGTTGCCGGGGCCCGTGACGGGGCGTCCGCGACGGCCGTTGTCGAACAGCGAGTCCACGGCCTCCTGCAGCATCCGCTTCTCGTTGTTCACGATGATCTCGGGAGCCCCGAGATCCAGCAGGCGCTTCAGCCGGTTGTTCCGGTTGATGACGCGGCGGTACAGGTCGTTCAGGTCGGAGGTGGCGAAACGACCACCGTCGAGCTGCACCATGGGGCGAAGGTCCGGGGGGATCACCGGGACAGCGTCGAGCACCATGCCGGCGGGGTCGTTGCCGCCGCTGAGGAAGGCGGCGACCACCTTGAGTCGCTTGAGGGCGCGGGTCTTGCGCTGGCCCTTGCCAGTGGCGATGGTCTCACGGAGCGAGGCCTGCTCGGCGGCGAGGTCGAAGGTACGCAGGCGGCGCTGGATCGCCTCGGCGCCCATGTAGCCCTCGAAGTACTTGCCGAACCTCTTGGTCATCTCACGGTAGAGGATCTCGTCACCCTCCAGGTCCTGGACCTTGAGCGTCTTGAACCGGTCCCACACCTCCTGGATGCGATCGAGCTGACGCTGCGTTCGCGTGCGGAGCTGCGTCATCTCCTTCTCGGCACCGTCGCGCACACGACGCTTCATGTCAGCCTTGGCACCCTCGGCCTCGAGCTGCGCCAAGTCCTCCTCGAGCTTCTTGGTGCGAGCCTCGATATCGGCGTCGCGACGCTGGGCAACCTGCTTGGTCTCCACCTCCACCTTGGCCTGCAGTGACGAGAGGTCGCGGTGGCGCGCCTCCTCGTCGACGGCCGTGATCATGTGCGCCGCGAAGTAGATGACCTTCTCCAGGTCCTTCGGGGCGATGTCCAGCAGGTAGCCCAGACGGCTGGGGACACCCTTGAAGTACCAGATGTGCGTCACGGGAGCGGCGAGCTCCACGTGACCCATGCGCTCACGACGCACGTTGCTCCGGGTCACCTCGACGCCACAGCGCTCGCAGATGATGCCCTTGAAGCGGACCCGCTTGTACTTGCCGCAGTAGCACTCCCAGTCCCGGGTGGGGCCGAAGATCTTCTCGCAGAAGAGGCCGTCGCGCTCGGGCTTGAGGGTGCGGTAGTTGATGGTCTCCGGCTTCTTGACCTCGCCATGGGACCATTCGCGAATCTGGTCGGCGCTCGCCAGGCCAATTCGCAGTTCGTCGTAGAAGTTCACGTCCAGCACGTTGATTCTCTCTCTCCCGCGCCATATGCGGTGTCGCGGTGACTCATTATTCTGGTGTCGTTGTTGAGGAGACGGTGTCCCCGGCTGCAGGTCGGGCTGGACCACCGCCGGGGGGCACGGGGGCGGGCCCCCGTGTGGTTAGACTTCACCGACATCCATGAAGTGGTCACCACCGGGGCGACGCCCCAGATCGATACCGAAGTCCTCCGCGGACCGCAGGTCCTCCTCGGAATCACGCAGGTCGATCACACGACCGTCGTCGGACAGCACCTCCACGTTCAGGCAGAGGGACTTCATCTCCTTGACGAGCACCTTGAATGACTCAGGGATACCCGGCTCCGGGATGTTCTCGCCCTTGACGATCGCCTCGTACACCTTCACGCGGCCCGGCACGTCGTCGGACTTGATGGTGAGGAGCTCCTGCAGTGCCCAGGCAGCGCCATAGGCCTCGAGTGCCCATACCTCCATCTCGCCGAAGCGCTGGCCGCCGAACTGTGCCTTACCACCCAGCGGCTGCTGCGTGATCATCGAGTACGGTCCGGTGGAACGGGCGTGGATCTTGTCATCGACGAGGTGGTGGAGCTTCAGCATGTACATGTAGCCGACGCCGACCTTCTCTGGGTAGGGCTCGCCGGAGCGGCCGTCGAAGAGGCTCGCCTTCCCACTGGCGTCGATCAGACGTACGTCGTCACGAGTCTTCAGGGTGTTCTCCAGGAGACCAGTGATCTCGTCCTCACCCGCACCGTCGAAGACGGGGGTCGCGACCTTGGAATCACCCTCAACGCGGCCCAGGCCGACCTGGCGCAGACGCTCCGCCCATGCCTCCTCGACACCGGAGACGTCCCAGCCTGTCTTGGCAACCCACCCGAGGTGGTTCTCCAGGACCTGACCGACGTTCATTCGCGACGGCACACCCAGTGGATTGAGCACGATGTCGACAGGCGTGCCGTCTTCCATGAACGGCATGTCCTCGACGGGCAGGATCTTGGAGATGACGCCCTTGTTGCCGTGACGGCCGGCGAGCTTGTCACCGTCGGAGATCTTTCGCTTCTGGGCGACGTGCACGCGGACGAGCTGGTTCACGCCGGGGGGGAGCTCGTCGTCCTCGGAGGAGTCGAAGACCCGCACGCCGATGACGGTGCCACTCTCACCGTGGGGAACCTTGAGGGACGTGTCACGCACTTCGCGGGCCTTCTCGCCGAAGATGGCGCGCAACAGTCGTTCCTCGGGGGTCAGCTCGGTCTCGCCCTTCGGCGTGACCTTGCCCACCAGGATGTCGCCCGCCGAGACCTCGGCCCCGATGCGCACGATGCCGCGCTCGTCGAGGTCCGCCAGCATCTCGTCGGAGATGTTGGGGATGTCCCGCGTGATCTCCTCGGCGCCGAGCTTCGTGTCGCGCGCGTCGACCTCGTGCTCCTGGATGTGGATCGAGGTCAGCGTGTCGTCCTGCACGATGCGCTGGCTGAGGATGATCGCGTCCTCGTAGTTGAGACCCTCCCACGGCATGAACGCCACGAGGAGGTTCTTGCCGAGCGCGAGCTCACCGTTCTCCGTGCAGGGACCGTCGGCGAGCGGGGTGCCCACCTCGATGCGATCACCCGTGGCAACCAGCGGACGCTGGTTGATGCACGTACCAGCGTTGGACCGGACGAACTTCTCGAGCCGATACGTCGCGTAGGTGCCGTCGTCGCATGCGATCTCGATGAGATCTGCGGAGACGGACTGTGCCACACCGGGCTTCTTGGCCACGGTGACGTCGCCCACGTCGACGGCGGCACGGTATTCCATGCCGGTGCCCACGAACGGGGATTCGTTGCGGACCAGCGGAACGGCCTGACGCTGCATGTTCGCCCCCATGAGGGCGCGCGATGCGTCGTCGTGCTCAAGGAACGGGATCAGCGCGGTGGCCACCGACACCATTTGGCGCGGGGAGACGTCCATGTACTCGACGTCCAGCGCGGGAATGGTGTCCACGTCGCCGTGCTTGATGCGCACGAGCACACGGTCCTCGGTGAGCTGCCCCTGGTCGTCCATGGCCGCGTTGGCCTGGGCGATCGAGTATCGGTCCTCCTCGTCGGCCGTCAGGTACTGGATGTCGTCCGTGACCTGGCCGTTGACAACCTTGCGGTACGGCGTCTCGATGAAGCCGAACGCGTTCACACGGGCAAATGAGGCCAACGAGCCGATGAGGCCGATGTTCGGGCCTTCTGGAGTCTCGATGGGACACATGCGGCCGTAGTGGGAAGCGTGGACGTCGCGAACTTCCATGCCTGCACGGTCGCGGGAGAGACCGCCCGGGCCCAGCGCCGAGAGACGACGCTTGTGCGTCAGCCCTGCGAGCGGGTTGTTCTGGTCCATGAACTGCGACAGCTGGGAGGTTCCGAAGAACTCCTTCAGCGCGGCGGTCACCGGCCGGATGTTGATCAGCGTCTGCGGCGTGATGGCTTCGATGTCCTGGGTGGTCATGCGGTCACGGACCACACGCTCCATCCGACCGAGGCCGGTGCGCAGCTGGTTCTGGATCAGCTCCCCGACCGTGCGGAGTCGGCGGTTGCCGAAGTGGTCGATGTCGTCGGCTTCCACCGGGACACCGTCGAGTTCTTCGAGGTGTTCGTGCAGGGCCACGATGTAGCGGATGGCGGAGACGATGTCCTCGACGCTCAGCACCTGGGAATCGAACGGGAGGTCGAGCCCCAGCTTCTTGTTGATCTTGTAGCGACCCACCTTGGCCAGGTCGTAGCGCTTGGGGTTGAAGTAGTAGTTCTCCAACAGCGCCTGGGCCGCGTCGCGCGCCGGGGGCTCGCCGGGGCGCAGCTTGCGGTAGATGTCCAGCAGGGCCTCGTCCTGGGTCTTGACCGAGTCCTTCTCGAGGGTCAGACGCATGGACTCGTACTGGCCGAACTCCTCGAGAATCTTGTCCTCGCTCCAGCCGAGCGCCTTCAGCAGGACGGTGACGTTCTGCTTGCGCTTGCGGTCCAGGCGCACGAACACCATGTCGCGCTTGTCGATCTCGAACTCCAGCCACGCGCCGCGCGACGGGATGATCTTGGTGGAGAAGATGTCCTTGTCGGACGTCTTGTCCGGGGTCTGCTCGAAGTAGACACCGGGGGAACGCACAAGCTGCGACACGACGACGCGCTCCGTCCCGTTCACGATGAATGTGCCCTTGTCGGTCATCAATGGGAAATCGCCGATGAAGACCGTCTGGCTCTTGATCTCGCCGGTGTCGTTGTTGACGAACTCGGCGGTCACGAAGAGCGGAGCCGCATAGGTGGTGTCGCGGTCCTTGCACTCCTCGATGGAGTACTTCGGATCCTCGAAGCGGTGATCACGGAACGACAGGGACATCGTCTCGTTGAAGTCCTCAATGGGAGAGATCTCCTCGAAGATCTCTTCCAGACCCGAACGGGTGTTGACGTCGGTTCGTCCGGCGTCGAGACGCTCCTGGACGTTGCGTTGCCAATCCTCGTTGCCGATCAGCCAGTTGTAGGAGTCAATCTGTAGGTCCAGAAGGTTGGGAACCTCAAGTGGTTCCGGGATCTTCGCGAACGAGATCCGCCCGCTGGGCGAGACGACATTGGTGTTCTTCGACGCAGAGCGCGAGGCGGCCAAGATTCGGTCCTTCCAAGAACGCGATAAGCTGGTTCACTGCAGAGCAAGGCGCCCGTGTCAAATGCACGGGAGTCACAGCATGGCAGGGCAAGGTTCAACTATAGGGCATGGCCAAGCAACCGCCAAACAGTGGCGGGTCCCCTGCACACCATGGACTGTTCACATGGTCGATCACCTGGTTGATCTTCGTTGATCCGCTGCCAGCATAGCCTCGACTTCGCCAGCGCCAGCTTCCCTGACACCCGACACGCCGATCCAGTCCCGTTGGTCCGTGCCACTGGGCAGGACACACCACAACCGCCACCTCCAGCCCCCACCGACACTCAGAAGCGGCCCACCCCCTCATGGGGATGGACCGCTTCGTGGAGGAGTTCAGTGACTCAGGGTCACTTGAGTTCGACGGAACCGCCAGCAGCCTCCAGGGACTCCTTGGCCTTGGCCGCGGTCTCCTTGTCGACCTGCTCCAGGACTGCCTTGGGGGCGCCCTCAACGAGGTCCTTGGCCTCCTTGAGGCCGAGCGAGGTGAGCGCGCGCACCTCCTTGATGACGGCAATCTTCTTGTCGCCGGCAGCGGTGAGGATGACGTCCTGCTTGTCGCTGCCTTCTTCCTCGGCTGCAGCGTCGTCGCCACCGGCAGCTGCCGGGGCGGCGGCTGCGGCAACGGGGGCCGCTGCGGTGACACCGAAGGCGTCCTCGAACAGCTTCACGAACTCGGAGAGTTCGATGAGGGTCATTTCCTTGAATGCATCAAGAAGTTCGTCGTGGCTGAGCTTCGCCATAATGGGTGTTCCTTTCGATAAATCGTCGGCAGCGCGAGCTGCAACGGATCATTCCGCAGCTGCTGCTGCTTCGGTGTCCGCCTCGGCGGCGGGAGCGGCGTCACCTTCGGCGACGTCAGCGGTTGTGGCCTCGCCTGCTGCACCGGCGCCGCCGATGAGGGAGGGGTCAGCCTGAGCGGCGGTCTCCAGTGCACCGAGTGCGCGTGCACCCTGGGACAGCGGAGCAGCGAGCATGTAAGCAGCCCTGGACAGGTTCGCCTGGAGGGCGCCTGCCATCTTGGACAGCAGAACCTCGCGCGACTCGAGGTCCGCGAGCTTGAGCACTGCCTGGGCATCAAGGAACCTTCCGTCCATGACGCCGCCCTTGATGACCAGTGCGGGGTTGGCCTTTGCAAAGTCACGCAAGCCCTTGGCGACGGTGGCGACGTCCCCAGAGATGAACGCGATGGCCGTGGGACCGACGAGGGTGTCTTCGACGCCCTCAATTCCGGCTTCCCTGGCGGCGATCGCGGCGAGAGTGTTCTTCGCAACGGCGTAGGTGGCGTTCTCACCGAGGGATCTGCGCAGGTTCTGCAGATCCTTGACGGAAAGACCGCGGTAGTCGGTCAGCACCGTGGCGGCCGAGCTGCTGAATGCTTCAGCAAACTCCGCGACCTTGGCGGCTTTGTCCGGCCTCGCCATTGGGTCTCCTTTCCTCCTCATGTTTTGCCGGACCCTGAATGGGCGGCTCCGGCACCGATTCGCCACCGGTGGGAAACAAAAATCCCCGTCGCCGGTGGGCGCGGGGCGTGGAGGTCCAAGCTCTAGCGTTCACCTGCGCGGGCGCCCTTGGGGCTTTGAGATGTCTCTCACCGGCGGTCTTCGGCGGTTGCAACTCTAACGCGGCTCGGTCACCTGGACCAAATCCCGGGCACCCCGCGCCGTCTCGACGCTCAACGGTGGGGTGGCGGTCGCCACCACCGGCCGTCGGCTGGATTCGTCGCCCCCCGGAGCAGCAGGAGATGACACCCCCCAGCAGCACGCCCCGCCGTCCCCTGCGCGTGGCCATCGGAGCGCTCGCGGTGGCCACCCCGAGCGCCACGCCACCGGCCAGCACCACCGCACCTCCCCCAGCACCAGCCTCCGCGCACTTGATGATGTGGGAGGGCAAGGCCACCTTCGAGCACTTCAGCATTGAGGTGCTCAGCGACGACCACGGCCTCGGCCACCGAGCCGTCTGGCAGTTCCACTGACACCGAAGCAATTCGCCAGGACGTCGGACGCAAGTCAGCCTGGTTGCCCCCGCCCTGGGCTTACAGTCGAGTCAGCATCGGAGAAGCCCTCCCATGCCACGCCGTCAAGGTGGATTCTCCAGGCATGAGGTGGAGGGAAGCGTTGCTGACCACCCGTCCTGGACCATGAGTTCGGGAGGTGTCGGAGTGACGGCCACAACAGCGCTCGGCGGGGGTGGAACACCGACGGCCCCGCCCGTCAAAGCGTCGAAGTCGCGCAAGAAGCGCGGCAATCGCCGAGAAACCATCGCCGGCCTGTTGTTCATCAGCCCGTGGATCATCGGCTTCCTCGTCTTCACTGTCATCTCCATGAGCTACAGCCTGATCCTGTCGTTCACGGACTACGACCTGGTGACCAATGCCATGAGTCCTGTGGGCGGCAAGAACTATGCGCAGCTGTTCGACAACCCCCGTGTATTGACGGCACTCGGCAACACGTTCACCTACGCCCTCATGGCCGTCCCCATCGAGCTTGCGGTGGCCATGTTGATGGCTTCCCTGTTGAACTCAGTCAAGCGGGGCGCCGGACTGTTCCGCGTGATCTACTACCTCCCGAAGATGACGCCAGCCGTTGCGACCGCCGCTGTGTTCCTCCTGCTGCTCAACGGCAATCAGGGTGCCATCAACAAGGCCCTGGCTGCGATCGGTATTCAGGGACCGCAGTGGCTGCTGGACCCCGACTGGGTGAAGCCCTCGATCGTCATCATGTCCGCGTGGGCGGTGGCCGGTTCCGCCGTCATTCTCCTGGCCGCGTTGCAGGGCGTGCCCGAGGAACTCTACGAATCAGCCGCGCTGGACGGGGCGGGCCCTTTGACACGGTTCCTCAGGATCACCATCCCGATGATCTCGCCCACCTTGTTCTTCCTGGTCATCACACTCACCATCACCGCGTTACAGGTCTTCGACCAGGCGTACCTGTTGTTCTACCGAGACGGCGCGGACTCCGCTGCACCAGACGCAGCGTTGTTCTACGGGGTGTACCTCTACCAGCAGGCATTCCAGCAGTTCAACTTCGGTTTGGCCGCCGCCATGGCCTGGCTGCTGTTCGTCATCATCATGCTCATCACGGTGGCGCAGCTCACGGTGGGCAACAAGTTCGTCTACTACGAATCGGGGGACAAATGAGCACGAAGCTTCGCTCCGACCGTGAAGGGACGACGCTGCCCGCTATCGACGATGCTGTCGATCCGGCCCAGCCCGGGAAGGAGCTTGATTCCCGCCCCCGCAGAACCATCGAGGGCTGGCGGGTGCGCACCTGGATCTCAGAGATCCTGCGGTGGGGGCTGCTCATCCTGCTCGCGATCCTGTTCATGTATCCGCTGCTGTGGCTGCTCAGCGCCAGCTTCAAACCCCGCGGCGAGGTCTTCGACAACGCACTGATCCCCAAGACCTTCACCCCCGGCAACTACGTCGACGTGTGGTCCGAGCTGCCGCTGCTCAGCTGGCTGGGCAACTCCATCTTCATTGCAGTGGCTGGTGCCCTGCTGATGACCGTGGCCTCCTCTGCCGTGGCGTTCGGCTTCGCCTACTTCAGGTTCCCCGGTCGCAACATCTTGTTCGGCCTGGTGCTGGCCACCATGATGCTGCCGGGTGCCGTCACCCTGATCCCCAACTATCTCATCTGGAAGTACATCGGTTTCCTCGGCACCAACGTGCCACTGTGGGGCAGCGCCCTGTTCGGGTCCGCGTTCTACATCTTCCTCATGCGCCAGTTCTACATGGGCATCCCCAGGGATCTCTTCGAGGCAGCGAGGATCGACGGCTGCGGCTACTTCGCCCTGTTTCGCCGTATCGCCTTCCCACTGGCCCTGCCGAGTGCGATCATCGTCTTCCTGTTCGAGTTCCAGGCGTCCTGGAACAACTTTCAGGGGGCGCTCATCTATCTCAACTTCGGAGACCCCGACACCTACACCGTGCCGCTGGGCATCAACTACGCCATGAGCAAGTACTCCCCCACCGCTGGTGGGCACGGTGACTACCAGTACGTCATGGTGACAGCCCTGGTGGTCACGCTGCCGATGCTGATCATGTTCGCGTTCGGGCAGAAGTACTTCATCAAGGGCATCTCCTCCGGTGGTGTCAAGGGCTGAGGAGGTCCGTGTCAGTTGTCCAGGCTCTCCCATTCCCGCATGGCCGTGGCCTGGGCATCCGTCAGCGCGTCCTCGGCTGACTGCTCGCCGCTGAGGGCGGCCCCCGTGGCGTTCTGCAGGGCGGTGTTGATCGCCTGACCGACCGGCGAGGTCCCGACGGTGCGCACGTCCTCCAACGACTCGTAGCTGGTGGCGATCAGCTGGTCGAAGCTCTCATTACCCGTTTCCACGACATGTGCGTCACGCACGGCCTGGTCCGCCACAGGGGAACCGGTGAAGAGGCCGGTGTTGACGGAGTCATTCTGCTCAACGGTCTCCGCTCGCGCATCACCGGCCGCCTTCCAGGCGTCCAGGCCGGTCACCGTGGTGATCCACTCACAGGCCGCAACCGGGTTCTTCGCCTGCGTCGGAATGGCCAGCGCCGTTCCCCCAGCCAGGGCAAACGCGTTGCCGTCCCGGTCCCTGACGGGCTGCGACGTCAGGTCCACGTCATCCTTGGCGTCGGACAAGACGTTGATGTACCACTGCGCCCATAGCGCCGCCCCCACCTGGTCGGCGACATATTGGTTCTCCGATCCGAAGACATCCCACGTCTGTTTGAACGAAGTCACCTCGGCGTAGCCGCCCTGGACGTCCATGAGTTCGCCCAGCCACTGGAGCGCCTCGACGTTCTTGGGGTCATCGAGCGTCGGCTCACCCTCGTCGTCCATCACGCTGCCGCCGAACACCTCAATCCACGTGGCGATGGATCCCGGCATGTCGGGATCGAATCCGAGCGTCGTGGGCTGCGCGCCACTCATGGTCGTCATCTGCTCCGCCACGTCCACCAGCTGGTCGGGCTGCGAGGTGTCGACCTCCTCCGGCGCCACCCCTGCCTCGTCGGCCACACGTTTGTTGATGATGATGATCCCAGGCTGGAAGAACTGCGGCGCGCCATAGACGTCACCGTCCCAGCTGGCCTCGTCGACGACGGCGGGATACCAGTACTCCTCCGGGTCGATGTCCTGGGCGTCAAAGCACTCATCCAGCGGCATGACCAGACCCTTTTGAGCGAATGTGGCGATCGTGTTGCGGTCCATCTGCACCACGTCGGGCAGATCCCCGGAGGCGGAGAGTGCCGCGAACTTCTGAGGATCGAAGTTCGCCGTGTCCATGTCGACGGTGACACCGCCCAGTCTTTCCTTGGCAAGGTCCGATCGGGAGCTGCCCACCTCGTCGCTCGGGTTGTATCCCATCGTCTTGACGGTTCCCTCCGGGGTTGCCGAGAAGTCAATGCGCTCCGCGGTTCCCTCAGATCCCGCTCCACCACCGTCGTCCCCGCCGCAGGCGGTCACCGTCAACAAGCACACCGCCAACAGCGCCAGCCCCCTCCTCGTCCGTGCCATCTCAATGCCTCTCCAAGATTGTCGCCCCCGGTTGGGGGCTTGTGCGACACCCTAGGCGGCAAACAGATCACAACACGGCCTTCCCGCGTTGCGCTGACGGAGTCATCTTGACCGTGGGACCATGTCACGACTGCGGCGTCGTGTCAGGCAGACGGGCGAGTGAGGTCAACCATGATCGAAGGCATCGGTGCCACCGACATGTGGCTGGCGGGGGTCGTGCTGGTGGCAACCCTCCTGAGCGCCGCGATCATCCGCCAACGTGCCGGCCAGACACAGTAACGGGGTGGGCGCTTCGTGGCACCCACCCCGTTCCCGGTCGTGTTCAACCGAGCATCAGGCCTCGGCAGGCTTGGTCACCGAGCCATCGACGAGCACGCTCGGGCTCATCGTCGCGGACACGGCGATCTTGCGAATGTAGCGACCCTTCGACGCGGAGGGCTTCAGACGGTGAATCTCGTCCAGCACCGAGTAGTAGTTCTCGGCCAACTGCTGCGCCGTGAAGCTCGACTTGCCGATGAGGTACTGCAGGTTGCCGTGGCGATCGATACGGAACTCGATCTTTCCGCCCTTGATGTCCGAAACGGCCTTGGTGACGTCCATGGTCACCGTCCCGGTCTTGGGGTTCGGCATGAGACCGCGCGGGCCGAGCACTCGACCCAAGCGACCCACCTTGCCCATGAGATCAGGGGTCGCGACGACGGCGTCGAAATCGAGGTAGCCACCAGCCACCTTCTCGATCAGCTCGTCACTGCCCACTTCGTCGGCGCCGGCGGCCAGTGCCTGCTCCGCGCGGTCACCGGTGGCGAAGACAAGGACCCGTGCCGTCTTTCCGGTGCCGTGGGGAAGGTTGACGGTGCCACGGACCATCTGGTCCGCCTTGCGGGGGTCGACTCCGAGCCGCACTGCGACGTCAATCGACTCGTCGAACTTCGCGGTGGCCATCTCCTTGATGAGGCGGATGGCTTCTTCGGGGCTGTGCTGCTGATCGGCGTTGCGCTTGTCGGCGGACGCCCTGTATGCCTTGCTGTGCTTCATGATTCTGGTTCCTTACGTGTCAGCCAGCCTCGCGAGCTGGTCCACCAGTTCCTGGTTCGAATGGGGTGCATCCCCTTCCAGGCGGGTACGGAAATGAGAGGGGTCTCAGTTGATCTCGACGCCCATGGAGCGGGCGGTTCCTTCAACGATGTGCATGGCCGCCTCAACGTCGTTGGCGTTGAGATCGGGGAGCTTCTGGGTGGCAATCTCACGGACCTGGTCCTTGGTGAGCTTGCCGACCTTGTTGGTCAGCGGGTTCTCGGAACCCTTGCTGAGGCCGGCGGCCTTTTTGATGAGTTCAGCTGCCGGCGGCGTCTTCGTGATGAAGGTGAACGTGCGGTCCTCGTAGATCGTGATCTCGACGGGGATGACGTTGCCACGTTGGGATTCGGTTGCGGCGTTGTAGGCCTTGACGAATTCCATGATGTTGACGCCGTGCGGACCGAGTGCGGTACCGACTGGCGGTGCGGGCGTGGCGGAGCCAGCGTTCAGTGCGACCTTGACGAGGGCCGCAACCTTCTTCTTGGGAGGCATGAGGGGTCCTTAGTGTTGAGGGTGATGGTGGTGGTGACACCGGCGCGTCGATCCCAGCGGCAAGAAGGGCACAGCCGATGACAGCCAGTTGAGCTTAGACGACTTTCTCGACCTGCTTGAATTCCAGGTCCAGCGGCGTCTCACGACCCATGAAGTCCACGAGGGCCTTCAGGCGCGCGTTCTTGGGGTTGAGTTCGGTGATCGTCGCATGCATTCCCGCGAATGGACCATCGGCAACCATGATGGAATCGCCAATCTCGAAATCGACCACCTCCACCTTCTTGTTCCTCTGCTTTGCGGAGGTGTCGCTGGACTCGGCCGCCACGCGTGCGACGACCGAGGGCGTCAGCATGTTCAGCACCTCGTCCACGCTCAGCGGGACCGGGGTCTGACCGTGGCCGACGAAACCGGTGACAGACGGTGTGTGGCGCACAACACCCCACGACTCGTCCGTCAAGTCCATACGGACCAGGACGTAGCCGGGCAGTACGCACCGGGTGACGGTCTTGCGGGTGTTGTTCCGCAGTTCGACGACGTCCTCCGTGGGGACGATCGTCTCGAAGATGTAGTCCTCCATGTCCAAGGACTGGGCGCGCGCGTCCACGTTCTGCTTGACGCGGTTCTCCATGCCGGAGTAGGTGTGGATGACGTACCACTCGCCGAACTTGGACTCCAGTTCCTGACGCAGCGCCTCAATGGCGACATCGGTGGCGTCCTGGCCGTCCTCCTCCTCGGCTTCCGGCTCAGGTTCATCGACCAGCACGACCTCTGCTTCGGCCTCCTCGTCCTGCGACGGGGCCCCCAGGTCGATCTCGACGTCGTCGCTGGTATCCGGGGCATCGCCCTCACCCAGGTCGATCTCGAAATCGTCGGACGGATTGGTGTTCTCAGTCATCAATCAAGCTCCTAGCAGTCTCAGCAGTAGAGCGCCGAACCCGGCGTCGAGCAGGCCCACGAAAGCGATCATGAACAGCACGAAAATGAGCACAGCGAAGAACAGGACGGTCAACTGCGCCCACGTGGGCCACACGACCTTCTTGATCTCGCCCGCGGACTGACGCACGAACGTGGCGGGATTCTTGGCGGTGTACGGATCGTGTTCTTCCCTGGCCGACTCGGAACGCCTGCGCGTCGCCTCGGTCTTCTTCACGGGGGCATTGGCGCTGCGGCGAACCGAGGCTGCCGCGGACTGTTCCGCCGGGGTGAAATCCTCTTCCAGACCGGCAATCGCATCATCGTCGGCGCTGGGGTCCTCGGCGACGACGTCGCGACGAACAGGCGCGGGCGTGGAGCGACGACGTGCTGAGCCCGTGGGCTCGCTGTGAAGAGGGGGGCCGTCGGCGTCGCGGGGGTCGCTGGACGTGTCCTTGCCCTCGAGCGCGTCTTCCTCGCGGTCAGAGGCCCCCGTCGGTTCGGGAGTCTTGTCGCTCACGCGGTTTCCCCTTCAGTCAACAAACAAAATGCCTCACCGCCCCGAGGGACGGCAGGCGCCTGGAAACAGCCATACTGCTTCGCAGGGCAGGAGGGACTCGAACCCCCAACCTGCGGTTTTGGAGACCGCTGCTCTGCCAATTGAGCTACTACCCTTCACGGCGTCACGCGGCCCCCGGATGTGAATCCGAGCGAGACCCCCAACGACACAGTTCCATCATGCTACGCCACCACCCGCCGCTGCGTCGAACCGGCTCGGCTCGGCCAGCGCCTCACAGAGTGACGCCCAGGATGTTCACCTCCGGCTCAAGCGCAATGCCGTAGCAGGCAAACACTCCGTCGCGTACCTCCCGGGCAAGGCGCACCAGGTCGGCGGACGCAGCCTGCCCTCTGTTGGTGAGGGCGAGTACGTGTTTTGTGGACAGGCTGGCCCTGTCGTTGCCGTGACCTCGCATGAATCCCGCGTGTTGGATGAGCCAGGCGGCACTCGTCTTCGTGCGATCCCCAGCGGGGAATCGGGGGGCCTCCGGGGGCAGGGACGCCGCCTGCTCCTCAGTCAGAAGGGGGTTGGTGAAGAAGGACCCCCCACTCCAGGTGTCGTGGTCCTCCTCATCAAGAACCATGCCCTTCGACCGCCGGATCCGCAGGACGGCGTCCCGGACTTCTCCAGTGTCAGCTCTCTGTCCGACGTCGATGCCCAGCGCATGCGCGAGTTCCGGATAGGCAATGGCGGCACCGAGCTCGCCGAGCGGGAACTGGAAGGAGACGTCGAGGATGCACCAGCGGCCGGGCTGGCGCTTGAAGATCGACGTCCGGTACCCGAACTCGCAGTCCACGGCGGGAAAGGTCTTGACGGCGCCCGTGGTGCGGTCAAGTGTGCGCACGGAACTGATGGTGGCGGCCACGTCCATGCCGTAGGCCCCCACGTTCTGGATGGGGGTGGCACCGACGGAGCCGGGAATGCCGGACAGGGTCTCGACGCCCACCCAGCCCCGCGAGACGGCGAACCCGACGAACCCGTCCCAGTTCTCCCCGGCCTGCACGCGCACGGCGGCGCCCCCGCAGGTCGACACCTCGGCGGTGATGCCGCGCGTGGCCACGCGAATCACCGTGCCGTCGAAGCCCTCATCGGGTGCCAGAATGTTGGATCCCCCGCCCAGCAACAGCAGTGGTGTGTCGGTTTCGTCGGCATACCGCACCTCGTCGATGAGTTGGGTCTGTGTGGTGGCGTGGACGAACCTCTTCGCCGCCCCGCCAACGTGGAAGGTCGTGTGGTCCGCGAGCCTCGCGGACTCGGAGTGCTCCGCGTCGTCCTCGCGGCGGGAGACGAACGACACGCCGCAGGCTTCGGGCTCAGTCAAGGCGCACCCGTGCACGTGCGGCGCCCAAGACAGCCTCATTCCCACAGGTGGCGGTGATCGACAGGGTCGCGACACCGTCCTCAACGTTCTTCACGACTGCGGTGTAGACCACCTCGACTCCCTCGTCCGTATCCGGCACCACCACCGGACGGGTGAATCTGACGAAGTACTCAATCACCCTGCCCGGATCCCCAATCCAGTCCGTGATGACGCGGAGCCCCGCCCCCATCGTCCACATCCCATGTGCGACCACGCCGGGAAGTCCGATCGCCCGGGCATGGCGCTCGGAGAAGTGAATCTCGTTGAAATCGGTGGAGGCACCGGAGTACCTCACAACGCCGGCGCGCGTGATGGGGACGCGCAGTTGGGGCAACTCGAGCCCTTCGACTGCTGCGTCACTCATCATGAGGCCTCCCGGGTGTGCATCAGCGTGGAGCGGGCGCTACAGGCAATGGATTCGTCCACCGCCAGATCCACCAGCACCGTCACCATGTCAAGGTTTCCGCGGTTGCGAACACGCTCGATGGACAGTGTTGCCACCACGTCGTCCCCATCTCGCAGGGGGCGGACGAATTCAAAGGTCTGGTCAGTGTGCATCGTGCGGTGCAGCGCCAACCCGAGCTCCGGGTCGGTGAACAGGGCGTTCCATGCCTGCGCGGCGATCACTGCGGCAAACGTGGGCGGAGCAATGGCATCCACACCGAAATATGCAGGGTTCGTGTCACCCAACGCCGTGGCAAACTCCACAATCTTGGCGGAACTGACGCGGTACGCCGATGCTGCCGGATAGGAGCGGCCAGCGTGCTCTGTGGTGATGGGCATGCCCGCAAGGCTACTTGAGGGACTCGATGATCCGCTGACCGACGACACACGACAACGGCCACGCCCATGATGGGCGCGGCCGTTGCATGTAATAAGCGTGCGATCAGCGCGTCTCGCGATGCGCCTGGTGCGTGCGGCACCTCGGGCAGAACTTCTGGAGTTCGAGCCGGTCAGGATCATTGCGCCGGTTCTTCTTCGTGATGTAGTTGCGCTCCTTGCACTCGGTGCACGCGAGTGTGATCTTCGGACGTACGTCCTGTCCCTTCTTGGCCATGATCTCATTCCTCGGGTTTGGCGCTTGGTGGCGACGGTTTGATGAAACTTCGGTGACGAGAGCGGGATTTGAACCCGCGACACAGCGATTATGAGCCGCTTGCTCTACCGACTGAGCTACCCCGTCAAAGGCGTCCCTCCCCGGAGTCCGGGGAGAAACAGAGCCCTCATGCGGAATCGAACCGCAGACCTTCTCCTTACCATGGAGACGCTCTACCGACTGAGCTATGAGGGCCAGCCGACGACCAAAGATACACAGGATCATCTCGCGGAACCAAATCGTCGCCGCCGGGCCAGCCGCCGTGTGCGCACCACCGCAAACGCCGTGGACCAGTGATACACCCAGTGCGTCAAGGCACACCAGTCGTTTTCCGGTGCCGGGCAACAGACAGGTCCCGAATCCATCCGATTCGGGACCTGGTGGCAGATGTTGGATTCGAACCAACGAAGGCGATGCCGACGGTTTTACAGACCGCTCCCTTTGGCCGCTCGGGCAATCTGCCATGCTGGCACTCGGCCAGCGATGGGAAACACTACCGCAGGCGTGCCCTGCGGGACAAAGTGACCCATCACGAGTGGGGTGCCACCCGGCCGTTGCGGGATCCGACGCTGCGGGGTGGTCCCCATCACGGTCCGAAAGGCCGCACTTCACGGCACAATGGTGACGAGACACACTGTCCATCCACCTATCACAGCCCAGCAGCAGGAGAACTCCATGGCATCCGAGAACTCGTTCGACGTCGTCAGCAAGGTCGACCGCCAGGAGGTGGACAACGCCCTGAACCAGGCGGCAAAGGAGGTGAGCCAGCGTTTCGACTTCAAGAACACCGACTCCTCCATCCGGTGGTCCGGAGAAGCCATCGAGATGGAAGCCATCTCCGAGGACCGGGTGAAGGCCATCCTCGATGTGTTCCAGACCAAGCTCGTGCGACGGGGCATCAGCCTCAAGGCGCTGGACGCGGGAGAAGCCCGGGTGTCCGGGAAGATGTGGAGGATCACAGCGAGAACCACTGAGGGCATCTCACAGGAGAACGCCAAGAAGGTCTCCAAGCTCATCCGCGACGAGGGCCCCAAGGGTGTGAAGACCCAGATCCAGGGCGACGAACTCCGCGTCTCGAGCAAGAGCCGGGACCACCTGCAGGAGGTGCAGGAACTGATCAAGGGCGCCGACTACGACTTCGCCGTGCAGTTCACCAACTATCGCTGAGGTCCGCAGGACGCGACGCCGGGCCAGCGCTGGCTACGATCGGGCCCCATGATGAAGGACTCGCTGGTACTCGGCTCCCACAACGTCAACGGAATCCGTGCTGCGATGCGGCGCGGGTTCCGATCATTCTGGGACTCCGCGGACGTCGACGTCATAGCCCTGCAGGAGGTGCGCTGCGGTTTCGCCGACCTTCCGGCGGAGGCCTTCACCGGCTACCACACGTCGCTGGAGACAGGCACTCTGCCCGGGCGCAACGGCGTGGCTGTCCTCACCAGGGCCGCGCCTGCGCAGGTCCGCACATTGTCCGGCACGGCACTTCTCGCCGGGGATGATGGCATGTTCTTCGAGTCCCCCAGCACCCATCTACCGAACCGCGACCTCGCCCGCTTCTCCCATGAGGGCCGCTACATCGAGGTGGATCTGTCCGACGCACCCGTGCGCATCGCGTCTCTCTACCTACCGAAAGGGGCAGCGCCTCCTTTCGAGACGGACAAGGATCAGGAGAAGTACGGACGCAAGATGCGCTTTTTGAAGGGACTTGCACGACTCCTGACGACCTCGCGTCGCGAAGCCGCAGCTGCCGGGCGGGAATTCGTCGTCATGGGCGACTTCAATGTGGCCCATGAGGAACTAGACCTCAAGAACTGGCGGACCAACAAGCGGTCCGAGGGATTTCTCCCCGAGGAGCGCGAATGGTTCTCCTCGGTGGTGGGTCCACGCCGGCTGGTGGACGTGGTGCGTTCCCTGCACCCGGACACCCCCGGCCCGTACTCCTGGTGGTCCTGGCGGGGCCAGTCCTTTGCCAACGACGTCGGCTGGCGCATCGACTACCATCTCGCCTCCCCCACCCTTGCCCGAGCAGCCACGTCCGGCTGGGTGGCCCGCGAGGCGGACTATGAGTCGCGCATCAGCGATCACAGCCCAGTTCTGGCCTCGTATGACCTCTCCCGGCTGGCCTGATCCTCATTGAAGCGTTGTGGACCAGGGTCGCCGGCCGCCCGCCGGCTCCCAGCGCTGCCGCAGCTCGTGTCCGCGTATCGACTCAAATGCCGCGAACATGAGCAGCACGGCGAACAACCAGAAGCCGTTGCGCAGGGCGAAGTTCATCGCCGAGTAGCTGAGCAGCACGGCGGTCACGATGACCGCTGCCCGCAGCCACCTCGTCGACGGCTTGGTCAGGGGGAACAGCGCTCCCCCCCACAGCACGTACCAGGAATGCAGCGCCGGTGCACAGAAGGCGAACAGCAGATAGGTCCAGGACAGGAAGTGCAGAGGGCGCTCGCCGAGGTACCTCACGGCGAGCCACACCGCACCGACGGCGAACACCGCGATGCCCACCGTCCGCGAGGCATTGACGGCCATCCGTCCGGACGGATCCAGGCCGAAGGCGTCGACGACCCACTGGATGACGTGGCCCACCACCGTGAACGGCGAGACCGTGTCCACCATGCCGGGGACCCCCACGGCATTCACCCATCCGAAACCCAGTCCTGTCGCAAGCGAGATCACGGAGAAGACACCCACGGCGAGCCCCATGGACGCGGCGACCCTGGCGCCCGCGCGCGACGTGTCCCCCACATTGCGCCAACCGGTCATCGGCACCACGACGAACGGCAGGGCGACGGCGGCCAGGAGGGCGGGCTGCTTGATGGCGGCGGCCACGCCAACTATGAGCGCCCCCAGCCACCACTGCCGCAGGCTCATGGTCACCCAGATCCCCAGCAGCATCAGCCCAGTCATCAGGGCGTCGTTGTGCATGCCGCCCACGAAGTCAATGATGAGGATGGGGTTGCACATGACGAACCAACTCGCTGCGGCTGCGTCGACGCCCACCCGGCGGGCGATGCGGGGTGTGCACCAACCGATCAGGATCACACCGAGCAACGCGGGGACACGCATCAGCATGGCGGAGACGAACGGCGCGTATCCGGCGAGCACCACGATCCCATGGCTCATCTTCAGGGCGAGCGGACCGTACGGTGCCGTCGTGTCCCGCCACACCCACGCCACCTGGTCCGCGAAGTACCCCGGCAGGACGCTGGGACCCACCTCGTAGGGACTGATGTTGTTGTGCAGCATCCAGCCCTGGGCGGCGTAGGAATAGGCGTCGTGGCTGAACACCGGTGGAGCGATCAACAGGGGCGAGGAGATGATCGCGAGAATGGCCCAGTGCCGCAGTTGCGGACGCCCCATTTCGCGACGACGGGAAGGCCGCAGTCGTAGCCAGGTCTCCAGCAGCAGCCCCAGGCCCACCATGGTGAAGATGGTGCCCAGCACCTTGAACACGGCGCCGTCCCAGCGGAGTTGGTTGAGGACGGTCCACACCGGCGACGCCTGGGGGAGGTAGGCCGGGCTCAGGGTGCCGATCAGGATGCAGACAGACCCCAGGAGTCCGAACCGGACGGCCCGGGCGCCCCACGCATCGGACAGGGCGCCGAGCACGCGTTGCCGCCGCGTCACCGATCCACTCCGCTGCTTCCCAGTTCCTCCCGGTTGTGCACGAGGTCCACCAGGCGTTGCGTGGCGGGCACCCGCTCCTGGCGCCAGACGAGCGCGTCGGTGGGACACTGCTCGATGCAGACACCGCAGTACATGCACAGGGACCAGTCGATGGTGAAGGTGTCAAGCACATTGTGGGTGCGTTCCCGCGCGCCGGGCGCGGGCGAGGACTTCTCGGTGTGGGAGGTGAGACCGATGCACCATGTGGGACACTCCCTGGCGCAGATCATGCAGGAGGTGCACTTGTCCTCCACGAGCGTGATGGAGCCGTGCGTGTTCACCGTCGCCTGCGCACTCTGGCACCGGACGCCGACAGCGCGATGTCCGCAGCAGTGGCGGTGTCGTCGGTCCTGAGGTCGGCCTCCGGGACGCCGGGTGGCACGATGCGTCGACGGCCCGGAGAGGCGTCGGACTCCCCCGGCTCCAGTGACCCCGGCCACCGCGTCGTCAACCGCGGTTCCAGCAGGAAGTCCTTGCGCAGCGGAGCGCCCCCCTGCAGGTTCAGCAGTGGCCGGTTGTCGTCGCCGATGAACTCCACGCCGAAGAAGTCGTGGATCTGTCGCTGCAGCCAGGCGGCTCCCCGAAAGATGTCGGTGATGCCGTCGAGTGCGGGGGCGTCGCGATCAACCGCCGTGGCCAGCGCGCAGCGCCCGGACCAGGTGTCATCGTCGAGCCACAACAGGATGCGGATGACATTGCTCCGCCCGATCTCGTCCACCGCCGTCATACCGGAGAGGAACCTGAATCCCTCCGCGCGGGCCCGGCGCACCCGCTCATGCCACAGCCGGGCGTCCACGTTTTCGAAGTCAGGCACGACGGATCTCCTCCAGCACGGCGTGCAGCGCCCCGGGCGGCGGTGGACAACCCGCGATGAAGTGGTCAACGTGTACACCCATGTCCTGTGCGCCCTTGGCCACAGAGTAGGAATCCCAGTACGGACCACCGACGCAGGCGCATCCCCCGAAAGCCACCACGGTCGGTTCACGGGGCAGGGAGTCGAGGAGCAGGTGGATGCTGGGCGCGACAGCATGGGTGATGGTGCCCGACAGCGCCACCACGAGGATGCCCTCGTCCGGGACAGACGTCCTCACGGGCCGGGAATCCGCCGCCGCCTGCGTCTCGATGGCGCAGCAGGCAAGGGGGACGTCCAGCACGAGAACCGTGCCGTCCCCGAACCAATCGCGGATCTGCGTCATGGGTCTGATCCTACGAGACTCGCGCCACCTCGACCTCCATACCCACCACGAGCGAAATGGCCTCCGGCGGGCGCACGCCTACAATGGCCGGTGATACGTGGAGTTTGACCGTTCAGCCAATTCAGAAGGACACAAATCTCGTGGCACAACCGCAACCCCTTGACCGGGTTGTCATCCGCTTTGCCGGCGACTCGGGCGATGGCATGCAACTGACGGGGGACCGATTCACCGCCGAGGCCGCTGGCCTGGGCAATGACATCGCCACCCTCCCCAACTTCCCCGCCGAGATTCGCGCACCCCAGGGCACACTCCCCGGCGTCTCCAGTTTTCAGCTGCATTTCGCGGACTTCGACATCGTCACCCCCGGTGATCGGCCGGATGTGCTGGTGGCCATGAATCCCGCCGCCCTGAAGGCGAATCTGGGCGACCTGCCGCGCGACGGCGTCATCATCGTCGACACCGCCGACTTCACGAAACGCAACCTCGCCAAGATCGGCTGGGACTCCAATCCGCTGGAGGACGGCACCCTGGAGACATACAAGGTGCATTCGCTGGACCTGACACACCTCGCCACGGGGAGTGTCAAGGAGTTCTCGCTGTCCCGGAAGGACGCCTCCCGCACCAAGAACATGTTCGCGCTGGGCCTGTTGAGCTGGCTGTACTCCCGCTCTCTGGAGGGCACCACCCGGTTCCTGCAGACGAAGTTCGCGGACAAGCCGGACATCCGCGACGCCAACATCGCCGCGTTTCAGGCGGGTCACGCCTATGGCGAGACCACCGAGACCTTCGAGTTCCGCTACGAGGTGGCCCCCGCCCCCATGAAGCCGGGCCGCTACCGCCAGATCTCGGGCAACGTGGCATGCGCCTACGGCTTGATGACGGGCGCACACAAGGCCAACATGGACCTGTTCCTCGGTTCCTACCCCATCACGCCCGCCTCCGACATCCTCCACGAGCTGTCCAAGCGCAAGGACATCGGTGTCACCACCTTTCAGGCCGAGGATGAGATCGCGGGCGTTGCGGCAGCCCTCGGCGCCTCCTTCGGTGGAGCGCTCGGCGTCACGAGCACGTCGGGCCCCGGGATGCTGCTGAAGGCGGAGACCGTCAGCCTGGCCGTCATGACCGAGATTCCGCTGGTGGTCGTCAACGTCCAGCGCGCCGGACCATCGACGGGGATGCCCACGAAGACGGAGCAGGCCGACCTGCTGCAGGCCATCCACGGCCGCAACGGCGAGGCCCCCGTGGCCGTGATCGCCGCCAAGTCCCCCATTGACTGCTTCGACACTGCAGTGGAGGCGTGCCGCATCGCCATCAAGTACCGCACCCCGGTGATCATGCTGAGCGACGGGTACCTCGCCAACGGCTCCGAACCCTGGCAGATCCCCAACCTCGACGACATCGAGCCGATCGAGCCCGGCTACGCAACGGAGCCCAACGGGACGGACTCGAAGGGCAATCAGACGTTTCTGCCCTACGAGCGTGACCCCGAGACCCTGGCCCGGGCCTTTGCCATTCCGGGTACGCCCGGGCTGGAGCACCGCATCGGCGGAATCGAGAAGTCAGCCGGGACCGGCGACGTCTCCTACGACCCCGAGAACCATGAGGCCATGGTGCGCACGCGCGCCGCAAAGATCGCCGGCATCGTCCGCGACATCCCGGACGTCGAGGTGGTTGACTCCTCCGGCCGGGCGAAGGTGCTGGTCCTCGGGTGGGGCTCCACGTGGGGTCCCATCACGGCGGCAGCGCGTCGCGTGCGGCTCAGCGGCCGTGACGTCGCCACGGCGCACCTGCGGCACCTCAACCCGATGCCGGCGAACCTGGGGGACGTCCTGAAGAGGTTTGATCGGGTCATCATCCCGGAGATGAACCTCGGGCAGCTCGCCACCATCATTCGCAGCAGGTACCTCGTGGACGTCCACAGCTATTCACGTGTGAGGGGACTTCCCATCTCGTTGAGCGAGCTGGAGCAGGACCTGATCGAGGAGATCGACAGACTCCAGGAAGGAGCCCCGCGATGAGCATTCCGGGCGGACTCACCGGTGTGCCGATGGCCATCACCCCCCTGAACCGCAAGGACTTCACCAGCGACCAGGAGGTCCGCTGGTGTCCGGGTTGCGGCGACTACGCCATCCTCTCGACGTTCCAGTCAATGATGGCGGAGCTTGAGTTGCGACGCGAGAACACCGTCATCATCTCCGGCATCGGCTGCGCGTCGCGCTTCCCGTACTACGTCGACACCTACGGCATGCACTCGATCCACGGGCGGGCCCCGGCCATCGCCACGGGCGTCGCCATCACGCGGCCGGACCTCAACGTGTGGGTGGTGACGGGCGACGGCGACGCGCTGTCCATCGGTGGCAATCACCTCATCCACACCATGCGACGCAACATCAACGTCACCATCCTACTGTTCAACAACAGGATCTATGGCCTGACGAAGGGCCAGTACTCCCCCACGTCCGAGCAGGGCAAAGTCACCAAGTCCACACCGTTCGGCTCCGTGGACAGTCCCTTCAACCCCATCTCGCTGGCCCTCGGAGCCGAGGCGACGTTCGTGGCACGAGCCATCGACTCGGACCGGAAGGGTCTGACCGAGGTGATGACTGCCGCCGCCAACCATCGTGGAACCTCACTGGTGGAGATCTACCAGAACTGCCCCATCTTCAACGACGACGCATTCGCCGGTCTGAAGGGTCCCAATGCCGCTGATGCGCTCATCACCCTGCGCGACGGTGAGCCGATCACGTACGGCCGTGATGGCCAGTTCTGCGTCGTGCGCAACGATTCCTTCGACCTGGAACTTGCCAACACGGCCGACGTGGACCCAGCGCGCATCGTCGTCCACGACGCCACTCGCCAGGATCCCACCCAGGCCTTCGCCATCTCCCGCCTCTCGGAGTCCGGGGTGCTCCGACAGGCACCCGTCGGCATCTTCCGCCAGGTGGAACGACCGGCCTACGACGACCTCGTGCGCGACCAGGTCAACGTCGCGCGCGCTGATGACCGGGGCGCGGCGCTGTCGGCAGTGATCACCGGCAACGACACCTGGGAGACGGGGACGAGCTGACCCACTCCCCGCCGGCATGGCGTGCGCTGGCGGGGGCCCCCTCGCCGCCTGTGACAGTCCCGTGGGAGAGGTTGCGGATGTGGATACGGTTGGGGCCATGACTGCCGCGCTCGATTTCACTCACTTCGACACCTCCGTCCGCCCCGGCGACGACCTCTTCCGCCACGCCTGTGGGAAATGGCTGGACACGGTCGAGATTCCCGCCGACAAGTCCGGGGCGGGGGCCTTCATGGATCTGCGCGACGAATCGGAGAGGGCCGTACGGGACATCATCGTCTCCACCGCTGAGGAGGGGGCATCGGATGGGGAGCGACGCCAGATCGCCGACCTCTACGCCTCCTTCATGGACACCGATCGTGTCGAGGAACTCGGAGCCACACCACTGGGCCCCGTGCTCGACAGGGTGGACGCCATCACGGACATCCGGAAGTTCTCAGCCCACCTCGGCTGGTCGCTGCGCCACGGCTTCTCGTCGCTCATCGGATTCGGTGAGGACTCCGACCCGGGCAACCCCCAGCGCTACGTGATGTTCACGGGACAGGCCGGTCTGGGGCTGCCGGACGAGGAGTACTACCGCCTCGCAGAACACGCCGGGATTCGCGAGGCCTACGGGACGTATCTGGAGCGTGCACTTGGCCTGGCCGGTGTCCCGGACGCGTCCGCTGAGGCGGCGAACGTCCTTGACCTGGAAACGAGGATCGCATCCCACCACTGGGACAAGGTCCGCACCCGCGATCTGCGGCAGATGTACAACCCCATGGCCTGGGCCGAGTTCACGGCCTCGGCCCCCGGCATTGACTGGGAGGCCTTCGTGGCCGCCGCCGAACTCCCCGTCGACAAGGTGGCCGATCTCGTGGTCAGTCAACCCTCGTTCGCCACGGAGGCCTCGCACCTGGTTGCGACGGCAGATCTGGAGACGTGGAAGTCGTGGGCTCGCGCGAAGGCCGTCTCGGCGCTGTCGCCTTGGCTGTCCTCGGACTTCGTCGACGCCCGCTTCGACTTCTACGAACGCACCCTGCAGGGCACCGAGCAATTGCGAGACCGCTGGAAGCGCGGCGTTTCCCTCGTGGAGGGCGTGCTGGGTGAGGCGATCGGCAAGATCTACGTGGAACGCCACTTCCCCGAGGGGGCGAAGGAGGCCATGGATGATCTGGTGGCCAACCTGTTGGCTGCCTACCGGAGCTCCATCGAGACACTGGACTGGATGACCGGGACCACCCGCGAGGAGGCACTGGACAAACTGTCCAAGTTCAGGCCCAAGATTGGCTTTCCCGACAAGTGGCGCGACTACACGGAGCTGGCGATCTCCGCGGACGACCTCGTCGGCAACGTGCTGGCAGCCAATTCGTTCGAGATGGACATCATGCTCGGGAAGCTCGGCGGCCCGATGGATCCCGACGAGTGGCTGATGTACCCGCAGACCGTCAACGCCTACTACCACCCGCTGCGCAACGAGATCGTCTTTCCCGCTGCCATCCTGCAACCACCGTTCTTCAACGTGGAAGCCGACGACGCCGTCAACTACGCCGCCATCGGCGCCGTCATCGGCCACGAGATCGGCCACGGCTTCGACGACAAGGGCTCAACCTGCGACGGCGACGGCATGCTTCGCGACTGGTGGACCGAGGAGGATCGGCAAGCCTTCGACGAGCGCGCCCAGCAGCTCATCGCACAGTACGACGTCCTGTCCCCCCAGGGGGCGGACGGCATCCGCGTCAACGGTGAACTCACCGTCGGCGAGAACATCGGCGACCTCGGTGGCCTGGGCATCGCCTGGAAGGCATGGCGCCTGGCCGGTGGCGATCCGGATGGCGAGAAGATCGACGGTCTGGCTCCCGGTGAGCGCTTCTTCCTGGGATGGGCTGCGGCCTGGCGCACGCTCCTGCGCCCCGAGGCGATGAAGCAGCGGCTGGCAACGGACCCGCACTCACCGTCGGAGTTCCGTTGCAACCAGATCGTCCGCAACCTGGATGCCTTCCACGAGGTCTTCGGCACCACCGAGGACGACAACCTCTGGCTCGAACCGCAGAAACGTGTCGTCATCTGGTGATGGATTGGTGCATCCGACACCATGGCCCGTTGCCTCCGACCCGACCCTCCTCACGGGAGTCCTGCGCGAGGCGTGGGGCTTTGAGGGCAAGTCGTGGCCGACTATTTCGGCGTGGCCTTCCTCGAGCAGCTGCACGGCGTTGCCGCCGACCTCGGTGAAGCGGCCGAGTTGGCGCTGAGGGCAGGCGTCGACATCGCGTCGCCCACCGGAAACGCCTATCACGCGGCTGGCGCACCACCCCGTCTGGATTGTCTGGAGAAGCCCACTCGGCTTCCAGATACACCGTCACCGCGGACCGCACCCACGCACACGAGCAACCAACCGTCGAATTGTGCCCCTCATGTTGGGCAGGACCTGTGATTCCCACTCACGGTGTGGTCCGTACATTCTGGGACGTAGGGGCCGTGACCACACAGCTATGCTGGCGCCGTGCAGCAACTTGTGGCCCGGCTCGGTGAGGGCATTCGCGACGACGGCTTCATCAGTGCCGACGACCTTGGCGTCAACCGTGGTGATGGCTGCTTCGATGCCACTCTCGTGCGGATCGACGGTTCCACTGCACGGGCCGACTGCGTTGACGCGCACCTGGAACGGCTGGCGAATTCCGCCCGTCTGCTGGGCATGGCGCCGGTGGAGCTGGAGCCGTGGCGAGACCTGACCCACGCGGCACTCGCAGAGTGGAGCAGGCTCGAGGGCAAGCAAGCAGTGTGCAAGTTCGTCTGCACACGCGGCAGGGAATCGGTGCCGGGCGCCACCCTCGGCTTCATCACCATCACCGAACTCAGCGCGGCCCGCATCGCCGCCAGGGAGGCGTCGACGGCCGTCACGCTCTCCACGGGCCGTGCGGCCTCTGCTCTGCAGGACGCGCCCTGGTTGCTCGGTGGCGCGAAGTCACTGTCCTACGGGACCAACCTGGCGTTCGTCCGTGAGGCCCACCGACGGGGCGTCACCGACGCAGTCATGATCTCCACCGACGGTCTCGTCCTGGAGGGCCCCCAATCCGGCATGATCGCGGCCAGGGACGGGGTGTTGTTCTCCACCCCGGTCAGCTCCACCGGCATCCTGGACTCGATCACCGTCCGTCTCGTGCTTGACGGCTGGCGCAGGACGGGGCGTCCGACGGAGCACAGGTTGTACCGGACCGAGGAGCTCTTGGCGGCCGATGCCGTGTGGTTCGCAAGTTCGGTCCGGGGCCTGACGCCGATACTCGAGCTCGACGGGCAGAAGCTCTCCCTGGACCCGGCGCTGACGTCGGAGCTTCGTGCCCTGATCCATCCCTAGCATCGCCCAGCCCGGAAGCGGTGGGAGGAAACCCTTCGATACGTCGCCCGACTACTCAGGCAAACAGATAGTCGCCCGACCACTCAGGCCACAGACACGAGGGAACCCCCATGACCTGCGACCACCTCAGGACACGGACTCCAGCCTGATCACCACGGACTTGCTCGTTGGGGTGTTGGAGCCGTCGGCCGTCGAGTCCAGGGGCACCAGTACGTTGGTTTCGGGGAAGTAGGCAGCCGCACAGCCGCGAGCGGTGTCGAAGGAAACCACCCGGAAGCTGGGGGCCCGGCGCTCCACGCCGTCCGAGAACTCCGACACGAGGTCCACGACATCCCCATCCGCGAGGCCGAGTTCCACCAGGTCTTGCGGGTTGACCATCACCACCCGCCGCCCGCCCCTGATCCCGCGGTACCGGTCGTCGTTGCCGTAGACCGTGGTGTTGAACTGGTCGTGTGAACGCAGTGTTTGCAGGAGCAGACGACCCTTCGCCACCTTGGGCCACCACAACTCCCCCGCCGAGAAGTTGGCCCTCTCTGACTTCGTACGGAACTCCCGCAGCTCGTGCGGGGGATGCGGAAGACGGAAGCCGCCGGGCACGTCGATGCGGGCCTCGAAGTCCTCGAAGTGCGGAATGACGGCCTCGATGTGGCGGCGGATCAGGCGGTAGTCGCCCTCCAGCGCCAGCCAATCCACCTGCGGCGCTCCGGGCAGGGCATTTCCTGACGCGTCCTCGAACAGTTGAGACGCAAGACGGCACACGATGGAGATCTCGGAGTGGAGATCCTGCGACGGTGGCTCCAGACTCCCCTGGGATGCGTGGACCATGGACATGGAGTCCTCGACAGTCACGCGCTGCGGTCCGCTCGCCTGGATGTCGCGGTCCGTGCGCCCCAGCGTCGGCAGGATGATGGCCACCCGTCCGGCGGCGAGGTGGGAGTGGTTGAGCTTCGTGCTCACCTGCACCGTCATGTCGCAGGCCTGCAGTGCGGCCTCGGTGACCCCGGTGTCAGGAGCCGCCTTCGCGAAGTTGCCACCCATGGACATGAAGAACCTGACGCGGCCATCCCTCATGGCGCGGACCGTGTCGACGGTGTCATGGCCGGGCTCCCTGGGGCTCACGAAGGCGAACGCGGCATCCAGCCGGTCATGGAAGACCATGGGCATCCTCTCGAAGATGCCCATGGTCCGGTCCCCCTGCACGTTGGAGTGGCCTCGAACCGGCAGCAGCCCCGCGCCCGGCCGCCCGAGATTGCCCTGCAGCAGCACGAGATTGACGATCTCCTTGATCGTCGCCACGGAATGCTTGTGCTGTGTCAGACCCATGGCCCAGGCGACCACCGTGCGGTTGCTCCCCAGGAGCAGACGGCCGACCTCGCGGATCTGGCTCTCAGGGACGCCACTGGCTTCAACGATGTCGGCCCACGGCTCGGCCCGGACGGCTGCGAGATACGCCTCGACCCCCGCCGTGTACTTCTGGATGAACGCATGGTCGAGGACTGTGTCGAGGCCCACCATGGACTCCCCGGCATCCTCCGCCTCGAGCAGTACCTTCGCCAGTCCACGGAACACCCCCTGGTCGCCCCCGAGTCGGACCTGCAGGTGGTGGTCCGCCAGGGCTGTTCCACGACCCAGGATGCCGCGCACCGTCTGGGGGTTGCGGTAACGCGTCAGTCCCGGCTCGGGGAGGGGATTGACCGCCACGATCGCCGCACCCGCCCGCTTGGCCCGTTCCAGGGTGGTGAGCATGCGGGGGTGATTCGTGCCGGGATTCTGCCCGGCGATGATGATGACCTCTGCGTCCTCGACATCCTGCAGCGTGACGGAGCCCTTCCCGATGCCGATGGTCTGGGCAAGCGCGAGACCCGAGGACTCGTGGCACATGTTGGAACAGTCCGGCAGGTTGTTCGTGCCAAATCCGCGGACCATCAACTGGTAGAGGAAGGCCGCCTCGTTCGAGGTGCGGCCAGAGGTGTAGAAGGCGGCCTGTTCAGGGCTGTCCAGGCTGCGCAGTTGCTGGACGATGAGCGCGAAAGCCTCCTCGTAGGTGGCTTCCCGGTAGTGCGTCGAATTCTCATCCCGGATGAGGGGGACGGTGAGGCGCCCCTGCCGGTTGAGCCACATGTCGTCACGGGCGCGGAGGTCCTCGATCGAGTGCGCAGCGAAGAAGTCTGCCCCCAACCGAGCCCTGGTCGCCTCGTGCGCGACGGCCTTGGCCCCGTTCTCGCAGAACTCGGCGTGGCTGCGCTCACCGGCGGCAGGATCGGCCCAGGCGCAGCTCATGCAATCGAAACCGTCCGTCTGGTTCAGTTTCAGGAGAGTCTGCGCGGTACGGGTGGGGCCCATCTGGCGCAGCGCATGCTGCAACGCATGGACAACCCCGCTCGGGCCCGCTACGGAGCGCTTGGGCCTGTCCACCCTCAGTTCATCCTTCGGCCGCTCTGCCGGTGTCTGCATACCCCCCACTGTAGGCTCAATCGCTGACGGCGACGTCAAACAGGTGGCGCCATCGGACACCTTCGGAAAGGGGAGCACCGCAATGAAGCGCGCAGTGGTGCGGTGTCGCGTCAAGACGATGACCGCGTCAGGTGCGACGCGGGAGCGACCGGACCAACTGGCCGGCGAGGAACCGCTCGAGATCCGTGTTGCAGGGCGCCCCTTCAGTGTGACGATGCGAACGCCCGGGGAGGACTTCGATCTCGTGGCTGGCTTCCTCCTCTCGGAGGGAGTCATCTGGGACGAAGGCCACATTCGCCGCATGGACTACGGTCCCGGGGTGGGCCCGGACGGCCTGCGAGACTTCAACACCGTCGAGGTGACGCTCGCTCCGGGGATGTCTCCGCCGGATTCCTCCATGGAGCGGCATGTCTACACATCCAGCAGTTGTGGCATCTGTGGAACGGCCTCGATCGAGGCGGTGCGCAAGACGACCCATTATGAAGTGAAGTTCGATGCACTCGTCACCTCGGTGGCCGAACTGTTGGAGCTCCCCTCCCGGCTCCGCGCCGAGCAGGCGAACTTTGATCGCACCGGTGGCGTCCATGCAGCGGCGCTGTTCCATCGCGACCAGGACGGTGGTGAACTCCGGCTCCTGTCCTCAGCCGAGGACGTCGGCCGACACAATGCGGTGGACAAGGTGCTGGGACGCGCGGCGCTCCAGGGGATGCTGCCGCTGGCCGGGAGCCTGTTGCAGGTGTCCGGGCGGGCGTCCTTCGAGCTCGTGCAGAAGGCGGTCATGGCTGGCGTGCCCATGCTCTCGGCGGTCTCAGCACCATCCTCGCTGGCCGTCGAACTCGGCTCTGAGCGGGGGCTGACCCTGGTGGCTTTCAACAACGGCTCGACGCTCAACGTCTACAGCCATCCCGACAGGATCAGGGCGGAGTGATTCCGAGGGCGCGCGATCTCTCAGGCGGAGCGCTCCACCAGGTCCGTGCACACGGCCGCCAACATGTCCTTGGCCTCCCCGTCGGGGAGAACGTCCAGGTGGCTGCGCGCCAACTCGGCACGGCGTCGGACCTCGGCCTTGGCGCGCTCCATGACGGGATGGGTCCGCAGTCCCTCCAGCGCCTCAGACAGCGCCTCATCGGACTCCAGGTCTCCGCCGATCAGCGCCTTCAGCTCGGCATCCTCCATGTCCGAGGACGCGTCCAGCATCAGTGTGGGCAGGGTGGGGACACCCTCGCGCAGATCGGTCCCCGGCGTCTTGCCCGTCTCCTCCGAAGTGATGTCGATGACGTCATCGCTCAGCTGGAACACGACGCCCACCTCCTCGCCATAGGCGTGGAGGGCATCGATGACCTCCTGTGAGGCACCTGAGACCATGCCGCCGAATACCGCCGACGTGGCGATCAACGAACCGGTCTTGTCCGCAATCACCTGCAGGTGGTGCGCCAACGGGCTCTCCCCCTCACCGGGACCCCTGGTCTCGGCGATCTGCCCCTGGACCAGACGGGAGAAGGTCTCGGCCTGCAGCTTCACGAACTCGACGCCGAGGTCCGCCACCCGGGCGGACGCACGTGCGAACAGGTGGTCACCCACGAGGATGGCAATGGAATTGCCCCACCGCGAGTTCGCGGACGGAGCTCCCCGGCGCAGCTCCGCCTCATCCATGACGTCGTCGTGGTACAGGCTGGCCACGTGGGTCAACTCCACCACGAGCGCTGCAGCGATCAAGTCCTCCTCATTGGTGTCCCCACCGAACTGCGCGGCGAGAAACACGAGCAGCGGACGGAACCGCTTGCCGCCCGCAGCAATGATGTGCGTGGCGGCCTCGGCAACGAAGGGGGCATCCGAGTAGGCCTCAGCCAGGAGCGCCTCCTCGAAGCGCGTCAGCAGGTGTTCCACAGTGGTGGACTCAGCCACGAGAGATGTTCCTTCCAGCACGTCGTTCACACTCAGGCGGTGACCCGAGTCGGGGCTCAGCGGATGAACTGCCCCGCCGTGCCTGCGAGATCCAGCACTCCACCGGGAACGAGCCCGAGGAAGACAGTACCCAGTGCCGCGACGACAATGACGGACCATGTCCACGGCGAGGGCTGCACAACCTCGGCCGATTCACCCTCCACCGGCTCGGTGAACCACATGGCCACGATGAGTCTGAGGTAGAAGAAGGCCGCCACGAGGCTGAACAGCACTGCCAGCAGCACCAACCAGCCGTAGCCGCCGGTCCACGCCGAAGAGAACACGACGAGCTTGCCGACGAAGCCTCCCGTCAGGGGGATGCCCGCGAAGCTCAGGAGGAACAGTGTCATCAGCGCGGCCGCCAGCGGGTTGCTGCGTCCCAGACCGCGCCATGCTGCGATGTTGTTCGCCTCACCGCCAGCGCGGCGCACCATTGTGATGATCGCGAAGGCACCCAGCGTGGCGAGTCCATACACCAGGAGGTAGAACCCGATCGAGGACACGCTCGACAGCGCGACCCCCTGCCCGGCCGCCACGACTCCCACGACACCCACCAGCAGGAAGCCGGCGTGCGCAATGGAGGAATAGGCCATCAGACGCTTGATGTCACTCTGGACGAGGCCGATCACGGAACCGACCAGCATGGTGACCACCGCGACGGCAGCAAACATGGGCTGCCAGTCCCAGCGAATCCCGCCCAGCGCCACGAAGAAGATCCTCAACAGCGCCGCAACGGCCGCGGTCTTGGTGGCCACGGCCATGAAACCCGTGACCGGGCTGGGTGCCCCCGTGTAGACGTCGGGTGTCCAGGAATGGAACGGTACGGCACCGAGTTTGAAGAGCAGACCGACGGCCATCAGGACCATGCCGGCCAGCAACAGAGTGCTGCTCCCCTCCCCGGCAGAGATCGCGTCGGCAATCTCGTTCAGGTGGAAGCCCCCGGAATAGCCGTAGAGCATCGAGATGCCGTACAGCAGGAATCCGGAGGACAGGGCGCCGAGCAGGAAGTACTTGAGCGCCGCCTCCTGGCTGAGCAGACGACGACGACGCGCCATGCCACACAGCAGATACAGCGGTAGGGAGAAGATCTCCAGCGCAACGAAGAGCGTGAGGAGATCGTTCGCGGATGCGAACATCAGCATGCCGAAGAGGGCGAAGAGCAGCAGAGGAAAGATCTCGGTGTGCTCACGATGGAGGCGATCCGCCTCCCGCTCGAGCGGAGACCCTGGCACGGTGGCAGCCGAGGAGGCGAACGCTGACTGACCTCCCCCCAGAGTGCGCTCTGCGAAGAGAGCCAGCCCGCCCAGCCCGAACAGGAGCAGCAGGCTCCAGAAGAAGTACGACGGGGCGTCCACCGTGATGGATCCCATCGCGGCGACGGCAGGCTCTGCGCTGATCCAGTTGGTGATCGTGAGCACGAGTGCGGCGAGGATCGCGACCGTCGCCAGGAATACCTGTGCGACGTAGCGGTGGCGTCGGGGTACTAGCGCCTCGACGAGCACCCCGATTGCGGCACCGCCCAGCAGAACCAACAGGGGTGAGAGCAGGAGCCATTCGATGGTGGGCGCCGTGATCATCAGTTGCCTTCCTCAAGCAGCGGTGCGGGGTCCGTGAGGCCACTGGAGCTCATCACCGCGTCGGATGTTTCATCGGCGACGCCCAGCAGGGGGGCGGGCAGGAAGCCGAATGCCAGCATCAGGACGATGAGGGGGGCGACGGCCGCCTTCTCCCTCAGGTCGAGGTCCGGTGAGAACCTCTCAGCCAGCGGCGGGGACACCGGGCCCGTCATGGTGCGTCGATACATCGTGAGGACGTAGACGGCGGACAGCACCATGCCGATCGTGATGACCGCCGTGTGGATCGGGTATCGCTGCCACGCCCCGGCCATGGTGAAGAACTCGCCGACGAAGCTGCCGAAACCGGGCAGCGACAGGGTCGCCAGTCCGGAGATCAGCAGGAACCCGGCAAGCACCGGCGTGAGCTTCTGCACTCCGCCGAAGGCCGAGACGTCGGCCGTACCGCGACGAAGGACCAGGAAACCCACCACCAGGAACAGTGCGGCGCTCGAAAGACCGTGGTTCAGCATGTAGAAGATGGAGCCGGTCAAGGACTGGGTGGTCATGGCAAAGATGCCGAACACCATGAAACCGAAGTGGCTGACGGATGTGTAGGACACGAAACGCATGAGGTCGCGGGCACCCATCGCCATGAATGCGCCGTAGACGACCGACACGATGGCCCACACCAGGATCACCGGGGTGGCCCAGGCACTGGCCTCGGGGAACACCAACAGGCAAATCTTGATCATGCCGAAGGTACCGATCTTGTCCAGCACACCAACGAGCAGGGTGGAGGCCCCCGGGGTGGCCTGCTCGGCCGAGTCGGGAAGCCACGTGTGGAACCCGACGAGCGGAGCCTTCACTGCGAATGCGAAGAAGAACGCTGCGAAGAGCCACTTCCCGACGGCGCCGCTCAGGTCGAGGGCCGCAAGGTCAGCGAAGAGGAAGCTCACGTTTCCCTGCTCGGCGCCGACGGCGTACAGCCCCGCCACGGCAACCAGCATCACGAGCCCACCGGCCAGGGAGTAGAGGAGGAACTTCATGGCGGCCGCGTTGCGCCGCACGCCACCCCAGCCGGCGATCATGAAGTACATCGGTACCAGCGTCGCCTCGAAGGCAATGTAGAAGAGCAGGACGTCAGAGGCCATGAACACGTACAGTGCGAGGCTCTGCATCGCCAGGGCCATGCCGAAGAAGGAGGTGGTGCTCCATCGCGCATCCGGCCTGTCCCCCACGTTCCACTCGGCAATGAAGACCGCCGGCACGAGGATGACCGTGAGGAGCACCAGGATGCCGCTCATACCGGAGAACTCAAGAGCGTAGTAGGCACCTATGGGACGGATCCAGGGTGCAGACTCCACGAGCAACGTCGAGCGCGACATCGTGAAGACGAGCACCCCGACCACTGAAGTGGTGAGCGCAAATCCGAGACCGACAAGCTTTCCCACGTGGCCCTTGATGAACACCAGGACGAGCGCGCCGAGCAGCGGTAGAAGGGCAAGGATGGTCAGAAGGGGAATCGAGTTGAACATGATGGGTTGCCTTCCTCCTCAGACCAGTTGTCCGAGTGCGACGACCGCGGCAATCGCCACGACCCCGATGACGAACGTGAGGCCATAGGTGCGGACGTAGCCGTTCTGTGCTCGCCTCAACCAGGACCCGAGCCCCCCAGCCATGCTGGCCGTCCCCATGACGGCTCCGTCGGCGACACTGCGGTCGAACGCCCCCGTGCCGTCCACCAAGCCGCCCACGGGACGGATGATTGCGTACTCGTTCAGGGCATCTCCATAAAGGTCGGCGCGTCCAGCGAGGACGAGCGGGTTCTTGGTGTCCGGCGCGGTTCGGGGGATGTCCCTGCGATGCAGGAACCAGCCGAGCAGTACCCCGACGGCCACCACTGCGAGCGTGAGGAAGGGAATCAGGCCTGTGGCGAAGACCGCCACCGAGTGCACCTCGCCACCGGTGGCCGGCGCCAGCCAGCCCTGGATCCAGCTGTTCATGACGATGCCCGCCACCAGCGAGAGCAGTGCGAGGATGATCAGCGGGATGGTCATCACCAGCGGTGACTCGTGCGGGTGCACACCGTCCTTCCAGCGGCGCGCCCCCAGGAACGTCATGACCATCAAGCGGGTCATGTAGTAGGCCGTGATCCCTGCACCGATGAGGGCCAGCACACCGAGGATCGTGTTGGACTCGAACGCCGCCTCAATGATGTGGTCCTTGGAGTAGTAGCCCGCGGTGAACGGGAAGCCGATGATGGCCAGGTACCCCACACCGAAGGTGAGGAAGGTGACGCGCATGACACGCGCCAGGGCGCCGAAGTTGCGCATGTTCACGTCGTCGTTCATGCCGTGCATGACGGAGCCCGCCCCGAGGAACATGTTGGCCTTGAAGAAGCCGTGGGTCAGGAGGTGGAAGATTGCGAATGCGGCACCGATGGGCCCCAACCCGGCTGCCAGCATCATGTACCCGATCTGGGACATGGTGGAGCCTGCAAGGACCTTCTTGATGTCGTCCTTGCTGGATCCGATCCAGGCCCCCGCGAGGAGTGTCACCACACCCACCACGGCAACGGCCAACGTCGCGGCCTCGCTCATGGCATAGATCTCGTGGCTGCGGATCACCAGGTAGACACCCGCGGTGACCATGGTGGCCGCGTGGATGAGCGCAGAGACCGGGGTGGGGCCCTCCATGGCGTCCAGGAGCCATGACTGCAGAGGTACTTGGGCGGACTTGCCGCACGCCCCCACCAGCAGCATGACTCCCAGCAGCGTGGCCCAGAAGCCGCTGAGCTGCGGGGACCCGGCGTTGACGTCGGCGAACGAGGACGAGCCAAACAGGGCGAGCATGGTGAAGATCGCCATGGCCATGCCGAGGTCGCCCACACGGTTCACGACGAAGGCCTTGTTTCCAGCGGCGGCGGCGGAGGGCTTGTAGGCCCAGAAACCGATGAGGAGGTACGAGGCCAGGCCAACGCCCTCCCAGCCGACGAACAACACCAAGTAGTTGTCGGCCAGCACCAGCAGCAGCATGGCAGCGATGAACAGGTTCAGGTAGGCGAAAAACTTGCGCCTGTTCTCGTCATGCGCCATGTAGCCGATCGAGTAGATGTGGATGAGCGCACCCACACCGGTGATGAGGAGAACGAAGAGGATTGAGAGCTGGTCGACCAGCAGACCCGCCTCGATGCTCCAGCTCCCCGTGGCAATCCACTCGTACAACGGGACCGACACCGCCCGGGATGCCTCGTCCGCGGCAAGCATCTGCAGGAACAGCAGCAGCCCGATGATGAAGGATGCGAGCGTGGCGGCGGTGGCGAGCAGATGGCCCCATCCGTTCGAACGCCTCCCAAGGACGAGCAGCAGCCCCGCACACACGAGGGGGATGGCAATGACGAGCCAGGCGAGGCTGAAGAGCCCCGAGGCGGGTACCGCAGGAATGATTTCCAGGAGTTGCACTCTTCAGCCCTCTAGAACTTCAGCAGGTTCGCGTCGTCGACAGAAGCCGAGCGGCGGGCGCGATAGATGGACACGATGATGGCCAGGCCCACGACAACCTCGGCGGCCGCGACCACCATGACGAAGAAGGTCGCCACCTGGCCGTCCAGGTTGCCGTGCTGCCTGGCGAAGGTCACGAACGAGAGATTGGTGGCATTCAGCATGAGCTCAACGCTCATGAACGCGATGATCGCGTTGCGGCGCAGCAGGAAGCCGCTCACACCGATGGCGAACAGGATCGCCGACAGGACAAGGTAGGGCTCGGAGGTCACAGGTCTTCTCCTTCGGCTTCTGCGGATGACCGCTCGATCGCTGTGAACGCCCTGCCCGTGGGAGCCCGGAGATCATCAACCTCGACGATGACGCCGCGGGCAAGCAGCGTCGGGGACACCGAAAGGTCAGAGATGGATCCGTCGGGCAACAGAGCTGGCACGTGGATGGCGTTCTGTCGCGAATAGACACCGGATGAGGGCAGAGGACCGGGGTGGACTCCATCGACGGCATATCGCTGGATGCGCTCCGTCGCCTGCTCCACCTGCGTCTTCTTGGTCTTCAGCCGCTCGCCGTGGGCAAGGACCATGGCGCCCAGTGCAGCTGTGATGAGCAGTGCCGCAGTGGCTTCGAAGATGAAGACGTAGCGGGTGAAGAGAAGGGCTGCGATCCCTTGGATGTTGCCACCGTTGGCAGTGTTGGCCGCTTCGAGACCCGCAGGTGCGGTGGAGAACACCCGGCCGCCGAAGGCGACCAGCACCAGAGCAGCGAAGGCCACCACCGCCACCAGCGATGCGGTGCGATGACCCTTCAGGGTTTCGACGATGGAGTCCCTGCTGTCAACGCCCACGAGCATGACCACGAAGAGGAACAACATGAGGATGGCGCCGGTGTAGACGATGATCTGCACCACGAAAAGGAAGGGAGCATCCTGGGCCGCGTACAGCACGGCCAGACCCACCATGACACCGGCGATGCAGAGGGCGGAGTGGACGGGCTTGCGGGAGATCACCATCCCGAGCGCCAGGATCACCATGATCGGCGCGCAGACCCAGAAGGCCACCTGGTCCGCCGAGACGAGGGGAATGAGAGTCGTCACTGCGTCACTCCTGTGTTTGGCGCGGCCGTGCGGGTGTCGGGCTGTCCCGTGTCGGGAAGACCGAGGAAATAGGTCTGCTCGTCGTCACCGAGACGACGGGGGTGCGGTGGCTGTTCCATCCCCGGAAGCAGCGGTGCCAGAAGGTCCTGCTTCTCGTAGATGAGGCTTTCGCGGGTGTTGTCCGCCAACTTGAACTCGTTGGTCATGGTCAGCGCGCGCGTGGGGCAGGCCTCGATGCACAGGCCACAGAAGATGCAGCGAAGATAGTTGATCTGATAGACGTGTCCGTAGCGCTCACCCGGCGAGAAACGCTCGTCCTCGGTGTTGCTGGCACCCTCCACGTAGATGGCGTCCGCCGGGCAGGCCCACGCACACAACTCGCAGCCGACGCACTTCTCCAGGCCGTCGGGCCAGCGGTTCAGCTGGTGCCGCCCGTGGAAGCGCGGCATCGTGACCTTCTCCTTGCCCTTCTGCGGGTATCCCTGCGTGAAGGTCTTGCGGAAGATGGTGTTGAATGTGATGCCGAAACCGGCCCACGGATCGAACAGCCCCATCAGAACTCCTCACCGGCGGAGGGCTCATCTGTGCGCGAGGCACGGACCACCCCAGCCATCTCGGGCAACTGCTGCCCTGGTCGTGGCGGCACGGGATAGCCACCGGCGAACGCGTCAAAGGGCACATCCGCATCGATTTCTTCGTCCTCGTCCTTGTCCGTGGTCCCGCCCAGGGCGATCAGGATGGCCACCAGCAGAATCGCCAGCGGCAACGTGTAGCCCGGCGCAATCGCGATCATGACGATCCACAGCAAGGAAATGGGGATCAGCTTCTTCCAGCCCAGGTCCATGAACTGGTCGTAGCGGAAGCGAGGCAGGGTGCCGCGCAGCCACACGAACCCTGAAATGAGCAACTGCACCTTGATCAGGAAGAAGATGGGTCCGAACCAGGCATTGTCCGCGATGAACGGGACGAGGTTCAGGGGCCACGGCGGCAGATAGCCACCGAGGAACAAGGTGGTGGCGATGGCCGAGACGGTGGCCATGTTGATGTACTCCGCAAGGAAGAACATGGCATACCGGAAACCGGAGTACTCGGTCAGGTACCCGGACACGAGTTCGGACTCACACTCCGGCAGGTCGAAGGGTGCACGGTTCGTCTCGCCCACCATCGCGATGCAGTACACGACGAAGGACGGCAGCAGGAGCAGGGCGTACCAGCCCGGGAACCCCGGATCGACCTGAATGTCGGTGAAGGGAACCTGGAACTGCAGACTGGTCTTCTGGGACTCGACTATGGCATGGGTGGACATGGATCCGGAGAGGACGAAGACGCCGACGATGGCCAGGCCCATCGCCACTTCGTAGGAGATCATCTGTGCGGAGCTGCGGATGGAGCCGAGGAAGGAGTAGGTGGAGTTGGAAGCCCACCCCGCCAGGACGATGCCGTAGATGCCGATGGAGGCGATCGCGATCAGAAACAGGGTCGCCACCGGCAGGTCCGTGAGCTGGAGCCGAGTGGTGACTCCGAAGATCTCCACCTCGCCACCGAAGGGGAGAACGCTCCACGTCGTGAACGCCGCCACGCCCGTGAGCACTGGCGCAAGGTTGTAGACCCACTTGTCAGTGTTCGTCGGGCGCATGTCCTCCTTGAGGAGGGCCTTGGAACCGTCGGCGACGGCCTGACCGAGCCCCAGGGGACCGTTCATGATGGGCCCGAGCCGGTGCTGCATCTTGCCCACGAGGCGTCGCTCGTACCAGACGTTGAAGATGGTCCACACGAGCAGGATCACGAAGAGCCCCACCACCTTGATGAGAATCAACCACCAGGGGTCAGAAAAGAACACTTCCGTCATGACACTCCTCCATCGACGACCACGGCATCCACGGCGACGGCCTCACCCGGAGCAGCAGCGAGACGATCCCCCTGTCCGATGCCGGGATTCATGGGTACCCAGACGACTCCGTCGACCATGCCGGGCGTGGGCAACACCGGAAGCATCAGGCGACGCTCCCCCTGCGCAACGCAGACCACGTCCTCGGTTCCGAGAGCGGACGCCGTTGCCGGCGAGACCCGGGCAACGGCCGGACGCGCTGTTGCACGCAGCGCGAGTTCGAAGTCATTGCCGCTCGAGGCGTCCAGCAACTGGCGCCAGCTGGCCAGGATGAGAGAATCCCCCGCGGCAAGCGCGCCGGCGTCCGCCACGTTCGGCGTCGATGGGCGATCACCATCCCAGGGGCCCAGCTCGGCGAGATCCAGACGGGCAGCCGCCGGGGTGCGGAATCCAAGATCGGTGCCGAGGGCATCGGCCAGCGCGGCGAGGATGCGGAGATCGGTCATGGGAGAGCGCGTCGTCTTGATGACGATGTTCACGTCACGCTCGCGCTGTTCCCAGTTCACGAAGTGTCCCGACTGCTCCTCGATGAGTGCGGCGGGGAACACGACGTCCGCGCGCTCCGTCACGGCGCTTTGTCGCTGCTCGATGCTGACGAGGAACCCGACGTTCTCCAGGCCTGCCAGGGCGCCATCCGGATCCGCCATGTCGTGCGGGTCCACGCCGGCGACGACGAGCGCCTCCAACTGCCCTGCCGCGGCGGCCTGCAACTGCTCGCTCGCCGAGAGACCCGCGTCACCGCTGAGGCTGCCTGCGCCCCACGAGGATGCAACATCCACCCGTGCCGCGGCGTCCGCCAGCGGGCGCCCTCCGGGCAGCAGGTTGGGCATGCACCCAGCCCTGATTGCGCCGAGTTCGCCTGCTCGCCTGGGGATCCAGGCGAAACGGGAACCGGTGGCCGCTGACCTCGCTGAGACGCAGGACAGGAGCCCGGGATGTTGTGCTGCCCTCTCCCCGACGAGGACGATGGTGCCGGCGTCAAGATCAAGACCCGCGAGCGCGGCAGCCTCCCCACCCGGGGTGACGGGGATGAGGTTGGCCATCAGTTTCCGGGATCCCCGCGAGGCGAAGGGGGCCAGGGTCGTCACCTTGAGCGTCTTGTTGCGCACCGCCTTGCGCAGGCGCAGGAACACGATGGGCGACTCGTCCTCGGGCTCGAACGCCACGAGCACCACGTGCTGGGCGGCTTCCAGGTCCGCATAGGTCACCGAGTCACCCAGGCTGTTGCCGGCGATGCTGGCGGCGATGAAGTCCGCCTCCTCGTCCGAGTGCGGACGGGAACGGTGGTCGATGTTGTTGGTGCCCAGCACTCCACGCGCAAAGCGCGAGTAGGCGTACGCGTTCTCCACGCTCAGCCTGCCGCCCGTCAGAACACCCACGCTGCGCCCCGCGGCCGTGAGGCCGTGCACTGCCACGTCGATGGCCTCCGGCCAGCTGGCCGGCTGCAGGACACCGTCGCGACGGACCAGCGGACGCGTGATGCGGTCCTGGCCACGGCCGTACATGAAACCGAATCGGCCCTTGTCGCAACTCCACTCCTCGTTCACCGCCGGATCGTTGCCGGCGAGGCGGCGCTTGACCTGGTGATGTCGATGGTCGCTGCGCAACTCGCATCCAGAGGCGCAGTGTTCGCACGACGTGGTGGTGGACACCAGATCGAACGGGCGTGCCTGGAAACGGTAGGCGGCTGAGGTCAGGGCACCCACGGGACAGATCTGGATGACGTTGCCGGAGAAGTAGGAGTCATACGGATCGGACTCGTACGTGCCCACCTGCTGCAGTGCACCGCGCTCCACGAGTTCGATGAACGGATCTCCGGAGATCTGTTCGGAGAACCGGGTGCAGCGTGCACACAGCACACATCGCTCGCGGTCCAGGAGAATCTGGGCCGAAATGCTGACTGGCTTCGGGAAGGTGCGCTTGAGCGCACCGAAGCGGGACTCGCCGGTCCCGTTGCTGAGCGCCTGGTTCTGCAGGGGGCACTCGCCGCCCTTGTCGCAGATGGGGCAGTCCAGAGGGTGGTTGATGAGCAGGAACTCCAGCATTCCCCGCTGGGCCTTGTCGGCGACGGGAGAGCTGAGCTGCGTCTTCACCACCATGCCCTCGGCCACCGGCATCGTGCACGAGGCCTGCGGCTTGGGGAATCCGCGCCCATTGCCCGCGTCGGGAATGTCCACCATGCACTGGCGACACGCACCCACCGGATCGAGCAGCGGGTGGTCGCAGAACCGAGGGATCGCGGTGCCGATCATCTCGGCCGCACGGATGATGAGCGTGCCCTTCGGGACGTCGACGGACGTGCCATCGATCGTCAGGCTGACCATGTCCGGCTTCTTCGCAACCTCAGCCGAGGTGCTCTTCGCATCCAGACTCACGCCAGATCTCCTTCCGTCGCGAACAACGCGCTCTGACCATAAGGGAAAAGCTCCCACGCCGGAGTGGTGTAACCCTGTTCGAACTCCGATCGGAAGTGCTTCACCGCGCTGACGATTGCGGCCACGCCACCATCAGCCAGCGCGCAGAAGGAACGTCCGCCGATGTTCTCGGCTATGTCCAACATCTTGTCGACGTCGCCCGGTTGGGCGGTCCCCGCCTCGAAGCGCATCAATAGTTGCACGAGCCACCAGAACCCTTCACGGCAGGGGGTGCACTTGCCGCAGGACTCGTGCTTGTAGAACTCCACCCAGCGCAGCGTGGTGCGCACCACCGACGTGGTTTCGTCGAAGATCTGCAGCGCCTTGGTGCCCAGCATGGTGCCGGCTTCCGCCATGCCCTCGTAGTCGAGTGGGACGTCCAGGTGTTCGGCGGTGAGGATGGGTGTGGAGGAGCCACCCGGAGTGAAGAACTTCAGGTCATGGCCTGCCCGCACGCCACCCGAGAGCTCGAGGAGTTGGCGCAGCGTGATGCCCAGCGGCGCCTCAAACTGCCCCGGACGCCTCACGTGCCCGGACAACGAGTAGATGGTCATGCCCTTGGACTTCTCCGTGCCCATGGACTGGAACCATTCGGCGCCGTTCCTGACAATGCTCGGGACCGACGCGATGCTTTCGACGTTGTTGATGACCGTCGGGGATGCGTACAGCCCTGCGACTGCGGGGAACGGGGGTCGCAACCGGGGTTGCCCACGGCGGCCTTCCAGCGAGTCCAGCAGAGCGGTCTCCTCACCGCAGATGTAGGCTCCGGCGCCAGCGTGCACGATGACGTTCAGGTCATACCCACTGCCGAGGATGTCCCCGCCGATGTACCCGGCGGCCCGCGCCTCCTCGACCGCCTGCTGCAGGCGGCGGATGACGTGGAGGACCTCACCGCGGCAGTAGATGAACGCGGTGTTGGCCCGGATTGCGTAGGCCGAGATGATGACGCCCTCCACCAGGGTGTGGGGGGAGGCCATCATGAGCGGCATGTCCTTGCAGGTGCCCGGCTCCGACTCGTCGGCATTGACCACGAGGTAGGTGGGGTTCGGGTTGTCCTGGGGAACGAACGACCACTTCAGCCCCGTGGGGAACCCGGCGCCGCCGCGGCCCCGCAGACCTGACTCCTTCACGAGCGACGTGACGTCACCCGGCAGCATGTCCAGTGCCCTGCGCAGACCCGTGTACCCGCCGGTGCTCTCGTACTGGGCCAGGGTCCACGACTTGTCATTGTTCCAGTCGGCAGAGAGGACCGGAGTGAGCAGGGCTACTCCTGAACGGGTCGAAGGGTCCGTCACTTCGCTTCCTCGGATTCTTCAGGTCGGCTGCCGTTGGCAGGCTCGGGTGCACTCCAGTTGTTCTCCCGGGCGATGTCCAGTCCCAGCAGGGTTGCCGGCCCCCCGGATGGTCCTTCGTTGGCACGGCCGTCGGGGAACCCCGCAAGCACTCGTTCAGCTGCCCGCCAAGAAGTCAGGCCTGCTCCACGGGTGGAGGTGACCTCCTCGTCGTTCATGAGTGCCTCGAGCAACTCATCGGTGGTCTCCGGGTTCATGTTGTCGAAGAATTCCCAGTTGACCATCATCACGGGGGCGTAGTCGCAGGCCGCGTTGCACTCGATCCGCTCCAACGAGACCTTCCCGCACGGGGTGGTCTGGCCCTCGTCGATACCGAGCCGCGCCTTGGCGCGCTCCAGTAGGATGTCGCCACCCATCACGGCGCACAGCGCCGTGGTGCAGACTCCCACGTGGTGTGTGCCAGCGGGACGGCGCTTGTACATGGTGTAGAACGTCGCGACGCCGGACACCTGCGCGGTCGTGATCCCCAGGATGTCGGCGCACACCTCGATCCCGCGCGGGCTGACTCGCCCGTCCACGGACTGCACGAGGTGGAGCATCGGGAGCAGCGCGGAGCGCGACTGCGGGTAGCGGGTGGCGATCTCGCGCAATTCCTCGATCGTGCCGGCAGTGATGTCGCTGGACTGGTTCGAGTAGTCGACGGAACCCGAATCGGCGAAATGGCTTTCGAAGTGACCGCTCATCGGTCGACACCTCCAAGAACGGGATCGATGCTGGCCACCGCCACCACCACGTCGGACATCATGCCGCCCTCACACATGAGGGGCACGGCCTGCAGGTGGTTGAAGCCCGGGTCCCGGAAGTGAGCGCGGTAGGGGCGGGTTCCACCGTCGGAGACCAGGTGGACGCCCAGTTCACCCTTCGGGGATTCGATGGCCTGGTAGACCTGCCCGACGGGGACCTTGAACCCCTCCGTGACGATCTTGAAGTGGTGGATCAGCGCCTCCATGGACTCGCCCATGATGTGCTTGATGTGTTCGTTGCTGTTGCCCTGCCCGTCGGCGCCCAGCGACAGCTGCGCGGGCCACGCGATCTTCGCATCGGCAACCATGACCGGCTGGCCCTGGGTGCGCTCGAGACGCTCCAGGCACTGCTCGACAATTTTCAGCGACTCCCACATCTCGTCCTCACGGATGCGGAAACGGCCATAGGCGTCGTTGGTGTCCCACGTGATGGACTTGAAGTCGTAGGTCTCGTACCCGCAGTAGGGCTGCGTCTTGCGCAGGTCCCAGTCGAAACCGGTGGCCCGCAACGGCGGGCCGGTGACACCCAACATCATGCACCCCGTGAGGTCCATCTTCGCGGTGCCTTCCATGCGGCCCTTGAAGATGGGGTTGGCGTCGCAGAAGCCCGCGTACTCGGGCAGATGCTTCTTCAGCCAGGCGACCACGGTGCGCAGATGCTCCAGACCACCCTCGGGCAGATCGTTGGCCACCCCTCCGGGACGGATGTAGGCGTGGTTCATCCGGAGGCCGGTCAGTGCCTCGAGGAAGTCGAGGATCATTTCGCGCTCACGGAAGCCGATGGTCATGACAGTCAGGGCGCCCAACTCCATGCCGCCGGTCCCGATGGCGATCAGGTGGGAGGCGATCCTGTTGAGTTCCATGACGAGCACGCGTATGACGGAGGCCCGCTCGGGGATGTCGTCGGTGATCCGGAGCAGTTTCTCCACCGCGAGGCAGTAGGCCGCCTCGTTGAACAGTGGGGCCACGTAGTCCATGCGTGTGCAGAACGTCACACCCTGGGTCCAGGTGCGGTATTCCATGTTCTTCTCGATACCGGTGTGCAGGAAACCGATACCGGGGCGGATGGACGTGACTGTTTCGCCGTCCATCTCGAGAATCAGGCGGAGTACCCCGTGCGTGGAGGGATGCTGGGGACCCATGTTGACGACGATCGTCTCGTCGCCCCGCTCGGCCTGCTCCCCCGCAATGTCCCCCCAGTCCCCGCCCTGGGCGAGGTAGACACGATCGGGCTGTTCCTCGCCCGGCGCGGCGAAGATGTCCTCGGCGGCTGCGTATGTGTGGCTCATGAGTAGGTCCTCCGATTGTCGGGCGAGGGCACCCAGGCTCCCTTGTACTCGACGTCGACGCCGCCCAGCGGGTAGTCCTTGCGCTGCGGGTGGCCCGCCCAGTCGTCGGGCATCAGGATGCGGGTGAGGGCCGGGTGACCGTCGAAGATCACTCCGAACATGTCCCAGACTTCGCGCTCGTGCCAGTCCGCCATGGGGTACGTGGCAACGACTGATGGGATGTGCGGATCGGACTCGGGGCAGCTCACCTCGAGGCGGAGCCGCCGGTTGTGGGTGAGGGACAGCAGGTCATAGACGACGTGGAGCTCCGCGCCGGCGTCCTGGGGATAGTGCACGCCGGAGACCGACATGCACACCTCGAACCGGAGGAATGCGTCGTCACGGAACTTCGCGACCACGGCGGGGAGTTCCGCCCTGTCGACATGGATGGTGAGTTCGCCACGATCGAACAGCACGCGGCTGCGCTGCAACGACGGAACGACTTCCTCTGCACGGTCGTAGATGGCATCGAACGGATCACCGAAGGGCTGAACGGACTGCCCGGGCATTGCCAGCGTGCGCTGGATGCCACCGTATCCTGACGTGTCGCCCGACCCACCGGACCACATGCCCTGCTTCGTGGCGAATCCAGAAGTGGAGGTGATGTCGGATTCGCCATGGTCGGACTCTGCGGGAAGGTTGTTCTCGCTCATCGCATGATGCCCTTCATCTCGTGCGTGGCCGGCGCCGTCAGTGCGGCCTGCTCGTTCTCCTCGATCGCCTTTCTCCTGTTCTCACCGATCGGCGTGTGCTGTACCTGTTCGCGCAGCTTGAACATGGCGTCGATGAGCATGTCGGGGCGGGGCGGGCAGCCGGGCAGGTAGATGTCCACCGGCAGGAAGTGATCGCAGCCCTGGACGATGGCGTAGTTGTTGAACATGCCACCGGAGCTCGCGCACGCACCCATGGAGATGACCCACTTGGGGTTGGGCATCTGGTCGTAGACCTGGCGGATGACGGGCGCCATCTTCTGGCTGACACGGCCGGACACGATCATGAGATCGGCCTGGCGTGGGGAGGCGCGGAACACTTCCTGCCCCCAGCGGCCGGCGTCGTACCTCGGCGTGCCATAGGCCATCATCTCGATGGCGCAGCAGGCGAGGCCCATCGTGGCCGGCCAGAAGGACGCTTTGCGCACCCATCCGAACACACCTTCGACGGTGGTGAGCAGAATTCCGCTCGGCAGCTTGTCCTCGATACCCATCAGGCTCTCCTTCCGGTCATTCCCAGTCCAGGCCGTTGCGGCGCAGGACGTAGAAGTAGGCAATGAAGACTGTGACGACGAAGACCACCATCTCCACGACCGCAAACGTGCCCAACTGTTTGTAGGCGATGGCCCACGGGTAGAGGAACACGATTTCGATGTCGAAAACAATGAAGAGCATGGCGGTGATGTAGTACTTCACCGGGAACCGGCCACCGCCCACGGGCTGGGGCGTGGGCTGGATGCCACACTCGTAGGAGTCGTACTTCGCGCGGTTGTAGCGCCCCGGCCCGATGAGTTGGGTACTGAGAAGGATGGCCACCACGACGAACACGGCGGCCAGCACCACCATCCCGACGATGGGGATATATGCATTCACGACTCGTCCTCTTCCATGTCAAGTGGCTTCAAGCTGCCGGAGCGGCCCGGAACAGACCACTGATCATTTCGTCCATGCCGTCCTCGTCGGGCTCATCGTCCAGGATTCGTCGGGAGTCGACCTCAGCGGCGTTGCGCATCGGTGCTCCTCACAGAATCGCGTGTTGATCGGGTGCCAGTCTAGGCGGTCCCCTCGTCCGATCACCAACCCACGGATGTCGCCGAGCAATTCCCACCTGACAAGCCGGGAATCCAAATATTTGAGCACGAAAACGTCACGTTAATCGAGGGATACCGGACTTCGGGCCGTGCGTCCCCGCCAATGAAGGGGGGTTTAGCAGCGGGCCGCCCACTGGGCTATCGTCGCTCGAGTGAGTCTGGACTTCGGAACCAAGCGCATGCGCGCCACAACGGTGGCGATCCCCGATCCGGGGCCGCTGCAGCGGTACCTGACCGCTTCCGGTCCGACGGCGGCCTTCATCCGGAAGGGCGAGGGCTTCGTCGCGCTGGGAGAAGCGGCTCGCTTCGAGACCGACTACCCCGATGCGGCGGATGTCTGGTGGGCCGAGGTGGCGGACCACATCGACCACGACTCAGAGCTCCCCGGCGCATACGGCACCAGCCCGCTGGCCATTGGCTCCTTCACCTTTGACCCGGACCACTCCGATGAGCGGTCCGTGCTGATCGTTCCTGAGATGGTGATCGGCAGGCGTGGCGGCCAGTGCTGGATGACCACGATCGGGGATCGCTCCCGGTCCCTGATCCTGCCGCCGGCCGGTGAGCCCCTGGAGGCGCCGACGGGCCTGCAACTCAACCAGGGCTCCATGTCCGAGAGCGTGTGGATCGACATCGTCGGCGAGGTCATCCGGCTGATTCGCACCGGCGAGGTGGACAAGGTGGTTCTCGCCCGCGACCTCCTCATACGCGCCGACGGCCCCATCGACGCCCGGTGGCTCGTTGAACGGCTGCTGAATCGCTACCCGACGTGCTGGACGTACCTGGTGGATTCGCTGGTGGGTGCGACGCCTGAACTACTCATTCGCCGACAGGGAGGGCTGGCCACGTCGCGCGTCCTCGCGGGGACCGTGTCACTCGACCCGAGGAACACCAACAGCCTCGTGAAGGCGGCAGAACTCGCCACGTCATCCAAGGATGTCTCCGAACACGAATTTGCCGTCGAGTCCGTGGCGCGCGCCCTCGAGCCCTACTGCTCCGCCATGAACGTCCCCGAGACGCCGTCGGTCCTCCCCCTGCCGAACGTGATGCACCTGGCCACCGACATCACGGGGGTGACGGATCCCGACTCCAGCTCGCTGGCCTTGGCCGCGGCCCTGCACCCGAGTGCGGCCGTCTGTGGAACTCCCACCTTCGCCGCACGGGACATGATCAGCGAACTGGAGTCCATGGACCGGGGCCGCTACGCAGGACCGGTGGGGTGGGTGGATTCCTACGGCGACGGCGAGTGGGCCATCGCCCTGCGGGGAGGCCAGATCAGGCAGGAGTCCCCCGAGACCATCCAGCTCTTCGCCGGGTGTGGTCTCGTGAGCGATTCGGACCCGGCCGCCGAGCTCGCCGAGACGAAGGCCAAGTTCCTTCCGATGCTGGAGGCGCTGGGGCTCGCCGACGGATGACGCCCCTTCCCCGGCTCGGGGGCTCCGTCAGCGGCGACGCTGGACCTTGATCTTGTCCCCGCCCGGGGTGCCGCCGCCCTTGCGCTTGGCCTTTTCGGCTTCCAGGATCTTTGCCTGTTCCTTCTGCTGTTCCATGAGCGCTTCCCGGTCCATGCCACTGCGGAGGAATCCGAAGGCGATCGCGGCGATGACGAGCGAGATCCATGCCGGCCACCCGAACACGATGGGCAGTGTCACGAGGGCCACCATGTCGATGCCCCGCAGGATGGAGAACATCATTCCCGGTGGGAGTGCGCCGACGCCGGTCGAGACGATGGGACCGCCATAGTCCGCGGGCTTGGCCGAGACCCAGCGGATGGTGGCGAGGAAACCAGCCATGGCAGTGATGAGCGCCGACGTCACACCGGTGATGGCGCTCACCTGCTCCCCACCCAACACGCCGATGAAGGCCGGCGCTGTGGCGACGCCCCAGATGAGGGCCAACGAGGCGGGCACCACCATCGTGGCCGTCTTGATCCTGCCCGGATCGAAGGGGAAACACCGCTGGAGCCCCTTCGTGCGGCTGAGGACACGCAGCGAGTTGCAGAAGCCGATGAGGGCACCCATCAGCACCAGCGCAGAAATGGGTGGGTTCAACTGTGAGATACCGAGGGCCTGCACGGCGTACGGGACGACCATGGAGGCCAGCCAGAGCGCAAGGGGGAACGGATTGCGCCAGAGGCGCTGCACGTCCCGCATAATGAGTGCGGTGGTACCCAGGCCAACACCGCGGGTCGCCCGCACGTGGCCCTTCCGCTTGGCCTTGTCCTCCACCAGGATGTCCCTCACCAGGGCAAAGTCCATGGCGAAGGCTGCTCCCTGCATGCCCGCGATGAGCGAGCTCCCGGCGGTCAGGCGCTGCCGCCGGATGTTGCGCAGCCGCAGCTCTGCGATGACCCCGGCCAGCAGTCCCAGCACCAGGCCCGCACCCGCGACGATCCATGCGAATTCGACACTCAGCTCCTGCAGCGGTGCTGCGGAGAGCAGGCCGGCCGCGATCCCCACGAGGGCCAGCAGTGTCAGCACCGCGACGGCCCCCACCAGCCACTGAAGAGTCGCGGTGATCCAGCGTCGCTCCACGCCCTGTTCCGCGGCCGCGAATGCCGTCAGACCCAGAGCACCGAACCCGGCGGCAGCCGCCCACACAACGATGTTGACCGGCGAGGAACCGGTCAGCGCAGCCACGAGCGCACCGAAGAGCCCGCCGCCGCCAAAGGCTGCGCCGAGAGCGCCGACCAACCGTCCGGTCAACAGCCGTCGACGGTCGACGGGGCCGTCCATGAGCCAGAACCCCTCGGCCGCAGAGGCCACGATGGGTCCGAACATGCGACTGGCCACGAGTGTGAAGGCCAGGATGGACGCCACGGCCGCCCAGGGCAACAGGCTGCGGGCGGCGAGGCATTGTTCGGTGTCACAGCCGGCCACGGACTGCTGCGCCTGGATGATCGCACTGATGAGCATGGCCCCGATGAGGACGACGCCGAAGACCATGACGTAGGCGTCCTGGAAGGCTTCCAACAGATTGCGGTCTGCACGCCCGCGGCGCCAGTCCTTCATCAGAAGTTTCAGCTGCCGCTCGTCAGCCTGGCCGATGTCGCCGAACTTCTCGTTGACCTCATTCATGGGCGCGGCGCCCCCAGATGCATCTCACGCGCACCCACGGCATCGAGCAGCGCCGGTTCATGGCTCGCCATGACGATGGCAAGGCCATCGGCGAGGTCCGACTTCAATCGACGTCCCAGCCATGCGACGCCCTCGACGTCGAGCCGTTGCTCGGGCTCGTCCAGTACCAGCAGGCGCCGCGGCCGCACGAAGGCGGTGGCGAGTGCCAACCGCCGACGCTGGCCGGACGACAGGGTGCTCGGGAGTTGGCTCGCCTGCGGCACGAGTTGCACCTCGTCCAGGACCTCGTCCACGAGGGAGTCGGGATCGTCGATGCCGTGGGCCCGGGCGAGGAGATCAAGGTGTTCAACGACGGACAGGTCGGGGAAGAAGTCGAGATCGTCGATGACCGTGGCCACCATCCGTCGGATCTCCGCACTGGTCTCACTCATCCGGGTGCCACAAACGGTGATGGATCCCTCGTCGGGCCGGTCGGCGCCGACAAGGCAGCGCAGAACGGTTGACTTGCCTGCGCCGTTTCGTCCGGTGAGCGCCACCGCTTCACCTGCATGCACCGTCAGGTCGAATCCCTCGATGATCGTCACCGGTCCGTAGCCCTTCTTCAGTTTCTCGACCTTCAGGACCTGCTCACGTTTAGCCACGGGGCCATTGTCCACCATCCTCCCCGTGCTCCCCCAATGCGCCCCCGGCGGCACTCCCGTCATCGCCCTGCCAAGGCAGTACGGTGTTGCAACCGTCATCGTCGAACACGCAGGAGGAGGCCCCCGTGAGTGGCACGGCACATGTCCATCCCGGAGCTCAACTGACACCGGGAAAACTGGATCTCCTCGGGGCATGGCTCCCCGACCAGGAGTGGTTCGACGGGGACCCGTCGCACCTAGAACGCGTTGCTGCATTCCGCTTCGTCGACCCCGACGGGGAGGTGGGACTCGACTGCATGATCATCGAGTCAGCCGGCTCCCTGTTCCACGTCCCGGTGACGTGGCGTGGCACCCCTTTGCCCGGAGGGAGCCTGATCGGCACGCTGGAGCACTCCGTGCTCGGCACGCGTCACTGCTACGACGCCCCCACCGACCCCGTCTACATGACAGAGCTGGCACGGATCATCAGGGAGGCCGACTCGGACGCCGACATTGTCGCCGAGGGGTCAAACGAGGCTCGGGCCCGCACCATCATCGTGGAGGGCACGGGCTCCTGCAGCGGTGGTGCGCTGAGAGGGAGTCCGTACCTCATCCGCGCACTGGACGGCACCTGGCCCACGGCGGATGCTCATCTCATCGGTACGTGGCATCCCCACGGAACTGGCCGTCGCGACGTGCTGGCGACGCTGGACTGAAGCCGTCGAGGCCCGGCGGGGGCCTGATCGCGCCAAGAAATCCACCACGGCCGACGGCTAGGCTGGCCAGCATGGAGAAGACACGCGCAACCCTGGGCAAACGACGAAGCGAGGTGGCCGCGATGTTCGACGGCGTCGCCCAGCGCTACGACCTCCTGAACGACGTCCTGACCCTGGGGCTGGACCGGGGATGGCGGCGCCGCACCACCGCGGCCATTGCCCCCGGGGAGAACGAGCGCATCCTCGATCTCGCGGCGGGGACCGGCACGTCGTCCGCGCCCTTCGCCGCGGCAGGGGCCGCCGTGTTCCCCACAGACATCAGCATGGGCATGCTTCTGGTGGGCAAGAAGCAACAGCCTGGGCTCCACTTCGTGGCGGGCGACGCCCTGCAACTCCCCTTTGGCGACGAGTCCTTCGACGCCGTGACCATCTCATACGGGCTGCGCAACGTCGAACACACCACTTCCGCGTTGAAAGAGATGCTCCGAGTGACCAAGCCGGGCGGACGTGTGGTCATTGCAGAGTTCTCGACCCCCACCCATCCAGTGTTTCGGTGGCTCTACGAGCAGGTTGCCCTGCGGATCGTGCCGCTGGCCGCCAAGGTCTCGAGCAACCCCGCCGCCTACGGCTACCTCGCGGAATCCATCATCGCGTGGCCCCACCAGAAGGGTCTCGCAACCACGATGGCCGAGGCTGGCTGGCACGACGTCGAGTGGAACAATCTGGCGGGCGGGATCGTCGCACTGCACCGTGGCTGGAAGCGCTGATGGCGCAGTTCGTCCTGGATGCCTACGCCGCCCGCAGTTGCCCGGTCAAGACACACAACGCCTTCAACCCCACCCTCGAGAAGCCAGCGGCCACACTCGACGAATCGTTGCGAGAATCCTTCGACGGCGGCAGGGACTTCCGCGACGTGACACTGAGCGCCATCATCAACCGCAATGCCGCGGTGGTGGATCTGCGGGCGCTGCGGCTGAACGGTGCGGGGTGGACTGAGCTGGAGACCGCCTGCGTCGCCGCGATGGAGGAAGGGGCGCCCGTCATCATCGGCGGGGTGCTCCCTCTCGACCTGGCCTCACACCGCAGCGGTCGGCCGGATCTGCTCGTGCGCTCTGCGGATGCGCCCGACGGGCGTCCCGGATATGTGCCTGTGAGGATCAAGCCCTATCGGGTACTGGAGAAGCAGACGGGCTGCGCCGATCTTGACGGCTCGACCCTGGACAAGCTGACCTCACGCACCTCTCTGCCAGATCTTCGGTACCGCACGCTTCGAGAGGGCGCGCTCCTCGAACTTGCGCACCACTGGCGGCTGCTGGAGGCATGTGGGCACGCCTCCACCGATCGCACCGCCGGCGTCATCGGTACGGACAGGCTGCCGCAGGAGGGCAACGGGACAGTCGTGGCCTGGGTACCACTGGACCACCGCTTCATCCGTACGTTCTCCCGCACCGCCAGCAGCGGGCGCCGGCTGCGTTCCGCGCTGGAACGCTACGACCACGAGCACGGCTTCCGCGTCCATGTCGCAGAACAGGCGGCGGCCCTGGGCGCGAATCCAGACCTGCAACCCGTCGTGCGCCCCATCCGCATCCGTGAGTGCGAGTGGTGTGCCTGGTGGGACACCTGCCGCACGCAGATGGACGATGATGACCTCTCGCTGAGGATCTCCAAGGCACCTCTCGACGTCCGCGAACTGCAGACACTCGTCTCGCTCGGCATCAGCACGGTCCACGAGCTTGCCGGGGTGGACGTCGAGGAGATCCTGCCGGTGTACCTTCCCCTGACCTCCCATCGGGATCGATCCGCCGCCCGGCTGCGTCAGGCCGCGCGACGTGCCCGCATGCTGGCCGACGGCGTGGCACTTGAACGCCTCTCGGAGGAACCCATTGCGGTGCCGCGCGCCGCGGTGGAGATCGATTTCGACATTGAAACGGCCGAGGGTGACATCACCTACCTCTGGGGTGCCCTCGTGACGAACAGGACAACGGGACAGCAGTACTTCCACCACGAGAGTTCCTTCGATGCCCTCTCCCCGGACGCGGAGGTGGAGTTGGCCGCCTCGTTCGCCCGATGGCTGCTCGCGATGGTGCGGGAGCACCCCGAGCTCCGCGTCTACCACTACAGCGACTACGAGACCGTCCACATGAGAAGGCTCGCCGAGCGAAGCCAGCATCCGGACCTCATGCGGGCCTGCACGCTGATGGCCGAGCATTTCGTCGACCTGTTCCAGTACGTCCGCGATTCCATGGTGGCGGTCGACGGTCTCGGCCTCAAGGTGGTGGCCACCAAGGGCGCCGGGTTCACCTGGCGCGACGAGGAGCCCAATGGGCTCGCGTCCCAGACGTGGTACCAGACGGCGCTGGACTCCCCGGACGGCGAACGACGATCGGCGGCACGCACCCGGGTGCTGCAGTACAACGAGGACGACGTCCGTGCCACCTTCGCGGTTCGTGAATGGCTCGAGTCCCTGGACGACTGATCCCCTCTCCCTGTGCTCATTTTCCATGGGCACGGCTCGCATCGGGAGCCCCCACGCACTACCGTCGTGGGGTGAGCGACGACAGTGCAATCAACCCATCCGACGCATCAGAGCATTCGGCGACGCCCCAGCCGGACGGGAGCGAGCCAACCTTCGCGGACTTCGGTCTGGATGACCGCCTTGTCCGCGCCGTGCGGGATCTCGGCTACGAGCATCCCTCCCCCATCCAGGCCGCCACCATCCCCGCCCTCCTCGAGGGGCGCCACGTGGTGGGCCTGGCCCAGACGGGTACCGGCAAGACTGCCGCTTTCGCGCTGCCCATCCTGAGCCAGCTCGACCCGAAACAGAAGACCCCCCAGGCGCTGGTGCTGGCCCCCACCCGCGAGCTGGCACTCCAGGTGTGTGAGGCGTTCGAGAGCTACGCCGCTCGGATGACAGGCGTTCACGTGCTGCCGGTCTACGGCGGTCAGGGCTATGGCGTCCAGCTGAGTGCCCTGCGTCGTGGTGTCAACGTTGTGGTGGGCACTCCCGGCCGCATCATGGATCATCTGGAGAAGGGCACGCTGGACCTCTCCGAGCTGCGCTTCCTCGTGCTCGATGAGGCCGACGAGATGCTCAAGATGGGCTTCGCCGAGGACGTCGAGACAATCCTCGCCGACACCCCTGCCGAGAAGCACGTCGCACTCTTCTCCGCCACGATGCCGAGCCAGATCCGGCGCATCTCCAAGAAGTACCTGGATGACCCCATTGAGGTCACCGTCAAGGCGTCCAAGCAGACCACGCCCAACATCACCCAGCGCTACCTCATGGTGTCCTACCCGCAGAAGGTTGACGCACTGACCCGCATCCTCGAGGTGGAGAACTTTGAGGGCATGATCGTCTTCGTCCGTACCAAGAACGAGACGGAGACCTTGGCCGAAAAGCTGCGCGCACGTGGATTCTCCGCGATGGCCATCAACGGCGACATCGTCCAGGCGCAGAGGGAACGCACCGTCGGGCAGCTCAAGTCCGGCAAGCTGGACATCCTCGTGGCCACCGATGTGGCGGCGCGCGGGCTCGACGTCGAGCGCATCAGCCACGTCATCAACTACGACATCCCGACGGACACCGAGTCCTACACCCACCGCATCGGACGCACCGGCCGGGCGGGCCGCAGTGGCGACGCCATCTCCTTCGTCACACCCCGCGAGAGACACCTGCTGCGAGCAATCGAAAAGGCGAACAGGAACACGCTCACCCAGATGTCGCTGCCCAGCGTGGACGACGTCAACGCCACCCGGCTCAGCCGCTTCGACGACGACATCACCCAAGCGCTGTCGTCCGAGAAGGTGGACTTCTTCCGCGACGTCGTGGCCCACTACGTCGGTGAGTACGACGTCCCGGAGGTCGACGTCGCCGCCGCTCTGGCCGTGGTGCTGCGCGGCGATCAGCCGCTTCTGCTCGAACCGGAGCCGGAGCGCCCCCGCTTCGAGGACCGCAGGAATCGGGACGGCGGGAAGCCGGATGGGCGCGGCAGAGGATTCGACGAGGGTGAGCGTGGAGGCCAGGGCGGCCCGAAGTGGAAGCGCGACGACCGTCCCGGACGCGATGCCGGGCCCAAGCGGGGTCGCTCGGACGTGGAGTACGCAACGTACCGGATCGCCGTCGGCAAACGTCAGCGGGTGGAACCCCGCCAGATCGTGGGTGCCATCGCGAATGAGGGCGGCCTCGGCCGCCAGGACTTCGGTCACATCGACATCCGCATGGACTACTCGCTGGTCGAGCTTCCAGCCCGACTGCCGGCCGACGCGTGGGACAAGCTGCGCTCCACCCGGATCTCAGGACAGCTCATCGAGCTCACAGAGGCTGGCGAGTCCAACCGCAAGGGGGGCAAGCGGTCGCGCTACGACCGCTGAGCCCCAAGGTGCAGCTACGGCCCGGGGGCGGTGCTCAGCACTGGTTGGTCTGCCAGCCGGAATCGAGCTCACCCCTGGGAGAGCAGCGATTCCACCGTGCAGTCGTGGTTGGACTGCCAACCATGACTGCACTCGGCCCCCGCTCTGCCGCGGGCACCGGATCAGCGCCCCGAAGCCTCCAGTTGCGGTAGCTCGGACACGATTGCCTGGGCGCTCGCCTTGGCGTCGCCGAAGCACATCACCGTGTTCTCGTTGAAGAACAACGGGTTCTGCACACCGGCGTAGCCCGCACTCATCGAGCGCTTGAACACCACGACCGTCCCGGCCTCCCACACGTGCAGCACCGGCATGCCGGAGATCGGCGAACCCTCCTCCATGGCAGCCGGGTTCACCGTGTCGTTGGCGCCGATCACGAGGACGACGTCGGTGCTCGCGAAGTCGGCGTTGATGTCGTCCATCTCCTCGACGATGTCGTAGGGCACGCGGGCCTCCGCCAGCAGGACGTTCATGTGACCCGGCAGACGACCGGCCACGGGGTGGATGGCGAACCGAACATCCGTGCCCTGGGCCTGCAGGGAACTGGTGAGCTCCGCCACCAGGTGCTGCGCCTGCGCAACGGCCATGCCGTAGCCGGGGACGATGATCACCTTGTTGGCGTCGTCGAGGAGGCGCGCGACATCACCCGTCGATGCCTCCCTGTGTTCGCCCTCCACGGCCGGGCCCTGCGCCGTCGAGTCCCCGAATCCACCGAGGATGACGGAGATGAAGGAACGGTTCATGGCGCGGCACATGATGTAGCTGAGGATGGCGCCGGAGGCGCCGACGAGGGCACCCGTGATGATGAGGATGGTGATTCCGAGCGTGAATCCGGTGAACGCGGCCGCCCAGCCGGAGTAGGAGTTCAGCATGGAGATCACCACGGGCATGTCGGCGCCGCCGATCGAGGCGACGAGGTGGATGCCGAGCGCCAGGGACACGAGGGTGGCCAGCAGCAGCGGGATGATCGATTGTGAGGAGATGAACCACCAGCCGAGAAGCGCCAGGGCGACGAGCGCTCCGAGGTTCAGCCAGTTCTTTCCCGGCAGGGCCAGCGGCCTCGAGGCCAGTCTCCCGTTCAGCTTCCCCCAGGCAACGATCGATCCCGTGAAGGTGACCGCGCCGATGAAGACACCGAGGTACACCTCCACCTGCTGGAAGCTGGACGCGTCGGGGCGCTGCAGGAAGGCGTTGTACCCCACCATGACAGCGGCCGCACCCACGAAGCTGTGCAGCAGGGCGATGAGCTCGGGCATGCCCGTCATCTCCACCTTGCGTGCGCGCCAGATACCGATGACGGCACCGATGGCCAGCGCGACGTACAGCAGCACGGCCGATACCGGCTGCAATTCCGTGTTGGCGTAGTCCGTGTAGGCGATGGCGAAGTTGGTGGCCACCAGAGCCAGTGCCATGCCGAGGATGCCGAAGGCGTTCCCGCGCTTGGCGGTCTCGTGTTTGCTGAGGCCCGCGAGGGCGAGGATGAACATCAGCCCGGAGACGATGTAGGTGGCGTCGATGAAATTGCCCAGCATGGCTCAGCCCTTCCGGAACATGGTCAGCATGCGGTGGGTCACTGTGAACCCTCCGAAGACGTTGATGGCGGCCAGCACGATCGCCACGAAGGAGATGCCCTTCACCCAGGGATTGGGATCGGCAAGTTGTGTCATGGCACCCACGATGATGATGCCGCTGATGGCGTTGGTGACGCTCATCAGTGGCGTGTGGAGTGCGTAGGTGACGTTCCAGACCACGTAGTAGCCCACCACGCCCGCCAGCACGAAGATCCCGAAGAGGGTGACGAAGTGGCTGGGCGCGACGGTGAGCAGCGCGATGAGTCCCATCCCGGCCAGGGCCACCCAGACGACGCTCAGCCACCACGGTTTCGGCTTCTTCGCCTGGGGCGGTGGAGCAGACGGGACGGCCTCGGTTGCCGGGGCGGGGGCCTGTGCCGCGGACACCTCGATGGGGGGTGGTGGGAACGTGATGACGCCGTCGCGCACCGTGGTCATGGTGCGGACGATCTCGTCGTCGAAGTCCAGGACCAGTTGGCCGTTCTTCTCCGGTGTCATGAGCGTCAGGGCGTTGACGAGGTTGGTGCCGTAGAGCTGCGAGGACTGTCCGGGCAGACGGCTCGCGAGATCCGTCCAGCCGATGATGGTCACGCCGTTCTCGGTGACCCAACTCTGTCCCGGTCTGGTGAGTTCGCAGTTGCCGCCACCCTGGGCGGCGAGGTCTACGATCACGGAGCCGTTGCGCATGGAGGCGACCATGTCTGCGGTGATCAGTTTTGGGGAGGGCCTGCCGGGGATGGCAGCGGTGGTGATGATGATGTCCACCTCCGCGGCCTGTTCGGCGTACAGCTGCCGGGCGCGCTCGGCATAGTCGGCGCCCACCTCGCGGGCGTAGCCGTCGGAGCTGACTCCCTGGTCCTCGGAGGACACGTGCAGGAAGGTGGCGCCCATGGACTCCACCTGTTCGGCAGTCTCCGGACGCACATCCGTGGCGCGGACGACTGCCCCCATTGCGTTGGCGGCCCCGATCGCAGCGAGCCCGGCGACACCCGTGCCCGCAACCAGCACCGTCGCCGGCGGCACCTTGCCGGCGGCCGTGACCTGTCCCGTGAAGAAGCGGCCGAACACGTGGGCGGCCTCGACGACGGCGCGGTACCCGGAGATGTTCGCCATGGCACTCAACGCGTCCAGTGCCTGCGCGCGGCTGGTGCGGGGAACCATGTCCATGCTGAGTGCGGTGACGCCCTGCGCGGCGAGCCGGTGGGTCAGGTCCGCATCCTGCCGTGGCGCGAGGAAGCCGATGATGGTGGCGCCCTGACGCAGCGCGGCAATCTGACCATCGGTGGGCGGGTTGACCGCCAGGACGATTTCGCTGTGCCACGCCCCGTTGACGTCGCCAACCACGGCACCCTCGGCGGCGTAGGCAGAATCATCGAAGGCGGAGCGGGAGCCCGCGCCTTCCTGGACGACGACGTCGTAGCCCAGCGCAATCAGTTGACGGACGGTCTTGGGGGTGGCGGCCACACGGTTCTCACCGGGCGCAATCTCGAGCGGAATACCGATCTGCATGCCCATGACCGTAATGGGTGACCCCCGTGATCGCGTCATTGGGGTGCCGGCTGGACGGGCGGCGCGATCAGACGACGCCCCTCCCCAACTCTTTCAGTGCCGACTCGGCATGTCGGCGCCCCGTCCGCGTCACGCGTGCCACCACGACTTCCCTACCCCGGACGGGCGCCGAGAGGACGGCCTCCAGCCCATCCCCGTCCGTCACTTCAATGGCTCGCCACCCGAGAGCCGCTGCCACCGCCGCGAGATCAACACCCTGGGGTGTGCCGAACACCCGCTCGAATGCCTGCTCATGTGCCGGCGCCCCTTGTTCCAGCGTGGAGAAGATGGCACCCCCGTCGTCATGGACCACGACGACGCGAATGTCGCAGCCGGGCTCCATTGGGGGTGCCACCAGCGCACCCATGTCGTGCTGCAGTGTGAGGTCGCCCAGCAGGACAGTGGTGGGTTCCCCCGTTGCCAACGCCACGCCGATCGCTGTGCTGAGCGTTCCGTCGATGCCGGAGAGTCCCCGGTTCGCCCACACCCGTGCCGGACGCTCATTGATGGGCGCGAGATCCGCATCGCGGATGCTCTGGCTCGACCCGAAGAAGAGTTGCTCCCCAGCGCCCACCGCTGCCACGACGGCCTCGGTCACGGCGTGCCCATCCCATCCGAGCATCGACGCCCGTGCCTGGGTCAACTCCCGATCAGCACTGTGCCAACTCTCCAGCCAGGCCGGATCACCGGGGGGCAGCAGCACCCTGTCGACCACGGCGGCGGCTCGGGAACCGAGATCATTCCACTCGGCCCGATCCGTCACCACCAGGACCTCCACACCGGGGCGTGACAGCAGCGTGGTCACCGGACGCGACAGCGTCGGATGCCCGAAACAGACCACCCGTCGAATCCCGGCGCCCAGCGAGGACTCGAGCAGCAGCCGGTAGTGGGCGATGGCGCTGCTTCCGGTCCGGGCATTGCTGCTCGGCTCGGCGAACAGTGGGAGACCGCTGAGTTCCGCCAGCGCGCGCGCCTCCATGCCCGCGGCCCGCGACGCGTCACCAACGAGCACCACCGTGGGTACCGCATCCGTCACCTCGCGAACCAGCACGCCGTCGCTGCCGTTCACATCCGCCAATGCAACGTCAATATCGGGAGCTCCACCGACCAGCGGCGGGCTGAACTCTGCGTTGACGTGCACCGGGCCGGGCTGACGAGACCGTCCGCCCGAAGCCGTCACGTGGGCTCGCTGGATGGCCGCCCCCCAGACGGCAGTGTCCTTGGTCAGGGATGAGACCCGCACCGTCGAGAGGACGTTCGGCCCGAAGGCGCCCACCTGGTTACCCGTCTGGTTCGCTCCGGTGCCGATCATTTCCGCTGACCGGTCCGCAGTGATCAGCAGGAGACCGACGCCCGCAGCCCTCCCCTCCATGGCCGCTGGCGCAAGGTTGCCCACCGCGGACCCGGAGGTGGTCACAACGGCCACCACGCGGCCCGACCCCTTGGCGAGGCCCAGCGCGGTGAAGGAGGCGACACGCTCGTCGATGCGGACGTGCAGCCGGAGGAGTCCGCGCGCATCCGCCCGGTGGAGGGCCAGCGACAAAGGAGCGTTCCGGGATCCCGGGGAGAGCACAACGTCGGTGACACCCGAGGTGGCCAGAGCGGAGACGATCGTGGCACCCAGCATCGGCGAGTTCACAGCTTCATCCTTCTCGAGTGGGGCCACTCCGGCACGAGGGCGGTTACCCGGTGGAGTCGTTCCAGCCACCAGCCTGCCATCTCGTCACCAGCGCTTGTGCGTGTCAGCGCCTCGGGGTCCACGACGAGGTCACCCACGGGCAACGCACCCGCCCGCGCCCGCAGGGGCTCCGTCACGACATCGTCGAGCAGCAGGCTGCCCGTCTCCAGTCCACACGCGTACGGCAGGTCGGGGAGGGCCGCGGCCAGCGCCACCCCGGCGCGCAGACCGACCGAGGTCTCCAGAGCACTGGACACCACCACCGGCATGCCCAGCACCTCTGCGAGTTCCAGACACCGGCGCACGCCGCCCAGGGGCTGCACCTTCAGAATGGCCACGTCGGCCGCGCCCAGGTCGCGGACCCGCAGCGGGTCACCAGCGCGCCGGATCGATTCGTCAGCAGCGATGGGTACCGCCACGCCGCGTCGATGCAGGAGCGTCCGGAGTTCCGCGAGGTCCTCGACGCCGGCGCAGGGCTGCTCGGCGTACTCAAGATCGAACTGCTCCAGTTCCCCGATGGCGACTGTGGCCTCCTGCACCGTCCAGCCCCCATTCGCGTCCACGCGAACCCTGCCCCGAGGGCCCAGCGCCTCACGGACGGCCGCGACGCGGGCAACATCGTCCTGCAGCGTCTGGCCCTCCTCAGCGACCTTCACCTTCGCCGTCAGGCAGCCGGAGGCCCTCACACGCTCCCCCGCGGCCCGGGGTGGGATCGCAGGGACAATGGCGTTGACGGGCACCTGCCAGCGCGCCGGGTCGGGCCACCCGAGGGTGGCCATCTCCATGGCCGCCTGCAACCAGGAGACGGCCTCCACGTCCCCGTATTCGGGGAAGGGGCTCCATTCTCCCCAGCCGGCGGGTCCCTCCAGCAGCACACCCTGGCGCCGTGTGATGCCGCGGAACCTTGTGTTCAGTTCGATGTCGTAGACGTGGGTGCGCATGATGTCTCAGCCGATGACCATGCCAGCGAGGAGCCCCAGCCCCACACCCAGCCCGGCCATGCCAGTGGCCTGCAGGGTGCTGATCAGCTCACGGCCACGCGCGCCCATGAGCAGGTTCTTCGCCGGCACGATGAGAACCACGAAGGCGAGAAGAGCGAGGAGAGCCCACCATGTTGTCAGGGTGGCGAAGACCACCACACCACCCACGGCGACTGCCACGAGGGCAAGGAAGAACCAACGGGTGGCCCCATCCCCCAGTCTGGTGGCGAGGGTGCGTTTCCCGGACGCCTTGTCGGTGCCGACATCACGCAGGTTGTTGACCACGAGCAGGGCGCTGGCCAGCGCCCCGATGGAGATGGCGCCCACCCAGCTCCAGCCGGGCGCCGCGTCGGACAGGACGAAGGCCGTCCCCACCGTCGCCACCAGACCGAAGAAGACGAAGACGAAGAGCTCTCCCAGACCGAAGTAACCATAGGGGTGGCTCCCGCCCGTGTAGAACCAGGCTGCGACGATCGCCGATGCCCCCACCAGCAACAACCACCAGTGGCCCGTGATGAGGACCACGCCCAGTCCGGCCACCGCAGCCACACCAAAGCTGACGAAGGCTGCGGCACGGACGGCGGTGGGGCTCACCAGGCCCGTCGCGACGAGCCGGGTGGGACCGACCCTGTCATCGTCGGTGCCCCGGATTCCGTCCGAATAGTCGTTGGCGTAGTTGACGCCCACCTGCAGTGCGAGGGCCACGATGAAGCAGAGCAGCGCAATCCCCCAGAAGCGGCCGGTGGCCGCGGAGTCCACCACCGGCAGTGCCGATGCGATGCCGGCGAGGATGGGGGCGAGGGCTGCGGGCAGGGTCCGGGGGCGGGCGCCGGCCATCCACAGGGAGAGAGAATCAGTCATCGTGGGACCAATGCTAGAAGGGCGCGGCGGTCCGGTTTGCCCGTCGCGGTCCGGGGGAGCTCATCCACAGCCACCAGTTGGCGTGGCAATGCTGTCCTCGGGAGAGAGGATGCCAAGGTGTCGCGCCACAGCGACAGCCGCCCCCGGGCGCTGAACAGGACTATCCGGTGCCCCCACTCGGGGTCCTCCACGCCCAGGACCGCAGCATCGGGATCAATGGCCTCGACGGCGCGTCGAACCGCAGCAAGATCCACGTTCACCCCGCCGGAGATCACCACATCGTCCAGACGGCCGCCCACCACCAGGCGTCCCCGCTCCCGGTATCCCCAGTCGGCGGTGACGAGCAGGCCGTCGACCGTCGCCGGCTCGACGACGCCACCATCTCCCACGTAGCCGTCGCAGAGTGTGGGACCACCCAGAGCGATGCGGCCTCCCCGTGGTGCGCGGTCATCGTCACGTATCTCGACGCTGGACCCCGGAAGGACATCGCCATCCCAGACGATCCCACCGCAGGTCTCGCTCATGCCGTAGGTCTCCCGGAGCGTGATGCCTGCCTCCGTGGCCCGTCGACGGAGATCCTCCGGCAGCGCCGCGCCCCCCACGAGGACGAGATCGAACCTCGTCAGTGCCCTGGTCGCCCCGGGGTCGCCGAGCGCGCGGTACAGCTGCGTGCCGACGATGGAGACAGCGTCACCGTCACCGGTGGCGCACAGATCACCCAGGTCAGCAGACGACAGGACGGGCTCGCGCCCCGCCGCGAGTGAACGCACCATCACCATCAGGCCGGCCACGTACTGCGACGGCAGCACGAGGTGCCAGGTGAGGTCCAAGCCTGCGGCCGCATGCGAGCCGGCTGCGGCGGCAAGGAGCGCTGATCGGGAGAGCACGACGGTTTTTCCGTCGCCGGTGGAACCGCTCGTCTCCACGAGGGCACCCACGCCCGCATCGAGCGTCGGGGGCAACGCGGTGTTCGCGGGACACAGGGGGCGGCCCCCCGCCAACATATCTGCCACCTCCCGGACGGTGAAGCCCTTGCTGCTCACTGGCTGACTTCTCGATGACATGAGGCGTCAGCGTCCCGGGTCGTGCTCTGCCGCCGGGTCCGACGCTCGGCGCCTTCTCTCATCGTTCATGCTGACCTCCTGCGGGAAATGTGGGTGGCGACCGCGGCGTATGCCAAACCTAGGGCATCGGATCTCGACAGCCGGAGTCCAGCAGGGCGCGACCCCAACCCATTGCCCCGGGGGGTTAGTCTTGGTGCATGGGACGCATCCTTATCATCCTCGCCATCGTCATGCTGACGATCTACTGCGTGGTCGAGGTCGCACAATCCCAACCCGGCAGAATACGCGCCATGCCGAAGTGGCTGTGGGCCTTCGTGGTCATAGCCATCCCGGTGATCGGGCCCGTGACCTGGCTGCTGGCAGGTCGTCCCCAGTCGACGCAGGGCCAGCAACGCTCCCTCGGGCCAGACGATGATGAGGACTTCCTCCGGGGGCTGCGCTGATTTGCCGAAGTCCCGCGCGCACTGCTCGCGTGCGCTCCGCCAACCTTTCCGCCGCGAATCAATCAAGGTCCAAGGGAGACACACACCATGGCAACCGGAGACGCAGTCCAGGAGTGGCTTCGTGACGCAGCGCAGATCTTCATCGAGCGCGAAGCCGAACTCAATGAACTGGATCGTGCCATCGGCGATGGCGACCACGGAAGCAACATGCGACGAGGTCTCGCGGCTGCACTCACGATCCCCATCGCCTCACAGATGCCCCCCACCGATGCCCTGAAACGTGTGGGGATGGCACTGGTGAGCACCGTCGGAGGCGCTTCTGGGCCACTGTTCGGCACGTTCTTCCTCCGCGTCGGGCAGAACTGGCGCACCCCCTCGACGACGGCGGGTATCGCCCATGCCGTGCGCGCCGGACTCGACGGGGTCATGTCGCGGGGCAAGGCCGTCGCGGGCGACAAGACCATGGTCGATGCCCTGACTCCAGCCGTGGAGTCCCTCGAGGATTCGGAGGCCAGGAATCTGCCACTGCACGAGGCACTCAGCCGTGGAGCGGCGGCGGCGACGCAGGGCGCCGACGCGACGTTGGACATGATCGCGCGGCGGGGCAGGGCCAGCCAGCTGGGCGAGCGGAGCGTCGGTCACCTCGATCCCGGCGCGGTGTCGTCGGCGCTCATCCTCAGCAGCGCTGCCCGGCACATCAGCTGATCGTGCACGACTGGCGAGCGCTTCTGCCCGGCGCACGGCAGACACCACCGGCCACGCCCTATCATCGGACCCATGTCCAGCACTGAGCTCACCCCTCCCCACAAAGCCGTCATCCTCGCTCGGGGTCTCGGTTCACGAATGCGCAAGGAGGCCGAAGGCATCAGCCTCGATGAGACGCAGAGCGCCGCCGCCTCCGCCGGTGTGAAGGCCATGATCTCCATGGGCGGTGAGCGGCCGTTCCTCGACCACGTGATCAGCGCCCTCGCCGATTCCGGTTTCACGGACATCTGTCTGGTCATCGGACCGGAGCACCAGATGATCCGCGATTACTACGACCAGGCGGACAAGGCGCGCGTGTCCATCTCCTTCGCCGTGCAGGAGGAACCCCTGGGAACAGCCAATGCGGTGCTCGCCGCCGAGGACTTTGCGGGTAAAGACCGCATTCTCATCCTCAACTCGGACAACTACTATCCGGCGGAGGCCCTGCGTCTCCTGGCTGAGGTCCCCGGATCCGCCCTGGTGGGCTTTGAGCGCACCGCGATGCTGGAGCGCTCCAACATCGCACCGGATCGGATCGCGGCGTTCGCATTGGCAACCTCCGATGACGACGGCAATCTGGACGAACTCGTCGAGAAGCCGGACGAGGAGACCATCGCGCGTCTCGGGGACCGCGCGGTGCTGTCCATGAACTGCTGGCTCTGCTCACCGGCCATCTTCCCTGCCGCTCGGGCCATCCCCATGTCGGCCAGGGGCGAGTACGAGATCACCGACGCCGTCCGTGCCGCCATCGAGTCCGGCGATCCCTATCGTGTCGTGCGCGCCGGCGTCGGCGTGCTCGACATGTCCAGCCGTGGCGACATCGCCTCCGTCATGTCCGCCCTCGGTGACGCGGAGGTCCGCCTGTGACCCGCTGGTTCGTCCCCGGCAGGTTGGAGGTCTTCGGCAAACACACGGACTACGCGGGCGGCAACTCTCTGCTGGCCGCCGTGGACCGTGGAATCACCATCGACCTTGAGGATGCAGACGCTGACATCACGGCCAGCACCACCGCGAGTCCCGACGAACTCGTGCTGCGCAACGGCGAGTACCCTGCCCTGCCGAACGGGCACTGGGGCGGATACGTCTCCGCGGTGGTGGAGCGTCTTCGCCTGAACTTCGGCGACATCCGCCCCGCGCGTCTGCGCATCGATTCCAACCTGCCGCTGGCCAGCGGCATGTCGTCCTCGTCGGCGCTGGTCGTGGCTCTCGCGCTGAGCCTGATTGATCACAACAACCTGCGTCATACCCCGCAGTGGCGAGACAACATCCGCCACGACGTCGACCTTGCCGGTTACATGGCCTGCTTCGAGAACGGCATGACCTTCGGCACGTTGGAGGGCGTCCGCGGTGTTGGAACCTTCGGGGGGTCCGAGGACCACACCTCGATGCTCTGCTGCCGGGCAGGGCACCTCACGCAATTCAGGTTCTGTCCCATCGTTGAGGGACCCTCGGTTCGACTTCCCGACGAGCTGTCCTTCGTCGTGGCAGTATCCGGCCTCCTGGCTGAGAAGTCGGGCAGCGCCCTGGCGGCCTACAACCAGGCCTCCACCCGTACCAGCCAGATCGTGACGGCCTGGAACGATGCCACCGGACGCTCGGATGTCACCATCGCCGATGCCCTTGCAGCCGACGAGGATGCCGCTGAGGGCCTGCGCTCCGTGGTTGCCCATTCGCCGGAGCTGACGGCGCGGCTGCGCGCCTTCCTCACGGAATCCGAGGAGATCATCCCAGCCGCAACGGCGGCGCTGGAGGCCGGGGATCTGACCACTTTCGGCCACCTCTCCGACCTGTCCCAGCGCAATGCGGACCAACAGCTGGGCAACCAGGTGCCGGAAACGAATCGTCTCCAGGAACTTGCCCGGGGGCTGGGTGCCTTTGGCTCCACGAGCTTTGGCGCCGGCTTCGGTGGCTCAGTCTGGGCGCTGACGAGAACCGCTGACGCGGCCGACTTCAGCTCTGAGTGGCTGGCGCGATACACGAGCGAGTTCCTCGAGGTGGAGGGACGTGCCAGTGCATTGGTCACCCGGCCGGGCGGGCCTGCTCGTCGCCTCTGAGGGGAGTCGCATCGCGCGCCGTGATGCCCGCCGCAGGGTTCAGAGGTGCATGTCCTCGTAGCTGCGGGGATCCTCTATCGGCTCCAGGTGGCCGGTCACACGCAGGTCCGGGAACTCGACGTTGATCTCTTCGATGAGATCCTCCATGGCGTCATGCCCCGCCTGGACGGTCCAGTCACCCGGCACCAGCATGTGCATCTCCATGAACTGACGGGCCCCGGATTCGCGGGTGCGGACGGCGTGAAAATCCATGCCCCGGCTCCTGTGGGCCGCAAGGATCTCCCTGATCCTGGCGTTGTCGTCTTTGGGGAGCGACACGTCCATGAGTCCGTCCGCGGATTCACGCACGAGCCCATAGCCCGTCCACAGGATGTTGATGCCAACGGCCACGGCAACCAGCGGATCCAGCCAGTTCCATCCCGTCAGCCCCACCAGTGCAACCCCCACCACCACACCAACGGACGTCCACAGGTCCGTCATCAGGTGCTGCCCATCGGCCCTGAGCGTGACGGAGCGGTACCGGCGGCCAGCCCGGATCAGGACGAGTGCCACGACACCGTTGACGGTCGCAGCAGCCAGTGAAATCACCAACCCCAACCCCACCTCCGTGAGGTCCCGGGGTGACAGGAATCTCAGGATGGCGGTGACAATGATGACGGCTGCGGCCACGAAGATCATGACGCCCTCGACCGCTGCGGAAAAGTACTCGGCCTTCGAATGACCAAAATTGTGGTTCTTGTCCGCGGGCTTGGCCGCCACCTTGAGTGCCACGAGCGCGACGATTGCCGCCACGAGGTTGACCACGGACTCGGCGGCATCGGACAACAGCCCGACGGAGCCTGTCACCCACCAAGCGCCTGTCTTCAGTGCGATGGTCACGAGGGCAGCTGCGACTGCGAGCCATCCATAGCGGCTCAGGTCTCGCGGCATGGAAGGAGTGCTCACGCCACCATGGTGACAGGGATGGGCGCCCCTGTCGTCCGCGGGACCGTAGACTTCTGGGTAATGCAAAACTCCGGATGGCTCAGCTCGCCCCTGTTCGGCCTCATGCCGAAACAGGAGCAGGTTGCATGCGTCCTTTCCGGCGGCGGATCGCGGGCCAGTTTCCAGTTGGGCGCGCTCGAGTACCTGTATCGCAACGATGCACAGTTCTCTCCCACCATATTCGTCGGAACATCGGCCGGCTCCATCCTTGCAGCAGGTCTGGCACAGGACGCGGATCGCCAGGTCCAGCACGAGTTCGTGGCCAGGGTGACGACGATCTGGCGTGCCCTTCAAACCCAGGAGGAGATGTTCACACCGCGGCCCTGGCTCGTCCGCGCGCAGACCGAAGCTCCGGGGTGGCTGGAGATGATGAATCCACGGCCCCCCGCAGCTGATCCAGCAAGCCGGGCCTTTCCACGCCTGCCGTTCCTGCGTGGCAACAGTGCACCGACGCCGCGTCCTGCGCCAGTCTCCAGGCCCGGCCCCCTGGAACTGGCCCTGCAGCCGGATGAGGACACCGAATACGAATGGTCGCTGGGCACGCTCGCGCAACTCTTCAGCAACATGGGCAAGCTCCCCCGCATCGGGAACGACCTCCTGTCCATCCACCAGGGCATGGAGCGCACCAAATCCATGTACCGTCCCGGACCGGTGCTGCTGCAACTGCTGGATCCCGAGGTGTTCGATCCGGCGAAGGTGCGTTCCTCGGGGACGACGCTCCGCATCGCCATGGTGGGACTTGAATCCGGCGCCCTGCGGTTCATGACCGAGAGCGGCGCGCTCGTGGACAGGCATGGTCACGTCTTCGACGCCGGGCCGCATCCTCTGGCCACGGGCGTGCTCGCGTCATGCTCGATCCCGGCGGTCTTCCGCCCGGTGACGCTCGGGGCTGAGACCTACGTCGACGGTGGGGTGCGCGAGAACCTGCCGGCGCAGTTTGCCGTCGAGGACATGGATGCCGATCGGACCTACGTCATCAGCTCCAAGGGTCTGGGCATTCCCGCCCGGCCGTCGATGCGTGACGCAGACCTCTTCTCCATCGTGATGCGGTCCACGGAAATCCTCATCGACGAGGCGGCGCGCGATGAACTGGAGTATTCGGCCCGCACCGAAGCAATCGTGATCCAGCCGGAACTCGATGTCCATGGCGCCATGGCCGTTCATCCGGGCCTCATCGCCATCAGCATCGACTACGGCTGGTTCCGTGCCGCCGAAGCGGTGCTGAAGCTGGGCGAGACCCACGTGCTGCGTCACCGACGTATCACGAGGCTACGGATGAGGTGCCTCATCTTCGAGGAACAACTGGCCGACAATCCGGCGGACGAATCGATCGCTGAACGACTCGCCGCCACCAAGTACACCCTGCGCGATGTCGTGAACGAGTGCGACGAGCGCGTTCTCCCGGACGGGGCCCAACTCTGGTGGTCATCCTTCGAGGGCCACGTGGACACCCCCACCATGGAGCCGCCATGGCTGCACCGGGACGCGTGACGACTGGCGCCGGGAAAAGAGAAACCCACTCCGATTCGAGTGGGTCTCCTCGGCATCCCCAACGGGATTCGAACCCGTGTTGCCGCCGTGAAAGGGCGGAGTCCTAGGCCGCTAGACGATGGGGACTCTGATGCTTCGAAAGACGAGCATAGTGCACCGAACAGCGTGAGGCGCAACCCGGGCGCGGCCATGATCCCTCAGGCCGTGCCCGCGCCGCACACTGTCCGCGGGCCATTCCTACGTGTTGATGTGGACGTGGTCCTTGTGGTTCGCCGTGTCTCCGCCACGGCTGGCCATGCTGCGCCACCCCTGACTGTTGCGTGCAACACTCCAGATCTTCTGGTCGAAGATGATGTAGCTGATGCCGAACTGGCTCGCGTTGGCGCGGAAGTACTGGGCGATCTCCCAGCCCAGTGCGTTGTTCGACTTGTAGCTGGGGATCATCACGTCCACAGCCCGCCCCGCCGGGTGATCCGGCGTCACGTCACGTCGCCAGCCGTACATGGTCTTGATGGCCGGGTAGTTGGCCCAGACGTAGCGGATGACCTTCTTCGTGTTCTCGTTGGTCTTGTCCAGCCCGCTGGAATACCCCTTGTCGAGGCTCTCCCCTGAGGCAACGGGTGCCGAGATGCTGAGGTAGCGTGCCGTGACCCATCGGAGGGCCCCGTTGTGCACGATCTCGGCTCGTCCTCCCGACACCTTTCCGGTGACGGCAACCTCGGACCCCTGCGGGATCTCGCCGGTGTGGTCGGCGCCCGTCGCGGCATCCCAGATGTTCAGGTTCGCCGTGGCGTAGCGCGTCGTCGTCGACGGGAGCGAGGGCTTGCTCGGGGAGGTCGTCGAGCCTGCCACCTTCGTGACGTAGGAATTGTTGACCCAGCGCACATTGCCCTGCCAGACAACCTGGGCGAGGCCGCTGGTCACCACGCCGGTCGCGTCCAGGATCGTCCCCTGCGGCACATCGCCGAGCGACGTGAAGTCACGGTCAGCCGTGGTACGGATCATGAGGGAGGCTGTGGCCTTCATCCTGCCGGTGACGGGCGGCAGCGACTGGCTCGGCGCACCGGCGGAGGTGGACAGGTAGGAGGTGGCGGCCCACAGCGTCGTGGAGTTGTAGGTCACCTGACTGTAGGCGCCACTGATGGTTCCGGTGAGGCTCAGCTTGGTGCCCTTGGTCACGACGCGGGAGATCGAACTCGAGAGGCTTGGCCCGGAGCGGAGGTTGAGATCTGCAATGGTGAAGACGTCGCCCTTGCTGGAGGTCGACGGTTTCTCCACCACCACCGAATCGCTGGTGAGATAGGCCGTGGCGATGTAGGCCGTCCGCCCGCCGTGCGTGACGGCGGTCCAACCCTGGCTGGAGCTGATCGCCTGGATCTTCTGACCCTTGTACAGGATGCCCACGCGAGCAGAGCTCGTGGTGGCGGCTGCTCGGATGTTGACGGCTGTGGTGGCCGTGGCCTGGGAACTGCTGGCATCCGCCAGCGGTCCCATCGCCATGGTGCCCACGGACTGCACGAGGGCTGCCACGGCAACCGCAGCGACGCCGGTGCGGAGGCCCTTCAAAATCGGATTCATGGCTGGGGGGATCCCTTCATCTACGACATTGTTCGAGGATCCCCGTGGCGCTTCCTCGAAGCCCTGGGGCCTCCGTCACGTGCATCCGTGCCGGACCCTAGGCAGCGTTGAGGAAGGGACACAAGCTGCACATGAGAAGAATGAGGGTTTCGGCAGGAGAAATGGCGTGTTTCAGCTCTCTGAATATCCTCCCCAGATGATTGTGGCCGACCCTCACGCTGGGCCTTGACTAGGTATTACGCCCCTTCGCCAGGGGACTTCAGGGCCGTAATAGACGCATGAGAGAATACTGAGAACCCCAAGCAGGTTCTCCGCAGTTCCGGGCTCAAGTGGCACTTCAGGTTCACCCTTCGCCCCGGTCTCCGCCGAGCACGCGCAGCGAGGATGCATCACTGGTCCACCGCGCGGCGAACCCCACCGAATCTGCCGGTATCCACCCCGCTCTCAGGTCCGCTGCATCGAGGATGTGGCCACCCACCTGGTCCTGCAGCTGCATCAGCTCCGCGAGATTTGCCTCCACCGCGACCACGGGCAGATGAGTCACCCGCCTGTTGGCCTTCAGCGCCGCGAGGACGTCTGCGTGAAAGGATGCCGCCGCGATCACCAGCGGATGGCCGGCGGCGGCGTCACCCAGGGGGACGAGCACCTGACGCATGGAGGAGATCGGGTCATCCACCATGAGGACCCTTGCGCATCGCAGCTCGGCGACGCGACCGGCAGTGGCGAAGTCGTCATCGACATGACCGAAGGGGAGCCGGGCGCCGCCGGGTGACTCGTCCTGCGCACGTCGGCCAGCCCCCGGGCTGGGTAGGGCGTCCACCGTGTCCTGCGAGATGTAGTCCGGCACCAGCGCGTCCACTTCCCCATCGCCCCTGTGAGGAGGCTCCGCGAGCTCCGCCTGTTCCGCCCGTCGCCGCCGGAGGTCCACGAGGACGGCCGCCGCCAACAGCGGGAGACCCGCACCCACGGCCACCACGATGCCGATCCAGTCATCCATGTCCCCAAGCCTGCCATTGGCGTCCGCATGGGGATCCACTAGACTTCCCGAGGCAGTTCAAGACGCGCGCCTGTAGCTCAGTTGGTAGAGCAGGGGCCTTTTAAGCCTCGGGTCCTGGGTTCGAGCCCCAGCGGGCGCACTGAGGAACTGCCGCTGGTGCCATCGAGTGGGAAACGCTCCACGTCACCTCTCCGGCTGATTTCACATCGTTGAGAAAGCCCGCTAGAGTTTCCTCGCTGGTGAGAGCCGGCAAGGTCCAAGAAATTGGCCCCGTAGCGCAGTTGGTTAGCGCGCCGCCCTGTCACGGCGGAGGTCGCGGGTTCGAGTCCCGTCGGGGTCGCTGGTGCAGCGCAGCAGCGCCATCCACCTGGCCAGGTAGCTCAGCTGGTAGCAGCGTTCGCCTGAAAAGTGAAAGGTCGCCGGTTCGATCCCGGCCCTGGCCACCATCGCCCCCTCATCGAGGGGGTGTGTGGTTTTCGAACCACGACACAGCCCCGCCCTCAGGTGGTTGGGTTTCCCACCACTGCAGGCACCGTCGCGGCATGGGCCGCCAGGTTGTTTCCCTGTCCGTAAGCACCCAGCCAGCGTCCGAGCTCTGCGTAGTAGCGACTTCTCGCCGGCTCGTCGGACAAGGCGAGGTCATGCATGCCGCCCTCAATCCGTATCAGCGTGACGTTTCGGCCCAGGTGGTGGGCTCGGGCCGCGAGGGTGTCGACGTCCAGCACCACGTCGACGGTGCGCAGGTCCTCGCTCCACGTTCGACGGAAGTCGCTGCGGTCCGACAGGAGGACCAGCACCGGCACGTCGATCGTCAGCCCTCCTGACACCTTTGCCTGGCCCTGCATGATGGCAGCGAGCCATCCAACCCGGACCGCGAACGCCTTGTCACCCTTCAGGTTCAGGTTGTAGTCCCAGACGCCGTCCTCCGTCGCCGAAATCGTGCGGCGGTAGAAGCCGGTCTCACTCAGCGGCAGCGCCGCCGTCGAGGACAGAGAACTCACCGCGCTGAACATCGGGAGCAGGGCGGGCCGCACGGCGGGGTACCCCTGCACCTCCAGCCACGGGGCATTCAGTACCAGGGCCGAGGCAACACCCGGTCGCTGGTCAGCCCACAGCGCCGCGATGAGGCCGCCCGTGGAGTGCCCCATGACAACGATCTGGTCGTGTCGCTCGTCCCTGATGATGCGCACGGCCTCGTCGATCTCGTCGTGGTAGGCCGAGAGGTCCGCCACGAAACCCGCGAGTTGGCCCGGCCTCAGCGACCGCCCGTAGCGTCGCAGATCCAGCGCGTGGAAGTCGTAGCCGAGCAGCGCCATCTCGTCGGCCAGCTGCGTCTGGAAGAAATAGTCGTTCCAGCCGTGGATGTAGAGGATCGCCCGCCTCCGCTGCGGCGGGTTCCGCCTGACAAGCGTGGCGCACAACGAGCCATCCGGTTCAGTCCCGTACGTCGGAGCATTCGGCAGCTCCAAAGTGACGGCCTGGAAGGAGGCCAGTAGGGAGTCCTCAACCCATTTCGCCACGGTGTGGAACCGACGTCAACGACGCGAGTCGTCGTCCTCGTCACCGCGGGGGTCCCGACCGTTGGAGGAGCCGTACTCCTCAGCGATGTCCGCGTACCCGTCAGGCACTGGTTCGGACTCGGGCATGTCGGTGAAGCTGCCGCCCCGGAGCTCGCGCTCCAGGGATGCGAAATCTGTGTCCATCGGGCGATACTTCAGGTCGCGCGCAACCTTCGTCTGTTTCGCCTTTGCACGGCCGCGTCCCATATCGGGTCGACCCCCTCGCTGTGTCCCTCGCGGATGTGGCCCCGCGGAATGTGTCAATAACTCGTGGCCCATAGGCTACCCGAGGTCCTCGACTTGTCCAAAGGCTCGCTCGATCCCTGAACGGGGGCACGCCTCGTGCAACCGCTAGGCTGGCGCCGAATCAAGGTTCCCCACCGATGAGGAGTTCACGCATGGGCAAGATCATCTACACACTCACCGACGAGGCCCCAATGCTGGCCACGCACTCGCTGCTGCCCATCATCGAGGCGTTCGCGAGCCGGGCGGACGTCGAGGTGGAGACCCGCGACATCTCGCTGGCAGCCCGCATCCTCGCCCAGTTTGCCGACGTGCTTCCGGAGGACCAGCAACTGCCCGACGCACTGGCCGAGCTGGGCGACCTGGCGAAGACGCCGGACGCCAACATCATCAAACTTCCCAACATCTCTGCGTCGATCCCACAGCTGAAGGCCGCGATCGCCGAGCTGCAGGCCCAGGGGTTCGAGCTCCCCGCCTATCCCGAGGATCCCCGCAGCGACGAGGAGCGCGACAACCGGGCGCGATACGGCCGCGTGATGGGCTCCGCCGTCAACCCCGTACTCCGCGAGGGCAACTCGGACCGCAGGGCCCCCGAATCCGTCAAGAGCTACGCACGGAAGAACCCACACCGCATGGGCGCATGGTCAACCCAGTCTCGGACCAATGTCGCAACGATGGAGCACGACGACTTCAGGGACAACGAACAGTCCATCGTCCTTGACTCCGATGATGTCCTCACCATCCAACACACTGCCGTCGACGGCACGACGACGGTATGGAAGGACGGGCTGGCGGTGCTGACCGGTGAGGTGGTGGATGCCACGGTGATGCGCGTGGCCGCGCTGGAGGCCTTCCTGAAGGACCAGATCGCGGTCGCCAGGACCTCCGATGTCCTGTTCTCCGTGCACTTGAAGGCCACCATGATGAAGGTCTCGGACCCCATCATCTTCGGCCACGTCATTCGCGCCTTCTTCCCCGACGTCTTTGCGGAGTACGGCGACGCCCTCGCGGCCGCGGGTCTGTCCCCCAACGACGGCCTGGGCGCGATCCTGTCCGGTCTGGATTCCGTTGAGGGAGGCGCCGAGATCCGGGCCGCATTCGAGGCCGGCCTGAGGGACGGTCCGGAGCTGGCCATGGTGAACTCCGACAAGGGCATCACGAATCTGCACGTCCCCAGCGACGTCATTGTCGACGCCTCCATGCCTGCCATGATCCGCACGTCCGGACACATGTACGCGCCCAGTGGCGAGGAGGCTGACACCCTCGCCGTGTTGCCCGATTCCTCCTACGCCGGGGTCTACCAAGCCGTCATCGACGACTGCCGACAGCATGGCGCATTCGATCCGACGACGATGGGCACCGTTCCCAACGTCGGACTCATGGCGCAGAAGGCGGAGGAGTACGGCAGCCACGACAAGACGTTCGAAGCCGCCGCCGATGGCCGGGTGGACGTCCTCAACTCCGCGGGTGATGCCCTGATGTCACACGACGTGGCCGCAGGCGACATCTGGCGCGCCTGCCAGACGAAGGACGCCCCCATCGCGGACTGGGTGAAGCTCGCCGTCACACGTGCCCGGGCCACCGGATGGCCGACAGTCTTCTGGTTGGACGACACGCGGGCACACGACAGGAATCTCGCCGAGAAGGTGCACGCGGAACTCGCCACGCACGACACGGACGGCCTGGACATCCAGATCATGGATCCGGTCACCGCCACGAAGTTCTCCATCGAGCGCCTCCGCCGCGGTGAGAACACCATCTCCGTCACGGGCAACGTGCTGCGCGACTACCTGACGGACCTGTTCCCCATCCTGGAACTCGGCACCTCGGCGAAAATGCTGTCGGTGGTGCCCCTCATGGCTGGCGGCGGCCTGTTCGAGACGGGTGCGGGCGGCTCCGCGCCCAAACATGTCCAGCAGTTGCTGGAGGAGGACTACCTGCGCTGGGACTCCCTTGGAGAGTTCCTCGCGCTCGCCGCTTCCCTGGAGCACCTCGCCACCACACAGGACAATGCCAGGGCACAGATCCTCGCGGACACCCTGGACCGGGCGACCGGGACATTCCTCGATCGGGACAAGTCCCCGACGCGCCGTCTCGGCGACATCGACAACCGGGGCTCGCACTTCTATCTGGCCCTGTACTGGGCCGAGGAACTGGCGGCCCAGGGACAGGACCCGGCCCTGGCCGAGGTCTTCCGCACCATGGCGGAGCAACTGGCTGACAACGAGGAGCAGATCGTCTCGGAGCTGGTCGCCGTGCAGGGAAAACCTGCCGACATCGGCGGCTACTACCGGCCCGATGGAGCCAGGACCGACAGCGTCATGCGGCCGTCCGAGACCCTGAACAAGGTGATCGACGCGCTGGCCTGAATCCCACGGGTTCTCACGTCACCGCGATGTACAGGACGAACACGGCGAGACTGACCACGGTGTGCAGGCTGAGCACGTTGTTGCTGTAGGCGATCTCGTCCCTGCGTTGCGTGGGAAGGAAGATGGGGACGATGAACGGCGGCGGCAGTATCAGCAGGGTGAACACCGCTGCCTCGACGATGGGGGGCAACCCCAGCACGCCGCCGATGACGAAGTGGTTCAGCAGCAGGGCCAACGTCAGCACCACGCCAAACCTCAGGGCTACGAGCGGTACCGCCTGGATCACCCCATGGCGGGTGAGCCGCGTGCCATAGCCCACCACGATGAGAATCAGCGGCACGATGATGGCCGCCAGGTAGGAGAGCGTCTGCAGCAACGCCGATCCCGCCGGATTGCCCTGCAGGACCGGCCGGAGGCCTGCCACATTGAGCAGCAGTCCGGCCGCGATGGCGATGATGACGGGGGAGGCCGCGAAGGATCGGAGTGTTTCACGCAGCGAGATCGCGCCCTCCATGGTGCGACGCAGCAGGGTGACGTAGACGAACCAGATGAAGAACTCGTGCCCGAGCCCCACCATCCCCGCCACCGGCACGTTGTCGACTCCGTAGGCGGCGGTGAACAGGGCGATCCCCACCATGCCGAACTCGAAGCCTGTGAACAGGTACGGCGTGACCGGTAGATGGCCCGGAAGCATCCGCCGCGCGAGGTGACCCCATGCCAGCAGTGCCACGCACACCGCCGGGATGATGAGGATGATGGCGATGTACTCGACCTGGAAGTCGATGGCCAGGAACGCATTGAACAGCACGGCTGGCAGGACAACATTGACCACGAGCTTCTTCAATGTCTCGACGCCCGTGTCATCCAGCGTCCCGGTCACGCGGAGGAGCATCCCCACACCGATGAGCAGCAGGATCGGTAGGACACTGACAAGCGTTCCCGTCACATCACCCACGCCAATTCATCCCCGCTCCGTGCCCAGACGTTACCAGTGCCCAGATGTTCCCACAGGCGCATCCCGCGGCCCTCAACAGGGTCGGACAAGCACAGCCGGAAAGCTCAGTCCAGCTGGGCGGTCCCTGGTCCGTCGTGCTCGACGATCTCCCCGAGGACCCAGCTGTCCACATCGCGTACGCGCAGCGCAGCGAGCGCGTTGTTCACCTGATCCTGCGGGAGGATGGCCACCATGCCCACCCCCATGTTGAGGGTGGCGTCCACGTCGGCCCGGCTCAGGGAGCCAACCGACTGCACCAGGTTGAAGATGGGCGACGGTGTCCAGGATGAGCGCTGCAGCGAGGCCCGCATGCCGTCGGGGACCACGCGGGCCACGTTGTTCGCCAGTCCCCCGCCCGTGATGTGGCTCATGGCATGAATCTCTGCCCGGTCGATCAGGGCCAGCACGTCGAGTGCATAGATCCTCGTCGGTTCGAGGAGTTCCTCGCCCAGGCTGCGTCCCAGTTCGTCCACGTGACGCTCCAGCGACCAGCCGGCGGTAGCGAGAAGGACGCGACGCACCAAGGAGTACCCATTGGAGTGCAGGCCGGAGGCTGCCATGCCGATCACGGCGTCGCCGGGCTTCACCCGGTTGGGTCCCAGGATGCAGTCACGCTCCACCACCCCCGTGGTGGCGCCCGCGATGTCGTACTCGTCGGCTCGCAGCAGGCCCGGATGCTCGGCGGTCTCACCGCCGACCAGTGAGCACCCTGCAACGATGCACGCGTCGGCGATGCCGGAGACGATGGCGGCGATGCGCTCGGGGACCACCCGGCCACAGGCAATGTAATCGGTCACGAAGAGCGGCTCCGCGCCGCACACCACGAGATCATCCACGAGCATGCCGATGAGGTCGAACCCGATCGTGTCGTGCTTGTCCAGTGCCTGGGCGATGGCCACCTTCGTGCCCACGCCATCAGTGGAGGAGGCGAGCACTGGCTGGCGAAAGCTCTTCAGCGCACTCGCATCGAAGAAACCCGCAAACCCACCGAGCGAGCCCAGGACCTCGGGGCGACGGGTCCTGGCCACCGAGGCCTTCATCAGCTCGACGGCCCTGTCACCGGCCTCGATGTCGACGCCGGCGGCTGCATAGGCGCCCTGTGGTCTGTGGGTCACGTGTTCTCCAGATGCAGCAGGTTGGCCTGACCGGGCGGGATCGCCACGGGGTAGGAACCGTCGAAACAGGCCCGGCACAGTCGGCCGGCGGGGATCCGGGTGGCGGCCGTCAGTCCCTCCAGCGACACGTAGCCGAGGGTATCTGCGCCGATGGATCGGCAGATCTCCTCCACCGCGAGGCCGGGGGCGATGAGCTCCGCACGACTGGCGAAGTCGATGCCGTAGAAGCATGGCCACTTCACTGGCGGCGAGGAGATGCGCACATGCACCTCTACGGCACCGGCCTCCCGCAGCATCCGCACCAGCGCGCGTTGCGTGTTGCCCCGCACGATGGAGTCATCCACCACCACGAGCCGCTTGCCCTCAATGACCTCCCGCAGCGGGTTGAGCTTCAACCGGATGCCGAGCTGGCGAATGGTCTGGCTGGGAGCGATGAAGGTGCGGCCGACGTAGGAGTTCTTGACGAGCCCCTGGCCGTAGTCGAGCCCTGATTCCTGCGCGTACCCGATGGCCGACGGTGTGCCCGATTCGGGGACGGGGATCACCAGGTCGGCGTCCACCGGATACTCCCGCGCCAGCTGGCGGCCGATCTCAACCCGGGTGGTGTGCACCCCCTGGCCGGCGATGGTCGTGTCCGGCCGCGCCAGGTAGACGTACTCGAACAGGCACCCCTTGGGGTCGGCGTCCGCGAAGCGTTGGGTCCGCAACCCTGCCTCATCGATGGCGATGAGCTCGCCCGGCTCCACCTCGCGGACGAAGCTGGCGCCCACGATGTCCAGAGCGGCCGTCTCCGATGCGACCACCCAGCCGTTCTCGAGCCGTCCCAGCACCAGGGGGCGGATGCCCTGCGGATCCCGGGCGGCGAACAGCGTCGTCTCCGTCATGAAAACTATGCAGAACGCCCCCCGCAACCGGGGCATCACTTCGAGTGCAGCCTTCTCCAGGTCCTTGCCCAGGCTCACCAGCAGCGCCGTCACCAACGACGTGTCGTTGGTGGAGTCCATGGTCTTCTTCTCGGGGACCCGCTCCGCGGGATTCAGCAGAGCAAGCCACTGCTGCAGTTCGTCGGTGTTGGTCAGGTTGCCGTTGTGGGCGAGCGCCAACCCTCCCCCGGTCGTTGGCCGGAAGGTGGGCTGGGCGTTGTGCCAGTTGGACGCACCGGTCGTCGAGTACCGGGTGTGGCCCACCGCCAGTCGCCCCCTGAGGGAGCGCAGGGTGGACTCGTCGAACACCTGCGCCACCAGACCCATGTCCTTGAAGACCATGATGCGACGGCCGTTCGAGACGGCGATCCCCGCCGACTCCTGCCCGCGATGTTGGAGCGCGAAGAGTCCGTAGTACGTCAGCTGGCTGACATCCTCCCCCGGCGCCCAGACCCCGAAGACGCCGCAGGCGTCCTGGGGCGCCCGCTCTTCGGGATCGATGTCGAGGCTCAGGCGGCCGTCCGGGCGAAGCACCAGCACAGCGTACCCTGAACGGTGTCACCATCCACAGACCAGGAGACCCTCGAAATGATCGCTCTGTCCCTTGCACTTGCACTTCGTGAGGCCGGGCTTGAGTGGCGCCCCGCAGCGGGTGATCGGTTCACGGTCAGCGCCCCGGAGATGGCCGACGACGTGTTCCACTTGGCGGACATGGTCATCGAGGCCCGCACACTGGACTCGGGAACGATCCTCGCCTTCAACGGCACCACCGAGTGGGCGCTCGACTCGGTGGAGCAGGACAAGACGGTGTGGCTGCCGGACGAGACGCATCTGCGAGAAGCCCTCGGGTCCACCTTCAGGCATCTCAGCTCTCGCGACGGCCGCCATGAGGTGCAGATTTCGATCGAGGGCCAGGACCAGGCGTTCACCGACGATGATGTCGAGAACTCCTACGCCCGGGCGCTGTTGGCTCTCCTGACCCACGAGTGACCCGCCGGGGACCATCCCTCGCACATCCGCTTGAGCTCCAGCCGCCAGGACGGGGTCACTGCCCCAGGGTCTGCAGGAACAGGGCTTCGGCGAGAGCCGCCTTCGCGAGGTCCCCGACGTCGACACTCTCGTCGATGCCGTGCATGCGCGAATCCGGATCCGTGACGGCCGTCACCAGCATCGTCGCCCCCGGATGGCGACTGGCGAACTCGGCCACGATGGGGATGCTTCCCCCGCAGCCCATCTCCACGGGGGCCACGCCGAACGCCTCCTGGAAGGCGTCCTGCGCCGCCTGCGCGTGCGGCCCCTCGAGCTCGATCGTGCTGGGTCCACCGCGCTGCCCCGGTTCCACCTCCACGTGCGCGCCCCATGGCGCGTTCGCCATGACGTGTCGCCGCAGCGCGTCCTCGGCCAGGGCCGGGTCCTGGCCCGGGGCGAGCCGGACGCTCACCTTGGCGCTCGCCCTCGGAATCAGCGTGTTGGAGGCATCACTGATGCGAGTGGTGTCGATGGCGAGAACTGACGCGGCGGGCTTGGTCCACATGCGGTCCACGAGGGAGCCGTCGCCGATGAACTCCACGCCGTCGAGGACCCCGGTCTCCTCCCTCAGACGGTCGAGCGGGTACTCCAACGACGGGCCCGGCGACTGCACGAGTCCCTCGATGGCCACGTTGCCGCGCTCGTCGTGCAGTGTTGCGAGAAGTCGGCAGAGGCTGGTGAGCGCATCCGGCACCACCCCACCGAACTGACCCGAATGCAGGCCCGTCTCCAGCGTCGAGACGTGCACCGTGGCATCGACGACACCGCGCAGAGTGGTCGTGAGGCTCGGTTGCCCCACAGCCCAGTTCACCGAATCCGCGATGACGTAGACATCGGCGGTGAGCTCATCGGGATACGCATCGAGGAGCGCAGGCATGGACGGCGAACCGATCTCCTCCTCACCCTCGATGAAGAGCTTGACCCCCACGGGGGGCGTGCCGTCGAAGACCCGCAGGGCGGCGAGGTGAACGGCGATGCCCCCCTTGTCGTCGGCGGATCCGCGGGCGTAGATGCGTCCCTCCTGCTCCGTCGGGGTGAATGCGGGCGATGACCAGGCGGCGGGGTCACCCGCGGGTTGGACGTCGTAGTGCGCGTACAGCAGGACCGTCGGCATGGCCTCAGGGGCGGGAAAATGGCCGTAGACCGCCGGCTTGCCCCCGGCCTGGAGCATTCGCACCTCGGGGCATCCCACGCGAGTGAGCAGAGTGGCGACATGGTCGGCGGCGGCCAGGACGTCGCCGTCGTGGTCCTGCATGGAGGAGATGGACGGTATGGCGATCAGTTCCAGCAGGTCGGCAATGGTCTCGGGAAGTACTCGCTCAACGGTCCAGGCAAGGTTCGACATGGCCACCACCGTACTCGGACGGGGACGTCTGTCGTGCGGCTTCCCTGCGGGAAACACCGGCCAGTGGGCAATCCCCGATCGCGATGAAGGCCGATAGGGTTGCTGATGGTCCGATACGTCCACCGAGCCCCAGGAATTGAAGCAACTGTGAGAATCCCTCAGGAGTGGTGGCGCAATGCCGTCATCTACCAGATCTACCCCCGCTCGTTCGCTGATGCGTCCGGCGACGGCTACGGCGACCTGCCGGGTGTCATTGAGCGGCTGCCGTATCTGGCCCATCTCGGGGTGGATGCCCTCTGGCTGTCACCCTTCTACCTGTCCCCCATGGCTGACGCTGGCTATGACGTGGCCGACTACGCGGTGGTGGACCCCCTGTTCGGCGAAACCGCCGACGCCCACAGGCTGATCCGGCGTTCCCACCAGCTGGGTTTGAAGGTCTTCGTCGACCTGGTGCCCAACCACACCTCTGACGAACACGAGTGGTTCACCCGCGCCGTGGCGGCTGGCCCGGGCTCCACCGAGCGTGAGATGTACTTGTTCCGGGACGGCAGGGGGGCAGGCGGTGAACTGCCACCCAACAACTGGAACAGCACCTTCGGCGGTCCGGCTTGGAGACGCCTGCATCGCCCCGATGGCAGCCCTGAGCAGTGGTACCTCCACCTGTTCGACGTGAAGCAGCCGGACCTCGACTGGACTCAGGAGAGCGTTCGGGCAGCCTTCGACAACGTTCTGCGCCACTGGCTGGACGCCGGTGTGGACGGGTTTCGCGTCGACGTTGCACATGGTCTGGTGAAGGAGGCCGGTCTGCCGGACCAGGAAGCCGTCGCCGAACTGCTCGGCGTGAACCTCGGCCCCATGTGGGACCAGGACGGCGTGCATGAGATCTACAGGCGATGGCGTCGTGTTCTCGACGAGTACGACGGCGATCGCGCACTGACTGCCGAGGCGTGGGTGCAGGATCCCGACCGACTGGCGTTGTACGTCCGCCCCGACGAGATGCAGCAGGCGTTCAACTTCGAGTTCCTCACCGCCCCCTGGGATGCCACCGCATACCGCACGGTCATCACCCGGAGCCTGGCGGCCAACGGCGCCGTCGGTGCACCCACGACGTGGGTGCTGAGCAACCATGACGTCATGCGCCACGTCAGTCGGCTCGGCCGCGACGACACCTCGGATCGCAACGGCATCGGCCCTGAGGGGACGCAGCCCGACAACGAACTCGGACTGCGCCGAGCACGCGCCGCCACCCTCATGATGCTGGCGCTGCCCGGTTCCGCCTACCTGTATCAGGGGGAAGAGTTGGGGCTGCCCGAGCACACGACGATCCCCCACGAGTTCCGGCAGGACCCGGTGTGGGAGCGCTCAGCCCATGAGCGGGTGGGACGGGACGGCTGTCGGGTGCCCATGCCATGGGTTGCTGACGCCCCGGGCCTGGGCTTTTCCCCCACGGGCAGGACGTGGCTGCCGCAGCCCGAGTCCTACAAGCGTCTGGCGGTCGACCAGCAGGTCGACGTGCCGGGCTCCACGTGGTGCCTGTACCGCAACGCCATCGCGTTGCGGAAATCTCAGGGCCTTGGTGATGGAGGACTTCAGTGGGTGACCGGCTTCGGGGACGACGTCGTCGCCTTCAGCAACGGCGACGTGACGGTGCTGACCAACGTCGGCGGCGACCCCGTCGCGCTGCCAGACCGCGAGGTGCTGCTGGCCAGCATCGACGTCGACGGCGAACTCCCCACCGACGCCACCGTTTGGCTCAGACGAGTCTGACGAGCCATCATCGGCCACTACCCACCGACGGGACCTACTGGCAGCCACGATCAGCCGGCCTTGTGCCAGACCTCGAGGCGCAGTGGCCAACGCAGACGCAGCCGGGCGCGCAGGTTGCGCCGGAAGAGGAGGAACCATCCCACCGCCAGGAAGGTCAGGCCGCAGGCGATGGCTCCGGCCAGCAACGTCCAGCGCGGGCCGAACGCATCACCGACCCACCCGATGATCGGGGCACCCAGCGGCGTGCCTCCCATGAAAATGGCCATGTAGAGCGCCATCACCCGGCCCCGGAACTCGGGCTGGGTGGAGAGTTGCACGGTGGAGTTCGCCGTCGTCATGACCGTCAGGGCAAACAGGCCACACGCAACGAGCAGCAGCGCGAACGTGGTGTAGTTGGGCGCCAGCCCGGCCAGGAAACAGGCGACGGAGAAGGCGCCGAGACCGCCGAGCAGGACACGCAGACGGGGCCTCCCCCGGCGGGCTGCCAGCAGTGCGCCGGCGAGCGTCCCGATGGCCATGAAGGACCCGAGCAGGCCGAACTCCTCGGCTCCCTTGCCGTAGACCTTGGTGGCCATCAGCGCCATCGTGATCTGGAAGTTCATGCCGAAGGTGCCCAGCATGAAGATGATGGCGAAGACGAGAATCAGGTCAGGGCGGGCGCGGACGTAGGCGATCCCCTCCGCGACGGTGCCGCGGTTCCTGGCGGGCGGGGACAGCAGCAACTCCGCCTCGCGGATGAGGAAGAGGCTCAGCAGGACCGCACCGAAGCTCACGGCATTGACCGCCAGGGCGGGCGCGACTCCCCACGCCCCAATCACGACGCCCGCCACGGCGGGTCCGAAGAGTCGGGCGCTGTTGAAGGATGCCGAGTTCAGCCCGACTGCGTTGGGAACCATGTCATGCGGCACAAGTTCGTTGACGAACGCCTGCCGGGACGGGTTGTCGAACGACACCGCGATGCCCTGCAGGAAGGCCAGCAGATACACGTGCCACAGCTGGGCGACGCCCGCGCCGACAAGGATGAACAGCGTCAGGGCGTTGAGGGCGAGCGCCGCCTGGGTGATCTTCAGCAGGCGGACCTTGCTCATCCTGTCGGCGATCAGCCCGGCGTAGGGCGCCAGCAACGGGATGGGCAGGAACTGCAGACCGGTCACGAGTCCCAGCGCCGTCGACGACTGGTCCGTCAGCTCGGTGAGAACAAGCCAGTCCTGCGCGGTCCTGGCCATCCACGTGCCCACGTTGCTCGTCAGGGCGCCAATGGCGAAGCACCGGTAGTTGTAGATGCGCAGGCTGGCGAACGTTCGGCTCATTTCTTTCCACTCTATGCCCGCCCGGCGTTACGACCGACGAGGAAGTGACAGCCAGAAGGCCGACCGATCCCGCTTCACGTCGGGCATCGTGGGTTGCCTCGGCTGACGAGGTTGTGGCGGGGCCTCGCTCCGGCGCCCGAACAGGCGTAGAATTCTCTGATCATATTTTTCGGTCGCCAGGACGCAGAGCATTGATCACGGGGTTCGCTCGCCTCGCAGCGCCCGTTCTTCCCGCCAGGGGGAATCATGAAGAGATGGTTTGTGATGGTGTTGGCGGCGGCATTGGCCGTCGCCGGCATGGCGGTGGCACCCGCAGCTGCCGCCCCGGCGACGCAGTGGCGCTCGCTGTGGGTTGATGCCTTCAGCCCGAACCTGACCTCCCCTCAGGAGATCTCACACGTTGTGGCGGACGCGAAGGCCGCGAACGTCAACGCTCTGTTCGTGCAGACGGTGCGCCGCTTCGACTGCTTCTGCAACACGTCCACCTACCCACGCAGCGCGGGCGTCACCACCCCTGCGCCATTCGACCCCCTGGCGGAGGTCATCCGGCAGGGCCATGCAGCCGGTCTCGAGGTGCACGCCTGGTTCAACGTGGGCACGCTGTGGAATCTGGCGACCGCGCCCGCGGACTCCCGCCACGTCTACAACACCCACGGGCCAAGCGCCACGGGCAGCAACCGTTGGCTCGACAAGCGTCACGACGGGACGGAGCGGGTGGGTAACAACGTGTACGCGGACCTCTCGAATCCGGCGGTGGTGGACTACGTCGCTGCGGGCGTCGGCTCCATCGTGCGCACCTACGCCGTGGACGGCATCGCCCTGGACTACATTCGCTACCCCGACCGCAGCGGGACCGTTGCCGGCAACGACTGGGGCTACTCGGCCACCTCCCTGCAGCGCTTCCGCACCGCCTCCGGCCGCACCGATACGCCCTCACCCTCCGATGCGCAGTTCTCCCAGTGGCGACGTGACCAGGTCACCAACGTCGTGAGGCGCGTCCGCACCGCGATCAATGCGGTGAACGCCGACACTGTGCTGTCGGTCAACGCCACGGCCTACGGGTACGGTCCGTCGTCGACCCGCACGTGGCAGTCGACGGGTCCCTACGCTGCAGTCCTGCAGGACTGGTACGGGTGGGCGCAGACGAAGATCATCGACCAGGTGGCGCTGATGAACTACAAGCGCCAGCACAACACCGCCGAGGCCGCCATGTTTGCCTCATGGAGCCAGTTCCTGGTGCGGGTGAAGAGCGAGACGGGTAGGCACATGGTCGCGGGCGCCGGCTTGTACCTGAACACCATCGACAACTCGGTGCGCCAGGCGCGGGCGGTCACCTCTGCGGGGCTCGGCTGGTCGGGGTACAGCTTCAACGCCGCCAGCCAGACGGCGACGGCTTCCACGTCGCAGAGCGTGAAGACCGCGGAACGCCAACGCTTGAGCGCTGAGCTCACGTCGAGCGTCTTCTCGCAGCCGGCCGCCGTCCCACCCATGTCGTGGAAGGCCCCCCTCGACGTGTACAGCACACCCGGGCTGCACCGGGTCAACGGCAGGGACTGGCGGACCACCTGCGAGCCCTACTCCCAGACCATCCGGTGCCGAACCGAGATCTGGGCCACGCAGGTGACCTGGAGCAACGGCTCCTACAGGCAGGGGGACGGCTGGGCATTCAACAACCTGACGTATCTGCCCCTGATGACACGTCAGGCGTGGGGGGCCAACCCGCTGGCCAACGACTCCGGCGGCCGGGCGTTCATGTCCAACGGGCGGCAGTGGAGGACCGAGTGCGACACCGCCACCACCGGTCGCGGTGGCTGCCGCAGCTACATTCTCGCGTTGAACGTCGTCCAGGCCGCCAAACAGCCCGACGGGTCGTGGCGCTATTTCCGGGGCAATGTGTGGGTATTCAACAGCATGGTGCGCTTCAGGTCCTGATGCGTGACCGACTCAACGTCCGGCGTCCAGCGATGATCAGCCAGCCAGAGCCTCGGGGAGGGTCCCCTGCCAGGCTTCGCGCAACTCCGGCAGGGGGACGCTGAGCGCCCCCACGAACTCGGCAACATCGTCGCCTGTCACCTCACCCAGCCGTGAGTGCTGGACGCCGTGCTCGGCGCACAGGGCCTCGAAACGCTTCAGGTGCTGGCCGGACAGCGACACGACGGCTCGGGCCGCGGACTCGGAGAAGAGGGCGACCGTGGTGTCCTCCCGCGGCAGCGTCACGGCAAAGCCGCAGTCATTCCTCAGCGCCGACTCCACGAGCGCGACTCCCAGCCCGCCCTCCGAAAGGTCGTGCGCGGAGGTCAGCAGGCCCTCTCGTGCGGCTGTTCCCATGACCCCGGCAAGCCCCTGCTCCGCGGCAAGGTCCACCCGCGGCGGCATCCCGCCCAGGTGACCGTCGTGGACGGCGTCGGCCCAGATCGAACCCGAGAGCTCCTCGCGAGTGACACCGAGCAACACGATGGCGTCACCGGCATGGGTGAATCCGGACCGGATACGGGTGGCGACGTCGTCGATCACGCCGAGCACCCCGATGGTGGGGGTGGGCAGGATGGGCAGGGCAGCAGTCTGGTTGTAGAGGCTCACGTTCCCCCCGGTGACCGGCACGCCCAGCTGCTTGCAGCCGTCCACGAGGCCAAGAATGGCCTCGATGAAGCTCCACATCACCTCCGGATCCTCAGGGGAGCCGAAGTTCAGGCAATCGGTGACGGCCACCGGCTCCGCCCCCGTGACGGCCACGTTGCGGTAGGCCTCCGCCAGCGAGAGCTGGGCCCCCAGGTAGGGGTTCAGCTGGGTGAAGCGGGAGTTGGCGTCGAGGGCGAGCGCGATTCCGAGGCCGGACTCCTCGTCAATGCGCAGCATCCCGGCGTCCTCGGGCTGGGCGAGGACGGAGTTGCCGCGCACGTAGCGGTCGAACTGGTTCGTGACCCACGACTTGTCGGCGATGTTCGGGTGCGCCATCACCTGCAGGAGCGCGGATCGGACGCCGTCGGCGGAGTTGTCGCGGGGCAGGTCCTCCGCCCTGGCTGCGTTCAGCGAGTCGATCCAGCCGGGGCGATGGTAGGGCCGTTCGTAGACGGGGCCGTCATGGGCGACCGTCTTTGGGTCGACGTCCACGATGGTCTCGCCGTGCCACTGGATGATGAGCCGATCACCCTCGATGACCTCACCGACGACGGTGGCCAGCACGTCCCATTTGGCGCAGATCTCCATGAAACGTGCAACGTTGCCGGGTTCCACCACCGCCATCATGCGTTCCTGGGACTCGCTCATGAGGATTTCCTCCGGCGCGAGGGAGGGGTCCCGCAGCGGGACGCGGTCCAGCTCGACGAACATGCCCCCATCGCCCGCCGAGGCGAGTTCGGAGGTGGCGCAGGAGATGCCCGCGGCGCCGAAGTCCTGGATGCCGTTGATGATTCCCGCCCGGAACAACTCCAGCGTGCACTCGATGAGGAGCTTCTCCATGAAGGGGTCCCCCACCTGGACGCTGGGGCGCTTTGCAGGGCCTGTCTCGTCGAACGTCTCCGACGCCAGGATGGAGGCCCCACCGATGCCGTCGCCGCCGGTGGCCGCCCCGAACATGATGACCTGGTTGCCCACGCCGGAGGCGTGCGCCAGATGCAGGTCCTCGTGACGCAGCACACCGACGCACAGCGCATTGACGAGTGGGTTGCCCAGGTAGGAGCCATGGAACTGGACCTCGCCGCCGATGTTGGGCAGGCCGAGACAGTTGCCGTACCCACCCACCCCGGCGACGACGCCGGGCAGCACTCGTGCCGTGTCCTCGGCGTGTAGCGGCCCGAACCGGAGGGAATCCATCACGCCGATGGGGCGGGCCCCCATGGCGAGGATGTCGCGGACGATGCCGCCCACACCGGTGGCGGCACCCTGGTAGGGCTCCACGTAGGAGGGATGGTTGTGGCTCTCGGCCTTGAAGGTGACGGCCCAGCCCTGCCCGATGTCCACGACGCCGGCGTTCTCGCCGATTCCGGCCAGCAGCGGCCCCCGAGGCGTGTTCTGGCTCAGCTCGCCGAAGCGTTTCAGGTGCACCTTGGACGACTTGTAGGAGCAGTGTTCGGACCACATGACCGAGTACATGGCCAGCTCCGCACTCGTGGGGCGGCGGCCCAGGATGTCGCGAATCCGGGCATACTCGTCGTCCTTGACCCCGAGGGCGGAGTACGGCTGCTCGAGGTCGGGCGTACTGGTTGCGTTGTCAACGGTGTCGGCCACGCGGTCAATCTACCCGTCGGCCCGCCACCGCGGCGAGCAGTTGCGCATCAGGTGGACCCGGGTGCCGTAAACACGACGTCCAGGGTGCCCTCAGTGGAAGCGGGCCCGGCGGGCCCAGAAGAAGCAGTAGACGCCGTAACAGGCAAACCCCAGGCCGATGGCGACGAGGATCACCATGCCGAACGGTGCGCCGCGCACGGTTTGGAGGGCCTGGTCCATTCCACCGGCCGAGCTGGCGTCGTAGGTCCACGCCGACCAGAGGAACAACCCTCCGACCATGATGATCGCGGCGCCCTTCCCTACGTGTCCGACACGCGCGATCCATCGGGCACCCCCGGAGAGCGATCCCCGCAACTCCTTCTCGTACTTCTCCTTCACTCCCTTGACGATCTTCTCGACGCCCACCGCGGCGACAGCCAGGCCGAGGAGTCCCACCAGCACCCGGCCCAGCGGGAGGGAGAGCAGAACCGCGGAGGCAGTTTCCTCACCACCGCCACCTCCGCCCGAGCCCATTGCGATGCTGGCCGCGTTCCATGCCAGCACCCCGTAGATGATCGCGCGTCCGGCTGACGCAATACGACGGCGGGTCCTGTCGGAACCCGACAGGTGACGGTGTCCCACAAAGGCCGTCAACCCCTGCCACAGGGCAATGACGAACAGTCCGATACTGGTTCCCCACAGCAGCACCAACCCGAACGGTGCCTTGGCCAGTTGTCGCAGCGCCCCGGTCTGCGAGGCCTCCTCATTGGCGGACCCGAAGGCCAGACGTACAGCGAGGTAGGCCACCAGGAGGTGGACCAGCCCAAACGCCACCAGACCACCCCTGACGAGCCAGTGATACGTGGTGGAATCCCCGAGTTCATCGGCCTTGTCCTTCGCGTCGTCCACATCAGGGTTGTCCATCCCCGCAGCGTAGCCGGTCGGAAGCTCTGAAAAGCGGGTCCGATGCCCCCGTCCCCGTCCGAGCTCGGTCGCCGCGATTCAGCGCTGGGCGGCCTGTACCCGCGATGCCACGTCCAACTCGAAGTGGCGCTCGGTCACCAATCGGCGCAGCGCAGCAGGCGCGTCCGGATTCTCCTCGAGCCAGGACGTGGCGTTCGGCAGGTGCGCGACATTCCTCGGGAATCCGCCGAGCACCAGCCGACGGGCGATCTCGATGGGATGGTCCCGCCAGACCTCCCTCAGCGACGCGAAGTAGGGTTCCGCGAACTCGTCGGTGAGGTCCGTCGATCCGGGCGCGAAGATGCCATCCAGGATTGCGTCCAGATGGGCGTTGGTCTCACCATCGACGACGTGGGCGCGGCGCCATGCCTCTCGCTTGAGTTCCCTCACGGGCCGGCTGTACCAGGCGGCCAGGTGGGCCACGCGTCCCGACGCCGTGTCATCGCGGGCCAGTGCCTCGTCGAGTTCGGCGGCGTCGGCCCGTCCCTGGGCAGCAGAGGTCTGCCAGACGAGCCAGCGCAGGTCGTTGGTCAGTTCCAATCCGGCGAGTGCGCCGTCGAGGAGCCACGAGACGTCCGATGGCGCCAGCGTCGCGGCACGGACATAAGCCTTGGCCCACTGCAGTTGCTGCACGGATCCGGCGTCGGCATTCTCCGCCACCCCTCGGCAGGCATCACGCCAGCGGCGGGCCAATTCCCGGTCGCTGACGGTGAAACGCTCCAGGGCATCCTCGACGTGGGCTATGAGCGCACTCAGCGTCCCCGTCCTGTCCTCGCGTGGGCCATGGGCAATCACTGCCTCGACGTAGTCGGCCACCGTCAACTCGCCGTCGCGCACATCGGAGAACAGGGCGGCCCATGACGTGGCCCGCACGAGTGGCTCGAGGTCACCGATGCTGCGCAGCAGCGCACCACGGGTGGCGGGGTCCAGGTGGACGCGCACGAACGTCTGGTCGGTGTCGTTGGGGAGGACAGCTGCTGCAACCGGCTGGCCCGTCACGCCGGTTACCTCGGTGCACTCTGCGGAGATGAGGATGTCGTGGCGGTCCCGCAGCGTCAGGTGGCCATCCTCCATGTCATAGAGGCCGACGGTCGTGGCATGCGGGCGAACCCCGTCGTCCATCACCCCGGGCGCGCGACGGATGACGAGTCGCTCGATCATGGTCTCCGTGGCGTCGATCTCCGCCGACAGCTCGTCGTGCCCTCGGGTCTGCAGCCAGGACACGGACCACGACTGGAGGTCCATCCCGGAGGTTTCGCTCAATGCAGCGAGGAAGTCGGTCAGGGTGGCGTTGCCGAAGGCGTGGCGCTCGAAGTAGACCCGGCACCCGGCGAAGAAGGCCTTCAACCCCACATAGTGGACGAGTTGGGTCAGGGCCGAGGCGCCCTTGGAGTAGGTGATGGCGTCGAAGTTGTTCTTGGCGGCCTCGAGGTCGTCAATGTCGGCGACGATCGGGTGAGTGGTGGGCATCGAGTCCGCGACGTGGGCGCGGGCCTTGCGTCCGCCCGTGAAGTTCAACCATGCATCCTCGAAGCCCGCGGCCTCCCTGGAGAGGTGTGCTCCCATGAACTCGGCGAACGACTCCTTCAACCAGAGATCACTCCACCACGCCGGGGTGACCAGGTCGCCGAACCACATGTGGCTCATCTCGTGCAGGATCGTGTTGGAGCGTTGCTGGTACTGGGCGGGCGTCGCAGGCGAACGAAAGACGTAGCTCTCGGTGTAGGTCACCAGACCCGGATTCTCCATGGCGCCCAGGTTGTACTCCGGCACCAGGACCTGGTGGTACTTCCCCCACACGTACTCACCGAAAGCGACGTGGAGATAGTCCAGACCCGCCGTCGTGATGCGGAACAACTCCTCGGCGTCCAGATGGAGGGCCAGCGAGGCCCGGCAGAGCCATGCCAGTTCCACGTCGCCATGGGGGGCCGCCCAGACGTCGTCGACGCGGTGGTACGGCCCGGCCACGAGACACGTGAGGTAGGTGGACAGGGGTGGGGTGGGCGCGAAGACCACATGGGTCACCCCGTTGCCCACTGCCTCCCTCGACACCTCGGGCTGGTTGGAGAGCAGCTGCCACGGCTCGGGCCCGGTGAGTTCGAAGGTGAAGTGCGCTTTGATGTCCGGCTGTTCGAAGCAGGGGAAGACGCGACGGGCGTCTGCGGGCTCGTACTGGGTGTAGAGGTAGACCTCGTCGTCCACCGGATCCTGGAAGCGGTGCATCCCCTCGCCAGATCGCGAGTACCGGCTGGCACCCTGCACCTCCACGATGCACGGGCGGCCCATGGGAAGTCCGCGCAACCGGATGCGCGCGCCGTCGAACTCGACAGGGCGGGGCTCGCCGTCCACGAGCACGGCCGTCACCGCGTCGCCCTGGTAGTCGAGCCACGTCTCGGATGCGGAGCTGGTCAGCGTGAGCGCGGTGTCCACGGGGTAGGTGGGCTGTGACAGGTCCTCGGCGTCACGCACGTCGACGCTGACCCGCTGCTTCTCCACGTGGATGGCCCGGGCACGGGTTGCTGTCTCGTCTCGCGTCAGATTGGCTCCCATGCCAACCATCCAATCAGAAGCCACGGACCGCCCCATGTACCCGACGACCTCCTCGACGCCGCAACCCCCACCGGGGACCGTGCAGGGTCGTCGATGGGGGTCACGGAGGAAAGGAGCCCGATGGTTCGGGATCAGCGAAGGTCGTCTGCCGTGTAGAAGATCTTCACTCCCCTGTCCTCAAGCGGCTTCAGCGACGCCTTGTCCGTCAGGGGGACGTCGATCAGGCCCAACTCCTGCAGCTGCGACAACTTCACCAGCGGCGCCGCCAGGGCGAAGGGGTTGCCGGAGAGATCCAGGAGCTCCACCTTCTGCAGCGTGGTCATGGACTCGACGGACGCGATCCGGTTCGCCGCGAGGTCAAGCTCCACAAGGTTCACCAGCTTTCCGACGGGAGCCGGGTCCACAATCTCGTTGTCGAAGGCGTAGAGCACTTCAAGCTTCTGCAGACCCTGGAGCGGCCGCAGGTCCTGCACGTAGTTCCCGTCGATCACCAGCACCTCGAGGTTGGTGAGCTCTTCCATCCCGGTCAGGGTCTCCACGCCGTAGTCGGTGCAGTCAAGAACGATGACGGATGCAGCGTCCGTTGTGGTGATGGCGGCCGCGGCGGCATTGTCCAACTCGTCGTTGATGCATTCTTTAAGACCCGGATCCGGCACGTCCACGGCCGGAGGCGTCGGCTTGACGAGCGGGGCGACGGTGAACTGCACAATGTTGTTGAAGACTGACTTCGTCACCCACTGGTACTGCCACACGCCGTTGACCTGTTTGGCCTCGACGACCTTGGCCTCGGCGTACGTGCGACAGCCGTTGCGCCCCGTCGTGGGGGTGTCGCAGGACGTGCTCCACTTCCTGCCCGCGGCGTCCACCCAGTCATTGGTGTAGCCGAGCTTGTTGTTCTTCCACAGGGACCGTGCGGACGGAAGATATGTCAGGTTGTTGAAGAACCACCCGGTTTTCGAGACGAATCGACCGTTGACCTCCGCCACCTGGGTGGCCTTGATCTCGGTGCGGCACCGTGTCGTCTGCGAGTACGGCTCGCAGACCGTGCGCCATTCGCGTCCATTGACGACGAAGGTTCCCTCGGTGATGTAGGGGTTGACCTCTGCCTTGGCTGGCAGAGTCCCACCCATCGCGGAAGAGGCAGCAACCACCAGTGCTGCCAATACCATTGCGACCTTGCGTTTCATCGCGCTCCTTGCGCTCAGCGCCGCCCGGGACCACCCTGGTCGCGAGTCGGCAGGCGTGAACCTATCAGGCTTCCGGAGTGACGATGGACAACGGCCCCTCTCGTTTAGGCTGGGGGGAATCTGTGGGCGACACCCGCGCACATCAACACGAGGGAGTGGGCATGAGCAGGGTTCTTCTGGCCGGCGAGTCATGGGTCAGCGCAGTCGATGACCACAAGGGCTACGACGTCTTCTCCCACACCCAGGTGCACATCGGCTGTGCCCACCTGCTTGCTGTCCTCCGGGCCGCCGGCCATCAGGTCACGCATCTGAAGTCCCATGATGTTGCCCAGGATTTCCCGTTGACCCTGGAAGGACTGGGTGACTACGACGTCGTCATCCTCTCCGACATCGGCGCCAACTCACTCCTGCTGCCGCCCCAGGTCTTCGAGGAGGGGCGCCGGGCACCCAACCGCCTGAAGCTATTGGGGGAATGGGTCCGCAATGGCGGGGGGCTGATGATGGCCGGCGGCTACCTCAGCTTTCAGGGATTTCAGGCCAAGGCGAATTACCACGGGAGCCCGATTGAGGAGATCCTCCCTGTGACGATCCTGCCCTCAGACGACCGCGTCGAAGCGCCTGAGGGTGTCTGTGGGGTGCTGACGGGGACGTCCCACACGGTCACCGAGGGCATGGACGAGGAATGGCCGTATCTGCTCGGCTACCAGAAGCTGACCGCGCGCGACGATGCCCTCGTTCTGGCGGAGGTGGAGGGACACCCACTGGTCGCCGTGCGACAAGTGGGCCGGGGCAGGACGCTGGCATTCGCCTCGGACATCTCCCCGCACTGGGCACCACAGGCCTTCATGGACTGGAGTGGCTACGCGACACTGTTCGACAACTCAATCTCGTGGCTCGCGGGAGAGCGGTAGTCCCGCTCCGCGCCTCAGACGCGGACGGCCAGGAAGTTGAGCACGGACGTGAAGAAAGGCTGTCCGTCCCGGGATGGTGACGTGAGCTCTTCGACATTGTGTTCCGGGTGGGGCATGAGGCCCACCACGTTGCCTCGAGTGTTCGTGATCCCGGCGATGTCGTTCGCCGAGCCGTTGGGATTGTCCAGGTACCGGAAGACCACCTGATCGTTTCCTTCCAGGCGCTTGAGCGTCTCGGGGTCCGCTTGGTAGTTGCCCTCTCCATTCTTCAGGACGATGGTGATTTCATCGCCGACGCGGAAGTCACAGGTCCAGACCGTATCGACGGTCTCGACGCGGAGCCGCTCGTCGCGGCAGATGAAGTGCTGGTCCGCGTTGCGGATCATGGCACCGTCCAGGAGATGAGCCTCACAGAGCAGCTGGAAGCCGTTGCAGATGCCCAGCACGGGCATGCCCTTGTTGGCGGCGGCAATGACCGAGCCCATGACCGGGCTGAATCGGGCGATTGCCCCGCAGCGGAGATAGTCGCCGTAGGAGAACCCCCCGGGAAGAACGATCGCGTCGACCCCCTCGATGGAGTCCGATCCGTGCCACAGCGGAACGCCCTCTGCCCCGGAGAGCTTCACGGCGCGCAGCGCGTCCTGATCGTCCAGCGAACCGGGAAAGGTGACCACTCCGATGCGGGGCATCAGTCGGTCACCACGTCAAAGGACTCGATGACAGTGTTGGCGAGAAGCTGCTCGGCCGCCTGTTCAATCTGGGCGAGCCTCTCCGGTGTGACCTCACCGTCCACCTCGATCTCGAAGCGCTTGCCCTGCCTCACCGCCATGCCCGGAAAACCGAGGCGGACGAGGGCACCGGTGACCGCCTTGCCCTGGGGGTCGAGGATCTCAGGTTTGGGCATGACGTTGACGACGACGCGAGGCATGCCCACACACTACCGGCCCGGGATCGCCACGGCGGAGCACCCATGCACCGCCGCGTCGGATCCGATCAGAACGCCAGACCGGACGGCTCCGGACCCAGCCCTGCCTCACGCGGATTCACCACGGCGAAGTCGTTGGCCTTGTAGGCCTCGTAGTCGAACTCCTCGCACTCGAGATATCCGATCTCGTGGTAGTCGTAGAAGCCGTCCCACTCCTCGTACCCCTCGCCCAGGGAAGCCTCCAGGAAGGCATCCGCCATCGCCATGCCGAGCCGGGGCCCGACCCAGAAGCCACCCATCCCGAGAAGGTTGCAGTTGTTGGCAGTGACGCTGCGCCTCGCCGCGCTCACACTCTCTGCGACGGCCGCATGCACGTGCGGGCACTTGCTCGCCGCCACATGGATACCCATGCCCGTACCGCAGAATGCCAGCGCCTTCTCGAACTCCCGCTCGGCGATCTGGGCGCCCAGCATGAATCCGACGCGGTGGTACATGGGCGCCTCATCCTGGGTCGGTGTCAGATCCGTGACGTCCCACCCCTTTCCCACGAGATGCCGTTTCACGAGTTCCTTGAGTGGGTGGCCCGCGAAATCAGCACCCACCACCACCTGCTTGTCCTTGGCCATTCTCATGTTGCAACCTCTTCCTTCCTCTTCCGAAATCTTTTCAACAATCCCCCGCTCTTGACATTGCTGGTTGCAATCACGAAGAGCAACACCCCACCCCAGATCAGGTCTCTGTAGAAGTTGCTGATCTGGGGGAAGAGATTCAGGCCCGAGGACAGGATCTGCAGCGTGACGATTGCCAGGACGACACCGAGCAACTTGCCGCGGCCACCATTGGGGTTGACCCCACCCAGAACGACGATCAGGACGGTCAGGAGTGTGTACGTGAGTCCGTAATCGGCTTTCGCCGAGTTGTAGTTCGCCAGCATCACCAACCCTGCCATGGACGCAACCAGACCCGAGAGCATGTAGGTCCGCACCAGGATGGATGTGGTGTTGAGTCCGCTGAACTTCGCGTTGGTGGCGTTGGCGCCGAGCATGTAGAGCTTGGCGCCGAACGTCGTTCTCCGAATGATGAAGGCCAGCAGGGCAACAGCCAGGAGGAAGACGATCAGCTGCATGGGTATCACGCCGAAGAGATCCCCGGCCACAAGGTTGCTGTAGGCCATCGGCAATCCGCTGACGGGGCGACCGGCGGTGATGACGATGGCCACGCCGATGAACAACTCGAGCGTGCCCAGAGTGACGAGGATTGCAGGGATGCGCACCTTGGCCACGAGGAACCCGTTCAGGGCACCCGCCACCAGACCCAGCACGATTGAGGCGAGCATGGCGAGCGCGATACCGATGGCCACGGTGCCTCCCCCGGCACCCTCCGGGATCATGGCCAGCATGATCACAGCGGCGAGCACGGACGTCATGTTGGCGATACCCACGACGGAGAGGTCGATGCCCCCCGTCAGCATCGTCACCATCACGCCGAGTGCCATGAGACCGAATTCAGGGAACTGCACGGCCATGGAACTCCACGTGGCGCCGTCCAGGAAGTTGTCAGGTTTGACGATGAGGAACATGAGTAGCAGCGCGACCAGAAGCACCACGAGCCGTGAGATGTACGGATCCCTGCGGGTGATGGTGGCGAGCCGTTGGCCCAGGCTCTTCTCGGTGGGAGCAGTTGTTGATGTCATGGTTGTCCCATCCCCTCTCAGACCGCGACGATTCGGTTGCGCTTGCGCCTTCTGGTGAGCTGCACGGCAGAGATGCCGGTCCCCACGATGATGAGCACACCAAGGGCCACGCGCTGCCAGTAGGTGGGGATCCCGATCAGGATCATGGAATTCTGGACGATGACGATCAGCAGGGTGCCCAGCATCACTCCGGTCAACGTCCCGGTACCGCCGGTGATGGCTGTGCCGCCCAGGACCACGGCGGCAATGACCATGATCTCCATGCCCAACAGGTTGGTGGGGTGCATCTGTCCCATGCCCGATGTCCGGACGAGGCCCGCGATTGCCGCGATGACCCCTGCGATCACATAGAGCCAGAACTTGATGCGACGCACCTTGAAGCCGGCACGCATGGCCGAGGACTCATCACCACCGATGGCGAACACGCCGCGTCCGAACATCGTGAACTTCATGATGAAGAAGGCGATGGCGACGACAACCACGAGCAGCAGGAATGACACCGGCATACCGGAGGTCAGCCCCGATTCGGGGTTGGTGGCCACAAAGAGGTTGGCTCGCCCGAACGAGCTCATTGAAGGGGGCAGGGTCGATATCTGAACGGACTCCAGCGCGCCCTGCATGATTCCCTTGAACACGTTGGCGGTACCGAGTGTGATGATCAGTGTGGGCACCGCGATGCGTGCGGCAAATGTGCCGTTGAACGCCCCGAGCAGGGCGCCGAATCCGATCGCCAGCAGGAATGGCAACCAGATGCCTCCGCCGTAGTCGTTGTCGACGAGCAGACGCGTGAGGGAATAGACGGCGAGTGAGGCCAGCGCCGGGAACGACACATCAATTCCCCCGGAGACCAGGACCATGTAGGTGCCGACGGCGAAAAGGCCGGGAACAACCATCGCGTTGGCCAGGTCCACGAGGTTGTTGGACGTGAAGAACTGACCGCTTCTGGCCTGGATGATGGCGGCGACGACGATGATGACGAGCAGGAGGTAGAACTCGTGGGAGCGGATCAACTTACTGACGAATCCCGTCATGTCACTTCTCCTGCTCAATGAGCGAGTTTCCGGAAATCATGTCGGACAGCTCCTGTTCCGTTCTGGCCCTCGGGTCGACCTCCGCGTCAATGCGGCCCTCCTTGAGCAACAGCACCCGGGAGCAGGTCTGCTGGAGTTCTGGGATGTCATCGGAGATGACGATGATCCCCATCCCTGAGCGAGCAAGCTCCCTCAGAATCATATGAATCTCCTGCTTGCTACCGATGTCCACGCCCACCGTGGGCCCGTTGAGTATGAGGATGTCCGGGTTGGTCGCGAGCCACTTGGCCAGGACAACACGCTGCTGATTCCCGCCCGAGAGCGTGTTGACGGGATTGTCCGGATTCGGGGTCGCAATGCTGAGGTCTTCGACCCAGCGATCAACCTCTGACTGTCGTCGGGCCCCGTCAAGCAGCCCCAGCCGCGACACCATGTTCCCGATTTCGGACACGACAATGTTTTCGCCGATCGAGCGCTCGAGCGCCAGCCCCTCACTCAATCTGTCCTCCGGCACGTAGCCGATGCCGTTGTCCATCGCATCAGCGATGCTCCTGAGTTCCACGGTCTTGCCGGAGACTCGAATGGTGCCCCGTTCCGCAGGGAAGACACCGAAAAGTGACAGCGCCAGTTCAGTACGGCCGGACCCGAGCAGGCCAGTGATCCCCAGGACCTCGCCCTTGTGCAGGGTGAAGCTGACATCCTCGAATGCTCGGCTCAGACTCAGACCCTCCGCCTCCAGGACCGGCTCCCCCGTCGAGGTCTCCTCGTCGATCTCCAGTTCCTCAAGCTCCCGGCCCGTCATGTAGGCCGCAAACTTCTTGTGGTCCAGTTCGTCCGGAAGGCTCGTGATGACCTGTTGTCCGTTGCGAATGATGGTGAATCGTTCGCTGATCTCGAAGACCTCTCCGAGTTTGTGGCTGACAAAGAGGATGGCGATGCCCTTGGCCTGGAGGTCGAGTATCACGCGGAACAGGGATTCGACTTCGCGTCCCGTCAGCGCGGTGGTCGGCTCGTCCATGATGATGAGCTTCGTGTCCGACATGAGGGCTCTGCAAATGGCGACCAGTTGCTTGTCGGCAACCGAGAGATCACCAACCTTGGCGTCGAGATCCACGGAGAAGTTGATCTTGGCGATCGCCTCCTCGGCAATGGTGCGGAAACGGCGCCAATTGACCAGCCTGCGTTTCTCGTGGAGTTCGGTGTTCAGGGCGAGGTTCTCCATCACCGTCAGGTTGGGGAACACGGAGAAGTCCTGGTAGATGACCTGGACTCCTCCCATGATGGCCTCGATGGGTGTGAGCTTCGAGTACTTCCTACCACCCATCTCGATGGTGCCGCTATCAGGGGTGTACACACCCGAGATGATCTTGATGAGCGTGGATTTGCCTGACCCGTTCTCCCCGGCGAGGCAGTGGATCTCTCCAGCCGTGATCTCGAGGTTGATGTCGTCCAAAGCCTTCACACCGGCAAAGGATTTGCTGAGGCCACGCACCGCGATGACTGTTTCGGGCGCCATCTTCAAACCTCCAGGGGGAGTGGGATGTTGGGGGCAGCGTCATCGCTGCGCCTCCGATGGGGGGCGATCGTGGGGCCGGGACTTCGATCCCGACCCCACGAACGGGGGGATCAGAAGCCGAACTCGTCGACATTCTCCTTGTTGATGACGATCCAGCCCTGTCCCTCGAGCACCTTGTCGCTGCCCTCGGCGAACTGCATGTCATTCCAGCCCTCGACGTCGAGGTCCACGCCATCGACGATCTCTTCGCCATCAAGGACCTTCTCGGCCAGATCGGCCAGCGCGTAGCCTGCGTCGGCCGGATCCCAGAGGGTCAACGCGTGAACGAGGTCCTTCTCGAGGATATCCTTGTTGGCCTCGGGAAGACCCGTGCCAGCGGTGAAGACCTTGCCCTGCAAGCCGAGCTCCTCGATGGCACGCGCCACGCCGGGCGCGTCGAAGGACGAGGTGCCCATGATGCCCTTGAGGTCGGGGTACTTCTTCAGCAGCTCCTTCGCCTTCTGGTAGGCAATCTCACCGTCATCCTGGGATTCCACCCGCGGCTCCTCCGCGAGGAGCGTCATGTTCGGGTAGGCCTCCTTGGCCCTGGCGACGCCGCCGTCGGCCCACTCATTGTGGGAGGCGTTCGTCACGTGTCCCACCATCGTGGTGTAGAGGCCCTCCTCGTCCATGGCCTCGGCCAAGTTGTCCATGATGAACCCACCATAGGCCGCGTTGTTGAACGCCTCGATGTCGTACATCGTGTTCTCCTGGGATGCGCCCTCGTGGGTGACCACGACGATGCCAGCATCCATTGCCTCCTTGAGCACCGGCTCAAGAGCTCCGGGATCCACCGGTACCACGCCGATGGCGTCCACCTTCTGCGCGATGAGGTCACGAATGACCTGGGACTGCATCGTCGCATCCGTCTCCGCCGGGCCGCGTTGGAACACGTCCTGGCCGGATTCCTCCGCGTACCTCTTCACGCCCTCCTCCATGCGCACGAACCACGGATTCGTCGAATCCTTGGGAACGATCGCGATGGTGTACTGGCTGTCGCCACCCCCGCTGTCCGTTCCGGCACCATCTGCCGGCTCGGCGTCGTCGCCACCGCATGCCGTCAGGGCAAGTGCAGAGGCCAGCGCCAGCGCCGCCATCTTGGGCATTAAGCCTCGTCGCTTCATAATGTGTCCTTCCACCGTTGTGTTGGGCTGTCAACCGGGGCTACTTTGCCCGAATTGAAGCGCTTCAACTGTCTATCAAGGACAATAGCAGGACTCAGGAACCGAAAGCCACGGCGGCAGTACAACCGATACCATTTCGTGACTTGGCCGCCTGGGGATTCCAATGCCAGACGAGACGGAGGGCAGATGAGCAGCACCACAGCGGGGTCCATCGATCTCGTCGGGCGACCGGGACGTGTACGGATCCGTGAAGTTGCCGAACGTGCGGGCGTGTCGGTGGGAACCGTCTCGAACACCCTCAACCACCCTGAGCGCGTGTCCCGTGCAACGAGTGCAGCCGTGCACGAGGCTGTCAGAGAACTCGGCTTCGTTCCCAATCAGCATGCGCGGGTACTGATGGGCGCACCCAGCAACGTCATTGGGTTGGTGGTGGTGGACGTGTTGAGCCCGTTCTTCATGGAGATCGCCCACGCCGTCGAACGGGCTGCCCGTGACGCGGGGCACGTGGTGATCCTGTGCAACTCCGAGAATGAGCACGACAAGGAGGCCGACCTGCTGCAGATGCTGGCCGCGCAGCGCGTTCGGGGTGCCCTGCTGTCCCCGGCCGGCGGTGACGAACCGAGCATCGCCGGCCTGCATGGCTTCCCGGTGGTCTACCTCGACTACAAGGAGACACCGGAAAGCTGCTCCGTATCCGTGGACCACGTGGCGGGGGGCTATCTGGCGGCGAACCATCTGCTGTCGCTCGGACACACGAAGCTGGCCTTCGTGGGTGGGCGCCCCGGTCTGCAGCAGTTCGCGCTGCGGGCCCGCGGCATGCGGGAGGCCATCCTCGCCGCCGGGCTGGATCCGGCGGACACCCTGGTGGAGGTCCATGAGGCAGGCATTGGCCTGGAGAGTGGTCGGGACGCCGCTCAGCGCTTGCTTGCCGAGGGCCTGCCGAGCGGGATCTGCTGCGGCAACGACATGATCGCTTTCGGCGTGTTCCGGGAACTGCGGCGACGTGGCGTCCGCATCCCCGAGGACGTCGCCCTCGTGGGCTACGACGACGTGGAGTTCGCGAAGAGCTGGATCGTGCCGCTGACTTCCGTACGCCAGCCCACGCAGGAAATGGGGAGGAGGGCCGCGGAACTGCTTCTTGAGCATGCGACAGGTGATCCGAACCACGGCCACCAGCAGATAGTGCTCCAACCTGAACTCATTGTTCGGGACACCAGCGCGCCTGCCGGCATCGGTCAGCCGGTTGTGCCGAACAACTGAGCTGTCGCGGGGTGTGTCCGTCGGTCCCCCTCGAGAAGCCGCCACCCGGCTGCGGTGAGTCCACCACTGGGTGGATGGTTCATGAACGACATCGTGCCCAAGCACGCCGTACACCAAGCACGCCGTACAGGGCGTTCGACGTGCCCGGGGCACTTTCGCGACCGCCTCCGACGCCGGAGCCCACGACTGAGATCCGCTCGCGGGACGCATCGGGTGGTTCAGATGACGAAATCCATGCCCGTCAACCGTCGGTAGGCCTCCAGGTAGCGTTCCCTCGTGATCGCCACGACGTCGTCGGGGAGGGCAGGAGGAGGGGTGTCGGAGTCCTTGTCCCAGCCCGAGTCGTGGGCAAGCCAGTCCCGGACGTACTGCTTGTCGAAGCTGGGAAGCGCTTCTCCCGGCCGCCACGACTCCGCGTCCCAGAAGCGCGACGAGTCGGGCGTCAGCACCTCGTCGGCCAGCACGATGGTGTCGTCAGGCCGGCGACCGAACTCGAACTTGGTGTCGGCCAGGATGATGCCGCGCCCCTCGGCAATGCCGTCGGCACGCGCATACAGCGACAGCGTCAGGTCACGCAGCGTGGACGCCGTCTCCTCCCCGTGGATGCGCGCGATGGTGTCGAAGTCGACATTCTCGTCGTGCTCCCCCATCGGCGCCTTGATCGCAGGCGTGAAGATGGGCTCGGGCAGCTTGTCCCCGTCGCGGAGCCCCCCGGGCAACGGCACGCCGCACACCGTCCCCGATCGCTGGTACTCCGCCCAACCCGAGCCGGTGAGATAGCCTCGAGCGACGCATTCGACGTCGATCATGTCGAGCAACTCGACGATGGTGGCACGGCCCGCCACGGCTCTTGGCACGACCGTGGAGACCACGTGGTTCTCCACGATGTCGGCGAGTTGGTGGAACCACCACAGCGACAGTTGAGTCAGCACCGCCCCCTTGTCGGGGATGCTGGTGTCCAGCACGTGGTCGAAGGCGGAGATGGCGTCGGTGGCGATCATGAGGATCCGGGGCCGGCCGTCGACCGTGACGTCGTAGAGCTCCCGCACCTTCCCGCGGTGGCGCAGCGGCAACCCGAGGGAGGCGAACTGCGCCGGCATCACAGCACCGACCCTGGCGCGTAGGCGGCGGCTTCCGGATTCGCCCCGACGATGTCCGCCACCCGTGCGGCAATGGCAGCCACCTGCTGCTGCGCGGTGCCGGCGAGTTCCAGCGGGCTGGACACCAGCGCACCGATTTCGTCCCGGTCCAGCCCGAGCCGGGGATCAGCGGCCAGCCGGTCCAGCAGGTCGTTGGTGGCCTGCCCCTGACGCATACCGAGGGCCACGGCCACGGCGTGCTCCTTGATGGCCTCGTGGGCGGCCTCGCGTCCCACACCCCTGCGGATCGCCGCCATCAGGACCTTGGTGGTGGTGAGGAACGGCAGGTACCGCTCGAGTTCGGCGTCGATCACGGCCGGGAAGGACCCGAAGTCAGCAAGCACGGTGAGGAAGGTCTCGAAGAGCCCGTCCAGTGCGTAGAAAGCGTCAGGCAGGGCGATGCGCCGCACCACGGAGCAGGAGACGTCGCCCTCGTTCCACTGGTCGCCCGCCAGTTCGCCGACCATCGCCACGTAGCCACGCACCACGACAGAGAGCCCGTTCACGCGTTCGCAGGAGCGGGTGTTCATCTTGTGGGGCATGGCAGAGGATCCCACCTGGCCCTCCTTGAAACCTTCCGTGACCAGCTCCAGTCCCGCCATCAGGCGGATCGTCGTGGCGACGTTCGACGGCGCGGCCGCGGTCTGGGCCAGAGCGGTCACCACGTCGTAGTCCAGGGAGCGTGGGTAGACCTGCCCAGTGGAGGTCAGTACCTCCTTGAAACCCAGCTCGGCGGCGATGCGTCGCTCCAACTCGGCCAGCTTCTCGGCGTCGCCGCCCATCAGGTCCAGCATGTCCTGGGCGGTTCCGACGGGCCCCTTGATCCCCCTCGCCGGGTAGCGGGCGATGATCTCCTCGATCCGGCGCAACGCCACGAGCAGTTCGTCGGCCGCCGTGGCGAAACGCTTGCCCAGCGTGGTGATCTGGGCGGCCACGTTGTGGGAGCGCCCTGCAATCGGCTGGTCGCCGTGCTCGACGGCGAGCCGGGCCAGCGACGCCAACGTCGCGATGACACGAGTGCGAATGACTCGCAGGGAGGCCAGCACCTGGTACTGCTCGATGTTCTCCGTCAGGTCCCGCGACGTCATGCCCTTGTGGATGTGCTCATGACCGGCCAGAGCGTTGAACTCCTCGATGCGCGCCTTCACGTCGTGCTTGGTGACCCGTTCCCGCTCGGCAATGGAGTTGAGGTCCACGTCGTCGATGACGCGTTCGTAGTCCGCCAGAAGTTGGCCGGCATCAGCCCCGCCGAAGTCCACGCCCAGGTCGCGCTGGGCGCGCAGTACCGCCAGCCACAGCCTCCGCTCGGCAACCACCTTGGCTTCAGGGGCCCAGATGCTGCGCATCTCGGCCGAGGCATAGCGGTTGGCCAGCACGTTGGGCACAGTCATGCCGGTCAGTCTATGGAATCGCTCACGCTCGTGGCACGCGCCCAGCGGCCGGGTGCCCCGCCCTCGCTCCTCAGTCACCCAGAATTCTTGGCCGGCCAGCTGCTCCACGAACAGGGATGCACCCCGTTGTGTTCATTTCTTGCCGCGAGGGATGATTCCGATGCCATGAAAGGTGTGAGAGGTCGCGCAATTCCCAAGCAGGCGACACCTCAACCACGGGGCCAATCAGCCACTGGGGCCATTGCGAGCCTCTCCCCCACCCGCCGTGACAACCCTTTCCGCACCGTTCTCTTCTCGCCCGTTGCCCCCTTGCAGAGTGGTGAACCGAACAGTCCGTTGGGGTGCCGTGACCACGGCCCTTCCGGTCACCCGGTCGAGGTGAATGAGCCATTTGTCTCCCGGCCGGTTGTAGCGGTCCGGCTCCACGAGTTTGTGGTGGTGCGGACACACCAGGACCAGATTCCACAGCGCGGTCGCCCCGCCAGCCCACCACGGAATGAGGTGATGGGCCTCACACGCGGAGTTGGGTGCGATGCAACCGGGAAACACACACCCACCGTCACGGAGGGTGAGTGCCTTCCGGATGGCGGGGGTGACCAGCCGCTGGGCCTGGCCCACATCCAGGATTTCAGAGTGACCACCCAAAACGACCGGCATCACGTCCGCGTCACAGCACAGCCTGCGCAGGTCTCCGGCGGTGATCTCCTGCCCCGCGGCCAGCTTTCCGGCCGCTTCCGCCCTGTCGCGCAGGTCCTGCTCGCGAATGGTGACCACAATCCGTGGCCGATCCCCACAACTGTTTGGCGCGCCGCGGTGTTCTGACAGCAGTTGCGTAAGGGCATCTGCCCGTCGCTGGTCGGGGGTGCGGTCAATGTCTGTGTTGATCTGGTCCCGGATCGTCTGGGGGCCCGGACGGGTGGCGCGGGTGGCCCTCAGCCGATCCCGAGCGGCACGGCGATCGGACTCGACCTGGGCCTCCACCATCGCGATCAGTGGCGCTGCCTCCAGGTGTGGCAACAGCCCGTGCAACCACGTGGACCCGTCACCATCGTCACCCCACCGGAAGGCTCGTTTCGCCACTGCCCGCTGGCGTTGTATTTCCAATCTGCCGGCATGTTGATCCGGTGTTTCCACCAACTCGGGCGCGACCTCGGCGAGTATTTGCGGAGCGAGTTGGGCGAGCGCCTTCGGGGTGATCTTCGGCGCCCGGTCAATGAACGCCTCCTCCGCCCGGGCCTTCTGCTCCGCAGTCAGCTCCGGTGGCAGCTTCGCCATCCCTTTCCCGATCGCAGCGGCATGCCGGGAGGACAGTGTCCCAGCGAGTGCCGCCTTCTTGACTGACGCATGTTTCGCGATGTCCCGAGCCTCGAAGACCTGCTTCGCAGCCTCCGAGGAGTCACGTCCCTCATCCAACCCAATGAGCGAGGTGATCGGCGTGCCCGTGGCAGTCAAAGAGGCCTGAATCCGGGCGACCTCATCGGTCAGCACGCAGGCCAGCGAGGTGACTCGGTCCGCCAATTTCCGGGCCCTGCTCATCAGCACCACCTTCTCGGGGGCCGACAACTGGGTCCGCTCGTCGTGATCGATCAACGACAGCGCAGCATCCACCAACGCGAGTGTCTCGGCTGTGGTGCGGCGGATCTGATCCATGCACCAACTCTATTTTTGGGGTCTGACATTTTTCGAACAGGAGGGCGCATATGGCGACCTCCAGTAGATCGTTACCACACCGTTATAAACAGTCCCGGTCTGACGCCGACAGGGGCGCGCGGAGAGGCCCAGGAGATGGCGTGCGTTCGTTGACGCAATCCACCTTCACGGCACGCTGCATTTCTCAACCAGTTGCTCAGCTGGCACGACAGTAGGACCCGCCCCACCGCGTCCTGAGTGGTCACCGCGAGCGTCGTCCTGGGTGTCGCTGCGAGGAACGAACAGCGATTATCGACGGGAGCAGCGACCGCATCAAAGGACAACCGGCCCTTCGACACTCGGACACGCTGGTATCTCGCTGGCCGAACTCAGGGCACAGGCGAGAGGCACCCGCCCTACTCTCCTGGCGCGAGAAGAGAACCGAACAAGCGTTGGCCAGGAGTTCGGCTCGCTTCTTCAGTCTCACATTTCCCCCAGCCACCGCGGCGCGAAGCGACTGGGAAACTCACGTGGTGTTTCATGCCGCTTTCCAGAGCAAGCCCGTCGAGCGACAGGATCAGGGAGCGTCGGCTGAGACGTACATCCACCGATTCGCCCTGTACTCGAACAGGGAGCGCTCATGCTGAACCTTCGTTCGCCAGGAGGATTCGCGATAGGTGGCCTCGAACTCCACGATTCCCGTTGCGTCGCCGGGGTTGCCGTCCAGGACCTCCAGTATCCGCAACCCCAACCATTGGTTCGCGGACGGATGCACCGTGTGCGGACGGGTGCGGGGATGCCACGTTCGCCACAGGTGATCGGTGTGACCCAGGACGAACGCGGTGTAGCGCGAGCGCATCAACGCCTCGGCGGTCCAGGCCCGCCCGCCGTCCAGCAGGGGCCCACAACACTCGCCATGGACGCCCCCACCACAGGGGCAGGGCGCATCTGCCGCAAGAACACGCATGCCGCAGATCATGGCACCTCATGATCGGCGATTCCACACTGTGGAATACGCAAGTGGACAATTGCGTAATCCGTGCCGGGTAAGGCTAGCCTAATAACCTCGGATCCCTCACGGAAGTACACACATGAAACTCGTGCAACGAGGCGTCATCGCAGGGCTGGCCGGCGTGCTGGTCCTCGCGACGGCCGCCTGCTCCGGAACCCAGGAACCGGCAAGCGCCCCATCCCCCAGCCCCGACGAAGCAATCTCCTCCGGGGAGCCCTCGTTCCCGGTGACCATCGAGCACATCTACGGCGAGACGGTCATCGAGGAAGAGCCGGAGCGGGTGGCGACGATCGCTTGGGTCAACCCGGACGTCGTACTCGCCCTCGGTGTTGTGCCCGTCGGCATGGACAAGGACTCCTACGGCAACACCGAGGACGGCTCCACGGCATGGAAGAACGCCAAACTGGAGGAACTCGGAGCACCCATGGGTTCGGACGACGCCCCCGCCCTCTTCGACACCACGAACGGCGTCAACTTCGACGCCATCGCCGAGACGACGCCTGACGTCATCGCTGCCGCCTACTCCGGTCTGACGCAGGAGGAGTACGACAAACTCAGTCAGATTGCGCCGGTCATCGGCCCCGGCGTGGCCAGCTATCAGACACCGTGGCAACAGTCGACGCAGATGATCGGCGACGCGCTGGGCAAGCCCGACGAGGCCATGGCGATGATCGCCGACGTGGAGTCGATGGTGGAGGACAATGGGGTGTCCGCGCACCCGGAGTTCGCCGATGTCACCGCCATCGCAGGCAACCTCGACGTCGCCGTCGGTGGCATCAACATCTACACGGCAGGCGACAATCGCACCCGCTTCCTGAAGATGCTGGGCATCCCGGTGGCCGATTTCGTGGCCGCGAACGCCCCGGAGGACGAGTTCTTCTTCAACTGGTCAGCCGAGCGGGGCAACGAGATCGAGTCCGATCTGTTCTTCACCTGGCTGCCCGAGGGAACCACGTCCGAGGACGTGACGGATGATCCTCTCTTCGGTCAGATCCCGGCCGTGAAGAAGGGTGGCCTCGTGGCCATCGCCGACGAGGCGGACGTGTTGGCCATTTCGGCTCTGAGCCCCCTCAGCGTGCCCTACGCCCTGGACCGGGTGGTCCCGCTCTTCGTCGAGGCCGCCGACGCCGTGACGGAAGGCTGACTCCACCCGCGATGCGCCCTCCGGCAATGCTTCGGCCGGCCGTGGTCGCCGTCGCACTCCTGCTTCTGGTGGGAGTGCTGACGGCGACGTCCCTGGCCGTGGGCGCCCGCCCCACGTCTTTCGAGGTGGTGTGGCAGGCGCTGGTTGACCCCGCCTCCACGCTCGGTGACCACCTGGTGGTGCGTGCCCGGATGGCACGCACCGTCGACGCCATCGTGGTGGGTGCGGCGCTGGGGCTGGCTGGCGCATCCATGCAGGGCATCACGCGCAACCCACTGGCGGACCCGGGCATCCTCGGCGTCAACGCAGGCGCGGCCGCGGCGATCGTGATGGCCCTCGCCGTGTTCAACGTCGCTGGCACAGCACCGCTGGCCATCGCTGGAACCCTGGGCGCGCTTGGCGCTTTCGCGCTCGTCTACGCCGTGGCTTCCGCCGCCCGCGGCGGAGCCCAGCCCATCAAGCTCGCCCTCGTGGGGGCCGCCATCAACGCCGGGCTCTTCAGCGTGACGTCCGGGTGGCTGCTGCTGTCCCCCGCCACCCTGGAGCGCTTCCGGTTCTGGCAGGTGGGCGTGCTGGGCGTTCGTGGCCTCGATCAGCTGCCCGCCACCGCCTGGCTGCTCGGAGTGGGTGCGATTCTCTGTCTTGCGGGGGCCCGCTCCCTCAACCTCATGGCACTCGGCGACGACGCCGCGGCGGCGCTTGGCGCTCACGTCCAGTTCGCACGCCTCACATCGGCCGTGGGGACGGCCCTGCTGGCAGGCACGTCCGTCGCGCTGGTGGGTCCCATTGCCTTCGTCGGGCTGGTCGTGCCCCACGTGCTCAGGCTGTGGGTGGGCACCAATCATCGCCTTCTCCTGCCGCTGAGTGTGCTGGCCGGCCCGGTGCTGCTGCTGGCCGGTGACACGATCGGCAGGGTCATCGCGCCCCCCGGGGAGGTTGCCGTGGGAGTGATGACCGCTGTCGTGGGCGCCCCCGTGATGATCGCTGTGGTGCGCGGCAGGGGACGGGTGTCGCTGTGAGGACCATGAAACTGTCCCTGCTGCTGGTGGGTGTGGTGGCGCTCGCGACACTCCTCTCGGTGATGCTCGGCTCCCGGTTTGTGGGATTCGACGACTTCCTCGCCATCCAGCGTGGCACGGCCCGCGGCGGTGTCGACTTCATCGTGCTGCAGAACCGTCTGCCCAACGCCCTCACCGGATTGCTCGCCGGCATGGCGCTGGGGGTGGGCGGGGCACTCTTCCAGTCGCTGCTGCGCAATCCGCTGGCCAGCCCGGATGTCATCGGCATCAGCCTCGGCGGGTCTGCGGCGGCAGTCGTCAGCATGGTGGTGTGGAACCTCCAGGGGCTGCCCCTGATTGGCGCTGCCTTCATCGGCGCGGTGGCCGTGGCGCTCGGGATCCACGTCGTCTCCCGGCACGGCAACGATGTGGGCGGCGCACTGATCCTCACCGGCATTGCCGTGGCCGCGATGCTGACGGCCATCATTCAGTTCGTGCTGACGCGCGCCGACGAGCGCGTCGTCGGGGACACCTACCGCTGGCTCACCGGATCGCTCAACGCGTCCACGTGGCCGCACCTCGGTCTGCTGGCGGCCACGCTGCTGGTCCTCGTCCCGGCGGCCCTCCTGGCGGGCCGCTGGCTGCGACTCCTTGAGCTGGGCGACGAGGCCGCCGCCAGCCTCGGTGTGAAGGTGGGGTCCGCCCGGCTCGTCCTGGTGACGATCGGCGCGGCACTGTGCGCGGCCGCCGTCGCGTTCGCGGGCCCGCTGGCGTTCGTCTCATTCATGGCCGGTCCACTGGCCCGCCTCCTGAACCGCGGCCGCACCTCCCTGATGCTCGCCGGGCTGTGCGGGGCGGCGCTGGTGCTTGTCGCCGAAACCCTTGCCCACAGCGCCTTCGGTACGATTGTCCTCCCGGTTGGCGTGGTGACGGGCGCGCTGGGCGCGCCCTTCCTGATGTTCCTGTTGATTCGATCGAAGCAGGTCTGAGATGAGGTACGACATGAGCGTTGACGGGCAGAGCCCAGAGGCAACCAGCCAGCGGAATGGGCGCGCCAGCCTGAGCACGGCGCGGATCAGCCTGGGCTACGACCGCACCGCGGTGATCGAGGATCTCAGTCTCGAGGTCCCCCACGGCCGGATCACCGCCCTCATCGGGCCGAACGGCTGTGGGAAGTCCACGCTGCTGCGCGGCCTGACCCGCCTCCTGAAGCCGAGTTCGGGGACCGTCCTGCTGGACGGCACGGACATCCACCGTCTGGGCTCGAAGGAGCTGGCCCGGAAGCTGGGCCTCCTCCCCCAGACCCCACTGGCTCCCGGCGGGATCACCGTCGCCGAACTGGTGGGGCTCGGGCGGGCGCCCCACCAGGGGTGGTTGTCCCGGAACTCCGAGGCGGATCGCCGCGCGGTGGAGCGTGCCATGGCCCTCACGCGCACCACGGACCTGGCCCATCGCGCGGTGGACGAGCTCTCGGGCGGCCAACGTCAGCGGGTCTGGGTGGCCATGGTGCTCGCCCAGGAAACGGGCGTCCTGCTCCTGGACGAACCCACCACGTTCCTGGACATGGCACACGCCGTCGAGGTGCTGGACACCATCTCGGACCTCAACGTGAGCCACGGCTGCACCGTCGTCATGGTGCTGCACGACCTGAACCTGGCCGCCCGCTACGCCGATCACCTCGTGGCCATGGCCGACGGCAGGCTCGTCGCCCAGGGCACCCCGGCCGAGGTGCTCACCGAGGAACTGCTCGCCAGCGCCTTCTCCCTGAAGTCGCGCGTCATCACGGATCCGGCGTCGCTCACCCCCCTGGTGGTGCCGATTGGGCGCACGCGTGTCACCGACGGGGGAGGTGCCCCGTGAACGCACAACGCTGCGACAACTGCCCGACGCTGGCAATGGCCGCCCACGTCGTCGAGGTGGAGGATCTCTGTCCCACCCTTCGACGCATCACGCTGGGTGGCGAGGATCTGGCGCACTTCGGAGTGGATGGACCGACGCTCGATCTGCGGCTGAAGCTGGTCGTGCCCCACGGCGAATCCACCCCGGAGTCAATCCTGCGGAGCCTGTCCGACGTCCGGCCGCAGGCGCCGGTGGGCGACGACGCCTCGTGGTACCGCACCTGGCTGACAAAGCCCGAGACGCAGCGCGGTGCCATGCGCACGTACACCGCCCGCGAGCTGCGTCGCGCACCCGAGGGCACCCGCCTGGTGATCGACTTCGTGCTCCACCTTCCGGATGCGGACGACGCGGACGGCGATCGCCCCGGTGGCGGCCCCGCCACCGTGTGGGCCTCCCGCGCAGAGCCGGGCGACGTCGTTGCAGTGGTCGGTCCCAACAGACAAGTGTGCGGGCCCGAATACGCGGGAATCGAATGGCGCCCGGGCGACGCGCGCCGGGTCCTGCTGGCCGGGGACGAGACCGCCGTCCCGGCCGTCGCCAGCATCCTGGCACACCTGGCCGCGGGGACCGACGCGGACCACTGGTCCGGCCGGGTCCTCCTCGAGGTGCCGGGGCTGGCGGACCGTCTCGACGTCGTCGCTCCCCCGAATCTCACCGTCTCGTGGCTCGTGCGCGACGGCGCCCCTCGGGGCACGCTGCTGGCCGGTGCGGTCGCCGAGGCCGCACCACCCGCGGTGAAGCTTCCATGGCACGCGATCGACGACGTGGACGTGGACCAGACAGTTTTGTGGGAGACGAGCGCAGCCACCGCCGTCGAGCGCTATGCCTGGGTGGCGGGTGAGGCGGGCATGCTCAAGCAGCTGCGCAGATGGCTGCTCGGCCCGGCGGGTATGAGGAGGGAGCAGGTGGCCATCATGGGCTACTGGCGGGAGGGCCGCACCGGATAGGACCCCGCGACCGGTGAAGCAGGGCCGCAGTCAACCAGACGGCCGACATCCACGAACGCGGGTCGTCGGACTAGACTGCCCCGGTAAGGCCCCAGCTCACCTTCATGTGCGGGGCTTCATCCATGTGTGGAGGTCAGCTGCTATGCCAAGCGTTGTTGTGGTCGGTGCCCAGTGGGGCGACGAGGGCAAGGGCAAGGCGACGGACCAGCTCGGGGAGCGTGTGGACCTCTGTGTCCGCTTCTCGGGTGGGAACAATGCCGGCCACACACTCGTGGTGGGCGGCGAGAAATTCGTCCTCCACCTGCTCCCCTCAGGCATCCTCAACACCAACACCACCACCATCATCGGCAACGGCGTCGTGGTGGACCTCGACGTGTTCCAGGAGGAACTGGACGAGCTTGCCGCGCGCGGCGTCGAGGTGCCACATCCCCTCATCAGCGCCAATGCCCACGTCATCACCGAGTACCACAAGGTGATGGACAAGGTCACCGAACGCTTCCTGGGCAAGAGGAAGATCGGCACCACGGGACGAGGCGTCGGCCCTGCCTACTCGGACAAGGTGAACCGCATGGGCATCCGCGTCCAGGACATCTTCGACGAGTCGATCCTCCGCCAGAAGGTGGAGGCCGCCTTGGACCAGAAGAACCAGTTGCTGGTGAAGGTCTACAACCGTCGCGAGATCGACGCCGAGGCCATCGTCCAGGGGCTGCTGGCGCACGCCGAGAACCTCCGCCCGTTCGTCATCGATTCCGGCCGCTTTATCAACGACGGCCTCGACGACGGCAAGGTGGTGTTGTTCGAGGGCGCGCAGGCACACTTCCTGGACGTGGACCACGGCACCTACCCCTACGTGACCTCTTCCAACCCCATCGCGGCCGGCGCCTGCATCGGCGCGGGGGTGGGGCCGACGCGTATTGACCGCTCCATCGGCATCGCGAAGGCCTACACCACCCGCGTGGGCGAGGGACCCTTCCCCACCGAACTCTTCGACGAGGACGGCGAGACGCTGCGCGCCGTCGGGAGCGAGTTCGGTGCCACCACCGGGCGTCCCCGCCGCTGCGGCTGGTTCGATGCGGTCCTCGTGGAGCAGGCCGCCAAGATCAACGGCTTCACCGACATCTTCCTCACCAAGCTGGACATCCTGAGCGGCTGGGAGAAGATCCCGGTGTGCGTCGCCTACGACGTGGACGGGGTGCGCCACGACGTGATGCCCATCACGCAGAGCGACTTCCACCACGCCACGCCCGTCTACGAGTACCTGGACGGGTGGACCGAGGACATCTCGGGGGCCCGCCACTTCGACGACCTCCCGCCCACCTGCCAGACCTACGTCCACCGTCTCGAAGAACTCATCGGGTGCCGCATCTCCGGAATCGGCGTCGGCCCGGGCCGCGAGCAGTCGGTGACGATCCACGACCTCATCTGAGGCACCATGTCCACGCAGGCCCTCGTCCGTATCCTCGTGCCGCTCCTGGCCGTGTTCATGCTCGCCACTGTTGTGATCGCCCTGTTGCAGGACGACCTCGCATGGAGTTGGTGGTTCTCCGTACCCATCGGCGGTGGCTTCGTGATCGCCATCATCGGGTTCCGCCTGCTGGTGCAGCGCGCCGCCGAGGAGGCCGAGCGCCTCGACCGGGAACTCGACGCGCAGGACACATGACGACTGGGGAGATGAGCGGCAGGGATGGTGCACGAGTGACCCAGCCCGTGCACGACGAGGCGACGATCGAGGTTCACGCCACACTTGCCGCCTGGTTCGCAGCACGCGCACGCGACCTCCCGTGGCGAGCCCCCGACACCACGGCGTGGGGTGTGCTGGTCAGCGAGATCATGCTGCAGCAGACACCGGCCAGCCGGGTCGCGGGGCCTTGGCGAGCATGGCTGGCGCGCTGGCCCACACCCAGCGATCTCGCTGCTGCAGACACCGGCGATGTCCTGCGCGCCTGGGGCAGCCTCGGCTACCCGCGTCGCGCGCTCAGGCTGCAGAAGTGCGCCGTCGCCATCTCGACCGAGCACGGTGGCGAGGTGCCGGACGACGAGTTGGCGCTGCTCGCCCTGCCCGGCATCGGTTCCTACACCGCCGCTGCGGTTCGGGCCTTCGCCTTCGGGCGACGCTCGCTGGTCCTGGACGTCAACATCCGACGGGTCCTGGCCCGGTTCGACGGCGGCGTCGAGCACCCTGCCCGGAGCGAGACCGCGGCGGAACGTCGCCGGGCGTGGCGCTGGGTGCCCGAGGGGGACCGCGACGCGGCCACCTGGTCGGCCGCCGCGATGGAACTCGGCGCCACCATCTGCACTGCCAGGAGTCCCCGCTGCGGCGACTGCCCCGTCGCGCAGCACTGCGCGTGGCTCGCCACCGGAAAGCCAGCATGGGACGGTCCGGCTCGCGTTGCCCAGGCGTGGGACGGAACGGACCGCCAGTGTCGAGGGCGCATCATGGCTGCCCTGCGTGCGGCGACCTCTCCGGTCGCGCTGACCGACATCGTCTGGGCTGATGAGAATCAGCGCCAACGTTGCGGAACAGCGCTTGTCGCCGACGGCTTGGCACAGAGCAACGGGGACCGATTCCACCTCCCAGGGGACGCTTGATCGTTACCGTCGTCCGGCCAGACGCGTTCAAACCAAAGACATGTTGGACCACGCTTCAACGCGTCCATGATGGCGCCTACCGCGAAGAGATGGCGACACAGCGGCGCAACTCGGTGGGTGACTCAGCTTGCTTGACCAAGAAGTCCGCCAGGTTGGCCCTGTTGATCCCACTGATCTTGATACCCCTGAACAGGGAGCGCTCGATGCGGTATTCCTCCGTCAACTCACCCTCAAGCAGCCTGCCCGGCCTGACGACGACCCAGTTCATGCCGGAGCCAGTCGCGATTTCTTCCATCCGTGTCTTGTCCGCGTAAACGTCTTTGAGGAAGTACCTCAGAAAGAACCGAACGAAACCGGACACGTAGCTGCGACTGTCTCCAGCCCCGAACCCGGTGACAAAGATGAACGGCGCCGCGGTGCCACTCTCGCGCTGAATTTCAGCAAGCAGGGCAGCACTGTCGGAGAACAAGGTCGTCGCCTTCATATTCTTGCTGGTGCCCAACGCAACGATGACTGCATCGGCACCGAGGACGGCGCTCGCAAGGTCAGACCTGTCGGTCGCACTTCCCCGTATGAAAGTCACGGTCTGGGTCTCCGGTAGCGGAACCGCTGATCGAGAGAGTGTGGTCACCTCGTGCTGCCGACTGAGGGCCCGCAAAACTGTTTCCAGACCGACTCCGGCAGATGCTCCAATGACACTGATCTTCATGGCTCTGTCGCCTTCACTTTCATCGGGCATGTTCCTGGTGTTGCTGGAACGAGATGGGTCGCCCGGCACTCCAGTGGAACGGAATGCTGCCTGCATCCCCGGTCGCGCCACTCAAGCGTGTGTGGGACTCTGTACGCAGGATACGTTCGATCACGATATTTTGACAGACCGAATCTCTTCGGGTGCTCCGAGACAGGGTCGCCTCTGCTCACGGCAGGTTCGACGCCGGGGACGGCGGGACCACGGACGACGCTGTGGAGGCCCGACGATAAGGTTCTGCCGTGAAGACTTTTGACATCCTCCTGCTCGGCGGCGGCGGCAGGGAGCACGCGCTGGGCCGCGCGCTGGCCGCCGACCCCTCCGTCGGGCGGCTGCACATCGCACCCGGAAACCCGGGCCTTGCAGCACTGGGCACGCGCCACGCCATCGACCCCGCCGATCCGGAGGCCGTCCTGGCCCTGGCACGGAGACTGGGCGTCGACCTCGTGGTCATCGGCCCGGAGGCACCCCTGGTGGCGGGGGTCGCGGATGCACTGCGGAAAGCTGGGATCGACTGCTTCGGACCGTCGCGCGCAGCCGCCGCCCTCGAGGGATCCAAGGCCTTCGCCAAGGACGTGATGGCCGCCGCTGGCGTACCGACGGCAGCCTCGCGGCTGTGCACCTCTGTGGAGGAGACCGTCGCGGCCCTGGACGAGTTCGGCCCCACCTACGTGGTCAAGAACGACGGGCTCGCGGCCGGCAAGGGCGTCGTCGTCACTGACGACCGCGAGCAGGCCATCGCGCACGCCCGCTCCTGTGGGCGCGTGGTGATCGAGTCGTTCCTGGACGGCCCGGAAATCTCCCTCTTTGTCATCTGCGACGGCGAACGGGGTGTGCCGCTCCTGCCAGCACAGGACTTCAAGCGCGTCGGTGACGGCGACGCCGGCCCCAACACCGGAGGCATGGGCGCCTACGCTCCCCTGCCATGGGCCCCTGAGGGACTCGTCGACGAGGTCATGGAACGCGTTGTGGCGCCCACCCTGGCCGAGATGCGCCGCCAGGGCACCCCTTTCAGCGGACTGCTCTACGTGGGGCTCGCCCTAACCAGCCGGTCCGGGCTGCAGGTGGTGGAGTTCAACGCCCGTTTCGGCGATCCGGAGTCCCAGGCGGTCCTGGCGCTCCTGAGAACTCCGCTCGCGGGAGTCCTGCGCGCATCCGCTCGCGGCGAACTGGACGGTCTGCCGCTGCAGTGGCACGACGGGCATGCGGTGGTTGTCGTCGAGGCGGCCGAGGGCTACCCCGGCGCGCCCCGCACCGGCTGCCCCATCACCCTGCCACCCGACGAGGACCAGGCCTGGATCCTTCAGGCGGGCACCGCCGACATCGACGGACAGCTCGTCGGCGCCGGTGGCCGCGTGCTGAATGCGGTGGGGGTGGGAACCGGGCCGGACGACGCGCGTTCGGCTGCCTACGAAAAGCTCGCGCAAGTGGATTTCGCCGACGGCTTCCACAGGTCGGACATCGGTATCCCCCACTGATCACGCCGACGAACTCCGATCCGAGGTGCTGTTTCAATCGGTGGTCGTGCGGCACCCTCAACGAGTCTCCGGACGTGGGTAGGCTTCTTGATCACCGGGGCATCCCGTGGGGAGACCCTGGCCTGACCGACTACCGCCAGAGAGGTGGGTCCATGGCTTCCACCGGTGCATCTGGGTTCACACGTCGCTCCTTCGAATTCCTGGAGGACCTGGAGGAGAACAACAACGCGGAATGGTTCAGGACGAACAAGCCACTCTTCACCGAAGTCCTGCACGAACCGTTCGCCGACTTGCTCGAAACCCTCACTGAACGACTGCAGGGCACGGAAGTGGAGTTGCAGGGGTCCAAAACCACCATGTTCCGGATGAACCGCGACGTTCGATTCAGCCCTGACAAGAGCCCCTACAAGACGGCCGTCGCCGGCCTACTCACCCCCTCCGGCACCAAGAAGGAGGACGCCGGCCTCGTCTACCTGCATCTCGGAGCAGAGGGATCGTTCGTCGCGGGCGGCCTGCACACCCCGACGCCCACCCGGCTGGGGCCCGTGCGCGACAAGATCCTCGAGGACCCCAAGGCGTTCCACCGCGTGCTCGACAGCCTCGCCGTGGCAGACCTGCGCCTGGACACTGATGCCTCACTCAGGACGATGCCGCGTGGCTACTCCGAGTACGCAGACGACCCCTCCGCCTGGGCCCTGCGACTGACCTCGCTGATCGTCCAGAAACCCCTCCCCAAGAGCACCTGGATCTGCGGGGAGGTAGCCGACCGGGTCGAGGCGTTCATCCACGCCGTCGCACCGCTGCTGTCCTTCGTGCGCACCCAGTAGCAGCCGAGGACGCCACTCCAGTGAACCCTTGACGTGCCAGAGTGAAACGCATGACTGAACACAACGACAAGTCCCTCGATGACGTCATGAAGATGATCGGCAAACAGAACGTGGCAATGCTCACCACGCTGGACGGGAGTCGGCTCGTCAGCCGCCCCATGGGCGCCCAGGAACCCGACGAGGACGGCACCCTGTGGTTCTTCACGGAGACCGGCTCCGACAAGGCACAGCAGATCCAGGCCGACTCCCGCGTCAGCGTCACCTACGCCGACGGCGACTACCTCTCCGTGGAGGGCTCCGCAGAAGTCCTGCAGGACCCGGCCCGCCAGAAGGAGATGTGGAATCCCTTCGTGGAGTCGTGGCTGCAGTGCGAACCGGATGACCCCAAGGTGTCGCTCATCAGGATCAACGCCAACACCATCGGCTACTGGGACACGCCCACGGCCGTCGGCTCGACCCTGTCGATGGTCAAGGGCTTACTCACCAACGACCAGCCGGACGGCGGAGAATCGGGCATCGTCGATGCGGACAGCCGCTCATGAGGGCGTTGACGTGGCAGGGTCTTGAGAAGGTCAGCGTCGAGGAGGTCCCCGACCCCCGCATCCAGGAGGCCACCGACGCCATCGTCCGGGTGACCTCGACGGCCATCTGCGGCTCCGACCTGCACCTCTATGGCGTACTCGCACCGTTCCTCACGGCTGGCGACATCATCGGCCACGAGTTCATGGGCATCGTCGAGGAGGTCGGCGACAACGTCACCAACCTGTCCGTCGGTGATCGTGTCGTGGTTCCCTTCACCATCTCCTGCGGAAAGTGCTGGATGTGCCAGCGTGGACTGTTCGCCCAGTGTGAGACCACGCAGGTGCGCGAGTACGACAAGGGCGCCCAGCTCTTCGGCTACACAAGCCTGTACGGCGCAGTGCCCGGCGGACAGGCGGAGTACGTGCGCGTCCCCCACGCCGATTTCGGCCCCATCAAGGTTCCCGATTCCTTGCCCGACGAGCGCTTCCTCTTCCTCTCCGACATCCTGCCCACCGCATGGCAGGGCGTCGCGTTCGCGGACGTCGAACCCGATTCCACGGTCGCGATCCTCGGGCTCGGCCCGGTGGGGCAGCTGGCCGTCCGTTGCGCGCAGGAACAGGGCGCCGGGCGCGTGATCGGCGTCGATCTGGTTCCCGAGCGCCTCGACCGGGGACGCAGCCTCGGCGCCGAGGTGGTGGACTTCACCGCCACCGACGACGTGGCGCAGGCACTCAAGGACATGACGAAGGGTCGCGGACCGGATGCGGTGGTGGACGCCGTCGGGATGGAGGCGCACGGCAACCCGATCGCCAAGAGGATCATCTCCATGGCGTCGCGACTTCCCAAGCCCCTGTCCCAGCCGGCCATCGAGAAGACGGGGATCGACCGCCTTGACGCCGTGCACACCGCCATCGATGCCGTCCGCCGTGGAGGGACGGTCTCACTGTCCGGGGTCTACGGTGGCGCAATCGACCCCATGCCGATGATGACGATGTTCGACAAGGGCATCACCATGCGGATGGGTCAGTGCCACGTCAAGCGCTGGTCCGACGACCTGCTGGGGCGGCTCGTCGACGCTGATCCGTTCGGCGTCGATGACTTGACCACGCACCATGTTCCCCTGGAGAAGGCACCCGAGGCATACAAGATGTTCCAGGAGAAGTCCGACGGCTGCATCAAGGTGGTCCTCAAGCCCTGATGCCCGTGGTGGTGCCGTTCCACGGGGGCGGCACCACCACGAATGCGTGGCATCCGAAGGCGGGGCACGTGGACGGGCAGCGCCCCGCCCGGGTGGCACGACACAATGAGGGCCATGAGCTCCACCGCCCTGCACACGTCCACCCACCCCGAGGTACAGCGCGCCCGCAAACACGCCTCCCTGCGCAGGTGGGCAACGACGTGGGGCAGGGCCGCTGTCATCGCGATTGCCTTCGCCGTGCAACTGCTCGTCCTCGTCGCTGCCGTGACCTTCTTCGCCGAGTGGTCCTCGGCCATCCTCGCCATCCAGAGCGCGCTGTCCATCATCGTGATGCTGTTCATCCTGAACGGGAAGCGGGAGACCACCTACAAGCTGGCGTGGATCATCCCAGTGCTCCTCTTACCGTTGCTGGGGTCAGCGTTCTACTTCTTCTACGGCGCGGGTTTCACGACGAAGTCGCAACGCACCCAGTTCCACACCACGTCGGCCCGCGCCGGCGAGGCACTGGAGCTGCTCCCGGCTGTGGACCTGCCCGCCGAGGAGGTCGCTGCGCCAGTCAGGCGTCAGTTCACCTATCTCGAGAACACCAGCCAGTACCGCATCTTCGACGGCACGGATGCGGCCTACTATCCACTCGGCGAGCTGGGTTTCGACGCCATGATCGAGGCCATAGGCACAGCGAAGCACTATGTGTTCGCGGAGTACTTCATCGTCGACGGCGGCACAATGCTCGACAGGCTCATCGACGCGATGGCGGCCAGGGCAGCCGAGGGCGTCGACGTCCGGTTCCTCTATGACGACCTGGGCAGCTTCTTCACCCTCCCCGTCGACTTCACCGAGCGCTGCGAAAACGCTGGCATCGCCGTCATCCCCGTGAACCCGGTGGGACTCGGGTTCACCCTGACGTTCCAGAATCGTGACCACCGCAAGATCCTCAGCATCGACGGCGAGGTGGCGTTCACGGGCGGCATCAACATCGGCGACGAGTACATCAACGAGATCGTGCGCTTCGGCCACTGGAAGGACACGGTTCTGCGGTTGCGGGGTCCGGGCGCCTGGGCCCTGACGGTCATGTTCCTGCAGATGTGGGAGCTGGCCAGCAGGTCGCACGTCGAGTACGCCTCGTTTCTGCCCAGCGGTCCCGCCGCCATCGAAGCCCCGTCTGAAGCGCATCACCCCGAGCGGCTGCCCGCTGTGGCACAGGCCCCGGACCTGGGGCTCGTGGCGCCCTTTGATGACACTCCCTTCGACGACATGTCGCTCGGCTCGGACGTCTACCAGCACCTCATGCAGGCGGCCACCCGCAGCGTCGACATCTTCACGCCCTATCTGGTCCTGAGCGATTCCATGGTGAGACAGCTCGCCGCCACCGCCCGTTCCGGCATTCGTGTGCGCGTGGTCGTTCCCGGCATCCCGGACAAGTGGTACGTCAGTCTCGCCACCCACTCGTACTACCGCCCCCTGATGGAGGCCGGCGTGGAGGTCCACGAGTACACGCCGGGATTCATCCATGCCAAGTCGATGCTCGTCGACGACCGTCTGGGGCTGGTGGGCACCATCAACTTCGACTTCCGCAGCTTCTACCTGCACCAGGAGTGCGCGGTGTGGATGTACGACAGCCCCGCCCTGGCCGAACTGCGACGCGACGTTGAGGCCACCGTCGCCGTGTCCCGGCGGGTCAAGATGGAGGACCTCACGGACACCAACGTCGTGAAGAGACTGCTCCAGGCCATCCTGCGGGTGTTTGCCCCGCTGATGTAGGGGGCTCCGGCGCTCGGGGCTCAGCCCTCCGCCGCCACCTCCAGCGCACGCACGGCCGACGGATTCCGGGCAACCGCCCTGCCGAGTTCGTCGGCTCCGTGCGGTGCGAGCGCGTTCAGCAAACCGTCGGTGAGCAGCGTCGGAAGCGGCCGCGCCAAGCCCACCAGGGCGCCGCTGTCGGCCAGCAGGCCCAGCGTGTTGGCCGTGTCCCGGGCCATCTTGCCTCGCAGCTGCTCCGGGTCCATCCGGTTGGTGCGCCACATGGTGCTGGAGTACTGCGGGTCCGTGATACACGACGTGTGGTAGACCGTGGCCGCGTCCAGCAGCTGTTCGTAGAGCGCCGCGGGGCCGACCGCGGCGAGGGCCGCCACCACTTCACGTCCTGAGAAGAAGCGGTCCAGGATCCGACGCATCGGCCGGGCGTCGGAGCGCAACGCGTACTGCCTCGACTCAACCACCAGGCCCAGCCAGAAACCGACGAAACGATCGCCGTCGTGCTTCTTCCCGTACCGGGCAAGCTCGAGGGCTGGGTGCAGCGATGCCGACTGGCTGTCATTCATGTTGCGATCCCCTTCCTGTGGACCAGGCCGCTTCGTCGTGCCGCATCACGCTGGGCTGTCCACAGTCACACCACATGCCTTGACCGTAGCCGACGCCTGGTCGTCACCCGCCCGGCTCCATGGTGGAGCGCAGAAGAAGCGAGGCGACGTATGAGTGGAGGCGCTCAGCCGCGTCGGGGAGTTGGAGTCCGGTTTCCGAGATCTTGTCGAGTTTCAGCGCACTGTGGCGCGGCCGCGGCGCCAGGGAGCGCGTGGACATCTGGGTCGCGTACTGCTCGGTGGAGACCGGCGTCACGTCGTCGCGATCGCGCCCGCACGCGTGGAACACGTCGCTGGCGACGTCGGCCCAGGACTGGACAGGCCCGGAGCCGGTCACGTTGTAGACGCCGAATGGCGCCCCGGAGCGAAGCAGGTGAACGATGGCCGCGGCCAGGTCGTCGGTGAAGGTCAGCCGGCCGAACTGGTCGTTGACGACGCTCGGTGAGATGCCCCGCCTCGCGAGATCCGTCATCGTGGAGACGAAGTTGCGACCTTCTCCGATGAGCCAACTGGTGCGTGCCACGTAGTGGCGGTCCACCTGCGCGGCCAGGGCATCCCCTGCCGCTTTCGTCTGGCCGTACACCCCGAGCGGTGAGGGTGCTTCGCCCTCGTCGTGTTCTGCGGTGGAACCGTCGAAGACATAGTCGCTCGAGACGTGCACCAGCGTGATCCGATGCTGCTGCGCAATTCGGCACAGCCGGCCCACCCCGGACACGTTGACCTCCCAAGCAGCCCGACGCCCCTCCGGTGTCTCCGCGTCGTCCACCGCGGTGTAGGCGGCAGCATTGATGATCGTGCCAATCCGGGACCAGTCAATCGCATCGAAGGACTCCGGGGCTCCGAGGCTGAATTCAGGCCGGTTGAGCCCGACCGCCCCCGGCAGGAGCTTCATCAGTGAGCGGCCCAGCTGTCCCTCGGCGCCGATCACGACGGTGCCGCGTTCCGGCAGAGGTGTGACGTCGGCCAGGGCTGGATGAGCCTCGTCGGCCTCCGACATCGTGGCTTCCTCCAGTGGGATGGGCCATCGGATCGCGAGATCGAGGTCGGCCAGGTTCACGTAGCCGTATTCGAGCCGCTTATCGGGGCTCCAGTGGTCGTTGACGAGGTAGGAATAGACAGTGTCGTTGGTCAGCGTCTGATAGCCGTTGGCCACCCCACGGGGGACAAACACCGTCGTGTCGGGTCCCAGTTCCAGAGTCACGACCGTGCCGAACGTCTCGCCCTCACGCAGGTCCACCCAGGCGCCGAAGATCCTTCCGGTGGCGATCGACACCAGCTTGTCCCAGGGTTCCGCATGGAGTCCGCGGGTCACCCCCGCCGCCTTGTTCATGGCCAGGCTGTGTTGGACGGGTCCGAAGTCGGGCAGGCCAAGCTTCGTCATCTTCTCCCGCTGCCAGTTCTCCTTGAACCAGCCACGTTCATCCTCGTGGAGCACCAGGTCGAGGACCAGCAGACCGGGGATGGCCGTCTCCCTCGACGTCACGTTGCGATGGGGCATTTCACTGCCCCGTCGCTGCGTACTTGGCCTCCGTGGCCTCCTTCATGGGACGCCACCAGGACTCGTTGGTGCGATACCAGTCGATGGTCGCCTCCAGGCCTGAGCGGAAGTCCCGGTAGCGGGGTTCCCACGCCAGCTCGTCTCTGAGGTGTGAGGCGTCGATCGCGTACCGCATGTCATGTCCCGGCCGGTCAGCGACGTGGTCGTAGTCGTCGCGCTCGTGGCCCATCAGCTCGAGGATCAGTTCGATGACCGACTTGTTGTTCATCTCCCCGTCCGCCCCGATGAGGTAGGTCTGTCCCACCCTGCCCGCCTCGATGATTCTCAGCACTGCCGCGTTGTGGTCATCCACGTGGATCCAGTCCCGCACGTTCAGGCCGGCTCCGTAGAGTTTCGGCCGGATGCCGTCGATGAGGTTCGTGATCTGGCGCGGGATGAATTTCTCGACGTGCTGTCGCGGTCCGTAGTTGTTGGAGCAGTTGCTCAGGGTGGCCCGCACTCCGAAGGACCGCACCCAGGCACGCACCAGCATGTCGGAGCCGGCCTTGGACGCCGAGTACGGGCTCGACGGGTTGTACGGGGTTGCTTCCGTGAACCGATGCGGGTCGTCGAGTTCCAGGTCGCCGTAGACCTCATCGGTGGAGATGTGGTGGTAGCGCCGGTCGTGTCGGCGGACTGCCTCGAGTAGTTCGAAGGTGCCCACGATGTTGGTCCGGATGAAGGGGCTGGGGTCGTTGAGCGAGTTGTCGTTGTGCGATTCCGCGGCGAAGTGCACCACGACGTCATGCTTGCCCACCAGTTCGTCCACGAGGGACGCGTCATCCACCGATCCGTGCACGAACGACAGCCGCTGCTCGTCCAGCCCCGCCAGCGACTCCTTGTGCCCGGCGTAGGTGAGGGCATCCAACACCGTCACCTCGTCGTCGCTCGTCTCCAGCACCATTTTGACAAAGTTGCTGCCGATGAATCCGGCGCCCCCCGTGCACAAGAATTGCGTCATGGCCACAGTCTAGGGAAGAACCACGGGATATTTCGGCACGCAGCCGTCGCCGCTCGTGGGAGACTTCCCTACATGCGTGGCATCATTCTGGCTGGCGGTTCGGGCACTCGTTTGCATCCCATCACGCTCGCCAACAGCAAACAATTGGTCCCTGTCTATGACAAGCCGATGATCTACTACCCGTTGACCACCCTCATTCTGGCGGGCATCCGGGATATCCTGGTCATCACCACACCCCACGAGCACGAGGCTTTTCGTCGCTTGCTGGGAGACGGCAGCCAATTCGGCGTCTCCATCGAGTACGCGACGCAGGCCGAACCGAAGGGACTGGCGCAGGCCTTCACCATCGGGGCAGAGTTCCTGGGTGGCGACAAGGCGTGTCTGGTCCTCGGGGACAACATCTTCTATGGCCAGGGCGTCGGCACCCAGTTGAAGAAGTGCATCGACATCGACGGCGCCGCTGTCTTCGGCTACTGGGTGTCAGACCCCACCGCCTACGGCGTGGTGGAATTCAACGAGCAGGGAAAGGTTCTCTCCATCGAGGAAAAACCGTCCCATCCGAAATCGAACTACGCAGTGCCGGGGCTCTATTTCTACGACTCCGACGTGGTGGACATCGCATCCGGCTTGAAACCGTCCGCGCGGGGAGAATACGAGATCACCGACGTCAACCGCGTCTATCTGGAGCGAGGTCAGCTGCAGGTCTCCATCCTCCCCCGCGGCACCGCGTGGCTGGACACCGGAACCTTCGACTCCCTCAATGACGCCAGCAGTTTCGTCCGCACCATCCAGGCACGGCAGGGGCTACAGGTTGGATGTCCTGAGGAGGCCGCCTGGCGGCAGGGCTTCCTCAACGACCAGGAGTTGAAGACACGGGCTCAGCAGCTGGCGAAATCGGGGTATGGAAGCTATCTCCTCCAACTCCTGGACATGCCACACGGCTCCTGAGGGGCCCGCTGCCGTCCCAGTGCTCGACGGTGCGCGCCGTCCACATAGACCCGCGCGAGTTGACCGTCAGGCGTAGCGAGCGTTCGAGCTCACCACGGATGCGCCGTTCTGGATGAGATCCAGGGAGCGCCGAAGCTGGGAGCTTGATGTGTTGACGGTGTAGGGGAAGTAGACGACCGTGACCCCGACCGGCGCAAACATCTCTTCCAGCCGCAGGCCCTTTTCGGTGCCCCTCCAGTCGTCGCCCTTGAAGAAGTGCGTGAAACCCACGTCCCGCCACACGTCCATCTTGTCCGGCACGCGTTCGATGTACACGTCGTCGACGCATCGGATGTTGCGGACGATCTCAGCTCGTTCCTCAGTCGGAACAACCGCCTCGACGCCCTTGACGGCACGAAGCATTTCGTCGCTGACAACCCCGGCAATCAGGAAATCGCAGTGT